>NZ_CP184377.1:0-3653769 GCF_049913345.1 Ralstonia sp. R-29
GTGCACGAGCGCTCGCGCCTGAACCAGATCCTCACGTTCGACAACTTCGTCACCGGTAAGGCCAACCAGCTGGCGCGCGCCGCGGCCATCCAGGTCGCCAATAACCCCGGCAAGTCGTACAACCCGCTGTACCTGTACGGCGGCGTGGGCCTGGGTAAGACGCACTTGATCCACGCCATCGGCAACTTCATGCTGATGGAGAACCCGCGCGCACGCATTCGCTACATCCACGCAGAACAGTACGTTTCTGACGTGGTGAAGGCGTATCAGCGCAAGGCGTTTGATGACTTCAAGCGCTACTACCATTCGCTCGATCTGCTGCTGATCGATGACATCCAGTTCTTCTCAGGCAAGAACCGTACGCAGGAAGAATTCTTCTACGCGTTCGAGGCGCTGATCGCCAACCGCGCGCAGGTCATCATCACCAGTGATACGTATCCGAAGGAGATCACCGGTATCGACGACCGCCTGATCTCGCGCTTCGACTCCGGCTTGACCGTGGCCATCGAGCCGCCCGAGCTGGAAATGCGCGTCGCGATTCTGATGAAGAAGGCGCAGGCCGAGAATGTGACCGTGCCGGAAGAGGTGGCCTTCTTCGTGGCCAAGCATCTGCGTTCGAACGTGCGTGAGCTGGAAGGCGCGCTGCGCAAGATCCTGGCGTACTCGAACTTCCATGGCAAAGAGATCACGATCGAGGTCACGCGCGAGGCATTGAAGGATCTGCTGACGGTGCAGAACCGCCAGATCTCGGTGGAGAACATCCAGAAGACCTGCGCGGATTTCTACAACATCAAGGTCGCGGATATGTACTCCAAGAAGCGGCCGGCCAACATCGCGCGCCCGCGCCAGATCGCCATGTATCTGGCCAAGGAGCTCACGCAGAAGAGCCTGCCGGAAATCGGCGAGCTCTTCGGTGGGCGCGATCACACCACGGTGCTGCACGCCGTGCGCAAGATCGCCGACGAGCGCACCAAGGACGCCCAGCTCAACCACGAGTTGCACGTGCTGGAGCAAACGCTCAAGGGTTGATGGTTGGATTGCCACCAGAGCGCATGGCAGCGCCATTCGCTCTGAATCCACCCTCGCTCATTCGGCTGATCGGCGCCCGCTCCAATGCGGGCGTCTTTTCATGCACAATAGACATATTTGCCGCGCGCGCGACGCTATCCAGCGTCCCCTTCTTTGCGGTATAATTTGTGATTAACCCCTTGATTTACAACAACTTTGGGGTTAATCGCGAATGCTCCTGCAGGCATCTGCCCGAATGGGCCAAGCTGGGGCGCGCGCGGTGTCACCCCAAACTGCATACACTGCAAGGATCGCCTTCATGCAATTGGTCAAAACCTCGCGAGACAACCTGCTGCGTCCGCTGCAAATCGTGAGCGGCATCGTGGAACGCCGTCACACGCTGCCCATCCTGGCCAATCTGCTCATCACCAAGAAGGGTGAACGGGTTTCCTTCCTGTCCACCGACATCGAAATCCAGATCACCACGCACGCCGATTGCGGCGCCGGCGCCGGCGATATCGCCACCACCGTGGCCGCCCGCAAGCTGGTCGACATCCTGCGTGCAATGCCTGACGGCGAAGTCGCCCTCACGCTCAACGACAAGCGCATGACGGTGCAATCCGGCAAGAGCCGCTTTGCCCTGCAGACGCTGGCCGCCGAAGAATTCCCGACCGTCGCTGAGGCAACCGATTTCGGTGCCCGCATCACCGTGCCGCAGAAGACGCTCAAGCACCTGCTGGCGATGGTGCACTTTGCGATGGCCCAGCAGGACATCCGCTACTACCTCAACGGCATGCTGCTGGTGGTGGACGGCAAGCAAGTCATGGCAGTCGCCACCGACGGCCACCGCCTGGCCTACTGCGGCGTCGAAACCGGCGAGCAACCGGCAGGCGCCGGCGGCCGCCACGAAGTCATCATCCCGCGCAAGACCATTCTTGAGCTGCAACGTCTGCTGGAAGACGTGGACGATCCCGTCTCGGTGCAACTGGCGTCGAACCAGGTCAAGTTCACCTTCGGCAATATCGAGCTGATCTCGAAGCTGGTCGAAGGCAAGTTCCCGGATTTCCAGCGTGTGATCCCCAAGGGTTACCGCAACAGCTTCACGATCGACCGCACGTTCCTGCAGAGCGCACTGCAACGCACGGCCATCCTGACGACCGACAAGTTCAAGGGCGTGCGCTGCATGCTCGACACCAACGTCCTCAAGATCAGCTCCACCAACGCTGACCAGGAAGAAGCGCAGGAAGAACTTGAAATCGACTACCAGGGCGACGCGCTGGATATCGGCTTCAACGTCACCTACCTGCTGGACGTGCTGGCCAACCTCAAGGCCGAAAAGGTGCAGGTGAGCCTGGGCGACTCCAACTCGAGCGCGCTCATCACCCTGCCCGACGACGACACCTTCAAGTACGTCGTCATGCCGATGCGCATTTGACGAGGCTTTTCCCAAAGCCGCTCGAACAAACCATCGAGAGCAAGACGAGGGGCTGGATCGAAAAGATCCGCCCCTTCGCCGTTTTTAAGCAACCCCGCTGTGTGCACTGAAGCCACCATTTCCGTGCCCATGGCAGCGAGCAGAACGACATGACCGAAGAGCAGAAACCGCAATCCACCCCCGCCGAGGCCAATAGCTATGACGCCGCCTCGATCCAGATCCTGGAAGGCCTGGAGGCGGTACGCAAGCGGCCGGGCATGTACATCGGCGACACGTCCGACGGCACCGGCCTGCACCACCTCGTGTTCGAGGTGCTGGACAACTCCATCGATGAGGCGCTGGCCGGCCATTGCACCGAGATCCAGGTCACCATCCACACGGACAACTCCATCTCCGTGATCGACAACGGCCGTGGTATTCCGACCGGCATCAAGTTTGACGACAAGCACGAGCCCAAGCGCAGCGCAACCGAGATCGCCATGACCGAGCTGCACGCCGGTGGCAAGTTCAATCAGAACAGCTACAAGGTGTCGGGCGGCCTGCACGGCGTGGGTGTGTCGTGCGTGAACGGTCTGTCGAAGTGGATGAAGGTGACGGTCCGCCAGAATGGCAAGGTGCATCACATCGAGTTTGCGCAGGGCATTCCGCAAAACCGCCTGATCGAAACGGTGCAAGCGCCGGACGGCACGATGGTGGAGGTGTCTCCGCTGCACGTGACGGGCACGACCGACAAGCGCGGCACCGAAGTGCACTTCCTGGCCGACGAAGAGATCTTCACCAACGTCGAGTACCACTACGAGATCCTCTCCAAGCGGATTCGCGAGCTCTCGTTCCTGAACAACGGCGTGCACATCAAGCTGACCGATCAGCGCACCGGCAAGGAAGAAGACTTCGCCTTTTCGGGCGGCGTGAAGGGCTTTGTTGAGTACATCAACAAGAACAAGACCGTGCTGCACCCGACCGTCTTCTTTGCCGCGGGCGAGAAAGACGGCGTGGCCGTGGAAGTGTCGATGCAGTGGAACGACGCCTACAACGAGCAGGTCCTCTGCTTCACCAACAACATCCCGCAGCGCGACGGCGGCACCCACCTCACGGGCCTGCGCGCCGCCATGACGCGCGTCATCAACAAGTACATCGCCGACAACGAGATCGCCAAGAAAGCCAAGGTCGACACCTCGGGCGACGACATGCGCGAAGGCTTGACCTGCGTGCTGTCCGTCAAGGTGCCGGAGCCCAAGTTCAGCTCGCAGACCAAGGACAAGCTGGTCTCGTCGGAAGTGCGCTTGCCTGTGGAAGAAGTCGTCGCCAAGGCGCTGACCGACTTCCTGCTGGAAACGCCGGTGGACGCCAAGATCATCTGCGGCAAGATCGTCGAAGCGGCCCGCGCGCGTGAAGCCGCCCGCAAGGCCCGCGAAATGACGCGCCGCAAGGGCGTGCTCGACGGCATGGGCCTGCCCGGCAAGCTGGCCGACTGCCAGGAGAAAGACCCCGCGCTGTCTGAACTCTTCATCGTCGAGGGTGACTCCGCAGGTGGCTCCGCCAAGCAAGGCCGCGACCGCAAGTTCCAGGCAATCCTGCCGCTCAAGGGCAAGATCCTGAACGTCGAGCGCGCACGCTTTGACAAGATGCTCTCCAGCCAGGAAGTGCTCACGCTCATCACCGCCATGGGCACCGGCATTGGCAAAGACGACTACAACCTCGACAAGCTGCGCTACCACCGCATCATCATCATGACCGATGCGGACGTGGACGGCTCGCACATCCGCACGCTGCTGCTCACGTTCTTCTACCGCCAGATGCCCGAGATCATCGAGCGCGGCCACGTGTACATCGCCCAGCCGCCGCTCTACAAGATCAAGCACGGCAAGGAAGAGCGCTACATCAAAGACGACAACGAGATGGCCGCCTACCTCGTGCGCCAGGCGCTGGACACCGCCGCGCTGGTGCGGGCCGACGGCACCGAGATCTCGGGCGACGCCCTGGCCGAACTCGCGCGCCAGTACCAGCTCAGCCGCGGCGTGATCGAGCGCCTGTCTCGCGTGATTGACGCAGACGCCTTGCGCGCCATTGCCGAAGGCGTGGCCCTGGACCTGACCAGCGAAGCCGCCGCAGAAGCCAGCGCCCGCGCACTCAAGACCCGCCTGCTGGAAATGCAAGGCAACGCCAGCAACGCCAACGGCGGCGCCACGGCAGACGCCTTCATGCAGTACGACGAGAAGACCGAGAAATACCGCGTGATGGTCGTGCGCCGCCAGCACGGCAACCAGCGCCTCTCCCACATCGACGCAGACTTCGTGGCCGGCGCAGACTACGCCGCCCTGTCGGGCACCGCCGCCACCTTCCAGGGCCTGATTGGCGAAGGCGCCAAGGTGCGCCGCGGCACCGGCGACAAGATGCGCGAGCAGAACGTTGCCGACTTCCACGCCGCCATGAACTGGCTGCTGGCCGAAGCCGAGCGCGGCGTGAGCCGCCAGCGCTACAAGGGCCTGGGCGAAATGAACCCCGAGCAGCTGTGGGAAACCACCATGGACGTCACCCAGCGCCGCCTGCTGCGCGTGCAGATTGAAGACGCCATTGCGGCGGACCAGATCTTTACGACGCTGATGGGGGATGACGTGGAGCCGCGCCGGAACTTCATTGAGAGCAATGCGTTGGTGGCGCGGAATATTGATGTTTGAGGGGCCTAAGTGCCCAACGAAGAAACTGCGCCGTGTGGTGAGCACCACCGGCACAGATGCAAAGAAGAATAATGGGAGGGCGTAATTGGCCAAGGACGAGTGGAAATCGCAAGGTTTTGAACCTAAGAAGCTCCAGCTGGACACCCAGAATCCCCGCATTGAGGTCGAGTCGACTGCGACGCAAGAGCAGATTCGTCTGAAGCTTCTTGATTTGGAAGATGTGCTGGATCTGGCAAGAAGTATCGAACGCAATGGAGGCCTGTTCTATGGCGAACGCGTAATCGTCGTAGAAGAGGGAAATAAATTCGTTGTCCTTGAGGGCAATCGACGCATTGCAGCGTGTCAGATGCTGCTACACCCTGCATTGGTTCCATCCCAATTCAAGAGTCGCTTCCCAAAGATTTCTGAAGAGACGAAAGCTCGGATTAGCTTGATAGCGGCCGATGTCAGTCCGTCGCGCGCTGCCGCCGAGCCAATTCTCACCAAGCGACATACAGAACAGGGTGCGAAGCCATGGTCTCCTGTGGCAAAGATGCGCCGTGCTGTTCGGCTGCTTGAAACCCGCACGGTTGATGAGGTTGCTCAGGTGCTTGGTACCTCCGCCGCTCAGGTGCGGAAGCTAATTCGGCCGTATCGCCTATTGAAGTACGCACTTGATCTTACTTGCTGGTCACCGGACGAAAGGCGAGTCCTCGAAGACGAAAAACTGAAGACCAACCCGTATACGCGCTTCTTTACGCTGGCGGTTACCAAGGACGCCCTGAAGGTGCACTTCGATGACGATCAAAACATTGTTAGCGGACTGACTTCATCGAAGTTTAAGAGCGAGATGGAGCGAATTGCCAGGGACTTCCTTCTGCCGGACCCGGCGAACGGTGGAAAGCCTCGCTGTGATACACGTACGGATCCAGCGCAATACTTTGCCGCCCTGCTTGTGGCCGACGGCCCCAAGGGGGTCGCTGCACCTGGGCCCGCCAAACCCGCGGTTAAGCCAGGGCCGACTACTGGCAAGCCGGCTGGTATTGCTGGAGGCGCGACTCAGCCGCATACGCCTAAGGCCTCAGTGTTCTTTGAGAATATTGAGTGCCATGTGCAAGACGACATTTTGATCAAGCTGTCCGGCGAACTCCGCAGTGTCAACCACGTAAAAATGCCAGTTGCCGCGTCGCTATTGCTTCGCGCCACATTCGAGTGTGCCCTTGTTTACCGCATTCGTAAGGCAAAGAAGTGGGGTGACCTAATGGCAAAGCATAAGGAAGGAAAGCAGCCGGGAAGAGATCCGTCGCTCAACGATTTGATTACGTTTGCCTCGGTTCATAACAACGGGGTTTTTGCTGAGCAGAATATGTGCAAAACACTTGCGTCAGGAACTACCAAAACTGCGAAGAGCTACCTAGACTCAATGACGCACATGAAATTCCAGGAAGCCGACCCTCAAACATTGGTGTCGGTGGCCAACAACATTCGCGCGATCATTAAATACATTCTAGATGGCAACTAAAGCACGACCTAAGAGGGCGGGTCTATTGGCGGCAGACCCGACAAGTCCACTTCGCTACCCGGGAGGCAAGGCGCTTCTGTCTGCCTACGTGAGCGGAGTGATCGAGGAGAACCTGCTGTCTGGCTGTACGTTTTATGAACCGTACGCTGGTGGTGCGTCTGTGTCGTTGGATCTGCTGCGGCTAGGCTTCATTGATCGAGCAGTATTGATCGAGCGAGATCCGCTTGTTTATGCTTTTTGGCACTCGGTATTCAATGAAACTGAAGCTCTTTGTTCTGCCATCGAGGCTTGCCCGGTAACGCTGGAAACGTGGCACGCGTTGCAACCGGCACGAGCAGTTGATGATCCTCGACGGTCTGAATACTCGCTTCTTCAGCTTGGACTGGCGGGTCTGTTCTTCAATCGAACAAATTTCTCCGGAATTCTTGGTGCAGGTCCAATTGGCGGGCAGCAACAAAAATCCGAATATAAGATAAATTGCCGATTCAATAAAGCGGCTCTTGTTCGTCAAATACGAGCTGCGGCGCTCCTCAAGCCACGTATTTCAATCCGTTTTGGCGATGCTGTTGCATTTTTGAGAAGGAACGCGGCGAAAATTTCTTCCGGGTTTTCTTTTGTTTATATTGATCCACCCTATTACGCGCAGGGGAGGAAGTTATATCGGCATCACTATACTGATGCTGATCACGCTGCGCTGGCGACATACATAACGGCTCAGGGCTACCCTTGGCTAGTAAGCTACGATGATCACCCTCGAATTCGCGAGTTGTATTCGGAGGCAAGGGTACAGCCGATCTACCTTGACTACAAGGTGAAATCGACACGCACAGCACGTGAGCTTGTTATTTCGAATCTGGTAATTCCTCCACCTGTATACGCTGGCACACCTTCCTTCTCAGATGAGATTGTGGCAGGCTAGTGAAAAGGATCAGATGACAGCCTTTTGGATTAATGGTGAATCGTGCAGGGGCGGTCGGCTGCGGAGTTTTACTGTGTGAAATGCGCCGTATGCCTGGTAAAAAAATGCCGAGATTTTGTTTCGGCATTTTTTTATGATTAAGAGTGGTCGTCAGCGGCGGGCGGCTTATTTTCACTGGAGGCAGGGGGTAAGATTTGAATACGACGCTCATTGAATAGCGGTCGAAGCCCGGCTCCGTGGACCTTAGTGCTCACTCGGCGTCAGCGCTGGTTTCTGATGCCCGCGAGCTGCCTGTCTAGCTCGTCTTTGAACAATCGCTGAACGGCTTCCCGTTGATACATCGGCAGGCCCGTCGCCATGTAGCCATCCCCCTCCAACACTTGCCAAAGCTCCAAGGCGGACGTGACCCCAAAGTTGTTTCGTTCTGGATCAATTCCAGCAAGAAAGACGTCCGGCTTGAGCGCCATATCTTCGGGGTGCAAGTGTTCGTGTTTGCGTGAAGGAGGCCAATCGCGACCTGCTCCTAGCAGGAACTCACCACTTGCTATGCATTTGATTTCCTTCTTGGACGCGTAGGAGCCACGGAGATGCACATTGTTCTTCCAAGCGATTGCTATGCAAGCAGTCAAATAAGTTCGCGACTTCCAGTAGTCAAAGAACCAGTTATTGAGCAGGTGGTGCCGGTATATGGGCTTGTCCCCAATCCATCCTGCGATTTCGTTCAGGACGATTAGCGCGTCCTCCTTTTGGTCATCCGGGGCCATCAGGACACCATCGAGCTGGCCGTCTGGATTGTTCGCCTTCAACGTTCCAAGGAAAGGTGCGACGGCTTCCGGTCGCTTATAGAAGTCATGGCAAGGGTAGACCTGAGGTTCCGCACCCTCTAACCACTCTCGGCGTACCGCAAACAAGTCACACGCTGCTTCAAGCATCGGCTCATCCAACTTGTCGAGTAGAGAGCTCTCGTCTTGCACGTCTCGTAACGTCAGCCCTCGACCGAAGAATCGAGGTATTTGATTGCGATGAACGTCGTGACTTTCGAAAAGGCGGATGAAGCGCCCGGCTACCGTGTCCGCGGGGCGAGATCTCGTTTTACGAAGCCAAGCAACAAACTTCCCCATCGTCTCGACGAGCTTCACTGCACTGACGGCTTCACCAATCACAGTCATGTTCTTAGCGCGGGCGAAAATCGGTGTTCGCAGTGTAACCAAACCTGTTCTGCCGTATAGCTATCGACGCGCGCGCTGTTTTCTTGTTCGGTCTCAAAGAATCAGACTCTGAGCCCAACCCCCCATCGCTATAATTCCCCCGCTGCCGCACCAACGGCAGCCGGATCTGGCGATCTGACTTGGCAATACCAGAGAAGACGGACACCCGCTGCTGCGGACTCGTCCGGATGCACTCGTGCATGCCCTATGGCGGGCCGGGTGGGGAGACCTTCGGGTCTGCCGGCTTCTCTGGGGTCGGTTCGCCAGCCCCGCCGTCGGGCCCGCCACCCTCGTCTGGCGACGAGATGGCGAGCCTCTATCAACCCCCAGAGAGGCTGTCATGACTGCAAGCCACAGCGGGCACCGCCCCGCGTCCTATCCCTCCCCACCCAAGCACCACCATCGCGCATCAGGGGCGGTCCAATGACCCCCACCCAACGCCGCACCTACCTAACCGGCGCCCTGGCCGCGCGCGACTACCTCCGCCGCACGCAAGCCGATCTGCGTATCCATCGTGAACTCCGCCCCGACACCTTGCGCTTGGCGCTGGCCCACACCAGCATCCACGCGCCGGAATATCGGGCGGGCTTTCTGGATGGCATCGGCGCCTTCGTATCGATGGTGTTGGAGGGCTGTCAGATCAACCCTGAAACGTGGGAAGTGCTGACCGCCATAGAGCGGGCTGGCGAAAGCCAATAACAACAGCAACACGGTTCCCCGATGTGACGGGCGGGGATGCCTGTTATCGCGTCACTCCGCCGACGGCTGGGCCCGCTGCCCAAGAATTAAATATCCCGATGGTGAGATGTAAAAACACCTCAACACCTGCCGGGCCATTTTTAACGTCTTGCGCGATCACAGCCGGCTCACTTCTTCTAGCATCTTGGCCCATGGTCAGTTTCTGCTGCGAAGTCCGTCAACGCTCAGATGGAGATGGAGCCCTATGCACAACGCTGCCTTCCGACAAGAGGTGTTGCAACACCTGACCGCCTTGCGGGCACGCTGGCCCGACGGCGGCCTCTATCTGCTGTACGTCCCGAGCCAGGAAGATTCCCTTCAACTGCGGAATGGGCACGCACGCGTGCAGGCTATTGCGCGTGACGTGCTGCAAGGCGATGTCGACGACGCATTTCTTCCCCACGTCATCGCTCTCGATTGCCGCAAGGTCGCGGCCTACCTGTTGGAAACAGATGCTGCCCTGGACGATCCGTTGTTGGAGGCAAGCATTGCGTTGGCCGCCAAGGGGCTCGATGGGAGTGATGAGAGTGCTTACGCGGTCTGCGGCTGGCTGGCGGGCCCCGAGAGCGCCAGCGCGATCGCCAGACGCCTGGGGCAGGCCGCGCATCAGTTCGATGCCGCACGTAACAGAAGGGTGCATCTGCGCTGGCATGATCCGCGTGTGCTATCGCACCTGTGGCAGCAGCTTTCTGCCGCCCAACGCACCGCGCTGCTGGGGGCGGAGTTGGCATGGGTAGCGGTTGATGCTGTCGGGCGGGTGACAGTGTTCGATGCCCAGGCCGACGAGACCGTCGCCGCCCAGCGGAAGCCCGCCCCACCGGATGCGGCGCAATGGACCCGGCTACACCACGTTGGCATGGTCAACCGTTTGCTCGACGTGTGGCGCATGCGGTTGCATGAAGCGGGCCAGACGCTGCCCGAGGATGCCATCAACATCTTGCATCGGTATGCGGCCCAGGCGTCGGCCCAAGGCCTCGACGGGCGTGACGCACAAACCTACGTACTGCTGGCCGTCGAATTGAAGACGGGCTTTGAGCAAGACCCGCATTGGCGTGACGCCATTCACGCAGCCACTGACGCGCCCGGCACGTTTGAGGACCACGCCAACGCGCTGCCAGCTACGTTCTGGGAACGTTATGCCGCCGCGCGGGTTTGAACAGGTGTAGCGATCAAGGTTTAAAGGAAAGAGACATGGCAGGGAATTCAGCAACCTCATCCCCAGGGGGCAAACCGGCTCACATGCACGGGGCGGACTGCCAGCAATGCGGACGCATCTATTTTCCGCTGCTACTCGTGCGGCCCACTGTTGTGGACATGCGGTATCGGGGCATCCTGAAGGAGTCCGACTACGTCTATGCCTCCAGCTTGGACTCGGAGTTCTGTGATCTCAAGCGCGAAGGGACGGTGCCCGCGGTGCGCTTGCTGGCAGAGGGCTTTGTGCTCGTGCTCTACAAGGATCGCGGCAAGTGGGATCTCTGGCGTAGCTACAACGACGGCACGCTCAAGAAGCTGTTGGAGCAGGTCACACCCGATGAATACGCCAAGATGACGGATGGCCTGAAGGACGACGCTAAGGGCTCGGTCTGCGCGCGGGGCGCATCCAACTTGCCGGCGGGGCTGATCACGCTCGTCGGGCCAAACACGCAATCCGAAATCTGGTTCGCTTACACGCCCCACCTGTGGGCACCCCAGGTGCTGCGCGACTACACCTCGAACAGCCACGGTAAGCGGGCTGAGCGCATGACGGAATTCAAGGCAAAAGCGTGGCTCGAAGGCGGCACTCTGCCTAGCAAAGGCGCGATGCTCTTGAACACGGATGCCTTACAGCACAACGTGATCGAGTTCAACAACGCCATACCAAAGGCGGGCGCTGATCAGGCTTTGATCTTGCCCGCGTTCGAAAACGCGCTTGTTCCTCTCACGACAGCCCGCCTCGGCAAGGCTCAGGCGATGACTCAAGCCGTCCGTGACATCGAAAAGACGGCGGGCCCGAAGTCCAAGGACAAGGCGCTGATCCTGATGCTGCCCGACCCGATCGGGGTGGCGGCCGAACATAACCACATTCGGCTCATGGCGCTGGAGGCGAAGAAGGCATGGGCAGCTGGCGCAGCCGATTACAAGGGTGGGGATGCCGATCCGCAGCGCGCTTGGAAGCTGCGCTCCAGCCTGCATGCTGAGACCATCGAAGGTTGGGCGATTGCGCAAGCACGCGAAGAGGTCCGCCGCAACATCACGCGCGAGATGAACCGCAACATCCCGCCCATGACGGAGGAGGAATTCAACAAGCAGCGGGCGAGCGGCAAGCTGCCGGCCGGCACGACGTTTGAGCCGATTCCGTTCCGAGATGTGGACTACGGGCGCATCTTGAAAGGCGAGTTGCCCAAGAGTACGGAGCGCCTGGATGGCGAAGGGCGTCCGGTACCGCAGACCATTCCCTCGCGCGACCACCCTGGCCAGCAAACCGCACTGGGGTATCCGCGCGTGCCGTCTGCCGATGTCAAAGCTGTGGCCGACCGCCACTACGGCGGACAGACCGCCACCGGCCGACGTGACCGCTATCGCGAGAAGTTGCGTTTTAAGGAGCTGACGGACTGGCGCGACGTTTACAAGAAAGCAAGCGACCGTTGGGACAACGACTACATCGCCAAACGGGAGACCGACTACATCACCTGGCTGAAGAGCCCCGCGCTCGAGCTGGTGATGCAGAACGACTTCGACTGGAAGATCAATCTCGCAAAGATTGTGCAGTCTCCTGGCACGGTGGCACAGCAAGTGTTGGATGTCGTCGCAAGATGGGTGGCGGTAGACAAGGCTTGCGGCGGCGGTGCGCTAGGCGAGCCCGCGGCCAAGTTCTTCGTTGCCATGTTGGATCAACCGCTGACGGATCCAAAGAACTGGGCAGACCGCGCGCTGGTGGTGCCGTTTGATGCCGTGGACGCCATCATGTCCGACCCAGGCAAGCGCAAGGACGGCCTTGAAAAATTGGCCGGTGTGCTGGAAGTCTCTGCCATCGTGCGCGAGTCGTTGAAGCCGCACCAGCACACGCTCAACCAGGCGGCGCAGAGCATTGCTGCCACAAAAGAACAGGCATTGAATCTGGCCACGGCTGCACTGGACCCGGCCAAAGCCAAAGTCGCGGGTATTCCCAAAACGGACCCTGCCAAGCTGGAGAACTACTACCGCTTCCACATCCGCACACGCGTGCTGATGGAGCAGGTGACGCACCCCGACGTCAAGCAACCGTACGTGACGGTCCGATTCAAGATTCCACAAGGCGACGCGCTCGACGCAGTGGCTGATGCCCTCAGCAAAGGGCAGCTCGAAGCGAGCATGGTCAACAAGTCCGCCACCACACGTGCAGAACGGCGCGAGACCGGGCGTTCGCTACGCAAACTATCGGGCAGGCCGGGGCTGAACGTGCCAGAAAGCTACCCTGTCATGCTCACCCAAGACGCACTCGCGCGCATTCAGAAACAGGCCGCCCGCACAGGGGAGGAGCTGGTCGAGGTGGTTGCGGATGACGTGCTGGGCGGTCTCAAACAACCATTCAAGCTGCCCAAGTCACTCGCGACCAAACTGATCGGTGAACAGGCGAGCGCAGGGCGCGCCACGTTGGATGCCCTGCTGGATAAAGAAGCGCATGTCGTGCGCGTGATGGCGGTGTTCCAGGTGTGGGCGCTCATCACGTCGCTGAAGTCGCTCAAAAACGCGCAGGGCTATGAATACGTAGACGCCCTGATGAGTGTGTTCAGCTGCGTGTCAGGCTTGGTGGGCGGCGGGTTGTCTGTCTCCATGACGGTCGTCAAGGCGCGTACCGCCGGTGCCACGCTCCAACTGGTGCCGCGTGCAGGGGTGAGTCTGTCGTCGCTGCGCCTGGCCAGCGGGCTGACCGCAGCCGCTGGTTCCGCGTTCGATGCAGTCGGCGCCTTTGCGAAGTACGCGGCGCGCAAGGACAGCGGCGACGCGCAGGCGGCGAACGAGTATTTCCGGGCGGGGTTGATGTTTGCTGGGTCGGCGGGGGCGTTGGCGTTGGGGGCGGCTACCCAATTTGCAGCGCAGTTGGCGCGCCGGGAAGCAGCGACAGCTGCAACCGTGCTGGCAGAAAATATCCTGAAGCGCTTAGGTATTGCGGCGACGGCGGAAATTGTCGGCGCATCTCTGACTGGTATTGGAATCGTTCTTGGGATCGTCGGCTTCGGGTGGTCGCTCTACGCGCTCTACATGGAAGATGATCTCAACGATACGTTCCTGAAAAGAAGCTACTGGGGCATAGGAGATCAGCCGGTATCCTCCTTTGGCGATCCCAAGCCCCCGCTAAAAGACGCCTCTCGTGTGGTTGCGTGGGTCGAGACCGGGATGGACGAGGAAATGCAGGCGTTCGCGGGCCTAACGCTTGGAATCAAGGTGACGGTGGAATGGGCAAGGGAGGGTGGCCCCTCTCTTTCTGAGGTGGTTATTCCGGTTGTCGGACCGGCCATAGCGGGCTATCGGTATATGGCGCGCGGGCATGTTGTGAAAGCCAAGTTGGAGAGCTTGTCTCACGGTGCTGAGCGTCGAGTTGCTTGGTCGATTTCAGTCAAAGATCAGGCGGGGACGGCGCTGGCCAGCGCGTCGGAACGTGATGTCTCGCTGCGCACTGATAAGGACAGTGGACGTGATGTGCTGGAGGTTGCCCTGCCATTGGATGGCAAGGGCTACGAGAATGCCGCTCACGCGGAGTTCACCTATAAGCTGTACGAGAAGACTGAACGCGCTAGCTTAAGTAGTGACACGTTGCGAGTGAAAAAGAACTGATGACATTCAAAAGTCCAAAGTCGGCGGAAAAAGGGATGTCCCCTGTTACATATTCATGGGTTCCGAGGGAGGCATCGACCGCCACTATTGCGCGCTTGGAACCCGATGGTATTGCGATTGAGACCTCCCAGGGGCGCCGATTCGACACATACGAGAACATTCTGGAAGTCCAGTTGACTCCACCAGTTAGTGAGCGAGAGCCAATCACCTACGTCACTTTCAGGCGCAAGGAATTCGGGTTCCATGCGCTCTTTACGATCTGGGGGCCAGTCGCTTCGGCGCCTGCGTCGCAGCATGAGAGTTACAACGTGTGGGTTCGAACGCTGCACCAGAATTTGTTGGATCGCGGCCTCAGCGAGCGAATTACTTTCAAATGCGGCGTTGCCATGAACATCGTTGGGTGGTTGATCTATGGCTATCCGTTCATCCGCGGTCTGGCGCTCGCGCTTGCGCCTGTAGGGATTGTCGGGGGCATCATGATGCAGTCATGGGGAATTGTGGCCGCTTGCGTTGGCGGTGGCCTTGTCATGTTCTCCATGCCAAAGGTTCCGAAACCGGATGTTCCCAAGGATCTTCGGCGCATCCGGCCGTACTCCCCTGACGCGATCCCCAATGGTTGCTTCGCCCGTGCACGTGCGCCCGAAGCGGCTTTATAGGAAAGCGAGCGCTGTGAAGGAAACCTACAGTTGGACCTCGCGTAACGGGGCCCTCCCCATGAGCGCTACGTTGAGAGCGAATGGCATCGAGTTTGTGTCGCCAGATGAGCGAAGGGGCGAGCCTTACGACACGATAACCCACGTGCAGCTTATGCCCGCAGCGGGGAGTGAGGGCGTCGGCATCATCATCCGGTACCCCAGAAAGCTCTACGGTATGTATGTGTCCGACATCATCTATGGGCCGCGGCCGCCGGTTGTTACGGCGGAAGCCGATGCGTTCAATCGCTGGGTACTAGCTCTACATCGCAGGCTGATCGAGTTGGGTCTGTCCAACAAAATCGAATTCAAATGCGGCGCCGCCATGAATACGTGGGGACTGCTTTTCTATGTCACTCCCGCCATTCGAACCCTCGCGTTAATTCTTGCTCCGCTTGGTTTGGTGGGCGCCGTGATAACCGGCAATTTCACTTTCGCGCTCACGTGTGTTGGTGGGGCGGTTGTTTTGCTAACTACACCCAAGGTCAAGCGCCCAGTCCTGCCTAAGCGCTTGCGACGGATTGGGCCGTACGACCCAGCGGCCATTCCGGACGAGTGTCTTGCTACCGCAACCCCAGTAAACGCAGGGTGACTGGCTTGTGAGCCCGATATACCAATGGTTCTCCCCAAGAGGAAACGGCAGCATCACCTACACGCTGACAGATGTCGGTATCTCCGTTGCCTATACGAACGCGACCGAACTGGAACCGTATGACTCCATCAGAGAGATCCAGTTGACGCCCCCCTTGGCAAACCACGGCACCGAAATGTACGTCGTCTTCAACAGAAAAACTCACGGCATGCACGCGCTCGTCAGGGTCGCTGGTCCGTCGGGCTCTGCAGATGCCGATCAGATCGCTACGTACAACAACTGGGTCAGGTCATTGCATCGTGTCTTGATTGAGCGGGGGCTCGCCGCGAATGTGAAGTTCATATGTGGCGTGCGCTGGAACGTGCTGAAATGGATTTTCTGGGCATACCCGGCAATCCGATTCACGTCGCTGGCGCTCGTCCCAGTGGGAATTGTGGGCGCAATGGTGACGGGATCCTGGACGTTTGCCATGACGTGCGTTGGCGGTGGCATCGTTATGTTGACCATGCCTAAGATTGCGCGTCCTAACGTGCCAAAAGACTTACGCAGCATTCGCCCTTACGCACCTAGTGCGATTCCTGACGGATGCCTTCTGCACGCGCAATGACGAAACCAACAGCTAACGCCAAAGGTCATCAAGCCGAATGTCCCCAAGGACCTGCGGCGCATCCGGCAATATTCCCCTGAAGCGATCCCGGAAGGATGCTTTGCAAGCGCCTCATCAAAATGAGGCCTTGTCTATCAAGCGTGCGCTTCGATGCTCACCTTCGCATACGACTCGCGCTCAATCTCAAGCACTTGCACAGAAAGCTGAAGGTGCACGCCCGCCGGCGCGCTGCACTGCGCTTGCAAGACCGCCAACACAGCGGCCGACAGTTCGCGCTTGGTCTCGAGTGGTCGCCCGCTCAAGATCGCGAGGTCCGCGTGTACGAATGCGCGCGGCGCGCTGGAGGTGCCCACGGCAAACGTGTCGCACCGGTGGCTTCGGCTTTTGATGTCCGCCTCAACAAAATGCCCGGTGGCGGCAAGGGCCGTATTCACGGCAAGCAAGGTCGCTTGGGCGTCAAAGGCGTGGAGGTTTGCGGAGTATTCCAGTGTGAGATGGGGCATGGCGCGGCCGTGTTGCACGGCGGTTGTTGTCGGGGGAGTGCGGCCAGATTGTCATACAAGCCGCAGCCCCCAGGGCGAACGCCAATTTCCAGAGTGGGGGATTCAGAAAGTGGTCATCTCGCCAACCGCTTCGCGCCAGCCGGAATACCGGGCGGGGAGGCCACAAAAGACACCGCAGCAAATCACGTCTCGGACACTTGTTGTGCTGCAGCCCACGCAAGCAGAGTCATCGCCCATCACTACGAACGCATGCACCCTAGATGCTGGGCGCACGCTAAAGCACAGCAATTTCCGCCTGCGTCAGCACACCGTGATAGATGCGGAAATCGTCGATCAGGCCGTTGAAATACGGGTCGTTCGGGTATCGCGATCGGCCGAGCCAGTTCTGGTTGGTGGGGCCCATGCGGAACGGGGCGGTGGTCATCGTGGTGTTGCTGCCGATGGCGACGCCATTGACGTAGAGCGTGGCGGTCGCTCCGGCCAGCGTCACCGCAACATGCACCCATTGTTTGACGGGCAGCCCCGTGGACGTGGTGAAGCCTTGTTCCCCCACGCCGTTGTTGGTGGTGATGGCGAAGCGCAGGGAGCCGGTGTTGGTGCCCGGCGTGAGGTACATGTAGCGCCCCATGCTCGCGCCGAAATCGAAGATGCGCTGCCAGGCATTGCCGCCGTTCCAGTACACCCAGGCCGCGATGGTGCAATCGGCCAGGTCAGTCACCAGGTCGTCGGGCAGGCTGACATAGGCATTGCTGCCGTTCAGCGACACGGCGCTGCCGGTTTTGCCTGCGCCCCATGCGCCGTTCACCAGCACGGCGTTGTGCAGGTTGCCGCTGCTGTCCGCCGCCTGCGTTCCGCTGCCCTCATCGAAGGTGAGGTGGGTGTGCAGTTGCACGGCGGTGATCGCTTTCGCTTCGTTGGAGATCGCCGTCTCGCCGGTGGGCGTCGTCGCGGTTACGACGTAGTAGTACGTTCCTGCCGCGGGAGAAGGATCGGTATACGTTCGCGGATCGACGATGCCGGTGGCGACCGTGGTGTAGGGGCCGCCCTGGGTGGTGCTGCGCTTGACGGTGTAGCTCGTCGCATAGGCCGTGCCCCACCATGACAGCACCACGCTGCCGCCGGTGACGTAGGCTGTCAGGCCGCTGGGCGGCACGCCGGAGGCGATCGGGTCGCGTGTGAAGGTCAGCGTACCGTAGCCGAGCTCGTCGCCTACCGAAGCGCCTTCCGGCTGGGTCGCCAGCATGTATTGGCCCGTGTAGGGCGCGGACAGCCCCTTGCGGTTGACGTAGTGGTGATAGAGCGAAGCCCAGCCGATGCGCCGCGCGCCCTGCGTGCCGACGGCAAACGCGGTGTCGGGCGCGCCGCCGTTGGTGTAGGGGGCGAACGGCACCGCATACAACGCCCCCGTTGCGGGGTCGGTCAGGTTGCCCTTGGAAACATATTCGACACCGGCCAGCACGCGGTTGTTGGCGAATCCGTATAAGTCTTCGCCCTGATTCCAGGCAACTTCGCAGATGGTCGCGAGCAGCGCCACGCTGAGCGTGTTGTGGCCTTGATCGCGCCCGGATTCCTGCGTTTGCCCAAGATAGCCGGGGTGGATGTAGTTCACGGTGTTGAACACGCCGCCGTTGCCGAGACCCGTTTTGAAGTAGTTGATCGCGGCGTCGAATACCGCGCGGTCGTCGCACAAGATGGCGATGGACAGGATGGCTGCTATCGTGCACAGATCCCAGCTGGAAAAGACCGACAGGCTACTCGGATTGGTCAGCAGGCCAGAGAGCATCGAAGAATAGAACACGTTGCGCATCATGGTCTGGAAGCGCGCAAAATCCGCCGCCGCCCAGCCCGGGTAGTCGCGCATCATCTCGCCCACATTGGCAAACTGGTATCCCTGCAATCCCGCCGCGAGAAAGCCGTCGTAGTGGCCGTCGCTCCAGCCGATCTTGGTCAGCGTCGAGGACCAGGCATTCATGATCTGCACGGCCTTGTCGGCATAGTGCTGATCGCCCGCAATCTTCCAGCGCAGGGCACAGGCGTAAGCGGCAGCGATATCGCTACACAACGCATAGACGTTGTCGCCATAAGGCGGGTCGCCGCGGTGCACGACGACTTGCGGGTTGGGGGTGTAACCAAGCTGGGAACGTCCGTCGGCGATTAATAAGTTCCAGCTATCGATCCAGGGCGATGCCTTGGCAGCCACTTTTTCCTTCATGCGGGCAAAGTCGGCTTCGGTGTGAAATCCCCCCGGATGCACAAACGTACGCACCGGATTTGCCGGGGCGCCACTGCCACCGGTACCGCCATCGGCCGGGGCACTGCCACCGCCACCGGTGCTGCCACCGGCCGGGACACTGCCACCGGCAGAGGCGCCGCCCACGCCACCGTCACCGGAACCGACGCAAGCCGACAAGCCAAGTGCGAGCATGCTAAGCAGCATGGAACGGCGGGAAATACCCTCGCCTTCGGGCCATTTCAGCATGAGCGAATCTGTGTGTGATGGGGAGTGTTTGTCCAAGGTGGCTCCATAAACCGCGTAAGCCCCGCGTCGTCTTAGGCGAGGCGGAGATCAATAGGGTTACGGTGCCATCAGTCCGGGCGAGCCTGCAGCAATTCTGAGAATTGTTGAGGAAATGGCGCGTTGGGTCTGCCGGCATCACCTCGGTTGCCAACCGGTGTGGATACAGCAGACGCGTTGTTGCACGACATAGGGTCTGCAATGCCAGCTGACTGTGGTGTCAGAGCATCGCTGAGATTGCCAGATCAACCCTTCAGCACGCCGCCGCGAATCCCCATCACATAACGCGCGGTGCGCACCACCGCTGGGTCCGCATCAGTGGCCAACTGCGCAAGTAGCGCCGATGCCGCTTCGTTGATCTCCGCAAGCGCCTGACAAATGCGCACACGGGCCAGGGCATCGGCATGCCCGTCCGAGATCGCGGCGTCGAAACGCTCCACAATCTGCTGCGCGATCACGGGGTCTTCCGCCAGGTCGACCAGCGCATCGGCCGCCTCAACATCGTGCGCCCCAACCACAACCTGCTCGATCAGCAGGGGAATGGCGTCGCGTACGCCCCATTCGCCGAGCACTCGGGCAGCGCGGTACCGCACGCGCTCTGTGGGGTCGCGCAAGGCGCCACGCAACATCTCCACTGCGTCGGCGCCGCCGAGTTTCGCCAGCGCGAGCACGGCCCGTTCGCGCATGGCCGGATCCGGCTGTTGAAGCGCCGCACCGAGTACGCTGGCGCCGCTGCCTTCGGTTCTTCCTAACGCCCAGTGCAACGCGCCCGCGACATTCGGCTCTTGCTCCTGCAGCAGTGCGTGGGCGATGAGTTCTGCCAGTGGGGCATCGCTGGATGCGGCGTCAAACGCAGCGCGCTGCCGCTCAGGTGCATGCGTGGAGTCGAGTCCTTTCAGCAGTTGTACGACGTCAAGCACGGCGGGCCAATCCTCGGGGGATGCGGCGGACACGGCGGCCAGCCGGGAAAGCAACGCTTGCTCTGCGGCCAACCGTTCGCGGCTGCGTGCCATCAACGCATCAATGAGCACATCGGGGCGAGGGGCTTGCTGGCTGAGTGCCTCGCGCACCTCGGCAAGGCCAAGGCCCAGTGCACGCAGGCTTTCCACTTGGAACAGGCGCCAGGCATCGGTTTCCGAATACGCGCGGTATCCCGCTTCTGTGCGTCCGGATGGGCTGACCAGTCCGCTCCTGTCGTAGTGCCGTAGCATGCGCGCGCTCACGCCGGAGCGCTTGGCCAACTCGCTGATGCGCATGACGTGTCTCCGGTGTCGTCTGGGTGCCGAAAAAATTCTATCAAAGCGGTGGTGGGCAACCTGCCGATGCAACGGCCTCTGGCAACGGTGTACCTGCGCGCTCCGCATCGGCCGGATCGAGCACAAACGCGCCCTCCGGGTCGGCGATCAGCCGGAGGCTGGCGCAGGCGTGGATGCGAACCGCTGGGTCCGTGTGGTGAGCCGCGGCCGCTTCGAGCGGGGCCACGGCGTCGTCGCCGAGCATGAGCAACGCTCGGCTCAGACTCCGCTGGAGGTGTTTGTCGCCGCGGCCCAGCTCGCGCGCCAGCTCGTGTGCCAACGCCGTGCGTTGCCCGATCGGCACCAGCCCTGCTGCGGTACGCCACGCCGTGCGCGCGACTTCCGCGTCGGGGTCATGCAGATGCGCGCTGGTGAGCGCCGGCCACGTTGCCGGGTCGCCAATTTTGGAGAGCGTGTGCAGCGCCTGGCTACGCGCTTGCGCCAGCGGTGAGTGCAGCTCGTCCAGCAGCAACGGCACGGTCAGGTCCTGCGCATGCCGGGTGAGGGCCCAGGTGAGCATGTCGCGAACGAAGAAATCCGGCTCGGCGCGGCAACGCTCCACCAGCGGCGCAATCTTGCCCGGATCGGGCGCCATGCCGGCACTCAGCGCAGCAGAAAGGCGCCGCGAAGCATCCGGGTGCGCCAGCGCTTGGGTCAATGTGTGATGGGTCATGAACGCCTCCTCACCCGGCAGTGGACACCTTGTCACCGTGACAAGGTCAACGGTTTTTGGCGAGCACCATGGCTTATGCTGCCGGTGGTCTTCCTCACCTTCGGGCAACGCATGTTCAAGCGCTGGGTTCCGCTGTTATTGGTCTATCTCTTGTGCGGGTGCTCCGCACCAAAGCCCGTCGCTCACGTGTCTGGCCCAGACACGCAACCCTGGGTGACAGCCACGCCCGCTGAAGTTTCGATGGACGGCGCCCTGCTGCAGCAGGCAGTTGCAACCTTGCCGCTGCCCGCCGAGCATGGCTTGCACAGCATGCTTGTCGTGCGACACGGAAAGCTGGTGCAGGAGGTGTACTGGAATGGCTACGACCAGGATGCCCAGCAGGACTTGCGCTCCGCCACGAAGAGCATCACCGCTTTGCTGGTAGGCATCGCCATCGACAAACACATCGTCAAAGGGGTGAATGAGCCGCTGGGCACATACCTCGAGGCGGCATACCCGCATGCCCCCGCGCTTGCACACGGCATCACGTTGGAGCATCTGCTGACGATGCGTAGCGGCCTGGCGTGTGACGACCGCGACCCCGCTTCGCCAGGGCAAGAAGACCGCATGTACCAGGAGCGCGACTGGGTTCGGTACTTTCTGGAGCTGCCCGTCGCCGCCCCGGCCGGAACCGCAGCGCACTATTGCACCGGCGGCGTGGTTGCTCTGGGCAGGGTGGTGGTCGAAGCCAGCAAACAGCCCGTCCCCGCCTTTGCCAACGAGGTGTTGTTCGGCCCCTTGGGTATATCGAATGCGCGCTGGGCCGACTTTGATCAGCATCGACAAACGGATACGGGTGGGCACTTGGCCTTGCGCCCGCGCGACCTGGCGAAGATCGGCCAGTTGGTACTGCAAGGGGGCATGTGGAATGGAAAGCAACTCGTGTCTCGCACATGGATCGAGCAGGCGACCAGCGAGCACACGCTCATCGACAAGAGCCGCAAGTCATATGGGTACCTTTGGTGGCGTGCATCGGCACCGTACCAGGGCAGACACGTACAGATCGTTTATGCCTCCGGCAACGGCGGGCAAGACGTCTTTGTCGTACCGGAGCTGGATCTGGTGGCGGTCTTTACCGGCGGCAACTACAACTCGTCGAAAGCGGCGCTGCCTTTCCAGTTGATGAGCAAGTTCGTGCTGCCTGCGGCGCGGTGAACCACGGTTCACCCCACATGAGGTTGGCAACCGCGCCGATGCTCAACTTTTCTCAGGCGCGCGGATGGTGCGCGCGCGGATGGTAGTTTCCAGCCTGATACGGCGTGTCAGGCGCAAAGCCCTGCACAGCCAACAATAAATAGGCACAGTGCGCGGGCTGGCATGAACGGGTCATCGCCACCCCGCCCGATGTGTGAGGAAGCCCTCGGCACTGTGTCGGCCCTGCACGGTCAGTGGCCTTTGCTTTGTGATGAAGGGGAAGCCGCATGCAGTCTCACACGCCATCCGCGGTGCCGTTGGTGGACAACCGGCGTGGCCGCATTTCGTTGCAGTATCTCGATGAGCGCCAGCAGCACCGAGTGCGTGCCAGCATCCGGGCGATCGCAGCACGCTCGCTCTATCAATGGGATGAAGTCGCGCCGCACCAGGCCGACGTGCTGGTGCTGGAGGGCGAGCAAGCCGACGTGCGCACGGCAGCGCCCTTCAAGCTATGGCTGGGTCAACCCGCGCCCGACGTGTTTGGCGATGACGTGTTCACGCTGCCACGCGCCTTCAGTACGCCCATGCTCTGGGGTGCGCTGGACCTGATTGCGCTGCGGTTGATGGACAGTCGCAGGCAGCCGACCGACGCGACCCACGCTTCCGACGCCAGCGATGCCCCGTTCATCCGTACCGACGCCGAACCCGATACCGCCACGAACGACAAGCCCACGTACCGCTTGCTGAGGCCGGTCGCGCTGGATGCGCGCTTTGCGGATCCGCGCTTTCGCGTGGCGATGGAGGACATGGCCGCGCGCGCTGTCAGCCTGGATGAACTGATCCATCACGGTGAACTTGAGCTCGAAGAGGCGCGCTTGCTGTTGCGTACGCTGAAGGCGCGTGGCGCGTTGGAGATCTGCATGAGCAACCAAGCCGTTGAGCCTGCGCAGGCGTCTCACGCAGAGCCCTCATCCAACGGCTGGTTCTCACGGGCACGCCGTTGGCTGCACGGGCGCGCTGAGCAGTAATGGGAAAGCGTGGTCACCACATGGCCACGACGGCCGCGCCAAGGCGGCCGATGCCCGATGCCGCAATCGCGGCGACTAGTTCACCAACGTCGTAATGCTCTTCGCCGGCAGCGTCACGGTGAACGTATTGCCGCTCACACCCAGCGCCGGCTGCTGCGCAAACGTGGCCGTGGCGGTGGTGAGGTAGGGCGTCAGGCTGGTCAACGCGCGGCCCGCCGGGTTGATTGACGCGGTGAGCGTGACGTCCGTGGTGTTCTCGTTCACCAGCACCACCACGGCCTTGTTGTCGCTCGCGCCCGCAGGCGTGCCGAACGCAGAAACGCGCACCCCCTTCTGCGGCAACACGGTGGTGTCGTAGCGCACGTAGCCCGGGCGGATGAAGTACGAGAAGTGCTTCAGGCCGATGCCGAAGTAGGTGGGCTTGTTGTCCGAGCCGATCAGGCCGGTGGGCTGGGCGTCGTTGGAGTTGACCAGCCACCAGTACACATACGCGTTGTATTGGCCGAGCGTAAAGCCGTCGTGGATCTCTTTCGCAAGGGCGATGGCATCGTCGATGCTGGTCTGCCAGGTGGTCTTGGTGTCGGCCTTGTTGACGGAATCCAGGAAGTGTTCGGTCATCCACACGTCCTTGCCCAGCCTGCGGGCCGAGGCCGAATAGGCCGGCACGCCGCCATATAGGTGGCCGCCAATGATGGAGAGGTTGCCGGCGGCATTGGTGTTGCCCAGCATCGTGTCGACCGTGGCCTGCGAGAAGTAGAACGATTCGGGCGCCATCAGCTTGGCCGTGGTGCCGGCCACGGCCACTGCGCCATAGCCGGCGGCCCAGGCCGTCATTTCGTCGGGGCTCCAGAGGCAGGATTCATAGGTCGCCGGGTCCCAGTCCGGCTCGTTCTGCATGGAAATGGCGTAGAGGTTGACGTTGCGGGTGGCGGCGTACCGGATGTAGCTGTTCAGGTACTTGGCGTAGTCGGCATAGCGCGCTGGGTCCAGGCGGCCGCTGTAGAGCGGGTTGCTGCGGCTGGTGTTGACGATCTTCATGCTGGCCGGGGGCGTCCACGGCGTGGCAAAGACGAGGGCGCCGCGTGCCTGGGCGGCGGCGCCGTTCGCCAGCTCGGCTGTCCATTGGGTGGTGTCGGCCGTCTGGGTGGTGGTGTTCCACTCGGCAGGCGCAATGCGCAGACGGAGGATGGACAGCCCGAGGCTGTCGGTCAGGCTGGTGCCGAACAGCGCGTTTACGCGGTCGTCCGCCATCTTGCTGTAGTACCAGGCGGCTGATCCGCCGAACCCCTGGATGGTCTGCTTCGCGCTGCCAAAGTTGATGGCGGCGGCCGTGGCGGCGGGTTTGATCGTCAGCGCCGTGCTGACCAGGGCCGACCGGTAGTGCGCGCTGTCCCTCGGCACAAACGTCGCCTGCAGGATGACGCTGCCGGCCGTGCTGGTGGTGGAGGCGCTCAGCGGTGCGCCATCTGCCGTGGTGTACGACGCTGGATCCACGGTGCCCTGGATGCCATACAGCGCGTAGGGTGTGGTGCTGACCTGCGCGGGCGTGAGGGCGGAACCCTGCAGCACGGCGTTGGGGAGGTCCCAGCGCACCGGCGGCTCGGCCTTGTTGACGGTCAGCGCCCGCATGGCGGTGGTGGCGGCGTACTTGGTCGTGTCCTGCGGCGTGAAGGTGACTGACAGGGTTTGCGTGCCGACTTCCGGCTTGGTCCCAACCGCCGGCGAATAGACGAAAGTGCCGGGCACATTGGCCGTCGCGTTCAATTGCGCCGTGCTGAGCGCCGTGCCCCATCCGATGGATGCGGGCGTGGCCCAGCTGATCGTCGCGGCGGGCGTGGGGCTAGGTGCCGGGGTGGGCGTTGGAGCGGGCGCCGGAGTTGGCGTGGGGGTGGGCGCCGGGGTGGGTGTTGGCGTCGGAGCGGGCGCCGGAGTCGGCGCGGTGGGACTTGACCCGGGGGTGGGCGCCGGCGACGGCGGCGGGCGCTCCCCAGGGTTGGACGCAGACACGGGTGCAGTCGTTGCGGTCGTGGAGGTGTCGGCAGGCGTGTCGGACGCGCCGCCACCGCAAGCCGCCAGCCACAGGCTCAGCAGACCGATCACCATGCTGCGCGCGCGCGGTGCGCTTGTTCTCTTCCACGTCGACGACATTGCTGGGCTCATTTTTGGGATGGGTGGATACGGCAGGACCCCCTACGAAAGTGGGGTGCGCCGTGTTGCACACGCGGTATCCCATGTCGCCTCTGCGCGCGTCAAGGCAAGCGCGGGGTTGGTGAGAGTTCTTGAATATCTGGGTGGGGTCGGTGCCTTTGTGGCGATGACGGGCTGCCCTTGCACCTTGCAGGCCCCGTTGCTGCTAGGGCATGGGCAGACCAACGTGCACCGACCGTTGCGGCCGCAAAACAGGAGGCAGGCATGGCCAAACAAAAACCCTCCGCAAAAACCGTCAAGCCCAAAGACCGCGGCCCCGTTCTCACGCGCCTGCGGCAGGAGAAGATGGCCAAGTCCGTGCATGCCTACGTGCGCGGCAGTACCGAGAAGTTCTATGAATGGCTGGCCACGGTGCAGCCGCAGCTGCTGCCCGACGGGCCCACCATCTGGATCTGCGGGGACTGCCATGTCGGCAACCTCGGGCCCATTGGCGACATGCGGGGCAGCACGAGCATCCAGATCCGCGATTTTGACCAGACGGTCATTGGCAACCCGGCGCACGACCTCATCCGGCTGGGCGTTTCGCTGGCCACGGCGGCGCGTGGTTCAGACCTGCCCGGCATCGTCACCGCGCGCATGGTGGAAGGCCTGATGACGGGCTATTTGGATGGCATCAACCCGGACGGTGGCATGGCGCTGCCCGAGCGGCCCTCCGCCGTGCATACCGCCATGAAGGCCGCCACGGCCCGCACGTGGAAGCAGCTCGCCCGCGATCGGCTGGAAGACGCGTCGCCCACCATCCCGCTGGGCAAGCGCTTCTGGCCGCTGGCGCGCGAAGAGCAGCGCGAACTGAAGCAACTGACGCAGCAGCCGGGGCTGCTGGAGCTGGTCGGCCATCTCTACGGCAGCCATCGGGACGACGCGGAAATCGTCGACGCGGCGTATTGGGTGAAAGGCTGCAGTTCGCTCGGCAAGCGGCGCTATGCCGTGTTGCTATCGGCAAAAGGGTGTGCCGAACGCCCCTACCGCCTGCTCGATTTCAAAGAAGCCGGTGCGCCCGCCGCACCGCGTGCACCGGGAATAGACATGCCCCGGCACAACGGTGAACGCGTGGTCACGGGCGCGCGCCATGTCTGCCCCGAGCTGGGCAACCGCATGGCGTGGGTCCGCATGCTCGGCACGAGCTTCTTCGTGCGCGAGCTGTTGCCGCAAGACCTCAAGCTCGACGTTGAAACCCTGGGCACCCGAGACGCCGTATCGCTGGCGACCTACCTCGGCCACGTGGTCGGCCTGGCACATGGGCAGCAGATGCCGCGCGATGTCGCACAGGCGTGGCGCCGCGATCTGAAAGCGCGGCACGGCAAATCCATCGACGCGCCGTTCTGGCTCTGGACGTCCATTGTCGATTTGATCGGTCTGCATGAGCGGCAGTATCTGGAGCATTGCCGGGCATGGGCGCGGTAGGCGTCATGTGCCCAAGTTGTCTATCGCGTCGGGTGTGGTCCCGCTTCTGGTGACGGCACGATAGCGGTGCCGCTGCAATGCGAGGTGCGGCCTCAGCTCTCCAAAAACGGTGCGCGTTCCAAACCGGTGCCTCGCGCACCAACTCCAAGCCGGCGCCGCCCCATCCCGTGGCGCGTGCCTCGCGCCAGGGCGCGGCCCAGGCAATCAACGCTGCGCCAATCCGCACAAAACGCCGCACATTGCTGCATGGCACAAAACTCGCATAAGCGGTGGGCGACCGGTCAGACCACGACCGTGTCTTTCTCCAATGTCGGCCCATGCACAGCATTCCATCCTCCGTTGCGCAAGCACTCCAGCAAGGCATCCTCCGCGGCGATTACCCCAGCGGCAGCCGTCTGCCGCCGCAGCGTGAACTGGCAGAAAGCCTGGGCGTGAGCCGCGCATCGTTGCGCGAGGCGCTGACGGTGCTGGAGACGCTGGGCCTGGTGGACATCCTGCCCAGCCGGGGTGTGGTGGTGCGTGGGCCGCAGGCCAGTGCCGAGCGCATGCATCGCCCGTTTGCCACGCCGGCGCTGGGCACGCTGTCGCCGCGTCAGTTGATAGAACTGCGCCTGGTGCTGGAGCCCGGCTGGACGGCGCTTGCCGCTGCGCGCATGCACGCCGCCGGCCTGCGCCACCTGCAATGGCTGCAGCAGCAGTTGGCGCATGCGTTGGAACGCAATGACTTGCTGAGCGCGGCCGAGGCGGATCTGCACTTCCACCTGTTGCTGGCGCAGCAGTCGGGCAACCCGGGTTTGATGGCGATGGCGGCCCAGTTGGAGCACGCCATCGGCCACAGCCTGCGCTTGCCCTTTGCCCGCAATGGCGCAGACGACCACCCCGCGCACGAGCACGACGCCATCGTGCAGGCCATTGCGGCAGGCGATGCCGCCGCCAGCGCAGACGCCATGCGCGCCCACCTTCTATCGGCCGCGCGCCGCAGCGGGATCGACCTGAATGCCCCGCCCGCTGCGTCCGAATCCATGCAACCCGAACCGGTTTCCTTTCGCCTCGTCTCGATTTCTGAAGGAGTTCTTGAATGACCCGCATCACCGTCCGCCCCACCTTGGGCAATACCTCGCGCCGCACCATCCTCCTCGCCGCCATGGCAGCCAGCGCGGTGGTTGCGCTGTTGCCGGGCCGCGCGGCCCATGCCGACACGCTGGCCAACATCCAAAAAGCCGGCGTGATCCGCGTGGCGATTCCGAATGACTTCCCGCCATTCGGCTCGCTCGGCCCGGACCTCAAGCTACAGGGCTATGACATCGACATGGCTAACCTCGTCGCCAAGGAGCTGGGTGTGAAGGCCGAGCTGGTGCCCGTCACCAGCACCAACCGCATTCCGTTCCTGACCACGGGCAAGGTGGATGTCGTGATCTCCAGCCTGGGTAAGAACGCCGAGCGCGCGAAGGTGATCGACTTCACGCAGGCATATGCGCCGTTCCCCAAGAGCGTGTACGGCCCGAAGGATGTGTCGATCAAGGCGCCAGCCGACCTGGCCGGCAAGACGATCGGCGTGACGCGCGGCTCGACGGAAGACCTGGCCCTCTCGGCCGTGGCGCCGGCGTCGGCCACTATCAAGCGCTATGAAGACAACAACGCCACCGCGCAGAGCTACCTGATCGGTCAGGTGCAGCTGGTGACGGTGGGCAACATCGTGGCCAATGCGGTGAACGAGCGCACGAAGCTGCGCCAGCTCGACCTGAAGTTCCCCGTGGAAGACACGCCTTGCTATGTGGGTGTGGCCAAGGGCGAGCCCGCGCTGCTCGACAAGGTGAACGCCGTGATCACCAAGCTGAAGACAGATGGGCGCCTGAACGACTTGTCGCAGCGCTGGATCAAGATGCCGCTGCCTGCAAAGCTGTAAGCACACGCACGCCTTCGCAACACAGGCCCGGCGCGCGCCTAGGTGTGCCGGGCCACGGATGACCTCCATGGCTTATCAATTCGACTTTGGCGCTGTCTTCGGTTACAGCGGCCAGCTCGCGCAGGGCGCGGCGTTTACGCTCGCGCTCACGGCGGCGGGCGCGGTGGCGGGCGGCGCCATCGGCATCGCCGGCGGCGTGTGCCGCGCCTGGCGCATCGCGCCGTTCAACGCGCTGTTCAAGGTGTATGTGGAGGCCATCCGCAATACGCCGTTCCTGGTGCAGCTGATGTTCGTGTTCTTCGGTTTGCCCTCGCTGGGTGTGCAGATCAACGAATGGCAGGCGGCGTTGCTCACGGCGGTCGTCAACCTCGGCGCGTACATTACGGAGATCGTGCGTGCAGGTATTCAGGAAACGCCGCGCGGCCAGTTGGAAGCGGCCAACGCGCTGGCGATGAGCCGCTGGGCGATCTTCCGGCACGTGGTGCTGCGGCCTGCGTTGCAGAAGGTGTGGCCTGCGCTGAGCAGCCAGATCGTGATCGTGATGCTGGGCACGTCGGTGGTCTCGCAGATTGCCGCGCAGGATCTGACCTTTGCGGCCAACTTCATCCAGTCGCGCAACTTCCGCGCGTTTGAAACCTATCTGGTGGTGACGGCGCTGTACTTTGCCCTGGCGCTGTTGCTGCGTCAGTTGCTGGCCTGGGTGGGGCAGCGCTTTGTTGTCGGGCGCCGTGCGCCGGCGGCATCGGCTGCAGCACGCGCGGTCACCCCCACGCCTGCGGAGACCACTGCATGATCGCCGACATCCCTCTGTTGCCCATTCTCCTCAAGCTGGGGGAAGGGCTGCTTGCCACGCTCATGCTGTCGCTCATGGCCTTTGTGCTGGGCGGCACGGCGGGCCTGGTGGTGCTGTTTGCCCGCGTGGGGCGCAACGCAGGCCTGCAGCGGGTGAGCAAGGCGTACATCCAGCTCTTCCAGAACACGCCGCTGCTCATGCAGATGTTCATCGTGTTCTTTGGGGCGTCGATGGCGGGGTTCGAGATGTCGCCGTGGACGGCGGCCGCCATCGGCCTGACGCTGTACACCAGTGCCTACCTGGCCGAGGTGTGGCGCGGCTGCGTGGAGGCCATCCCCCGTGGGCAGTGGGAGGCGTCTTCCAGCCTGGCGATGGGCTACTTCCAGCAGATGCGGCATGTGGTGTTGCCGCAGGCGGTGCGCCTGTCGATTGCGCCCACGGTGGGGTTCTCCGTGCAGATCGTCAAGGGCACGGCGGTGGCGTCCATCATCGGGTTTGAAGATCTGTCCAAGCTGGGCTCGGTGCTGGCCAATGCCACGTTCCAGCCGTTCCTTATCTATGGGCTGGTGGCGCTGGCGTACTTCGCGCTGTGCTGGCCGCTGTCGCTCTGTGCCTCTCATCTGGAAAAGAAGCTCTATGCCGCTCGTTGATCTGTGCGCCGTACACAAGCATTACGGCAACAACCATGTGCTCAAGGGCGTGGACCTGCGCGTCGAAAGCGGCCAGGTGGTCGCCATCATCGGGCGCAGCGGCTCGGGCAAGAGCACGCTGCTGCGGTCCATCAACGGGCTGGAGGCCATCGACGACGGCCAGATCGTGGTCGACAACGCGGTGCTCAAGGGCTCACAGGCCACGCCCGCGCAACTGCGCGCGCTGCGCCTGAACGTGGGCATGGTGTTCCAGCAGTTCAACCTGTTTCCGCACCTCACAGCGGGCGAAAACGTGGCGCTGTCGCCCGTGGTGGTCAAGGGCGTGAAGAAGGCCGATGCCAATGACCTCGCGCGCCAGATGATGGCCAAGGTGGGCCTGGCCGATAAGTTCGATGCGTACCCCGATCAGCTCAGCGGCGGGCAGCAGCAGCGCGTGGCCATTGCGCGCGCGCTGGCCATGCAGCCGAAGGTGCTGCTGTGCGACGAGATCACCTCTGCGTTGGATCCGGAGCTGGTGAACGAGGTGCTGGCCGTGGTGAAGCAACTCGCGGCCGAAGGCATGACGCTGATCATGGTCACGCATGAGATGCGCTTTGCGCGCGATGTGGGCGATCAGCTCGTGTTCATGCACCAGGGGCTGATCCATGAACGTGGCCCCGCCAAGGACGTGTTTGCCAGCCCCAAGACGGCGGAGCTGGCAGCGTTCATCGGCGCGGTGCAGTAAGCCCGCTCACGCGATGTGCCCCGCCGTCGGCTCATACCTGCGAGTCACGGCGGGCACATCGTTGCCACCGCTTGTAGCCATTTCGGTGTAGACCGTTCCTGATAGCCCGCGCCAATGGCGCCACGGTTATTTTGTGGGTGCACTAAACATAACGGTTGTGTGTGGAAAATCGGTAATCTGTTCAGTAAATTTATTCTCCATCTGCTCTTCATATCTCTCAGCGGCGTCACGATTTTTATTTGCTTATGCTAGCGAAGCCCTGAACCCGGGGCGTCGTTAATGCGGCAACACAATATGCCGCGTTGATTGGCTGAGACTGGAATCACAGAATGATCCAGCTCGTTCACTTCATATGGAGATAAAACATGTCGAACGTTCAGACTGCCGCAACTTCGTGGGGCACGGTGCCTTCCATCCGCGTCTACACGGCCAACGGCGGCAAGATCACCGAGCGTTGCTGGGACGGGAAAGGCTGGTACACGGGCGCGTTCGCCGAGCCTGGTGATAACGTGTCCGTCACCAGCTGGCTGGTTGGCAGCGCCATCCACATCCGCGTGTATGCCACTACCGGCACCACCACCACGGAGTGGTGCTGGGATGGCAACGGCTGGTCGAAAGGCGCTTACACCACGGTTTAATCCGGGTTGAGCAATGCGGGGCTTTCGGGCTCCGCACGCAAATCGGCGTAAAACGGGGGAAACCGTTTTATGCCGATTTGCGTTTGTGTTTTTATAGTGGATTTATCTTTATTTTTCATTCTGATTTATTTTTGTCGTGGTTTTGTTGCGCTGGTGAAAATCGGCTCAACAAGAAGAAGACATAACGCGGGCCGGCGGCAGGTGGCAATTCGGTTCGCGTAGACAGCCAGCACCGTCGGGCAAGGTGCTGTTGCGCGCTGGGCCACTGGGGTGTCTGCGATAATTCCGCACCCCATCTGATACGCGCTCGCGTCTGCCTCATGGTCGTTCGCCCCCACCTGCACTGGTTCCGCATGCTGCTTGCGTGGCGCGGCTCTGTGTTGCCGCAGTTGCTGCCACGCTTGTTCCTCATCTTCGGTATTTCGATGGTGGCGCTGGCGGTGCATGCGCATTGGCTGCCCATCCGCGTCAGCCTCAGCACCACGCCGTTTTCGCTCATCGGCATCGCGCTGGCGGTGTTTCTCGGTTTTCGCAACAACGCCAGTTACGACCGCTACTGGGAGGCGCGCAAGCTCTGGGGGCAGGTGCTCAACGATGCGCGCTCGCTCACGCGGCAAGCCGCGACGTTGCCGCGTCGCGGTGAACAGAACCACGGCGGGGCCGAATCCGACGTGCGCGTTGACGTGCTCGAATTCGTGCACGTGCTGGGCGCGCTGCCGCATGCGCTGCGCCATCAGTTGCGTCATACCGATCCACGTGAAGACCTGGCTGCCCGTCTGCCGGCACCGCTGCTCGACCGCGTGATGGCGGCGCGCTACCGGCCCGCTATCCTCCTGCAGTGGCTTGGCGAGTGGGTGGGGCAGCGCACGCATGACAAGACGATTGGCGACTGGGCCGCGCTGGCGTTTGACCGCAACCTGAACGAGCTCTCCAACGCCATCGGAGGGTGTGAGCGCATTGCCAGTACGCCGTTGCCCTTTGCGTATTCCGTGATGATCCACCGCACGGTGTACTTCTTCTGCGCGGCACTGCCGTTCGGGCTGGTGGAAAGCATCGGCAATTTCACGCCGGTGTTCTCGGTGTTTGTGGCCTACACCTTCATGGCACACGAGGCCATTGCCTCGCAGTTGGAAGACCCGTTCGGCACGGAAGACAACGACCTCGCCCTCAACGCGCTGTCCAGCACCATCGAAGATGCCGTGCGTGACATGGTGGGCGAGCCGAGCTTGCCACCGACTGCGCATGCGCGTCGGGGTGTGATTCTGGATTGAGGGTCCCCGCCGCCCCCGCCTCACTCTTCGCCCTGCGCTCAATGCAAAAGCCCCTCGCCATATCGAGGGGCTTTGCACATCTACTGTGCGGTTTCAGTTGCCTCAGGGCACCGCTACCACCGCCATCCCGCGCGGAATGTTGCCGGTGGCCGCGGTGCCGCTCGGCACGGCCGTCAGTTTGCCCGTGGTGCCGTTGATGCTGTATGCGGTGACGGTGTTGTCGCTGGCCGTGACCACATAGGCAAAGGTGCCCGCAAAGTTGAGCACGATCGTCACGGGGTTGACGCCGGTAGCCGTGGTGTCGACCTTCGTGAGTGCGCCGTTGGACGGGTTGATGCTGAAGACGTCAACGGAGTTGCCCAGTATGTTGGCCACGTACAGGAAGCCGCCGGATGGCCCGATGGCCATGCCGTAGGGGTTGGTGCCTGCGGGCACGGCGGCACCCGAAGCGGTGAGTGCGCCAGTGGTGCTGTTGATGCTGTACACGCCCAGCGTGTTGCTGCCACTGTTGGCCACGTAGGCGTAGCTGCCGTTGGGGCTCAGTGCGATGAACTGCGGCACGCTTCCGGCAGTGAGCGCACTGCCCACCTGTGTAAGCGCGCCGGTGCTGCTGTTGACGGCAAACGCCATGACGGTGCCGGTGGCGTTGGCGGTGTCGGCATTCACCACATAGGCGAAGGTGCCGGCGCTGTTGAGCTTGATGTCATAGGGGTTGTTGCCTGCGGTGATGGGCGCCAGCGCCGTGAGCGCGCCGGTGCCGGTGTTCACTGAGAACGCCGACAGCGTGTTGTCGCCAAAGTTGGCCGTGTACGCAAACTTGCCGCTGGGCGCGCGCGTGATGCTGAAGGGCAGGAGGCCCGTGCTGGTAGGCGTGCCCACGACCGTCAGCAGGCCGGTGTCTGCGTTGATCGACAGCGTGGTGATGGTGCTGTCTGCCGCATTCGCCACGTACACGTATTTGCCCGCCGGATCGATGGTGAGCGACAGCGGCCCTTGCCCCACCTTTACCGCTGTTGCACCGATGGCAGTCGGCATGCCGGTGGTCAGGTTTAGCGTGTAGGCCGAGACGGTGCCGTCGTTGGAGTTGACGGCATACGCAAACAGCGGGCGCGGCGCACATGCGACGGCAATGGTGGTGACGTTGGTGGTGGCCACCGTGCCGCTGCCATTGGTGACGGTGCAGTTCTCACCCGAAGGCCGTTTGCCGACCGTGGCCGCGTAGGGCTTGCCTTGCGCAAGTTTGGTTGGGAACTGGAAGCTGCCGTTGGCACTGACCGTGACCGCATCGCCGCCGTTGTCGAGCAGCGTGACCGATGTGCCGGTGGAAAGCCCGCTGACGGTGCCGCCCACTGTGTAGGTGGGCACAGGCGCGGGCGCTGGTGAAGGGGACGGCGTTGGTGTCGGCGCGGGCGTGACGTTAGTGGTGGGTGGCGTCGTGCCGGTGCCGGCATCGTCGCCGCCGCCGCACGCGCTGAGCCCCAGCGACAACGCAGCGGCCATCACCAGCGCGGCGCCATGCCGATGCGGGGGAATGGGCGCGGGTGTCGGTTGTGATGGCGTGCAACCGGCACGCGGCGCTTGGGCGATCGACAACTCGGCCATGGCTTCCCCTCGTTCTGGATTGGCGCAAGCGGTGGCCTGCGTTTTCCGGAAGCATAGAAACCCGCACCCACACGCCGACATAGGCCAATTGACGGACAAAGCCCTCGGCCTCATGGATACCAACATGCAGCGTGCACCGCTTGATACGGCAAGCAACGGCGGCGAACGGTGGGGGTATCGTTCACCGCCGTTGCAAGGACATCGTTTGCCTGTGTAAGCGCCGCGCCTACGTGGCCAGGTTCATGCTGCCTCGGCGGCCGGCACCTTCAGCGGCACCGGGTTGCGCAGGCTCACGTTCAGCAGGTTCCAGCTGTTGATGACGACGATGACAAAGCTCAGCTCGGCAATCTCCTCATCGCTGAAGTGGGTGCGCAGCTGCGCGAATTCTTCATCGCTGGTGTCGCTGTGCGGCGTGTTGGTGACGAGCTCCGCCCAGCGCAGCGCGGCGCGTTCGCGCTCGGTAAAGAACGGCGCCTCGCGCCAGCCGGCCACGGCGTTCAGGTGACGCGGGTCTTCGCCCATCTTGATGAGGTCGCGCCAGTGCATGTCGATGCAGTAGGCGCAGCCGTTGATCTGCGACACGCGCAGCAGGACGAGGTCGACCAAGCGCGCGCCGAGCAGATCCTTGCGCAGATTGTTCGACAGGTTCAGCAGGCCGTTGAAGGCCTTCGGGGCCAGTTGGTAATAGGCGATGCGCGGGGCGTGCGACATGATGGGCTCCTTGAGGTGGTGGGATATCCGGAGCGATTGCACACGTTGCGCAGCTTGCGTCGTTGCGTGCAGCGTCGCTCCATACCCTCAAGACGCCCGGCGTGGCCGCGTTGTGACAGCCCGCCCGAACATTTTTGTTTTTACGCGCCGCTGCCGATGTGGGCGAGCTTGTCTGGGTTGCGCACCACGTAGATGGCCACGATGCGCCCGTCTTCGATCACGAACGACTGCGCCGATTCCAGCGTGCCATTCACATAGCGCAGCAGGCCGGGTTCGCCATTGACGCGCGCGTGCTGGTAGCGCACCTCGCCCATGTGCTGGACCAGCTCGCAGTAGATCTTGGTGATCTGCGCGGCGTCTTGAATGATGCGCGTGAACGAGGGCACCTTGCCGCCACCGTCGCCCACTAGCTGTGCGTCGTCCGCCAGCAGGGCGCGGATGGCGTCGCGCTGGCCGGTGCGCGAGGCTTCGGCAAAGCGCGCGAGCAAGTCGCGGTGCGCATCGTGCGACACGTCAAAGCGTGGGCGCTCCTGCTGCACGCGGTCCGATGCGCGATGCACCATCTGCCGGCACGCGGCTTCGGTCTTGCCGAGCAGCGCGGCGATGTCCGCGTAATCCTGGTCGAACACTTGGCGCATCAAGAACGCAGCGCGCTCTTCGGGTGACAGGCGCTCCAGCACCCACAGCAAGGCCATCGACAAGTCGCCCGCCAACTCCACGGCGGTCTCGGGCGTGGGCGCGTTGGATTCCACCTCCACCAGCGGTTCGGGCAGCCACCAGCCCACGTAGGCTTCGCGCTCGGCCTTGGCGGCGCGCAGGCGGTCGATGGACAGACGCGTGACCACAGTCACCAGCCACGCCTCGGCGGATTGCAATGCGGCTTGGTCGGCCTGGTGCCAGCGCATCCACGCGTCTTGCAGCACGTCTTCGGCATCGGCGCGGCTGCCGAGCATGCGGTAGGCAATCGCAAACAGGCGCGGGCGCGCGGCGGTGAAGGCGGTGTCTTGAGTGTCGGTGCGGGAAGCGCTGGCCATGGCGGGTGGTGGTCGGGGGCGATCTCTCTAGACGGAGCCGGGGGTGGGTTTGTGACAACCTGCCCAGTTTATGCCGCGCGCGTCACGTCCTGCGGGGTGACGCGCAGCCATGGCGCCAGCGCCTGCTGCAGGGCCGGGAGTGCAATCGGTTTGCCCAGCAGGCATGCGCCGGCAATGGGTTCGCCAATCTCGGCGTGCGTGCCGTAGCCCGACATGAGCAGCACATGCAGATGCGGTTGCGCACGCAACAGGGTGCGCGCCAGATCGGCTCCCGACTGGCCGGGCAGCGTGAGGTCGGTGAGCAGCACGTCAAAACGCTGCGTGCCGGTCAGGGCGAGCGCGTCTTCGGCGTTGGCGGCGGCGGTGCAACGCAGGCCGAAGGCGGTCAGCATGGCGTGCATGGCTTCGCGCGAGAGGGCGTCGTCCTCCACCAGCAGCAGGCTGGCCGCGTCGGCGCCCCGCGTGCAGGTGGGTGTGGTGGCCGGCGTGGTGGCCTGTGGTAAGGCGGCCTCGCGATGCTGATCCAGCACGCTGCGCACGGTGCGCGCGAGATCATCACGCCGATACGGTTTGCCCAGCAGCACGACGCCCGGTGGCACGCCTTCGCCATGTGTGAGTTCGTCACGGGTGTAGCCGGACACCAGCAGCACCGGCAGCGGTGGCACGCGCCGGGCGGCGTGCGCGGCCAGTTCGCCGCCCTTGAGCGTGCCCGGCATGATGACGTCGGAGAAGAGCAAGTCGATGGGGGTGTCGCCGTTGATCAGCTCTAGCGCGGCGTCGCCGTTGGTAGCGGTGAGTACGCGGTAGCCGAGTTGGGCCAGCATGTCGACGGCGGTCAGCCGCACGTCGGTGTCGTCTTCCACCACGAGGATGGTCTCCCGGCCGCCCACGGGCGTGGCCGTGGTTTCGCGCAGGTCGGCGGTATCGGCTGGTGCAGCCTCGGTGCAACGCGGAAAGTAAAGCTGCACAGTGGTCCCCTGGCCGACTACGCTGCGGATGCTGACATGCCCGCCGCTCTGCTTAACGAAGCCGAACACCATGCTCAGGCCCAGGCCAGTGCCGTGCCCGTCGGGCTTGGTGGTGAAGAAGGGCTCGAAGGCGTGTTCGACCACCTCGGGCGGCATGCCCACGCCGGTATCGGCCACGGAAAACACCAGGTAGTCGCCCGGTGACAGCGCGTCGTGCTCGTGCGCTTGCGCCGCATCCAGTGTGACGTTGTTTGCGGTGATGGTGAGCTGGCCGCCGCCACGCATTGCATCGCGCGCATTGATGGCGAGATTCAGCAGCGCGTTTTCGAGCTGGTTGCGGTCGGCCAGCACGTTCCACAGATCCGGGGCGAGGTGGGTTTCCACCTTGATGGTTTCACCCAGCGCACGGTGCAGCATTTCGCTCATGCCCGCTACCAAGCGTGCCGGTGCAACCACCGCTGGGGACAACTGCTGCCGGCGGGCAAAGGCCAGTAATTGCGCGGCCAGCGTGGCGCCGCGCTGCACCGCACGCGTGGCCGCAGCAATACGGTGCTCGGCGCGCGCGTTGCCGGGCAGTTCGACGGACAACATCTGCAAGTTGCCGGCAATCACTTGCAGCACGTTGTTGAAGTCGTGCGCCACGCCGCCGGTCAGGCTGCCGATGGCTTCCATCTTTTGCGCTTGGCGCAGCTGTGCTTCCACCTCGGCTCGGGCGGACAGGGCATCGGCCACGCGTTGCTCGAGCGTTTCCGTCAGTTGGCGCAGGGCCCGCTCGGCGCTTTGGCGTTCGCGCTCGGTCTGCACGCGTTCGGTGGTTTCCACCACGATGGCAAGCACGCCGGTAGGCGTCCCCTCATCGTCGGGCAGCGGGCTGTAGTACAAGTCCATCCACACGTCTTCGGGGCGGCCGTTGCGCAACAGCACGAGGCCCTTGTCGCGGTACGACAGCGTGCCGCCAGCCAGGCACGTGTCCATGACGTGGCGGTTGAAATCTGCCACCTCGGGCCAGCCGAGCTCGACCGGGCAGCCGAGCAGATACGGGTGCCGCCCGCCAGCAAACTCGGCGTAGGCGTCGTTGTAGACCATGTAGCCTTGCCGCCCCCACAGCATGACCAGCGGCACTGGAGACGCCAGCACCGTCTGCACGGCGGCCTGCAGGCTGTGGGGCCACGCGGCGACGGGCCCCAGCTCGGTGGCCGACCAGTCGAACGCGAGAATGCGCTGCGCCATCTCCCCATTCCAGCCGGAACAGTCGTGGTGATGCGCGAGAAACGGCATGGGATCTCCTGTGTGGCCCGACGTGCTGGTCATTCTAGAAAAGCGCGCACCCGCTTGGCAGTGCCGGCAAACAAGCCGGGGCACGCAGAAAACATGCCTAGGGCCATCAGCAGGCTTGGCGGGGGCTGACTATCATGAACGTCCACGCGCCCATGGCTCGCTATGGCGCCTCACCTTGCCCCTCACCCAGGAGACCCCATGAAGTTGATCGGCATGCTCGACTCTCCCTATGTGCGCCGTACCGCCATTTCGCTCAAGCTGCTCGGCCTGCCGTTCGAGCATGCGTCGGTGTCGGTCTTCCGGCATTTCGATCGGTTCCAGGCCATCAACCCCGTGGTCAAGGCGCCCACGCTGGTGTGCGATGACGGCACGGTGCTGATGGATTCCACGCTCATCATCGATTACGCCGAGGCCGTGGCCGGGCGCAGTCTGTTGCCCGCGCCGATTGCCGCGCGTCAACGTGAATTGCGCGCGATCGGTCTGGCGCTGGCCGCGTGCGAGAAGGCGATACAAATCGTCTACGAGCACAACCTGCGGCCGACGGAGAAGGTGCACGGGCCGTGGGTCGATCGCGTGCATGGCCAGTTGCTGGCGGCAGTGGACGCGCTGGAGACCGAGTGGAAAGACGTGCCGCTGCCGGTGGAGGCAGGCGAGTTGACGCAGGCCGGTGTGACGGTGGCCGTGGCGTGGGCCTTTATCCAACTGATGGTGGCGGATCGGGTGCCGGCGGCGGACTACCCGCGCCTGGTAGCGTATTCGGTGGCGGCGGAACAGCTGGGCGTCTTTCGTGACACCCCCATCGACGCAACCTGACGGCGCTCAGGCCGCCTGCGGTTCGATCGTGGCCTGCCGGTACAGCCCGCCTACCAAATCCGATTCGGTGATGATGCCGGCCAGTTGGCCATTGGCGTCAATCACGGGGATGTGGTGGTGCCCGGCGTTGGCAAACAGCGGCACCAGGTCGGACATGGGCGCAGTGGCGGCAATGATCTGCACGTGCGTCTTCATGTGGTCGGCCACGCGCGGCGGGGTGAGCGCGCCGATGCTGAACCAGTGGCGCAGGGTCTGGCGCAGGTCGCGTGGGTTCAGGCCGAGCAAATCCGCACGGGTGACGATGCCGATCACGCGCTGCCCCGCATCCACCACCGGCAGCGCCTTGATGCTGTGCTGACGCAGCAGTTGCAACGCACGCGGGATCGACGTGGCTGGCGTGGCAGCAATGACCGGCTGCGACATGATGTCGGCACAGGTGAGTGCGTGGAAGGTGCGGCGCAGTTTCTCTTCTCGAGCCTGGAGCTGCATCTCGCGCAGCACGGCCTCGATGTCTTCGGGGTCGATGTCGAGCAGCTCGCTCTGGCGGCGCAGCGCAGCGACGATGTCGGCCCGCGTAAAGCCGGCAGTGGTGGGTGGGCGCTCTGCAGCCGGCAGGCGCTGTGCGTGCGGATACCGGTGGCCCGTGGCGGCGTGGTACACCAGCGCGCCCACCAGCAGCAACGCCGACTGAATCAGGATCGGCTCGGCCACAAAGCGATACCCCAGTGCATGCACGGCCGGCCCGCCAATCACCGCCGTCAATGCCACCGCGCCCGAGGGTGGGTGCACGCAGCGCAGCGCAAACATGCCGGCAATGGCAATCGATACGGCCAGCGCGGAGGCCAGCACCGGATCATCGACCAGCAGCGCACACGTTACGCCCACGGTGGCTGCCACCAGATTGCCGCCGATGATCGACCACGGCTGCGCCAGCGGACTGGCCGGCACCGCAAACAACAGCACGGCCGACGCGCCCATGGGGGCCACCAGCAGCGGGATCAGCGTGGATGCGCCGGGCACCAGCTTCATCATCGTGCCGGTCAACAGAATGCCAACGAGCGCGCCCACGGCAGAACGCACGCGCTCGCGCCAGCGAATGGTGACAGGGGCGGGGACAAAACTGTGGAGCCAGCGACGCAGGGCGCTGCGTTGGAGCGGTGGGGCAGACATGGTCGACGGACGGCGATGGCCCGCGAACACGGCAGAGGCTTCACCAGAGTCAAAAATTGTGGCGTGAATTCTATCACGCTGTGACATAACGGCAGGGCGCGGCACTGCCCGCGACATGCCTGCCCGACGTGCCCAACAATGGGGCGCAACCGTTTGCGTTCTGTCACGCAACCGTCACGCGAATTTCATGGGGCGCGCCGAGACTGCTGGGCTTTTCCAGCGTTCTGCGGGCGTCGGCCCGCTTGCCCATGTCTGCTTTTGCCCGTCCCGTTCTTGCCCGCCCGCGCGTTTGCGCCAGGCTCGTTGCCCTGTTTGGCGCGCTTGCCCTGACCGCGTGCGGCGGTGGTGATGACACCTCCACCGCACCGGTGGCCACCACGCAGGCCATTCCGGCGCCGCCGGCGGATCCGGGCTTTGTCGACACGGCGGCGGTGACCAGCGGCGTGCCCGCGTTCGTGGACAACATCGCCACCAACCAGCGCGGCGACGCGCGTTACGCCACGCTCGGCACCAATGCCGGGGTGCGCCTGTTCACGCGCTTTCTGGACCTCTGGCAGCCGCTGACGGAAATCGTCGACGCGGGGGTGTCGGCGCCGGCCAATGGGTCGTTCCCGGCCGTGGTGGCCTCCACCTGGACGGGCCTGCCCAACGACGGCACGGCGGGCGGCACGCAGCTGAATCTGCCGGTGTTGAACGCCAACATTCAGTACGTGGTGAACGCCACCACCAACCGCACGCCGGCCCAGGCCGATGCGGCCTACTTTGACGACCGCCGCGGCAAGGGCTACAGCGTGACCGACGGCATGGGGCCGCTCACCACTGCGTGGCGCACGCTCACGCAGCAGACCACCAGCATCACCTCCGTGCCGGCCGATGCCAACACCGTGCTCTACAACGACAGCGGCAACAACACGGGCGTCGGCACCTCGGGCGGCAATGCCACCTTCGGCAAGGTGGTCGACCTGATCAACACGATGGGCAACAACGCTTCCACCGAGCCGGCCAAGCGCTTCTACAAATACGCGCGCCCGTACCGTTGGAGCAGCAGCGTGGTGGTCGCGCCGACCTTGGTGCCCGCCGAAAGCACGACGCCCGGCACCGATGGCGGCTTCATCAGCGGCCACTCCGCCGAAGCCATGCGCGATGCCGTGGCGATGGCGTACCTGGTGCCCGAGCGCTTCCAGCAGATGCTCACGCGCGGCACGGAGCTGGGCGAGAACCGCATCCTGGCCGGCATGCACTCGCCGCTGGACGTGATGTCCGGGCGCATGCTCGGCATTGCCGCCGTGGCCGCCAACTTGAACGATCCGGCCAACGCCACGCTCAAGGCCACCGCCTTCACGCAAGCGCACACCGCGCTGATGGCGCAGACGGGCACCGACGCCACCAGCTTCCCGGCGCTCGCGCAGTCCGGCACGACAGCCACCGACCGCTTTGCCGACTACGGCACCAACCAGGCCAACTTTACGCGCCGCATGACCTTCGGCTTCACGCAGATCAACAGCGCAGCGTTGGCGCCCGTGGTGCCCAAGGGCGCTGAGGTGCTGCTGGAAACGCGCTTCCCGTACCTGAGTGCCGATCAGCGCCGCGTGGTGCTCAAGACCACCGAGTTGGCCTCCGGCTACCCTGTTCTCGACGATGCTGAAGGCTGGGGCCGCCTGAACCTGTTTGCTGCGGCCGATGGTTACGGCGCCTTCAACGGCAACGTGGTCGTGTCGATGGATGCCAGCCAGGGCGGCTTCAACGCGGCAGACACGTGGCGCAATGCCATCTCGGGCGCGGGCAAGCTCACGCTGCAGGGCACGGGCATGCTGCGTCTGGCGGGCGCCAACACCTACACCGGAGGTACGCAAATCGCAGGCGGCGTGCTGGAGGCCGATTCGGCCAACGCATTCGGCGCGGGCGATGTGTACCTGGGCGCTGGCACGCTGGCCGTGAATGCACCGGCGGCGGTGGCCATTGCGGGCAAGTTCACGCAACTGCAGGGCACGACGCTCAACCTCGCCATCGGCCCGAACGGCCAGGGCAAGCTGAGCGTGGCCGGCCTGACCACGATTGCCGGCGGCACGCTGCACGTGAAGTTCGTCAACGGCTACACGCCCAAGGTGGGCGACACCATCGCCGTGGTGGATGGCGCGGGCAGCAACCGCCAGTTCTCGACGGTGATGGTGGACGGCTTCAAGGCCACGGCCATCTATACGGCAACAGGCATCCAGATTCACCTGGATGCCTGAGCGCTCACTTGAGCGGTAGCAACACGTCCGTCACGGCTTCGTGCTCGGGCACATCAGGGTAGAAGCGCACGCGCTGGAACAGCAGCGGCGCGTCGCGCAATTCCTCGCCGCTGGCGGGCAGCCATTCGGCATACAGGTACGTGACGCTCTGGCCGAGCGTGTCATCCGAGCCTGTGTGGCGCAGCACGGCGTAGCGCCCGCCGGCCAGGGTTTTCGGTATGACGCCTGCCGCATTGGGCGCCACCGGCTCGCGCACGGCCGCGCAGATATCCATGCGAAACGCTTCGGGCGGCACGTCGTCGGGGTTGTTGTAGACGATGTTGTACGTGGCAGAAACGCTCGGGTGCAGCCGGTGTTCGCGGCGCCAGGCGATGAACGTGCGGATGGTCTGGCCGAGGCCGGCCGGGTCGCCATGATGTTCGGTGGCGGCAACAGGCACGTCTTCGCGTTCAACGATGTCGACGGATTGGCTTTGCGGTTGTACGGGCATGTGTTCACTCCTGAGGGCGCGTAGCGCGTGTAGATCGGTGGCCCAGGTGCCCCATCGCGGCGTGGTCCGAAAATCCGTCGGCGATTGTCCCGCCTGCTTGCGGAACGCACGCGTAAAGGCTTCCGGCGCCTCGTACCCACATGCCAGCGCAATGTCGGTGATGCGCGCAGCGTCGCGATACGCAAGCTGATGCGCAGCGCGCTTCAGGCGCAGCAACTGCACATAGCGCCCGACATTCATGCCGAACAGCAGCGTGAACTGGCGGTGGAAGTGGTACTTCGAGAACGCGGCCACCTCCGCCAACTGTTCCACGTCGAGCGCGTCTTCCAGGTGCGTGTCGATATGCGCCAGTACGGCGCGCATGCGGGCGAGGTAGTGATCGGTGGCGGTGGTCGTCAATTGGGATGGGCTCCTGGGTGGCGATACGGTAGTGGGACCATGTAGACCGCGCCTGATCGGGATTTCTCGATTGTGATGTTGCAATACCCCACTTAAAAGGGGGGCATGGAGCACGCGCTTGCTTGATAGCATCCCTGAGCCCCGTCGGGGCACCGTCTGCGGGGGCACGGATCCATGTCGATCGCCTGCGCTGACGTATCCGAGTAAATCTCTCATCAGAAGAATCAGGGTATGCAAAACAACAACAAGTTGGGGGGCGGAGCCTTCATCCGCCGAGTTGTCATGGCCACGGCACTGGTTAGCGCGGCCCTGTTGACGGGCTGCGCAAGCACCTACGTCGATACGGCGACCAAGCTGGTGCCTCCATCGGAGATGAAGAAGGTTGCAGACCCGAAACCGGTCCAACTGGTGTTCGAGTTCCAGACGAAGGGCGCGCCCAATCCCCGTGCCACGACGCTGCTCAAGGACACCGTCGCAAAGGAAGTGACCGATACGGGCTTGTTCGCCAAGGTATCGACGGATCCGACGCCCAACGTCGGCATGCTCAACGTGACGCTGAATAATGTGCCGCTCACGGACAACCCTGGCGCCAAGGGTTTTGTGACGGGGCTCACGTTCGGTCTGGCGGGCAGCGCGGTGACGGACGGCTACATCTGCACGGTCAGCTATCTGCCGGCAGGTCAGACCACGCCGATCGTTAAGATGGCGCGCCACGCTATCCACACGACGATCGGCAACGCCAATCCGCCCGCAGGCGTGCAGAAGTCGGCGTCGATGCTCGATGCTGTCCAACAGATGACGCGGGATGTGGTCAGCAACGCGCTGAAGGATCTGTCTTATGACACGGCCTTCAACTGACGCTGGCGCGGTGCACGCGCTCGGCTTGGGGCTGCTGGCCGCCGCCTTGCTTCTGGCCGGCTGTGCCGAAATGCCGATGAGTCCGCCTAAGCCGACCATCGAGAATGCGGCAAAACTACGCGGTGGCAATCCTGCAATTGGCGCGGTCCAGGTTGGCCAGTTCACGCTCGATGCAGGGCAGTCGGCCAGCATCGACAAGGGCGTCAGCATTCGCAGCAACATGGTGCGCTCGCCGGTGGAGGGCTCGTTTGCTCAATACCTGCGCGAAACCCTGCGGGTCGAGTTGCAATCCGCCGGTTTGCTGGATGCCAAGTCTGACGCGGTGATTACCGGTACGCTGCTCGACAGTACGGTTGAAGCGCCTGTGGGCACGGGCAAAGCGGCGCTGGTTGCGCGGTTTGTCGTCACGCGGGCCGGTACGGTGCGCTATGACCGAGCTCTGCGCAGCGAGGCGTCGTGGGATTCTCCCTTCGTGGGCGTTTCCGCGATTCCGCAGGCAGCCGGGCAGTACGAGGCGCTGTATCGCAAGCTCGTCGGTACCTTGCTTGACGATGCTGCGTTTCGAGCGGCGGTTGCCAAGCAATAGCAGAACGCTCGTAGCAAGAGGGGGCCGTTCTTCGGGGCGGCCTTTCTCGTGAACGAATCGCGAATAAAAAAACCGCCCCGAGGGGCGGTTTCCTTTTTGCAGCAACGCAGGCTCAGGCAAAGGCCTTGGCCGGCTCACCCGCCAGGCCGGCCGCTTCGCGCAGCAGCAGGGCCTTGTCGGTGGCTTCCCAGCTGAACTCCGGCTCTTCGCGGCCGAAGTGGCCGTAAGCGGCGGTCTTTTCGTACACCGGGCGCAGCAGGTCCAGCATCTGCACGATGCCCTTCGGACGCAGGTCGAAGTGCTCGTGCACGAGCTTGGCGATCTGGTCGTCTGGGATCACGCCCGTGCCTTCGGTGTACACCGTGATGTTGATCGGGCGCGCCACGCCAATCGCATAGCTCACCTGCACCTGGCACTGACGCGCCAGACCGGCTGCCACCACGTTCTTGGCGACATAGCGCGCGGCGTACGCTGCCGAGCGGTCGACCTTCGACGGATCCTTGCCCGAGAATGCGCCGCCGCCGTGCGGGGCCGCGCCACCGTACGTATCGACGATGATCTTGCGGCCGGTCAGGCCGCAATCACCTTGCGGGCCGCCGATGACGAAGCGGCCGGTCGGGTTCACCAGGTACTTGGTGTCGGCCAGCATGTGCGAGGGCAGCACCGGCTTGATGATCTCTTCGATCACGGCTTCGCGGATGGCCTCTTGCGACATCTCCGGCGCGTGCTGGGTCGACAGCACCACGGTATCCACGCTGTGCGGCTTGCCATCCACATAACGCACCGTCACTTGGGACTTGGCGTCCGGGCGCAGCCAGGGCAGGCGGCCGTCGCGGCGCAGTTGCGACTGGCGCTCGACCAGGCGGTGTGCGTAGTAGATCGGAAAGGGCATCAGCTCGGGCGTTTCATCGCACGCGTAGCCGAACATCAGGCCCTGGTCGCCGGCGCCCTGGTTGAGGTAGTCGTCCGATGCACGGTCGACGCCCTGGGCGATATCCGGCGATTGCTTGTCGTAAGCGACGAGCACGGCACAGCCCTTGTAGTCGATGCCGTAGTCGGTGTTGTCGTAGCCGATGCGCTTGATGGTTTCGCGCGCCACGTGGATGTAATCCACATTGGCCGTCGTGGTGATTTCACCCGCCAGCACCACCAAGCCGGTGTTGCACAGCGTTTCTGCAGCGACGCGCGCGTATTTGTCCTGGGCGAGGATAGCGTCCAGGATGGCGTCGGAAATCTGGTCGGCGACCTTGTCGGGATGGCCCTCGGAAACGGATTCCGAGGTGAAGAGGAAGTCGTTTGACACGGTTGTAAGCTCCAGAATGGCGAACTTGCTATTACGCGCCATCCGTTTGAGCCACGGCCGGCGACGCTTTAGCGGTATTTAGTAACCTTGCCCAGGTTTGTGACCCGACAAGGATTCGCCCCGCAAGTTGTCAGTTAACTCGGCGAATCGCGCTATTATACGCGGCACTTTTTCGGGCCGCAGCACCGCCGGCCAAGACCCTGTTCCCCTGTCGACTGCGACCAACACATTGCTGCGACCGCACGCATGACCTTCCTGTTCTGGCTGTTTTCACGCTTGCCCCTATCCGCGCTGCAGGCGCTGGGCGGCTGGCTGGGGGCGCTGGCGGCCAAGGTGCCCGGCCGCTATCACGACCGGCTCATCGCCAACTTCCGCCACGCGTATCCCGATGCCACGCCCGCCATGCTCAAAGAAGCTGGCCGCTCCGCCGGCCGCATGGTCTTCGAGATGCCGTACTTCTGGGTGCGCAAGAACGGGGCGGATGTTGCCCCGCACTTGTTCAACGCCTGCCGCCCGATCATTGAGCGCGCGCTTGCTGATGGGCGCGGCCTGATCTTCCTGACGCCGCATCTGGGCTGCTTTGAAGTGCTGCCGCAGGCCTACGCGCGTGAGCATCCCGTCACCTCGCTGTTCAAGCCGCCCCGCAAGGCAAGTCTGCGCACGTGGATCGAAACCATGCGCGCGGGACCGAACATGTCCATGGCGCCAGCCGACCCGCGTGGCGTGCGCATGCTGGTGCGCGCACTCAAGCGCGGCGAGGCCGTCGGTATCCTGCCCGACCAGACCCCCACCGCCGGCGAAGGCGTCTGGGCGCCGTTTTTCGGCAAGCCCGCCTACACAATGACGCTGGTGCACCGCCTGCATCGGTTGACGGGTGCGCACGTGGTCGCCTTGTTTGCCGAGCGCCTGCCGCGTGGTGGCGGCTATCGGCTGCACGTACACGACATCGGCGATTTGCCCGAAGACGCCACGCAGGCCGCCACCCGCATCAATGCCGCCATCGAACAGTTGATTGCCGTGGCGCCGACGCAATATCTGTGGGGCTATAACCGCTACAAGCGCCCCAAGGGTGCGGACGCGCCGCCCGCCGCCTGACACCGCTGCCTTTATGGAACGTTTCTCCGCCAAACTCGGACTCGGCTTTTTGTGGCTGCTGTCCTTCCTCCCGTACGGTTTCGTCGCGCGTTTTGGCGAGGGGCTGGGCGGGCTGCTGTATCGCATTCCCAATGGCCGCCGCCGCGTGGTGCTGGCCAACTTGAAGGCGTGCTTTCCTGAAAAGTCCGACGCCGAGCGCGAGGCCATGGCGCACGAGGTCTTCCGCAAGGTCTTTCGCAGTTTTGCCGAGCGCTCGTTTGCGTGGTTTGCATCGGAAAAGCGCTTGAACCGCGTGGTGAAGATCGACGATCAGGCCAACCTGCCGGCGCTGCACGGTCAGCCGCACATCCTGGTGACGCTGCACTTGTCGGGTGTGGAGATCGGCGCGCTGGCGCTGACAGACTATTTGCGCAAGAACGTCGGTAACGCGGGTTGCTCGCTGTACACGCGCATGGCCAACCCGGCGCTGGACGATGCCATCAAGGCGTTGCGCAGCCGCTTTGGCGCGACCATGGTCTCGCGCAACGAGAACATCCGCCAGATCATGCGCACGATCAAGCGCGGCGAAGCGCTGCAGCTCATCTCCGACATGGATTTCGGCGAGCGCGACTCGGAGTTCGTGCCGTTCTTTGGTGTGCCGGCGCTGACGCTCAACGCCATCCCGCGCATGGCATCGATGACCGGCGCCAAGGTCGTGCCGATGTACACCGAGATCCTGCCCAACTACCAAGGCTACGCGCTGCGCATCCTGCCCGCGTGGGAGAACTACCCCACCGGCGACCTGACCGCCGATACGCGCCGCATGAACGCCTTCTTTGAAGACGCCATCCGCCCGCGCATCACCGAGTACTACTGGGTGCACAAGCGCTTCAAGCACCGTCCGGAAGGCATGCCGGGCATTTATTGACGCCGGGCAACCGCGGCCCGGCTCGCTTTAGAATGGGCGTCTTCCGAACGCTCATTGCCGCTCATGTCACCTTGGGCGGCCTACCACTGTGAAACTGCACTTCACCAAGATGCACGGCGCGGGCAACGACTTTGTCGTGCTCGATGGCATCCAGACCCCGATCGATTTCACGCCCGAGCAATGGGCGGCCATTGCCGATCGCCACTTTGGCGTGGGGGCAGATCAGCTCCTGCTGGTCGAGCGCTCGACCCGGCCCGATGTCGACTTCCGCTACCGCATCTTCAACCACGACGGCGGCGAGGTGGAGCACTGCGGCAACGGCGCGCGCTGCTTCGTCAAGTTCGTCACCGACCGGGGTTTGACCGACAAGCGCACCGTGCGCGTGGAAGTCATGAACGGCATTGCCACGCTGACGATGCAGGACGATGGCCAGGTGACCGTCGACATGGGCGCGCCCGTGTTCGAGGCAGCACGCCTGCCGTTCCTGCCCGAAGACCTGCCCACCCGCAGCGAAGGCGATGACACGCTCCACGCCCTGCAGATCAATGGCCGCACCGAGTGGCTGTCCACCGTGTCGATGGGCAACCCGCACGCAGTGCAGGTGGTGGACGACACCGAGGCCTTCCCCGTGCTGGAAGACGGCCCGCTGATCGAATCGCACGCCGTGTTCCCGCGCCGCGTGAACGCCGGCTTCATGCAGATTGTCGATCGTCACTCTGTGCGCCTGCGCGTGTACGAACGCGGCGCAGGCGAGACGCTTGCTTGTGGCACCGGTGCTTGCGCGGCCGTGGTGGCCGGCATCCGCCGTGGCCTGATCGATTCACCCGTCAAGGTGGCCACGCATGGCGGCGACCTCACCATCGCCTGGGCCGGCGAGGGCGAGCCCGTGATGATGACCGGCCCTGCCACAACCGTCTTTGAAGGCACGCTGGATCTGGATGCGCTGAAGCTGACCGCCTCGCACTAACAAACCGCGCGGCCGGCTGCCGCACCCGTCAGAACAACAACAAGGAGATACCGTGGCATCCAACGGCAGGACTTCGATTGGCGAGTGGCGTTACGACGGCAGCAGCAAATTCAAGATCGCCAAGGCCGATGCTTCGGCCAAGCCGTTTTCCACTGGCAGCAAGGCTGGCGACTTGGAGCGGCTCGCCGAGATGGGGCCCCGGCTCGACACGCTGCAGGACGTTCTCTACGCCGAGCACCGCCGCAAGGTGCTGGTGGTCCTGCAGGGCATGGATACCTCCGGCAAAGACGGCACCGTGCGCAGCGTGTTCCGCGAGATGGATCCGCTAGGCCTGCGCGTGGTCGGCTTCAAGGCGCCAACGCCGCAGGAGCTGGCGCACGATTATCTTTGGCGTGTGCACGTGCAAACGCCCGGGAGCGGTGAGATCGTCATCTTCAACCGCAGCCACTACGAGGATGTGCTCATCACGCGCGTGCACGACATGATCAGCGCTGCCGAGTGCAAGCGCCGCTACGGCCACATCAACGCGTTCGAGCAGATGCTGACCGACACCGGCACGACGATCATCAAATGCTTCCTGCACATCTCGAAAGACGAGCAGCGGGCGCGGTTGCAGGGGCGCGTTGATAACCCGGACAAGCACTGGAAGTTCGACCCGTCCGATATTTCGGAGCGCGAACTCTGGGACGATTACCAGAGCGCGTATGAAGACGCCATCAACGCCACCGCCACGCCCCATGCGCCGTGGTACGTGATTCCCGCCAACTCCAAGACCCACCGGAACCTGATGGTGGCGGAGATTCTGCTGCAGACGCTGGAGGAGATGAAGCCGAAGTATCCGGCGGGGAATCCGGAGGTTGCGGGGTTGAAGATCGAATAGCCGGCGGGAAAGAAAAAACCCGGTGAGATCCTTCACCGGGTTTTTTATCGCAGCGCACGCAGAATCAGATTGCGCTCACGCCGTACTTATCGCGGTAGGCCGCAGCCTTCTCACGGTACCCCGTCAGCGCAGGGTCGCCAGCGTTATCCAGATACCCGAGCAAGTCATCCAGGTTGGCAATCGACACAACCGGCATGCCGTACTGAGCCTGCACATCCTGCACAGCCGAGCGCTCGCCGATATCCACCGCGTTGCCGCTGCGCTCCATCCGATCCATCAGGATCAGCACGGCAGCGGGTGTCGCGCCAGCCGCGCGAATCAGCTCCACCGACTCGCGTACCGACGTGCCCGCCGAGATCACGTCATCCACGATCACCACACGCCCCTGCAGCTTCGCGCCGACCAGGCTGCCACCTTCCCCGTGGTCCTTGGCTTCCTTGCGGTTGTACGCAAAACCCACATCGCGCCCCATGCCCGCCAGCGCCACGGCTGTGGCCGATGCCAGCGTGATGCCCTTGTACGCCGGCCCGAACAGCATGTCGAACTCCACGCCCGAGTCCAGCAGGGTTTTCGCATAGAATTGCGCGACTTGGCCCAGCAGGGCGCCGTTTGCAAACTTGCCGGCGTTGAAGAAATAGGGCGACGTCCGCCCCGCCTTGGTCACGAATTCCCCGAACGACAGCACGCCGGCTTCCACCGCAAAACGGATGAAGGATTGGCGCAACTCGCTGTTTTGGCTCATCTTTTTTCTCTGGTCTGCAAAAAAGTCCCGCCATGTTACGCATCATTTCCGCCAACCTCAACGGCGTTCGCTCTGCCTCCAGCAAAGGCTTTTTCGATTGGATGGGCAAGCAGGACGCCGATTTCGTCTGCGTGCAGGAACTGAAATGCGCGCAAGACGACATGACGCCCGAATTCCTGGCGCCGCACGGCTACCACGGCGTCTTCCAGCACGCGGTGAAGAAAGGCTACAGCGGCGCAGGCCTGTACACGCGCCACAAGCCGGACGAAGTCATCGTCGGCTTCGATAACGGCGAGTTCGACGCCGAAGGCCGCTATGTCGAGGCCCGCTACGGCAAGCTGTCGATCATCTCGGTCTACGTGCCGTCCGGCTCCAGCGGTGAAGAGCGCCAACAGGCCAAGTTCCGCTTCATGGACCTGTTCATGGATCACCTGAAGGACCTGCGCCACGAAAAAGGCCGCGAGGTGGTGCTGTGCGGCGACGTCAACATCGTCCACAAGGAAATCGACATCAAGAACTGGAAGGGCAACCAGAAGAACTCCGGCTGCCTGCCCGAAGAGCGCGCTTGGCTGACCAAGCTGTTCGACGAGGTTGGCTACGTGGACGTGTTTCGCACGCTCGACCAGCGCCCCGAGCAGTACACGTGGTGGAGCAACCGCGGTCAGGCCTACGCAAAGAACGTAGGGTGGCGGATCGATTACCAGATCGCCACGCCGGGCATTGCCGCCACGGCGCGCCGCACGTCGGTATTCAAGGACATCAAGTTCAGTGACCACGCGCCGCTCACCGTCGATTACGACGCGCCCGTGCATTGGTAAGTGGCATAAACATCACGTTGTTGCGCTGCCGCAGAAAATTCTTCGGCAGCCGCTACAATGCAAAACTCACGTGCCGGCGAGTGCCGGCGTTTTTTTCTGCTCCAGTTTTTTAGCGAGATCGCCATGGCATTCAAGGTTTTCGTCGACGGTCAGGAAGGCACCACCGGCCTTCGCTTGCTCGACTATTTGTCGCAACGCGACGATATCGAGCTGCTGCGAATCGCCGAAGACAAGCGCAAGGACTCGGCCGAGCGCGCCAAATTCCTGAATGCCGCCGATGTCGCGTTCCTGTGCCTGCCGGACGTCGCCTCGCGCGAGGCTGTCTCGCTGGTCAACAACCCGAACACCTGCATCATCGACGCCAGCACCGCGTTCCGCACGGACGACAGCTGGGTGTACGGCCTGCCCGAACTGGCTCGCGGCCAGCGCGAGCGCCTGCGCAACACCAAACGCATCGCCGTGCCGGGCTGCCACGCCAGCGCCTTTGTGCTGCTGATGCGCCCGCTGGTGGATGCGGGCATCGTGCCGGCCGACTACCCGGTCACGGCGTTTTCGCTCACGGGCTACAGCGGCGGCGGCAAGGCGATGATCGCCGACTACCTGGCGGCCAATAACCCGAAGCTCGACAGCCCGCGCCCGTACGCGCTGGCGCTGGCGCACAAGCACCTGCCGGAGATGCGTGTGCAGAGCAACCTGTCGCTCGCGCCCATCTTCACGCCGGTGGTCGGCAATTTCCTCAAGGGCCTGGCCGTGACGATCGGCCTGCACCCGCAGCACCTGGCACGCAAGGCGAGCCCGGCGGATATCGCCCGCGTCTTCGCCGATTACTACCAAGGTGAGCAGTTCATCCGCGTGGCCCCGGCGGACAACATCGCGACGCTCGACAACGGCTTCTTCGACGTGCAGGGCGCCAATGACACCAACCGTGCTGATCTGTTCGTGTTTGGCTCGGACGAGCGCATGGTCGTCACTGCCCGCCTGGACAACCTGGGCAAGGGTGCCGCCGGCGCTGCCGTGCAATGCATGAACGTGCACCTGGGCGTGGATGAGGCGACCAGCCTGCAGGTGGAAGCGCAGATTCCCGAAGCGGGCGCCGCGCATGCCGTGCGTGAGGCCGCCCCAGGCTTCGCAAGCTGATCACGGGTTGAGCCGATACGAAAAACGCGCCTTTGGGCGCGTTTTTCGTTGGGCGCGCGCAAGCGTTCAGGCGGAATAAGCGCCAGTCACTTCGGCACGGTTGATGACCATGCCGGGGGCCCCGCCCGCCGCCGCCACACGGGTCGCGAGGCTTTCTTCCAGCCCGCGTCGGACGTTGCGCAGCAGCTCGGCAATCCGCGCCGCATGCGCAGCTGCGGCCCCCGCGCCTGCCGCGGGGCCGGGCGGCGCGATGTTTAGATTGGTCGGTACAAAAACCGAGGCCACCGTGCTGGGAGCGTCGACGTTGTTGCGCTGGACCGACAGGTTCACAAAATTCGGCCCTGCGTTCTGCCGATCGATACGCCAGTTAAATACGTTCACGACGTTGGTTGGACCGGGCGCACCGAAGATCTGAACAGCGTTAAGCTGACCGATTGCATTGGATACCTGGGCGGCAACGATGGCGCCGGTGTAGGCCGGGCCTGTTTGGATCACGGGCGGGTTGGCGCGTGGGTCGCCGGCCCATACGCGTGTGCTTAACGGCATGGTGACATCTCCATAGGTTGCGGCAGCAGCGCGTGTCGCCGATGGCGGGCGCCGGCCAGATGCACGCCGAAGGACTGCATGACGTGTCAGGCCAGCGTAAGAGCGCGGCTTGCTCCCGCCCACGGAGCAGATGACACAGGCGCGGCACCGGGATGAAGGTCCCGGGTCTGTGACTTAGTGGTTCTGTCCGGTCGCCGGAATGTTGAACAGCATCCCGCCACCATTGCCGCTCGCCATCACGCTCGGCGTGGCACCGTTCCACTTGTCGATGGCAGCACGCTCCAGCTTCAGGCGTTCCCATGCGAGCAGACGGTCATCCAGCGATGAAGCCAGCGCGCGGTTGGCAGCGGCTTCACCTTCGGCAATCGCCACCTTCTTCTTGGCTTCGGCCTGGGCGGAGCGCACTTCGTTCTCGGTGCGGATGGCGTCTTGGATGGCCTTGGTCTTGGCGCTCACCGCGTCGAGCAACGTACGCGGCGGGCGCAGCGAACCGACAATGCCGAACTGCTTGATCGATACGCCCAGCGGTGTGAGGCGCACGTCCAGCTCCTTGGTCAGCCGCGCGACGAATTCTTCCTTCTTGCCGCCGTTCACGTCGTCGAAGTTGTATTCCGAACCGATGGCGACGATCACGTTGCGCGCGGTGTCGCGCAGGTAGCCGTGCGTGAAGGTCTCGATGCGATCGGCGCGGAAGTTGGTGTAGAACGCCGGCACCTTGTCGCGGTCGAGCTGGTACGAGACGGCCACGTCCACGTTCACGGGCACGGCGTCCTTGGTGTTGAAAGTCAGCTCTTCGTTGAGCGCGCGGCCTTCGTTCACGTCTTGCGTCCAGATCACGCGCTGCACGAAGGTCGGGTACTGGATGAGGGCCGTCTGCACGGGGTTGTAGAACACGAACCCGGTGACGACGTTTTCATGCGAGATGCCGCGATCAACGAGCCGGTTGATCTTGATGCCCGTGTAGCCGGGCGGAATGATTTGCCAGTTCAGCAGGAAAGTCCGCGCGATCACCAGCGCCGCCAGGGCGCCAAAGACGAACGCGAGCAGTTTGACCGGCAGTTTGCTTGCCGTGACTTGAGGCATGAGGGTTCCCCTTGCTTATTTGTTTGCTTCTGAGGTGTTGGCTGGCGGGGCGGGCGCTGCCTTATTTGCTTTATGCAGCGGCCCGCTTGCTGGCGCAGGAATCGTCAGCGATTCCCGTCAGGGATGGCCGCGCCCGGTGGGCGGGTGGTGGCAAGCGAGCTTGCCAATGGTGATGAGGCGGTGAGCGTCAATACGGCCGAGGTGGCGCATTGCAAAACTCGGATGTTGCGATGCACAAAGTATAGGCCGGCGCCGGAATTTTGCTGCCCTCCGGAAGCACTAGAGCAGCACTTCAAACGGTCGGCCTGGAAGGTTTTACGATTCGCCCGGATTCACGCGTGCCGGATTCCAGCCGAGCGCGTTGTAGACGTGATACCGCGCAATGCCGATCCATTCGTGCAGCGCGAAGTCGGTCAACGCAAAGTTGTACGCCATCGGCAAGGGGGATGCCGTGGCCTGAAGATCGTCGGCGCGCACGGGTGTCGGCGACAGGCCAAAGTGCGCGAAATACAGCAGGCTGCGCCGCAAATGGATGGCTGAAGAGACGAGCACCGTGCGCTCCGGCTTATAGTCCGCCAACACCGCGCGCGAGAATTGCGCGTTCTGCCATGTGTTCATGCTCTTCGGCTCCATGAGCACATCGGCACTGTCGATGCCCAGGGCGATGAGTTCGCGGCGGTAGACGGTGGCCTCGGGCTCGCCATGGTGGCGGGCATCGCCGCCGCTCACGAGGATCTTGCAATCGCCGTTGGCTTTCTTGCAGGCCTGGTAGATCTGCGCGGCCTCGACGAGGCGCGGGTACGAGAAAACGCCGGGCTCCACCGTCTTGCCAATGCGGAATGTGCCTGCGCCCAGCAGCACGATTGCATTGCGCGCGCCCCAGGCAATCTGCGGTTCGTTCTCGAAGGGCTTTTCGAGCGAATCGAGCAGCCACGCCGGCACCGGCCCGCAGCCAACCGCCACCACCAGTACGGCTGAGATCGCCCCCAGCGAGCGCGCCGCCCGACGCCGACCGCGCGCCGCGCACACGGCCGCCACGATCACCAGTACACACAGCACGGCCAGGCTCACGGCTTTCCCCCATTTGGCACAACACGGCACGCCCTTCGCATGCATGGGGAGCCATCGTAATGAGGAATGGCCGCGCGCGCGACCCGTCTGCTTACGGGGGCGTTGTGGTGGGTTGGACTAGAGCGATAGCCCTTGCGATACGCGGAAGTCGTCTGCCTGCTCCGCCTTCAGCCCCGCGTGCTGTGCGTATGCGAGCGCGTCATCGAGTAAATCCGTTCGGAAGGGCAGGGCAAAGTAGTCGTCGCCGCCGGTATCCACATGGAGCAGCGTGTAGCCATGCGGACGGAGCCACGCGCCGAAATCGAGTAGGCCAAGGGCAACAGTGCGTTCGGGCTCCGCGACCGCCCATTCCCAACGCGCATCGATGCCCAGCGTGTCGAGCAGCTTTTCCACCTGCCATTCGATTTCATCTGACGCTTTCCAGTCGACCCAGATGGCGAGCGTCCCGGGCGTGCCGTCGCCAAGGTCTCGGGCGATCGACCATGTCAACAGCTCGGTGATGTCGTCTCCGGGTAGGTCGCCGGTTTGCACCGTAGCCGCCAGTTGGTCTGCCTCCGCTTGCCCGCGCGGCGCCGCTACCAGCCGTACGAACGCGGCCAATGCATCGATGGCTTCCGCGCCGGGAGCGCCATGCTCGCGCAGGATGTCGTCGTCCTGCAGCGGGTCTTCCGATATGGGGGTCGGCGTGGGCCGGCTGAACAGGTTCTTGAAGCGCTTCAGCATGATTGCCTTCTCCTGGGGGTGGTTTATTCCGTCAGCCCGCCGATTTTGCCGAGCAACTCCCGCAATATCGCCCGCTCCGCCTGGCTCAGCGCCGCGAGCATTCGTTCTTCTGTCGCCACATGCGAGTCGACCAGCCCATCCACCAGCGCGAAACCGGCATCCGTCAGCATGATCTGCAAGCCGCGCCGGTCTTCCGGGTCGGTTTTGCGGGCGATCAAGCCGCGCTTTTCCAGCCGGTCCAGCCGATTGGTCATGGCAGACGTGGACAGCATCATGTCCTTGGCCAGTGCGGAGGGCGACAGTGCCTGTGTGCGGCCGTTGCGGCGCAGGGTGAGCAGGACGTCAAAACCCGCGAAGTCCAGGTCCGCGCTCGCCACGTTGGCCACCACGCCTTGCCGTAGCCGCTCGCCCGCGCGCCAGATCTCGCCCACGACAGCCATCGGGCTCGGGTCGACGTCCGGCCGCTCGCGCCGCCATTGCGCGAGGATGTTGTCGATGGGTCCCCCTTGGGACGATGGGGGATTGCCGGGATCACCTTGACGCATCGAAAACCTCATCCTAGTATTTCGACGTCAAACTACTTGATGTCGAGATGCTTGAAATCGTATCGGGTTTGCCGATGCGGGGCAATTGACGTCACGCCGCACTGGCTCACGGAAGGAACCCATGACCGAACGACTCGCCGATCATCCGATCGATCCTCTTTTCCTGGCGCGCTGGTCGCCGCGCGCCTATGACGGCCAGCCCATGCCCGAGGCCGATCTGCTGCGTATTCTCGAGGCCGCGCGTTGGGCGCCGTCGGCCTACAACTATCAGCCGTGGCGGTTTCTCTACGCCTGTCGCGACGATGCGCACTGGGCGGATTTTCTGAATTTGCTCGTCCCGTTCAATGGCGACTGGGCGCAGCACGCCTCGGCGTTGATCTTCGTGTTGTCCGATACGCTCGTTCGACCTGGGGATGCGGCCGAGGCCGTGCCGTCGCGCACGCACAGCTTTGACGCGGGCGCCGCGTGGGCGCAACTGGCGCTGCAAGCGATCAGCCTGGGTTATCACGCGCGCGCCATGGCTGGCGTGGACTTTGACCAGGCGAGGACCGTGCTGCATGTGCCGGAACGCTTTCACATCGAGATTGCCGTGGCGGTGGGGCGCCGCGGCACGCTGTCGTCGCTGCCGGAGCCCCTGCGGGAGCACGAGGGGCCGACCCCCCGTCGACCGGTCAACGAGCTTGCGTTCAGCGGGCGGTTTCCTGCGTAATTTTTGTTTGTCCAATTATTTCGATATCGAAATATTAAAGAGGAGGCGCCATGCCGTCGAATCGCTTGGCTGTCATGCTGGTCACTGCGCTGGCGCCCATTTTGTGGGGCACTACCTACCTGGTGTTCACCCAGACGCTGCCGGTTGACCATCCGCTGCTGGTGGGCGCGCTGCGGGCGCTGCCGGCTGGTGTGCTGTTGATGCTGCTTGGTCCGGGCCTGCCGCCGCGTGACAAGCTGCTGCCGCTGATGTTTCTCGGTCTGGCGAACATTGGCGTGTTTTTCGCGCTGCTGTTCGTGGCGGCCCAGCGTCTGCCGGGCGGCGTGGCGGCGACGATCATGTCGGCGCAGCCGCTGGTGGTGGGGTTGCTGGCGTGGCCGCTGCTGCGCCGCACGCCGCGGCCGGCGCAACTGGCGGCCGCATTGGCGGGCTCGCTGGGTGTGGGTTTGCTGATTCTTGGGCCGGAAGCCAAGCTGGATGCGATCGGGGTAGGCGCTGCATTAGCGGCCGCATTGTCGATGGCGACAGGTACGGTGCTGATCGAGCGCTGGGGCCGCATTGGTACGCCGCTCGCGCTGGCGGCATGGCAACTCGCGCTCGGTGGGCTGGTGCTGCTGCCGGTGGCGTTGCTGGTGGAAGGCCTGCCGCCCGCGCTGACGGCGCGCAATGTCGTCGGTTTCCTGTATCTGGTGCCCATCGGCACCGCGCTCGGTTACTGGCTGTGGGTGCGTGGCATTGGTGTGCTGGGCGCGGACGTGACCTTCCTCTCGTTGCTGAGTCCGCTGACGGCCACGGTGCTCGGCGCGCTCGTGCTGGGCGAATGGTTCACGCCGGTGCAGACGGCCGGTGCGCTGCTGATCCTGGTTGCCACGGTGGCGGGGATGGCGCTCTCTCGGCATGGTCGGCGCACGAGCGTGGCTCCGGCAGCGCCTCTGCAGCCGGGCGGGCGCTGACCGCGCGTCCGTTACCGCCGCACCATCGGCTTGATCGGCTGCATCGGCGCCTCATCACCATTATCAACAGGTGCCGCCCCCAGATATTGCATGTTCGACCGATATTCCGGCAGCTTCGCCATCGGCATGTGCAGCGCATCGGCAAACAGGGGCAAGGTTTCCGGCAGATGGCGCGACAGCACCACCATGCGTGTGCGCCCCGACGGGTGTGTCGACAGGAACTGCTTCTGCTCCGCCCCGCCAATCGAGCCCATCTTCTGCCACAGCGTGAGCGCGGCACGCGGGTCGTAGCCGGCGCGCGAGGCGATGTCCATGCCGACGAGGTCGGCTTCCGTTTCTTCGGCACGCGAGAAGGCGAGCAGGTGCATCTTGGCGCCTTCGCCCAGGTCCGTATCGCCCCGGTTGCCGAAGCCGAACAACTGCGAGATCACGTTGGCGCCCAGGTTGGTGATCTCACGCTGGCCGGCGCGGGCGCGCGCGTGCTCGCGCAGCGCGTGGGCGATCTCGTGGCCCAGCGCCATGGCGAGTTCGTCGTTCGTCAGCTTGAATTGCTCCAGCAGCCCAGAGAACACGGCGATCTTGCCGCCGGGCATGCAGAACGCATTGACCTGATTGGCGCCGATCAGGTTGACCTCCCACTGCCAGCGCGCGGCGTCGGCGTTCCAGCGCGGCGCTTGTGGAATCAGTCGCTTGGTGATGGCGCGGATGCGGATCAGATCCGGCACGTTGTCGGGGGCGAGTGCGCCTTCTTTCGCCGCGTTGTCGACGACCTGCCTGTACTCCGCCAGCGCGCGTTTGTCGATTTCGTCCGACGGAATGACGAGGCGGATGTTGGGCGATGTGGTGGTCGGCGCTTCCAGCTTCACGCCGTCGGCGGGCACGGGCAACGGGCCGTCCATGGCAGTGGCCCAGGTGGCGAGCACAAGGCCGGCAACGGGAAGGAGAAAGCGCAACACGCGTGACATGAAGACAGTAGGCCAGATCGACTGGGACATAATATCGGCCAACGCTTGCCGCCACGCTTCGTGGCAACCCGCACCCGCCTTCGCACCCGGCCCGCCGCATGACCTTCCACGATTATCTCGACGTTTTCCGCAATCGCCGCATCGGCGCGATGTTGATGCTGGGCTTTGCCTCCGGGCTACCGTTGGCGCTCACCTCCGGCACGCTGCAGGCGTGGATGACGGTGGAAGGGCTGGACATCCGCACCATCGGGCTGTTCTCGCTGGTGGGGCAGGCGTACATCTTCAAATTCCTGTGGGCGCCGTTGATGGATCGCTTCACACCCCCAATCGGGGGTCGTCGGCGCGGCTGGCTGGTCATCACGCAGGCGGGGCTGGTGCTCTCGATTGCTGCCATGGCCTTCACGCCGCCACATGCCGCGCTGTGGACGCTCGCCGGGCTGGCGGTGCTGGTGGCGTTTCTGTCGGCCTCGCAGGACATCGTCTTCGACGCGTACAGCACCGATGTGTTGCACGCCAGCGAGCGTGGCGTCGGCGCGGCGGTCAAGGTGCTCGGCTACCGGCTCGCGATGCTGGTGTCGGGCGGCCTAGCGCTGTACCTGGCCGATCGCGTGATGGGTTGGAGCAACATGTACCTGCTGATGGCCAGCTTGATGGCGCTCGGCATCTTCACGACGCTATGGTCGCCCGAGCCCGAGGTGTCAGCGCGCCCGCCGCGCACGCTGCAGGAAGCGGTGCTCGGGCCGCTGGAGGATTTCTTCTCGCGCCGCGGGGCCTGGGCGCTGCTGGCGCTGATTGTGCTCTACAAGCTCGGCGATGCATTTGCGGGCAGCTTGTCGACCACGTTCCTCATTCGCGGCGTCGGTTTCTCGGCGGGCGAGGTGGGCATCGTCAACAAGACACTGGGGTTGGCGGCGACCATCGTCGGCGCGCTGTACGGCGGCACGCTGATGGTGCGGCTGGGCCTCGTGCGCGCGCTGCTGCTGTTTGGCGTGCTGCAGGCGGTGTCGAACCTGGGCTACTGGGTGCTGGCCGTCACGCCGCAGCATCTGTGGACGATGGCGGTGGCCATCGGCATCGAGAACATCTGCGGCGGCATGGGCACGGCGGCCTTCGTGGCGCTGCTGATGGCGCTGTGCAATCGGTCGTTCTCGGCGACGCAGTATGCGCTGTTGTCGGCGCTGGCCTCCATCGGTCGCGTGTACGTCGGGCCGACCTCGGGCTACCTGGTGGAAGCCTATGGCTGGCCCGCGTTCTACCTGATGACCGTGGCGTTTGCCTTCCCAGGCTTGGCGCTGCTGTGGTGGATGCGCGGCACGATCGGCCGGTATGAAGCCGAGCAGAACGAACGCGCGCTGGAAGCCAAAGCGGCCAAGGCAGCGTCCGCCTGATTGACTAGCCTAGGCGGTTCGAACGGTCGGCATCCGCAAAGCCGGCCAGCGGCAGCGCCGCGTCGATGCCCTTGCCCAGGGCAATCGCCTTGAACAGCTCGCCCATCTCCGCTTCCGAGAGCAGCTTCTGCACGGCATTGGCTGCCGGCAGAAATTGCATCGGATCAGATGGGTCGAGCGTCATCAGCAACTCGCCCACGCCGGCGCTCAACAGAAACCGCGCCTGGCTCGTGTAGCCGAGCAGTTCCAGCCCAGCCTCTTGCCCCGCCTGGGCAATCCCCGAAAAATCAACGTGCGCGGTGATGTCCTGCAGGCCGGGCAGCCAGAAGGGATCGTCGTGTGCGTGCTGGCGGTAGTGGCACATGAGCGTGCCGTTGGCGCGGTGCGCGTGGTAGTACTCGGCGGCCGGGAAGCCGTAGTCGATCAGCAGCAGCAGGCCGCGCTCGAGCGTGGCGCCCGCGCTGCGGATAAAGCCCTCGGCAGCTTCGTGCGATTCGGTGATGAAGTCTTGTGTGCCGGGCAGCGCCGCCAGCTTGGCCGGCACTTCCGCCGGATCGGCAAGCCGGTCTTCCCACTGCAGACCTTGTTCGGCATCGAGCACTACGCCGCGTCGGTGCCAAACACCACTGCGCCGCGCCCACAGCGCCACGGGCATTGCATCCAGCACTTCGTTGCCGATCATCACGCCGGCAAATCGGCTCGGCAGCGTGTCGTGCCAGTGCGCTAGCGCGGCAAACTCCGGGCCAAGCGCAGTCAGGCGTTCCTGCTGGCGCTGGCGTAGTTCGCCAGACAGTTCGACGATGCCGTAGCTGTCGGGCCGCGCACCCAGCGCATCCAGTTCCGTCAGGATGTCGGCGGCCAGCTTGCCGGTACCGGCGCCAAATTCCAGTACGTGGCGCTGGCCTTCGGGTAGCGTCTGCAGCACCTGTGCGATCTGGTGCGCGACGGTGCGGCCGAAGAAGGGCGTCAGTTCGGGCGCGGTGATGAAGTCGCCGCCATCTTCCACGCGACGGCCGAACTTGGCCGCGCCGCCGCTGTAGTAGCCCAGGCCGGGCGCGTAGAGCGCCAGTTCCATGTAGCGATCGAACGGGAGCCAGCCGCCGGCGGCCGCAATGGCGTCGGCGATCACGGCGAACAGGTGGGCGGATTGCGCCTGCGCCGCCTCGTTAGGAAGCGGTAAACTCACGGTTTTGCTCATCGCCGGATTGTAAACAATGGCGCAGACGCCGACTCAACCGAATGCCGCATCGACCCCGCCCGCCCGCATTGCGTTGGTGACGGGTGCCGCCCGCCGCGTGGGCCGTGTGATCGCCCTGGCGCTGGCCCGCCACGGCTGGGATGTGGCCGTGCATTGCCACCGCTCGCGCACCGAGGCCGATGCCGTGGCCGCGGAGATCGTCGCCATGGGCCGCCGCGCCGCCGTGCTGCAGGCCGACCTGTCGGACGAAGCCGCCGCCAGCCGTTTGATTGGCGACTGCATCGCTGCACTGGGTACGCCCACCTGCCTGGTCAACAATGCGTCGCTGTTCCAGTACGACGTGGCGACCAGCTTCAGCTATGCGTCGCTCGATACGCATATGCGCACCAACGTGGCGGCACCGCTGTTGCTCTCCCGCGAGCTGCATCGAGCGCTCGTCGCAGCGCAGCCGGATGACAACACCGTGCGCGGCGTGGTCATCAACCTGCTCGATCAGAAGCTCGACAACCTGAACCCGGATTTCCTCTCGTACACGCTGTCGAAGGCGGCGTTGTCCACCGCGACGATGCAATTGGCGCAGGCGCTGGCGCCCGCGTTGCGCGTGGTGGGTGTGGCGCCGGGCATCACGATGGTGTCGGGCGACCAATCGCAAGGCGGGTTTGCACGCGCGCACCAGATGACGCCGCTGGGCCAGTCGTCCACGCCGGAAGACATTGCCGAGGCCGTGTGCTATCTCGCCACCGCCCGCGCCGTCACCGGCACCACGCTGTTCGTCGACGGAGGCCAGCACCTGATGCCGCTGGCCCGCGACGTGATGTTCCTCACTGAATAATTTTTCCCCCGGACGCCCCCATGCTTTCCCTGTTATCCCACCCGCGCCTGTCGAACTGCCGCCGCATGTTTTTGCGCAACTACGAGGTGCAGATCAACATCGGCGTGCACGACTTCGAGAAGAAGGGCGAGCAGCGCGTCCTGATCAACATCGAGCTGTACGTGCCGCTGGAATATTCGTCGCCCACGCAGGACAAGCTGCATGAGGTGGTGGATTACGACTTCATGCGTGAGACGGTGGCGCGGCGCATGGCGCAGGGGCATGTCCATCTGCAGGAAACACTGTGTGATGACGTGCTGGCGGCTATGCTCAAGCACCCGCATGTGCTGGCGGCGCGGGTGTCGACGGAGAAGCCGGATGTGTATCCGGATTGCGAGTCGGTGGGGGTGGAGGTTTTCCGGATTAAGGATCAGGCGTAAGCGCCCGTTCTTTTGTTGTGGTGCATCCCTTGTTTCGTCCCCCTGCCGGGGCCGACTTACTTTCTTTGTCTTGCCAAAGAAAGGTAAGCAAAGAAAGGCGCGCCCGAGATGGCGACTTCCCCTTGAATTTATGTCGCAGAGAGGGGAAGGGAAAAACTCGCTGCGCTCAGACAGTTTCCCTTCCTTTTTCCTCTCCGCAACAGAAATTCAAGGCGCCATCTAGGGCAGGAACGTCAACGGCCGAACCGTCGGGGCGCTGGGTGTGTCGCTAAGGGTTCGGCTCCTACGCTGCTGTTGCGTATTTTTTGCGTTGGGCGTGCAATGCGCCCGCGACGCTGCCCAGCAGGTCTAGCGCCAAGCGCGCCGTGATCCCGCCCTTGTCGTGGCGCGGGTTGTATTCCACCAGTTCAAATGCCACAAAGCGGGCATCGCGCGCGCACGCCGCGAGGGCTTGTGTCATGTCCTGACCGGTGAGGCCGCCGGGTTCGGGCGAGCCCACGCCCGGTGCCACGCCGGGGTCAAAGGCATCCAGATCGAGCGTTACGCCAAATGCGGTTGTACCCGCCGTCACCATGCGGATAGCGTCGGCCATGACCGCGCGCAGGCCGACGCGCGCGACTTCTTCGGCGTCGATCACGCGTACGCCAAGCTGGTCGAGCAGTGCGCGCTCGGCGGGTTCGTAGCTCCGTGCGCCGATGACGACCACGTGTTGCGGAAGGAGCTTGGGCGCGGCATCGCGTATCTCGGTGAGCGACGACGCGCCGTGGCCGAGCAGTGCCGCCAGCGGCATGCCGTGGATGGCGCCGGAGTCGCTCGTTTGCGGCGTGTGGCTGTCGAGGTGCGCGTCGATCCAGACCAGGCCGAGCGAGCCTTGTGGACGCAGCGCATTAGCGACCCCCGACCACGTGCCGATAGCGCACGAGTGGTCGCCGCCGATGACGAACGGCACATGCCCCGCATGCACGCTGTGGGCTGTCGCATCGGCTAGCGCCCGCGAGAACCCGGCCACGCCCGGCAGCGCCGCGAGCCGTGCGGATCGGCTGTGGCCTGCAGACGTCGCGAGTTCGATGTCGTGCACGAGCGCGGCGTGCGCATTGGGCGTTTGTAGACGCGCCAGCGCGCCAGCTTGCAGGAGCGCACGCGGGCCGTCCTTGCAGCCGTCGTCTTGCGCCCCGCAGCCGATGGCCGCGCCGATCAGGTCCATGTGGGTCATGTCACTCCCCTTGTGAATGCATGTTCAAGCCGCTTTGCGGCGCGGCCAGTCGGCCAGCGTCGTGCGGATGGCCTCCAGCGCCAGCGCCAGTTCCGCTTCGCCGATCACCAGCGGCGGTGTCAGACGGACGACGTTGCCGTAGGTGTCCTTGGTCAGTACGCCGCGTTCCGCCAGCGCGAAGGCGAAGTCATGTGCATCGATGTCGGCATCGAGCTGCAGGCCGACCATCAGGCCGCGGCCACGCACTTGCCGCACGCCGTGGCCGATCAGCGATTTCAGTTCGTTGATGAACGCTTCGCCCACGCGCGCGGCGCGCTGCGGTAGTTGTTCTTCGATCAGCAAGGCAAGTGCCGCGCGCCCGATGTGCGCCGCCAGCGGGTTGCCGCCAAACGTGGAGCCATGGTCGCCCGGGTGGAACACGCCGATGACCGCTTCGCGCCCGGCGATGGCCGACACTGGCACCATGCCGCCACCCAGAGCCTTGCCCAGCACCACCAGATCGGCTTCCACGCCGTCATGCCAGCTCGCCAGCACATCGCCCGTGCGGCCCAGGCCGGTCTGGACTTCATCGCAAACGAGTAGCGCGTTGTGCTGCGTCGCCAGTTCACGCGCGAGCTTCAGATAGCCAGGCGGCGGTACCACAATGCCGCCTTCGCCCTGCACGGGTTCGACGAGGATGGCGCCTGTGTTGGGGCCGATGGCGGCACGCAGCGCATCGGCATCGCCAAACGGAATGCGCCGGAAACCCGCCGCGAACGGCCCGAAGCCGTAGCGATATTGTTCGTGCGAAGAGAACCCGACGATGGTCGTCGTGCGGCCGTGGAAGTTGTTTTCGAAGACGATGATCTCCGCCGCTTCGGGCGGCAGACCTTTGACCTCGCGCGCCCATTTGCGGGCGGCCTTGATGGCGGTTTCGACGGCCTCTGCACCGGTGTTCATGGGCAGCGCGCGGTCCATGCGCGTGATGCGGCAGACATCGGCCAGGAAGGGGCCGAGTTCGGTGTTGTGGAACGCGCGCGACGTCAGCGTCAGACGCTGCGCCTGTTCCACCAGCGCCGCCACCAGTTTGGGATGCGAATGCCCAAAGCTGACCGCCGAGTACGCCGACATCATGTCGAGGTAGCGCTGTCCATCGGTATCGAACAGCCACACGCCCTCGCCGCGTTCCAGCATGACGGGCAGGGGCGCGTAGTTGCGTGCGCCATAACGGTCTTCCAATGCGTAGCTCGGATGTTGCGTTGCGGTCGTCATGATGGCCTCCATCGCGTTCTTGCGGCGGATTGTGCGATCTGACAGACTTGAAATCAAATCGAATGTTTTTGGTTTTTCGATCCAAAAATTTGATGGATTAAAGCGTCACTTTCCCGACCGTTCCCGACGATGTCGCACTCTCCGCTGCGCTACCTGCATAGCTTTCTCACCGTCGCCAACGAGGGCAGCTTCGTGCGTGCGGCGGATCGCCTGGCCGTGTCACAGCCCGCGCTGTCCTACCAGATGCGGCAACTGGAGCAATGGCTGGGCGTACCGCTGTTTGAGCGCTCGGGCCGCAAGTTGGTCCTCACGCGCGCTGGCGCCTCCGTGCGAGCGTGGTGTCGGGATGCGTTTGCTGGCCTGGACGAACTGCGCGCCGCGCTGCACAGCGGTGAAACGGAACGCGTGTCCCTCAAGCTCGCCAGCGGGTCGAGCTTCGGCCGCTACGTGCTGATGCCGGCGCTGCTGACGCCATCCCCGGAATCCGATGCGCCGCTGCTCGACGATGTCCGCCTCGAGCTTGCGTTCGGCAGCGATGAGGAAGTCTTCGCGCACGTGGAATCAGGCCGGGCCGACCTCGGGTTCGTCTACACGCCACGCACCTCGCGCCTGTTCGAGCACCACGCTGTCTACACGGAAGAATTCGTCCTGGCGTGCGGTGCCCGCGCGCTGCGTGATCGCGACGCCCCACGCACGCTGTCGGACTGCGCCGCACTGCCACTCGTGACCTATGACGAATCCGATGCCGTGTATGGGCTCTGGTTCAAGGCGCTGTTCCGGCGCATGCCCGAAACGACGGTAAGCGCGCATCACGTATCGGACATCGAAGAGGTCAGCACGCTGGTGGAAGCCGGCATGGGGTGGTCGGTGCTGCCGCTGCACGCCATTCAAGACGCGGTGGAGCGCGGGCGCCTGCACGTCGTGCGCCCGATCACAGCACGGCGCTGTCTGAACACCGTGTTTGCGGTGCGCCGCACGTCGAGCTTTCCGAGTGAGGCGCAGGATCGGCTGCTCGTGCGCCTCGCGCAACTCGATGCTTCGATGAGAGCTTAGCCGTACGTCGCTGCCAAGCGGTCTTGCGCTAGCGCAAACCGGTCGCCTTGAAATTAATTAATTCGACAATTAATATTCGAGGCATGGCAACCCGTAAACCTCCTCCTCGTGGCCCAGGCCGCCCGCGTCGTCAAGCTGGCCCCGTGCAAGACGACCTGCGCGACAGGCTGCTAGACATTGCCGTCACGCTGTTTGCGCGCGATGGTGTTGGGCCGACCACGCTGGCCGCCATCGCCCGCGAGGCCGGCGTGACCGCGCCGATGGTGCACTACCACTTCAAGACGCGCGACCAACTGCTCGACGCGGTGGTCGAGGCGCGTATCCGACCGTTGGTCGACGAAGTGACGGGCCCGGCGCTCGCGTTGATCGCCAGCGATGGCCACCTGCCGGATCTGGCGCAAACCGTGGCCGGCGTCGCCCAGCGTATGGTGGCCGTGGCGTCAGCCACGCCGTGGTTTCCGACCGTGTGGATTCGCGAGATTGCCACCGAGGGCGGCCAGTTGCGCGAGCGTGTGGTCCAGCGCATCGCGCTGGAGCGCGCCACCTTGCTGGTCGACCGCTTTGCCCGCGCGCAGGCCGCCGGCATGGTCAATGCAGCGCTGCAGCCGCCGCTGGTGATGGTGTCGGTCATTGGCCTGGCGATGCTGCCGTTGGCCACGCGCTCGCTCTGGGGCCGCTTTCCATTGGCCGACAAAGTGAGCGATGAGGCGATCGGCCAACATGTGGCCGCGCTGTTGCTGCATGGCATCGGCCCAGTCGTCGCGCCCGAACAGGACGGTGGCAAGCAGGCCAAGCGCAAAGCGCGCAAGTCGGCCAAGTCGGCCGCGTCAGACAAACGGTGATTCGGAGGGCGCATGCGTCCAGTGATGTGGAAGGGTGGGGCGGGGTGTCTGGTAGTGGCCGGGGCTTTGCTGGCGGGCTGCACGAAGCACGATACCCCCACCTACCAAGGCTATGTGGAAGGCGAGTTCGTCTACGTGGCTTCGCCTGTGGGCGGGCGGCTCGAACATCTGGGCGTGCAGCGCGGGCAGAGCGTCAGCGCGGGCGCGCCATTGTTCGTACTGGAATCCGTCGATGAAACGGCGGCCCGCCAACAAGCCGCCGCACAACTGCAGGCCGCTGAAGCACAACTCGCCGACTTGAACCTCGGCCGGCGTGTGCCGGAAGTGGATGCCGTGCGTGCGCAACTGGCGCAGGCGGTATCGGCGGATAAGCTCTCCGCGATCCAACTCGCGCGCGATGAAGCGCAGTTCCGTGCGGGCGGCATCGCGCAGGCGCAGTTGGATAGCAGCCGCTCGACCGCGCAGACCAACGCGCAGCGCGTGCGCGAATTGACGAACCAACTGCGTATAGCCCAGTTGCCTGCGCGCAATGATCAGATTCGTGCACAGTCAGCACAGGTGGAAGCGGCGCGCGCAGCGGTGGCCCAGGCGCAGTGGCGGCTCGATCAGAAAGCGCAGAAGGCTACGCAGGGCGGCTTGGTGTTCGACACGCTTTATCGTGAAGGCGAGTGGGTTGGTGCGGGCAGCCCTGTCGTGCGTATGCTGCCGCGGGGCAACGTCAAGGTGCGCTTCTTCGTGCCGCAAACCGTGGTGGGCGCGCTCAAGCCCGGGCAGTCCGCGCGCCTGCACTGCGATGGCTGTGCCGCCGACGTGAACGCCACCGTCACCTACATCGCCACGGAAGCGGAGTACACGCCGCCCGTCATCTACAGCAACACCACGCGCGACAAGCTCGTCTTCATGGTCGAAGCGCGGCCCACGGCAGCCGATGGCCCGAAGCTGCGCCCCGGCCAGCCCGTCGAGGTGACGCTGCCATGAGCGCTGCGGATAACCATCATGGTGACGGCGATTACGCCATTGATGTGCACGGCCTGAACAAACGCTTTGGCGACAAGCAGGTCGTGAAAGACCTCTCCATGCGGGTTGCACGCGGCGAGATCTTTGGCTTTCTCGGCCCCAACGGCAGCGGCAAGACCACGTCGATCCGCATGATGTGCGGGCTGCTCACGCCCGACAGCGGCAGCGGCACATGCCTCGGTTACGACATCCTCAAGGAGTCGGCGCACATCAAACGCCGCGTGGGCTACATGACGCAGCGGTTTTCGTATTGGGATGATCTCTCCATCCGCGAGAACCTCGACTTTGTGGCGCGCTTGTACGAGATGCCTAACCGGCGGGAGGTGGTCGATCACGCGCTGGAAAATCTTGGCCTGGCGTCGCGCGCCAAGCAGTTGGCCGGGGCGCTCTCGGGCGGGTGGAAGCAGCGCCTGGCGCTGGCGGCGTGCATGCTGCATAAGCCGGAACTGCTGCTGCTGGACGAACCCACCGCGGGTGTCGACCCCAAAGCCCGTCGCGACTTCTGGGAAGAGCTGCACCGGCTGGCCGCGCAGGGCATTTCGGTGCTCGTCAGCACGCACTACATGGATGAGGCCGAGCGTTGCCACAAGCTGGCGTACATCGCCTATGGCGAATTGCTTGCGCAGGGCACGGCGGACGACGTGATCGCCGGTCAGCACTTGTCGACGTGGTCGGTATCAGGCGGCAATCTCGTTGAGCTCGGGCGCAAGCTCGAAGGTCAGCCGGGTGTGGATCAGACCGTCGCGTTTGGCTCCGTGCTGCACGTGACTGGCGCGGACGCGCACGCGTTGGAGGCCACGCTGCGCCATCTCTCCAGCGAAGCGGGTGTGCGCGCCGAGCCGATCAGCACCGGCCTGGAAGACGTGTTCATCCACATGATGCGGCGCTCGTCCGACAACTACGGAGCGCAGCCATGAAGCTCAACGGCGAGCGTTTCTCCTTCGTGCGCTGGTGGAGCGTGGTGCTCAAGGAGTTCCTGCAACTGCGGCGCGACCGCGTGACGTTTGCCATGATGATCGGCATTCCCGTCATGCAGCTGTTCCTGTTCGGCTTTGCCATCAACACCGACCCGAAGCACCTGCTGACCGGCGTGATTGCGGCGGACCAGAGCGAGTTCACGCGCAGCTTTCTCGCTGCCATGCGCAACTCCGAGTACTTTGACGTGACCACCACGCTGCCGGACGAAACGGCAGGGCGCGAGGCGCTGGCGAAAGGGCAGCTGCAGTTCGTTGTGTCCATCCCGCCGGATTTCACGCGCAAGCTGGCGCGCGGTGAAAAACCTTCTCTGCTGGTCGAGGCCGATGCGACGGACCCGGCGGCGACCGGCATGGCGCTGGCCTCTGTTTCGCAGCTCGTGCAGAGCGTGGTCAGCAAGGACATGAAGGGTGCGCTGTCACCGCTGGCCGGTGCGAATGGTGGCAACAGCAGCGGCAGTACCCCGCCGTTCGACGTGCGTCTGCACAAGCTCTACAACCCCGAGGGCATCACGCAATACAACATCATCCCGGGGCTCATCGGCACGATCCTCACTATGACGATGGTGATGATGACGGGCTTGGCCATGACGCGCGAACGTGAGCGCGGCACGATGGAAAACCTGCTCGCCACGCCGGTGCGCCCGCTGGAGGTGATGACGGGCAAGATCGTGCCGTACATCTTTATCGGGCTGGTGCAGTTGACCATCATCCTGGCTGCGGCGTACTTCGTCTTTCATGTGCCGTTTGTCGGCAGCGTGTGGATGGTGTACGTGGCGGCGCTGCTGTTTATCGTGGCCAGCTTGACGGTGGGGATCACGCTGTCCTCACTTGCTCAGAACCAGCTACAGGCGACGCAGCTCACGTTCTTCTACTTCCTGCCGAGCATTCTGCTGTCGGGGTTCATGTTTCCGTTTGTGGGGATGCCGAAGTGGGCGCAGGTGATTGGCAATGTGTTGCCGATGACGTATTTCCATCGGCTCACGCGGGGCATCTTGCTCAAGGGGAATGGGTGGGTGGAGTTGTGGCCGAGTATCTGGCCGTTGATGGTGTTCACTGTCGTGGTGCTGGGGATTGCGTTGCGGTTTTATCGCAAGACGTTGGATTGAGGGTGGTGGCCATGCGTACGCTTTTGAGGTTTCGTGGTGATGGCGTTGGTGGTGCATCCCGCGTTTCGTCCCCTGCCGGGGCCGACTCCCTTTCTTTGTCTTGCCAAAGAAAGGAAGCAAAGAAAGGCGCGCCCGAGATGGCGACCCATCCCTTAAATTTCTGTAACCGGGCGGAGGCGGGGAAAACTCGCTTCGCTCAGACAGTTCCCCGCCTTTTTTCCGCCCGCTTACAGAAATTCAAGGCGCCATCTAGGGCAGGGTACGGCCACACCGTCTGGGCATATGCGTTGGCGTTTTTGCGCTTGCGTGGTGAGCGCGGTTTGGGGCTCGGCGCTGTGTTGGCGGTTGCGCTGGTGATGAGCGGCTGTGCTGTCGGGCCCGACTTCAAGACGCCGGCCGGGCCTGCAGCGCAGGGGTATTCCGCACAGCCGGTGCCGCGCGAAACTGCATCCGCGCCGATTGCGGGCGGCGAGGTGCAGCATCTGGCGGATGCGAATGTCCCGGCGGATTGGTGGCATCTGTTTCAATCGCCTGCGCTGGATGCGCTGGTGGATGAGGCGCTGCGCGCCAGTCCTTCGGTGGCGCAGGCGGAAGCGCGCTTGCGCCAGGCGCAGGCGGAAGCCGAGGCGCAGTTCGGTTATGCGATGCCTTCTGTGGATGGCAGTGTGTCTGCGGTGCGCCAGCAAATCAATCCGGAGGCGTTTGGCTTCAACACGCCCAAGCCGGGGCCGTTTACGTTGTATTCGGCGTCGCTGTCGGTGTCGTATGCGTTGGACTTGTTTGGTGGCGTGCGCCGGGCGCTGGAGGCATCGCGTGCGCAGGTGGATACGCAGCGATATGAGCTGGAAGCGGCTCGCTTGTCGCTGGCGGGCAATGTGGTGACGACGGTGGTGCGGATTGCCGCACTCGATGCGCAGATCGCGACCACGCAGCGGTTGGCGGCCGAGCAGCGCCGGCAGCTCGACATCACTGAGCGGCGGCTGAGCCTCGGCGGCGTTGCGCAGGTCGATGCGTTTTCGCAGCGCACGCTGGTCGCGCAGACCGACGCGACGTTGCCGCCGCTCCTGCAGCAGGCTGCGCAGCAGCGGCATCGTCTATCTGTGCTGCTGGGCCGCGAGCCCGGTGCGGGGCTGCCGACGTTGCCGGCGCTCGACGCGCTGCGCTTGCCGGACCCGCTGCCGGTGTCGTTGCCATCCACGCTCGCACAGCGCCGCCCCGACATCCGCGCCGCCGAAGCGATGTGGCACGAGGCGAGCGCCAACGTGGGCGTGGCGACGGCCAACCTGTTCCCGCGCATCACCCTGTCTGCAGGCCTGGGTTCGGAGACGACCAGCTTCCGCAACCTGTTTGGCGCAGGATCAAGCATCTGGAATCTGGGGGCCGGGCTTACCCAGCCGATCTTCCACGGCGGCACCCTGCGCGCAAAAAAGCGCGAAGCCGAAGCCGCTTACGACGCAGCGGGAGCCGCGTATAAGCAGGCGGTATTGCAGGGCTTGCAAGAAGTCGCCGACGCATTGCATGCCGTACACAACGATGCGCAGACCCTGCAAGCGCGCGCACTGGCAACCGACCAGGCCCAACAGACCCTACGCGCCGCCGAAGCCCGCCACGCCAGCGGCGGCATCAGCACGCTCGCCTTGCTGGACGCGCAGCGCCAAGTCGATCAAGCCACGCTGCAACAGGTGCAGAGCCGAGCGGACCGCCTGCTCGATTCCGCCGTGCTCATGCAGGCGCTGGGCGGCGGCTGGCAGTAAATAATCAAACAGCAACCAGACAGACAAAGCCACCAACACTCACGTTTAGACTGTTTGGCCTTTGACTTTCCTGCCCTATGCGGTGCCTTGAATTTCTGTTGCAAGGAGGAAAAAGGAAGGGAAACTGTTTGAGCGCAGCGAGTTTTTCCCTTCCCCTCCTTGCGACATAAATTCAAGGAATTTTTCGCCGCATCGGGCGCGCCTTTCTTTGCTTACTTTCTTTGGCAAGACAAAGAAAGTGAGTCAGCCCCGGCAGGGGATGAAACAAGGGATGCACCGCCACCCTTAAACAGCCGGCCGCAACAACCGCTGCTGATACGCCTGCAAATGCGCAAACGCCACCCGCAGCAGTGAGACATCCACACCAATCGCCCGCCCACGCCGCAACATATCGCCGACGATATGGTCCGCTTCAACGCGGCCACCATTCTCCAGATCTCGCAGCATCGATGCCGTCAGCGGTGAGCCCGCCTGCGTCAACACATTCAAACCCCGCTCACGCGCCTGAGGCCGAATCCGATACCCCGATGCCGCCGCCACGGCCTCGCAACTCGCAAACATCGCCTCGTTCAGCGCGCGGCCTTCGTCGGTAGCGACGATCTCACCCACCGTCGCGCGCATCAGGCACGTCATCGCCGCCAGCGACGTCAGGAAGACAAACTTCTCCCACATGTCCTGCATGACGTTTTCGGCCAGCACGGAATCGAACTGCGCCGTGGCAAACACATCGCGGATGGCCTCGGTGCGTTCGCGCGGGGCGTGCAGCGTGCGTTCGCCAAAGGTGATCGAATGCATCGCCGCGCCTTGCCCATTGCTCAGGTGCAGCACGGCCCCATCCGGCGCGGTGGTGGCGCTGATATGGCACAGCCCGCCCAGCACGCGCGACTCACCAAACGCCGCGTCGAGCCGGTCCAGATGCGCCAGCCCGTTGAGCACGGGCAGCACCACGGTGCGCTCGCCCAACACAGGGCGGATCGCCGTGATGGCATCTTCCAGGTCATAGGCCTTGCAGCTCAGCAGCACGAGATCGGCATGGCCCCAGGCTGCTGCCTGGTCGGCGGTGATGAGTTGCACGGGCAACTGCGCATCACCGTGCGGGCTGCGAATCACGAGACCGTGCGCGCGCAGCTGCTCTGCACGCGCCGGGCGCACGAGAAAGGTCACGTCCGCACCCGCCTGGGCGAGCCGCCCACCGAAATAGCCACCGGTACCACCGGCACCCAGCACCAGAATCCGCATCGTTGTCTCCGTAGGGCAAAAGGACAGGCAAACGATTCTAGGCTTGTTCGCGCGACCCTGCAGAAGACGCGCCACGCGCGCTAAAATGCTGATTTTCCTCACGATTTGACGCCCGTCCGGCCATTATTCAGCGCTGGCGGGGTCGAGATGCCATGACGTTCTCCAATAATTTCCACCGCCTCGAAACCCGCCTGCAGTCGGCGGCCGGTCGCGCCATCGGCGACTTCAAGATGATCGACGACGGTGACACCGTCCTCGTGTGCCTGTCCGGCGGCAAGGATTCGTACACGATGCTGTCGGTGTTGATGGCGCTGCAGAAGCGCGCGCCGATCCACTTCAAGCTGATCGCGATGAACCTCGATCAGAAGCAGCCGGGCTTTCCGGAAGACGTGCTGCCCACGTACCTGAAGAAGCTGGGCGTGGAATACGTAATCGTCGAGGCGGACACGTACTCGATCGTCAAGGAGAAGGTGCCCGAGGGCAAGACCACGTGCTCGCTGTGCTCGCGCCTGCGCCGCGGCGTGATCTATCGCACGGCCAAGGAACTGGGCGCCAACAAGATCGCGCTGGGCCACCACCGGGATGACATCGTCAACACGTTCTTCCTAAACATGTTCTTCGGCGGCAAGATGAAGGCGATGCCGCCCAAGCTGGCCACCGACAACGGCGACCACATCGTCATCCGCCCGCTGGCGTATTGCGCCGAGAAGGACATCGCCTCCTACGCTCGGGCGATGGAATTTCCGATCATTCCGTGCAACCTGTGCGGCTCACAGGAAAACCTGCAGCGCAAGAAGGTCAAGGAAATGCTGCTGGAGTGGGAGCGCCAGACGCCGGGTCGCATCGACAACATCTTCGCGTCGCTGCAGAACGTGGTGCCCTCGCACCTGGCCGATACCGATCTGTTCGACTTCAACGGCCTGACCACGGGCCTGGCCAAGATTGGTGAGGACTCGCTGTTCGGCCAGACCGCCTACGACCAGGCACCGCTGGTGTTCGCGGGCTCGCATGACGACCGCATCGAGTTCGTGCGTTTTGAGCGTAACGCGGAGCCCAAGCCGGCCGACGCACCCGCCGCAAGCTAAGTGCAGCCCGCCCGCCGGGCCCGCCGTGGTGTCCGCCATCCGTCTGATCGGCTGGCGGGCTAACCAGCCCGGTCATGGCGCAATTGCAACAATTCGACCGTTTGGCCGGTTCTGGGGGAGGGTGGGCCCCATGCTAAAATTTTTTACCTGTGCCTTATCCGCCGCAAAAGCGCATCACAGAAGGGTTTGCGGGCACTGCGGCCCTCTGGTGAACGGGCCGCGGACGCCCGCCGCAGGCCATCGCTTCGCGTCACTTTAGGAATCTCCTTGTGAATATCGTCATCCTGGCCGCAGGCATGGGCAAACGCATGCGCTCCGCCCTGCCGAAAGTGCTGCACCCCCTGGCCGGCAAACCGTTGCTGGCCCACGTGATTGAAACCGCGCGCTCCATGTCGCCGACGCGGCTGGTGGTGGTGGTCGGCCATGGCGGCGATCGGGTGCGCGAGATGGTCGGCGCGCCGGACATCACCTTTGCCACGCAAGACCAGCAATTGGGTACGGGCCACGCCGTCATGCAGGCCGTCGACCAGCTCGACGAGAGCGTGCCCACCCTCGTGCTCTACGGCGATGTGCCGCTCACGCGCGCCGAGACGCTCAGCGCGCTGGTGGGCGCCGCCGGCAACGACCACCTGGGCGTGCTAACCGTGCACCTGGGCGACCCGACCGGTTACGGCCGCATCGTGCGCGACGCCGCTGGCCGCATCACGCGCATCGTCGAGCAGAAGGACGCCAACGAAACGCAGCTGGCCATCCACGAGGTCAACACCGGCATCCTGGTGTGCCCGACGGCCAAGCTCAAGCACTGGCTTGCCACGCTGTCCAACAACAACGCGCAGGGCGAGTACTACCTGACCGACGTGATCGAGCGTGCCGCCACCGAGGGCGTGCCCATCACCTCCGCGCACCCGCTGGCCGAGTGGGAAACGCTGGGTGTGAACAGCAAGGTGCAGCTGGCGGAGCTTGAGCGTATTCACCAGCGCAACCTCGCGCAGCAACTGCTGGAAGACGGCGTCACGCTGATCGACCCGGCGCGCATCGACGTGCGCGGCAAGCTCACCTGCGGGCGCGACGTGGTGATCGACGTCAACTGCATCTTTGAAGGCAACGTCACGCTGGGCGACGGCGTGCGCATCGGTGCCAATACGGTGATCCGCGATGCGGCCATCGACGCCGGCGCCGAGATCCTGCCGTTCTGCCATATCGAGCAGGCCAAGGTCGGCGCCGACTCGCGTATCGGCCCCTACGCGCGTCTGCGCCCAGGCACCGAGCTGGCCGAAGACGTGCATATCGGCAACTTCGTCGAGGTGAAGAACAGCCAGGTCGCGGCGCACAGCAAAGCCAACCACCTCGCCTATGTGGGCGATGCGACGGTCGGTTCGCGCGTGAACATCGGTGCGGGCACCATCACCTGCAACTACGACGGCGCGAACAAGTTCCGCACCATCATCGAGGACGACGCCTTCATCGGCTCGGACTCGCAACTCGTGGCGCCGGTGCGCGTGGGCAAGGGCGCCACGCTGGGCGCCGGCACTACGCTGACCAAGGATGCGCCCGACGGCAAGCTGACGGTGTCGCGTGCTCGGCAAGTCACCATCGACGCCTGGCAGCGCCCCGTGAAGCAGAAGAAAGCAGGCTGACAGAGGGTCTCCTGCGCCGAACAGCGGATGCCGCTGTGGCACATGAGCATCGATACTGAAATACCGAGTGCGGCGCACATTGACGATGCGGCCACGCTCCAACCGGAGAAATCAACATGTGCGGTATCGTTGGCGCGGTTTCCACGCGCAATATCGTTCCCGTCCTGATCGAAGGGCTGCGCCGCCTGGAATACCGCGGCTATGACTCCTGCGGCGTGGCCGTGCAGCGCGACGGCCAGCTCGAGCGCGCCCGCACCGTGTCGCGCGTGGCAGATCTGGATGCCCAGGCACAGACGAGCCACCTGGACGGCGCCATCGGCATCGCCCACACGCGCTGGGCCACGCATGGCCGGCCGGATACGGTCAACGCGCACCCGCATTTCTCGGGCGACACCATCGCCCTGGTGCACAACGGCATCATCGAGAACTACGAAGCGCTGCGCGACGAGCTCAAGGCTGTCGGTTACGGTTTTGAATCGCAGACGGACACGGAAGTGGTCGCGCACCTGATTCACCAGGCCTACACGTACCCGAGCAGCGCCACGCGGGGCAACCTGTTTGCCTCGGTGCGTGCGTCCGTCAAGCGCCTGCATGGGGCGTATGCGATTGCCGTGTTCGCGCGTGACAACCCCGACGTGGTGGTGGGCGCGCGCGCTGGCTCGCCGCTGGTGGTGGCGATTGGCGACAACGAAACCTTCCTCGCTTCCGACGCGCTGGCCGTGGCCGGCACTGCCAGCCGCATGGCGTATCTGGAAGAGGGCGACGTGGTGGAGATCACGCGCGAAGGCTTTACCGTCGCCGATGTGCACGATCGCATCGTCGAGCGTGAAGTGAAGGAAGTGGGCGGCTATGCAGCCGCCGTGGAACTCGGGCCGTTCCGCCACTTCATGCAGAAGGAAATTTTCGAGCAACCGCGCGCGCTGGGCGACACGCTCGAGGGGGTGCAGGGGTTTGCACCCGATCTGTTCGGCCCGCGTGCGGCTGAAATCCTGCCCAAGATCGACAGTGTGCTGATCCTGGCCTGCGGCACCAGCTACTACTCGGGCTGCACGGCCAAGTACTGGTTGGAATCGATCGCCAAGATCCCCACCCAGGTGGAAGTCGCCAGCGAATACCGCTACCGCGAGACGGTGCCCAACCCGAACGCGCTGGTCGTCGTGATCTCGCAATCGGGTGAAACCGCCGACACGCTGGCCGCGCTGCGCCACGCACGCGAGCTGGGCCACACGCACACGCTGGCTGTGTGCAACGTGGGCACCAGCGCCATGGTGCGCGAGACCGAGCTCAAGTTCCTCACGCGCGCCGGCACCGAGATCGGCGTGGCGTCCACCAAGGCGTTCACCACGCAGCTGGCCGCGCTGTACATGCTGGCGCTGACGTTTGCCAAGCTGCGCGGTCATCTGAACACCGAGCAGGAAGAGGATGCATTGCGCCACCTGCGCCACCTGCCGTCCGCACTGAACGCCGTGCTGGCGCTGGAGCCGCAGATCATCGCGTGGTCGGAAGAATTTGCCCGCCGCGAGAACGCGCTGTTCCTGGGTCGTGGCCTGCACTACCCGATCGCCCTGGAAGGCGCGCTCAAGCTCAAGGAAATCTCGTACATCCACGCCGAGGCGTACCCGGCGGGTGAATTGAAGCACGGCCCGCTGGCGCTGGTGACTGACGAGATGCCGGTGGTGACGGTGGCCCCGAACGATGCGCTGCTGGAAAAGCTCAAGTCCAACATCCAGGAAGTGCGTGCGCGCGGCGGCAAACTGTACGTGTTTGCCGACGCCGATACGCACATCCAGTCCAGCGATGGCATTCAGGTGATCCGTATGCCGGAGCACTATGGCCAGCTCTCGCCGATCCTGCACGTGGTGCCGCTGCAATTGCTGGCGTATCACACCGCGCTGGCGCGTGGCACGGATGTGGATAAGCCGCGTAACCTCGCAAAATCCGTGACAGTGGAGTAACGCGTCGCCACGCCAGCCGATGGCGTGGCGAGGAAATGAAAGCGTTTCGAACTCGCTGAATACAGCCCGGTTTCTGGGGGTAAGTTCCTCCAGAAACCGCTGGACTGTAAGGCTTCAAACACTCCTTCATGTTGGTGGGCGCGCCACCGTGGCGTAGCGCCCTTCACCCCCAACGCAGCTCTCTAGTTTTTGGGCACGCGTGCTCCCTCTCCTCAGTCGACCAAAACGTCCTTCGCTTCTTGACGGGGACTCCATCCACGACCATGTACGCCGGAACCCTGTGCAGCTAGCCAGGGAAATACGATCTAGCCTGCGGGCGCAGATGATCGTCTTTGCTCCGGAGCGCACGGTGCCGAGCCGGTTACTACCAGTGCGTGGATCGCTATCAACGTCCCAAGATCGAGTTGCTGCGCGTCAACCGCTCCGAAATGTTTGACCCATTTGCCAAACAGGTCGGTTTGCTGCTCGGAGTATGTTGCATTGCCACGTTCTATCGGGTTGGACACGTTGTTCTCCTTTTTTCTGTCTTTGCCAAAACCACCGTTTTCGTTAGGCGTGGGTGGCGGTCATGTTGGTATCTCCGCGTTGAACCGGAATTCAGTGCCTATCAAGAAACTCGAGTGCCTTGGGCACAAGGTCGGCGTAGTACTGGAACACCCCGCCATGGCCGGAATCGGGATAGATGAGGAGGCTGCTGTTCGGTAGGCGCCGTGCGAGGTCCTGCGAGTTCTTGGTCGGAACCATCCGGTCACTTTCGCCATTGACAACGAACACGGGAATCTTCACGGCCGACAGATCCGCCGGCTCTTTCAGCCCCCAGACGCGCAGCGCCTCTAGCTGAGCCAGGAACGCCGTGACGCTGATCTCCTTGTCGCGGTTTTCCGAGCGCTCCTTCAGACGCTCCAGGAATGCCTTTCCTGCCTCGATGCCGTTTGGCGTGCGCGTGAAGAAGAGGTATTGCTTCGGATCCTGGCCGGTGAAGAAGCCTCGCGCCATGTCGTAGAACGTCACGCCGGAGACCGTGCTGATGCCTTCGCCGCCAGCGGGCCCGGTGCCCGCGAGAATCATTTTGCGTACGAGTTGGGGCTCCTTCAGCGCGATTTCCTGCGCAATCATTCCGCCCATCGAGAAGCCGAAGAGATCCACTTGCTTGAACCCCATCGCCTTGATGAAGACGATGGCGTCGTCAGCCATTTCCTCGATCGATTTCGACGGCGTGCCGCTGGAAGCCCCCACCCCGCGATTATCGAAAGCGACAACGTGATGTGCAGCCGCAAAGCCGTCTACGACGCGAGGGTCCCAGTTGTCCAGCACGGCGGCCAAGTGGGTAAGAAACACGACCGGCGTGCCACCGTGCTGCCTGCCGAGTTCCCGGTATGCAAAGTCCACGCCGCCTGCCGTGATGGTTTGCGTTGGCACGGTCTTCCAACTGACCTCTTGTGCCTGCATTGCCAGCGGCGGGCGCATTTGCGCCCCGTCTGTCGGGGTCTCAGCGGCTCCTGCTGTCGATGAAGTGAGTGTTGCTGCCAGAGTGAGTCCGAGCAGGCTTGTTTTCAGTAGATGACGCATTGCGTTGATTTCCAAGATTCGAGCATTCGAAGCGGGGCAGTTGGCGGCTATTTGATCTTGACGACGACCTTTCCCTTCGCCCGCCCCGTTTCGACGTAGGCCATGGCCTCGTTGGTCGACTCGAATGGGAAGACTCGATCCACCACGGGGCGGATATTCCCCGCATCAATGAGACGCGTGATCTCGCGCAACTGGTTTCCAGCCGCCTTCATGAAGAGGAAAGAAAAGTTGATTCCGCGGCGTTGTGCTTTTCGCCTGATACCGGCGCTGAACATCCGCATGACCAACCTGACGAACCAGGGTGCCCCGATTTCTCTGCCGAATTCCGGGTCAGGTGGTCCGGAGATGGAGATGAGTTTTCCGCCGCCTTTGAGCACGCGGAGGGATTTGCTGAGTGTCTTGCCGTCTTGACTGTTCAGGACCACGTCGTAGTCGTGCAAGACGTTCTCGAAGTCCTGCTTTTTGTAGTCGATAACGACATCTGCACCAAGGCTCTTCACCAACCCAACATTGGCGGTGCTTGTCGTCGTAGCGACGGTCGCGCCAAGATGCTTGGCCAACTGGATGGCGAATGTCCCGACGCCTCCAGAGCCGGCCTGAATGAAGACCCGTTGCCCTTTCTTCAGCTTTGCTTTTTCGACCAGCGCCTGCCATGCGGTCAGCCCCACCAGCGGAATGGAGGCGGCTTCCTCCATGCTGAGTGCCTTGGGCTTGAGCGCCAGCGAACTTTCTCGAATCGCGATGTACTCGGCGAAGGCGCCAATTCGAAAGTCGTCTGGCCGGGAGTAGACCTCGTCGCCAACTTTGAACTGCCGTACTTGAGCCCCGACTTTGACCACCACCCCAGCGACGTCGTGACCCATGACGAACGGGAGGCGGTAGGGCAGGAGGAGCTTGAACTCTCCGCTTGTGACCTTAGAGTCGAGCAGGTTCACGCCAGCAGCATGAACTTGGACCAGCACCTCGTCTTCGCGCGGCTCTGGAATTGGCACCTCGCCGAATCGCAGGCCGGTTTTGCTCCCATATCGATCGACGATAAATGCCTTCATCCTGTTTCCGGGGTGGTGCTGCGCGGGCGTTTGCTTGGCTATGGTCATGGTCGTTGCCGGCTCAAAAAGCGTGATGAGCCTTTGTATCGATTGAGGGCCTTAGGAGGCTTGGGGGAGGTAGAGGGGACGTGGTGCCCCCAGGCTTTGCTTTACCTGCTGCGTCAGTGCATCGGCCAGAACTTCGTCAAGGCCGGCTTCGAGGCCGTCAAGTGCATGCCGGACGATGTCCTCAGGGCTGCTCTTCGGGCTGTCGATGCCGCGCGTGAGGTCGGTATCGACGTAGGCCATATGCAAGCCCAGGACCTGTGTTTTCTGTGCTGCCAACTCGTTACGCAGCGCATTGGTGAGCGACCATGCCGCCGACTTGCTCGCTGAGTAGGCCGCCAGCTCGCCCCCGTTGACCCACGAAGCCACAGACAGCACATTGAGAAGCGCACCTCCGCCATTGGCCCGGAGTACTGGCGCGAAGGCCTTGCTCATCTGCAGCATGCCGAAGAAGTTGGTCTCGAACAGTCGGCGAGAGATTTCCTCACTGTCGTGCGCGAGAAAGCCACCGAGTTGCGCGATGCCGGCGTTGTTGATCACCAACGTCACGTCGCTGGCATGCGCAGCGGCCGCCGCAACTTCTGCGGGCTTGGTGACGTCCAGCCGCAGCGGTTCCACGCCTGCTTGCGTGATCGTAGATGGGTCACGCGCGCCGGCGTACACCTTGCGGGCGCCACGGGCCAACAACGCGCGTGCGAAGGCGAGGCCAATGCCGCGGTTGGCACCGGTGATCAGAACAACAGCGTTTTCAATTTTCATGAGGGGCTCCTTTGGTAAGTCGGATTGGTTAAAATATGATGATCATCATATTTATGCGCGAGCAAAAGTGTTGACCTGAAAGCGGTCGAGTATTTCAGTGAGCGGGTGCAGACGTGTCGTAAAGTTGGAGGAGCGATTCACGGGCCGCCGAGAGCACTTCGCGCCCCTGCGGGGTATCACCCAGGGCACGGGCAAGCTGCAACGTGCCCACTAGCGAGCCTGTAATCACGCTCGCCAACGCGCGGTACGATTCGGGAAGTGTTGAACGTACGGCTGCGATGAGTTGGTGCACCCTCGCCATAGACGCACCACGCACAGCCAGCGATTGCCGCGGCATTTCGGCGGCCAGCGCAGCGATGGGGCAGCCGTTCTCCAGCGTGCCAAGGTATTGATCGGCAAGATAAGCTTCGACAAGACACCGAAATTCGCTAGCACCCGTGCCAACGCGCAGCCGCGCCACGCGCGCCGCCTCGACAGCAATATCTTGGCTAGCGCAGTTAAGCGCCTCCACAAGCAGCGCATCGCGCGATTTGAAGTGCGCGTAGAAGCCGCCATGCGTATATCCCGCCTTCTTCATCACCTCTGCCACGCTCACCCCAGCGTAGCCGTGGCTGCGAATGGCATGTGCAGCCGCAGCCACGATGCGCTCGTGCGTGTCTTTCTTGCGGCTGTTGAACGTGGGCTTCATTGATTGGCACCGGATATATGATAGTCATCATATGAAACGAGCCATCCACTGTCAAGGTGAGTTTGTGGCGCGGCACTGCGCACGGGCCTATCCCGTGCGTCTGGTGTGCCGACCGGCACAAGTGAAGGGGCGGGAAGCGCCGGAGATCCTTTGTGGCCGTGGGGAGGAGGGAAAATAACGTTAGAGCTGTGCCCTACATAGGACCGCTCAGTCTGCAATCTACGTGTCCCCCGCTTGCAGCAGAGCGGTGAGGGCGCTTAGCGATCTCTTTACGGTCAAGTCGTCTGGGCGAATACTTCCTTGCTCCGCAGTAAGCATTCGAATATGCTGGTCATCATATGAAGAGATCTACCCCGACTTCCAAAGAAATCACTCACGAGCGCATCGTGGGGGCCGCTGCGCGTGCAATTAGACGAAGCGGCTACAACGGCACCAGCGTGTCCGACATCATGAAGGATGTCGGGCTCACGCACGGAGGCTTCTATGCACACTTCGCATCGCGTGAAGCGATGCTTGCTGAGGCGGCCGATCGCGCCGGGGCAGAAGGGGTGGCGTTGATGGAGCACATCGCTGCCACCACGCCACCTCAGAATGTGCTGCGGGCTATGGCGCAGGCGTATCTCTCAAAGGAGCACGTCGAAGGTGTGGAAAACGGCTGTGGCACAGCCGCGCTGGCCTCAGAAATGCCGCGTCAGGCGCCAGAGGTCAGACGTGCTGCAACGCGTCGCATCAAGGAAATGATCGATCTCGTTGCCCGACAGTTGCCAGATTGGGGGCAACCGAGTGCGCACGAACGCGCCTTGGTCACCGTTGCGATGATGGTCGGCACGTTGACGCTTGCACGTGCCGTCGACGACCCCAAGCTTTCCGACGCACTACGTGCGGCTGCGTTGAAGTCCATCACTTGAGCGTCCCGCCTGCCCGCGTTTTCTGAATGTCTTCTCCGGCAGGGTGCTCCCTGTCGTCGGTGTTAGTCCGGCGCGCAGTCCACCACTATCGTTTAGCTCGCTGAGTGACGACTGACCTCTTCCTTCAGAAGGATGTCTTGAGCGAGAACAATCCTCTCGCTCAACGCTTTGGCACTTGGGGTGGCGGCGTCGCAAGGGAGCCAAACTCGCTGCGGTCCTGCGGTCGCCGGGCGGATAACGGTGCGGATGTCGCAATCACTATTGCAAATCCGGGTTTTCGTTCCGGCAATGACGAGTTTCCGGACGCTTTGAGCTGCTTCTAGGTGGATGGCTTGCGCAGAGGGAAGCTGCGCCGGGATCGCTTCTGCAGCCTCCGGCGCAACAACTTAGAGAGCGTGGCGCAGCAACTGTTTCAAAGGGCTACGCCTGGCTTTTTTCATGCGCTGCTTGGTGGGCGCTTCCTCAGTGCACCCGGATGTTCTGGATGTGCGGTGTGAGCTTGCTCACGAACAGCTGCGCATCCTTGAAGTCCTGTTCCTGCAAGGGCACGTCCAGCTCGTGCACCTTCTGACCCGGGCCAGCCACCAGTCCTGCCTCCTTGCTCTGGCCGTTGTGCTGCTGCGCGGCAACCAGCGTGCCCTTGGCATCGACGACGACGGTGATCTTCATACCATCCCCCCACCTTGAAGGTTGTGCCAGCAGACGCCTGGCCCCTGGTTCGTGATGGACACGAAATACGTTGTGTGTCCGGCGTTGTCCTTCTCCTTGCGTTGATCGTTGGCCAGGTGCACGGCGCCGGAGTTGGGCGTCTTGATATCGGCGCTGGCGAACTGCGTGCCGAAGTCTTCGCCGTTGTTCCGGGTGTACCACCAGTACGCCGTCTGGCCGGGGTTGAGCAGTGTCAGTGGTCCTACATTGTTAAAGGCCATAAAACCACCCTAATACGAGTTAGAGGAAATGAATGAGAATGCGCCACCAAAATGGGCGCACGGTTTTGCAATCCAATGAAATGTCCCCCTTTGTTTTTGGTGATCAATGCAGGCATGCGTTGATTGCCTGAATTAAGTGTGTGCCTAATATTGACGTGCGAAGCGCGAAAAGCCGGATCCTTCAATACGCTGGAGGGAGAGAAATTGCGGGCCGTTGGTAAATTCGAGCTTCAGCGTAGGTCGACGTTGGAAAATCTTCAATGCATGCCGCTGTGAAGTTTTCTTTGATCTCGCGTGGGTGGAATTAAAAAAACGGCATGCAGTTTTTGTGCGCGTCGTGATCTCGGCACACGCGTTTCCATATCGGGCACCGGGTGTTTTAGGCGCCTTCGCCGGCGCCATCAACGCGGTGTTCTTTGCGCGCAATCCACGTGCCGGAGCACTACGGCCAACTCTCGCCGATCCTGCGCGTGGTGCCGCTGCAATTGCTGGCGTATCACACCGCGCTGGCGCGCGGCACAGATGTGGATAAGCCGCGGAACCTCGCAAAATCGGTCACGGTGGAGTAATCAGCGAGGCCGCTGTCAGTTCAGCTAGCGGTTTGAAATAGTTGTTGCGCCGCGTTTCCGAAGTTGTTGCGCCGTTGTCCCGGCATCCCTTGCGAATATTGGGTTTCCGGGCGGCGCAATAACTAATTGAAACGCCACATTGGCGTGGCAAAGGTCCGGCTTTGTGCCGGCTGGTTTTCGCTGCCGCCCATCGCGAACGCGCCGAGTGCTGACCGAACTCGTCTCGCGCATCATGCTACATACATCGCGGAATGCGCAGTTCGCCGACTATCTGCTCGAAGTTCGGTTTCTACTCAACTTAGCAGCTTCTTCCTGCGCCCACCATTGAGGGGTATGGGCGCTTTCTAATTCCGCGAGCTACGGCCTTCTGAGCTACGTTTCGGTCAGCCCTGCTGCCGGACGATGAAACCGCCGCTACGTGTTCGCCGGATGGCTGCAGTCACGTTGAGTCTATAGGTCAGCATCTCGTGGCTGATTGCGAAGCGCTTGGTGGCTTCATCGTGAGAGAGGCCGGAAGCAGCGACTTGAAGTGCCTGCTTGTCAGTCAACAGAAGAACGCCGCCGAGCCAAGCTGCCTCCCGCTCGTGCAGTCGCTCTTGCGCCGCATCAGCACTTCCTTCCGGAGGGTGTAATAAAAGCGCGTGCGCGAATTCATGTGCGAGGTTGGAGCGATGACGTGGCATGCTGTGACGGTCGTTATAGACGACGCTCCGGTGCTGCCCGTCAAAGATGGTGAATGCCGAAACCTTGTCATAGATTTCGCTCAGGTGCGCGGGGTCGCTGGGTATATGGCTATGAGTTACACAGTCGCGAAGGGCCGCTAAGGGGATGTCGAGATGGGCTGCGAGCGCCGTCATGTCGATGGGCTCGAATTCGGGCAAGCGAAGTTCCTCGCGCAACGATGCAACGATGCGCTCGCAATCCTTCTTAAACCCCCGTGCGAACTTGCTCATTGGTCTATTGACGATGGGGGCATCAGCCCCTCTTCCGAAGGCTCTGGTATGCGGCCTCGACAATGCTATCTAGCTGTTTTCGTGCTTCGCTGGTTAATGATGGGTCCTGGCGGAACAGCAGCGATACCTTGTTGAGTGTTTGGGCACTGGCAGCTTGGACTACTTGCTTTCGAATGAACTCTGCCGGATTCAGGCCTGCCCAGGCCGACAAAGCGGCCAAGCTTGCGGCATCCGGCTTGCGGCCCTGTCCCATGCGAGTGAGTGTAGTTGCGTTCACTCCGGTCTCACTGCTGACCTGACGCCACGTTGTGTCTCGGGTCCGGACCTCTCGGTCCAGCGCCTCGTAGAACGCATCGGCATCAAAGTCTTGTTTGTTCATCGGCGCTCCTTCTCTAGGGGTGGGTGGGGTATGACGCTCTAGAGTCTTTCCCCTAATTGCTTTTTAGCAACCTTGCTTGACTTGAGCAACTGGCGGTGGATACACTTCCTCCGTCAATTGCTTTTTAGCAATTTTTGCCCGAAAGCGCAATAACGGGCTCACCGTTCGATAGCAGAGGACGCACCATGGACGAGCAGCAATTAGTCAATGTCGCCGGCGGTAACGGACACCATGTGGTCTCGATTACGGTCGAGGTCAACGACCAGCCCGTTGTGTTGAATGAACGTCGGCTGACCGGTTCGCAAATCAAGGCGGCCGCAATCGCACAGGGGGTGGTCATCCAACCGAGCTTCCAGCTCATCTTGAAGCGGCCTGGTGAAGCCTCGAAGGTCATCGGCGACGACGAGACCCTTGCCGTCCACGACGGTATGGTCTTCAAGGCTATCCCAGCTGACGACAATAGCTAAGGTGATGTCATGGGCAACCCGGCGATTGAGCAGATATTGGCTTTGCTGAGGGGGCATTTCCCTCAGGCAAACGTAGTCTTCACCCCGGACAGCGGCGGTGGGGGCACCGTCATCGTGGAGCCCGTGGAGTTGGGCGCGGGATATGTGCCGGGCTCAACTTGGCTGGGGGCGCAGTTGACGTCGGCATTGCCCTTTGCCGACATTTATCCGCTGTTCATTGGCGGAGACGTCGTTCGCGCCGATGCGCAGCCCCATCCGGCGCCGATTTCGGGCCCGCACACCTTTGCAGGCCGCGCCGCACTCCAGGTATCGCGGCGGACGAACAGCCTGCAGGCCACCGTTGAGGCAGCAGCGCTCAAATTCGTCAAAGTGCTGCATCACGTCAAGGAGTTGGCACGATGACCCGAAGCGCCCGCTTGCTTTTCAGCCCGGCTATCTTCCGGGACGTGCAACGACACCTTTTCCCGGGAGACAGCCAAGAGCACGCTGGTGTGCTCCTGTGTGGCTGGCACACCCGTGATGGACGGACGGTACTAACCACCGCGCAGTTTCTCGCTGCGCGCGACGGCGTCGACTACACGGTCAGTCCGCAACTTCATGGTCGGCTCGAACCACTCTTCATAGAAGACGCCCTCTCGCAGGCGAAACAACAACGGCTCGCTTACATCGCTATCCACAATCATTTCTCCGACGATGCCGTGAGTTTCAGTCGTGTCGACATGGCATCGCACGAGTACGGTTATCCGACGCTTGCACGGCTCAACAGCGGATTGCCCGTGGGCGCCGCAGTCTTTGGCACTGGAAGCGTGGAAGTGGACCTATGGATGCCCGATGGCGCAAGGCTGCAGCTTGAGACAGCTCGTGTCCTGGGGCGCTGGGTTCGCCATCTTTGGGCTTCACCCCGCTACGCGCCGCAAGCGGTATACGACGAGCACTTCGACCGACAACTGCCTTTCCTACGAGCAGGCGGGCAAGGGCTGCTTGCACACGCGACCGTTGGCATTGTGGGCGTGGGCGGTCTCGGTTCGCAATTGATTGAACCGCTCGTCCGCTTAGGCATTCGCAACTTTGTTCTGCTTGACCCGGACCGTATCGACGTAAGCAACTATTCCAGGGTGCACGGGGCTCTGCCTCGCGATTTGCCCACTGCAACTAAGCAGGGTGCGCTAAAGGTGAATATCGCTAGGCGGCTGATACATAGCATTGCGCCGGACGCGACCGTGGCTGCGCTCTCGCTTGATGTAGCGCATGGTGATGCGCACCGTGCTCTGCTCGAATGCGACTTTGTTTTTTTGGCAGCGGACACGGCGGAGGCCCGCCTGACATGCAACGCGCTCGCACACCAATACTTTGTCCCAATGGTGCAGGTGGGGAGCAAAGTTCACGTGGACTCGACCGGCCGGCTGGACGGTGTTTTTGGCGCCATTCGCCACGTACGGCCTGGGCGGGGCTGCTTGTGGTGCAATGGGCTCATCGACCGGGTTGCACTAGCGGATGCCAGCAAAACGCAAGAGCAACGTGATGCAGAAAGATACGGGACCAAGATTCACAATCCGGCCGTGGTGACGTTCAATGCTGAGGTCGCCGGTCGCGCGCTGAATGAGTTTTTGCGGTACTACGCGACACCCGCTCCAGTTCATGAGGCCGCGACCGACTATACGTTGCTGGACCTGCTCGAGGGTGAGCGAGAGCTGGTGGAGCCGACCAGTAGCGTCGATTGTCCGTTCTGTTCGAGGGCGCTACCTGATTCGTACTTCGGTGTCAGCGCGGCAAAGCGAGTGGTGACCCTGGACTGACTGGAGCGCAGCTCGTGGCCGTACTGTAGCTGAATCTCCTGCAGGCGCTTTCTGGTGAGCGGCGGGAAGCGGCGCCGTAGCGGAAACGACATTCCGTAATCCCCCGAAGCGGTAACGCTACCGCCGGCCCCGCGACAAGCGCTTCAACGCCTGTTCTTCCTCGGTCGACCAACTCAGTGGTCGCTCCCATAAGGCGGGCTCCGCAAACAGCGCGGAATCCAGCGCATTCAATCTCGTCAGGAAAGGCTTATCGATGCCCCATATGCGGGCTAGCGTGAGGATGGCGTACGCCTGCCTTGCGATGTCCTGCAGGCGATAGATTTCCCACAACAAGTCGCGGACCTCGGGCGTGGGGTTGCTCTGCCATATGGCGCGGAGCGCTGCCGAAGAAAGCTTCTTGCGGTGAGTTGCAGGGGCGGAAAAGTCACGTGCTACCATGGCTCGGAACACTGTATATTTGCACAGTATCCAAGGCCGAAAACATCTCGTCAACGAGAGAGGCTTCGATGTGAAGGATGCGCCTCCGGCAATCACAGTGAGTGCTGATGGCATCTCGCAAAGCGACTCCAACCCTCTCTCAGACCATGATGCAAACGACACAGGTGGTACGCATGCCCTCGCGAACCCCGCGCACCGGCCCGATGGCGACAACTGTCGCGCGTGCCGGCAGCAAGGAGGAGGCGCTACGTCTGGTGGGCTCGGGCGATGTCGCAGCCATCGAACTCGACTACGAATCAGGCTGGCAAGACGCAGTTGGGTTGGGCCGGCTCGGCCGAGCAGTTGGCGTTCGTGTCGAATTCCGAGGCCACGAGAGCATCGTGGTCAAATCGCCGGCAGCGCTGGTTGCGGGACTTGCGCGCGCGAAAGCCACGTTCCGACAGCGGAACCTCTACTGCCAATTTGATTTGGACCGATTGCCGCAAGAGGAACTGGAAAAGCTCGAGGCAAAAGCGGAACGGTGTGGCGACTACGTTCTTGGAGGTCACCTGCTGCGAGGGGTCGATGCGGTGTGGGATGAATAGCGCTGTGGAAATGGGAAAGGGCTTTTTTGTAGCAAACCTAAGATAAACACAGGGCGCGCTGGTACCACGTCTTTACAAGCCACTTGTGGTTGATAAGTGACGGCCAGTTATCAGTTAAAATAATTCACTCTGAAACGTTCTCATCCGGCGACCAGTTAACACCCTACTTTCCACCGAGCCATAGGCCCGCCTGCCAAAGGGCCACAAATAAACTGATAACAGTCGCAAACAGGCCCACTGCTTTTGCAACTCTACTTTCAAATATCCTATCCAGCGCAACGCCAAAGCCTTTGGACGCAGTTTTAAGCTTTCCATTGACCATTTTCCGTATTGCCGAACTAAAAAAACCCACTTTTGAAAGTGTTGAATTGTGCATGCGCAAAAATTCTTTGTTGGAGAACGCTTCGGCCTCCTCCTTTCCATTGAGAAAGTCTCGGTGCCTGCCCCCATTCATTTCCATTAGTGAAATCATTTTCGGGTGGATAGCATAGTCCGCCCCGTAACGGTCCACTATCAGGTCATTCAAGTTCAGTCTTCGTTCCACAGCAATGACGCATGCATCCCTGCCACCTAGTGCGCGAAAACGGTGCTCCAAATGCTCAAAGCCGAATGTAAGGTTCCGCATATTCCAATGCACCCAATATTTATCGCGACGGTCCCTAATAAATTTATAGAATTCATTTAACAACTCAATCTCAACTTCATCGAATCTTGTGATTACATCGCCACGCGGAATCTTCAATTCCTCCGCAATAGAATGCGTTGAAAAGCTGACCGATTGACCTGTAGCAAAATGATTTATCGCGATGGAAGTTATGCGGGGCGACAGCGCCTCATTTTCATCATTTAGGCTTTGGCAGGAATAGTGGATAAGAAAGAAATTCTCTGGATTCGATTTGGCTGATTTTATAAATTGTCGACTGTCTGCAATGTTCAAGACTATCTCCGGAGCATTTCAAAGAAATTTCACCTCGCCGCGGTGCGAGGCCACTCAAGTATGGAACCATAGACGTACCTGCAGCGGCGTCGCACGGCAGTCGCCCAAGCACTTACCTGTGAATCACCCGCCTTCGGGGCGCGCCAGTCCGGGCCAGGAACGGCACGCTTTCACCGGATTGTGCTGGTTCGCGTGCAAGGTTCCTTGAGGACAAAGAACCCTCGCCCGCGTCCATGACTGCCCTCCCTTATACTTGCTCATCGTCGCTCTCGGACAGCTTCGCGAATAGCAGTTGGTCGTACATATCCTTGAGCATGGGCTCGACGACCTCCCGCACCCTGTCCCAATCCTCTTCACCCAGCAGTGAGTACTTCGTCGTGAGCTGGAACACTCTGTCGAACGCGAACTCCGTGGGATTCTCTAAGCCCACAATTAGCTGCATTCCGGTGGGTAGTTTCTCTGCAATAAACTTCAAAACCGCCGGCAGATTGATGTCATCCTGCGCCTGCTGATTCGGAGAGTCGATAACAATAGGGACACTGTATGTGCCAGCTACGCCTTGGCATGTTCGCCAAAGTGCGGAGTAGTAGGCGAGGATTGAACGGGGTCCTCCACTTCCAGACAAGTCGGGACGGCTAGTAAGCTTCATCTTTGACGCATCAATGACCGGCAACTGAAGAGCGACCCGATTCGCCGTATAGTGCGTGCGAAATTCTTCAAGAATCTCCCGTGTTTTCTTGGAAGTACGCAGCGTCTTCATTTTCCGGTCGAAGGCGTCAACTCGCGCCAGGGCTTGCTTGATTTGCTCCAGTAGCTCACTACGCTCACCTTCGAACACAGCCAGCGCGTTTTCAGCCCCCATGCTACGTACTACATCCTGCAGCTTTAAGTCGCCCTTTCGGGTATTCAGCAGTGATGCAATTTTCTGATAGTCCTCGTCGAGATTTTTAATTTTATATTGCAGGTCCAAATATCGACGCCGAACAATATCGGCATCGTCACGAAGACGGCCACACAGCTCGCGAAGTACCCGTGCATCCTCGGAGAACTCAAGTAAATCAAGGAATGACTTCGTATGCTCAGCGTGACATGTTGGACAAACAAGACTCGGGGTTCCTTCACGTCGCAGATAACTGGCGTCGTGGTCGTGACCAGCTAACGCGTCGTCGGCCAACTTGACCTGCTGTTCAATACTCGCAAGTAGCTCTTGCTCACGAACGGCGGCATCGCGAAGCTCCTCCTGCTTCGCGTTCAACTCGCCTACCTCTCGTGTTAGCACTTTAATCTCAGCCTCAAAAGCCCAAGGGCTAATTTTCGGCCCAAATAATGGCAGTGCTTGGTTGAATTTATCCATTGCACGCTCGAGAAGCTTTAATTCCCGACGGTGCTCCTCCAGCACCATCGTCTCCTTGCCCCTTTCCGCGCGTGCAGTGTAGTAATCAGGCGGGCAAACGCCCGTAAAATACTCGAGAATCGCGCCATATGGGGCTCGCAATCGCTTCAACGCATCGAAAGTCCCCCATTCCGACTGCCAGCTCCCATCTTGATTTATGTAGAATGGAACGAAAAAGCAAGCAGGGTCCGCGGGCGTTATCACAGACTCGGTCTTATCTAAGAAGACCAAGTTGAATTCAGTTACATCGCAAAACGCTCTGGACCACTCTTGGAAATTCGACGTGGCGACAATCAGCTCGCGATTAGAATTAAATAGCGCTCTTCTTCCGCTCTGATGCGCAGCATAGAAGTGCTTCTCATCCACCACAAACTCAAGTACGGACACCGTACTATCATCCCAAAATTCGAGCTTTCCGTGCGGCTTTGCACCTAAGGTCTCAAACAGGGTCCGAATCAGGCTCGTCTTCCCTGTATGGTTCCTCCCTACCACTAAGTTCTTCTTCGGGTGAAAATTGATGTGCTTCGCCTTCTTTGCTTGATGTGATAGCAGCCAGATGTTTTCGAATCGGAAGCTTTTCATAATTTTTTGTTCTTAAGCTACGAACAAGTAGTCTCAGTTCGGGTCCACGCATCTTTTCAGAGCTCTAATTAGAAGTCTCGCCATTAGTTCTTCTTCGGGCTGAGTGCTGAAGAGTCCTTTCATTGCAGCAGCACCGGCCTCAAGGTATTGTTTCGGTGAAGAACCGCATTTGTTCGTAGCTACCCAGGAATCGCAGGCAGCGTCAACGTCTTTGGCGATGTTTGGCAAGGTGCCTGTAAGCTGTTCTCGAAGGATATTAGCCGCGCGCGTGCGGAGCCTTGTGACTTCCATGAACCCCAAACCTTCCACCTGTAGTTGGAGCAACCAATGCTCTAGGTTGCCTGCTACGTCGGGCACATTCTGAAGCTCGCCCAAAGCGGACAAGAAATCGGCTCTGGAAAACCCCCGCTGCGCCACAAGCTGCTCGTAAGTTGAGCACGTAGCCGTTCGCCGACCTAATGGAGCAACCTTTATAAACAAAGCGTCTACAAATGCTCCGGCTTGGCTGGCATGCGGAGCACTGCGCTTACCTAGTAAGTCGAATGCCGCCTTTACTACGTAGTCCTCGGGCGCATCAGGGTGTACTGCCACCCTTTTTACGGAAAGCTTTTTTAAGTCTGGAATCGGTTTACCAGTCCCAGATATTGACTGCAGCGCTTTACTCAAAAGGGCTAAATGCTCGGCAGCGAATTCCGCGGCGGAACAGGGCATCGCTGTCGCAGCATTCGTACCAGATAAAAGGGGGATGTCACAACCTGCGTTCGAAACAAAAAAGGCCTCAGCATCTAACGCACTGAATTCTGCCAAGCTAATATGCAGCTTGCCCAACGCGCTGCTGGCTATCTTTTCAAGCAAAAGAGGCGTAGCAGGCTTTGCCTTTGCTGCGGTGCCTTTCGCCTTGGGTTTTTTGGGGGTTTTAGGCTCTGTAGTGCCGGTCAAAGTAGACCAAGACCATTCGCCGCGGTCCTTCTTTTTTACTTGGTATATGCGAGCCTTCGTCGGCGTAGTGCTCGAATCAAGCTCCGTCACGTCTTGGACTGCTTCGAACAGAAGCAGATAGTCTGAGTGGCCCTCCGCCTCCATCTCGACCATGCGGAGTATCGCCCACCAGCGCTGAAAATCTACGCCTTTCGTGTTATGACCTCCGCCCGATTCAGTCAGCCCCGGTTTATTCGCAACTATCAACATCTCCGTTGCGCCAGACGATGTAGTCAAGCCCCCTCCCACGTCGCCGCCCTCTAGCAGCGAGTTTGCTCTGTTATTTATATGCACCTGCCCACTCAGAGGGGCGGTCCTGCAGTAAAGCTGCTGCCTTGGGATAAGCTGGTCCGCAAGGCCCCACTCCTTTCTTTGTCTTACCCCAGAGGAGGGGTGTCCAGAGATTTTAAAAAAATTCAAATCTGCTTAAAACGATTCGCACTACCAAAAGCATCCGAATGAGTCGCTACGAGGATTATGCGGCAACCGCTGATTAACATCCGAGCTGTAGGAAAAATTACAACGCACTTTGGGAAAGCCAGTGAGGGACGTGGCGTGGGTGCACAGCGGGAGGTCTGGTAAATCGCCGAACATCTTTGCGAGCGTCCACGGCCATCTCACCCGCAGGCTGCACTACGCCCAGCGTTCGGTCAAAGGGACTAGGTAGAAATGTGTTCCAAGGCATGCGGCGCGGGCTCACGGTCGTCCGAACCCGCACGGGATACAGCATCCCCCAGGTGACCTTACGGCCGACGGCGCGCTCTGAGCGGGGGATTGTGTTGGATTCGCGGTGCCCATAGTGCTCGTCCATAGTCACGTGGACGACCTACGTGCTGGCCTACGCGAGTCGCCGGAGTTCCACGTGGTAGCCAAAAGGGCGATGCAGAGCGATAGCTGTCTTCTACTTTCCGGCAAAACAGGTCTTCAAAACGTTCAGCACGAAACATCCCTAATAGGGATGTTCGTAACACGTCAATCCTCTAGTATTTGCAGCGCAAAAATCTTGTGCTGGGCCAGTTTTTCGGGCCATCAACGACCGTACGTAGCCCAGCATATTTAACATAGCTGGGGAGAACATGGTCTCGATGACCGAGCTTGCGAGCCTGCTGCGCGAGACCTGCACGCAAGCCAATCGATTGCTGCGCCTACACACACCGCTTGGCTCGAACGTGCTACTGCCGGAGAGGCTCCATGTGCGCGAATGCCTTGATGATGGAGGCTTCCGGCTGGAGTTGAGCGTGCTCTCAGACGAAGCCAATCTCGACGCTTCCAAGTTGCTTGGCCAGGCCGTTCGGGTCGACCTGCTGACGCAGCAGAGCCGCAGCGCGTTGCGTCCCTTTCACGGTCACGTCACCCGCTTCGAACAGGTCGAAGCCAACGGCGGCTTGGCCCGTTACCGAATGGTCATCGAGCCATGGCTGGCGTTCTTGCGCTATCGCCAGGACAGCTTCCTATTCCAGGACATGTCGGTCATTGAGGTCATCGACAGCGTGTTCGGCGACTACAGTGGTCAGGGCCGGCTGGTACCAGCCTGGCGCTGGTCGCTTCGCGATGCTTCGGTCTACACGCGTCGCAGCGTCATCACGCAGTACGAAGAAAGCGACTTCGATTTCGTCACCCGGCTGTTGGCCGAAGAGGGGTTGTTCTACTACTTCGAGCACGAGGCGGCTGATGGTGAGTCACTGGGCGTGCACCGTATGGTCATAGCGGACGCCAATGAGGTCTTCACCGACAACGCTCAGACCTCCATCCGCTTTGGCAGGTCTGATGCCACAGCGAACGAAGACGTCATCGACCGCTGGGCAGAGGTGGCACGCTGGCAGACCAATGCTGTGTCGCTCTCGAGTGCCGACTACCGTGCCAACACCGTCCGCAAAGCTGAGCTCGGGTCGCCTCAGGATGGCAGCCAGCAAATCACCCTGCAGGACACCGACTACCCGGGTCAATACTGGTTCGAAGACAGCAAGCAGGCCGAGCGCGCCGCACGCCTCGTGTTGGAGTCCATCGAGGTCCGCAATGCGCAGACCGACGGCGCAGGGACGGTCCGGACGCTAGCGCCAGCAACGACCTTCTCGCTCGTGGACCACTATGGGCATGACGACGCCGAGCGATTCGTTGCGCTGGTCGTCATCCATCAGGCACGCAACAACTTCAACGAGCGTTTCGCACAGGTTCTCGCTCAAACATTTGGTGGGACTGCAGGCGCCGATACACAGGACCAGACGTTCTATCGCAACCGGTTCACCGTCATCTCATCCAAGGTGCCGTACCGGCCTCAGTTGCAGGACGAGCACGGTCGGCAATTGCATCCGCGCCCAACGGTAGTTGGCACCCAGACCGCGCTCGTCGTTGGCTCCGGTGGTCCCGTCCACACCGACCGCGACCATCGCATCAAGATTCAATTCCATTGGCAGCGCGGCGCACGCTCTGCGAGCCGACAGGCGCACCCCGCCGGCGAGGACAACGCCCGTGCAGACGCCAGCCTTGGCTGCTGGGTTCGCGTCGCCGCGCCGGTAGCCGGTCCAAACTGGGGTAGTGTCGCCTTACCCCGCGTGGGTCAGGAAGTGCTCGTCGAATTCCCGTACGGGGACATCGACCGGCCGGTTGTCGTTGGCGCCGCCTATAACGGCAGTGGCCAGACCGATGCCCAGTACAACCAGAACCAGGCCGGTGCAGCAGGTGCCACAGGTAACGCGCCAGCTTGGTTTGCCGGGAACGCCCAGAGCCAAGGGCCGTATGCGCACAATGCGGTGCTGTCGGGCATCAAGACCCAGGCGCTGAGCAACAGCCAAGACGGCACTGGCGGCCATAACCAGTTGCTGTTCGACGACACGGCTGGCCAGAGTCGCACTCAGCTTGCCACGACGCAAGCGGCGAGCGCACTCACGCTCGGCCACCACAAGGCCCAGAAGGACAACGCTCGCGAAGGTGACCTGGGCCACGGCGCAGCCCTCGAAACGGATGACAGCGGCAGCATGCGCGCCGGCTCTGGACTGTTGTTGAGCGCGCACTCTGCAGATGTCGGCGCCTCATTCCTGGATAGCGAGGATGCTGCCAATCAAATCGAGGCCAGCAGTGACCTCGCGGAGTCCTTGGCCGATGCTGCGCGGAAGCAAAAAGCGGGGCTGGCTGACGAAACTTCCGCGAAGGACCTTCCCGCGCTCGCACAGCTTCGGCACACCACTGAGGTCTTACGTCACGCCGAGACCGGTAGCCAAGGAGCCAGCGCTGTCGCGTACAACCAGCCGCACCTGCAGGTGTCGGCCCCGAAGGGTATCCTGGCCACCACACCAGCAGACGCTGTTCTGGTTGCCACAACACAGCTCACGGCCGTCGCCAAACAGGATGCCAACGTCGCCGCAGGCGGCAACCTGGCCATGGCCTCAACGGAAGGCATCAGTCTGTTCGCTCATGGGAAGGCGGTTGGCCAGACGTCTGATGCGACGCCAGGCATCGCTCTGCACGCCGCAACCGGCAAGGTTGGTTTGACGGCGAGCACCGGTGGCGCAGCATTCGCAGCCGAGAAGCAGGTCACCTTTGCGTCGACCCAGGCGAGCGCCACCGTTGAGGCCAAGCAGCACGTCTTGCTTAACGCCGCCGGCGCTCAAATCAAGGTGACGAACGGGACGATTGAGCTGCACGCACCCGGCATGGTGACTTTCAAGGGCGCCAACCACAACCTCGTGGGTCCAGGCGGAGCTCAGGTCAACAACACCCTGCCCAAAGGGAAGCCGCCTTATGACGAGCAATTCGTGCTGCGCAACAAGGAGACTCAGGAGATTCTGCCCCATCACCCCTATGTCGTTGAGGACGCCAAAGGCAACGTCCTCGCACAAGGCATGACTGATGAGCAGGGGCGTATCTCCCGCGTCTACACAGCCAGTCAAGAAGGCATCAAGGTTCTCTTTTAATCCACCGCCATGGCATTCGAGCGTTCACCCGTCCCCGCTGTCCCGCCGACCGCTACTCCCGCGCCGGCCGCCGAGAGCCGCATCGAGCTGGAACGCCCGCCTGTGCGCGGAACAGCTACGACCAATCCAATCAAAGGCAGCAAGGTATTCGTTGACTACGTGCCTGAGCCGTTGCTCATCTTCCGCCCTGACACTGGCGAGTTCATGTGCATCCCGTCCAAGGACGTGACGCAGTTCGAGAACGACGCGAACTACCTGGACCACGTCATCGACACATACCACAAGGCGAACGCCAAGGCGGACGACTTGGCGGAGCAACTGCACAAACTTGACCTCGCACCACAGTCGGGTCAAGCGAAATACACCGAGACTGCGAAGGCCTTGGAGCAGGCGTATGCGGAGGCAAAGGCCGCGCAAGAGAAGCTTCACGGAGCGCTCAAGCCGCTGGGCAAGATGGACAGTGGACATATGTCGATTGTCGAAATCATCCCCATCTACAACGCGTCTGGCGGACCGGTGCGCAAGTTCCGCAAGTACACCGCGCGCTACGTGCGCTCGGACCGCATCAAGAGCAACTGGGACCGCTACGTCCCGACCGGCTGGGAGAAGCGACAGGGCACGGCGAAGGAAAAGGATTCGGGGCAAAAGTCCTTTATCAAGAAAGAGAATGACCAGTACAAGCTCGACAAGGATGAGTTGAAGAAGGGAGTGTCGACGCTCAAGACCAAGTTCAAAGCCGATTTTCTCAAGCTTGAGACGCACTGCGTCCAGGGAGCTTTGTGGGATTGGGCCGATGGCTGGAATAAGCATCTGAAGTACGACCGCGCGACGAGCAACCCGAACGCGAAGTGGAACAACAACATCGACCTCACAGCGCAAGCACAGGTGATGCGTTATTTCGCTGGCTATGGTCTGGCGACCGAGTGGGACCCGCTCAAGGGCAACTGCGCCCTGAAGGCGAGCGCCCGTGCTGAAGTTGCTATCGCGGAAGCCAAGGCCGTTACGACTATCTATTTCCCTGACCGCGTCGGCTGGGTGTGGAAGCTGACTGACGACCCCAAGGACACTTCCACTGCGGTTCGATTTGCTGCTGAGCTTGCGCTGAACGGGATGGTGGGTGGAAGCATCGTCGGCGAAGCCGGCATCGCAGTCGATTGGACAGATGAGAAACGCAAGGAGTTGGGTCTTTTCGGCGCAGCCGCAACGGCGACCCGTAGGCCGCGAAAGCTGAATGTCAATCAACAGCCGACCGGCCCCGGAGCCAATGCAAAGCTGGAAGATAACCACCTCGACCCAACTGCCAAAGCAGAGTTGGAGGTGTTTGCCGGTGCAAAGGCCGAGGTGAAATTGTGGGGAGGCCTACAGTGGTTGAACCCCGAGCAGTTGGGCTTAGGGTATCAGGAGTTCGCCAAGGTTGGTGACTCCGTGTCCGGTCTACTCGGCGCGGGCGTCGGCTGCATGTTGGAGTTGACTTACGCCTCCGGCAAGTTCCGTTTCCGAATGATGGCGAGTGCGTGCCTGGGATTGGGCGCGAAGGGCAAGCTCGAACTAGAAGTAGACATGGGCCAGATTGCCCAGTTCTGGAAGTGGCTGGCGTTTCAGCTCTACCACGCCAACTACAAGCAGCTTAAATTCATCGCGGCAGAAGCTTTTGACGCGATTGTGAAGCTGCAGGTGATGATTGTCGAAGGAACCATCGAGAAAATCGAAGACACCGTCGGCTGGGCCCAAGAGACCATTAATCGCCAATACAAAGAAATCGTGGACAGCTTCGAGCGTGAGGAGCAGCGTGTTCAGCTAATGAACCGCATTCTGAAGAACGCGGGTGACTACCTTCGCTACACCACACCTGAAGCGAGGGGCATTATGCTGTACCAGATGACACGGCACGACTGGAAGATTGATGGCTGGGATGGCCGCAACCATGGCGGCCGTTACTATGGCCGGCGCAAGGACGCCGTGAAGGCGATTCTGAAGGCAGCTCAGACTCGCCGCGACTTCGACAACATCATCCAGCACATGTCGCCGAACGGTTCGAAGTGCACTGATGTGGTGACTGCCGACAACCGCCAACAAGTGCGAGACTTCCTGAACATGGACATTATCGGAACCGCCAAGGACGGGCAGGTGATAGAAGATTTCTACAACAAGCTGCAAGCCTCACTGAAGTCCGAGCCAACTAGAGGGTTTCCGATGTTCAATAACGATTCGCCACAGTACGCCGAGCAGCGTACGTGGGGCATTGACCACTCCATGCTGGCGGACATCGGCTCGATGCCAATGCCACCCAGCTCGTACGCGTGACAGCAGCTACGGAGTAAGTTGTTTGGCCGCGTTGACCACGCACCGGAAACCGGTTTTCCCTGAACGCTCGGCGAGAACTTCACCGGTATACCGGCTCTTAAACGGCGGCACAACGGGCTCGCTTTTGTGTCGGTACATAGTCACGGACGATGCATAGTCATCCTCGATGCCCCTAAGCACCTTCTCGGTTCCGGTCGCGGGCCCTTGTGGGTTCTTGCGCGGAGAGTGCTCATAGTAGTCCGGGTCAAACCAATCGTTCACCCATTCCTGCCCGTGCGCGCCCATGTCATACAGGCCTAGGGGATTCGGTGGGAATTTGCCGTTTGGATAGACGGCTGGGGAATCCGCATTCGGCAGCATCTTTTTTCGCTGCTCATAGCTCGCAACGTTGCGCCCCTCCTCGTACTTGCCATTGTCCGTACCGAAGGGGACATACTTGCCACGACTGCGGGCGGCGAACTCCCATTGCGCTTCTGTTGGTAAATCGAAGGGTTGGCCGGTTACGTTCGCAAGCCATCCGCAATAGGCTTTTGCCTCTGGCCAGTTGACGCCAGCAGGCACGTCAGGGACCGTTCTGTATTCCTTATCAAACTTGGCCTGCGCGATATGCGGTTTGCCGACAGCATCGGTGTACACGTCAAAGTCGGCGACCGTAACCTTGTACTTCGACATCGAGAAGCTGTCCAACTCGACCTCATGCAGCGGCGTCGCGTGGGCTCGGCCAGGCGCATACGGCATTTTGTCTGGTGTGCTGACCGGGCCAAAATCGCCCATCTTGAACGTGCCGCCCTTGACGAAAACGAGGTTCGATTTCGTCTTCTGAATTAGAACTTGGACTTCATGGCTCGCATCGAGTGCCCACGCATGCGAGCCAACGAACAGGACTACTGCAGTCGTCAGTGTACGGAGAGTCTGGGGTGGAATTGGCAGCCAGGACATTGTGAGCGCGGACGGGCAAGCGGAGAACAGCCCATATTATGGAGAGAAACCCGGCCACCTCCCCATCGCGTTACATATATGAAGATTCGGCAAAATTGCGTCATGCATCGCCAGTTGCGCGACTCGCCGCCAGCGACGCTTCTGTTTGCGTACGCGTGTTCTGCGGCATGACCGTATCGCGGCCGGCTGCCTTGGCCTCATACAGCCGCTGGTCGGCTTGGTGGACCAACTGCTCCTCGGCAGTGCCAAGCGTCGCATCTTCATCAAAGGCGGAAACGCCAATACTTACCGTCAGATGGCCGCCGGGAGCGCCGATGTGAAGCTGGTTGGCCGCGGCGACCGCCTGCCGAATCTTCTCCGCTACGCGGACGCCTCCTGCAAGGTCCGTATTCGGGAGGAGCACGCAGAACTCCTCACCACCATAGCGGCCGGCGAAATCTCCCGGACGGCGGACGCTCTCTGCGATGCAGCGCGCGACAACACATAGCGCGGCATCGCCAGCAATGTGCCCGTAGTGGTCATTGAAAGCCTTGAAGTTGTCTACATCGACCATCAACACGGCCAGGCCTTGCTTGTTTCGCTTCGCACGTCTCAGTTCCACGTCAAGGGCGGCATCCAGCGCCCGGCGTGTGCCGAGACCCGTCAGGCTGTCGGTGTCTGCAAGCAACTGGAGCTGCTGCTCCATCTCAAGCCGTCGATGGAACTGCTTTGCGAGCGCAAACGTCATCCAGACGAAGACCAAAGTGAGCGCGCCCATGACCCCGCCAATGGCCCAAGACCGCCGTCTCCATTCAGCGTAGATGTCGTCTGTCGCAAGTCCCAGCACGACTATCAGTTGATACTTCCCAATATGCTTGAAGCTGTAAAGACGCTCTGTACCATCCAACGCGGCGGTGCCGAGATAGCTGCCCCCATCAGCCTGGAGAAGCGGCTTGAACGATGCCGCGCTTGCAATGCTCCGGCCGACTTCTTCGCTGTGATAGGGCCGCCGCATGAGAACCGTTCCGTCGGTTCGCAGCAGCGTGATGGAATCGCGCTCACCCAGAGCAAGTCCGTCAAATAGGCGACGGAAGTAGTTCAGCCGCATCGTTCCCACGACAATGCCTGCGAACTGCCCTTGTGCATCATCCAGCCGCTGACTGAGCCCAATGGACAGGTCCGCGCCGGTGGTGCGGGGCGAAAAAGGCTTGCTGATATACACGCCCATGTAGGGCGCCTCCTGCTGGTGAATCCGGAAATAGTCTCGGTCGGCGAGATTGACCTTTCTGGGCGGCACCGACCGGGAGTCGATAACGATGTTGCCTGCTGCGTCGGTCACCAACAACGAGCCCATATCTTTCGCGTTGCTCGACCTGTCGAAGAGAATTTGCTGTTGGACCTTGGGTGGCAGCCGGAGTACGTCAGGGTCCTTCACACCATCGACGACGGCCTCCATCGAGAGTTCGTAAATTTCGAGATTGCGCTCGATGTCGCGCTGCAGAATCAAGGCGAGATTGTCAGCCGTGTCGCGTGCGCGCTCCAGGGCATCGACTCGCATTTCGTAAAGTGCAAATGCTACGACGCTCGCGACGGCTATTGCCGCTACAACGCCTGCGATGATGAAGAGGACCGGGCGGGCGAGAAAAGTGCTCGCGACTTTCGTCAGCGTCATAGGGAACCCTGTGTTCTGCGGGTTTTTACTGTCGCGCACTGTATGCCTGACTCCGAGGGTTCGATATTGTGCCTTCTTTGTGGATGGATTCTAGCGCTTCGCTCTAAACCATCTTGAGCTGCCTCGCCGCATTCCGACTGAGGTCATTGCCCGAAGCTGGAGTTATCGCTTATCGGTTGTCTCGCTTGTTACCCAGTCAAAGCAGTCTTCTAAACGCTGAGCGGTGAGGTGTTGGCAACATGAAATCCCGTTAAATAGACCTCCGAAACTCGGCAATTCCGCTATTCTTACCTTGCTCCGCATAACCTAGAGGAAACCATGGCGACATACAAAGACCTGCTCGCACAGAAAGCCAAACTTGAAGAACAGCTTGCCGCTGCACATGCGGCGGAACTCGAGACGGTCATCGCGCAGACACGCCAAATCATCATCGAGTACGGGCTAACAGCGGAGGACCTTGGGCTCGCAGCAAAGACCAAGAAGCGCAAAGGCGGGACGGTTGCGCCCAAATATCAGGACCCCAAATCGGGCGCTACATGGACTGGTCGTGGGCGCGCGCCTGCCTGGATTGCGGGCAAGAATTTCGAGCGGTTCCTGATTAAGTAATCTCTTCCCGACTTCGCAGTCGCTCCGCTGGCGTGGTGTAAGACTCACGCCGGCAACGGGCCAACATGGCTGGGCTATCAGGGTTTCCGCCTCAATTATCTGCGACCGGTCAAAAAATCGTGCCAGTCGGACGCGTAGGCACAGTCCATGGGCGTGAGGTCTTCTTCAACCACTGGGCACCCAGAATACTGAATGCGCTTGCGGAAGAGCGTTGCTGCGGGCTCCGGTATTTCGCTCAGGCGAACGTAGTCCATGTTACCTGCGCGGTAGATATGGACACTGATGGGTTCAGGACGAGGTGGAAGCTCTTCTTTGCCAGTCAACGCGACAGCGAGTGCGCGTGCAACAAGGTCGAACACAGACGACGCGTACCGCGGGTACGACCGCAACGTTGTCTTTTCACCGTGTTCGTACGTGTCTTCGGAAAGCTGGACGACGTAGTCAGGCGCAGTGCTCCGCTCGCGCCGTCCAATTTCCGCGGTGGCTATCACCTTGCCTGTGCCGGGTCGGCCCCGGCTCACTACTTCGACAGTGACCTTCAGCATAATGAGTATGCGGCTGGCGTCGTTGAACGTTTCTTGCCCTGCGAGGTAGGGCAATTTTAGGCGCGCCCGGTGTGTACGCAATGTTCATTGCGAATATTCCAATGCGCGACCTGAATTTATTGACGTTAAATGGCGCATCGCTCCGATTCTGTCCCCACGCGCCTTGTCTCCAAGCTTGACGAGCAGCGCATGGAAATTCGAAAGCTCGAATTCCTTGAGGATGGGCGAGTCGGGTAGCTACCGAACCACGCTAGTGCCCAGCCTTCTCTGTTGCAGACTCTTCAGCGGCCTGCTTCCCGAGCAGGATGGCGGCACTCAGCGCCATTCCCTCGGAGATGAACCCCTCCGGGGAACACGCCGGTGCCCAGTCCGTCGGTGAGCCTTTGGCTGGGACGTACCGATATTGACTTGCCCACCGGTTGTCCGCTCGTCGCTCAGTGCGAATGTCGATGGCGCCGCTCTTGGCTTTCACAGTGATTTCCATGGGAGTCCCCGAAAAATATCCCCTCCCTCTTTTTGTGCGCCGTCTTCCAGCAGCGCGCGTTAGCCATATGAATGATTGATGCGGATGTCCAGAAGGCTGGACCGTACATTGCTAACGGGCCGCGCCAGGCTTCGGTCTTGGGTGACCGCCGGCCCTCGCGCTAGGCTAGGCGAATTGCCACCTGTCGCGCGCGATGCAAGAACGGCGGGACGTGTTGGTGGACTAGGCGGGAGTGTAATGACCCAGTGAAAACCTGCTCACGTCACAATGGAAGAAAAGACGATGAGCACGAAGATGGAAGAAGACATCAAGCGGTGGACGGCCAAGCGCAAGAGCGCGTTGGTGCTGGACATCATTCAGGGCAAGACGACAGTGGCAGAGGCCAGCCGCGCCTATGACCTGTCGCCCTCCGAGGTCGAGGGTTGGGTGGATGACGGCAAGCGCGGCATGGAGAATGCGCTGCGGGCCAACCCGCTGGACCTGAAAGATCAGTACGAGCGGCAGATCAAGGACCTGCAGGAAGCGTACGGCGAAGCCATGCTGGAGTTGCGCGCAAGAAAAAAATTGCAGTCCCTGCTGGGCGAGGACGACAAGTGATCGAGATGATCCGCCAGGGACTGCAGGCTGACGGCATTACCGTCTCGATCTCGAAGCTGTGCCGGTGGTTTAACGTACCGCGTCGCAGCGTGTATTACCGGCCAGTCAAGGCAGAGCCGAAGGTCCAGGCCCGCTTCGCGGAGCCGATCAAGGCGATGATCGAAGAGTCGCCGTCGTTCGGTTACCGTACCGTCGCGTATCTGCTGGGGTTCAATAAGAACACCGTGCAGCGCATCTTCCAGCTCATGGGTTGGCAGGTTCGCAAACGTCCCGTCGGCTTCCGGCCGCGCATTCAGGCGATGCCGTCAGTGGCCACGGCACCGAACGAGCGCTGGTCGACCGACATGTGCCGCGTCTGGGCCGGCCGAGACGGTTGGGCAACGCTGGCGCTGGTGATCGACTGCCACACACGGGAGCTGCTGGGTTGGCACCTGTCGCGCAGCGGCAAGGCCACTACGGCGTCGAGCGCGCTGGAGCATGCGCTCATCGCCCGGTTCGGTACCCTGGGAAGGGTTCCGACACCATTCTTGCTTCGCAGCGACAACGGCCTGGTCTTTACGAGCCGCGATTACACAGCCTTGGTGCGCAGCTATGGCCTGCGTCAGGAGTTCATCACGCCGCACTGCCCGCAACAGAACGGCATGGTCGAGCGCGTGATCCGCACGCTCAAGGAGCAATGCGTGCATCGTCATCGCTTCGAAACGCTGCAGCATGCCAGTCGTGCGATCGCCGACTGGATTCAGTTCTACAACCACCGACGGCCCCACCAAGCGCTGAAGATGAAGACCCCGGCTGAGGCATTCGCTTTAGCCGCCTAACCTGTGCAGGTTTCACTGGGTCATTACAGGAGGCGATTCTATTGCACACGTGTGAATGGCCGCCGTGCACTTCGAACGACGGTGGCGGTCGGGCGTGGTATTGCTCGGGACACGCCGCCGTGCCGTCCCCCGCGATTAGGCCCAGCTGCACGTCCACCAGGACCCGTTCGGAAACCGTCTCGTCCCCAAAGCAGAAGCCGCTTTGCGAATGTCACTCGCCGCGCTTCGCACGGCACTTTTCGAGTTCTTGGGAGAGGGCCTCAATCTCAAACTCCATACTGGCCGCCCGCCGGAGCAACTGAGCGATTCGGTGCCAGTATTCGTAACCGAGGTCTCCGTCTGCTAACGCGAGTTCATGCAACTTGCGAAGGGCAATGTCCAGGTCGATTGGGTTCTCGGAAGTCATCATCGTCCTCCCTTGTGCGCCCGCGCCGGTTCATCAAGGCAGCAGGCCCAGATGCGCATCAGCGGCGCGCACGCTTCCGCTCATCATGTCCTCGGGCATCATCAATCATCACGCGAACGATTGAAGGGTTAGCCTGCGAAAGGTGCTGCAACTCTGCGTGGTACCCATAGAGTCGATGCAGTGCGACTGCTATCGCACATGAGCGCGAGTATCCGCCCTCACAATGCACGACGACGGATGCGATTTCCGAGGGTAGGGTTTCGACAAACGCGCGGATAGCAGAGCCATGCTCAGCCGTGAACGCGTGAGGAAGCTTTTCCTTCGCTCTAGCCGACAGTTCTGGATTAAGGAAGTCGACGTCGACAAAGCTCAGCCGCAGCACGTGAGCAAAGCCAGCGATGTTGGCTGGTGAGCGTTCTGGCGCGGTGACCGAGATGACGGCAATGGATGCGAGTTCTGGAAGGCGCTCAGCGTCCGAACGCGATAGTGCGAACACCTGTCGTCTGCCATCGGCCCGAGGCCTGTACAGCTTGCTGAGGATGTCTTGCAGGCGTTGCGCCATTCTCGGCCTCAAGCATCTCGGGCCGCTGCACATTTCACCATGGAACACTGATAGGTCCATGAGAGCAGGTCGGCGGCAAGCGTGGCATCCCGGAGCTCATATACGGCAAACATCGCACGCGCGTAGTCGTCTCTGGTGACATCCTGAAACGTCAGGGGAGCGCAGTTGTGAAGCAGCAGCGGGATGTTTGCTGCGAGGCGGCTAGTAAGTTCGTTACCGCAGCAAAACGGTTGCAGGTAAGCGAGCTGTATCCATAGAAACAAGGCAGCCTCGACTGGGTTCTCGATGCGGGCCGCTTTATCCACGATGGATTCCAGCATTGTCTCGATGACATCAGGTTCCTGCATTGGTGAGTAGAGCGTGCCGGCAATGCCTAACGGGCCCTCACGAATGGCGCCAAGCGAGCTGCTATTTACAACCAGGTCCTGCATGAGAATCGCGTGCACATTCCGCAGGACTAGGGCTGAAAGGCCTTCCTGAGAAACACTGTCGGCAAGGAATTCGACGGCCGCTCTGTGATTGAGCAGCATCACCGTGTCGCCGTCACAGCGAAGCGCTCCACCAGTGAGCAGTTCCGTCGCCGCGTGCATGCTGTAGCGGTTGCCTTCCAGGCGGGACGAGTTCCAGGACAGGTCGATGAGCGAGTCCATGAGGGCTTGGCCTGCATAGGCGCCTGCCGACAGCGTCTGGCGCAGACGGCCCGCGCGATAGAGTTCTGCCGCCACTTCGCGCGGCATCAGCTGCGATTGGCTCGGTGTGTACCGTTGGACGAAATCACGTTGGTATGTGACAGGGCCTCGCGCTGCCATTGGAACGTCGAGCTGACGCATAAGCCTGACTGCCGCTGCCGACCAGATTGGATGCGCTGCGATTTCAGTCTTGGAGCCCACAGCCGTCGTCGCAAAAGAAGCGCCCCAGGTTTGTGAAAAGGGCGGCTCGTCTCACTGGAGCTTTATCGAGGCGTGGCCATCTCCGTTTTAGACCACGAGCATGCTTTTGCCAATGCCTCCTTCAATAGACGTCGAGCTTGTGAGTGGTAAGCGTGTCGCCGATATTTTTCTTGCGTTTCTCTCGAGTGGTTCTATATTCATGGTGTGGAATATTCCACACCATGAATATAGGGTCATGCCTGGTGTGGTCCGCAAAGCTAGGTGGAAAGATGCTGCTTGCTTTCCGCTGCAGCCGCTGCGATGTCGCTGTGGTCGACAAAACGCTCCAAGCCCGTGATATTTGAGAGGCTTGAGAGTTGCAGCAATAAGGTGAAGGGGAAGCTACCGGTTTCAATCAGCGCCATCAGTGCTTCTGGCGTGATGTCTGCGCTGACCTTTGCAAGGTGTTTTGCAAACCTTGTTAGGTCTACGCTTTGCCTCTTCAGCTCTAGGAGGAAGATATGTGTCGCACATTCTTCCCAGTCACTGCATCGGTCCAGAACTCTCGTCCAGTGAGCAGGGTTCTCCGAGCCAACCGCGGCGAGAACTTGCAAAAAAAACGCCAGCGAGTATGTCCCTCGTGTGGCCTTTCCTTCAACGCTTCGCGTCGTCTCGTCTGCCCCGCAATCGCGAAGGTGTTCGGCCGCACTCGAATACGTTGCACCCTTGCGGATAAGCAAGCCCCGAAGCGTGCGCGACGCGAGGCGCGTCCAGGAGGTCTCCACATGGCTCACTGTTCAGTTCCCTGAGTATGCCGCGTCGGCGCCGTGAAATTGACGCTATGCCGGCCGAACACTGACGGGTCTATTCAGTATAGCTTTGAAATGAGCATTATTGTGCGCTCCGGTTTGTCTTGTGACTACTTAAGACCGGGTGGGGCGTCCACGCTCACGTTCTTTTGGCGTTTGCGGAATTAACAGTTTAATGGGAAACGTGTATCTGGAAATCGCATATTCCGCAATTCAATTTGCTCGCGCCATTAACTTGAGAAAACCGCGCCGCAGGCTGGTTTCCGGGCGATTGTCCTTTGATGACTTGCTGAGTGCGAATTTTATGGTAAGCGATGAAATTGGCCTGCTTTCTCGCAGAACTTAATTGAATACTATCACTTGAAATAGTCAATCCTGACTTCGGCGACTTATGTGCGAGTTTACCTCTTGTTTTCGATGGCCGAGGTAGTTAAGATTCTCGCCGGCTGCAAAAGTGTGGTAACTGCACATTGCCATGCAGTCGACAACGTGTCCGGGATTTGCCTTTGTGTTTTGGGAGCGGTACCCCACAAAGTACAAAGGCAAGTCCCGGATTGAACCAGGACTTGCCTTCGAGCGACTCCTGTGGAAGGAACCGCGAGCTGGGAAGTCTCGCGCGTATCCTGCCACAGTGGGTTGCTTCGGTCAAGTGTTTCCGCTCGCCCGTACGAAGGGCGGCTAACCGACATGGAGAAACCTGTGGCTACGCCTACATCCCCATCTATTCGCAGAGCGATTGCTCCGCTCCCTTCATTCCGACCGCCGGGCAGCCTATTGCTGGCCTGTTCGCGTCCTCGTTCGCGGCCACCGCTGTGCGCGGTTGCGCCAGGCAGCTCTGCTGCCTGACCACGCCATCGGACCGAGCTTACCGAGACGGTAACGCGTAGCTCTTCGCCATCTAGCCGCACCGCCGATTGACCCGGCGGATGGCTAGCTGCGCGCGTGCTTTCGCAAGCGCGCTGGCAGCGTTGCGCCCGCACGTCTTCAGAAGACTCGGAAACCATCAATGTATCGCGCCGTTTGCGAGGCCCGAGCTCGCCCGGAAATGGTGCAACCCATCCGGTTTTTCAGCAATGAACCATAAAAACGAAAGCACAACCCTCGTCGACGTCCTGCCGGCCGGCGAGGACAACCCCTGTGTCAACAACCTCCCGGCGGTACCGAAGGGGAACGCGGCAGCAACGATATTTCTCCGCGGCTGGCATCCCCACGCGCCTGTGCCAGCGAATCGAGCTGTGCGCCGCAGTCGGATTGGGCAAGATGAGGAGCAACCGTTGGTTCCGTTTCCCGAGCACACCCGCCTGCTTGTGCAGGTGACCGCCTTGGTACGAAGAGGCTACGCTCACCGGAATCCCCTGTCCCCCGCATTCCACGCCACGGCCCATTCGGCCTTGTCCGCCGCCGCTCAGGGAAGTGACAGGCATGGCCACCTCTGGCTGAGGCCAGAACTGAATGTCCCGGGCGCCCGACCCCGTGGCTTGCTCTTTGTCACACCAGCGCGAATGGGGCGCCGCGTCATTGCCGAGCGCATCGCGAGCTTCCTCGGGGAAGAACCTATTCCTTTGCACGTGCCCACGCCGACAGGGAGCGTGCACTACATCCAGATTCCGGTGTTGCGGGTGCTGTGGCCTGACGGTGGCGCTCCGGCACAGTTCGTGACGAACTTCTTGGGCGCGTTCGACAGAGCGCTCGGCTCGCATTATTCAGCCGCTATTCGACCGTCGCGCTTCCGACTCCATGAAGAAGCGCTCTCACTCCTCAGCGGTTTCAGCATTGCTGCCAACGTTGGCCTCATTATCGTTGAGCGCATCAATGGTCGCGATGCAGGAGCCAGGGCGGCAAATTCGCTTTGGAACCTGCTGGGCCAGTTCACTCGGACCACCGGGATTCCCATCTTGATGATGGCAAGCACCGCTGCCGCTTCGCACCTGATGCGCAAAACCAGCGCAGCTAGCGAGCTGACAGCCGGAGGTGTGCTATGCATGGACCCGCCATCGGCAACCTCGCAGGCATACGCTGACCTGTGCACGTTGGCATTCCAGAACACGATGAAGGGCCAGGGTCCCGCACCGAGCTGGCTTGTCGAGGCTCTGGCAGAGAAAACGCATTGCCGACTCGCACTGGCCCAGAAGGTCTGTTTTCGATTGGGGCGCTCTGTCGGTAAAGCCGACACGTCCAAGGCACCCCACAACCTCGACACTCTGATTGACGAGGCCCTCTACATCGAAGGGCCTGCGTTGCAGTCGCTCACAACCCTTGGTGATGGTCGAGGCTTCACAGTGGATGGCTTGCGCCGGTTCAGTGACTGGTTGCCAACTGGCCACGCACCGTTGCTCGTTCCCATGCCCGAACGCATGCTGGTGACGTCACGAGCGGGCCTGCAGTTCCAAAAGGAGGACCCGAAATGAATCATCTTCCTCTGAACACACTGGCCGGGGAGTCGGCCACCAGCATCCTAGTATCCGATGCTGCTGTATCGGTCGAGCCCGCGACAAAACGGCTTGCCAATCTTAGTTTTCGACGGGGTGGTGCATTCCTCTATAGCGTGCCTTGCCGGCTTCAGACATGGCAACAGGTACTGGGAGACCTGTACGGGTCGCCGTGGGACATCTTGACGGAGCACTCATGCTTTCCCGCTTTTGCTGCGGGGATGGCTTCAGAGTGCGCGGCACATGGTGTTGCTCAACTCCAATTCGGAACACGTAGCCGGACGGTGTTTCCCCGGCTCCCAGCACTTCTGGAACCAGGAAACCGATATGGGCTGCGTTGCCCAGTCTGCAAGGCAGAGGCGATGCTAGTCATCGGGAGGCAGCCCTCTTTCGTATGCCATTGCCTACCCTTCATCTCCAGGTGTGGAGACCACGGCGAACTGCTCCATCTGGAGGATGAGTCCAGTACCTATGAAGCCGGGATGTTCATGCTCGGCCGGCCAGGGGCTCGTCGCAACAGTGCGTTGTACGCGGCGTGCGCCTCTGCGCTTTTGTCGGTGCGAAATCCTGAGGACCTCCGGGCCGACACCTTGGCGAAGCTGACTGCTTGTGGCTACCGGCGCGCGGGCGGCCGCTGGAACATCTCGCATCTTACGAGCGATTGGACCCTGGTTGCCCGAGAGGGATTCGAAGATTGTCGGCTCACTACGGTCACAAGATTCGAGGGTTTCGCTGCTTGGTTGCTTCGAGCCGCAGAGCGCGAAGAACGCCCCATGCACCCGGCGTGGTTGGCGCTGTTGAATTGGTTCATCGAGCGCCAAGGAGAGTCCGGCTGTATTGCGCCAGCCAAGCCTGCTGTGCGGACGGTACCGTCTCGGCAAGCCGGTACGCCATATCGACCATCACGCGCCGACGTCAAGATTCATCGTCAGCAGTGGCTCACCCACAAGGCAGCGCATCCCGATGCGGGAAGGACGGCGCTCAGACGTGGTCTCTACGCGGTTTGGGCATGGCTCTATCGCAATGACCGCGCTTGGTTGCGCTGTCATCAACCGTCCAACGCAACCAGACGAGGTGGAAGACGCAGTTCGAAGTTGGAAGCGCTACTCGCGCCGTACGTCCGTGTCCCAGTGGTCCCACGGCAGGACCGCCGCGGCTTGCTCCATCTCGGCACGGCATACCAGGTTCGGGTGCGGCTTGGCGTGACGGACTACGCCTATGGCCGTCTGTCTGCCGTTGACGCTGGCGTGTCTCAGCAATGTATTTCCCGCGTGGAGTTGGCGCAGGCACGCGTCGCGTCTCTGCAGGATGCTCTCGAGCTTGACCCGCATGCCGCGGCCCTTTCCGTGCTGGCACGGCGAGTGAGCCTTCGCGAGTCCACCCTAAAGTACGCTCTGCACGCAGGCGGCCGTGAGGAGGAAGCACGTTGACACACCTGCACTATTTGCAGATGAGCGGATTGGCGCCGGACGAGTGGTGGCCGGGGCACTATGGTCGGCACCAAGTCACCACAACGACATGCCCGGACGTCAAATCGTGGTGTTTCCCAAGCCGCATTGCTCAACGCGCTCTGCCATTCAAGAGCGTCATTGGACCGGCTGACTATGTTGTCGACCGCCATACGCTCTACCCCTTGTATAGCCGCATGCTGCCTCCCGAGGATGCAGCCAAGCTTCGCTCGCACCTGCTGGGGGAGCCAGTGCATGGCTTGCCAGCTATGATTGGCGCCGGCGGACCGCACAGCGGGTGGGCGACGTTCCAGCCCGCCTATTGTGATGATTGCGTACGGCATGACATTGCTCCCACCGGAGTCCCGTTTTGGCGTACCGAGCATCAAATCCCTGGAGCGCTGTTCTGTGCAAAGCACGCAAAGCCGCTCCTTGCACCGTGTCGGGCGTGTACTCCGAACAATTGGGCTTCCCTCATTCCGCTTCCGGGCCACCGATGCGACTGCCCCCTGATTCCTTTGGTCGATAAGGGGGCTTTGAGCCTCGGTTCAATTGCCTTTGAGATTGAGGTGGCTCACGCGGCTAGCAAGCTGCTTGATTCCAGCTACCTCCCGCAACTCGACGCACGCTCCATTGGCTCGTTGGTTCGGCTCGGTGCAGCCCGAATCGGAATCCCGCAGCGGGAGGAAGGACGGCAGAAGGCTTGGCTCGCTTTCATACAGGAGGCGCGGCTGCGCGAATCGTTCGAACGCATGAGCTTTCACACCATTCCGTTCGCTCGCGTCGGGAATGTGCTGAGGGGACGCGCTGTCCTGCGTCACCCACTCCGAACCATCGCTTTGCTGCTGGGCCTCTGGGGAACCTGGGACGCCGTTGAGCGGGCGGCAAACGGAGCTCGCTGGCCGGCGAGCCCGGCCATGCGGCGGTATGGGGCGTTCGTGGCGGGAAGTGACCCGCAGGGCGACCATCGCCGCAAGAAGACCCGTCAAGTGCCAACGAGGAACGACGCACCTGCTCTATTGGCAGCTTACAAGCAGCTTCGCCATGAGCGACCTGGTGCTCACAGAGCGACGCTGCTCCTTCAATTGCCTGAAGGTGCTCGCGAGTTGCTCACTCGGGATGAGCTTGATGCAGCCGACGTCGAGGTACTCGGTGATGTTGCCCAGCTCGATTCCTCAATTATGGAGCACATCTATGCGCGCTCCGAAACCCTGGTAGCCGCCGGCCATCCTGGGCGAATCAGTTCGAAGCAACTGCTGGACGGACATCCGATGGGGCCGGCGTGGTTCCGCATCCGCCATTTGCTGCCGAAAGCCGCTCAAGCGCTGAAGCGCTGCGCGGAGACCAAAACCGAACATCTGGCACGCATGCGTGTGCTGCCATATCTCGCCGAATCAGCGGCACCTGCTGCCGGCATCTAAGTCATGAAAATCTTTGAATTGAATGCTCCCTTCGTTACACCAAGGGACATCGCACTCACGCCGTTGGACCCCTACGGCATGCACCAGGGGCCACTCTACGCCGCCTTCCACAAGGCGCGGCCACCAAGGAGCAGTACGCGTACGACGCTCGCCGACCTGAAGTTCGACCGGCGTCTAGAGGCGCTATCTACGAATGAGACACGCGTGCTGTACGCGCTGATGTTCCATCCTTATGTCATCGATATTCGCGAGCAATACCCATTCTGTGACGACGACACGCTTCTCTCGGCACGAACACAGGGCAGGCGGGTACGCCGTACTGAGATGACGACGCTGGATGTGGTCGTCACGTACGTGACGCCGACTTGCTCGGTGCCGCGCTATCACGCTATCTCGGTCAAGAGTCCTTCCCATGTGCCAACGGTCGAAGACGCGAGACGCGAGGAACGGGAACGCGCCTATCTCGACCGGCTCGGCTGGTCATGGGAACTGGTCAAGGGCGATGAAATCACCGACGAGCACTACACCAACTGCCGACTTCTCTATCACACGGTGCGTGATACGGACATATGGTCGCTCTACGACCTCGCCGAAACGTTCGTAAGGCGTCAATTATTGACGCCCTGGCGTCGCGCTGAGGGTTCACAGATGCTACGTGTCCATGTTGATGAACGTGGACAGGTGCACACATGGACGAAAGGGAAGAGAGTTTGCAGGATCGCCTCGTCATCGGCCGCAAGCGAGATGGCCGGCGGCAGTATGACGAGGTGGCTAAAGAGGAACTGATACAAGCCTGCTTAAAGCCAGGAGCTTCTATCGCCCGCACGGCAATGAAGTATGGCGTCAATCCGAATCTCGTGAGGACATGGATAGCAGCACACCAGCGCAAGCATCGCTGCACTACGGCGGTTGTCGACGAGCAGGAAGGCGGCGCCGACACCATTGAGTTGCCGCCCTCACGAGATGCATTTGTTCCCGTTGTCGCCGAGCCGGCATCGCTGGCAGGCCGACCGCCCAGCGTCGGCATGGCAATCGCCTTGCACGTGCGTTTGCCCAATGGAGTCGAGTTCGAATTAGGCGAAGCCAATCTCGATGAACTGGCCACGATCGTCCAGATGCTGGGGAGGCTGCCGTGTTCCGGTTCGACGACGGCCTGAAGGTCTTCCTGCATCGCGAGCCCGTCGACTTCCGGCTTGGCATCAACGGCCTGTCGATCCTGGTCGAGCAGGCGATGGCGCTCAATCCGATGGCCCAAGCCTTGTACGTGTTCGGCAATCGCCGGCGCGACCGCATCAAGATTCTCGGCTGGGGCGGCAACGGCTTCTGGATGTTGCTCAAACGATTGGAGGCCGACCGGTTCATCTGGCCCGACACGTCCGACATCGTCAAACTGAGCGTCGAGCAACTGCACTGGTTGCTCGACGGCATCGATATCGCCGTGGTCAAGAAGCATCCGCAGCGTTTCTACGCACGCGCAAGCTGAACCGCACCTGGGTATGTCGGTCCAAGCCGACATGCCCATCAACGTCACGATCGCCGCCGAGGAACTCCAGGAACTGCTGGCTGCGCGCGAGGCGCTTGGCCAGCTCCAGCGGGATCACGATGTGCTGCGTGGCGAGCTGCGCTTGGCAAAGGCCGAACGCGATCTGGCCGAGGAACGGTTGCGTGCCTATCGCCGCGAACTGTTCGGCGCGACCAGCGAGGCCCGCGATGCAGGCCAGCTCGGTCTGTTCAACGAAGCCGAAGCACTGACGGCCAGCGCGCAACCCGCACAGGAGGATGTCCCCGGCACGAAGGTCGCCGCGCACACGCGCAAGAAGCGCGGGCGCAAGCCGCTTGATCCCAATCTGCCTCGCGAAGTGGTGCGTCACGATCTGCCCGAGGCCGAGCGTTTCTGCGTCAACGATGGTCATGCGCTGGTCGAGATCGGCGTCGAAACCAGCGAGCAACTGGACGTGATTCCAGAACAGGTCCGCGTCATCCAGCACCAGCGCGTCAAGTACGCCTGCCCGTGTTGCGACCTGGGAATCAAGGTCACGCCGGCGCCGGCACGCATCATCCCTCGTGGGCTGTTCACCGAGTCAGCGCTGGCGTGGATCGCTACGGGCAAGTACCAGTTCGGCATGCCGCTGTACCGTCAGGCCGGCTTGCTGCGCCGCTTCGGCGGCGACATCTCGGCCAACACGATCGCCGCCAGCATGGTCCGCGTGGGCTTGGCGGTGCAGCCCGTGATCAACCTGCTGCGCGATACGCTGTTCGAGTCGGATCTGATCCATGGCGACGAGACGACATTCCAGGTCCTTAAGGAGCCAGGGCGCCGAGCGCAAGCCAAGAGCTATATCTGGGCGCAGATGAACGGATCGGGACCACCCGTGCGGCTGTTCAGTTACGCGCCGGGGCGCGGCGCTGCGCACGCCCGCGCGATCTACGCCGGAATCCGGCCGGGCACGGCATTGATCACCGACGGCTATGAACTCTACAACGGCCTGGCCGTCGACAACCAGCTCGTCCACTTGGGCTGCTGGGCTCACGCGCGCCGTGGCTTCATCAAGGCCGAGGAGGCGGTGCCGAAAGCCGCGCGCACGCCGCAGTTGACGGCTACGCGCTTCGTCAAGCTCATCGGTAGGTTGTTCGCTGCGGAATCGCGTTCGGCAGACTGGCCGGCGGCGCGCAGACAACGGCTGCGCCAGCGCTACAGCGCCCACGTCCTGCAGGCCATCGCAGCGTTGCTGCGCGAGCAGATGCCGGCCGTAGTGCCTGGCAGCTTGCTGGGCAAAGCCATGCAGTATCTCCACGGCCAGTGGCACAAGCTCGCCCGCTACGTCGAGGACGGTACATGGCCGATCTCCAACAATCCCTGCGAGAACGCGATCCGTCCGTTCGTGCTCGGAAGAAAGGGCTGGCTGTTTGCGACCACCGTGGCCGGCGCCAACGCAAGCGCCAATCTCTACTCGCTGGTCGAAACCTGTAAGGCCAACAGCCTCGATCCGTACCAGTATCTCGTCTGGCTGTTCAGGAAACTCCCGCTGGCGACAACCGTCGATGACTACGCCGCGCTCTTGCCGTGGGCCATGGCTGCGACACGCTGAGAGGCGTCGTTTAAAGACTGCTTACAAACGTTCTCGCAAGCGCTTCTGAAGGGCAGCCGAAGAGGCTCAGCAAACGCGGTCCGACGTCGTGCCGCGCGCGCGGTGGGGTTAGTGCCTGACGCCGGCGAATATCTCTTTGCAACCGCAGTGGCCTTCGGTTTCCTACGGCTAGACCGCAATGTTCTGTTTGACCCGGAAAGGCCCATCGTCTTCGCGGGGAGGAGCGGCGGTGCAAAGCGGAGAACACCCGCTACACCGACGGAAATGCTGAGGAGTTGGGCATGGATTTGACCGTAGAGGCACCCCAGCCAGTGCATGCTACAGCGCCCTGGAGCGATATTTTGCCCGTGGCCCCACAAAAGGCCGACCACGAACTCGCTGTGTGGCTCCGAGAGGTCCATGCCTCAACGTGGCCAGGAGGGCTATATCGATTTGCGTCCTTCTCCAGGCGTCGTGACGGACAGGAAAAGCGGTACCGAGCTGTAGCCTGGAACCCTGCGACGCGCGAACTGTTCGTTCTGGAGCTAAGCGACGCAGTGTCGCTGAATGGCCCCGGCCGTTGGCATACGTGGTCGCTCGAGAAGGAGCCGGGAGCGCTGGATGATGTTGAGTTCACGACCTTCAAAAGCCCAGTGCAGAAGAAGAGTGAGTCGGCCAACGCCAATTTTTCAAGGAACAAGGCCCTTGTGCGGGCAATGCTGCGAGTGTCACATGACATTGCCGAGTGGACGGACAGCGAACCTATCAACGATGCGGTCCTCATGAGCAAGGAGGCGCTTCAGCAGTCGGTGCGACGCATTTGTTACGCGCTCGGAAGGGGCCGGAGCTATCAGAAGAAGTTGAAGCTCCTGCTGCATCGGTACTTCCACTTCGGTGGAGAGGACGATGCATACCTTGATTTGACCGACTTGCGGGGCGGGCGTGGGAAAACGCGAGTTGGCAAGAATCGGCGGAAACCAGGGAGGAAAAACGTTACCGAGCGGCAAAGCAGAAACAGGGCTGCAGTTGAGCAAGACCGTGTGGCTCAGCAGCAGGCACCCGTACGCGAGATTGACGTGCGCAAGATGCTGTTTGCACTCAAGCGTTGGTACGCCGGTCAGAAGCTGGACATCGCATTTACATACCAGCATATGTGCGCCGAGTTGTACTCAAAGGTGAGCAAATTCCTGACCCCCACGGTCTACAGCTTCAGATACCACGCGAGAAGGCTGATTGCTGAACATGACCTAAAGAGGAAACGCAATGGTCAACGGCTGCACGAGATGTACGACGCAGCCAGAATAGGCAGGGCAACAGACCCTACGGGCGGTGCCATCGAGATATTGGACGTCGACGGCTTCCAGGCGAAAGTCTTCATCAGACATCCCAATGGGAGGCGAAAAACGCCATTCCAGATTTGGGTCATCTTCGCGGTGTCTCGACTCTCATCGGCGGTGGTTGGGTATGCGCTGTCTCTGACCAGAGAGAACGCGCGTGCTTACAAGGAGTGCCTGGCTTCGGTTCACATGCCGAAGTCTGGTCGTGAGTCGAGAGCGGCTGCGCTGGGCTTGGGAAAGCTGAATGGGCTCCTGCATGGCAACTACGATGAGATATACGTCGACCATGGTCCGGGAGCGTCTGAATCTGTCTTGAGTGCCATTGTCGATAGGTTGAGGCTGGCCAGAAGCATTCCGCCGCCACGACGCCCAGAGTTGAGGGCAATCGGTGAATCGCTCAACAACCTCATCTTGCAGTTCTACCAAAACGCGGATGCGGGCTACAGTCGGGCGCGTGACCCCCTCTCCCAGGAGAAGCGGCGAGCAGCGAAGAAAGCCGCGCCAGTATCGGTTGCCGAGTTCGAGCGTTTGTTATTACTCGCCATCAACCACATCAATCTGTACTACGCGAAGCGCCGCAAGCTACCCGCTGCGCTGCGAAGGAAGGGAGTCGACAGCACGCCGGCACGCCTGTTCACGGCTTACCAGAAGGCCCGCGAAGGAAATGCGAAACGGAAGCTGTCGCCAGCAGAGGTCTGGGAGAAATACAGCGATTGGGAGCCGCGTTCGTGTCAGCGGGGCAAAGTGGTGTGGGACGACCTGACGTATTCATCCGAGGAGCTGAGGCAATACTATGACCACCAGATTCGGTGGGAAGACGGGAAGTCCATACCCATCCAGGTGCAGCCGACTCGGGACCCACACTTGATGTATTGGCGTAAGGCTGACGGCTCCGTAAGCCTGCTGAAGGTCAACAAAGAGGATGCTCGTCGCCTGGAAGACAGAATGAGCTGGTTCGAGTGGGAGCTGTTTCTGGAAGCCGACAGTACGTCAGAAGCGAAGACCGCACGCAAGGCCGGTGACAACCGTGTTGCAGTCCACAAGGCAATACAGGAAACATCAGAGGATGCCGTCACGCCGCGGAAGAGGAAGTCCTCTGCCGGCGAGGTCATGGTGTCGCAGCAACGCATGCTTGATACTGCCCTGGCTAACCGGTCATTTATGGATGACCTGCTGGAAAGCGCAATACCGGCGCCGGCCAAGGACGCGGCCGGACCCGCTAAAACGAAACCCAGTGTCGCTCGCTCTGACGGGGCGCTCGATGCTCCAGAGCCGCAGCAGTCCACCCCTGACTCGGACTGGATAGCCGACTTCGACGCCGATATGGAGGAGAGTCTTGCGGACCTGATGTGACGGCGCCGACTACTGTGTCTTCAAAGCGCTAGGTGTCGCGTCTCGCACGGGCGCGACACTTCCCGCGCAGCCCCACTGCAGGGGCGCCCCGCAATGGAGCAACCTGGTGGGGAGACCTCTCAATCGCGTTCATCAAAGTGTAAGCCGCTCCACGAGCGGCTCTTTTTTCGCCCGTTCTTCCTGCGCCGTATGTTTGTCCCGTGTCAGGAATTCACAACAGCGGTCCCTCGTTGCGCACCCTGCTTAAGGGGTAACTCCGCAGAGTGGTTTCATCTGAAATCGCCATCCGTCAAGCATCGGGCGTGCGCGCTCATTGCGCTTAGAACTGCTGTGAACAACATTGAATTGCGGACAGGACTGTTCGGGCTTCACATTTGCGCCGCCGTTCATTGGGGGGCGGCCAGGCAGGTAGGGCTGGTTTCCGGGCGAGTCGATTGAGATGCCGGGAGCGATACGCCTGCTTGCTAACAAGCAAACACAATCAGCAACATGCACCGCAATCGAAATAATCCGACGCCCGAACGTCGCGCACAACTGTATCGAGCTCATCTTCCGGCGAAACCTGAGACCTGGTCCACGATGACCTCCCGAGTGAGCTTCGTGAAGGACAGCATCGACGTCATCCTGAAGCTATTCATCCTTTCGCTCTTTCTGTCAGCCATGCTGCTTTGGGGCTACCTGCACAGCATCAACGCGAAAGGCCTCTTCCTGGATGCCATCTCGTCGAAAGAAGGCCTCGCGGCAGTGCTCTTTGTCGCAGTGCTGATGTTGGTGGCGTTCTTTTTGCAGATGTGGATGCCATCGCTCGTCGTCGTAGCAGCGTCGTCCATGGCAAATGGGAAGCTGGATGAAGCGACAGACCATCCTGCTCGCTACTTCATCTACGTGTTCATCATCTGGCTAGCCCTGCTGATGGGGTTGTCAATGAGCTTCGACGGCGGATGGGTCATCTTCGCCGTCTTGGGCGCGACATACGCCGCGGCAACACTGCTGTTTCTACTTCGCCAACGCAAAAAGGGGCAACGCTGGAACATGTTTTCCATCGGGATGCCGGCAGCAGCGACATTCGCAGCAATGGTGACCGCGCTGCCGATGAGTATGTTCGGCAACGTTCTCGGGCCGAACGCTCACACCAGTGACACCGTCATCGCGTTTGTCTTCACTATCGTTGTGTCGTTCTGCGGTTACTGGCCCAGTCTGTTTTATCTCAACGCGCGTCGTTGGGCGAAAAAGGCTCATCAGCCAGCGCTGTATGGCCTGCTCGGAGCGGCTATGTCCATCATCATCTTGGTGATGTATCTCGCCATCATTCCCCGAGGTTTTTCTACGCTGGTCATGGAAATCATGGGCGTCCGCTCCAACGAGGCCAGTACGTTCGAACTCACTCGACCCGAGCTTGCCGATGCTGCTCAACTGGCCGGCATCCCTGTGAAACGAGGTGAAGGCACAGCGATGTCCATCAAGGCATATCCTCGCTTTGTGTTCGGCGATGTGAGGCTGCTCTGTCGGGACCCTTACGACCCAAGTGTCATTGGTGACCACGCAAAGGGCTTCTTCTCAGACGACACCGAACGCAAACAGGTCAACGAGGCCCGCAAACATGCGAGCGTGGCGTGCGTGGTCTATCGAAAGGACGATATTCGTCCGTTCAATCTGTAACCACCACACATACCGGCCTGCCGCGGGGTCTTGCGATGTTGGAGGCCGCCGTCCCCGGCCGGGTGCCGCTTCATTGGCCATCGATAACTGCTCGGCAAACTATCTATTCCAGCATGGAAACACTTAGCCTCGTCCCCCTTTTTTCACTCGTTGTATCCCTGATTTCCGCCCTAATCGCATCGGTCGCGTTGTATTTCACATTTAAGAAGGACGCTCATCGGCTGCGCCTATATTGGACGAACGTGCTCAACGGATGGCATGACGTTCTTTCCATCAACAACGACAGTTCGTTTTCCGTACAGGTGTCTGCCATCGGCTACCTGGCAATGGATGGCCAGGTACATTGGCTTCCCTCGGTAGGAGACTACGGAGCCAACCAACATGTGGACTATCCAATTTCCATATCAGGCCGCAGCACCTATCACGTGACTGTCATGCATCGGTATCTTCCTTGGAGCAATCGGCGTACTCCCCGTGGCTACTGTGTTCAGCTTGATTGCGGACGAACGTTCGTCATCGCATCCACGCTGGGACGAAGGACAGCAGCCGCATTCGAGCTGAAATCGCTGACCTCCAGGCTTTGGCCCGGCAAGGCCGGGTTTCCGCGCAGTGAGTTGTATCTACGTCCAGACTAATAGAAGAGCAATATGCAGCGAGATGGGAGCCACTGGCATATGGTGCGGGCGCCCCTCATTGGCTAATAGCTGAAATCGGCAAGTTGTTGGCGGCCAAGGCGGCAAGCGCTCAAGCTATCGGTTAAGCACAGTTCGGCTACCATGCTCAAAACGACTCACGCGCCCGGTTCGACACCGGCGTCAGTAGAAGAACTAAGTAAATGCTTGGCCAGGGGGAGGCGCGACATTGCGGCCTTCAGAAAGTGACAAGAGATGCGCGCTCAGCGTGTCGTGTTCTGAGGAACCACCATGCCGATGGACTATGCACAGTATCAGCAAGAAGTTAGGGCAGACATCGCGAACGTGTTGAAGCTTGCCGGCTGCCAACCGATTCTGTTTGTCGGGTCGGGGTTCTCACGACGTTACGCCGACGCGCCGAATTGGGACGAACTCTTGAAGAAGTTGGCCGAGAACTGCCCAAGAGTCGACCATCCTTACGCGTACTACAAACAGAAGTTCCAGGACCAGCCTCGTATCGCGAGCATGTTCGCGGAGGCTTACCGGGACTGGGCGTGGGACGAGGGGCGTGCGAACTTTCCGCCGAACTATTTCGACGAGGCGTTTCCGACGGAGGTGTTCCTGAAGCATGCGACGGCTGCGATGCTTCACAACCTCAAACCGGTGCACGCAGGATTGAAGGCCGAACTTAAGGCGCTGCAGTCGATTAATCCGCACGCTATCGTAACGACGAACTACGATGAATTGTTGGAGCCGCTTTTCCCACAGTACGAGACAGTCGTCGGCCAGACCATTCTGAAGCAACCTTACCTCTCCATCGGCGAAATCTTCAAGATTCATGGCTCTGTTGCAGACCCACTTTCGCTCGTGCTGACGCAAGGCGATTACGAAGCCTTCGAAACGGACAAGAAGTACCTGAGCGCGAAGCTACTGACCTACTTTGCCGAGCATCCTCTGCTGTTCATTGGCTACGGCGCCAACGACCCTAACATTCGCAGCGTGCTCTACGACGTTGACCGGATGATTCGCGCCAATTTCGCGCTCATTCCAAACATCTATATTTTGGAGTGGGACCCCGCAATTGAGGAGACCTCATACCCCGCGCGAGACAGGGTGCTCGCCGTCGGTGAGAACCGAGAGATTCGGATTAAGAGTATCTCGGCGTCGTCGTTCGAATGGGTCTACGAGGCGTTCAGCAGCGGTGGCGCACTTGAGAAGGTGAACATGAAGCTACTGCGGTCACTGCTCGCGCGTACGGTTGACCTAGTCCGCAAGGACGTGCCGACCAAGAAAGTGGAAATTGACTTCCAAACGCTCGAACACAAGCTACAGGAGGGCGATGGCGTCGCAACGTTGCTTGGCATCACGGCAATCGGGGACCCGGCGAAGGTCAACCTGCACTTCCCGTTCACTCTGACCGAGGTCGCGGAGCAGCTTGGCCATAAGGGCTGGAATGCTGCGCATCGGCTTATTGAGCTGGTGGAGGAGCAGACGGGATTCGACCTGAAGTCGTCCGACAACACGTACCACATCACTATGCGAACGGGGAAATCCAGCAGCACAAACAAGTATTCGCAGGCATGTGTCGACTTGTTGAGAGCAGTGCAAACAGGCGAGCCGTATAAGCTGGCAGAGGATTGTGCCGTGGGCGCACTGAAGGCGGCATAGACGGCTGCGTGTACGCAAAAGGATATGAGGCCACTGATGTCAGGCAATCCGGATGCTACGCTCGAGTTGCAGCGCACCGTGCAGCGCAAGCTCGGGCGCTGCCTGCTTCGCCTCCAGCAGTATGAAGCGCTCCTCAAGTCGCTGGTCGCTCATCACGACATAGGCGGGCCACCTGCCAAACTGCAGACAATCCGTGAGGCGAAGGTGGCGTGCGTTCAGAAGCAGACCTTGGGGACTCTGGTTCGCATGCTTACTGACAACTATCTGACTCCAAGCCAGGACGACGATGCGGCTGGCGAAGACGAGTCTGGCGGTGGCGGCCTTTGGGTCCGATTCCGTTCGCAGATTGAGTTGGAGACTGAACGGTACGAGGCTATCAGGGCAGCACTGCAGGAACTGGTGGCCCTACGCAATGAGCTTGTCCATCATTTTCTGCAACGTTTCAACATCTGGGAAGTGGGTGGCTGCACTGCCGCTGACGTTCACCTCGATGCCTGCTACGAAACCATTGACGGCCACTTCCTCACTCTGCGTGGTTGGGCGGAGTCCATGCAGCAGGCTTGGTCGCATATGGCTTCGTTTATGGCGACCTCGGCTTATCAAGACTTTGTGGTGAATGGAGTCTCGCCAGATGGAACAGTGAGTTGGCCAACAAGTGGGGTGGTCACCTGTCTTCGGGAAGCGGAGTCCAGGTTGGGCACAAATGGTTGGACGAGGCTAAATGCCGCCACGGCATGGATACGCGAGGAGCATCCGGACCAGCAACCGTTACGGTATGGCTGCGGTAGCTGGCGGCAGGTTATTCACGAGTCGCGTCAGTTCGAGGTTCGCAAGCAGGCGAACAACAGCAGCAGCGGCAATGAAGTCTGGTATCGCAGCAGGTCAGCGGGCGAGAGTGTCGGCTGAGTAGCGGTGCTGAGGTGCATGGGGTTCGACCGCGTTGCTCGCACTTCTCCTATATTGCGCAGGATGCTCCTCGGTACTGGCCTTGGCTGTGACGAGCAACTGGCGCTGGATGTAGCAACAATTAATGCGAATTCAGGTATCGGCGATGGGACCGTCCGGATTCCGGACATTCTCGGCCGCGTGTCGTTAGCCGTCTTTCTCGAAAGCAGCGCCGGAACTGGGTTTCCAGCCACCGGCGCAACAACTAAGTGCGAGCGGCGCAACAACTATTTCAAACCGCTACAGCACGCGTCCATCCCGGCCAATGATGCCGATATCAACGTAGCGCGAGCCTTCGTACTGCGACGGCCCGTAATGTAAATCGAAGTCCCCCAGATCGAACGGTCCGCGCGTCTGCAGGGCCGTTCGAATGGCTTCTCCCGTCACGGGGCCGTTGACCTTGCGCAGCGCCTCCACGAACAGCCTGGCCGACGCATAACCCTCCAGCGCAGTCGTCGATTTGGCCAGAGCCGGCCGGCCGGCAGCCGTCATGTCGGCGATGAAGGCGCGTGCCAGCTTGGTATTGCGCTTGGCGAGTGCCGGCATCACCTCTGCGATGCAAACACCCCGTGCCAGATCCGGGCTCGACGCGTGCACCAGCTCGTCGGCTGATGGGGTGGAATCGGTCGTCACCACCGCATTGCCGCCGCGCTCGCGGTAGGCCCGCAGGAAGCCGCCGATGTTCACGCTGTCAGAGAACATCAACACCACATCGGCCTCAGCTTTCAGCACGGTTTCTGCGAGCTTGTTCAGCGCAGCTGCATCCATTGTCTTGGTCGGCAGGGGCACCGTCAGCACAGGCTTGAGCCCCAGGGATTGCATGGCGGCCGTGCTCTTGTTCAGCCCATCCTCGCCAAAGGCATCCCCCTGGTGCAACACGGCAATACGCTTGCCACCCAGCACAACGCTCTGCCGCACCATCTGCTCGGCTTCCGCCTTGAGGCCCGCGCGTACATAGAAGACCCACTTGTTGTCTGCGCTCTGGCGCACCTGCGTGGACGATACGATGGCGCCGAGCACCGGTGTCCGGCTGGTCTCCAGGATGCCGCTCTTGATCAGCGTGGCGGTGCGCGCAGACCCGTAGTAGTTCAGCAGGGCAGCCGGATGATGCTGGCGGATCACGTCGCCCGTGCGTTGCGCCGCAGTGTCCAAGTTGCTCGAGCCGTTGATCGTGACCACCTTGATGGTGTGCCCATTCACGCCGCCCGCCTCGTTGACCTTGCGCAGGTACAACTCCGCTGCTTCCGCGGTGGCGCGCGTCGACGGCTCCACGGACCCCTCCAGCGGCAGCACCTGGGCCACTGTCACAACTTCGGCGACGGCCTGGGCCGACAGGAATACGGTTGCCACAGCCCCCAGCATGGCAAAGCGCTTCATCTTCATTCTTGTTATCACCTAAAAAGAACCGGCTCACGCCGGCAAGAGCGGGAATGCGTGCCGCCGTGTCTCAAATGGCGGTCACGATTTGGACCCTGTCGACGACGTCCGCCCAGCCTCGATGATTTCTAGTGTGGCTAGGGTCTGTTTACATATGAAACGCACGCACGTTGGCCCCCTCGGGCCAACCCTTCGGGCGAGAGGCAGATGGGCCGCATGGCGTCGTTGCGGCCGGCTTGCTTAGCTGGCTAAGCGGCACCGTCCACGCCTAGCCCTACGGCCCATCTTCCCCTCGCGTGCACGCGTTTCATATGTAAACAGACCCTGGTGCGTCCGTCCGTATTTGCCCAGCGTTCGTCGCGAACGCGTACCCATTGGGTACCCCGATGGTGGCGACATCGGATTGCTCCGCGTCGTGGTGGTCGGCGCGTGCTCATGCGCACGCCGGCAATGACGACAGGGCCGGGGATATTGGCGGGGTTTGCGTGAGCAGTTCAATGCACCAAAATGTTGATTGGCAGGCGGGTTTCACTTGCTGTTGCGCTCTTGCTTTCGGGGGCGTCGATATAAAGTCGAGGGGGCGGTCTACCCCCGCGTTTGAAGCGGATGCGGCCTGGGCGCTGGAAGGTATGCTTGTGCGCGCATTGATGATCGACGTTTCTGGAGCCCGTGGCATGTTCAACTTTCTCAGCAAGATCGTCCTGCTCGTCGTCTATGGCGTGGCATTGGCCAGCTACCTGACAGCGCTGCCACTGTTGCCAAATGCCATCGATTGGGTGCGCATCATCGCCGGGGCGCTGCTGGCCGTGCACCTGCTGGAAGTGGTCTTCTGCTTCAAGAAGGTGGCGCTGTACAAGGGGCCGCTGCTGGGCAGCGTGCTGCTGACCTTGCTGTTCGGCTTCCTGCACTGGAAGCCCATGGCCGATGCGGCGCGTGGGGCCGTGCGCTCCTAGCCACGGTCGCCGCAGAGTCCTACTCTAATTCCAGCCAACGTTGGCGGACTCTTGTGCTGCGGCACAGCATTGTTGATGGATAGGGCGGAGAAAACGGCGTTCGTTTTTGCTGGCGGCGGCAGCCTCGGCGCCATCGAGGCCGGCATGCTGCGCGAGCTGGTGGCCTGGGGCGTGGTGCCAGACATGGTGATCGGCGCCTCTGCCGGGGCCATCAATGCGGCGTTTTTTGCATGCAACCCACACGTGGCCGGCATCACACAGCTTGAGGCGCTATGGCGCAGCGTTCGGCGTGCCGACGTGATGCCGTGGTCGTGGCGCGCGATGCTGGGCATGCTGGGCGGCAAGCGCGCCCACTTGGTGGAGGCGTCAGGCCTGCAGCGACTGCTCACGCGGCATTTTGCGCAGGCGCTGCTCGAGGCGGCCGCGCTGCCGCTGCATGTCATCGCTACCGACATGCATACCGGCGCTGAAGTGGTGCTGTCCTCCGGCCAGATCGTGCAGGCGGTGCTGGCCAGCGCAGCCATCCCTGGTGTGTTTCCACCGGTGCGCATTGGCGAGCGACTTCTCATCGATGGCGGTGTCGCCAACAACACGCCGATCTCCGCCGCCATCCGGCTTGGTGCGACGCGCGTGGTGGTGTTGCCGGCGGGTTTTGCCTGCGCAGACCGGCGCACCCCGCGCAGCGCTATCGAGCACGCGCTCAATGCGCTCTCGCTATTGGTGGCTCGCCAGCTCGTGCAAGACCTGGAGCGCTGGGCGGGGCAAGTACCCATCACCGTGGTGCCGCCGTTGTGCCCGCTCGACATCTCGCCGTATGACTACACCCGCTGCGCGGAGCTGATCGACCGCGCTGCCAGTGCTACTGCAGCATGGTTGGCCGCTGGTGGTCTGGCCGGCACGGGTGTCCCAGGCGCCTTGCGCGAACACCATCACGATGCCAGCCATCCGAGTTGCACGGCAGATGTGTTGTCTGCTGACTAGCCCTCAGCTCGCACGGTCGCCCAATCCAACCCAAAGCGCGCGAGATACTTGCGCAGCCGATCCGCGTCATTCACCTTCGCCTTCTCCGTACGCGACACGTCGAAGAGCCGCCGCCCCGCGTCCGACAACGATGTCGACGTGCGACACACGGCAACCACGTTTTCCAGTTGCATGCGGTCGAACAGGTCGATCGCGGCGGCGTCATCACCCAGCAAATCGGCGAGGCTGCCTGCTTCGCGTGCCGAATCGGGCGCGGCCCACGTGCACTGCAGGCGCGCGATTTCGTCCGCCACGTCCGCTTCAGTGATGCGTCCACCTTCGGCCAGCGTCGCCAGCCGCGTAACGGAGGCCGACAGCTCGCGGAAGTTGCCCGTCCAGCGTGCCTGCGGCGAGGTGACGAACTTCAGGTAGATGCGCCGCGCTTCGGTGTGGAAGCGCACCTGCTCGCCGTGCTCACGTGCAAAACGCGCGAGCTCGAAGTCGAGGTTCGGCTCCAGGTCTTCCGGGCGATCAGCCAGGCCGGGCAGGTCGAACGTCCACAGGTTGATCCGCGCGTATAAGTCTTCGCGAAAGCGGCCTTCTGCCACCCACTGCCGCAGGTCGCGCACCGTGCCGGCGATGAGCTGGAAATCGCTCTCCACTTCGCGGTCGCTGCCGAAGGGCAGGAAGCGCTTCTCTTCGATGGCTTTGAGCAGCATGGCTTGCTCATCCAGGCCCAGTTCGCCGATTTCGTCGAGGAACAGCAGGCCGCCATCCGCGCTGCGCAGCAGGCCGGCACGCTCGGTCTGCGCGCCGGTAAAGGCGCCCTTCACGTGGCCGAAGAGCGCGGACATCGCGCTGTCGCCGCGCAGCGTGGCGCAGTTCACCTCGACAAAGCGGCCGGCGAGTTGATGGCGCGCCTTCTTCATCTCATACACGCGACGTGCGAGGAACGACTTGCCGGCACCCGTCGGCCCAAACAGCAGCATCGGCGCCTTGGAGCGCGACGCCACCCGCTCGATCTGCTCGATCATCCGGTTGAACGCCGGGTTGCGCGTGGCGATGCCCGACTTCAGCAGCGAGACCGTGTCTTCCCGCTCGCGCGCAAAACGCGTGGCGATCTTGTCGTAGCGCGAGAGGTCCAGGTCGATGACGCTGTAGCTGCCGGTGATGTTGCCGAGTTCCTTCTTGCGCGGTGGCGCCGTCTGGATGAGCTGCGCCGGCAGGTAGCGCGCCTCGGCTAGCAGGAACCAGCAGATCTGCGCGACGTGCGTGCCCGTGGTGATGTGGATGAGGTAGTCCTCGGCCTCGGTGTCGAAGGCGTAGCCGCGCGTGAAGTCGTGCAGCGTGCTGTAGACCTCTTCGAAATCCCACGGGTCGCGCAGCGTGACTTCGACGCTGCGCACCTCGGTTTCGGGCGACACAGCGGCGATGTCATCGCGCAGGCGCTCGAACAGGCTGCGGCTGCGCGCGTCGTGCAGCAGCTCCAGCCGGTGAATAACCAAGTCGTCTTGCTGGCACAGGCCAACGGTGGGCCGCCAGCGCTCCCAACGCTGGGCACCCTTGCCCACGTAGTCGAGCGTGGTGCCCACGAAGCCGATGGCGACGGTTTTGCGCATGCTGAGGTGTTATCTAAAAAAATAAATCAATATATCAATGGATCGTATTTTCAGGAAGTCTGGCGTGCCTACATCTGCGTTATTGCTCGGTAAGTTCAATAAAATCAATGGGATAGGTCGATGTGCGGCTGGTATGAAGTGACCTGGCATACCCATTGCACTAGAGAAGGCATCAACAACACAACGCGAGATGCCAAATGGCTAACCAGCAACTGTTCCAGACCTTGCTCGCGAAGACGGTCCAAGCGAATGCGACCGACGCGATCAACCAGGCAGGCGCCCCGGCGTATGCGATGTCGCCCCAGCACCAGTTGGCGCAACTCGCGATGACGGGCTGCCTGAACCACACCTTCTACGCATCGGCCGAGACGCAACTGGCCGACGTGCTGCAACTGGCGCTGCAAGTGGACGATGCCTTCATCGCCAAGACCGCGGTGTACAGCCGCGAGCGCGGTCTGATGAAGGACATGCCGGCCCTGGTGACCGCCGTGCTGGCGGCCAAGGGCAGCGCGCTGCTGCCGGCGGTGTTCGGCCGCACGATCGACACCGGCAAGATGCTGCGCAACTTCGTACAGATCGTGCGCAGTGGCGCAACGGGCCGCAAGTCGCTCGGCAGCCGCCCGAAGAAGCTGGTGCAGGCATGGCTGAACACCGCCACGGAAGTGCAGCTGCTGCAGGCGGCCGTGGGCAATGCGCCGTCGCTGGCGGATGTCGTGAAGATGGTGCACCCGAAGCCGGCAGAAGCTTGGCGTGCCGCGTTCTTTGCGTGGCTGATCGGCAAGCCGCATGACGCCGCACAACTGCCGCCGCTGACGCGTGAGCTGTGTGCGTTCCGCGCCGGCGAGTCGAAGGCGTTGCCGGACGTGCCGTTCCAACTGCTGACCAATGCGCCGCTGAACGCCGCGCAATGGGCGGTGCTGTCGGAGCGCATGGGTTGGCACGCGCTGCGTATGAACCTGAATACGCTGGGCCGCCAAGGTGCGTTCAGCCTGCCGGGTGTGACCAAGCGTGTGGCGGCCCGTCTGGCCGATGCGGCGCAGGTACGCAAGGCGCGCGTGTATCCGTACCAACTGCTGGCGGCGTACCGCTCGGCGGTCGATCCGGTGCCGCTGGCTGTGCGCGAAGCGCTGCAGGATGCGCTCGATGTGTCGCTGGCCAACGTGCCGAAGCTTGAAGGCAACGTGGTCGTGTGTCCGGACGTGTCCGGCTCGATGGGCAGCCCGGTGACGGGTTGGCGTCAGGGCGCGACCTCGGTCGTGCGCTGTATCGACGTGGCTGCGCTGGTATCGGCTGCCATCCTGCGCTCGCATCCGAAGGCACGTGTGTTGCCGTTCGAGCAGCGTGTGGTGGATGTGCAGCTGAACGCCCGCGATTCGGTCATGACCAATGCCGACAAGCTGGCGGCCATCGGTGGCGGCGGTACCAACTGCTCGGCGCCGCTGGCCAAGCTGGTGGCCGAGCGCGCCAAGGTCGATGTGGTGATCCTGGTGTCGGACAACGAGTCGTGGGTCGATGCCACGCGTCACGGGGCAACGCAAACGATGCTGCAGTGGGACTTGCTGAAGCTGCGTAACCCGCAAGCCAAGCTGGTCTGCATCGATCTGCAGCCGTACGGCACCACGCAGGCGATGGAGCGTGAGGACATCCTCAACGTCGGCGGTTTCGGCGATGCGGTGTTCGACGTGATCGCGCAGTTTGCGTCTGGCAGTTTTGGCGCTGGCCACTGGGTCGAGGCCATCGAGGCGACGGTGTTGTAGGCCGTCATGTGATGAACAACAACGTTTTACCGGCGCGTCACGAATGCTGAAGAGCTTGTCCTGACGCGCCAGGTGCGAATGCCTGCGGGTGTACATCGGTATCTAGTCGGTTCGAACCCGACCCGCGCGAAAGCGTGAGACCACTCGCTCCCCTAGTCGCACCACCTTTTTTCCGGCGAATGCCGGCGGAACTACATCCTGTCACGATCGAGGTCGCGGGTTCGAATCCCGCCGGTCCCAAATCAGGGGGACCGTAGCTCAGTGGATAGAGCGCGAGTTTCGCCAACTTTAGTCGCCGACCCCAATGCAACGCCCGATGTCACTACCAATGCGACATCGGGTCCCATAATGAAAAGAACGGATGCAACGAAAGATCATGAGCAAGTACAACACCCTCCACGTCGACAACGGCGCCGACATCAAGCTGTGGACCAACGGCGTGCCGGTCGAAGACGACGCCCGCAAGCAACTGATGAACACGGCCAAGATGCCGTTCATCTTCAAGCACCTGGCGGTGATGCCGGACGTGCACCTGGGTAAGGGTTCGACCATCGGCAGCGTGATCCCGACCGAGGGCGCGATCATCCCGGCGGCCGTGGGCGTGGATATCGGCTGCGGAATGATGGCCGCGCGCACGACGCTGACGGCCGCAGACTTGCCGGACAACCTGCATGGCCTGCGCAGCGCCATTGAAGCGGCGGTGCCGCACGGCCGTACGCCGGGTCCGCGCGATAAGGGCGCCTGGAACACGCCGCCGGAAACGGTCGATGCCATGTGGGGTGAACTGGTCGACGGCTTCAAGCGCATCACCGACAAGTACCCGAAGCTGAACAAGACCAACAACCACAAGCACCTGGGAACGCTGGGGACCGGTAACCACTTCATCGAGGTCTGCCTGGATGAAGAGCAGCGCGTCTGGTTCATGCTGCACTCGGGTTCGCGCGGGGTGGGGAACGCCATTGGCAACCTGTTCATTGAACTGGCACAGGCCGATATGCGCCAGCACATCGCCAACCTGCCGGACCGCGACCTGGCGTACTTTGAAGAAGGTAGCCAGCACTTTGGCGATTACGTTGAAGCCGTCGGCTGGGCGCAAGACTACGCACGCCGCAACCGCGCCACGATGATGCAGAACGTGATCGCGGCCGCGCGCAAAGTCATCACCAAGCCGTTCGCGGCGGACGTGGAAGCGGTGAACTGTCACCACAACTACGTGCAGCGCGAAACCCACTTCGGGCGCGATGTGCTGGTGACGCGTAAGGGCGCGGTGTCGGCGCAGAAGGGGCAGCTCGGGATCATTCCGGGTTCGATGGGGGCGAAGAGCTTCATCGTGCGCGGGCTGGGTAACGAAGAGGCCTTCTGCTCGTGCAGCCACGGTGCGGGCCGTACGATGAGCCGCACGCAGGCCAAGAAGCGTTTCACAGTCGATGACCAGATTCGTGCCACGGCCCACGTGGAATGCCGCAAGGACGCTGACGTGATCGACGAGATCCCGATGGCGTACAAGGACATCGACCACGTGATGGCCGCGCAGGCGGATCTGGTGGAGATCGTGCACACGCTGCGCCAGGTGGTGTGTGTGAAGGGATAAGCTCGCGCTTCGTTTTTTGCGTGTCGCGGGCACGGTGGTTTTCCGCCGTGCCCGACTGCGTTTCGTGCAACAAGAACAACAAGTGAACACCATGACGTTTCTGTATTCCCACCCCGTCTCCGACGCCATCCGCGAGCGTGTGCTGGCGGAGCTCAGCAGCATCGAGCAGCAGCACGACGTTCGTGTTCTGTTTGCATGCGAATCCGGCAGCCGCGGCTGGGGCTTTGCCTCGCCCGACAGCGACTACGACGTGCGCTTCGTCTACGTGCATGAGCCCGAGTGGTATCTGCGCGTTGAGCCACAGCGCGATGTGATCGAACTGCCGATCAGCGATGAGTTGGACATCTCCGGTTGGGAATTGCGCAAGGCGCTGCAGCTCATGCATCGCTCCAACCCGACGTTGCTGGAGTGGCTCGCGTCGCCCGTGGTGTATCGCCAGGACGCGGCATTGGCCGAACGCATGCGCACGCTCGCGCCAACGTTCTTCTCCGAGCGCAAGGGGCGCTGGCACTACGTATCGATGGCGGCGAAGAACTTTCGCGGCTATCTGCAGGGCGAGACCGTGCGCATGAAGAAGTACCTGTACGTGCTGCGCCCGTTGTTGGCCGCACAGTGGATCGACGAAGGACGCGGCATCCCACCGATGCGTTTTGCCGATCTGGCCGACGTGATGGTGAGAGACACCGCCCTGCGCGACGAGATCAACCAGTTGCTGGCGATCAAGATGGAATCCGGCGAGGCCGAATACGGTGCACGCTTCCCGCGCATTCACGCCTTTATCGAGCAGGCGCTGGCGCAGGAAGACGTGCCGGCAGATTTCCGTCAGGCGACAGGCAACCCAGCAGCATTGGATGCGTTCCTCTACGACACCGTGCTGGCGCGATCACCCTGTACAAGCTAACGCGCACCTCACTGACGGGTGCGCAGACCAACAAGAAGAACAAACCATGAACACCCAACTACAACAAGAACAACGATCAGCACAACCCGCCGCATGCATCGAACTCGACGGCGCCCAAGGCGAGGGTGGCGGCCAGATCCTGCGCACTGCGCTCACGCTGTCCATGTTGACGGGCACGCCGTTCCAGATCGAGAACATCCGCGCCAAACGTTCCAAGCCGGGTTTGCTGCGCCAGCATCTGACCGCCGTGCAGGCGGCGGTGGAGATCAGCGGCGCCACGGTGGAAGGCGCAGAAGCGGGCTCGCAGACGCTGCGTTTCATACCTGGCGCCATCCGTGGCGGCGATTACCGCTTCGCCATCGGCACGGCTGGCAGCTGCACGCTGGTGCTGCAGACGATCCTGCCCGCACTATGGTTTGCCGATGCGTCGAGCACCGTGTCGGTGAGCGGCGGCACGCACAACCGTGCAGCGCCGCCAGTCGACTTCCTCATCCGCGCATGGTTGCCGCTGATGGCGCGCATGGGCGTGACGCAGACGCTCACGCTCAAGCGCCACGGCTTCTACCCGGCGGGCGGTGGTGAGGTGGTGGCGGCGGTCACGCCGTGTGCGGGTGCGTTGCATGCGCTGCATCTGACGGAGCGCGGCGCACAGCAAGCGCTGCGTGCCGAAGGCATCGTTGCCGGCGTACGCGGCGGCGTGGCGCGGCGCGAGCTGGATACGCTCGGCCGCTTGGTCCCCGGCATCGAAGGCACGGTGCGTGACCTCGGCAACGCAGAAGGCCCCGGCAATGCGCTGGTGCTGGACATCGTGCACGAGCACGTCACCGAAGTCTTCACCGGCTTTGGTGAACGTGGTGTGACGGCAGAAACGATCGGCCAGCAAGTCGCGCACGCGGCGCAGCGCTATCTGCAGAGCACGGCGGCGGTCGACGAGTACCTTGCCGATCAGCTCGTGTTGCCAATGGCGCTGGCCGGTGCCGGAAGCTTGACGGTGGTGGAGGCCTCGTCGCATCTGCTCACCAATATCGGCGTGATCGAGAAATTCCTGCCGGTGGAAGTGGACGTGCGCCCGCTGGAGTCCGGCGCCGTCCACGTCGAGGTGTGTTGAGCGCCCTGCGTTTCCGGTTCACTCCTTGTCTTTGTGCACCGGAAACAGCGCCGACAACACTTGCCGTGCCGTTCCGCGCAGCACGCCGCTCGCGTCCGGGTCGCCATACGCCAGCGCCGTCGCAAAGTTGCGCGCCTGCTGCAGCGTGACGTGTGGCGGCAGCGGCGGCACGTCGGGGTCGGTCTTTACCTCCAGCACAACGGGGCACTCCGCAGCGAGTGCTTCATCCCACGCGCCGGCCACTTGGTCCGGGTTGTCGACATACAGCCCCTTCAAGCCGATCAACTCCGCAAAGCGGTGATACGGCACGTCGGGGATGTCCTGTGACGCCGGAAACTTCGGGTCGCCTTCCATCACGCGCTGCTCCCAGGTGACTTCATTCAAGTCTTGGTTGTTGAGGACCATGCAGATCCACTTGGGCGATTTCCAGCGCTTCCAATACTTCGCCACGGTGATCAGCTCGGCCATGTTGTTCATCTGCATCGCGCCGTCACCCACCAGGGCGATGACGGGGCGATCGGGGTGCGCAAACTTGGCGGCAATCGCATACGGCACCGCCGCGCCCATCGACGCCAACCCGCCCGAGAGCGAGCCCATCATGCCGGGCTTGAACTTGAGGTCGCGCGCATACCAATTGGCGCAGGTGCCGGAATCACTCGTGACGATCACGTTGGCGGGCAGCCGGGAAGACAGCTCCCAGAACACACGCTGCGGATTGACGGGGTAGGCGGGCTGCAACGCGCGCTGCTCTAGGGTCTTCCACCAATCGGCATTCCAGCGGGCAATGCGCTCGGGCCAGTACGTGTCGGTCTTGCGCTGCAGTAGCGGCAGTAGCGCGCGCAGCGTCTGCGCACTGTCGCCGACGAGGTTCACTTCCATCGGGTAGCGCAGCCCGAGCATGCCGGGGTCCAGGTCGATCTGCACGCCGCGCGCCTGGCCTTCCTTGGGCAGAAATTCCGCATACGGAAAGCCCGAGCCGACCATCAGCAGGGTGTCGCAGTGGTTCATCAGCTCCCAACTGGGTTCGGTGCCTAGCAGGCCGATTGCGCCCGTTACGTTGGGCGCGTCGTCGGGCAGCACGGCCTTGCCGAGCAGCGCCTTGGCGACACCTGCGCCCAGGGTGTCCGCCACGGCCGCCACTTCCGCGCTGGCACCGAGCGCGCCTGCACCCACCAGCATGGCGACGCGGCGGCCCCCGTTGAGCACGTCGGCTGCACGCTCCAGATCCACGGCCTGCGGCACCACCGTCGGCGCGCTGTAGCCCACACCCGAGTGCACGGTGCCATGGGCATGCGGCGGTGCGGTGTAGGGCATTTCCTGCAGATCGTTCGGCAACACGAGTGCCGTCACGCGGCGTTGCCCGATGGCGATGCGCACGGCACGGTCGAGCAGATGCCGCACCTGCGCCGGCACGCTGGCCTGGTGCACGAACGCGCCCGCCACGTCGCGGAACATCGCCACGAGGTCGACCTCCTGCTGGTAGTGCCCGCCGACGGCGGTGCGCGCCTGCTGCCCGGTAATCGCCAGCACGGGCATGTGGTCCAACCGCGCATCGTACAGGCCCGTGACGAGGTGCGCGGCACCCGGCCCGGAGGTGGCCATGCACACGCCCAGCTCACCCGTGAACTTGGCATGCGCCGAGGCCATGAACGCGGCCATCTCTTCGTGCCGCGCCTGCACGAATTCGATCTTGCCGCCCGCGCGCTGCAAGGCACCGAACATGCCGTTGATGCCGTCGCCGGGGTAGCCATAGATGCGGCGCACACCCCATTCGTACAGGCGTGCGACAAGAAAGTCGCTCACGGTGGGTTGCATGATGGGCGTCCTGTTGTCGGGTATCAGGCGGCGTGCTCGGCCAGCAGCGCTTCCTTGCGCGCGGTCATGGGTTCCTGCAACGGTGCCAGGTCGACGTGCTGATGGATCAGCTTGGGAAACAGCTCCGTCTCCTCTTCCTCCATGTGGTGCGAGACGTACTCGGCCAGCACGGTGAATTTCGCGGCAAACAGATCGTCGCCCGGTTGCATGCCGGCGAGTTGCTGGATCAGCGCCTTGGCGGTGGCGTGCTCGACCACGGCTTCGTCGAGGAGATCCTTGAACGCTTCGCCGCCGTTGTCGCGCACGAATGGGTAGAACAGTTCTTCTTCCAGCTGCGTGTGCACGGTCAACTTTTCACACGCTTCGCGCACGATCTGCTCAGACGCGCCTTTGTCCTTCTCTTGCTGGAATGTCTTGAACAGCTTTTTCACCTCTCGATGATCGTCCAGCAGCATCGCCAGCACGGCGCGTTGCGCCACGGGGATTTCGGCTTTGTTCATGGGGCTCTCCGGTGTGGGGTGGGTGTGGATCGACGCCGTACCGTCGAGCAAGCGCCATGCCGTGCACGGCTGTGGAGTGGTTCGCGTCGGCAGGCAGGTTTTGTGCTGAGGGCAGTGGTTGCTCACGGGCTCGTACATGACTTGTGCGAGCGCCGCGCATTGTTCTTCACCTCAACTGATGGGAGGTATTGCCATGGCTATGGACTACACAACATCCGCAACCGGCCTGGGCGCAGGCACGAGCAGCACGGCCGGTGTGCGCATGCGCATCATCGGGCGCGCTGATCCAACATCGGCCGGCCCTGGGCCGGAACTCATGGCCGCCGACACGCTGGAGGGCAACCGCGTCGTCAACCTCACCGGCGACGACCTCGGCAAGATCACCGACGTGATGCTCGACGTGCAACGCGGGCGCATCGCCTATGCGGTGATGTCGGTGGGCGGTTTTCTTGGCATTGGCGACAAGCTCTTTGCCGTGCCGTGGAGCGCCATGTCGCTCGATGTGGATCGCAAGTGCTTTGTGCTCGATGCCAACAAGGAGCGTCTGGACGCGGCCCCCGGCTTCGACAAGGACCATTGGCCCACGATGGCCGACCCGACCTGGGCCGAGTCCGTGCACGAGTACTACGGCTCACGCCCGTACTGGGAGGAATACTGAGCGGCAGGCACGTTGTTCGCGTGCGTGTGATCAACCCGGCTTAAGACAGGAGGCCATTATGGAAAAGGGTAAGAAGGAAAAGAACCCGACTGCACACAAGCGCGAAGACCTCGTTGAAAAGGCCGTGGAAGACACCTTCCCGGCCAGCGACCCGCCTTCTACAGGGGGCATCACGCGCGTGGTGGATAAGGACAAGGACACTGACGCGCACAACGACAAGCGCAACCGCAACAGCAACCATCGCTAAGCTCCACGCCCGCATCGCCCGAATCTCCGGGGCATGCGGGCGGTTTTCAGTCTCTGGACACCCCTCTTGCGCCGTGACGGCCACATGCGCATGCGGCATGCGCGCGCGGCGCACATCACGTAAAGTGGCGGGCACTCGAACCCTATAGAGACACGCACGCCATGGATTTCCTGCAATCGCTGCTGGCCCCGCGCCTGCAAAACGTTGAAACCTCCGCCATCCGCGAACTCTTCAAGGTGCTCGGCAAGCCGGGCCTGATTTCGTTTGCCGGCGGCTTTCCCGATTCCGCCCTGTTCGACGTCGAAGGCCTGAAGGCCGCCGCCGACAGCGCACTCGCCAACGACGCCGCCCGCGCGCTGCAATACGGCGCCACTGAGGGGTTCGAACCGCTGCGCGAGGCCATTGTCGATCTGATGAAGGTGCGCGGCGCCGCCATCGCCAACACCGACATCCTCGTCACCACCGGTTCGCAGCAAGGGCTCGACCTGCTGGGCAAGGTGCTGATCGGCGAAGGCGACACCGTGCTGACCGAAGCGCCCACCTTCCTCGCCGCCATCCAGGCCTTCAAGCTGTACGGCGCCAAGGTGGCCGGCGTGCCGACCGATGCAGACGGTCTGGACATCGATGCGTTGGAGAAGACGCTCGCCACCGCGCGTCCCAAGTTCCTCTACGTCATCCCCAACTTCGGCAACCCGAGCGGCGCGCTGATGAGCCTGGAGCGCCGCAAGCGCCTGCTGGACGTGGCCGTGCGCCACAACCTGCTGCTGGTGGAGGACGACCCCTACGGCGAGCTGTATTTCGACGCGCCCCCGCCGCCGTCGCTGTACGCGCTTTCGCAACAGACCGACGGCGCACAGGGCCGTGTGATCTATCTGGGCAGCCTGTCGAAGGTGCTGGCGCCGGGCCTGCGCGTGGGCTGGATGATCGCGTCGCAGCCGGTGCTGGGCAACGCCGTCATGGTCAAGCAGTTTGCCGACGCGCACACCTCCACGTTTGCACAGGCCACGGCCGCGGCCTACCTGCGCAGCAACCGCTTGGACACCGTGCTGCCGCGCACGCGTGCGGCCTACGCCGAACGCGCCCACGCCATGGCCAACGGCCTGCGTGCACTGCTGCCCGAGAGCGAACTGACCTTCAACCGCCCGCGCGGCGGCATGTTCCTGTGGGGCGCGCTGCCAGGCCGCAATGCCGCAGACGTCGCCAAGGTGGCCATCGAGCGTGGCGTGGCCTTCGTGCCGGGCGCGGCGTTCTACCCGGTGGATCCGGACCGCTCGACGCTGCGCCTGTCGTACGCCACCTCGTCGCTCGCGCAGGTGGAGGAGGGCGTGCGCAAGCTGGCCGGCGCCATTGGCGAGTTCAAGCTCGGCTGATCGCGGCCGCAGGCGGCGGTGGCCAAGATGCCCGCTGACGCGCAGCAAGACCCGGCACTGCTGCGCCGCCTGCTGCGCGCCAAAGACCGCATGGACGCCGCCTCGCACGAGGCCTGGCCCGTCAAGCGACTGGCCGAGGTGAGCGGCGTGTCGGAGGCGCATTTCGCGCGCTCGTTCAAGCAGGCCTTCGGCATTCCGCCGCACCGCTACCTGCTCACGCGCCGCATCGAGCAGGCCGCCACCCTCCTGCGCGACACCGACCTCCCCATCATCGAAATCGCCTACGCCACCGGCTGGGAAAGCCTCGGCACCTTCGGCCGCATCTTTCGGGACATCACCGGCCAGAGCCCCAGCGCCCTGCGCCGCGAGGCCCAGGCCACCGCACCGCAGCAACAACTCGACCGCGTGCCCGCCTGTGTCTTGAAGGCGGCGCAGCGGCCCGACCTCATCACAGCAGTTTCGGAGAAGCGCCGGCAGTTGGCCGAGGGTACAAATCCGTCACCCATCAACAACAAGGAGCGGTGATGAGCCAAGGGATCAACGTCGTCGGGCTGTACGTGGACGATCAGGATGCAGCGCTGGCGTTCTATGTCGACAAGCTGGGCTTTCGCGTCCATACGGACGTCCGCAACGGCCCGTATCGATGGCTGACGGTGCAGCATCCGGAGCAGCCGTCATTCCAGCTCGGCCTGTTCCAGCCGGGGCCACCCATCCATGACGAAGCCACCGCGCAGACGCTGCGCGCCATGGTCGCCAAGGGCGCGATGCCGCCGCTGGTGCTGACCGTGGCCGACTGCCGCGCCAGCTACGCGCAACTGCGCGGGCGCGGCGTGGAGTTCACGCAGGAACCGGTTGAGCGCTTCGGCAGCGTCGATGCCGGTTTCCGCGACCCGGCCGGCAACGGCTGGAAGATGATCCAGGCCGCCGGAGGTGCAAAGTGAGCGCCCGCAACGGAATCCGCCAGTTTCACCGCTGGGTGTCGATGGCCTTCACGCTCACGGTCATCGCCAACTTTGTCGCGATGACGCGGGGTACGCCGCCTGCATGGATCACCTATGCGCCGCTGCTGCCGCTGGCGCTGTTGCTGATCACGGGGCTGGTCATGTTTGTGCTGCCGTACTTGGACCGGCGCAACGCACGGCGTGCCGCTTCGAGCCCCAACGCCATCTCAAACACGGCCGTCTGAGCACTGACCGCCGAGCTTCGGGCTCGGAACGTCAGGCATTTTTCTCGGAATGTCGAACTCAGAGCTCAGAGCGTCGAGCTTTTTTCTCCACACGCCGAGTTCAGAACTCGGAGCGCCGAGCTTTTTTCTCGACACGTCGAGCTCAGAACTCGGAGCGCCGATCTCTTTTCTCGACACGTCGAGCTCGGAACTCGGAGCGTTGAGCTTTTTTCTCGACATGTCGAGCTCAGAACTCGGAGCGTCGAGCTTTTTTCTCGGCTGGTCGAGCTTGGAACTCCGAACGTGGAGTTTTTTTTCTCCACACGCCGAGTTCAGAACCCGAAACACGAGGCCGATCCCGCCGGCTCTCAATGCGCGACGGACGTGGCCGGCTGTTCAGTGGCCTGCGCAGGCTCATGCCGCCCACCCCGCCGCCACAGCACCACCGCCACCACATGGCACCCCGCCGCCGCCCACCCCAGCATGCCCGGGCCGCCGTGGGCCAGTGCCAGCGCGCCCACGCTCGACCCCAGCGCGATCCCCGCATAGACCGCTGACGCATGCAGCGACAGCGTGATCGGCGACACATCGGGCGCCAGGCGGATCAGCCGCGTGGCCTGGGCCGGGCCAAATCCCCAGCCCGCCATGCCCCACAACACGACCGCGCCGATGGCGATGGCGCCTGCTGTGGCCCCGTGCAGCACCTGCGCTGACAGCGAGAGCACCGAGAACGCCAGCACGATGCCTGCGCTGCTCACGGCCAGCACGCGTGCCACGCCTGCGCGGTCCGTCATGTGGCCGCCCAGCCCAGTGCCCAGCGCGGCAAAGCTGCCGACCAGGAACAGCACGATGCCCACGTGCTGCGGTGCAAAGCCCAGCCCCTGCACAAAGAACGGTGCGACATACGTGTAGAACGTGAAGCCGCCCGCCGCCCACAGCGCCGATACCGCCAGCGCGCCCAGCATGCCGGGCCGGCGCGCCACGCTCAGGCGTTGTGCCAGCGTGGTCACGCTGTGCGGCAGGGCGCGCGGCAGACCGAAGGCGAGGCCCGCCGTGGCCAGTGCCGACAACACACCGCACGCCATGAACGTCGAACGCCAGTCGCCCTGCGCGGCAATCCACGCGCCAAGCGGCACGCCCAGCGCCACCGCCACCGTGCCACCGCCCGTGATGATGGCCAGCGCCGAGCCGCTGCGCGCCGCCGGCACCAGCGAGGTCGCCACCGCATTCGCTGTCGGCAGGAACACGCCGGCCGCCAGCGCTAGCAGCACCCGTGCCGCCATCAACTGCCCGAAGCCGTGCGCACCGGCCGCCAGCAGGTTGCCCGCCGCAAAGATCGCCAGCGCGCCGATCAGCACGCGGCGCCGGTCGACGTTGCCGAGCAGCGTCGCCATCACCGGCGAGCCCACGGCATACGTCACGGCAAACACGGTGACGAGCTGCCCGGCCGCGGGCACGCTCACGCCCAGGTCGGCGGCGAGCACCGGCAACAGGCCGGCAATCATGAATCCTTCGGTGCCGATGGCGAACGCGCCCAGGCACAACCACCACAGCGATGCCGGCATGGTCGGCTCCTGTCAGAAGAGAAAGCGGAAGAAGGGGCGGAGCGTGGGGCTCCGCAGGGATCAGCGCGCGGCGGTATCGGCGGTCTGGCCGAACAGTACGCTGCGCTCGTCGTCGGAGATGTCTTCGCGGCGGCGCGAGTAGGCACGCTCGACACCGGCGTAGGCACGTTCCGTCGCCGGGCGGGCGCCGACGGCTTCGAACCAGCGCTGCAGGTGCGGGAAGTCGTTCAGATCCTGCCCGTGCCCGGCGTGCGGCACGATCCACGGGTAGGCCGCGATGTCGGCGATGGTGTAGTCGTTGCCGGCAATGTACGGGCGATCGGCCAGGCGGCGGTCGAGCACGCCGTACAGGCGGTTGGTCTCTTTGGTGTAGCGGTCGATGGCGTAGGGCACGCGCTCGGGGGCGTACACGTTGAAGTGGCCGATCTGCCCGGCCATCGGGCCCAGGCCGCCCACCTGCCAGAACAGCCACTTGAGCACTTCCATGCGGCCGTGCAGGTCGGTGGGCAGTAGTTGGCCGGTCTTCTCGGCCAGATAGAGCAGCATGGCGCCCGATTCGAACAGCACCACAGGCTCGGTACCCTCGGCCGGGTCATGGTCGACCAGGGCCGGGATCTTGTTGTTGGGCGAAATGGCCAGGAACGCGGGCTTGAACTGGTCCCCCCGGCTGATATCGACGGGGATGACGCGGTGCGGTAAGCCGGTTTCGGCAAAGAACAGCGCCATCTTCAGGCCGTTGGGCGTGGCGCAGTAGTAGAGGTCGATCATGGCGGGGCCCTCGTGTTCTGTCATGTTGGTTGACAGATTATGCGTGCGAGTGGCCTTTGGTAATCGCCAAAAATGGGAAATTTCAGGTGGCCACTTGGCGGCCCAAGGTGACCACTCAGTGCTGCTCAGTGTCCGCGCGCCTGCGCGGGCTCCGGGGTTTCGCACGAGCGTGCGTACCACTCCCAGGCGGCAGTGCCGCACAGCACGCCCGTCGCCAGGGCGGACATCACCAGCGCAGGCAGATCGCCCGCCAGCAGCCAGGCGCCGGCCAGTACCACCAGCCCCACCGCGTGCGCCGGACGCGGGCGCCCGAAGATCGCCCACTTGAAGAGCAGGTTGCCGAGCAGATACAGCATCGCGCTGCCCATCACGGCCAGCGCGGTCCCCGCATGGGCGTGGCCCACGGGGTGCGCCAGCACAAACTCATCGGCCACCGCGCCAACGATGATGCCCGCCACCAGCACCACGTGGATGTAGGTGTAGGCCAGGCGCGCCAGCCGGCCTGGGTCAGCCGAGTGCGAGATGGTCTGCGCACCGCGCTCGGCAATCGTGTCGAAGTACAGCCACCACATCGCCAGGCTGCCGATGAACGACATCGCCATCGCGGCAATGTTGGCGGCGTTCCATTCGAGCCCGGCAAACGTCGAGCCCGTTACCAGCACCGATTCACCCAGCGCGATGATGATGAACAGCGAACAGCGTTCGGCCATGTGGCCGCCTTCCACGTTCCAGTCGTCGGTGGTGGAGCGGCCGATGCCGGGCGTGTAGAAGCCCGTGGAGGGGCCGAGCCACTCGATGGCCAGCGCGGTGGTCCAGCACACCCAGCGCACGGGTACGTCCGACAGCCCGCCCACCAGCCACAGCACCGCCGAGACGCCGAGCCACACGCCGATGCGCTGGAAGTTGCGCCGCATGGCCAGCGATTCGCCGCGCACGGCCCACAGGAAGAACAGCGTGCGCCCGAACTGCATGAAGACGTAGGCCAGCGCAAACGCCAGTCCGCGCGAGCCAAACGCCTGCGGCAGCGACGCCGAGAGCAGCAGCCCCGCCGTCATCAGCACGAGCATCAGCATGCGGATGGCGAGCTTCTCGGGGTCGAGCCAGTTGGTCACCCACGAGGTGAAGATCCACACCCACCACACCGCCAGCATCAGCAGCAGCGCCTGCGCGCCGCCCTCAAGCGTGAAGTTGCCGATCAGCAGGTGCGAGAGCTGCGTCACCGCGAACACGAACACGAGGTCGAAGAACAGCTCGATGTTCGTGACGCGGTGGTGGCCGTGCGCGCCAGCCGTGGTGGTTGGTGCGGGACGGAGGTAGCTGCGGGGCATGGGAAGGGGAAAAGCGGAGGGGCCGTGATCAGGCTTGCATGCCCAGCGTGAGCGTGCCGGCACCCACCATGACCGCACCGCCGGTGTAGCCGAAGCGGCGTTGCGCGGCCACGCTGGTCAGGCGCTTGGCGAGCAGTTTGGCGGCCAGCGCGTACATGGATGCGTTGGCGGCTGCCAAGATCACGAAGGTCGGCAGCAGGATTGCGCTCTGCGACAGGAAGGTCTGCTCGGCCGACATGAACTGCGGCACGAAGGCGACGAAGAAGACGATGCTCTTGGGGTTGAGCGCGGTGACCGTCCAGGCGGACAGGAAGCGCCGGCCAGCGGACTTTTGCTGCACGGGGATCGTGCTCTCAGGCGCATCGTCGCGCAGGCGGCGGGCAGAGAGGATGGACTTGATGCCCAGGTAGACGAGATACGAGCCGCCGATGAGCTTGAGCGCCGTGAAGGCCGTGGCCGATGCGGCAAGCAGGGCGCCCGCACCCGCCAGCGACACGGCCATCGCCGTAGTGTCGCCAGCGGCCACGCCCGCTACCGTGCTCCACGCCGAGCGGCCCCGGTTGGCCAGCGAATCACCGATTACCAGCAGGATGGTCGGGCCGGGAATCAGCAGGATGATGATGCTGGCGCCGATGAAGGCCAGCCAGGTTTGGAGGGTCATGGTGGGCTCTGTCTTTGTTGGAAATGGGCTGACAGTTATCCACGAAAAATTTGTGGCGTCAAACGGAGTGGTCTGATTTTCTTCGGGTTTGGTTTTGAGGTTGGGGGTTGCGTCCCTGGTTTCATCCCCTGCCGGGGCTGACTCACTTTCTTTGTCTTGCCAAAGAAAGTAAGCAAAGAAAGGCGCGCCCGAGATGGCGACTTCCCCTTGGATTTTTGTCACGGGGAGGGGAAGGAGCCAAACTCGCTGCGCTCAGACAAGGCTCCTTCCTTCTTCCTCCCCGCAACAAAAATCCAAGGCGCCATCAGGGGCAGGAAAGTCAAAGGCCAAACCATCGGTACGCTGGTCCCAACACGACAAGGCCAACCTTGCGACGGGTTGGCCTTTTGTCTTTTGATGTTGGGCCCTTGATGGCGCCTTGAATTTCTGTTGCAAGGAGGAAAAAGGGGGGAGGCCTGTCTGAGCGAAGCGAGTTTGCCTCCCCTCCCTCCTTGCGACATAAATTCAAGGAGTCTTTCGCCATCTCGGGCGCGCCTTTCTTTTGCTTACTTTTCTTTGGCAAGACAAAGAAAAGTGAGTCGGTCCCGGCAGGGAACGAAAGGGGGATGGACCACCAAGGCCAAAATCCAAAACCCAAAACAAAAACTACCCATGCCGCCGCGCAGCCAACCCCACCCCGCCCATCAACAACAGCGCTGCCAGCAACTCCAACCCATGCGGCCACCGCCCCTCATAAACAAACGCATACAACAACGCAAACACCGTCTCAAACACAATCAACTGCCCCGACAGCGTCAACGGCAGCTTGCGGCTGGCTGTATTCCACAGGCTATTGCCCAGCACAGACGCCCCAAGCGCCACGCCGGCATTCACGAGCCAGAACATCCACCAAGCCGATGCGGGCTGCGCTGAAGATGTCGCCATGCCCGGCACGAGGAACGCCGGCACGGCGAGGGCCAATGACAACGCCCCCGTCGCCACGCCCGTCAACAACGACCACTCCCGGCTGGTGAACTGCGGGTGCTTGCGCAAGTACCGCGCGTTGCACACTGCGTAGACCGTCCAACAGAGGAGCCCCCCCGCCGCCATCAGCAAGCCGATGAAGTACGTGCTGTCGCCCGCATCCGCATGCATGGCCGGCGCATCCAGATAGATGCACACCACGCCGGCAACCGCCAGTAGCAACGGCAAGGCCAATTGCCGCAGGGGCAAGCTTCCTCGTTCCGCTGCGCCGGCCAGGCTGACCGTCACCGGCAACAGCCCGACGATGAGCGACGCCGGCGCGACGCCCGCCCGCTGCACACCCCCCGCCACGCACAGGTAGTAAAGAATGTTGCCCGGCAGCGATAACAGCAGCAGCGCTACCCAATCGCGCCGCGTCGTCTTGCGCCACAGCGTGCGCCACACGGGCAGCGCCAGCACCAGCGACAGCACGCCATACAACACATACCGCGCGGCCGAGAGCGCCAGCGGCGAGAACTGCGGCAGCATCTTCGGCGCCAAAAAGATGATCCCCCATAGCGCGCCAGCCGTGACGCCGCATCCCAACCCGACGAGTTGATCGCGCCCGTTGTGCTGTGGGTGGTGGAGGTGGGTTGCGGCAGCGTCGCCAACAGCCATGAGAAGTCCGGTCGAGTGGGTCAATCGAACCGGCACTGTGCGTGTGCAGGCGCGGTGCGTCTTGGTGAAGACGGCCGCGCGTTGGCAAAAACGGAAACGGGAAGGATAGGGTCTGTTGACATCTAAACGCCCGCCCGTTGACCCGAGCAGGGGCCAGATGCGCGAAGGACGCCGCAGCAAAGGGTCATTCCCTTTGCAAGGCGTGCCGACAAAGCAGATGGCCCCTGATCCCGAAGGGCAAGGAGCAGAAAGGCCGCATGGCGGTGTTGCGGCCGGCTTGCTTAGCTGGCTAAGCGGCGCCGTCCACGCCTAGCCCTGCGGCCTTTCTACTCCTTGCGGGCGGGCGTTTAGATGTCAACAGATCCTAGCTGCGCCGCACGGCGGCCGGCGTGATGCCGTGCGCGGCCTTGAGGTGGCGTGTGAGGGCGCTTTGGTCGTAGTAGCCGGTGCGCGCGGCAATCTCGGCGATGGGCAGGGCGGTGGTTTCGAGCAGCGTCAGCGCGTGGCGCAAGCGGACTTCGGCCAGGCGCGCATGCAGCGTGGTGCCATACGCGGCGCGAAAGAGCGTCGCCAGGCGTCGCGCACTGACACCCACGTCGGCGGCGAGTACTTCCACAGTGAGCGGCTCGGCGTAGCGGTGTTCGATGGCGTGCCACGCGCGCTCGGCACGGGCATCGGGGCGGGTGCGCAGTTGCGTTGGCTGGTTGGCCGGATGCGCCGCCAGTGTTGCCAGCGCCAGGGATGACCACGCATTCGCCAACACCGTATCGACGATGGGCGCGTCTTGCAGCCACGTGGTCAACGCACGTAGTCCGGGTGTGAGCGGAAAGAACACGCGATCCGCCAGGCCGCCCAGGCTGGGTGCGTCCACGGTTTGGCCCGGGATGTCGAACACGATGAAGCGGTTGGCGCCCGTGGCTTCAAACGCGTGCGTGGCACTGGCGGGGATGAGCGCGGCGTGGTGCGTGTCGACGCGGCCGCCGCGGCCGTCCACGTCCATCTCCAGGATGCCGCGCGCGGGCATCACGACCTGCATGTAGTCGTGTGCGTGCGGAGGCGCGGCGAGGCCGTAGGTGCGGAAGTCCAGCATCGGCGCAGGATACACCCGCTGCCGTGCAAAAAAATACCCGGCCACAGGGTCATCCCGCGCCGGGTTTTGAACTTTCACGGAAAGAGGCTCCGTGAGAAGAGGAACGCGCATATCGTGCATCGCGCGCGTGACAGCGGCATGTCAGCGGCGGGCGGTCATTCCTCCCGAATCGTCACCTTGTTTGGGTAGAACGCGAGATAGCTGCCGACCTCCCGCGCAACGGGCTTGGGGCTTTCGTATGTCCAGACGGCGTTTTCCGCGCGCTCGCCATCGGCGACGATGGTGTAGTACGACGCGTCGCCCTTGTACGGGCAGTGCGTGTGGTGTTGCGTGCGCTCCAGGAGGTTCATCTGCACGTCATCGCGCGGGATGTACTGCACCGGCGGCAGCGATGCCTCGCGCAGCGTGCGGGCCATGCGCGTGTTGGCGATGGTGTAGCCGTTGAACGTCACCGTCACGCGGCGCGGGTTCGCTTCGACGGTGATGGGGTGGTTCGGGTCGACATCGAGATCGGGCATGCGGCACTCCTGCAGTGGGCGAAAGGATGCCTTTCACTCTAGCAAGCGCCGCACTCGACGTCCGATCGGCGGGGTTACCAGTGCGTTTCCGATTCCGGCGTGGAGGATACGCGGTGGATTGCCAGGTCCGCGCCCATGAATTCGGCCTCGCGGTCCAGCCGCAGGCCCACCAGTTTGCGCAACGTGCCGTACACCACCGTGCCGCCGATCAGCGCGATGACGATGCCACCGGCTGTGCCCACGATCTGCGCCCAGAACGACACCCCACCCAGTCCGCCCAGCGCCTTCAACCCGAAGATGCCGGCCGCGATGCCGCCCCATGCGCCGCACAGACCGTGCAGGGGCCATACGCCGAGCACGTCGTCGATGCGCCAGACGTTCTGCACGCGGGTGAACATCCATACGAACAGCACGCCGGCAATGCCGCCGGTGGCCAGTGCGCCCAGCGGATGCATCACGTCGGAGCCGGCGCACACCGCCACCAGGCCGGCGAGCGGGCCGTTGTACGAGAAGCCGGGGTCGTTCTTGCCCATCCACCAGGCGGTGAGCGTGCCGCCCACCATGGCCATCAGCGAGTTGATGGCGACCAGGCCGCTCATCTTGTCCAGCGTCTGCGCGCTCATCACGTTAAAGCCGAACCAACCCACCGCCAGCACCCAGGCACCGGCCGCCAGGAAGGGAATGTTTGACGGCGGATGCGCGGCGATGCGGCCGTCGTCCTTGTAGCGGCCATGGCGCGCGCCCAGCAGCAGCACCGCCGGCAGGGCGATCCAGCCGCCCACCGCGTGCACCACCACCGAGCCGGCAAAGTCGTGAAACTCCGCGCCCGTCACGGCCTGCAGCCAGCGCTGAATGCCGAAGCGCTCGTTCCACGCAATGCCTTCGAAGAACGGGTAGACGAAGCCGACCAGCACGAAGGTCGCCGCCAGTTGCGGCTCAAAGCGCGAGCGCTCGGCAATGCCGCCCGAAATGATGGCCGGGATGGCCGCCGCGAAGGTGAGCAGGAAGAAGAACTTCACCAGCTCGTAGCCGTTCTGCTGCGCGAGCACGTCTGCGCCGGCGAAGAAGTTCACGCCATATGCCACGGCATAGCCGATGAAGAAGTACGCGATGGTCGACACGGCAAAGTCGACCAGGATCTTGACCAGCGCATTGACCTGGTTCTTCTTGCGGACGGTGCCCAGCTCGAGGAACGCGAAGCCGGCATGCATTGCCAGCACCATGATCGCGCCCAGCAGAATGAAGAGCGCGTCGCCCCCGGTTTTGATGGTGTTCATTGCGGTTGTCGTGCGGGTGGATGGGTCGCGCCATCTGGGTGCAGTGCACGCCCCTCAATGACGCAAAAGGCGCCGACAGACGCAAAAACCGTTCCAACTGTGTGCAAAGTCGTGGCGTGACGCACCACCGGCGTGCGTGTTGCCGTTGTTGCGAGCAGCCGCGACATGTGCGCCCATATTTGGGGCGCAAGCGCTTTTATTTGGTGCGATAGGGCGGCGAGAATGCGCCGTGATGGTGCGGTGAACGCCTATGGCTTTGGCGCCGATACGGAGAGCGAACTGGCCACCGTGTTCCACAGGGCCTCGTAGCGCTGGCGCACGGCGCTGGCCTGCTCGGGCGAGGTGGCCGGCGATTGCATGTGCAGCATCACCAATGCGCCTTCGGTGGGCACGATGATGACGCGGCCCACCAGCGTATTGCCGCCAGCGCGCGCCACCCGTGGGCCGGGCGACTCACCGATATACGTGGCCCAGACGCCCGGACGGCCCCCGAACGACTGCGTGCCCCAACTGACAAGCCGGCATGGCACGGCCACCGCCTGGCGGACGGCATCGCGCATCCAGCGTGGCTCGCGGGTGTCGGGCACGGTTTCGGGCTCGCCCTCGGTGGGGCGCACGATCAGTTCGATGCGCGAGAGCCCCGAGCCGCCTTGGTTGGCCCACGCGCCAATGGCCACGCGGGCCGGGTCCGGCTTGCGCGGTGTGGTGGGCGGCACGCGCTCCCACGAGAACGGCAGCCGCAGCGCCAGGTTCGCGCCACGCGCGTTCGGCCAGTCCGCCAGCGTGAGGGTTTGCGTAAAGCGGCTGGCCAGCTCATCGGCCGGGCGCTCGTCATACACGACGGCCAGCAGGGCTTGTAGGGTCGGGCGGTCTTGGGCCCCCTGGGCGCGTGCTATCACGCGCTCGGCCAGGGCGTGCGCGGTCTGCTCCGTTTGCGTGGCGGTCACCACGCTGGGTTGGTGGAGGTCGAGCGCGCGCTCAATCAGCAATTGGCGCTCGTCATCCGTGAGCGGAATGCCGGCGATCAGGCGGCGGGTGCGTACCAGCGCCTGCGGAAACGTGTTGTCGAACTGGGTGCGGGCGCGGATCAGCTCTTCGCGCTGCGCAGGAAAGCGCTGGATGGCACGGTCAAGCGCCTGTGTCTGTGCCGTCAGGAAACCAAGCACGCTGATCAGCCCCGGGATGGCGCCAGGCGTGTAGTCCCACGCCAGCGCGTGGCCAGACCACGCCAGCAAGGCGATCAGACACCAGCGCTTCGTGGCGCGGCTTGGCATTGGAATGTCCCCCTCCGGCCGTCCCGTTTCCGGCCAAAGCAAGACTGTAGCGATTTGTATCGATTGTGTGCAAGCCGGGGGTTGCACCGAGATGGCCCCGCGTGTTGGTTGGGGCGACCCGGGCGGGGAATGACTTATTTGAAGGAGTAGCCCACGGTCACCATGAACCCGCTAGTCCAGAACAGCTGGACCTCCGTGCGGAACTGGCCGGCCTTGTAGCCCAGCGCCGGCAGGATGCCCGGCGAGAAGCCCTTGTAGTTCAGGGGCACCTTGTTCTGGTACTCGCCCTTATAGCCGTGCAGGATGCCGCCGGTCAGCTTGCCGTAAAAGTTAGTGTTGCCCAGGTTCCACAGGTAGCCGCCGTACACCAGCTGCGTCGGCTGGCCGAACGAGTTCTGGAACACCGCGCCACCCACCAGCCAGCCGTTGTCGCGGCGCCATTCGACACCCAGCAGCGGCGAGTATTTGATGTAGTGATCGTCGCGGCTGTAATGCATGTTGTACACGCTCGCCTGGACGGAGATTTCATCGCCGGGTTCGAAGATGTCGGCCAGCGCCGGAGATGCGCCCGCCAAAAGCGCCGCGCCAATGGCGACGCCGCGAAGCCTCGTGATCAAAGCAGAAGAGTGAGTCATGTGTCATCGACACGCCCGGGCGCAATCGCCGCTTGGCCCTTGCATGGGGCCGACGTGAATTCCTGTGATTTGTGTGATGAGAATGTTGCGCGAAGTTGGCCGACGTTTCCGTCAGAACGGTCCGAAAAATAAGAATCGGCTTACACGGCGGGGCAGGATGTGGGGCGAGTTGACGTTTAGGTCAGCCCCGAAAATACTGTCTGTTCGACTTGCTGACCGGCACGCCGCGTCCTGTGCGGCCTAAAACACATCCAGCGCCGGCGCCCACTTAACCAAGGTGGAGACATGACCGATCTTTCCGCAGCCCGCGCGGCTGACCCGACCCCCGCCACTGAGCCGGCGCCGGTGCGCAACAAGGTGCGGTTCGTGACGGCCGCCTCGCTGTTCGACGGGCATGACGCGTCGATCAACATCATGCGGCGCATCCTGCAATCCATGGGCTGCGAGGTGATCCACCTCGGGCACAACCGATCCGTGGATGAGGTGGTCAACGCCGCGCTGCAGGAAGACGTGCAGGGCATTGCCGTGTCGAGCTACCAGGGCGGCCACGTCGAATACTTCAAGTACATGATCGACGCGCTGCGCGCACGCGGCGGCGAGCACATTCAGGTGTTCGGCGGCGGCGGCGGGGTGATCGTGCCAACCGAGATTCGCGAGCTGCAGGACTACGGCGTCGCGCGCATCTACAGCCCCGAAGACGGCCAGCGCATGGGCCTGGCCGGCATGATTGCCGACATGGTGCGGCGCTGCGATATTGACCTCTCCACCTATGCACCGACCACGCTGGAGCTGGTGGCCAACGGCGACCGCCGCGCGCTCGCGCAACTGATTACGGCGTTGGAATCGGGCCGTATTGATCCGGCATTGCGCGCGGCAGTGCATGCCGCTGCGGTAACGACATCCACACCGGTGGTCGGCATCACGGGCACGGGCGGTGCGGGCAAGTCATCGCTCACCGATGAGCTGATCCGCCGCTTCCGGCTCGATCAGCAAGACCGGCTGCGCATCGCCGTCATCTCGATCGACCCATCACGGCGCAAGTCGGGCGGGGCGCTGCTGGGCGATCGCATCCGCATGAACGCGATCAACCATCCGAATATCTTCGTGCGCTCGCTGGCCACGCGCGAGGCGAGCAGCGAGATTTCCGAAGCGCTGCCCGATGCGATTGCCGCGTGCCGTGCAGCGGGCTTCGACCTGATCATCGTGGAGACCTCCGGCATTGGGCAGGGCGACGCGGCCATCGTGCCGCACGTCGACCTGTCGCTGTATGTGATGACGCCCGAGTTTGGGGCCGCCAGCCAGCTTGAGAAGATCGACATGCTGGACTTTGCCGACCTGGTGGCGATCAACAAGTTCGACCGCAAGGGCGCGCAGGACGCATGGCGCGATGTCGCCAAGCAAGTGCAGCGCAACCGCGAGCAATGGCACGCCCGGCCCGAAGACATGCCGGTGTTCGGCACGCAGGCCTCGCACTTCAACGATGACGGCGTGATGGCGCTGTACCACGCACTGGCAGATCGCCTGACGGAGCGTGGCATGGCGCTCACTGAACGCACGCTGCCGCGTCCGGCCGGTCATTGCTCCACCAGCCACGACGCGATCGTGCCGCCCGCACGCGTCCGCTATCTGGCGGAACTGGCCGATACCGTTCGCGGCTATCACCGCCGCGTGCAGATGCAAAGCTGCCTCGCGCGCGAGCGTCAGCAATTGCAGGCCAGCCGGCTCATGCTGGAGCGTGCGGGTGCGAGCGTGCAGACGCTCTCCGCGCTCGACAAGCAAGCCGCCGAGCGCGATGCGCAACTCGGTGCCACCGAACGCAAGCTGCTCGCCATGTGGCCCGACCTGCGCCGCGCGTATTCCGGCGAAGAGTACGTCGTCAAAATCCGCGACAAGGAAATCCGTACCGCGCTCACGCACACCACGCTTTCCGGCACCGTCATCCGCAAGGTCGTGCTGCCGCCGTACGAAGACGACGGCGAAGTGCTGCGCTGGCTGATGCGCGAGAACGTGCCGGGCAGCTTTCCGTACACCGCCGGCGTGTTCGCCTTCAAACGCGAGAACGAAGACCCGACACGCATGTTCGCCGGCGAGGGCGATGCCTTCCGCACCAACCGCCGCTTCAAGCTCGTCAGCGAGGGCATGGAAGCCAAGCGGCTTTCCACGGCGTTCGACTCCGTCACGCTCTACGGCGAAGACCCGGCCGTACGCCCGGACATCTACGGCAAGGTCGGTAACTCGGGCGTGTCGATCGCCACGCTCGACGACATGGAGGTGCTGTACGACGGCTTTGACCTGACCAGCCCGAATACGTCGGTCTCCATGACGATCAACGGCCCCGCACCGACGATCCTGGCGATGTTCATGAACACCGCCATCGACCAGAACCTTGCCAAGTTCCGCGCCGACAACCAGCGCGAGCCCACCGCCGACGAGGAGGCGAAGATCCGCGCGTGGGTGCTGCAGAACGTGCGCGGCACGGTGCAGGCCGACATCCTCAAGGAGGATCAAGGGCAGAACACCTGCATCTTCTCGACCGAGTTTTCGCTCAAGGTGATGGGCGACATCCAGGAATATTTTGTGCACCAGCAGGTGCGCAATTTCTACTCGGTGTCGATCTCGGGGTACCACATTGCCGAGGCCGGCGCTAACCCGATCTCGCAACTGGCATTCACGCTCGCCAACGGCTTCACCTATGTGGAGGCCTATCTCGCGCGTGGGATGCACATTGATGATTTCGCGCCCAACCTGTCGTTCTTCTTCTCCAACGGCATGGACCCGGAATACAACGTGCTCGGCCGCGTCGCCCGCCGCATCTGGGCGGTGACGATGCGCGACAAGTACGGCGCGAATGAGCGCAGCCAGAAGTTGAAGTACCACGTGCAGACGTCGGGGCGGTCACTGCATGCGCAGGAGATCGCCTTCAACGACATCCGCACGACGCTGCAGGCGCTCATCGCCATCTACGACAACTGCAACAGCCTGCACACGAATGCCTACGACGAGGCCATCACCACGCCCACGGCGGAATCGGTGCGGCGTGCGCTGGCCATCCAGCTCATCATCAACCGGGAGTGGGGGCTGGCCAAGTGCGAGAACCCGAATCAGGGCAGCTTCATCATCGATGAGTTGACTGATCTCGTGGAAGAAGCCGTGTTGCAGGAGTTCGAGCGCATTGCCGAGCGCGGCGGCGTGTTGGGGGCGATGGAGACGGGCTATCAGCGCGGCAAGATTCAGGAAGAGTCGATGCTGTATGAGCAGCGCAAGCATGATGGCTCGCTGCCGATCATTGGGGTGAACACGTTTCGCAACCCGGAGGCGGAGAACGTTGCGCCGCCGCATATTGAGCTTGCGCGCTCAAGCGAGGAAGAGAAGCAGAGCCAGCTTGCGCGCTTGCATGACTTTCATGCGCGGCATGCTGCGGAATCGCCGGCTATGCTGCAGCGCCTGCAGCGGGCGGTGATTGAGGATCAGAACGTGTTTGCGGTGTTGATGGATGCGGTGCGCGTCTGCTCGCTCGGGCAGATCACGCATGCACTGTTTGAGGTGGGTGGCCAGTACCGCCGCAACATGTAGCCGCGTCGTGTGTGCTCACGCGTGCGTGGCGTGCGCGACCCACGCCGGTAGCGCACCATGCCCCCCGCGCGGCGCACCCCACACCTGGCGGGCCGCCGCTGTCACGCTGTCGATGAGCGGTACGGGAACGTGGGGTTGCAGACGCTGTGCCACGCCAGCGAGCCCGGCACCACCCAGCACGATGGCCTCCACCGGCTGGCGGCGCAGCATCGTTGTGCACGCGCCCAGCAGAATCTGCTCCGCTGCGTCTGGCGCCGCATATAGCGCAGCGCCGTCGAGTTCTACGGTATGGATGTCGCGCACGGTGTGGCCGTGTTCCAGCGTGGGTAGCAAGCGCTCCAGAATCGGCCCCCAGGCATGTCCACCCGTTATGACCGCACAAGTGCCGTACGTGGCCGCTTCCATCAATGCAGCTTCCGCGAGGCCGGTGACGGGGCAGGGCGCCACCTCGCGCAGCGCGAAGAGCCCCGGGTCGCCAAAGCAGCCGATGATGGCAGCGTCGGGCGCTGGTTGCTGCTGCGTCGTCGCCCATGCGTCGAGCGCCGCATGCGTGGCCACGGCATAGCCGACTTCGGTGGCGATATACGGCGCGCCAAAGCGGGCGGTGATGGATTCCACAATCACATCACTCGGCAACGCGGCTTGCACGTAGCGGGCGAGCGTCTGCGTGAGTGCGGCCGTGGTGTTCGGGTTGATCAGCAACAGCCGGCGCGAGCCAGCCGATTCAGGAGCCATGGCCATTCGCGTGTGCTCAGTCAACACGCCCTGCGCTCTGGCGGCGGCGCAACCGCACGATGGCGAGCATCGTCAGCCCCATCACCACGAACGACACCACGGTGGTGAGCGTGCCCAGCGCGTAGATGGCCGGCGTGGTGACGGTGGTCGTCAGCCCCTGCAGTTCGAGCGGCAGCGTGTTGACGTCGCCAATGGCCTGCGAGGTGCGCGCAATCTCATCCCAACTGAGCGTGAAGCCGAACATGCCCACGCCGATGAGCGATGGGGCGATCAACGGCAACACGACATGGCGGAAGGTCTGCCAAGGCGTGGCACCCAGGTCGCGCGCGGCTTCCTCATAGGCAGGGTTGAAGCGGTTGAAGACGGCAAACATGATGAGCAGGCCGAACGGCAGCGTCCACGTCAGGTGCGCGCCGAGTGCGGAGGTCCACAGGCCGAGCGACGATCCAAAGCTGTCGGCCTGATCGCCCATGCCCAAGGCGGTGAGCAGCGCCTTGATGCCCGTGTCGACCAACCGAAACTGCAGGCCGATGCCAAGCGACACCACGATCGACGGCATGATCAGGCTGGCCACGGTCACGTAGAACAGCGTGCCGCCACCACGCAGCCGCTTGCGAAACGCGAGCGCCGCCAGCAGCGAAAGCCCCATGGTTAGCGCCATCACCACCGCACCGAGTGCCAGCGAGCGCCGGAATGCCGCGCCGATGTCGACCACGCCCAGGCCCTCGGCAAGCTGTCGATACCAATGCAGCGACAACCCGTTCATCGGAAACGTCAGCCCGCCGTCTGGCCCCTGAAAGCTGAGCGCGAAGATCGTCAGCATCGGGCCGTAGAGAAACAGCACGAACAGCGCGAAGAGGCACGCCAGCGGCCAGAAGCCCGGGGCGCGTGGTTCACGAAAACGTGGGCGCATGTCAGAGCTCCTTGCGGATGTCGACCACGCGGGTCAGGCCCCAGATGATCATCAGCACCGTCAGCAGCAGCACCACGGCATTGGCCGCCGCCAGCGGGAACTGCAGGTACGACGTCTGCACCTGGATCATCTTGCCGACGGAGGCGATCTGCTGGCCGCCCATCACGCCCACGGTCACGAAATCGCCCATCACGATGGTGAGGATGAAGATGGAGCCGATCAGAATGCCGCTGCGCGAGAGCGGCACGATCACGTACCACAGCGCTTGCCACGCGCTGGCGCCGGCATCGCGCGCAGCTTCGAGCAAGGCGCGGTCGATGCGCATCATCGAATTGAAGATCGGCACGATCATGAACATGGTGTAGAGGTGCACGTAGGCCAGCAGCACCGAGAAGTTGGAGTACAGCAACCAGTCCTGCGGCTGGTTGATCAGGTGCATGGCCTGTAGCGTCTGGTTGACGAGGCCGTTGCGGCCCAGCAGCGGAATCCACGAAATCATGCGGATCACGTTGGACGTCCAGAACGGCACCGTGCACACCACGAACAGCAGTGTCTGCACCGCAGCCGATCGCACGTGAAACGCCAGGAAATACGCCAGCGCAAAGCCCAGCACCAGCGTCAGTGCCCAGGTGGCCAGCGCAAAGCGCAGCGTCGACAGATACGTCGATGCCGTCACGCACAAGTCCCCATATTCATTGAGATGGCCGCAGCCTTCCCACAGCTTGGCGTAGTTGCGCAAGGTGAAGGTTGGCAGCAGCGCGTACTCGTTGAAATCCCAGAAGCTGACCATCGCGACCAGCCCCAGCGGGATGAGGAAGAACACGACGAACACCGCCGCAAACGGCAGCGCCTGCAGGCCCGGACGCAAGGTACCGGCAGCGGTTGGAGTGGGCGGTGTGGTGGGTGTCATGACGATGGTGAGGTGCTCAGGCGATCAGGCAGCGACAAACTCGTTCCACTTGCGGACCATGTACTCGTTCTCGTCCATGACCGCGTTCCAGCAGGCGATGCCGCCCATGCGCTGTTCGTAGCTGCCGCCGTCGCGCACGCTGCCGGCCTTGGCCAGCACGTCACCGTGGGGGCTCTTGATGTCCTTGGCGGCGGGTTTGCCTTCCATCCAGTAGGCCCACTCGTACGGCTCCATCTTGGCCTTGGCCGTTTCCAGCACGGCGCTGTAGTAGCCCTGGCGATTGAGGTACGCGCCGGCCCAGCCGTCGAGGAACCAGTTGATGAATTCGTACGCGGCGTCGAGCTTCTTGCCCGACACCGTCTTCGGAATGCCAAAGCCGGCTGCCCACGCGCGATAGCCTTCCTTGAGCGGCTGGAACGTGCACTCGATGCCCTTGCTGCGCACGGCCGTCACCGCCGGGCTCCACATCGACTGGATCACCACCTCGCCCGAGGCCATCAGGTTCACGCTCTCGTTGAAGTCCTTCCACAGTGCGCGGAACTGGCCGGCCTTCTTGGCTTCGATCAGCGTCTTGATGGTCAGGTCGATCTCGGCACGGGTCATGTTGCCCTTGTCGGCGTACTTGTGCAGGCCCTTGGCTTCCACCACCATCGCCGCATCCATGATGCCGATCGACGGGATGTTCAGGATCGACGCGCGGCCCTTGAACTCCGGGTTCAGCAGCTCGGCCCACGAGCTGATCGGGCGCTTGATGAGGTCGGGGCGGATGCCCAGCGTGTCGGCGTTGTACACGGTCGGGATCAGCGTCATGAACTGCGTGGGCGACGTGGAAAACGTGGTCGCATTGGCGCCCGGCAGGTACATGACCTTCTTGGGCGCGGTGCCCTGGTCGCCCACCTTCTTGCCGGCCACTTCGCCCTTGGTGAACAGCGACGTGATCTTGTCGGCGTTCTTGATGCGGCGCGCATCGATGCCCAGCAGGTTGCCGGTCGGCACGATCTTCTTGAGCGAGAAGTACTCCGTGTCGATCAGGTCGAAGCTGCTCGGCGCGGTCACGGCGCGCTTGGTCACTTCATCGGTGGTGACGGCCACGTACTGCAGGCGGATGCCGGTGTCGGCTTCAAATTTCTCGGCGATGGCCTTGTCCTGGTTGACCGCCGTGCCGAGGTAGCGCAGCGTCGGTTTTTCCTGCGCGAGAACGACCGGCGCCACGCCGGTGGCCAGAATGGCGGCCATGCCCTTGAGTGCGGTGCGGCGGCCGGCCTTGAAGTCGATGGAATCGTCAGACATGAAGCAACCCCTGATGTGAAGGTGAAGGCAGCGCCTGAAGCCGTCAGGCTGCGGATTGGAATGGTTGAGACCGGGTGTCAGGCTGCGGTAGCTGCGGGCAGACGATGTGCCTGCGCGGCATCCCACGAGGCCCAAATGGGCTGATGCAGCGCCAGGTGCGCGATGGCGCTGTCGGTTTCGGGCAGGCTCACGGTCAGGCGTTGGGAGGGCGATGTCTCCACGCCAATGAGCACGTGTGTCCCTTGGTATTCGATGTCACAGACGCGGCCCCGCACGCGCGGGCGATCGCCTGCGGTGGCCTCATCGGCATGCAGCGCCATGCGATCGATGCGTACGGCCACTGGGCCATCCGCGTCTTCCAGCAGGTTGTGCCCGCCGATGAAGGTGGCGACAAACGCGCTGGCCGGCTGGTTGTAGACCTCGCGCGGGCTGCCGGCCTGTTCGATGCGGCCGTGGTTCATCACCACCATCTGGTCGGCCAAGGCCATCGCCTCTTCCTGCGAGTGCGTGACGTGCACGAAGGTCAGGCCGAGCTCCTGCTGCCAGCGCCGCAGTTCGGCGCGCATCTGCGTGCGCAGGAACGGGTCGAGCGCAGAGAGCGGCTCGTCGAGCAGCAGCACGCGCGGTTCCATGATCAGCGCGCGCGCCAGCGCCACGCGTTGCTGCTGGCCGCCCGACAGCTCGCCCGGACGACGCTGCGCCAGGTGGCCCATGGCCACGCGCTCCAGCAGGGCCTGTGCGCGTTTGCGCCGTTCGCCCGCGCTGATGCCGCGCATCTTCAGGCTGAAGGCCACGTTGTCGAGCGCGCTCAGGTGCGGAAACAGCGCATAGCTCTGGAACATCATGGCCGTGCCGCGTGCGGCCGCCGGTAGGTTGGTGATGTTGCGGTGGCCGAGCAGGATGTCGCCGTCGCTCACGTGCTCGTGGCCGGCAATCATGCGCAGCGTGGACGACTTGCCGCAGCCCGATGGCCCAAGCAAGCAACAGTAGCTGCCGGCCGGCACGCGCAGGTTGATGGCGTCGACGGCCACAGCGTCGTGTGCGTAACGCTTGGTCAGCGCAACGAGTTCGAGGGAGTCGGCGGGGGCGGTGGGGGCGCGGGTCATGTCGGGGCAGTGCAATAGGTATGCCTGTCTACGCGCGGCGATTTCGCGGCGCGTGCGCGTGGCATGCGTCGTTCTGGTGCGTGCTTCCGTGCGTGTGACGGCATCTGCGGGCAACCGCGCCACATACCGGGGCACGTGGTGCGGCTGCCTTCGCGTGTATCAGAAGGTGTGGCGCACGCCCAGCGCCACCGAGGTCTGGCTCGTTCCCGCCACACCGCCGCCGATGGCGCCTGACGTGGTGTTGACCAGGGCTTCCGTCGCGCTCGACGAGTTCTTCAGATACGCCACGTTGGCCACCAGCGTTGTGCGCTTCGACAAGCTGTACAGCCCCAGCAGCCGGTAGACCATCGAGCTGTTCGACAGCGTCGTGTTACGGCGGTACAGCACGTCGGCCGAGCCGGTAAAGGCCGTGGTGAAGGCGTAATCGACGCCGCCTTCCACGGCGTAGGCCTTGCGTGCCGACATGCTCGGGATCGACTGGAACGCCCCCGTGCCGCCCACATCGGCGCGTGCCGCACCGAGGCGCAGCTTGGCCGCACCAAACGTGTAGCTGCCGCCCACGGTGAAGAGCTTGTAGAGCGAGCCCGTGCCGCTGCCATCGCGCTCCTGGTCGTAGCTGGCAGCCAGGTACACCGGGCCACCGCTATAGCGCGCCGCCAGGTTGAACAGCGAGCCTTGCGACAGCGAACCCGCCGTTTCGCCAAAGCCGTACATCGCGCCAAATTGCGCACCGCCCAGCGTGGGCGATACGTACTTCACCGTGTTGTTGTAGATCTCGCTCACGGCGTCGAACTCGCTGAACTTGAAGATCGAACCCGAGTTGTAGCCGCCCTTGAAGACGCTGCCCACCAGCCAGTCGTCGTTGAAGTTCCACTGCTTGCCGGCGGTGAGCGTGCCGGATGCCGACGTTAGCCCGACATACGAATTGCGCGAAAACAGCGTGCCGTTGGACGACATGCGCCCGTTGCTCGGGTTGAAGCCCGCCTGCAGGTTGAACAGCGCGCTCACGCCGCCGCCCAGGTCTTCCTTGCCGCTCAGCCCGAAATTCGACACGCCCAGGATGCTGTCCGACACGCCGGTCAGGCTTTGCGAGCCGTTGCCGGCATGGTTGGTCCAACTGATGCCGGTATCGATCACGCCCGACAGCGTGACGCTCGATTGCGCAGCGGCCACGCCAGACAGCCCGAATGCCAGGGCGGCAGCGCCCAGCTTGATAGTGGTGCTCATGACAGGTGATTCCCCTAAATGAATTGGCGCGACCGCATTTGCAGGGTCAGTGGCCGCTCCTGGCATTGCGTTTTATGTTGAATACAAGCGTCGTTTGGATTGTGCACAATCACGCTTGTCTACATGCAGTAACCGTGCCAAGCAAAATCGCGGGGTTTCGCTTGTTTCTGGTGCAAAAGCGCCAGCATTCGGGAGGGTTTTCTTGAGGATGTCGCACCAACGTCGGCCAGATTGGCATCAGGGTTGTGCACAATCCAAGCGCGGTTTGCTCGATTAGAATGACGAGATGCCCGAGCCGATGCCCCCCCCGACCTCCTCCCCCCGCCGCAACAACGCCGAAGTCGACGCCCGCATTTCCGATGCGGTGTACGACGCCATCCTTGAACAGAAGCTGCCGCCGGGCACCCGCCTGGTCGAGGCGCAGCTCTGCAAGGCGTTCGGTATCACACGGGGGACATTGCGCCGGGTGCTGGTCAAGCTGGCGCATGAAGGGGTGGTCGAGCTGCAGCCCAACCGCGGCGCGACGATCGCCGTGCACGACGCCACGGAGGCGCGGCAGGTTTTTGGTGCGCGGCTGATTCTGGAGACCGGCTCAGTGCGGGAATTGGCGCAGCACGCGACTGCGGAGCAACTCACCGAGTTGCGCGCGCTGGCGGCTGCCGAACATGCCAGCCGCGAATCCGGCAATTGGCGCGACTGGATCCGCCTCTCTGGGGATTTCCACATCCAGCTGGCCGAGGCCAACGGCAACCCCATCATCACTGCGATGCTGCGTACGCTGGTGGCGCGCACATCGCTGCTGATTGGTCTTTATGAATCGCCAGCGCGCCCCAGTTGCGGCCATGACGAACACCTGGCCATTCTGGATGCAGTGGAGCGCCGCGACGGCGAGCGCGCCGCCCGGCTGACGGGCGAGCACCTAGGAGAGTACATCGCCGCGCTGGAGCTTGAGCCCCGGCAGGTGGAATCGATCGATTTCTCGAAGCTGTTCCAGCGCGTCAAGGCCTGACAGGCGGCGGGGTGATGGCTAGCGCTGCATGACAGCCAGCGCTAGCAAAATCAACACCGGCGGCACCACACACCAGAACGACAAGAAAGAAAACGCCAGCGCCCCCAACACCGCGCCCATGGCGAACCCGCACAACGGCGGCACCATCTTCCGCAACCGCGTGCGCGCCGTTTCCTTCTGTGTGCTACCAGGCGACAGTAACTCCACCACATCAATCACGATCTGCGTGGTGTTACCCGTCATGATGGTCGTGGGCGCGTGTTCCGACAGCACCAGGCGCGCCTTGGCGTTCTGCACGCCCATCGCCGCCACGCCAATCAGCCCGGCCACAATCGTGGACGGTGCATCGGCCGATTGAATCGGCAGCGCTAGCAACCCCGCCACCATGAATGCCAGCAGCAGCGCAGCCTGCGCGAGCAGCAGCGGCCGCAGCGGTGCTACGTCGCGCCGCATGAGCGCCGCCACCGCCAGCTTGGTCGCGGCCACGGCCAGCACGAACATCGGCAGCGCCAGCAGCTTGGCGAGCACGCCTTGTCCGGTGCCGGCCAACTCCAGCCCGATCATCACGAAGTTGCCCGTGACGTGCGCGGTGAACAGCCCGAACAGCGCCGCGAAGCCGACTACATCCACATAGCCCGCCACGAACGCCAGCAGACTGCCCTGCGCGATTAGGAAGCGCGCCGACGGCGACGCAGCCACCGGAGCTGCTGCGGTTTCAGAAGGCAAAGCACGAACACCCAAAGGCGCCCCAGAAGCCGCGGAAGTCGGTGGTCGGCACATTGGCCGTGCGCGCCTTCTGATGCGCGTGGCCGTGTACCGTGCAGGCGCCCGCGCAGTGGTGCACCTGCTGCTGCAGCGGTGCAGCCGGCCGCCAGTGCCCAGGCACGCGCGCCACGGGCGACCACTCCGGCAGCACCGGAATCGGCGGCGGGCCGAACTCCGTGAACTCCGCTGCGCCGTAGACGATGCGTCCACCCACCACCGTCAGCACCGATTCGATGGTCTTGATGTCGGCCTCGGCCACGCTGAAGAAATCCGCCGACAACGCTGCCAGGTCGGCGAGTTGCCCGACCTTGATCTGCCCCTTGTTGCCTTGGTCCGCCGAGAACCACGCGCTGCCGTGCGTGTACAGCTCCAGCGCCACTTCACGCGGCAGCCCTTCCGGATACAGCGCCATGCCGCCCACGGTGCGGCCGCTCGACAGCCAGTACAGCGACGTCCACGGGTTGTAGCTCGACACGCGCGTGGCGTCCGTGCCGGCGCCCACCGGCACGCCTTCGGCCAGCATGCGCTTGATGGGCGGCGTTTTTTCTGCAGCGGCAGCGCCGTAGCGGTCGACAAAGTATTCGCCCTGGAACGCCATGCGGTCTTGAATGGCGATGCCGCCGCCGAGTGCGCGTACGCGTTCGATGTTCTTCGGCGAGATTGTCTCCGCATGGTCGAAGAACCACGGCAGGCCGTTGAACGGAATGTCGCGGTTCACGCGCTCGAACACATCCAGCATGCGCGAGATCGATTCGTCGTACGTGGCGTGCAGGCGGAACGGCCAGCGCTGCGCGACGAGGTGGCGCACCACGGTCTCCAGCTCCTGCTCCATCGTCTCGGGCAGGTCGGGGCGCGGCTGCAGGAAGTCTTCAAAGTCGGCTGCAGAGAAGACGAGCATTTCGCCTGCGCCGTTGTGGCGGAAGAAGTCATCGCCCTGGCGGTATTGCACGCTGCCGGTCCAGTTTTTGAAGTCGGCCAGTTCCTCTTTCGGCTTCTGCGTGAAGAGGTTGTAAGCGATGCGGATGGTGAGCTGGTTCTGCTCCGACAGCTCACGGATGACTTCGTAGTCTTCCGGGTAGTTCTGGAAACCGCCGCCCGCATCGATCGCGCTGGTCACACCCAGGCGGTTCAGCTCGCGCATGAACTGGCGCGTGGAGTTGACCTGGTATTCCGGCGGCAGCTTCGGCCCCTTGGCCAGCGTCGCGTACAGGATCATCGCGTTGGGTTTGGCGATCAGCATGCCGGTGGGCTCACCGCTGGCGTCGCGCTGGATTTCGCCGCCCGGCGGGTTCGGCGTGTCCTTGGTGTAGCCGACCTGGCGCAGCGCGGCACGGTTAAGCAACGCGCGGTCGTACAGGTGCAGCACGAAGACGGGGGTGTCGGGCGCGGCCTGGTTCAGCTCTTCCAGCGTGGGCATGCGGCGCTCGGCAAACTGGAACTCCGTCCAGCCGCCCACCACACGCACCCATTGCGGCGACGGCGTGCGATCGGCTTGCTCCTTGAGCATGCGCATCGCGTCGGCCAGCGAGGGCACGCCTTCCCAGCGCAGTTCCAGGTTGTAGTTCAACCCGCCCCGGATCAGGTGCAGGTGCGAATCGTTCAGGCCGGGAATGACGGTGCGCCCGCGCAGGTCGATCACCTGGGTGGTGGCCCCGCGCTGAGCCATCACGGTGGCGTCGTCGCCCACGGCAACAAAGCGGCCGTCGCGCACGGCAACGGCGCTGGCGGTGGGGCGTTCGCGGTCGACCGTGTGGATGCGGCCGTTGTGCAGGATGAGGTCGGCGGTCATGGTGTCGGTGTCAGTACTTGGGAAACAGCGAGAAGCGTCCGGGCCCGGCAATCAGGACGGTCGTGAAGATGATCAGCAGCATCCAGCCGAACTGCCCTTCGGCAAGCGACCAGCCTGGGTGCACCACCAGCATGGCCACCAGCAGCGTGGCGAGGATGGGCAGGCACGCCAGGCGCGTCAACACGCCCAACGCGATCAGCGGCGGGCAGAGCGTCTCCGACAGGATCGCCAGCAGCAGCGTCGGCGCGGCACCCAGGTGGAACGGGTCTTCAATGCGCGTGAGTTCCTGGCTGTAGTGCAGCACCTTGGGCAGACCGTGCACGGCAATGAGCAGGGTGCTGCCGGCCACGCGCAAAAACAGCAGGCTGGCGTGCAGCGCGGTGTCGCTTGTTGCAGCGGCGGTGGATTCCAGCGAGAGGCGGGTCATGGCATCAGCTCGGGTTGCCCGGCGCGCGGTCGCCGGCGGCGGCAATGTCAGACGGCTGCGCCTTGGGCGGTGCGCCGGTGATCTTCGGCACGCACTCCTGGCGGAACCACGCCATGGTGATCGGTTCGCCCGCCAGCAGGCGTTGCGCGGTCGGCACGATCTGCTCGCCGATCAGCATGCCAAGCAGCCCAATCAGCGCAATGGCCGGCGGCGCAGGGGACCGCACATGCAGCAGCGCATAAATGAGGCCGACTAACAGGCCGACGCCAAGGGAGATGAGATAGGGCTTCATGTGGCACTCCAGATTGCGAAGGGCGGCGTGCTCGAGGTGCGCCGCCCATGCCGATCAGGCGGTGAGGAACGCCAGTAGGTCGGCGTTGACCTTGTCCGCCTCGGTCACACACATGCCGTGCGAGCCGCCCGGATAGACCTTCAGCGTCCCGTTCTTCACCAGCTCCACGCCCAGCTTGGCTGAATCGTCGATCGGCACGATCTGATCGTCGTCGCCGTGCAGGAACAGCACGGGCACGTCGATCTTCTTCAGGTCTTCGGTGTAGTCGACTTCCGAGAACTCCTTGATGCACAGGTACTGACCGTGGATGCCGCCGGTCATGCCCTGCGCCCAGAAGGCGTCGATCGTGCCCTGCGAAACCTTCGCGCCCGGCCGGTTGAAGCCGAAGAACGGCGTGGCGAGATCGCGATAGAACTGCGAGCGGTTGTCGGTCACACCCTTGCGGATGCCATCGAACACCTCCATCGGCAAGCCGTTCGGGTTCGACGCCGTCTTGAGCATGATGGGCGGCACCGCGCCGATCAGCACCGCACGGGCGACGCGCTTGGTGCCGTGGCGGCCGATGTAGTGCGCGACTTCGCCGCCGCCGGTGGAATGACCGACCAGCGTGGCGCCCTGGATGTCGAGGGCGTTTAGCAGCGCTGCCAGGTCGTCGGCATAGGTGTCCATGTCGTTGCCTTGGGATGGCTGGTCGGAGCGGCCGTGGCCGCGCCGGTCATGCGCGATGACACGGAAGCCCTTCTGCACGAGGAACAGCATTTGCGCGTCCCACGCATCGGCGTTGAGCGGCCAGCCGTGCGAGAAGACCACGGGCTTGCCGCTGCCCCAGTCCTTGTAAAAGATGCGCGTACCGTCTTGGGTCGTAATCGTTTGCATGGGAGAGAGTGGGTGAGGGTCGGTGGGAGGGTCCGGATGGCCCGGATGGTCAGCCGGGCGGCGCATGCAGCAGTCCTGCTGTGCATGCGCCGCCTGCGGTAACAACGTCGGTGCTTGTGCGGCAGCGCGATCAGTTGGCTGCCACCGGAGCCAGCGCCTCGTGCGGCGTTGCGGTGCGTTGCGGTGCCTTGTGCACCATCGTGTAGGCGTAGTCCACGCCCATGCCGTAGGCGCCGGAGTGCTCCTTCACCAGCTTCATCACGGCGTCATACGTATCGCGATGGGCCCAGTCGCGTTGCCATTCCAGCAGCACCTGTTGCCACGTCACGGGCACCACGCCGGCCTGCACCATGCGCTGCATGGCGTAGTCGTGCGCTTCCTTGGAGGTGCCGCCCGATGCGTCGGCGACCATGTAGATCTCGTAGTCGGCATCGTGCATGGCCGACAGGGCAAAGGTGCAGTTGCACACCTCCGTCCACAGGCCGGAGACGACGACCTTCTTGCGGCTGTTCTTGGCGAGCGCGTCGCGCACCTTCTGGTCATCCCAGGAGTTCATCGACGTGCGTTCGAGCAATTGCTGATCCGGAAACACGTCGAGCAGCTCGGGGTAGGTATAGCCCGAGAAGCTCTGCGATTCCACGGTGGTGATGGTGGTGGGGATGTTGAAGATCTTCGCCGCCTTGGCAAGACCAACCGTGTTGTTCTTCAAGGCTTGCCGATCCATCGATTGCACGCCGAAGGCCATTTGCGGCTGATGGTCGATGAAGATCAGTTGACAGTTCTGCGGGGTAAGGACTTCCAGCTTGGGGTTCGTCATGGCCGTATCCGGTGGGGGCAATGCAGATAAGAGAGCGCCGCCATGCAGAACGCGCGGCAATCGGCGGCCCAACCATGATAGGAATTTGCGCTCCGTGTACAACGCCAGAAACGGCGAGGGCAGTATTTGCGATTGACGAATAATCCCCGCTGCTGGGTGAAACATTAGGCCGCTAACCTGCACCGGCGCGGGTCAGCGGCAGGCCGGTCTTTTCTTTGGATGCTGCCCTTCAGCGGATCCAGCCGCGCGCGAGCAAGGGCACGTCCCAGGCCGGCTCGCCTGCATGGTGGCTGACCAGGCAGTCGATCAGCGCGCGAACCTTGACGGCTTGCCGCTGCGTTTCGGGATACACCGCAGAGAAGTGCAGCGGCACCAGGTCATAGTCGGCCAGCACCGGCACCAGCCGGCCCGCGAGCAGGTCGTCGCTCACCACCAGCGTGGGCAGGCACGCGATGCCGGCGCTGGTGAGTGCGTAGTCGCGCAGCAGATGGACGGAGTTTGAGCGCAGTTGCTCCGGCAACTCGAGTTCCGCACGCACCTCACCGCTTTGCGAGAACGTCCAGCGTTTGCGCGTCGGGTAACCCGAGTACAGGGCCAAGGCATGCTGCAGCAAGTCGGCCGGTTGCTGCGGCACGCCGTACTCGTCGAGGTAGGCGGGCGTCGCGCAGAACAGACGCCGCAGCACGAACAGCCGCTTTTCGATCAGCGAATCATTGATGGGCGGAAAGATCTGGAACGCCACATCAAAGCCCTCGGCAATCGGGTCGACCACGTTGTCTTCGACCACCACATCGAGCTGGATGTCGGGATATTGCGCGCTGAACCGTGCGAGCGGCGCGGCGAAGTGGTCCAGCGCATAGCCGGGCAGCATGCGAATGCGGAGCTTGCCCACGGGTGTGGCACGCAAGCCGCGCATCTGGTCGGTCAGGTCCGTCAGCATGCAGACGGCTTCGGCGCACTGCTTGTAGTAGGTCTCGCCGACTTCGGAGAGCCGCACATGCCGTGTGCTGCGGTGAAAGAGCGGCGCTTCGATAAAGCGTTCCAGTTGCTGTACGCGGTTCGTCACCACGGAGTTGGTCACGCCCAGTTGGCGTGCGGCTTCGGCAAAGCTGCGCGTTTCTGCCACGCGCACAAAGGCTTCGATACTGAGAAAGCGGTCCATTTGGGGTATCCCCGCGCCGGAGGTGAGGGTGGCGCGACGCCAGCCATCATACGGCGATCGGGTGGAATGTGACGTTACCGCTGGCAAGGCTTTTCCGCAGATCGCTACGTCGTTTATCCTCTGCAATCTGTTTCATTCCAATACCCATTCCATACCAAGCGAGGAGCAGTCATGGCAATTCAAGTGGTCGGCATCGTCGGTGCCGGAACAATGGGCAACGGCATTGCACAGGCGTGCGCCGTGGTCGGGCTGGATGTGGTGATGGTGGACATCAGCGATGCCGCCGTGCAGAAGGGCATTGCCACCGTGGCCGGCAGCCTGGACCGCCTCATCAAGAAGGACAAGCTGACCGAAGCCGACAAGACGGCAGCGTTGGCACGCATCCAGGGCTCGACCAGCTATGACGACCTCAAGCGCGCCGACCTCGTCATCGAAGCTGCGACCGAAAACTTTGACCTGAAGGTGAAGATCCTCAAGCAACTCGAAGCGGTGGCCGCGCCGCACGCCATCGTTGCGTCGAACACGTCGTCGATCTCGATCACCAAGCTGGCGGCCGTGCTGCAAGACGCCAGCCGCTTCATCGGCATGCACTTCTTCAACCCGGTGCCGATGATGGCGCTGGTGGAAGTCATCCGCGGCCTGCAGACGAGCGATGCCACGCACGCCGCCGTGGACGCACTCGCCAAACAGCTCGGCAAGACGCCGATCACCGTCAAGAACAGCCCGGGCTTCGTGGTCAACCGCATCCTGTGCCCGATGATCAACGAGGCGTTCTGCGTGCTGGGCGAGGGCCTGGCGAGCCCCGAAGAGATTGACGAAGGCATGAAGCTCGGCTGCAACCACCCGATCGGGCCGCTGGCACTGGCCGACATGATCGGCTTGGACACCATGCTGGCCGTGATGGAAGTGCTGTACACCGAATTCGGCGATCCGAAATACCGCCCGGCCATGCTGATGCGCGAAATGGTGGCCGCCGGCTATCTGGGCCGCAAGACCGGTCGCGGCGTGTACGACTACCGTAAATAATTGTTCAGACTTCGCGCTGTCCGCCAACTGTCCGGTCGGATTCGCGCAAACTGTCTGCAAGTGTGCATGGAGGCGGTGTGGCGGTGCGTTGATGATGACGCATCGCCACACCGTTTTTTTCTTCCCACACACCGGACGTCACCATGTCGCGCTACGCCTTCCGTCTGCTCAACGTCTTTGCTGAATCCACCTTTGGCGGCAACCAGCTCGCCGTCTTTGAAGACGGGCGCGGCCTGGACGACGCCACCATGCAGGCCATCGGACGCCAGTTCAATCTGTCCGAGATCACCTTCATCTTCCCGGACGATACGGATGGCGCCACCGCGCGCTTCCGCATCTTCACGCCCGATTACGAGATGCCGTTTGCCGGCCACCCGTCGCTGGGGACTGCGCAGGTGGTGCGTGAGCTGTACGGTCCGGGCAACGAACTGACGCTGCGTTGCCAGTCCGGCATCGTCTCGCTGACCGCGCAGGATGATGGGTGGTCGCTGGTGCCGCCGCGCTCGGGTGCATTGAGCACGCGGGAGGAAGATCCGGCGATCGCCAAGATGCTGGGGCTGGACGCCGACGCGCTGGCCGGCCCGCCGCTGTGGGTCGATGCCGGTATCGAGCAACTGATGGTGCCGGTCAAGACACGTGCCGATGTGGACCGCGCCCGCCCCGACCCGTCGGCCTTTGATGCGTGGCCGCGCAGCCGCAACGACGGGCGCAATGCGTACGTGTTCACCATGCCCGCGCCGGGCAGCAATGATCCGGTGGTGTCGCGCTTCTTCTTCGAATACGGCACCGGTCTGTGGGAAGACCCGGGCACCGGCTCGGCCTGCGCCAACCTGGGCGGCTGGCTACGCGCAACGGAGCATGCGTTGCCGGCAAGCTATCGCATCGAACAGGGCGCCGCAGTGGGGCGGCCGTGCCACCTGAAGCTGAAGGTGGATGCCGACGGCACCATCCACGTGGGCGGCCGCGTGATCGAAATCGGCCGCGGCACGCTCAACCTCTAAGCGGCCTCAAGCTGCTTGCAGTAGAACGTCGTCCCGCAGAAGGCGCCGTCGGGCATCAGTGCGTAGTTGGGGACCACACCCACGCGCTGCCAGCCGGCGCGTGCGTAGAGCCGCTCGGCATCGCCGCCGGTAACGGTGTCGAGCAAAAGCACGGTCTTCCCCTCGGCACGCGCCACCTCTTCAATCGCTGCCATCAGCCGCTGCGCCACGCCTTGTCGGCGCGCGCGGCGGTGCACCAGCATCTTGGCCACATCGGCGCGGTGCGGCTGGTTTTCCGGCTGCGCCAGGATCAATTGCACGGTGCCGACGATGGCGCCGGTGTCGTCTTCCGCGATCAACAGCGCGCGCTCGCCGTGCGCAATACCTTCGGCCACGTTTCGCCAGAACGCCTGTGCCTTGTCGCGCGACAGCGGCCACATGAAGCTGACCGACGCGCCACCTTCCACGCAATCGACGAGAACATCCGCCAGCGCATCGACGCAGGCGCTCGCCTCATTGGCGCCAAGGCGCCGTACGGCCACGGTGTCGATCATGCGGTTCTCCAATTGGCGGAGAGCGTGGGCGGCAAGGTGGTGAGTGCCACCAGATAGCGCGCCGGCCGTTTGCTCGGGTTGTGAAAGACGATGGGGCGGTCAAGCTGCATGGCCAGGCAGTCGCCGGCAGCGAGGCGCCAGTGTGTGTCGCCCACAGTCACCTCCATCGTGCCGTCGATGACCCACAGCTGCTGATGGACTTCGGCGTCGCGCGCGCCAGTGTCGTAGGCCACGCGCTGGCCGGGCGGAAAGTGCACCTCCACCAACTGGATGGGCGAGCGTGCGGCTGGCGATAGGTTGCGGCGGACGTAGCCGGAGCCCGGGTCGGTCCATTCCGGCTGATCGGCTGTACGCGCAACAGGCGAGGGTTCGGCGGCCGGGGTGGCGCTGTCCTCAAACAACGAGGCGAGCGTCACGCCCAGTGCAGAACTAAGCCGGTCGAGCACGGCGGCGGTCGGGCTGCTCTGTCCGCGCTCGATCAGGGAGATGGCCGAACGGCTGACTTGGCTGCGTTCGGCCAGGGCTTCGAGCGAGAAACCCTGCGCGTCGCGCAATTCACGCAGGCGTCGGGCAATGCGTTGGTGGATGTCCATGTATCCAGTTTAATGGAATTTTACTTCCAGTAAACTGGAAAGTGAGGCGAGTCAGTTGCGCCGTTGCACGGCTGGGGGCACCCACGAGCCGTCGAGCGCGGCCTCCTTGGGCCAAGTCAGTTGCATGCGCAGTTGGAACGGCCCCGTGGGCGGTGGCAGCCAGTTGTTGCGCATGCCCTTGGGCGGCAGGCGCTGGATCAGGATGTCGAGCGAGCCATCGGGGTTCAGGCGCGGGCGGTCGGCTTCGCTCAGCATGTTGCGCAGTTCCAGCCGCGCCGCTGTGCGCGCGGGCTGCGGCGCCATAGCGATGGCGGCCACGGCCCAGCCGGCGTTTTCGGGCGGCAGTTGGTTGCGCTCGAAATGCAGCACGTAGCGGTGGCCGCTGTCGAGCGACAGGCCGTTGGCGTCCGTCGTGGTGGTGGCGATCAGCATGTCTTGCGGCAGGTCGGCACCGGCGCCGTCCCACGCCACGATGGCGCGCTGCGCGTAGTCCAGCCCATAAGCGCCGACATTGCGGGGGATGAACCAGCCGTTCTGCGTAACGGTCGGCTGCTTGACGGCCAGCCCCAGCGTGCTGCGTGCCGCGTCGACACCGGCGTCCATCACTTTCAGGCTGGAGGCGTTCACCGCCTTGGCATTGAACGGTGCGCCGGGCGTGATGCCCAGATCCCGCAGGGACTGCACCATCGTGGAATCCGCCGGGTGCGGCGGGTTGTCCTTGAGCAGCTCGGCGAAGCGGGTGAAGTAAGCGTTGGCGTCGAGCGCGGTGACGCGGCGGCGCGCGGCGTCCAGGCTGACGTCGATGTCGGTGGCTTTGTCTGCGTCGGCTTCCGCTTCGGTGTCGCGGGCGGTTGGTTTGCCGAAGGCGTCTAGCGGCGTGATGCGGTAGCGCTCTTGCACCCGGCGTGCGGCGGGCAGATCGCGCTGGCCGGCCGTCTGCGTGCGGGCCACGATCCACACCAGGTTCGTCGGCGCGGCGACCTGTTTGACGCCAGCCGGCAACGTGCCTTCCCAGCCCGGCGGCGTGATGGCGTAGTGCGCGGCGCGCGTGCCGGTGGTGCGGTTGCCCAGCGACTCAAAGATGTCCGTCCACCCGTCATGCAGCGCCACCCAGATGTGGCGGCGACCTACGTCGGGCAGGCTCAGTACCACCGGGCCGTTGCGCAAATCGACGAATGCGCTGCTCGTGAGCGCATCCACGCGGGTGCGTGCACCGGCGGGCGTGGCCGCTTCGTCGAGCGTGCGTTGGTGCATGAAGCGGCCCGTGGGCGCTTGGGCAGAGGTCGTCTGCAGCAGGGCATCCGTCATCATCAACGGAAACGCATACACGTAGGCGGCCCGCACCTGGGCTTCGCCGGGTTGGGGCAAGCGCAGCTCGGCACCTGCGGTGGTTTCCGGAGTCTGGGTGGCGCAGCCCGTCAGGGCCAGCGCCGCCACTCTCAGCGCCACGGCCACCAGCTTGGTCAGCCAGCGCGCAGGCGCGAGACAGTGCGTCATCGTGTTCTCCTTCTTGTCGGTACGCGGCAACAGGAAACTAGGGTCTGTTGACATCTAAACGCCCGCCCGTTGACCCGAGCAGGGGCCAGATGCGCGAAGGACGCCGCCGCAAAGGGTCATTCCCTTTGCAAGGCGCGCCGACAAAGCAGATGGCCCCTGATCGGGTCAACCCGAAGGGCAAGGACCAGAAAGGCCGCATGGCGTCGTTGCGGCCAGCTTGCTTAGCCGGCTAAGCGGCGCCGTCCACGCCTAGCCCTGCGGCCTTTCTGCTCCTTGCGGGCGGGCGTTTAGATGTCAACAGACCCTAGAGCCTGTTCGAACATCCCCCCAAGGATGCTTGCGCACACGCTTGCGCAGTCGACCGGGGTAACTGCCCCGTCGCCACGCTTGTTCTTAAGCATTTTTGAATTTAGAAGTGCCGCCGCCGCAAGTCAATCGAAGTGCAGTGGGGTACGCCCATCCCCCCCCGTGCTTACAGACGCAGGTGGATCGCCAGACGCAATTTCGCCGCGTCATATTCGGCTTTCAGGCGGGCGACGATTTCCCCGGCGGGTGGAACATCCGCAATCTGGCCGACCCCTTGGCCAGCGCCCCAGATGTCTTTCCAGGCTTTGGCGCGCGAGCTGCCATCGCCAAAGTTCATCGTCGACTTGTCGGCTTCGGGCAGGGCGGCAGGGTCCAGGCCCGCCAATTCGATGCTTTCTCGGATGTAGTTGCCGTGCACGCCCGTGAACAGGTTCGTGTAGACGATGTCAGACGCGGCTGCACGCAGGATCGCCTGTTTGTAGCTTTCCGCCGCATGCGCCTCTTGGCTCGCGATGAAGCGCGTGCCGATGTAGGCGAGGTCCGCGCCCATGGCTTGCGCGGCCAGGATGGCATCGCCGGTGGTGATCGCGCCCGACAGCGCGATCGGTCCGTCGAAGATGCGCCGCACCTCGCCCACCAGCGCGAATGGCGACAGCGTGCCGGCATGTCCGCCCGCACCCGCCGCCACCAGGATCAACCCATCGACGCCGGCTTCGAGCGCCTTCTCGGCATGGCGCAGGTTGATCACGTCGTGCAGCACGATGCCGCCGTAGCTGTGCACGGCATCCAGAATCTCCCTGACCGGCGCGCGCAGCGAGGTGATGAAGATCGGCACCTTGTGCTTCACACAGGTGGCTACGTCCTGCTCCAAGCGCGCATTCGAGTGGTGCACGATCTGATTGACCGCGAGCGGCCCGACCACATCGTGCGGATGTGCGGCGCGGTGGGCAGCCAGGTCTTCGTTGATCTGCGTGAGCCAGTCGTCCAGCACCTCGGCCGGGCGTGCGTTGAGCGCTGGAAACGCGCCGACGATGCCCGCCTTGCACTGCGCCAGCACCAGCTCCGGATAACTCACGATGAACATCGGTGAGCCGATCACGGGCAGCGTCAGATGTTGCAGGGCGGGCGGCAGATGCTTGGCGGCGGGCATGGCGGCTCCTGGCGAGGGTGTGCGGAGGGCGTCGTTCGATTATAGGAACGATCCCGCACTCCGCATCGCCGCAATCCGCCTCAGGCATGCGCATGCTGCGCAAGCAATTCGATGAAGGTGCGGTTGAAGGCGGGCAGGTCGTCGGGTTTGCGGCTGCTGACCCAGTTGCGGTCGGTCACGACTTCCTGGTTGACCCATATGCCGCCAGCATTGCGGATGTCGTCTTGCAGCGTGGGCCAGCTCGTGAGCGTGCGCCCGCGCACCAGCCCGGCCGACACCAGCAGCCATGGCCCGTGGCAGATCACGGCGATCGGTTTTTGCTCGCGCTCGAACGCTTTTACAAAGGCCTGCGCGGCGGGCACCATGCGCAGCGCATCGGCGTTGAACACGCCGCCGGGCAGCACCAGGCCATGGAAGTCTTCTGCGCGGGCGTAGTCCAGCACCAGATCCACCTTGAAGGTGTCGGCCTTGGTGTCGTGATGCAACCCCGTCACGCTGCCCGCCTTGGGCGCGATGATGGCGGTGGTGGCGCCGGCCTCTTCCAGCGCCTGCTTTGGGCCGGTCAGCTCGGCTTGCTCGAAGAGGTCGTAGACGAGGATGGCGATGCGCGTATCGGAAAGCGTAGTCATGGTGGGCTCCTGTCAGATGGAGATGGGCGGAGCGGACATCTCCGCAACGTGCATGCCCGCGGTGCGCTAGCATGCGGAGCATCCATCGCACGCATCGCACAACCACGGAGACCCGCATGACCACGCCGCTATCCATCGACGCCGCTACCGCTGCTGCAGACGCCGCGCTGTTCCCCGGCTTTCGCCCGTTCCGCCAGACCGTCAACGGGGTGGAGATTGCGGGGGTGATCGGTGGCAGTGGCCCGCCCTTGCTGTTGCTGCACGGGCACCCGCAGAGCCACGTGATCTGGCACAAGGTGGCGCAAGATCTGGCACGCGATTACACCGTCGTGGCCACCGACTTGCGCGGTTATGGCGCTTCGTCCAAACCGGAAGGCAGCGCCCGGCATGTGGAATACAGCAAACGCGTCATGGCGCAGGACCAAGTGGAGGTGATGCGCGCGCTCGGCTTTGGCCGCTTCCGGCTATGCGCGCACGATCGGGGCGCCCGCGTGGCGCATCGCCTGTGCGTCGATCACCCCGCGCACGTGGAGCGCGCCATGCTGCTCGACATCGCCCCCACGCTGGCGATGTACGAAAACACCGACATGGCGTTCGCCTCCGCCTACTGGCACTGGTTCTTCCTGATTCAGCCACATCCGTTTCCCGAGACGCTCATCAACGCGACGCCCGATTTCTACATCAGCAAGCTGATGGGCCTGCGTCATGCGGGGCTGCAGCCATTTGCCCCGGAAGCGATGGACACCTACGCCGCGGCCATGCGCGAGCCCGCGTGCGTGCACGCCATGTGCGAGGACTACCGCGCCGCCGCCACCATCGACCTCGAACACGATCGCGCCGACCGCGAAGCCGGCAAGCGCGTGCGTGTGCCGCTGCGCGTGCTGTGGGGCGAGCATGGGGTGATCCAGCGGTGCTTCAAGCCGCTGGAGCTGTGGCAGGCCGTGGCGGAGAATGTGAGCGGCGGCACCGTGCCCTGCGGGCATTACGTGCCGGAGGAGGCGCCGGAGGCGTTGCTCAAGGAGATGCGGGCGTTTTTTGGGTGAAGTCAGCGCTCAGTCGCCGGACGGATTCAATCGCGGTTGCGAATCCGCCCGTGCTCGACCGTCGCAGCCCGTGCCTTGACGAGCGCGGTGACAGCCGCATCGAGCATCTCGACCAATGATGTGTTGGCAAAGAAGCGCGCCTGCAACCGCGGCATCAGCGTCGTCTGCGTGAACCACGTAGCCAGCGCGTCATGGGTGAGGGCTTGCTGCTCCAGCAGCTTGAACTTCACCAGCACACGGATGGCGTGCAGTGCATTGCGTTCCGGGTCCACACGCAGATAGGCGAGTCGACTGAGCGACGCATCAATGGCGGCGTTGATGTTCGTGAACGGCCGACCATGCCCGGGGATGGCGATACGCGCATCGAGCTGCGCGATGCGTTCGAGAATGGCCTGCTGCTCGGCAAAGCCGCTCTCGCCCTCCAGCTCGGGAAAGATCACGCCAAAGCCGCGTTCCCACAGCGCGTCGGCGGAGATCAGCACGCGTGTCTCGGGGTTGTAGAGGATGACCGCGTTCGGGTCATGCCCCGGTGCGCTGATGACCTGCCAGTCGAAGCCGCCCAGGCGCAAGGTCATGCCATCCGCGAGGCCGGCATCGGTTTCGGGCAGCGTGAAGCGCGCGCACTGTTGGCCGGTGGGGGCGTAGCTCAGGGCGTCAGCGTCCCAGCGACGCACATCGTCGATTTGCGCGGCGGGCACACGGGTGTGGCAGCTATACAGCGCCTGCAGCGCTGCGTTACCGCCGCAGTGGTCGGAATGCAGATGCGTATTCAGCAGACGGCGCAGCGGCCTGCCTTGCAGCGCGTGCTGTACCAACGCCACGGTCTGCGGCGCGTGCGTGAGATAGCCGGAATCGACCAGCGCGCAGCCGCCATGCGTTTCGTCATCGAAGAAGAGGATGTTGTTGGACGACAGCCAGCCGCGCTCGAACACGCGCATCGAGTTTGGCAAACGCACGGGCAGAGTGGTGCTGTCGTGTTCGGCCATGGTGGTGTGAGGTCAGGCGCGGGGCATATCGTTGAGCCACGCGCACGCACGTTCAGGCAGCGTTTGCCACACCGCCAGCCGCGCGGCGTCACTCATGGTCGACCACGCGGCAATCTCGTCGATGGTGCGCATGCAGCCGATGCACAGGCCGCGCGCGTCGTTCATCTTGCATACGCTGATGCATGGTGATGCGACCGGCTGCGCGCGCTCGGCCTGCGCGCGGCTGTTGCGCAGCTTGCCGAGCGCGAGCTTGAGTTGGGCGCGTGTACAGCCGTCCATGAGCGTTCGATCAATCTCGCTGGGCGATGTCGGCCACAGGCGCGCCGGTCATCGCTTCCAGCTCGGCGGGCGTGAGGTTGAACACCGCGTGCGGATGGCCGGCGGCGGCCCACACGCTGGCGTACTGGAACAGATCCTGGTCGAGCAGCATGACGGGCTTCACTGCATGACCCACCGGGCACACGCCGCCGATGGCGTAGCCGGTCTTCTCGCGCACGAACTTGGCATCGGCCTTGGCGAGGGCACCCACGTGCGCGGAAACCTTGGCCTCGTCGACACGATTGGTGCCGCTGGCAATCACCAGCACCGGCACGTCGTCTTTCGCGCGGCGGAAGATGATCGACTTGGCGATCTCCGCCACCGAGCAGCCCAGGCCGGCAGCGGCTTCAGCGGACGTCTTGCCGGTGGCCGGCAGCATCACGATGGCTTTCTCGTAGCCAAGCGTGCGCAAGTGGTCGGCCACGCGTTGGGCGGATTCGGGAAGAGGGGCGTTCGTGTCAGTCGCGGTCATCGTCGTTGTTCTTCGTCAGTCGTTAGATGCAGGCCTGGGCGATCTGGTCTTGCAGCTTGAGCAGCAGTGCGCGGCCCGCGCGCGAGGCAGTCGGCCGGCCGATGGCTTGCGAGATGAAGTCGCCCGCCAGCACGACCTTGTCCAGATCGATGCCGGTGCGGATGCCAAGGCCATGCAGCAGATACAGCACGTCTTCGGTGGCGACATTGCCGGTCGCGCCCTTGGCGTATGGGCAGCCGCCCAGCCCCGCCACCGAGGCGTGGAAGATGTTGATGCCGACTTCCAGGCTGGCGAGGATGTTCGCCAGTGCTTGGCCATACGTGTCGTGGAAATGGCCGGAGAGACGATCGATCGGGAACGTCGCCGCAGCGGCTTCCATCACCGTCTTCACGCGCCCGGCCGTGCCTATGCCGATGGTGTCGGCAATGTCGATCTCGTCGCAGCCCAGATCGGCCATGCGCTGGATCACGTCGACCACCGATGCGACCGGCACCTCGCCCTGATACGGGCAGCCAAGCGAACACGAGATCGACCCGCGCACGCGAATGCCCGCGTCCTTGGCAGCCTTGGCCACCGGCGCGAACCGCTCGATCGATTCGGCAATCGAGCAGTTGATGTTCTTCTGTGCGAACGCCTCGCTGGCCGCGCTGAAGATCACGACCTCATCCGCACCCGCCGCAGCCGCGCCCTCGAAGCCCTTCATGTTGGGCGTGAGCACCGAATACAACGTGCCCGGCCGGCGCTGGATGCGCGCCATCACCTCGGCGCCGTCGGCCATCGCCGGCACCCACTTGGGCGATACGAACGACGCGGCTTCCACGTTGACAAAGCCGGCGTCGGACAGACGGTTCACCAGCTCGACCTTGGTGTCGGTGGAAACCGGCGCCTTCTCGTTCTGCAGACCGTCGCGCGGGCCGACTTCGACCACTTTCACAAAATGGGGGAATGCCATCTCAGTAACCTCGTTGCAGATCGACAATGCCGACGATCGGCTCGCCAGCTTCCAGCGCGCGGATCTTGCGCGCGATCTGGGCAATGCTCACCTCGCGCAGCGTCAGCGCCGAAATGTGCGGCGTGATGTGGATGCGCGGCTCGGTCCAGAAAGGGTGATCGGCGGGCAGCGGCTCCTTGCGGAACACATCGAGCGCGGCGCCGGCAATGTGCCCGCTGCGCACGGCAGCCAATAGATCGTCTTCCACCAGGTGCTTGCCGCGCGCCACGTTGATGACGAACGCACCTGGCGCGAGCTGTGCGAGCAGCTTGGCGTCGATCACGTTCTCAGTGTCGGCGGTGAGCGGCAGCACGTTCACCAGCACACGCGTGCCGGCAAGGAAGCCCGGCAGCGCATCGGCACCAGCGCGGCAATCGATGCCGTCGATGGCCTTGGCAGAACGACTCCACCCGCGCACCGGAAAGCCGAAGCCCGCCAGCGTTTGCGCGATGTGCGTGCCGAGGACGCCGAGGCCCAGCACACCGACGACAAACTCATCGCGGTTGAACGGCTTGAGGAAGCGCCAAATCTTGGCCTGCTGCTGGCGCTCGTATTCGTCGAGGCGCCGGAAGAAGCGCAGCACGGCATGCGTGACGTACTCGCCCATCTGCGCGGCCATGCCGGCGTCGTCCAGGCGCACGATCGGCAGGCCTTCGGGGATGGCATCGGGCGACTGCGCACGCAGGCCGAGGATGGCGTCGACACCCGCGCCCAGGTTGAATACCGCTCGCAAATCTTGGCGCCCGCGCAGCATGTCGGCAGGCGGTTGCCAGACCACGGCGTAGTCGGCGTCCTGCGCCGCGCCTTGTTCCCACACCGACAGCCGCGCATCAGGCAGCGCCTGCGCAAAACCATCGAGCCAGGGTTGGGGCTTACCGTCGGGCGTGTAGATCTGGATGTGCATGTGGGGCGACTTCGATTCTTAGTTGACGTATACGTCAAGCAGTGTAGCAGGGGCTGCCGAAGCGCGCGGCGGCCCGCTTTGGCGCCATTCAGGCATCACTCCGCCGGCTTGAACGCCAGCAGTTGCACGCCTTCCGTCACCTGATCGCCCACGCCGTACAGCACGGACTCGACCACGCCATCGGCTGGGGCGGTCAGCGTGTGTTCCATCTTCATGGCTTCCATGACGACGAGCGGCGCGCCCTTGGTGACAGTCTGCCCCGGCGCGGCGAGCACGGCGATGACCTTGCCGGGCATCGGCGCGGTCAGCTTGCCGCCTTCGTCGTCGGTCTCGCCTGCGTGAGCGAGCGGGTCGTGGCGCTCGAGCGTCCAGTGCGCGCCCCCGGTGAAGACGTGGAAGACATCGCCATCCGCATGCACCTGCCCGGTGGCCTTGTGCGAGCCGAGCGCGACGGTGAAGGTCTCCCCATGGCGCTGCGAGGTGAACGGCGCGTCGGCGCCGTTGGTGTTCAGGCGCGAACCGTCGCGGCCGTAGATGAGCGTGGCGTCGATGGCGTGCTCGCCCTGCGTGAAGCGCAGCGTGCGTTCGGCTTCGCTGTTGAGGCGCCAACCGCTGCCGCGCGCCCACGGCGAGTGCGGATCACGTGTGTCGGTGCGCAGGCCGCGTGCCTCGCGTGCCAGCAGCGCGGCCACGGCCAGGGCGATGGCGTCTTGCGGCACGTCCGGCGCAGCGGGGAACAGTGTGTCTTGATTGCGGGCGATCAGGCCCGTATCCAGGTCCGCCGTCGCAAACGGCTTCGATGCCACCAGGCGGCGCAGGAATGCCACGTTGGACGACAGCCCGACCAGATGGAAGCTGCCCAGCGCCTGCAGCATGCGCGCGAGCGCCTCTTCACGGTCGCGGCCCCAGACGATCAGCTTGGCGATCATCGGGTCGTAGTAGGGGCTGATGGCGTCGCCTTCGCGCACACCGGCGTCGATGCGCACGGCGGCGGGTTCGCCATTCGCCTGCGCGCCGACGGTGAACTCCACCGCAGCCGGCGTGCGCAGTACCTTGAGCGTGCCGATGGAGGGCAGGAAATCGCGGTCCGGGTTTTCAGCGTAGATGCGTGCTTCCAGCGCATGGCCGTGGATGTGCAATTCATCCTGCGAGCGCGGCAGCGGCTCGCCGGAGGCCACGCGCAATTGCCATTCAACGAGGTCTTCGCCCGTGATCATCTCGGTGACGGGGTGCTCGACTTGCAGGCGTGTGTTCATCTCCATGAAGTAGAACGTGCCGTCTTCATCGACGATGAACTCGACCGTGCCGGCGCCCACGTAGCCCACGGCGCGTGCGGCGGCCACGGCGGCTTCGCCCATGGCGCGGCGGCGGTCCAGCGTCATGCCGGGGGCGGGGGCTTCTTCCAGCACCTTCTGGTGACGGCGTTGCACGGAGCAGTCGCGCTCGAACAGGTAGACGGCATCGCCAAAGCCATCGGCGAAGACCTGGATTTCGATGTGGCGCGGGCGGGTGAGGTACTTCTCGATCAGCACGCGGTCATCGCCGAAGCTGCTGGAGGCTTCGCGCTTGACGGAGGCTAGCGACGCTTCGAACGCGTCGCCCGATTCCACCACACGCATGCCCTTGCCGCCGCCGCCGGCGCTGGCCTTGATGAGCACGGGATAGCCGATGCGGTCGGCCTGCGTGCGCAGGAAGGCGGCGTCTTGGTTGTCGCCGTGGTAGCCAGGGACGAGGGGTACGCCGGCTTTTTCCATGAGCGCTTTCGCAGCGCTCTTGCTGCCCATGGCTTCGATAGCCGAGGCCGGCGGGCCGACGAAGATGATGCCGGCGTCTGCGCAGGCCTTGGCGAAGGCTTCGTTTTCGGAGAGAAAGCCGTAGCCGGGGTGGACGGCTTGCGCGCCTGTTGCACGGGCAGCTTCGAGGATGCGGTCAGCGCGGAGGTAGCTGTCGCGGGCGGCGGGTTCGCCGATGTGGATGGCTTCGTCGCAGGCGGCGACGTGGCGGGCGTTGGCGTCGGCGTCCGAGTAGACCGCTACGGTGCGGATCCCTAGCTTGCGGCAGGTGGCGGCGACTCGGCAGGCGATTTCGCCTCGGTTGGCAATTAGGAGTTTGGTGATCATGGTGTTGTTACGTCTCCTCGTTTTGGTTTTGCACTTGTGGTGCATCCTTTGTTTCATCCCCTGCCGGGGCTGACTCACTTTTCTTTGTCTTGCCAAAGAAAAGTAAGCAAAAGAAAGGCGCGCCCGAGATGGCGACCCCCTCCTTGAATTTGTGTAACCGGGCGGAGACGGGGAAAACTCGCTGCGCTCAGACAGTTCCCCGTCTTATTTCCGCCCGCTTACACAAATTCAAGGCGCCATCTAGGGCAGGAACGTCAACGGCCAAACCGTTGGGTTGCATGCGCTGTCAGGCTCTTGTTTGTTGCTGTGTGCTGCTTCGCTTCGCTCGCACTCCACCACTGGGTTTGCTCGCGGCGCTTCGCGTCTTGTCGCGTACCTACTACTGCGTTTGTGCTTCGATGGTTTGGCCGTTGGAGCCCTAGATGGCGCCTTGAATTTCTGTTGCAGGGAGGAAAAAGAGGGGAGGCTTGTCTGAGCGAAGCGAGTTTGCCTCTCCTCCCTCCCTGCGACATAAATTCAAGGAGTCTTTCGCCATCTCGGGCGCGCCTTTCTTTTGCTTACTTTTCTTTGGCAAGACAAAGAAAAGTGAGTCAGCCCCGGCAGGGGATGAAACAAGGGATGGACCAAAAGAAAAAAACCATCCCCAATCCAACCCATCAGTCCGCCGGCGTAATGTCGATATGGCAATGCGACGAATGCGAGTGCGCAGCATCAGTGCTGTGGTGCATGTGATCCTGCACCTCCACCCGCATCCCCAACCGCGCCAGCAGCTTGCGATCCGCATCCGCCTCCGGGTTATCCGTCGTCAGCAGCTTCTCGCCATAGAAGATCGAGTTAGCGCCCGCCATAAAGCACAGCGCCTGCAACGCATCATCCATCGCCTCGCGGCCAGCAGACAGCCGCACCATCGCCTTGGGCATCGTGATCCGCGCCACGGCAATCGTGCGCACGAAATCGAACGGGTCGAGTTCTTCGTTGCCCGCCAGCGGCGTCCCTTCCACCTTCACCAGGTTGTTGATCGGCACCGAGTCCGGATACGGCTCCATGTTCGCCAGCTCGGCAATCAAGCCTGCACGCTCGTGCACCGATTCCCCAAGCCCGACGATGCCGCCGCAGCACACATTGATCCCCGCATCACGCACGTGTTCCAGCGTGTCGAGCCGGTCCTGATACGTCCGAGTGGTAATGATCTCGCCGTAAAACTCCGGCGCGGTGTCGAGGTTGTGGTTGTAGTAGTCCAACCCTGCATCCTTCAACTGCGCAGCCTGCTCTTGCTTGAGCATGCCCAGCGTCACGCACGTTTCCAGCCCCATCGCTTTCACGCCGCGCACCATGTCGGCCACGGCATCGAGTTGATGCGGCTTCGGGTTGCGCCACGCAGCACCCATGCAGAAACGGCTCGCACCGTTCTGCTTGGCACGCGATGCGGCTTCGAGCACTTCGTCGATCGGCATGAGCTTCTCAGCTTCGACACCGGTGTCGTAGCGCGCCGATTGCGGGCAGTACGAGCAGTCTTCCGGGCAGCCGCCGGTCTTGATCGACAGCAGTGTCGAGAGCTGCACCGCATTCGCATCAAAGTTGGCGCGATGCACTTGCTGCGCCTGGAACAGCAGATCGTTGAACGGCAGCGCGAACAGCGCTTCGATGGCTTCGCGGCTCCAGCGCGCGTTGGGCGCTTGGCCGGGCGTGACCGGTGCCTTGGCGGCGTTCGGCACGAAGTTGAGCGGAGTGGATTGCATGGGAACTTCCTTCAAATGATTTTTTGATGCGTGGTTTCGTAGTTATACGGTTCAGGCCGGCAGCAGCCAGTTCGGCTTGCGCTTGCTCAGAAAACTCTGCACGCCTTCGCGGCCCTCTTCCGAGGCGCGGATGGTGGCGATGCGTTCAGCGGTATCCGCCAGCAGCGCGTCGTTGACGGCGGCGCCGGACACTTCACGCACGAGGCGCTTGCTCTCGCGCACGGCGTTCGGGCTGTTGGCGACGAGCGCGGCGGTGATGTCGTTGACCTTCGTGTCGAGCGCGTCTGCGTTCACCAGCTCATGCACGAGGCCAAGGCGATGCGCCTCGGCCGCAGAGAAGCGTTCAGCGGTGATGAAGTAGCGGCGCGAGGCCTGCTCGCCCAACGCGCGGATCACGTATGGGCTGATGGTGGCCGGGATCAACCCGAGCTTGGCTTCCGACAGGCAGAAGTTGGCCGTGTCGACGGCGACCACGATGTCGCATGCGGCGACCAGTCCGACGCCGCCCGCATACGTGTCGCCTTGCACACGTGCGATCACGGGCTTGGGGCACGTGTAGATGGCACGCAGCATTTCGGCCAGACGCAGGGCGTCGGCGCGGTTCTCGTCGTCGGAGTAGCCGGCCATCTTCTTCATCCAGTTCAGGTCGGCTCCGGCGCAGAAGGCTGGGCCGTTGCCGGCGAGGACGATGGCGCGCACGCTGGGCTCATCGGCCAGCGCGCGGAAGGCGCCCGTCAACTCGGCGATGACCGTTTCGTTGAAGGCGTTGCGCACGTCGGGCCGGTTGAGTGTGAGCGTGGCGACGGCGCCGTGCTGTGCGAAGGCGAGGGTTTCGAAGGCGTTCATTGCGTGTCCTTGTTGGGGCCGTCTTGTGTGCTCGCGTTGGCGGGCACCGGGCCGGCGGGCAAACCGAGTTCGCGCAGGAAGGCATCGACCTTGGGCAGCCAGATGTTCAGGCCTGCACGGCTGGAGAACATGCCGTGCGAGTCGCTCTGGAAGTTGCCGTAATCGACCAACTGCCCCTTGCCGCCCGCATTGGTGTAGGCCGCGAACATCTTCTCAGGTAGCGGCTTGGGCCAGTAGCTGTCGTTGTCGCCGTAGAACCAGAGCGACGGATAGCGTGACTGGCGCCCGTAGTTTTCAAAGGCGCGCACGAGGTTGTCTTCCCATGACACGCAGTTGTCGTTGCGCAGGCCGCCGGCAAAGTTCACCAGGCCGCGTACACCGGGGTAGCTGATGGTGCCAAAGGCCATCGTGGTGAGGCCGCCGTGCGACTGGCCCATGATGACGATGCGGTCGCGGTCCACATACGGCTGCTTGGTCATGTAGTCGAGCGTGGCGACCACGTCTTCGGTCTGCACGATGCCGTTAGCCTCGACATTGCAGCCGCCGCCGATATATGCACCGCCCGATTTGGAGAAGCCCTGGCGCATCGGGATCACCACCACATAGCCCCGTGCGACCAGTGCCGCGGCCTGCGCGGTATAACGCGCGCGGCTCTGGAACGCCGGGTTGCCGTGTGCCTTGCCATGGTTGAGCACGATGAGCGGAAACGGCCCATCCCCGGCCGGCTTGTAGACCGTGGTTTCCAGCTTGACGGTGAAGATGCCCGCAGACTTGGGGACTTCCACAATCGCTTCGTTCAGGCCGCTGGCAGATTTGTCTTGCGCATAGGCGGCGGTGGTCAGCAGCACGGCGCAGCCAATGGCCGCACACGCGCCGCTCCATGCTCGCCTGACCTTCTTGTTCACTGCATTCCCCAGTTCAATTCAACCGGCGGCCCGCTCACATGCGGAACACGCCGAAGTTCATGTCGCCGATCGGCGCGTTCAGGCTGGCCGACAGGCCCAGGCCCAGCACGCTGCGCGTGTCGGCCGGGTCGATCACGCCGTCGTCCCACAGGCGTGCGCTGGCGTAGTACGGGTGGCCTTGGCGTTCGTACTGATCGCGGATCGGCGCCTTGAAGGCGGCTTCCTCGTCGGCGCTCCATTGGCCGCCCTTGGCTTCGATGCCGTCGCGGCGCACGGTGGCGAGCACGCTCGCAGCCTGCTCGCCGCCCATCACCGAGATGCGCGCATTCGGCCACATCCACAGGAAGCGCGGCGAATACGCGCGGCCGCACATGCCGTAATTGCCCGCGCCAAACGAGCCGCCGATGATGACCGTGAACTTCGGCACCTGCGCCGTGGCCACTGCCGTCACCATCTTTGCGCCGTTCTTGGCGATGCCTTCGTTCTCGTACTTGCGGCCCACCATGAAGCCGGTGATGTTCTGCAGGAACACCAGCGGGATCTTGCGCTGGCAGCACAGCTCGATGAAGTGCGCGCCCTTGAGGGCAGCCTCTGAAAACAAAATGCCGTTGTTGGCGATGATGCCGACCGGGTAGCCCCAGATGCGCGCAAAGCCGCAGACCAGCGTGGTGCCGTAGCGCGCCTTGAATTCATCAAAGGCGGAATCGTCGACGATGCGGGCGATGACCTCGCGCACATCAAACGGCTTGCGCGTGTCCGTCGGGATCACGCCATAGAGTTCCTCCGCCGCATAGCGCGGCTCGACCGGCGCATGGATCTGCACTTGGTCCGGCTTGCGGCGGTTCAGGTGCGCGACGATGCTGCGGGCCTGTGCCAGCGCGTGTGCGTCGTTGTTGGCGAAGTAGTCCGCCACGCCCGACAGGCGCGTATGCACATCGGCACCGCCCAGATCTTCGGCGCTCACCACTTCACCCGTGGCGGCCTTCACCAGCGGCGGGCCTGCCAGGAAGATCGTGCCCTGTTCCTTGACGATGATCGACTCGTCGCTCATGGCCGGCACATACGCGCCGCCGGCCGTGCACGAGCCCATCACCACCGCGATCTGCGGGATGCCCTTGGACGACAAGTTCGCCTGGTTGTAGAAGATGCGGCCGAAGTGGTCGCGGTCGGGGAAGACGTCGTCCTGGTTCGGCAGGTTGGCGCCGCCCGAGTCGACCAGGTAGACGCAGGGCAGGTGGTTCTGCTCGGCGATCTCCTGCGCGCGCAGGTGCTTCTTCACCGTCATCGGGTAGTAGGTGCCGCCCTTGACCGTGGCGTCGTTGCAGACGATCACGCACTCCTGCCCCGAGATGCGGCCGATGCCGGTGATGATGCCGGCGCCGGGTGCCGCGTCGTCGTACATGCCATACGCCGCCAGTTGCGAGAACTCCAGGAACGGCGTGCCCGGGTCGAGCAGTTGCTGCACGCGATCGCGCGGCAGCAGCTTGCCGCGGGCGAGGTGCTTGGCGCGGGCGTCATCACCGCCGCCCTGGGCGATGCGGGCGACCTTGTCGCGCAAGTCCGCGACGAGGGTGCGCATGGCATCGGCGTTGGCCTTGAAGTCTTCGGCACGGGGGTTCAGCTTGGTGTCTAGCGTCGGCATGGCAGCAGTGCAGGGGGGGCGGTTCAGTCGGGGAAGGTGCCGTCGACGTAGAGCCAACGGCCTTCGGCGGATTCAGTGCCGCTCGCGTCCAGGCGGACGAAGCGGCTGGTTTCATGCAGGCGGTGCGCGCGGCCGCCCACCTTGTAGCGCGCGACGAATTCCACCGTCGCGTGTGCTGCGTCTTGCGGTACGTGGCGCTTCACGTCCAGGCCGAGCCAGCGTGTGGCAGCAGCGTCGGCTTCGCTCGTTTCCAGATCGATGGGACAGGTGGACGGATGCCACGTGCGGCGCAGATACGCCGTGTCGCCCAGCACATAGGCGCTGTAGCGCGAGCGCATGAGCTGTTCGGCTGTGGCCGGCACCGCGTCGCCCGCGTGGTACGGGCCGCAGCAGCGTGCATAGGCGCCGCCGCCGCAGGGGCAGGCGTCGGTCGGGCCGATGGACTTGGCTTGGGTATTCGACATCAGGCCAGCAGATCCGGCAGGTGGCGCATATCGGTGAAGGTTTGCGTAGCACCTGCGGCAAGCAGCGGGCCGGGCGCATTGCGGCCGGCGTAGGCCAGCACGGTCATGCCCGCAGCGTGGCCGGCGGTCACACCCGTGGGGCTGTCTTCAATCACCAGGCAGCGCGACGGCGCTACCCCCAGGCTGCTGGCCGCCAGCAGGTACACATCGGGCGCGGGCTTGCTGCGCGCGACCTCGGTGGCCGAAAAGATGCGTACGTCCGTCGGCTGGAAGTGCTCGATCAAACCAGTGCGGTTGAGCTGCAGTTCCACCTTCACGCGATCGGCACCGGAGGCCACAGCCATCGGCAGGCCCAGTCTGGAGAGCACATCAATGGCGTGCGCAATGTGCGGCACGGCTTCCACTTCGGCTTCGAGCAGCGCGTTGCGGCGCGCATGGAAAGTAGACAGCCAGTTCGGCGGCAGCGGCGCGCCGCGCATCTCGGCAATCGCATCCAATTCTTCGCGGATGGCCTTGCCGAGGAAGCGCTTGATCGAATCTTCCGGACTGATGTTGATGCCCAGTTCGGTCAGCATCTGCCAGATCAAACGGTTGACGAGGGGTTCGCTGTCGACCAGCACGCCGTCGCAATCGAAGAGGATCGCGTCAAAGCGTGGGTGGCGGGGTTGGGTCGCGGCGGATTGAGAGACTGCAGTCATGCTTTTTTCGTGGGTTTTTCGTAAGCGGCAACCGGCGCACCGGCTGCCTTCCAGGCGGTGAATCCGCCTTCGATATGGGCGACGCGTTCCAGCCCCATGTCCTGCACGGTCTTGGTGGCCAGCGCGCTGCGCCAGCCGGCCGCGCAGAAGAAGACGAAGGTCTTGTCTTGCGCAAAGGCCGGCTTGTGATACGGCGATTCGGGATCGACCCAGAATTCCAGCATGCCGCGCGGGGCGTGCAGCGCGTGCGGGATCACGCCTTCGCGTTCCAGCTCGCGGATGTCGCGCACGTCGACAAACTGGACGGCCGGGTCGTCGACCAAGGCGCGCGCCTCGTCCACCGAGAGCGTGCGCACTTCGGCCATGGCTTGGTCGACCAGTGCGCGAAATCCTTTCTTCATGGGCATGGCAGTGCGTTCCTTGTTGGCCTACGCGAGGGCGCGGGCGATCAGGATTTTCTGGATATCGCTCGTGCCTTCGTAGATCTGGCACACGCGCACGTCGCGGTAAATGCGTTCCACCGGGAAGTCGCTCACGTAGCCGTAGCCGCCGAAGACCTGGATGGCATCCGAGCACACGCGCTCGGCCATCTCGCTGGCGTTGAGCTTGGCCATGGCCGCTTCTTTCAGGCATGGCAGGCTGGCGTCTTTCAGGCTGGCGGCGTGCCAGACCATCTGGCGCGCCACGTCAACGCGTGTGGCCATCTCCGCCAGGCGGAACTGCACGGCCTGATGTGCGAACAGCGGCTGGCCGAAGCTCTCGCGCTCCTTGGCATACGCCAGCGCGGCTTCAAACGCCGCGCGCGCCATGCCCACGCTTTGCGCAGCAATGCCGATGCGCCCGCCTTCCAGCCCGGACAGCGCCATCTTGTAGCCGGCACTTTCTTCACCCAGGAGGCAATCGGCGGGGATGCGGCAATCTTCCAACACGATCTGCGCTGTGTCCGACGAATGCTGGCCGAGCTTGTCTTCCAGCCGCGCGACGATGTAGCCCGGTGTCTTGGTCGGCACCAGGAACGCGCTGATGCCGCGCTTGCCCGCTGCCTTGTCCGTCACGGCCATGACGATCGCCACGTCGGCATGCTTGCCGCTGGTGATGAACTGCTTCACACCGTTGAGCACCCAGTGGTCGCCATCTCGCACGGCGGTGGTGCGCAGGGCCGAGGCATCGGAGCCGACATGCGGCTCGGTCAGGCAGAACGCGCCGAGCATCTCGCCGCGCGCCAGCGGCACCAGCCACTGCTGCTTCTGCGCGTCGTTCGCAAACGCCATCAGCATGCTGCACACGGGGCAGTTGTTCACGCTGATGACGGTGGAGGTACCGCCATCACCGGCGGCAATCTCTTCCAGGATCAGCGCGAGCGACAGGTAGTCCAACCCGGCACCGCCGAGTTCTTCCGGCACGGCCACGCCATACGCGCCCAGCTCACCGAGTTGGCGGTGTACATCTTTCGGGAACGTGCCATCACGGTCCCACGCAGCCGCGTGCGGGGTGATCGCCTCGCGCACGAAGGTGCGGATGGCGTCGCGGATCATTTCCTGTTCTTGGGTCAGCAGCATCGTTCTGGCCTCACCACTCAATGACGCTGCCGTCGTAGTTGCGGAACGTGCCGTTGTCGGCGCGCGTGGCACCGGCAATCACACGGCGGATGCCGGCCACGCTCTCTTGCGGCGTGATGGCCGCGCCGGCGCCGCCCATGTCGGTCTGCACCCAGCCGGGGTGGAACGTCAGGCACGTGGCGTTCTTCGCGTCGATCGACACGCCGCGCAGCACGGCATTCACCGCCGCCTTGCTGGTGCGATACAGCCAGCCACCGTTGCCCGTCATCTCGCCAATGCTGCCCATGCGGCTGGAGATGACGGCCAGTACGCCGCCCGCTTCGTCCGCACCATTGCGACCAGCTTCCACCATCGGCAGCACGGCGGGCAGCACGCCCATTGGCGCCCACACGTTGGTGTGCATCACCGCATCAAAGTCGGCCTGACTGACGGGCGTGGCGTTCTGCGTGCGCGGGCCGTAGATGCCCGCCACGTAGATCGCCACGTCCAGCGCCTCGCCGTCGAGCTTCCACGCCAGGCCGCCGACGGCGTTGGCGTCGGTCAGGTCAAGCACGTGCGTCTCCGCGCCCAGCGCCTGCAACGCCTGTGCCGCTTCTTGTGAGCGCACGGTGGCGATCACGCGCCAGCCATCCGCCCGGTACTGCTTGACGGTTTCCAGACCGATGCCGCGCGACGCACCCAGGATGAGTGCGGTGCGCGTGCGGCGGGAGGTTGTGTTCGCCATCGTCATTAGCGTGCTGGCCTTTCCGTTCAGTAGAGTTCGATGCCCACGGCGGTCGCTTCACCGCCGCCAATGCACAGGCTGGCTACGCCGCGCTTTCCGCCACGGTGGCGCAGAGCACCCAGCAGCGTCGCCATCACACGCGCACCCGACGCGCCGATCGGGTGGCCCAGCGCGCATGCGCCGCCATTCACGTTCACCTTCTCGTGCGGGATGTGCAGGTCATGCATGGCGGCCATCGGCACCACGGCAAAGGCTTCGTTGATCTCGAACAGATCGACGTTGCCTGAGTTCCAGTCGAGCTTCTTGAACAGCTTGTCGATGGCCGTGACTGGCGCCGTCGTGAACCAGCCTGGTTCTTGCGCATGCGTGGTGTGGCCCAGCATTACTGCCAGCGGCGTGATGCCGAGTTGCTTGGCGGTGGACTCACGCATCATCACGAGTGCAGCCGCACCATCGTTGATCGACGAGGACGAAGCGGCCGTTACCGTGCCGTCCTTCTTGAACGCGGGCTTGAGCGAGGGAATCTTGTCGACCTTGATGCGGCGCGGGCCTTCGTCGGTGTCGATGACGGTGTCGCCGGCCTTGCTCGACACGGTGACGGGCGTGATCTCCCAGCGGAATGCGCCGGATTCGGTGGCCTCTTGCGCGCGGCGTACGGAGGTCATCGCGAAGTGGTCTTGCGCCTCGCGCGTGAAGCCGTACTTTTCGGCGCAGTCTTCACCGAAGGTGCCCATGGCGCGGCCCTTGTCATACGCGTCTTCCAGGCCATCCAACATCATGTGGTCGTAGATCATGCCGTGGCCGATGCGGTAGCCGCCGCGGCCTTTCGGGATCAGGTAGGGCGCATTCGTCATGCTTTCCATACCGCCCGCGACCACCACATCCAGCGAGCCTGCGAGCAGCGCATCGTATGCATTCATCGCGGCGCGCATGCCCGAACCGCACATCTTGTTGACCGTGGTGCAGCCGACCGACAGCGGCAGGCCAGCGCCCAATGCTGCCTGGCGGGCTGGTGCCTGGCCTTGGCCTGCCGGCAGCACACAGCCCATGATGACTTCTTCGATTTGCTCGGGCTTCAGGCCGGCGCGTTCGACTGCCGCGCGGATGGCAGCGGCGCCGAGTTGCGGGGCGGTCAGGCTTGCGAGTTCGCCTTGGAAAGCGCCCATCGGCGTGCGGGCGGCGGAGGCGATGATGATGCGGTCGGACATGGTGATCTCCTGGTGTGCTGTCGACATGTTCTGCACTTGTGGTGCAGGGGCTATGTGTCTCTTGCTTTGGGGTTTGTGTTTTGTGGTGCATCCCCCGTTTCACCCCCTGCCGGGGGCGACTCACTTTCTTTGTCTTGCCAAAGAAAGTAAGCAAAGAAAGGCGCGCCCAAGATGGCGACACCCTCCTTGGATTTTCGTAACCGGGCGGAGACGGGGAAAACTCGCTTCGCTCAGACAGTTCCCCGTCTTTTTTCCGCCCGCTTACAAAAATCCAAGGCGCCATCTAGGGCAGGGGAAAAGCAAACCGTTGGTCTGCATGCCCTAGTGGCTCTTGTTTGCTGCTGTTGTTGCTCGCGTTGTGTTGCCGGTTCCTACTGCACTGGTGGTCGATGGTTTGGCCTTTGACGTTCTTGCCCTAGATGGCGCCTTGAATTTCTGTTGCAAGGAGGAAAAAGAGGGGAGGCTTGTCTGAGCGAAGAGAGTTTGCCTCCCCTCCCTCCTTGCGACATAAATTCAAGGAGTCTTTCGCCATCTCGGGCGCGCCTTTCTTTTGCTTACTTTTCTTTGGCAAGACAAAGAAAAGTGAGTCAGCCCCGGCAGGGGATGAAACAAGGGATGGACCAAAAGCACAAAAAAAACAAAGCCCACCCCTACCCAGCAAAATCAGAACCCCACTGGAGTCGGCACACTCCCTTCCTTCCCATAGTTCTTCCAAGCCTCACCCAACTGCGCATGCAGTTCCTCATTCGAACTCGCCGCCATGCCCAGATTGCGCAGCAGCCCATCCTTCACGCCGTAAATCCACCCGTGAACCGTCAGCGGCTGCCCACGATCCCAAGCGTCCTGCACGATCGTCGTCAGGCAGACGTTGTTCACTTGGTGGATCACGTTCAACTCACACAGCCGATCATGCTGATCCTGCTCGCGCACCACCGTGCCGAGATACGTCTCATGCTGCTCAGCCACATCCCGCACGTGACGAATCCAGTTATCCGCCAGCCCGAAGCGCTGCTTCGTCAGTGCAGCCTTCACACCCGAACACCCATAGTGACCCACCACGGTGATATGCCGAATCTTCAGCACCTCCACCGCAAACTGCAGCACCGACAGGCAGTTCAAGTCCGAGTGCACCACCACGTTGGCGATATTGCGGTGGACGAACACCTCACCCGGCGGCAGCCCGATGATCTGGTTGGCAGGTACGCGCGAGTCCGAGCAGCCGATCCACAGGTATTCGGGGTTCTGCTGGTTGGCGAGCGCCGAGAAGAATGTCGGGTCTTCCGCGTTGACGCGCTCGACCCACTTCCGGTTGTTTTCAAATAGTTCTTTGATGCGATTCGGCATGGTTTCCCGTCGTGTTGAGAGAGTTAGGCGGCGGCGCGTTGCAGCGTTGTTGTGACCTGTTCGGTCGTTTGTGCGGCTGCAGTCCCCTGTGCGCCGGCGCCGTATCGGTTGACGAAGCGTTCGCTTGCGTCATACGCGTAGAAATCGTGTGTCTGGCCAGACAGCAGGCGGTCTTTGTAGGCCTGCCACATGGCCGGGTCGAAGAAGTCCGCATGGTGCTTGAGGAAGGCCTCGCGCACGCGCGGATCGCCCAGCAGGAAGGTGCCGTAGGTCTCCGGAAAGATGTCGTGCGGGCCGACGCTGTACCAGACCTCGCCCGACATCTCTTCCTCTTCGTTGCGCGGCTGCGGCACCTTGCGGACGTTGCAGTCGGTGAGGTATTCGATCTCGTCGTAGTCGTAGAAGACCACGCGGCCGTGGCGCGTCACGCCAAAGTTCTTGTACAGCATGTCGCCGGGGAAGATGTTCGCGGCGATGAGTTCCTTGATGGCGTTGCCGTATTCGATGATGCCGTGCTCGACCTGCGCATCGGTGCCTTCCTGCAGCCAGATGTTCAGCGGCGTCATGCGGCGCTCGATGTAGACGTGGCGGATGACGATCTCTTCGCTGCCGTCTTCGGCACGCTGGTATTCGACCATCGACGGGGCATGCTTTTCCAGCTCTTTGATCAGCGCTTCATCAAAGCGCGAGAGCGGGAAGGCCACGTCGGAATACTCCAGCGTATCCGCCATGCGGCCCACGCGGTCGTGGCGCTTCACCAGCTGGTACTTGCTCTTGATCAGCTCACGCGTGGTTTCCTTCGGGGGCGGGAAGTAGTCCTTGATGACCTTGAAGACGTACGGGTACGACGGCAGCGTGAACACCAGCATCACCAGGCCCTTGATGCCGGGCGCAATGATGAACTTGTCCGACGAGTGCTGCAGGTGGTGCAGAAAATCCCGATAGAACAGGTTCTTGCCCTGCTTCTGCAGGCCGAGCGAGGTGTAGATCTCGGCGCGCGGCTTGCGGGGCATCAGGTCACGCAGGAAGGTCACGTAGGCGGACGGAATCTCCATGTCCACCATGAAGTACGAATGCGTGAACGAGAACAGGATCAGCAGCTGTTCCGGGCGCAGCAGCACGGTGTCCAGCCGCAATTGGCCGCTCGCATTGCGCATGATCGGCACGGCCAGCGGATACGTCTTATCCCCGTTGATTACGCGCCCGATGATGTACGCCGCCGTGTTGCGGAAGAACAGCGATGACAGCACGTGGATCTGGAAATTCGGCGCGATGCGGTAGTCGCCAAAATGCTCTTCCACGGCGCGCATCAGGTAGCCGATGTCGCGGCGCAGGTCTTCAAACGGGGCTTCGAGCTGGAAGTTGTGCACGATGCGCTCGAAGCAATCGCCCAGCCCTTCGCGCGTGCCAGGGTAGTAGGCGCGGTACGTCGGCTTGGTGGGCGATTCTTCGTTCTCGATGTATTCCGTCGAGATGGCCGGCCGCACGAAGATGAAATCGTTGCTGAAATACGAGCGGTGCAGGATGCGCGTGCACACCGAGTTGAAGAAGGTCTCGGCCAGCTCCGGCTGGTGATGGTTGGTCAGCAGGCCGATGTAGTGCAGCTTGATCTGGCGCCAGATCTCGTCGTCGATGTTCTCGGCGTCGTATTCATCTTCGAGGATGACCGACGCTTCACGCACGCGCTCGTCGTAGTAGGCAATGCGATCGCGCTGCAACTGCTGCATGGCCGCCCAATCCCCGTGCTCAAACGCCGCCTTGGCCTGCACGCAGACCTCGCGGAACAAGCGATAGTGCTTGTCGAAGCCGTCGAGCATCGTGCGGGCGACGTCAAAGGCGATCTGCGACGAGAGGAGCTTGGGGAAGTGGGACATGGCGTGTGCGCGGGGGAGGGCGGGAGAGCAACAAAACCAGCAGACCACGGAAGACCTAGATTGTAGGGTCTTCGATGCGGTGTCCGCGTCCTGAAACCGTTGCGCCTCCTTATCCGTTTGGCTGATGGCCGCTGCCATCAGCCTGCCCATGTCGACCGCCTAGGGCGCGTTACATCGTTTCTGCGTACAGCTCCCGACCGATCAGCATGCGGCGGATTTCCGACGTGCCGGCGCCGATTTCATACAGCTTGGCGTCGCGCCACAGGCGGCCGACCGGGAATTCGTTGATGTAGCCGTTGCCGCCCAGGATCTGGATCGCTTCACCCGCCATCCAAGTGGCCTTTTCGGCGGTATAGAGAATCACGCCGGCGCAGTCCTTGCGCACCTGGCGCACGTGGTCGCGGCCCAGCGAATCGAGGTTCTTGCCGACCGTGTACAGGTACGCGCGGCAAGCCTGCAGCGTGGTGTACATGTCGGCCATCTTGCCCTGGATGAGCTGGAACTCACCAATGCTCTGGCCGAACTGCTTGCGGTCGTGGATGTACGGGGTGACCACGTCCATACAGGCCTGCATGATGCCGATCGGGCCGCCGGAGAGCACGGCGCGCTCGTAATCCAGGCCGCTCATCAGCACCTTGGTGCCGCCGTTTTCCTGGCCGAGGATGTTTTCCACCGGCACTTCCACGTTGTCGAAGACCAGCTCGCCGGTGTGCGAGCCGCGCATGCCGAGCTTGTCCAGCTTCTGCGCCACCGAGAAGCCCTTCATGCCCTTTTCGACGATGAACGCCGTCATGCCGCGTGCGCCCAGTTCGGGCTCGGTCTTGGCGTAGACCACCAGCACGTCGCAATCCGGGCCGTTGGTGATCCACATCTTGGTGCCGTTGAGCACGTAGCGGTCGCCCTTGAGTTCGGCGCGCAGCTTCATGCTGACGACGTCCGACCCGGCGTTCGGCTCGCTCATGGCCAGCGCGCCCACCCATTCACCGGACACCAGCTTAGGCAAATACTTGGCCTTCTGGGCCGCCGTGCCGTTGCGGTGGATCTGGTTGACGCACAGGTTCGAGTGCGCGCCATACGACAGGCCGACCGACGCCGACGCGCGGCTGATTTCTTCCATGGCGATCATGTGCGCCAGGTAGCCCATGTTGGCGCCGCCATACTCCTCGGCCACCGTGATGCCGAGTACGCCCAGGTCACCCATCTTGCGCCACGCGTCCATCGGGAACTGGTCGGTGCGGTCGATCTCGCCTGCACGCGGGGCCAGCTCGCCCTGCGCCCAGTCGCGCACGGCCGAACGCAGCATCTCGATGTCTTCGCCCAAGTCGAATTTCAAGCCGGGCAGGTCAATCATGGTGGTCTCCTTGGGCGCGGTTCAAGCCGCGAGTGTCTCTGGTAAGTGGTCTGGCGCGGTGCGGTGCACGCCGCTTGTGGCAGGCGCACCGGTGCCGGGAGGGTGTTGCAGGGTGTTGCGTATTGTATTGACGTTTACGTAAACGTCAATGACTGGTCGTTACGTAGATTTGTGGAATCAGGCGGTCTTGCGTCGCTTCGGCGGCTTGGCGGTGCCGGCCTGTGCGTCTTCCAGCAGGCGGCGGCATTGGCGCTCGTGCTGGTCGATCTCGGCCAGCTGTGCATTGAGGTCATCCAACTGCTGCGTGAGCACCGCGCGATGCTGCGCCAGCGACGCCAGGAAACGTTCCAACTGCGGCACCGTATCGCGCGGCGATTCGTACAGGTCCAGGATCTCCTTGATCTCGCCCAGCGACAGCCCGAGCCGCTTGCCGCGCAAGGTCAGCTTCAGGCGCGTGCGCTCGCCGGCGGAGTACACCCGGCGGCGCCCGCCCGGGCCCTGGCGATCCGGCGCCAGCAGGCCTTGGTCTTCATAGAAGCGGATGGCGCGCGGCGTGATGTCGAATTCACGTGCGAGGTCGGTAATGGTGTAGCTGGCGTCAGCTTGTTCGCAGGCGTCGCCCGATTCGAGATCAGCGGCAAGTTCAGCGGCGGCAGACGGAGTGGAAGCGGGCATACGGCGGAGAATCCAGTGATGGCAGAAGCACGCCGGGCTGCGCCATGAAGTTTTCGCTTAAGATGGATGACCGGCGGCGAATTGACGTTTACGTTAGCGTCAATTGCCCCAAACCGCAATCACAGAGACCGCCCCATGACTGTTCTCAAGGCGGCGCCCGAGACCACATTCCCATGAACGCGCTCGAACACCAACTCGACTATCCCTTTGGCGACACGCTGCCCGAAGGCGGCACGCGGTTTGAAGTCGCCCCCGGCGTCTACTGGCTGCGCATGCCGCTGCCGTTTGCGCTGGATCACATCAACCTCTGGCTGCTACGTGATCACAAGGACGGGCAAGACGGCTGGACGATCATCGATTGCGGCATCAACCACGAAGCCATCCGCGGATACTGGGAAACCATTTTCGCGAACCACCTTGATGGCCTGCCGGTGCTGCGCGTGCTGGTCACGCACTGCCATCCGGACCATGTCGGTTTGTCGAGCTGGCTGTGCGAGGGCGGCGATCAAAAACGCTGGAACGTGCGCCTCTGGATGAGCCTGGGCGATTACGCTTTCGCCCGCATGCTGGTGGGCGGCACCGGCGCATCCAATGCCGGCGGCGAATTTGCCGCGCGCCATTTTGAGCGCCATGGCCTGACAGACCCCGACTCCATCGAGCGCATCCGCAACCGCAAGGACTACTACAGCACGCTGGTGCCCGGTGTTCCCGGCCAGTACCGCCGTTTGATGGAAGGCGACGTCGTCACCATCGGCCAGCACAACTGGCGCGTCATCACCGGCTTTGGTCATGCGCCCGAACACGTCGCGCTCTTTAGCGAAGACGCCAACGTGCTGATCTCCGGCGACATGGTCCTGCCGCGCATCTCCACCAACGTGAGCGTGTTCGACATTGAGCCTGAGGCTGATCCGCTCACGCTGTACCTCGACTCGCTCGGCAAGTACGCGCCGCTGCCGGCCGATGTACTGATCCTGCCGTCGCACGGGCGGCCATTCCGCGGGTTGCATACGCGCATTCAGCAACTGCGCGACCACCATGCCGACCGGCTGGCCGATACGCTGGCCGCATGCAAAACCGCGCCGCAATCCGCGCGGGATATCGTCAACGTCATCTTCAAGCGCCAGTTTGACGTGCACCAGATGACCTTCGCGATGGGCGAGGCGCTCGCCCACCTCCACGCGCTGTGGCATCGCGGCGAGCTGGTGCGCGAGACCGGCGCCGATGGCACCATCCGCTTTCACGCAGCAACCTGACCCAAGATCCGGAGCCCAACATGGCCGACCACCACGATGTTCTCGACGACAGCGCCGCCGTTCTGCCGTTTCCTGCGCACACGCCCCCGGCGCCGTATTACGCGGTGATCTTCTCCTCCACGCGCACCGATGGCGACAACGGCTACGGTGCGATGGCCGATCGCATGGTCGAGCTTGCGCGCGACATGCCGGGCTTCCTCGGCATTGAATCCGTGCGCGATGAACTGGCGGGCGACCAGGGGCGGCCGGGGATTACGGTGTCGTACTGGTCGTCGCTGGAAGCCATTCGCGAGTGGAAGAATCAGAGCGAGCACCTCGCTGCGCAGAAGATGGGTCGCGAGCAGTGGTATGCGTCGTATCACCTGCGTATTGCCAAGGTGGAGTACGACTACGGGTTTGAACGATAAGGCGTCGCGTCGGCCAGAAAAAACCCGCCAACCGGCGGGTTTTCTTCTTAACGCAGCCCCTTCGCAAATTCTCCTAAGTATCGCGCCCCTTCGATGGCCTTGCTGCCGTACCACGACACCATCTCGCCATCCACCAGATAGACCGGCTTTCCGATCTGCTTCTCCAGCGCGTCGACGTGTTCGTCGGTAAAGCTGTAGGGCTCGGTGGAGAGCAGCACGCAGTCGATGTTGCGCACCACGTCACTGCTCCAGCGGAACGTCGGATAGCGCGTGTCCGGGCGATTTGGGCGGGCGCAATCGCCGCTTTTTTCCGTGCCGCATTGCACGGGCGCCGGGTCTTCGGGCCACGTGTGGAAATTGACCAGCTTGAGCATGCGCGAGATGTACGTGTCGCGCGACACCGTCATCCACGGGTCTTGCCAGATGGCGTACAGCACGCGGCGCGGCAGGAAGTGGCGGCCGCGCAGGGCGTCGAGCTCTTGCGTGAGCGCATCAGACAGCGTTTTCGCCTGCGCCTCGCGGCGGAAGATGCCGCCCAGCAGTTGGTACAGCGCTAGGTTGTCTTCCGGCGCGCACGGGTGCGTGACGATGATGTGGGGGACGAACTCGCGCAGCTTGTCGACGGTCGGGCGCGTGTTCTCGTCAATGTTGACGATGACGTGCGTGGGCGCCAGTTCGCGCAGCTTGTCCAGCTTGACGGTCTTGGTACCGCCCACCTTGGGCACGTTGCGCACGGCCTCGCGCGGGTGGATGCAGAAGCCGGTGCGGGCGACGAGTTGGTCGCCCAGGTCGAGCGAGAACAGCAGGTCGGTAATGGAGGGCACCAGGCTCGCGATGCGCGGCGTGGTGTCGACAGGCGTGTGCGCGTTGCCGAGCGCGTCGGTCAAGATCATTGCGAATTCTCAGGCTTACGAGGTTTGCGCGGCGCGCGCGCAAAGGCGAAGTCATACAGCCAGCGCGGCAGCACGTGCAGCAGCTTGGCGACGATGCCCATCTGCCACGGCAGCACCGTAAAGCGCACGCCGCGGTGGATGGCATGCACCGCCTTCGGCGCGAACACGTCCACCGGCATCAGGAAGGGCATCGGATAGGGGTTGTGGTCCGTCATGGGCGTGCGGATATAGCCCGGGGCGATGGTGACGATGCGCAACCCACGGGGGCCAAATTCCACCCGCAGGCTCTCCATCAGCTTGATCACCGCCGATTTGGAAGCGCTATACGCCGCCGCGCCCGGCAGCCCGCGCACACCCGCCACGCTGGCAATGCCGACCAGCGTGCCGCCGGGCTGCCCCGGCTTGGCGCGCGCCAGCATGGGCGTGACGAAGGGCTGGAAGGTGTTGAGCGTACCCATCCAGTTGGTGTCCATGACGCGGGCAAACGCCGCCAGATCGCCGGGCTCGCGCAGATCGGTGCCCTCCGAGATGCCGGCATTGGCGATCACCACGTCGGGCACGCCCGCTGTGGCGATAAAGGCGTTGGCCGCTTCGCGCATCGACTCCGCGTCGCACACGTTGGCGGCGTAGCAATGGCAGCGGCCCTGGATGCTGGCCGGCAGTGTCTGTACGAAATCGTGCAGCACCTCCACACGCCGCGCGACCAGCCCGAGCGTCGCGCCCTGCGCCGCATACTGCCGCGCCAGTGCCTGGCCAATGCCGCTGGAGGCGCCGGTGATGAAGACGGTTTGGCTCATAGGGGTGTCGGATGTCGGGTGTTGTTTGGCATGGAGACAGGGGCAACACATGCCGCATACAAAAACGCCCGCACGATGGCGGGCGTTGGCAAGTCGGTAGCGCGGGGCAGTGCCGCCGCGCGGCCGGCCTCCTTACATCTTGCCGGCCCGGACTTGTTGGACCAGGTAGTCGAGCGTCTGCGTCGTCTTGACGTAACCGCCGGCTTCGTCGGGCGAGATCACATATTTGCCCTGCACCACCACGGTGGGCACGCCGTTAATGCGGTACTGCTCGGTCAGTTGGTTGGCACGCGTCACGTTGGAGTTCACAGTGAACGAGTTGTAGGTGTCCATGAACGCCTTGCGGTCGAGGCCTTCCTTGGCCACAAAGTCGCCAATGACCTGTTCCTGCTGCGCCTTGTCGCGGCCCACGTTCAGGCGGTCTGCGCCGTGAATGGCGTCAAAGATGCGGGCATGCATCGAGATGCCCTTGCTGCTCTTGGCGTTGAGCTTGCCCATGGCTTCGAGCGTGTAGTAGATGCGCGAATACGGCACCAGGCGGGGGTCATTGTTGAAGGCAACCGGTACGTGCTTGATGGTCACGTCCTTGCCTTGCTTGGCGCCCCAGGCTTCCCAGCTGCTCTCGAAGTGGTTGCAGTGCGGGCACCAGTAGCCGAAGAACTCCGTCACCTCGATCTTGCCGGCCGGCACGGGCTGTGCGGGTTGCAGCACTTGGTAGTCCCGGCCAGCCACGGGGGCGGTCTGGGCCTGGGCCGGTGCGGTCATCAGCAGGCCGGCGCCGGTGGCGAGAGCAATCAGGAGGGCAGCGAGTTTTTTCATGGTGAGATGGAAGTGGAGCGAAGGACGATCGGCAATCCGATCCTCAGGCTTCTGACCGGCGCCAGCCCGGCGGGTTCTGGCGCCGACGGTTTTTCACGTCACTGGCGGGCAAAGCGGATGACCGACGATTCCACGCCCGAAGACTGCAGGCGGCTGCGTGCGGCGGTCATGTCTTCCAACGAGTTGTACGGTCCCAGGCGCACGCGGTACATGGTGGCGCCGTTCACTTCACGCTGCGTCACCTTGGCTTCAAAGCCTTGCATGGCGAGGTTGCCCTTCTGGCGTTCAGCGTCTTCTGCCGATTTGTAAGCACCAACTTGCAGGAAATAGCCCGTCTTGGCGGCATCCTGGCGGGCGATCTCGGCGATCGGGTCGGTGACTGGCTTTTCGTTGGCGACGGTTACGGGCGGTTTCGGCGGCTTGGCCGCCGGTGCGCTGGCAACCTGCGGTGCCGAGCTCGGCTGCGCAGGGTGGATGGTGATGCCCGGCGGCGGGTTGTTGGCATCCGGCTGATCGACTGGCTTGGGCGGCACACGGCTCCACAGCGGCGCGTTCGGGTCTGCCGCTTGCGGTGCGCTGGCTTGCGGCGCGGTTTGCGCTGGCGTCGGCAGTGTGTTGACCACGTTGCCAGCCTCGGTCGGTTTGGGCTGGGCGCCGCCGCGCGCCACGAACGGCACCGGCGCCTTGGTGATGTACACCGCCACCACCACGGCGATCGCCAAGCCGACGATCAGCCCGAGCACCAGACCCAGAAACGTGCCGCCCCATTGCGAGCGGACACGGGAAGATTGCGTATTGCGTGCCATGTCGATCCTTCTAGAAGCGCCCGATTATAAGAGCGCCGTGTGATGCCAAATCGTGCGCATTTACATCTTTTGCGGCGCCGATACGCCGATCACCGCCAGGCCGTTGCGCAGCACCTGGCGTGTGGCGGCCAGCAGCGCCAGTCGGGCGCGTTTGACGGCTTCGTCGTCGACCAGCACGCGATCGGCGTTGTAGAACGCGTGGAAGTCACCCGCCAGGTCGCGCAGGTAGAAGGCCACGGCGTGCGGTGCCAGTTCGCGCGCGGCGTCGGCCAGCATGTCGGGGAAGGCCGCCAGGCGCTGCACCAAGGCGGTTGCCTGCGGGCTGACGTCCGGGCCGGTGACTGCAGCCAGGTCGGCGCCAGTCAGCGAGGCAGCGTCGACGCCGGCACGCTCGAACACCGAGCAGATGCGCGCGTGGGCGTACTGCACGTAGTACACCGGGTTCTCGTCGTTCTGCTTCAGCGCCAGGTCCACGTCGAAGACGAACTCCGTATCGGCCTTGCGCGACAGCAGGAAGAAGCGCACAGCGTCGCGGCCGCGTGTGAAGTGCGACGGCCAGTTCGGCTCACCGGCTTCCACGCAGGCGCGGATGGTGTCGACGCCGGCTTCCGATTCGGCGTCGCCGTTGGACCATTCGATCAGGTCGCGCACGGTCACGTACGAGCCCGCGCGCTTGGAGATCTTCACCTCGGCGCCGTCCTTCATCACCGTGACCATCTTGTGCAGGACGTAGTCGGGATAGCCCTTGGGGATGCCGATGTTCAGGCCCTGCAGGCCGGCGCGCACGCGGGCGATGGTGCCGTGGTGGTCACTGCCCTGCACGTTGATGACCTGCGTGAAGCCGCGGCCCCACTTGGTGGTGTGGTACGCAACATCCGGCACGAAGTAGGTGTACGCGCCGTCGGACTTGCGCATGACGCGGTCCTTGTCGTCGCCGTCATCGGTGGTGCGCAGCCACAGCGCGCCTTCCTGTTCGTACGTCTTGCCGGCGGCGATGAGCGCGTCGACGGTCTGCTGCACCTTGCCCTCGGTGTAGAGGGACGATTCCAGGTAGTAGCGGTCGAACTTCACGCCGAAGGCCTGCAGGTCGATGTCCTGCTCGTTGCGCAGATACGTGACAGCAAAGCGGCGGATGGCTTCGAGGTCTTCCACGTCGCCAGCGCCCGTCACGGGTTCGCCATCGGAGGCGCGTACGGTCTTGCCGGCCAGGTAATCGGTGGCGATGTCGGCAATGTAGTCGCCGTTGTAGGCGGCTTCGGGCCAGTTGGCGTCGCCGGGTTTGAAGCCGCGTGCGCGGGCTTGCACGGAGACGGCCAGGTTGTGGATCTGCACACCAGCGTCGTTGTAGTAGAACTCGCGGTGGACGGTGTGGCCCTGCCAGTCGAGCAGGCTCGCCAGTGCATCGCCCAGCGCGGCCTGGCGGCCGTGGCCGACGTGCAGCGGGCCGGTCGGGTTGGCGGACACGAATTCCACCAGCACCGGCGCGCCGTCATGGGTGTTGGCGGCGCCAAAGCGGTCACCTTCGGCAAACACGGCAGCGATCACGTCGGCACGGGCAGCCGGCGACAGGCGCAGGTTGATGAAGCCCGGGCCGGCGATTTCCACGGCGGAGACCAGGCGCTGGCCGCGGGCATCGGCGCGGATGGCGTCAGCAATGCTGCCGGCGAGTTCGCGCGGGTTCTTGCCCAGCGGCTTGGCCAGTTGCAGCGCCACGTTACAGGCGATGTCGCCGTGCGCAGCCTGCTTCGGGCGCTCCAGGACGATCTCCGGTCGGGCTTGGCCTTCGGGCAGCAGGGAGCCGACGGCGTCGGACAACAATTGGGCGATCGTCTGTTTGTGGGAGGGCAGCATAAGAAACCATGACGCCGGCAGTGCTGAAACCGGTTGAAATCCAGTTCCGGCGCGGCCAGTTGCGTTGTTCGGGGAAAAGTACGAAATTTTATCAGGTGAGCCGCGGTCTCAGCCGTATCCGATCGGCGCCGTGGCAATCTGCGGCCCCCCACCCAACCAAGGGAAACCAAGAATCATGATTACCTTTACTTCGCACGAGTCGCAAAGTTTCTCCATGCAGAAGGATCTCGCCATGGTGTTGCTGGGCGTGATCGGCAAAACGCTGGGTGAGCGCGGCGTCATCACCCCCGAAGAGATGCCGCACGCCATCGACCGCCTCAAGCGCGCCATCAAGGACGATACCCACCAGGCTCACATCAAGGTGGCTGAACTGACCGCCAAGGACGACGATGAAGGCGAGGAAGAGCCGCCGCACCTCGGTCAGCGCGCGTACCCACTGCTGCACATGCTGGAGGAATCGCTGCCGAAGAACGCCACCGTGATGTGGGGCGTTTGAGCGTAAAAGAGTCGGTTCAAAAAAATGCCCGGCCACCGCAACGGCGGTCCGGGCATCCGGCCACTAGGGCCGGGAGCGGGGGAGGGGGTAGCGCTGACGTGGGTACGTCGTGCCGGTATCTCGTTTTGCCGCGTTGGCGTTATTGGTCGTGCAGCATGTCGGACAGTTCGTCCGCGTGTTCTTCCTCCATGGCCAGAATCTCTTCCAGCACGCGCCGCGTGGTTGGGTCCCGGTCACCGATGTAGCGCACCATCTCCAGATAGCTGTCGATGGCGATGCGCTCGGCCACGAGGTTCTCCTTGATCATGTCGACCAGGCCGTCGGCTTCCACATATTCCGAATGACTGCGCGTCGATAGGCCTTCCGGGCTGAAGTTGGGCGCGCCGCCCAGTTGCACGATGCGCGCGGCGATCTTGTCGGCGTGCTGCTGCTCTTCGGTGGCGTGCACCAAGAATTCTTCCGCAATCGGGTCCGCGTTGATGCCCTTGGCCATGAAGTGGTGTCGCCGATAGCGCAGCACGCAGATCAACTCCGTCGCCAGGGCCTCGTTCAGCAGGCGCAGCACGGTATCGCGATCGGCTTGGTAGTCGTCGGTCACCGCGCCTTCCTCGATATGCTTGCGGGCGCGTTCACGCAGCGTCTTGATGTCGGTGAGGAAGCGGCTTTCCGGGGCCGCGTTGGTCTGGGTCATGCAGGGCTCCTTCAAGGTGAGATTGGCGGGGCTGCGCGCTACTCGCGCTCGCTGCGCCGGCCGCTGCCTGCAAGGGCGACCGCCAGGCCGATGGCCGCCCCGATCGCCACCGCCACACCCACCGATTTGAACGGCGCGCCCGTAATGGTTTCTTCCGTGCGGTCGAGCGCCCAGTCCATGCGTTCCTTCGCTTGATGGGCACGGTCGTTGGCGGCGCGGCGCAGTTGGTCTGCGCGGGCACGCAGCGCGCGGCGAGTGCGGCTGGCTTCGGCGCTGCCTTCGTCGGTCAGGGTATGGATGGCGTTTTCGAGCGAATGCAACAGGCTCTGGATGTCTTCCACGGCGGGACGTGCGGCGTAGCGTGCGTGGTCCACGGCATCGCTGGCGCTGTTCATGGCGCGGTGTGCGCGGTCGTTGATGTCATCGACGCGACTGCGCACGCGTTGGCTGGCAAAGAGAGACATGGTGGGGTTCCTCATCGTGGCGCTGCGGGAAGCACGCACCGACAGCGCGGGTGGTCGGTTACGGGGCCGGCCCACACAAACAAGTGGGACGTCTGCCCAAGTGATTTAGCAAGACACGGACCCGACGGGCTCAGGGGCGGCGCTAAGCCTTGAAAACGGTGACCCCCAGGATGAGAAACAGCACGAACAGCACCACAAAGATGAAGAACAGGATCTTGGCGATGCTCGCCGCGCCTGTGGCAATGCCGGTAAAGCCCAGCACGCCTGCCACCACGGAAATGATGGCGAAGATCAGTGCCCATTTCAGCATGTTGTTGCCTCCGGATCGGGATAGTAGGGAGGCAGGGCTGTTGCGCTGCATCGTGGCGCCGCTGTTGCCCGGGTGCCCTGCCGGCGTACTGTGACGCACGCAGCGTGCCCGCTCCGGGTGCGCCCGAAGTGTCGTCTGGGGCGGCCACGGAGTATCATGCCCCCTACTAAAAACACACACGCAACGCGTGCCGCGTCGGGCGGTTTGACGCGTTTCACATGGGTCTGCATGCCATGCGGTCATCCTTGCGCTCCACCTTGCTGCTTGCCGTCGGCATCTTGCTGACGCTCGGGGTGCTGATTGCTTCGGAGACGGGCAACGTTCGCCTGAGTCAGGGCTATCGGCAGGTGATTCAGTCGCAGCAAGCCGAAACCGCCATCAACGAACTGCTCGCAGAGCTTGTCAATGCCGAGGCCGGCCAGCGCGGCTTCCTGCTCACCGGCAAGGACGAATACCTCGACCCCTACAACAAGGCCATCCCGCATATTCACGCGCTGATGGCGGAGATCCGCGACCACTACGCCAACGATCCGGATGCGCTCAAGCTGTTTTCGGAGACCGCGCTGCAGGTCAGCCGCAAGCTCACCGAAATGGAGCTCACGCTCATCTACGGCAAGCGCGATCTGGAAGTGGCGCTGGATCTTGTGCGTACCGATTTCGGCAAGGCCTCGATGGAGGCGGTGCGGCAGGGGTTGGACCGTCTGCGCCAGCGGGAGATCGCCACCGTGGCGCGCAGCCTCGAACACGCCGAGCGCGATCTGGCGCTCTCGCGCTATGGCATTGCGCTCATCACGGCGGTCAACATCATCTTGCTGGTGGTGCTGGGCATGCAGCACGCCAAGCGCCTGGCGGTGACAGAACAGGCGCGCGACAAGGCCGAAGGAGAAAGCCTCAAGCTCGACCGCATGGTGCGCGAACGCACGCGGCAGCTGTCCGACCTAGCGGCCCACTTGCAACGCGTGACCGAAGACGAAAAGACCCGCCTCGCGCGCGAACTGCACGACGAGCTGGGCGCCATCCTCACTGCCACCAAGATGGATCTGCACTGGCTGCGCTCGCGCATGCAGGCCAACGAGCCGGCCGTGAGCGAAAAGATTACCCGCGTGATGGCCCACGTCGACCAAGGCATTCAGATCAAGCGCCGCCTGATCGAAGACCTGCGCCCGACCATCCTGCTCAACCTGGGGCTGGTCGAGGCACTCTCGCAACTGACCGAAGACGTGGGCGTGCGTAACGGCTGGCACACCGAGGTCAGCCTGCCCGACGACATGCCCAAGCTGACCGATGATGCGGCCATCGCGCTATACCGCATCGTGCAGGAATCGCTGACGAACGCATCGAAGTACGCGCACGCGACATCGGTCTCGGTGGCGCTGGATGTGAACGAAGACGAGGGCGTGCGCCTGCGCGTGCGCGACAACGGCCGAGGCTTTCCCGCCGATATTGAGCGCCGCCGCATGGTCGGTCATCACGGGCTGCTCGGGATGGAACAGCGCGCCATTGCGCTGGGCGGCACGCTGACGATCGATTCGATGCCTGGCGGCGGCGTGACCATCATCGTCGAGCTGCCGCCGACGGATGCGGTGTTCGAGCGGGCAGACCACGCGGAGCACGTCGCTGCTCCGCAGACGGCGTTGCCGGGCAGTGCAGCGGTCTGAGCGCCGGAGCGATTGCGCGCGCCACACACCAAAAGCAAAAAGCCCCATGTCGGGGCTTTTTTTCGTTGCGCGCTTGCCGGCTTACATTTTCTGTTTGGTGTTGTCGGCAGCGTTTTCGAGCTTCTGGCCTCCAGTCTGGATGTCCTTGCCGGCACCGGCCATGGTGTTGCAGCCAGCCAGGAAAACGCACATCAACGCGAGGGCGGCACACAGGGTCTTCATCGAATGCTCCTTGGGTCAGAAACAGGATGGGGGATTACCGCGTAACGATGCAACCGGCGCGCGGACGCTTCAGGCGTGCGGATGGTGGGCGGCTTGCGTGCGCGGCCGCGACATGCCGGCGCGTTCTTCGATCACCTCGAACACCTTGTCGAGCTCAAGCGATTTGTCGAAGAAGTAGTTGGCGCCGGCTTCAAAGCAGCGTTGCCGATAGGTCGGCACCTGGGCGTGATTGGTATAGACGATGCGTACGCTGGGCGAGGCTTGATCGCGCAAAGTTTGCAGCACCTTGAAGCCGTTTCCCTGGCGCAATTGCAGATCCACGATGACCACATCGTAGTGACCCTGCGCTAACTGGCTCAGGGCCAAGTCTTCGGTGTCGGCCCACTCGACCGTCGCCACGAAGGCGGAGGCCTTGAGGTATTCCAACACCATGCCGCGAAGCACCGGGGAGTCCTCGATCAGGAGGACGCGCAGGCCACGGGTGGAGAGGGTGACGGCTTGATCCAGCATGCGTTGATGGTAGCCACCGGGTTGCCTAGGTGGTATCAGGCGTTGTCCTACATGCCAACAGGGGTGGGGGCGGCTAGGCGTATTGCGGTGGGGTTTGCGCCAGGGGTGTGGCGTCACTCCACCAAGCCGTTTTTGATGGCGTAGTACGTCAGATCGGCATTGGATTTCATGCCCATCTTTTCCAGGATCCGGGTGCGGTAGGTGCTGACCGTCTTGACGCTCAGGAACAGCTCTTCCGCGATGATCGACACCGATTGCCCGCGTGCGAGCTTGCAGAAGATCTGGAATTCGCGCTTGGACAGCGTCTGGTGCAGCGGTTGGTCGGTCGGTTTTTCCAGGCCGCCGATCAGCAGTTCCGCCACCGTCGGGCTGACATAGCGTCGGCCTTGCGACACGGTACGGATGGCTTTCACCAGCTCATCGGGGGCGCTTTCCTTGGTCAGGTAGCCCGATGCACCTGCGCGGATCAGGTTGATCGCGTACTGGTCTTCCGGAAAGGTGGACAGGATCAGCACCGGCAGATCGGGGTGACGCTGGCGGGCGAGCTTGAGCGTATCGATGCCGTTGCGGTCGGGCATGGAGATGTCGAGCACCACCACATCGAAGGCGTTGGTGCGCAGTTGCTCCATCACCTCTTCCCCGCTTGCCGCTTCCCCCGCGACTTCGATGTCCCGCTCTTCGGACAGAAACTGCCGAAGGCCGGCGCGGACGATCTCGTGGTCGTCCGCAATCAGGACGCGAATCATGCTGCTCCTTATGGGCGCGCCGGGCGGGCTGACTCCACCTGCGCGCTGCGCTTGTTGGTTCGATACGACAGCAATTGTATCGGACTGTAGCGTGAAACCGGCGTCGCTTGAAACGGCCGGTTCCGGAGTCGAGGGGTGGGTTTCCATGAACGCTCTCATAAGTGCCTGCATCGCAACATGCTTGCGCGTGTAATTGGAGCAATCCATGTGCCTGTGCGCCAGAAAAAAGAAAACGGGGCGGTGGGTATCCGCCCCGTCATGGCCACAGGTGCCGGGCAGTGCCCGGTCAGGCTGGCTTACTTCTGGGTCGTGGCGCCGGCGTTCACGCTGGCATCCGCGCCGGTGGTGCCGGTGGTGGTACCAGCCGCGCTGGCGACATCTGCCTTGGCAGCCTTGGTGGTCTTGCCTGCCGACTTTTCGGTCTTGCTGACCGATTTGCCGACCTTGTCGGCCGTCTTATCCACACCGGCTTCAGCCTTGGCCTTGTGCTCGTGAGCTGCCTTGGCGCTGTGCTCGGCCTTGGTGTTCAGTTGGCTCTTGGCGGACTCGGTGTCCAGCTTGGCACCGCCGTCCGACTTCACATCGGCCTTCAGGCCGGTGCCGACGTTGGCCGTAGTGGCCGGTGCCGGTGCGACAGCTGCCGTGCCGTTGGCTTGCACGCCGGCATTGGCCGACGGGGTTTGCGCATTGGCGTAAGCCGAAGCAGCAGCGATGGCGATGGCGGACAGGGAGATCAGCAGCTTGTTCATGGAAGAGACTCCTTTCGTTCTGAACGGCCACGCGAGGGATTCGTCGCGGCATCGCTCTGTGTGTTGAGCGAATGAGTTCAGTGTATGGAGCCCTTCCGGTTACGACTGTTAGGGGGTGTAAGGCTTTGTAATGTCAGCATCACCCCTCTTGAAATGCCGCTCAGGCCAATACCGACAAGGGTTTGCGGGCGTAAGACACAATGTGGCACACACTATGTATTAAACGTCTTGTCACAGATTCAGAGATTCGGGGCGAGGGCGCGCTCCACAAACGCGCGGTCTTCACCGCTGCGGGCGACCATATCGTCCACCTGATCCTGGCCGATCTTGCCCAGCGTGAAGTACGTGCTGTCCGGGTGCGACAAATAGAAGCCCGACACAGACGCAGCTGGCGTCATGGCCAGCGCTTCAGTCAGGTCCATGCCGATCTCCTGCGCGTCGAGCACGCGGAACATGTCGCGCTTGACGGTGTGCTCTGGGCAGGCTGGGTAGCCGGGCGCGGGGCGGATGCCCTTGTATTCCTCGCGGATGAGCGCGTCGTTGTCGAGCGTTTCGTCCGACGCGTAGCCCCACAGGTCGCGGCGCACACGGGCGTGCAGGCATTCGGCAAAGGCTTCGGCAAAACGGTCGGCCAGGGCCTTGAGCATGATCGCGCTGTAGTCGTCGTTGTCGGCTTCGAAAGCGGCTTCACGCTTTTGCACCCCGATGCCACCCGTGACGGCAAACAGGCCGATGTAGTCGGCAATGCCGGTGCTCTTGGGTGCGATGAAATCCGCCAGGCAGCGGTTCGGGCGCATCACGCCGTCGATGATCGGGCGCTCGCTTTGCTGGCGGATGTTCCGCCAGGTGAGCGCGACTTCCGAGCGCGATTCGTCGGTGTAGATCTCGATGTCGTCATCGTTGACGGTGTTGGCGGGCAGCAGCGCGATCACGCCGTTGGCCGTGAGCCAGCGCCCGGCGATCAGGCGCGCGAGCATGCTCTTGCCGTCCGAGAACACCTTGCGGGCCGATTCGCCCACGATCTCGTCATTGAGGATGTCGGGGAATTTGCCGGCGAGGTCCCACGTCTGGAAGAACGGGCCCCAGTCGATGTACTGCGCGAGTTCGTTCAAGTCGTAGTTCTTGAACACGCGGCGGCCGATGAACTTGGGCTTGGGCGGCGTGTAGTCGGACCAGTCGATCTTCGTCTTGTTGGCACGCGCGGCCGCCAGCGACACCATCGGCGTGGCCTTTTTGTTGGCGTGCTGAGTGCGGATGCGGTCGTAATCCGCATGCAGTTCTTCAACGTAGCGCGCGGCGCCTTCGTCCGACAGCAGGCTCGACGCCACGCTCACCGAGCGCGAGGCGTCTGGCACGTAGACGACGGGGCCTTCGTAATTCGGGGCGATCTTCACGGCGGTGTGCACGCGGCTCGTGGTGGCGCCGCCGATCAGCAGCGGGATCTTCTTCACGCGGAAGTAGTCATCGCGCTGCATTTCCGAGGCCACGTAGGCCATCTCTTCGAGCGACGGCGTAATCAGGCCCGACAGGCCGATGATGTCCGCGCCCTCCACCTTGGCCTTCGCCAGGATGTCGTTGCACGGGACCATCACGCCCATGTTCACGACTTCAAAGTTGTTGCACTGGAGCACGACGGTGACGATGTTCTTGCCGATGTCGTGCACATCGCCCTTGACCGTGGCGATGACGATCTTGCCGCGCGAGCGCACGTCGCCGCCGGCAGCCGCAATCTGGCGCTTCTCTTCTTCGATGAACGGAATCAGATGCGCCACCGCCTGCTTCATCACGCGGGCGCTCTTCACCACCTGCGGCAGGAACATCTTCCCGGCGCCAAAGAGGTCGCCGACGATGTTCATGCCGTCCATCAGCGGGCCTTCGATTACCTGGATCGGGCGGCCGCCTGCAGCAAAAATCTTCTGGCGGACTTCTTCTGTGTCTTCCACCACGAAGTCGGTGATGCCGTGCACGAGGGCGTGGGCGAGGCGTTTTTCCACCGGCTCCTGGCGCCAGGCGAGGTTCTCTTCGCGCTTGGTGCCACCGCCCTTGTAGTTGTCTGCAATTTCCAGCAGGCGGTCCGTCGCATCCGGGCGGCGGTTGAGCACCACGTCTTCCACGCGATCGCGCAACTCCGGATCGAGGTTCTCGTACACGCCCAACTGGCCGGCGTTGACGATGCCCATGTCCATGCCCGCCTGAATCGCGTAGTACAGGAACACGGTGTGGATCGCCTCGCGCACCACATCGTTGCCGCGGAACGAGAACGACACGTTCGACACGCCGCCGCTCACCTTCGCGTACGGCAGGTTCTGCTTGATCCAGCGTGTCGCCTCAATGAAGTCGACCGCGTAGTTGTTGTGCTCTTCGATGCCGGTGGCGACGGCAAAGATGTTCGGGTCGAAGATGATGTCTTCCGGCGCAAAGCCGACCTTGTTGACGAGGAAGTCATAGCTGCGCTTGCAGATCTCGGTCTTGCGCTGGAACGTGTCGGCCTGGCCTTGCTCGTCAAACGCCATCACCACCGCAGCCGCGCCGTAGCGCTTGATCAGCTTCGCGTGGTGCGCGAACTGTTCCTCGCCTTCCTTGAGCGAGATCGAGTTCACGATCGCCTTGCCCTGCACGCACTTCAGGCCCGCCTCGATCACGTCCCACTTGGATGAGTCGATCATGATCGGCACGCGCGCGATGTCCGGCTCGGAGGCGATCAGATTCAGGAAGCGCACCATCGCCGCCTTCGAATCGAGCATCGCCTCGTCCATGTTGATGTCGATGACCTGCGCGCCGTTCTCGACCTGCTGACGCGCGACGGCCAGCGCCTCGTCGAACTGGCTGTTCAGGATCATGCGCGCGAACGCCTTGGACCCGGTGACGTTGGTGCGCTCCCCAACGTTGACGAACAGCGTGTCCTCGCCGATGTTGAACGGTTCGAGGCCAGAGAGGCGCATGGGGTGGTCGGTCATGTTCTTCTGATGCAAATAAGGGGCAGGCGGGCGGTGGCGCGTTGGTTCAGACTCAGGCAGCTTCTTTGTACTGGCCGGGCCATGCACGCGGCTTGCGGTTCGCAACACGGTCCGCAATCGCCTTGATGTGCTCAGGCGTGGTGCCGCAGCAGCCCCCCACCAGATTCACTAGGCCAGCGGCGGCGAATTCGTCGACCAGGCTGGACGTCACGTCGGGCGTTTCATCAAAGCCCGTGTCGCTCATCGGGTTGGGCAGGCCGGCGTTCGGGTAACACGAGACGGCGGTGTCGCAAATCTTCGCCAACTCGGCGATGTACGGGCGCATCAGTGCGGCACCCAGCGCGCAGTTCAGGCCGAAGGTGATCGGCTTGGCGTGGCGCAGGCTGTTCCAGAACGCTTCCACCGTCTGGCCCGAGAGAATGCGGCCCGAGGCGTCGGTCACGGTGCCGGAAATCATCACGGGCACGCGCTCGCCGGTGTCTTCAAACAGCTGGTCGATGGCGAACAGCGCGGCCTTGGCGTTGAGCGTGTCGAAGATGGTCTCGACCAGGAACACGTCCGCCCCGCCTTCGAGCAGCGCCTTGCCCTGTTCGTAGTACGCGTCGCGCAATTGGTCGAAGCTGACGTTGCGTGCGCCGGGGTCGTTCACGTCGGGCGAGATGCTGGCGGTCTTGGGCGTCGGGCCGAAGGCGCCGGCCACGAAGCGGGGCTTCTCGGGCGTGCTGTACTTGTCGCAGGCCTCGCGCGCCAGGCGGGCGGCCACGACGTTCATCTCGTAGGCCAGGTCCGCCATCTTGTAGTCTTCCTGCGCGATGGTCGTCGCGCCGAAGGTGTTGGTTTCGATCAGGTCGGCCCCGGCGGCCAGGTACTGCTCATGAATCTCGCGGATGACTTCAGGGCGGGTGAGCAACAGCAGTTCGTTGTTGCCCTTCACGTCGATCGGGTGATTGGCGAACCGCTCGCCGCGGTACTGCGCCTCGGTCAGCTTGTAGCGCTGGATCATGGTGCCCATTGCGCCGTCCAGGATCAGGATGCGCTCGCGCAGCAGCGCGGGCAGGTTGGCGGCACGGGTGTAGGGCAGGGGCGCGGTCATGGAGGACTCCGAGGTGCAGCGGCCGGACTGATCGTCAAAATTGCGGCAGGGGCGGCCAAAGCGCAATTTTACCAGTCGCATCAAGGACTTGCCGCCGTTGTAGGTAATCCCGCTCCTATAATCCACATCACGCCATTTGTCTCGCCTTGACCGCCGCCATGCAACTGCTCGACCCCACCGACGCCCACGCCTTCCTGCAACGCACGCCTGCTGCGCTGTTCATCGATTGCCGCAGCGAAATGGAACACCTGTTTGTTGGCCACCCGGCTGGCGCGCACCATGTTTCCTGGAACGACGGCCCGCACTGGGAGGTGAACCCGGAGTTCGTGCCCACCGTGCACAAGCTGACGGGCCACGGCTTCGAGCGGCCGATCGTGCTGATCTGCCGCAGCGGCAATCGCTCTGCAGCCGCAGCCCACGCATTGGAAGAAGCCGGTTTCCGCGACGTCTACGTCGTGCGCCACGGCTTTGAGGGCGATCTGGATGGCACGCGCCACCGCAACACACTCAACGGGTGGCGCCACGCCGGCCTGCCGTGGGAGCAGTGCTAGCCAGAAGCTATTGACGCGATAGTCGATGCGCGCATGAAAAAACGCCCGGAAGCGCCAAGCTCCGGGCGTTTTTTGTTGATCGGTCCGGCGGGCAGTTGGCCCGCTCCACTTCAGTGCATCGTGACGGGCTGCGTCATCACCGTGTCGAATTTGCCGAGGAAGTCGTCGACTTCTTCGACCGTGGGTTCGCTAGCGATCAGTTTTTTGACGTCCTCGCGGAAGTGCTCGGCCAGTTCGCCGCCGAGGAAGATCTCGCGCTTGAGGTTCTTATCGACGATCTCGTAGCCGCCCGCGGCAAGCATGGCGTGCTGGCCGTCGACACCGAACTCGACAACGCAGTAGTTGTCGCTGTTGTAGATCATTTGCATGGTGCACCTCCGAGGCGTCAATCGTCTTGCTGTTGTGGGGACTGCTCTACTGCTGCACCGGGTAGATGGGGCCCGCGGTCATGACTTCAAGGGCCGATCAACTCCCGCCGCATGACCGCTCTGCCCCATCTGTTCCTTGGGCTTAATCATTGACCACAAAGTTCTCAAATGCGAGGCCTAATGTGTGACGGGCGTTGTGGCCGAGTAACAAGACCTTTCCGTGTCTGCATCAAAAGGTGCAAGCGGCTGTCCCCCATTCGATGGGTAGACGACGGACCGTGTGCACGGCGCCTGCAACTATCGGCGAGGCAGCGACGCTTCAAGGCGTGTCGCATTGGCTCCCGCATCCCGCGTGCCCGAGAAATTCATCCAGATCGCGGAGGAAGGTGTCGTCCTGTTCGATAGGGGCGAGATGGGCTGCGTGCGGGATCACTTTCAAGCGCGCGTTGGGAACGCGCGAGGCGATCTCGCGCGCCACCTCCACCGGCGCGCCGGTGTCTTCCTCGCCGGTCATGACGAGTGTGGGGCAGGTGATGCGCGCCAGCCCGGTGCGCGTGTCGAGCGCTTTGATGGCGAGGCATGCGCCGACGTAGCCGTGGGGCGGTGTGGCGCGCAACAGGTTGCGGATGCGGTCGGCCTCTGCGGGGTGTGCTTCGCGAAACGCGGTGGTCAGCCAGCGCTGCAGCGTGGGTTCGATGATGCCGCTCATGCCATGCGCTTCCACCTGGCCGATACGTTCGTCCCACATGGCGTGCGCTGCCATGGGCGTGTAGCAGACGGTGTCGCACAGCGTGAGCGAGAGCAGCCGCTGCGGGTGACGCACACCGAGGATTTGCCCCACCATTCCGCCCATCGACAGCCCGACGAAATGCACCTGTTCGATCGACAGCGCATCCAGCAGGCCGGCCACGTCGTCGGCCATCTGGAACAGCGTGTATGGCCCATGCGGGGCGCTGGTCTTGCCGTGGCCGCGCGCGTCGTAGCGCAGCACGCGGTGGCGGGCGGCAAGGCGCTCGGCGATGCCGTCCCACAGTTGATGGTCTACACCCAGCGCGTGGGCAAGCACCACCCATGCGCCGTCCGCCCCGTCGATGCGGTAATGGATGTCGATGCCGTTGGCGTGCACCGTGCCGGATTGTGGTGCGTTGGCGTTGGGATTCACGGTCAGCCTCCTTCCTGGGACTGGTAGACCAGGTCGAACTGCATGCCGTTGGGCTCGGTCTGGCGCAGGCGTACCGGCAGCCAGCCGCGCTCGGCGGACAGCCAGATTTCCACGCGCCGTTTGTCGTCTGCCCGGCGCGGTAGCCGTATGAAGTGCTGCGCACGAATCGTGCCGTTCGGGGTGTCGATGGTCTCTTCGCCGATGTGCTGCACGCGGGCGACTTCCATGCTGTCGGTATCGGCGATGGGAATCTCCAGCGTGAGCCCAGGGCTGGCGATGCGCTCGGGCTTGCCACGCGCCAATCCCGTCAATTGCAGGAACACACTGAAGCGGTCTTGCGTGCCCTCGGGCAAGGGCAGCACGGCAGGCGTGCGCGTGAAAGTGACGGTGGGTGCGCTCTGCGCGCCGGATGCCGGCGTGGCATCTGCGGCGTAGTGGAAGGTGGTGACGTCGGGTTGTCGGCGACCGCGCACTTCTTCGTACCGGGCGGGCGCCAAGCCATAGGTGCCCACGCTGCCCGCGCTGCGGAACGCAAGCGAGCCAAAGAACAGCGGCAGCGGAATTTCGACGGCCAGCGTGTAAGTTTTGCCATCGGTGGCCCAGCGGATCACACCGTCTTCGTTGCGTACGCCGTTGACGTAGGTGGCGTAGTGCAGCGTGGCCGACGGCGGCAGCGAAAAGTTGGCGCCGGATGGGGCGGCGCCCGGGCCCCGCGCGCTCGGGTCGGAGACCACACCGGAGTTGGCCGAGGCTTGGGCGCCGGCGCTGCTGAAGTCCTCCGGGTCCATATTGGCGATGTCTGGCGTCGCCGGTACCGGGGCTGGCGCAGGTGTCGGTGCGGCTTGCGGACGGGGCGCGGCGGGACGCGGTTTGGGCGTGGGCGCCGCTTTTGGGGCGGGGGGCGCGGGCGGCTGTACGGGCTCCGGGCGCAACAGCAGCGCCGGAACGATCTGGTCCGGCTCAGGCGGCCACATGACCTGATGGTTGCGCGCAATCCAGACGACGGCGATGACGTGCAACAGGAGGACCGCCAACACGATCAGCCCGACGCGGCGCAGGCGGCGAAAGCGTCCAAGGCGGCGCCCGCGGCCGGCAGTCACATCGTCAGGGTTGTGGGGCGTTGGGTGCAACGTATCCAAGATCGGCGGAAAGCTGTTGTGCGGCCTGCCGCAAGCGCCGCTCCAGCGGGCCGCTCCAGGTGGTGTCGAAGGTGCTTTGCGCGCCCAGGGCGATCAGCACCAGGCATAGCTGGCCGTTGGCGTCGAATACCGGTAGCGACATGGCATTGATGCCGGGCAGCACGCCGCCGTGGATGCGTGAGGCGCCGTGCGTGCGCACGTCGGCGCAAATGGCGTCATAGGCTTCGAGCGTGCGGGGAAGTTCGGTGTTGCCTTCGTTGCGCGCAGACCGGTCGAGCTCGCGCTGGATGAACGACAGCGTCTGGGCGCGCGGCAAATAGGCGCCAAACACGCGGCCGGTCGCCGAGTTGAGCATCGGCATCACATCGCCCAGACGCAGGCTGACCGTCACAGGGTGGCTGGCTTCTTCCCAGTGGACGATGGCCGGGCCCTGGTTGCCCCACACGGCCAGGCCGATGGTGTGATCGATTTCGTCGCGCAGCGCGGCGGCGGCAGGGCGGGCGCGGCGCATCGGGTCTTGCCGATTCAGGCTCACCAGGCCCATCTCCAGCGCAAAGGGGCCGAGGTCGTAGCGGCCTTCGGGCGTTTGCGTGACGAGGCCCAGGCGCGCGAAGCTCACCAGATAGCGGTGTGCCTTGGCGGGGTTCATCGGCGCGGCGCGCGCCAGATCACGCAGCATCATCGGACCGTTGGTGTGCGTGAGCACCTCCAGCAGCCGGAAGCCGACTTCGATGGACTGGATGCCCGAGCGCGCGGGCGCATCCAGTTCGCCATCAGCATCGGCATCGGGCTCCAGCTCGAGATCGGTGTCAGCGGGCAGCGTAGACATGGTGGCGGGTGGAAACAGGGTTCGGGCCAGTTTAGCCGATGCACGGTGTACCATCCGCGCAGCTTTTTCCTGCACAAGATCCGCACACGACGCCCATGAAACTCGCCACCCTCAAGGATGGCTCGCGCGACGGCCAGCTGGCCGTGGTCTCGCGCGACCTGAAGACCGCTCACTTCGCCACGCACATCGCCGGGACGCTGCAGCGCGCGCTGGACGACTGGGCTTTCCACGCGCCGCAACTGCAGGAGTTGTACGAGCAGCTCAACGCGGGCCGCGCGCGTCACCCGTTTGCATTTGATGCGGCCAACTGCATGGCACCGCTGCCGCGCGCGTACCAGTGGGCCGACGGTTCGGCCTACGTGAACCACGTCGAGCTGGTGCGCAAGGCACGCGGCGCCGAGATGCCGCCCGAGTTCTGGACCGATCCGCTGATGTACCAGGGGGGCTCCGACGACCTGGCCGGCGCGCACGACCCCATCGTCTGCCGCAGCGAGGCCTTCGGCATCGACTTCGAAGCCGAAGTGGCCGTCATCACCGGTGACGTGCCGATGGGTACCGAAGCCGCTGCTGCCGCCGAAGGTATCCGCCTGATCGTGCTGGCCAACGATGTGTCGCTGCGCAACCTGATTCCCGCCGAGCTCGCCAAGGGCTTCGGCTTCTTCCAGAGCAAGCCGGCAACGGCGTTCTCGCCCGTGGCCGTCACGCCCGACGAGTTGGGCGAGGCCTGGCGTGAGCGCAAGGTGCATCTGCCGATGACGGTGCGCTGGAACAACAAGAAAGTCGGCCAGCCCGAGTGCGGCACCGACATGGTGTTCGACTTCGGCCAGTTGATCGCGCACATCTGCAAGACGCGCAACGTGCGGGCGGGCAGCATCGTCGGTTCGGGCACGATTTCCAACGTGGACCGCAGCAAGGGGTACGCGTGCATTGCCGAGAAACGCATGCTGGAGACCATCGAATCCGGGGCGCCCGTCACCGAATTCATGCGCTATGGCGACACGGTGAAGATCGAGATGTTCGATGCGAATGGCGTGTCGATCTTCGGGGCGATTGACCAGGAAGTCGTTGCGCCGGGCACGCAGGCGTAAGGCTTACGCTGCTTAGTTACGCCGATTCGGGTGCAGCCTTCGGGCGGCGTCCGCGCTTGACCGGCGCCGCCCCGGCGGTCAGCGCCTGGCCGTGATACCCCAAGCGCAGCGATAGCGACCGCCCCGCCTCGCGCAGCGTCTGCGAGACCGGCCCCTCCAGGCTGGAGTCGAACGCGCTGGACAGCCCCAGCGCCGTAATGGCCCCCGCGAGCTTGCCCTGCGCATCGAGCACCGGTACGGCCACCGAATCAATGCCGTGCACCAGCGAGCCCGTGATGCGCGCCACGCCTTCGTGTCGCACGGTCTGCCAGAGCGCGCGGCAGTTCAGCCAATCCGTCAGTCCAGCCTTGCCCGCGCCGGGGCCGCGCAGTTCGCGGTCGATCAGCGGCACGATCTGGATTTCGGGCATCCAGGCCGCGCACGCATGCCCCGTGGCCGAGTTCAGCAGCGGCATGACCGAACCCACGCGCACGTTCACCGCCACCGGCCGGCCACCGTCTTCCCATCGCACGATGACGGGCCCACGGTTGCTCCACACCGACAGGAACACGCTCTCGTTGAGCCGCTCGGCCAGCTTGGGCAGCATGTTGGTGCCTTCGCGCACGAAATCCACATCAGACAACGCGGACAGCCCCACCTGCAGCGCCTGCGTGCCGAGCCGGTAGCGTGCCGAGGCCGGGTCCTGCTCGACAAAGCCCATGCGCTCCAGCGAGACCAGATAGCGGTGCACCTTGGCGCGCGGCATGCCGAGTTGCCGGCCCAGTTCAGAGACGGCGTGTGCGCCGCCCGTGCGCGCCATCGCCGAGAGCACGGTCAGCGCAATTTCGGCGGAGTGGATGCCGGCGCTGGTGCGCTCGGCGGGGGCGTCTTCTACAAGCGGTTCGTCGGGTAGGAGGGGGGCGTCGATGGGCATTTGAAGTCTCGGATGTCGCTCTACAAGATACGCGTTACGTAAAAAGATACAACCGAGGCGCGTGGCTCTAGAATCACGTTGGACCTCAACTCAGGACGGGCCATGGAGCTACGTTTCCGTATCAGCGCCGCGCAATGCCAGTCGTTGGCTGACCGCATCACCGCCATACGCATCGCGCGGCTGGCGAACAGGCAGGCTGCCATGCAGGCGCGCATGGAGTCTGTCATGCAGCGCTGGCTGCCGGCGGTCTTTCTGATCGTTCCGCTGTTGGTCGTGGGGCTGATCAGGCTGGAGGGCGCCTCGCATCAAAGCCCGATCGAAGCGGTGCTGCCTTTCGTGCTGGCCGCGCTGATCTACGGCGGGCTTTGGTGGCGTTTCCACAAACCAGGGATCGCTCATGTCCTGCGTGCGCGCCGATGGTTTACGGCCAAGATCGAGCAGCGGACCCCGCCCCTCATCGCATCGATCACCGAGCGTTCTGTCCGGCGCAGCATGGCGCGGTTGGAGGGGCTGCATGTGTGGTCGTTATCGTCCAGCACGTTGTCAGTGCGAGGGCCCTCCGGCAAGGCCGCTGTGATCCCGTGGCGGAAAGTCGTGCGCCTGCATGATCTGGGCGACTTCTATCAGGTCTTCACCGGTACCTCCTCACGCCTGGGGCTCGCCTACTACGTGGCCAAGTCGACGGCGGAAATGGACGCCGGTACCTATGCCGAAGGCTTGCGTCAGTTGGGTGACCATGTACCCAACCAGACTGGCACGGCTTGAACCAGCGAGGATGCCCGGGCTGCCCCGCATCGCCAAACCGCGGCAAAACCGCTAGGCTCTTCTCCAAATGACGGGAGGAAACCGCATGCAGCGCCCGGACCAGCGCGCCCGCACGAGGGCGCCATCACGACGTGTCTGCCGCATTGCACGCGCAGCCTCATCCGCTATGCTTGATTCACATTCCGACCGATCATGACTTCGCTTGCTCCCCGCTTCGCCCGCTACCAAGCGCTGACGCTCGTTCAGCACGGCCCCGTCCTCGAAATCGTGATGGGTGCGGCGCAGTCGGCCAATCGCAAGCTGTCCACCGCCGATTCGAGTCTGCACCGCGAGTTGGCCGAGATCTGGCGCGATGTGTCTGCCGAGCCCTCGGTGCGCGTGGCGCTCATTCGCGGCGAGGGGCTGGGCTTCTCGGCCGGCGGCGATCTGCACCTCGTCGAGCAGATGGCCGAAGACTTCGACGTGCGCACGCGCGTCTGGCACGAGGCGCGCGACCTCGTCTACAACCTCATCAACTGCGACAAGCCCATCGTCAGCGCCATGCATGGGCCCGCCGTGGGTGCTGGGCTGGTCGCCGGTTTGCTGGCCGATATTTCCATCGCCGCGAAGGACGCGCGCATTGTGGATGGGCATACGCGCCTGGGCGTGGCGGCGGGTGACCATGCAGCGATCGTCTGGCCCCTGCTGTGCGGCATGGCCAAGGCCAAGTACTACCTGCTGCTGTGCGAGTCGATGACCGGTGATGAGGCTGAACGTATCGGGCTGGTGTCATTGGCTGTGCCCGAATCGGAGCTTGTCAATCGCGCTTTCGAGGTGGCCGAACGTTTGGCGGCGGGTTCGCAGACGGCCATCCGCTGGACCAAGTACGCGTTGAACAACTGGCTGCGTCTGGCGGGCCCGAGTTTTGATACCTCGCTGGCGCTGGAATTCATGGGGTTTGCCGGCCCCGATGTGCGCGAGGGCATTGCCAGCTTGCGCCAGAAGCGCCCGCCCACCTTCGACGGCACCTGAACCGTCATCGACCCACGACCGATTTCCAGGAGACACCATGTTCACCCAGATGCCCAATTTCGCTGAAGGCGGCTTCGAATTTCTGCGCAAGCTATGGGGCGGCGGCTTTGCCGGCATGGCCGGCGGCATGCCCAACATGGCGAGCTTTGCCGCGCCGCCGATGGATCTCGAAGAGCTCGACAAGCGCATCCATGACTTGCGCGCGGTGGAAAGCTGGCTGCAACTGAACGCGAGCCTGTTGCGCACCGCCATCCAGGGGCTGGAGGTCCAGCGCGCCACGCTGGTGGCGCTGCAGACGTTTGGCTCGGCGTTGTCACCCGAGGCGATGAAGTCTGCGTTCGATGGCTTTGCCGGCCAGGGCGAGACCGCCGATGAAGCCTCCGATAGCAAGCCGGCGTGGCCGCACACGACCGCTCAATCCGCCGAGGCCGAAGAACCTTCGCCGGAAGATGAGGAAGAAGTCGCATCGGAAGATACCGATGACGATGAAGCCGAGGCCCGCGCTGAAGCGGCCCGAGCCACCCAAGCAGCACAGGCTGCTGCCGCGCGCGCCGCTGCCGCCGCGCTCGACCCGTCGCCGTGGTGGAACATGCTGCAGCAGCAGTTCAACCAGATCGCCAGTTCAGCAGCCGCTGCCATGCCGATGCCGCAGAACCTGATGCCGGGCTTCCCGGGGTTTGGTGGTGCTGCGGGAGGCATGGGCGCACCCGGGGCGGAGGGGCTTGATACCGCGCCGGAGGAGATCGAAGAGAAAACCGCACCGGCCAAGCCGAAACGTGCGGCCGCCAAGTCGGCACCGAAGCCGGCCGCCAAGGCGCCTGCTGGTAAAGCAGCGAAGCCGGCTCCCAAGAAGGCCGCAGCGAAGAAGGCGCCCGCCAAGGCGGCACCGCCTAAACCGGCCAACGACGACACCGCCTGATCGATGTCGAACGACTGCACCGCGCTCTTGATGATGGGCGGTGGCGCACGCGCCGCCTATCAGGTCGGCGTGCTGCGTGGCATCGCGCGGCTCGCGCGCGACACGGTGCCCAACGTGGTCCGCACACCGTTCGACGTGATCTGCGGCACGTCGGCCGGGGCCATCAACAGCCTGGGCCTGGCGCGTGGCGCGCAGGACTTCACACAAGCCACCGAGGCGCTCACGCAGCTCTGGGCCAGCCTGCATGCAGACCGCGTCTATCGCACCGATGTCGGCCGTGTGGGCGCCAGTGGCGCGCGCTGGCTGACTGCGCTGGCGTTCGGTTGGATGACGGGCCGCACGCCCCGTGCCCTGTTCGACAACACCCCGCTGCGCGAGATGCTGCAGGCCCACCACGATGGCCGCCGGGTCCAGGCCGCGTTCGAAGCCGGCGCACTGCGCGCGCTGGCCATCACGGCGCTGTCCTACACCACCGGGCGCCACGTCACGTTCTACCAATCCCCGCATGTGGTGCTGCCTTGGCGGCGTTCGCAGCGGATTGCCGTGGCCGATGAGATTGGCGTGTCGCACTTGCTGGCGTCTTCCAGCATCCCATTCGTATTTCCCGCCGAGCCGGTGCCGCTTGAGGGCAATGACGAGTGGTTTGGCGACGGCACGATGCGCCAGATGTCACCGCTGAGCCCGGCCATTCATCTGGGCGCGAATCGCATTCTGGTGGTGGGCGCGGCGTCGCGCTCGCAGCCCGGGTGGTATGACACGGTGCCGGCGTCGGGCTATCCGTCCTTGGCGCAGGTTGCCGGGCAGGCGCTGGCCAGCATCTTTCTGGATGGCCTGTCGACCGACATCGAACGGCTGCAGCACATCAACGCGATGGTGGCCCGCACCCCCGAACTCGCCGACGCGCGCGACGGCTGGCGCAAGATTGAAGTGATGGTGGTGGCGCCGTCCGAGCGTATCGAGTTGATCGCCTCGCGCCACGTGCAGCGCTTGCCGAGCACAGTGCGCGCGCTGCTCAAACCGCTGGGTGGCACTGAGGCGCGCGGCGCCGCATTCGCCAGTTATCTGCTGTTCGAACCCGAATTCACGCAGGAACTGATCGATCTGGGCGAGCGCGATGTACAGGCCCGCCGTGAGGAGTTGGCCGCGTTCCTGTACGGCGTGGTGCCGGACACCATGCGCGCGGCCTAAGCGAGGTCTGATTCAAGCGGCTGACTCAAGCGGCTGACTCAAGCGGCCAACTCAAGCGGCCAACTCAGCGCGGTGCCGGTTCGGCCAGCAGCGCATCAATGCGCTTGGCAAGGGCCGGATCGCCCGGCTCGACTTTGCTCGGATACACCGCCACCACGCGGCCGTTGCGATCCAGCAGGTACTTGTGGAAATTCCACTTCGGCGCCTGCCCGGTCTGTGCCGCGAGCCAGGCGTACAGGGGCGAGGCACTCGGGCCCACCACCGCCGTCTTCGAGAACATCGGGAATTTCACGCCATACGTGTTGTAGCAAAACGCGGCGATCTGCTTGCTATTGCCGGGCTCCTGCTCGAAATCGTTGGACGGAAAGCCGAGCACCGTCAGCCCCTTGTCGCGGTATTTCGCATAGAGTGCTTCCAGGCCTTCGTACTGATACGTGTAGCCGCAGTAGCTGGCCGTGTTGACCACCAGCACCACGTGGCCGGCGTACTGGCAAAGGTCTTGCGGGGCATCATCCTGCAGACGTTTGACGCGGAAATTCAGGCTGGCCGGGCACGTGCCATTGGCGGCCGGGGCCACCGGTTGTGCGGCGGGCGCAGCGGCGTGACCCGTGCGCGGCAGCAGCAGGGCGATGACGGCAATGGCAATCGCAATGGCAATCACCAGTAGATGGTGTCGGCGCAGTACGCCTGACGCATGCCGTGGCAAGGACCGGCGGCGAGCAGGCACGGTGGCGGAAAACAACATGTCAGGTCTCCGAAAGCTGGCGGTGTGTCGATCCTTTGAGTCTAGGGTATAACGCCGCGAAGCCCGGGGCTGCGGCACTGGAAGTGCTTTGCGCGCGGCACGCCGGACGCCGCTTGTACGCGCCGCGCTTCCTATACTGAAGGGCGCGCTGACAATCGAGGGGGCCGCTCCACACAAGACGACGGACAACCCGTCGATCACATCGCGGATCACCGCGAGGCTCGCGCCAGCGCCCGGCGCACCAAGGGGGTCGCCCAAGCCGCGCGTCGCACGCGTGGCACCGGCAGGCCTGTTGTGACGAGGAAACGGACAGACACCATTCTTTGCTCCGGCAAGCACGAAAAACCAAGGCCGGTCAAGCATGTCTGCTAGAATCCGCCTGCAAATTCAAAGGCTTACCATGCTCTATCCCGAATTGTTCAAGTCGTTGGAAGCGGTCCGTTGGAATATGGAAAAAGATATTCCGTGGGACACGTTCGATGCGTCGCTGCTGAGCGACGCGCAAGCGCAGACCATCAAGATGAACGCCATCACCGAGTGGTCCGCACTGCCCGCCACCGAGATGTTCCTGCGCGATAACCGCCACGACTCCGATTTCTCGGCGTTCATGAGCGTGTGGTTCTTTGAAGAGCAGAAGCATTCGCTGGTGCTGATGGAATACCTGCGCCGCTTCCGCCCGGACCTCGTGCCGACCGAAGAAGAGCTGCACAACGTGCGCTTCGAGTTCGATCCGGCCCCGCCGCTGGAAACGCTGATGCTGCACTTCTGCGGCGAGATCCGCCTGAACCACTGGTACCGCCGTGCCTCCGAATGGCACACCGAGCCGGTCATCAAGTCGATCTACAAGCATCTGTCGCAGGACGAAGCCCGCCACGGCGGCGCCTACCTGCGCTACATGAAGAAGTACCTCGGCCAGTTTGGTGACAACGCCCGCAGCGCCTTCGCCAAGATCGGCGTGCTGATGGCCTCGGCCCGCCGCACGGAAAAGCCGCTGCACCCGACCAACCTGCACGTGAACAAGGCGCTGTTCCCGCAAGACACGGTGCAGTCGCGCTTGCCGAACCCGGATTGGCTCGAGCACTGGCTCGACGAGCAGATCAAGTTCGACGCCGGCTGGGAAAAGAAGGTGATCGAGCGCATCCTGCACAACATGGGTCTGCTGTTCGAGCGTACCTTTGAAACCGTGCAAGACCTGAACCGCTATCGCAAGGAACTCAACGCACGTCTGCTCGGCTCGGCCGGCGCGGAACAAGCGGCCTGATTCTTGCCATTGGCAGCCAGCGGCCCATCGATTCGATGGGCCGTTTTGTTTTCCACTCCGATTTCGCTTTCGCCATGACCGTTCGTCAGCCCGCACCCGCCTTTGAACAAAAGATCTGCGACTCCGCCGATGTGGAGGCCCGGGTGCAAGCCCTGCCGCGCCCGATCGTCTTTACCAATGGCGTATTCGACATCCTGCATCGCGGTCATGCGACGTACCTGGCACAGGCGCGCGCGCTGGGGGCATCGCTCGTGGTGGGCGTGAACACCGATGCCTCGGTACGCATGCTGGGCAAGGGCGACGATCGCCCGCTCAATGCGCAGGACGATCGTCTGGCCGTGCTGGCCGCGCTCGAATCGGTGAGCCTGGTGGTGCTGTTTGCCGAGCGCACGCCGGTCGAACTCATCCAACGCGTGCGCCCCGACATCTACGTCAAGGGCGGCGACTACGACATCGACGCGCTGGAAGAAACACGCGTGGTGCGCAGCTGGGGCGGCACGGCGCTGGCGATTCCGTTCGAGCACGATCGCTCGACCACGGCGCTGCTCAAGCGCGTGCGCGCAACGTCCTGATCCTGCGCCGGGTGTTTAACGCGATGCGGTGACGGAGGTGCAGGCGCGCAAGTCGTCTGCACCGAGGCTCTTCTTGAGCGAGGCCAGTTGGGTTGCGACAGCGGATGCCGCGTCGCCGCTGGCAGTCACGCGTAGCCACGTGCGTGCGGCGCTGCGGCGGGTTTCGGTCAGCACAGCGGTGCGTACGTCCTTGGCGCGCAGATCATCGAGTCGCTGCTGCGCGCGCTCCTTGTCGCGGAACAACCCCAGCGACACCACGAACCCATTCCCTTCCTGCACGATGGCCGAGTCGCCCACGTTACGGCGCTTGAGCTCGCCGACCTTGCGCTCGGCGTCTTCGCGGGTGTCGCGGGCGGGCATGTGGACCCACCAGCGGCTGTCTTCCTGGCGCGTGATGCGCTCCACCTCAACGCCAGCCAGTGGCTTGAGTTGATCGACGCCACGCGTGGCCTGGGCATCGGTCAAGCCACCGAGTTCGGTACACGTGCCGGCAGTGTCGGCGGTGGAGAGGGCGGTGCGCTCGATGGAAGCCTGCGCTGCGGAGGCGGCAGGCGTGGAGGCCGGCGCAGCCGCGGGCGCTGCGGCTCCGGAGGCCGGAGCGGGCTCCAGAATGCGGATCTCTTCGGTGCGAATCTGGCGGCGCATGCGCTCGGGTTCGCGCTCGCTTTCAAACCAGGCGCTGGCCACATCGGGGCCGAACACGCCCACGTTGGCCGCCAGCAAAACGCCGTTGACGAGCAGCAGAAGCAGCAGGGCGAGGCGAAGCGTCATGGTGCGAACAGGCGTGGATTCGGACGGTGATTCGGAATGCAGGAACACGGAGACAGCAACAACAGTAAAACGGGGAACGGCGACGGCCTCAGTCCGGCGGCGCGGCATCTTCACGGCCGGCGCGCGCCAGCACCTGCAGGCCCAGCAGCACGAGATTATCGTGCATCTGGAACGGCATGCGCAGATGCGGGGCCAGCGCGGTCCGTGCGCCGCCGCTCAGCACGCAGCGTGCCGGGCCGGGGTATTGCGCCTGCAGCGTCTGCCACGTCTGCGCAATGGCGCCCGCCTGCGCGGTGATGCAGCCGAGCGCGATGGCGTCTTGCGTGTTGTCGGCCCACGGCGGCGCGACCACGTCGCGTGTGCTGAGGTAGGCGATGTCCACTTCCGGCAATTGCGCGGTGTTGCGGGAGAGCGCACGCATCATCAGCGTGATGCCCGGGAGGATCAGGCCACCGGCAAACAGGCCATCGGGCGTGATGATGTCGAGCGTGGTGGCCGTGCCGGCGGTGACGAGCAGCAGCGCCGTATCGGGCCACACATGTCGCGCCCCGACCGCGCCGACCCATCGGTCTGTGCCCAGTTGGCCCGGTTCGCGATAGCCATTGCGCAGCCCGGCGGTGGCGGCTTCTGATGCGGCGATGCGCACGCGCGCGCCGTCGAATACGCGGGCAATGCGCGCGGTCAGCGCATCGCGCAGCGCGGGGCCTGCCACCGCGCTGATCCACACTTCGGGCGGCGCAACGCCCGCGACATGGCAGTCGCGCCAGTCTTCCACCAGTTCTGCGAGTTGATCGTGCGTGCGTGCGCCGGCGTGTTGCCAGGGGGTGGCGTCAGGTTCTTCCGGCAGCGCATCGACACCGCTGGCGATCCACGCCCACTTGATGCGTGTGTTGCCGGCGTCGATCAGCAGCAGCGGGCGAGCGGGCGCAGCCGGAGCCTTGAGGCGCGTCATGGCTGCTCCGCGTCTGCGCTGCGCAGCGACACCTCGCCGCTGTGGACCCACTGCACACGGCCGCCCGATTCGATGGCGAGCCGGCCGTGCGCATCGATGCCATGCGCTACGCCTTCGAGCACCACGGTGCCGTCTTGCCACAGGCGCACGCGCTCGCCGGCAAAGGCGTCGCGCGCGGCAAACGGCGCGACGAACGGCGCCAAGCCGTGCTCGCCAAAGCGCTGCAGGTGTTCGCCCAGCGACGTGAGCAGCGCCGAGAACACGGCGTTCGGCTCCGGCGTATCCACCAGTTCTTCGACGCCCGACAGTTCCCGCCCCAGCGTGTCTTCCAGCCTGCGGGGGCGCTCCAGGTTCAGGCCGATGCCGATGACGGCCCAGGTCTGCCCAGGCGCGGCACGCACGGTTTCGACCAGGATGCCGGCGAGCTTGCGCGCGGCGATCTGCACGTCATTCGGCCACTTGAGCGCCACGGCTTGTGCGCTACCGCCGTGGTTTTCCGCGTAGGCGGCCACGGCATCGGCCACGGCCACACCGACGGCGAGGCTCAGGCCGCCGAGTTGGGCGGGCTCGCCGGCAAAGGCGCACGCGACGGAAAAGGTCAGGCCGTGGTCGCCGCTCCAGGGGCGACCCTGGCGGCCGCGTCCAGCGGTCTGGCGCTGCGCGGCGAGCACGCTGGCGGCAAGCAAGGGTGCCGGGCCGGGGCCGGCAGCGTTGGCGGGCGACGCAGGCCAGGCGGCCTCGCGCACGGCGGCCATCAGGTCAGCGTTGGTGGAGCCGGTGGCTTCCACCACGGTCACCGGCCAGCCGGCGGCGGGGCCGCTGGGTTGGATGCGTTCGCGCGACAGGCGCCAGCGGGCGGAGGGTTCTGCGAGAGACATAAAAGCGAGCGATCAGGGTTCGCGCAACAGATGGGCGCATTGTACGAGCGCGGCCTCCAAACCGAGGCACGATGCTTGCGGCAAGCGACCCATCAGCCCCACAGTGTGCCAGCGTCGGGGAGTGGCTTGGCTACAATGCGACCGATATCCGGCATCACCGACCACGGAGCACCGTTTGATCACCTGCCGCACGCCACAGCTTGAAGTCCGCCTTGTCGATGGGCGCTCCGTTGCCTTTCTTTCCGGCGACTGGACCACGCTTGCGCTGGCCGAGCGGGCTGGCGTGCGCGGCGCGCGGGCGCAAATCCGCGCGGGGTTGGACAACGCCAACGCCTGGTGCCTGACCGAGGTTGGCCGCATCGACCACTTTGGCGCGCAACTGCTCTGGCGCGCCTGGGGCAACAAGTGGCCCGAACACCTCGACGCCCGCCCCGACCAGCGCCGCATGATCGACCGCGTGGCCAAGCTCGACCCCGGCGGCTGGAAACAGCGCCTGGCGCCGCGCATGAACCCGGTGGCGATCCTCGGCGGGGGCATGCTCGATTTCTTCGACCATGCGCGCAACGGCATCGCCATGATCGGGCAGTTGATGTTCGATTTCGGCCGGTTCCTGCGCGCGCCGCATCGCGGGCCGTGGCGCGAGATCTCCGCCAACATCTACAGCACGGGCTACAAGGCGCTCGGGATCACGGCGCTGGTGGGTTTTCTGATTGGGATTGTGCTGAGCTATCTGTCGGCCAACCAGTTGCGCGTGTTCGGGGCCAGCATCTTCATCGTCAACATTTTGGGGATGGCCATCATCCGCGAGCTGGGGCCGGTGCTGGCGGCCATCCTGGTGGCGGGACGATCCGGCTCGGCCATCACCGCGCAGATTGGCGTGATGCGGGTGACCGAAGAGCTCGACGCGATGCGCGTGATGGGCATCTCGCACGGCTTTCGGCTGATCCTGCCCAAGGTGATTGCGCTGGCGATTGCCATGCCGCTGCTGGTGGCGTGGACGGATCTGCTCGCGCTGGGCGGCGGCATCCTGGCGGCCAAGTTCCAGCTCGACATCAGCCCGACCTATTTCATTACCTCGCTGCCCGATGCAGTGCCGGTGGCCAACCTGTGGCTCGGCATCGGCAAGGGCGTGGTGTTCGGCATGCTGATCGCGCTGGTGGCATGCCACTTTGGCCTGCGCATCCAGCCCAACACGCAGAGCCTGGGCGAGGGCACGACCACGTCGGTGGTGGTGTCGATCACCATCGTCATCCTGGCGGACGCGGTGTTTGCCATCCTCTTCAAGGACATCGGCATATGACGCGACCACGCCATCCGCACGTCGAGCACACGCAAGCCGCACCGATCATTACGCCAGCCCGCGAGCGCGTGATTGAGGTACGCAACGTCACCAAGCGCTACGACAAGGTGACGGTGCTCGACAACATCAACCTGGACGTGTTTCGTGGCGAGGTGCTCTCCATCGTCGGTGGCTCGGGCAGCGGCAAGACGACGCTGTTGCGCCAGGTGGTCGGGCTGGAGAAGCCGACCTCGGGCACCATCCACATTTTTGGCGAAGAGTTGACGTGCCAGGTCGGCAATGACTTGCAGTCGATGCGCAACCGCTGGGGCATGCAGTTCCAGCACGGCGCGCTGTTCTCGGCGCTATCCGTGATCGACAACGTGGCCTTGCCGATGCGCGAGCTGCGCACGCTGCCCGATGCGTTCATCCAGCGCGTGGCGATGCTCAAGCTGCAGATGGTGGGGCTCAAATCGACCGACGCCGACAAGATGCCGTCGGATTTGTCGGGCGGCATGATCAAGCGCGTGGCACTGGCGCGGGCGTTGTCGCTGGAGCCCGAGCTGGTGTTCCTGGATGAGCCCACCGCCGGGCTGGACCCGCGTGCGTCGGACGACTACGTCGCGCTCATCCGTGAGTTGCGCCAGGAGCTGGGTTTGACGGTGGTGATGGTCACGCACGATCTGGACACGCTGGTGGCGTTGTCCGACCGCATCGCTGTGCTGGCGGACCGCAAGGTGCTGGCCGCCGCGCCGATCGAGCAGATCATTCAGGTCGACCATCCGTTCATCAAGGAATACTTCCTGGGCGAGCGGGGGCAGCGGGCCCTGATGGCATTGGGCCCGCAGATGACAGAAGTCGTGGCGGCCGCCACGCTTGCAGTGCAGGAGGATTGATGGAAAACAAAGCCCACGCATTCCTGGCCGGGCTGTTCACGATCGGGCTGGCGATCTTTGTGGCGCTGGCCGTGATGTGGTTCAACCGCGACCAGACCGTGCGCGTGCCGTACGAGGTGGTCACGCGTTCGACCGTCAACGGGCTGAACCCGCAGGCCGCCGTGAAGTATCGCGGCCTGGATGTCGGTAAGGTCGACAGCATCCGCTTTGACGACAAGGTGCCGGGGCAGATCGTGGTGCGCGTGCTGGTCGACAAGGATGCGCCCATCACCACCACCACGTACGGCCGGCTGGCGTATCAGGGCGTGACGGGCCTGGCCTATGTGCAGCTCGACGATCGCGGCTTCGACGCAGGCAACGATGGCGGCCGGCGCGCCCCCAACCCCACGCGCCTTGCCACGTCCGACAGGAACCCCGCGCGCATCCGCATGGAAGCCGGTTTCCTGGATGAACTCGACAAGCGTGGCGACCAGATGCTCTCCAAGCTCGATCAGACGCTGACCTCGCTGTCGACCATGTTTGACGATGCGCATCGCCAGCAGATCAGTGATTCGCTGCAGTCGTTCCGGCAGACGATGGACACCTACAACGCGCTCGCCCAGCATGTGGAGCCAACGCTGCGCAAACTGCCGCAGATTGCCGACAACCTCGACGCAACGCTGGTGTCCACGCGCAAGCTGACGCAATCGCTGGCCGACCCGAAGGGGTCGTTGATGTCGACGCTTTCCGGTGCCGGCACAGACTTGACGACGGCAACGCAATCAATGCAATCCGCCGCCAACGTACTGACCTACGAGACGCTGCCGCAACTCAACGGCTTTGCGCGCGAGGCCCGCCAGGCCGTGCGCGGCTTTGACCACGCCGTGTCCGATTTCAATGCGCGTCCGCAGAGCGTGCTGTTCGGCCCCGCGCCCGGTGTGCCCGGCCCGGGTGAGACCGGCTTTACGGCGCCTGCAGCCCGCCAGCCCTGAGGAGATTCCATGCCGATGTTGTCTGCTGTGTTCCGTCGCGCGCTGGCGCTGTCCGCGTTGTCTGGGCTCGTTGCGCTGGCGGCGTGTTCCAGCGCGCAGGTCGCCCCGCCCGCGCTTTACGATTTTGGTTTGGCCTCCGCCACCAGCAGCGGCGCACGTCTGCCCACGGCGCTGCGAGTGACCGAGGTGGCCGGCCCGGGCTGGATGGACGGTAACGCCATCTTCTACCGCCTGGCCTATGCGCAAAGCCAGCGTACCGATGCGTACGCCAACAGCCGCTGGGTGGAGTCGCCCGTGAACCTGTTCGATGCACGCCTGCGCAATGCGGCGGCCGCGCGCGGGCAGGTGGTCAGCTACGCCGCGCCGGACGTGCCGTCCCTACGGGTCGAGCTGGTCGATTTCTCCCAGGTGTTTGACCGACCGGATGCGAGCCGGGGTGTGGTGCGCCTGCGTGCGACGGTCGTCCAGTCGCGCGGGGTGATCGACCAGCGGGTAGTGCAGGCCGATGCGCCCGCGCCCAGTACGGACGCCGCCGGCGGGGTGGTGGCGCTCACGCAGGCGTCAGACAAGGCCATCGGCGAGGTGCTCGATTGGGTGGCGGGCTTGCCGCTGGGTGCGGCGGCGCAATCCGGCGCGCACCGACGCTAACGCCCTCCGCCGGACAGGGGAACCAACCATGATGTGCGGCATCGGACGCTATCATGGGCGCGCTTCTTCTGAACCCGTCCGTTCCTCCTTCCAGACGACTCGCAGCGCCCTCCGGTGACGGACCTCCACTCGCAACCCGCCGCACCTGTCCCGCATCGCCACTCGCCGCTTGCTCGCGTCGGGCTGGGGTGGTTTGTGCTGCTGGTCATCTACGCCAGCCTGTATCCGTTTGCCGGGTGGACGGATACGGGCGTGTCGCCGTTTGCCTTCCTGACCGCGCCGCTGCCCCGCTACAACACCGGCTTCGACCTGATGACCAACGTGTGGGGCTACATGCCGCTGGGCATGCTGACGGTGCTGGCGCTGCATCCGCGTATCACGGGCTGGCGCGCGGTGCTGCTGGCGCTGCTCGCCGGGTTGCTGCTCTCGGGGGCCATGGAAGCGATTCAGACCTACCTGCCCACGCGCATTTCCTCCAACGTGGATCTGGCGACAAACACGATCGGTGCGCTGTTGGGCGGGATCGTCATGGCACCGTTTGCGGGGCGGCTGATCGATCGCGGTGGCCTGCGGGGCGTGCGCAAGCACTGGTTTGAGCCGCATGCCACGTTTGCGATTCTGTTGCTGCTGCTGTGGCCGTTTGCGCAGACGTTCCCGCAGGAGTTCCTCTTCAGCATGGGTGGCGTGGTGCGCAGCATGCTGCTGGACCCGTCGCCGGATGCGTTCCTGACCAGTGTGATCCGCAACTGGTTTCCCGATCTGTTCGACTGGCACGACCAGTTGCAAGCGCACCCCGAGGCGCTGCAGCGGCAGGAATTGCTGGAGGCGCTCATCACCGCCTGCAGCTGGGTCGGCACGGCGCTGCTGGCTACGGTGACCATGCGCCGCGGGGCGCCCATGCTGCCGCTACTTGCCGCGCTCTTGACCAGCACGCTGTTGCTGAAGGCGGGGGCGACGTTGCTGCAGTTCCCGCTGGCCGGGGCGTGGGATTGGCTCTCGTCCGGCGCGCGCTTTGGGTTGGTGGTCGGCTCGCTCGCGCTGGTGCTGCTGGTGCGTCTGCCGCGCTGGCTGCGGGGCGGGTTGGCGATGACGCTGCTGATTGCGCTGATTGTGCTGTCCAACGTGCTGCCGCCGAGCCCGTATTCGTGGGTGTCGGCGCAAGCCTGGCGGCTGGGGCGCTTCGTGCATTTCAACAGCCTGTCGCAGTGGATCGGCTGGTTGTGGCCGTTCCTGGGGCTGGGCTACCTCGTCTGGCGCGCCGAGCAGACGCATCTGCAACGGCGCGCCGCGCGTCAGGCGCGCTGAGTCTGTACCGCCGGCGGCACTGCGCTCGGCAACGCCACACGGTGCACGATCAGCAGGGCGGCCAGTGCCGCAACGTACATTGCCGCCATGGCGATAAAGCCCGAGCGCCAGCCGAACAGCCCCGTTGAGACGGCCGCCATGCCCAGCCCAATGAGCGCGCCGCCCTTTGCTGCGCTGCTGCACAGCCCCAGGGCAAACCCTTGGCGTTCTTGCGGGCTGGTCTCGGCGACGAGGCTGTTCATGACGGGCAGCAAACCGCCCAGACAGACGCCCCAAGCCAGACGCGCCGCAATGAAACCGACCTCACCCTGCGCAAAGCCCTGCCACAGCGCGGTTACACCGCACACCGCCGTCAGCATGCCCACACGGCTAAGCGTGGCGTGCACCGGCAACCCCGCGAAGCGCTTCGCCCACCAACGCGCCGACAACGCCAGCGTCGCCGCCGTGGCGCTATAGGCGAGCCCCGCCAGCATGACGGAGCCATGCAGCGTCTCGGTGATATACGGCGCGAGAAAACCCTGCGGCATGACGCGCGCTGCCTGCACGGCCACGGTGCCCAGCAGCAGGCCAATGACGAGCCCGCCCAGCGGCGCGTGCTGCGTGGAGGATGTGTCCGCCGTCGGGCTGGATGCTTCCCGCACGCGGGGCGACACCGAAGGCAAACACAGCATCGCCAGCGGAATGCACGCCAGGATGATGACGGCACCCGCCGTATTGGCCATCCGAAAGCCCATCCATGCAACGAGCCACGCGCCCACCGGCGGCGCCATGAAGCTGCCGCAGGCGGTGACGGTTTGCAGGTCGGCAAAGACGCGGCGGCGCATGTCGGCAGGCGCCACGCGCATGGCGTAGATCTGCGCGGCGGCCAGGAAGCCCGCCAGCCCGCCTTGCACCGTGCGCGCCAGCAGCACGCTGGCCGCCGAGTCCGCATAGACCGACCACAACTGGGACACCGCCAGCGCGACCAACGCCCGCAGGATCATCGGTTTGGCGCCCACGCGGTCCGCCAGCCGGCCCCACCATGGCGCCGTGAGGAGCGTGGCGGCCATCGGCGCAAAGTACGCGGCGCTGGCCACCCACGCGAACGGCACGTGTGGCACCGGTGCCAACTCGCGCAGGAAAAGCGGCCAGAACGGGCCGGTCATCTCCATCGCACCCATCGACAGCGCTTGAATGACGAGCAGCCAGCGAATGGCCCCGCGCCACGAGTCGGCACGCATGGCAGAACTCATGCCGTGGCCACCGCAGCCAATGGATTCGGCAGCGCGGCATGCATGTCATCGGACTGGTCGCGCAGGCGCATGCGCACGAAGGTCTTGAACGTCCACGGTGCTTCGAGCAGTGCGTGACGCTCATGTGCCCAGGTGTCGGCATCCATGATGGTGCGGCTGGCGTCGAACGCTGCGTGCATGGCGTCACGCCACTGGCGCAGGCCCGCTGTGCTGCCGTGGTCCGGGAAGAGCGCCAGTGCCAACTCGCCGATATGGCACAGCAGGAACGCGTGGATCAGCTTTTTGCGCGGGATGTCGCGGTCCGGGTACGTGGTGTGCCCAGCGCGGAATGGGTCGATGGAGAAGCCTTGCGCTTGCAAAGCCGGCAGCGCGATCTTTACATCGCCAAAGTCACGCACTACCAGCCGCACCGGCATGCCGCATTCGTCGATGACGACGAAGGTGTTCTGCTGATGCGCCTCCAGTGCAATGCCATAGCGCAGATACAGCCCGACGACGGCCGGAATCGCCACGCCCAGGTAAGCCGCGAAGAAACGCGTGGCGCGTTCCGCACGGGTGCCGCCGGCTTGGCGTGCAAGCACGGTGTCGAGCAGCGTGGGCGCGCCCGGTTGTGTCATGTCGGCAGTGAAATCTGGCGTGAACAGCGCCCCCACGGGCAGCAGCCGTTGATTGCCAGGGATGCGGGCGGTGGGGTTGTCGCGCACGATCATCGAGAGGTGGCGCGCGCGCTCGTCGTCCGTGCCGGCCAGGTGGATGCCGTGGCGCTCCGGCACGATCGACAACACGGATGCCAGCGCCGCATCGGCCGCGAGGATGCTTTCCAGCAGCATGCTCACGCGCGGGCCCATGACGGCGGATTTGGGCGACACGGTGCGCTCTACGCTGGTGAGCCGCATGCTCACGGGCAACTTCAGCATCGGGCCACCCGGCGCGTCGGTCGCCGCCACGGTGCGGAACGACATGGTCGGCCGTGCCGCGATGGTGATCTCGGGCAACACGATCAGCTCGCCGGCCTTCAATTCATCGGCGAAGGTTTCAGTGAGTGTCGTGTCGCGCTGCCACGGGTGGACGGGCAGCGGCAGCCACGCTTCGGGCGCCAACTGACGTGCCAGCAAGGCTTTGCGGAAGGCGCGCATGGCGTCGGGGAAGGTGGACGCAAACCACGCCGCGTAGGGTTGCACGCCCGCCATCGTGGTCACCTGTAGACGATGCGCGGCCACGGCCACCAGCCCGATGGGGACTTCGGCCTCGAACTCCGGCGACAGCGCGATCACCTGATCGGGCGACAGCCCCATTCGCGTCTTGTAGGCCGGGTGCCAGGGGTGGCCACCGGTGCCCCATTGCTCGGTGCGGGCCAGGGCGTGCGGTGTGCCATCGTCGGTGAGCGAGGCCAGCGCGTCTTGCGCCGCCGAGGTGCCATGTTCGGCGGCGAGTCGCTCGCCCCAGGCGAGTCGATAGGCCTGGCATAGCGTGTCGTTGTCCTGGCTGTTGTCCAGCTCGGCCGATAGCCGCGCAATGGCGGTCAGGCGCGAGACATCTGTCGCGTCGCCGGTGTCCAGCATCGGCGACAGCCAATGGAGCAAGGTGGAAGGCCGATCGATAGACACCGGCGGCTGATCGTGCGCGAGCACGGCCACATCGCCCGTCAACGTCCAACTGCCGAGCGCACCGGCGCGCAAGCCCGTAAAGCGCAAGACCACGCGCTGCTGCCAGATGGGCAACAGCGTCACATCGGCGCGGGTATCGGCGATCAACTGGCCGGGGTTGAGCAGTGCCTCCCGAAACAGCGCCTGCAACAGGCGCGACAGCACGCGGCGCTGTGCCAGCTGCTGCGCGGCAGACCACTGGTCGGCGCGTACGCCGGCCTTCTGCAAGGCCGGAATCGATTCAAAAGCGAGGTTGCCGGCCGCGGCGGCAATGGGCGGATGAGCGACGGGATCAGCTTGACGTTGCACGAGAGGGCTCCTACGGGGATCAGCATGGGCAGGCGAGCGGGGGCTCGGTCCTGCGGCACAGGGATCTGATGTAGGGGCCGCTCGACAGTCTGTCGGGCGATGCGCGTGCTAGGCGCGGATGCGGTGGAGCGCGCCATGCCGGCGGCGATCCGCAATTTGTTGCGCTGCAGTGTAGATGAGAATTGCTCTCATTTGCAACAGTACTCCATCAAACGGGTGGGGTTGCGTGACACTGCCGACAGGCGCCGTCTTCACGCAACCGACACGAATCCTTTCTACCTTAGCGCCTGACCCCCACCCCCCAACACCCTCAACAGGTAGAGAAGATGACCTCCAAGAGCCGCCGTGGTTTTCTCCGTTCCGCCGCCCAACTGGCTGCCGCGTCTGCGGCCATGGGCGCGGTGCCCGAAGGCATTCGCCAGGCACTGGCGATTCCCGCCCACAACGCGCACCGCAATATCGAGGACGTACAGCACATCGTGATCCTCATGCAGGAGAACCGCTCGTTCGACCACTACTTCGGCACGCTCAAGGGCGTGCGCGGGTACGGCGATACGCGCGTGATCAACCTGCCCACCGGCAAGACCGTGTGGCATCAGCCGGTCGCTGGCGGTGTGGGCGAGGTGCTGCCGTTCCGCCCAAGCGCGCCGGACCTCGGCCTGCAGTTCCTGCAAGATCTGCCGCATGGCTGGAACGATACGCACCTCGCCGTCAACGGTGGCCGCTACGACGGCTGGGTCCCGCACAAGGGCACCACCACGATGGCGTACCTCACGCGTCAGGACATCCCGTTCCATTACGCGCTGGCCGACGCCTTCACCATCTGCGACGCCTATCACTGCTCCACGCCCACCTCGACCGATCCGAACCGCTACTACATGTGGACGGGCTACGTCGGTAACGACAACGTCGGCGGCGGCCCCGTGATCGACAACGCGGAAGCCGGCTACGGCTGGTCGACGTACCCGGAAGTGCTCGAAGCCGCCGGCATCTCGTGGAAGATCTATCAGGACATCGGCACGGGCCTCGACGCCGCTGGCTCGTGGGGCTGGACGAGCGATGCATACATCGGCAACTACGGCGACAACGCACTGCTGTACTTCAAGCAATACCAGAACGCGCAGCCCGGCAGCCCGCTGTACGACAAGGCACGCACCGGCACCAATGCATCGGCCGGTGAGGGCTACTTCGACATCCTCAAGCGCGATGTACAGAACGGCACGCTGCCGCAGGTGTCGTGGATCGCCGCGCCCGAGGCGTTCTCTGAGCATCCGAACTGGCCGGCCAACTACGGTGCGTGGTACATCGACCAGGTCCTGCAGATCCTGACCTCCAACCCCGAGGTGTGGAGCAAGACAGCGGTGTTCATCACCTATGACGAGAACGACGGTTTCTTCGACCACCTTGTGCCGCCGTTCGCGTCGTCCGGCAGCAATGGACTGTCGACCGTCGATACCACGGGCGAATATTTCCCTGGCAACAGCAAGTACAGCGCCGGCAGCTACGGCCTCGGCCAGCGCGTGCCGATGCTGGTGGTGTCGCCGTGGTCCAAGGGCGGTTTCGTGTGTTCGGAAACGTTCGACCACACGTCGATCATCCGCTTCATCGAGCAGCGCTTTAAGCGCACGCACCACGTCAAGTCGCCGAATATTTCGAAGTGGCGCCGTGCGGTGTGTGGCGATCTGACGTCGGCATTCAACTTCGCCACGCCCAACGAGGTGGTGCCCACGCTGCCGAGCACCGCCGCCTACGTGCCGAAAGACAAGCTGCGCCACGCCGACTACGTGCCGCTGCCGCCGCTGGTGCAGGCCGTGCCGAAGCAAGAGGCTGGCGTGCGCCCGGCTCGCGCATTGCCCTACGAGTTGTTCGTGCGTGGCCGCCAGGACGAGGCCGCTGGGAAGTTCCAGCTCGATTTCGTGAACACCGGCGATCTTGGCGCGGCCTTCCTCGTCTACACCGCCGGCAGCGTGGACGCCCCGCGCACCTACACGGTGGAGGCCGGCAAGCGCTTGTCCGACAAACTGGCCGTGAACGTCGGCGGCGCATACGACTTCACCGTGCATGGTCCGAACGGCTTCCTGCGACGTTTTGTCGGCAAGCTGTCGCTTTCCGGTTTGCTGCGCCCGCACGGCCGCGCGCTGGAGGTGAAGGAGGGCTACGACGTCGCCAACGGCAACCTGCAACTGCGCCTGATCAACCACGGCCGCACGCCCACCGTTTTCACGATCAAGAGCGCCTATACGGGCGAGAGCGTGCAGCGCGAAGTGCGCGGCGGCGATGATGCGTCCGTGTACCTGGACCTGCGCAGCCAGCACGCCTGGTACGACCTGACCGTCACGGCCGGCACCGATGCCGGCTTCGAGCGTCGCCTGGCCGGCCACGTTGAAACCGGCCGCACCAGCGCGTCCGATCCGGCGCTCGGCGCATAAGTTGTATCCAAGCAAAACGGCCCGCTGGCGTTGTCTGCCAGCGGGCCGTTTTTCTTTGCGTGTTGCGCAGCGTCAGAGCTGCTTCGTATACGTGCGTGCCTGATACAGCGCCAGTGCGCTCAACCCGACGATCATCACGATCGCCAGGACATCGGCAAACGGGTAGCCCCAGTAGTGCGTCATTGCGTGGTCTCCTTTGGTTCGGCGTCGAGCAGGCCGGTGTCCGCCATGCGCTGGCGGCCGAATTCGGTGATGGCGTAGCGGAAGTGCACCTTGCCGGTGGCTTCGTCCAGCGTGTCTTCGGGCGTTTCCACCAAGCAGCCGGAGTACAGATCAGCGAGGATGGCTCGGACGTTGCCTACCCAGTACTCATCTTCGGGTTTGCCGTATTCGACGCAGGTGCGATGGGCGATGTCGCTGTCCCACAGTGCATCGCCGCTGGCGAGCAGTTGCAGGATGTAGCCCTTCATGTGCAGTTTCATGCGTGCGTCTCTGTTGTTGTTGTGGGGAGGGTGGGCGCCGTGCCGCGAATCACCTCCAGGTTTTCCGAGCTTTCCGACACCATCACGAAGCCGCCGAAGATCACCAGCGCCAGCCCGATCAGGAAGTACCACTCCGGAAACTGCAGCGTGAAGATGGCGGTGAAGATCGTGGCGAACATCGCGTAGAACGCGCCCAGCGCCTGGCCGCGCCCCACGCCGATCAGCGGGAAGGACTTGTACCAAGCCACCGCGCAGAACGAGAACGTGAGCCCGCCCACCGCCAGCCACAGCAGCGCCTTGCTGTGCAGGATGCCCGAGGCGATCTCCGTCACCGGCACCGGCACGTGCGCAAACAGCGCGATGGCCGGCAACACGAAGGCGATCCAGTAGATGGCCTCGGCGGTGTAGCGGATGGAGACGCCGCAGTCGGGATCGGTCACGTCCATCGCCCGGCCCACGATCGCGCCTTCCAAGCCCCAGCCGATGGCCGCCATGGCGCCGCCCAGATAGCCGATCCACTGGTTGCCGCCGCTGTGCGATTCGGCCATCAGCGCCGGCGCGTAGATCGCCACGCCGCCGGCGATGATGATCGCGATGCCAACCGCCGCCCGCGCGCTGATGCGCTCGTTGTACCAAAGCTTGGCCACCGTCGCGCCCACCACGGGGTAGAGCAGGCCGGCCACGGCTGCGAACACCGCGCCTACATAGCCCATCGCCAGGTACGAGCCGAAGTTCGCCATCAGCCCACCGGCCACAGCCGCGATGAAGTACCAGCGGGAGATCTTGCGGAACTGGCCGATGGTGCGGAAGTAATCGCCCAACTTGCCGAGCGAGCCCAGCCACACCCACTGGAAGATCATCACCATGCAACTGTGGAATGCCGTGATGACGGCCGCGCAGACCAGGAAAACGCGCGGGTCCGACAAATCCATCGTCGCGAATGGAGACTCATGCCAGACGGCTGTGCCCGGCACGTACCAGGCGCCCCACAGAATGGCGGCCCACAGCGCCCAGCGGTAGCCCCACTGCAGCGTGCGTTTGTGATGTGCCGCGCGGGCGGCGGAGGATGAAGCCAAGACCGATCTCCTTGTTCTGTGCGTACCGGCGGTGAACCTGTCAGGTGACGCTTAAGTTACTGGAGGTTTAGAAATTAACTGATAGTTCTTCGGAGTCTATGCCGGCCCTCCAGGCATGCCGGAAAAAGTCGCAACGATTGACGGGATTGTCAGAAGTTGACGTCTATGACGTCAGGTGATGCAAGTGCGCTAAGAGGCGCCTGTTTCAGGCGCCGAGTCAACCACGGTAATGAGATGCAACGGTGCGTCGCTGGCCGGATCGCGCGCCAGTGAGGTGGTGATGCGCACCAGCACCGCCGAGCCATCGCCGCGTACCAATTGCAGCGTGAGCGCATAGGCTGGCACGGTGCCGGCCAGCAGCTCGCCGTACTGGCGCAGGTGCCGGGCGAGGTCGTCGCGATGCGTGAGGTCGAGCAGCGTACGTTGTTGCAGTGCCGCTTCCGGTTGCCCCAGCAGCTTGCACAGCCATGGGTTGGCAAGCAGGCAGCGGCCTTCCAGGCTGACCTGTGCGATGCCCACGGGCGCCTGCTCGAACAGCGTGCGCAGTTTGGCTTCGCTGTTGCGGAAGGCCGCCTGCGCCTCCACCTCGGCGGTAATGTCCTGCGCCGCGCCGATCATCGTGGGTGTGGCGGCATCCGCGTCCTGCGCTTCGCCTTCCTCGCGGATGTGGCGGTGGGTGCCGTCGGGCAGAGTGATGGTGTATTCCACGCGATACGGCTGCCGGCTGGCGACCGCCTCGTCCAACACAGCCTGCACGCGCGCGCGATCTGCCGGAATGACGGCTGCCAGATAGCGTTCCATCGACACCGGCGAGCCCTGCGGCGCCCAGCCAAACAGGCGGTAAGCCTCGTCCGTCCAGCGGCAGGCATCAGTACCAGGCTCCCAGATCCAACCGCCGAGGCGGGCAATCTTCTGCGCCTCGGCCAACAGAGCCTCGGAATCGCGCAATGCGGCCTCGGCCGTGCGGCGCTCCGTGACATCCAGGCTCAGGCCGATCATCTTGACCGGCCGGTCTTGCGCATCCCGCACGAGCGTGGCCCGGGAGACGATCCAGCACACCTTGCCGGGTGCGGGCGCAATGCGAAATTCATGCTCGTAGACGCCGCCTTCGGACAGGTTCCGCGCCACGGCCGCCTCCACGCCTGGCACGTCTTGCGGAACCACGCACTGCCAGAAATCCTCCAGCGTGCGGATCGGCCGGCCAAACAGGCGCGCGGCATTCGGCGAATACGCCACCGCATCGGTCAGCAGGTTCCACTCCCACGTGACCACGCCGGAAATCTCCTGCGCGAAGGTCATGCGCGCCTCGCTTTCCATGATCGCGGCCAGGTGTTTCTGGCGGCCTTCACGGGCGCGGGTGTCGGTGCTCAGGTTGGCTTCCAGGTCAGCCAGCGCGCGGTCGCCGTAGCGCAGCCACAGCCAATTCACGTTCAGGAAGCGGGCCAACGCGAGCAGGTTGGCGTATTCGATCTCGCCGCCGCGCGTCCATTTGTGGACTGCCGACGGCGACACCCCCAGCGCGGCCGCCACCTGCTTGAGCTGGATGCGCTCGCGTGTGAGCACGCCTTTGAGGCGCCCGGCAAAGCTGTCGTCATCGAGCGAGCCATCGGAGGCAAGCGAAGCAGCGGTCATGACGTGGAATTCACTGGAAGTTGTTTGCAACAGTATAGCGCCTCAAAAATAGCTGAAATCTATCGATTTTTATGGAGATTAGGGCTTAACGATTGGCCTGGGGCAACTATTCTTTCCTAGACTAGTCCATGATTCTCCAAAGGTAAATAAAAAAACTGACAGTGAATTTTTGGGTCGCCACACTGAAATGCGCTCATCGCAGCGCTACGGTGTCGGCATTTCGGGCGCCGTCTTCTTCGTGCGCCAGCCCGGGTATTCAACCCGCTTAACCGGTCCAGGATATGACGCAAGCTTCTCTTTCCACCGATTTCCGCTCCGCCACGCTGGCTCCCCGTCTTGATTTGTATATCGACGGCCAGTGGGTCCAGCCCGAAGGCGGCGTGTACCTCGACATCGTCGATCCCGCCAACGAAAACGTCCTCACGCAGGCTGCCGATGCCTCCGTGGCCGATGCGCAGCGCGCCATTGCCGCTGCCCGCCGCGCATTTGAGGAAGGCCCGTGGCGCAACACCGGCACGCGCGAGCGCGCCCGTCTGCTCAACCGCATTGCCGACGCCATCGACGCCGACGCCGAGAACCTGGCGACGCTCGAGTCGCTGAACACCGGCAAGACGATCATCGAAAGCCGTTGGGACATGGACGGCATTGCCGCCACGTTCCGCTATTTCGCCGGGCTGGTTGCCACCGAGTCGGGCCTCGTCAACGAAGCGCCGTCGCACGTCATCAGCCGCACGCTGCGCGAGCCGGTGGGTGTGTGCGGCCTGATCACGCCGTGGAACTACCCGCTGCTGCAAGCCGCATGGAAGATCGCGCCGGCGCTGGGCGCGGGCAACACGGTCATCATCAAGCCGAGCAACCTCACACCGCTGACCACGCACCGCTTTACGCAGTTGCTGGAAGAGATCGGCCTGCCGCCGGGCGTGTTCAACCTGATCACCGGTGCGGGTGAGGCGGGCGCTGAACTGTCGCGCAACCTGGACGTGGACCTCGTGTCATTCACGGGTGGCGCAGTGGCCGGAGCGGCCGTCATGAACGCGGCCATCGGCAACTTCAAGAAGATCGGCCTGGAGCTGGGTGGCAAGAACCCGAACATCATCTTTGACGATGCGGATTTCGACGCCGCCGTCGACCAAGCCGTGAACGCGGCGTTCTTCCACGCCGGCCAAGTGTGTTCGGCAGGTTCGCGCCTGATGCTGCAAGACGGCATCCACGACCGCTTTGTTGAAGCGCTGGTCGAGCGCGTCAAGCGCATCCGCCTCGGCAACGGCTTTGACGAGGGCACGCAAATGGGCCCCGTGCAGTCGGCCTTCCAGCGCCAGAAGATCATCAACATGGTCCAGGCCGGTGTGGCGGAAGGTGCTGTGCTCCGCTGCGGTGGCAAGGCGCCCGAAGGCAAGCAGTTCGAGCGCGGCTTCTGGCTCGAGCCGACCGTGCTCGCCAACGTGCGCGACGACATGAAGATCGCCACGGAAGAAATCTTTGGCCCAGCGCTCACCATCGAGCGCTTCTCCACCGAAGAAGAAGCCGTGCGCCGCGCCAACAACACGTCGTACGGTTTGGCCGGCGCCGTGTGGACGCGTGATCTCGGCCGCGCCAACCGCGTCACCCGCGCGCTGCGCTTTGGCACCGTGTGGGCCAACGACTATCACCCGTACTTCCCCGAGGCGCCGTGGGGCGGCTACAAGGCCAGCGGCATCGGCCGCGAACTCGGCCGCGGTGGCCTGGATGAGTACACCGAACTCAAGCACAGCTACATCAACCTCGCACCGGCCCCGCTGAACTGGTTCGGCGCCGACGCTGAGTAAAACAGGGAGGGCACGTTTTGACGACGAACACCGTACAGGAATACGACTACATCATCGTGGGCGCGGGTTCGGCTGGCTGCACGCTGGCCGCGCGCCTGACCGAAGACCCGGACGTGACCGTGCTGCTGCTCGAAGCGGGCGGCCCCGATCACCGCTGGGATTTCCGCACGCAGATGCCGGCCGCGCTGGCGTATCCGCTGCAGGGCACGACGTACAACTGGGCCTACGAGACCGAGCCCGAGCCGCACATGAACAACCGCCGCATGTCGCAAGGCCGCGGCAAGGGGCTGGGCGGCTCGTCGCTGATCAACGGCATGTGTTTCATCCGCGGCAACGCGATGGACTACGAACGCTGGGCGAGCGATTTCAACCTGTCCGACTGGACGTATGCCGACTGCCTGCCGTACTTCCGCAAGTCGGAAACGTACGACAAGGGGGCCAACGACTGGCATGGCGATTCCGGCCCACTGCAAGTCACCACGCCCAAGCGCGACAACAGCCTGCTGTTCCACGCCTTCATTGAGGCGGGTGAGCAAGCCGGTATTCCGGCCACCGACGATCTGAACGGCTATCGCCAGGAAGGCCTGGGCCCGATGGATCGCACCGTGACGGCCAAGGGCCGCCGCGCCAGCACGTCGCTCTGCTATCTGGATACCGCGCGCAAGCGTTCCACGCTGACGGTACTGCCACGCGTGCTGGCTGACCGCGTGATCTTCGAGGGCACGCGTGCCGTTGGCGTGGAAGCGCTGATGGATGGCAACCGCGAAACCTGGCGCGCGCGCCGCGAGGTGATCGTCACCAGCGGTGCAATCGCCTCGCCGCAGTTGCTGCAGCGCTCCGGCGTAGGTAATGCGGACGAGCTGCGTGCGATGGGCATCCACTCGGTCGCGCATCTGCCGGGCGTCGGCGAGAACCTGCAGGACCATCTGGAGATGTACATCCAGTACGAGTGCCTGCGGCCGGTGTCGATCTATGAATCCACGCTCTGGTACAACAAGCCGAAGGTCGGCCTGGAATGGTACATGAACGGCACCGGCCCCGGCGCCAGCAACCACTTCGAGGCGGGCGGCTTCATCCGCAGCGACGACAGCTTCGAGTGGCCGAACATCCAGTACCACTTCCTGCCGCTGGCAGTGAACTACGACGGCAGCAACCCGGTGAAGATGCACGGGTTCCAGTGCCATGTTGGGTCGATGCGATCGCCGTCCACGGGTTACGTGAAGCTCGCCTCGCGCGACCCGCGTGACAAGCCGCGCATCCTGTTCAACTACATGTCGCATGACGTGGATTGGCGTGAGTTCCGCGCTGGTGTACGCATCACGCGCGACATCATTGCGCAGCGCGCGTTCGACCAGTATCGCGGCCGCGAGATTAGCCCCGGCCCGAGCGTGCAGACCGATGCCGAAATCGACGCCTTCGTGCGCAGCCATGCCGAGACCGCGCTGCACCCATCTTGCACCTGCAAGATGGGCACCGCCGATGATCCGATGGCCGTGGTCGACCACGAAGGTCGCGTGCACGGGCTCGAGGGCCTGCGCGTGGTCGATGCGTCGATCATGCCGCGCATCATCACCGGCAACTTGAATGCGCCGACGATCATGATGGCCGAGAAGATCGCCGACCGGATTCGCGGTGTGGCGCCGCTCGCGCGTTCGGATGCAGCGTTCTACGTGGCCGGCAAGTCGCCGCTGCAGGCGCCGCAGAAGGACGCGAGCGGGCCGCTGGTGGCCAGCGAACTGGTGACGGCCTGATGCGTTGGCGCAGCGTTGCGACGATGCTAGGTGGGGCAGCAGCATGCGCCGCTGCGCTGCCCGCGCTGGCTGAAGAGGCGCCGGCTGGCGATGACAAACGCTGGTCGGCCAACGCCTCGGTTGTCTCGCAATACGTGTCGCGCGGCCTGCGCCAGACGTGGGGCAAACCGGCGCTCCAAGCGGGTTTCGACTACACGGCACCCAGTGGTTTCTATGCCGGTGTATGGGGCTCGCAGGTGAGCGACCACGTCATTGCCGGTGGCCACGCAGAGATCGACACCTACCTCGGCTACGCCACCAAGACCGCGCAAGACATCGAACTGACTACCGGGCTCTACCGCTACTGGTATCCCGGCGCGCGCTATGACAAGGCCATCGCTGGCGGCCCGGCCACCGGCTACGGCTATACCGAGTGGATGGTTGGCGCCGGTTGGCGCGGTGTATCGGTCAAGCTGTGGACGTCGCTGTCGAACTACTTCGGCTTCGACGGCAACTCGCTGGCCGACGGCATCGACAAAGGCAGCCGTGGCTCGACCTATGCCGAGGCCAACTGGAATGTGCCACTGCCGAACGATTTCACGCTCGGCCTGCATGTCGGCCATGAGCACGTGCGGCATCACAGCGCGTTTGGTTTTACCGACTACCGCATCGAGCTGTCGCGGCCCATCAACAAGTTTCTGACGGTGTCCGCTGCCTTCACGGGCGCGGATGCACCGGCTTACGCGAACCTGCCGTCGGTGCGCAACGGCGTCGACCACATGACGCTGGGCCGGCGCACCGTCGCGCTCAAGCTAACGGCAACGTACTGAGGCCACCCCCGGCCGGCGGCCCCAACCCTCAACCTTTTTTTCACAACCTCAGCTTTCACAGCAACACATCATGGCCTCCCTGGGTTTTACCGATGTTGTCGGTCTCGTCGGCGTTGCCGCGTACGTCTCTGCGCACTTTGGCGTGCAGGTTCTGCACAAGTCGCCGACCAGTGCATTCGCGGTTCGGCTCAACTTGCTTGGACCTGCCTGCATCCTGATTTCGCTGATGGGCTCGTTCAACCTCGCGTCGTTCCTCACGCAATTCTTCTGGCTGGCGCTGACGTTGATGGGCTGGTGGCGGAATAAACAGGCGGGGCGCCCAGTGGCGGAGCCGGCCAGTGCGCCGCGTCCGGGGCAACCGGCGCAGCCGTAGATCTAGGGTCCAGAAAACCGCGCCGCTGAGCGCGGTTTTTTTTTGCGTGGATATAGCGTCGCTTATGGCTCTGACCGTTCGAGTGCTTTAACTGTTGATATTGTGAGAACAGTCTTTTCTTGGAATGATGATTTATCCGTGAAGGGCAACGATCTATTCTAGTCCCAAGCGCAACGAACTGAGCGCAACCGAACACCTAGGCAATCAAGGAGCCGATCATGAACACCGCATTCTCCCGCCGTATCCTCTTGGCCGCCGTGGCCGCTGTTTCTGCCTCTGCCGCACTGTTGTCGGCCTCTCCGGCCGCCGCCGGGCAGCTCAAGGAGCCGTACACGAACGGTCAAGCCGTGACGAAGGCAGACCCGTACACCGAGGGCGCTGCCGCCAAGTTCGACCCATACACACAAGGCGCTGACCGCCAGGCTGACAGCTACGGTTATCTGTCATGGAAGAACGATCGCTTCAATCCGTACACGCAAGGTGCCGACCGCCAAGCCGATACCAATGGCTACCTGTCGTGGAACGGCGATGCCTCGTATCCGAAGGACGCTGCTTCGCGTGCCTGAGTCGGCCGCACCAAAGCAAAAAGGGCCTTGGGGTTGAACCCAAGGCCCTTTTTGTTTGCGCTGCGTTTTTTGCGCGGCGATCAGACCACGCCGGCTTCGTGCGCTTGCTGATCGGCGTGGTACGAGCTGCGCACCATGGCGCCCACGGCGGCATGCGTGAAGCCCATTTCGTAGGCTTTCTCTTCGAACATCTTGAAAGTGTCCGGATGCACGTAGCGCAGCACCGGCAGGTGGTGGCCCGACGGCGCCAGGTATTGGCCGATGGTCAGCATGTCGATGTCGTGCTCGCGCATGTCGCGCATGACTTCGAGGATTTCCTCATCCGTCTCGCCCAGGCCGACCATCAGGCCGGACTTGGTCGGCACATTCGGGTTGCGGGCCTTGAAGTCCTTCAGCAGCTTGAGCGAATGCGCGTAATCGGCGCCGGGGCGGGCCTGCTTGTACAGGCGCGGCACGGTTTCGAGGTTGTGGTTCATCACGTCCGGCGGGCATTCCTGGAGGATGTCCAGTGCCTTCTCCAGTCGGCCGCGGAAGTCCGGCACCAGCACTTCGATGCGCGTGGCCGGCGACAGCGCGCGCGTACGCGAGATGCAATCCACGTAATGCTGGGCGCCACCGTCACGCAGATCGTCGCGGTCGACGCTGGTGATGACGACGTAATTGAGCTTGAGTTCGGCGATGGTCTTGGCCAGGTTCTCCGGCTCATTCACATCGAGCGGGTCGGGGCGGCCGTGGCCGACATCGCAGAACGGGCAACGGCGGGTGCACTTGTCGCCCATGATCATGAACGTGGCCGTGCCCTTGCCGAAGCATTCACCGATGTTCGGGCAGCTTGCCTCTTCGCATACCGTCACGAGGTTGTTGGCGCGCAGGATGTCCTTGATCTCGTAGAAGCGCGAATTGCCGGTGGCGGCGCGCACGCGAATCCAATCCGGCTTCTTGAGCTTCTCGGCCGGCACGATCTTGATGGGGATACGCGCGGTCTTGTCGAGCGACTTCTGCTTGCGGGTGGCGTCGTACGGTTCGTTCGACGGAGTGACGGTTGCGGAATCGGTCATCGTGTTCTCCGCACGGGCTTGTGGCTCGTGCATTTCGGGCGCTAGGCGGTCGCGGCCTCGGCGGGTTGCGCTTGCGCGCGTTGCTGCAATTGGGCGACCAGCGCATTGGCCAGTTCGCGGGAAACGGGTTGCCAGTCGGATGCATCCACGGCACGCCCGGACGCATCGCGGGCGCCGGCGGTCACCATGTCGACGGTTTCCAGGCCGGCATAGCCACATGGGTTGATCTGCGTGAAGGGCGCGAGGTCCATCGCCAGGTTCAGGCTCACGCCGTGGTAGCTGCAGCCGTTGCGGATCTTCAGCCCCAGCGCGGCGATCTTGGCGCCTTGGTCCGGCCCGTTCGACAGGTAGATGCCGGGGGCGCCAGCCTTGCGTTCGGAGGCGACATTATACGTGGCGAGCGTCTCGATGACGGCCGCTTCGATGGCGTCGACCAGCGCTTTCACGAACAGCCCGCGGCGGCGCAGATCCAGCAAGAGGTAGGCGACGACTTGGCCGGGGCCGTGGTAGGTGATCTGCCCGCCACGGTCGACTTTCACCAAAGGGATGTTGCCTGCGGCCAACAGATGTGCCGGATCGCCGGCCAGACCGAGCGTGAACACCGGCGGGTGTTCGACCAGCCAGATCGTGTCGGGGGTGTCGGCGCCGCGTTGGGCCGTGAAGGTCTGCATTTCGTCGAAGCAGGCGGCGTAGTCCTGCAAACCGCGTTCGACGATGTCAATCGGAATCATGCCCGCGAGTGTAGCGCAGGGCTGTCACTGCCGCCGCGCCTTTGCCCGCTTCCCTTGCAGGGTCGGACAAAAAAACGATGCCGGCGCGATGGGAGGCATCGCGCCGGCATCGGGCTTTTGCGGCAGACGCCGCAAAAGGAGGCGTAATCAGGCGGCCACGACGGGTGTATCAGCGTGTTCGTTCCAGCCCAGTGCCGCCAGCGTATGACGCCAGCCATCGGTGACGTGCCACGGCTTGCGCGGCATGTGGCCGTCGGTGGCTTCCACGGCCAGCGAGACGGGGCCGATGGCTTTCGGGTCCACCGAGACGACGATTTCCTCGCCGCGCTTCACGGCAACGCTGCCGCCGGCGTGCAGCCATTCATCGCCGGCTGTGTTCTCGTGGGTGACCCAGACGTCGCGCCCGTGGGCTTCTTCGACGCGCAGATTCTGGTTGGCCGGCATGCGCAATGCCACCACTTCGCCGGGCTGCAGAGTGAATACAATTTTTGTTAGTACAGCTTTCATGATCGGCTCCTTCACGGCAGTGGATAGGGCCTTGCCGTTGAAGGAAGTCTAGGCGCTTGGTTGCCTAGGTCCAAACGATATATATTGGTGTTCTTGATAGTGTTTCTCACATAAAGCACTACGAAAACACGGAGGGAAACATGACGGAAATCCGCGAACCGATGCGCCTGCCTTCACTTGGCGCGCTGCGGGTGTTTGAGGCGGCGGCCCGCTATGAGAGTTTTTCGCGCGCGGCGACGGAGTTGTTCGTTACGCACGGCGCGGTCAGCCACCAGATGCGCACGTTGGAAGAGGAGCTGGGCGTGCCGCTGTTCGAGCGGCGAGGTAAGCGTGTCGTGCTGACGCACGCGGGCCGCACCTATGCAGAACGCGTGCGCGAGGCGCTCGACCAGATCGCCCAGGCCACGCATCAACTGCGCGCCGGTAATCGCGACAACCGCTTGGCCATCAGCACGATGCCGTCGTTTGCCGCGCGCTGGCTGACACCGCATATCGGCACCTTCATCGAGCGCCATCCGGAGTTGGAGGTGGAGCTGTTCTCGAGCCCCGCGCTGGTCGATTTCGCGCGTGAGGAGGTGGACGTGGCGTTGCGCATGGGCTCGGGCAACTATCCAGGCCTGTATGTGGAAAAGCTGCTCGACGACGTGTTCTTCCCGATCTGCAGCCCGTCGTTCAACGGTGGGCGCCTGCCGCGCACGGTGGCCGAGATGGCGGCCATGACCCTGCTGCGCAGCGAGGGCGAGGATTGGGTGCCCTGGTTCGAGGCGGCCGGCATGCCGGGCTTTGTAGAGCCGCGCGGCGGGCTGATGTTCCAGGATTCATCGCTGTTGTTGCAGGCGGCGGCGGCGGGGCAGGGCATTGCGCTGATCCGCCCGACCTTGGCCTTCAACGATCTGATGACCGGCCGCGTGGTGCGCCTGTTCGAGACGACGATTCCCTGCCCGTGGAACTACTACTTCGTGTGCCCCCACAGCGCGCTGCAGACGCCCAAGATGCAGGCGTTTCGCGCGTGGTTGCTGCCGGAGATCGCGGCGTTCAAGCTCAAGCTGGAGCGCTTGATGCGCGACAACACGGTCTGCCTGGGGCACGTCGCCAAGGGTTGATGCACTGCCTGCGCACCAACGAAAACGCCCCGGATATGCCGGGGCGTTTTGCGTTGCGTGCGCGATGCGTTACAGCACGATCTTGACCATCGGATGGCTCGTCAGTGCCTGATACAGCGCGTCGAGCTGGGCGCGGCTGGTCGCACGCACGATCACCGTCAGGCCCAGATAGTTGCCACTGGAAGACGGGCGCTTTTCCAGGCGTCCCTCGTGGAATTCCGGGTCGTGCTGGCGGACCACCTCGACGATGGTCGCGGCAAAGTCGTCATGCATCGGCCCCATCACCTTGATGGGGAAATCGCTCGGGTACTCAATGAGCGACTGTTCGGGCGGGATGTGGCCCGGCGGGGGAGTGTGAGAGGCAGTCATGTCGAAGTAAATGGGGGCGATTACTTCTTTTTAAACCACAGCTTGACCGCGTCGATCGTGCGGCCGATGAAGCCGGCTTCGGGCACGCCTTCCAGCGCCACCACCGGGAATTCCGACACCACGGTCGAGCCGTCCATCACCTTGACCGTGCCCAGCTGCTGGCCTTGTGCGATCGGGGCGAGCAGCGGTTCCTTGTGCTCCAGCACCGGCTTCAGGCGTGCACCTGCGCCCTTGGGCACGGTGATCCACTTGTCTTCGGCCACGCCCAGCTTCACGGTCTTGGCTTGGCCCTTGTACACGTCGAGCGTCTGCAGCGCTGCATTGGCCTGGTACAGGCGCACCGTGTCGAAGAACTGGTAGCCGTAGTTCAGGACCTTCAGGCTTTCCTGTGTGCGGACCTGGTCGCTCTTGGTGCCGATGATGACCGACAGCAGGCGGCGGCTCGCGCCCGGCACATCCGCGAGCGGACGGTTGGCCGACGTGACGAGGCAGTAGCCGGCCGACTTGGTGTGGCCCGTCTTGCCGCCATCAACGGTCGGGTCCAGCCACAGCAGACGGTTACGGTTCGGCTGCTTGATGTTGTTATAGGTGAATTCCTTCTGCGAGTAGAACTTGTAATCCTGCGGGAAGTTCTTGATCAGCGCCGACGTCAGGATCGAAAGATCGCGTGCCGTGCTGTAGTGGTTCGGGTCGGGCAGGCCGGCGGCATTGGCGAAGTGCGTGTTCTTCATGCCCAGGCGTTCGGCTTCGCGGTTCATCAGCATCACGAAGTTGGTCTCGGTGCCGCCCACGGCTTCGGCCAGTACCAGTGCTGCATCGTTGCCCGACTGGATGATCAGACCCTGCGTCAGCTCACGCACCGAGGCGGGTTTGCCTGGCTGCAGGAACATGCGCGATTCGTCCGTCTTGACGGTGCGCACGGTCTCGGTGGGCGTGATCATCTGGTCGTACTTGAGCTTGCCGTCGCGCACGGCCTCGAAGACGAGGTAAGCCGTCATCAGCTTGGTGAGCGAAGCGGGCTCGATGCGCTCGTCCATGTTGGTGCCGCCGAGCACCTGGCCGCTGGTGACGTCGGTCAGCATCCACGAGCGTGCCGCCACCTGCGGCGCCGGTACGGGCTGCGCCGCAGCAGGCAGTGCCGAGACAAGCGTGGCTGCGGCAACAACGGTGACAGCGGCGGAAGAGAAAACGGAAGCGGTAAAGCGGGTCTGCATGTCGGGTCCTGCGGTCTGCTTGGAGTTCAATGACGCCACGCCCCGGGGGGAAGGTGCGGCGTACGGAAAATCAACGGGCGAAAGTTACGGACGTGGCGCCCAGGCGCCGGTAATGAGCTGCCGGATCAAATGCAGCTTGCGATGGAAGAAATGATCGGCGCCCGGAATGACGATCACGGGCAATTCCTGCGGTCGCGCCCAGTTGAGCACATCGATGAGCGGCACGGTGTCATCCTGCTCGCCGTGAATGACGATGGTGTCGGCCGGCACCGGCGCCACATCCCAGCGCGAGGTGGCGGTGCCGACCAGCGCCAAGCGCTCGGCCGGCGTGCTCGCTTCGGCCAGGCGGCGGGCCACCTGCGACACGACAAAGCTGCCGAACGAGAAGCCGCCCAGCGCCAGCGGCAACGTGGCCACGTCGGCGGACCATTCGGTTTGCGTGCGCATCCAGTCGAGCACGGCCAGCATGTCGTCCTGTTCGCCAATGCCGTTGTCGTGCGTGCCTTCGGTCTTGCCCACGCCGCGGAAGTTCAGGCGCACCGTCACGTAGCCAAGACCGACGAAGGTGCGGGCCAGGGTCTGCGCGACCTTGTTGTCCTTGGTGCCGCCAAACAGCGGGTGCGGATGGCCGATCAGCGCCAAACCGCGCGGTGCGTCCTCCGGTTGGTCGATGGACAGATCGATCTGGCCGACCGGACCGGGGATCAGGCGTTCTTGCGTATGCACGTTCATGGAAAAGCGGGGCGGCTAAAGCTTAGTCGGACTCAGGCGGGGCGATCGACCATCAGCCGTTCGACCGGTTTGCCCTCAATCAGATGGCTCTGGATGATCTCGTCGATGTCTTCCTGGTCGACGAAGGTGTACCAGACGGCCTCGGGGTAGACCACCAGCACGGGACCGAGTTCGCAACGGTCCAGGCAGCCAGCCTTGTTGATGCGCACGCGGCCTTCGCCGTTGATGCCAAGCTCTTTGCAGCGCTTCTTGGCGTATTCCTGCATGGCCTTGGCGCCAAAGTCGGCACAGCAGCGCGAGCCGTCCTCGCGTTCGTTCAGGCAGAAGAAAACGTGGTGCTGGTAGTGGCTGCTCATGGGCGGACCGACAGAAAACTGGGAGGGCGAGGGCGGCGGGCGGTGCAGGACGTAAAGGGCTTCCTGGCGCGCACGCACATGTGGATTTGCGTAACGACCCGGCATTATACGGCCCCAGACGTAGGCGTCCTCCGCGACCAAGCCGCGCGCTGCTGCGCTGCAACACGTTTTCCGGATGTCCGGACGGCGTCTGTGCGCGGATTCCGGGATTGACGACGGGTGGAGCGGGTGCCATCGTAGTCACACCAAGCTGGCACAAGGGCTGGCGGGGCGCTGACACGGAAATTTCACATTGGCACAGCCCTTGCAATAAAGGGCGACCTGCTGCGGGAAACGCTGGAAGAGTTGGTACAAGCCGGCGTATCGAGGCAGGAGAGAGACCACATCAGGGCGGGTCGGACCGGGCGAGCAATCGAGCGCACGGCCGGTCTGTGACACTCGAGGAAGACATGAAAAAACCGTTCTACAAAATCCTGTACGTACAGGTGCTGGCGGCTATCGTCATCGGCGTTCTGCTGGGCCATTACTCGCCCGAACTGGCAGTCAAGATGAAGCCGCTGGGCGATGGCTTCATTCAGCTGATCAAGATGGTGATCGGGCCGATCATCTTCTGTACGGTCGTCTCCGGCATTGCCGGCATGCGCGACATGAAGAAGGTGGGTCGCGTGGGCGGCAAGGCGCTGCTCTACTTTGAGGTCGTCTCGACCTTCGCGCTGGTGATTGGTCTGGCGGCTGGCCACATCTTCAACCCGGGTGCGGGCTTCAACGTTGATGTGCACACCATCGACGCCAAGGCTGTGGCGCAGTACGCCGCCAAGGCGCAATCGGCCAGCACGGTCGACTTCCTGCTGAACATCATCCCGAGCACGGTGGTGGATGCCTTCGCCAAGGGCGACATCCTGCAGATCCTGCTGATTGCGCTGCTGTTTGGCGGTGCGCTCTCAGCCATGGGTGAGCGCGCGCAGATCGTGACGGACTTCATCGATCAGATCTCGCACGTGTTCTTCCGCATCGTGCACGTCATCACGCGTGTGGCGCCGCTCGGTGCTTTTGGCGCCATGGCCTTCACCATCGGCAAATACGGCGTGATCTCGCTGGTGCCGCTGCTCAAGCTGGTCGGCACGTTCTACCTGACGGCCATCATCTTCGTGGTGGTGGTGCTGGGCATCATCGCGCGGCTGGTCGGCTTCAACATCTTCCGCTTTGTCGCGTACATCAAGGAAGAACTGCTGATCGTGCTGGGCACGAGCTCGTCGGAATCGGCGCTGCCGCACCTGATGGAAAAGATGGAGAAGCTGGGCTGCTCGAAGTCGGTGGTGGGCCTGGTGGTGCCGACCGGTTATTCGTTCAACCTGGACGGCACCAACATCTACATGACGATGGCGGTGATCTTCATCTCGCAGGCGCTGAACATTGAACTGACCTGGACGCAGCAGCTGACGATCCTGGCCGTGGCGATGCTGACGTCGAAGGGCGCATCGGGCATCACCGGCGCAGGCTTCATCACGCTGGCGGCAACCCTGGCCGTGGTGCCGGACATTCCGGTGGCAGGCATGGTGCTGATCCTCGGTATCGACCGCTTCATGAGCGAGTGCCGCGCGCTGACCAACATTACCGGCAACGGCGTGGCCTGCGTGGTGATCTCGGCCTGGGAACGTGAGCTCGATCGCGCCAAGCTGGCCCGCGTGCTGTCGGGCAACCGCAGCGACGAAGGCGTGCCGGCCACCCCGGCAGCCTGATCGGCGAGAGTAGACAGGACTGGGCAGGCGCCTGCGGGCGCCCCCGGTTGACAGCGTATGATTGCGGGGCCTGTCCTTCCAGACGGCCCCGCTTCTTATTTGGAGCGCCTCGTGACGCGCACGACGGCCAACGCGGCAATGGAAGGGACGGCGACACCCTCCGCCGCCCAAGCCCCGCCGATGTCCGATCCCGACTTCTCCTTTACCAGCGCTTCCGGCTCGCGTCGCGGGTTCTGGTGGCTGGTTGCGGCGGGGCTCGTGGCGCTGATGACGCTGGTGTGCACGGCGACGTTCGTGGTGACATGGAACCGCGGCCTCGCCCAGGCGCAGCAGGCCGCCGGCGGCCGCGTCGATCGCTACGCCGCCAACCTCAAAAGCACGCTCGACCGCTACGAATACCTGCCGGCGCTGGTGGCGCTGCATCCGTTCATCCACGATCTGTTGGCCAACCCGACGCCCGGCAATGTCGAGCGCGCCAACCAGTATCTGCGTGAGGTCAACGACCGCGCGCACGCGACCGCCACCTACGTGATTGCCCCGAGCGGCCTGGCGCAGGCGGCGTCCAACTACAACCAACCCGATAGCTTTGTCGGTGCGGAATATCGGTTTCGGCCGTATTTCCAGCAGGCGGCGGCGGGCCATGTCGGGCGGTTCTACGGCATCGGCATCACGCGTGAAGAGCCGGGCTACTACATCTCGCAGCCCGTCATGCAGGACGGCCGCGTGATCGGCGTGACGGTGGTCAAGCTCAACCTCGAATGGTTCGGCCGCGCGAGCCACGATGCGTCCGAGCCGGTGATGGTGGCCGATGAGAACGGCGTGATCTTCCTGTCGTCCGTGCCGGCGTGGCAGTACCACACCGTTGAGCCGCTCACGCCCAAGCTGCAGGCGCAATTTGAAGCTACGCGCCAGTACTACCGCAAAGAGATCAAGCCGCTGCCGTTGCAGCCCGAGGCGCCGGGCTTTCTGCGCCTGACGGGGCGCTTGCCGGAGGGCGCCGAACTCATCCGCATCGGCGAACGGGCGAATGCCACGCGCTACCTGCAGGTCTCGCGCGACCTGGTCGAACCTGACTGGACGCTGATGTACCTCACGCCCGTCGACCCGGTGATGAGCGCCGCGCGCAGCGCCACCGTGGCGGCCGCATTTGCCTTCGCGTTTGCGTGCCTGCTGCTCTTCTATTGGCGCCAGCGCCGCCTGCGCCTGATGGAAATGCTGCGCAGCCGACGCCTGCTCGAAGCTGCGTATGACCAGCTCGAACGCCGCGTCGAAGACCGCACGGCCGACCTGATGGCCACCAACGAACAGCTTCAGCATGAGATCGTCGACCGCACACGCGCGGAAGCCGAACTGCGCGCCACGCAGGACGAACTCGTGCAGGCCAGCAAGCTTGCCGCGCTGGGGCAGATGGCCGCCGGCATCACGCACGAGCTCAATCAACCGCTGGCCGCGCTGCGCACGTTCTCCGACAACACACGCATCCTGCTGGAGCGTGGACAGCACGGCGCCGCCACCGACAACCTGCAGGCGATCGCTGACCTGACCGAGCGCATGGGCAAGATCACCGCGCAGCTCAAGCTGTTTGCGGGCCGCTCGCGCCGCAAACACAGCGATGTGCAGGTGCGCGTGGCGCTGGATCACACGCTGGCGCTGCTGCGCCCGCGCCTGGGCGACGTGCAACTCGAATTGCACTGGCGCATCCCCGAAGCCGAAGCCGTCGTCCGCGCGGATGAGCTGAAGCTGGAGCAAGTGTTGATCAACCTGATCGGCAATGCGCTCGATGCGATCAACGCCAACGAACTCGCGCGCCCTGGCCGTATCGACATCGACATCGGTCCGGCGGAGGGTGCACCATCGCAACAGAGCACGCAGTTGAACATTACGGTGCGCGACAACGGCCCCGGCATTCCACCCGACGCCATGCCGCATCTGTTCGAGCCGTTTTTCACCACCAAGGAAATCGGTCAGGGGCTGGGCCTCGGGCTGGCGATCTCCACCAGCATCGCGCGCGACTTTGGCGGCTCGCTGTCGGCCGCAAACGTGCCAGGCGGCGGGGCGCAATTTACGCTGACACTGGTACGCGCCGAAGTCACCTCCGCGGCATCCACCTGATTCCTTTTTACGCAGACCACCCATGTCCGAAGGCTTGACCGTTCTCTTTATCGAAGACGACCCGCCTGTACGCCAGGCCACCGCGCAGAGCCTGGAGCTAGCCGGCTTCAATGTGCAGGCGTTCGGCAGCGCTGAAGAAGCCGTCGGCAAGATCGACGCGAACTTCCCCGGCGTGGTGGTAAGCGACCTGCGGCTGCCGGGCGCCAGCGGCTTGGATGTGCTCACGCATTGCCAGTCGTTCGGCACGGGCATTCCCGTGGTGCTCGTGACCGGCCATGGTGATATCACCATGGCCGTGCAGGCAATGCGCGAAGGCGCATTCGACTTTATCGAAAAGCCGTTTCCCGCCGAGCGCCTGACGGAAACCGTGCGCCGCGCTATGGAGCGCCGCGCACTGGAGCTGGAAAACCGCGCGCTGCGTCGCGAACTGGCCGGGCCGGCGGCGGGCACGCGCATCATCGGGCGCTCGCCCGCGATGGCCGCGGTGCGTGCGCTGATCGAAAACGTGGCGACCACCGATGCGCCAGTGCTCATCAACGGTGAGACTGGCACGGGTAAGGAACTGGTCGCGCGCAGCCTGCACATGCTGTCGCCGCGTCACGACAAGCCGTTCATCGCGCTCAACTGCGGCGCGGTGCCCGAGGCGATTTTCGAGAGCGAGATGTTCGGCCACGAGGCGGGTGCCTTCACGGGCGCGGGCAAGCGGCGCATCGGCAAGCTGGAGCACGCGTCGGGCGGCACGCTGTTCCTCGACGAAATCGAGAGCATGCCCATCGCACTGCAAGTGAAGCTGCTGCGTGTGCTGCAGGAGGGCGCGCTGGAGCGCCTGGGCTCCAACGAGTCGGTACGCATCGACGTGCGCATCGTTGCCGCCGCCAAGGGCGACATGGAAGCGTTGATCGACGCGGGTGGCTTCCGGCGCGATCTGTATTACCGCCTGAACGTGGTCGCCATCGACCTGCCGCCGCTGCGCGAACGCCGCGAAGACATCATCCCGCTGTTCGAGCACTTCCTGCTCGACGCCGCCGTGCGCTACCAGCGGCCGTTGCCGATGCTGGCCGAGCGCCAGCGCCACGAGCTGATGCAATCGAACTGGCCCGGCAACGTGCGGGAACTGCGCAATGCGGCCGATCGCCTCGTGCTTGGCATTGGCCGCACGCCGGTCGTGCCGGATGCCTCGGAAGACGGCATGCCGCTCAAGGAGCGTGTCGAACGTTACGAGCGCACGGTGATTGCCGAGACGCTGGCGCGCACCGGTGGCTCGGTCCACCAGGCGGCAGACATCCTGCAAGTCGGCCGCGCCACGCTGTACGACAAGATCAAGCGGTACGGCCTCTGAGTTGCATCGCAGGAAACGAAAACGCCCGGCATCGACCGGGCGTTTGTGTTTGTTTTGGGCACTCAGCCAAGAATCGGATGTGCACCTGCCACCGGATATCCGCGCTGATCCGTTGGAATCCTTTGCGTCTGGAACGCAATAAACAGTGCCTGGAACGTGCCGTCGATCTCCACGATGAGGGCGCCGTCCTGCTGCGTGCCGTTCTCGCGCGAATGGTCCTTCACGCCCGGCGCATGCACGACGGGGTTCCCCTGGTTCATGTGCGTCTCATGCAGGCCGTTCTGTTGCGGCTCGAACAAAAAGCCGAAGCCGTAGACCGTCACGTCGGTACGCGGCGGCCAGCCCTTGCGGTCATCGTCGCCGGAGCTGCCATGGTAGACGTAGTCGATCGGCGCGGCGGTGCGGTCCAGTGCGAGCATGTCGTCGACGAGCGCGTTGATGTCGTTGTGCTCGGTCTCGGTATCGGGTGCGATCGGCTGCATGTTCGGGAAGTCGACCAGCCCGGCGTCGCGCACATAGTCCAGGCGTGGAAAGCCGTCCTGATATAGGCCCGGCGCCAGCGCCGCAAGCTGTGCCGTCATCGGCAGGTTGAAATCGGTCGTCCACTGATACAGCACGTGGTAACCGGCCTCGCCCGCGCCGGGCATGGTCGAGTCGGATTTCACATTGGCGAGCACCACGAACTCCGAGCCATCTGGCGCCGCTGCCACGATCGCGTAATGTGGGTTGCCGTTGTAGCCCTCAAGATAAGGCACGCCGAATTTCAGCTTGCCCTTGAACATGCAGTAGGTATTGGCCATGCGCGTGCTCCATCGGTTCACGGATTGACGGGCCACCATTGCAGCAGGCCCGCGTGAACGTAGTGTGGAACGCGCATCGCCCGGACACAAAAACGCCCGGCATCGACCGGGCGTTTTGTTTGGGTGGGGCAGCCGGCTCAGGCCTGCTTGCCCAGCGTCTGCTTGAGCAGCGCGTCGAACGACGACCACTCCGGCTCGCCGACGTAGCGCTTGAGGATGCGCCCGTCGCGGCCGACCAGGAAGGTGGTGGGTGTGAGCTGCACGTCGCCGAAGGCTTTGGCGGCGGAGCCGTCGGCGTCCATCGCCACCTTGAAGGGCAACTGGCGCGTCTGGCTGAAGTTCATCACGTACATTGGCGCGTCATAGCTCATCGCCACGGCCACGTATTCCAGGCCCTCGCCCTTGTACTTGTTGTACGTCTGGACCATGTTGGGCATTTCCTTGATGCAGGTGGTGCAGCTCGTCGCCCAGAAGTTGACGAGGTAGACCTTGCCCTTCAGGTCTTGCGTGGACAGCTTCTGCCCGTCGAGCAGCGTGAAGGTGGCGGCCGGCACCTGCTGCGATGGCGAGAACGCGCGCCAGCCAAACCAGCCCGCCACGGCCAGCACCAGCACGATCACGGGCAACAGCCAGCGACGGCCACTGGAAGCGGCGGGCGTGGCGGCAGCGGAGGAGGTCAGGGTCGAGGCCATGGCGACAACGGTCTGGAGGGGAAACGAAACGTCTATTGTAGGCCTGCCAAGACGAACTGACCGGTCGCCTGCGACATTCTGTCTATTGCGATGCATGCGTCACTTTGCGCCAGCAAGCGCGGCTTCGTAGAGCGTCAGGTCGGCGGGGGAAAAGCAGCAGAAGGTGATCTCGTCAAAGCCCGCGCCGTGCTCTCGGACCGTGCGCAGCGCGATCGGCGTGGCCAGGTGAGCCGGAAAACCGTAGACGCCGGTGCTGATGCACGGAAAGGCGAGGGTGCGCAGGTCATGCTGCCGGGCAAGCTCCAGGCTGTTGCGGTAGCAGGCGGCCAGCAGGGTCGCTTCGTCCTGCCGGCCTCCGCGCCAGATGGGCCCGACGGTGTGGATAACGTAGCGCGCCGGCAGTCGGAAGCCTGGTGTGAGCTTGGCCTCGCCGGTGCGGCAACCGTTGAGGGCGCGGCAGGCTTCGAGCAACTCGGGGCCTGCGGCGCGGTGGATGGCGCCGTCCACGCCGCCCCCGCCCAGCAGCGAGCTGTTGGCGGCATTGACGATGGCGTCGCAGTCCAGGGTAGTAATGTCGGCGCGCAGGGCACGCAAAAGGAGGCTCGGGCTCGGCATGGCGTAGTCCTAGGGTCTCGCGGGTGGCTCTGCTCGATAATAGGCGGCGCGAAACCGGCAGAACAATCCAGGAGACGACGTGGCACGCATGGCAAAAGCAGGCGGCTGGCAGTGGGGCATGGGCGCAGCGATCTGTGCGCTGTTGATGGCCTGCTCGCCGAAGTACGACTGGCGCACCGTCCAGTCCAACGAAGGTGCGTACGCCGTGGACTACCCCGCCAAGCCCACCGCCGATGCTCGCCCCATCACCGTCAACGGGCAGCGCCTGCCAATGACCATGCAGGCCGCCAGCATCGACGGCACGCTGTTCGCCATCGGCGTGGTGGAATTGCCCGCCGACGACCCAGTCTGGCGCGAGCAAGCCGTAGCGGCGTTGCGTACGGGCTTGTCGGCCAATCTGAAAGGGCAGGTGCTCACCAAGGACATCGCCGTGAAAACTGCCGCGCAGCCGCCGCGATCGGTGCCGGCCGTGGAATTGATTGCGCAGGGCGCCGGCGGCAACGACCCTACGCCGCGCCGTCTGACCGCCCGCGTGGTCGCCGTCGGCAAACACGCCTACCAGGCCGTCGTGCTCGAATCGGGCGAGGCCGCGCGCGATGGGCGCCAGCAGGAGCAGGTCGAGCAGTTCCTCTCCAGCTTCCACCCCTACTAGGGCCGATTCACACCGGCTTGTCAGGCGAGCGTGCTCGCATCAAAACGCTGCAGGAGCTGGTATCCCTCGGCCCAGTCACCCAGTTGGCTCGCGGCATTCAGATGTCCGCGCGCTCCGACATCGAGGAATTCGCTGCCCCAAGCATTGGCACAGGACTTCGCATAACTGATCCCCGCATAGGGATCGTCGCTGCTGGCCACCACGGTACTGCGAAATGGCAATCTTGCTGAAGGCACGGGTGAGAACCCGACGCAAAAGGCGTTGGGAAAGGCGGCTGCCGACGGATCCGGAACGGCGACGAGGAGCGTCCCTCGAACGGTGACCGCGTGGCGCATGGCCCAATGCGCAACGGCGAGGCACCCAAGACTGTGCGCGACGATGATCGTATCGGGCCCGAGCGCCGCCACTTCGCGATCGATTGCCGCGACCCATTCGTCGCAGACGGCGCGATCCCAGTCGTCGATTTTCATGCGACGCCAGTGTCCTGGCTTCGCGGCCTCCCAGAGGCTTTGCCAGTGTGTTGCCCCTGAATTGCCGTAACCGGGCACGATCAGAACGCGTTGACTCATGTTGGATTTCCCCTCCCTGAATGAGCCTCCAGCTTAAAGGCTGATGCGCTCTGTCAGAATGGCTGAACCATTGAAATGAACGCCAACCGGCTTCGAATGCACGGAATTGAGGGGCATCAACGAATGAAACAAAAGGGCGTCGAGCTGGATCGACTCGACTGGCGCATTCTTGAGGTGCTGCAAACGCATGCGCGCATCACGAATACCGAGTTGGGCAAGCAGATTGGGTTGTCGCAACCCGCGGTCGCCGCTCGGATCAAAAGACTGGAAGAGCAAGGCATCATTGAGGGCTATGGGGCGCGCATCAATCCGGGTCTCGTGGGGCGCGGCATCGCAGCGATCGTGCGGATCCGCACCACCCATGCTCAGATCAAGGCGTGCCTCAGCGCTTTCGAGGCGATGCCTGAAATCGTCGAGGCGCATCGGATCACCGGCGAAGACTGCTTCATCGTCCGCATGGTGGTGGAAGAGATGACACAACTCGAAGTGGCAATCGATGCGTTGGCCAGATTCGGATCGGTCACGACCTCGGTGGTGCTGGCGAGTTATCCACCGAAGCCGATCCACAGCGCTCAACCTTGATCGACGACCACGTTGATGGATGTCGGCCACCCCTACGCGTTGGCGTCTCCTGCCACCGGCATCCCGGCGTTTCTCGGCCGAAGGATTTTCTCCACCAGGCGTGCCGACATCTCGCGGGTCAATAGCCGTTGCAAATTGGCAAGCAGCCGATTCTGCGTGCCGACAATCCGATAGCTCCGATTGCGATCGAGCGCCCACAACGCGTCTTGCACCACGCGCGCGACAGGCATCGGGGTGCCGACCGCCGCTTCCTCGGCACCAACGACATCAAAAAAGCCGGTTTGCGTTGCGCCGGGACACAGTGCGAGGACCCGAATGCCGCGATGCCGGTTCTCAGCCCAAACGGCTTCTGAAAATGACAGCAGAAAAGCCTTGGTTGCGCCGTAGATCGCCATGTAAGGAAGGGGCTGGAATGCGGCTGTTGAGGCGACGTTGATGATCGCCCCACCGGATCGTGCCTGCATTCCCGGCAGCAGAAGCTGTGTCAGCTCGACCGCGGCCATGCAGTTCACCAGTACTTCATCGCGTTGGCACGTCCACGGAACTGTTTCGAAGCGCCCGTAAGCCGCAAAGCCCGCGTTGTTGATCAGGACATCGACCACCGTGCCGGTCGCCTTCAGATGGTCTGCCAACGTCGGGACAGCGTCCGGTGCGCTCAGGTCAACCGTCAGGAAGTCTGCGTCGCAGGCGTAGTCGTGTCGCAATTTGGCGGTCAAGTCGCGCAGCTTGTCGCGCGAGCGTGCGACCAGCAGAAGTTTCGCGCCACGCTTGGCTAGCGCATGGGCGAACTCCAGCCCGATACCCGACGATGCCCCCGTGATGAGTGCTGTTTTTCCGCGAAAATCGAAGGAATGCTTCATGGCCTGCTGATGAAGTGGAAAGTGGGGCGGACTGTAAACCGTTGACTAAAGACCACGGTCAAGCCCTAATGACGGTCCACAACATTCGGTAGAGGCAGCATGCGCATCGGCGAACTGAGCAAGCGAGCAGGCGTTTCGCGAGATACCGTGCGTTACTACGAGCGCATGGGGCTGCTCGACAAGGCAGCACAGCCGCACGCGACCAATACGTACAAGCGCTATTCCGAGGTCTCGTTGCAGCGGATTCGGCTGATCGTTCACGCAAAGGCGCTGGGGTTCACGCTCGCGGAAATCAACGACGTCGTCCATGTCTGGGGCAGCCCCGCCTTTGCTGTCGCGCAAAAGGTGGCGTGTATCGAAGCGAAGCTCGCAGAAGTGGAAGAAAAGAGTCAGGCGCTGACCGCGTTGCGTGCGGGGCTGCTGAATGCGCTGGCCAAGGTCGAGGGTGGTTGTGTTGATGGCGAAAGCGCGTAGTGGGGGGGCGCTATCCAAGAGCCTTCCGCTTCATTGCTTCATTTCATCTCATCACGGAGACACCATCATGACGTTGCAAGTCTGGCTGGCCTTCTTTCTGGCGGCCTGGGTCATCGCCATCTCGCCAGGGTCGGGCGCCATTCTCTGCATGAGCCACGGCCTGACGCACGGCGTACGCCGTACGTCCGTCACGATTGCCGGGCTGGAGCTGGGCATTGTGGTGGTCCTGTTCATTGCCGGTGCCGGGCTGGGCGCGCTGCTGATTGCATCTGAGCATGCCTTTACCGCCATCAAGATCGTCGGCGCGCTGTACCTGATCTACCTGGGCATCGTGCAGTGGCGCACGCCGATTCAGATCAGCAAGCCAGCAGAGGGTGAGGCAGTCAAGGTGTCAGGCAGCGGTGCGCGCCGCCGCTTCCTGGTCGGGCTGCTGACCAACCTGACGAACCCCAAGGGCATCCTCTTCATGGTGGCGGTGCTGCCGCAATTCATCGATCCGGCCAAGCCGCTGCTTTCGCAGTTGGCCATCCTGGCGGTGACGATGGTGTTTGTCGACCTGATCGTGATGCACGGCTACGCGCTGCTCGCCTCGCGCGCACAACGCCTGTTCCGCAATCCGCGCGCCTTGCGCTGGCAGAGCCGGTTCTTCGGCGGCATGCTGATGAGCATCGGTGCGGCGTTGTTCTTCGTGAAGCGGCAGACGGCCTGACGGGCTAATCCGCCTTCACCCCACGCCTATACTGAATCGCCTCGCCCACATGCGCGGCGTCAATCTGTGCATCGCCGGCCAGGTCTGCAATCGTGCGGGCGAGCTTGAGCACGCGCGCATAGGCACGCGCAGACCACGAGAAGCGCGTCATCGCATGGCGTAGCAGACCGTCGGCCGCATCGGTGCGAGCGCAGTACAGGTCGATCTCGTGGCCGGCCAGCAGCGCGTTGCGTTTGCCTTGGCGCGCGAGTTGCCGTTCATGTGCGGCAGATACGCGCTCGGCCACGTTGAGTGTCGGTTCACCGGGCGGCCCGTCGAGCAGCTCTTCCTGCGATGGCGTGGGCACCTCGATCTGCACATCAATGCGATCGAGCAGCGGGCCGGAAATGCGCGACTGGTAGCGCTCCACCTGATCCGGCGTGCAGCGGCACGCGCGCAACGGGTGGCCCCGATAGCCGCACGGGCAGGGGTTCATCGCCGCGATGAGTTGGAAACTGGCGGGGAAATCCGTCTGATGTGCTGCACGCGAGATGGTGATGTGGCCAGTCTCCAGCGGTTCGCGCAGGACTTCGAGCACGCGGCGTTCGAACTCGGGGAGCTCATCCAGGAACAAGACCCCTTGGTGCGCGAGCGAAATCTCACCCGGTCTTGGCGTGTTGCCACCGCCCACCATCGCCACGGCAGAGGCGGTGTGATGCGGCGCGCGGAATGGCCGCACCTTCCAGCGTTTCGCATCGAAGCCGCGCGTGGTCAGGCTCATGACAGCCGCGGCAGAGAGCGCTTCGTCGTCGCTCATCTCCGGGAGCAGACCGGGAAAGCGCTGGGCGAGCATCGATTTGCCGGTGCCGGGCGGGCCGATCATCAACATGGAATGGCCGCCGGCGGCAGCCACCTCCAGCGCGCGCCGTGCCTGCGGTTGGCCGCGTACGTCGGCCAGGTCTGGATAGCGGATCTCGGTATCGACCGGAGCCGGCCGCACGGGCGAGAGATTGCGATCCGGCGCGCTCAGGTGATCGCACACCTCAATGAGTGTGCGCGCAGGCAGGACCTTGGTGCCGCTGACCAGCGCGGCTTCAGCCGCATTCTCGGCGGGCAGCACGAAGGCGCGGGCGAGCGGCGCTTCGCCATCCGTGGCGGTGTTGGTCAAATCGGGGTTGCGCGACAACGCATACGCCATCGCCAGCGCGCCGCGAATTGGCCGCAAGTCTCCAGACAGCGAAAGCTCGCCCGCAAACTCGTGCGCATCCAGATGCGTGTGCGGGATCTGCCGGCTGGCAGCGAGAATGCCCAGCGCAATCGGCAAATCGAAACGGCCCGATTCCTTGGGCAGATCAGCCGGTGCCAGGTTGACGGTGATGCGCCGCGCGGGAAACTCAAAGTGACTGTTCTGGATGGCCGCACGCACGCGGTCCTTGCTTTCCTTCACCTCCGTGTCGGGCAGCCCGACGATGGTGAACGACGGCAGGCCATTCGCCAGATGGACCTCCACCGACACGGCGGGCGCATCGATGCCCGACAGCGCGCGTGAACGCAGAACGGCGAGGCTCATCGCGCCGTCCTCCGATTGACGTTACAGGCTAGGAGGCGGGCGAGACATGGAGGCATGGCAGGTGAGTGGGCAACGGATGAGGAACCCGCCACTGTGCCAGCCAAGCCGTGCCGCCCACTCCGCCTGCATCCAAATTTGACGCGCCGTCTGAGTCCAAAAAAAAAACCGGAGCGCGCGGCTCCGGTTTCGGTGTCGGCAGATCGATCAGGGGAATGCGGGCATCGCCGTATCTTCGCCGCTGAAGCGGCCTTCGGGATGCGTCTTCTGCAGCAGCGCACGCACTTCAGCCATGCGCGAGCGCGGCACGTCCACCATCAGCAGGATCTGCCCATCCTCCACCGCCTGCTTGAACGGTTTGAGGCGGCTGTTCGGCACGGAACTGCCGATCATGCTCGAGGCCCACGCGCCAAACAGCGCGCCGACGACGGTCGTGATGCCGACCATGCCCCACTGCGGCCCTTCGCCAATGATCGGGAACAGCGCCGCTACCACGCCCGCCAGCACACCCGCGCCGCCGCCAATCACCAAGCCGTTCTGGGTGGCGTGAACGATGTCGGAGGTTTGCAGCAGGTTGGCCTCGTGCAGGCCGGTGAGGTCGGCGCCTTCGCGGGCGACGAAGTGGATGTGGCGCTCGGTGATGCGCGCCAGCAGCAGATCATTCATCACGCGCCGGGCGCTGGCTACGTCCGGCAATAGAAAGTAGAGGCGATGCTGCATGATCTCTCTCCTCAAGCGTGCGCCTTATCGGTCGACAGGCCATAAGGGAGTTCTAGATCAGTTCGCCAACCGCAACAAGGCGGCGAATTGATCTTTTCGCTGTGCGCCGCAGCAGGGGTGCGGCGGCCAGCACAGCGGCAGCGCAGATGCGCGCCCGGCGCAACACCGGGCAGCGAGATTACTGGTCAGCCGGGGCGGCAGACTTCAATTGTGCTTCCAACGCGGCCACGCGCATTTCCAGTTCTTCCAGTCGTGCGCGCGTGCGAGCCAGTACTTGCGACTGCACATCGAATTCCTCCCGCGTGACCAAGTCCAGCTTGGAAAAGCCCTGCGTCATCATCGCGCGGACGTTCTTTTCGATGTCGGCAGCCGGGGAGTTACGCAGTGCTTCGGACACGCGGTTCTGAAAGTCGGAAAAGAGATCGGTGGGTTTCATAGGAATGCTCCGTGGGTCTTACGGGGTGCGCCAAGTCGGTGCACGCACCGATTCTGTGCGCCAAATCTGCTGTGCCATGGTGCGCGGCGTAGCGCCAGGCGCGTGGTTTCGGTGCCGCAGGGCGGAATGGTACCGGCTGAGCGCTTGCAACGGCACAAAATGCGGCAATTCTCGCTGCGATGCGGCATCGCCGTCGTCAATCAAAAGGGGACAGATCAAGCGCTGACGCGGCGATCCAGCCGTCCACGCGCTGCGGCACGGTGCTGAATTCACTCTATCACATGGTTTTTATCGCGCGAGGGCGGCGCGCCTTGGCCATCGGTAGCCCCGCCTGTTGCAACCCATTGCGGGGTGCGAAGGCCGCGCCAGCGGATCCGTCCCCAATTTCCGGGGTGATGCGCCGCCACGCCATCGGGGCCCGCACGCTGAGGAACTCCTCCAATCCTATCGCCGCAACATGGCATGACAGTTGCAGAACCGATGCGACTTTTCTTTCACGTTCTGCAGGTCTTCTAAAGGGGGGAGCCGTTATGAAGAAGTTTGCGTACGCAGCCACGATGTTGCTGCTGACCGGTGCCGCTGCCGGTGTGTGCCAATCCGCTGTCGCCCAGACCGCGCCTGCTGCCGATGCACCGGCCGCTGCGCCTGCTCCGGCGCCTGCGCTCACCGCCAACGTCACGCTGGCCAGCCAGTACCGCTATCGCGGCCTCATGCAGACGAACAACAAGCCGGCCATCCAGGGCGGGTTTGACTACGCCATTCCGGGCGGCGTGCTGCCTGAAGGCTTCTACATCGGCAACTGGAACTCGTCGATCAGCTGGCTGAGCGATTCGAACTCGAACGTCTCCGCGCCGATCGAGATGGACTTCTACGGCGGCTACAAGACCGAGATCATCAAGGACGTGCCCATCGACGTGGGCGTGCTGCAGTACTACTACCCGGGCAGCTATCCGAGCGACTACACCCGCCCGCATACCACCGAGGGCTACGCGCAGATCGGCTACGGCCCGGTCACGTTCAAGTATTCGCACGCGTTCTCGAACCTGTTCGGCACGCCCGATTCGCACCACAGCCAGTACTTCGACCTGTCGGGCAACTTCGACACCGGCTTCTGGGGCCTGACACTGAACCTGCACCTGGGCTATCAGCAGATCCCGCACCAGGCCGTGCGTGCTTCGTATGCCGACTGGAAGGTCGGCGTGACGAAGGACTTCGGCAGCGGCTGGACGGCATCGCTGGCGTACATCGACACCAACGCGTCGCGCGCCTTCTACACCAACACGCGCAACAACTACATGGGCAAGGCGACGGCGCTGCTGTCGGTCACCAAGACTTTCTAACCAGCTAACGAGGCGAAGCGGCGCCCATTGACGAGTCGGGCGCCGTCAATCGAGGAGGAATCCAGCATGAAACTCATCATGGCTGTCATCAAGCCGTTCAAGCTCGACGAGGTCCGCGAGGCGTTGTCGGAAGTGGGCGTGTCGGGCATCACCGTGACCGAAGTCAAGGGCTTTGGGCGCCAGAAGGGCCACACCGAGCTGTATCGCGGCGCCGAGTACATCGTCGACTTCCTGCCTAAAGTGAAGATCGAAGTGGCTGTACCCGACGACGTGCTCGAGCGCGCCGTCGAAGCCATCGAAAAATCTGCGCGTACCGGCAAGATCGGCGACGGCAAGATCTTCGTGGCCGACATTGAACAAGTCATCCGCATCCGCACCGGCGAGACCGGCGGCGACGCTCTATAAGCCCCAATCTGCCAAGGAAGAGGTCAAAACATGAAAACCTGGTTCACACGATTCCTGACCGCAGGGGCCGTTGTTGCGGTGCTTGCGGGCGCCGTGATGTCGGCACCCGCCGTCGCACAGGACAAGCCGGCTGCTGAAGCTTCGGCACCGGCTGCTGCTGCCCCTGCTGCGGCACCTGCGTCCGACGCCGCTGCTGCTCCGGCCGCAGCCGCTGCTGCGCCGGCTGCCGCCTCGGCACCTGCCGCTGCAGCCCCCGTCCCCAATAAGGGCGATACGGCATGGCTGCTGGTTTCCACCGCCTTCGTCATTCTGATGACGCTGCCGGGCCTGGCGCTGTTCTACGGCGGTTTGGTCCGCAAGAAGAACATGCTGTCGGTGCTGATGCAGTGCACGGGCATCTTCTCGCTCATCATCATCCTGTGGGCCATCTACGGCTACAGCTTCGCGTTCACCGAGGGCAATGCGTTTTTCGGCGGGCTCGATCGCCTGTTCCTGAAGGGCCTGACGCCGGATTCGGTGGCCGCCACCTTCAGCAAGGGCGTGGTGGTGCCGGAGTTTGCGTACTTCGCGTTCCAAGGCGCGTTTGCCGCGATCACCTGCGCGCTGATCATCGGTGCCTTCGCCGAGCGTGCGAAGTTCTCGGCCGTGCTGCTGTTCGTGGTGCTGTGGTTCACCTTCAGCTACCTGCCGATCGCCCACATGGTCTGGTTCTGGCCGGGTCCGGATGGCTTTACCGATGCCAAGGCGGCTGAGGTGATGACGTCCAAGTCGGGCTGGCTGTTCCAGAAGGGCGCGCTGGACTTCGCGGGCGGTACCGTGGTGCACATCAACGCCGCCGTTGCTGGTCTGGTGGGCGCCTTCCTGTTCGGCAAGCGCATCGGCTTCGGCCGTGAAGCCCTCAAGCCGCACAGCCTGACGCTGACGATGGTCGGTGCCTCGCTGCTGTGGTTCGGCTGGTTCGGCTTCAACGCCGGTTCGGCCCTGGAAGCCAACGGCTCCGCCGCGCTGGCCTTCGTCAACACGCTGCTGGCCACCGCCGCTGCCGTGCTGTCGTGGAGCTTCGGTGAATGGATCGGCAAGAGCAAGCCGTCAATGCTGGGTGCAGCATCGGGTGCCGTGGCTGGCTTGGTGGCCATCACCCCGGCAGCCGGTTTTGTCGGCCCGATGGGTTCGATCGCCCTGGGTATCCTCGCCGGCCTGCTGTGCCTGTGGGGCGTGAACGGCCTCAAGCGCATGCTGGGCATGGACGACACGCTCGACGTGTTCGGCGTGCACGGCGTGGGCGGTATCCTCGGCGCGCTGCTGACCGGCGTGTTCGCCAGCCCGAGCCTGGGCGGCACCGGCATCTACGACTACGTTGCCAACAAGGTGGCCGACGGCTACTCGATCGGCGGCCAGCTGTGGATCCAGCTCCAAGGCGTGCTGACCACGATCATCTGGTCGGGCGTGGTGGCCTTCATCTCGTACAAGATCGTCGATGCGATCGTCGGTCTGCGCGTGCCGGAAGAAGAGGAGCGCGAAGGTCTGGACATCACGTCTCACGGCGAAACTGCTTACGAAGACTGATCGTGTGCCTGATCAAGCAAAAGACCCGGCTACGCGCCGGGTTTTTTGTTGGCGCGGCGCTTGAGTCACCGCGCCTTAACTCCGATGTAAAAAACCTTCAATTGCCTCTCGTTATGCGGACGCTTACATTGCAGACGTGGTTTCCTCCACCTGCAGAACGCTCCCCGTATCTGTCAGGCTATTCCCCAAGCGCGGCAGCCCCGCGCTTTTTTTTTGTTCGCGTTTTTTGTGTGTGGTTTTGTGCAATGCCGCACGCATTCCCCCCCTTCCGCCCTTGCGAAACCGTCTAACGACCGCATATCGATAGCCCGCCATCGTTGGCATGCTGTCTGCAAGCTATTGCCTATTCCTCTACAATCGGAGTGGGCGATAAATAACATCAATAGGAAGGGTATGGTTCCGCACTTGATCACCGCGCTGAACGGGCCGCTGCTCGAGCTCGAGCAGAAGATTCTTGACGCCACGCCCGCCATCGAACGCTGGTTCCGCCTTGAGTGGCAAGAGCACACGCCGCCGTTCTATTGTTCCGTCGATTTGCGCAACGCCGGTTTCAAGCTCGCGCCCGTCGACACGAACCTCTTCCCGGGTGGCTTCAACAACCTGGCGCCCGAGATGCTGCCGCTGGCCGTGCAGGCCGCCATGGCCGCCATCGAGAAGATCTGCCCCGACGCCAAGAACCTTCTGCTGATCCCCGAGCGCCACACGCGCAACATGTTCTATCTGCAGAACGTGGCGCGGCTGTCGCAGATCATGCGCCAGGCCGGTCTGAATGTGCGTCTGGGTTCGCTGTCGGACGACATCACTGAGCCCACGCCGATTGACTTGCCCGATGGACAGCGCCTTGTGGTCGAGCCGCTCAAGCGCATCGGCACCAAGGGTCGCCGCCTGGGCATGGAAGATTTCGACCCGTGCTCGATCCTGCTGAATAACGACTTGTCGGCCGGCGTGCCGCCCATCCTCGAGAACATCAACGAGCAATACCTGCTGCCGCCGCTGCACGCGGGCTGGTCGCAGCGCCGCAAGACCAACCACTTTGCCGCCTACGACGAAGTGGCCAAGAAGTTCGCCAAGCTGATCGACATTGACCCGTGGATGGTCAACCCGTACTTCACCAAGTGCAGCGGGCTGGACTTCCATGAGCGCGCCGGCGAGGAAGAACTCGCGCACGCAGTCGAAACGGTCCTCAAGAAGACCGCCAAGAAGTACAAGGAATACGGCGTGACCGAGACCCCATATGTGGTGGTCAAGGCCGACGCCGGTACGTACGGCATGGGCGTGATGACCGTGCGCGATCCTTCCGAGGTCAAGGGCCTGAACCGGAAAGAGCGCAACAAGATGAGCGTGGTGAAGGAGGGCCTGGAGGTCTCCGAAGTGATCGTGCAGGAAGGCGTACACACCTTCGAGAAGATCAACGAGGCCGTGGCCGAACCCGTCGTCTATATGATCGACCGCTATGTGGTTGGCGGTTTCTACCGGGTTCACACGGGCCGCGGCGTGGACGAGAATCTGAACGCACCGGGCATGCACTTCGTGCCGCTGCCGTTTGCGTCGAATTCGCTGCCGGACAGCCACGCCAAGCCGGGCGCCGGCGAGCCAAACCGCTTCTACATGTATGGCGTGGTGGCACGCCTGGCCTTGCTGGCCGCATCGCTCGAGCTTGAAAAGACCGACCCGAACCCGCTGATCTGATCAGCCGTACCACGCTGCAGAAGGTAGAAGGAACCGCCATGCGCATCCTGTTCATTGTCGATCCGCTGTCGACGTTCAAGATCTACAAGGACTCCACTTTCGCGATGATGCGCGAGGCGGCCGCGCGCGGTTATGCCATCTTCACGTGCCTGCAGTCACAGCTCACGCTGGCGGGCAACGTGGTGGAAACCGTCGCCACGCCCATCGCCCTGACCGGCGAAGAACATGAGTGGTACCGCGCGGGCGACGCACGCCTGCTGCCGCTCACCGGTTTCGATGCCGTGCTGATGCGCAAGGACCCGCCGTTCGACATGGAGTACGTCACCAGCACGTGGCTGCTGGAAATCGCCGAGCGGCAGGGTGCACGCATCTTCAACAAGCCCCAGGCGATTCGCGATCATTCCGAGAAACTGGCGATTGCGCAATTCCGCGAGTTCACGGTGCCGACGATCGTGTCGCGCGATGCCAAGCGCCTGCGTGATTTCCACGCCGAGCAGGGTGACGTCATCTTCAAGCCGCTCGACGGCATGGGTGGCACGGGCATCTTCCGCGTCGGGCCGGACGGCATGAACCTCGGCGCCGTCATCGAAACGCTGACCGACAACGGCGCGCGCACGATCATGGCGCAGCAGTACATCCCGGCTATACGCGAGGGCGACAAGCGCATCTTGCTGATTGGCGGTTCGCCGGTGCCGCACTCGCTGGCGCGCGTGCCGATGGCTGGGGAGGTGCGCGGCAATCTGGCGGCTGGCGGCACGGGCCGCGCGCAGCCGCTGTCGGAGCGTGATCAGGTGATTGCGCATGCACTTGCACCGGTGCTGTGGCAGCGCGGTCTGTTGCTCGTCGGCCTGGACGTCATCGGCGATTACCTGACCGAGGTGAACGTCACCAGCCCGACCTGCTTCCAGGAAATCACGCAGCAGACCGGCTTTAACGTCGCAGGGATGTTCATTGATGCACTGGAGCGCGCGGTCGGTAAATCGAGCGTTCTGGGTCGCAAGCCGGCCTAGAACCCTGGCTGGGTCCCTCCCAGCGGGTGTCCTCCGCTCGGGGGAGTTCGGCCACATCGGCCACGTTTGCCGCAAATGGCCCTGATACAATCGGATTCACACCGATTCGCTTTTCGATCATGGCAGGGATTCTGATCATCGCTCATGCGCCGCTGGCCAGCGCACTGCGCGATTGCGCTGCACACGTGTATTGCGGCCAGCCTGAACGGCTGGATGCGATCGACGTCCTGCCCGATGCCGAGCCGGCCGCCGTGCTGGCCCAGGCGCGCGCCAAGCTTGCTGAACTCATCGAGGGCAACGGCGCGCTGGTGCTCACCGACATCTTCGGGGCCACGCCCGCCAACATTGCTTCGCGCCTGGCCGACCCGGGCCGCGTGCGTGTGCTGGCCGGCGTGAACTTGCCAATGCTGGTGCGCGCCATCTGCTATCGCACCGAAAAGCTGGATCAGCTCGCTGCCAAGGCCCTGGCCGGCGGCTCGCAAGGGGTGCTGCAGGTCGGCTCGACAGCCGTTCAGAATCAGGTTGCCAACCATCCAGACAAATATGCTGCAGAGGGATATCACCATCATCAATAAGCTCGGGCTGCATGCCCGGGCCTCCGCCAAACTCACGCAGCTCGCCAGTAAGTTCGACAGTCAGATCAAGATGTCGCGCAACGGTCGCCAGGTCGACGCCAAGAGCATTATGGGCGTGATGATGCTGGCCGCCGGTATCGGCACCACGGTGTCGCTGGAGATCGAGGGCCCCGACGAGCAGGACGCCATGGACGGTCTGGTCGCGCTCATCAACGATCGCTTCGGCGAGGGTGAGTAAACCCGGCGAATCAGCCCAGTCCAACTGCCGTTTTCAGCCAGCGCTTTCTATGCCCTTCACCCTGCATGGCATTCCAGTTTCGCGCGGCATTGCTATCGGCCGCGCCCACATGCTGGCGCGTGCGGCACTCGATGTGTCGCACTACCTCGTCGACGAAGACAAGCTCGATGCTGAAGTCGAGCGCCTGCGCAGCGCCCGCGCCACCGTACGCGCCGAGCTGATCGCGCTCAAGGGGGACCTGCCTGCCGATGCGCCGGAAGAGATGGGCGCTTTCCTCGACGTGCACGCGATGATCCTCGATGACGCGCTGCTCTCGCAGGTGCCCGAGACGTTGATTCACACGCGCCGCTACAACGCTGAGTGGGCGCTCACCACGCAGCTTGAAGAGTTGATCCGCCAGTTTGGCGAAATCGAAGACGAATACCTGCGTGAGCGCAAGGCGGACATCGAGCAGGTGGTCGAACGCATCCTGAAGGTGCTGGCAGGCGCGCCGGCGCTGGCGCCCGCGCCCGTGGCCGTTGGTTGCGACCCGGATGCCGGCATGATCGTCGTGGCGCACGATATTGCGCCGGCCGACATGCTGCAATTCCGCGGCCAGACCTTCGCCGGCTTCGTCACCGATCTGGGCGGGCGCACCTCGCACACCGCGATCGTGGCGCGCAGTCTTGATATTCCGGCAGCCGTGGGCGTGCACAACGCGAGCACGCTGATCCGCCAGGACGACGTCGTCATCATTGATGGCGACAACGGCATCGTGATCATTGATCCGAACACCGCCATCCTCGAGGAATACCGCCACCGGCGCAGCGAAAGCGAGTTGCAGAAAAAGCGCCTCGAACGCCTGCGCCACACGCCCACCGTCACGCTCGACGGCACGCAGATCGATCTGCTGGCCAACATCGAGATGCCCGAAGACTCGGCCACGGCCGTCAAGGCGGGCGCCGTTGGCGTGGGCCTGTTCCGTTCCGAGTTCCTCTTCATGGGCCGGCGCGGCGCGTTGCCGGATGAAGAAGAGCAGTTCCGTGCGTATCGCACGGCGATCGAGTCGATGAAGGGCCTGCCGGTCACCATCCGCACGATCGACATCGGCGCCGACAAGCCGCTCGACATCCGAGACGATGTGTTCGAGACGGCGCCGAATCCGGCGCTGGGCCTGCGTGCGATTCGCTGGTCGTTGTCAGAGCCGGCGATGTTCCTGACGCAATTGCGCGCGCTGCTGCGGGCGTCCGCGTTCGGACCAGTGAAGATTCTCGTGCCGATGCTCGCGCACGCCCGTGAGATCGACCAGACGTTGGAACTGCTGGAACGCGCCAAGGCGTCGCTCGATGAAGAGGGCGTGGCCTATGACCCGACCATCAAGGTCGGCGCCATGATCGAGATCCCTGCGGCCGTGCTGATCCTGCCGGTGTTCCTGCGCCGGATGGATTTCCTCTCGATCGGCACCAACGACCTGATCCAGTACACGTTGGCCATCGACCGCGCTGACAATGCGGTCGCCCATCTGTACGACCCGTTGCACCCTGCGGTGTTGCAACTGATCGCGCGCACCATCCGCGAGGGGCACCAGGCTGGCAAGCCGGTGTCGGTATGCGGGGAAATGGCGGGTGATGCCACCATGACGCGCTTGCTGCTCGGCATGGGGCTGACCGAATTTTCGATGCATCCGTCGCAACTGCTGCGGGTCAAGCAGGAGATCCTGCGCTCGGATCGCCCGCGTTTGATGCGCGAGGTCGATCGCCTGCTGCAAAGCTGCGAACCGACCGAAATTCAGGATGCCCTCGGGGCGCTGGCTCGCGCCTGATCTGCCCATCTTTTAGGCGCCGGCCGTTGCGCCGGCGCGTCGCCTTTGCAGGCAAAAAATCCCCATCTAAGTGATTGAAATTGCACGTCTTTTCGTGAAAAGACGGTTGGCGTGCACCCGCATGTCCCTGTCCGCAGAATGGGGTCGAACAAGAATTGTTCTCATTACCATTCTCTGTTATTCTGGGTTTCACAGCGCGTTTCGAGTGCTGCGGAGGAACCCCCGTGTACGTCTGCATCTGCAACCAAGTGACCGACCGCGAAATCCATGGCGCCGCCCGTCTGGGCGTGTCGACAATGGACGAACTCGCCGAAACGCTCGGCGTGGGGACGTGCTGCGGACAATGCCGGGACTGCGCCAAGCAGGTGCTCGCCGAAGCGGTGAGCTGCATCCCCGTCGACCAAGTGTTGGGCCGTGCAAGTACGCATGCCATAATCGAGCGTCGCGACGAGCCCGTCGCCAACGACCAAGCCGTCTCGGCCAGCGCGTTGGCTGCCTGACTCCCCGTTTTTCCTCCGATCTGTTTTCGCCGCGATCTGCCGCCCGGGCCTTTAGCCTCGGCGGCACGTGTTGCTTCTTGGGTCAGGCTCTGGGCTCGCCTTGAGCGGACGCATGTGTGCGTCCATCACTGCAGTTGCAATTTGCTGGAGCCCCAAGCATGAAAGGCGATAAGAAGGTCATCCAATATCTGAACGCGCAGCTCAAGAATGAGCTGACGGCCATCAACCAATACTTCCTCCACGCGCGCATGTACGGCCACTGGGGGCTCAAGCGCATTGGGGACCACGAATACAAGGAGTCGATCGGCGAGATGAAGCACGCCGATCGCCTGATCGAGCGCATCCTGATGCTCGACGGCCTGCCGAACCTGCAGGACCTCGGCAAGATCTTCATCGGCCAGGACACGAAGGAAATCATCGAGTGCGATCTGAAGCTCGAACGCGCTGCACATGGCACGGTGGTCGAAGGCATTGCCTACTGCGAGTCCGTCAAGGACTACGTCAGCCGCGAAATCCTCGTCGACATCCTGGATGACACGGAAGAACACATCGACTGGCTGGAAACGCAGCTGGAGCTGATCGACAAGGTTGGCATCCAGAACTACCTGCAATCGCAGATGGAGCCTGAGGGCGAGTAAGCCGCATCGGTGAGCAAAAAAGAAGGAGGCCTTGGCCTCCTTTTTTGTCGCCCGCGTTTTAGCGAATCAGTGAGCGCCGCCGCAGACCGGGCAAGACGGCTGGCGCGCGGCGCGCATGGTCGTCCATTCCATCGACAGACCATCCAGCATCAGCAGGCGCCCCGCCAACGAACGGCCAATCCCGGCGACCAGCTTGAGCGCCTCAGCCGCCTGCACCGTGCCCACCATGCCGACCAGCGGTGAGAACACGCCCATTGTCGCGCAGGCAACTTCCGGCGCAGGCTCGTCGGGTGGGAACAGGCAGGCGTAGCAAGGGCCACCGGCACGGCTGTCGAATACGCTGATCTGCCCGTCGAAGCGGATTGCAGCACCCGACACAAGCGGCACGCCGGCGCGTACGCACGCCAAGTTGGCCGCCTGGCGCGTGGCGAAGTTGTCGGAGCAATCAAGTACGACGCTGACGCCATCGAGCAGCGCACCGAGGGCATCGGCGTCCAATCGACGCAGCACAGCTTGCACGCGCACATCCGGGTTCAGCCGCGCGATGGCTGCCCGCGCCGATTCCACCTTCGGTTGTCCGACCGATTCGGTCGTGTGGATGATTTGGCGCTGCAGGTTGGTCAGGTCGACGGTGTCGTCGTCAACGATGGTGAGCGTGCCCACCCCGGCTGCCGCAAGGTAGGGCAGGGCCGCAGCGCCGAGCCCGCCCGCGCCGATCACCAGTGCATGCGCTTCAAGCAGGCGCGTCTGGCCTTCGATGCCGATTTCGTCGAGCAGGATGTGGCGCGAGTAGCGCAGCAGTTGTTCGTCGTTCATGGCGGTGCAATGAAAAAGGCCGTGCAGTGCACGGCCTCGTAAGTTTGCCAGTCTTGGCCGATCTGTGTATCAGCGGTTACCGGTCGGTTCCGGTGCCGGAATCACGCCGCTGGCCGGAACGTTCGGCTTCGGCTCGGAAGCCGGAGCAGCCTTGCCCTTGGGCAGCTTGGCGGGATTGCTCGACTCCTTGGCTGCCGGCGACTTCACCGCCTTGTCCGGCACCGCGGCCGCAGCGGTTTCCAGCACCGACTTCGAGCGCTTGACCGGCTGACCCTTCAGGTCGGCAATCGCTTGTTGAAGCATGAAGTCGTCGGCCGAACCGAACTCGATCGGCTTCTTGTTGCGTTCCTTCTCGCGCTGCTCGGGCGTCTTCTTGGCGTTTTCTTCTTCCAGGCGACGCAGCTCTTCAACGCGGCGCTTTTCGCGCTCGGTCATCTCGGCTTCTTCCGATTCCTGCTTGTTGTGCAGGTGGCGCTCGGTGTCGATCTCGCGGGTGATCAGCGCGTCGTCCGGGTCGCCGTCCGGGTTCTGATCAACCGGAATATCCGGGCGGATGCCCTTGGCCTGGATCGACTTGCCCGACGGCGTGTAGTAGTACGCAATCGTCAGCTTGATGCCGGTGTCGTTCGACAGCGGACGCACCGTCTGCACCGAGCCCTTGCCGAAGGTCGTTTTGCCCATCGTCTTGGCGCGGTGATGATCCTGCAGCGCGCCAGCGACGATTTCCGAGGCGGAAGCCGTGTAGGCGTTGGTCAGCACGATGATCGGCACGGTCTTGAACTCGGGGTCCAGGCCGACCAGCGGATCGGAATCGAGGTTGCTCAAACGGTAGTTGGTGAAGCTCGTCTTGTACGTGCGCTTGGCATCCGGCACCTGGCCGTTGGTCGACACCACCGTCACATCAGGCGGTAGGAACGCAGCCGACACGCCCACAGCGGCTTGCAGTACGCCACCGCCGTTGTTGCGCAGATCCAGGATCAGGCCCTTGAGGTGGCCATCCTGCTTTGCCAGGTCATTGAGCCTCTTGGCCAGGTCCGGCACCGTGCGTTCCTGGAAGCTGGTGATGCGCACCCAGGCGATACCGTTGTCCAGCATCTTGGCCTTGACCGACTGCACTTGAATTTCAGCGCGGGTGATCGTCAGCGGGAAGGTGCGCTCTTCCTTCTTGCGATAGATGGTGAGCGTGACCTTGGTGCCCGGTGCGCCGCGCATGCGCTTGACGGCTTGCTCCAGCGGCATGCCGCGCACGGGTTTGTCATCGATACGGGTAATCAGGTCGCCCGGCTGCACGCCGGCGCGGAAGGCGGGGGTGTCTTCAATCGGGTTGATGACCTTGACCAGGCCTTCTTCCTGGGAAATCTCGATACCCAGGCCGGCAAAGCGGCCCTGGGTGCCTTCCTGCAGCTCCTGGAAGTCCTTCTTGTCCAGGTAGGCCGAATGCGGGTCGAGGCTGGCGACCATGCCCTTGATGGCTTCGGTCAGCAGCTTGTCGTCATCCACGGGCTCGACGTATTCGCGCTTGATCTGGCCAAAAATGTCAGACATCAGGCGCAGCTTTTCCAGCGGAAGCGGCCCGACCGTCGCGTTTTGGGCGGTGGCGGAGAGCTGGAGCGTCGCCAGCACCCCGGTGACGAGGCCGATGGCGATCAAGCTGATGTTCTTGAGCGAAGTTCGCATGTGTCGAGCGTGGACGTGGGAACAGTAGATAAACATGGCCCGGGGTGGCGAATGCACATCCCGGGCTACAGGCTTCGACAGTATAAAGGCGTTGAGGTGCCCCGCGCCTTGTTACGCCTTATTTCGACTTGCCTTGGCTGGCCACCGCCGCGAGCGACGCGGCAATCGCTTCCTGGTCGCCCAGGTAGTAGTGGCGGATCGGCTTGAGGTTGGCGTCCAACTCATACACGAGCGGCGTGCCATTGGGGATGTTCAGCCCGACGATGTCCGCGTCGGAGATGCCGTCCAGATACTTCACCAGCGCGCGAATGCTGTTGCCGTGCGCGGCGATGACGACGCGCTTGCCGCTCTGGATGGCGGGCGCAATCGACTCTTCCCACAGCGGCATCACGCGGGCGACGGTGTCCTTCAGGCATTCGGTCAGGGGCACTTGCTCGCGCGTGAGGCCAGCGTAGCGCGGGTTGCCGAAGGCGTCGTTGTCGGCACCGGGCTCCAGGGCGGGCGGCGGCGTGTCGTAGCTGCGGCGCCAGACCAGGACTTGCTCATCGCCATACTGCGCGGCAGTCTCGGCCTTGTTCAGGCCCGACAGCGCGCCGTAGTGGCGCTCGTTCAGGCGCCATTCGTTGCGGGTCGGGATCCACATCAGGTCCATTTCGTCCTGCACGTGCCACAGCGTGCGGATTGCGCGCTTGAGCACCGAGGTGTAGGCCAGATCAAAGGTGAAGCCGGCTTCGCGCAGCAGTTTGCCGCCTTGGCGGGCCTGGGCGACGCCTGTGTCGGTCAGGTCGACGTCGACCCAGCCGGTGAAGCGGTTCTCCAGATTCCACGTCGATTCGCCGTGGCGGATGAGGACGAGCTTGTGCATGACTGCCATGATGAGAAGTGAGAAAACCTGCACGCGGCCATTCATCGTTCGGCCGCCGAAACCGGCTATTTTATAATGCCGCGGGCGCCGGGCCCCCGAACCGTTCGAATGATGCCCGCCAGACTCATCCAGGAAACCGATACCGTGAAGTTCTTCGCCGATTACAACAACCTTGCACTGCTTGCTGTCGCCATCGTTTCTGGCGGTTTGCTGGTCTGGTCGTCCATTCAGCGCCGTATTGCGGGCGGGGGTGGCGCCAAGGTGAGTGCCTCCGTCGCAACCCAACTCATCAATCGTCGCAATGCCGTGGTGGTGGATGTGCGTGAAAGCGGTGAATACGCGACTGGCCATCTGCCGCAAGCCAAGCATGCGCCGCTTGGCGAGTTGGAAGGCAAGGCGGCTGGCCTTGCAAAGAACAAAGAGACCCCCATCATCCTCGTATGCCAGACCGGCCAGCGCGCCGGGCGGGCGCAAGCAGTGTTGAAGCAGGCCGGTTACAGTGAGGTCTATTCGCTCGAGGGCGGATTGGCCGCCTGGCAGCAGGCAGGCCTTCCGGTCGTCAAATAAAGAAACGAGGTTTGAAGTTATGGCGCACGTGGTCATGTACAGCACCACCGTCTGCCCGTATTGCGTGGCAGCGGAACGACTCCTGAAGCAGCGCGGCGTCGAACAGATCGAGAAGATCCTGATCGACCGCGAACCCGGCAGGCGCGAAGAGATGATGACGCGCACGAACCGCCGCACCGTGCCGCAGATCTACATCGATGAGCGCCACATCGGCGGCTTCGATGATCTGTCTGCGCTGGACCGCGAAGGTGGCCTCGTGCCGTTGCTCGCCGCCTGACCCGGCGACCAGCACGCCACACCAAAATGCCCGGTTTCGACCGGGCGTTGTACTTTTGGGCCTGCTCTCATAGCGGGCACCATTTGGTCATGTACCATACGCGTCTTGCGCGGCGGGCAGGGTCCGCCAAGCACAGACCACATCCCATTTTGAAGGCGAGTCATGAGCGACCAGCAACAACAGCAACCGGGCCAGGATGGCCAGCCGTTCTTCAACATTCAGCGCGTGTACCTGAAGGACCTGTCGCTGGAACAGCCGAATTCGCCGCACATCTTCCTCGAGCAAGAACAACCGTCGGTTGAGGTGCAGGTGGACGTGTCCGCCTCGCAACTGGCCGAGGGCGTGTTTGAAGTGGTGGTGATCGGTACGGTCACGACCAAGGTGCAAGAGAAGGTCGCCTTCCTGGTGGAAGCCAAGCAAGCCGGTATCTTCGACATTCGCAACGTGCCGGGCGAGCAGATGGACCCGCTGCTGGGCATCGCCTGCCCGACCATCGTGTACCCGTACCTGCGCTCGAACATTGCCGACACCATCGGCCGCGCTGGCTTCCAACCGATCCACCTGGCCGAGATCAACTTCCAGGCGCTGTACGAACAGCGTCTGGCGGCCGCCATGGAAGAGGCGCAAGCCGCTGGTGGCAACGCTGGTCTGGTGATGCCGGACGGCTCGAAGGCCACGCACTAAACACGAGGCGCACCGCGCCAGAAGCCCGCGCTGGCCACATGCTCGCGCGGGCTTTTTTTGTCTGACTGATTGAGACTCAAGCGCATGCGAATTTCCGTTCTCGGCGCTGGCGCCTGGGGCACTGCCCTGGCCAGCCATGCCGCGCAATCGCACGACGTCGTGCTGTGGGGGCGTGACGCCAGCCTGGTTGCGCAGATGGTCGCCACGCACATCAACGCAACCTACCTGCCGGGCATCGCGCTGCAGCCGTCGCTGCAATTCGATGCTGACTTGCAAGCCGCGCTCGACCATGCGGCGGGCGACGATGCACTGGCCGTCATTGCCTCGCCGGTTGCCGGGCTGGCGGACCTGACCCGCGCGATTGCGGCGCACGGCACTGTGCGCAACGTGATCTGGTTGTGCAAGGGCTTTGACCCGCAGACCAGCGCGCTGCCGCACGCCATCGTCGCCGATGTGCTTCAACAGACCGGACGCACAGATCTGGCGGTGGGCGTGCTCTCCGGCCCGAGTTTCGCCAAGGAAGTCGCACAGGGTTTGCCGTGCGCCATGACGGTTGCATCGACCAGCGACGCGCTCTGCAAGCTCACGCAGCAGGGCTTTCATCACCACGCGATGCGCGTGTATGGCAGCGATGACCTGGTCGGCGTGGAAGTGGGAGGCGCGGTTAAAAACGTGCTGGCCATTGCGACGGGCGCGGCGGATGGTCTGGGCCTCGGCCTGAACGCGCGTGCCGCGCTGGTAACGCGTGGGCTGGCCGAGATGACCCGCCTGGGCTTGGCGCTAGGCGGCCGGCCGGAAACGTTCATGGGCCTGACGGGGATGGGCGATCTGCTGCTGACCGCTACCGGCGATCTGTCACGCAACCGCACCGTTGGCATGCAGCTCGCGCAGGGCCGCACGCTCGACGACATCCTGCATAGCCTTGGCCATGTTGCCGAAGGCGTGCGTTGCGCGCGGGCTGTTGCAGCGCTGGCGCGCGCCAAGGGCGTGGATATGCCCATCACCTTTACGGTGTGCGAAGTTCTGTTTGATGGACTCGCACCGGCGCACGCGGTGGAGCGCCTGTTGCAGCGCGACGCTAAGTCGGAGTCCGCACGCTAAATCGATTGGGATGGGGGGCGGTGCGCTCAGACGCCGCCCGCGAACCCGTTCTGCCGCCACGCTTCAAATACGACCACGGCCACGGTGTTCGAGAGATTCAGGCTGCGGTTGTTGGGCCGCATTGGCAGGCGAATGCGCTGCGAGGTTGGAAACCATTCGCGGCGCTCTTCCGATAGCCCACGCGTTTCCGAGCCAAACACAAACCAGTCGCCGGGCTGGAACGCCATGCCGGCAAATGGCGTGGAGCCCCGCGTGGTGAGCGCGAACATGCGCGCGGGGTCGGGCTGCGCGTCACGCAGGAAGGCGTCCCAATCCGCATGCACGCGCATTGTCGCGTATTCGTGATAGTCGAGCCCCGCGCGGCGCATGCGAGCGTCTTCGAGTGGAAAACCCAATGGTTCGATCAGGTGCAACTGCGCGCCCGTGTTGGCGCACAGGCGGATCACATTGCCCGTGTTAGGCGGGATTTCGGGCTCGACGAGGACGACGTTGAACATGGCGGCGGCAAGAGAATGTCGGCGGCGAGCTTATCTACATTGCATGGGGTTGTCATCCCGCCACAGCCGTCTGGTCGAGCTGCGGCGGAATGTCGCATAAGCACGCGATCAAGGCGTACGCAAGGCGACCACGTTCGTGATGCGCGCCGCGCCCGCGCGTTTGAGCTGCGTGGCGACTTCGCCGAGGGTGGTGCCGGTGGTCATCACATCGTCGACCAAGCCGATGTGGCGCCCTGCGATGGCGGCTGCATTCGCCACCTCGAAGGCGCCGTGCAGGTTGGCGAGGCGTTCGGCGCGGTCCAGCGTGGCCTGGGCGGGGTTGTCGCGCACGCGGCGCAGTCCGTCGGCCCGCGCCGAAATGCCGAGCTGTTTGCCCAATCGGCGGGCAATCTCCCACGCTTGGTTGTAGCCGCGCGAGCGCAGGCGCGTGGCGGAAAGCGGCACGGGTAGCAACACGTCGGGCAATCCGCTGGGCGCGGCGCGTAGCGCATCGCCCAAGCGCTCGGCCAGCCAGGCCGCCAGCGGCAATTGGCCCCGAAACTTCAATCCCGTAACGATGTGGTCGAGCGGCCAGACGTAGTCGGCAATGACCACGGTAGCGTCGTAGTCGGGCGGCCCGGCCAGGCAAGCGGGGCAATGCCGGGCGCGATGGTGCGCCTTCAGCAGGATGGCGCACTGGACGCAGCGCCGCTGATGCAGTAACGGGGTCAGGTCGCCCATGCAGCCGGCGCACACCAGATCCCGCTGCACCGCGCCGCAGATAGCGCAGGCACACGGCAACAGCTGCCGTAGGTCGGCGCGGAACCAAATACGCAAGAGAGGTCGGTGCATGGAAAAAGCCGCTATCCAAGCCGATTTCTGGCCCGGGCGCTATCGGACAACGCCCTGAACAGCCGGCCGGTATACTTGTCGGCCGCTGTTCCAGCCCTGTCTTGCTGATGTCCGATCCCATCCTTGCCCGTCCTGCCGCTTTGCGGCGCGCCTTCGACCGCCGCGCCGCGCGCTTTGCCGATGCGGATTTTCTGCTGCGCGAAGTCGGGGCCCGGATGCAAGACCGGCTCTCCTACATCAAGCTGGCGCCGTCGCGTGCGGTGGATCTTGGGTGCGGCCTCGGACAAGGCCTGGCGGTGCTGCGCGCGCAGTATCCGGACGCGCAGATCTGCGGCGTGGACTGGTCGGCCGCCATGCTGGCGCGGGCGCAGCAGCTCGACCCGCAGCGCACCGACGCCGGCTGGCTCGGCCGGTTGCTCAGGAAGCGCCCCGTCTTCGATTTTGCGCAGGCGGATTTCCGCGCGCTGCCGTTCGCCAATGGCACGTTTGACCTGCTGTGGTCCAACCTGGCGCTGCATTGGGACCCCGCTCCGCACGCCATCTTCCCGGAATGGCACCGCATTACCACCGAGGGCGGTCTGCTGATGTTCAGTCTGTTCGGCTCCGATACCCTGCGCGAACTGCGCAGCGCCCTGGCCGGCATCGACTCAGGCGTCCATACCCTGCGCTTTGTCGACATGCACGACATTGGCGACATGCTGGTACATAGCCGCTGGTCCACGCCCGTGATGGACATGGAACAGCTCACCATCACCTACGAGACGCCGCAGGCGCTGCTGGCGGATGTGCATTTGCTGGGCGGCATGGCTGGCTTGACCGATGGCGAAGGTCGCAATCTGGCCGGCGCTGGCCTGCATACACCACGTTGGCGCCAACACCTGATCGATGCACTCGACGCGCAGCGCAATGCCGACGGCCTGATTCCGCTCACGTTCGAGGTCGTCTACGGTCATGCGTGGAAGCTCGCGCCCAACCCGCGACAGGCGCTCGACGAGCAAGGGCGCGCCATGATCCCGGTGGATCAGATCGGCCGCAAACCGCGCGCCTGATACCCATTTCGGTGCATCAACGGTATTGACCGCACCTTGTCAAGCCGGGACTTGCATAAAGGCGCTTTGCCTTGTTTGGGGTCAAATGCAGCCATATACTGTGCCGGTTTGTCGCAGCAGTCCCCAAAGGCCTATCCCGTTATTGTCGCGGGCGAACCGATCGGGTATGCATCTGAGGCAGGAGTGGTTCAATGCATGACATGGCGAATGTGTGCGTTGGTACTGCGCTCCAGCCAGCGTGCGGCGCCTCCACCATCCCGGAATCGCCGCGGAAGACCTGGCTGATGAAGCGAAACTGCTCGCTTTCACCCCGCCAGCTTGGCTGGTTCACCCTCTCGATTGTCATCCCTCCGTTCGTGATCGCTTCGTTCTTTGCGTGGCAAGGGGCGTGGTTTGTGTTGCCGTTCTCCGGCCTGGAGGTCGCGGCTCTGGCGTGGGCGTTGCTGTACCATGCCCGGCACGCCGCCGACTACGAGCACATCTGGCTGGACGCGGATGCGCTGGTGGTTGAGCAGGTCAGTGCCAGCCGGCAGGTACGCCACGTGTTCAACCCACGCTGGGTACGTGTGGTGCTGGAGGGGCCGCTGCGAGAGCAGGTCGCGCTGTGTTCGAGCGGACGCGTTGTGCGAGTGGGTAGATTTCTTGACCCGGCTGGCCGGCGGCGTTTCGCAAGCGAGCTTTCCCGGTGTTTGGAGCTTGGGTCGCCACCCCAGGCTTCGTGAGCCTCGCACCGGGGCAGAGTGGAATCTGTAAATTGTGGGACAACCAAAAATGAAAATGTTGAATAAGACATTGGCAGGTTTGCTGGCGGCAGGTTCTCTCCTCGCCCTCAGTCAAACGGCCCAGGCAGTGGAAGACATGCCGGGCGGCCCCGCAGTACGCCAACTGAATCTCGCGCCTCCGGTCACCAAGATCGCCGCCGAGATCCACTGGCTGCACTGGATGATGCTGGTCATCTGTATCGTGATCTTCATCGGCGTGTTCGGGGTGATGTTCTACTCCATTTTCAAGCACCGTAAGTCGGTCGGCCACAAGCCCGCGACGTTCCACGAAAGCACCACGGTTGAAATCATCTGGACCATCGTGCCGTTCCTGATCGTGATCGGGATGGCGCTGCCGGCGACCAAGGCCGTGGTCGCCATGAAGGACACCACCAATTCCGACCTCACCATCAAGGCCACCGGTTATCAGTGGAAGTGGGGTTACGACTATCTGAAGGGCGAAGGGGAGGGCATCTCGTTCCTCTCCACGCTCACCACCCCGCGTGACCAGATCAACAACCAGGCGCCCAAGAGCGAGACCTACCTGATCGAGGTCGACAACGAGCTGGTCGTGCCGGTCAATCGCAAGGTGCGCATCGTTACCACGGCCAACGACGTGATTCACTCGTGGATGATCCCCGCGTTTGGCGTGAAGCAGGATGCGATTCCGGGCTTCGTGCGCGACACGTGGTTCAAGGCCGAGAAGGTCGGCGTGTATCGCGGCCAGTGCGCTGAGCTGTGCGGCAAGGAACATGCGTTCATGCCGATCGTCGTGCGCGTGCTGTCGCAGGACGATTACACCAAGTGGGTCGACGGCAAGAAGAAGGAAATGGCCGCCAAGGCCGATGATCCGACCAAGACCTACACGCTGGACGAACTGAAGTCGCGCGGCGAGAAGGTCTACGCCGCCAACTGTGCGGTGTGCCACCAGCCGAACGGCAAGGGCGGTGGTCCGTTCCCGGCCCTGGACGGTTCGAAGATCGCCAACGGCCCGCTGGCCGGCCACGTAGATATCGTGCTGCACGGCAAGGCGGCAATGCCGCCCTGGGCCTCGGCGCTCAACGATGTGGAAATCGCTGCCGTCGTCACGTATGAGCGGAACAACTGGGGCAACCATACCGGTGATCTGCTGCAACCGTCGCAAGTGAAGGACGCGCGCGGCGGCAAGATGCCTGAAGGTGGCGCCAAGACTGCCGCCACGCAAGCCCCCGGCAACGCTAGCTGATTGATCGTCTGCTGATCGTCTGCGTAAGGAAAAAATCCAAGGAGTTCGTTGAGATGAGCACCGCTGTTACGCACCCACAAGATCACGCGCACGGTCATGGAGACGACCACGCGCACGACCACCCGCACGGCTGGCGCCGTTGGCTGTTTGCGACCAACCATAAGGACATCGGTACGCTGTACCTGCTGTTCTCCTTCATGATGCTGCTCTCGGGCGGCACGCTGGCGCTGCTGATCCGCCTGGAACTGTTCCAGCCGGGCCTGCAGTTCTTCCATCCGGAACTCTTCAACCAGTTCACCACGCTGCACGGCCTGATCATGGTGTTCGGCGCGATCATGCCGGCCTTCGTGGGCTTTGCGAACTGGATGATTCCGCTGCAGGTCGGCGCGTCCGACATGGCGTTCGCGCGGATGAACAACTTCAGCTTCTGGCTGCTGCCGCCCGCGGCACTGCTGCTGGTGGGTTCGTTCTTCGCCCCGGGCGGTGCCACCGCTGCCGGCTGGACGCTCTATGCGCCGCTGTCGGTGCAGATGGGCCCGGGCATGGACATGGCGATCTTCGCGGTGCACATCATGGGTGCCTCGTCGATCATGGGTGCGATCAACATCATCGTGACCATCCTGAACATGCGCGCCCCCGGCATGACGCTGATGAAGATGCCGATGTTCTGCTGGACGTGGCTGATCACCGCGTATCTGCTGATCGCCGTGATGCCGGTGCTGGCAGGCGCGATCACCATGGTGCTGACCGACCGCCACTTCGGCACGAGCTTCTTCTCAGCCGCCGGCGGTGGTGACCCGGTGATGTACCAGCACATCTTCTGGTTCTTCGGGCACCCCGAGGTGTACATCATGATCTTGCCGGCGTTCGGTATCGTCAGCCAGATCGTGCCGGCCTTCGCGCGCAAGCCGCTGTTCGGTTACAGCTCGATGGTGTACGCCACGGCGTCGATCGCCATCCTGTCGTTCATCGTGTGGGCGCACCACATGTTCACGACCGGCATGCCTGTGACCGGCCAGCTGTTCTTCATGTACGCGACGATGCTGATCGCGGTGCCGACCGGCGTGAAGATCTTCAACTGGGTGGCCACGATGTGGCGCGGCTCGATGACGTTCGAGACGCCGATGCTGTTCGCGATCGGCTTCATCTTCGTGTTCACGGTGGGCGGCTTCACGGGCCTGATCCTGGCCGTGGCCCCGATCGACATCCAGCTGCAGGACACTTACTACGTGGTGGCGCACTTCCACTACGTGCTGGTGGCCGGTTCGCTGTTCGCGCTGTTCGCGGGCTTCTACTACTGGGGCCCGAAGTGGTCGGGCTACATGTACAGCGAGACGCGCGGCAAGATCCATTTCTGGGGTTCGATGATTACCTTCAACCTCACGTTCTTCCCGATGCACTTCCTGGGCCTGGCCGGCATGCCGCGCCGCTATGCGGATTACCCGCAGCAGTTCGCCGACTTCAACGCGATTGCGTCGATCGGTGCGCTGGGCTTTGGCCTGATGCAGGTGTATTTCTTCTTCTTCGTGGTGCTGCCGTCGTACCGCGGTGGCGAGAAGGCCGCCGACAAGCCGTGGGAGGGCGCGGAAGGCCTGGAGTGGACCGTGCCCTCGCCGGCGCCGTTCCACACCTTTGAAGAACCGCCGCACGTGAAGTAATGCAGGTGTCGCGAGGTCGGCCAGTTCCGGCCTCGCGATCCTCCGGACAACGATGTCGAATCCAGAAAAAAGCCCAACGCCCGAGCAACGCGCTGCAAATCGTCGCCTGGCGTTCATCCTTGGCACCATCGCGTTGGTTTTCTTTCTGGGTGTGATTTTCAAGCGCGTGGTGTTTGGCGGTTAGCCGGGCACGTGGCTGCTGAACCAACATTGCATATGAGCCAGACACCGAACCCAAGCGACAAGACCATCGAACGCGGCCTGAACCGGGCCATGCTCGGCAAGCTGGCCGTCGTAGTGGTGATGATGTTCGGCTTCGGCTACGCACTGGTGCCGCTGTACAAGAAGATCTGCGAAGTCACCAACATCAACGTGCTGAATACGCGTGACGAGGATGGCGGCGCGCTGCGCAATTCGCAGGTCGACAAGACGCGCACGATCACGGTGGAATTCGATTCGAACAGCCAAGGGCCGTTCCGCTTCCGCCCGGTCAAGAACAGCATGGAAGTTCACCCCGGCGAGATCAGTCAGATCGTCTACGAAGTGGTGAACAAGGAAGGGCGCACGGTGGAGGCGCAAGCCATCCCGAGTTACGCGCCCAAGCAGGCAACGGAGTTCTTCAAGAAGATCGAGTGCTTCTGTTTCAAGCAGCAGACGCTGACGGCCAATGAATCCCGTGAGATGCCGGTGGTGTTTGTGATTGATCCGGATCTTCCCAAGGACGTGAAGACGATCACTCTGTCCTACACTTTCTTTGAGATTCACGCACCGTCCGCCATCAAGCCGGCGATGCCGACCAAGGGAACGTGAGGACATGGACGACCTGAAGGAAGCGACCAAGCGACGCGCATCATTCGCGCAGACGATGAAGGCGGTGTTCTGGTCGTTCTTCGGGGTGCGCAAAGGCCGTGATCATGACAAGGACATGGCGCAGTTGAACCCGGTGCACGTGATCATCGCGGGTGTGTTGGCGGCGGTGCTGTTTGTCATCACGCTATTGCTGATTGTGCGCGCAGTGGTGGGTTAGAAGGTTGAGGAGACGGCCTACGTAGTCGGCAGGACAGGCCGGGCAACACCAGAGTGGATTGTTAAAAAAACAGAGCTGGAGAAAAACAGATGAGTGCGAATCGAGCGAACGCTCCGTACTACTTCGTGCCTGGGCCGTCGCGGCATCCGATTTCGGCTTCCATCGGTCTGCTGATCTTGCTGCTGAGCTCAGCGGCGTGGGTGAACGCGCAGCCGTGGGCGCCGTGGACGTTCCTGGTGGGCCTGCTGTGGTTCCTGTTCGTGCTGCGCGCGTGGTTTGCCGACGCCATCTCCGAATCCGAGGGCGGCAAATACGGCGAACGCGTGGACGCCTCGTTCCGCTGGTCGATGAGTTGGTTCATCTTCTCAGAAGTGATGTTTTTCGCGGCGTTCTTCGGCGCGCTGTTCTATGCCCGCACCATCGCCATGCCGTGGCTGGGCGATCTGAACAACAAGCTGCTGTGGCCCGACTTCAACGCGCTGTGGCCGAACGCCGGCCCGGCCGGCACGGTGTCGCCGTTCACGACGATGGGGCCGTGGCCGATTCCGACCATCAACACGGCACTGCTGCTGACTTCGGGCGTGACGCTCACGTGGGCGCACCATGCGCTGCGTGAAGGCAAGCGTGCTCAGGTCATCCAGGGCCTGCTGCTGACGATCGTCCTGGGTTTCACGTTCATGGGCTTCCAGGCGTTCGAATACATCCACGCGTATCACGAACTGAACCTGAAGCTGACGTCCGGCATCTACGGTTCGACGTTCTTCCTGCTGACGGGCTTCCACGGTTTTCACGTGACGATGGGCGCGATCATGCTGTCCGTGGTGCTGGGCCGCGTGATCAAGGGGCACTTCACGCCGGAGCACCACTTCGCGTTTGAAGGTGCCGCGTGGTACTGGCACTTCGTGGACGTGGTCTGGCTGGGCCTGTACGTGGTCGTGTACTGGCTTTAAAGGGTTCGGCGGGGCGACGTGCGCGTCGCCTGCGATTCACCAATGCCGCAGACGGGACACCGCTGCGGCGTTTTCGTTTTAGCGGCGCCTTTAGTGGCGCCTTTATTGGTGCCTATTGGCCCATGGGGATGCCGGTGCTGTGAATCCACCCCAACCGGTTGGCCACCAGAATGAAGATGAACAGCGCAATCGAAAAGCCCACGCGGAACATCAGCGAGCGGACGGTGCGGTTGCTGTGGCCCTTGTCGCGCATCAGGAAGAACAACGCGGAAGCAAGGCTGCCGAGAATCAGCAGAAACGCAATGGCAACGACGATGCGCATGGAGTTGGAAAGGTCGGAAATGAGTGTCGACGATTATCTCACCGGGTTGCTGGGTGGATGGGTGCAATGACTGTGCGTGTGCCGATGCGCCAATGGTTCGCGCCCGTGCCGATGCTGGCTGGCGTGGCGCTGATTGCGCTGACCTGCGCGCTGGGTCGCTGGCAGCTTGCCCGCGCGCAGGAACGCATCGACCGGCAGGCGCGCATCGAAGCGCTGCAGAATGCGCCCGCTCAACGCATCACCGCGCAGCCTGTGGCGGCCGATGCGGTGCTGTATCGGCCAGTGTTATTGCGGGGCACGTTTGATGTGGCGCATACGGTGTTGCTCGAGAATCGCCCGCACGTGGCGCAGGGCGTTTCACAGCCGGGGTTTGAGGTGCTGATCCCACTGATGCTGGAGGGCGCGGGCGGACCGGTGGGGCCACATGCGGTTTTGGTCAACCGGGGCTGGCTGCCGCGCGATCCGATGGACCGCACACGCATTGCGCCGTACACCACGCCGGCGGGCGAAGTGCAGGTCGAAGGGATCGCCGTGCCCCATGCGAGCCGCGTCTTCAGCTTGGGGTCAAAGAACGGCGCAGGTGAAGTCGGCCAGCGACTTAGGCAGAATATCGACCTCGACGCGTTCTCGCGCGAAATCGGCGTGCCGCTCCAACCGTTTGTCGTTGAGCAGCAATCCGACGCGCAAGACGGCCTGGCGCGCGATTGGCCGCGCGCAGACTTAGGCGCGGACCGCAACTATGGCTATGCATTCCAGTGGTTTGCGATGGCGGCAGCGGTCCTGGCGCTGATGGTCTTCTACAGCGTGCGACGTTATCGTCGCTTGGCGGCTGCCTCGGGGCCCGTCTGAAAACGAACTCACGTTGCGGCTTAGTGCCGCAGCGACATGCATTAAGGATCACATGGTGAATCAGGAGTCCACACCCGGCGCGCCCGGCGCGATTGCGGTGTCTGAAGACCCGCGCATCGACGCGCGCACGCGCCGCGGCCGCTTGATGATGCTGTTCCTGCTGCTGGTGTGCGCCTCTCCGGTGATTGCGTCCTACCTTGCCTATTACGTCTTCACGCCGGCCGGCGGCAAGGCGGCGTACGGCGCGCTGATCGACCCGCAGCGGCCGATTCCCACCGGGCTGATGGTGCAGGACGAGCACGGCGCTGAAGTCCCGCTCGCCAGTCTCAAGGGCAAGTGGCTGCTGGTCTCGGTGGACGGCAGCGCTTGCGACGACAACTGCGCGCGCAAGCTTTTCACCATGCGCCAGTTGCGTATCGGCCAGGGTCCGGACCGCGACCGCATCGTCCCCGTATGGCTCGTGACGGACCGCGGCCAGATCGACCCGCGCCTGCTTAAGGCCTATAACGATGACTACGCCGCCGTGCGCTTCCTGCACGCACCGGAGCTGCCGAAGGATTGGCTGGCCGATGGCAAGATGCTGCCGGCCGACCATCTTTTCCTGGTGGATCCACTCGGTAACCTGATGATGCAGTTCCCGAAAGACCCGGACCCGAAGAAGGTGCGTGGTGACCTGACGCGGCTGCTGAAGTATTCGCGCATCGGATAAGCCATGCTGCTGCAACTCGCTTCCATTGGCATCCTGATCGCGCTGATCCCGCTGTGCTACGTGCTGGTCAAGGGGGATCGCAACAAGTACCGCAAGCTGGTGTGGATCACGGCGTTCCTGACGTTGGATCTCATCATGTTCGGCAGCTTTACGCGCCTGACGGATTCCGGCCTCGGCTGCCCGGATTGGCCCGGCTGCTATGGCACCTCCAACCCGTTCCACGCACGCGATGACATCCACGCCGCGCAGGCCGCCATGCCCAGCGGCCCTGTCACGTGGATGAAGGCGTGGATCGAGATGACGCACCGCTACTTTGCCATGGCGGTGGGCGTGCTGATCATCACGCTCGTGGTGGTGGCATGGGCCAAGCGCCGCGAACTCAAACAATCTCCGTGGTACGCCACCTTCGTGCTGGCGCTGGTGTGCGTGCAGGGCGCGTTCGGCGCGTGGACCGTCACGCTCAAGCTGCAGCCATCGATTGTGGTGACGCACTTGCTGCTCGGCATGTCGCTGCTGGCGGCATTGATCTGGCTTGGCAGCAAGAACGATGCGCCGCGCTTTGTCGATGGCCGTGGTGCATCGTTGCGCGTGCCGGCCGCGATCGGGCTAGTGTTACTGGTTGCGCAGATCGCGCTGGGCGGCTGGGTCAGCACCAACTATGCGGTGCTTGCCTGCACCGACTTCCCGCTCTGCAACGGCCAGTGGGTCCCAGCAATGGACTTCGCACATGGCTTCACGTTCTGGCGTGAGCTCGGCCGTACGGCGGGCGGCGATTTTATTTCGCATGACGCGCTGGTCGCGATCCACTGGACGCATCGCGTGTTCGCCGTGGTTGTGCTGAGCTATCTGGCTTGGCTTGGCGTGCGCGCACGTCGCATTGACGGCATTGGCCGTGTGGCCACCGCGCTGCTGATTGTGCTGGCCGTGCAGCTGGCGACCGGCTTGTCGAATATCGTGCTCGGCTGGCCGTTGCTGGCCGCCGTGGCGCACAACGGCGGGGCAGCGGTGCTGCTGTTGCTGATGGTGCGTTTGCATTACCTGATCGGGCTTGCGCAGGCGCGTGCGCCGATCTCTGCGGCTGTGGCCGCTGTCTGACTGATTTCTATGAATACCGTGGCAACCCCAACAACTTCCACTCAACTCCCCGGCTGGCGACACACCGCATCGCAGTATGCGGCGCTCACCAAGCCGCGCGTGACGCAGCTTGCCGTGTTCTGCGCCGTGATCGGCATGTTCCTGGCCACGCCGGGCATGGTGCCGTGGCCGGTGCTGATCGGCGGCGCGGTCGGCATCTGGCTGTTTGCCGGTGCGGCCTTCGCCATCAACTGCCTGGTCGAACGCAAGATCGACGCGATGATGCGCCGCACGGCCTGGCGCCCCTCGGCTAGCGGTGAGTTGGGCACGCGCCAGATCCTGCTGTTCTCGCTCGTGCTGGGCGGCGCAGGCATGTGGACGCTCCACGTGTTCGCCAATGACCTGACGATGTGGCTGACCTTCGCCACCTTCATCGGCTACGCCATCATCTACACGCTGCTGCTCAAGCCGGCGACGCCGCAGAACATCGTGATCGGTGGCTTGTCGGGCGCGATGCCACCGGCACTGGGCTGGGCCGCCGTCGCCAACAGCGTCCCGGCCGAGGCATGGATCCTAGTGCTGATCATCTTCACCTGGACGCCGCCGCACTTCTGGGCGCTGGCGCTATACCGACGTGCGGATTACGCCAAGTCCGGTCTGCCGATGCTGCCGATCACCCACGGCGAGAAATACACGCTACTGCACATCCTGCTGTACACGCTCATCATGATTGCCGCGACTATCCTGCCGTTCGTGTACGGCATGAGCGGCGTCATCTATCTGGCGACGGCGCTGGTGCTCGGCTTCGGCTTTCTCGCCTATGCGTGGCGCATGTATCGCAACTACTCCGACGCGCTGGCGCAGAAGACTTTCCGCTACTCGATCGTCTATCTCTCGATCCTGTTTGCGGCGCTGCTGGTGGACCACTACTTCAAGTTCGGGCCGACGCTGACCCAAAGCGCGGCGCTGTGACGCCGTGCGGGGCATGCGCCGTTGGCGTTACCCTAGGCGGTCTGCTCTCAACACGATGACCATGCTCTCCTTCCGACACTTCCGCGCCGTGCTGTTCGCCGCGCTGGCCGCCACCGTGCTGGCGCTCGCCGCATGCAGCGACAAGCCCGCGTTCAAGAACCTCGACATCACCGGCTCCAAGAGCTTCGGCACCGATTTTTCGCTTGTTGACCACACCGGCAAGCGCCGCACGCTGGAAGACTTCCGCGGCAAGGTCGTCGTGATGTTCTTCGGCTACACGCATTGCCCGGACGTCTGCCCGACCACGCTGGCCGAATTGCGCGCCGTGATGGACACCCTCGGCAAGGATGCCGACCGCGTGCAAGTGCTGTTCGTCACCGTCGACCCTGAGCGCGATACGCAAGACCTGCTGGCCAAGTACGTGCCGGCGTTCGACCCGCGCTTCACCGGCCTGCGCCCGGCCAACGACGCCGAACTCAAGAAGGTCGCGTCCGACTTCAAGGTGTTCTACAGCAAGGTGCCGGGCAGCTCGCCCGACAACTACACGATGGACCACACCGCCGGCAGCTACATGTTCGACCCGAAAGGCAACCTGCGTCTGTTCATCAAACACGGCCAAGGCCCCGAGCCGATCGCGCATGACATCAAGCAGTTGCTGGCTGACTGATCTCTTGTCCGCGCCCAAAGAAAAAGCCCGCCAACTTGGCGGGCTTTTCTATTGCGAGGAGCGGTTTAAGCAAATGCCTGCAGCGCACCCTTCATCTTCTTCATCGCGGCGGATTCGATCTGGCGGATGCGCTCGGCTGACACGCCAAACTCGTCAGCCAGTTCGTGCAGCGTGGCGCCGCCCGATCCGTCGTCGTTCACGTTCAGCCAGCGGGCTTCGATGATGCGGCGGCTACGGTCGTCCAGCTTGGCCAGCGCCGTTTCGATGCCTTCGCTTTGCAGGCGATCCTGGCTGCGCGACTCGATCACGCGGGTCGGCTCGTTGTGCGTGTCGGCCAGGTAGGCGATCGGGGCGTACGACTCTTCGCCATCGTCCATCTGGCCTTCCAGCGCGATGTCGCCGCCCGAGAGGCGCGTTTCCATCTCGCGCACCTCGGCGCCCTTGACGTTGAGTTCGGCCGCTACGGCGCTGATCTCGTCCGGCGAGAAGGTCGCCTGCGCATCTTGCTTGTGGCTGCGCAGATTGAAGAACAGCTTGCGCTGGGCCTTGGTGGTGGCCACCTTGACCATGCGCCAGTTCTTCAGGATGTACTCGTGCATCTCGGCCTTGATCCAGTGCATCGCGTACGAGACGAGACGCACGCCCTGATCCGGGTCGAAGCGCTTGACGGCCTTCATCAGGCCGATGTTGCCTTCTTGGATCAGGTCGGCGTGGGGCAGGCCGTAGCCGAGGTAGCCGCGGGCGATCGACACGACCAAGCGCAGGTGCGAAAGCACCAGGCGGCGGGCCGAATCGATGTTGCCGGTGCTACGGTAGTCACGGGCGAGGTGTTGCTCTTCCTCGGCCGACAGCATCGGCACCCGGTTGACGCTCTGGATATAGGCGTCGATGTTGCCCAGGTTGCCAGGGAACGCCAGCGCCCATCCATTACCGGCGTTGCCGGACGGCTGGGTGGCGATTGCGGAAACGGTATTCACGGGGATGACTGCGTTCACTCAGGACTCCTGTCGAAATCCAGTGGAGGTTTGGAAAGGCATCTTAGCACTCCATCAGGATGAGTGCTAATAGGACATTTTTGTCCGGTTGATAGTTCCCGTAAATCAGGGGATTCACCTCAATAGCGTGATGTTTGCGGCGCAACAAAATAGGCCGCGCACCCAGTCATAGACCGCCGCCAGCGCCGTCGGTTCGCGCTCAGGCGGCAGTGTTGCGGCCGCGTGACTTGGCCCAATAGAGTGCGCGATCCGCCTCGCGTAAAGCGATGTCAGCGTCATGAACCTCCGGGCCCGGGCATGCCACGCCAATGCTGGCCGTCACATGCAAAACCACGTCGCCAGAGAGGGCCATTGGCGGCCGGATGGCGCTGACGACCTTCTGTGCTGTGTGCAGCGCATCATCAGGGCTGTCGATCGGGTCGAGCAGGATGACGAATTCGTCACCTGCAAGCCGCGCGACGGTGTCAGTGCGGCGCACAGCCCGTTGCAGACGGTGGGCGACTTCGACCAGCACGGCATCGCCGGTGGCGTGGCCGTAGGTGTCGTTGATGTGCTTGAAGTGATCCACGTCGAGGTACAGCACGGCCATCGGCGCGGGCTGGCGTTGGCGGCGCTCGAGCGCGCCGCGCAGGCGCTCGTAGAGCTCGTAGCGGTTGGGCAGGCCGGTCAACGCGTCAAAGCGGGCCATGCGCGAGAGTTCCATCTCGCTGCGCTTGGCTTCGGTCACGTCTTGCACGAAGGTGTAGACGCCGCAGCGCCCTGCGTCGGAATCCGACTCTGCGGCATCGGGAACGAGGTGGCCGCGCAGATACCGCGTGCGGTGCCGGGGGCCATGCATGTACGGCTTTTCGTACCAGGGCGCGTTGATTTCGAATTCCACTGTTTCGCCCTGCACGGCACGCGCCAGATACGGCGCCAGTTGGGCGTAGGTGCCGGGTGTGAAGACCTGCTCAGCATGCTGGCCGCACACTTCGTCGGGCATGCGCTGCAGCCAGCGCGCGTGGGTGGCGTTGCAGAAGGTGAAGATGCCGTCCGGGCTGATGTGCGAGACCAGCAGCGGCGCATTGTCGAGCACCAGCTTGAGCGCGCGTTCGCTGCGCGCCAGGGCCAGTTCGGCGCTGGTGCGGGCGGTGAGGTCTTGCAGCACCGAGAAGTAGCCGCGCAGCGTGCCGCGGTCGTCGTAGTCGGGGAAGTAGTGGCCGCTGAGATAGCGCGGCGTGCCGGTGCGCATGGACGTGATCTCGAACTGCACCGGGTAGCCGGCCAGCACTTCAGTCATGTAGGGCAGCAGCGTGCGGTAGTCCTCGGGGCTGTAGAGGTCGCGCACGGGGCGGTCGAGCAAGTCGTCTTCGGTGCGGCCGAAGGCTTCGAGCAGTGTGCGGCTGGCAAAGCGGATGATGCCGTCCGGGTCGACGTAGCTGAGCTGCGCAGGCACGTTGTCGGCCACCAGGCGCAGTTGTTCACGGCTGGCGCGCAGGGCGTCGCGGCGTCGCTCCAGGCTTTCGTTGGCGGTGCGCAAGGCGCGTTCAGAGGCGGCCAGCCGGTTGGCAAACGGGCGCACCGTCAGCCGGATCGCCAGCACGCTGCCAACCATCAGACACAGCATGAGCGCTACGAGCCGTTCGAACTGCGTGCGCATGGGGGCATACAGCTCGGCGCTGGCGATCTTGCTGATCAGCGCCAGACCGGTGTGGCCGATGGGCGTATAGCCGAATGACGTCGGCATGCCATGGATGTCTTGCCACTGGCCAAAGCCGGCGTGTCCAGCCAGTGCCAGGCGTGACGGCAGCGGCTGGTTGCCGGCCATCAGCGGTGGGAGTTCAAAGACGAACGCGTCAAAGCGCTGCGGAAACGACATGGCACGCCCGCGCGCATCAAAGCCGGACATGGCCAGCGTTTCCGTCACGCCCGCGTCTTGCACGTTGACGTAGCGGGCCGTCATGTGCGCGAGTGGCTGCTCGGTGACGAGCCAACCGACCTGCACGCCATCGGCCAGTATTGGCGTTTCGGTGCGCATCGCAAAGCCGTGTACCCATTGCAGCGTGATGCGCTCGGGCGCCAAGCCGGCGTGCAGTGCGATGGCAAGTTCGGGGTGCGCCGCCTGCGTGCCGAGGCTGACGACGCTGGTGCCGTCGAGCGTGCGCAGTTGCAGATACGAATAGCCCTGTTCGCGAAAGGCCTCCAGCGCACTGGCGCCGCGCAGCCGCGCGCCGTTGTCGGCGGGGTGGCGCACCGCCTCTTGGATGCGGATGACGGCGGCGATCATGCGCGGGTTTTCCGCGCGCATGGCCAGCACCTGGTCGAACTCTTCGGCGTAGCTCGACAGCGCACGTGCCCGCGTGGTGCCGAACGTCGTGCTGGCACTGTCCACCTGGATGATGAACGCGGTCACGGTGGCACACACGCCAGCCAGCACCACGCAGCCACTGCTGATCCACACGATGGTGTCTTCAGGTGACAACCGGATGCGCAACAGGCCAGGGTGCCGGGCCATGGCCGCACAGACCACGCCCACCAGCACCAGCAACGTGCAGATGGCGGACACGTCGGACGCCCGCCACTTCAACCAGACGGGGTACAGATATTCGAGTGCCATGGCGCGACCGAGCAGATCGCCCACGCACAGCAGCACGGCGGCACCCAGCAGGGCCCACAGCCACTGCGCACGCCGTGGCTGCTGCAGTGCCGGCACCAGGGCCAGCGCCACGCCGGCTGCCGCCAGAGCCAGCGCGTGGCTCGGGTGGATGGCCCCAATCCAGCCGGTCCGCCAACTGTGTTCCAGCCAGAGGTGCACATTGGGAAAGTCCAGCGCGACGGGCCAACCGGTGGCTGCCTCCACTAGGCGCAGGCCGCACAGCAGCGCGACCACGCCGCCCGCCAGGTGCGCGATCCAATCCGCCCAGCGCGCCTCAGGCCGCAGTGTGCCGACCACCAGTGCGATCAGCCCCGTGCCCAGCAACGTCAGATGCAGCCCCGTGGCGAACACGATCACCAGCCGATCACCGCCAAGCGTCACTGCCCAGGGCCAATGCAGCAGCCAGCCGACCATGACGGTCAGCCCGAAGAGCGTGAGAAGCGAGCCGATGCCACCAGCAACGGCGGCAAGCGGGCGGCGAGAAACCATGTAGTGGATGTGTCTGTGGGGCCGGCCGGGACGAACGTGTCCCACCCGGAAGATCGGCGAAAAACCGCGCTGCTTGAGCCTTTTGCGGGAAACCCGCAGGGTCTGGGCCCATGTCTGCAATGTCGTGTGATGGGCGCGCCCAGCAAAGCGACGTACGCCGCACCCGCCGTGTCGTCACGCAAGTTGGCTACACTGCCCGGACATCGCAAAAACTGTTGAGGAGCCGCCATGACCATCGTCGTCAGCAAGGACACCGAAGGCCTGTTTCGCCACAGGGTCACCTTTCCCGAAGGCGTGACCTACACCGATGTCCCCAAGCCGATGGGCGAGGGCAGCGCGCCTGACCCGCATGCCTACTTTGATGCGGCCCTGGCAAGCTGCAAGGCGCTCACCGTGACGCTCTACGCGCGCCAGCGCAAATACCCACTCGACGCCATCGACGTGGCTGTCGAACACGACAACACCCAGGAACGCCAGGGCCGCTACAAGCTGCGCACCGTGCTGACCCTGCACGGGGACCTGACCGACGAACAGCGCGCCGACCTGCTGCGCGTGGCCGGCAAGTGCCCCATCCACAAGCTGATGACCGAGGTCGAGATCAGCGTCGACACCGAACTTGCCGAACGCGCCTGAGCCAGGGAGAGCATCACCATGACGTCCATCCTGCACATCATCGGCCCGCACGTGCGCGACCTCGGCGGTTTCTCGGTCAAGCGCGTGCTGCCCTCGGCCGCGCGCCAGACGGTCGGCCCGTTTATCTTTTTCGACCACATGGGGCCGGTGGATTTTCCGGCCGGCCAAGGCATCGACGTGCGCCCGCACCCGCACATCGGGTTGGCCACCGTCACATACCTCTTTGAAGGCAGCATGGTCCACCGCGACAGCCTCGGCAGCGTGCAGACCATCGTCCCGGGTGACGTGAACTGGATGACGGCCGGCAACGGCATCGCCCATTCCGAACGCTCATCGCCCGAAGCGCGGGAGAAGGGTGCGCGCATGCACGGCATCCAGACCTGGGTGGCACTGCCAAAGGATCAGGAAAAGGTCGAAGCCAGCTTCGCCCACCACGCCGCCAGCACGCTGCCCAAGCTCGAGTGCCCCGGCGTGCAGGGGGTGGTGATTGCAGGCGACGCATTCGGGCTGACATCGCCCGTGAAGGTGAGTTCGCGCACGCTGTACGTGGCGCTGGAACTGGCGGCCGGCGCGTCGCTGGTGATTCCGTCCGAGCATGCAGACCGCGGCCTCTATCTCGTCGACGGCGCCGTCACGATCGACGGCGAAGCGCTCGACCCACACCACCTCGCCGTGCTGGAGCCGGGAGGTGACGTGACGCTCACCGCGCAGGTGTCGTCACGTGTGATGCTGCTGGGCGGCGACCCGACCGACGGCCACCGCCACATCTACTGGAACTTCGTCGCCAGCGACAAGGCGGACATTGAAGACGCCAAGCAACGTTGGGAGGCCGACGCCTTCGCCCACGTGCCCGGCGAGACGGAGCGCATTCCGCTGCCGCCCAAGTAAGTCAGACCGACCAACGATCGATCAGGCAGCTCGCGCCGGTTTTGCACACCGCACGATCGCGCGGACCTGCTTGGCGATCGGCTCCGGCACCGGCTGTGTGCCGTCGAGCACTGCAGCAATCCACCGTGCCGTCGCGGCCACATCGGTGCCCGCCGGCAATTCGGGCGGCGCATCGCTCGACCCTTCCACCGCCTCGATCACCGTTTCGTGCGTGCCGTCGTGCAGCCACTCGACTGCGCTGCCGCGCCGTGCGTCGGCCACGGCTTCGCCTTCCGTACCGCGTGCCAGCAGCACATTGGCCGGGTGGCGCAGGAAGTAATCGGTGAGTGTGTCGCGGTATTCCGGGTGCGTGTAGCTGACCAGCCGCAGCGCCTCGTGCGGGGCGTGGCCGCCGATGGGCTGCAGCATCTTCACCACCGTGTGTGCGGAGTTGCGCAGGCCGACGATCTCGCGCTTGTCGAGCAGCGCCGTCAGTTTGGGCGAGAGCACGTCGATCGGCACATACGCGAGCCGATCGTTTTCCAGGCGCTCGCGCGCTTCGTCCATGTGTTCGCAGATGGGCCAGCCGAGCGCCTCGAACAGCGCGGCCGTGGTGATGCGGCCGTCGAAGCGGCGGATGCCATGCACCAGCACCGGCACGCCCTCACGTGCCAGCAGCTTGGCCAGCAGCGGCACGAGGTTCGGTTGGCGGCGGGCGCCGTTGTAGCTGGGGATGACGACCGGCAGCGCGTGCTCCGGTGTATCCGGCGCCGGCAGCGGGCGGCAGTGCGCGTGGGTGGCTTCCAGCATGCCGTCGAGCTCTTCTGGGGTTTCGCCCTTGATGCGGTAGGCCATGAGGATGGCGCCCAACTGTACGTCGGCGATGCGGCCTTCCAGCATGGCGGTGAATAACGCGCGTGCGTCGTGCTTGACCAACGCGCGGGCGCCGTCTGCGCCACGGCCGATTTCCTTGATGAAGCGGGCGGCGGGGAAGGGGCCGTTTGCGAGGGCTTCCTCAGCGGCGTTGTCGGGGAGGATGGGGGGAGCGGGCATGGGTTTGGTGCGGTGTTGTGGCGTGGTGACGATCATAGCGCTGTGGGTTGCGCTGGCGCCATGGTGGGTTCGCTTTGCTTTTGTGTTGGTGGTCCATCCCCTGTTTCATCCCCTGCCGGGGCTGAGTCACTTTCTTTGGTCTTGCCCAAAGAAAGTAAGCAAAGAAATGCGCGCCCGAGATGGCGACCCCCTCCTTGAATTTCCGTAACCGTGCGGAGACGGGGAAAACTCGCTTCGCTCAGACAGTTCCCCATCTTTTTTCCGCCCGCTTACGAAAATTCAAGGCGCCATCAAGGGCAGGTACGTCAACGGCCAAACCGGCGGTGGGTAGGGCGTGGCGCTGTGTTTGTTGGTGGCCTGCGCCCCGGTGGTCGGGTGTTACGAACTCAATGCGGCTGGGTCCATCCACACGGCTTCCCAGATGTGATCGTCTAGGTCGGCTAGGGCGCGGTTGTACATGAATCCCAGGTCCTGTTTCTTGTTGATGTCTGCGGTGCCGCCGAACTTGGCTGCTGCGTCGTTCATCCGATCCACGGCGTCTTTGCTGTCGCACGTCAGGGCCAGCATCACTTCGCTGGTGCCCTTTGCCGGGAGCGGACGGGTGGTGAAGGTTTGCCACTTTGCGTGCGTGAGCAGCATCACGAAGATGGCGTCGCTCCACACCATGCAGGCGGCGGTGTCATCGGTGAATTGCGGGTTGTTCTTGAAGCCCAGGGCTTCATAGAACGCTTTGGACTTCTGCAGGTTTGCGACCGGAAGGTTCACAAAGATCGACGTGGTCATGACAGGTCTCCTCGGTTGGGGGCAAGCACCGCGCTTGCCTGGCGCAACGATACGGGCGCCGCGCGCGGTGACGCATTGACTATTGGTAAGACGGTAAGACGCAAACCGCAGTGCGGCTTATCCCACACCCAGGGCAATCGCCTTCCGCAGGCGGCTCAGGCTCTCCGGGGTGATGCCGAGCCACGCGGCGATGTGGTGTTGCCTCAGGCGCCGGTGCAAATCGGGTTCTCTGCTGATGAAGTCGCGATAGCGCTGCATCGCGTTGTCGCGGCGAAAGCCGACCTCAATCGGCTCCTTTTCGATGATCCAGTGGCGCTCCATGTAGCGCATATAGAAGGCTGCGATATCGGGAAACCGGATCGTCAGCGCTCGGAACGCAGCGAAGTCGTACTCCAAGACGCTGGAGTCTTCGATGGCCGTGATCGTGGATGGGCTGGGTTTGCCCTGCAGCGTCGCACTGACTGAAGCAGCAATCCGACCCTCCGGAAAAAAGTACTTGATGACCATGTCGCCCTCCGGGCCCACACAGTGCTGGAAGAACAAGCCCTCAAGCACAAAGGCAAACCGGGTCGGCACCTCCCCCGCAACGACCAGCGACTCGTCCTTCCGGTATTGCCGAGGTTGTAGCAAAGAAGCCCAGGCTCGCTTGGCCTCATCCGAGATTTCCGCGTAGGTGCGGATCTTGTTGAAAAACGCGTCGGTATTCACGCCATCGATCTCCCGGTGTGCAAAGTAAGCCGCCCCGCGCTTCAAAGAAGCACAAGAACGGATTCGCACAGCATTTGTAGCAGAAGAGAGCGACAGCATTTGCGGCACCGCCAAAACCGCGATGGTTTGGCTGTTGCCGTTCCTGCCCTAGATGGCGCCTTGAATTTTCGTAAGCGGGCGGAAAAAAGATGGGGAACTGTCTGAGCGAAGCGAGTTTTCCCCATCTCCGCACGGTTACGGAAATTCAAGGAGGGGGTCGCCATCTCGGGCGCGCATTTCTTTGCTTACTTTCTTTGGGCAAGACCAAAGAAAGTGAGTCAGCCCCGGCAGGGGATGAAATAGGGGTGGACCACCAAGGTCAAAAAGAAAGGACCACCCCAAACATCAAGCCGCTTCCGCCACCGGATGCCGCTGCTTCCGATACAAGAAATCCAAAACAGCCGTCCGACAAGCGTGATAAGTCGAATCCTCCGCCAACGCCATCCGATCCCGCGGCCGCGGCAAATCCACCTTCAACACTTCGCCAATCGTCGCCGCCGGCCCATTCGTCATCATGACGATGCGATCCGCCAGTAGCACGGCTTCATCCACATCATGGGTGACCATCACTACCGTGCTACCGGTAGCAGCAACGATCTTCAACAGCTCATCCTGCAAATGCGCCCGCGTCAGCGCATCCAACGCCCCAAACGGCTCATCCATCAACAGCACCTTAGGCTCCATCGACAGCGCCCGCGCAATCCCCACCCGCTGCTTCATCCCCCCGGAAATCTCATGCGGATGCTTCTGCTCAGCATGAGACAAGCCGACCAGCGCGAGTGCCGCATGCGTGCGTGCCTTCAAGTCGGCCTTCGATTCAGCTTTGCCAAACACGCGCTCCACTGCGAGATACACGTTGTCAAAGCACGTCAGCCACGGCAGCAGCGAATGGTTCTGAAACACCACCGCCCGATCCGGCCCCGGCCCGGCAATCTCACGCTCCGCCAGGATCAACCCACCCGTGGTCGGCCGCGTCAGCCCGGCAATCAGGTTCAGCAACGTCGATTTACCGCACCCCGAGTGCCCAATCAACGCAATGCACTCACCACGCGCGACGGTGAGGTCGATATCGCGCAACGCGACGAACGCACCCTTCTTGGTCTTGAACGTCTGCCCAACGTTTTCAATGCGCAGGAATTTTTCGCTCATGGTCGCCCCCTCAAACAGCGTCGTACGAGAACCGCCGCGCAATCGCCAGCAGCGCGTGCTCCAGCAGCAAGCCCACCACGCCAATCACAAAGATAGCGATGACGATGTGCTCGACCTTCAGGTTGTTCCACTCATCCCACAGCCAGAACCCGATGCCGACACCGCCGGTCAGCATCTCTGCCGCCACGATCACCAGCCACGCGGTGCCGATGGACAGCCGCACGCCCGTCAGCATGTACGGCAGCACCGCCGGAAACAGCACGCGCGTGAACACCTTCCACTCCGACAGGTTCAGCACGCGCGCCACGTTCAGGTAATCCTGCGGCACGCGCGTCACGCCCACGGCGGTGTTGATCACCATCGGCCAGATCGAGCAGATGAAGATCGCCCAGATGGCCGCCGGGTTGGCCGACTTGAACAGCAGCAGCCCAATCGGCAGCCATGCCAGCGGCGACACCGGCCGCAGCAGGCTGATGATGGGCGAGGTCATTGCGTTGAGGAATGCAAAGCGCCCGATCAGGAAGCCGGCCGGAATACCGATGATGGCGGCCATCCCAAAGCCTGCGCCCACCCGCGCCAGCGAGGCCAGCACGTTCCAACCCACGCCCTGGTCATTCGGGCCATTGCGATAGAACGGATCGGCGAAGAGCGCGACCGCCGCTTTCCACGTCACCGCCGGCGTCGGCAGCGCGGGGATGGCGGTGGCGATGCCCTGCCACGCCAGCACGAAGATCACCAGCCCCAGCACGGGCGGAAAGCCGCGCACCACGGCGGCCACAAACCAGTCGCGCAACGCGATGCGACGTGTGGGAACAGCGGCGTCAGACTGCACGCCGGACAACGGTTTGACGAGCGTGTTCATGTCGGGCTCCATCGACGTGAGGGACCGCAATCAGAAGTTCGGAGAAGACGGTGGAAGCGTCAGGCTTTGATCTTGAAACCGTCCGCATACGCAGCCGGGTTCTTCGCATCCCACACCACGCCATCGATCAGCTTGGCGGTGCGCATGTCGCTCTTCGGCAAGGGCGTGCCCGTGGCAGCCGCGGCCTGCTTGAAGATGTCGATGCGGTTGACCTGCTTGGCCACCGCCGCGTAATCCGGATGCGTCTTCAACAGCCCCCAGCGCTTCTGCTGCGTGAGGAACCACATGCCGTCCGACAGGTACGGAAAGTTGACCGCGCCGTCGTGATAGAAGCGCATCGGGTCCGGGTCATCCCACGTCTTGCCGATGCCGTTCGTGTAGCGGCCGAGCATGCGGTCCAGGATGATGTCCATGTCGGTATTCACGTAGGACTTGGCGGCGATGGTCTCGGCCGTCTTGCGGCGGTTCGACGCCGAGGCATCGATGAACTTGCCCGCCTCCAGCACCGCAGCCGTCAGCGCGCGTGCCGTGTTCGGATACTTCTGCACGAACTCCGCCGTGGTGCCGAGCACCTTCTCCGGGTGGTCCTTCCAGATGGCCTGCGTCGTCTCGGCGGTAAAGCCGATGTTGTCGGCGATGGCGCGGGCGCCCCACGGCTCGCCCACGCAGTAGCCATCCATGTTGCCTACGCGCATGTTGGCGACCATCTGCGGCGGCGGCACGGTGATCGCCTTCGCGTCTTGCAGCGGATGGATGCCGTGCGCGGCCAGCCAGTAGTACAGCCACATCGCATGCGTGCCGGTCGGGAAGGTCTGCGCGAACACGTACTCGCGCTTGTCCTTCGCCATCACGGCCTTGAGCGATGCGCCGTCCTTGACGCCCGCTTCCTTGAGCTTGTTCGACAGCGTGATGGCCTGGCCGTTGTTGTTCAGCGTCATCAGTACGGCCATGTCTTTCTTCGGGCCGCCAATGCCGAGCTGCACACCGTAGATCAGCCCGTAGAGCACGTGTGCCGCATCCAGATCACCCGACACCAGCTTGTCGCGCACGCCCGCCCACGAGGCCTCTTTCGACGGCGTGATCTTGATGCCGTACTTCTTGTCGATGCCCAGCGTGGAGGCCATCACCACCGACGCGCAGTCGGTCAGCGGGATGAAGCCGACCTTCAGCTCGGTCTTCTCGGGCGCATCGGAGCCAGCGGCCCAGGCACCAGCACGCACCAGCGGATCGATCAATGCCACGGCACTCCCTCCAGCAATGGTTGCCGCGGCCTTGATCACGCTGCGGCGCTTCGGATTGATCGGGTTGACGACGGGGTCAGTCTTGTCTGGCGCGGCCATCCATGGCTCCAAGGAAAGAAAAAGGCGTCCCGACGCGCGGCCACGTCCCTCCATGATGGGGAGCGCGCTTGCCGTGCATCGAGACGCCGTTGTCTCGTGCCGATACCCACATTGGCATCGGCTCGCAGCGACACTTGCAAGGGGTATGCCAACTCTGCAGTTCAGAACACGACGCACGGGGTTCCGAACGCCGCGCGTGAGGCTTTTTGCTCGGCAGTCGGAGATCAGAACTCGGCGCGCCGAGCTTTTTTCTCGGCGGTTCGAGCTCAGAACTCGGCGCGTCGAGCTTTTTTCTCGGCGGTTCGAGCTCAGAACTCGGCGCGTCGAGCTTTTTTCTCGGCGGTTCGAGCTCAGAACTCGGCGCGTCGAGCTTTTTTCTCGGCGGTTCGAGCTCAGAACTCGGCGTGTCGAGCTTTTTTCTCGGCGGTTCGAGCTCAGAACTCGGTGCGTCAGGCTTTTTGCTCGGCGGCTCGAGTTCAAAGCTCCATGGGTGCGAGGCATTTAGCGCGGCGATTGGGGCTCGGAGCTCCACGCGTGAGGCTTTTTGCCCCGCAGTCGGAGCTCAACGCTCGGCACGTGCGCTTCAGAACCCGGCGTTCGAGCCGCAGACCTTGGCGCGCGACTGGTGCGTTTCCGGCGCCGGAGTTGTGCGGCGCACCAAAACTGGGCGGTGCCCGGTGGTCTCAGCCGGCCATCACGTCAATCACGCGCTGGGCGGCTTCGACGAGTTTGATATTGCGGTCCATCGCCATCTTGCGCAGGCGCTTGAAGGCGTCGTCCTCAGACAGGTTCATCTGCTTCATCAGCAGCCCCTTGGCGCGCTCGAGCACTTTGCGCTCGGCCAACTGGGTCTTGGCGGTGTCCAGTTCGGCGCGCAGTTCGCGCTCGTGCTCGAAGCGGGCGTAGGCGACGTCCAGCACGGCCTTCACACGCGTGGGCTTGATGCCGTCGACGATGTAGGCCGTGATGCCCGCGGCGAACGCCGATTTGATGCGCGCCGCGTCGTCGTTGTCGGTGAACAGCACGATGGGGCGCGGCGCATGCTGGGTGGCCACGCAGACGTGCTCGATGGTGTCCCGTGCGGCGGATTCCGACGCGACGATCACCATGTCGGGCTGTGTCTGCGCGATGCGGTCGGGCAGGGTAAGGTCGGCGTCGGCCAGGCCCACGTCGATGAAGCCGGCTTCGGCCAGCCCCGCGCGGATCAGCTCCAGGTTGATCTGTTCGGCGTCCAACGGATCACGCACCAGCAGCACGCGCATCGGCGCGGCCGAGTGAGGCGCGGCGGGCGGGGCGGATGGGGCGGGCGGTTTCGTTTGCATGGTGCAAAGTGGGGCAGGGTGCACGCTACGCTTGCAAGAACCGCGCCGGGCCGGTGCGGGTGTATGCTCGCAGCTCGGTCGCCGGGGGGCGGTGGCCGTGTCCCCGTCTGTTTATTCAAGCGAATTTCCAGGAGACCTGCATGACCGAATATGTCGTCACCCCGCCCACCGTCAACGGCATTCCCGTGCGTGGCGGGCAAGGCCAGTTTCCGGTGCGCCGCGTGTACTGCGTCGGCCGTAACTACGCCGCCCATGCCCGCGAGATGGGTTCCGACCCCGACCGCGAGCCGCCGTTCTTCTTCTGCAAGCCGGCCGATGCCGTGCGCTACATCGCCGACGGCGAGACCGGCCAGTTCGTCTACCCCACCGAGACGAAGGATTGCCATTACGAGATCGAACTCGTGGTCGCCATCGGCACGGGCGGGCGCGACATCGCTGTGGAATCCGCAGCCAAGCATATCTACGGCTACGCCATCGGCCTGGACATGACGCGCCGCGACCTGCAGAACGCCGCCAAGAAGGGCGGCCGCCCGTGGGAAACCGGCAAGGCGTTCGATGGCTCGGCACCGATCGGCCCGATCATCCCCGTGAAGGAGGTCGGCCACCCGGACAAGGGCGCGATCACGCTGTCGGTCAACGGCCGCGAACACCAGCGCGGCGACTTGTCGGACCTGATCTGGTCGGTGCCGGAAACCATTGCGTACCTCTCGCGCTTGTTTGAGCTGCGCCCTGGCGATCTGATCTATACCGGCACGCCTGAGGGCGTCGGCCCGGTTGTTGTTGGCGACCTGATGGTCGGCAAGATCGACGGCGTGGGCGAACTGCATGTGAAGGTCATCTGAGCAGAGAGCCGCAAGCCATGTCGATCAAGCTGTACAACTACTTCCGCAGTTCGGCGTCGTTCCGTGTGCGCATCGCGCTGGAGATCAAGGGCCTGCCGTATGACTACGCGCCCGTGCACCTGCTCAAGGGCGAGCAATTGGCGCCCGACTTCGTCAAGCTGAACCCCGATGCGCTGGTGCCCGTGCTGTGCGACGGCACCGACGTGCTGAACCAATCATTGGCGATCGTCGAGTACCTGGAAGAGACGCATCCCGAGCCCACGCTGCTGCCTGGCTCGCCCAGCCACCGTGCGCACATCCGCGCGATTGCGCTGGCGATTGCGTGTGAGATCCATCCGCTCAACAACCCGCGCGTGCTCAAGTACCTCAAGCACACGTTCAACGTGGAAGAGGAAGCGCGCAACGACTGGTATCGCCACTGGGTGAAGCTGGGGTTTGCGGCGCTGGAGACGCGGCTGTCGGCATCGCCGCTCACGGGGGCCTACTGCGTGGGCGACACGCCAACGCTGGCTGATGTGTGCCTCGTGCCGCAGGTCTTCAACGGCAAGCGGTTCGATGTGGCGGTGGAGGATTACCCGACACTGGCTCGGATTTTTGAGCACTGCATGGCGCAGGAGGTGTTTCAGAGGGCGGCGCCTGGGGTGCAGCCGGATGCGGCTTGATGGACGGGGGCGTTGCCCCCGTTTTTTTATTGCAGACGTGAGAGCCCTAGCAAGAGTTAGGCGGTTGTGGGTAGCGCAGTGCTCGCCTGCTACGGTTGAATTGGCGTGGGGCCGGGACAGCATGCATGCGGGCATCGAGGATTGATCTCGATAGAGGCAGTATTGATATCTCGTAATGCTTGCTGCATCACCGTCTTGTCAGTGGGCAAGATCTTGCCGCTGCCTCGCTGGTGTACTTCAGCGTAAAGGACATCGCTTTGGGGTACGCCAATATTCCTAAGGAGCCCGATCAGGGATTGGAGACGTTGCTCGGCTAAGTTGTCCGGCACACCAAGGGCTTTGTCTGCAGGCGCCACTACGATGTACTCCCCGCTATTCGGGAAGGCGGTTCTTGTCTTTTCTCTCCATTCCAGTAGCCGATGAAGTTCGTCGACGCTCAGTTGGTTTGCCCCCGGGGCAAACACAGGAGAAAAGGACATATAGGCTGGGCGGCATGCTTGAGAAGGCGCGGATGCCACGAGTAGTAGAAGGAAAGCGAAGATGAGTTTCTTCATTGGTCTTTTTGGAGGGCAGCGGTTGTGGTTTTCCGGTTCCAATCGGCGCTTCGAACGGGTAGCACGTTGCGATAGGGAGCGCTTTTGAGGGAGCTACGGGGGTCACCAGTCGGCGGGTTTGTTGGCAGGATCTCGCATCCAATCTGCGTAGCTTGTTGACACCGTATCGGCGCGTCCGCGACGCAACGAGACAGACTCCGTTTGTGCGTCCGTTCTGGAGTCATAACCATTTCTATGCGTCACGCGGCCTTTCACTGCATTGGCGGAGAGTCTGCCGACAAACTCAAAAATGTCTCGGGTTGGGCGCCCTTTTGGACCGGACTCTCGAGTGACTTCGCTGCCGGTTGATAACTTGGCTCGAAACGTGATCGCCCCCGTGGTGACCTTGATGTCAGCGGTGTCGATGACGCCGCAAGGCGTTTCGATTCCGGTTGACACGCAGAACTGGCCGAAGACCCGTGGTCCTTCTCGGTAGAGATCCAGGGCATAGCCTTCAGTGTGCGGGTCGTCGCTACTTCCCACTGTTCGCTGATTGGAAAAGAAGCCGAGGTGTTGAGCAACGGGCGAGGCAACTGTGGATGCTGTGGCTACAAGCAGTAGCGCGGAGATTAGGAGCCTACGCATTTCAGAATTAGTCCTTTGACGACGGCGCGGAGTGCCGCTCAACCCCAGATCGGATGGGGGCGGACTGGATATCAAAATTCTGCTTGTCGATGACCCAGTCACGCCCGTCCTTGCATTGAATCTCGGCGTGGAGATAGGCCTTCATGACTACGCTACGCAGTGGGGTGCATGTATCGCCGGGCATCAAGGTAAACAAGACCCGGTCTTCGGTGTCTTTCTCTGAGGCATAGACGGAGGTACTTTGCTTCGCTGTCCACACTGCAGCGGCATGTTCTTTTGAGCACGCGGTGGCTACCACAGCGTTCAGTAGAAGCATTGGGACAGAAATCCTCATGGATAGCCCCCGTTTCCTTGACCCGCCTTGCGCGATACAGAGCAACAACAATGTCCTTTGGGGAGTGAGGACAGCCAAGTTTGCCTATTTCTTGGTTGGCGTATCGTCATGAGGGCAGCACGAGTTGGGGCACACAGGCAAGATCGAGATTTCGACTCGCTTTCCATTTTCTACATCGCCTGAACGATAGACGCCGTAGTGCTCGTCCATCGGCACCTGATTGAAGTGTTGGGCTTCGAGGATCGATACGACTGCTTGCAAGCGTGCTTTGGCCAGCGTGTGTGCGTTGTGCTCACGGTCCTCCGCCCGCCCATCGATTTGAAACACCTCTTGTGTCGGATATTTGATGCGCTGATCCACTATCCAATTGGCTAAGCGGAGTATTTCCGACGCAGACACCGTGGCGGAATCCGAAGAAAAGTGCACATCGAAATTCTGACCCGGCATGCAGGCATACGCGGCGTGGGCACTCAACAGCAGAAACGCAGCCAGCGTATTTCTAATCTTCATAGATGACATAACCTGCGATGCTATCGGCATTGTGGAGGGTGATTTCCGGCTTGGATTTCGCAAGTTCGCGACATTTCCTCATGAAGTAGACCGGATCTCCGGTGCTCATGGTGTCGTGGAAGTGCGATACCTCGTGAATTAGCGTAGATACCTGCGAATCCATGCTGTAGGAAAAGTCCCGTAGCTCGCAGAAATCCAAATGAATGGCGATCGTGTGCGTTGCCGTATCTGGTGCGCATACTTCTGCGACCACTCCGAGTTTTTTCTTTGAGTCTGATACGCAGCCGACGTTTGCCATGGCTGCTTCCGAGTAGCGTACAAAATTGCCCGGAGTCAGTCCGGCCAGTACGTGGCGTATACGGGAAAGCCCGGCTGCTAGATAGTCCCTCGTTGTACTGTCGCTGTTCCCGAACCACTGGGCGACGCGGGCCTGAGTAGCAGGAGACCATCCTGTTAGTTCTGTCATGCGCTTGTCGATAAGCGAAACGGCTTTGTCTCGTCGTTTCATGACCATCCGAGCGAACTCTTCGTTCGTCATGTTTGGACAAATCAAATCTGGATGATCCTCCAACGTGCTTGGCTCTTCCTCACTGACCTTCTCGTGTGCGTGCTCTTCGTGGGTATATTCGCGCTGCGGCACATAGGCGGGCGCAATCGGCGCGCTCGTTCGTGCAACCTCCTCGCTCGTGAAACTCATCTTCATCGCACGCTCGGCATAAAAGACCGGCGCCGGATGACATCCGCAAACGTTGATGTCCCCACTCAATGCCCACGGCTTGCCGTTAGGCCCCGTGCCGGCATGGCGCGGCCCCTCGGGCGCAATGAACCCTTCTCGCTTGCACGCCGTGCAGTACGTTTTCATATACAGCGTGGCGATTTGCACGGCGGGTGGCGGGTTGGAGCAGGTGATGCTCGGCAGCCCTTCCACGATCGTCGCGCTACCGGCCCGGTCGCCTCGGGCGAGGAAGTACCGGATCATGTCGCCGACCTTTCAGGCGTGGTCGGCACCGGCCTTATTCGTTGGGAATGCGCTCGGATATCTTGCATGGCGGTGTCTCCGTGAAAACATGAAGGACGAAACACCCGCCATCTTTGCCGAATGGCGTAGGCAAGACAGTCAATATCGGTTGAAAGCTGAACCGTGCGCGATGTGGCCCGTTATTTTGAGGCGACATCCGATGCGCAATGCGTGAGCGCACAAACAGAAACGCCCTGAGCAAGTCAGGGCGTTTCTGTGCAGCAAGATTTCTTTCGTGGAGCTTTACCCCAGCAGCGCATCCGCAAATTCCCGCGCCGAAAACGGCTGCAAATCCTCCACCTGCTCGCCGACGCCGATGAAGTACACCGGCACCGGCCGCTGCCGCGCAATCGCAGCCAGGATGCCGCCCTTGGCGGTGCCATCGAGCTTGGTAACGATCAGGCCCGTGAGGCCCAGCGCTTCGTCGAACGCCTTCACTTGCGCCAGGGCGTTCTGCCCGGTGTTGCCGTCGATGACCAGCAGCGTTTCGTGCGGCGCCGTGGCCATGGCCTTGGCGGTCACGCGGCGCACCTTTTTGAGCTCTTCCATCAGGTGCAACTGCGTCGGCAGGCGGCCGGCGGTGTCGGCCATGACGATGTCGATACCGCGTGCACGCGCGGCGTTCACGGCATCGAAAATCACAGCGGCTGGGTCGCCGGATTCCTGCGCGACCACGGTCACGTTGTTGCGCTGGCCCCAGATGACGAGCTGCTCGCGCGCAGCGGCGCGGAACGTGTCGCCCGCGGCCAGCAGCACGGATTGGCCGTAGGTCTGGAAGTGCTTGCACAGCTTGCCGATGCTGGTGGTCTTGCCGGCGCCGTTGACGCCCGCAATCATGATCACCATCGGCTGTTCGCGGCCGAGCACCATGGTTTTTTCCAGCGGGTGCAGCAGTTCGACCAGCAGGTCGCGCAGGGCGGTCTTCACGCCTTCGGCGGTTTCAATGCGCTCGGCTTTGATGCGGCGGCGCAGTTCGCCCAGCAGGTATTCGGTGGCGTCGACCCCAGCGTCGGCCATCAGCAGCGCGGTCTCGAGTTCTTCGAACAGCGCCTCGTCTACCTTCACGCCAACGAACAGCGTGGTGAGGTTCTTGCTCGTCTTCGACAAGCCCGAGCGCAGACGCGACATCCAGCCCTTGCGGGCCTGTTCGATGACGGGCGGCGTTGGCACGGTTTCGATGTCGCCGGCCTGCATGTCGAGCGGGGTGGCTTCAGCAGGGGTGTCCGGCACGGCGACCGACGCAGGCGGTGCGATGGCGGGTGCGGGCTGAGGTGCTGGAACCGGCGCCTCAGCCGGCACGGGTGCCAGCGCAGCAGGTTCTGGCGCAGGGCTGGGTACCGGTGCTGGCGGAACGGCGGCGGGCTCGGGTGTGGCGCTTGCGCCAAAGCCCAGGCGTGACAACCAGCCTGGGCGGGCCTCTTCCGCTGCGGGGGCGGTGGTCGGGGGGGCGCTAGCGTCTGGTGTGGTGGAGGCGCCCGGGGCGTCGGGTGTGACCGCAGGGGCCGGCGCGGGTGCGGGTATGGGTGCCTGCGCGGCCTCGGGCGCGGCTGCGGGCGTGGGTTCGGCGGCCGGTTGCGGCTCTGCCTTGCGCTTCTTCCAGAAACTAAACATCGTAAAAGGCAGTCTATTTCGCCGTTAGAATCAAGCGTCGAATTTTATCAGACGGCCCTTATGCGCTCTTCCATGCGAATTGTTTCAAAACGGGCTCGGTCGCGGGCCTGCCAATTGGCTGCGATGGCCCTAGCGGTAAGCTTGCTGGCCGGCCCGGTCGGGGCACAGGAACTGGCGGGTTCTCCGGCTCGTGCGGCAGCCACTGCCACGGGCGCCAAAGTGGGCGCCAGCCAGTCCGACACACACGAATACAAGCTGCCCAACGGGCTGCGCCTGATCGTCAAGGAAGACCACCGCGCGCCCACCGTGGCGCACATGGTGTGGTATCGCGCTGGCAGCATCGACGAGCACAATGGCACCACCGGTGTCGCCCACATGCTCGAGCACATGATGTTCAAGGGCACCAAGGCCGTCGGCCCGGGCGAGTTCTCTCGCCGCGTAGCCGCCCTGGGCGGCCGTGAAAACGCCATGACCACGCGTGACTTCACGATGTACTTCCAGCAGATCGAGAAGTCGCACCTGGCCGATGTGATGGGGCTCGAAGCCGATCGCATGGCCAATCTCCAGCTGACCGACAAGGAGTTCAAGCCGGAGATGAACGTGGTGAAGGAAGAGCGTCGCATGCGCATCGACGACTCCGCCCGTTCCACCGTCTACGAGCAGATGCTTGCCACGCTGTTCAACGCCGCGCCGTATCGCAACCCGACCATCGGCTGGCCGGGCGATCTCGACACGATGACGGTGCAGGACGCGCAGAACTGGTACCACGCCTGGTACACGCCCAACAACGTCACCGTGATTGTTGCGGGCGATGTGAACCCCGACGAGGTGTTCCGCCTCGCGCAGCGCACGTACGGCAAACTCAAGCCGCACGATCTGCCGCGCCGCTATGCGCAAGAAGAGCCCAAGCAGATTGGCGTGAAGCGCATCTGGGTGAAGGCGCCCGCAGAGAACCCATACGTGGTGCTGGCGTACAAGACACCGCCGCTGCGGGATGTGGAGAAGGATGTCGATCCGTACGCGCTGGAAGTCCTGTCGGCCGTGCTCGATGGCTACGACAATGCTCGCCTGCCCAACCTGCTCGTCAAAGGTGACAAGCGCATCGCGGATGACGTCAACGCTGGCTACGACGGCTTGAATCGTGGCCCGTCCATCTTCCTGCTGGACGGCACGCCCACCGACGGTCACACCACCGCCGAGATCGAACAGGCCCTGCGCGCGCAGATCGAGCGCATTGCCAAAGAGGGCGTGACCGATGCCGAGTTGAAGCGCGTCAAAGCGCAAGTCGTGGCCGGGCAGATCTACAAGCGCGACTCGGTGTTCGGTCAGGGCATGGAGATCGGCATGAACGAGATGAGTGGCCTGCCGTGGCGTTCCATCGACCGCCAGCTGGAGAAGATCAAGGCCGTCACGTCGGCCCAGATCCAGCACGTAGCACAGACGTACTTCAGCGAAGACAACCTCGTCGTGGCCACGCTGCTGCCACAACCGATCGATCCCAACAAACCGGCGCGCAAGCCTGTTCCCGGCATGCGCGATGAAGGAGGGCTGCGTTGATGCGCGCCATGTCTCTGACTCTGAAGACGGCGCTGGTCGCCATCGTTACAGCGGCTGCGCAGGGCGCGTTCGCCGCACTGCCCATTGAGCATTGGACGGCCCCGACCGGCGCACGCGTGTTCTTTGTGCCGAGCCCGTCGATCCCGATGCTCGACATCAACCTCGACGTGGATGCGGGCTCGCGCTATGAGCCGGCGGCCAAGGTTGGCCTGGCATCGCTCACCGCCGGCATGCTCGACAAGGGCGTCGCCGCACAGGGCAACGCCCCGGCACGTGACGAAGCGGCGCTTGCCGATGCGTTTGCCGACGTGGGCGCGAGCTTTGGCGGCGGTGCGGGTGGTGATCGCACCAGCCTGCGCCTGCGCACGCTTTCCGACCCGGTTGAGCGCGGCCCCGCCATCGCGTTGATGACGCAGATCGTCTCGGCACCGACCTTCCCCGACACCGTGCTCACGCGCGACAAGCAGCGCCTGGTGGCATCCATCCGTGAATCGCTGACCAAGCCGGGTGTGCTGGCCGAGCGTGCGTTTGGCACGGCCATCTACGGTACGCATCCGTATGGGCAGACGGCGTCGCCGGAAACGGTGGAGAGCATCACGCGCGACGACATCGTGCGCTACTACCAAGCGAACTACACGGCCAAGCGCGCGGTGGTGACGCTCATTGGCGCGATCAGCCGTCAGGAAGCCGAGGCCATCGCCGAGCAGATCACGCGCGGCCTGCCCGCTGACGGCGCGACGCCTCCGGCGTTGCCTGACGTGAAGATGCCGCTGGCGAAGGCGGAGACGATCCGTATTCCGCATCCGGCGCAGCAGGCCAGCATCATCATTGGTCAGCCCGGCATTGCGCGCGGCGATAAGGACTACTTTGCGCTGCTGGTCGGCAACTACGTGCTGGGCGGCGGGGGCTTCAGCGCGCGGCTGACTAACGAGGTGCGCGAGAAGCGCGGCCTGACCTACAGCATCGGTAGCTACTTCGCGCCTGCCGCGCAGCCCGGCCCCTTCGAGCTGGCCCTGCAGACGCGCAAGGACCAGACCGAGCAAGCGCTGACCGTGGTGCGTGACACCGTCGCCAAGTTTGTGGCCGATGGCCCGACCGACGTGGAGCTGAAGGCCGCCAAGGACAACCTCGTCAACGGTTTCCCGCTGCGCTTGGACAGCAACCGCAAGCTGTTGGACAACGTTGCCAACATCGCCTGGTACAACCTGCCGCTCGACTATCTGGATACGTGGACGCAGCGCATTGCCGCCGTCACGCGCGACCAGGTGCGCACGGCGTTCCAGCGCGTGCTGCAACCGCAGACCATGGCGACGATCGTGGTGGGTGGCCCGGAGAAAGCCGCAGCGAACTGACGCACCGCGCCTTCATCCGAAAAAACCGGCGGCATCCCCGCCGGTTTTTGTTTGCGCTGGCACTACAATCGCGCCCATGGCACCTCGTACCTCCAGCTCCAAAGGCCCCAAGGCCAAGACCGCCACGTCGCATGCGCGCGCACCGCAGCAGGTGCGCATCATCGGCGGGCAATACAAGCGCACCCCGCTACCGGTGGTCGACGCCGATGGCCTGCGCCCGACCAGCGACCGCGTCCGCGAAACCGTCTTCAACTGGCTCGGCCAGGATCTGACAGGCTGGCGCTGCGCGGACATCTTCGCCGGCACCGGCGCGCTCGGCTTTGAGGCCGCTTCGCGCGGTGCAGCGCATGTGACGCTTATCGAAAACCACGCGCCCGCCGTGCGCGCGTTGCACGCCACACGCGACAAGCTCGGCGCCAGCATGGTCGACGTCATCTCCGGTGACGCCTTTGGCTGGCTGGCCCGCCAGCCCGATGCTGCGCTCGATGCGGTGTTCATCGACCCGCCGTTTTCGCAGGATTGGACCTTGCGCGCATTGGACGCCGCGACCCGTGTCGTCAAGCCGGGCGGGGTGATCTACCTTGAAGCAGCGCAGCCGCTGGTGGATGTGAGTGCTGATTCACCTGGCGATGCGCCCATCGCTGGTATCGCGCTGCCCACCGATTTGGTGCTGCACAAGCATCTGCGCGCCGGCGCGGTGCACGCACATTTGCTGCTCCGCAAAAACGGTTAAACTACGCCGCTCGCAACGGTGCATGAGCATCGGGCGGCACCTGCAGGCGGCAGGCTCGGGACCAGCCGCGCTCGACAACGCAACGGTGTCCAAACGCACAATGGCGCGGCCATGTCCCACGCCGCGCACGACGGACGCTCTTTTCCCCTTGGTGGAGGAACCATGGTGATCGCGGTTTATCCCGGCACTTTCGATCCATTCACGCGCGGTCACGAAGACCTCGTGCGGCGTGCATCCAACATCTTCGACGAACTGATCGTCGGGGTGGCGCAGAGCCCGAACAAGCGGCCGTTCTTCGCGCTGGAAGAGCGCATCGAGATTGCCCGTGAAGTGCTCGGCCACTATCCGAACGTGCGGGTGGAAGGGTTCTCTGGCCTGCTGAAGGATTTCGTGCGCAAGAACGGTGCACGCGTCATCGTGCGGGGCCTGCGTGCCGTGTCGGACTTCGAATACGAGTTCCAGATGGCCGGCATGAACCGCTACCTGTTACCGGATGTGGAAACCATGTTCCTCACGCCGTCGGACCAGTACCAGTTCATCTCCGGCACGTTTGTGCGTGAAATCGCCGTCCTGGGTGGCGATGTGAGCAAGTTCGTCTTCCCGTCGGTCGAGAAGTGGCTCAAGGAAAAGACCGGCAAGGCGGAAGGGTCGGACAAATCGGCATAAAATGACGCTTTGGCGAGCGCGGGCTCGCCGGTCATTTCAAGGAAAGCATCATGGCGCTCATCATCACCGATGAGTGCATCAACTGCGACGTGTGCGAGCCCGAGTGCCCGAACAACGCCATTTCGATGGGCCCGGAGATCTACGTGATCGACCCGGGCAAATGTACCGAATGCGTCGGCCACTTTGATGAGCCTCAGTGCCAACAGGTCTGCCCGGTGGAGTGCATCCCCAAGGACCCGGCCCACGAGGAAACGCACGAACAGTTGATGCAGAAGTACATCAAGCTCACTTCCCCGCCACGCGCGGCGTGAGGCAACGAAAAGAGACGGCCGAGGCCGTCTCTTTTTCATTGGTGCGTGCTGTTCCGTTTACTGGATCGGCAGCAGGTCTTCCGGACCCTCATACACATAACCCGGCTCGCAGACGATGCGGTAGTGCGGGTAATGCGGACGCGGCACGATCGGTGTGGGTGTAGCCGGTGCCTGCGCGAATGGTTTTGGGCCGTTGCTTGGCTGACGCAGGGCGCCGGCAGGCGGTGCGGGCGGTTGGGTGATCACCGGCATCGGCGTCGGATAAGGCAGCGGGTAGGGCGCAGGGCCGATATACACGCGATGACAGTAACGCACGCCTTCCTGCGCAACCACGACCTTGCGCTGCTGCTCGCGGCGCGCTTGCTCGGCGGCTTGCGCGGCAATCTGCGCTTGGCGCGCGTCTTCTGCGGCTTGTGCCTTGCGACGCGCGGTTTCCATCTCGTGGACTTGCGCCGCCTCGTTGCTGGCGCGATCGAGGGCGGCTTTCTGGTCAGCCGCGCTTGGCGTATTGTCGATCAGCGGCACTGACGTCGCACGTGTCCCGCAGGGGTGGTCGGAGTAGGTCGTTTGGCCGTGCTCGTTGCAGCGATAAACCTGTGCTTGCGCGGGCATCATTGCCGATAGGCCGACCACCAGACCCGCCAGCGCGGCGGCGCGAAAGGTGAGGGCGAAGAACGGCGTCATGGCGGTGTCCTTGCTGGTGTGGGCGGATCAGCGGGCCGTGTGCAGGCGCATCATGGCTTTCTCGGCGTTGCCGGCAATCAGCTCGGGCAGCGCATCGAGGCTGTGATCGATGGCCCGGTCGATGAGTTCTTGTTCTTCCTTGCGGGGCGCTTTGAGCACGAAGTTGGCGACGTCGTGCTGGCCGGATGGTGTCGTACCCGGCGGCAACAGATTGCGCGGGTGGCCGATGCCCAGTCGCAGGCGCCAGAACTGTTGCGTGGTCAGATGCGCGGCAATGTCCTTCAGGCCGTTGTGACCGCCTGAACCGCCACCGAGCTTGAGTTTGACGGCGCCGGGCGGCAGGTCCAATTCGTCGTGCACGACCAGGATCTCATCCGGCATCACCTTGTAAAAGCGCGCGAGCGCCACGGTAGCCAGACCGGAGCGGTTCATGAACGTCTGCGGTTGCAGCAGCCACACTTCGTTGCCCCACAGGTTGGCGCGGGCGGCATAGCCGTGAAAGCGCGTCTCGTTGCGTAGCGTGACGTTGCCGATGCGGGCAAGTTGGTCGATCAGCCAGAAGCCGGCGTTATGCCGGGTCGCAGCATATTCGGCGCCCGGATTGCCGAGCCCGACGATGAGTTTGATCATGCGATGAAATACCAGGATGGGTGCAGGAAGCGCCCCTTGATCCTACAAGCATAGCCGCTTTCCTCGACGTGCAGGCAAGGCGGCCTCGGTGGAAACACAGGCAGAAAAAAAAGCCCGGCGAGACCAGCTCGGCGGGCTTTTTCGTGTCGCACCCGAAGGTGCGACGGTGCGGCAACTTAGGCAGCCGGCTTCTCTTCGCCTTCAGCGGCGGCGCCTTCTTCAGCAGCAGCGGACTTCTCGCCAGCCGGCACGCTGATGTTGGCAACTGCCGGATTCTCATCGCCACCGTGGGTGAGGATGGTCACGCCCTTCGGCAGCTTCAGGTCGGAGATGTGCAGGGTCTGGCCGATTTCCAGGTTGCCCAGGTCCACTTCGATGAACTCCGGCAGGTCGGCCGGCAGGCACGACACTTCCACGTCGTTCAGGATGTGGTTCACGATACCGTGGCCCAGCTTCACGCCCGGTGCGGTTTCCTGGTTCAGGAAGTGCAGCGGCACCTTGACGTGGATCTTTTCCTTGGCCGACACGCGTTGGAAGTCAACGTGCAGAACCAGTTGCTTGAACGGATGCAGTTGGAAATCGCGCAGCAGCGCCTTTTCCACCTTGCCAGCCACTTCGATGTCGAGGATCGACGAGTGGAAGGCTTCCTTCTTCAGCGCGTGGTACAGCGCGTTGTGATCGAGTTCGATCAGCTTCGGCTCGGCACCGCCACCGTAAATAATGGCCGGGGTCTTGCCGGAATTGCGCAGGCGGCGGCTCGCACCAGTGCCCTGAACGCTACGCTCGAAAGCGACAACTTTCATGATTGCTCCAAACGAAAAAGACGACTCGCGACCAAGCCGTCTGGTGAATGGGGCGCCGCAGTTATCACTGAGTGCGCCCCGCAAACACCGCAGAAGTGCCGTCGAACCGACGTTTTCTGCAGTAAAGCTTTGAATTATAACAGAGCTGGTGCCGGTGCTGAATTATTCAGCAAACAGCGACATGATGGAGTCGCCGCGCACGATGCGGGTGAAGGTCTCGGCCAGCAGCGGCGCCGTCGAGAGCTGACGAATCTTGCCGCACTTGATGGCGTCTTCGCGCAGCGGGATGGTGTCGGTTACGACCACTTCGTCCAGCATCGAATCGGCAATGCGGGCAGCCGCACCACCCGACAGCACCGGGTGCGTACAGTACGAGAACACTTGCTTGGCGCCGCGCTCCTTGAGCACCTGGGCCGCCTTGCACAGCGTGCCACCGGTGTCGATCATGTCGTCCATGATCACGCAGTTGCGGCCTTCGACTTCACCGATGATGTTCATCACCTCGGCCACGTTGGCCTTCGGGCGACGCTTGTCGATGATGGCCAGGTCGGTGTTGAGTTGCTTGGCGAGCGCACGGGCGCGCACCACGCCGCCAACGTCCGGCGACACGACCAGCAGATCGCTGTAGTTCTTCTTGCGCAGGTCTTCGAGCAGAACGGGCGACGCGTAGATGTTGTCGACCGGGATATCGAAGAAGCCTTGGATTTGGTCAGCGTGGAGGTCCATCGTCAGCACGCGCTCGACGCCGGCGACTTCCAGCATGTTGGCCACGACCTTGGCCGTGATGGCCACGCGCGCCGAACGCGGGCGGCGATCCTGGCGGGCATAGCCGAAGTAGGGGATGGCAGCCGTGATGCGGCGGGCAGACGCACGCTTGAGCGCATCGACCATCACCATCAGTTCCATCAGGTTGTCGTTGGTCGGGGCGCAGGTCGATTGCAGGATGAACACGTGCTTGCCGCGCACGTTTTCCTGAATTTCGACTTGGACTTCACCATCGGAGAACCGGCCGACGAGGGCCTTGCCGAGCGGGATGCCTAGGTGCTTGACGACAGCTTCGGCGAGTTTCGGGTTGGCGTTGCCGGTAAAAACCATCAAGCCTTCGCTGCTCATCGGGGCACCTGTTTTCGACTTCAGACGCGCCGGCGGGTGAAACACCAACCGGGCTATTGCTGGGAACTATAGAGAAGAAAATGGCAGGGGCGGAAGGATTCGAACCTACGCATGCCGGAATCAAAATCCGGTGCCTTAACCAGCTTGGCGACGCCCCTACACAACCGATTGGTTACTGCTTCCATTGCAGAAGCAATAACTGCAAACCTTACACAGCAAAACTCGCGAGCGGGTGATGCGCCAGACCTGCCGCACACCGACCTTCCCATTCGGGAGGCACCTGATCCGCCACCGCTTGTGCATGCTCAACGTTATCGAACGGAGCGAACACGCAGGCACCGGACCCGGTCATTCTTGCCAAAGAACTGAACTGACGCAGCCAGACAAGAGCTCGGGCGATTTCGCCGTATTTCCTTTCCGCCACCGCTTGCAGATCGTTGCGACCGTAAGCGAAGACAATTTGTTGGTCAGGAAAGTCCGTAATTATGGTGAGTGGCGTATCGCGTGTCAACCCTTCATCGCAAAAAATTTCGGGGGTGGGCACATGCACGCGAGGATGGATCACCACGAACGCGGCCGGCGGCACGGTGACCGGCGTGAGTTGCTCGCCGATGCCTTCGGCGAACGCGTTCTGGCCGAAGAGGAAGAAGGGCACGTCGGCGCCGAGTTTGAGGCCGAGTGCCATCAACGTCGTGCGCGGCAAATCGAGGCCCCACAGGCGGTTAAGCGCGAGCAGCGTGGTGGCCGCGTCCGACGAGCCGCCGCCGATGCCGCCGCCCATCGGCAGGCGTTTCTCGATGGCGATGTCGGCGCCGTAGGTGCAGCCGGTCTCGGCTTGCAGCAGGCGCGCGGCCCGAATGATGAGGTCGTCATCGGCGGGCACGCCGGGGATGTCGGTGGTGCGGACGAGGCGGCTGTCGGCGCGACGTGCGAAGTGCAACGTGTCGCACCAATCGATGAGCTGGAAGACCGTTTGCAGCAGGTGATAGCCGTCGGGGCGGCGGCCGACCACATGCAGAAAGAGGTTGAGCTTGGCGGGCGCGGGGCAATCACGCAGCTCGATCGGTGCGGAAGTCATGATGAAACGATGACGCTGTTACTGGTCCAGTACGAGCCGCACGGAGAGCGGTCCATTCGCCCCTTGCGGGCGATCCAGGTCGAGTCGGCGGATGCGCGCATCGGTGGAGGCATCGTCCGTCCAGGCGACGTAGTGCACGGTCCAGCCGTTCTGCTCGATGGTTTCGGGGCGCGATTGCGCGTCACGCGCTACGTGGGCCGGCGTGCCGGCGGCGGGGCGGGCGCGCAGCCAGTCGCGCAGGCCAGACACCGGTAGCGAGAAACCGAGCGCATCCTGCATCAACGTATCGACTTCGGGGGCCTGCCGTGGCTGCTGGTTGGGCAATTCGAGTGTGGCGCCTTGTTGGTTCTGGCTGACTACTGCCATCGTCTGGCCGAGGGGCGACATCAATTCCAACTGCACATCGGCGCCGCGCTCGCGCCAAAGGAAGCTGCCCACCACGCTTTGTTCCGCGTTGCCTTGTGTGTAGCGAGCGGAGAAGCGGCCTTGATAGCGCGTGACCGTGGTGTCGCCGTCTTGCACGCCAGCGAAGAGGTCATTGGCCGGTCGCACGCTCGCGCAGCCGGCAAACAACATGCAACTCGCGCCCAGCATCACCGCGCCAAGCGCGTTGGAAAACCGCACGCCCATCAGTTCGCGCTCGTCGGGGCGTTGGGAATCGGCTGGCCGAAGCGGCGCAGCGTGTCACGCAGGGTGTTGTCGTTGACGTCGAGCTTGACGGCTTCCGTCCAGATCTTGCGTGCATCGTCTTGCTTGCCCGATTGCCACAGGACTTCGCCCAGGTGCGCGCCGATCTCGGCTTGCGGGGCGGCGGTCCAGGCTTTACGCAGGATGTCGGTAGCGGCCGGCAGATCGCCGCGGCGGTACTTCACCCAGCCCAGGCTGTCAGCGATATAGGGGTCTTCCGGCGCCAGCGAGACAGCCTTCTCCAGCAGCTCCTGCGCTTCCTGCAGGCGCACATTGCGATCGGCCAGTGAGTAGCCGAGCGCGTTGTAGCCAATGGCTTGGCCGGGACGCAGGTCGATCACCTTGCGCAGCAGCGTTTCCATGTTGTCGTAGTGGCCGTCGTGTTCCTCGAGCATTGCCAGCTGGTACGAGTATTCGACGTTGTCTGGGTCGCTCTGCAGGAACTCGTTGACGCGCGCGCGAGCGCGGCCGTAGGCCTTCGCGTCCATCAGCATGCCGATCTCGGCCTGGCGGATGCCGTCCATCAAGGCTTGGCGGCGCGGGCCGTCAGGAATGTCTTCCGAATCGGCAACGAGTTCGTCGAAGGTCTGCTGGGCTTCGTCGATGCGGCGCAGCTTGCCGAGCAATTGCCCGCGTTTGATACCGGCGGCGAGTGCGGTCTGACCATCGCCGTCGCCGTTGGCTGATCCGGTGATCTTGTCGACCCAGGCGAGCGCGCCGGCGTAGTCGCGTTTCTCTTCGGCGAGTTGGGCGAGGCCCTGATAGCCGGGCTCGGGGCTCAGCGTGGGCGATTTGGCCGTGGCGGCCACGTATTCCTTCAGATAGCGCTCTGCGGTGTCGTACTGGCGCTGCTGCAGGTTCAGCAGGCCCAGCGCCAGCGTAATGCGGGCGTCGTTGGGCGCGATTTTCTTGACGGCCTCGAACTCGGCGCGGGCCTTGTCCTGCTGATCGCGCACGAGGTACATGCGGGCCAGCGCGAGGTGGCCGTCGATCGAGGCCGGTGCGGCCTTGAGGAAGGTGCGCAGGCCGGCGATGGCGCCATCCGGGTCGCTGTCCGCGCGGAGTTCGGCAGCGAGGATGGCGGCATCTTCATAGCCGGGGCGCAGCTTGAGCGCGGTATCCAACTCTGTCAGCGCGCCCGGGACGTCCTTGGCGACGACCTTGGCGCGTGCCAGCGCCAGGTGCGTTTCGGGGCGCTGCATGTCATGCGCGGCGATGTGCTGCAGCGCAGTCACGGCGCCGGCGGGGTCGCTACTCTTGGACATCTGCTGCTGCAACTGCAGGATGGCGTCGGCGCGCTGGCCGGGCGACACCTTGTTCAACTGCGCTTGCAACATCGGCTCGACTTCCGCCCATTTGCCGGTGGCCACCAGCAGGAGCTGCTGCACCTGGCGTGCGGGCATGGATGTCGGCGAAAGCTCGACCCATAGCCGCGTCGCAGTCAACGCTTGCGAAGGGGAGCGTGTCAGGAAGGCGATTTCGGTGGCGCGCTGGGCGAAGCGCGGGTCGCGAGTGTCCTGTGCCAGGTCGAGATACGTCCGATAGGCCGGCTCGACCATGCCACGCTGCAGCGACACTTCCGACGCCAGTACGCGGTACATGATGTCCGCATCCAGCGGGACATGCGGCAGGTCCGTGCGCTCGGAATTCAGCAGCCCGGTGCGCGGCCGCGAGCGCTCCAGCTGGACGGCTGCGCGGTTGTTGCCGCCTTCCGGTGTCGCCTGGGCGACCAGCGGGGCGGCTGCGCTATGGGCGAGCTGCGTGGCGGACTGCGTTGCCCATGCCGGCACGCTGGCCAAGCCTCCCGCAACCAGCGAGGCGAGCAGGATCGCTCGGCTGCGTGGAACTCGCCGCGGGCGTTGCGTCGCGGGCGAACGGGAGAAGGCGTAAGGCATGGTTGCGAGGCTCCGGATGGGGTTCGGGGCATTGTAGCCTGACCGCTACAATCGGCCGCATTGGTCAAAAAGATTGGAGCATCACATGCGACGGAGGTTCGATGCCTGAGTTGCCGGAGGTGGAGGTCACCCGCTTGGGCCTGTTACCGCATATCACGGGGCGACGTATCGTGCGCGCCGTGGTGCGCCATCATGGCTTGCGGTGGCCGATTGACCCGGCATTGCCGGAGTTGCTCGCGGGCCTGACCGTGACCCGCCTGCTGCGCCGGGGCAAATATCTCCTGATCGAATGCATGCCCGATGGGGACCGTGCCGACGTCACCGGCGGTTGGCTGCTGATCCACCTTGGCATGACGGGCACCCTGCGCGTGCTGGAAACACCGGTGATGCCGGGGCCGCATGACCACGTCGACATTGAATTGGCGGACGCAACCGGTGTGCCGATCACATTGCGGTATCGCGATCCGCGTCGTTTCGGTGCTGTCCTATGGCACCCCGGCGACGAAACGGATTTGGCGGAACACCCACTTCTGCGCAACCTCGGCATTGAACCATTCGACGCGCGGTTCGATGGCGACTGGATGTTCGCCAGAACCCGTGGGCGTCGCGTTGCGATCAAATCGGCCTTATTGGCGGGCGACATCGTGGTCGGCGTGGGCAATATCTATTGCTCCGAGAGCCTGTTTCGCGCCGGTATTCGGCCGACCACGGCGGCAGGCCGCATCAGCCGCCCTCGCTACGCGGCGCTGGCCGAAGCTATTCGCGCCACGCTGGCCGATGCCATTGCCCGGGGCGGCAGCACACTGCGCGACTTTGTCGGCTCAGACGGGCAGAGCGGTTACTTCCAGCTTGAGGCGTTCGTGTACGACCGTGCGGGCCTGCCATGCCGTGTGTGCGGCACCCCGATTCGCCAGATCGTGCAAGGGCAGCGCTCGACGTTCTATTGCCCCACCTGCCAGCGCTGAGGCGTCTGCCTGAGCACCCCACCGCGGTGCCTGCTGGAGCGCTTTGTGCGTCATTTCGCAAGATTTTCGAAGTGGGGTGTCCGGCTGCCGATGGCATCCCGCAACACTTGCCGCGCCGCCCCTCGCGCGCCAGCGGAAAGTTCCACCGGATTCGGGCGGTTCCCTGTATCGTTCCATCTAAATTTGTGCCTTTCTGTGCCGTAATGGGGCGTATGCCCACGGCTGTAGTGATGGCGGGAGGGTGCGCGGTTTCATTTCGGGTGCGCGCACACAATAAGACAGAACGATGAACAACACACTGAGCACACAGTTCGAGCAGTACAGCGCCTGGCGCGCTTCGGTACTGCAGTCGGTGGGGGAATTCCAGGATTGGCTGCAGGCGCAGGAGCTGTACGACGCCCAGGCCGACATGCGCGCACAGCGCATTCGTGGGGTTCTGCGTAGCGACAAGCTGAAGGTCGCCTTCATTGCCGAGTTTTCGCGCGGCAAGAGTGAGCTGATCAACGCGATCTTCTTTGCGGACTTTGGTCGCCGCATCCTGCCGTCGTCGGCGGGTCGGACCACGATGTGTCCGACCGAGCTGATGTACGACGAAAGCTATCCACCGTCGATCCGTCTGCTGCCGATTGAGACGCGCCTGCATGATGCGTCCACGGCTGATTTTCGCGATGCCGGCAGCCACTGGCTGTCGGTGCCGCTCGATCCGTCGTCGCCCGAGGGCATGCTGGAAGCGTTCCGCCACGTGGTGGAAACGGTGCGCGTGCCCAAGGAAGAGGCCGAGCAGCTTGGTTTGTACAACGATGCTGACCCGGACGCCGCATTCTCGGTGGATGCCGCTGGCACGGTGGAAGTGTCGAAGTGGCGCCACGCGATCATCAATTTCCCGCACCCGATGCTCAAGCAGGGTCTGGTGATTCTGGATACGCCGGGCCTGAACGCCATCGGTACCGAGCCGGAACTGACGCTGCGCTTGATTCCGGATGCGCACGTCGTCGTGTTCGTGCTGGCAGCGGATGCCGGCGTGACCAAGAGCGATCTGGAGCTGTGGCGCTCGCACGTGGGTGGTGGTCAGCGCAAGGGCTGCATCGCCGTGCTCAACAAGGTCGATGGCCTGTGGGACCCGCTCAAGACCGAGCAGGAAATCGAGAGCGAAGTCAGCCGTCAGATCATGACCACGGCACAGGTGCTCGATATCGATGTCGAGCGCGTGTATCCGGTATCGGCGCAGAAGGGCTTGCTGGCCAAGGTCAGCCATGACGACGAACTGCTGGCCAAGAGCCGTCTGCCGGAGCTGGAGTCGGTGCTGTCGGATCAGCTGATCCCGCAGCGTCGCGAGATCGTGACCGAGCAAGTGCAACTAGCGGTCAAGGACATGGCCGCTGGTGCGCAGCAACTGTTGCAGATGCGTCGCCGTGACATCGTCGAGCAGTTGTTCGAGCTGCGCGGCCTGCGCGGCAAGAACCACACGATGGTCAAGCACATGCTGATGCGCGTGCAGGGCGAGAAGGAAGAGTTCGAGCAGAGCATCGCCAAGTTCCAGGCGCTGCGCACGGTGTTCGGCCGCCACAGCGCGGAGATCATCAAGAGCGTGCAGCTCAAGCAGATCCGCTCCACCATGCGCGAAGCGCGCGAAAAGATGAAGGAGCGCGTGTTCTCGCGCGGCCTGCGCGACGACATGGATAAGCTGTTCGGCCACCTGACCGGTCTGGTACGCGACGCGGCCAACCGCATCGACCAACTGCATCAGATGGTCGATGGCATGTACAAGAAGTTCAACGCCGAGCACGGCTTTACGCTGTCGCCGCCGCTGCGCTTCCTGGGCACGCGCTACGACGCCGATCTGAAAGAAACGCTGATGCTCGCGCACAACCACTTTGGCGCGTTCAGCTTCCTGACCCGCCCCAAGCCGCAGCTTGTGCACGGCGCGTTCTCGACGGTGGCCAGCCGCGTGCTGGACACCTTCCAGGACATGAACCGCGATATCGAGATCTGGCTGAAGTCGGTCATGACGCCGCTCGAAGCGCAGGTGCGCGATCACCAGAAGCAGCTTCGCAAGCGTGTCGATTCGATTGAGCGCATCCACGAGGCGACCGATACGCTGGAAGCGCGCATCACCGAGCTTGAAGCGCTGCTCAACACGCTGGATGAGCGCAGCGGCGTGATCGCGACGTACACCGATCGCATCCTCTCGGCCGGGATGATTCTGGAACAGCAGTCCGTTGCGGCCTAATGCACATCGTCATGCATGGGAAAGGCGCCTGCGGGCGCCTTTTTCGTTCTGGTAGGATCGCCGCCAGCGCGCGGTTCCCGTGCGCCGCTTCTTCATCACACGCATGACCGCCACTCCACGCCGCACGCGCCGTACCGCTCAAGCCGCTCCCGTTTTGCCTTCGCTTCCTGACGACTTCGCCGTGCGCGTGATCGCCTGGCAGCAGCGACATGGGCGTCACCATCTGCCGTGGCAGAACACGGGCGATGCGTATCGCACGTGGCTCTCCGAGATCATGCTGCAGCAGACGCAGGTGAGCGCAGTGCTCGGCTACTACGCGCGCTTCATCGAACGATTCCCGACGGTGCAAGCGCTGGCTGCTGCGCCGGCGGATGACGTGATGGCTGCATGGGCCGGCCTCGGCTACTACACGCGTGCGCGCAATCTGCATCGCTGCGCGCAGATTGTGGTGGCGGAGCATGGCGGCGTCTTCCCGCGCGATCCCGAAGTGTTGGCGACGCTGCCGGGCATCGGCCGCTCGACCGCTGCGGCCATCGCGGCGTTCTCATACGGCGTTCGTGCCGCGATCCTGGATGGCAACGTCAAGCGCGTGTTTGCGCGCGCGTTCGGCATCGACGGCTTTCCCGGCGACAAGCGCGTCGAAGACACGATGTGGCGCATCGCGGAAGCCGTGCTGCCGCCAGCCGAAGGCATCCAGCCGTACACGCAGGGTTTGATGGACCTGGGCGCCACCGTCTGCACGCGCGGCAAGCCCGTATGTCTGACCGGCGAACGTGCCTGTCCGCTCGAGTCGCTGTGCGAAGCGCGCCATACCGATCGCGTGATGGAGCTGCCCGTGCCGCGCCCGCGCAAGGCGACGCCCGAACGCGCCGCCACGCTCATCATCGCGCTGCACAGCGACGCGGTGCTGCTGCAGCGTCGTCCGCAGCGTGGCATCTGGGGCGGGTTGTGGTCGCTGCCGCTGGTGGGGGAGATGGACGATGCGATTGACGCGCATCCTTTGGACGTCGATGTCGTGCGCCGGGCTGCGCAGGCGTACGGCGCTGTCTCTGCGGTGGAAATGGCCGGTGCGCTTACGCATACCTTCACGCACTTCCGCCTGCACATGCATCTGCTGCGCGCGGACATTGCCACGCCCGCCGCGCTTAGCGACGACTGGCGCTGGCTACCGCTCGCGCAACTTAATTCGGTGGGATTGCCAGCGCCCGTGAAATTGGCGCTGGAGACGCTGGTGCAGCCGAGCTTGATTTAACGCCAGTTCGACCGACGCAGCATCACAGAATATGGTGCTGCTTCATGTACCGATGGACGATCTCGATGCGCATGCCGGCATCCATCAGTTCCATCAGCTTCTGCTTGGCCTTGAGCGGTACCGGTAGCAGTTCGCACAACCGGTTGGCGACCCAGCTCGGGCTGTTCCAGTCATACGGCTCGGCCATCGGCACGTTCCCGTCTTCGCGCGCACCCAGCGTGGACACGATGCGGCGCAGGGCGTTCACACAATCGTCGAAGAGTTCGCTCTTGCAGTCTTCCACGTCCGCGCCGATGGGCTCGACCGTGCCTCGCATCAGGCCATCGGGCGTGGTGTCGAACGACAGCACTTTGAAGCGCTGCGTGCCGCGCACCTTGATCATCAGCAGTCCAAGCTGCTCCATGTCGCATTCGACGATGTGGGCGATACAACCGACATCGACGGGCACCGTTGAGGTTTCGGCCGTGGCGACTTCATTGCCGCGTTCGATCAGGCAGACGCCAAAGGGGGTCTGGTCACGCAGGCAGGTGCGGACCATGTCCATGTAGCGGGCTTCGAAAATACGCAGTGGGAGCAGTCCGCCTGGAAACAGCACCGTGTGCAGCGGAAACAGCGGCAGCTCGGTTGGCAGCGGCGGCAGCGGTGAGAAAGGCGAGAGAGCGATGTCTTCTTGCATGGACGGGCTTCAGCGGACAGCGGCAAGACCTTCGCGTGACGCCGTGCGGCTTAGCCGTCTACGGCCAATTCGCGATGGCGGACTAACACATTACCATGCGCGCGGAAGTACGTGGCAAGCCGTTCGGCGATATACACGGAACGATGCTGCCCCCCCGTGCAGCCAATCGCGACGGTCAGGTAGCTGCGGTTGTCGGCGATGAAACTCGGCAGCCACTTTTCCACGTAGGCGCGGATGTCTTCCGCCATTGCCAGCACCATGGGCTGGCTTTGCAGGAAGTCGATGACGGGCTGGTCGCGGCCGGTGAGCGGGCGCAGTTGCGTGTCGTAGTACGGGTTGGGCAGCGAGCGCACGTCGAAGACGAGGTCGGCATCGGTTGGCACGCCGTGCTTGAAGCCGAACGACTCGAACATCAACGTGATGTCGTGCGGCTCGTCGCTGATGAATTCCTTGATGTACGCGCGCAGGGCGTTGGTGCGGAGCGTGCTGGTGTCGATGCGGTGCGCCGGGTCGGCCAGCGGGCTGAGCAGCTCGCGCTCCATCTCGATGGCTTCGATGAGGGACGTGTCGGCGTCCTTGGCGCTGGCGGGCGAGCCGGTCACATCGGGCCGGCCATTGCGGATCGACAGTGGGTGACGGCGACGTGTTTCGGAATAGCGCTGCACCAAGGCGTTGGTGCTCGCCGTCAGGAATAGCATGCGCACGTCGTGTTCCTTGCGCAGCGTGGTGATGGTCTCCGGCACCTTGCGCAGCGACTCTCGGCTGCGGATATCGGTGGCGACGCCCAGATGCGTATAGCCCTGGTCCGCCAGATAGCGCGCCAGTTCGGGGATGAACTGCGCAGGCAGGTTGTCCACGCAGTAGTAGCCTGCGTCTTCGAGCACGTTCAGGGCAACTGACTTCCCCGAACCCGACATGCCGGTGATGAGAGTAATGCGCATGACGCGAGGATAGCATTCCTCCGTGGCAAACCCGCGACCAACAGAAAAGGCGGCCGGTGTGGCCGCCTTTCTGCGTCAAGCCAAGCGGAGGCTCAGCCCTTCGAGAGGCACGCTTTCTGGGCGTTCTTGTACTCGTCGCCCTTCTTGCCCTTGTTGGCCTTGGAGCAGGAGGCCATCTTTTCCTGCTGGGTCATCGGCTTGGCAGCGGCCACCGGCTTGTCCGACAGGCAGCCCTTCATGAACGCCTTGCGCTCGTCGCCCTTCTTGCCGGCGGCGTCCATGTTGCATTGCTTCATCTTGTCTTGCTGCGAATTCTTGGCGGCGGGCGCAGCTGCCGGTGCTGCCGGTGCTGCTGGAGCGGCGGCCGGTGCGCTGCCCTGGGCGAAAGCCTGGCCTGCGAGGAAGGGGAGCGCCAGGGCGCAAGCGGCAATCAGTTGTTTCATCGTGGTTTCTCCTTGGGTACCGACAGAAGAGCGGGCGAATGTGTCACCGCGCTCGCGATGAACGGCGCCGCGTGCGTGCCCGGCGCATTCCCCTCCACAACGGCGATGCCGCCTGCGGGGTTGACGTTTCGTCACGAAAACTAGGGTAAAACCCGGCAGATCGCGAAACTTTGTAGCAGCTTTGTTAAAGCAGACGGCCCTGCGGTGAATGCGATGCCGCTTCCGCCAGCATGGCGGCGCGTTGGCGGTCCATGAAGTCACGCAGCGTGTCGATGCCGCGCAGGCGCAGGATGGTGTTGCGCACGGCGGCTTCCACCAGCACGGCCAAGTTGCGGCCGGCCGCCACCTGGATCTTCACCATGTGGATCGGCAGGCCGAGCACATCGAGGTATTGCGAATCGAGCGGCAGGCGCTCGAACTCGCCATCGTTGCGACGCACGAGCTGCACGATCAGCTTGATCTTCATCTTCCGGCGCACGGCTGTCTCACCGAAGATCGTCTTGATGTCGAGCAGGCCTAGGCCGCGTACTTCCAGCAGGTTCTGCAGCAGCGGCGGACAGCGGCCTTCAATGAAATCCGGCCCCAGGCGCACGAAGTCGACGGCGTCGTCGGCCACCAGGCCGTGGCCGCGCGAGATCAACTCCAGCCCCAGCTCGCTCTTGCCCAAGCCCGAATCGCCCATGATGAGCACGCCCATGCCGAGGATGTCGAGAAACACCCCGTGCATCGTCACGCGCGGTGCGGAGATGCGCGACAGATACAGCCGCAGATGATCAATCACCGCCGCCGAGGAAATCGGCGACGTGAACAGCGGCGTGGACGAACGCGTGCAGCGCAGCTCCAAGTCGGGCGGCGGGTCCACGCCATCGGCCACCACGAGGAACGGCGGCTCCAGCAGGATGAGCTCGCCCATCTGGCGCTTGCGGTTTTCTTCCGACAGACGCTGGTAGTAGGTGATCTCGGGCTTGCCGAGCACCTGGATACGGTTCGGGTGGATCAGGTTCAAGTGCCCGACCAGGTCCGCCGCAGACGTCGCTTCCTTGGCGAAATCCACGTCGAATGCGCGGTCCGCGCCCTCCAGGCCGGCGACCCACGACAGCTTCAGATCGGCTGCGTTGTCGTCAAAAATCGATTGGGCGGTAACGCCAGTCAGTTCCATAGCAGGGCACGGTGCGCCGTTGGGGCGATGAGCGTTCGCAATCGGTTGCGCGCAGCCCCGATTGCGCTGCGCTCAGGGCCGCCAGTCGGTCAGTAGCTGGTGAATCGCCTCGGGCGACGGCAGGGTGGCAAGGCCTTCCCGCATTTCGCGGTCGGACAGTAGCTGGGCGATTTCTGAGAGGATTTCCAGATGCTGCTGCGTGGCCTGTTCTGGCACCAGCAGGAAGATCAGCAGCGAGACCGGCTTGCCGTCAGGCGACTCGAACGGCACAGGCTCAGACAGCCGCATGAATGCGGCCAACGGTTGCTTGAGCCCCTTGATGCGGCCGTGCGGAATGGCCACGCCGGCGCCCAGGCCCGTCGATCCAAGCGATTCGCGTGCGAACAGGTTGTCGGTGACAACGGCGCGCGCTACGCCATGGTTGTTCTCGAACAGCAGACCAGCCTGTTCAAATACCCGCTTCTTGCTGGTTACGCTGACGTCGAGGGTGATGTTCCCGGGCGGCAGCAGTTTGGCCAAGCGATTCATGTGTAATGCGTGAAATGAGCGGCGTCCTTCTGCACCAAATTGGCGCGCGGACAATCGGGTCATTATAGACCACGTGTCGCGCGGCTTTGTGCGGCGCACCAGTGGCGTGCCGCGCAGGGCAGAGAGGCGAATCCCCCAGGGCTGCAAATGGCCGCTGCCGACGTACTACGCCTGCGCATCGACCCTGTTTTTGCCGGCATCGCGCCGGAATCCGCGCCACGCCAAGCATTCATACTTTGGTCAGATTTTAGCCCGACTTAATTCCGATGCAATCGGAATCGTTAGGAATGCACCATGGCATAAAAAAACCGCGCCATCCGAGGGCGCGGTTTTTTGTGGTGCCGTTGCCTATTGCTGCATCTGCACGGCCTGGAAGGCCTCGTGCTTCACGCTGCTGCGGTCGTGGCTTTGCACGCGGTCCTTGTACTTGATGACCTGCCTGTCCAGCTTATCGACGAGTAGGTCGATCGCCGCATAAAGATCTTCATGGTGTGATTCTACGAAGACGTCCTTACCCTTGAGGTGCAGGTTGATTTCCGCGTACTGACGCCGATCCTTCTCCTTGTGGTTATCGACCGATAGCAATACGCTGACGCCAATCACCTGATCGAAGTGCCTGATCACACGCTCCAGTTTCGTTTCCACGTACTCACGCAACGCGGGCGTGATGTCCAGGTGGTGTCCACTGAGTTTGAAGTTCATAGCGGTTCTCCTTCTCACGGATGGGCCGCACCGGAACTGCCCGCGATGCGGCTATAAAGACTTACGCAGATTCACTGCAGGGATCTTCAGGGCTTCGCGGTACTTGGCCACCGTCCGACGGGCCACCACGAATCCTTGTTCGCCTAACAGCTCGGCAATTCTGCTATCGGACAGAGGATTCTTCGGGTCTTCGGCTCCTACAAGTTGCTTGATGAGCGCGCGTATCGCAGTGGATGACGCGGCCCCGCCGGTTTCCGTCGATACATGGCTGCCGAAGAAGTACTTCAGCTCAAACGTCCCCATCGGGGTGGCCATGTACTTGTTGGTCGTCACACGGGAGATCGTGGACTCGTGTAGACCCAGCGTATCAGCTATTTCCCGCAAAACCAAGGGGCGCATGGCGATTTCACCGTGCGTGAAAAAGCTCTTTTGACGTTCGACAATGGCTTGCGAGACGCGCAGGATGGTGTCGAAGCGCTGCTGAATATTCTTGATCAGCCAGCGCGCTTCCTGCAGCTTCTGCTGCAGATTGGCGGCCCCCGATTCGCCGCGGCTGCTGCGCAGAATCTGCGCATACATGTCGTTGATGCGCAGACGCGGCATGACGTCGGGGTTCAGTTGTGCCATCCAGCCGGCGCTGGTTTTGCGCACGACGACATCGGGCACCACGAAGTCGGCGTCGGCGCGACCAAATGCATGGCCCGGAAACGGCGTCAATGAACGAATGAGTTCATGTGCGGCCTTCAGTGCAGGCTCATCGACGCAGAGCGCTTTCTTTAGGCGCGTGTAGTCGCGCGCTGCGAGCAGTTCGAGATGCTGGTTGACGATGATGAGCGCGAGCGCCTTCGCCGGTGAGTCGAGCCGCTGTAGTTGCAGCGTCAGACATTCGGCGGCAGAGCGCGCGCCGATGCCGGGCGGATCAAAGCTCTGCAGCATGCGCAGCGCGGCTTGCAACTCGTCGAGTTCGACTTCGAGTTCTGCGGGGAGGTCGGTGAGGATCTCGTCGAGCGTGGCGGAGAGATAGCCTTCGTCGTCGAGCGATTCGATCAGGAAGATGACGAGGCCCTTGTCGCGCATCGACAGCTTGAGCGGCGCGAGTTGCTCCATGAGGAACTCGCGCATCGAGGGCTCGGCCTCGCGCAATTGCAGCGGGGCGCGGTCGTCTTCGTCAGATTGCGGTTTGCGGGCGAAATCGTCGAGGCTCCAATCGGAGCGGTCGGAGCCGTAGTCGCTGTCGAAGTCGGCGCTGCTGTCGTTGCTCTCGTAGCTGTTGTCGGTGCCGTTGCTGCTGTCGGCGCCGTTGGGTGACGGCGGCGGCGATTCGGTGGGCAGTGGGGTGGCGCTATTGCTCTGCAACGCGTTGACGGAGCCATCTGCGCCAATGCGCGCGGAGGTGTCGAGCCACTCGTTTTCCCGCTCCAGCAGCGGGTTTTCGGTCAGTGCCTGCTCAACTTCCTGCTGCAGTTCGATGGTCGACAACTGCAGCAGCCGGATGGACTGCTGCAACTGCGGCGTGAGCGCCAGGTGCTGAGAGAGACGGAGCTGGAGCGACTGTTTCATGCGGCCTATTCTATGCCCAACCGCCAGTCGATGGAACGGATTTTGCTTTAAGGTGCGCCCTTACCACGCCTGTCCGACCGTCCTTACGGCGTAGGCGTGCGGCGTGACTTACATCCGGAAGTTGTCGCCCAGATAGACCTTGCGCACATCCTCGTTTTCGATGATCTGCTCGGGTTGGCCGGCCGCCAGCACGGTGCCTTCGCTGATGATGTAGGCGTGATCACAGATGCCCAGCGTTTCGCGCACGTTGTGATCGGTGATCAGCACGCCGATGTTGCGGTCTTTCAGGAAGCTGACGATGCGCTGGATTTCGCCCACGGCGATCGGGTCCACGCCGGCAAACGGCTCATCGAGCAGGATGAAGCGCGGCGACGAAGCCAAAGCGCGGGCAATTTCCACGCGGCGGCGCTCGCCGCCCGAAAGCGAGAGTGCGGGGTTGTCGCGCAGGTGAGCAATCTGCAGATCGTCGAGCAGCGCGTCGAGACGGCGGTTGACTTCGGCGGGCGCGAGCTTCTTGCCGTCCTGCTCTTGCAACTCGAGCACGGCGCGGATGTTCTCCTGCACGTTGAGCTTGCGGAACACCGACGCTTCCTGCGGCAGGTACGACAGCCCCATGCGCGCGCGCTGGTGGATCGGCAGGCGGCTGATGTGCTGGCCGTCGAGCACGATGTCGCCGGCATCCAGCGCCACCAGACCGACGATCATGTAGAACGAGGTCGTCTTGCCCGCGCCGTTGGGGCCCAGCAGGCCGACCACCTCGCCGCTCTTTACGTCGAGCGACACGTCCTTCACCACCGTGCGCGTGCCGTAGCGCTTTTTCAGATGGCGAACGACCAGCGTGCTGGAGGTCGTGGCCTGCGGCGCAGCGGTTTTGGGGGCGAGGGTGGTGGCGGACATAGGCAAAGCGAAAAAGGCGGTACGGATCAGGGCTTGGACGCTGGCGTAGCCGGCGTGCTGGTGCGCGGCGCCAGGACAGCGCGCACGCGGCCCGACGGGTTGGCGGAGGTCGCGTTCTCGGCGCCGCCCGAGGCGGTGTAGAACTCCTTCTGGCCGTCGTACGTGATGACGGCGCCGCGGATCTCGTCGAGCTGCGTGGCGCCCTGCAGGCGTTCCATGCGGGCGCGGCTGATCAGCTTGGAGATTTCTTGCTTGCCGTCGTATTCGATGCGCTCGCCCCAGCCTTGGATGTACTCGTCGACGTTGTCGCGCTTCTGACGGATGAACGCCAGATTGCCGGGCTTGGAGGTGGCGACCGCGTAGTTGTAGCCCTCCGGATCGGTGCGCAGATCGGCGGCATCGGAGCGCAGCACCATCGTGCCCTTGGTGAGCACCACGTTGCCGGTCAGGTGATAGACCTGTTTCAGATCGTCGTAGCTGGCGTTGTCGGCTTCGAGCACGAGCGGCTTGTCGCGGTCGGCGCGTTCGGCGTGCGCGGGCAAGGCCGGAAGCAGCAGCGCAGCGACGATGGCGAGGCCGGCAGCACGGAGGGAATCAGTCATGGAGATCAAGTCAGAGAAGAGCGCGGTCGATGGGCGTTTTCAACTGTGGGGGTGAAGTCTACGGCTTCGGGCCCCCCAGCCCTTCGATCCGGCCGCGCACATTGCCCAGCAATTGTACTTGGCGCGTCACGTTGTTGAAGGTGAGGCCGTTGGCGTTCATGACGGACGGCCCGCGATGCAGCTCGACGGGTTTGTCGGTGCGCACGACGTCGTCGTTGAGCAGCACCTGGAAGTAGGTCGAGTCGGCCGTCATCAGTGGGTCCTGGCGGGCGTCGGGGCCTTGCGCGCGGATGACCTTGGCGTTGTTGTACAGGTCGATGATGGTGCCGTCGCCGTTCATCTTGCCGAGATCGGCGCGGGCGGTGACCTGCGGCCGATCGGGCGCATACACGCGCAGTGCGGGGAAGGTGACGTCGTAGGTCAGGTCGTCCTCATAGTGGTTCATGTGGACGCCGGTAAAGCGGTATTTGGTGGCGCCGGTCTCATCCAGCGCGGTGGCCGAGACACCGTCCATCGTGTAATCGGCGACGTGGCGTTTGGGCTGCGTGGCGGCTTCGTCGGTTTGCGGCGTGTTGACCTGCACGAGCAGGAACGTGACGCCGCAGACGATCGCCATCAGCAGGATCGGCAGCCCGCGCAGCATGATCTGCAGCACGGAGGAAACGAGGCGTTGGGAGCGGTCGTTGGCCATGTGATCAGAATGTTTGCGGGGCCTGCTGCAGCACTCGCGCGAGCAGGGCATCGTAGGCGCCTTGCGCCTTGAGGATCAGGTCGGCGACTTCGCGCACGGCGCCGCGTCCGCCGGTTGCCTGGGCGACGTAGTGGGCGCGGTTCCGCAGTTCCACGTGAGCCTGGGCGGGGCAGGCGGCAAAGCCCACCAGCGCCATCACCGGCAGGTCGGGCCAGTCGTCGCCCATGTAGCCGGTGTCTGCCGGTTGCAGTTCGGTGGCGGACAGCAAATGGGCAAAGGCCTCGCGCTTGTCGACGACACCTTGGTACAAGTGTTCGATGCCGAGTTCCCCAGCCCGCCAGGCCACGATTTCGGATTGCCGGCCGGTGATGATGGCCGATGTGATGCCGGCCTGCGCCAGCAGCTTGATGCCGTGGCCATCGAGCGTGTCGAAAGCCTTGCTGATCTCGCCTTCGGGGCCGACCAGCAGGCGGCCGTCGGTCAGCACGCCATCCACGTCGAACACCATCAGGCGCACGCGCGCGGCGCGTTCCATCGCCTGCGGAAAGCGTGCGTCGATGTTGCTGTGGACAGGATCAGCCGGGGTGGTCATCAGCGGCGTGGGCGGGTCAGATGACCTTCGCGCGCGTCAGGTCGTGGATGTGCAGCGCGCCCACCAAGAGGCCGGCGGCATCGACCACCAGCAGCTGATTGATGCGATGCGTTTCCATCACTTCGACGGCTTCTACGGCGAGCTGATCGGGGCCGATCGAACGCGGATTGCGGTGCATGACTTCATGCATCGGCACGGTGCGCCAGTCGCGCGGGGTTTCCAGCAGGCGGCGCAGGTCGCCGTCGGTGAACACGCCCACGGCGTGGCCTTGCGCGTCGACCACGGCGGTCATGGCCATGCCCTTGCGGGTGATTTCCATCAGCGCTTGCGACAGCGGCGTGTCTTCGTTCACGCGCGGGATGGCGTCACCGGCGCGCATGACGTCGCGTACGTGCGTCAGCAGCTTGCGGCCGAGGGATCCGCCCGGATGCGAGCGGGCAAAGTCTTCCGCGCCGAAGCCGCGCGCGTCCAGCACGGCCACGGCCAGTGCGTCGCCTAGGGCGATCTGCGCGGTGGTGCTGGCGGTGGGGGCGAGATTCAGCGGGCAGGCTTCGACGTCGACGTGCGAGTTGAGCACCACGTCGGCATGCTTGCCGAGCGAGGATTCCGGGTTGCCCGTCACGGCGATCAGCTTGGCGCCCAGCCGCTTGACCAGCGGCAGGATGGCGTTCAACTCCGACACCTCGCCGGAATTGGAGAAACCGATGAAGACGTCGTCGCGCGTGACCATGCCGAGGTCGCCATGGCTGGCTTCGGCGGGGTGCACGAAGAAGGCCGGCGTGCCGGTCGAAGCCAGCGTGGCGGCGATCTTGCGCGCGATATGGCCCGATTTGCCCATGCCGGACACGACCACGCGGCCGGTGCAGCCGAGCACCATTTCGACCGCACGTGCAAAGTCGGCGGACACCTGGGATTTGAGGCCGAGCACGGCTTGCGCTTCGATATCGAAGGTCTGCTGAGCCAGCGCCAGTGCTCGATCCGGATTGAAATTCGCTATCATGGCGGCGAAGTATAACAACGATTCACACTGGCCCTGGCCGCTTGCCGCGTGTCAGAGCTTGGCTTGCGGGGAGTCGCGGAGCGTGCGGGCGCTCCGTTTTGCTGCGCCGCGGCATTCAGCTTTCAAACCACTTTCCTTCCCGCCGCCACGCCGTCATTTTTTGACCTGCGGCGTCTCGCGTGTCACGTTCTTCATTTATACCCTGGCATCCGTCTTGCAGCGCCTGCGTGCTCGTTTGCGCACGCACCGTCCTGATGCGCGGGTGCTGTCCCTTTCTGTTCAACCCCTTTCGATTGGTTTTTCGCGTCGCATGCACTCGCCGCTGGAACTCACCCTCGTGTTGTTGGCCGCCGCCGTGATCGGCGTGGTGCTGTTCCGCATGCTGCAATTGCCGCCGATGCTGGCCTACCTGGTAGTGGGCGTGCTGATCGGGCCGAAAGCGACGGGCTTGGAGTCCGATTCCGCCCAGACGCGCTACCTGGCCGAGTTCGGGGTGGTGTTCCTGATGTTTTCGATCGGGCTGGAGTTCAACCTCTCCAAGCTTCGTTCGATGCGGCGGCTGGTGCTGGGGTTGGGCGCGTCGCAGGTGGTGCTGACCATGCTGCTGACGATTCCGGTGTCGCTGCTGCTGTCGCACTGGTATCCGCTGTCGTGGCAGGCGGGACTGGCGCTGGGCGGCGCGCTGGCCATGTCATCTACGGCCATCGTCTCGAAGATGCTGGCCGAACGTCTGCAACTGGAAACCGAGCACGGCCGCAACATCATCAGCGTGCTGCTGTTCCAGGATTTGGCGGTGGTGCTGCTGCTGATCGTGGTGCCATCGCTGGGCAAGAACCCGAGCGATCTGATGCTGGCGCTGTCAGTTGCGGCGCTGAAGATCACCATCGCGCTGGTGCTGATCCTGTTCCTTGGGCAGAAGCTGTTGTCGCGGTGGTTCCACCTGGTGGCGGCGCGGCGCTCGCAAGAGTTGTTCATGCTGAACCTGCTGCTGGTGACGCTGGGCATGGCGGCGCTGACCGAGCGGCTGGGCCTGTCGATGGCGCTGGGCGCGTTCCTGGCCGGTATGCTGGTGTCGGAAACGCCGTACAAGCTGCAGGTGGAAGAAGACATCAAGCCGTTCCGCGATGTGCTGCTCGGCCTCTTCTTCGTGACGGTGGGCATGCTGCTGGACCCCCGCGTGGTGGTCGATCATTGGGCACTGGTGCTGGCGCTGGTGGCCGGGCCCGTGCTGTTCAAGTTCGTGCTGATTGCGCTGCTGGCGCGCGCGTTTGGCTCGGGCGGTGGTGCGGCCATCCGTACTGCGTTGGGGCTGGCGCAGGCCGGCGAATTCGGCTTCGTGCTGCTCAACCAGATCGACGGGCTCCACCTGATCGACCCCCTGCTCGGCCAGGCGATTCTGGCGGCGATGCTGCTGTCGATGCTGCTGGCGCCGTTCCTGATCCAATACAGCGACGTGATCGCCATGCGGCTGTCGCGCACGGACTGGCTGATGCAATCCCTCGCGATGACGAAGATCGCCGCGCAGAGCATCGCTACCGAGCGTCACGTCATCATCTGCGGCTATGGGCGCAGCGGCCAGAACCTGGCGCACATGGTGGAGCAAGAGGGCATCGGCTATATGGCGCTGGACCTGGACCCCGACCGCGTGCGCGATGCCGCAGCCGCGGGCGAGCACGTGGTCTACGGCGATGCGGCGCGACGCGAGTCGCTGGTGGCGGCGGGTATCCACCGTGCGGCGGCGGTCGCCATTACCTATGCCGATACGGCGTCTGCGCTGAAGGTGCTGCACCACGTGCAGGCGCTGGAGCCGACGCTGCCCGTGATCGTGCGCACGATTGACGATGCGGACCTGGACCGCCTGCAGCAGGCCGGCGCCACCGAGGTCGTCCCGGAAATCATTGAAGGGAGCCTGATGCTGGCGTCGCACGCGCTGGTGCTGCTGGGCGTGCCGCTGCGCCGCGTGGTGCGCCGCGCACAGGAAATGCGCGACGCGCGCTACAGCCTGCTGCGCGGCTACTTCCACGGCCAGGATGACGAGGAAGACATGCTCGAGCGCGAGGCTGTGCGTCTGCACTCGGTGCCGCTGTCGGAGGGCTCGCCGGCCATCGGCCGCAAGCTGGGCACGATGGGGCTGGAAACGTTCAAGACCTCAGTCACCGCGATCCGTCGGCAAGGCATTCGCGCGATCGACCCGGAGCCGGACACGGTGCTGGAGCAGGGCGATATCGTCGTGCTGCGTGGCACGCCAGAAAGCTTGCAGATGGCGGAGGAACGGCTGTCGCCGCGTTGATGTCAGCGCTTATTTGACCAGCGCTTCGAGCAGCGGCCCGCGGGAGCGGCGCGGTGGCGGGGCGTCGGCCATGCCGGGCGGTAGGCCGTCGAGCACGGTGGCGGCATCGAGCGAGCGGATTGACACCCGTGTGTCAGCCGGAATCCGGCCATCCTGCTGCAGCATCAGGTAGCGCAGGCAGCAGACGCGCAGGAACGAGGCGAAGTTCGACACCTCGCCGCGCCGCTCGAGCAGCTCGTCGTAGAGCTTGCTGATGAGCTGGTTGACCGTCAGGCCGTCGCGCTGGCCGATTTCTTCAAGCACCTCCCAGAACAGGCACTCGAGTCGCACGCTGGTCGCCACGCCGTGCAGGCGTAGCGAACGCGCGAGGCTGTCGTACGAATGCGGGTTGGCGCGGATGAAGATTTCGCACATGGCCGGGCTCCGGAGGCGCCCGGCGTGCGGGCAACCGGATCAGTGTAGAACCCGCGTGCCCAGGACTTCAAGAAACTGTGCGAGCCAAGCCGGATGCGCTGGCCAGGCGGGCGCCGTGACGAGCTTGCCATCGGTGTGGGCCTGGTCGACGGGAATGTCCTGGAACTTGCCACCGGCCGCCGTGACTTCCGGGCCACACGCCGGGTATGCCGAGCAAGCCTTGCCTTCCAGCACGCCCGCGGCCGAGAGCAGCTGCGCGCCATGACAAATCGCTGCGATGGGCTTGTCTGCCTGGGCGAAATGCCGCACGACGTCGAGCACGCGGGCGTTCAGCCGCAAGTATTCGGGCGCGCGGCCGCCGGGCACGACAAGTGCGTCATAGGCGGCTGGGTCGACGTCGGCAAAGCTGGCGTTGACGGTGAAGCGGTGGCCGGGCTTTTCGGAGTAGGTTTGCGCGCCCTCGAAATCGTGGACAGCGGTAGCAACCGAATCACCGGCTTTCTTGTCTGGGCAGACGGCGTGCACCGTGTGGCCGACCATCTGCAGCGCCTGGAAGGGGACCATGACTTCGTAGTCCTCCACATAGTCGCCTACCAGCATCAGAATTTTCTTAGCCATCGCCGTGTCTCCTGTATGGTTGCAATCCGAGGTAACAACCGGCCCATTGTGGTGCGGTGCCCATTGGCCCGGGTGGTAGCCCATTACCGCAGACTACGTTTTCCCCGTTTTTTCGTTCTTGCCATGAGCCAAGTCCCGCACAACCAGGCGGCGTTGCTGACGCCGTCGTCCGTTCCCGCTTCAACCGAACTGGGCGATGTGTCGCGCTATTTGCGTGACCGTATCCGCACGGTGCCGGACTGGCCACAGGCGGGCGTCATGTTCCGCGACATCACGCCGCTGCTGCAGGACCCGAAGAGCCTGCGCGTGCTGGTGGACGTGTTCGTCCATCGCTATATGGGGCAGGGGCTGAACCTGGTGGCGGGCATCGACGCGCGCGGGTTCATCCTTGGCTCGATCGTGGCGTATGAGCTGAACCTGGGCTTCGTGCCGATCCGCAAGAAGGGCAAGCTGCCGTTCAACACGGTGGCCGAGGAGTACATGCTCGAGTACGGGAGCGCCACGGTGGAGATCCATGCCGATGCCTGCAAGCCCGGCGACCGCGTCCTGCTGATCGACGACCTGATCGCCACCGGCGGCACCATGATGGCCGGCAAGCGCTTGCTCGAACGCCTGGGCGCGACGGTGGTGGAGGGCGCGGCGATTGTCGATCTGCCTGAACTGGGCGGCTCGCAGTTGCTGATCGAAGGCGGGCTGCCGTTGTTCACGGTGTGCCGTTTCGACGGCCACTGATCTGTCCCAAGCGATGCTGCCGTCGCATACGTTCATGTGACAAAAGTATGACGACGTGTTGCTGGGCGCGGTAGCATGGTTTCTTCTCCCTTTCTGCATTTTTTCTTGCGCCGCCAGGAGGCCGTCGATGCCCCATGTGTTGCTGTTCCTGCTCACCTCCATCGCCATCACGGTGATGCCGGGGCCTGACAACCTGCAGGTGATTGCGCGCGGCGCGAGCCAGGGCCGCAAGGCTGGCTTGGCGGCGGCGGCCGGGTTTGCATCGGGTTGCCTGTTCCATACAACGTTTGCGGCACTGGGGCTGGCGGCGGTGTTGCAGTCGTCGCCCATGGCGTTTCAGGCCATCCGCTGGCTGGGCGCGGCCTATCTGATCTGGCTTGGCATCCAGGCGCTGCGCAGCAAAGGCGGCGTGGGCCTGAAGCAGGCGGATGCTCAGGCGGCGCCAGACCTGTGGCAGGTGTTTCGCCAGAGCGTCTTCGCCAATCTGCTCAACCCGAAGGTGACGCTGTTCTTCGTGGTGTTCCTGCCGCAGTTCGTGGATGCGCAAGCCGGTCATGCGGCGTTGCAGATGCTGCTGCTGGGTGGCATCTTCATGGCGCAGACCGTTGTGGTGTTCAGCCTGTACGGTTGGTGTGCGGCGGCGCTGGGCGGTTGGATGCGCCGCACGCCACGGGCATCGCTGTGGCTGGATCGCGTGAGCGGTTGCATCTTTATCGGGCTGGGCTTGCGCGTGGCGCTGACTAAGTAATAAGCAATAGGCGCCTCAGGAATCGATGATTACGCTGCTCAAACTCCTCTCCGGTGTTGCCCTGCTGGTGTGGGGCACCCAGACCGTCAAGGTCGGCATGCTGCGCTTGTATGGCGCGGACTTGCGCCGCCTGCTGTCGCGCAGCGTGTCAAACCGGTTTTCCGCGCTGCTGGCCGGTATTGGCGTGACGTGCCTGGTGCAGAGCAGTAACGCCACGGCCACCATCGTGGGGGCGTTCGTTGCGCAGGGGCTGATGGGCGTGTCGTCGGCGCTGGCGATCCTGCTGGGCGCCAACGTCGGCACGGCCATCATGGCGCAGGTGTTTGCGCTGGATCTGTCCTGGCTGTCGCCGCTGCTGATCTTCTTTGGCGTGATCCTGCACCTGTCGCGCAAGGGCAGCCCGGTCGGGCATTTCGGGCGCGTGCTGATCGGTCTGGGGCTGATCATGATGGCGCTGGAGCTGATCTCGGTGGCCTCCAGCCCGATGGTCGAGGCGAATGCGCTGCGCGTGCTGCTCGGTTCCATCTCGTCGGACACCGGGCTGAATATGCTGATCGGCGCGGTGCTCACGCTGCTGTGCTATTCGAGCCTGGCGGTGGTGCTGTTTTGCGCGACGCTGGCGACATCCGCTGCCGTGTCTGTGAAGGTGGCGTTTGCGATTGTGCTGGGCGCGAACATCGGTAGTGCCGTCGCCGCGCTGGCGACCACGCCGTCATCGAGTCAGGCCGCACGCCGGGCAACCTTGGGCAACCTGCTCTCGCGCATGTTGGGCGCGGCACTGGTGCTGCCGTTCCTGGACAAGCTGGCCGAACTGGCGCCGCACGCGGGCGTGGCGCTGCAGCACGTGGTGGTGGCGTTCCATGTGCTGTTCAACGTGGCATTGGCGGCGTTGCTGATCGGTTTGACCGAGTCGATGGCGAAGCTGTGCGCGCGCATTCTGCCGGGTGGCGCGCATATCGATGATCTGGTCGCGCCGCGCTATCTGGACCCGTCCGCGCTGGCCACGCCCACCCTTGCGCTGGGCAATGCGTCGCGCGAGGTACTGCGCATTGGCGATCGCGTCGAACACATGCTCGACAACACCCTGCGTGTGCTCAAGACCAACGACGTGCGCCTGCTACAGACCACCCGCGCGATCGACGACGAGGTCGATGCGCTGTACACCGCGATCAAGCTCTATCTCACGCAGCTCAGCCACGAAGCGCTGGATGCGCGCGAGGGCAAGCGCTGGGCCGACATCATCTCGCTCACGATCAACCTGGAGCATGCCGGCGACATTCTCGACCGCCTGCTGCAGGACGTGCGCGAGAAGAAGATCGCGCACAAGCTGGCGTTTTCCGAGGCCGGCATGCAGGAACTGGAAGACATGCACGCGCGGTTGGTCATCAACCTCAAGCTGGCGCTGTCGGTCTTCCTGACCGGCGACCTGCGCAGCGCGCAGAAGCTGATGCTGGAAAAGGCGCACTTCCGCGATCTGGAGAAGCGGTATTCGCGCAGCCACCTCACGCGCGTGTCGGCGCAGACGGCGGAGAGCATCGAAACCAGCTCCCTGCATCTGGACATCATCAGCGATTTCAAACGGTTGAATTCGCTGTTCTGTGCGGCGGCGTATCCGGTGCTGGATGAGGCGGGGGCGTTGAATCGCAGCCGGATGAAGGACGCCGACGAGGTGGCGTCGGAAACGGAAGCGGCGCCGATCAGCCATTAAAAAAGCGCAGCTGAAGCTGCGCTCTTCTTTGCGCGATCGTCGCGCTTATTTCCGCTTGAGCAGCGGCGCCAGGTACTTCCCCGTAAAGCTCGCCTTGCTCTTCGCCACATCCTCCGGCGTGCCCTTGGCGATGATCTGCCCACCGCCCGCGCCGCCTTCCGGCCCGAGGTCGATCAACCAGTCTGCCGTTTTGATCACGTCGAGGTTGTGCTCGATGATCACGATCGTATTGCCGTGGTCGCGCAGCTTGTAGATGACTTTGAGCAGCAGCTCGATGTCGTGGAAGTGCAGACCGGTGGTCGGCTCATCCAGGATGTAGAGCGTGCGGCCGGTGTCGCGCTTCGATAGCTCCAGCGATAGCTTCACGCGCTGCGCCTCACCGCCCGACAGCGTGGTCGCCGATTGCCCCAGGCGGATGTAGCCCAGGCCCACGTCCAGCAGCGTCTGCAGCTTGCGGCGCACCACCGGCACGGGCGCGAAGAACTCGTGCGCCTGCTCGACCGTCATCTCCAGCACTTCGGTGATGTTCTTGCCCTTGTAGAGCACCTCCAGCGTTTCGCGGTTGTAGCGCTTGCCGTGGCACACGTCGCAGGGCACGTACACGTCGGGCAGGAAGTGCATCTCGACCTTGAGCACGCCGTCGCCCTGGCAGGCCTCGCAGCGGCCACCCTTGACGTTGAACGAGAAGCGGCCCGGGTCGTAGCCTCGCTCCTTGGCCGACGGCACACCGGCAAACAGCTCGCGGATCGGCGTAAACAGGCCCGTGTACGTGGCCGGATTCGAGCGCGGCGTGCGGCCGATCGGCGACTGATCGACGTTGATGACTTTGTCGAAATGCTCCAGCCCATCAATGCGGTCGTGCGGCGTGGGCTCCGGCGTGGAGCCATACAGATGGCGCGCCACCGCGTGGTACAGCGTGTCGTTGATCAGCGTCGACTTGCCCGAGCCCGATACGCCCGTAATGCACGTCAGCAGCCCGATGGGGATCTCCGCCGACACGTTTTTCAGGTTGTTGCCCGTGGCGTTGAGGATGCGCAGCCAGCGTTCATCGTCGGGGGCGGTGCGTTTGGCGGGCACCTCGATGCGGCGCTTGCCCGAGAGGTAATCGCCCGTCAGCGACGCAGGCGATTGTTCGATCTGCTGGGGCGTGCCCTCGGCAATGATCTGGCCGCCGTGCACACCGGCGCCGGGGCCGATGTCGACCACGTAATCCGACGCGCGGATCATGTCTTCATCGTGCTCCACCACCAGCACCGAGTTGCCGAGGTCGCGCAGGTGCTTGAGCGTGCCGATCAGCCGATCGTTGTCGCGCTGGTGCAGGCCGATCGACGGCTCGTCGAGCACGTACATCACGCCGGTCAGGCCCGAGCCGATCTGCGAAGCCAATCGAATGCGCTGCGCCTCGCCGCCCGAAAGCGTATCGGCACTGCGCTCCAACGACAGGTAATCCAGCCCGACGTTGTTCAGGAAGTTCAGGCGCGCGCTGATCTCCTTGACGATCTTGTCGGCGATCTCGCGCTTGGCGCCGTGCATGTTCAGCGTCAGGAAATACGTGAGCGCATCGCGCAGCGGCCAGCCGTTGATCTCGTAAATGCCGCGTGCCTGCTCGGCCTCGCCGATCTTGACGAAGCGCGCCTCGCGGCGCAGGCGGGTGCCGTGGCACTCAGGGCAGGGCTGGTTGTTCTGGTACTTGGCCAGCTCTTCGCGCACGGCGATGGAGTCGGTCTCTTTGTAGCGCCGTTCCAGGTTGGGGATGATCCCCTCGAACGCGTGCTCGCGCACGGTGGTTCGACCTTTTTCGTTGATGTACGTGAACGGAATCTGCTGCTTGCCCGAGCCGTGCAGCACGATCTGTTGGATTTCGGCCGACAGCTCTTCAAAGGCGACATCGATGTCGACGTCGTAGAACGCTGCCAGGCTCTGCAGCATCTGGAAGTAGAACTGGTTGCGGCGGTCCCACCCCTTGATGGCACCCGAGGCCAGCGACAGATTCGGGAAGGCCACCACGCGCTTCGGATCGAAGAAGGTGATCTGGCCCAGGCCGTCGCAATGCGGGCAGGCGCCCATCGGATTGTTGAACGAGAACAGCCGCGGCTCCAGCTCCTGCAGCGAGTACGAGCAGATCGGGCAGGCGAACTTGGAGCTGAAGCCGTGTTCCTTGCCCGTGTCCATTTCCAGCGCGATGGCACGGCCGTCGGCCAGGCGCAGCGCAGTTTCGAACGATTCGGCCAGGCGTTGCTTGAGTTCCGGGTTGACCTTCACGCGGTCGACCACGACTTCAATGCTGTGCTTGTCGTTCTTCTTCAGCGTGGGCAGGTTGTCGACTTCGTAGACCTTGGCTTCGGCCTCGTGCGCGGTGCCGCCGCCCGAGCGGATGCGAAAGCGCACGAAACCCTGCGCCTGCATTGCTTCAAACAGGTCGACGTGTTCGCCCTTGCGGTTGGCCACCACGGGCGCCAGGATCATCAACTTGGTATCGGCCGGCAGCGCCAGCACGGCATCGACCATCTGCGACACGCTTTGCGCTTCCAGCGGCTGGCCGTGGTCGGGGCAGTAGGGCGTGCCGGCGCGGGCGTACAGCAGACGCAGGTAGTCGTGGATCTCGGTGACGGTGCCGACGGTGGAGCGTGGGTTGTGGCTCGTTGCCTTCTGTTCGATGGAGATGGCCGGCGATAGACCTTCGATCAGGTCCACGTCGGGCTTTTCCATCAGTTGCAAGAACTGGCGGGCATAGGCCGAGAGGGACTCCACATAGCGCCGCTGCCCCTCCGCATACAGCGTATCGAACGCGAGCGACGACTTGCCCGACCCCGAGAGCCCGGTGATCACGACCAGCTGATTGCGCGGCAGATCGAGGTTGATGTTCTTCAGGTTGTGGGTACGGGCCCCACGAATCTTGATTTCGTCCATGTGCGGCTTTCGCCTCGCGAGCCGCCTGCCAAGCTGGGTGCGGCAATGGGCGGAGGGGGGTGAAAAAGGGTAAGCCTGCTAATATACCGAACTTCGGTTTTGCGGGTAGCTGCCCTCACATGGGGCAACCCGCCAAGCTGTTCAAGTGTCCTTTCCGCCGCATGGTTGCGGCGGTTTTCGCACCCTGTTTTCGACTCCCCACCCATGACTTCCGCTTCCGGCCGCATGACCGGCCTTGAGCTGCGCGCGGCCGCTTCACTGGCCGGCATCTTCGCGCTGCGCATGTTGGGTTTGTTCATGATCATGCCGGTCTTCGCGGTGTTCGCGAAAACGCTGCCCGACGGCAACAACACCCAGCTCGTCGCCTTTGCCATCGGCGTATATGGCCTGACCCAGGCGGTGCTCTACATCCCCTACGGTTGGCTATCGGACCGTTTCGGGCGCAAGCCTGTCATCGTGGCGGGGCTGGTGATCTTTGCGGTGGGCAGCCTAGTGGCGGCGTTTTCGCATAGCGTGGCGGGCATTGCCGTCGGGCGCGCCATCCAGGGCGCTGGGGCGATCTCCTCCGCCGTCATCGCGTTCGTGGCCGACCTCACGCGTGAAGAACATCGCACCAAGGCCATGGCCATGATCGGCGGCAGCATCGGCGTGTCGTTTGCCGTGGCCATCGTTAGCGCGCCGGTCATCTTTCGCTGGGTCGGCATGCCGGGCATGTTCCTGGCGATTGGCGTATTGGCCGTGGCCGCCATCGGCGTGGTGCTGTGGGTGGTGCCCAATGCGCCGCGCCCGCCCGAACACGTGAAAGCCCCGTTCCGCGAAGTCCTGCGTAACCCGGAATTGCTACGCCTGAACTTTGGCGTGTTTGCGCTGCATGCCACGCAGACGGCGCTGTTCGTCGTGCTGCCGCACATGCTGGAAGCCGCCGGCCTGCCCGTCGATTCGCATTGGAAGATCTACCTGCCGGTGATGGGCGTGTCGTTCGTGCTGATGGTGCCGGCCATCATTGCTGCGGAAAAGCGCGGCAAGATGAAGGCGGTACTACTGTCGGCTGTGGCGCTGGTGATGGTGGCGCAACTGGCGCTGGGCGAAGCGCATCCGACCCTGGCCGCGCTGGCAATCGCGTTGCTGGTGTACTTCCTGGGCTTCAACGTGCTGGAGGCCTCGCAGCCGTCGCTGGTGTCGAAATACGCGCCGGGCGTGCGCAAGGGCGCAGCCATGGGCGTGTACAACACCACGCAGGCGCTGGGGCTGTTTGCAGGCGGTGCCGGCGGCGGCTGGATTTTGCTGCACGCGGGGCAGAGCGCCGTGTTCTTCACATGCGCCGGGCTGGCCTTGGCTTGGCTTATAATCGCGAGCCCCATGCGGATGCCGGCATTGCGCCGACACTAAACCGGGCCTACGGCGGCATCACTCAACCTACCTTCGGAAACTCATCATGGCGTCCGTCAACAAAGTCATCATCGTCGGCAATCTCGGCGCCGATCCTGAAACGCGTTACATGCCCAGCGGCGACGCAGTCACGAACATCCGCGTGGCAACCACCGACCGCTACAAGGACAAGGCCAGCGGCGAAATGCGTGAAGCCACCGAGTGGCACCGCATCGCCTTCTTCGGCCGCTTGGCAGAAATTGCCGGCGAATACCTGAAGAAGGGTTCGTCGGTCTACATCGAGGGCAAGCTAAAGACCCGTCAATGGGAAAAGGACGGCCAGAAGCAATACAGCACCGAAATCGTCGCAGACCAAATGCAGATGCTCGGCGGCCGCGGCGGTGAGGGCGGTGGTGGTGGCCAAGGTGGCGGTGGTGGCTACTCGCGCGGCGGCGAAGGTGGCGGCGCTGGTGGTTACGGTGGCGGCCGCGCCCAAGGTCAAAGCCAAGGCGGTGGTTACTCGCGTGGCGGCGAAGGTGGCGGCAGCCAGAGTGGCAATCAAGGTGGTGCACGCCGTCAAGCCGCACCGTCGAATGGGTTTGAGGATATGGACGACGATATTCCGTTCTAGGCGGAACCACATCCGAGGTTGTTAAGTTCAGGCCGGAAAATTGTTTGCAATCAAATGGTTGCAGACGGTTTTTCCGGCCTTTCGTTTTGGCCCATTTGTCGCAGTAAGCGGAACCGAGACCTTCCTGTAAATTGACTCCACCAAACGATGAGGTGGGGCCATGACAGGTTTGACGGTTCGCAGTTTCCGGCTGGACTCAGGTGAGCGGATGGCCCTGCTGACGCACGGGCCGCTTGGGTTGCCAGTCGTACCCGCGGCTCACTACGCCTTGGTCCGGCTTCGGGCACGCGGACTCACTCTTCAGTCGATTCGCCAAGAACTGAGCGCGGTTGCACTTGGCCTTGAGTTCTTCTCCGAACTGCACATCGACCTTGTGCTTCGCGCGGCGCAACGGCATTTCCTTTCTACGGACGAGCTTGTCGCTCTTGCCGACCGATGCCGCATTTCCGTACCGCAGATGGGGTCTCGTCTCGTTTCCCCGCAGTACGGTGCGGCACGCTATTTCACCTGCATTGACTATGTGAAATGGGTAGCCGAGCCGGTCCTCGCACGTATCACCGATGGACGTGAGCATGCTGCCGCCCATGAGGCCTTGGTGCGTTTTGAGAAGCGTGCCAGCAGCGTGGCGCCTCGCGTGGACGCGCAAAGCGGACCTGTCCCGGGAGAGCGCCTCGGCATGACGCCTGAACAGCGCGAGCTCTTTCTCAGGGTTATCCATCCCGGCGATCCCGGCAATCCTTTCAAACCGGAGTTGCAGCTACGTAATGCGGCAATGTTGAATCTGGCCTACGCGTTGGGGCCGCGTGCGGGGGAGCTCCTGGGCTTGAAGTGTTCCGACTTTGACTTCAGCGCACGCCCGGCGACAGTGACAATTCACCGTCGCCATGACGACCCCGAAGACCGTCGGCGCAATCCTGCGTCGACAAAGACGAACGGTCGCATTCTCACTCTTGAGGACGATCTTCGCGACCTGCTGGATGTCTGGATAACGCGGGGTCGGTCCGATCGGAAAAAATTTCCGAATGCCAGGAAGCACCCGTTTGTCTTCGTGAACTACCGAGGGGATCCGCTGACTGACCGTGGCCTTAGGAAAATCGTAGCAGCACTTGCGGCAAAGCATGGCTCGCTGGTGCCGCTGTTCCCACATCTATTGAGGCATGACTGGAATGATCGCTGGAATGAGATGACGTCGGACTCCAGTAGCGATCCGACCCATGTTCGAGACCAGAAGTACGCAATGGGATGGACGGAAAAATCCACTATGCCATTGCGATACGGAAAGCGATCAATTAGAAATTCTACAAATGAGAAAATCAAAAACATGCAGAGAAAAGTGACGCGGAAAACTGAGGGATGAGCGCCTTTCTGATAGTGAGCGTCGCTTGTTGCCGGGCGTTCGCTCGATTTGTGAAATTGATGTCTCGCTTTCTCTCGCCTTCGCTATCAAATATGAGAATGAGAAACGTGAATGATGTTCTGGTCGATGCGCTCATCCATGAAGACATTGCGCTGCCGGACGGTGACGAGAGTCATAGATGGATCTTGTCGCAGTCGGGGAGTCGCGTCGATATATCGGGCGATACTTGGATTATTGCCCCCCATGTGTCGATCAACTGGAGGCTCCAGTCTGTTGTCGCGGAAGTTGTTCTGCACGCGACCCATGAATACATAAAGAATTTGATTCGAACAAAAGCGCCGAGCTATGTGGAGAATCAGTTCAATAATCTTAAGAGGTTGTTCTATATAGCGCAGTCCTGTGGATTGAATATTGATTCCTTGCAGACATTTGGTGATGGTTTTTTTACGAAAATCAAGCACACGCTTGGAAGAAGCTATCCACCGGGCACAGTCGCCAATACCCTAGATGCATATCGGAGGTGGTATGTCTTCGGTGCCGACCAAGAGTTCGAAGGATTCGAACAGGAGTGCGCGACATACCTTGTCAACCAAGTCATCGGCGGTAACGACAAAGGGCAGGCAGTGCTTAGTCAGGACCCCGACGAAGGGCCATTACGGTTCGTCGAGGTGATGGCGCTACAAGGGCGTTTGCTCGCCATGCTCCAAGACGGCACGGATCTCCTGGATGAGATTCTCGTTACGTGGCTGTGCCTGTCTGTTGATTTGCACCGAATCCTGACCCAGGATTTGCATCGAAAACTGACCCACCCCAAAGGCTGTTAGGTGTCGCTTTGTGCGGGTTGTTTGGCGGTGCGTTTCTCCTTCTTGGGCTGGGTGGTGCTGTGCTTGAAACGATAGCTATCGTTGCCGGTTTCAACAATGTGGCAGTGGTGCGTGAGGCGATCCAATAGCGCGGTGGTCATCTTGGCGTCCCCGAAGACGCTGGACCATTCGCCGAAGCTCAGGTTGGTGGTGATGACGAGGCTGGTGCGCTCGTAGAGCTTGCTGATCAGGTGGAACAGCAATGCGCCGCCGGTCTGGCTGAACGGCAGATAGCCCAGCTCATCGAGGATCACCAGGTCGGCATACATGAGTCGCGTGGCCAGGTGTCCCGGCTTGCCTGAGACCTTCTCCAGTTCCAACGCGTTGACGAGCTCCACGGTCGAGAAGAAGCGCACTCGACGGTGATGGTGCTCCACGGCCTGCACGCCGATGGCGGTGCCGAGATGGGTCTTGCCCGTACCTGGGCCGCCGACCAGCACGATGTTGTGCGCCGACTCGAGGAACTCGCAGCGGTGAAGCTGCCGCACCAGTGCTTCGTTGGCCCCGCTGCAACTGAAGTCGAAGCCGGTCAGGTCTCGGTAGGCTGGGAAGCGCGCCACCTTCATCTGATAGGCCAGCGAGCGCACCTCGCGCTCGGTGAGCTCGGCCTTGAGCAGACGCGACAGGATGGCCACGGCCGACTGGTAGGCCGGCGAGTCCTGCGCCGCCAGGTCGCCCAGCGCTTGTGCCATGCCGTGCAGCTTCAACGACTTGAGCATCTCCAACATGACTTCATGCTGCATGATGCACCTCCCGATCTCGCAAGCTGTCGTAGCGGCCGACGTTGGCCTGCGGTTCGACGTGCAGCGCCAGTGCCTGTGGTGAGGTGATCGGTGCCACGGGCTCGCCTTCCAGGAGGCGGCTGAGGATGTTCAGGATGGTTTGCTTGGACGGGGCACCCGCCTCCAGTGCGAGCTCCACCGCAGTGAGTACGGCCTGTTCGTCGTGCAACAGCACCAGCGCCAGGATCTCGACCATCTCGCGATCGCCACCAGGGCGTTTGAGCAGTGTGGATTGCAGGCGTCGGAAGCCCTCTGGCAGTTCGGCGAACGGTGCGCCGTTACGCAGCGCACCGGGCTTACGCTGCAGCACCGCGAGGTAGTGGTGCCAGTCATAGATTGTGCGCCCCGGAAGATGGCTACGGTCGATGTGCCGCACGTGCTCGGCAATCACCTGGCCTTCGGCCACGAACACGAGCCGATTGGCATAGACGCGCAGACTGATGGGCCGGTTGGCAAACGACGCCGGTACGCTGTAGCGGTTGCGCTCGAAGGTCACCAGGCAGGTTGGTGAGACGCGCTTGGTGTGCTCCACAAAGCCATCGAACGGCTGCCCCACGGGCATCAGGTGTGGCCGCTCCAGCGACCAGGCCTCCCAGAGGGTCATGTCCAGCTCAGGATGGCGGGTCTGCTGCCACAGCCGTACGCACTGGTCGGCCAGCCAGTCATTAAGTGCCGCCAGAGAGCCGAATGCAGGGATGCGTTGCCAGATGCGGTGACGGCTGTCCTGCACGTTCTTCTCTATCTGCCCCTTCTCCCAGCCCGAGGCCGGGTTACAGAACTCGGCGTCGAACAGGTAGTGGCTGACCATGGTGCTGAAGCGCAAGTTGACGTCACGCAACTTGCCCAGGCGCACGCGATCCACGGCGGTCTTCATGTTGTCGTAGATGCCGCGACGCGGGATACCGCCCCAGGCCACAAAGGCGTGGTGATGGGCATCGAACAGCATCTCGTGGGTCTGCAGCAGATACGCGCGCAGGAAGAATGCGCGGCTGTGGCTGAGCTTGAACTGAGCCACTTGCAGCTTGGTGCGCTCGCCGGCGATGACCGCCCAGTCCTCGCTCCAGTCGAACTGGAAGGCCTCACCCTCTGCGAAGCGCAGTGGGATAAAGGTGCCTCGCCCCGACGTGCGGGCTTGCTCCTGTTGCTCCTGGCGCCAGCGGCGAGCGAATGCGGCAACGCGATCGTAGGAGCCGGTGAAGCCCAAGGCACACAGATCAGTGTGGATCTGCTTGAGTGTGCGCCGTTGCTTGCGTGGCTTGTTGGCCTCGGTCTTGAGCCAAGCGGAGAGCTTGGCGGCATGGCCGTCGAGCTTGCTCGGACTCTGCCGTGCAGGATAGGCCGGTGCCGTGGTGTCAGCGCGCAGATAGCGCCTGACCGTGTTCCTGGAGATGCCCAGGCGTCTGGCGATCTCGCGCAGCGGGATCTGGTCGCGAAGATGCCAGCGTCGAATGATGCTCAGTATGGCCACGTCGATCACTCCGATCTCCCGCTCGTTGCCGAGCGGGACAGTGTTCTATACGTGGGTCAACATTCGATGCAAAAACCTACCTCGGGTGGGTCAGGATTCGGTGCAAATCAACACCTTATCGATGGCCTGTACACATCTCTCTGGAAGGACGCCTGATGGTAGCCCGAGACGAAGAGCGGCTTGCGGCTGCTGACCAGATCCGGCGGGATCTAGCGGTTCGGAATGAGCTTAGCCGTTCTCAGGCGAGAGCATATGTTCGTTGTCTGCAGACTACTTGGCAGGTCCCAGCGATTCAATGGAGTGATCGAGAGTCGGCAACGCAACTGAGCGACGCGCGCCGTCTTCTCCATGCGGCACACATTTTTCGTTCAGTCGAAGGCGCTCAGTCCAACCATGCGACCGACTGTTTTCGCCGAACGGGCGAGATTCTTGAATGGCTCCACAGGTCGAACGACAACGTTCGTTCAATTCTGCCTATCGAGCTTCTTGCTGCGGCAGCCTATCAACTTGGCGGTTTGCCCGCGATGGCCGCGGGGCTACTCGATCAGGTACAGACCGAGCACGAAGGCGTCAAACTTTATGCAGCATTTCTACGTGCGGACTTTGATGGTGTCCTCCAGCTGGCAGGAAATTTCTGGCGCCATCATTCCGAACTTACGAGCCGGGATGCAGTGGCACAGTTGTATGCTGGAGTGCGGCAAGAGTCCAGCAACGATTCGGAGCGTAGCGGCGTAAGTTGGGCCCTTACAGTGGAGCTTGTAAGGACTTTAGGGCTGACGGCCGACTGCCTTCGGCGTGGTGACGACAATCGCCTCGCAGTGGCTATCCGGAAGCTACATGCATTCGATGCGTTGGCTACCCGCACCTTTAGTGACGACGCAGCTCTCGTCATTTCGCTTGTCCGGCAAGTTGCTGACAGCTATGTCAGTGCCACAATTTATCGGCAGCTTCGCGCAATCGCGACTATGAGGCCTGAGCGAGCGGACAAATTGCTCGCTTACGCCCGAGACCAGTACAGTCGTGGCCGGGGCATTCTATGGCCCTCGCAGTTGCATGGCCTAGAACGCTTGCGGACTGAAAGCTCATTCGCGTTGTGCACACCGACTGGCTCCGGCAAGACGCTCGTTGCAAATATCGCTCTCATCAAGGAACTGCTGCTTCGAGACCATGACGGCGATGTAGCGCCTCTTGCGTTATACATCGTTCCCTCGCGCGCACTTGCTGGTGAGGTCGAGGCAAAGCTCACCTCCGAACTGGGCCGCGACATTACTATCACCGGCCTCTACGGAGGCGCTGATTGGGGAATCACCGACTACTGGCTGAATTCTGCGCAGCCAGTTGCCCTGATCGCAACAGTAGAGAAGGCCGAGGCGCTTATGCGGTATCTCGGGCCGCTGCTTATCGCCCGACTCAGGTTGCTCATCATTGATGAGGCGCACCAAGTCGTGCCTACCGCTGATGATGCGACGCGAGTTAGCTTTGCCGATCACAGCAATCGATCAATCCGGCTTGAAAGCCTAGTGTCGCGGATCCTCGCGTATCGACCAGACGTCATTCGGATTGCCTTGACGGCTGTAGCAGGGGGTGCCGCGGGGCCGGTTGCAAGATGGGTGGAAGGCCGCGCCGACGCCCAACCTGTTGGCGTGCGTTATCGCAGCACCCGGCAACTGATCGGAATTCTGGAGACTGCCCCGAGAAGTCAGGGGCGCATCCAATTGGATCTCATGAACGGCCTCCCCCTCTATCTTAGAGGGGAGGAGGAGCCGGTCTACTTGCCCCTGCGAATAGAGGCGCTGCCAGCCTTGCCCGCCACCTGGCGCAACAGCTTGAATCGCTTCAATAGCCTAAGCGTACTGTGGACTGCATTGCACTTGTCTGAAGAGGATCAGCGCATCCTGATTTCGATCTCACAGGAACCTGAGCAGATCATGCGCTGGTATACAGAGGCGCTTAAGAGCTCGGACTGGGCAACTGCTGTCCGATTTTCTCCACCAGACGGTCTTCTAGGTACCCGATTTGAAGAGGCACGGGCAGCGTGCAGGGATTACTGTGGGCCAGAGTCCTTTGAACTCTACTTGCTAGAGCGTGGCATTGCAACGAGCCATGGTCAGATGCCACAGCGCCTCCGTCGACTGATGGTCGAGATGATCGACAAGAAGATCTGTCCTATCACCGTCGCAACGGCTACCCTTACTGAAGGGGTGAACCTGCCGTTTGATGTGATCTTCCTCACTTCCCTCAAACGTCGCTCCTGGAATCCAGTTACAGAGGAACCAGTCATCGTTCCACTAACGACGGCGGAGTTCCGAAACCTGGCTGGACGAGCGGGGCGACCTGGTGCCACACGTGGTATCGAAGGTATGACTTTGGTGGCATTGCCTACCCAAGTATCGACGACCGCTTCAGGTATGCGCTCAACGCAGCGCAGGCAACGTGAAGAGTTGATCGACGACTATGAAGCTCTGCGACGTGGTTTGGTGATTGAGGAGCGCGATATCGATGCTGCGACCAGTCCGCTCGCATTGCTGCTGCAGACGCTCTGGTTGCGCTCGTCTGCGCTGCTTGGGATGGCGCCGGAAAGATTCATCGATTGGCTCGAGGTAACAGCGCCAACAGCGGTTAGTGCTGATGCCGGCATGGGCGCGAGCGACAATCTGGCCAGATTGGCTGACACTATGGACGAGCTCGACGCAGTTCTGATGACGTCCCTTGAGGAGGCGGCTCGTATTGGTGACACCGATATGGTTCCTGCACGTGCTGAACGACATTTAGCCGATGTGTGGCGTAGAACCTTTTCCGCCGTTGCCGCAAGCGAGGAGGCCTGGCTCGAACAGGCATTTATCCGGCGAGGTGTCGGCATCGTGTCGCACCTATATACCGATCCGGATGAACGTCGCCGCCTCTATCAGTATGGGTTTCCACCGCTGGTAGGACGTCGATTTGAGGCCGTAGTGCCAAAAATCCGCGAATTGATCGCCGAGGCAGAATCATATGGCAGTGCCAATGTAACAGTTCGGGTAAACGTCTTTCGGAGCATTGGTGAGTTACTCGAACGAGATCGCGGTTTTGGCTTCCGGGTGAGGCATACCGTCGGCGATCAGGCGATTCTGGAACGCTGGGGAGACGTACTTGGGTGGTGGATGAACGAGCCTGCCGCCAATGAGCCCTCTGCAGAGAGCCTTCGCGCATGGCAACGTTTCGTTACCGACAATTTGGAGTTCCGGCTGGGCGTAGCTATAGGCGCCGTTGTCGCTCGCGCTTGGTCAGAAGGCGCTGCCGACCCATTCGCTGTTCCAAGTCTGGCTAGTTGGAAGGACACTACGGGGCTTCCTTGGTTTGCCTTTTGGGCTCGGGAGCTATTGCGATGGGGAACGCATGATCCGTTTGTAGCATTTTGCCTAGCTAGAGGTCTTGAGCAAACTCGTGATGCCGCCGAGGGGCGTCGTGGGGAGTACGACAGTTGGTTGGCGAATCAGTTTGACGCGCCGTCAAGCGAAGATCGCATTGACCCTCAGCTGTTGCTACGCTGGCACGAGAGCCTTCAAAGCCGCGAGGAGGCTAGCGTTCCGGTACGCCAGTTCAATGCACGGCTGACCGGTACGACAGGTGAGAGGGGGCGATACGCGGTAGTGCCAGTCTCGCGCGGCGCCCATGTTGCCTGGCTTGATCCAGCTGGTTTCGAGTTGGCGATAACTGACGAAGCTCTAACCGTTAGTTTGTGGGCCACACGAAGCGATTATGAGCTGAATGCAACCGGCACCACACCAACTGTGGCGCGCGTTTTTCGGCCATCTTGACGCGCTTGACTACGGCTCCTCGATGCCACTTGAGCACTGACTTATTCGACAGCGTATGGAAGTCTTTCACCTCGTGATTGACACGAGCATGCTGCGTAGGTTTCCCTTCCAACACGCCGATTTCCAGCGGTTGCTAACGCGATCGCAGATGGGCTCGCTGAAGATCTACATTCCGCAGATTGCTCTTGAGGAAGAGCGAACGGCCCAGCTTGAGAGGCACGTGGAGTTCGCCGAGAAAGTGAAGTCGATGTTCGACAAACTGCAGCGCGGCATGCTGGGCATGCTCGTAGAAGGGCTGCCGGCCCCTCACTTGGAGCTATGGAATCTAGATGAGGTCACGCGCAATTCGCAGGCGACATTCAATCAGTTCGTGACCACCAACAAGATCGAGGTGATTGCTATTTCCATGGAGCACGCCGCGGGCGCATGGGCCAGATACTTCAACGTAGACCCTCCGTTCAACTCAAGCGAAGCGCGGGAAGCGCGACGCAAGGACATCCCGGACTCGTGGATATTGGAAGCGGGGATTGAGATCAAGCCAAGGAAAGGCCAACATTGCGCACTGGTGGGCGACAACAAGCTTGCAGAGGCGTTTGAAAAGGAAGGCTTCAAGGTCTATCAGGACGTGACGGCATTGCTCGAGGACATCGAGCAAGCGACCGCCGTAGTTTCGATACGACCGCCTGTCGTGGGGGAAGCGCCTGTTCCCCTAAATCAACTTCGGAGCCCGGCATTCAAGAACATTGATGTCATCGTGCTTGGCTTGATTGAGGCGCTCAACGCCCCGTCCAAGGAAGCGCTCTTTTCAGCCCTTGAAAGCGCAGGAGTTGATCGCACGATCGCAGAACACGAGGCGCGCACGCTGGTGCTGTCCGGCAGGCTTGATGATACCGGCACTCACCTCGTTCCTACGAGCCGGGCGCTTGCCCAGCATGCCGCAAGTACGGAGGCTGTGACTGCGATACTGCTAAAGGTCACCCAATGAGCCAGTTCGAACTACGTCTTGCTGCGCTTTCGAAGCTAGTGGAAGTCAAAACCGCAGCAGTTGAAGAGCGTCTGAGCGAAGAGTTCCGACGCGTTGCAAAGGTACTGGAGGAGAGCGCCGAGTACGATGAATTGTCTGAGGCCCTGAAGACGCTCGCGGTACTTGTTCCAAGGTTCCACATGGCGGTGTTGCCAATGCTGGAAAAGTTTGTGCGCGCAGTGTCGACCCGAATCTTGACCGAGGGCGGTACACCCATTTCTGGGTCGAGGCTTCGCTATCGCTCCGCTGAGAGTCTGATCAGGGAAGCCATTGAGGTCGCCGACAAGGTGCGCTACGTGCATACGGAGCAGCTCGTCGACTTCCTGCTGGAGATGTCGCGTGCCGCTGACCAGGAAGTCAGAGCCAAGGCCGAGGGTGGGCTGACAGCGCTCGCAACGTTCGACCTGGATGTGTTTTATGGCGAGCCCCCGCGCGGTGCTGGTCCGCAGATGCGCCTGGTGACTCACCTCGGCAACCTGAAGGATGATGAATTGCGCACCAACGCGAACGTCATCCTCCAAGTCCTCGGCACGACGCTTTCGCCAGCAATCGAGGGCACTTCTTGGTCGTACCAGAGCATCACAATCCGACGGGGTTCGGTGCAGAGCGATGGCGGTGTCGCCACCATGCGCGCGGCTGCTATTGACTTGGCAAAGCGGATGTACGTGCTTGACGCATCAGTCAGCCATCGGATGCGAGTCCTGCGGACCTTGAACACCGCGACACGACGTGAGGGCCGCGTCAGCAACGCCGATACCCTAGCTATGTTTGAGCGCGATGCGATCACTGTGCTTGAGTTCGCGCGCGATCTGGTGAAAACCGAGACACTGCCAGTGGTGCAGTCGATTGAGCATCTAGCTTACTGGGACTACTACCACGGGGATTCTCAGGCGATCAAGGACAAGGCTCTGGAAGTGCGGGATGTGTTGGATGCGCACGCCGAATACCAAATCTACAAGCAACTCATCGGCTTTGAAGGCATTTTCGGGAAGTGGGAAGATTTGAGTCGCTCTGACGGGGCTTGGGACTACAGTGACACCAAGCGACGTGAGGCCGCGCGTCAGTATCTCGAGGAGATCAATGATGCCACTTATGAGGTGTGGCGCGATCGCATTCTGGAGTTCTCGAAGACACGATCAGACGATCTGGCGATGTTCCCGGTGTACTACGACTTCCTAGAATCCATCGGTCGGGAGAGACCTCGCCTTGCGCTCGAACTCCTCACTACCGTCCATGAAGCGGTCATGGAGCCATTTTTCATTGCGTTGACGCGTGGTTTGTGGACCAGTGGGTGCTCGGGGGAAATCGATGCGATTGCGAAGGGTTGGATTGCGAGTGGCCGACACCTGACAACGATCGCCAAGTCACTTTACGGAGTCGGCGCGCAGCGTCTCGACACGCTGACGGCGGTTATTGACCGTGCCGCGGCGCTCGATGATCGGGAGGCTCTTATCCAAACGGCGGGAGTCGCCGCGAGCCTTTTTGCCGAAGGTGCTGTCACTGCCAAGTCCATCTTCCTGCGGTCGCTGCGCGAACTGGCCAAACACGATGACGCCCGCTGGGCAAACGTCATTTGGTTCAGGAAGGATTTTCGCGTTCTGGTGGGCGCGATGGAGCCGAGTGAGCGTGCCGAGATTCTAGCGATGCTAACCTCGCTGCCGGAGCTGGACTTTAGGGCAGAGGACGTTCTCTACGAGATCGCACAGTTTGACCTTCACGTGGTCCTCAGCTTTTTAATAGGACGCCTGAAGCACGCTCGGGCGCTAGCGGAAAAAAAGCGTGAATTGGATGCTGGCAGTTCGGATTCGTTCGAGCCGATTCCGTATCAGCTTCACAAATTGGGTGAGGCAATCGCTCGTGAGCCGGGCGCCCTGCTGTCGGCACTTCGGGGTGACTTCGATGACGAAGTCCGGTTCATGTTTAGCTATCGTGGCGCTCGGCTTGTAAAGTCGGCGTTCCCGACCTTTGGCGAGCCATTAGAGGCGCTGCTGCTTCAGTATGTTGGGAGTGGTGACGAGGACGACATCGCGTTTGTCGTCGGTATCCTGCGCGCCTACGACGGCTCCTCATCGATTTTGGATATCTGCAAGGCCATTATTAAGGCGGTGCCAGAGCGTTCCGGCGTTTGGAAAGAGGTCGCGGCTGCTATTGAAACCACGGGCGTCGTCAGAGGTGAGTACGGAATGGTCCAGGCGTACGAACAAAAACTGCAGGCGATTTCCGATTGGAGAAGCGACGAAGACAGCCGTGTCCAAGCCTTCGCTGAATGGCTTACCGACGGCCTGCAAGGGATGATCGAGCATGAGCAGCGACGAGCAGACGAGGGGCTAGCGCTGCGAAAGTATCGATTCGGCATTGGCAAGGACGAGAGTTGAGGGCCATGCGGACACTTTCAAAGAGAATCTGCAATGTCGGACGGCATGGAACACGGCGCACTGATCGGTGGGATAGGTGGCAAGTAAGCGCACCGGGCCTAAGGTTTTTCCGAAAATGCTTCTCTCAGGGCTGGGCGATCGAATTCCTCGTTGAGATACATCCGGAGGGTTGCTTGGTTGGTTGTCGCTTAACTCGGTAGCGTGGGAATTCATTGTTTCCAAAGAGAATTTCCTGCGCATCCGTGGCGCTTGATTGGGTGTTTGGTTGGTTTGCTGGACGCTTCTTGGAAGCAATGGCTGGGGATCTGTGCAGCGCGTCACAAGGGGGATAAAGTGTTTGCTCTGACACTTGACGAATTTTTGCGCGAAAACCATGTAACGCGTGAGGAGTGGGAGAGTAGCGGAGCCGACTGGAGTGTTCTGGTTGAAATAGCGAACGACCACGAACTCCGCAAAGATCGCCTCCAGAGTACCGCCGAGCATTACGCGCGCGATCTCCAAAAAATGGATGGCGTGCACTCCGTACGCTTTCGCGTAAAGGACACCGCACATCTGCTGGCAAAGATTGTCAGAAAGCTGATTGAAAAGCCCGAGGAGTATAAAAAAATCAGCGCGCAGAGTTACCACAAGATCATCACCGATTTGGTGGGTATACGCGCCATTCACCTATTCAAGGATGAATGCATCGCAATCGACAAGCAGATAAAGGATCACTTCAATATCACTGAGGGCCCAATCGCGAACATCAGGCCGGGTGATTCAGACTACCTGTATCGTGACAATGGGATCGAGATTGATACCCGTGATTCAGGATATAGGTCGATACACTACATCGTCTCCGATTCGTCAAGAAAACGCGAAACGTTTTCCGAGATCCAAGTCCGCACCATATTCGAAGAGGGTTGGTCCGAGATTGACCACCAAGTGAGGTATCCAAGTTTCTCGGACGATGAAACGCTGAAGGAGTTTCTTGGTGTTTTCAATCGAATTGCAGGTGCGGCAGATGAGATGGGTAGCTTTGTCAGAGGGCTTTCGCAGACGGTCGCGAAAATCTCTGAGCCCCTGAAAGGATCTCTGCAAGCCAGTGGTACAACTGGTGCATCTATAAAGCTCAATGAGCTCCTTTATGCGCTGTCCGAAAAGGAAATTCGAAAATTAAATTTTTTAGATGGAAACGGCAAAACAAACTTCATTGCTCTCGGCTCTCTTGTGAATAAGAGTCTTCGGGAACATGAGAACAGCGAAGAGGCGAAAAAGCCAATGGATGACAGCTTCTCGATTGGTCCTCCAAGGTCTGATACTACCGGGGACTATGTGAGCTTCGTAATACAGGACGGCAAGGAAATGATCGCCGGCAGGATATCTAATACGGCGCTCGCGGTTCTCAATAACGGGAAGGTCTTCGATAGTCCAATTGAGGTTTTTAACGCGCATACCGATCGGATTAAAAAGGCGGCGTACGAGATGCGAAGGATGAACCCGCATTTCGAACTCATAGCTCTGGGGTCGAACAATTTTTCTTAGAGGGGCGGGGCCGCCAAGATCGCCGTCGATTACAAAAACCGCGTCACCGACGCCGGCGACGAATGGCAGAAGATTTTTGGCGCCGATATTCCCCGGACCGTGTAATGGATGAGGTTATGCGGCGGCACCGAGGAGTGCAGCATGGATGAAGACGAGGCGCGGGCACTTCTCGCTGGCCCGTTCGGGATTGAACTGGCGCGATACCCACTCCGTTTTTGTAAGGCTGCGTTCTTTGGCATTACACCGGAGCCTGGAAACCAACTCGAAGTGAACAACGGGACGGCTTCGCTGATAGCGCGGGGGGAAGATCGTTTGATGATCACTTGCGCCCACGTCTTAGAGGGTTTCCGGCGAAAACGGGCGGAATCCGCCTTCGCGTTCTTCCAGATCGACAATTGCCGACTGGACCCGCTTGCGCAAATGGTCGGGGAGAGCCATGAACTCGACGTTGCGGTCGTTCGCCTGACAACTGAACAGGCGACTGAGATTGTCGACGGCGGCTTCGGCATCGGCGAAGCATTCTTCGATATCGGTATGGCTCGGCCGGATCTCGCAGTTGCGGGCGAGGGGATCGCCTTCGGCGGCTTTCCCGGTGGTTTGCGGCGGGCGCAGTCGCTCAACGAATTGAACTTCGGTAGCTATAGCTGCGGGGCGACGCCAGCCACGGTGGCGCACGATAACTATCTGGTTTGCCAGTTCGAGCGGGATGAGTGGATCCGGCAAGCCAATGAGCCAGAGCCAGACGCTATCGGAGGCCTCAGTGGCGGGCCTGCATTCAGGCTTCTGCAAAGCCCGGCTGGGATCCTCAGCTATGCGTTTGCTGGGATCATTTATGAGTTTTCTGCGAACATCGACCTTCTTTACATCGCCCAGGCCCAAGCTATTCATGACCTGATGGGGTGGGGTTGAAGGCCGGCAGTTGACTCTCTATGGCGGCGTCCGCGCTTTCAGGTTGGACGTATTCGATGTTTGAGATATCATGGCCTAAGCCATTGGATTGGCAGGGCCTTGCGCCCAACTCTACTTCCTTGAAGCAGGTGCCTTGCGCGTCTACCGCATTCGGAATGCGTCTTGTTGTGTACCGCCAACGACGCGTAGTGTCATAGCCGGTGCCACTCAATGTTATAAGCAACCTCGTCGAGTCCCATTCGGTGCAAGGTGGCCTACGGCTCGTCCTATCCACAGACGTATCCGTTCGATTGAATGCCGAGCCGCCCCGAGCGACCGTCGTCGAGGTTTTTTCCTCTCGAGAGAGCCCCTAGCCTGTTGATTTGGTTTTTGCGGGCTGTCTGCGTGCCTGTGGATAACTTCTCTCGCAGTCATGCTGCCGGCCCCTCCCCTGGACCTCTCCCAGTGTTGGAAAGATATAAGCAACCCCAAAAAGCTGAAAAGTGACGGACGAAGGCGCCAGTTCACCCGCTGCGCGGGTGAACTGGCGTACACGGGCAACGCCATTTGACAACTCGATGTTTGACACAGGCTGTGGGATCTGTAGGATTCTTTTTTTGAATCAAACGGTTAGGGGAAATCTGACAGTAGGTGGTTCCGCTAACCTTTTTAAGGAAAACGTAGTCCAAATCGGTAAAGCAAGGCCCTGTAAATTTTCGCCTGACCAAAAGGTTGGGCGGAAATTTACAGGGCCTTTATTTATTGGCTTTCCAGTTTTCAAGCGGATAGGTCGATGTGCGACTAAGGACTCCGTGTGTCGATCGAAATAGTCGGGGCGGCTTTCTTTATTTTCAATAATCCTCAGTCGTATTACGGTGGTAATATTTTCGCCGTATATTGTGCTTTCCGTGGATTTTGAAATATCTGCACTCGACCAGGGCAGATTCGAGTTTTGCGGTCAATTTTTCATCATCCGTGCAACTGAAAGCCGGCGCAACGCGGCTTCAGGCGCCATGCATGGATGCTCCCCGTGAATATGCGTTTGAATTTGTCGTGCTCAACGGCAACCCGACTTCTGGAGACTGTGATGATGCGAAAAATGCTTTTCTCGATCCTGGCGCTTGTGGCCGCCCCGATAATGGCGGCTGAGGGTGGCGGCGCTCAGCCCGCGTCCGTCGAAGTCAAGTTTGGCAAGCCGACGGTCAAGCAGAAATTGTTTTATGAAAAGATGTACGAGAAAAAGCCGTTTCCGGACGCAACGCTGTACTACTACGACAACGGCGTTTACAAGATTATTTCTCAGGGCGAAGAGCATTATGGTGTGTACGTCGTGCGCGGCCACCTCACCGATGATCAGTACGCGGTTCACTACATCTCGCTGCCGTCCTCTGACTGGGGTGGAAAGACAGCGCACCACTTCCTAAAGTTCGACCGAAAGGCCGGCACGTTCACCCAGCAGGCGACGTGGGAGGAGGACGCAAACATTGCCCCGCAGCACGGTCGATTCAGCCAGGGCGACAACACGATTGACGACCCGGAGTCGATCAAATGGGAGACGCATGCGGAAGGTGAGCAACGGACGCGATAGCCTGCTCACCAGACAACAAAAAACCCGGCATCCATGGCGGATTGCCGGGTTTTTTGTTGCCTGCGCGCGGCGTTAGCCGTTCGAGCATCCCTTCTTGAACACATGCTTGACGCCGCATTTGGTGGCGTGCGCCGCATCGCGGGCACCGTGGCCGACCGCACGGGCACCATTGGCCGTGGCATGCCCGACGGCTTTCGCGCCGTCGCGCGTGGCGTGGCCCACGGCCTTTGTGCCATCACGCACGGCGTGGCCGGTTTTCTTGGCGGCGTCTTTCGTGTCTTGCTTGATCTCTTGCTTCGTTTCAGACAAGTCGGCGTGGGCAAGCGGGCTGAGCAGTGCCAGCATCAGCGCGGGGATCAGCGAGTGGATCAGAAGCGGGCGACCTTTCACGGCGGGATTCCTCCTGGGCAAGTTCATACAGCGGCGTCGAGCACGACAGCCGCCCGACCTGTCAACAGGATGCGCGCGCCATCGCGCACGGTAAAGGAATACAACACGTTGTTACCGTCTCCGCCGATGCGCTCGGCCTCGATGTCGAGTGGGGTGTCGATGGTGTCGAGCCGTGCGACAAATGTCTCGACGCTGCGCACGCTAGCGAGGAAGCCGGCGCACGGGCGCGCCTGTGTCGTATCACCCAGTGCGCCGTGCACAGCCATTGCCTGGGCCGCGTATTCGATGCCGCAGACGGCGGCCAGCTGCCCGTTGGAACGCAGCGGGTTGGCAGGGTCCCGGTGGCTGGTGGCGGTGCAGTGGATGTGGGCATCGTCCCAGGCGAGCACCGTGTCGAGCAGACACATCGTGCCGCTGTGCGGAATGCGCGCGGCAATCCAGTTGCGATCCAGCGGTGGTGAAAGCGGTGCGTCGGCGGTCATGTTGCGATGTCGCGGAAGGCGCCTGTGGCATCGGGCAGAACGACGTTCACCTGTAGGCCGGTATCGGGCAAGTAGTCGAGCACCACGCGCTGCGCGCGCCGCGTTGCTAGGGCGTCCAGCAATGGCAGCACGCGGGCGGCGGGGTTGCCGTGCCGCAATGTTTCCAGTTCTGGCGCGGCTAGCGTGGTCGCGGGCGTGTCGGTGAGTTCGATGTCGATGCGCGCCAGCGTCTTTGCGCTGGCCTCCGGCGCCAGCACCAGCCCTACGGCAAACGCATCGGACACGGGCCGCATGGCGTGCAGCGGCTCGGGGTACGGGCTGTCGTAGGCAATCAGCAGGGTGGGCGTGCCATCGACGGCGACTTGGCACAGGCTATCGAGCAGGCCGGCGGCAAAGCTGCCGTCGTGTGCGCACAGCACATTGGACGGCGCCATGGCGTGCGTGGCGATGCTCCAGTAGCCGGCCGGCGCGTTGTGCACGGAGTTGTGGAAACGCGTGGGCGAGAGCTTGCGATTGTCGGCCTCCTCGCTGGCCAGGGTCTCGCAGATGACGTGGCAGTTCTGCCCGTCGCCGCCGGAGGAGGTGAACACGGTGGCGAGCGTGCCGGCATCGCGCCCGCAAGCGGCCACCGCTTCGTGGCCGACCGCCAGCGCGAGCTTGACGACGGGGCCGGTGCGGCGGCGCTCGATGGGCGGCAAGCCGGCCGGCGGCGGCAGCGTGGTCGGCGCATGCGCGTAGGGTGTGCGGCCTGCGAGCACGTCGGCTGCGTGCGGCCAGTCCGGCAGGCCGGGGCCGAGCAGGCCGATGCTTTCAATGAAGGCGCTGAGTTGGGTCATGGTGCGGCATTAGCTCCGGGCAGCGTCGGCGCGGCCGAAGATCAGGCTGCAGTTGGTGCCGCCAAAGCCGAAGGCGTTGCTGAGCGCGGTGCGCACGCGGGCATCGCGGCTCGTGGTGGCGTAGTGCACGGCGAGGGCCGGGTCGGGCTGCGTGGTGTTGATGCCGCCGGGCACGAACTGATGGCGCAGCGTCAGCGCCGCGATGATGGCTTCCAGCGCGCCGGCCGCGCCGAGCGTGTGGCCGGTTGCGCCCTTGGTGGAGCTGCATGGCGTGCCGTCAAACAGTGGCTGCATGGCGCGTGCCTCGGCGGTGTCGTTGCTGGCCGTACCGGTGCCGTGCAGGTTGATGTAGTCGATGTCCGATGCCGCCAGGCCGCTGGTTTGCAACGCTTGCACCATGGCCGCGCGCGCGCCCAGGCCTTCGGGATGCGGCGACGACATGTGATGCGCGTCGCTCGATTCGCCAATGCCGAGCAACAGGATGGCATCGTCGGCCAACGCAGTGTCTGGCACGCGTTCCAGCAGCGCAAACGCAGCGGCTTCGCCGATGGAGATGCCATCGCGCGCCACGTCGTACGGCCGGCATGGCGCGTGCGACAGCAACTCCAGCGAGTTGAACCCGTACAGCGCGGTCAGGCATAGCGAATCCACTCCTCCCACTACCGCAGCGTCGATCAGGCCCGCTTCCAGCATGCGCCGCGCCGAGGCAAACACCTTGGCGCCCGACGAGCATGCCGACGAGATGGCCATGGCCGGACCACCCAGCCCAAAGACCGCGCGCACGAAGGCAGCCGGCGAATAGATGTTGTGCGTTTGCGCGTAGTGAAAGCTCGCGGGCAGCGCGCCGGTCTGCCCATCGTGATACTGGCGGTGCTGATAGGCGTGTTCGGTTTCGAGAATGCCCGACGTGCTGGTGCCGATGAACACGCCGATGCGCTTGGCGCCGTAACGGGTCTTGGCGGTCATCACGTGCTCGGCAAAGCTGTCTTGTGCGAGGCCGATCTGCGCCAGCCGGTTGTTGCGGCAATCAAAGGGGGCCAGGTCCGCGCGGATGGACTCGGCGTCCACACCGTCGACGGCGCCGATCCACGTGTCGAGGTCGGCACGTGGAAAGTCGCACGGCACGAGGCCGCCGCGCTGGCTGCGCAACGCATCGAGCGTGGCGTCAAGGCCACGTCCGAGGCAGCTCGTGGCGGTGAAATGCGTGACCAATAGGGGCTTCACGGCGGGGGTGTCGGAGGGCGTTTGGTGGGGATGAGCTCCAGCAACTGGTGTGCCGGTAACTCACAAATTTTATCAAATGGCGACTTGTGGCTCGGTCACCCGCGCGGCCTCCGGGGCGAGGGCGGCGCGCAGCGTGATGCACTGCAACCCCGCCTGCGCTGCGGCCTGCAGCACGATTGGCAGGGCGGTCAGCAGCACGGGGGTACCGTTGGTATCGCGCGCGGCGTGGCCGTCGTGCAGCAGGAGGATGTCTTGTGGCGCAAGGTTGTGGAGCAGCCGCCCGGCGACTGCCTGGGCGCTGCTTGAACGGGTGTCGAAGCCCCGCCGGGTCCAGCTCGCCAGTTGCAGGCCGAGTTGGCACAGCACCGGTTCAAGGAACGGGTTGCGCAGCCCGGCCGGCGCGCGGAAGAACAGCGGGCGCGCGCCGGTGATGTCGGCCAGCGTGTCTTGCGCGGCTTCGATTTCGCGCCGCAGTGCGCCGGCCCCTTGCAGCGAGAACGTATGCCGATGCCGCTGGCTGTGGTTTTCCACCGCATGCCCGTGCGCGACGATGGCTTCCACGGTACGCGGGTGACGGCGCGCCAGTTCACCGATGCAGAAGAAGGTAGCGCGGGCGCCGTATGCGTCCAGCACATCCAGCACGCGCGGCGTGACTTCGGGGTCCGGGCCGTCGTCGATGGTTAGGGCGATCTGCCGGCCGGCGGTTGTGGGTAGACGCGTCCAGTTGGGGCCGAGCAGCGTGCTGCGTGGCCACAGCCCGGCGGCCATCACCGCGAGGTGCGAGGCGATGACGGCGCCGCCGGCCCACGGCCAGGCCGATGGCTGTGCCACCAGGGCCGCTGCCGCGCCGGCGTGCAAGGCGAGCGTGCCTTGGATCAGCGGCGTCGGCTTCCAGCGTCGTGCCGTGCCAAGTGGAGGGATGTGCGGTGCGTTCATGCGGAGGCCGGGCGAGCGGGATGCGTTGTGGGCGCCAGGATGGCAGCAAACACCAGCGCCAGCATGGCGCCAGGGCCAACCGTCAGGCCGAAGGTTTCGAGCATCGGCACGCGCGAGAAGGCCAGCAGGCCAAAGCCGGCCACGGTCGCCAGGTTGGCCACCAGCAGCGACACCAGCGTCTGCGGCGCGATGCTCTGCGCGTGCTCGCCGCCCTGGTTGAAGAACAGCGCGTAGTTCGAGCCCACCGCCACGATCAGCAGCATGCCGACGAGGTGCAGGATGGTCAGTTGCACACCCGCCAGCGCAAAGCCTGCTGTGACCACCAGCACTGCCGCCACCAGGGGTGCCAGCGCGCGCAACACACGTTGTGGCGAGCGCAGGGCCACGAGCAGCAGCAACGCAATCGCGGCAAAGCCGGCGAGCGAGAGACGGATGTCTTCGTGCACGTAGTTGACGTACAGGCGGTCCGCCTCGGCTTTCAGATCGATGAAGAGTGCGCCCGGCACGCCCGCGTGTTCGACGGCTGCGCGGATGGGGGTGGCATTCAGGCTGGGCTCGTTGGGCGCGGTTGGTGCGGCTGCCGGTGCTGAGGGCGCACGTAAGGGCAGCATGGCGCTCCATTGGCCGTCGCGTTGGGTCAGCAGGGCATCCACCGCCAGCGCCATCGACGTGCCTTGCAGATCGGCGCGCCGCAGCAGCGGTTGCGTGCGCGCGGCAGCCACGTCGGCGATGAAGGGGGCGAACAGCTCGGGCTTCACGCGGATCGGCTGATCTTCCACGGCGCTGCGCATGCGCGCTGTCAGCACATCGGCGGGCGGCAGGCTAGCCAGACGCGCGCGCTGCGTGGCATCGCTGGGCAGGTAGCGCGCGGGGGTTTCGAACCCGGCAAGCACGCCTTGATCGACCAGCGGTTGCAGCTGCGCACCGACCTTCTCCGCAGCTTCGAGCGCGGCCTGCTCCGTTGCGGCGGGGATGACGACGAGGTAGCGCACATCCGGCGCACCCACGTCCGCGCGCAGGCTGGCGTCGAGCGCTTGACTCTTCGCCGGAACGGGGCTGAGCGCGGCGAGTTCACGGCTCCACAAACCATCGCGATGCAGCGCAAGCGTGATGCACGCGCCAGCGAGCACGAGCACGAGCGGCCAGCGCAGACGTGGCGCGGCCAGCGTGACGCGGGCCAACCACGCGCCGAGCCGCGACACATCCCGCACGGCCACGCGCGCGCCTTGCAGATGCGGCAACACATAGCGCGTCACCAGCGCCGCCGTCACCAGCCCGACGATCGAATACAGCCCGAGCTGCACGAGGCCCGGAAAGCCCGAGAACAGCATCGACGCAAAACCGCACACCGAGGTCAGCACGCCCAGGCGGATGGTCGGCCAGTAGGTGGCAATCCATGCGCGCAGACTGTCGCGCGGATTGGCGCCCGTTTTGGCGCCGTCGGCCCGCGCAGACTGCACGAACAGGTAGATCGAGTAGTCCACCGCCTCGCCGATGAGCGTGGTGCCGAAGCCCAGCGTGAGGCCGTGTACTGCGCCGAACGTCAGGCTCACCGCAGCCAGCCCGGCTGCCACGCCCGACAGCACTGGCAACAACCCCAGCGCCAACGTGCGCGGCGAGCGATACACCGTCAGCAGCAGCGCAACCACGAGGATCAGGCTCAGCGTGGATAGGCGCTCCACGTCGTGCTTGATGGTGTCGCGCGCGTCTACGGAAAACACGCCGGGGCCCGTCATCAGGATGCGGGTCGATGTCGCATTTGGCACGGCACGTGTTGCCGCATCGAACGCAGCGCGCACGGCGCGGATGGCGCTGGCCTGCGCGTCAGTGTCGGAGCCGGCGGCGGCCGTCTGCACGACCAGCACGGCACGCTGGCCATCGTGCGAGGCCCACACGCCGTACATCGACGATGGCAGCGCGGTGCCGTCGAGCTGGCTGACCAGTGCCGCCACTTCGCCGGTGGGGTCACGCGGCAGCAGGTTCTTGGCGATGAGCCCAGCGGACGAACTCAGCAGGTCCAGGCTCTCGCCCAGTGCCGCGTGCAGCCCTTCCGCCGAGAAACGCTGTGACGTGACAGCCGGGCTGAGCACGTAACGATGCTCGAAGATGAACTGCCGGTCGCGCGCTTCGCTCACGGGTTCGCCGTTGTTGACGGCGCTGAATTGGGCATCGGCGCGCAAGGTGCCGGCGAGCTGGCGTGACAGTGCCGCACGCGTGGCGGCATCACCGCCTTCGATGCCGACGAGGATCAGCCGCGATACCAGGCCTTCGCGCAACTGGTCGACCAGGACACGCTGCTCCGCACTCGGCGAGCGTGGCAGGAACGCCGACAGATCCGCCGTAAAGCTGGTGCGCCCGATCGCCACTGCGCACAGCAGCAGGACGAGCAGCCACAACACCACCGCAGGTTGGCGAAGGGCCAGCATCGCGCTTGTTGCGCTGGTCGCTTTCGTTGCGTTCATCGGGCCGTGTCGGTGGAAACACGTTGCAGCCGCATCAGCGAGTGGTCGCCGTCGGCCTGCTGGATGGCGACGCTGCGCAGCATGTCGCGCGTGCCGTCGAGTGTGATCGTGCTGACCACTTTCTGCATGCGCGTGTCGATGGGTGTGAGGGTGAGCGTCCAATCATCGCCACGGCCGGCAATGGCGACGGTGTAGATCGCTTCGAGTGCATAGCGGTTGCCGGCCAGCGTGGCGCGGATGCTTTCGATGAAGGCGTTCAGCTCCGGGTACTGCGCCAGCGGCATGGTGAACTTGCGCTGGTTGCGCTCGACGGTGAGCTTGTCGCCGTCGATGACGAGGTGCTCGGCCTTGGGCCGCAGCGTGTGTTTTTCCAGATGGTCGGGCGCAACGAACACCAGCTCGCCGGACGATTCCACGGGCTGCTCGGCAATCGACAGGTATTTGGTTTCCGTAAAAGTGGCGCGGCCCGATTTGTTGTGCGCCAGCGTGGACATCAGGCGGTCGAGCGTCCAGGCGCTGGTGTCGGCGGCATGGGCGGTGCAGGCCAACAGGCTCGCGGCGAGCAAGGCAAGACAGGCGCGGAGCAGGGGGCGCATTGCGGTCATGGCGTCAGGGTTTCGGGCGGTTCGGTGCGCGCAGAGCGGGGTGCCGCAGCAGCGTCGGCATCGTGCCAGAAGTCGAAGAAGTTGAACCAGTTATAGGGTGCGGTGCGGCAGTAGTGCTCGACGCGTTCGACATAGCGTGCCAGCGCGGCTTGGACCGCGGCGGCGCGGTCCGCGCGTTGCACCTGCGTGAAGTCGGCCAGCAGGTCGAAATGCACGGTGTAGCGATTGCCACCCAGGTGCAGCCCCGTCATGAACAGCACCGGCCGCTTGAGGAGGGCTGCCATGTGCAGCGGCCCCAGCGGAAACGCCGCCGTGCCGCCGAGAAACTCCATGCGTTGCACGGACGCCCCCGCATCGCGCAGCAGCGTGCGATCGGCCAGCATGCCGACCAGGCGGTTGCTGTCCAGCGCCTCGCGCACCTGCAGCATGGCGTCGACGCGCCCGAGCGGAATCACTTCCGGTGCCGCTGCCGGGTTGATGGCCGCAACGGCTGCGTTGATGTTGCGCGCGTTGTCTTCGTACATGGCCACGGCCACGCGCAGGTCGGGCACCGTGCGGCCAAGCGCGCGCACGACCTCGAAACTGCCCAGGTGTGCGCCCAGCAGAAACGCCCCGCGCCCCTGCGCGAGCACATCGTGCACATGGGTCTGCCCCTGCAGTTGCACGTCAAACAGATCAAAGCGCCCGTTGATGAGGTAGATGCGGTCGTGGATGGTGGTGGCAAAGGTGAACATGTGCCGGAACACATCGCGCAGGCTCGCAGATCGACCCAGCGTGCGGCGCAGGTAGTCGCGCGAAGCCCGGCGCGCCGCCGGTGAGCACGCCACGAAGTACGCCGCAATCAACCGGAGCACGCCGCGCCCGAACGGCCGCCCCAGCCGCAATGAGAGCCACGTCATCACTCGCAGGAGCAGCACGTTGCTGCGCTCGGGGCGCTCGGCCCATTCGGGGCGCTTCATGCGGGTGCGCTCTCCGGTGCGGCCAGCACGCCGCTGGCCACGTCGCGCTCGCCAGTGCGGATGGTGAAGCGGATGGCGCCGCTGGCCGTGGTGTCGAACGCCACATCGAGCGGCTCCCCCGGCGCGGCCGGGCTGAGGAACTTGGCCGAGCTGATCTTGCAGGCATCGAGCGAGCGCCCCTGTGCTGCGCCGATGTGCTGGAGCGCATGGTCAAGCAACACGACACCGGGCACGATGGGGTGGCCGGGGAAGTGGCCGGGCAACGCAGGATGATCGGCAGGGATGGTGAATTGCATGGCAGATGCCGTGTTGGGATGGCGGGGCCAGTGCTGCGCCACCAGGGTGGTCAGCACATCGCGTGGGAGTTTGCCGGTGCTGTTGCGCGGCAGCGCGTCGACCATCAAGAGCGGACGCGGTAGGAAGGCGGCGTCGACACGGTCGTGCAGGGCGCGCAGCACGTCGGCGTGGCGCAGGTTGGGCGCAACCACCAGCGCGACCAATCGCGTGACGGCCGCGCCGCCGTGCGCGTGCGGGGTGGCCGGCGCGTCGTCCGGCATGAAGAACACGCCGTCCACCACACCTGGGATCGCATTGAGCTGGTGATTCAGATACGCCAGCGAAGACCGCTTGCCGGCAATGTTGATGAGGTCCGCCTTGCGCCCGTGCAGCAGAAAGTGCGTGTCGTCCAGCAGTTCGATCGCGTCGCCCATCGGCACCGGCGTGTCAACGTGGCCGCCGGAGACCCACACGGTGGGGCCGTCGTCCTCCGTGGTGCTGGTGCGCGTCTCCATGCGCAGTGCCGGGTACAGGTGCCACGCCGTGTCTTGCGCGGTGCGGCGCGTGGCGACTTGGCCGGTTTCGGTGCTGCCGTAGATTTCGATGAGCGGCGCGCTCAGGCGCGTCTCCGCTTCCTGGGCGAGCGCTGCCGACAGCGGCGCCGTGGCGGACAGCACCAGTGCGGCATTCGGCAACGTGGGTCCGGATGCCAGCAGCGCACGCAGATGCACCGGCGAGGTCACCAGCACACGCGGTTGCGGCACCTCGGCCAGCGCCTCGCAGATGTCCGCCGGGTAGAACGGCTGCCGGTGGCTGAACGCCAGGCCACCTTGCAGCGCGATCAGCACCGTCACCTCAAAGCCATACATGTGCTGCGCGGGCACCGTACCCACCAGCGTGAATGATCGCCCATCGTTCAGCCCGAGCTGGGCCACGGCCGCGCGCATGCATTGCACGAGTGCGCCCCATGTCTTGCGATGCGGCACAGGCGTGCCTGTCGAGCCGGATGTGAACAGCACCGCCATGACTTGCTCGGCGTTGATCTGCGGCACGTGCGTGGGTGCAGTCGCAGCCGGCATGGGATCGGGGTAGCGGAAGCTCGGCAGGTCGACAGGGCACGCTGGCGCGTCGTACAGGCAGAACACGTCGGGCGCGAACGCGGCAAGCTGATGCACCATCTGCGGCGTTTGCATGGGCGGCAACAGGCTGACCTTGCCGGCTATGAGCGCCGCGCACAGGCCGACGGCAAAACGGTAGCGGTCAGTACAGGCGTTGAACACGTTGCCGCCAGCGGGGAGCCGCGCCGCCAGCGCCATCACGTCACCCAGAAAAGCGCGCACCGGCACCGGCGCGCCATCGCGCCAGGCAAGCGTGTGATCCAACGATGGATGGGAAACCAGCGGATAAGTCGACATGGTGAGAGCGGCCGGTGGTTCAGCGTTGCGTGTGCGTGGATTGCCGGTACGCGCGCACCGCATCGAGCAGGCTGGAGCTGGGCTCCCCGCGCAGCGCAATGCGCCGGCACAGGTATTCCGCCACGAACATCACGCCCACCAGTGGCAGCGACAGGTAGTTCGCAAACGTCGACCACGTGACGATCGATGCCATGGCAAATAGCAGGGTGGAGACGGCCGCGGTGGCGAGAAAGAACAGCGTCCACGCCAGCGTGACCTGCCGCGAATAGCGCGCAATGCGTGGCGTGAGCGTGCCGTGCACCACAGCAGCAAAGCGAGTGCACAACGGCTCATGCCCGGCCGACAGCGTGTGGCCGAACACGTAGGCCATCATCAGGTTGAAGCTCACATGCTCCAGATACAGGCCCCAGCCGAAATGACGCGCCAGCGGTTCGCGCGACATCCACAACGCGCCACAGACGACAGCCCACAGCGGCAGCAGCCACACGCGGCGAGCCGATCGCGCGGCGGCCACCCCGGCAATCGCCAGCGGCGGGACGAGCGCCATCGCAAGCCCCACGCCATGCGCGCCCGGCGTGGCCGCCGCATAGTGCGCACCCAGCTGATACGCCACGACCGCCGCTACGCCGGCCACGGCGCGTGCAAGGCTGATCAGGCGGTCCATAGTAAGGAAGGGCGGAAAAAACGGTGCGGCATCGCAGGTTTCGGGGTGGATCAGCGCGTCTGCCAACGGGCTAGACGGCGCGTTCTGGCGGCCACATTCTAGGGCCGGTCGCCGTTCTCACCCGATCTGGCGACGGCGGCTTTGTAACCGGATGTACAACATTTGGCCGCGCCGACGGACGAGCCGCTACCGCTGGGCGGCGCCCCGCAAGCCGTTGAATCGTTTGCGTCACTTCGTGTAAACGCGGCGATATTGCGGTCTTTGTCACGGTTTTGCGCTATACGATGTGTAACCCTTCGTCTAGAATCCGCCTAGCTTAAACGACCCCCTAAGACACGGGCGGGGGCAGGGCAAGGCAGGGTTTCGGGCGAGGAAGGATGTCGTCGTTTCTGGCCGCACTCCCTCGCTGCGGGCTGCCCGTGCATGCAAGACTGATGAACGACCTGGAAAAAGAGCTCGCCACCCTCGTGATCGGCGAGCTGAATCTCGAAGACATCCAACTCGATACCCTTACGGCCGACACGCCGCTGTACGGCGAAGGGTTCGGGCTCGACTCCATCGACATCCTCGAAATCGCGCTGCTGATTTCCAAGAAGTACGGCTTCGAGCTGCGCTCGTCCAATCCGGACAACGAAAAGATCTTCGCCTCGCTGGGCGCGCTGGCCACCTACGTGGCCGAGCACCGCACGCGCTAAGGCCCGACGTTCCGCCCCCATCGACGCCACCAGGACGCCAGGACGCCAGAGCCATGCCGATGACCGGCGCATCCAACACGCACCTTGTCCTGATCCCGAGCTACAACCCGGGCATCAAAGTGGATGACACCGTGCGCAGCGCGCGCGCGCAGTGGAACCCCGTGTGGGTGGTTGTGGACGGCAGCACCGATGGCAGCACCGAGCGCCTGCAGGCGATGGCCGCGCAAGACCCGGGCCTGCGTGTGATCGTGTTGCCGCGCAATCGTGGCAAGGGTGTGGCCGTGCTCGCGGGGCTCGACGCGGCCACCGCCGCCGGCTTCACGCATGTGCTCACCATGGATTCCGATGGCCAGCACCCCGCGCACCTCATCCCCGCGTTCATGGCCGCTTCGCAGGCGGCGCCTGGTGCAATGGTCCTCGGCCAGCCGATGTTCGATGCGAGTGCGCCGTGGGCGCGCGTGCAGGGCCGGCGTCTGTCCAACGCCTGCGCGGAGGTGGAGACGCTGTGGGCCGGCATCGGCGATACGCTGTTCGGCTTTCGCGTGTACCCCATCGCACCGCTGGCGGCCCTCATGCGACGCCACGCGTGGATGCGTGGTTTCGATTTCGACCCCGAAGCCGCTGTGCGCCTGTGCTGGGCGGGCGTGCGCCCGATCCGGTTGGACGCGCCCGTACGCTACTTCCGCCGGGACGAGGGCGGCGTTTCGCATTTCCAGTACCTGCGCGACAACGTCCTGCTGGTGAGCATGCACCTGCGCCTGCTGGCGGCCGGTTTGCTGCGATTGCCCGGGATGATTGCGCGGCGAGTGCGTTGCGGCTGGTAGCTGATTGCTGCCAGCCTTAGCGCTTACGCTCCAGCAGACTGAACACCGCCATCCCCACCAGCATTGCGCCGACAAAGCCGATCGCCTTCGGTACACCCGCGCCCAGTGCCACCAGCGCGGGCCCAGGGCAAAACCCCGCCAGCCCCCAGCCGATGCCAAAGACCGCACTGCCCAGCACCAGCCGCGTGGTGATGCCCGTGGCTGTCGGCCACTGAATCGGCCTACCAAGCCAGGATCGACCGCGCCGCCCAGCGATGAGAAACGCCAGCGTGCCCACCGCAATCGCGCCGGCCATCACAAAGGCGAGCGACGGGTCCCACCGGCCCGCCAAGTCCAGAAAGCCGAGCACCTTGGCCGGATTGGCCATGCCCGACACGATCAGCCCCACGCCAAACAGCAGGCCCGCAACCAGCGCCATGATCGTTGCCATGTCAGCCTCCCACCACGTGGCGCGTCACAAACACGGTGACGACGCCCGCCGCCATGAACGTCAGCGTGGCCACCAGCGAGCGCATGGACCCGCGCGATAGGCCGCAGACACCGTGGCCGCTGGTGCAGCCCCCCGCGTAGCGCGTGCCGATGCCGACCAAAAAGCCGGCGGCCAGGACCTCGCCCCAGCCGGCGCTGATCTCCGGCACCACCGGATGGCCCAGCACCGCAGCAAGCATGGGCGCCCCGATGAGCCCCGCCAGAAATGCGATGCGCCAGTCCATGTCCCCGCGCGGGCGCTGCAATAGCCCGCCCAGAATGCCGCTGATACCGGCGATGCGTCCGTTGGCGAGCACCAGCACGGCCGCCGCCAACCCGATGATCAAGCCGCCAACCAGCGCGGCCCCCGGTGTGAAATGTGCGAAGTCGATGGACATGCGCGCAACTCAGAATCAATTAAGAATTGAATGATATATAAATTTGTAGATTGTTCGTCAACTTCGTGCGATCCGCGCCCAGCAGGGTGCGAACCGATTGTCCGGGCAGCGCATCGTCGCTAGGCTGAATGTTTCGAGCGGAGGGTCGCACCATGAGTTGGCAAAACTGGGTGATCTCGCGAATGGTGCGCAACCAGGTCAAGAAGCCGACCGAACGTGAGCCCTTCGACCCCATCGCCACGCGCCTGCATGCTGAGAAGCGCAAGATGCCGCGGCCGGTGGAGTTGCCGCCCGACTGGCGCATTGCGCCCGCTAACCACGGCCTGACGGGCGAGTGGATCGAACCCGCCGACCCCGACCTCCACGCCGACGCCCCGGTCGTCCTCTATCTGCATGGCGGCGGCTATTTCTTTTGCAGCCCGCGCACGCATCGCCCCATCACCATCGGGTTGGCGACGCATGCGCGCTCGCGTGTGTGCGTGCCGGACTATCGGCTGGCGCCCGAGCACCCGTTTCCTGCGCCGGTGGAAGATGCGCTCTTCACCTATCGCACGTTGCTGGCGCAGGGTGTGGCGCCGTCGCGCATCGTGGTCGCGGGCGATTCGGCGGGCGGTGGGTTGGCCCTGGCGTTGCTGGTGGCGTTGCGCGATGCAGCGGACCCGCTGCCGGCCGGCGCGATTCTCTATTCGCCGTGGACGGACCTTGCCGCCACCGGCCAGAGCCTGATCGACAACGATGAATCCGACGTGATGTTCCGGGGTGCCTGGATGGCCCACGGTGCGGCGCTCTACCTGGGCGATTCCGGCGCGCCGACGGACCACCCGCTGGCCTCGCCGCTCTATGCCGATTTCGCAGGCTTGCCACCGCTGCACTGTTACGTCAGCAGCAGCGAAGTCCTGCGCGACGACACCCTCCGAATGGCCGACCGGGCGCGCGCGGCAGGGGTATCCGTTTCGGTAGAAATGGGCCGACGTCTTCCGCACGTCTGGCCGATCTTCTATCCTTTCTTACCAGAGGCGCGTATTGCGCTCCAACGGTCGGGCGAGCAGATCAGGCAACTGGTTGCGGCCCGGCACGAGAACAGAGAACCGGCGCAACTGACGCCGGCATGATGTAGCCAATCAACCGACCGGCGCCCCTGCGCAGACCGGCCGGAATGCGCAAACGGGGAGCCAAGGATGCGTCGGGTGGTGGTGTTGGGTTTGGTGCTGGCATGCGTTGCCGGCGGCTTGGTATGGAGCCGGCACCATCGCGCGCAATTGGCGAAGGTTCGCTTTGCGCCCATCGAGACCGTTGCCGCGGCCACCACGGAGGGCCGCACGGGCGTGCCGACTAGCGTGTCGGCTTCCAAAAGCTACTGGCTCAAGATCTGCGACGAAAAGCTCGGTCCCATGCATGTGACCGTGCATGCCAGCGAAACCCCGCTGACATTTTCCAACGACCGCTCCGTCGACCAACTGACCGCCGAGGCCCCGCCGTACGATCGCGCGGCGCGTGTGCTGGGCAAAACGTACGCGACGCTCGGCGCGCAATTCAGTGTCACCACGCACTATATGGCACTGCCGACGCAGCCGCCCACCACGTGCCTGCGGCCGTCCGTGGATGTGGAGCTGGTGCTGAGCGATTTTCGGGTGACGGTCGCGCGCGAGTTCGCGCCGGGCAGTTGCGCCTACAACGCCATCCGCGAACACGAACTGCGGCATGTGGCCGTCAACCGCGCCGTGTTACCGCGCGCCGCCGAGATGATCCGCAAGGAGATTCAGCGCGAATATGGTGGCCAGCTCTACTTTGGCGACCCCGAGCGCATGGCGGCCGACCTGGAAACGCAGCTCAGCCGCCACTGGGTGCCGCGCGTGCAATCGCTGATTGAACTGGGCTTGCAGGCGCATGAGCAGATCGACACGCCGCAAGAGCAAGACCGCATGAGCAGCGTCTGCCACGGCGACGTGCAAGCCGTGTTGCAGCAACTCATACACAGCTGATTGCGGGGACTCAGGCGGCGGGGCGATGCGCGGCGCGCGCCTGCAGTTGCTTGACCGCTTCGTCGACGATTGCGTCGGGCGGTAGCGCAATGTCGACGACCACGGCGTCAGTCGGCTCTTCCAGTGCTTCGAACTGGCTGCGCAGCAGGTTGGGGTTGAAGAAGTGGTCCTTGCGTGCGGCCAGGCGGCCTTGCAGCAGATCGAAGCTGCCCTTCAGGTAGACGAATTCGGTGTGGCCGCCGTTGACGGCATTGCCGCGCAGCACGTCGCGGTAGCGTTGCTTGAGCGCGGAGCACGCCACCACCAGCGAACGGCCGCCGCTGGTCGTTTCATCCATATAGGCGCGGATGCTTTCGAGCCAGGGTTTGCGATCGTCGTCGTTGAGCGGGATGCCGGCGTGCATCTTGGCGCGGTTGGCCTCGCTGTGGAACTCGTCGCCATCACGGAACGCGCAGCCCAGCCGCTCGGCAATCTTCTGGCCCACCGTCGATTTGCCGCAACCCGAAACACCCATCACTACAACGATCATCGCCAATCCCGCGTGCAAGAAAACGTCAGGCCGGCATGTTAGCGCGTTGAAGGTGCCGGACGCCGATTTTTGCTGCTGCGCCGCAGCAATTGTTCCGCGTCATTGTTCGCCGGGGAACGGATTGCCAAAAGCGTCAAGCTGCGTCAAATTCCATGCAGCGCTGTAAGTACAGTCATTCATAACAAAAACGCGGCTCATGACGCATGAGGCCGAGTTGATCAGGAGACATCCATGGCTGGTGAAGGATTCGACGCGCGACCGCGTGGTGGTGTGTCGTACGTAGTGGGCGATACGTCGGTGCCGCTGGCACACGTGACGGTTTCGGCGCTGCTGGCCGACACCGTGCGCCGTTACCCCGACGCAGAGGCGGTCGTCTTCCGCGAGCAAAACGTGCGCTGGACATGGCGTGCTTTTGCCGAACAGGTCGACGCACTGGCCGCCGGCCTGCATGCGCTCGGTTTGCAGCGCGGCGACCGCATCGGCATCTGGTCCCCCAATCGCTACGAATGGGTGCTGACGCAGTTTGCGACCGCGCGCCTGGGGCTCATCCTCGTCAACATCAACCCGGCCTACCGGCTCTCGGAGCTGGAGTACGCGCTCAACAAGGTGGGCTGCAAGGCGATCGTCGCGGCCGAGGCGTTCAAGACTTCGCGCTACCTGGAGATGCTGCAGACGCTTGCGCCCGAATTGGCAAGCGCAGAACCCGGCGCGCTGAATGCAGCCAAGCTGCCGGCGTTGCGTTGGGTCATCCGGATGGGCGAGGCCAGCACGCCGGGCATGATCAACTTTGCCGACGTCATCACACGCGGAAAAAGCGTACCCGTTGATGCGTTGGATGCCATCACGGCGCAGCTGTCGCCCGACGATGCCATCAACATCCAGTTCACCAGCGGTACCACCGGCGCGCCCAAGGGCGCCACGCTCACGCACGTGAACGTGGTCAACAACGCGCGCTTCGTTGCCATGGCGATGAATCTGCAGGCGGGCGATCGGCTGTGCATTCCGGTGCCGCTGTATCACTGCTTCGGGATGGTGATGTCGGTGCTCACGTGCACGGCCACCGGCGCGTGCATGGTGTTTCCGGGCGAGGCATTTGACCCGCTGGCCACGCTGCAGACCGTGGCGGCAGAACGCTGCACGCAACTGCATGGCGTGCCGACCATGTTCATCGCGCAGCTCGATCATCCGGACTTCAAGACCTTCGACGTATCGAGCCTGCGTGGCGGCATCATGGCGGGCTCCCCATGCCCGATCGAGGTGATGAAGCGCGTGGTGTCGGAGCTGAACCTGCGCGAAGTCACCATCGCCTACGGCATGACCGAGACGAGCCCCGTGTCGTTCCAGAGCGCGGTGACCGACCCGCTCGACAAGCGCGTCACCACCGTCGGCCGCATCCAGCCGCATCTGCAGGTCAAGCTGGTGGATGGCGCAGGCGAGGTGGTGCCCGTGGGCGAGAAGGGCGAGCTGTGCACCAAGGGCTATTCGGTCATGCTCGGCTACTGGGACGACGAGGCCAAGACCGCCGAATCCATCCAGGACGGCTGGATGCGCACCGGAGACCTGGCCACCTTCGATGCCGAGGGCTACTGCAACATCGTCGGCCGCGTGAAAGACATGCTCATCCGCGGCGGCGAGAACGTGTACCCGCGCGAGATCGAAGAATTCCTCTTCCGCCACCCCAAGGTGCAGGCCGTCAACGTGTTCGGCGTGCCGGATCAGAAATACGGCGAGGAGGTCTGCGCGTGGATCGTGCTCAAGCCCGGCCAGCAGGCCACGGAGGATGAGATCCGCGAATTCTGTAAAGGCCAGATCGCGCACTACAAGATCCCGCGCTACATCCGCTTCGTCACCGAGATGCCGATGACGGTGACGGGCAAGGTGCAGAAGTTCGTCATGCGCGACCGCATGATCGAAGAGCTCAAGCTGACGGTGGCTGCCACGGCTTGAGCTGCGGTTTCGCAGTTGAAATGCGAACAGGTTGCGCGCGGTCGTTTGTTGCCATGACGTTGTCATGACGATGCTTGCCGCGCGCAATTTTTTTTGATGGCCCGGGCAGCGCGAGGCGCGGGTATCAAGACAGGGTCCCCGTACGTGTCTTGACGATAGGGGGCACTCGCATGAAAACGGGCGCGCGGGCCTGCGCGCTTGCGGTGTCCATCCACATCGCAGCATGTTGCGCGGCATGAGGTGCGCCACGGCATGCATGTCGCCCATGATCGGCCGCTCACGCAATGTGAGCCAAGGTGCGCCGATGTATCAGCTCTGAAACACCTGACGCGTTGCCCGTTGGAAACGGCATGGGCCAGCGCATGCGCGCGCGTGGTTTGCTTCTTCGGCCGATGACCGCATGCGCGTGCGCGGCAAGCGGGTGAGGGCGCTGTATCAGCGCTGCAACCGATGCGGGAAAAAACCCCCTCCCAAAGTGGCATGGCGCGACACGATTGCGGGCGATTTCGTGCCGAGGCACGGGAGCGTGCGATTGAAACCTTCGCGTTTTCAAACGCTTAGCACGGCCGTACGCAAACACCCTGCAAACGTGGCATTGAATATGCGAACGAGGCCGCCCGGGGTGGGTGATGTTGTTTTCCCACTGGCAGAGCGCGCCGGCCCCACTGGCCGCGCTTCCGACCGCCCCTCTCACCTTTATGGAGTGCGTTATGAAGAAGACCTTACTGGCCACCGCGATCGCCATGGGATTGGGGGTCTCTGGCGTTGCACTGGCCGATATCGGGAACTCGGCGTCTGGCGCGGGTGACAAGACCCAGACCAACACGTCGACCATCACCAGAACCAGTACCGACACAGACACCACAACAACGACCACAGCAACAGACAACTCGAACCAGCACAACAACTCAAGCCAGGGCAGCAACCGCGACAACAGCGGTACAGCCAGCGCCACCGGCTACGGCACTGCAGCCAGCAATAACGGCGGGGTGTCCACCGCGACCTTTACCAATTCCTTCAACACGAGCAAGGCGATTGCCATCTCCAAACTGGAGGGCACGGTCACCAACCTCAGCATCTCGGGGATTGGGAATATCGCCACCAATAACGGTGGCTCTGCCAATGGCGGCGCCGGCGGGCGTGGCGGTTACGGCTACGGCGGCACAGGCGTGGGTGGCAACGGTGGCGCCGGCGGTGCAGGCGGCAGCGGTGGCGCGGGCGGCAGCTCGGGCAGCGTGACGCACGGCAGTGCAACCAACGGCGGCGCGACTGCCGGCAACGGTGGCAATGGCGGTGGCGCTGCAGGCAACGCGGGCGGTGGCGGTAGCGGCGGCAGTTCCGGCACACTGTCGGCCAGCCTGGGCGCCGGTCTGGGCGGCCTGGCAGGCAGCGCCAGCGCGGCGGGCGGCGGCGCTGGAGGCAGCGGCGGCGGTGCCGGTGGCTCCAATGGCGGTGACGCCAATCGCCATCATGGCGCGGGCTCGGCAACGGGTGGCGCCGCAGCGGCGGCCGGCGGAAACGGCGCGGCAGGCGGCACAGGCACCGGCGGCAGTTCAACTGCCTCGGGTGGTGCCGGCACTGGCACCAGCACGGCCACTGGCACCAGCACGGGCGGCGCAGGCGCGGCCGGTGGTGCCGCCACCAATGTGGCCGGCACCGGTGGTGCGGGCGGCAGCGCAACCAACGGCAGCGCGACCAACGGCGCGGCTTCGTCCACGGCAGGCAACGGCGCCGTTGGCGCGGTGGGTGCTGCAGGCGGTGCGGGCGGCGTTGGCAACGGTGGCGTCGGCAACGGCGCAGTTGGCGGTGCCGGCGGTGCAGGCGGTACGGTGGCCGTGGATGCGGGCACGTTCAACATGTCCAATGCCATGACCAGCGTCGGCCAGTCCGCAGCAGGCGTGATGGTGGCGAGCCAGAACAGCGGCTTTGCTTCCCTCATCCAGCAAAGCATCAACGTGCAGGCCAACCTGAACGTGGGCAAATGACGCGGCATCCGGCATGAGCGGGGAAGCGACGCTGCCGGCGCCATGACGTGATGGTGCGCTGGCAGCGATAGACCGGCCGGGCTGCGCGAGTGGCCCGGCCGCAGTCGGAACGTGAGAAGGAGACATTCGATGCGATCCGACAGAAGAATCACAAGAACCACAGCAGGATGGCCGGCGTGGCCGATGGCGTTGCTTCTGGCATGCGGCCTGGCAGTGTGGCCAGCAGCAGTAGCAATGGCGGCGGAGGATGGGCTGATCGCAGACGGTGCGCAGACAGCCAGTACCAATACGGAAGCGGTGCGTCCCCCGGTCGCCACAACCGTATCGGTGCCTGTGTTTGTACCCAGTCTGGGTCATGCGGTAGGTGCGGACAAACTCGACGGCTATCGCGGCGGTACGCAAGACCTCTACCAGACCGTCAACGAGGCGCGCCTCTCGGGCACTGTGAGCGACAACACCGCCGTGAATGTGGCGACGGGGTCGAACATCGTGCGCGACGGCTCGTTTGCCAATGCCGCCGGGATCCCCACGGTCATCCAGAACAGCGGAGCGAACGTGCTGATCCAGAACGCCACCATCGTCAACGTGCAATTCAGACCCTGAGTCCGTAAGGAAAGTGGTGATGCGCAAGATGTGTGCTGTGGCGCTGACGGCGTTGCTGATGCCAGCGTGCGCGCCCGCCTTGGCGGGTTCCGTCGACATGCTCGGTACGGGCGGCGGCACGTATGCCGTGCCCGTGACGAGCATGAAGGAGGCGCGATACCTGCGCACCATTCACCAGCGCTACGACTTCAGTTGCGGCTCGGCGGCGGTGGCGACGTTGCTCACGTACCAATACGGCTATGCGGTGAGCGAACAGACCGTGTTCCAGGCCATGTACACGCATGGCAATCAGGAGAAGATCCGGCGCGAAGGTTTTTCGCTGCTCGACATCAAGCGCTACTTGGAGTCGCAAGGCTTTGAGGCCGATGGTTTCGAGCAGCCGCTGGAGGCATTGAATGGCGCCCATCTACCGGCCATCGTGTTGCTGAGCGAGAACGGCTATCACCACTTCGTGGTGGTCAAGGGCGTGCAGGAAGGACGCGTGCTGGTGGGCGATCCGGCCATGGGCACGCGCGCCATCCCCCGTGCCAGCTTTGAGGGCATGTGGGACAACCATTTGCTGTTCGTCATCCACAACCGCGAAGGGCAGGCAACGTTCAACGCGGGGCAGGATTGGCGTGTGGCACCGCGTGCGCCGCTGGGCGAAGGCGTCGATCGCACAGGCTTGGGGAACATCGTGATCCCCAAACACGGCCCGAGCGATTTCTGAGCGCAGGCCAGCCACGTGCAGCAGGGTAGTCAGGCAGGAGGGCATCATGCGGCAACTGAGTGGAGCGCGGAATGCAACGGCATGGGCCGTGGGCCTGCTCGCGCTGATGGGGCCCGCGCATGCGCTGGCGGCAGGCATGGAAGACAACCCCGTGCACGCGTGGCAGGCCGTGTCGGAAGACAAGCTCGACGACATGCGCGGCGGGTTTGATGTGCCCTCAGTCGCGGGCCTGCATATTTCGTTTGGGATCGATCGCGCGGTCTACATCAATGGGGATCTGGTCGCCAGCGCCGCCGTCAATATTCCCGACGTGGCGCGGATGACCGCCACGCAGGCGCAGCAGCTTGTGAACGTGGTCACGACCGGCAACCTTGTGCAGAACGGGCCCAACAACGTGGCGCCGCCCGACGTGACGGCAGGTGCGACCACCGCGGCCACCGTCATCCAGAACAGCCTGAACAACCAGACGCTGCAAGCCGTGACGACCATCAACGCGGCCGTCAACAGCCTGCCGCAGTTCCGGCAGATGAATCTCGCCAACGTGCTGCAGGGGGCGCTGGCCAACGTGGTGACCATGCTCCACTGATCTGCGCAAACTAGAACTGGATCGGCACCCGCAGCGTGACGGTCAGGTCTGGCGTGTCGCGCGTCAGCCCCGCGCCGACCGACAGGTTCAAACTGGTTGTGGGCGAGATGCGGTACGAGTAGCCCACCAGCAGCGTGCCGAGAATGGTGCGCACCGAGCCCGGCACGCGCTGGCCGTTCTGCTTGGTCGGTCCGATGATGCTCTGGTCGAAGCCGATCGAGAACGCAGCCTTCTCGTTCAAGGCCAGCCCCATGCCGAAATTCAGGCCGATGATGTCGCCGGCCTTGACGTCGCCCAGGAATTGTTTGGAGCCGTCCACCAGGGTCAGGCTCACGTCTTTGCGCTCGAAGTTGTGCAGGTAGCTGATGCTGCCGAAGAACACCGCCGGGTCGGTCGGATACAGCCACGTCAGCCCGGGTTGAATGGCAAAGAAGCCCGAACCTGTTGGCTGCTGCAGCGGCAGGCCGGTGCCTGTGGTGTTGCTCACGCAGCGCGTCACGCAATCGGTGGTGACTTCAAACGGGTCTTTGCCGGTGCGTGTCTTGAAGCGCATCCAGCCGATGGTGAACGGCTTGTCCACGCCGCCCGCGCTGATCTGGTAGCGCGCCGTCAGCTCCACGTCGCCAATGCCATGGCCGTGCGAGCTGAAGGCGTTGTCGCTGGCCGTGCCGGTGAACAGCTCACGGCTGACGGTGTCGCTCGTGCTGTAGACGTAGGGCACGCGCGCTTCCACTTCCCAGTGCTTGGCCAGGCCGTAGCGCATGGCCAGCGTGCTGGTGAGCGTGGTGGTTTTGACCTGCCGCACGTCGATCAACCCGATCAGCAGCGCCGGGATGATGGTGTAACCCACCAGCGCCACGCGGTCTGACGATGAATACGCCATCTGCAACGACGGCTCCACGACGAACTTGCCCGGCGGCGTCAGCGCGCTGGGCTCATCGAAGATCTGTGCGATGCGTGGTGGCTGGTCGGGCGGCTCCGGCGGTTTGCCGACGGGTGTGGCACCGGGCTGGTCATTCTGGGCGACCTGCTGGGCGTCCCCACCTGCGCCGGGCGCGCCTGCGCCCCGTACGGTATCGAGTTGGCCCTCGCTCATGCCGAGCGCGCGCCGCATGCGCCGCACATGGGCTTCCTGCTGCTGGATCGAGCGCTTCAACTCCTGCAGGCGCGCCTGCGTATCGGCAAGCTCGCGCTGCAGCGCTTCCAGGCTCGGTGGCTTGTCGTCCACCGGCGCGGTGGTGTTGGTCTGTGCAAGGACCGGCCCGCTGCACAACAGCAGGCATGCGCACGTAACCGCATGATTGGACTTGCGTTGCGGCTTCCATGGCGTTTGCGTCATGGCAATGTCCCCCGTCGAGAGGGCGCTGCCCGCAAACAGCGGACAAGCCCTTCACGATTCCCCCGGGTGGCTAAGAGCCGCTAACAAAACCGCCCTGGCGTCGTTGCGCCTCCTTGCCGTACGACTTGTACTGTCTGCGTCGGCACGCCTAGCCAGGACAGTTTTGTTAGCAGCTCTAACTGCGGATACCACTATAGGCGAGCGCGTGCGAAACGATAGGGCGTTGGCGTCCGCAAAAAGGACGAGACGCGCGTGTTCGTTTGGTTGATCGCCGGGGCAAGCAAAACCCCCTCGTTTTGGCGAGGGGGTATGGACACACAACAGCAACCGACTACGAAGCTTCTTCCGCTGGTGCTTTCTTCCGTGGCCCACCCGTAAAGTGTGCCGACAAGGCCTGACGCGCCGAGTCCAACCCCTCGCCCTTGCCCGCCACTTTCAGAAAGGCATAGCCGTCCAGCGCGGCGCTCATCACGTCGCTGCCCAGGGCGAGCTGCGAGTCGCGCATCTTTTCATAGAGCTTTTCCACGCGCAGCAGGCGGCTGCGCAGGGCGTCAAAGGCTTGCAGGTCGCGCTGCATCTCCGCCAGATTGAAGTTGCCGGGCAGCACGCCGGGGTTGTTGGTCAGCACGTCGAGGGCCTTGCGGCAAAATGCTTCCGATTTGTCGCCCATCTTGACGACCTTGCTGCGTTGCTCGGTGGAGAGGTCAATCAGGCCGCGCAGTTGCGACTCCAGCGTTTGCAGCGTGGTATCGATCGCCTTCCATTCGTTCGGGCCGAGGGCGAGCGAGATCAGGTTTTGTGACATTGCGTTCCTTGTCTTGAGGGAAATGGCAGCGCGAGGGCGCACGGTTGCGCAAGCGTGCGGTGTCGGGTGCCTGCATGACAAGGCTGAGGGCCGTTTTGCGCCGAAGAATCAGGTAATTCCTATGCGAGCGGCAGGTGTTGCGTCGTGAATGCGGGTCGCACGGGCGTTGATGCCGCTTTTTTATGCATTCGCATATGCGCGACTGGCGTTGATGCTACGCAGAGACGCGTTAATGCTGCTTTTTTATGCATTCACGCCTGTTGGACATGCATTCACGCACCTCAGACTGCCGTTAATGCTGCTTTTTTGAGCATTCACGCATGTCGGACTGGCGTTCACGTGTCTCGGAGGGGCATTCATGCTGCTTTTTTATGCGTGAACGGCTTTCAGACTGGCGTTGATGCCAATCGGGCGGGCGTCAACGCGTGTCAGCCCCGCGTGCACGCATGTCAGGCGGCCGTGCACGGGGCGGTGTCGTGGTCGTGAGCGGGGCGATTTACCCGGCAAGCCCGTCGGTGACGAGCATGGCCGCGTACGCCTCTTCCACGTATTGCACGCAGGTACACAGGTAATCGGCCTGCAGTGCGGTATCGATGCGTTTGAAGTGGTCGAACCCGCCGGCGTACAACATCGCCAGCATCATGCGCAGCTTGCAGAGCTTGTCGTACAGCTCGGCATCGCCAAGAAAAAAGCGCCCGGAGGCGCTTTGCGGTGTTGCCGGCGACGTCTGGTGTTACTGACGCGCATTCCGAAGGTTATCCGGCCAAGGCGTGTTGTAGTTGGTGCGGAACGGGTTGATGTCCAGCCCGCCGCGCCGCGTGTAGCGCGCATACACCGCCAGCTTGACCGGCCGGCACTGGCGCAGGATGTCGGTAAAGATGCGCTCCACACACTGCTCGTGAAACTCGTTGTGCTCGCGGAACGAGATCAGGTACTTGAGCAGCCCTTCCTGATTGATCGGCGCGCCCACGTAGCGGATCTGCACGCTGCCCCAGTCGGGCTGACCCGTCACCAGGCAGTTAGATTTGAGCAGGTGCGAGACCAGCGTTTCTTCGACCGGGCCTTCTTCCTCATCCGCGTGCAGCAGGTCGGGCGTGGGCTGGTAGATGTCGGTTTCGATGTCCAGGCGATCGAGCAGCAGGCCGTCGAGTTCGCCCATCTTCTGCCGTGCAAACTCCTCCTGCGGTGCGATGCGCACCTGCACCGGGGCACCGCACGCTTCCGACAGATCGTGGTGGATCAACTGCTGCAGCGCCTCGTACGACGCCACCTTGGTCTGGTTGAACGAGTTCAGATACAGCTTGAACGACTTCGATTCCACGATATTGGGCGAATCCGCCGGCACGATCACCGTGCCGACTGCCACCTGCGGCTTGCCCTTGAGGTTCAGCCACGACAGCTCGTACAGGTTCCACAGGTCCACGCCGAAGAAGGGCAGGGCGCTGCCGACGGCCAAGCCGATCTCGTCGCGCTTGCCCTGGCGTGGAATGGGAAACAGCAGGCTCGGGTCGTACTCCGTCTTGTAGGCGGAGGCCTTGCCCAGCGGCGAGTGTTCAGGTTGGTTACTCATGACAGTGCTCCGCGGCCGATTACAGGAACAGGCTGTAGACCGGGTTCTCGCTTTCGTCCCAGGACTTGTAGCCCAGCGTGGTGAGGAACGCCTTGAACTCGCGCTTCTCATTCTTCGGCACCTGGATGCCGACGAGGATGTTGCTCGAATCCGCGCCCTGATTCCGATAGTGGAACAGGCTGATGTTCCAGTTCGGGCTCATGCTCGAGAGGAACTTCATCAGCGCGCCCGGCCGTTCGGGGAATTCAAAGCGGTACAGCAGTTCGTTCTCGGCCAGCGGCGAACGCCCGCCCACCATGTAGCGGATGTGCTGCTTGGCGAGTTCGTCGTTCGACAAGTCCAGCGTCGGGAAGCCGTGCTTGCGGAAGTTATCCGCAATCTTGTCGCCCTCTGCGCGCGACGCAATCTGCACGCCCACGAAGATGTGCGCGGCGTCCTTGCTGGCGATGCGGTAGTTGAACTCCGTCACGTTGCGCGACCAGCCGACCAGCTCGCAGAAGCGCTTGAAGCTGCCGCGCTCTTCGGGAATCGTCACGGCAAACACCGCTTCGCGCGCCTCGCCCACCTCGGCGCGTTCGGCCACGAAGCGCAGGCGGTCGAAGTTCATATTGGCGCCGCTGGCCACGGCCACCAGCGCTTCGTTCTTGAGCTTGTGGGTTTCGGCGTACACCTTGAGGCCGGCCACGGCCAGCGCACCCGAGGGCTCGAGCAGGCTGCGCGTGTCCTGGAACACGTCTTTGAGCCCTGCGCAAATCGCATCCGTATCCACGGTGATGATCTCGTCGACCAGCTCGCGCGTGATGCGGAAGGTTTCCTTGCCGACCAGCTTGACCGCCGTACCGTCGGCAAACAGGCCCACGTCCTTCAACTCAACGCGCTTGCCAGCGGCCACTGAGCGCGCCATTGCGTCGGAATCCACGCTCTGCACGCCGATCACCTTGATGTCGGGGCGCACGGCCTTCACGTACGCGGCGATGCCCGAGATCAGCCCGCCGCCGCCAATCGCGCAGAAGATCGCGTGGATCGGCTGCGGATGCTGGCGCAGGATTTCCATGGCGATGGTGCCCTGGCCGGCAATCACCTCCGGGTCATCGAAGGGGTGCACGAAGGTGTAGCCGTGTTTTTCCTGCAGCTTGGCGGCGTGGTTGTAGGCGTCGGAATAGCTCTCGCCGTGCAGCACGACGTCGACCCACTCGCCGCCGCGCGAGCGCACGCCGTCGATCTTGAGCTGTGGCGTCGTCACCGGCATGCAGATGATCGCCTTGCATTCCATCCGGGCCGCGCTGAACGCCACGCCCTGCGCATGGTTGCCGGCGGAGGCTGTAATTACCCCGCGCTTGCGCTCGGCCGCCGTGAGCGAGGCCATCTTGTTATAGGCGCCGCGCAGCTTGAACGAGAACACCGGCTGGTCGTCTTCTCGCTTGAGGTAGACGCGGTTGCCGGTGCGCGCCGACAGGTTGGGCGCGAACTTCAGCTCGGTTTCCACCGCGACGTCATAGACCTTCGCAGTCAGGATTTTCTTGAGGTAATCGATGGCCATGGTGCGGACCGGGTTGGACGTGGGGATAGCCCGTAAGCCTATCATGCGGGGCCTTGGCGGACAGGCGGGGCGGTCGGTACACTGCCGCAGCCGTGCCACCGGGGCGCGGCTCATCATCGGCGCGAGGCCCCCTCATGAATACCCCGTCGTCTCCCTCCCGGCTGCGCCGGGGCCGCAAGATCTGGTCGGGTACGCAGCACGTCATCGCTTACGGCATGCCGCCGCTGGGCTGGCGCGACATCTATCACCACGCGCTGGAAGTCAACTGGCCGACCTTCTTTGCGTTGCTGGCGACGCTGTTCCTGACGCTCAATGCGGTGTTTGCTGGGCTGTATTCGTTGGGCGATGCGTCCATCGCGAACCAGTCGCCACCGGGCTTTGCCGGCGCGTTCTTCTTCAGCGTGGAAACGCTGGCCACCGTCGGCTACGGCGACATGCATCCGCAGACGACCTACGCCCACCTCATCGCCACGCTGGAAATCTTCATCGGCATGTCGGGGATTGCCATGGCGACGGGGCTGGTGTTCGCGCGCTTTTCCCGGCCGCGCGCCAAGATCCTGTTTGCCCGCAATCCGGTCGTGCGCACCATCAACGGAAAGCCCACGTTGATGCTGCGCGCTGCCAACGCGCGACAGAACGTGATTGCCGAGGCCACGGCGCGGCTGCGGCTGATGCAGGACGAGCGCTCGCCCGAAGGCTATTCGATCTACAAGATCCGCGACCTGAAACTGGAGCGCAGTGAGCACCCGATCTTCCTGCTGGGCTGGGTGATGATGCACGTCATCGATGAGTCCAGTCCGCTGCACAACGCCACGGCAGAATCGCTCGCCGCGGGCGACGCCTTGCTGCTGCTCACCATCGAAGGCGCTGACGAGACGGCTGCGCAAACCGTGCAGGCGCGCTATTCGTGGCGGCACGACACGATCCGCTGGAACCACCGCTATCTCGACCTGATTCACGACGAAGACGGCGTGACCACCGTCGACTACGACAACTTCCACAAGATCGAGCCGGTTGACGGGCCCGCCACCGGGACTTAGCGCGTTGTTCTACGCAGCCAGGGGAACCGTTGCGCGCCGTTCCATGACGGCTGCGATGGCGCAGGCTTCTGCTGCCGCAATGACCGCCCAGAAGCCGAGCTCCGCCAGTACCAGCACGAGCGGCTCGCCAAGCAGGTTGACCGGCGTGAAGAATTCGAAGAAACCGTAGGACAGCACGAACATCAGGCCGCCAAAGCGCAGCGCTCTGGCTGCAATGCCTGCCGGCCACGCCGGCGCCAGCCAGTGGTACATGGCGGCATGGACCACACCAAACAGCATCAGCCCGAAGATCATCGGCGCGGGGGTGGCGACGATCAGCGGTAGCGGCTCGATTTGCGTCCAGACTGCGATGAGCTTGCGGCTCTGCATGGGCGAGGTGAGCAGGAAACCGCCGCCGTTCCACCCGAAGCCGATCAGCCGGAACGTCAGCAGCATGGCGGCGTTCAGGGTCAGCCCGCCGGCCAACCCCGCGAAGAGCACTTTGACCATGTGGCCTCCCGCGTAGCGGTTTGCACCGAATGCGGGGCAGTATAGGTCGCCGCCTTGTCTCTATCGGCTCGAGGAAAGGGACGATGCGGGCGCCCGGTCCGGCACAATAGCCGCTTCCGCTCTGAATGGACGCACCGTGGCGCTCAATCTCGTCTGGCTGGCTTTCTTCCTCGTTGCCTTTATCACCGCGTGCGTGCAGGTGGTGCAGGGCGACATGGAAGTCTTCTCCCGCATGCTGACCGCCATGTTCGATGCCGCGCGCACCGGCTTCGAGATTGCGCTCGGCCTGACCGGCATGATGGCGCTGTGGCTGGGCATCATGCGCGTGGGGGAGCGGGCTGGCGTGGTCGACCTGTTCGCGCGGCTGGTGAACCCGCTGATGCGGCACCTGTTTCCGTCCGTGCCCGCCGGCCATCCGGCCAACGGCGCGATGATGATGAACGTCTCTGCCAACGTGCTCGGCCTGGACAACGCCGCCACGCCGCTGGGTCTGCAGGCCATGCGCGAGCTGCAGGAGATCAATCCACAGTCGCAGCGCGCCAGCGATGCGCAACTGATGTTCGTGGTGCTCAACACGGCGGGCGTGACGCTGGTGCCGACCTCTGTCATTGCCATTCGTCAGGCCATGGCGGTCAAGCAGGGGCTGGTCGGTTTCAATGCGGCGGACATCTTCCTGCCGACGCTGCTGTCCACCTTCATCGGCTTTTGCGCGGGCATTGCGGCGGTGGCGTGGTACCAGCGCATCAATCTGTTCAAGCCGGCGCTGCTGGCGTACTTCGGCGGCTTTGTCGCGATGATGGGGTTGCTGTTTGCGTGGTTGCACCAGTTTCCGCCGCAGCAGATGGCGGCGTGGATTGGCCTGATCGGCGCGGGCGCGATCCTCACCATCGTCGTGGCGTTCCTGGCCTGTGGGGCCATTCGCCGCATCAATGTCTACGAGACCTTTGTCGACGGGGCCAAGGACGGCTTTCAGGTGGCGATCGGAATCGTGCCGTACCTGGTGGCCGTGCTGGTGGGCATTGCCGTGTTCCGCGCGGCGGGCTGCATGGATTACCTGATGCAGGGGCTGTCGGCGCTGTTCTCGCACCTGGGCATCGATACGCGCTTCGTGCCGGCCCTGCCTGTCGGCATCATGAAAACGCTCTCCGGCGCCGGCGCGCGCGGCCTGATGGTCGACGTAATGACGACCTACGGCGTCGACTCTTTCCAGGGCAAGCTGGCCGCCATCATCCAGGGCTCGACCGAGACCACGTTCTACGTGCTGGCCGTCTACTTTGGCAGCGTCGGCATCAAGGACACCCGCTACGCGCTGGCCTGCGGGCTGTGGGCGGACTTGATCGGGCTGGTCGGCGCTGTCCTTGTCGCCTACTTGTTCTTTGCCTGACGGGGTAGGGCGGCTCCCAAGCGACGCCGCGGCCGCCCGGCCACTACAATCGACCGCATGGAACAGTGGATCGACACGCTTTTTGCCACGCTTGCCCTGCCCACGGTCGGGCTGCCAGCCATCTTCATCGTCAGTTTCATCTCGGCGACGCTCTTGCCGCTGGGCTCAGAGCCGGCGGTTTTCGCGTACATCAGGCTCAATCCGGACATGTTCTGGCCGGCCATCATCGTGGCGACGGTCGGCAACACGCTGGGCGGCGCGGTGGACTGGTGGATGGGCTATGCGGCCAAGCTGGCGCTGGTGCGGTTCCATCTGGCCCGCCGCCGCCGCGAACACAACGCCGAGCACGCCCACCATGTGCCGCACCCCAAGCGCCACCGCGAGCCGCCGCTCGACAAGAAATACTTCCGCTGGATGCGCCGCATCGGCCCGGTGTCGCTACTGGTGTCGTGGCTGCCGGGCATTGGCGACCCGCTGTGTACGCTGGCCGGCTGGCTGCGCCTGCGGTTCTGGCCCAGCCTCATGTACATGGCCATCGGCAAGTTCCTGCGCTATCTGGTCATGACGGGGGCCCTGATGACGCTGCCCGATGGCTTCTGGCACGGCATCCTGGGCTGGATCAAGAACGTCATGATGTGACGTTTGCGTGATTTTTTCGTCACGTATTTGAGCTTGCAGTGTTCGCAAACCATTGAAAACGCGACGGTTTTGGCGCCCATGCCACCGGCAGGGATACCGTTGTTGCAACGCATCAACGTTGCAGCTTGCAGTACAATCGCCCTTTAAAGACCGCGCGGCTCGGGCTCTCTTTGCCGCGCTCCCTCCCCAGCGGCACGCCATGAATGCCCCACTTCTGATCGACGCCAAACTCACGGCGCACGACGCTGCGCCCCGGCTGCGCGAGATTCCCTACAACTACACCTCGTTCTCGGATCGGGAAATCGTCATCCGCCTGCTGGGCGAATCTGCGTGGCAGATCCTGAGCGAGTTGCGCGCCGAGCGCCGCACTGGCCGATCGGCACGCATGCTGTACGAAGTGCTGGGCGACATCTGGGTGGTGCGCCGCAACCCGTACCTGCAGGACGACCTGCTCGAGACGCCCAAGCGCCGCCAGATGCTGATCGACGCGCTCAATCACCGCCTGGCGGAGATCGAGAAGCGCCGCGTGGCGGATCACGATTCGCACCACGACCCGGAAGGCGACGTGCGCGCGACCAAGGTCGAGCAACTGGTCGTGCATGCCCGCCGCGCCGTCAAGGCGTTCCAGGAAGAATTCGCCCAGGTGTATGACCTGCGCCGCCGCGCGCAGAAGGTGCTCGGCCGCGTCACCGCCAAGGACAACATCAAGTTCGATGGCCTGTCGCGTGTTTCGCACGTGACGGACGCCACCGACTGGCGCGTCGAATACCCGTTCGTGGTGCTCACGCCCGATACGGAAGAAGAGATCGCCGGCATCGTCAAGGGCTGCTTCGAGCTAGGTCTGACCATCATCCCGCGCGGAGGCGGCACCGGCTACACCGGCGGCGCCGTGCCGCTCACGCCGTTCTCGGCTGTCATCAACACCGAAAAGCTGGAGCGCCTGGATGCGGTCGAGATGACCGATCTGCCGGGCGTCGACCAGCCCGTGGCGACCATCTATTCGGGCGCCGGCGTGGTCACGCGCCGCGTGGCGGAAGCGGCTGAAAAGGCCGGCCTCGTTTTCGCGGTGGACCCGACGTCGATCGACGCCTCGTGCATCGGCGGCAACGTCGCCATGAACGCTGGCGGCAAGAAGGCCGTGCTGTGGGGCACTGCACTGGACAACCTCGCCTGGTGGCGCATGGTCGATCCGGACGGCAACTGGCTCGAAGTCACGCGCCTCGACCACAACCTCGGCAAGATTCACGACGCACCCGTGGTGACGTTCGAGCTGAAGTGGTTCGACGGCGATGCGCCGGTCGGCAGCAAGCTGCTGCGCACCGAGACGCTCACCATTGAGGGCCGCAAATTCCGCAAGGAAGGCCTCGGCAAGGACGTCACCGACAAGTTCCTGGCCGGCCTGCCCGGCGTGCAGAAGGAAGGCTGCGACGGCATCATCACCAGCGCGCGCTGGATCCTGCACCGCATGCCGAAGTTCATCCGCACCGTCTGCCTGGAGTTCTTTGGTCAGGCGCGTGATGCGGTGCCGAGCATCGTGGAAATCAAGGACTACCTCGACGGCGAAACCAAGAAGCCAGGCGGCGCCATTCTCGCCGGCTTGGAGCATCTGGACGAGCGCTACCTGCGCGCGGTCGGCTACGCGACCAAGAGTAAGCGCAATGCGTTTCCGAAGATGGTGCTGATCGGTGACATCGTCGGTGATGACGACGACGCCGTGGCGCGCGCCACATCGGAGGTGATTCGCCTCGCCAACGCCAAGAGCGGCGAAGGTTTTGTGGCCGTGAGCCCCGAAGCGCGCAAGAAGTTCTGGCTTGACCGCTCGCGTACGGCGGCCATCTCCAAGCACACCAACGCCTTCAAGATCAACGAAGACGTGGTGATCCCGCTCAACCGCATGGGCGAGTACACCGACGGCATCGAGCGCATCAACATCGAGCTGTCGATCAAGAACAAGCTCAAGCTAACCGACGCGCTGCTCGACTTCTTTGCTGGCAGCAACCTGCCGCTGGGCCGCACCGACGACGCCAACGAGATCCCCAGCGCCGAGTTGCTGGAAGACCGCGTGCAACAGGCGCAGCAACTGCTGCGTGCCACGCGCGCCCGTTGGCAGTACCTGCTGGACCATCTCGACACGCCGGTCACCACGGCGCGCGCCAGCCTCATCGGCCTGGGCCTGGGCTACCTCGCGCAGACCATCGACGACCGTCTGGTCAACCAGCCGAACGCTAACCTGTTCCACTTGCTGCAAGACCGCACGATTCGCGTGTCGTGGAAGGCGGAAATCCGCGCCGAGCTGCGCAAGATCTTCAACGGCGGCGAGTTCAAGCCGATCCTCGACGAGGCGCAGGCGATCCACAAGCAGGTGCTGCGTGGCCGCGTCTTCGTGGCCCTGCACATGCACGCCGGCGACGGCAACGTGCACACCAACATCCCCGTCAACTCGGATGACTACGACATGCTGCAGGACGCCCACAAGGCGGTGGCCCGCATCATGACGCTGGCGCGTTCGCTCGACGGCGTGATCTCGGGCGAGCACGGCATTGGCATCACCAAGCTGGAATTCCTGACCGACGACGAGATCGCCGACTTCGCGGCCTACAAGCGCCGCGTCGATCCGAACGGCCGCTTCAACAAGGGCAAGCTGCTGCGCGACGTGAACGACCCGCAAGGGCTGGCCGCCGACTTGCGCAACGCCTACACGCCCTCGTTCGGCCTGATGGGGCACGAGTCGATCATCATGCAGCAGAGCGACATCGGCGCCATTTCGGAGTCGATCAAGGACTGCCTGCGCTGCGGCAAGTGCAAGCCGGTGTGCGCCACGCATGTGCCGCGCGCCAACCTGTTGTACAGCCCGCGCAACAAGATCCTCGCCACCTCGCTGCTCATCGAGGCCTTCCTGTACGAAGAGCAGACACGCCGCGGCGTGTCGGTCAAGCACTGGGAAGAGTTTGCCGACGTGGGCGACCACTGCACGGTCTGCCACAAGTGCGTGACGCCGTGCCCGGTCAAGATCGACTTCGGCGACGTGTCGATGAACATGCGCAACCTGCTGCGCAAGATGGGGCAGAAGAAGTTCAACCCTGGCACCGCCGCGTCGATGTTCTTCCTGAACGCGACCAACCCCGAGACCATTAACCTCACCCGCAAGGTGATGATCGACTGGGGCTACAAGGCGCAGCGTCTGGGCAACGAGGTGATGAAGAAGTTCGCCAAGAAGCAGACCGCGCATCCGCCCGCCACGGTGGGCAGGGCGCCGGTGCGCGAGCAGGTGATCCACTTCATCAACAAGAAGATGCCGGGCAACCTGCCCAAGAAGACGGCGCGCGCGCTGCTGGACATCGAGGACAACGAGATCGTCCCGATCATCCGCAACCCGAAGGCGACCACGCCCGACAGCGAAGCGGTGTTCTACTTCCCGGGCTGCGGCTCGGAGCGCTTGTTCTCGCAGGTCGGTCTGGCCACGCAGGCGATGCTGTGGCACGCGGGCGTGCAGACCGTGCTGCCGCCCGGTTACCTGTGCTGTGGGTATCCGCAGCGCGGCACTGGCCAGTACGACAAGGCTGAGAAGATCGTCACCGACAACCGCGTGCTGTTTCACCGCGTAGCGAACACGCTCAACTACCTCGACATCAAGACGGTGGTGGTGAGCTGCGGCACGTGCTACGACCAGCTCGCCGGCTATGAATTCGACAAGATCTTCCCGGGCTGCCGCATCATCGACATTCACGAATACCTGCTGGAAAAAGGCGTGAAGATCGACGGTGTGCAAGGCACGCGGTACATGTACCACGACCCCTGCCACACGCCGATCAAGACGATGGACCCGACCAAGCTGGTCAACCAGCTCATGGGCGGCAACCAGGGTGCTGATGGCAAGGTGAGCGCGATCGAGAAGAACGATCGCTGCTGCGGTGAATCTGGCACGCTGGCCGTGACGCGCCCTGACATCTCCACGCAGATCCGCTTCCGGAAGGAAGAGGAAATGCGCAAGGGCGCCGACAAGCTGCGCACCGATAGCAACGGTCAGGCGTTCAGCGGCGACGTGAAGATCCTCACGAGCTGCCCGTCGTGTCTGCAGGGCCTGTCGCGCTATAGCGAAGATGCGTCGGTGCAAGCCGATTACATCGTGGTCGAAATGGCGCGCCACGTGCTCGGCGAGACGTGGCTGGAAGACTACGTCAAGCACGCCAACGCTGGCGGCATCGAGCGGGTGCTGGTGTGACGGCTGTGTCGACGGGCCAGCGCGCACCCGACTGCGCATTGTGCGAGACCGACGGCGGCGAGCCCGTCTGGCGCAACGCCCGGGCGCGCGTGGTGCTGGTGGAGCACGCGCGCTTTCCGGGCTTCTGCCGCGTCATCTGGAATGACCACGTCGCCGAGCAGACCGATTTGTCCGACGCCGATCGCCACTGGCTGATGGAGGTTGTCACGCGCGTAGAGCGCGTGCTGCGCGCAGAGCTCGCGCCGGACAAGATCAACCTCGCCAGCTTCGGCAACTTCGTTCCGCATCTGCACTGGCATGTCATTCCGCGCTATCGGTGGGACACGCATTTTCCGGAAGCCGTATGGGGCCCCGCCCAACGCGAGCCGGATGCCGCGCGCATGGCCGAGTTGACGGCCAAGCTGCCGGCGCTGTCGTACGCGCTGCAATCGGCGCTTGCCGACGTCTGAGCGGTTACCGCCGGTAACGCTTCACCACGTCCTGCACGGAACCCTCATGGCGCGCAGGCCGTCAGATTCTCTTTCCGTCGTGCCACCGCTATCGATATCGCCATGACGACACCGCGCACCGCCGCCACGCCCGATTCCCACAAAGACTCCATTGCCGAGCTGAATGTCCATCACGGCCGGCTGAATCTGTCCGAGACGTGGCAACTGATTCGCCCGTACTGGTTCTCGGAAGATCGCCACAAGGCTTGGGGGCTGCTCGCGCTGGTGATCGGCCTGAACCTGTTTCTGGTCTACATGAACGTGCTGTTCACGGACTGGAACCGGCTCTTCTACAACGCGCTGGAGCAGAAGAACTACGGCGAATTCTGGACGCAACTGGGCCGCTTTTCGTGGATTGCCGCGTTGCTGATCTTCGGCTCGATCATGCGGCTGTACTACTCCATGATGTTGCAGATGCGGTGGCGGACGTGGATCACCGGTAGCTTTCTCGATGATTGGCTGGGCAAGCAGGCGTTCTACCGCCTGGAGCAGACCCACACCGCCGACAACCCCGACCAGCGGATCGCCGACGACCTGCGCAACTTCACCGATGCGACGCTCACGCTGGCGCTCGGTTTCCTGAATTCGGCGGTCACGCTGGTGTCGTTCTTCGGCATCCTCTGGGCTGTGTCCGGGCCCCTCGCATTCAGCCTGGGTGGGCGCGATTTCGTCATCCCCGGGTACATGGTGTGGTTTGCGCTGCTGTATTCGATTGTGGGCTCGGTGATCATTCACTTCGTGGGGCGGCCGCTGATCGGGCTCTCCTTCCAGCAAGAGCGCTATGAAGCGTATTTCCGTTTCCTACTGGTGCGTGTGCGTGAGAACAGCGAGAGCATTGCCCTGTACCGCGGTGAGCCGACCGAGAAGGCCATTCTGCGTGGCCGCTTCGAGCGCATCCGCACCAACTGGAACCAGTTGATGGACTACACGCGGCGGCTGACCTTCGCCAGTTCCGGCTATGCGCAGTTCGCCATCATCTTTCCGTTTCTGGTATCGGCGCCACGCTACTTTGGCGGCACGCTCACGCTGGGCGGGATGATGCAGGTCGCCACGGCCTTCGGGCAGGTGCAGGACGCCATGTCGTGGTTCGTCACCAATTACCGCACGCTGGTGAGCTGGAAGGCCTCCACCAACCGTCTGATCGAATTCCAGCGCGCGATCCGCGCCGCCGAGCGCGAAGAGGAACACCGCGCCGGCGTACGTGATGTCGAGGTCGAAACCGCTGCCGTGCCGGCCATCGAGGCGCGTGGCCTGGCGCTGAACCTGCCGAACCGTAAGCCGGACGACCTGCTGGTCGAACCGTTCGACATGACCCTCGCGCGCGGTGAGCGCGTGCTCGTCAACGGCCCGTCGGGCTGCGGCAAGAGCACGCTGGTGCGGGCCGTCGCCGGCATCTGGCCGTACGGCACGGGTCGCATCGAAATCCCTGACGACGCCCGCGTGCTGTTCCTGCCGCAGCGCAGCTACCTGCCGTCCGGCACGCTGGCCGATGCGCTGTCGTACCCCGATCTCGCCACCAAATACACCGCCGAGCGCCTGACGCAGGTGCTGAGCGCTTGCCGCCTGCCGGCTTTGGTCGATCTGCTCGACGAGGTCAGCAACTGGAGCCTGCGCCTCTCGCCCGGCGAGCAGCAGCGCCTGGCCTTCGCGCGCGCCTTGCTGCAGCGTCCGGACTACCTCTTCCTCGACGAGGCCACCAGCGCACTCGATGAAGACACCGAGGCCTTCATGTACAGCCTGATGCTCGAATCGATGCCCGACGTGACCATCGTCAGCGTGGCGCACCGCAGCACCGTGGCACGATTCCACCATCGCCGGCTGCGCTACATCCCCGAGGGCGACCCGTTGACTGCGGTAAGCTATCGGGTGGTGGAAGAGCCCGCGCACGTGGCGCTGGCGGCTTCCTGAAACACAGCTTTTTGACTCAACGAGACGTTTTTCATGGCCGGACTTTCCGCCGACACCCCGCACCCGACTGGCTTGACCGTGCACACGCAATCGCGCGTGCTGGAGATCGCTTTTGCCGATGGCAAGCAGTTCCGCCTGCCATTTGAGTACTTGCGCGTGCTGTCGCCGTCGGCCGAAGTGCAGGGGCACGGGCCGGGGCAGGAAGTGCTGCAAACGGGCAAGCGCGACGTCGGCATCGTCGGCGTCGAGCCGGTCGGCAACTACGCGATCCGGCCGCTGTTCTCCGATGGCCACGATTCCGGCATCTACGATTGGGCCTATCTGTACCGCCTCGGCGTTGAACACGATGCGCTGTGGCAGGCGTATCTCGACCGCCTCGCCGCCGCCGGCCTCGACCGTGATGCCCCCATGGCCGCTAACGCCGGCCACGCCTGCGGCCACAGCCACTGATTCCCGATTCACTTCGCGGCACGCTTGCGCCGCTTTCCGCATCCCTTTCTGTCATGAGCAAAACCCACTTCGGATTCGAGCAGGTCGACGAGCGCGAGAAGGCCGGCAAGGTTGCCGGTGTGTTCCATTCCGTCGCCAGCAAGTACGACGTGATGAACGACTTGATGTCTGGCGGCCTGCACCGCGTGTGGAAGATGTTCACCATCGCCCAGGCAGCAGTGCGCCCCGGCTACAAAGTGCTCGACATCGCCGGTGGCACGGGTGACTTGGCCAAGGCCTTTGCGCGCCAGGCCGGCCCCACCGGCGAGGTGTGGCTGACCGACATTAATGAGTCGATGCTGCGCGTCGGCCGCGATCGTCTGCTCGACGCCGGCGTGCTCACACCCACTGCGCTGTGCGACGCCGAGCACATTCCCTTTCCAGATGCTTACTTCGATGTCGTGACAGTGGCATTCGGCTTGCGCAACATGACGCATAAGGATCGCGCACTCGCCGAGATGCGCCGTGTCGTCAAACCGGGCGGCAAGGTGATGGTGCTGGAGTTTTCCAAGGTGTGGCAGCCGCTGGAAAAGGCCTACGACGTGTACTCGTTCAAGGTACTGCCGTGGCTGGGCAGCAAGGTGGCGGGCGATCCAGAGAGCTACCGCTATCTGGCTGAGTCCATCCGCATGCACCCGGATCAGGAAACGCTCAAGCAGATGATGGAACAGGCCGGATTGGACAAGGTCGAATACTTCAACCTGACGGCGGGTGTCGTTGCACTGCACGTCGGTCGTCGCCTCTGAGCGGTTTTCATCGGTCCACCGGATGGGCGATGCAGCCCGCTGCGGCGATATGCCACGATCCTCACATTGAATTCGGCGTTGACGTCTTCATCTAATGGCGTCACTGCCTATTGGAGAGAAGACAGCGATGAGTTTGCATTGGGGTGGAAAATTGATGGCGGGCGCGCTGGTTGCGACGCTCGCATTCGGTACGGCGCTGGACGCCAACGCCAAACGCATGGGCGGCAGCCGCAGCATCGGCAAACAGTCGTCCACAGTGACGCAGCGTCAGCAGACGCCGCCGGCAACGACGCCTTCGCCCACGCAGCAGGCCGCACCGGCCGCGCAACCTTCGCCGGCAGCACCCGCTCCGGGCGCGCCGGCCGCAAAGCCTGGGCGCAACTGGGGTGGCATGCTGGGCGGTCTGGCCGCAGGTCTGGGCATCGGCTATCTGCTATCGAAGTTCGGTCTGGGTGCAGGCTTGGCTTCGCTCCTCTCGAACCTGATCCTGATTGCCCTGGTCGCCTTTGTGGTGATGTGGATCATCCGCAAGGTGCGCGGCAGCCGTCCGCAAGGTCCGGCGTATGCCACGGGTGGTCCGTCGCTGGGTGGTGACCGCGAGCCGTATGTGCCGCAACCGGCCGCACCGGCTCCGCAGGTTTCCACTCCGGCGGCAGCGTCGCTCAACAGCGGTAACACGTCGGGTCTGGGCGCTGGCGCGCCGACGGCCGCACAATCGTGGAACCTGGGTGGTCCGGTCGAGCCCGCCGTCAACGCACAAGCTGCCGCAGCGGCACCGCAACAGCCGTGGGGCGTGCCGGCCGATTTCGACACGCAAGCCTTCCTGCGCAACGCCAAGGTCTATTTCATCCGCCTGCAGGCCGCATGGGACGCCGGCAACCTGAACGACATCCGCGAGTTCACCACGCCGGAGATGTTCGCCGAGATCAAAATGGACCTGGCGGATCGCGGCACCACGCCGAACAAGACCGACGTGGTTTCGGTGGAGGCCGAAATGCTTGGCATTGAGACGCAGGCCACCGAGTACCTGGCCAGCGTGCGCTTCTCGGGCATGATTCGCGAAGAAGCCAACGCACCAGCCCAGCCGTTTGCCGAGGTCTGGAACCTCACCAAGCCGACGCAAGGCGCGGGTGGCTGGGTACTGGCGGGTATCCAGCAATTGCAGTGATGCTGCCTTGATGAAAAATAAGGCTTGAAGCGGCGCAAAACGGCCGTTTCTGCATTGCCCGTAAAATAGGGCCCGACCATTCGGTTCGGGCCCTTTTCGTTGCCCGTCACCCGCCTGTTTCTGGCCGCTTTTGCGCACCCTTGCCGCATGTCTTCGACTGCTACTTCGTCTTCGTTTCCGCTTGTGCTGATGCAGCCGTTGCTGCTCGCGCTGAATCATCTGCTGCGCCAGGAGCCCTGGGCGCAGGAGACGCTGCGTCCATTTGCCGGCCGCGCCGCGCGTTTTGATCTCGCGCCGGTGTCGGTGACGCTGCAGGTGGATTCCGCAGGCCTCGTCACGATGCCCGAGGCGCCCAAGGAGGATGTGCAGCCCGCCGTAACCGTGGTGGTGCCGCTGGCTGCGGCGGCGAGCGAATACGCGACAGGCGGCCAGGCCGCCGTGCTCAAGCACGTACGCATTGAAGGCGAAGCCGAGTTTGCCAACGTGCTGTCCACGTTGTTGCGCAATCTGCGCTGGGATGCGGCAGAGGATTTGTCGCGCGTGTTTGGTGACGTGATCGCGCAGCGCATGGTGAGCGGTGTGCAGGCCGCACGCACCGAGGTCACGCGCGTTGGACGCTCGCTGGCGGAATCCGTGGCGTCGTACCTGACCGATGAGCAGCCGACACTGGTGCGCCATGCACGCCTCGCGCAATTTGCCGCTGATGTGGCTGCGCTGCGTGATGCGGAGGCGCGCCTCGCCAAACGCCTGGAGCGACTCGAAACGCTCGCGCGCCCTGCAACCTCGAAGGCACGCGCGGGTGAATCGGCATGACGCGCTTCTTCCGGTTGGGCAAGATCGTTTTCGTCATCCTGTACTACGGGCTGGATCAACTCGCGCTGTCGGGGTTCAAGAGCCGCCGCATTCGTGCGCTGGTGTGGCTGTTGACGCTGGGGCGCAAGCCAAAGCTGCCACGCGGCGTGCGCCTGCGCCTCGCGCTTGAGCAGCTTGGCCCCATCTTCGTGAAGTTCGGGCAGGTGCTGTCGACGCGCCGCGATCTGCTGCCACCTGATGTGGCCGATGAACTCGCCAAGCTGCAGGATCGCGTGCCGCCGTTTGATCCGAAGGTGGCGGCCGCCATCGTCGAGAAATCGCTGGGCAAGCCGCTGTCGGCGCTGTTCCATCGTTTTGATCATCACCCGGTGGCGAGCGCGTCGATTGCGCAAGTGCATTTCGCCACGCTGCGCGGCGGCCCGTGCGATGGCCGCGAGGTGGCGGTGAAGGTGCTGCGCCCGGGCATGTTGCCCGTCATCGACAGTGACCTCGCGCTGATGCGGGACCTGGCCACGTGGATGGAAAAGCTCTGGGCCGATGCCAAGCGCCTGAAGCCCCGCGAGGTGGTCGCCGAGTTCGACAAATACCTGCACGACGAGCTGGATCTGATGCGCGAGGCGGCTAACGCCAGCCAGTTGCGGCGCAACTTCGCCAACTCCGATTTGCTGCTGGTGCCCGAGGTGTTCTGGGACTGGTGCACGTCGGAAGTGTTCGTGATGGAGCGCATGCACGGCATGCGGATCTCGCACACGGAAGAGCTGCGCGCCGCTGGCGTCGACATGCACAAGCTTGCGCGCGACGGCGTGGAGATCTTCTTCACGCAGGTCTTCCGCGACGGTTTTTTCCACGCCGACATGCACCCAGGCAACATCCTCGTGAGCGTGGCGCCCGAGACGCTGGGCCGCTATATCGCGTTGGATTTCGGCATCGTCGGGGCATTGTCGGAGTTCGATAAGAACTACCTCGCACAGAACTTCCTGGCGTTCTTCCAGCGCGACTACCACCGCGTGGCGGTGCTGCATATCGAGTCCGGCTGGGCGCCGGAAGAGACGCGCGTGGAAGAGCTCGAAGGCGCGATTCGTGCCTGCTGCGAACCGTATTTCGACCGACCGCTCGGCGAGATCTCCTTGGGGCTCGTGCTGATGCGCCTGTTCCAGACTTCGCGCCGCTTCAACGTGGAAGTGCAGCCGCAGCTTGTGCTGCTGCAAAAGACGTTGCTCAACGTGGAAGGCCTGGGTCGACAGCTCGATCCGGACCTGGACCTGTGGAAGACCGCCAAGCCGTTCCTCGAGCGCTGGATGCACGAGCAGATCGGCTGGCGCGGTTTTGTCGAGCGTCTGAAGGTGGAGGCGCCCCAGTGGGCCAACAAGCTGCCCGATCTGCCGCGCCTGGTGCACCAGATTTTGGACCGCCACGCCCGCGACGACGGCAAGGTGCACACCACCGCGCTGACCGCGCTGCTGGCTGAGCAAAAGCGCACCAACCGGTTGTTGTCGGCCGCGTTGCTGTTCGTCGGCGGGTTTGCTGTCGGCATCATCGCGACGCATGTGCTGACCTGGATGGCCCGTTACTGATCTCCAGATCTTTTCTTAACGCCATGGCCGAACCGCCCGTCTTCCAGTCCCGCGACGCCGCCGACCCCGCTTTCTGGGACGAGCGCTTCGACCGTGAACACACGCCCTGGGATGCGAACGGCGTGCCCGCGGCCTTCCTGCAATTCATCCAAGCGCAGCCCGCGCCGCTTTCCACGCTGATTCCCGGCTGCGGCAACGCCTACGAAGCCGGCTGGTTGGCCGAGCACGGCTGGCCCGTCACGGCAATCGACTTTGCGCCGAGTGCTGTCGCTTCGGCCAAGGCCGTACTCGGCCCGCATGGCGACGTGGTGGAGCTGGCGGATTTCTTCCGCTTTGCGCCGCGCCGGCCGGTGCAGTGGATTTACGAGCGCGCCTTTCTGTGCGCGATGCCGCGCCGACTGTGGCCGGACTACGCGGCGCAGGTTGCAAAGCTGCTACCGCCCGGCGGTTTGCTGGCCGGCTTTTTTGCCGTGGTCGAGGGGCGGGAGGCGGTGCCCAAAGGCCCGCCGTTCGAAACCACGCAAGCCGAGTTGGACGCGTTGTTGTCACCCGCCTTCGAGCGACTCAGCGACACGCCTATCGCCGAAGCCGATTCCATGCCGGTGTTCGCCGGGCGCGAGCGCTGGCAGGTCTGGCGGCGCCGTAGCACCTGAACTTGCGCGGTGATGGCGGCCAGTGTTGGTGCGAAGCAACATCGACGGCCATCCCGAAAAGCCCGCAGATGCCCATCCGGGGCCGGCGCGTAAAAAAGTGGCAGGGCAGGGCGCATTCGTGGTCGCACCAATGCCCCGGGGTGAGGTCCCATCGCTATAATCCGGCCACTTCGCCCGGCGCCTAGCCGCCGACGGGATTCCTGCCTCTTTCGCGCGTGCCATGCTGATCTGGTTTGTCATTGTTTACTGGGTGATTTCGGTCGGGATCGGCCTGTGGGCGGCGCTTCGCGTGCGCAATACGGCCGATTTTGCGGTGGCGGGCCGTGGCCTGCCGTTCTCGGTGGTGACGGCCACGGTGTTCGCCACCTGGTTCGGCTCCGAGGCCGTGCTCGGCATCCCCGCCGAGTTCCTCAAGGACGGTCTGCACGGCGTGGTGGCCGATCCGTTCGGCTCTTCCCTTTGCCTGGTGCTTGTAGGCCTGTTCTTCGCGCGGCCGCTGTACCGCATGAACCTGCTCACCATTGGCGACTTCTACCGCAACCGCTTCGGCCGCGTGGCCGAAACCCTGACCACGCTGTGCATCGTCGTGTCGTATCTGGGCTGGGTGGCGGCGCAGATCAAGGCGTTGGGCCTGGTGTTCTATACCGTGTCGGATGGCGCCGTCTCGCAAGACCTGGGCATGGTGATCGGCGCGGGTAGCGTGCTCGTCTACACGCTGTTTGGCGGCATGTGGTCGGTGGCGGTGACCGACTTCATCCAGATGATCATCATCGTGATCGGCATGCTGTACATCGGCTGGGAAGTTTCGGGCCAGGCCGGCGGCGTGGGCACGGTGGTGTCGCATGCGGCGGCCTCGGGCAAGTTTGCGTTCTGGCCGGCGTTCAACCCGCTCGAGGTGATCGGCTTTGTGACGGCCTGGATCACCATGATGCTGGGTTCGATTCCGCAGCAGGACGTGTTCCAGCGCGTGACCTCTTCGCGCACCGAACGCATTGCCGGGACGGCCTCGGTACTGGGCGGCGTGCTGTATTTCCTGTTCGCCTTCGTGCCGATGTTCCTGGCGTATTCCGCCACGCTGATCGACCCAGCCATGGTCGAGAAATACATCAACACCGATTCGCAACTCATCCTGCCCAAGCTGGTGCTGGAACACGCACCTCTGGTCGCGCAGGTGATGTTCTTTGGCGCGCTGCTGTCGGCCATCAAGAGCTGCGCCAGTGCTACGCTGCTGGCGCCGTCGGTCACCTTTGCCGAGAATGTGCTGCGCCCGCTGTTGCCTGCCATGGACGACAAGCGCTTCCTGCGCGTGATGCAGGCGGTGGTGTTGGTCTTTACCACGCTGGTGACGCTGTTTGCGCTGAATTCGCAGCTCTCGATCTTCCATATGGTGGAGAGTGCCTATAAGGTCACTCTGGTGGCGGCGTTTGTGCCCCTGGCGTTCGGCCTGTTCTGGAAGCGCGCGACCAAGCAGGGCGGTTTGCTGGCCATCATCCTCGGTCTGGTGGCATGGATCTGGTGCGAGGTCTTCGTGCCGAATGCGATGCTGCCGCCACAATTGGTGGGTCTGCTGGCTAGCCTTGGCGCGATGATCCTGGGTTCGCTCGGCCCGCAGTGGATCGAGAACCGCGCGCCGACCACCAAGGCGGCCACGCAAGCCTGATCGCCCCCGGTGTGGGGGCGTGCGCGGCGTGCCACTTTGTGGCGCGCTGCCATCGCAAGCTTCGCATCCGCGGTCGGGAATCCCTTCGAAAGGGTTTATAATTCAAGGCTTTGCGTGGCGGCACTTGTGTTGCACGCAGTTGCCCCGATCTATCGCGAGCCTGTGCGCGTTTCCGGCGCTCTGTTCGCGGCCTGCGCGGGCATTTCCATCGTTTTCTCGAATTTCGTTTGTTCCAGGGTGAGGACACCATGCCGATCTATGCTTATCGATGCGACGCCTGCGGCCACGCCAAGGATGTGCTGCAGAAGATGAGCGACGCGCCGCTGACGGATTGCCCCGCCTGCGGCGCGCCTGCGTTCAAGAAGCAACTGACCGCGGCCGGCTTCCAGCTCAAGGGTTCGGGCTGGTACGTGACGGATTTCCGCGGTGGCTCGGGCGGCGCGTCCGCCACGGGCACGGCAGCGAAGACGGACGCTGCTGCCCCGGCCGCCGCACCGGCTGCTTCGTCTGAGAGCGCTTCGTCCAGCACGGCCAGCGCCGCTCCGGCGGCCTCCGGCGGTTGCGGCACGTCCTGCGCGTGCCACTGATCGCGTTCCAGACTCCTCGGTCCATCGCCCCATGAAACAGAAAACCAGCGCACTCAAGACGTGGTTCCTGACCGGTCTTCTGGTGCTTGTCCCGCTTGCGATCACGCTGTGGGTGCTGTCGCTCATCATCGGTACGATGGACCAGAGCCTGGCGCTCCTGCCGTCAGCGTGGCAGCCGGATCAGCTTTTCGGCCACCGTATTCCCGGCGTGGGCGCGATTCTCACGCTGGCGTTCATCCTGATCGTGGGCGTGGCGGCGCACAACTTCATCGGCCAGAAGCTGGTGACGTGGTGGGAAGCGGTGCTGGGTCGCATTCCCGTGGTCGGGCCGATCTATTCGAGCGTGAAGCAGGTCTCCGACACGCTGCTGTCGTCCAATGGCAATGCGTTCCGCAAGGCGCTGCTGGTGCAGTACCCGCGCGAAGGCTCGTGGACGATCGCCTTCCTGACCGGCCGCCCCGGCGGTGATGTCGAAAACCACCTGCAGGGCGAGTACGTCAGCGTGTACGTGCCAACCACGCCGAACCCGACTTCGGGCTTCTTCCTGATGATGCCCAAGGCCGACACCATCGAGCTGGACATGACGGTGGATGCGGCGCTCAAGTACATCGTGTCGATGGGGGTAGTGGCGCCTGAAGCGCTGCCGCGCCGCATGGACCCACCCGATGCATCGCCACAGACGGAGGACCGGTCGCCGGCTGGCACGCAACACAGCGTGCCGCGCGACTCTTCGAATCCGAGCGCGCTGCCCGATGCTGGCGGCGCCGTATCAGCTCCTTAAGTCAATGCAATTGGCCGGTAGCGCGCACTGATCCCTCCGGCCCTCTCGATCAACTTTCACGCGCGACGCTCTGTTGGCGGCGCGCTTCGCGGAAAACCACAACATGCAAATGCGTACTCAATACTGCGGTCAGGTCACCGAACAACTGCTCGGCCAGAGCGTCACGCTGTCGGGCTGGGCCCATCGCCGTCGTGACCACGGTGGCGTGATCTTCATCGACCTGCGCGACCGTGAAGGCCTGGTGCAGGTCGTGTGCGACCCGGACCGCCCGGAGATGTTCAAGGTGGCAGAGGGCGTGCGCAACGAGTTCTGCCTGCAGGTGAAGGGCGTTGTGCGCGCCCGTCCGGAAGGCACCACCAACGCCAACCTCGCCAGCGGCAAGGTCGAAGTGCTGTGCCACGAGCTGACCGTGCTCAACGCCTCCGTCACGCCGCCGTTCCAGCTGGACGACGACAACCTGTCGGAAACCACGCGCCTGACGCACCGCGTGCTGGACCTGCGCCGCCCGCAGATGCAGTACAACCTGCGCCTGCGCTACAAGGTGGCGATGGAAGTGCGCAAGTACCTGGACGACAAGGGCTTCATCGACATCGAAACGCCGATGCTGACCAAGAGCACGCCCGAAGGCGCGCGCGACTACCTCGTGCCCTCGCGTGTGAACGCCGGCCAGTTCTTCGCGCTGCCGCAATCGCCGCAGCTCTTCAAGCAGATGCTGATGGTGTCGGGTTTCGACCGCTACTACCAGATCACCAAGTGCTTCCGCGACGAAGACCTGCGCGCTGACCGCCAGCCCGAATTCACTCAGATCGACTGCGAAACGTCGTTCCTGAACGAGCAGGAAATCCGCGACCTGTTTGAAGAGATGATCCGCACGGTGTTCAAGAACACCATGTCGGTCGAGCTGGATGCCAAGTTCCCGGTGATGGAGTTCCGCGAGGCGATGGCCCGCTTCGGTTCGGACAAGCCGGACCTGCGCGTCAAACTGGAATTCACCGAGTTGACCGACGCCATGAAGGACGTCGACTTCAAGGTGTTCTCGGCTGCGGCCAATGCCGAAGGCGGTCGCGTGGTGGCCCTGCGCGTGCCGGGCGGTGCTGCCCTGTCGCGTGGTGATATCGACGCCTACGGCAAGTTCGTTGAAATCTACGGCGCCAAGGGCCTGGCCTGGATCAAGGTCAACGAAGTGGCCAAGGGCCGCGACGGCCTGCAATCGCCAATCGTGAAGAACCTGCACGACGCGGCCATCGCCGAGATCCTCAAGCGCAGCGGTGCGCAGGATGGCGACATCCTGTTCTTCGGCGCAGACCGCGCCAAGGTGGTGAACGACGCGATGGGCGCGCTGCGCCTGAAGATCGGTCACTCCGACTTCGCCAAGAACGCCGGCCTGTTTGAAGACGTCTGGAAGCCGCTGTGGGTGGTGGACTTCCCGATGTTCGAGTACGACGAGGAAGACGCGCGCTGGGTGGCCATGCACCACCCGTTCACGAGCCCGAAGGACGAGCACCTGGAATACCTGGAAACCGATCCGGGCAAGTGCATCGCCAAGGCGTATGACATGGTGCTCAACGGCTGGGAAATCGGTGGCGGCTCGGTGCGGATCTACCGTGAAGACGTGCAGAGCAAGGTGTTCCGCGCCCTGAAGATCGGCGAGGAAGAAGCGCGTGCCAAGTTCGGCTTCCTGCTCGACGCACTGCAGTACGGCGCGCCTCCGCACGGCGGCATTGCCTTCGGTCTGGACCGCGTTGTGACGATGATGGCCGGTGCCGATTCGATCCGCGATGTGATCGCCTTCCCGAAGACGCAGCGCGCGCAGGATCTGCTCACGCAGGCCCCGAGCCCGGTCGACGAGAAACAATTGCGCGAATTGCACATTCGTCTGCGCGCCGCCGAAGCGAAGGTGGCTGCACCGACGAGCGCGACCACGGCCTGACCCCCGTCGTTTCAAGCTGTACAGCAACCGCGCCGCCTGCAAAGGGCGGCGCGGTTTCTTTTTGGGCGTGCGTTTCGATGCAGGAACGACGCTTGCTACACACTCTCTTTCGCCGCAGTCACGTGGGGTGACAAGAAGGAGGGTGTTCTGATGGACTTCATCGATTTCATGCGCACCTGGGTGGTGGCGCACGCCGAATTTCTGCTGACCTGGCTGATTGCGGCGCTGGTGGTGATGCTCGTGGCATGGATCGAGATTCGCCGAGGTACCCGCAGGGCAGCCATTGCCATGACGGAAGCGGTGGCGACCACCGTCGCAGCATGCGTGCCCGAGATTGCAGCCGCCGCGCAGAGCGGGCACTCGGCGGGGCTGGCACCGGCTGCATCGACTGTTAGGTTGAGCGAGGCACTGCGCGCTCTGAGTCGTTTGTCTACCGACCGCTTGCACTGGCTGCACTTGGTGCCCAACCTGCGCGTGCCCGATACCGAGTTGCCGGCGGCTGCTCCAGAGGCGCCGGTGCATCCATTGGTGTACGACACGCCACGAGCGCTGGCCGAAGTGCACTTGGCGGCCGAACGTTGTTTTGCCGAACATGTGCGCGCTTTGCTGACCGAGCGCCGCGCCCTGCAGGCGCTCGAAACCGCCGAGCGCGATGGCCGTGATGAACTCCAGCGCATCGAGCGAGAAACCTCCGCCATCGTCGTGCGCTTCGAGCAGGCCAACGCGCAATCGGAGCAGACCGAGGTGCAGCGTTTCCTCATCCAGAAATTCAATGCTCTCGGCACCCGCGAGCGCGAGTTGACCACGCACCTCGCCGCGCTCCGCCAACAACTCGCCGACCGCGCGGAGGGCCTATGGGTGCAGTCCCAACGCGCGGCCGAAGACTACACGGCGATGCTGGATCGCCTGATTGCCGCGGTGCGCCACGAGCTCGGTCACGAGCATGCCGCCGACGACGCGGTGCTCTGGCTGACGCGCACACGTACCGGCCAAGGCCCTTTGCGCGCGGCGTAATGGCGCAGGCGGGCCGGGGCGGTCCGCGGATTGCTTGGGCATGGCCGTGGCGTGCGCCTGCCTGCGGTAAGCTATGGGCTTGCGGCCACCCGTGCCGTCCGTTGCTACCCCGCCATGTCGCACAAGATTCCTGTCTCCGTCCTCGTCGTCATCCACACGCCGGATTTGCATGTGCTGGTGATGGAACGGGCGGACCACCCCGGTTTCTGGCAGTCCGTCACCGGGAGTTGCGATGCGCTGGATGAACCCCTGGCCGACACGGCCCGCCGCGAGGCGCTGGAAGAAACTGGCATCGACTCGGCGCGGCATCATCTGATCGATTGGGGCCACCACATCGAATACGAGATCTACCCGCACTGGCGGCACCGCTACGCGCCGGGCGTCACGCGCAACACTGAACATTGGTTCGGCCTGCTGGTGAACGCCAAGGTGCCGGTGCGGTTGTCGCCGCGCGAACACGTGCAAGCCGAATGGCTGCCCTATGAAGAGGCTGCTGCACGCTGCTTTTCGCGCAGCAACGCCGAAGCCATCCTGCAATTGCCCGAGCGCCTGGCTGCCTACAACGCCCGCCAGGCTGCATTGACGAAGGATCAGGTCTGACATGCTCCGCTTGCGCGTCGCCACCTACAACATCCACAAAGGCGTGACGGGCATTGCGCGGCGCGTGCGCGTACATGACGTGCGGCAGGGCCTGCACACCATGGACGCCGATATCGTCTTTCTGCAGGAAGTGCAGGACCGCAACGACCGCCTGGTCGCCGCCGAGCTATTCGACCCGAACTACACGCAACTGCGTTATCTGGCGACCGACGTGTACCCGCACACCGTCTATGGCCGCAATGCCGTGTACGAGCATGGGCACCACGGCAACGCCATCCTGTCGCGCTTCCCGATTCTGCTGTCGGAGAATCTGGACATCTCTGACCACCGCTTTGAACAGCGCGGGCTGCTGCATGCCGTGACCGACCTCGGCTTCGGCGAGGTCCATCTGTTGTGCGCGCACTTCGGCCTGTTTGCGCGCAGCCGACAGCGGCAGGCGGAGGCGCTCATTGAACGTGTGCGATCCGTGGTGCCGCAAGATGCCCCCCTCGTGGTGGCCGGCGATTTCAACGACTGGAACAACCGGCTCGACCGCGTGATCTGCCAAGCGCTGGACGCCACCGAGGTAGCAGACCGCGCCGCAGATGCGCGCCCCGTGCGTACCTTCCCCAGCCACATGCCGTGGCTGCGGCTGGACCGCATCTACGTGCGCGGTTTCGACATTGAGCGGGCGCACGCGCTGACCGGCCGTGAGTGGGCGCAGCGCTCCGACCACGTGCCCCTGATGGCGGAACTGGCGCGCCCATGAGGGTCGTGCGTGATGCGGGTCCGCTACGCTCCGAGTGGCGGCGCGGCAAACCTCTGCCCGGCAATGACGTCGACCTGCTGTGCGGTGGCGCAGAATTCTTCCCCGCTTTAATCGAAGCCATCGACGTCGCGCAACGCCGCGTGGCGCTCGAAACCTACATCTACACCGATGATGCGACCGCCCATCGCGTGACCGAGGCGCTAGCCCGCGCCGCACAGCGTGGCGTGGAGGTCCGCCTCACCATCGACGGCTTCGGCACCGGCCTGCTGCCCGCGAGTATCGCGGCGATGCTGGAAGCGGCGGGGGTGACGCTGCGCATTTATCGTCCGGTACGCGGCTTTCGTTTGCAGCGTCGATACCTGCGGCGGCTGCATCGCAAAATCGCCGTCGTGGATGACGACGTGGCATTCGTCGGCGGCATCAACATCATCGATGACTTCAACCATGCGCCGTTCAATGACGCAGAGCTGGGGCCGCGCTACGACTTTGCCGTGCGGGTGCGTGGGCCGCTCGTCGCGCAGATTGCGCTGACGGTCGACCGGCTGTGGTGGCAGATGGGCGTGCGCGCTGGCGTACGCGAGGTGGGCGTGACGGGCGTCGCCGCCGATTTTCCAGTGATCACCGATACACCACGCCCACGCCATCGTGGCGCATCGGGGCGGCAAAGCGAACGGGCGCCGGGTACGGTGTTGGCGTCCCTGGTGCTGCGCGACAACGTGCGTAACCGGCGCGCGATCGAACGCGAGTATCTGCGCGCGCTGGGCACGGCGCGGCATGAGGTGATCATCGCCAACGCGTACTTTCTGCCGGGCGTGCGATTCATGCGTGCGCTGGCGGCATGCAGGCGGCGCGGTGTGCGGGTGCGCATGCTGTTGCAGGGACAAGTCGAATACCGCTTGCAGCACTACGCAACGCGCTCGCTGTACCACATGCTGCTGCGTGACGGCGTGGAGATCTACGAATACACCGCCAGCTTTCTGCACGCCAAGGTGGCGGTCGTGGATGACCGCTGGGCCACGGTCGGCTCCAGCAACATTGACCCGTTCAGCTTGCTGCTCGCGCGCGAAGCCAATGTGGTGGCGTGGGATGCTGAAGTGGCAGGCCGGCTGCGCGGAGCGTTGGAGCACGCCATCGACTATCACGCCCGTCCGGTGCTGGCCGACGCGCACGCCGCGCGGCGCTGGTGGTGGCGCGCCACGGATTGGTGCGCTTACCAGATCGTCCGCCTGGGCGTGATCATCAGCGGGCGGGCCGCCCACTATTAGCGGCAACGCCGTCAGCAAGAATAAAACGATATCGGAGGAGACATGCAAGTCATCACAGCAGATGCCGCCGCGCGGCTAGTGCAGCCTGGGTGGACGGTCGCTTGCGCGGGCTTTGTCGGCGCTGGCCACGCGGAGGCCATCACACACGCGCTGGAACGCCGCTTCCTGGCGACCGGCGAGCCGCGTGATCTAACGCTCGTCTACTCCGCAGGGCAGGGCGATCGCGCCACGCGCGGTGTCAACCACTTCGGCAACGCCGGCATGACGCGTTGTGTGGTCGGTGGCCACTGGCGCTCGGCCACGCGATTGGCCGACCTGGCACTCGCCGAGCAATGCGATGCGTTCAACCTACCGCAGGGTGTGCTCACGCATTTGTACCGCGCCATCGCGGGCGGCAAGCCCGGCGTGTTGACGAAGATCGGCCTGCACACCTTCGTCGACCCGCGCACCGAATTGGATGCGCGTTATCACGGTGGCGCCATCAACGCGCGCGCCAAGGCGGCACGCGCTGCCGGCACATCATGGGTCGAGTACGAACGCTTTCGCGGTGACGACTATCTGTTCTACCCCAGCTTCCCGCTGCATTGCGTGTTCCTTCGCGGTACATCGGCCGACCCGCGGGGCAACATCAGCACGCATGAAGAAGCTTTTCATCACGAGTTGCTGGCGATGGCTCAAGCGGCGCGCAATTCGGGCGGTATCGTCATCGCACAGGTGCGGCGGCTGGTGGATCGGCACGACAACCTGCAGGCGATCCATGTGCCGGGCATCCTGGTCGACTACGTGGTCGTTGCCGAGGACGAAGCCGAGCACCAGATGACCTTTGGCGAGGCGTTCAATCCCACCTATATCCGCCCCTGGCAAGGCGAGGCGATCCAGTTGAAGGAAGACGTCATCGAGGCGAGTGACGCGCTGCAAGCCAACCTGCACGGCACACTCGATGCGCGCACGCTGGTGCAGCGCCGCGCCGTGCTGGAACTGATGGCGCAGCAACCCAGTGTCGTGAACCTCGGCGTGGGCATGCCGGCCGCCGTGGGCGCGTTGGCCGAACAAGAGGGCGCGCGCGGCTTCACGCTCACGGTGGAAGCCGGCCCTATTGGCGGCACACCGGCGGATGGGTTGAGCTTTGGCGCGTCGGCGTATCCCGAAGCGGTGGTCGACCAGCCCGCGCAGTTCGATTTCTACGAAGGCGGTGGCATCGACCTCGCCATCCTGGGCCTCGCCGAATTGGATGGCGCGGGCAACGTCAACGTGAGCCTGTTCGGCGAGGGCGGCGACACCATCGTTGCGGGCGTTGGCGGCTTCATCAATATCACGCAGAGCGCGCGTTCCATCGTGTTCATGGGCACCCTTACCGCCGGCGGTCTGCAGGTCGAAGCCGAAGACGGCAAGCTGCGCATCGTGCAGGAAGGGCGGCTCAAGAAGATCGTGCCGGCCGTGTCACATCTGACCTTTAACGGGGAGTACGCGGCGCGCTCCGGTATCCTCGTGCGCTACGTCACCGAGCGCGCCGTCTTCGAAATGCGTGACGATGGGCAGGGCCGCCGCCGGCTCACGCTGACGGAAATCGCCCCCGGTATCGACTTGCACCGCGACGTCCTCGACCAATGCGCCGCCGAGGTTGCCGTGGCCCCCGATCTGCGTGAGATGGACGCACGTATCTTTCGCCGTGGCCCCATGGGCGCGACCGCCGCGTCGGCCTGATTTCTGTGCGTTTTATTTACTGATGGGTAGCACTAGAAATACCTCTGGCCATGCTGCGCCGCACGCCTTTTCTGTGTGCGGCGCACACCCTGCAAAGCCTTTATCCAAAAGGCTTTTCGGGAATCCGGTTGCGGTGCGATGACATTCCTTGCAGCGCCTTCATTTAGATGGCGCTTTCTAATAAAACACTTGCCGCATAACAGGCGGCTGTAAATAATTGAACGACCGTTCGATTTTGGGCTAGAGTGTTCGCGCAGGCTGGTTTACAGTCCTGCCCGGCATGCAAAAGGCGCCCTCCAAGACGCTAATTTTCAGCATGTTGCGCCCCAGAAAAGAACGGAGAGAAATCATCATGCGTCACCCAACCGCTCGTCATGAATCGAATCACGCAGCTGCCACGCCGATGCGCAAGGGCGAGCTGACGCGTGCGGCGATTCTCGATGCCGCGCTGGAACTGGCCTCGCGCGACGGACTGGAAGGGTTGACGATCGGTGTGCTCGCGGAGCGCATGCAGATGAGCAAGAGCGGGGTGTTTGCACACTTCGGCTCGCGTGAAGATCTGCAGGTGGAAGTGGTCCGCGAGTATCACAAACGGTTCGAGCAGGAAGTTTTCTACCCGAGCTTGACGGAACCGCGCGGTCTGCCGCGTCTGTGGAGCATGGTGCGCCGCTGGATGGAAAAGCGCATTCAGGAAGTGACCACAGGCTGCATCTACATCAGCGGCGCGGTGGAGTACGACGATCGTGCCGAGAGTCCGGTGCGCGACGAACTCGTCAAGAGCGTGACGATCTGGCGGGCGGCATTGACCCGCGCGATCGAGCAGGCCAAGGAAGAAGGCCATCTGCGTGCGGAAGCGGACCCGCGGTTGATGCTGTTCGAGATGTACAGCCTGGAGCTGGGCTTGCATCACGATGCGCGCTTCCTGCGGTTGCCCGACAGCGCCGAGCTGGCCATGGTGGCGCTTAACAAACTCATTCAGTCTTACCGAACCTGATGCGGCATCGCACACCTAGCGGTCGCACAGTACACACCAAGGAGTTGCAAGATGGGTCAATACACCGCACCGCTGCGTGACATGCAGTTCGTTCTCCACGAGCTTCTCGGCGTGGAGGACCACCTGAAGCAGATGCCGCAGCACGCGGAGATCGATGCCGACACCATCAATCAGGTGATCGAGGAAGCCGGCAAGTTCTGCTCCGAAGTCATCTTCCCGCTCAACCAATCCGGCGATCGCGAAGGCTGCACGTACCACGGCGATGGCGTAGTGACCGCACCGAAGGGCTTCAAAGAGGCTTATCAGCAGTACGTCGAGGCCGGCTGGCCCTCGCTGGGCTGCGATCCGGAATACGGCGGCCAGGGCCTGCCTATCCTGATCAACAATGCGCTGTACGAGATGCTGAACTCGGCCAACCAGGCCTGGACGATGTATCCCGGTCTGTCGCATGGCGCATACGAAGCCCTGCACGCACACGGCACGGATGAGCTGAAGCAGCGTTACCTGCCGAAGCTGGTGTCGGGTGTGTGGACCGGCACGATGTGTCTGACCGAGCCGCACTGCGGCACCGACCTCGGCATCCTGCGCACCAAGGCTGAGCCGCTGGCCGATGGCTCGTACGCCATCACCGGCACGAAGATCTTCATCTCGGCAGGCGAGCACGACCTGGCCGAAAACATCATCCACCTGGTGCTGGCGCGTCTGCCGGATGCACCGGGCGGTACCAAGGGCATCTCGCTGTTCGTGGTGCCGAAGTTCATCCCCGATGCCAGCGGCAACCCGGGCGAGCGCAACACCGTGAAGTGCGGCTCCATCGAACACAAGATGGGCATTCACGGTAACGCCACCTGCGTGATCAACCTGGACGGCGCCCGCGGCTGGATGGTCGGCGAACCGAACAAGGGCCTGAACGCCATGTTCGTGATGATGAACGCCGCCCGCCTGGGCGTCGGCATGCAGAGCCTGGGCCTGACGGAAGTCGCGTATCAGAACTCCGCCGCCTACGCCAAGGAGCGCCTGCAGATGCGCAGCCTGTCGGGCCCGAAGGCACCGGACAAGCCGGCCGACCCGATCATCGTGCACCCGGACGTGCGTCGCATGCTGCTGACGCAGCGCGCCTTTGCTGAAGGTGGCCGCGCATTCAGCTACTGGATCGCCCTGCAGATCGACCGCGAGCTGTCGCACGAGGACGAATCCGTGCGCAAGGACGCTGCGGATCTGGTCGCGCTGCTGACCCCGATCGCCAAGGCCTTTCTGAGCGACAACGCATTCATCTCTACCAACGAAGGCATGCAAGTCTTCGGTGGCCACGGCTACATCGCCGAGTGGGGCATGGAGCAGTACGTGCGCGACGCCCGCATCAACATGATCTACGAAGGCACGAACACCGTGCAGTCGCTGGACCTGCTGGGCCGCAAGATCCTGGGCGACATGGGCGCCAAGATGAAGAAATTCGGCAAGCTGGTGCAGGACTTTGTCGAAGCCGAAGGCACCAACGAAGCCATGCAGGAGTTCATCAACCCGCTGGCCGACATCGGCGACAAGGTCCAGAAGCTGACCATGGAAATCGGCATGAAGGCCATGGCCAACCCGGATGAAGTCGGCGCCGCCGCTGTGCCGTACCTGCGCGTGGTCGGCCACCTGGTGTTCTCGTACTTCTGGGCCCGCATGGCCAAGATCGCGCTGGAGAAGCAAAACAGCGGCGACACCTTCTACAAGGTCAAGCTGGCGACGGCACGCTTCTATTTCGCCAAGCTGCTACCGGAAACGGCTTCGCAGATCCGCATGGCACGTGCCGGCGGCGCGACGCTGATGGCACTCGAAGCCGACCTGTTCTAAGGAAACCTGCCCACGATCCTACTGCGCGGTCCGATCTTGGCACTGCGATGCTCGCCGTACCCATGTACGGCTGCGCTTCTCCCGCCAACCTCGAACCGCTCGCTACGGATCGTGAGCAGGTTTCAACGCCTCTTTTTTGTTGCTCCCGCTTGTGCGGGGGTGACGACTCCTCTTCTTTCCGCGAGGACACCATGACCCGCACTGAACTCCCCACCAGCGCGCAGCCGCAGGCCGGCCAGCGTTCCAACTTCCTCGTCCGGCGCGTTGCCGTGCTGGGCGCCGGCGTGATGGGCGCGCAGATCGCCGCGCACCTGATCAACGCCAAGGTCCCCGTCACGCTGTTCGATCTTCCGGCCAAGGAAGGCCCGAAGAGCGGCATCGCGCTCAAGGCGATTGAGAACCTGAAGAAGCTGTCGCCGGCACCGCTGGGCATCAAGGACGACGCCAATCTGATCCAGGCCGCCAACTACGAAGACGACATCGAGCAGCTGCGCGATTGCGACCTCGTGATCGAAGCGATTGCCGAGCGCATGGACTGGAAGCACGACCTGTACAAGAAGGTCGCGCCGCACATCGCGCCGCACGCAATCTTCGCGTCGAACACCTCGGGCCTGTCAATCACCGAACTGTCGGATGGTTTTGACGCCGAGCTGAAGTCGCGCTTCTGCGGCGTCCACTTCTTCAACCCGCCGCGCTACATGCACTTGGTCGAGCTGATCCCGACTGCGCACACGCGTGGCGACATCCTCGACAAGCTGGAAACGTTCCTGACCTCCGCGCTCGGCAAGGGCGTGGTGCGCGCGAAGGACACCCCCAACTTCATCGCCAACCGCGTCGGCATCTTCTCGATCCTGGCGGTGTTTGCGGAGTCAGCCAAGTACGGCATTCCGTTCGACGTGGTGGATGACCTGACGGGCTCGAAGCTGGGCCGCGCCAAGTCGGCCACGTTCCGCACGGCAGACGTGGTGGGCCTGGACACGATGGCGCACGTCATCAAGACGATGCAGGACAACCTGAAGGACGATCCGTTCGCTCCGGTCTATGCCACGCCGCCCGTGCTGGCCAAGCTGGTGGAAGCGGGTGCCCTGGGCCAGAAGTCCGGTGCCGGCTTCTACAAGAAGGAAGGCAAGGACATCAAGGTGCTGGACCCGCAAAGCGGCCAGTACGGCCCGAGCGGTAAGAAGGCCGACGAGCTGGTCGTGCGCATCCTGAAGAAGGAGCCGGCCGAGCGCCTGAAGCTGCTGCGTGAATCGACCAACCCGCAAGCGCAGTTCCTGTGGGCTGTCTTCCGCGACGTGTTCCACTACATCGCCGTGTACCTGGAGCAGATTGCTGACTCCGCAGCGGAAGTCGACCTGGCCATCCGCTGGGGCTTCGGCTGGAACAGCGGCCCGTTCGAAGATTGGCAAGAAGCCGGTTGGAAGCAAGTGGCCGAGTGGGTGAAGGAAGACATCGAAGCCGGCAAGGCGCTGTCGAACGCAGCACTGCCGCAGTGGGTGTTCTCCGGCCCGGTGGCAGACAACGGCGGTGTGCATTCGGCACAGGGTTCGTGGTCGGCCAACCAAAACGCTTTCCTGTCGCGCAGCACGCTGCCGGTGTATGGCCGCCAGGTGTTCCGCGCGCCGATCAAGGGTGCGACCACGGTCAACCCGCTCACGTATGGCAAGACCATCGAAGAGACCGATGCCGTGCGCATCTGGGTGGACGATGCGGCGGGTCAGGACGACGTGCTGATCGTCTCGTTCAAGAGCAAGATGAACACGATCGGACCGAGCGTCATCGATGGTCTGACGCGCGCGGTCGACTTGGCCGAAGCCGGCTACAAGGGTCTGGTGGTGTGGCAGCCGACGTCGCTCAAGCTGGGTGCGCCGGGCGGTCCGTTCTCCGCGGGTGCGAACCTGGAAGAAGCCATGCCGGCCTTCATGATGGGCGGCGCCAAGGGCATCGAGCCGTTCGTCAAGAAATTCCAGGACGGCATGATGCGCGTGAAGTACGCCGGTGTGCCGGTCGTATCGGCTGCGTCGGGCATTGCGCTGGGCGGTGGCTGCGAGCTGATGCTGCACTCGGCTAAGCGTGTGGCTGCGCTGGAAACCTACATGGGCCTGGTGGAAGTGGGCGTGGGCCTGGTGCCGGCCGGTGGTGGTCTGAAGGAAGCCGCATTGGCCGCTGCCAAGGCTGCGCAGGCGGCAGGCAGCACCAACATCCTGCAGTTCCTGACCAACCGCTTCCAGGCTGCGGCCATGGCCAAGGTGTCGTCTTCCGCACTGGACGCGCAGAAGATCGGCTACCTGCAACCGACGGACACCATCGTCTTCAACGTGCATGAACTGCTGTATGTGGCACGCAACGAAGTGCGAGCACTGTCCGACTCGGGCTACCGCGCACCGCTGCGTCCGGTGGGCATTCCGGTGGCGGGCCGTTCGGGCATCGCGACCATCAAGGCGTCGCTGGTGAACATGCGTGACGGCGGCTTCATCTCGCAGCACGACTTCACGATCGCCTCGCGCATCGCCGAAGCCGTGTGCGGCGGCGACGTGGAAGCCGGTTCGCTGGTGGACGAAGAATGGCTGCTGGCGCTGGAGCGCAAGGCCTTCGTGGATCTGCTCGGCACTTCCAAGACGCAGGAACGCATCATGGGCATGCTGCAGACCGGCAAGCCGGTGCGTAACTAATTGCCGCGACGACAGAGAACAGGAGTTTCATCATGACCAAGCAACTGCAAGACGCCTACATCGTCGCCGCGACCCGTTCCCCGATCGGCAAGGCCCCCAAGGGCACGCTCAAGAACCTGCGCCCGGACGATCTGCTGGCGACCATCCTCAAGAGCGCTGTCGCCCAGGTGCCGAACCTGGACCCGGCGCTGATCGAAGACGCCATCGTCGGCTGCGCGATTCCCGAAGCGCAACAAGGCCTGAACGTGGCGCGTATAGGCGCGCTGCTGGCCGGCCTGCCCAACAGCGTGGGCGGCGTGACCGTGAACCGCTTCTGCGCCTCGGGCCTGACTGCCGTGGCCATGGCGGCGGACCGCATCCGCGTGGGCGAATCCGATGTGATGATTGCCGCCGGTGTCGAATCGATGAGCATGGTGCCGATGATGGGCAACTCGCCGTCGATGTCGCCGGACATCTTCACGCGTGACGAAAACATCGGTATCGCTTACGGCATGGGCCTGACCGCCGAGAAGGTCGCCCAGCAATGGAAGATCTCGCGCGAGGCGCAGGACGCCTTCTCGCTACTGTCGCACCAGAAGGCGCTGGCCGCGCAGCAAGCCGGCGAGTTCAAGGACGAGATCACCCCGATCGAGATCATCGAGAAGTTCCCGAACCTGGGTACGGGTGCGATCGACATCAAGACGCGCACGATGTCGCTGGACGAAGGCCCGCGTGCTGATACGTCGGTGGAAGGCCTGGGCAAGCTGCGGGCCGTGTTCGCCAACAAGGGCAGCGTGACGGCCGGCAACAGCTCGCAGACGTCGGACGGCTCGGGCGCGCTGATCCTGGTCTCGGAAAAGATCCTCAAGCAGTTCAACCTGGTGCCGCTGGCGCGCTTCGTGTCGTTTGCGGTGCGCGGTGTGCCGCCGGAGATCATGGGCATCGGCCCGAAGGAAGCGATTCCTGCGGCGCTGAAGGCGGGTGGTCTGACGCAAGATCAACTCGACTGGATCGAGCTGAACGAAGCGTTTGCCGCGCAGTCGCTGGCCGTGATTCAGGATCTGGGTCTGGACACCAGCAAGATCAACCCGCTGGGCGGCGCCATTGCGCTGGGCCACCCGCTGGGTGCGACCGGCGCCATCCGTGCCGCGACCGTCGTGCACGGCCTGCGTCGTCGCAACCTGAAGTACGGCATGGTGACGATGTGCGTCGGCACCGGCATGGGCGCCGCAGGCATTTTCGAACGCATGTGACCCCACGTCAGGGGGAAGGATTAAGGCCTTCCCCCTGCTTGTAAATCGCCCGTCTCACCACGCATGATTGCGCAGGCGCGCAAAGCAATACAAAACAAGCGCGCCGAAGAATGCGGCCCACGCCAGTGGGCACGCCACAGAAGCGGAGCCACGATTCCGCAACAGAGGAGACACATCACCGGGCCACCGGTGATGCACACAGAGGAGGGCGCGATGGGTAACACAATCGTGTTGACCGACGCGGCATGCGATATGCCGCGCTCGATGATCGATCAACTGGGTTTGGGCGTGGTGCCGTTCCGCATTCGTGCGGGCGAGCTGTTTGTGGAAGACCGGCGCGACGAGGTGGCGCTGCCGCAGCTCTATCGCAAGTACCTCGTCGACAAGCAAGACCACTACGCCGAGTCGATCCCGCTGCTGGAGCGCGAGATCGAAGACTTTCTGCTCAAGCACGTGGTCACGCAGCACGACCGCGCGCTGCTGCTAACGATTGCCAGTTCGCGCAGCCATTTCTACGGCCACGCCACCGGCGCGGTGGTGGGCACAACGGCCAAGAGTTTCAAGCCGCGCAAGGATGCAGGCCGCTCGGGTTTGTTCGAACTGACGGTGGTGGACACCGGCGCCATCGGCCCCGGCCAGGCGCTGATGGTGCACGAAGCCGCGCGCATGCTGCGCGAAGGCGCCGAGGTGCGCGACGTGGTCAACGTAATCGAGAACCGCCTGCGCGATGCCTCGCACGTCTACCTCGTGCCCGATGAGTTGCTGTACATGTACACGCGCGCCAAGCAGAAGGGCGAGAAGAGCATCACGTGGGGCCGGTACATGATGGGCACGGCCTTCAACGTGCGCCCGCTCATCCACATGCATCGCGGCGAAACGGAAGCCATCGCCAAGGTGCGTGGCTCCGATGAAGGCATCCGCCGCCTGCTCGCGCACACCGAAACCATGATCGCCGAGGAGCGTCTCGCTACGCCTGTGGTGGCGATCACGTATTCCGGTTCGCTTGACAACGTGCGCCGCATGGAGCCGGTGCAAGCGTTGATGCGGACCGCACAGGACCACGGCGTGGAAGTGCTACTCGCGCCGATGAGTTTGACCGTGGCGTTGAACGTGGGGGCCAACGCGTTCTCCGTCGGCTATCTATCTGATTCCCCTGTACCGATTTAGCGGCGCAGGTTTCATTCTGGAGTTTTCATGTCGATTCGTACCGAGACCGCAGACGGCGTCCTCACACTCACCTTCGACCGTCTGGACCGCAAGAACGCCATCACCGCCGCGATGTACCAGACGCTGGCGGATGCACTGGTAGCCGCCGAGACCGATCCCGCCATCCGCGTGATCGTGCTGGCGGGCCACGAGAGCGTGTTCACAGCCGGCAACGATCTCGAAGACTTCATGAAGCATCCGCCTAAGGACGAGAATGCCCCCGTGCACCAGTTCCTCAAGGCGATCAGCACGGCGACCAAGCCGCTGATCGCATCGGTGAGCGGTGCGGCTGTGGGCGTGGGTACGACCATGCTGCTGCACTGCGACCTCGTGTATGCGTCGGAGACGGCCAAGCTGTCGATGCCGTTCGCGCAATTGGGCTTGTGCCCGGAGGCCGCATCGAGTCTGCTGCTGCCGCAACTGGCGGGCTACCACCGCGCGGCGGACAAGCTGCTCTTCGGCGAGCCGTTTGACGCGAACGAAGCGCGCGAACTGGGTTTGGTCAATCGCGTGCTGCCGGCAGGCGAGCTCGATGCCTTCGTGCGCACGCAGGCGCGCAAGCTGACGCTGCTGCCGCCCGCATCGCTGCGCGCCACCAAGCGCCTGATGAAGGATGGCGCGATGCCACAGATCGCCGCGCGCATGTCGCTAGAAGGCAAACAGTTTGGCGAGATGCTGCGTGCGCCGGAAGCGCGCGAGGCGTTCACCGCATTCTTCGAGAAGCGCCGACCGGACTTCTCCAAGTTCAACTGAGCGAGACGTCAGCGCAAAAGAAAACCCGGCTAGGCCGGGTTTTTTGCTGCGCGTAGCCAGATCACTCCGCCGCCGGCAACACGCGCGGCTTGCGGCTCTCGTCGGTGGCCACATAGGTGAGCGTCGCTTCCGTGACCTTGACGGTGGCATGGTGGCCATCGCTGCCCATGCGCTGCGCATAGACCTCCACATCCACCGTGATGGAGGTGCGGCCCGTCTTGACCACGCTCGCGTAGAAGCTCACCAGGTCGCCCACGTACACGGGCTGCTTGAAGACGAACGAGTTGACCGCAATCGTCGCGACGCGCCCATTGGCACGCAGCGCCGCCGGAATCGACCCCGCAATATCCACCTGCGACATGATCCAGCCGCCGAACACATCGCCGTGGACGTTGGCGTCGGACGGCATGGGCATCACACGCACGGCGGGTTGCTTGTCGGCGGGCAGCGTGACGGTTTCAGTGGTGGCTTGAGTATCGGACATGAGGATGCAGGGCAACATTGAGGCAGGGCGGGCGGGGCCGGCGGGGGCGCGCGGCGGACCGGGGTGATCGGTGGGAGAATACACAATCCGCCAATTTATTGCACCGCCACATGCGCCGCTTCCCCGCCTCTTCCGAACCGCCTCCGCCAGGGGGAAACCGTGGCGATTGGCGCACTATCAGGAGCCTGCTGCCGTACCTCCTGGCGTACAAATGGCGCGTGGCGCTGGCGCTGTCCTTCCTGATCGCAGCCAAGGTGGCCAACCTGGGCGTGCCGATGGTCATGAAGCGGCTGATCGATTCGATGAACGTGTCGCCCTCCGACCCGCGCGCGCTGCTAGTCGTGCCGGTGGGCATCATCGTCGGATACGGGCTGCTGCGGCTGTCGACGTCGCTGTTTTCCGAGCTGCGTGAAATTCTCTTCTCCAAGGTGACGGAGAGCTCCGTGCGCACGCTCGCACTGCAGGTGTTCCGGCATCTGCATGCGCTGTCGCTGCGCTTTCACCTGGAGCGCCAGACCGGCGGCATGAGTCGCGATATCGAGCGCGGCACGCGCGGCATTCAATCGCTGATCTCGTATTCGCTGTACAGCATCCTGCCGACGCTGGTGGAAGTGGGCCTCGTCATCACGTACTTCTTCGTGAAGTACGACGTGTGGTTCGCGCTCATCACGTTCTGCGCGCTGGTGGCGTACATCGTCTTTACCGTCACGGTGACGAACTGGCGCACCAACTTCCGCCGCAAGATGAATGAACTCGATTCGCGCGCCAACCAGAAGGCCATCGATTCGCTGCTCAACTTCGAGACCGTCAAGTACTTCGGCAACGAAGAATACGAAGCGCGCCGCTACGACGAGAACCTGCTGAAGTACCGCGCTGCCGCCATCCGCTCGCAGAATTCGCTGTCGGTCCTGAACTTTGGTCAGCAGTTCATCGTGGCCACGGCGCTGATCCTGATCCTGTATCGCGCGACGCAAGGCGTGGCCGCCGGGCACATGACGCTGGGCGATCTCGTGCTGGTCAACACGCTGATGCTGCAGATCTACATTCCGCTCAACTTCCTGGGCGTGATCTACCGCGAGCTGAAGCAGGCCGTGACGGACATGGACCGCATGTTCACCCTGCTGCAGACGAACCGTGAAGTGGCCGATAAGCCGGATGCTCCACCGCTGACCGTGCATGCTGGCGAAGTCCGCTTCGCGCACGTCGATTTCAGCTACGAAGCCAAGCGCCAGATCCTGTTCGATGTCGACTTCACTATTCCGGCCGGTACGACTACGGCGGTGGTCGGGCAGAGCGGCTCGGGCAAGTCGACGCTCGCGCGGCTGCTGTTCCGCTTCTATGACGTCAAGTCGGGTGCCATTCAAATCGACGGCCAGGATTTGCGCGACGTCACACAGTCGAGTGTGCGTGCGGCCATCGGTATCGTTCCGCAGGACACGGTGCTCTTCAACGACAGCATCTACTACAACATCGCCTACGGCCGTCCCGAGGCCTCACGCGAAGAGGTGATCGAAGCCGCCCGCGCCGCGCAGATCCACCACTTTGTTGAGTCATTGCCCGACGGCTACGACACGCAGGTCGGTGAACGCGGCTTGAAGCTCTCTGGTGGCGAGAAGCAGCGCGTGGCCATCGCGCGCACCTTGCTCAAGCGTCCGCCGATTCTCGTGTTCGACGAGGCCACTTCCGCGCTGGACTCGCGCACCGAGCACGCCATCCAGGAAGAGTTGATGAGCCTGGCGCAGAACCACACCACATTGGTGATTGCGCACCGGCTCTCGACCATCGTGCGCGCCCACCAGATTCTGGTGATGGAGCACGGCCGCATCATCGAGCGCGGCACGCATGAATCGCTGCTGCGCGCCGATGGGCGTTACGCGCAGATGTGGCGCATGCAGGCGCGTGAACCTGAGCGCGTTGCCGAAGACGCCGAAAACACAGAGAACGCATAAGCAGGTTGGGGAAGAGGGAACGCGATGGAACTCAAATGGCTGGAAGACTTCATCAGCCTGGCCGAAACGCGCAGCTTTTCGCGCTCGGCCGAATTGCGGCACGTGACGCAGCCGGCGTTTTCGCGCCGTATCCAATCACTCGAGGCCTGGCTCGGCAATGAGCTGATCGACCGGTCGAGCTATCCCACGCGGCTCACGCCCGCCGGCGAGGTCTTCTACGAACAGGCGCTGGCGATGCTCGCGCAGGTGAGCGAAACGCGCGCGCTGATGCGCGGCCAGCGCCCGGCCAGCGCCTCGACGATCGACTTTGCGGTACCGCATACGCTGTCGCTCACGTTCTTTCCGGGCTGGCTGGCGCAGGTGGAAGAGAAGATCGGCAAGCTGCAGTGCCGCCTGCGCGCGCTGAACGTGCACGATGCGGTGATGACGCTGGTGGAAGGCGGCTGCGATCTCGTGATGGTCTATCACCACGCGCGCCAGATGATCCAGCTCGACCCGACGCGCTACGACATGCTGGTGCTGGGCACGGAGCGGCTGTCGCCGTTTTCCAAGCCCGATGCCAGCGGCCGGCCGATCTACCGGCTGGCATCGGCCGCGCGCAAGCCGATTGCCTACCTCAGCTACACGCCCAACGCCTTTCTGGGGCGCATGGTCGACGTGTTGCTGGAGAACTCGCCGGTGGCGCCGCTGCTCGACAAATGCTACGAGACCGACATGGCCGAGGCGCTCAAGGTGATGGCGCTGGCGGGCCACGGCGTGGCCTTCCTGCCAGAAAGCGCGGTACGCGACGAGGTCGCCGCCGGACGGCTGGTGCGCGCCGAAGGCAAGGGCGGTGGCACCTTATCCATTGAGATGGAAATCCGGCTCTACCGTGAGCACCCGCAGAACGGCGCCCCTGATCGGCGCCACCCACAATCCAAGCGCAAACGGGAGTTGATCGACACGCTGTGGAGCGCGCTGGCGAGTTGAATTGCGTATCACTGGTGCGCTGACGCGGATTCTTTTGCCTACGTGTTTGCTCGAAAAACCATAGCGACAAGGTCGCTATCCTTTTGGTCCGGTATCAGTCGTGTGCCGGAACTGCCTTTCGCTTTTTCGACAGCAAGCGCGAGCGCAAGCCACGGGCAGTAGCCCCCTTCCGCCTCGCCGACTGTTCTCGCCTCGATGGCTGGTACATCGTTGGCGGACCCAACAAGACTTTTGAGGGCGTTCGCCAGCGGCTCTGTCAATCCCGCATCCAGACAGACTCAATGTTTCCATCTGTACGGTGCCCCAGCGCAAAAGGGGGGGGCGAGGCCTCGGGCAGCCGATTCAATATCGCTGCGGGTCGGATGGTGCTGATAAACCAAAAGTGCCGAAGCGCGTGATTCGCAGATGTGCTGCCGAGAAGACCTACCGCTTCTGCTCCCGCCGGTCCTGCTTGCATCCCATCGCTGATCGCACCGCACGGCTGCGCGGGACAAGGTGGAACGAATCACGCGTGGTCGGGTCGAGCCAGTTATCAGACTGCCTCAAAGTTGATGGCCATCAATCAGTCGTCAATTCCATTAATGGGGGGTGTTGTCTTAATTCCTCTAAATGCTCTTGGGCTAATCTTGCTGTATATTCCTGGCTCGCATATTAGGTTTGAAATTATCTTTCCTTTTTTCTTTACGTAGATTCCGCTTATTGAGCTATCGTATAAGACGTAGTCGTAGCCTCCTGATTTGAATTTGAGGTGTGTTGAGTTGACGCTCCCTGCAGATATGTCGCTGATCGAGAATCTTTTTAGGGGTGGGTATGGCTTGTTGGGAAATTCTAGGTCGATTTTGTTTTCTCTGCCAAACCGGTATTGGACATAACCATTGTTCGGTGATATGTTTCCTGATGCGCAGATTGATGCGATATCGTTATTTATTTTGCAACTGAAATATATCTCTTCGTGTTGTTGGCAGAGTGTAATTTCATCGGCATTTGCAAGGGAGGATGATGGGATAAGTGCAAATGGAATGATTGCGTTGAGTGAAAAAACAATGGAGAGGGTGGTTTTCAATTGAAATCTCCGTAGCTGTAAATTTCGTTGAAGTTGTCTACGCGCGCTGCGTAACTGTCTGTGTGCAAGTTGACGATTGCGGTAATTGCATTCACTTGTGCTGGGGTCGCTCCCTTGTCGGCCTCTATGTGAAGATTGTGATCAACCCAAAAAAATGCGGCAGACCTTGCTGCGTACTTTAGTTGAACTAGAAGTTCAGGATTTAGTTCGAAATTAATGATTTCCTGAGGCCATTCATTTTGATGGGCCGAGTGCCATTTTGTGAAGGATTTGTAGTTTGCCCGCCCTGTAAGTTGTTTGAGGCCCCTGCCTCTGAACCGCCATCCGTCCCCGCTGGCGTAGTTACCATTCCCCAGTTCCGCGCGACCTCCATATGCACCGTTAGCGATTGCCTCAAAGTCTGCTTGATTCATTGCTGTGCCGTTGGCTTTGATGGGCCTTACTTGATGGTAGCCATGTGCATGGGCTTGGTCGGGGTGGTTGTGAAAGTATGAGAAGCTCGATATCAATGAACTCGCTTTCCAAACAAAGCCCTCTTCGCGGCTGAGAGAGGGCCCGGTTTCTTGCTTTATCTGGGCAAAAAAATGCATCCGTCTAAGCGGGGTGTCGAGTTTGTAGATTTCAAGATGAGAATTGAGTTCGTTGGCTACCTCCTGTAGTGCATTGCTACTTGCTTGCGGGAAGAGCTTCTGCAGCATGGGCAACGTGAACTGAAAGCCGCCTTTATGGAAATTCCCCGCCAACGCAACCGGATGAATATGGAACACCTCAGGACTGCTTGGAAACGGCTGCCCCACCTTCGCGCTCACCTCGTCCCACCACACAAGCTTCTTGAGCCGCTCAATCTCCGCCTTGTGATACGGCTCCTCGTCAATGCGCTTGAGCACTGTCTCGAAGAAGCTCTCGTACTCGCTCTGGCTGGCCCATTCACTGCGGTGCTTTAGCATCAACCGTGATGCCCGGAAGCGTAGCCACTTGTTGTCCTTAAGGGCACGCAGTTCGTCGGCAGCGCGGGCCTCGTTGCGCATGGGCGATAGCGCGCGGTAGAAGTTGCAGGCCAGTGGCTTGAGATTCCGGATGTCGCCCGTCGCTGGTTTGTCCTCGTTCAGCGCGTAATCCAGATAGCCGTCCACGGTGCGGCACATGGTGGGGTTGCCCCCATCGTCGCCGGTGACGGTTTCGAAGTCGATCCAGGCGTGCGGCGATTCGCGCATGACACCCCCATTGGGTGGCATTTGCCGGTTGCGGACCCAACCGCTGATGTCTTCGTGGCGGCTATTGGCACTGGTCACATACCACCACGGTTGCCCGGGGCCTGGGCCGTTGTCTTTCGGTCCTTTGTGTTCGGCGGGAAATGCATCGAGCGCGGCTTGGTTGTAGATTTGAACGACGGCTGTTTGCGGAGCGTCGGTGCCTTCTTCGTAAACAGGGTTGCCCTGCGTGTCCGCTTTCTTGATTTGGAAGAGCTTGACGCCCTTGTCGATGTGCAGTAGAGGGAGTTTGCTTAGATCGACGATGTCCTTGGCTGCTGCGCGGCTCCTAGCGAGGAAATCGGGCAGATCACTTCCACAGAACACCTCGATATGCACCATCCGGTGCTCCTGCTCAGGAGCATCCGACTGCCAATAGTGGCCCAGGTGCCCAATCAAATCGCCCGCGTTGATGCGGATCGGGGTGGCGGGCACGACCACTTGGTCGCTGAGTGCTGGCGAGATGATGGGTTTCAGCAGCAAGTGTCCCTGTGCCTTGCCAAGGAATACCCAGCCTTTGTCTGCACCTTCGCGGACGTAACTTGCCACCTCGGGCGGCAGGATGGTGCCAGACTCGATAGCCTCGACTTTTCCCCAGAGCCCATTTTTGCGCGTCTCCCCGATGCGCACTTGTGTGCTGCGAGGCAGGATGCCTAGGAGCTCCGCACCTCCCGTTGTGTCGGCGCGGATGTTTAGGCCGATATGTTCGACTGGGGTGGGGATATTTGCCGTGGCTTTGGGCTTGTCCGAGGCGTGCTCAGTGACTTCGTAGGCGCGAGCCCAATAGGCTGGAGGCAGCGCGCCCGTCTGTTCGTACTCGGCAATGCTTTGCAGGTGCATGTACAGGCTAAAGAGGGGCAACCGATTGTCGGCAGGGTATTCGAGTGAATGCCGCACCAATGTGAAGGCGGAGCTGTAATAGCCGGTTTTGGCCGGCTTGTTGCCTTCTTCCGCGATCTGGCTGAGCAGCGCCACGCGGTTCGTGCGATAGGCGACGACTTCGCCTGCGGCGATGGCGCGTACACCACTCTGCAAATCCAGATGCTTGCCCGCACCTTCAGCACTGATATGAATACCACCGTGCCACATGCCCGACCTGCTGACGGCAAAATTGCCGGTGTTCTCCTTGCCCAGCCATTCATAGAAGGCATGTTCGTCTACGAGTGCTTTGCCATCTGCGGCTCGGAAGGGGAAGGCGAACGCTAAAGGCTGGAGGTGGGGAGGCGTTGGGGGATTAGGCGGTGGAGGCATAGCGTTGTCTGAGTGCTGCAAGTTGAAACCAAGTCCAGTGAAACGGCGCTTTAAATCATCGCTGCAACTCCATTCAGACACGCTGTCAAATTATGTTGGTGCTCCATGCCTTGCATCAGCTCCGGTTCCATGCCACCGCTTGCATCAAACAGATGCGACCGAGTTTGGACGCTCAGTGCGCGCGGAGTACCTGTGGACCTGTTCTGATTTGGTGCGTGAAACGCGCGAGGCGTGGTTGCGGTTGCAGATGCTGCAAGCCCATGAAGGTTATGCGCCATATGCATAACCCGATGTAAAAACGGCATTGGATTTCGTTCTGGGCGGTCCCTAAGCTGGCGGGCATTTTGTGGGACCGCAGTTCCCAAACCAGGGGCCTTACCAAGGTTCAAAAGAGGAAGACAACCATGTCCAATGTCGCATCTCCGTCGACACTCCAGCATTCCATCCCGTCCTATCTGCCGGCCGACAACCTCGGTCCGTGGGGCATCTATCTGCAGCAGGTCGACCGGGTCACCCCCTACCTCGGCTCGCTCGCACGCTGGGTTGAAACGCTCAAGCGCCCCAAGCGCGCGCTGATCGTCGACGTGCCCATCCAGATGGATGACGGCCGCATCGCCCACTTCGAGGGCTATCGCGTGCAGCACAACACGTCGCGCGGTCCGGGCAAGGGTGGCGTGCGTTTCCACCAGGACGTGACGCTGTCGGAAGTGATGGCGCTGTCGGCATGGATGTCGGTGAAGAACGCGGCTGTGAACGTGCCGTACGGCGGTGCCAAGGGCGGTATCCGCGTCGACCCGCGCAAGCTGTCTTCCGGCGAACTGGAGCGCCTGACCCGCCGCTACACCAGCGAGATCGGCATCATCATTGGCCCGAACAAGGACATCCCGGCACCGGACGTGAACACCAACGCGCAGATCATGGCGTGGATGATGGACACGTACTCGATGAACGAAGGCGCCACCGCCACGGGCGTGGTGACCGGCAAGCCGATCGCTCTGGGCGGCAGCCTGGGCCGTCGCGAGGCGACGGGCCGCGGCGTGTTCGTGGTCGGCAGCGAGGCTGCGCGCAACCTCGGCATCGACGTCAAGGGCGCACGCGTGGTTGTGCAGGGCTTCGGCAACGTGGGTAGCGTGGCCGCCAAGCTGTTCCATGATGCTGGCGCAAAGATCATCGCCGTGCAGGATCACAAGGGCATCGTGTTCAACGGCAACGGCCTGGATGTCGACGCGCTCATCACGCACGTTGAACACAACGGCAGCGTGGCCGGCTTTGCCGCCGAGACCGTCTCGCAAGACGATTTCTGGGCGCTGGACTGCGAATTCCTGATCCCGGCTGCGCTGGAAGGTCAGATCACCGCCAAGAACGCGCCCCATATCAAGGCAAAGATTGTCGTGGAAGGTGCAAACGGCCCCACGACGCCTGAGGCCGACGACATCCTGCGCGACAAGGGCACGCTGGTGTGCCCGGACGTGATTGCCAACGCCGGCGGCGTGACGGTCAGCTATTTCGAGTGGGTGCAGGATTTCTCGAGCTTCTTCTGGACCGAAGACGAGATCAACCAGCGCCTGGTACGGATCATGCAAGACGCGTTCCGCGCCATCTGGCAGGTGGCTCAGGACAACAAGGTTACTCTGCGTACGGCGGCGTTCATCATCGCCTGCACGCGGATTCTGCAGGCCCGCCAAGAGCGCGGTCTGTACCCCTGATCGGCGACGCGCTGATCAATACCGGTGCGGTGCTCCAACAGGGCGCTGCTTCGGTCTATCGCGTCGCCGCCGATCAGGCGGCCATGCGCGACGGTTGAAGAAAGCCGGTGTTCATGGGGCCAACCATAGCGTCCCGGGACACTGCACCATCAGAAGGGCGGCGGTATCGATGATGTCGTCGCCCTTCTTCTATTCTCCAGTCGGGTTCGTGTAAGCGACAGAGAGCGCACATCGGGCAGACGGTTCTCCCTTTGGTTTTCCTGAGTAGTTAGCAGCCACCCGCTCAAGCGATCGCACTTGCGTGCCGATCGTGCAGAGTCGGTCGGCAACAGGCGGCTGCGTGATGTATCCGGTTTTCCGGAAGGGCGCGACGCAATCTGTCCGATGGCTCGGAACGCAGGGGGCTCGGCAAGGCCCCGCCCAAGGAAAAAACTCCGTTCGATTCAACGATGTAGTGGCAACACCAATACTGCCGCTATAGGTTTTTTGGTACAGTCCCGTCTTTCTCTTTCATGGTCAAAAGGAGACTTTCATGAACCTCGCCAAGCTGGCAACTGTGCTTGCTGCCGTTGGTGTCGCTGTGGGTACATTCGGCGGCGCTGCGCACGCAGAAGAGCTGACTGGTACGCTGAAGAAGATCAAAGACACCGGCACCATCACGCTGGGCGTACGCGATTCGTCGATTCCGTTCAGCTACAACGTCGGCGGTGTCCGCACGATCGGCTATTCGTACGACGTTGCCACGAAGATCGCTGAGGACGTGAAGAAGCAACTCGGCCTGAAAGATCTGAAGATCAACGAAATTCCGGTCACCTCGCAGAACCGCATCACGCTGCTGCAGAACGGCACCATCGATCTGGAGTGCGGCTCGACCACGAACAACCTCGAGCGCCAGAAGCAGGCTGCCTTCACGAACACCATCTTCATCATCGGCACGCGCATCATGGTGAAGAAGGATTCGGGCATCAAGGATTGGGCTGACCTGAAGGGCAAGAACGTTGTGACCACCGCCGGCACGACGTCCGAACGCCTGCTGCGCAAGATGAACGACGAAAAGCAGCTGGGCATGAACATCATCAGCACGAAGGACCACGGTCAGTCGTTCCTGACGCTGGAGTCGGGCCGCGCTGTTGCCTTCATGATGGACGACGCCCTGCTGTACGGCGAGCGTGCCAAGGCCAAGAACCCGGCTGACTGGGTGGTCGTGGCCAAGCCGCAATCGCGCGAAGCCTACGGTTGCATGGTCCGCAAGGATGACAAGCCGTTCAAGGCCCTGGCCGACAAGACCATCGCCGGCATGATGAAGGACGGCACGATCAACGCCGAGTACAAGAAGTGGTTTGAGACCCCGGTTCCGCCCAAGGGCGTGAACATGGAGTTCCCGCTGTCGGACGACATGAAGGCGCTGATCAAGAACCCGAACGACAAGGCTCTTGACTGATCGGCTCCCTCAACGGGCCTGAAAGAAGCGTCATCGAAACGGAAGGCAAAGACCGGTCAACAGGTCATCCCCTTCCGTTTCTTTTTAGGAGTCTGTTCCCGTCCGTAGCGATTGGTCCGACGTTGGCCTGGGAAGCATCGCCGCACACCGCGTGTGGCGCGCATCGCAAGCCAAGATCAGGACGCGCAGCAGGAGGGGGCAGGCGCAGAGGGGAACCATCATGAATTACCACTGGAACTGGGGCGTCTTCTTTACGGAAGCCGCCCAGAATCAGACCTATCTCGACTGGCTGCTGTCAGGCTTGAAGACCACCGTTGTGCTCGGTCTCTCCGCCTGGATCATCGCGCTGGTCATCGGCTCCGTGCTCGGCGTGCTCCGCACCGTGCCGAACAAGTGGCTGTCGGGCTTTGCCGCGGCGTATGTGGAACTGTTCCGCAACATTCCGCTGATCGTGCAGCTCTTCATCTGGTACTTCGTCATGCCTGAACTCGTGCCGGGCGGCGACTACATCAAGCAGATGAACCCAGCTACGGCGATGTTCCTGAGCGCGATGCTGTGCCTCGGTACCTTTACCGCGGCGCGTGTGTGCGAACAGGTGCGCTCGGGTATCAACTCGCTGCCGCGCGGCCAACGCAACGCCGGTCTGGCGATGGGCTTCACGCTGGCACAGACGTATCGTCATGTGATGCTGCCGATGGCGTTCCGCATCATCGTGCCGCCGCTCACTTCCGAGTTTCTGAACATCTTCAAGAACTCCGCCGTGGCATCGACCATCGGTTTGCTCGAGCTTGCCGCACAAGGCCGCCAACTGGTGGACTACACCGCGCAGCCGTACGAGTCGTTCATCGCCGTGACGCTGATGTACATGCTGATCAACCTGACTGTCATGGGCCTGATGCGCTGGGTGGAAGCACGTTCCCGGCTGCCTGGCTTCATCGGCGGCAAGTAATCGAGGCGAGGACACTTCATGGCTTATCACTTCGATTTCTCATCCGTCAACGCCGACAACATGCGCGTGCTCGGCGAGGGGATGCTCCTCTCGCTGGAGATCACGGGCACGGCCATTCTGGTCGGCATCGTCTGGGGCACACTGCTGGCGATGATGCGCCTGTCGGGCATCAAGCCGCTGCAGTGGTTCGGGCAGGCGTACGTGAACCTCTTCCGCTCCATCCCGCTGGTGATGGTGCTGCTGTGGTTCTTCCTGATCGTGCCGCAGGTGCTGCAGAAGATCTTCAACCTGTCGCCGGCCACCGACATGCGCATGACGTCCGCGCTGGTCGCCTTCGCACTGTTCGAGGCGGCGTACTACTCGGAAATCATCCGCGCCGGTATCCAGAGCGTGTCGCGCGGGCAGATGTTCGCGGCCTATGCGATGGGCATGACGTACGGCCAGGCCATGCGCCTGGTGATCCTGCCGCAGGCGTTCCGCAACATGATTCCGCTGCTGCTCACCCAAGCGATTGTCCTGTTCCAGGATACGTCGCTGGTGTATGTGAGCGCGCTGTCGGACTTCTTTACGCAGGCATACAACATCGGTGAGCGCGACGGCCGTATCGTCGAACTGCTGCTGTTTGCCGGCTTGTGCTATTTCGTGATCTGCTTCGGCGCCTCCGTGCTGGTGAAGCGACTTCAGAAGAAGGTGACCCAATGATCGAGATCAAGAACGTTTCCAAGTGGTATGGCGCCTTCCAGGTGCTGACCGATTGCACCACCAGCGTGAAGAAGAGCGAGGTGGTGGTGGTGTGCGGCCCGTCGGGTTCGGGCAAGTCCACGCTGATCAAGACCGTCAACGCGCTGGAGCCGTTCCAGAAGGGCGAGATCCTGGTCGACGGTACCTCGGTGGGCGCCAAGGGCACCAACCTGCCGAAGCTGCGTTCGCGCGTGGGCATGGTGTTCCAGAACTTCGAGCTGTTCCCGCATCTGTCGATTACCGAAAACCTGACGATCGCGCAGCAGAAGGTGCTGGGCCGTTCGAAGGAAGAGGCGATGGCCAAGGGCCTGAAGTACCTGGATCGCGTGGGCCTGAAGGCGCATGCGGCCAAGTACCCGGGCCAGTTGTCGGGCGGTCAGCAGCAGCGCGTGGCCATCGCCCGTGCGCTGTCGATGGACCCGATCTGCATGCTGTTCGACGAGCCGACTTCCGCGCTGGACCCGGAAATGGTCAACGAAGTGCTCGACGTGATGGTGGAACTGGCCAAGGAAGGCATGACCATGATGTGCGTGACCCACGAAATGGGTTTCGCGCGCAAGGTCGCCAACCGCGTGATCTTCATGGACCAAGGTCGCATTGTTGAAGACTGCGAGAAGGAAGAGTTCTTCGGCAACATTGACGCCCGCTCGGACCGCGCCAAGCAGTTCCTGTCGAAGATCCTCTCGCATTAAGCGAAGGTCTCAGGCAACGAAAAAACCGCTCCTTCGGGAGCGGTTTTTTATTGGGCGACGATCGCGTCAGGTGCAGGCCGTGTTGGCGGCGTTGGCAATCTGTACCGCTTCCGGAATCGGCACTTTGGTCGCCATGGTGGCCTGGCCCGATTCGAACATCAGCAACTCGCCCGGCACGAACTGGGTCCAGACCTCGTTGTCGGTGAGCGGCGCGGTGGCGATCACGGCCACGCGGTCGGCGGGCGTTGTGTACTTGGCGAAGTCGATCGTCATGTCGGCGTCGATCAAATGCGCCGTCGAGAAGGGCCACTGCCGCACGATGTAATACAGCCGCGTCGAGCAATGCGCAAACTGCGCCTGCCCGTTGCACAGCAGGAAGTTGAACACGCCGTAGCGCGTGATTTCCTTGGTGATATCGGACAGCGCGTAGAACAGCTCGTTGAGCGGCGGTTGGGAGCCCGGAAACCGTTTGCGCAACGACTGCATGATGTAGCAGAAGGCGAGCTCGCTGTCGGTGTCGCCCACGGGCTGGTAGACGCCCGAGAGGAACGGCGAAAAGTTCTTCAGATCGCCGTTGTGCGCAAAGATCCAGTGCCGCCCCCACAGCTCCCGCATGAACGGGTGGCAGTTTTCCAGCCGCACCGTGCCCTGCGTCGCCTTGCGGATGTGCGAGATGACGTTCTTCGACTTGATCGGGTAGCGCTTGACCAGTTCGGCCACCGGCGAGGTGCCGGCCGACTGGTTGTCGATGAAGAGGCGGCAGGCCTTGTCTTCGAAGAAGGCGACGCCAAAGCCGTCGGCATGGTGGTCGGTCACGCCACCGCGCGCGGCGAACCCGGTGAACGAGAACGTCACATCGGTTGGTTCGGCGCAGTTCATGCCCAGCAGCTGGCACATGGTGGGGGAAAAAGTCGGATGCAATAAAATAGTCATTATCCTGCCGGGCGCGGGGGGTGCCAAGCGACTTGGCGTTCGCGGCGCCGGCTGAGCCGCCTGCCGTTGCGCTCAAGCCGCATCCCGCCAGAATTGCCACCAAACGTAGCATCCTCGTTTGCCTAACTCCCGCCCAACCTCGCCCAACTGGACGTCCCCATGAAGCTTGATCGCGCCGCCGCCCGAGCCCTTTTGCTGGAGAGCTACGCTGCGGCCGTGAGCGCGGCTGACCCGCTAAAGATCGTCGCCGGCTTTCTGCCGCCGCCGCATGCCGGGGGCAAGACGCTGGTGGTCGGCGCCGGCAAGGCGGCTGCGTCGATGGCGCTGGCGGTCGAGCAGGCCTATGCCGGCCGCGCGCAGATCGAAGGGGTGGTCGTCACGCGCTACGCCCATGGCCTGCCGACCGCGCACATCCGCGTGATCGAAGCCGGCCACCCCGTGCCCGATGAAGCCGGTGAACAGGCTGCGCAGGAAATCCTGGAGCGCGTCTCGGCCCTCACTGAGAAGGATCACCTCATCGTGCTGGTCTCGGGCGGCGGTTCGAGCTTGCTGTCGCTGCCCGCTGAGGACATCCCGATGGCGGATCTGAAGGCGGTGACGCGCGAGCTGTTGCGTTGCGGCGCGCCGATCACCGACATGAACATCGTGCGCAAGCATTTGTCGCGTATTCAGGGCGGGCGTCTGGCTGCCGCATCGCGCGCGCCAGTGACGACGCTGATCGTCTCCGACGTGGCCGGCGATGACCCCAGTGCCATCGCCAGCGGCCCGACCGTGCCCGATGCGAGCACCTATGCCGATGCGCTATCCATCCTCAAACGCTGGGGCGCGCAGATGCCGGATACCGTGCGCATCCACCTTGAGCGCGGCGCACGTGGGGAGATTGCCGAAACGCCCAAGCCCGGCGACGCCTGCTTCACGCGCGTCGCCAATCACGTTATCGCCACGGCGCAGCAAAGCCTGCGGGCCGGCGCACACGTGTTCGCGGCGCGCGGCATCCACACCGCCATCCTCGGCGACACTGTCACCGGCGAGGCGCGCGAGGTCGCCCAGGTGTATGGCGCGTTGGCGCGGCAAATTCGCCAGCACGGCACGCCGTTCACCACGCCGGTCGCGCTCATCTCCGGCGGCGAATGTACGGTAACGATCCCGCCAGGCCTGACCGGCGGCCGCGGCGGGCGTTGCGCGGAATTCCTGCTCTCGCTCGGCGTCACCCTCGAAGACATGGACAACGTCTACGCGCTCGCCGCCGATACAGACGGCATCGACGGATCGGAGGACAATGCGGGCGCGCTGCTCGATCCCGCGTCCGTCGCCCGCGCTGCCGCCAAGGGCGTCGCCGCCCGCGCCGCGTTGGACGCACACGATGCCTACGGTTTCTTCGCCGCCGCTGATGACCTGATCGTCACCGGCCCGACGCGCACCAACGTCAACGATTACCGCGTCATCCTCATTCTTTGAATCTGCATTCCGCATCTGAAGGCTGCAACACCATGACCGACACCCTCACAATCGTCCGCCCCGATGACTGGCACCTGCACCTGCGCGATGGCGATGCGCTCGCCGACGTGGTGGGCGACACCGCGCGCCAGTTCGGCCGGGCGATCATCATGCCGAACCTCAAGCCGCCGGTGACGACCACCGCGCAGGCACGCGCCTACCGCGATCGCATCCTCGCCGCGCTGCCGGCTGGCACGCAGTTCGAGCCGCTGATGACGCTGTACCTGACCGACAACACGTCGCCTGAGGTGATCCGCGAGGCGAAGGCCAGCGGTTTCATCCACGGGGTGAAGCTGTATCCGGCCGGCGCCACCACCAACAGCGATGCCGGCGTCACGGACCTGCGCCGCTGCGCCAAGACGCTCGAAGCGATGCAGGAAGTCGGCATGCCGCTGCTCGTGCACGGCGAAGTGACGGACCCGACCGTCGACATCTTCGACCGCGAAGCCGTCTTCATCGACACCGTGATGCTGCCCCTGCGCCGCGATTTCCCCGCGCTGAAGGTCGTGTTCGAGCACATCACCACCAAGCACGCCGCCGAATACGTGCGCGATGCGGAAGGGCCCGTCGGCGCGACCATCACCGCGCATCACCTGCTGTACAACCGCAACGCGCTTTTTGTTGGCGGCATCCGCCCGCACTACTACTGCCTGCCCGTGCTCAAGCGCGAGACGCACCGCCTGGCGCTGGTGGCCGCGGCCACCTCGGGCCACCCGCGCTTCTTCCTCGGCACCGACAGCGCGCCGCATGCCAAGGGCGTAAAGGAACACGCCTGCGGTTGCGCCGGCTGCTACACCGCGCTGCACGCCATGGAGCTGTACGCCGAGGCGTTTGAAGACGCCAACGCACTCGACAAGCTCGAAGGCTTTGCCAGCCTGCACGGCCCGGACTTCTACGGCCTGCCGCGCAACGCCGGCACGCTCACGCTCACGCGCTCGCAATGGCAGTTGCCGGCGGAAGTGCCGTTCGGCGAGCAAACGCTCGTGCCGCTGCGTGGCGGCGAAATGCTGCGCTGGAAATCTGTCTGAGCGGTCTGAATTGCTGGCTGAAGCTCTCGGTGCGATCGACTGGACGCATCCAGCGTTCGCACCGCTTGCCCAGGTCGGTGCCCCCATCGCAGACGCGATTGCGGTCGGCGCCGACCTCCGGGATGCACTGAACGCCCATCCCGCAGCACGGGCGATCTGCGCATCCGGCGGTCATGCCTTGCGCTTCGTCCCGCAAAGCGCGTTGCCTACCGGCACGGCCTACGAAGCGCACATCGCCGCAACCGGCGAAGTCCCCACGCGCGACAACCTCCACGATTTCTTCAACGCCTTGATCTGGCTGCACTGGCCCCGCGCCAAGGCGGCGCTCAATGCGCGTCAGGCGCGGGCCATCACGCAGGAGGGAATCGGCGCGGCCCGCGGCACCGTCCGCGATGCCGCCACGCTGTTCGACGAGAATGCGCTCATCTTCCTGCACACCGACGACGCGCCCGAACGCTGCCTGACGGGTTTCGATTGGCGGGGTTTGTTTGCCGAGGGCAGGGCAGCATGGGGTGCGTCCTGCATCGTTCTGCCATTCGGCCATGCCTTGCTGGAAAAGCTGGTCGCGCCGTACAAGTCGATCACTGCGCATGCGTGGCCGATGCGCGTGGCTGCACTGTCGGCGGATCGCGCATCGCTCGATGCTGTTCTCGCGGACACGCTATTCACTACCGAACTGACGCCCCGCGATTTCCGCCCGCTGCCCGTCATGGGCATCCCCGGTTGGTGCGATGCCAATGAAGATGTCGGCTTTTATCTAGATACGACCGTCTTTCGCCCCGGACGGCGGCGAGTGGTACCTGATTAGTGCTAGACTCGCGCCTCGCGAAGCGGACCAGACAACCGCTGCTTGTGCCGCCTCGGCGAGCACAAGGGGAGGAAAGTCCGGACTCCATAGAGCAGGGTGATGGCTAACGACCATCCACGGTGACGTGCGGAATAGGGCCACAGAGACGAGTCTTCGCCCCGGCTTCGGTCAGGGCGAAGGGTGAAACGCGGTAACCTCCACCCGGAGCAATCCCAAGTAAGCAGGCGATGAAGCGGCTCGCTGAGTCTGCGGGTAGGGAGCTTGAGCCGGCTGGCAACAGCCGGTCTAGAGGAATGGTTGTCACGCCGCTGGTTTCGGCCATGCGGCGCACAGAATCCGGCTTATCGGTTCGCTTCGCTTCTTATTCCGATGCCGTTGGCTGTGTGGCCAAGTCCACCAGTTCCAGCGAGTGCGTGATCTCGGCCGTCTTGGCCAGCATGATCGACGCCGAGCAGTACTTCTCGTGCGATAACTGCACCGCACGTTCCACCGTTTCCCGCTTCAGGTTGCGCCCTGTCACCGTAAAGGTGAAATGGATGCGCGTGAAGACCTTCGGGTCGGTCTCGGCGCGCTCAGCATGCAGCTTGACGCTGCAACCCTGCACGTCCTGGCGTCCGCGCTTGAGGATCAGCACCACGTCATAGGCGGTGCAGCCGCCGGTGCCCAGCAGCACCATTTCCATCGGGCGCGGCGCAAGGTTGCGGCCACCGCCATCCGGTGCGCCATCCATGGTGACGAGATGGCCACTTCCGGTTTCCGCCAAAAAGGCCATGCCGTCCGGCCCGGTCCAGGTGACTGTGCAATCCATGTCCAATCCTTGAGCAGAAGTCGGCCAGCGCCGACGAAAAGCCACATTGTAGCGACCCACGCAGAACCCGGCTGCGCGCCCTAGGGTGATCTCGTGTTGACACGGACATTCATGTGGAAAGGTGCAACCCGCCTTCTTTGCACCGAAATTGGGCTGGGATTCGAAGAAAGTCTCTAGCGGGCAACATCATCCACGAGGCTGAATTTCACTAACTCATTGATTATTAAAAGATCACTTGGGCCAGGTGTGCGCCTGCGTGCTTTCCGCATTACGAAATGCGATTTCGTAGTGCAAATTTCCTTGCGCCTGCCCCAGAAATGGGTATAATTTGCACCATTGGATCGGCTGATGCGGTGCAACCCACCAAGTCAACGATCAGCAGGTGTCTCCTCCACCCTCCTCCTTTGGTGGATTCAAACCCAAGCTCAATAGCTTGGGTTTTTTTTCGTCCCTACAGTCGCGGCGCACCTTTTTCCTTGTGTCAAGGGCTGCTTGCGGGGTATAATTGAAATCTTTTCCGGATTGCCCGCGGAAAAACAGGCAGCAAAAGACGATCCGTTCGTGAGCAGTCAACGCGCGATACGGGTCCACTCGGGCACTGACTCAAATTTTGGAAAAATCATGAAGACCTTTTCCGCAAAGCCGCATGAGGTGAAGCGCGATTGGTTCGTGATTGACGCGACGGACAAAGTCCTCGGGCGTGTCGCCAGCGAAGTGGCACACCGACTGCGCGGCAAGCACAAGCCCGAATTCACTCCGCACGTCGACACGGGCGATTTCATCATCGTCATCAACGCAGCCAAGCTGCGCGTGACGGGCGCCAAGACGACCGACAAGAAGTACTATCGCCACTCGGGCTACCCGGGCGGTATCTACGAAACGACGTTTGGCAAGATGCAGCAGCGTTTCCCGGGCCGCGCCCTGGAAAAGGCTGTGAAGGGCATGCTGCCGAAGGGTCCGCTGGGCTACGCGATGATCAAGAAGCTGAAGGTTTACGCCGAAGGCACGCATCCGCACGAAGCACAGCAGCCGAAAGCGCTGGAAATCTAAGGGGCCACATCCATGATCGGTAACTGGAACTATGGCACCGGCCGCCGCAAGAGCGCTGTGGCACGTGTCTTCATCAAGTCCGGCAAGGGCGACATCATTGTGAACGGCAAGGTCATCAACGAGTACTTCGCTCGTGAAACCTCGCTGATGATCGTGCGTCAGCCGCTGGAGCTGACCAACCACGCAGCTACGTTCGACATCAAAGTCAACGTGGTCGGCGGCGGTGAAACCGGCCAAGCCGGTGCCGTGCGTCACGGCATCACCCGCGCCCTGATCGACTACGATGCAACGCTGAAGCCGACCCTGTCGAAGGCAGGTCTGGTGACGCGCGATGCACGTGAAGTCGAGCGTAAGAAGGTTGGTCTGCGTAAGGCCCGCCGCGCCAAGCAGTTCTCGAAGCGTTAATCCGCTTCCTGCTGCTTCAGCAAGAAACCACACCCTTGGGTGTGGTTTTTTGTTTTGAGCGCGCCAATCAAACAGCGTGATCATTTCGGCGCCTCGCTTACCCTTTGCAACAGCTCCGACATGTCGGTGGGACTACAATTCACATTTCGTTAGCGTTTGGTCCTTATGATGCAATCCGCTGTTTCGCCTAATCCGATTCTGATTCGCAACGCGGATCAGGAGGCGAGCGTATGAAGGCGCGTCGCTTATTGCGTCGCGCTTCCGTGCTCGCCCCAAACGTCACCGTACGCTCGCGATTGCCATGGCCGGTGACGATTCTGCTGATTGCGGTGGTACTGGGGATCGCCGCAGCGGCGGCGCTGTGGGCCTTCGAAGAAGGGCGCCGCCTGACGGGGCCGCACGACAGCGACCTGCGCGCGATGAATCGCGAGTTGACCGCCAAGCTGGCTGCCGTGCAGGCCGAGCGCGACAAGCTCGCCGCGTCCGCCGGCACCGTGGATGCCCGCCTGGGCATGGCTGAAGGCGCGCAGGCGCAGATGGCCGAGCAACTCAAGGCACTGGAAACCGAGAACGCGCAGTTGAAGGAGGATCTGGCCTTCTTCGACAGTCTGTTGCCCGCGCCCACCAATTCCGCTGGGATCTACGTGCGCAGTTTCCGCATCGCGCCGGACGAGGCGCAGCCGACGCACCTGCGCTTCCGCGTGTTGCTCATGCAAGGCGGCGGCAAGGCGTTCGCGCCGGTCTCCGAGTTCGAGGGGCAACTGGCCCTCACGCTGAACGTGGTGCAGGGGGGCAAACCTGCTACGATCGATTTCCCGGGGTCGGCGGCCGGCGGGGCGGCTGCCACAGCCACCCGTGTCAAGCTCACGCACTATCAGCGTCTGGAAGGTGCTGTGGATGTGCCGGCAGGCACAACGGTGAAGTCGGTGATGGTGAAGGTGTTGCAGAACGGCAAGATCAAGGCGAGCCAGAGTTTTTCTATCTGACGGGCGTAGTCCTGTCGATGATCCGTACATAGAGGAGTCGACGATGCTGTTTGGCAAAAAGAAAGGGCTGGCGATCGAAACGCTGCTGGGGGCCAGCACCAAGCTGGAGGGGGATCTGCGCTTCTCCGGCGGTTTGCGGATCGACGGCGAGATCAAGGGCAACATTTATGGTGATCCCGACAAGCCCAGCATGCTGGTGATTACCGACAGTGCACGCGTCGAAGGCGAAGTGCATGTTGGGCACCTGATCCTGAACGGCACGGTGGTCGGTCCGGTGCATGTGGCCGAGCTGCTGGAGTTGCAGCCGAAGGCGCGTATCGAGGGCAACGTCCAATACGCCGCGCTGGAAATGCACCAAGGCGCCGTCGTCATGGGCACGCTGACGCACGCCGCACCCGGCGATGTGAAGTTGCTGCCCAATCTGAAGCTGGCATCGAACCAGGACTGATCACACCGTGTGCCGGCCGTTGCTGGCGCACCGCACAATGCCCACTTGAAATGCGGGGCTTCGGCACGATTTGCAGCTTGCGCTTAAAATACAGGCAAGTTTCAGACGCATCCCACAGGAGATTTTTCATGAACGCAGTCGCGCAGGCAGCCACGCCCGATGTGAACGAGGTTCCGGCTCCGCTGGTCTTTACCGACAGCGCTGCGGACAAGGTCAAGCAACTGATTGAAGAGGAAGGCAACCCGGCGTTGAAGCTGCGCGTGTTTGTGCAGGGCGGCGGGTGCTCGGGCTTCCAGTACGGTTTCACCTTTGACGAAGAGACCAACGAAGACGATACGACCATGACCAAGAATGGCGTGTCGCTGTTGATCGACTCGATGAGCTACCAATACCTGGTGGGCGCCGAGATCGACTACAAGGAAGACATCAACGGCGCGCAGTTCGTCATCAAGAACCCGAATGCTTCGACCACTTGCGGTTGCGGCTCGTCGTTCTCGGTCTGACGCGGCATCGCTGCCAAAGAAAAAGCGCACTTCGGTGCGCTTTTTTGTTGCCTGCTGATCCGACACTCAAGCCGGATAGATCGCGCCGAGGATGCGGCCGCCAGAGGCGCCGGTCGCGGTATGCAGATTGCCGTGGGCGCGGCGCACGCACTGCCGTGCGAGCCAAGCAAAGGCCAGCGCCTCGACCTGATGCGCGGGCACACCGAAATCGTCGGTCGGGGCGACTTGCACGCCGGGCAGTTGCTGCGCGATACGCGCCATCAGCGCGCCGTTGCGTGCGCCGCCGCCGCAGACCAGCAGCGACGCCGCCTGCGGCGCATGCGCGCGCACGGTATCGGCGATGGTGTCGGCGGTGAGCGCGAGCAGCGTGGCCTGTACGTCTTCGGGGCGGGCGGTATTCAGCGCATCGCCGAGCGTCCGTTGCAGCCACGCCGGATTGAACAGATCGCGGCCGGTGCTCTTGGGCGGCGGCGCGGCGAAGAACGGTTCGGCCTTCAGGCGTGAGAGCTGCGTCGCGTCGATGTGGCCGGTGCGGGCCCAGGCGCCATCGACGTCATAACGGGTGCCTTGGTGCGTGTGGACCCAGTGGTCCATCAACGCGTTGCCGGGGCCGCTATCAAAGCCGAGCACGGCGTCGCGCGCGTCCGTTGCCTGCGGGGGCAGCACGGTCAGGTTGGCGATGCCGCCGATATTGCAGACCACGCGCCACGCGTCGGGCAGGCCGAACAGCGCGCGGTGCAGCGCCGGCACGAGCGGCGCGCCCTGGCCGCCGGCGGCGATGTCGCGGCTGCGGAAATCGGCGATGACGTCGATGCCGGCGCGCTCGGCCAGCACCGCGGCGTGCTGCGTCTGGCGCGTGTAACCAACGCCATCGTGCGCGCCGGGCTGATGGCGGATCGTCTGTCCATGCGCGCCAATGGCCCGCACATCATGCGGGGTCAGGCCGGTGGCGGCGAGCAGCTTGGCGACGCATTCTGCGTAGACTGCGGCCAGCGCATTGGCGGCCAACGCTTCGCGGTGAATCTCGTCGTGGCCGGCGTGCTGCAGGTCCAGAAAGCGCTCGCGCAATTCAGGCGAGAAGGGCACGTACGCGTCGGCCAGCACGGCCGGGTGCTCGCCGGAAAAGTCCGCCAGCACGCCATCGACGCCGTCCAGGCTGGTGCCGGACATCAGGCCGATGTAGCGATCGCTGCGGACAGGGGTGTCGTTGGGATGCTTCATGCGCGACAGCTTACCAGCGCATACCCGTGCAATGCGCGGGCCGGATGGGCACATCACGGTAAAATCACGGGATTGCGCAGCCGGCCCGTTGGATTCGATGTCGGCCATCGCGCACGCACCGGTTTCCCTGATTGTTGATCCGTTCGCGCCGCTTTCCATTCTGCGGCGCGGTGACCTTTCTTTTTGCCATGACCGCACCTGACGCTTCCGCCGCACCCGCATCCCCCGTTTCTGATAGCGCCACGCCGGGCAAACCGAAATATCCGGTGACGCCGGAGGTGCTCCACGCGATGGAAGTGTCGCTGCGCGGCTGCGATGAACTCCTCGTGGCGGCCGACTGGGAACAGAAGCTGGCCCGCAGCGCCGCCACTGGCGTGCCGCTGCGCATCAAGCTCGGCCTGGACCCGACCGCGCCCGACATCCACATCGGCCACACCGTGGTGCTCAACAAGATGCGCCAGTTGCAGGACCTGGGGCACCAAGTGATCTTCCTGATCGGCGATTTCACGTCGACGATTGGTGACCCGTCTGGCCGCAACTCGACGCGTCCGCCGCTCACGCGCGAGCAGATCGAGGCCAACGCGCAGACCTACTACCGCCAGGCCAGCATGGTGCTGGACCCGAGCAAGACCGAGATCCGCTACAACAGCGAATGGTGCGACCCGCTGGGCGCGCGCGGCATGATCCAGCTGGCGTCGCGCTACACCGTCGCCCGCATGATGGAGCGCGATGATTTCACCAAGCGCTTCAAGGGCGGCGTGCCGATCTCGGTGCACGAATTCCTCTACCCGCTGATGCAGGGCTACGACTCGGTCGCGCTCAAGTCCGACCTCGAGCTCGGCGGCACCGACCAGAAATTCAACCTGTTGGTCGGCCGCGAACTGCAGAAGGAATACGGCCAGGAGCCGCAGTGCATCTTGACCATGCCGCTGCTGGTGGGCCTGGACGGCGTGGAAAAGATGTCCAAGTCCAAGGGCAACTACGTCGGCATCAGCGAGGCGCCGAACGACATGTTCGGCAAGCTGATGAGCATCTCCGACGACCTGATGTGGACGTACTACACGCTGCTGTCGTTCCGCCCGCTGGCCGAAATCGATCTGATGAAGCAGGAGATTGCGCTGGGCCGCAACCCGCGCGATTGCAAGGTACTGCTGGCGCAGGAGATCGTCGCGCGCTTCCACAGCCAGGCCGATGCCGAGCGCGCGCTGGAAGACTTCAACCACCGCGCACGCGGTGGCGTGCCGGACGACATTCCGCAGATCGAGCTGTCGGGCGCACCGCTGGGCATCGCGCAACTGCTCAAGCAGGCGGGCCTGTGCCCGTCCACGTCGGATGCCAACCGCAACATCGAGCAGGGCGGCGTGAAGATCGACGGCACCGTCGTCAGCGATAAGGCGCTGAAGGTGGAAGCCGGCACGTTCGTCATGCAGGTCGGCAAGCGCCGCTTTGCGCGCGTGGTGCTGTCGTGATCGGACTGATCCAGCGTGTGTCGGAAGCGGCCGTTCGCGTGGATGACCGCGTCGTCGGCGAGATCGGCCCGGGCCTGCTTGCGCTCGTGTGTGCCGAACGCGGTGATACCCCTGCCGAAGCCGACCGCCTGCTGGAGAAGCTGCTGAACTACCGTGTCTTCTCGGATGCGCAGGGCAAGATGAACCTGCCCGTGCGCAACATCGACGGCAATGGTCAGGCAGGCGGCTTGCTGATTGTGTCGCAGTTCACGCTGGCAGCGGATACCAAGTCCGGCACGCGCCCGAGCTTTACGCCAGCAGCGGCGCCGGAAGATGGCCGCCGCCTGTATGAGCACTTCGTGGCGCGGGCTCGCGCACAGCACCCCATCGTCGCCACCGGCGAGTTCGGCGCGGATATGAAGGTGTCGCTCGTCAACGATGGCCCGGTCACGTTCTGGCTGCAGATCGCGCCGCAGGTGGTGCGCGCTGCCGCGCCGGAACCGGCCAAATCTGTCTGACCTGCTCAGGAACCCGTGATGCCACGCGCCGCCGCCATCCCCCTGCCGATGCCGCAGATTACCCACATCGTGCTCGTCCGCCACGGCGAGACCGATTGGAACCGCGAGCGCCGCCTGCAGGGCCAGCTCGATGTGCCGCTGAATGTGCAAGGGCTGGAGCAAGCCGCGCAACTGGGCAAGGCGCTTGCAGGTGAGCGGTTCGATGCGGTGTATGCGAGCGACCTATCGCGTGCCAAGCAAACGGCGCAGGCGCTCGCCGATCGGGTGGGCGCCACCGTGCGTGACGATGTGGGTCTGCGCGAGCGCCACTACGGCCAGTTCGAAGGCCTGACCTACGCCGAGGTCGCCGAGCAGCATCCGGCGGAATTCGACGCTTGGCAGAATCGCGTGCCCGAGTTCGCACCGCCCGGCGGCGAGACCCTCAACGCATTCCACGAGCGCGCAGTGCAAACCGCGCTGCGCCTGATCCGCCGCCACCCCGGCGAGCGCATCGCGCTGGTCAGCCACGGCGGCGTGCTCGATTGCCTGTACCGCCACGCCAACGCCATGGCGCTCACCGCGCCGCGTCAGCATGAACTGCGCAACGCGAGCATCAACCGGCTCTCGTCCGATGGTCATCAACTGACCGTGCTGCAGTGGGGCGATGTCGCGCACCTGGATTTGCTGGTGCTCGACGAAGTGGACCGCCGCGTGCCCTAGCACCGACGGCGCATCCGTCGGGTTCAGAACGCCGAAGGCCGGTTCCAAAGCCTGGAACCCTGGGGTCAGAACCCCGGGCTTGGAGTCTGGAGCCCGGAACGCGGGGTTCAGAACCCCGAACGTCGGGTCCAGAACGCGGAATGTCGAGTACGGAACCTGGAGCGTCGCCTCCTGAACTCGACATTTCCGAGCTCCGAAGGCGGCGTGTCGAGTCCAGACGCCGGCGCGTCGCGCTCAGAACCCGAGCGTCGGCGTTCATAACTCGGCACACGACGGTTCAAGCTCGGAAATTTGGAGCTCAGAGCTTGGCACGTCGAGCTGCAAACGCCGTGCGCGGCGTTGGGAGGCTCGAGCGTGAGCCTCGGAGGGCGAAGGGCTACACCTTGAGCCGGAACGGTGTGAAGTCCGTATCGCGGTCGTAGTAATCCTCGTTCTCGGCGCGCTTGAGGAAGGCGACGACGCGGTAGGTGAGCGGCGTCGCCACGATCTCCCAACCGGTCTTGAGGATGTATTGCGCGATGGCCACGCGCAGCACCTGTTCGTGCGGCCAGATGCCGTAGAAGGCGATCACGTAGAACAGCGACGAATCCACCGCCTCGCCCACCACCGTGGACCCGACGATGCGCGTCCACAGCCATTTCCCTTCCGTAGCGATCTTCATCTTCGCCAGCGTGTAGCTGTTGGCGAAGCTGCCGCACCAGAACGCGATCAGCGACCCGGCGACGATGCGCGGGGTGTTGCCGAACACGTCGTTCAGGCTCTTCTGGTAGTCGGCCATGAACGGCGCCACCGGCAGTGCCAGCACCACCAGCGACATGAACGACGCGAAGATCAGCGCGGCGAACCCCGCCCACACCACGCGGCGGTCGCGGCCGTAGCCGTACACCTCGGTGAGGATGTCGCCGAAGATGTACGAGATGGGGAAGAACAGCACGCCAGCGCCAAACGTGACCGGCCCGATGATCGGTAGCGTGATCTGTGCCGCCTTGGCCGCGCCGATCAGGTTCGAACACAGCAGCACCGTCACAAAGGCTGCCATGACGAAGTCGTAGTAGCGGAAGTTGCGCTGAGGACTTGGGGTGGTCATGGCAGGCGTTAGGCAGAGTGTTAGTTGTTGCCGTCCCAGAGGTCGCCCTTGGGGGCGCCCAGCCCGAAGTGCTGGTACGCCGAAGCCGTGGCCATACGCCCGCGCGGCGTGCGCTGCAGATAGCCCTGCTGGATCAGGTACGGCTCGAGCACGTCTTCAATCGTGTCGCGCTCTTCGCCGATGGCGGCGGCCAGGTTGTCGATGCCGACCGGCCCGCCGTTGAACTTGTGCAGGATCGCTTCAAGCAGCTTGCGGTCCATCAGGTCGAAGCCGACCGCATCCACGTCGAGCATCGCCAGCGCGGCGTCGGCGACTTCACGGGTGATGACGCCATCGGCCTTCACCTCGGCGTAGTCACGCACGCGGCGCAGCAGGCGGTTGGCGATCCGAGGCGTGCCGCGCGAGCGTTTGGCGATTTCCAGTGCGCCGTCTTCTGCGATGTGTGCATGAAGCAGGCCGGCCGAGCGCGTGACGATCTTCGCCAGTTCGCTCGGCGTATAGAACTCCAGCCGCGCCACGATGCCGAAGCGGTCGCGCAGCGGGTTGGTCAGCATGCCGGCGCGCGTGGTGGCGCCCACCAGCGTGAACGGCTGCAGATCGAGCTTGACCGAGCGCGCCGCCGGGCCCTCGCCGATCATGATGTCGATCTGGTAGTCCTCCAGCGCCGGATACAGGATTTCCTCCACCACGGGCGAGAGCCGGTGGATCTCGTCGATGAAGAGGACGTCGTTGGCTTCGAGGTTGGTGAGCAGCGCGGCTAGGTCGCCCGGGCGCTCCAGCACGGGGCCGGAGGTCTGGCGCAGGTTGACGCCCATCTCGCGCGCAATGATGTGCGCCAGCGTCGTCTTGCCCAGACCCGGCGGGCCGAACAGCAGCACGTGGTCCAGCGCTTCCTGACGCTTCTTGGCGGCCGTCATGAAGATGTCGAGCTGGCCGCGCACCTTTTCCTGGCCGACGTATTCGTCGAGCAGCTTGGGGCGCAGCGCGCGCTCGAACGCCTCCTCGTTGGGGGAGGCGGGGGACGCTGAGATGATGCGCTCAGCAGAGACGGCCTTGGCGGCGAGCTTGTCGGTTTCGATCATGAGGGGCAGACGGCGCGGGCGGAGGGTACAAAGGCGCGCGAACGGGCCATTTTACCGCCTCGCCATCGCCCAGGCTTCAGCCTTTTGAGAGCGCCTTGAGCGCCAGCTTGATGCCTTCCGACACGCCCGTGCCAGCTGGCACTTGCTTGATGGCGAGCGCCGCTTCCTTGTCGGAATACCCCAGCGCCAGCAAGGCGTTGAGTACATCCACCGCGTCGTCCGAGACGGCCGGGCCGCCCGGTACCGCACCGAGGTCCGCACCAAGCTTGCCCTTGAGTTCGAGCAGCAGGCGCTCGGCCGTTTTCTTGCCGATGCCCGGGATGCGCGTCAGCCGCCCGGCTTCCTGCAGCGTCACGGCCTGCGCGAGCTCGGCCACCGACATGCCCGAGAGCACCGCCAGCGCGATGCGCGCGCCGATGCCGGAGATCTTGATGAGCTGGCGGAAGGTCTCGCGTTCAGCCGCGGTGCCGAAGCCATAGAGCAGGTGCGCATCCTCGCGCACGATCTGCTGGATGAGCAGCACGATTGGCGCGCCGGTGGCGGGCAGGTTGTAGAACGTGCTCATCGGCACGTCGATCTCGTAGCCGACGCCGTGGCAATCGACCAGCAGGTGCGGCGGGTTCTTTTCGATCAGCGTCCCGGCGATGCGTCCGATCATGGTTGGGGTTCCTCCAAAACGGGACGCAGTGTAGCCGATGCCGAACCAGCCTCAGCGCTTGAACGTCGACACGGCTTGCCGCCCGACGGCGGGGTCGTCGGTAAAGAAGCCGTCAACACCGGCGCGCAGGAAGGCCTGGATCTCCGTGATCGAGCCGCTCACGTTGCGCGTGTTGTCCGCGCCGCTGCGCAGCGACGGCGGCAGGAAGGTGTTCTCGGGGCGGAAGGTGTAGGGGTGGACCACCAGCCCGGCGTTGTGCGCGTTGCGGATCAGGTCGGTCGGGTCGGTGAGGCGGCCGTTAGCGTCCAGGCCCATGATGCTGTTCTTCTCGGGCCCGACGCCGTTGGCGTATACGGCGATGTCGCGCATGCCCTGGCTGGTCATCATGTCGCCAAAGGTGCGCGTGTCCTTGGCGACGACGAAGTCGTACGGCTGCTTGCTGGCGCTGCCCATGAGCTGCACGAGCTTCCAGTTGGGCTGGCTGCTGCCGATCTTGTTGCGGATGGCCTTGAGGTTGGCGACTTCGAACGACTGGATATAGACCGTCGTGCGGCTGGCGGTGAAAGCATCGCGGCGCAGGCCGTCGATCAGCTTGTCCTCCAGCGGCAGCCCGATCGACTGGAAATACGTCGGATGCTTCGTCTCCGGATAGATACCGATGTTGCGGCCGAGCTTGGCGGACTGGTCGCGCGCCAACGCAATGATCTCGTCGAGCGTGGGGATGTCGAACTGGTCGTTGTAGGCGACGTTGTCGGGGCGAATGGTCGGGATGCGTTCCCGCGCGCGCAGCGTTTTCAATTCGCCGAGCGTGAAGTCTTCCGTGAACCAGCCGGTGACGCTCTGGCCGTCGATCGTCTTGGTGGTCTTGCGGCCGGCAAAGCCCGGCACGTCGGCCACATTGGTGGTGCCGGAGATTTCGTTCTCATGCCGCGCGACCAGCACGCCGTCCTTTGTGGAGACGAGATCCGGCTCGATGATGTCGGCGCCGTCGTCGATGGCCTTCTGGTACGAGGCGAGCGTGTGCTCCGGCCGCAATGCCGGCGCACCGCGGTGGCCGATCACCTGGACGGTGGCGATGGGTGTGGTGTTGCCGCCGCCACCGCTGCCGTGGTTGTACTCCAGCCGGCAGGCGGAGAGGGCGATCGACGTACTCAAGATCAACGGGCTCAGCAGGATAAGGCGGCGCGGCATCGGGGGCTCCTGAAGACGGGTACCCCGCATGGTAGTCGCGGTGCGGGCATGGAGCTACCCGCAGGCTTGGGGAATCCTGTCAGCCGACCAGGCGCCCACGCCGCACGCGCAGGCCCTTTTGCGCAAGCTGCGGTGCCAGGCCCGCCATGGCGGCGAGCGTTTCACCGCCATGCGCATGGCAGATCGCCACGCCCAGCGCGTCGGAGGCATCCGAGCCGGGTTTGCCTTCGAGGTTGAGCAGGCGCACGACCATTTCCTGCACCTGGTCCTTGTTGGCGCGGCCATAGCCGACCACGGCCTGCTTGAGCTGCAGCGCGGTGTACTCGAACACCGGCAGGTTGCCGCTCATCAGCCCGCAGATCACCGCGCCGCGTGCCTGGCCCAGCAGCAGGGTCGATTGCGGGTTGACGTTGACGAACACCTTTTCGATGGAGGCGCAGTCCGGCCGATACGTGCTCACCAGTTCGGAGACGCCGTCGTACAGCGTCTTGAGGCGGCTAGGCAAGTCGGCATTGCCGTTGCTCTTGATCGTGCCCGAGGCCACGTAGACGAGCTTGTGGCCGTGCCGTTCGAGCACGCCGAAACCGGTGGTGCGAAGGCCGGGGTCGATGCCGAGGATGCGCATGAAAACGTGAGTGAGGAGCCAAAGAAAAACGGGGCAAGGCGACAGTTTACGCCTTGCCCCGTTGGCCTGTCGTGCAGGCGGTGTTGCTTAGTGGCGGAAGTGACGCGTGCCCGTGAAGATCATCGCCACGTTGCGCTCATCGGCAGCGGCGATCACTTCGTCATCGCGTACCGAGCCGCCCGGCTGGATCACGCACGAGGCGCCGGCATCGACCACCACGTCCAGGCCGTCGCGGAACGGGAAGAACGCATCCGACGCCACGGCCGAACCGGCCAGCGTGAGGCCCGCGTTCTGTGCCTTGATGCTGGCGATACGTGCCGAGTCCACACGGCTCATCTGGCCGGCGCCCACGCCCAGCGTCATGCCGCCGCCGCAGAACACGATGGCGTTCGACTTGACGAACTTGGCGACGCGCCAGGCGAACATCAGGTCGTCCATTTCCTTCGGGGTCGGGTGGCGCTTGGTGACCACGCGCAGCTCGCTCGGCTGCACGTTCTTGGCATCCGGGCTCTGCACCAGCAGGCCGCCGCCGACGCGCTTGAAGTCGTAGGCGTTCACGCCATTGCCGAGCGGAATTTCCAGCACGCGCACGTTCTGCTTGGCAGCGAACACGGCGCGCGCGCCTTCCGAGAAGCCCGGGGCGATCAGCACTTCCACGAACTGCTTGGCGACGACGTGTGCAGCGGCTTCATCCAGCGGCACGTTGAAGGCGATGATGCCGCCGAAGGCCGAGGTCGAATCCGTCTTGAAGGCCTTTTCGTACGCTTCCTGCGCGGTGCCACCGATGGCCACGCCGCACGGGTTGGCGTGCTTGATGATGACGCACGCGGCGCCCTTGGCCGGGTCGAACGACTTCACGCATTCCCACGCGGCATCGGCGTCGGCGATGTTGTTGTACGACAGCTCCTTGCCCTGCAGCTGCTTGTAGTTGGCGAGCGCGCCGTTCACGGCCTTCAGGTCACGGTAGAAGGCGGCGGATTGGTGCGGGTTCTCGCCGTAGCGCATTTCCTGCACCTTGTCGAAGGCCAGGTTCAGCGTCTGCGGGTAGGCGCTGCGCGTGCTGTGCGACTTGTCGGCGCCCAGGCTCGTCAGGTAGTTGGTGATGGCGCCGTCGTACTGCGCGGTGTGCGCGAACACCTTCTTGGCCAGCATGAAGTTGGTTTCGTAGCCGACCGTGTTGTTGTTGGCCTGCATTTCGGCCAGCACGATGGCGTAGTCGGTCGGGTCAACGATGACCGTCACGTCGCGGTGGTTCTTGGCTGCCGAGCGCAGCATGGTCGGGCCGCCGATGTCGATGTTCTCGATGGCATCGGCCAGCGTGCATTCGTCCTTGGCCACCGTCTGCTGGAACGGGTACAGGTTCACCACCAGCAGGTCGATGGTCGGGATGCTGTGCTCGGACAGTGCGGCCATGTGCTCGGGCAGGTCGCGGCGGGCCAGGATGCCGCCGTGCACCTTCGGGTGCAGCGTCTTGACGCGGCCATCGAGCATTTCCGGAAAGCCGGTGTAATCCGCCACTTCCGTCACGGGCAGGCCCGATTCGGCGAGCAGCTTGGCGGTGCCGCCGGTGGAGAGGAGCTTGACGCCGCGCGCGTGCAGGGCACGGGCAAAGTCGACGATGCCGGTCTTGTCGGAAACGGAAAGCAGGGCTTGCTGGATCATGGTGAAAATACCGGTGGGCCGGTGAGCGGATGTGGCGCTGGGTGGATACCCTGGCGCCGTCAGAAGGAGAAATCGGTCAGTGGGCTCAGAGCAACCCGTGCTGCTGCAACTTCTTGCGCAGCGTGTTGCGGTTGATGCCCAGGTAATCGGCAGCCTGCGACTGGTTGTTGGACGCCCATGCCATCACGGTTTCCAACAGCGGCCGTTCGACGGCCTGCAGCACCATGTCATAGACGTTGGACGGGTTTTCGCCATCCAGGTCGCGGTAATACGTATCCAGGCTGTCGCGGATGCAGCGTTCGATCGGGTTGCGGCTCATGCGGCAAGCAGTTCCTTGTTGTTGTCGTTGTTGCCCGTCGTGGGGTGTTCGCCACCGCTGGCCTGATCTTCATAGACCAGGCGGTCGGACAGCGCACGCTGTTCGTCGAAGAACGCATTGACGGCCTCCAACTGCTCGGCCGTGTCTTCGATCGTGTTCATGCGGTGGCGGAACAGGTTGGCCCCCGCCAACCCGCGCGTGTACCAGGCGATGTGCTTGCGTGCAGTGCGCACGCCGGTGAATTCGCCATAGAACGCGTAGTGTTCTTCCAGGTGCGCATTCATGATCCCGCGGATCTCTTCCACCTCCGGCGCCGGCAACAGCGTGCCGGTCTGCAGGAAGTGAGAAATCTCGCGGAACAGCCACGGGCGCCCCTGCGCCGCGCGGCCGATCATGATGGCGTCCGCACCGGTCACGGCCAGTACAAGTTTGGCCTTGGCCGGCGTGGTGATATCGCCGTTGGCCACCACCGGAATGCGCACCGATGCCTTGACCGCGGCGATGGTGTCGTACTCCGCATCACCGTGGTACAGGTCGGCACGCGTGCGGCCATGCACGGTCAGCATGCTGATGCCGGCATCCTGCGCGATGTGTGCCACGCGCAATGCATTGCGGTGTTCGCGGTCCCAGCCGGTGCGGATCTTGAGCGTGACCGGTACGCGGTCACCCACTGCACCGACCACTGCCTCGACGATGCGCTGGACCAGCGGCTCGTTCTGCAGCAGGGCGGAACCGGCGGCCACGTTGCACACCTTCTTGGCCGGGCAGCCCATGTTGATGTCGATGATCTGCGCGCCACGGTCGACGTTGTAGCGCGCGGCCTCGGCCATCATCATCGGCTCGGCGCCGGCGATCTGCACCGAGATCGGCTCCACCTCGCCTTCGTGATTGGCGCGCCGCATGGTCTTCTCGCTCTTCCAGAGTTGCGCGTTGGACGCGACCATCTCCGACACCGCATAGCCCGCGCCCAGCCGCTTGCACAGCTGGCGGAACGGGCGGTCCGTCACACCCGCCATGGGGGCGACGAACAGGTTGTTGCGGAGGGTATGCGGTCCGATCTGCAAGGCTGGCGTAGAAGAAGCGGCTGGAAGAAACGAAAAAACACCCCTTCCGCCCAAATCTGACAACAGAGTGGCGGAGCGACGGGGGAGTGAAAAATGCGAGGACGGGATTTTACCGCCAAACCGCCGGATTGCCTAAATGTTGTGCACAAACTATGCGGCAGTGCGGTCGGCGGGCGGGTAGTTGCCGTGGCTGGCGTTATCGGAAGCGCTGCAGGCCGTAGGGGCGGGCGTCGGTGAAGGGCGTGCGCTCGTTGACCAGATCGGCGATCAATTGCGCTGTGCCGGGGGCGCCGGTCATGCCCAGGTGGCCGTGTCCGAAGGCGAAGAACACGTTGCGGTAACGCTCCGAGCGGTCGATCACGGGCAGGCTATCGGGAATCGACGGCCGATGGCCCATCCACTGGCTGTCGTCCGCAAAGGTGAGGCCGGGGAAGAGCTGCTGACCTTGTTGCATGAGGATGCGGGCGCGTCGGTAGTCGGGCGAGGCGTCCAACCCACCGATTTCCACGGTCCCGGCAATGCGCAGGCCGAATTCCATGGGCGTGGCGATGAACTTGCGTTCGCAGTCCATGATCGGTCGCGAAGGTTGTACGGTCGGCATGCGCAGCGTGGCGTGATAGCCGCGCTCTGTGTCGAGCGGGATGCGCACGCCAGTAAGCTTCGCGCCGACCCGCTTTGACCACGCGCCTGTAGTGATGATGAGCTTCGATACGGGCAGCGTGCCGCAATCGGTGTGCAGGCGCGTCGGGCCGCCGGCGTCACTGCGGCCGAATTCAACATCCAGCACCTTGCGCCGCAGGAACGTGCCGCCCGCCGCCAGAAAGTTCTCCGCCAGCGTCTTGACCAGTCGCTCCGGGTTGACCGTGAAACCATTGTCCGGCAGCAGCAGGCCAGATTGGATGTCGGCGGCCAGCGCAGGCTCGAGTTCGCGTGCTTCACCGGCGCTCAGGGCTTGCGAGCGCACGCCGGTGGCGTCCCGGATGGATTGCGCCAGCACATCGCCCGACGAGCGCGTCAGTGAGCGCCAGACATACAGGTGGCCCGTCTGGCGAATCAGGCTGTCGTATTGCGTGGCGTCGAGCAGGCTGCGGTAGCCCGGAAAGGTCGCGCCAAAGAGGTTTGCCAGCGGCTGCGCGGTCGCGCGGGCCTGCGCTTCATTGCCGGCGAGCACCCATTGCAACAGCCAGGGCAGCGCGCGCGGGAGGTAGGGCCAGCGCACCGTCAGCGGGCCCATCGGATCGGCCAGCCACTTCGGCACCTGTTTCAGCATGCCGGGCAGCGCCATCGGCACGACGGACGCCACGCTCAGGCAGCCGGCGTTGCCGAACGAGCAGCCTTCGCCGATGCCGGCCTGATCCAGCAGCGTGACCTGGTGTCCTTCACGCTGGAGTTGCAACGCACAGGCGGTGCCGACAACGCCGGCACCCACCACGGCGATCTGCACGCGCTAGCTCCGCTGCCCGAACATCATCTGCCGCGCCAGCCCGTGCTTGAGCGGCGGCAGGCATTCGAGCAGCGTCAGCGCCGCACCGCGCAGGTGGCCGAACGTGCGCCCAGGCACGGCAAACGCGCGCGGCAGCAAGTCGGTCAGGCCGATGGTGACGGCGCGGTCGAACGCGCGTTCGCGGGCAAAGCGGGCGAGCGTGGCCGGTGTTGCACCATCACGCAGCGCGCGGGCCATCTCAAACGCATCGCGCAAGCCGAGGTTGAAGCCCTGGCCTGCGACAGGGTGAATCGTCTGCGCAGCATTGCCGATGGCAGCGACACGGCGGTCCACCGGAATGCGCTGCGCATGCAAGCCCAGCGCGAACGTGTGACGCGGGCTGGCGTGCGTGAAGCGGCCCATGCGGTCGCCAAACGCGGCGCTCAGTTCTGCCAGGAAGGTGTCGTCGGGCAGCGCGGCGCGGCGGCGGGCTTCGCCGGGCGAACAGCACCAGACCAGCGCGTAGCCTGGGCCTTGTGCGTCATCCTGCGGCAGCAGCGCGAGCGGACCTTCGGGCGTGAAGCGTTCCCACGCCCAACCCTCCAGCGGCGCGCTACAGCGCACGTGCGCGACGATGGCGGTCTGGCCGTAGTCGCGGCGGCGCGCGTGGGCGAGGCTGCCGGCTTGCTTGCGCGCGTCGTTGAACAAGCCGCCTTCGGCCTGGATGACGACTTCGGTTTCGATGGCGAGCGGGTGACGCCCCTCATGTCGCTCACCTTGGAGGGCCCGCACGCGGGCCGGGGCGATGGTGCCATCGGCGCGAGGCAGTTGTTCGACGCGCTCGACCGGCGTGTGGTCGTAGCGGGTGAGGCGGTTCGGGTGACGCTGCATCTGTGTGGCGAGCGCGGCGTTGAGCGCGGCGCTCAGGTCGCCGTACTGCACGACATGGCCGAGCGCGGGCACGTCGTAGTCCTCGCGGCGGATATGCGCCTGCCCGAAATGGCCGCGCTGCGACACGTGGATATGCGTGATGGGCGTGGCGCGCGTGGGCCAGCCGCCAATCTCCTGCAGCAGCACGCGCGAGCCATGAGACAGCGCCAGCGCGCGCGGGTCATGCGCGGCCGCTTCGGCATCGCGCGCGTCGAACAGGGCGATGCGCCAGTCGGTATCGCGCAGCAGCCAGTTGGCCAGCGCCAGCCCCACCGGCCCCGCGCCGACGATGGCGACGTCGAAGTCCGCCTGCGTGACACCTGTGGTAGTCATGTCCGTCATTGCTGGCCTCGCATCACCGCTTCGATTTCGTCCACGGCGACGGGCACGTCGCGCGTGATGATCTCGCAGCCTTCGGGCGTGACGATGGCGTCGTCTTCAATGCGGATGCCAATGTGCCAATACTGCTCGGGCACGCCGGGCGCGGGGCGCACGTAGATGCCGGGCTCGACCGTCAGCACCATGCCTGCCTCGAGCGGGCGCCAGGGGCGTTCACCTTCCGCGGGGGCAGCGCCCGGCGTGCGGTATTCGCCCACGTCATGCACGTCCATGCCGAGCCAGTGGCCGGTGCGGTGCATGTAGAACTGGCGGTACTGGCCGCCGGCGATCACGTCGTCGAGCGTGCCGACGGTGTTCGCGTCGAGCAGGCCGGTGTCGAGCATCCCTTGGGCCAGCACGCGCGTGGCGGCGTCGTGCGGCACGTTGTAGGGCACGCCGGGGCGCGTTTCGGCAATGGCCGCTTCCTGAGCGGCCACCACGAGTTCATACAGCTCGCGCTGCGGACCGGTGAAGCGGCCGTTCACGGGAAACGTGCGGGTGATGTCCGACGCGTAACCATCCAGCTCGCAGCCGGCGTCGATCAGGCAGAGATCACCGTCGCGCAGTTCCGCATTGCCCGCGCGGTAGTGCAGCACGCAAGCGTTTGGGCCGGTGGCGACGATGGAGTTGTACGCGACGCTCTGCGCGCCGTGGCGGCGGAACTCGTACAGCAGTTCCGCTTCGAGGTGGTATTCGCGCAGGCCAGCGCGGGAGGCCTGCATGGCACGCACGTGCGCCCCGGCGGAGATGCGCCCGGCGCGGCGCATGATGTCGAGCTCGCCCGCATCCTTGAACAGGCGCAGCTCGTCGAGGATGGCGCGCACGTCCAGCGCCTGGTGCGGCGACGACACACCCGCGCGGCCCTGCATGCGCACGGCATCGAGCCAGCGGCGCATGCGGCGGTCGAACGTGCCGCTCTCGGCCAGCGGATAGGCCACGGCCGCCGCGTTGGCGAGCAGCTTGGGCAGCGCCGCGTCAATCTCTTCCACGGAATGCGCCTCATCCAGGCCGAAGGCTTCGCGGGCACCTTCGGGGCCGAAGCGGAAGCCGTCCCAGATTTCGCGCTCTTCGTGCTTGGGGCGGCAGAACAGGACGCTACGCGCGGGGCCATTGCCAGCCGGCACCACGATGGCGAGCACGGCTTCGGGTTCGGTGAAGCCGGTCAGGTAGTAGAAGTAGCTGTCGTGCCGGTAGGGGTAATCGCTGTCGCGGTTGCGCATCGCCTCCGGTGCGGTCGGCACGATGGCCACGCCGCCGCCCGCTGCGCGCAGCCATTGCGCGACGCGTTCGCGGCGCTGGCGATAGGTCTGGAGGAAAGCGAGTTCGGTGGCGGACATGGCGTGTTTTCCAGCAGCAAAAAGGATGCGTCGATTGTAACGCCGCCCCGTGGCGGCGATCTGGGCCATCCCGGCCATCTGGGCGCATCTCAATTGCAAAGAAAATTGTGACGTGCCGGGCAGTCGTCTAAAGTCTCGGCCCGGCGCGGTCGATAGACCGTTGTGTCGCTTCTTTATGTTGTGACCTCCGCCTGCATTGAAATGGCCGCATTGGCTCGCTCTGCTCCGAAGGAATCCCGATGCTCGCCAGCAGCTATAACCCGCTTCTTGTTCTCCTGTCGCTGTTCGTGGCCATCCTGGCGGCGTATACCGCGCTGGACATGGCGGGACGGGTGAGTACCGCACGCGGCCGCGCCGCACTGTGGTGGCTGGTCGGCGGGGCATCGGCCATGGGGCTGGGTATCTGGTCGATGCACTTTGTCGGCATGCTGGCCTTCAGCCTGCCGATTCCGCTTGGCTATGACGTAGGCATCACGCTGGCGTCCTTGGCCATCGCGATTGCTGCGTCGGCGTTTGCGCTGTGGCTGGTCAGTCAGCGGGAATTGCCGTGGTCACGGCTGGCCGGCGGTGCGCTGCTGATGGGTGCCGGCGTGGCGGGCATGCACTACACGGGCATGGCCGCGCTGCGCATGACGCCGGGTATCCATTACGATCCGGCGATGTTTGCGCTCTCGGTGCTGGTTGCCGTGTTGGCCTCGGGTACGGCACTGTGGATTACCTTCCACCTACGTCGCCAGTCGTACCGTGTACGTGCACTGCGCGCCGGCTCTGCCGTGGTAATGGGCGTGGCCATCGTCGGCATGCATTACACGGGCATGGAAGCCGCGGCGTTTCCACTGGGCAGTGTGTGCAGCGCGGCCCGCACCGGCGTGAGCGCCGAATGGCTGGCGCTGGTGATCGTCATCGTTACGCTGGCCGTGCTGGCAATCGCGCTCATCATCTCCGTGCTCGACATGCGGATGGAGGCGCGTACCACGGTGCTCGCCAACTCGTTGGCCGAGGCGAACGAAGAGCTCGCCTATCTGGCGTTGCACGACAACCTCACCAAGCTCTCCAATCGCCTGCTGCTGGACGATCGCCTGAACCAGGCTATACGCACCGCAGACCGCGAGAAGCGTCGCTTCGCGGTGATGTTCATGGACCTCGACGGCTTCAAGGCCGTGAACGATGTGTATGGCCACCATGTCGGCGATCTGCTGTTGATCGACGTGGCGCAGCGCATCGTCAGCCGCGTGCGCCAGCAGGACACCGTGGCGCGTGTCGGTGGTGATGAGTTTGTCGTGCTCGCGCAGGTGGACGATCCGCAAGACGCCGGCAGCCTGGCCGATGCGCTGCTGGAGGTGGTGCGCGAGCCGTTCATGGCGGGCGGGCATGAGTTGCGTGTGTCCACCAGTGTTGGCATTGCGATCTATCCGGGTGATGGCGCCAACCAGCACGATCTGCTCACCAATGCCGACGCGGCCATGTACCACGCCAAGGGCCTGGGCCGGAACGCCTACTGCTTCTTCGAGCCTTCGATGAACGCCAACGTGCACAAGCAGTTGCAGCTTGTGCAGGACTTGCGCCTGGCGCTGGAGCGCAATGAACTCGTGCTGTACTACCAGCCGAAGTTCCACGCGCCCGACGGCCCCATCACCGGTGTCGAGGCGCTGGTGCGCTGGCAACATCCGGTGCGCGGTCTGGTGCCGGCCCACGAGTTCATCCCCCTGGCCGAAAAAACCGGCCTGATTGTGCCGCTCGGCGCTTGGGTGCTGGATGAAGCGTGCCGCCAGATGGCGGAGTGGCGCCGCGAGGGACACACCACGTGGACGGTCGCCGTGAATCTGTCCGCGCTGCAGTTCAGCCACGCCGCGCTGATCGACACCGTGCGCGACGCGCTGGCCCGCCATGCGCTCGATCCGCACAGTCTAGTGCTGGAGATCACGGAATCCACCGCCATGCGCGATGCCGATGCAAGCCTGCACATCCTTCAGCAACTGGATGCGATGGGCGTGCGCATTTCGATCGACGATTTCGGCACGGGTTATTCCAGCCTGCTGTACCTCAAGCGCTTGCCCGCCAGCGAACTGAAGATCGACCGAGGCTTTGTGCGTGACCTAGCGCACGACACGGAAGATGCGGCCATCGTCTCTGCCATCGTGGCGCTGGGGCAGACGCTGAACCTGCGCATCGTGGCTGAGGGCGTCGAGACCGCCGAGCAGCAGGCATTTCTGACGCGGCTCGGCTGTGATTCGCTGCAGGGCTATCTGCTGGGCCGCCCAATGACGGCGGAATCGCTCAGTGCCGCGGTGGCTAACGGCGTACCGGCATAAAGGACTCAGGGACTCAGCGCGAGCGCACTTCGGCGTCGAGTGCGGCCAGTTGGGCTGGCGTGCCGACGTTTTCCCAGCGGCCATCAAAGCGCTCGCCCGTGGCGCGGCCCTCGGCAATCGCCTGGTGGTACAGCGGCGTCATGGCCATCCGCGTGCCGGGCGCGATGCCGGCAAACAGGCGTGTGTCGTACAGGCCGATGTTGCCGAACGTGAGGCGCTCGGTGCCGTCGGTGTGGAGTGCGCCTGCGTCATCCAGGGCGAAATCACCGCGCAGGTGGTACGGCGGATTGGGCACCATCACCAGATGCATGCCCGGCGTGGTCTGCGCAGCCAATGCCGGTGCACGTTCGCGCAGCGCGGCGTAGTCGTAATCGCAAAACACATCACCGCTCACGGCGATGAACACGCTGTGGCCATCACCGGCATGCAGCAGCGGCATCGCCTGGACAACGCCGCCCGCCGTCTCCAGCGCTTCGCCTTCGGGCGAATACGCGAGGCGCACGCCCCAGGCGCTGCCGTTGCCGAGTGCGGATTCGATCTGCGCGCCGAGCCACGCATGGTTGATGACGATGTCGCGCACGCCGGCAGCGGCCAGGCGTTCGATCTGCCACACGATCAGCGGTTTGCCGCCCACGTTGAGCAGTGGTTTGGGCGTGTGGTCCGTCAGCGGGCGCATGCGGTCACCGCGGCCGGCAGCAAAAATCATGGCTTTGATCGTGGAGTTCAAGCCATCACCTTCATCAGAATCAGTAGAACAGCCATGCCGCCGACGATGGTCCACATCGCGCTTTTCGTCACCCGTGCGATGACGATGCCGGCGATCAGGCGCGGGTTGTCGGCGGACACGGCCAGCGCGCCGTCGCGCATCAGCAGATCAGGCGCGATCAGCGCGGTGAGCATCGCCGCCGGCACGTAGGGCAGGGCGCTGCGGAACCACATCGGCAGATTCATGCGCCCTTCGAGAGCGATGAATGACAGGCGGATCAGGTAGGTGGCCGCGCCGGAAATCAGCAAGACGCCGAGCAAGATGAGCGCCTTCATGCTGCGATCTCTTTTTTCGGTCGGCTCACCAGCCGCTCAACGATCGCGCCGATGGCGATACCCACGCACGCCGCGCTCATCAGCCCAAGCTTGTGCGGCCAGCCCGTCCACGCCACGGCCAGCGCCGCACCAGCCAATGCGGCCGCCAATTGCGCCCGCGTGCGCAGCGACGGCACCACGATGGCGATGAACGTGAGCGGCAGGAAGAAATCGAGCGGCCACGTGGTCGGTACCTGCGCGCCCAGCACTACACCGACGGCGGTCGATGCTTGCCAGCTCGTCCACAACGCCACGCCGGCACCAAGGAAGTACCAATGGCGATACGCCGCTTCCTCGCTGCCAGGCTGCGCCGTGACCACGCGCCGATTCATGGCGGCGAACGCTTCGTCCGTCAGCAGATAAGCAATCAGCCATTTCCAGCGGCGCGGCAGATGCGCCAGCGCCGGGGCGATGCTGGCGGAGTACAGCGCATGCCGCAGGTTCACCATCGATACCGTGGCCGCAATGATCAGCGCGGGCGCGCCGCCGGCCCACAGTTGCACGAGGATCATCTGCGAGGCGCCGCCGAACACGATGGCGCTCATCGCCACCGCCAGCCATGCAGGCATGCCCGCCGACGTGGCCAGCACCCCGTAGATCAGCCCAAACGGCACCACGCCCAGCAGCATGGGCGCAAGCGCCAGCGCACCGGCGCGGAATTCAGTCGCGCGGGGGGATGGCATCAGAACGTGTAGCCGATCTGCTGGGCGCGGTCTTCGAGCTGATCGAGCAGGCGAGCGAGCGGCGCCAGCGCGTTGTAGCGGCTGCACACGCGGCGCAGGTACGCGATGAAGCGCGGGGTGTCTTCCACGTAGCCGGTCTTGCCGTCGCGGTAGCACAGGCGCGCGAAGATGCCGGCCACCTTCAGGTGACGCTGTGCGCCCATCCATTCGAGCGCACGGTAGAACTCGCCAAAGTCTTCATCGACCGGCAGGCCGGCTTTGCGCGCGGCTTCCCAGTAGCGCACGGCCCAGTCGAGCTCCTCTTCTTCTTCCCACGAGAGGAAGGCGTCGCGCAGCAGCGAGGCCACGTCGTACGTGATCGGGCCGTAGACGGCGTCCTGGAAGTCCAGCACGCCAGGCTGCGACGTGTCGGCCGCGTTGATCATCAGGTTGCGCGGCATGTAATCGCGATGCACGTACACGCGCGGTTGGGCCAGGGCGCTGTCGACCAGCAGCTTGAACACCTTGTCGAGCGATTCGCGCTGCGTGGCATCCAGCGGGCGCTGCAGGTGGCGATCGACGTACCAGTCCGGGAATAGCGCCAGTTCGCGACGCAGCAGCGCTTCGTCGTACGGCGGCAGCTCGCCTTCGCGCGAGGCCAGTTGCCAACGCACCAGCGTGTGGATGGCCGGGCGGAACAGCGTGTTGGCGTAGGCGAGGTCGAAATTGTGCTCGCGCAGCGATTGCAGGTAGGTTTGCGGGCCCAGGTCGGTCAGCAGCAGGAAACCTTGCGTGAGGTCTTGTTCCAGCACCTTCGGCGCATGCACGCCGGCGCCGTTCAGCAGACCGGCCACGTGGACGAAGGGGCGGCAGTCTTCCTGGGGCGGCGGCGCGTCCATGACGATCAGCGTGCCGGGTTGGCCGTTGACAGCGCCTTCCACGCGGAAATAGCGGCGGAAGCTGGCATCGGCCGAAGCCGGCTGCAAGGTGTCGATGCGCAGACCATGGGCGGCGGGCAATGTGCCGAGCCAGTCGCGCAGGGGTTGAAGGCGCGCGTCGTTTGCGCCGGTGGCGCCAGGGGTCGAAGCCATGCTGAGGGAACGCTGGAATGGGGCTGGAAGGAAGCCCCGTATAATACCCGACCGAGTTTCGCTGCGAGTGCCCGCAAGCCCTGCCAGGGCCGTGCCCGGCGGCGGAATACCGACGATGATGTGTCCGTGCGCGCCTGTGCGCGCGCAGCCCAGCTCCCGATCTGCATGACCGAACCGAACCGAGCCAGGAAACCCCGGCAGCGCCCCGCTGTGACCGTGCCCGAGCTGGCGAGCGCCAACCGCCGCCGCACGCTGGCATTGCGCCCGCTGGTGTTTGCGCTGGCGGGTGTCTGGACGGCGACGTCGAGCGCGCAAAGCCAAGACATCGCGCAGCCAACGGCTTCCACGGCGACGCCCGCTTCCTCCGTGACGGCACTGTCCACGTCCGGCCCCACTACGCCGGGCGGCAGCCCGCTGGTGCCCAAGATGGCCGAGCCGATTCAGCGGCCCGACAACACCGTCCCCTCGTTTGCCGCCGCCGACGCGATGGACGGCCGCACCAACGAAGACGTCCACCTGCGCGGCAATGGCGAGTTGCGCCGCAACGGCACCGTCATCAAGGGCGACACGCTGGATTACAACCAGGACACCGACGTCGCCACCGCCACCGGCAACGTGCGGCTGTTCAAGGGCGGCACGCTCGTCACCGGCCCGGACGCCAAGCTCAAGGTCACCGCCAACGAAGGCACCATGAGCACGCCGTCCTACGAATTCCACACGACGGGCGGCCGCGGCACCGCCGAGCGCATCGACTTCATCGACAAGGACAACAGCCGCATCACGCGCGGCACGTACACCACGTGTTCGCCCGACAACGTTGACTGGTACTTCAGCGCCAGCCGCATCGATATCGACAGCGACCGCCAAGTCGGCTCCGGCCGCAACGGCGTGCTGCACTTCATGGGCGTGCCGGTGTTTGCCACGCCGATGATGGACTTCCCGCTCAACGACGACCGGCGCAGCGGCATCCTCCCGCCGGTGTTCGGCTACAACAGCCGCAGCGGCGCTGACCTGACGCTGCCGTACTACTTCAACATCGCGCCCAACCGGGATCTGACGCTGTACCCCCGTCTGCTGACCACGCGTGGCCTGCAACTGGGCGCAGAATACCGCTATCTCGGTGCGTCATACGGCGGTGTCCTGCGCGGCGAGTTCCTCCCCGATGACCGCGAGGCTGGCCGCAACCGGTGGTCGTTCGCCGTGCAGCACACCCAGCGCCTGGCGCCGGGTCTGAACGCCTACGTCAACTACAACAAGGTCTCCGACAGCACGTATCCGGACGACCTCGGCCGCAGCATCGTCCAGGCGACGCAGCGCCAGTACGTGCAAGAGGGCGGCGTCACCTATTCGTTCGGCGACTGGGTTGCGCTGGCGCGCGTGCAGAAGTTCCAGACGCTGTCGACCGCCACCACGCCGCTGTCGCCGCCGTATGAACGTGAGCCGCAGCTGAACCTGACGTACAACCGGTACGACGTCGGCGGCTTCGACATCAATTTCCAGACCGACTACACGCGCTTCTCCATTCCGGTGGACAACGTCGTCCAGGGTGAGCGTCTGTTCATGCAGCCGACGATCAGCTATCCGATCATCCGCCCGGGCTGGTTTGTCACGCCGAAGTTCATCCTGAACGCCACGTCGTATCGACTGGATCGCCCGGCCGGCGACACGCAGCAATCGCAGATCAACCGCACGCTGCCGACGTTCTCGCTCGATTCCGGCATGACGTTCGAGCGCGATGCTTCCGTGGTCTCCAAGCTGTTTGGCGTGAGCTATATCCAGACCCTGGAGCCGCGCCTGTTCTACGTGTACACGCCGTACCGCGACCAGTCGCAGATTCCGCTGTTCGACACCGCGCAGTCGGACTACAACCTCGGCCAGATCTTTACCGAGAACCCGTACACCGGGTATGACCGCATCGCCGACAACAACAAGCTGACGGCGGGCGTGACCACGCGCTTCATCGAGGCGGAATCGGGCATTGAGCGGTTGCGCGCCACGATTGCGCAACGTATCGACTTCGAAGGCCAGCGCGTGACGCTGGCCGGTGCCGCGCCCACGTCGGTGCGCCGCTATTCGGATCTGCTGGGTGCGACCACGATCCAGATGTTCCGCGGCATCTTCTTCGATACGAACCTTCAGTACAATCAGGACATCGATCGTCTCATGCGCTCGACCGTGGCGCTCAGCTGGAAGCCCGAAGCCAACAAGGTGATCAACCTGGGCTACCGCTACTACCGGCAAGATGCCAACACTGGTCAGTTGCCGCTGGAGCAGGCCGATATCTCGGCGCAGTGGCCGATCACGCGGCGCCTGTACGGCCTGGGCCGCATCGGTTACGACATGGATGCGAAGAAGCCGTCGGACATGCTGCTGGGCCTCGAGTATGTCGCCGACTGCTGGGTTGGCCGGCTGGCGGTGCAGCGCTACAGCAACGCGGTTTCGGGCTATACGACACACATCTTTGCCCAGATCGAGTTCAAGGGCCTGTCGAAGGTGGGGAACAATCCGATCGACGTGATTCGTCTGAACGTGCCCGGCTATCAGCCGGTGTCCGCTCAGCCGATTACGCCGTCCGTGCTGGATCAATATGAATAACGACATCATGGCTTTCCAATCGACCGCTTCTGCCACGCGCGTGGCATCTTCGGGCCGTCTGCCTATACGTAAGGCGACTGCGACCGGCATGCTGGTGGCACTGATGGCGGGCGTCATGCTGTCGCCTGCCGTCCTGGCGCAGCAGACGCAACCGGCCAAGAAGGGTGCCGTGCGCGGCATCTTCGCCAACCCAACTTCGTCGCCCAGCCAGCCGCTGCTGCAAGGCACGCTACCCGGGCCGGCGGTGAGCGGCGCACCACGCAGCCAGCTCGTTGACGAAGTGGTGGCCGTGGTCAATACCGACGTCATCACCCGCCGCGAGCTGCTTAATCGGGCGGATCTGGTGGAGCGCACCTTCCAGGCGCAGAATCGCCCGCTGCCACCGCGCGCCGATATGCTCGGCGAGGTGCTGGAGCAATTGATTCTGGAACGTGTGCAGGCGCAGACCGCCAAGGAAAGCGGCATCCGTGTGTCGGATGCCGATGTGGATCGCGCCGTGGAAACCGTGGCCCAGCGCAACAACCTGACGGTACCGCAGCTCAAGAGCAAGCTGGCGGAATCGGGCATGGCCTACAACAAGTACCGTGAGGACCTGCGCCAGGAAATCCTGATGGCGCGCCTACGTGAGCGCGACGTGGACTCCAAGGTCCAGGTGTACGACGGTGAGATCGACAACTTCCTGGCGCAGCAGGGCGGTGGTGCCGCTGCCGCTGGCGAGCAGCAATACAACGTTGCGCAGATCCTCGTGCCGGTGGCCGAGGGCGCCTCGGCAGACCAGAAGGCCGCAGCGCGCAGCAAGGCCGAGGCGCTGCTCAAGCAAGCGCAGGGTGGTGCTGATTTTGCCAAGCTTGCGCGCGAGAATTCTGCGGCGCAGGAGGCCTCGCAGGGCGGTGAACTGGGCCTGCGCCCCATCGGCCGTCTGCCGGCCGTGTTCGCCAACGCGGTGATCGACATGAAGGCCGGTCAGGTGGGCAGCGAGGTGATCGAAAGCCCGGCTGGCTACCACGTGATCAAGCTGCTGGAAAAGCGCGCGCCGAGCACGGCCATCGCCACCAAGGTGCAGCAGACGCAGGTGCGCCACATCCTGATCAAGACCGGCGCAACCATGTCGGCCGATGACGCGCGCCGCCAACTGGCCGGTCTGCGTGATCGCATCGTGCACGGGTACGATTTTGGTGATGCGGCACGTCGCTACTCGCAGGACGGTTCGGCGAGCGCGGGCGGCGAGCTGGGCTGGGTATCGCCGGGCCAACTGGTGCCGGAGTTTGAGCAGGCGATGAACCAGCTCAAGCCGGGCGATGTCTCGCAGCCGGTGCAGAGCCAGTTTGGCGTGCACCTGATCCAGGTGGAGGGCCGCCGCGAGGCCGAGGTGCCGGTGGACCGCCAGCGCGACTATGCGCGCTCGGTGATCCGCGAGCAAAAGGTGCAGGCGGCGTACGAAGACTGGCTGCGTGAACTGCGTGACAGCGCCCACGTGGAATACCGCGTCAACCGTCAGCAGTAAGCGACGGCATTGCGCAATCGCACACGGCCGCCTGCGGGCGGCCGTGGTGTTTCTAGAATGACATCGACTCCTTTGCAGACAAGCGTCGCATGCTGAACATTGCCATCACCACCGGCGAGCCCGCCGGCATCGGTCCGGACATCACCGTGGCAGCCCTGCTGCACCTCGCGCGGCAGGCGTCGCGCTATGCCGACGTGCAGTGGCACGTGATCGGCAATGCCGCTTTGCTGCAGGAGCGTGCCCAGGCTATCGGACAGGGCGATTTCTGGCGTGCTGTGTCGACGGCGCTGACCATCGTCGATCGGCCGTTGGGTGCGCCGGTGCGTGCGGGGTTGCTCGATGCCGCCAACGGCCGCTATGTGCTGGATGTGCTCGACGCCGCCATCGACGGCTGCCTACTGGACACGGCCGATCGTTACGACGCGATGGTCACCGCGCCCGTGCAGAAGAGCACCATCAGCGACGCGGGCGTGTCGTTTACCGGTCACACCGAATACTTGGCCGAGCGCAGCCGCACGCCGCGGGTGGTGATGATGCTGGCTGGCCCGCAACCCGCGCACAACAACGCCATGCTGCGTGTGGCACTGGCAACCACGCATCTGCCGTTGCGTGAAGTGCCGGATGCGATTACGCCCGAGGTGCTCGACGAGACGCTCGACATCCTGCAGCAGGAACTGCGCGCGCGCTTTGCGGTGAACGCACCGCGCATCTTCGTGACGGGGTTGAACCCGCACGCCGGCGAGTCGGGCCACCTCGGCCGCGAAGAGATCGAAGTGATCGAGCCGGCCATCGCCCGTGCGCTGGAGCGTGGCATCAACGTGCGGGGGCCGTATCCCGCCGATACGCTCTTCCAGCCGCGCCTGCTGGCGGAGGCGGATTGCGTGCTGGCGATGTATCACGATCAGGGCTTGGCGCCGCTCAAGTACGGCACCTTCGGCCGTGGTGTGAACATCACGCTCGGGCTGCCGTTTGTGCGCACCTCGGTTGACCACGGCACCGCGCTGAATCTGGCGGGCACGGGTCGCGCCGAGTTCGGCAGCATGATCGAGGCCATCGACACGGCCATTGCCATGGCGCGCCAGACGGCCCGCGCACCTTCCTGATTTCTGTTTTCTCTTTTTTGACTGCGAGTTTCGCGATGGCACGACCCACGATCGGCGTTCACCAGGGGCACCAGGCCCGCAAGCGCTTCGGCCAGAACTTTCTGGTGGATGACGGCGTGATCCACGCCATCGTGGCCGCCATCGATCCGCAGCCGGACGACGTGCTGGTCGAGATCGGCCCCGGCCTGGGCGCGCTCACCGTGCCGCTGATGGAGCGCGTGCGCACGCTGCAGGTGGTCGAGCTGGACCGGGATCTCGTGGCGCGTCTGCAGAAGCGCTTTGGCGATCGGCTGATCGTGCATGCGGGGGATGCGCTGGCGTTCGACTTTGGCTCGCTGCATGAGGCAGGGCGATCGCTGCGCATCGTGGGCAACCTGCCGTACAACATTTCGAGCCCGCTGCTGTTCCACCTGGCGGCGTTTGCCGACCGCGTGCGCGATCAGCACTTCATGCTGCAGAAGGAGGTGGTCGACCGCATGGTGGCCGCGCCGGGCAGCAAGGCGTTCAGCCGGCTCTCGGTGATGCTGCAGGTGCGGTATTACATGGAGCAGGTATTGGATGTGCCGCCGGGCTCGTTCAACCCGCCGCCCAAGGTGGATTCGGCTGTGGTGCGGATGATTCCGTGGCCGGCGGACAAATCGCCGTATGCGCCGGTGGACATGCGCGCGTTGGGCACCGTGGTGACGATGGCGTTTTCGCAGCGGCGCAAGGTGCTGCGCAACACGCTGGGCGCGCTGCGTGATGTGATCGATTTCGAGGCGCTCGGCTTCGACCTGGGCCGTCGCGCAGAAGAGGTGCCGGTGGAAGACTTTGTGGCGGTAGCGAACGCGCTGCCGGCCAACCGGATTGCCGGCAGCGTGTCAGACCTTAGCGAAGATTGACGAGCAGGATGCCGGACAGCACCAATGCTGCGGCCAGCGCAAACCGCAGGCCGACCGGTTCGTGCAGTAGCAACACGCCAAAGGCCACGCCAAACAACGGCGTCAGGAACGAGAACACTGACAGCCGCGACGCCAGGTAACGGCGCAGCAGCCAGAACCACGCCAGGTAGCTCGCAAACGCAATCAGCACGGACTGGTACGCGAGGCTCGCCAGCGCGGTCGGCGTCAGGTTGGCGGTGAAGACCTGGCCGGTGCCCAGCGCCATCACCATCAGCAGCACGGCGGAGACGGCCAACTGATACAGCAGCGTCTTGGCCGCTGGCGCATTCGACAGCTTGCTCGCCCGCACGACGATGGTCGTGGCGCCCCATAGCGCGCCCGCAACCACACCCAGTGCATCGCCCACCGATGTCGACGGGCCCGCAGCCGGGCGCAGGATGCCGTCGGCAAACGCCAGCACGATCCCCGCAAAGGCCACCGCAATGCCGAGCCACTGGCGCGGCCGCAGGTGCTCGCCCGGCACAAAGACGTGCAGGCCGAGCGCGGTGAACACGGGTGCGGTGTACACGAAGACCGCCATGCGCGAGGCCGTCGTGTAGCCCAGGCCGATGAAGATGCAGAGGAACTCGACGCCGAACAGCAAGCCAGCGACGAGGCCGCCCGGCAGCGTGCCATCGCGCACCGACAGGCACGTACCGCGCCACAGCGCAAACGCCAGCACCAGCACCGAAGCAATCGTGGAGCGCACGCCGGCCTGCATGATCAGCCCCACATCGTGCGCGGCGATCTTGATGGCGACCTGCTGGAAGCCCCACGACATGCACAGCACCAGCATCAGCCCGATGGCGATGCTGTCCAGCGGCCGGCGGACCGCGTCAGTGGCGGTTGCCATCGGGCATGGAGCGCGCCTGGATCAACTCGATCTTGTAGCCGTCCGGGTCTTCCACAAAGGCGATGATGGTGCTGCCGCCCTTGACCGGGCCGGCTTCGCGAGTGACCTTGCCGCCTGCGTTGCGGATCTGGTCGCAGGCCTGTGCGGCGTTGTCGACTTCAATGGCGAGGTGGCCGAACGCCGTGCCGAGTTCGTACTCGCTCACGCCATAGTTGTAGGTCAACTCGATGACGGTGTTACCGGCCTCCGGGCCGTAGCCGACAAACGCCAGCGAGTACTTGTATTCGGGGTTGTCGCTGGTGCGCAGCAATTGCATGCCGAGCACCTGGGTGTAGAAGTCGATCGAGCGCTGCAGGTCGCCGACGCGCAGCATGGTGTGGAGCATTCGCATGGAGGTTCCTTCTTGGGGGACTGCGGGAAGGCAACATTGTAGGAGCGGATGCCCGAACGTGCAGAAGCCTAGCCCTCGACCTGCCGGCGCAATTGCTCGATATCCACCCGCTGCAGATAGTGCGTGATGTTCTGCCAGATGGCGTGGAAGCCGTAGCCGCCGTGTTGCAGCTCTTCCAATGCCTGCTCTTTCGTCCAGCCCTGGTACACCACGCGGTACAGCGCCGAGACCAGCCCTGTGCGGTCCGCGCCGTGCTGGCAGTGGATCAGCACCGGACCATCGTGGTCGAGCGCGCGCAGGGCCTTGAGCGCGGTCACCATATCGGTGTCGCGGATGTTCCACGTATTGATGGGAATGCGCTGCAGCGTGATGCCGCTGCCGGCCAGGATCTCGCTATCCGAATGGAAGGCGCGGAAGCTGATGACCTTGCGGATGCCGAGCTTTTGCAACTGCGGCACGTCGTCTTTCGAGAGCTGTGCGCTGCGGTAGAGCGAGGGCGTGATGCGGTGCAGATTGTTCACCGGCGACTCCGGTACGTTCTGCGCCCATTGCAACGGGCGGATGGCGGGTGCGGGTGTTGACTCCGCGCTGCCGAAGGTCAGCACACCAGCAAACAGGAAAACGGCAGTGGCAACGGCAAGAATGCGCATGGCGATCGGGGGGAGTGCGGTCGTCGATCAGCGTGCCGCAGTGCGCGCACGCGAGATGAAGAACAGGGCGAAGGCGGCGGCGCTCATCGTCCAATAGTCGGTTGGGGCAAAGGCGATCCAGTGGATGTGCCACGGCACGTAAGCTGGCGTGAACTTCGCGATGCCGTACGCGGGGTTCAGCACGAACCACAGAAAATCTTCCACCAGCCAGAAGAGCATGATGCAGGCGATGATGCGTGCCTCGATGCGCCACGACCATTGGCCGTTGAAGACCACCGGCAAGTGGAAGAACAGCGCCACGAACGGGAACACCCAGGCGTGGTATCCCGTCATCGGGCGGCCGCCCCAGAAGAGGTCGAGCAGCCAGTGTTTTTCAATCCGCCAGGTGGGCAGATTGGCGGCCCAGCCGGCGCTGCCTTCGATCTGGATTTCGACATTGGCGAAGAAGAACCCAAGCAGCACCACCCAGGCCACCAGCGCCAGCGTGCGGCGCTGCGGAACGAACGTGGCGGCGTTCATGCGGCGTCAGCTTGCGCGGTGAGCCCAAGCACGCGATCGAGCACGAACTGACCCGCGTGCGGACGGCCCAGGGGCCCGATCTTGCGCCGCATGGTGGCCAAGCGGTCGGGCTCACGGAGCAGCGCGTGAATGCGGAACTCCAGTGCCGCATCGTCGATGGCCTTGAGCGCAACGCCCTGTTCGAGCAGGAAATCGGCATTGCGCTCTTCCTGGCCGGGGATGGGCGAGTTGACGATCATCGGCAACTGCATCGCCAGGCATTCAGAGGTGGTCAGCCCGCCCGGCTTGGTGATGACGAGGTCCGCGCAGGCCATCAGGCGTTCCACCTGCTGCGTGAACCCCTGCGGGAAGAGCCGCCCCGGATGGCGTTGCGCAACGCGCTGAAGCGCTTCGAGCATCGTCTTGTTCTTGCCGGCCAGTGCCACGAGCTGAAAGTCGCCATCCATCGCCAGCAGGCGTTCGGCCAGGGTATCCAGGCCGCCCAGACCGGCGCCGCCCGACATCATCAGGAACGTCTTGCGTTGCGGATTGAGGCCGAACTCTGCCGCACACATGGCACGGTCGAGCGGCTTGCCGAAGGCCGGCATGATCGGAATGCCGCTCACGTGCACGGCATCCGCAGCCAGACCGCGCTCGCGCATGCGCCAGGCGATTTCTTCGTTGGCCGCAAAGTAGCCGCGCATATTCGGCACGATCCACATGCTGTGCAGATCGAAGTCCGTCACCTGCACCCACACCGGCACGTCGAGGTGCCCCTTGCGCAGTTCACGCGAGAGCAATTCCGCCGGCAGAAAATGTGTGCAGATGATGGCGTCGGGGCGCTGGCGCTTGATCTCGGACAGCAGCGCGCGGCAACTGAGTCGCTCCACGGCGCGGCGCAGCTTTTGCGACAGCGCGCTGGGCGCAGCCTCGTCCGTCTTTTGATAGAGATAGCCCCACAGCGCCGGCTGGCTGCTGACCAACTTGATATAGAAATCGGTGTACAGCTTGCGAAAGCCGGTCGACACGAAGTCCATCACATCGAGGTGCGTGGCTTCGATGCCGGCGGGGTGCGCATCGGCATAGGCGCGGATGGCCTCGGCGGCCCGCATGTGGCCGGCGCCAGCGCTGACGCTCAGGAGCAGAATCTTTTTCATGGTGGTGGCAGAAGCCCGGCTTCATGATGCCGGGGTGCCGTATTCTCCACCAACTCCGCTGTGCTGCGGAATGCGCCTTCCGGTTAGGGCGCAAACAGACCCTAACGTCGCACGATGGGCGGAAGGTCGATCCGCGTGTCGGCGTCGCAGCCCAGGAATTGCCACTGGCTTGGTTTGAAGCGCGCATCGGGGCCATCGGGTTCAGGCTTGGCGAATTCCGCCACGATGTCGTAGGGAATCGAAGGCACATGGAAGCTAGCGATCTGCCCACGTTTGCAAGCGACGGATGCGGGCTGACCCTCCCGGGTCAATTTCCCGTGCTTGTTGTATGCGAACAGTGGACCGATGCGCTGGTCCTCGCTCAAGACGAGTTTTGCTCCGCCGGACACATCCATCGCATCCGTGGTGACACCAGCGACGCGCACCGGATGGGGAAACCGTACAGCGCGCAGACCCCGCAATGCGAGGGGCATGTCTTTCTCGCCGTTGTCGAACGGGTCGTAGCGGTGGATCTGGCTGCCGGCCGGAATGACCAACTCGCCGTACTGAAAATCGCGATCGAGGATGAAATCTTCTCGCGCGGCTTGGTTCGCGGATTTTTCTCTGATGTCGAGCGTAGTACTGTGCATCTGGTAAGCCACGAGACCCGCCCACAGATCTGCTACGGCCAGGAAGACCGCCAGCCCCCACATCCATCGCCGCGCTTTCCGAGAGAGCGGAGGTTGCTTCGTGCGCCACCTTGCCACGACGACGCAGGCCATTGGAATCGTACCGAACACGCCGATGAGCGGCACGATGAAGAGAACGAAGAACGCCAGCAGGGAGAAGACGGGAGCGAAGATCATGAAGGCTGGCGCAGCGCGTGCAAGCCCTGCGCAGGCAGATAAGGGGCGAACCCCTTAGAACGCCGGCAGATATTCCGGCGGATGCGAGCGCAGCTGTTCGCGCGCTTCTTTAAACTCGGGGAAGATCGATTCGACCGTATCCCAGAAGCGCGGGCTGTGGTTCATCTCTTTGAGGTGCGCCAGCTCGTGGGCAACCACGTAGTCGATCAGGCTCATCGGAAAATGCACGAGGCGCCAGTTCAGGCGGATCTTGCCGTCCGCCGTGCAGCTTCCCCAGCGTGTGGCGGCGGAAGACAACGCATACGCGCTATGCCGCACGCCGAGTCGCTCGGCGTACACCTCGAGCCGCTCGCCAAATAGGCGCCGCGCTTGCGTCTGCAGCCAGCCTTGTACGCGGTCCTTGATCTGCTGTTCGGTGGTGGAAGGCGGCAGGCCCAGGTGCAGCACGCACGCGTCCGCGTCGAACATCAGCGCGCCGATGGGCGACTCCAGCTTGAGCGTGACGGTCTTGCCCAGGAAGGGCAGCGTGGCGCCGTCCTCCCACGCCATGGGCGGCAGCATGCGGCGCGCAGCATTCGTGCGCCATTCGGCCAGCTTGGCGAAGATCCACTTCTGCTTTTCGGCGATGGCGTGTTCGATCTCGCTGAGCGTGACCCAGCGCGGTGCCGTGATGGACAACCCGCGATCGTCGATGACAAAGCCGATGGTGCGTCGCGATGAGCGCTTGAGGTTGTAGACCAAGGCGCGCTCGCCCAATGTCAGGCGACGCTGGTTGGGCCCAAGCGGCGCGGCAGGATCGGAAGCAGGCGGTGTGAGAAGCGGAGCGTGCGGCTGCGGTTCGACTTCCGGCGCGAGCAGCGGCAACTCAAGCTGAACGCTGTCGGCAGTGGTGGGCGAAGTCGGGGGTCGCAGCAGTTTCATGCGCGCTCGCGGTAGCTATCGGCGTCGATTCTACGCATTTCTGCTTCGATCCACGCTTCGACTTCGCGGTTGAGCTCGTCGCTGGTCTTGCCGGCGGTCGAGATGGCCGGGCCGACCGACAGGGTGATCAGCCCCGGATACTTCAGGAACGAATTCCGCGGCCATACGCGCCCGGAGTTGTGTGCGATGGGGATGACCCACGCGCCGGTATCCACGGCAAAGCGCGCACCGCCGCTCTTGTAGCGCGGCTTCGGATCGCCCGAGCGGGTGCGCGTGCCTTCCGGGAACATGATCACCCACGCGCCATCCGCCAGGCGTTCCTTGCCCTGGCGGGCGACCGAGGCGAAGGCGTTGGCGCCGTCCTTGCGGTTGATGTGCACCATCTTGAGCATGCCCAGGGCCCAGCCGAAGAACGGCACGTACAGCAGTTCGCGCTTGAACACGTAGCACAGCGGGCGCGGCATGGTGGCCACGAACGCCATGGTTTCCCACGCCGACTGATGCTTGGAGAGCAGCACCACCTGCTTGTTGGTGGCAACGGCCTCTTCGATGTGCTCCCAACCCTGGTATTGCCAGCGGATGCCGACCATCCAGCGCGCCATCCAGATGGCGGATTTGGTCCAGCCCGACACCATCCAGAACCGGCGGGCCGGGTTCATGAACGGAAACACGATGAAGCAGGCCACCGCATAGATCGGCGTCCAGACGATCAGAAACAGCAGGTACAGCAGGGAGCGGATAAAAGTCATTGGGGGCGAATTCAAGGGGCACCGGGGGCACGCGAGGGCGTGCTGTGGGGCGCGGGGGACAGCAGCGCACGCGCAAACGCGCGCAGGTCCTGGTGAATCTGGGTGCCCGGAGGCAGGTTGCCGGCATCGCGGGTCTTGGTGCCCTTGCCGGTTAGTACGAGGTGCGGCACGGCGCCGACTTCCACGCCGGCTTGCAGGTCGCGCAGCGAATCGCCGACCACCGGCACGCCAGCTAGGTCGACGTCGAAGCGGCGCGCGATTTCGATGAGCATGCCGGCCTTGGGCTTGCGGCAGTCGCAGGCATCGGCGGCGGTGTGCGGACAGAAGAAGACGGCATCGACGCGCCCGCCGTAGGTGGCGAGCGCCTTGTACATCTTCTCGTGCATCGCATTGAGCGCAGCGGCTTCGAACAGCCCGCGCCCGATGCCTGACTGGTTGGTTGCCACCACCACCTGGTAGCCGGCCTGGTTCAGCTCGGCGATCGCTTCCAGGCTGCCGTCGATGGGGATCCACTCGTCGGGCGACTTGATGAACTGGTCGCTGTCGAGGTTGATCACGCCATCGCGGTCGAGGATCACCAGCTTGGGGATGTGGGGCATGTCAGGCTCCGGAGCACCAGGCTTAGGCGGCCAGCTTGGAGATGTCCGCCACGCGGTTCATCAGGCCGTGCAACTGGCCCAACAGTGCGAGACGGTTGTCGCGCAGGGCGGTGTCGTCGGCCATCACCATCACGCCGTCGAAGAAGGTGTCGACCGCTTCGCGCAGGCCAGCCAGCGTCTTGAGCGCGGTAGTGAAATCGCCGCGCGCAAACGCATCGTGCACCTGCGGCTCGGACGAGGCGACGGCGTCGTGCAATGCGCGCTCGGCGTCTTCCTTGAGCAGTTGCGGCTGCACCGCGCCGATGGCGACGTCCGTCTTCTTCAGAATGTTGGTGATGCGCTTGTTGGCGGCAGCCAGGGCTTCGGCCTGCGGCAGGGCGGCAAACGCGCGCACGGCTTCGAGGCGGGCGACGATGTCGTCCAGGCGCTGCGGGCGCTGGCTGACCACGGCTTCCATCTCGTTGGTGCTGTAGCCCTTGTCCTTCAGGTAGCCGCGCAGGCGGTCATACAGGAAGTCGGTGATGGCAGCCAGGTCCGGCTTGACCGCGGCAATGCCGTCGAAGCTGGCGGCGGCACTCTGCAGCGCGTCGTCGATGGTGAGCGTGAGCGGCTTCTCGATCAGCATGCGCAGGATGCCCAGCGCGTGGCGGCGCAGCGCGAACGGGTCTTTCTCGCCCGTGGGTTGCAGGCCGATGCCCCAGATGCCGACCAGTGTTTCCAGCTTGTCGGCCAGCGCCACCACGGTGCCGGTGGCGGTGGTGGGCAGCGCGTCGCCGGCAAAGCGCGGCTGATAGTGTTCGGAGCAGGCCAGCGCCACGTCGTCGGGTTCGCCGTCGTGGCGGGCGTAGTAGGTGCCCATCGTGCCTTGCAGCTCGGGGAATTCGCCCACCATGTCAGTCAGCAGGTCGGCCTTGGCCAGCAGCGCACCGCGCGAGGCGTGGGCGACATCCGCACCGAGCTTTTCAGCGAGTTGGCCGGCAATCGCTTGCAGGCGCGATACGCGCTCAAGTTGCGTGCCGATCTTGTTGTGATAGACCACGCGCGAGAGCAGCGGCACACGGTCGGCCAGCGGCTTCTTCTTGTCCTGCTCGAAGAAGAACTGCGCATCGGCCAGGCGCGGGCGCACCACGCGCTCGTTGCCTTCGATGATGGCCTCGGGCGTGCTGGTGGCGATGTTCGAGACGATCAGGAAGCGGTTGCGCAAGTGGCCCTGTGCATCGGTCAGTGCAAAGTACTTCTGGTTGGTCTGCATGGTCAGGATCAGGCATTCCTGCGGCACGGCGAGGAAGGCTTCCTCGAAGTGGCAGGGGTAGACCACGGGCCATTCGACCAGCGCGTTCACTTCGTCCAGCAGCGACTCCGGCATGACGACCGTATCGGCGCCGGCCGTCTTGAGCAGCTCGGCGCGGATGGCGTCCTTGCGCTTGGCATAGCTCGCGATGACCTTGCCTTGCGACTCCAGCGTGCTCGCGTACGAAGTGGCGTCCTGGATGACGATTTCGCCGGCTGACAGGAAGCGGTGGCCCAGCGTGACGTTGCCCGATTGCAGGCCAAACGCACTGACCGGAATGACTTCGCTACCCAACAGCGCAATCAGCTTGTGCGCCGGACGCACGAACTGGACGTTGTCACCGTTCGGGCGCTGGTAGGTCATCACCTTCGGGATCGGCAGGTTGGCGATGGTTTGCGACAGCGCGGTCTGCAGGCCATCAGCCAGCACAGCGCCGCGTGCGGTGTAGCGGTAGAAGAGCGCCTCGGCCTTGCCGTCCGGGGCGCGTTCGAGCGATTCGGGGGCGATGGCTTCCACGCCCACCGTCTTGGCCAGCGCGGCCAGCTTCTTGATGAGCGGTGCGGCAGGCTTGCCCTCGGCGTCGAAGGCGATGGTCACGGGCAGCACCTTCTCGCGCAGTTCGCGATCGGGCGCGGTTCGGCGCACGCCGGTGATCGATGCGGCTAGGCGGCGCGGCGTGGCAAAGCCTTCCACGGCAGCGCCTTCTTCGAGCAGGCCTTGCGCCGACAGACCGTCAAACAGGCCGCGCGCAAACGCCTCGCCCAGGCGGGCCAGCGCCTTGGGCGGCAGTTCTTCGGTCAGCAGTTCGATCAGGAGGGTGGACATAGCGTTTGAATCGGTGACGTCGTTGTTCTGCGCCGCTTACGTGCTGTGTGCGGCGGTTACGTTGTTAGGTTCAGATCAGCAAGGCTTAACAGGGCGAACCCGGCACGGGCTCCACGCCCGAGAGCAGCCACACGCCGCCCTGCTGCTGGAACTGCAATTGGGTACCCGCGCATTGCCCCGGCGGAGGCGGCGGCGCAATCGGCGCAGGGTTGGTCCCAGGCGCAGCCGCATCGCGGCGCAGGAAGCGGGCCGACAGCGTGCCGCGTCGCGCGTCGTAGCGCACCTCTTGCAGCGTGCCCGACACGTTGAATTCGAGCCGGCTCGGCAGTTGGGTCGACGCGCGGAACACGCGCGCACGGCGCTGCGCCTTCGCCCCCACGCCTTGCCATTCCACCCACGTGAACGGGAAGCGCAGGGCGGTGGCGTACGTGCGCAGCGGCACACGGTGCCAGCCGAGGTCACGCGCGCCGGACAGGTCGCAGGCCATGGTCCGCGCCAGGCTCGTCCATTGGTCGAGCGCGGGCGGGGGCGGCGTCCAGGCGCCGTTCAGCGCTTGCTGCAGCGGCTTGGCGTCGGCCACGCACATCTGCGTCAGGTTGCTCGGCACCACGTAGATCTTCTCCGTCGACGCCGGCTTGGCCGTGCGATGCCGCGCCGCTTGCGCAACGCTTGCCGGCAGCGCCAGCGCGCCGATCGACGCTGCCGTCAGCAGCGCCAGCCCGCGTCGCGCACGGGTGGCCGTCATGCGGCCTCCGTGGTCTTGGCAGCGGTGGCGGACGAGCCGCACATCGGGAAGCCCAGGCGCTCGCGTGAGTCGTAATAGGCCTGCGCCACCGAGCGCGACAGGTTGCGGATGCGGCCGATATAGGCCGCGCGCTCCGTCACCGAAATGGCGCCGCGTGCGTCCAGCAGGTTGAAGGTGTGGCCGGCCTTGAGCACTTGCTCATAGGCGGGCAGGGCGAGTTGTACCACCGGTGCGTCGCTCTGCGCAGCGGCATCGCCGTCTTTACCTTCTGCGGGCGCGCCCATCAGGCGCTTGGCCTCGGCTTCGTGTTCGGCAAAGCGGCGGAACAGCACGGCGGTGTCCGCGTGTTCGAAGTTGTAGGTCGATTGTTCGACTTCGTTCTGGTGGTAGACGTCGCCGTAGGTCAGGCGGCGGGTGACCGGGCCGTTCGGGCCGGGTTCTTCCCATTCGGTCCAGACGAGGTCGTAGACGTTCTCGACCTTCTGGATGTACATCGCCAGGCGTTCGATGCCGTAGGTGATTTCACCGGTGACGGGCTTGCAATCCAGGCCGCCCACCTGCTGGAAGTACGTGAACTGCGTGACTTCCATGCCGTTGAGCCAGACTTCCCAGCCGAGGCCCCAGGCGCCGAGCGTGGGGTTTTCCCAGTCGTCTTCCACAAAGCGGACGTCGTTCTGCTTGAGGTCCAGGCCCAGCGCTTGCAGCGAACCGAGATACAGGTCGAGGATGTTTTCCGGTGCCGGCTTGAGCACCACCTGATATTGGTAGTAGTGCTGCAGGCGGTTCGGGTTCTCGCCGTAGCGGCCGTCCTTGGGGCGGCGCGACGGTTGCACATACGCGGCACGCCACGGCTCGGGGCCGATCGCGCGCAGGAAGGTGTGCACGTGCGAGGTGCCGGCGCCGACTTCGAGGTCGATCGGTTGCAGCAGGGCGCAGCCCTGGGCGTCCCAGTACGACTGCAGCTTGAGAATGATTTGCTGGAAAGTAAGCATGGTGGTACCCGTTGGTCCGTCGTGGCAACGCCGCGCGGCGGTGGAATGCAGCGGCGGGCACGGCGCGCTTTGCTGCGCGCAGTGACGTGCATGATCGCCGTAAAACATTGAATTTTAGCGTTTTTTGTCAGCCGCCCCGGAAAGTGTCTCGAAAGTCCTCCGGGCGGCCAACGCTCAGTTCGCGCCGGCCTTGCGACGGCGTACGAATGCGATCAGCAGCACCAGAGCGCCCAGTCCAACCGCCGGGGCGTTGCCCACGCGCACAAAGGGCGTCAGCCCTTGTGTGCCTTGCACGTCAGCCTGCAGCGTGCCGAGCGTGAAGACGGGCAGGCGCGCCTGCACGCTGCCGTCCGGGCGCACCACGGCGGTGGCGCCGGTATTGGTGGCGCGCAGCATCGGGCGGCCCGTCTCCAGCGCACGCATGCGCGAGATCTGCAGGTGCTGGTCCAGCGCGATGGTGTCGCCAAACCACGCCAGGTTCGTCGTGTTGGCGAGGATCGTGGCCGGCTGATCGGCATGGCGCAGCGAGGCAGCAATCTCCTCGCCGAACAAATCTTCGTAGCAGATGTTGGGGGCGATGCGCTGGTCCGCTACGGGCATGGGCGGCTGCACCAGTTGGCCGCGCCGGAAATCGCCAAGCGGCATGTTCATCATGTTGACGAACCAATGGAAACCGAGGGGGATGAACTCGCCGAAGGGCACGAGGTGGTGTTTGTTGTAGCGGTACACGCTCTGGAACTGCGGGCCGACGCCGAACACGCTGTTGGTGTAGTCCACCGCCGAGTCCTGGCTGGCGGCGCCAAACAGCACGCTGGAGCCCGTCGTGTCCACATACGTGCGGATAGCCAGCGCGATCTCCTGCGGCATGTCCTGGATCATGATCGGGAAGGCGGTCTCGGGCGTGACGACCAGCTGCGCGGGCTTTTCCGTGACCATCTTGGTGTACAGCTCCAGCGATCGCTCGATGCCGGTCTGCTGGAACTTCACGTCCTGCGGCACATTCCCCTGCAGGAGGCGCACGGAGATCGGCTTGCCCACCGGCTGCGTCCACGCAATGCCGTGCAGTGGCCAGCCAGCCACCAGCACGATGGCGCCCGCGATGCCCGCCAGCCAGTGCAGGCGGCGTTCAGCCGCGACGCACAGCAGGCCAGCCAGTACGGCGGCGATCAACACGATGCCGTACACGCCCACCAGCGGCGCGTAGCCGGCCAGCGGGCCTTCGGTGTGCGCATAGCCGCCGTTGATCCAGGGGAAACCTGTCCACACGGTGCCGCGCAGCCATTCCGCAATGGCCCACGCTGCACCGAACACCAACGCCGATGCCGCACCGGACCACCGCCCGCGCCGCGTCAGCCATTGCCACACCCACATGGTCAGCGCCGGATGCAGGGCCAGATAGCCCGCGAACAGCAGCACGGCCAGCGCGGCCATCCACGCGGGCATGTCGCCGTAGACATGCATGCTGATATAGAGCCACCACACGCCCGACAGGAACCAGCCCAAGCCGAAGGCATAGCCGACCCACGCCGCATCACGCAGACGCGGCGCACGCTGCACGAGCGCCGCCAGCCCCGTCAGCGAGAGGATCTGCAGCCACCACCAGTGGTTGGGCGCGAACGACAGCGTATGCATGACGCCCAGCAAGGCCGCCAGCGGTATCGCAAAACGCAGGCGTGCCAGTGGCACGGCGGGCGGCACAAGGGGAGCATCCTGCCGACGGGAACGGTCGGCAGGGGAAGAGAACTGAGCAGGCACGGAAGAATCAGGCGGGGTGAGAACCGGAAGTGTCAGCGACGGCATTGCCGCCGGCCGGCGAGGTGATACGGCGTACCAGCAGCACCTGCACCTGGCGTGCATCGGCGCGCAACACGTCGAATTGCAGCGCACCCATGACGATCTTCTCGCCACGGTGCGGCACGCGGCCCAGGTGGTTGGACAGCAGCCCGCCAATCGTGTCGACGTCTTCGTCGGAGAACTGCGTCCCGAAGGCTTCGTTGAACTGCTCGATCTCGGTCAGGCCGCGCACGCGCATGTGGCCATCGGCGGTCGCGAGGATGTTGTCCTCTTCCTCTTCGATGTCGTACTCGTCTTCGATGTCGCCGACGATTTGCTCCAGCACGTCTTCAATCGTGATGAGGCCGGCCACGCCGCCGTATTCGTCGACGACGATGGCGATGTGGTTGCGGTTGACGCGAAAGTCGCGCAACAGCACGTTCAGGCGCTTCGATTCGGGGATGAACACGGCCGGGCGCAGCATGTCGCGCACGTCGAAGTCTTCATCGGTATAGAAACGCAACAAATCCTTGGCCAGCAGGATGCCGATGATGTTGTCACGGCTGCCTTCGTAGACGGGGAAACGCGAATGCGCAGCTTCCTGTACGAAGGGGATGAATTCGGATGGCGCGTCGGCGATGTTCAGCGCGTCCATTTGGGCGCGCGGGATCATGATGTCGCGCGCGCACAGGTCCGAGACCTGGAAGACGCCTTCGATCATCGACAGGGAGTCGGCGTCGATCAGGTTGCGCGCATGGGCGTCTTGGAGGATTTCGAGCAGCTCGGCCCGCGATTCGGGCTCGGGCGAGATGAGGTCGGTCAGGCGTTCCAGCAGCGAGCGGGGTTTGTCGGCTGGCTTCGGACTGGGATACGGATCATTCATGGCGCGGTCGCGCGTCGTTAAACATCGGGCCAGCATACACCAAAAGATTGGCGGTCCAGATGACGCCGGGCGAGCCCCGGGCCACCTGAAGTGAATGACGCTGCACTTCAGGTGGCCGGCTCGGGCGGCATGGCTGGGGCGCGCTGCCGAAGGGGGTAACGGTCAGTCGCTGCCGTCCTTGCCGCCTGGGTGATGGTGATCGTCGTTGCCGGGAGGTCCGCCGTTCTCGTCACCGTGGTGGTCGTTGTCGCCATGGTGGTGAGCGCCGGGGTCATCACCGCCGCCTCGGTCGTCGTGGCCGTGGTCTTTGTCGTGGTCGGTGCTACCGCCGCGGTCGTGATGGCCATGGTCGTTGTCATGGTGGCCGTCGCCGCCACGATCATGGTCGCCTTGGTGCCCGTGGTTGCCATCGTGATCGCCGTGGCCGTTGCCGTGGTGACCATCGCCACCGTGGTCATGGTCGCCACCGTGCGGGCCGTGGTGATTGCCATGGTCGCCACCTCCGCCATGGTCATGGTCGCCATCGCCGCCGCGGTCGTGATCGCCGCCATGATGTCCACCGTGGTGGCCGTCATGGTCGTGATCGTGGTCATGATCGTGATGCCCGCCGTGATGATGACCACCATGGTCACCGCCATGGCAGCTTCCGCAGGGCGACGGGGTTGGGGCCGGGCTGGGCGTCGGTGTTGGTGTTGGAGTCGGAGTCGGAGTCGGGCTAGGGCCGGGGCTAGGGCTAGGGCTAGGGCTAGGGCTAGGGCTAGGGCTAGGGCTAGGACTCGGCGACTTGCCTGGCGTCGGAGCGGGGGCTGGTGCGTTGTTGTTCGTGGGCGGTGGCGGCGTGATGTTGTTGGCTGGGGTGGTTGCAGGCGTCACGGCGGGGTCCTGCGTGTTGCGGTGGTAGCGGCCCAGCGTGCTGGCGCCGGCGTAGGCTGTCCAGCGGCCGGCGATCTCCGTGTCTACGCCGCCTAGCCAATGGTTGCCCGTGACGCCGACGCCCACCAGGGGCTTGCCGCTCGCGAAATCGTATCCGCCGCCGATCAGCGCCTGCACGCTGGTGCTGCCGACCACGGCCTGCACACGCGGCCGGATCGTGCCTTGCGCGATCATGAGGTTCACTTCGGCGCCGACCACGTTGTTGCTGTCGGACACATTGACGGTGCGACAACCCATCACCGCACCCGGGTGCCATGCACCGTCAAACACGACGACGATGCCCGCATAACACGACTGCTTGTGATCCGCATGCGCGATGCGCGGCGCGACCGCGAGCGCAGTGCCGACACCCACGCCGACGAGCAGCGTGGTCCATGGAATGCTGTCCATGAAGCGTTGACGCATGATGACCTCCCCGCGGGGCCGTGCCCGTCTGTGCGTGGGTTGGCCCATGGCGCTCGTTTGCGCCGACGTTCGTTGAGCTCGCTCGAGCGGCGGCTTATGCGTGGAGGATAGAAATCGCTACGGCAAAACCCATGCGCCGTATGGACAGTGGTGCGAGTGCCGGATGGCCGGCCACCGGTGCGCCGTGCATGCGCGGTTTGACCGGCGCGGCCATGCGCCGAATGGCGGAGGAAATCCTGTAAACCTTTGTGGGGATTGGGTCTGCGGTTAAGCAGGTTGATTCAGCGTTGAAACGGCTTGCTGCAGAAATGGAACACGCAACAAGCAAAACGCCGGCGCGAGGCCGGCGTTAAGCATGCGGGACGGTGCTTCTTTATCGATCCGCGTATGGATCGGCAAAACCGAGCTCGCCGAGGATCTGCGTTTCGATGCCTTCCATCTCTTCGGCATCGGCCGGCTCTTCATGGTCGTAGCCTTGCGCATGCAGCGCGCCGTGCACGATCAGGTGTGCGTAGTGTGCGAGCAGCGGCTTCTTCTGTTCCTTCGCTTCCTTCTCGACCACCGGGCAGCACAGCACGACGTCGGCCGAGACGGGGTCGTCTTCCTTCTCTGCGTACGAGAAGGTCAGCACATTGGTGGCGTAGTCCTTGCCGCGATACGTGCGGTTGAGCGTGCGGCCTTCTTCCTCGCCGACGAAGCGTACGTTCAGCTGCGCATCGGCAAACAGTGCGGGGGCGATCCACGCTTCGATGTCCTGCTCTTTCGGCAGAGCCTTGCGCGCGGCAGCCTTCAACTCGTCGCCGTACTGCACGGTCAGGTCGAGCGTGAGCATTTCCGCGTCGTCGAAGGCCTCGGCGCCGTGGTTCCAGAACGTGTCGTCGAGGTCTTCAGTGCGCTCCGTTTGCACCGGCTCGGCTTCAACACGAAGCGTGACGCTGTCGTGGTGCTCCGGGCGCAACGACAGCATGGCGTTCGTGTTGGTGTCCGAATGCTCGGCGACGAGGGTGATGGCGCCGTCCGCAGTGTCGGGCACGCTGATGATCAGACTGCGGCCATCGGCAAAGGCGATGCGCACGGCGCTGGCATCCACCGTCTTGGGTTTGCCCTTGGCGTCGAATACGTCGACGCGCGGGCCGAACGAATCGGCGGCTTCGGGTTGGGTCTTCTTGGCTTTGGTTTTAGCTTTGGCCACGTTCAGGCGTCCTTGTGCTGTGCATGGAATTCGTCATAAGCCTCGACGATGCGCGCCACCAGCGGGTGCCGCACCACGTCGACGCTGGTAAAGCGTGTCATCGCCACACCGCGCACGTCACGCAGCACGTGCTGCGCTTCGATCAGGCCGCTCTTCTGGCCGCGCGGCAAATCGATCTGCGTCGTGTCGCCGGTAATCACCGCCTTGGAGCCGAAGCCGATCCGCGTGAGGAACATCTTCATCTGTTCCGGCGTGGTGTTCTGGGCTTCGTCCAGGATGATGAAGGCGTGATTGAGCGTGCGCCCGCGCATGTACGCAAGCGGTGCAATCTCGATCATCTGGCGCTCGAACATCTTCTGCGTCTTGTCGAAGCCGAGCAGGTCGTACAGCGCGTCGTACAGCGGGCGCAGGTAGGGGTCGACCTTCTGTGCAAGGTCACCGGGCAGGAAGCCGAGGCGCTCGCCCGCTTCCACGGCGGGGCGTGTCAGCACGATGCGCTTGATGGCGTCGCGCTCGAGCGCATCGACCGCGCAGGCGACCGCCAGGTACGTCTTGCCCGTACCCGCCGGGCCGATGCCGAACGACAGGTCGTGCGAGAGGATGCTGCGCAGGTATTCGCGCTGCATCGGCGTGCGGCCATGCAGATCGGTACGCCGCGTGTGCAATACCGGCGACAGGTCGTTGCCATCGGGCACGTCGGTGCTCGATTCCGGCAGGTAGGCGCCATGTGCGGCCACCTGGCGGGTCTCCACTAGGCCGAGCTGGATGTCGTCCACCGACAGCGGATCACGAGCGGCGTTGTAGAACGTTTCCAGCGCATTGGCCGCGCCTTGTGCGTTGGCACCGCGCACGGTGAACTTGCTGCCGCGCCGGCTGATGGTCACGTCCAGTGCCTGCTCGATCTGGCGCAGGTTTTCATCCAGCGGCCCGCACAGGTTCTGCAGGCGTGCGTTGTCGTTCTTGGGCGCGGTGAATTCAGCGGTGGTCGGTTTCATCCAATCCGTCTGTGTTGATGATCAGTGGGTCACGCGGTTGTCATCGGCGACAACCTCACCGCGCAGCGAATGCGGGAACGCGTGCACGATGCGCACGTCGAGCATCTGGCCGATGAGTTGATCGCGGCGCGCTTGCGGCAACTCGGGCAGGGCGAAGTTGACGACGCGGTTGTTCTCGGTGCGGCCATGCAGCTCGGTCGGGTCCTTGCGCGATGGGCCTTCGACCAGAATGCGCTGCACGCTGCCGACCATGCCCTGGCTGATGCGCACGACGTTCTCTTCAATGGTCGCCTGCAAATGTTTCAGGCGTTCGAGCTTCACCGCCTGCGGCGTGTCGTCGGGCAGGTTGGCGGCCGGCGTGCCGGGGCGCGGGCTGTAGATGAAGCTGAACGAGGTGTCGTAGCCGATCTCGTGAATCAGGTCCATCGTCTTGGCGAAGTCCGCATCGGTTTCGCCCGGGAAGCCGACGATGAAGTCGGTGGCAATTGAGATGTTCGGCCGGATTGTGCGCAGCTTGCGGATGCTGCTCTTGTATTCGAGCACTGTGTAGCCGCGTTTCATGGCCATCAGGATGCGGTCGGAGCCGTGCTGCACAGGCAGGTGCAGGTGATCGACCAGCTTCGGGTTGGTGGCGTACGCCTCGATCAGGCGCGAGCTGAATTCCTTTGGGTGGCTGGTCGTGTAGCGGATGCGCTCGATGCCGGGAATCTCGGCCACGTATTCCAGCAGCAGCGCGAAGTCCGCACGCTCGCTGGTGTCGCCCATCCTGCCGATGTAGGCGTTGACGTTCTGCCCGAGCAGCGTGACTTCACGCACGCCCTGTTCGGCCAGGCCAGCCACTTCGGCCAGCACGTCGTCGAACGGGCGCGAGACTTCTTCGCCACGGGTATAAGGCACCACGCAGTAGCTGCAGTACTTCGAGCAGCCTTCCATGATCGACACGAAAGCGCTGGCGCCATCCACGCGCGCGGGCGGCAGGTGGTCGAACTTCTCGATCTCGGGGAAGGACACGTCGACCTGCGAGCGGCCCGTGCGGCGGCGCGCTGCGATCAGGTCGGGCAGGCGGTGCAGCGTCTGCGGGCCGAAGACGACGTCCACGTACGGCGCGCGCGCCACGATGGAAGCGCCTTCCTGGCTGGCCACGCACCCGCCCACGCCAACGACGAGGTCCGGCTTGAGGGCCTTGAGCGCTTTCACGCGGCCGAGTTCGGAGAACACCTTCTCCTGCGCCTTCTCGCGCACGGAGCACGTGTTGAAGAGGATCACGTCCGCATCTTCGGGCGTGTCGGTGGGGACGAGACCTTCAGCGGCATTGAGCACGTCGGACATCTTGTCCGAGTCGTACTCGTTCATCTGGCAGCCGTAGGTTTTGATGAAGACTTTTTTCATGTGCCGTTCACAGTGGTTGACCTGGGGGCACGTGCTTCGTGGGGCGTTCTGTCTTGACTACTGGGACTGGGCTTGCGCGGCGACTGCGGCGTTGTAGTCGTCATCGCTGACAACCCATGCCGTCAGCAACTGCCGATACAGGTCGAGCTGATAGCGCACCTTGAACGTCTGGCCGACCACCGAAGCGGGCGGCAGCAGGCGCCCGTCCAGCGACAGGATCCGCACACCCGGGGCGAAGTTGATATCCGCGCTGCTGCTGGTCAGGCCAAGCAGCAGGATGCGGACTACGCCGGTGCTGCCGGTACTCAGCGTGCCGGTGTTGGCCGAATTGACGGTCAACTGGGCTGCCGGAGCGTTCGCCGGAATATTGCGCAGCACCTGCGCATGGGCGGACAGCATTGGCACCGATGCCGCAACGGCGGCAAAGGCTAGGGCGAGGACTTGGCGTCGGGTGCGCATGGCGTCGTCAGAGGAAAGCCACGCCGGGTGAGCGACCCGGCACACGAAACACGAGACAACCCGACATTGTAACGCCCGGTGGCGCGCGATGGCGTTTCCTCACAGCGATTCCGCGATCTTTGCGGCCAGCGCCACACCGCTGAGGAAGGCGGCTTCCACGCGGGGGCCTTCGCACCAGTCACCACAGGCGCCCAGGCGGGCGGCGCCGTCCCAATGGCAGGGCAGGCCGACGGCTTGTTCCACCAGCGCATGCGGCCACAGGTGCGCGGCCATGAGGTCGGGCTCGGGCGTGCCGGGGAAGGCTTCGGCAAAGCGGGCGTGCATGGCGTGCAGCGCCTGCTCGGGCGTGTCGTTGGCGTGTGCAGCAGACCAAGCGGGCGACGCATGCACCACCCACGACTCGTCGACCATCACGCGGCCGGGCTTGGCGCTGTCGCGCGCGGCCCAGGCGAGCATGTCGTCGTCGATGCGGATGCCGTCGTAAGGGAGGTCGAGCGGTTGCGCAAAGCCCATCATCAGCGCCCAGCACGGGGCGTAGCGCACTGGGGCAATCGTCTCTTGCAGCGAGGCTGGTGCCGTACCATGGAAGAGCGCCGGCAGTTCGGGCGCGGGTAAGGCCAGGGCGAGGATGTCGGCGTGTTCGGTGCCGGCGCCGTTGCGCTCGATCGTCCAGCGCCGGCCCTCGTGCGCAATGTGCGTGACGGCGTGGCCAAAGCGCACGTCCAGCGGCGTGGCGAGGCTGCGCACCAGTGCGCCCATGCCGGGCAGGCCGACGTAGCGGGTTTCGTCACGCGTATCGGCCTGCAAGGTGTCGGCGGTGCGGTGCCCCCAGCGCGCGGGCCATGGCAGGACGGAGCCTTGTCGCCCGGCAGCATCCACCGCGCGGCGGAAGGCCTCGCTGCGCACGTTGAACGACTGCGCGCCATGGTCGAACGCATACGCCGGGGCACCCTCGGGCAACACCGTGGTCGCCAGCCGGCCACCCACGCCACCCGCGCGCTCGTAGACGGTGGAAGCGATGCCTTCCGCGGCAAGCGCGTTGGCACAGGCAACACCGGCAATGCCGGCTCCGACGATGGCGATGGAAGGCTGGGTCATGGGCGAGGTGGGTTAAGCGGGCGAGGGATGGGTCAGCAGAATCCCGCCATCATATCGACTCTATTGCGCCATGCCCCAATGAAAAACGCCACCCGGAGGTGGCGTTTGCGATTGAGCAACCCGGCGGCTCAGAACTTGTAGCCGATCGCCAATCCAAACACGAGCGGGTCGACCTTGATGTCGGTCTTGTTGGTGGCCAGCACCTGACCCTGTTGGCTGCGGATCGTGATGGTCGACGTGGTCTTCAGCGGCAGGTACGACACCGTGCCGATGGCGGACCAGTTCTTGGCGAACTCATACGACACGCCGACGCTGGCCACCGGCGTCCAGGAACTGGAGGTCTCGGCCGTCACCTTGGCCGGGCCGGTCGGCACCTGGCCCATGCCAAGTTGCAGCACCTGCCCCAGGTTCTGCATGGCGTTCACGAAGTTGGAGTTCAGGCGCAGGTTGGTGAAGAAGTTGTAGCTGACGCCGCCACCGACGAACGGACGGACCTTGCTCTCCTTGGTGCCGAAGTAGTACTGCGCGACGATCGTCGGGCTCCACTCGCGCACCGTGGCAACCGGGTTGTTTTGCGGCAGGCCCAGGTTGATCAGCGTCAGCGGTCCGATCACCGGCACCGGCGCGATCACGTTGCCGCTGCCGTACAGGTTGAACTTGGGCGGCACGCCACCCACGAAGGTCCCGGCGATGTTGTCGTTGAAGAAGTGCGTGAACGTGACCGACAGCGTGTTGGCGTTGCTGACCTTCACATCGGTGCCCGGCGACTGGTACGTGCCCAGACCCAGGGCGCTGGTCGTGGTGGTCAGCGGCGTGGCCGAATCCATCGGGCGGATGTAGAACCAGCCCACCGCCATGACGTTACGGCCCCAGACGTAGTCGTCCATGAATTGCCCGAATCCGCCGCCACTGGAGCTGCCCGAGCCGGTGCTGGCGCTTGCAGCAACGTTGGACTCTGCGGTGGATTGCGCGTGCGCAGCGGAGGCTGCGAGGGTGCTGACAGCGGCGCAGGCGAGGGCTGCGGCAAAGCGGCGGGCAGTGCGGTTCATGTGGTTGTCTCTCTGGATGGAATTGTTATTTCGCCTAGTCCGCTGAATCACTGAAATGGGAGGGGCAGGACATGCCATGCGGGATGCAGCGCTAGGCGCAAAGCGCAGCAATAGCTGGCTATTGCGAGCATTTGCAACAACGCGATGCGCCCGTATGGCGTGGCAAGCACCGACCAATTTCAGTGATTCAGTGGACTGGTGTGGCGATTTGTGTTTCCGCAGCATAACGCAGCGATTTCTCTGCGTTCGTTGAAGCTTTCCTCTAGCTGGTACGCACGCCACAAGGGTTTCCCCTAGGCGTGTTTGATACCGATCGCCCAAGCGGCGGAGCCTTGGTGCACAACGGTCTACGGGTGGGGCTTTAAAACTTGTATTCCGGGTTCTTTGGGTTGAAGGTTTGGTCGTTCCAGGTCTTGCGCGTCACGCTTTCAATGGCAATTTTTTCAAGCGGGTTGCCTGATGCATCCCATGATTCTTCAACACGGACCCACGGGTTTTTGAGGTCAAAAAACAGCCGTACTCGCTTGGCGTAAAACGCCGGTGGCCCGGTGGGCGAATCCCAGGTCAGGGCCAGCATGCGCTCACCGCTTTCGGTCACCACGCGGGCGTCGTTGAACTTGCCGGTCTCGCCGGCGGCAACGTGGGCGCGGCCATCGCGTTCGACCGCATCGACAATGAACTGCAGCCCCAGCTCGCGCGCGGTGTGGTTTGACTGCGATTTGGCGAGCTGCCCGTCGAGCGCGCTCCAGATGGCCGCAAAGCCGAAGACGCCGCCCAGGTGGCCGTACATCTCGTCTTTGCGCACGGTTTCGTCGTAGATGATTTCCTGGCCCGCGTGTGCACCGCCTTTGAGCCAGCGCGCATAGACCTGGCGCGGCGCGTGGCGGTAGCGCACCAGCATGAGCGACGGCTGGCTTTGCCATTGGTCCTTCACGCGCTCCTGGCGGCGCATGCGGTATTCGTATTCCGGCAGGTTGGCGACCTCGGCCTTGAGCCAGCGCACCAGCGTTTCGGGCTTCATGGCTTGTGCCATGGCGAGGATGTCGTCGTCAGCCCAGTTAGCGAATGCGTTGGCGTGGACCTCCGTGCCGAGCCACGCCGCCTGTCTGCTGACGTCCATGGCGGCAAAGGCTGCAATGGCGACGGACTGCGAAGCCGGCGCCGCCACCGAAGATGCAACGGGTGCGGAGCCATCCGAGGTCTGGGCCCAGCTTGGGGCGCAGCAAGCCAGCGCCGTCATCAGGGCAACAGTGCGTGCACGCATGCGAGTCTCCTAATCGGCGCGCTATTGCGGTACCTGTGCCGCGCGGGCGCGCTGGATGTCCGGATCGGCATCGCGCAGTTCGCGCCGAAGGATCTTGCCCACCGTCGACTTGGGCAGCTCCTCGTGGCGGAACTCGACGATGCGCGGCATCTTGTAGCCGGTCAGATGCGCGCGGCAGTGTTCGAGCAGTGCGGCTTCCGTCAATGCACTGGTGCGGGGTACCACGATGATCTTCACGCGCTCGCCCGCCACCGGGTCAGGCACGCCAATGGCGGCCACCTCCAGCACCTCGGGGTGTAGCGCCACCACATCTTCGATCTCGTTCGGATACACGTTGAAGCCCGAGACGAGGATCATGTCCTTCTTGCGGTCGATCAGGCGGATGTAGCCGTTGGCGTCCATCACGCCGATATCGCCGGTGGAGAACCAGCCATCCGCATCGATGGCCTTGGCGGTTTCCTCCGGGCGCTGCCAGTAGCCACGCATGACCTGGGGGCCGCGCACCTGCAATTCGCCGGGCTCGCCCAGGGGGGCGATGGTGCCGTCGTCGCGTTTGAAACGCACTTCGGTGGAGGGCGCCGGCAAGCCAATCGTGCCGCTGAATTCGGTAATGTTCGGCGGGTTCATCGACACCACGGGCGAGCATTCCGTCAGCCCATACCCTTCCACGATGGTGTGGCCAGTCACCTTCTTCCAGCGCTCCGCAATGGCACGCTGTACCGCCATGCCGCCGCCGATGGTGATCTTCATCGCAGAAAAATCGCGCTTGGCAAACTCGGGGTCTTCCAGCAGCAGATTGAACAGCGTGTTGACCCCCGCAATGCCCGAGAAGCGTTCTTTGCGCAAGATGAAGAGCACCCGCTTGGTGTCACGCGGATTGGCAATGAGGATGTTGCGCCCACCCATGGTCATGAACATCAGCAGATTCACCGTGAGCGAGAAGATGTGATACAGCGGCAACAGCGTGACGTTGGTCTCCGCGCCGCCGGTGAGCATGCTCTTGGACCATTCCTCTGCCTGCAGCAGGTTGGCGATGATGTTGCGGTGGGTGAGCATCGCGCCTTTGGCCACGCCAGTGGTGCCGCCGGTGTATTGCAGGAAGGCGATGTCTTCCGATGCCAGTTGCACCGGCTGCAGCGCACGGGCGCGCCCCGCGGCCAGCGCATCGCGCAGCCAGATCGGCGAGGGCAGCGTGTACGGCGGCACTTGCTTCTGTACATGCCGCATCACGAAGTTCAGCGCACGGCCTTTGACGTTGAGCGCGCCACCCATCAGGTCGCCAATGCCGGTGATGACGATGTTGCGCACTTGTGTGCCGGGCAGCGCTTGCTCCAGCGTGCGCGCAAAGTTTTCCAGCACGACGATGGTCTGCGCGCCGGAATCGCGCAGCTGGTGGGCCAGTTCCGGCACCGTGTACAGCGGGTTCACGTTGACGACGATGGCGCCGGCCAGCAACGTGCCGAACAGGCACACCGGATACTGCAGGCTGTTGGGCAGCATGATCGCCACGCGGTCGCCTTTCTTCACGCCACGCGATTGCAGCCATGCCGCGAAGTGCTTGGCCTGCTGTTCGCATTCGCCGTAGGTCATCTCCGTGCCGACGCTCACGTAAGCGACGCGCGTGCGGTACTTCTCCACCGATTCGCGAAACACTTCGGCCAGCGAGTGATAGCGGTCGGGGTTGATCTCCGCAGGTACGCCTTCGGGATACGACTTTAGCCAGATGCGGTCGGTCAGATTGTTGCGGTCGGCAACGGTGTTCATGGTGTCTCCGTCCATCGTCCGTTGAAACGGCATGCGGCTGGTTTCGTTATATGCCGCGCGGGTTCTTAAGCGGGCCGTTCCCGTGGGCCCGTGGGTTCAATGCGACATCTGTTCGGGCCTTTCCAGAATGGCGACGACGCCTTGCCCGCCCGCCGCGCAGATCGACACCAGCCCGCGCCCGCTGCCGCGTTGCGCCAGCATCTTGGCGAGTGTGGCGACGATGCGCCCGCCTGTGGCGGCAAACGGGTGGCCGGTGCCCAGCGAGCTGCCGTTTACGTTGAGCTTGGCTCGGTCGATGCTGCCCATCGGTGCGCTGCGGCCGAGTTTTTCTCGGCAGTACTCGGGCGATTCCCACGCGGCTAGCGTGCACAACACCTGGGCGGCGAAGGCTTCGTGGATCTCGTAGTAGTCGAAGTCCTGCAGCGTGAGGCCGGCACGTTGCAGCATGCGCGAAACGGCATAGGCCGGCGCCATCAGCAGCCCTTCGTTCTGCTCGGGTGTGCCGCTGAAGAAATCGACGGCGGCGGTATCCGCGCAGGTCATGTAGGCAAGCACCGGCAAGTTGTGCGCACGCGCCCAGTCTTCACTGGCGAGCAGCACGCACGAGGCGCCATCGGTGAGCGGTGTGGAATTGCCGGCCGTCATGGTGCCGGCGGCGCTGCGGTCGAACACCGGCTGCAACTTCGCCAGTTGCGCGATGGTGAGGTTGCTGCGCAGGTTGTTGTCGCGGTCCAGCCCGAGGTGGGCGGTCATCAGATCGATGAAGAAGCCGCGCTCGTAGGCGGCGGTGAGGTTCTGGTGGCTGCGCAGCGCGAGGGCGTCCTGGTCTTCGCGGCGGATGCCCCAGCGCTTGGCCATCAGTTCGCAGTGCTCGCCCATTGACAGGCCCGTGCGTGGCTCGCTGTTGCGGGGCAGCAGGGGCCGCACGAACATCGACGGCCGCAGCCCGGCCAGGGCCTTGATGCGCGCGCCGGTGGATTTGGCGCGATTGGCTTCCAGCAGGATCTTGCGCATCTTTTCGTTCAGCCCGACGGGCGCATCGGAGGTGGTATCCGTGCCGCCCGCAATGCCCACCTCAATCTGCCCGAGCGCAATCTTGTTGGCGACCAGGATGGCCGCTTCCAGCCCCGTGCCGCAGGCCTGTTGGACGTCATACGCGGGTGTTTGCTTGGCGAGCGTGGTGGACAGCACCGTCTCTCGCGCCAGGTTGAAATCGCGCGCGTGCTTGATGACGGCACCGGCCACCACTTCGTCCAGGCGTTGGCCATGCAAGTTGAAGCGGTCGATCAGGCCTTGCAGCGCTGCGGTCAGCATCTGCTGGTTCGACGCCGTGGCGTAGGCGGTATTCGAACGCGCGAACGGGATGCGGTTACCTCCGAGGATGGCGACGCGGCGCGGCTGCGCGTTGACGAGCATGGGTTCAGTCTCCGGTATTGGGTTGCGTCAGCGTGAGTACGCCACGCAGATAGGGTTTGTCGCCAGCCGCGTTGCGAACCTCAAATGCGCGCCCGGTGGCGGCTTCGTGGGCTTGCCAGAGCGTAGCGGCCCCCGGTAGGTGCAGCGGCGTCTTGAATTCCGCCACCACCTCGCTTTGCGTGAGCGGCGCGGCCGGCAGCAACGCGGCCAGTGCGCGCGCCTTGGTCCACATGCCATGCGCGATGGGGTGCGCAAAGCCGAACAGCTTTGCGCCGATGCTCGACACGTGGATGGGGTTCCAGTCGCCTGACACCTCTGCGTAGCGGCGGCCGGTGTCAGCGGGGACTTCCCAGTGACCATCGGGCGACAGGTCGGATATGGTCGGCAGCGCAATCAACGGCGCACCCTGCGGCGACGGCACGCCGACGCGCAGGTACGTCGACAGCGATTCCCACACTACCGTGCGCGCTTTGAGGATGGCCGTCTCAATGGCGAAGGCTTGCCCGCGCGCGTGCTGGAGCAGCCGGCGCGGGCGCACTTCCACGCGCACGCGTTCACCTGCCTCCAGGCGTTGATGCTGGCGGATCGTGTTGCACAGGTGCACGAGCCCGATCACCGGATACGGAAATGCCGACTCCGTCATCAGCATGAGTTGCAGCGGAAAACCCAGCAGATGCGGATACGTCATCGGCACCCCATGCGCAGGCGAGAAACCGCACACCGCCGCGTACTGCGCGATGTGCTCGGCGTCCAGCGGCACTTCCTGGCGCACCAGGGTATGACGTGGCAGCGGCCCGCCGCGCTTGCCCTTGCGCTGCGACAGCAGCGCACGCCATGCCAATGCCCCCGGCGACGGCGGCTCGGTCACGAGCGTCTGCGTTGCGGTCATCGGGCAGGACAGGGCCAGCGTGCGCATGGTCGTCTCAGGCTCCGAGCAGGCTCTGCCCGCACACGCGGACGATGTTGCCCGTGACGCCGTTGGATGCGGGATTTGCGAACCACGCAATCGTCTCGGCCACGTCGATGGGTTGGCCGCCCTGGCTCATGGCGTTCATGCGGCGGCCCGCCTCGCGGATGGCAAACGGCACGGCCGCCGTCATCTGCGTTTCGATAAAGCCCGGCGCGACGGCATTGATGGTGATGCCGCGTTCAGCCAGCAGCGGCGCGCTCGCTTGCACCAAGCCGATCACACCCGCCTTGGAGGTCGCGTAGTTGGTCTGCCCCAGGTTGCCTGCAATGCCGCTGATGGACGACACGCACACGATGGCACCGCCCGCATGCAGCGCATTGGCGGCGAGCAGGGCGTCGTTGATGCGCAACTGCGCGGTGAGGTTGATGTCGAGCACGCTGCGCCACGCAGGTTCGGCCATGCGGGCGATGGTCTTGTCGCGCGTGATACCGGCGTTGTGCACGAGGATGTCGATGCCGCCCAGCGCCGCGAGTTGCTGCGCGAGCAGCGCGGGGGTTTCCGGTGCGGCAACGTCATAGGCCAACGCTTCACCGCCGATTTCCTGCGCGACGGTGTTCAGGCTCTCTTGCGCGGCGGGCACGTCCAGGCACAACACGCGCGCACCATCCCGGGCCAGCACATGCGCAATCGCCGCGCCAATGCCGCGCGAGGCGCCAGTCACCAGCGCGGTACGCCCGGCCAGCGACTTCTGCCAATCCACGGACACCGGCGTTGCCGCACGCACGCGCACCACCTGCCCCGACACATACGCTGAACGCGCGGACAGCAGGAAGCGCAAGGTCGATGCAGCCACGTTCTCCGCGCCATCGGCCACGTAGACGAGTTGCGCCGTGCAGCCGCGCCGCACTTCCTTGCCCAGCGAGCGCGTCAGGCCTTCCAGCGCGCGTTGTGCAACCGCAGCTTCCGATGTCTTGCAGGCTTCCGGCGGGCGTCCAATCACGACGATGCGGCCGCAGCGACCGATGGCCCGCACGCCGTCGTGGAACACGTGGTACAGCGCGTCGAGTCCGTCGACTGAGACGATGCCCGTCGCGTCGACAACGATGCCGCCAATGCGGTCAAACGCATCGCCCTCCCTGCCCGTGGGCGCAACAAAGCGGCCTGTGATTTGCCCGTGCCGGTTGGCCACGCCGAGCCACTCCGGGTCGCTTTCATGAAAGCGCGTCGGCACGCCGATCTCGGCAAACAGCGCGGCGAGCGTCTCGCGCATCGCGCCGCCCGGTGCTGCGCCCACGAGAAAGGGCCCGACAAACTCCGGCTCCCCCGCGCGATAGCGGCGCAGCGGCACCGGCTGCGGCAGACCAAGATTGGCCGACAGCCATTTGCCGAAGCCGGAACCGACGAAATCGAGATACTTGTCTTGCATCGTTGTTGTTGTGGTTGATCAGGCTGCGCGGCGTTCTGCAGCTTGTAGTGCGTCCAATGCATCCTTGCGGCGCTGTAGGTCGGCCAGCAGGTTGAAGTCGGGCGGGAAGTCGTCCACGGCGACGGCGTGTTCGCCAAAGCGCGCGTAGTCGCACAGTTGCTTGCGCTCGGCTTCATCGATGAGGCCTTGTGCCACGGCTTGCGCCGTCCACGTTTCGAAATCGGGCAGGCTTTGCGGCACGGGCGGCAGCTTGCCTTCTCGGATGACGGGTTTCAAGCGTTGCTCGATGGCGTCGACCGCCGGTTGCAGGCGGAAGGCGGCTTCGCCGTAGGCAATCGGGTCGATATCGGGCGTGGGGCAATACGAATCGCTCAGCAGGCGGTCGCGCGCGGCACCGGGTGTCTGCATCAGTTCGGCCACTTGCGCGGCCAGTGCGTCAGACGGTTTTCGATACGGCGCACCGAACGGAAAAATCATCGTGCGCAGGAGGCCGGCGATGCCCGCGTTCGGGAAGTTCGCCAGCACGCCGTCGAGTGCGTCTTGCGCGCGCACCAACGCGTCCTGCACAGACCAGTGCACCAGTGGTGCGTCTTCCACCGGGCGGCCCTCGTCCTCAAAGCGCTTGAGCGCAGACGAAATTAGATACATCTGCGAAAGGATGTCGCCCAGCCGGCCGGTGATGCTCTCGCGGCGCTTGAGCGTGCCGCCCAGCGTGAACATCGATACGTCGGACAGCAGCGCCAGCGCGGTCGAGAAGCGGTTGACGGCCTGGTAGTAGCGCTGCATTTCGGGCGCCGCATTCGATGGTGCAGGTGCCACGCGCCCGCCCGACAGCGCATGCAGGAACGCCCGCACGAAGTTGCCCGCGATGAACGCGCCGTGGCCAAACAGCGCCGCATCGAATGCGCGCAGCGTCTCGGGCGAATCGGCACCTTGCGCGGCCGTCATCTCGCGCAGTACGTACGGATGGCAGCGGATCACACCCTGCCCGAAAATGATCAGGCAGCGCGTCATGATGTTCGCGCCTTCCACCGTAATCGCGATCGGCACCTGCTGATACGCACGTGCGAGAAAGTTGTTCGGCCCCATGCAGATGCCCTTGCCGCCCACGATGTCCATCGCATCGTTGACCACATCGCGCGCACGTTCGGTGACGTGATACTTGGCAATGGCGGAGATGACCGAAGGCTTCTCGCCCAGGTCCACGGCCAGCGCCGACAGGCGCCGCGCCGCATCCATCATGTACAGGTTGCCGCCCATGCGGCCGAGCGCTTCCTGAATGCCCTCGAACTTGCCGATGGGCGTGCGGAACTGGCGGCGCACTGCGGCATACGCACCGGTGCTGCGCACGGCAATCTTCGACAGCCCCACGTTGGACGACGGCAGCGAAATCGCCCGACCCGCCGCCAGGCATTCCATCAGCATGCGCCAGCCACGGCCCACTTGCGCCTGCCCGCCGATCACCCAGTCGATCGGGATGAACACGTCCTTGCCCCAGTTGGGGCCGTTCTGGAACACCGCGTTCAGCGGCCAATGCCGGCGGCCGATGTTCACGCCCGGATGCTTGGTCGGGATGAGCGCGCAGGTGATGCCGGGCTCCTTATCCCCGCCAAGCAGGCCATCCGGATCGACTGCGCGGAAAGCCAAGCCGAGCACCGTCGCAATCGGCCCGAGCGTGATGTAGCGCTTGCTCCAGGTCACGCGGAAGCCCAGCGTTTCGCGGCCCTCATGCATGCCGCGGCAGACCACGCCCACATCGGGAATGGCCGCAGCATCGGAGCCCGCATACGCGTTGGTCAGTGCAAAGCAGGGGATCTCTTCACCGCGGGCGAGGCGCGGCAGGTAGTGGTTCTTCTGCGCTTCGGTGCCGTAGTGCAGCAGCAGTTCAGCCGGCCCGAGCGAGTTGGGCACCATCACCGACACAGCAGCTGCAGAGCAGCGCGTCGACAACTTCATGATGACCTGCGAATGCGCATACGCCGAGAAGCCTTTGCCGCCGTATTCCTTCGGAATGATCATGCCGAGGAAGCCTGCGCGCTTGGCATAGGCCCACGCTTCGGGCGACATGTCCTGCCAGATCTGCGTGCTTTCCCAGTCGTTGGCGAGGTCGCAGAGTTTTTCGGTTTCGACGTCGAGGAACGACTGTTCTTCCGGCGACAAGCGCGGCTGTGGCGAAGAGAGCAGCCGCGACCAATTCGGCCGGCCGGAGAACAGCTCTGCATCCCACCAGACCGTGCCGGCTTCGATGGCGTCGCGTTCGGTTTGCGACATCTCCGGCATGATCTTGCGGAACATCGCCAGCACCCGGCGCGTGATGAGTGCGCGGCGAAGCGGTTTCAGCGTGAGCACGAGCGCGGGCAGCATCAAAAGGATGGCAAGTACCGTGGTCATCACAGGGCCGATCAGGCCGAGCCACGCGCCGGCCACCAGCCATACGCCGGTGGCGATCAGCCAGGCAAATGCCGAGGCTTCCAGGCTGGCGAGCCCGAGCGCGCCGATGCCAAGCAAGACGATCCAGATCGCCGTCATGAGGGTCTCCATTCGCTGCGTTCCTGCGCCGGATGTCTGGGACAAGCGGCGCTTGCCGAATGCCGGAGCGACTCCCGTGCCTGGGCGCGGGAGCGCCGCGCGGCGCCTGCGAGATCAGGCGCCGGGGCTACGCCAGGGGCGCATCGGGTTGGCCGGGAAGATCGCGCGGGCAGCATTGCTGCGCCGGATGGCCAGCGCCCGGGTGCGCGCGGTGGGTGCCGCGCCGTCGTCGCCATCGTCCGGGTGATCGTCGTCCGCATCCTCGCCGAGGTCGTCCTGCACATCAGCGGCGGCGCTGGCGCGGGCGCCGGGTGTGCGGCCGAACAGATCGCCGGAGAACGGCGAAGTGGTGGCGGGTGTCGTACCGCGTTCGGTGGCGCGGCCGTTGCCGTGTCCGGCTTGGCGCGTGGAGCCGCCGTGGCCGTTGCCTTCGCTGCCATTGGGCGCATCGTTGGCCTGCGCTGCGGGCGTGGGTGCCTGCGCTTCGGCCAGTTCGACCACCTGGTCCAGCGCGCCGGCCTCGCCCGGCAACGGGGCGTTGAGCGTGGCCACCACCAGTGCCGTGAGCCTCGCCAGCAGCGAGGCATCGGTCATCGGCTTGCCCTGCGTGAACATCGGCAAGAGGTTGTTGAGATCGTCGCCCGCCAGCACGCCCGCGAGCGCCTTGAGCGAGAAGTGCAGGCGCCAGCCGAGCTCAGCGCGTGGGACATGCGGCAGCGCGGCTGAGAACGCCTCGAAGAATCGACCGAACACCGGCGCGTAATGCCCGAGCAGATAGTTCTGCACGAACGGCGAGGTGTCGGAATACACGCGCCCCATCAGACGCAGGAAGGCGGGGCCGCCGGTGTCCGGGTTGCGCGCCATCTGCAGCGCGGGCACGAACAGCGCGCCGAGCACGTGGTCGCACGTGAGCTGCTCCTTGGTCCAGCGCTCTTCGCAAGCGGTGAGCAGCGCCAGGCGGCGCGTATTGAGCGGATCGAGCCGGCGCCCAAGCACCGACTGCATCAACGCCTCCTTGCTGCCGAAGTGATAGTTGACCGCTGCCAGATTGACCTTGGCGCGCGCCGTGATCTGCCGCAACGACATCGCCTCGTAGCCGAACTCGATGAACAGCAGTTCGGTGGCCTCAAGAATGCGGCCCTTGGTGTCTCCTGCTCCAGGACGTCCCATGTCTCCAACCTCGTTTTTTTGGTCCGATATCGGCGTGGATTGCTGCATTGCAGCGCTCGAACGAACGATTCAAACATGTGTATTTGTGTTGCCAGGGCATGTTAGGAACAGACGTTTGAAAACGCCAAGCGAGCAATTCGAGCGAAGCCTCTAGAGATAGGGGATTTGCCCAGGAGTGGCTCTTTCCTATTGAGATGGGGGGTGAGTGGGCGCAAACATCGAGACCGCTAAAGCCTTGTTTGCGTAGGCGCGGTCGGGTCCGCCAATCGGCTGAAGCGGCGCTTGAAGCGAACCAACGAGCACTGCGACGTTGTGTGCACATCGACTGTGGCTCGGGGCGCGCTGCCTTCGACTTGGCGCGCACGAACGTCGCAAAACGGCGTCGCGACACGGCACCCTGTTAAACTACGCCCCTTCTTGCAGTCCATGCAGTCCCCGGGGTCCAGTCGCCCCGTCACCTACCCAGGCTTTGTCCACGATTGGCGCACGAACGAATGCGCGGGACACGCCGGTCCAATCGCTTTTCCATGTCGTTTTCCGAACTCGGCTTGTCAGACAAGCTGGTACGCGCCGTGGCCGAACTCGGCTACACCGAACCCACTCCGATTCAACGCCAGGCCATCCCCGCAGTCCTTAAGGGCGGTGACCTGCTCGCCGGTGCACAGACCGGCACCGGCAAGACCGCCGGTTTCACGCTGCCGCTGCTGCATCGCCTCTCCGCCACGCAACCGAACAAGGTGCAGACGCCCAACGGCATGCGCTTCCCGATCCGCGCGCTGGTGCTCACCCCTACGCGTGAACTCGCCGCGCAGGTGGAAGAGAGCGTGCGCGCCTATGGCAAATACCTGCCGCTGAAGTCGATGGTGATGTTCGGCGGCGTCGGCATCAACCCGCAGATCGACGCGCTCAAGCGCGGTGTCGATATCGTCGTGGCCACGCCGGGCCGTCTGCTGGACCACGTGGGCCAGCGCACCATCGACCTGTCGCACATCGAACTGCTGGTGCTGGACGAAGCTGACCGCATGCTCGACATGGGCTTCATCCACGACATCCGCAAGATCCTCAACATCCTGCCGCCGAAACGCCAGAACCTGCTGTTCTCGGCAACGTTCTCGGATGACATCCGCGAACTGGCCGACCGCCTGCTCGACAAGCCGGCGCTGATCGAAGTCGCGCGCCGTAACACCACGGCCGAGACGGTCGAGCAGCGCATCTACCCGGTGGACCGCGAGCGCAAGCGCGAACTGCTGGCCAAGCTCGTGCGCGACAACGACTGGCATCAGGTGCTGGTCTTCACGCGCACCAAGCACGGCGCGAACCGTCTGGCCGAGCAGCTCACGCGTGACGGCATTTCGTCGCTGGCGATTCACGGCAACAAGAGCCAATCGGCGCGCACGCGTGCGCTGTCGGAGTTCAAGGCCGGGACGCTGCGCGTGCTGGTCGCCACCGACATCGCTGCACGTGGCATCGACATCGATCAACTGCCGCACGTGGTCAACTTCGACCTGCCGAACGTGCCGGAAGACTACGTGCACCGGATCGGCCGCACGGGCCGCGCAGGTGCGCAGGGTGAGGCGATCTCGCTGGTCTGCGTGGACGAGCACGGCCTGCTGCGCGACATCGAACGCCTGATCAAGCGCGAACTGCCGCGCACCGTGCTGGAAGGTTTCGAGCCGGATCCGAGCATCGCGCCAGAGCCGATTCCGAATGGCCGCAACTCGGCCGGCCGCGGCGGTAATGCGCGTGGTGGCCGCCCGGGCGGTGGTCGCAGCCAGCAACCGCGCCAAGCGGCCGGCGGCAACGCTGCGCCGCGCGAGCCGCGCGCTCCGCGTGAGCCCCGCGAACCGCGTCGTGAGTCGAGTGGCAATGGTCAGGGCCAAAGCCAAGGTCAGGGTCGTAACGGCGGCGGCAGCCGCCAACGACAAGCACAAGGCCAGCGTGACGGCCAGGCTGCACCGAAGCCGCAGGGCGGCCATCGCAACGGCGCAGGCAACGGTCAATCGCAGGGGCGTGGTCAGCGCCAGGGCCAAGCGCAAGGCAACGGGCAGGGCGGTCAGCGTCGTTCGTCGAACACGCAAGCCGCACAACCGGCGCAGAAGGCTGCGCAACCGGCCAAGCAGCCGTTCAACGGTCTGTTCGCCAAGGCTGCTGCATTGCTGGGCGGCCGCAAAGCCTGACGCTCATGCGTGACGACGACGGCCAACCGGCATCAACTGACGCCCCGTACGACGGCCTGACGCCCGACAGCATCCTCGATGCGCTGGCGCAGGTCGGGCTGATGCCGGACGGCCGCATGTTCGCGCTCAATAGCTACGAGAACCGCGTCTACCAGGTCGGCGTGGAAGACAGCGCGCCGGTGGTGGTCAAGTTCTACCGCCCCGGCCGCTGGAACGACGCGCAGATCGTCGAGGAACACGCGTTCACCGAGGAGCTCGCCGCCGCCGAGATCCCCGTGATCGCGCCGCTGGCAATCGACGGCCGCACGCTGCACGCCTTCGAGCGCTGGCACTTCGCGGTCTTCCCGCGCTGCGCCGGCCGCGTGCCCGCAATCGACCGCGACGACACGCTCGAATGGATGGGCCGTTTCCTCGGCCGCATCCACGCCGTGGGCGCGCAACGCCCGTTCATGGCGCGGCCTGCGCTCGACATCGACACCTTCGGCGTGCAATCGCGCGATTGGCTGCTCGAACACGATTTCATCCCGCCCGACTTGCTGCCCGCCTGGCGCAGCGTGGCCGATGCCGCGCTCGACGGCGTACGCCGCTGCTACGACCGCGCAGGCGATGTGACATTGCTGCGCCTGCATGGCGATTGCCATGCGTCGAACGTTCTCTGGATCGAAGAGGCCGACGCCAAGCAAGGCGACCCGCTGCGCAGCGCTGGCCCGCACTTCGTCGACTTCGATGACAGCCGCACCGGCCCCGCCGTGCAGGATCTGTGGATGCTGCTCTCGGGCGATCGCGCGTCGATGCAATCGCAGCTCGCCAGCCTGCTGGCCGGCTACGAAGATTTCTGCGAATTCGACACGCGTGAGTTGTATCTGGTGGAAGCGCTGCGCACGCTGCGGCTGCTGCACTACAGCGCGTGGTTGGCGCGTCGCTGGAATGATCCGGCGTTCCCTGCCGCGTTTCCGTGGTTCAACACGCAACGCTACTGGCAGGACCGGGTCTTGGAATTGCGCGAGCAGATCGCGCTGTTGGACGAACCGCCGCTCTGGTGAGGTCCACCAAAAGAAGGGTAAGGCTGCGCTGAAAAACGTAGCGAGCGGCCCGAGGTTGAACCGAGAAGCACAGCCGTACACGGGTACGGCGAGCATCACAGGTTCAAGATCGGGCCGCGCAGTAGTTTTGCAGCGTGGCCTTACGCGAACTTGCCGGCCTGGAAGTCTCGCACGGCCTGGAAGATCTCTTCCTGCGTGTTCATCACAAACGGGCCGTACTGCGCGATCGACTCGTTCAGCGGCTTGCCTGCGATCAGCAGCACGCGGGTCTCTACATCCTCCGCGCGGATCACAACACCGTCGCTGCCTTCCGTGTTGGCAAGAATGGCCATCTGCTTGTCATCCACGCGCTGCAGGCCAGCGTTGCCCGGGGCATCGGCATCGCCCACCAGCGCGCTGCCACGGAACACGTAGACAAACGCGTTGTGCTTTTCGGGCAGCGGCTGCGCGAACGATGTACCGGCCGGCAGCGTGATGTCGAGGTACAGCGGCTGCGTCGCTTCCCGCGTCATCGCACCTTGCACGCCTTGCGACTCACCGGCGATCACGCGCACCGCCACGCCATCTTCCGTCGTGAACTCGGGAATTTCGGCCGACGGAATATCGCGGTACCACGGCGTCGTCATCTTGTCGCGCGCGGGCAGGTTCAGCCAGAGCTGGAAGCCTTCCATCACGCCATCTTCCTGCTCCGGCATCTCGGAGTGCACGACGCCGCTGCCGGCGGTCATCCACTGCACGCCGCCATGTTGCAGCAGGCCTTCGTTGCCGGCGCTGTCGCGGTGGCGCATGCGGCCCGCGATCATGTACGTCACCGTTTCAAAGCCGCGGTGCGGGTGATCGGGGAAGCCGGCCAGGTAGTCGTTCGGGTCATCACTGCGGAACGCGTCGAGCATCAGGAAGGGATCGAGCCGGCGTTGCAGGTTGTTCGTCAGCACGCGCGTGAGCTTCACGCCCGCACCGTCCGACGTCGGCCGGCCGGTGACGAGGCGCTCCACACGGCGAGCACGTTGCACTTGCTGTACTTGCGGTTGTGCGAGGGTTTCCATGTTGTTCTCCTGGAATCGGGGATTTGTCATACCGCAAATGTAGGGTGGTTGCCCCGTCTGCACTAGTCGGTTATTGTGGGAAAAAATGTTGCTCCCGGCGAGACAATCAAAACCACAGCCGGCGAGCGCGCCCATTACAGGAGGAAACCATGGATTTGAACCAACTGGCGCTGTTCGTGCGCGTGGTTGAAGCGGGCAGCTTCACCGCAGCGGCGACGCGACTGGATTTGCCCAAATCGTCCGTCAGCCGGGGCATTGCTGCGCTCGAACAAGATTTGAACGTGCGACTGTTACAGCGCACCACCCGCACCTTGCATCTCACTGACGCGGGGCAGAGCCTATACCAAGTGGCGTCCCAGGCGCTGGAAGAGATCGAACGCGCCACGACCTGCGCCGGGGAATTGCAGGATCTGCCGCGCGGCAAGGTGCGGATCACCTCCTCCGAAGATGTCGGGCGCTTACTTGTCGCCCCGGTGGCGGCGCGCTTCATGCAGCAGTATCCGGATATCGATTTGGACGTGGTACTGACGCCGCGCAATGTCGATCTTGTACAGGAAGGCTTTGATCTCGCTGTGCGCGTGGGTCGCCTCGCCGATAGCTCGCTGGTCGCACGGCCGCTGGGCGTGCTGCGTATTGGTCTGTTCGCGTCACCCGATTACCTGCAAAAGCGCGGTGCGCCGCAGACCGTGCAGGCGCTGGCCGACCATTGCTGCCTCGACTTTCGCGGCACCGGCCGCGGCGAAACGCAATGGCGCCTGGTCGGCCCCGATGGCCTGAAAACGGTCGCGGTACGCGCACGGTTGAATGCCGATAGCCTCTCGTATCTGGAAACACTCATCGCGTCCGGCGCCGGCATCGGCCCGCTGCCCCTCTATGCGAGCGCCGTGGCGCGTGCCAATGCGCCACTGCCGCGCTTGGTGCGCGTGCTGCCCGATTACGCCACCAGCGGCGAGCCCATCAATCTCGTCACGCCCTCTGCGCGCTTCGTGCCCAAGCGCGTTCGCCTGTTGATCGACATGCTGACGGAGTCGATTCGGCAAGAGCTGGAAAACGCGGATCCCACCTAAGACACGGCTGTTCCACCGGCGGGATGGTTGGTCAAATGTTGTCACGGTTGATCCGGCAGTGCGCATCGCACGGCATCATGCGCATTCGTGTGCCGGACAAGTACGTCGGACCCTCCTTGACGTCACCCCCGTGAAGCACTGCAGCGCGTCCCCCCGGTGTGTTGCAGTGTGTTCGGCATACGCGACCCTTGGGTGTTTCTGATCCCGTCACGTTGTGGGAAACACCGCCGCCCGGACCTCGTTGTCCGGGCTTTTTTTTGCCCGATTTTCGCTAACGCACACGGGTCAGGGTGTTTCAAGGTCTTCACAAATTAGGACTCTTCTCATGGTTCGTAGCAAACCTCGCCATGAAAATTGCAGACACGTAACACATGCAACGGATCGCGCTATGCCGCGACTGATTGGGTGCAATTTGTACCCCCGCCATCCCGGCACGCATGTGCGCAATATTCATGGAGCCAAACATGCGAATCGCCTTGCTTGAAGACGATCCCTTCCAGAGCGAAGTCATCGTCCAGATCCTGTCCCAATCGGGCCACGACGTGGTGACCTATACCGACGGCGCGACGCTGCTGCGCATGCTCGGCCGTTCTTCGTACGACATGCTGATTCTCGACTGGCATACGCCGGGCATGCTCGGCATTGACGTGCTGAGCGTGGTGCGCAGCCGCCACAAGGATGTGTTGCCGATCCTGTTCGTCACGGCCGAAGAAGGCGAGAAGAGCCTCGTGCGCGCGCTCACGCAAGGCGCGGATGACTACATCGCCAAGCCGTTCCGTATTCCCGAGCTGCGTGCGCGCGTCGATGCGCTGCTGCGCCGTGCGTATCCGATTCCGTATGGCCGCCTGCCGTTTGATGTGGGGCCGTATCACTTCAACCCGCAGCGCCAGCAGGTCACGCTGCACGGCGAGCCGGTCACGCTGACAGGGATCGAGTTCCAGCTCGCGCTGCTGCTATTCTCGAACGTGGGCCGCACGCTGTCGCGTGACCACATCTTCGGGCAGGTGTGGGGCCGCAATTCGTCGGAATACACGCGCACGATCGACAGCCACGTTTCGCGCATCCGGATGAAGCTGAACATCGAGCCGGTGAACGAAGTGCGCCTGGTGGCGGTGTACAAGCACGGTTATCGCCTGGACCACCTCAAGCCGGTGGATGACATGGGCGCGCTGGCCGACACCGACGCGATGGCGTACGACGAATAAGCGCACACCGGTCAACCCACGCATCGGGCGACGTTGCGGGAAAGCGGCGTCGCCCGTTTTACATGGTGGCCGCTGGTATGCTCGCGGCATTCCATTTTTCTGCCGAGGCCGGTGTGTCGCTTGTCAACCTCATTGCCGTTGCGGATGCGCTGCCGCAAGCGTGGTCGTCGCGCGTGCTGGAGCGATTTGGCGGCGGCAACTTCAAGGTGCTGCGCATGGATGGCACGCCGTATCCCGACGAGGTACACGACTACGCGGAAGGCTTGCTGGTCATCGACGGCGAATTGCGCTTGCGTATTCACGGCGCGCCGGTGACGGTGTCGCGCGGGGAGGTCTACGTGGTGCCGGCCGGTGTGCCGCACAGCGTGGATGCGGGCAGCGCGGGCACGCTGGTTATTCTGGACGTGTAAGTGGGGCAGCCGGCGTTTCGGCAAGCTGCTTGATCCGCCGCAGTATCGTCCGGCGGATCAGCCCGCTTGGCAGGCGAATCAACAGCCAATACGGCGTAAAGCGGCGTCGCGATGCGGCATCCGGACAGTACACGCAGGTGCGCGTAGTCAGCCGCGTGCCGGCGCCGTCTGGCTCGGCAACAAACGTCATCACCAGTTTGGGCACGCCGGGCGTTGAAAATGCGCGGAATGCATCGGCGTTGACGCGGATGAGCCCAGCGGTCGGCTCCCAGAAGCGGCCGATCAGCCCGAAAGCGAGTTCGCGATCTGCATCGCGGCCAAGCGGTATGAACTCGTGCAAGCCGAAACCCGCATCGACACGGCGTTCGCCGACAGGCTTGCCCAGTGCGGCGGCAATGCGCGCGGGCACGGCACGCAACTCCAGAAATAACTTCACGAGCGGGAAGCCCGCTACGTCCAATTGCGGCACCATGTCCAGCACGCGGCCCGGCGCCGCGTCGATGCGGATTTGATGCTGCTCGCTGAACTGGGGTTCAGGCAGGAACGTCTGTAGCAGATGCATGGACTGGGGTTGGTGGCGTTATGCCTGGGGATCTTCGCTGGCAGGGGCGGCGGTAAATGCGGCATCGCGTGCGGGCGGCTCCGCCAGGCTGCGCTTCATCAGCCAGGTAACGCCCGGGATACGCAGGCCGGTGGCGAACACCACGTCGCGCATCCACCCGCCGTATTGCGCCTGGAAGCACGGCGTGAGCGCGCGGCTGAGCGTCTGGTAAGCCTGCACGGTGCGCAGCCGGCGTGCGTGGTAAGCGAGCGCGCCATCGGTGGCGCCATGTGCTTGCACGCATGAGGCCAAAGCCAATGCATCCTGCGCGGCCAGTGTGGCGCCCAGACCGAGTTGCGGGCTCATCGCGTGGGCGGCGTCACCGATCACGCAGAAGGGCGGCTTGGCAAGCGCGCGCGGCCACGTGTGGCGGTAGACGGCGAACGACAGATCATCGTGCGAGCGTATCTGCTCGACCACGGGCGCTGCCTGGGGCCAGAGGCTCAGCACGTGCGCTTTCCACTGGGCGATGTCGCTCTGACGCCAGGCTTGCACGGCGTCGGCGCGCAGGCTCCAGAACATCGACAGGCGCGTGCGGGTGCCATCCACGTCGGTGGGCAACAGGCCCATCATCTCGCGCGTGCCGCGAAAGCGTTGATGCAGCACGCGCGCATCCCATCCTTCAGTCCACGCTTGAAACCACAACGTGCCCCAGCGGTAGGTGCTCGATGGGCCGGCCAGCCCGGCAGGCTCGCGCAGTGAGGAGGCCGCGCCATCGGCAATCACAAACAGGTCGAATGTCGATTCGCCCTGCGCATGGGTGATGTGGGCTTGCGCGCCATCACGTTGCAGTTGTTCGATGCCGCAGCCGAAGTGAAAGATCGCGCCAGCGCGTAGAGCGGCGTCGTACAACATCGAGGAGATTGCGGCGCGCGTGACTGCCCGGCCGGGCGCGTCGGCGTAGTCGATGTCGAGCAGGCGCCAGCCGCGATGGCTCAGGCCGATCAGTCGATCGATTGGCGCGCCAATGCCTTCCAGCTCGCGGCCCACGCCGAGGGCCTCCAGCGCGCGGATACCCTGCGGCTGGATCAACAGGCCCGCGCCCATGGCGGTCAGTTGCGGATGTTTTTCGAAGACGTGGACATCGTGTCCCTGGCGGGCAAATGCAATGGCGGCGGCAAGGCCGGCGTTGCCTGCGCCGGCAATGCCGATGCGCAGCGAGCGGGGTGCAGTCATGAAAGGAAAGCGTGGCGGATCGTTTGCCCGAAATGATAACGATACGCCGCGCACGTTAAGGCAGTTCGCGTGGTCAGCCTAGTGTCGTTGCGTGCAGCGTGCCGAGTAGGACGCGGCGGCAGTTGCGGACCATGGTGTCTTCGGGATCACGATAGCCGGTCAGCAGCCAAGCGGCGCCCACGTTGGTCATGGCGCCTACGAGCGCGAGGCCGAGGATGCGGGCGTCGGCGCGGACATCGGCGCCCTCCGTGCCGGACGGCAGGGCGAGCGTCATGATTTGCTTGCCGAACTCCAGCAGGTTGCGCTGGTACGTCGCATCGGTTTCGGGGCTCACGCCCATCACCTCCAGCAGCAGTACGCGCGCAGCGCAGGGATCGCGCAGGAAGGCGAAGAACGCGTGCAAGCCCGCATCGATACGGGCTTCCAGGCTCCCCTCGACGCCCGCAATGGCTTGCGAGACATCCGCACGCAGGTGTTCGGCGTGGTGCTGATAGGTGGCGCGCAGCAGGGCTTCCAGGCTCTCGAATGCAGCGTAGAAATAGCGGTCATTGAGCTTCGCCGCTTGGCACACGGCACGCACCGTGGTCTTGCGGAATCCCACCGTGCCGAAGACTTGCGTGGCTGCGCAGATCAGCGCATCGCGGCGCTCCGCGGCACGCGCCTCTGACGCCACACCCCCATACGGGCGGCCTTTTCTGGCCGTTTCAAATGTTTTCTCCATTTCCCAATTTGACGTTAGGGCGCCTGAAAATTAAATTGGTGACAACGCACACCACATTTAAGGCGAAATCCGCCGCGCCGCCAACAGGAGACCGGACCACATGGAGACGACCACCGCGTACGCAGTGCCTGACACGGACTTCGACGTGCTGATCGTCGGGGCCGGCCTTTCCGGCGTGGGCGCCGCGTATCACCTGCAAGAGCGCTGCCCCTCGGCGCGCTTCGCCATCTTGGAAGGGCGCGAAACCATCGGCGGCACGTGGGACTTGTTCCGCTACCCTGGCGTCCGCTCCGACTCCGACATGTTCACGCTGGGTTACAGCTTCCGCCCGTGGCACAGCGACAAGGCCATCTCCGATGGCCAGACCATCCTCGACTACATCCGCGATACCGCACGCGTATTCGGCATCGACAAGTCGATCCGCTTCCGCCACAAGGTGACGGGCGCCAGCTGGGATTCGTCCGTTGCGCGCTGGACCGTGCAGGCTTTGCGCAGTGATGGCACCAGCGGCACCCGTGAGGAGCCAGTGCGCTTCACCTGCAAGTTCCTCTACATGTGCAGCGGCTACTACGACTATGCAGAAGGTCATGCGCCGACGTGGCCCGACATGGACCGGTTCCAGGGCCGCATCGTGCATCCGCAGCATTGGCCGAGCGATCTGTCATACGCCGACCAGCGCGTGGTCGTGATCGGCAGCGGCGCGACGGCCGTCACGCTGGTGCCCGCCATGGCCGAGACGGCGCGGCACGTGACGATGCTGCAGCGCTCGCCCACCTATATCGTGTCGCGCCCGGAGCAAGACGCCGTGGCCAACATGCTGCGACGCTGGCTGCCGTCGGGGCTCGCGCATCGCCTCGTGCGCACCAAGAACGTGCTGCTGACGATGTACTTCTACAGCCTGGCGCGCCGCAAGCCCAAGACGTTCAAGGATTTCATCATCCGCATGGCGGGCAAGCAGCTGGGCCCCGAATTCGACGTGCGCAAGCACCTCACGCCGCACTACAACCCGTGGGACCAGCGCCTCTGCCTCGTGCCGAATGGCGATCTGTTCAAGACGATCCGTGCGGGCAAGGCGTCCATCGCCACCGATGAGATCGCGCACTTTACGGCCACGGGCCTGCAACTCAAGAGCGGTGCGCATCTTGATGCAGACGTGATCGTCACCGCGACCGGGCTCAAGCTGAAGGTGCTGGGCGGGGCGTCCATCACGATCGACGGTCGTCCGGTGAACCTGGCGGATACGGTGTCGTACAAGGGCATGATGTACAGCGGCGTGCCGAACCTCGCGTCATCGTTCGGCTACACCAATGCCTCGTGGACGCTCAAGGCGGAGCTGATTGCACAGTACGTCTGCCGCTTGCTCAATCACATGCAGGCCAATGGGTTTGATACGTGCATGCCACGTCTTGACGATGAAGCCATGGGCCGCGAACCCGCCGTCGACCTAACCTCGGGCTACATCCAGCGCGCCGCATCCATCCTGCCCAAGCAGGGCACGAAGCAGCCGTGGAAGTCGTATCAAAACTACGCGCGGGATGTGCTGATGCTCAAGTTCGGCACGCTTGCGGATAGCGCCATGCAATTCGAGCGCCGCGCGCAGCCGGCCGGTGCTGAGCAACCTGCCTAACGAAGCGAGAACACTGTGACCCAAATTGTCCTGTTGGTGATTGGGCTGGTGCTTGCGGCGCCGGTTGCGTTCACGTTCTTCATCGCCCGCCGTGTTGTGAAGGGCTTTCCCCCGGAAGGCCAGTTCATCGACGTGGGCGGTGACCGCGTGCACTACGTCGATCGCGGCCAGGGCCCGGCCATCGTGCTCGTGCATGGCCTGTGCGGCAATCTGCGTAACTTCGCCTACCTGGATTTGGAGCGGCTGGCGCAGTCCCACCGCGTGATTGCGATCGACCGGCCCGGTTCTGGCCGCTCCGCGCGCGGGGCCGATTCCACTGCCAACATCTACGCCCAGGCACGCGTGGTCGCGCAGTGCATCGAGGCACTCGGGCTCGACAAGCCCGTGTTGGTCGGGCATTCGCTGGGTGGCGCGATTGCGCTGGCGGTGGGGCTGAATCATCCGCGCCTGGTTCGCCGCCTCGCGTTGATTGCGCCGCTGACGCACGCCGAAAACGCACCGCCGGGCGCGTTCGGCGGCTTGGTGCTGCCGTCGCCGCTGGTGCGCCGGCTGGTGTCGTGGACGCTGGCGATTCCCCTGTCGATTGTGAATTCGCGCAAGGCCGTCGAAGCTGTGTTCGCGCCGGAATCGATGCCGAAGGATTTTCCGTTCAAGGGTGGTGGCTTGCTGGGACTGCGCCCGCAGGTGTTCTATGCGGCGTCGTCGGATCTGGTTTCCGCGCCGGAGGATCTGCCGGACATGGAGCGTCGCTATGCGTCGATGGCAGTGCCTGTGGACGTGCTGTACGGCCGGGGCGACCGCATCCTAAACGTCAAACGCCAGGGCGAGGCGCTCAAGCAGAAGCTCGACCGAGTGAATCTGCGCGTGGTGGAAGGCGGGCACATGCTGCCCGTGACACAGCCCGCGTTGACGACAGAGTGGGTGCTCGGTGTTGCCGCCTCGACGCCTGCGCAGGCCGAGGCCGTTGCGTAGGAGCGCGCTTTAGCCGCGACGCACCCAGATCACCTTGCCGTTTTGTAGGCCGAGGTTTCGGCGTTCTTCACGGTAGTCCATCGTGCCCGGCAGCGCTTTGCCGTCGCGCTCGCTGATGCGCCAGAGGCAGCCGGCCAGCAGCGCCGTGGCTTCCTGCTCCGATTTGCCGATGAGTGCGTCGTCCGTTGTCGGTGCGTGGCATGTGCCGCCGGCGTGCGTGGGATCGGTCATGGCGATGTCTTTTCCGGTCGGGACAGGTTCGGTGCCGGCAGTGGTGCATGCGGCCATGCCAGCGACGGCGACCGTGGTGATAAGCGTGGCAAATCGGGTCATGCGGGCTCCGGGTTGGTGTGCTGGTTGAGTGGCGGGCGTGCAGAAGTATCGACGCTGTGCTGCCCGCATGCCAGATTTGCTGTCGGGGAGGAGGATCGCGGCCAGCAGGGAGCGACAGCGGAGGCCGGCCGAGAAGGGACGGCAGAAAAGCAAAAAGCCCTGCCGAAGCAGGGCTTTTTGGTATTTGGTGGCGAATCAGGGACTCGAACCCCGGACCTGCGGATTATGATTCCGTCGCTCTAACCGACTGAGCTAATTCGCCGAAGAAGCGGGATTCTACCGGTTTCTGAGGATGTGTCAACCCCCTTCGTCAATCGTTGCGATAAATATCCACATCCTTGGTCTCCCGTACGAACAGCGCGCCGATCACGAAGGTAATGGCGGCGATCCAGATCGGGTACCACAGCCCGTGATAGATATTGCCGTTCTGCGCCACCAGGGCGAACGAGATGGTCGGCAGCAGCCCCCCGAACCAGCCGTTGCCGATGTGATACGGCAGCGACATCGACGAGTACCGGATGCGCGTCGGGAACAGCTCCACCAGCATCGCCGCGATTGGCCCGTAGACCATGGTTACGTAGATCACCAGGATCACCAGGATCACCAGCACCATGACCGTGTTCATCTGGGCCGGATCGGCCTTGGTCGGGTAGTTGGCCGCCTTGAGCGATTCCGCCACCTGCTTCTTGAAGTCGGCGATCTTGGTCTTGCTGTCGGCGTCGAATGCCTGGCCGTCGGCCGTGCGGCTGGCGTTGAGCGAGGCGATCTCCCGGCCGGCGATCGTCACCGTGGCGACGGTGCCGGCGGGGGCGTCTTCCGACTCATAGCTGGCCGACGATTGCGCCAGCGTGCGCTTGGCGATGTCGCAGGACGAGCGGAAATCCACTTCCCGGGCGATCGGGCTGCCTTGGAACGAGCATTCCTTCGGATCGGCCTTGACGACGATCTGCGCAGTTTGCTGCGCGCGCTCCAGTGCCGGGTTGGCGTAGTGCGTGAGCGCCTTGAACAGCGGGAAGTACGTCAGCACGGCCAGCAGGCACCCACCCATGATGATCCACTTGCGGCCGACGCGGTCCGACAGCGAGCCGAAGAACACGAAGAACGGCGTGCCGATGGCCAGCGCCACCGCAATCAGCACGTTGGCCGTGAACGCGTCCACCTTCAGCACTTGCGTGAGGAAGAAGAGCGCGTAGAACTGGCCCGTGTACCAGACTACGGCCTGACCAGCGGTGAGCCCGATCAGCGCCAGGATCACGATCTTCAGGTTGCGCCATTGGCCGAAGGATTCGGTCAGCGGGGCTTTGGAGGTCTTGCCCTCGGCCTTCATCTTCTGGAATGCCGGCGATTCGCTCATCGACAGGCGGATATACACCGACGTGGCAAGCAGCAGGATCGACACCAGGAACGGAATGCGCCAGCCCCAATCGTCGAACGACTTGCCGGTCAGCTCACGCACCACAAGGATGACGATCAGCGAGAGGAACAGGCCCAGCGTGGCGGTGGTCTGGATCCACGACGTGTAGGCACCACGGCGACCGTGCGGTGCGTGTTCGGCAACGTACGTGGCAGCGCCGCCGTACTCACCGCCCAGCGCCAGGCCCTGCAGCATGCGCAGCGCGATCAGGATGACCGGCGCAGCCACGCCAATCGTGCTGTACGAGGGCAGCAGACCGACGATGAACGTTGACGTACCCATGATCACGATGGTGATCAGGAACGTGTACTTGCGCCCGATCATGTCGCCCAGGCGGCCGAACACCAGCGCGCCGAACGGGCGCACCAGAAAGCCCGCCGCAAACGCCAGCAGCGCAAAGATGAATGCCGCCGTCGGGTCCAGCCCCGAGAAGAACTGCTTGGCGATGATGGCGGCCAGCGACCCGTAGAGATAGAAGTCGTACCATTCGAACACCGTCCCCAGTGACGAGGCGAAGATGACCTTCTTCTCCTCTCGTGTCATGGGCGCGGGCTGCATGCGCCCGGCGGGCGCATTCGGTGCACTTTGCACGGTTGCCATGTTGTCTCCTGATTTTTTGGATCATCCCGCTGGGCATGGACATGACAACGCAACACGGGCGCCCGCAGAACTGTGAACGATTGTGGAAAGCGAAACTTACGGCGTTCTGACAAAGGGATGTGCGTCGCGTGCGCCACGAACCCTCCGCGATCCCAACAAAATCAAAGACTTGGGTATTTCAAGCACGCGAGATGACGCTGCAGGTTCGCCGCTGTGTCTAGTGCGTTGCATCATCCAACACAACCCAAATGCGCTGCGGGCCACAACGCAATTGAGAGCGCTGCCAATGTGCATACGCACAAAAATCGCACGCTGCTGATGTCGCTCTTCCGCGCAATCTGAAACACCGCGGCATCGCAGCGGGCAGCACGGCCGTCCGCATCGCTAGGGAAAACCACTATCGGTGGAAAGCCATTGAAGGGAGGCCGAGTAAGAGTTCAGTCAGTTTCGCCAATAAGAATCGGCGCACTCGTTCCAAGAGAGATAGAGGAGACAGGCGATGGATTCATTGGTAGGAAAAATCGAGGCGCATCCGAAATATGCGCAACTCAAGCAACGGCGCAACAAGCTCGGCCTCGTTCTGACGGTGCTGATGCTGGTCGTGTACTACGGCTACATCGCGCTGATCGCATTCGACAAGCCGTTTCTCGCCAAGCCCTTGGGCGCTGGCGTGATGAGCGTAGGGGTGCCGGTGGGCATGGCGGTGATCGTGTTCACCATCGTCATTACGGGCATTTACGTGCGCCGCGCGAATAGCGAATACGACCAACTGACGCAGGACATCCTGAAGGACATCGCCAAATGAAGAAGCATTTTTCAACGATGCTGGTGGCGCTGCTTGCCGCTGGCGCTTGTGGTGCGGTGTTCGCCGCCGGCGGCGATGTTGGACAGACCGCCAAGCAGGCCACCAACACCACCGCCATCGTGTTGTTTGCGCTCTTCGTGGCAGGCACGCTGTGGATCACCAAGTGGGCGGCCAAGCGCACGCGCTCGGCGGCGGATTTCTACACGGCGGGCGGCGGCATCACCGGCTTCCAGAATGGCCTGGCGATCTCCGGCGACTACATGTCGGCGGCGTCGTTCCTGGGCATTTCCGCAGCCGTCATGACCTCGGGCTATGACGGGCTGATCTACTCGATCGGCTTTCTGGTCGGCTGGCCCATCATCACCTTCCTGATGGCCGAGCGGCTGCGCAACCTGGGCAAGTTCACCTTTGCCGATGTGGCGGGCTATCGCTTCGAGCAAGGCCCGATCCGCAGCTTTGCCGCGGTGGGCACGCTGGTCGTGGTGGCGTTCTACCTGATCGCGCAGATGGTCGGTGCCGGTCAGCTCATCAAGTTGCTGTTTGGCCTGGACTACTGGATTGCCGTGGTCATCGTCGGCGCGCTGATGATGGTCTACGTGCTGTTTGGCGGCATGACGGCCACGACCTGGGTGCAGATCATCAAGGCCTGCCTGCTGCTGGCGGGTGTGACGTTCATGGCGATCATGGTGCTGGCGCAATACGGTTTCAGCCCGGAAGCGCTGTTTGCCAAGGCGGTTGAGGTGAAGACGGCGATTGCCGCCAACGCCGGCAAATCGCCCGACGAGGCTGCCAAGATCGGCCTGTCGGTAATGTCGCCGGGCGGCTTCATCAAGGATCCGATTTCTGCCATCTCGTTCGGCATGGCGCTGATGTTCGGCACGGCTGGGCTGCCGCACATCCTGATGCGTTTCTTTACGGTGCCGGACGCCAAGGAAGCGCGTAAATCGGTGTTCTGGGCGACCACCTGGATCGGCTACTTCTACATCCTGATCTTCATCATCGGCTTCGGCGCGATCACGCTGGTGCTGACGAACCCCGAGCTGTCCGATGTGGCCAAGGGTGTGATCAAGGGCGGTGCGGGCACGGCCAATATGGCTGCAGTGCTGGTGGCCAAATCGGTGGGCGGCGATGTGTTCTACGGCTTCATCTCGGCCGTGGCGTTTGCCACGATCCTGGCGGTGGTGGCAGGGCTCACGCTGTCGGGCGCTTCGGCGGTGTCGCATGACCTGTATGCCACGGTCTTCAAGCACGGCAAAGCCAACAGCGCCGATGAGCTGCGTGTGTCGCGCATCACCACGCTGGTGCTAGGCGTGATCGCTGTGCTCCTGGGCATTGCCTTCGAGAAGCAGAACATCGCCTTCATGGTGTCGCTGGCGTTTGCGGTGGCGGCGTCAGCCAACTTTCCGGTGCTGTTCCTGTCGATGCTGTGGAAGGGCTGCACCACCCGTGGCGCGGTCATCGGTGGCTTCCTGGGCTTGATCTCGTCGGTGGGTTTGACGATCGTGTCGCCGTCGGTGTGGGAAGCCACGCTCGGTTATCCGAAGGGCTCGGCGTGGTTCCCGTACACCTCGCCCGCGCTGTTCTCCATGACGATCGGCTTCGTTGGCGTGTGGCTCTTCTCGGTGCTGGACACCAGCGTGCGTGCCAAGAACGAGAAGGCGTCGTTCGCCGCGCAGCAGGTGCGCTCCGAAACGGGCCTCGGCGCGGCTGGCGCATCGGGCCACTGAGCGAGCACGGCACGCTGAGCGAGGGCAGGGCGATGCATCGCGTCGCCCACCCTCTGCAGCCACCATGCCCAGCACATTCAACTTCTCCGTCTGGCCGTTCGATTGCCTGAGCCAGGACGAACGGCGCCTGGTGCATGACGCCGTCGACATCGGCTATTACCCAGAAGGCGACGTCATTCTCGATGTGGGCGCGGCACCGCTGTACCTGTTTGTGATCATCAAGGGCGGCGTTGCCCAATACGATGGCGACGAGTTGGTCGCCACCTATGGCCCCGACGATTGCTTCGACGGCCGCGCGCTGGTCGCGGGCAAGGCCAGCAGCCGCTTCGTCGCCACTGAAGAAGTCGTCGCCTATCAAATCGCGCGCCAGGCGGTGCGCGACCTCATTGCCGCCAATGCCACATTTGGGGCACTGCTGTTCTCAGATCTCGGCAGCAAGCTCAGCGCCATCGCGCAGCGGCAGAGCCTGGAAACGATGCAGTCGCTGGCGGTGTCCCGCGTGAGCGATGCGTTTATCCGGCCCGCCCATTTTGTGGATGCGGACACGGATGTCGTCTCCGTGGTCGAGCTGTTCCAGGCGCACAACACGTCGAACGTGCTGGTACGTGACGGTGCCTGCAGTCCGCCGCGCGTGGGCATCTTTACACGCAGTTCCTTGCAGCGCGCCATCCTCCATGGCACGCCGCTCGATCGTTTGCCGGTCGGCCAGATGAGCCAGTTTTCGCTCATCACCGTGCCCGCTTCCGCGCAGATCGGCGATGCGCTGACCCTGATGCTGCGCCATCGCGTGCACCGCCTCGTCGTCACGCGTGATGATGCGATTGTCGGCCTGCTGGAATCGCTGGATGTGTTCAGCTTTCTGGCCAACCACTCGTATCTGCTGACCGTGCAGATCAACCTCGCGCAGGATCTCGACGCACTCGCGCAGGTGGCCGCGCAGATCACGCGGATGGTGGCGCTGCTCCTGCGTGGCGGCTCACGTGTGGACCACATCGCCCACCTCGTGCGCGAAATCAACGCGCGCCTGTTTGAGCGCGCGTGGCAGATGATTGCGCCGCCGGATCTTGTCGCCAACAGCTGCCTGTTCGTCATGGGCAGCGAGGGGCGGGGCGAGCAACTGCTCAAGACCGATCAGGACAACGCCCTGGTGCTGCGCGACGGCTACGTGCCACCGCCCGACTTGCAGCAGATCGTCGAACGTTTCTCCGAAGCGCTCGCCGCGTTTGGTTACCCACCGTGCCCGGGCGGCATCATGCTCAGCCGGCCAGAGTGGTGCATGAGCGCAAGCGACTTCGCTCGGCGCATCCGTGAATGGCTGATCCTGCCGAGCCCGGAAGGCCTGATGCAGCTCGCGATCTTCTTTGATGCGCACGCCGTGTGCGGCGATGCCACCTTGCTCAAGCAACTGCGTCGCACCTTGCTGGACCTGACGCTCGACAACGACGCCGTACTCGGCCGTTTTTCCGCTGCCATTGAAGCCTTTAGCACGGCCTCGGGCTGGCGCGATCGCCTGCTCGGATTGGGCGATGCCGACCCCGTACTCGACGTGAAGAAGGAAGGCATTTTCCCCATCGTTCACGGCGTGCGCAGCCTTGCGCTGGCGCACCACCTGCTCGACGAGACCGGCACCGTGCCGCGTCTGGAAGCGCTGGTGCGTGCGCAAGCGATCGACGCGCAGATGGCCAATGAGCTACGTGAAAGCCTGCACTTCCTGATGACGTTGCGGCTCAAGGCGGGGTTGGCAGACATCGACGCGCATCAGCCGGTGTCGGGTGATGTGCATCTGTCGCACCTGTCGTCGTTGGAGCGGGATCTGCTCAAGGATGCGCTGAGCGCGGTCAAGCGCTTCAAGGCGCTGTTGCGGCAGCGCTGGCGCACCGAATGGATGTAACTGCGCGCAGGCCATCATGACGACGCTGTTTTCCGACTGGCGAGATGCGCTGCAAAGGCGCCGCCTGTTGCGCAAGCTGCGTGATCCGGCGTTCCGCTTCCTGTTCGACACGCCGCCTGCTGACGAATGGGTCGCGCTCGATTGCGAAACCACTGGCCTGAATGTGCGCACCGACGAGATCATTTCCATCGGCGCGGTTCGCATTGTTGGCAACCGCGTGCTGACGAGTGAACGCCTGGAATTGCTCATCAAGCCGCAGCGCAATGTGGGTGCAGAGAGCATCTGCGTGCATCGCTTGCGCAAACGCGATTTGGAAGAGGGTGTGCCGATCGAGCAGGCCATCCGCGCGCTGCTGCACTTCATCGGCAGCCGGCCGCTGGTGGGCTACTACCTGGAGTTCGATGTGGCGATGCTCAATCGCGTGTTGGTGCCTATGCTTGGCATTGGCCTGCCGCAGCCTAGGATCGAAGTCTCCGCGTTGTACTACGATTACCGGTTCCAGCAGTTGCCGCCGTATCGGCAACAAGGGGATCCCGACATCGACCTGCGTTTCGCCACGCTCATGCGCGAGCTCGAACTGCCAACGTGGGACGCGCACGACGCGCTCAACGATGCGGTGATGGCCGCGCTGGCCTTCGTCAAACTCCGCCAGCTCGGCGCGACATGACAGTCGCTTAGATCGACGGCGGCGGTGAGGACTCAGTCGGGGGCGTGTGGGCGGCCTCTGCGTCTTCCTCGGCAGCCGCTGCACGATTGGTGCGCCACGCATACAGCACCGTGATCAGCACATAGACGATGGGCGCCCCTTGGCTGGCCACCCAATACGCGAACGGCCAGCCAAAAATGTGCATCGACAAATCGCGCGCGAAGAACGCCACGACGAACGTCACCACAAACCATATCCCCAGCAGCGCAGCAATCCAGCGCATGTTGGTGATCCAGCGTCGACGTGCTGGGGTGCCGGGCGTGATGCTCATACGCTCGGCGCCTCATCCGGCGCGCAGCGGTGCAGCGTGATGCGAAAACGCGCGCCCGCCAGCCGCGGCGATGCCTGGTACACGTTATCGAGCACCTCGATATCGCCGCCATGCTGCTGCACGATTTCCCGCACGATGGCCAAGCCCAGTCCGCTGCCTTCCGCCTGCGTACCGAGGATGCGATAGAAGCGCTGCATGACGCGTTCCCGCTCGGCCACGGGAATGCCGGGGCCGGTGTCGTCCACGTCAATAAAGACGAACGGCTCGAACGGCGCCGTGGTGATGCGCACCGTGATGTGCCCGCCGTCGGGCGTGTAGCGGATCGCGTTGTCGAGCAGGTTGTTGAGCATCTCGGCAAGCATCGTCGCGTTGCCGGGCGTCATGACGGGCGGGCCGGGCTCTTCGAAGCCGAGATCGATCTGCTTGGCCCACGCCTTGGGCAGCCAGTCGGCCACGACTTGGCGCGACAGCGCGCAAATGTCCAGCGGCACCATGCCATCGGTCGCACCCATGTTCTCCATGCGCGCCAGCGAGAGCAGTTGCTTGACGAGGTGCGCGGTGCGGTCCGAGCTGTCAGCGATATGCGCGAGTGTGCGGCGCAGTTCGTCCGGCGATTGTTCACGCTGGGCCAATTCGGCTTGCATGCGCAGACCCGCCAGCGGCGTCTTCATCTGATGTGCCGCATCGGCAATGAAGCGCTTCTGTGTCTGCACCGATTGCTCCAGCCGCCCCAGCAGATCATTGAATGACGCCACTAGCGGCGTCAGTTCTTGCGGCGCTGCGCCTTCATCAATGGGGCTCGTGTCGCCCGGGTTACGCGCGCGAATACGCTCCTGGATTGCATTGAGCGGCGCCAGCCCGCGCGTGAGCCCGAACCAGACGAGGATGACGGCCAGCGGCAGGATCACGAACTGCGGCAGGATCACGCCCTTGATGATTTCGTTGGCCAGTTGCGCGCGCTTGTCGAGCGTCTCTGCCACCTGTACCAGCGCCGGTTTGCCGCCGTCGATGCCTGGGCGCTGCACATACGTATAGGCCACGCGGATGTCCGCGCCATGGATCCGATCGTCGCGCAACTGCACGAGGCCACCGGCACCGGTGTCTTCCTCGGGCGGCAGCGGCAGGTCGCGGTCGCCGGAGACGAACTCGCCGTTCGTGCCGAGCACTTGGTAATAGATGTTGTCCGTCTCATCCGCCCGCAGAATTTCCCGCGCGGAAATCGGCAACTGCAGCGTTACGCGCCCGTTCACTTCGCGCAATTGCTGGCTGAGCACGATCGCGCTCGATTCCAGCGCGCGGTCGTACGGCGCGTTCGCAATCGACTTGGCCACGAGGTACGTCACCGCAATGCTCATCGGCCAGAGCAACAGCAGCGGCGCGAGCATCCAGTCGAGAATCTCGCCGAAGAGCGAGCGCGCGACGGGCCGGGTGGCGTCGTCTTCGAGGTGGGGCAGGGTATCGGCGAGGTCGCGGTCGTCCGCCTGGGGCGCCGCACTGGCAGGGTCAGGCTGCGGTGCGCGAGGACGGCGCCACGGCCAAGCCAGCCGATCACCCATGGGCGGCGGTTGCAGCGGGGGTGGGTGCGGCCGCGCGTTCCAGGCAGTAGCCCAGCCCGCGCACGGTGGCGATGCGGATGCCGTCCACCTCGATCTTCTTGCGCAGCCGGTGAATGTAGACCTCGATGGCGTTGTTGCTGACTTCCTCGCCCCAACCGCACAGGTGGTCGACCAACTGTTCCTTCGAGACGAGCCGGCCTACGCGGGCGAGCAGAATCTCCAGCAGGCCGATCTCGCGCGCCGACAATTCGACCAACTGATCGTGGATATAAGCGATGCGCCCGACCTGATCGAACGCGAGCGGCCCGTGGCGGATCAGCGTGGCCCCGCCGCCTGCGCCGCGCCGCACCAGCGCCCGCACGCGTGCTTCCAGCTCAGAGAGCGCGAATGGCTTGGCCATGTAATCATCAGCGCCCAGGTCCAGACCCTTGACGCGCTCTTCCACACTGTCGGCGGCGGTCAGGATCAGCACCGGCAGCATTGCCCCGCGCGAGCGCAGGCGTTTGAGCACCTCTAGCCCCGACATGCGCGGCAGGCCCACGTCGAGGATCAGCAGGTCATAGGTCTGGGCCGTCTGCGCAGAGAGCGCAGCATCGGCGGTGGCCCCATCGGAGGCTTGGTCGACGGCATAGCCGGCCTGGCGCAGCGAGCGTGTGAGCCCGTCGGCCAGGGTGGCGTCGTCTTCGGCAATCAGGATGCGCATGCGTGTCTCCCCGCGATGCTTGGGCGAGTGTCTGGCTCGCCCGTCCCGCCCGCTACATGGTTTTTGCGCGACATTCGTGTTGGAGACTTGTCAAAACCACTGGTTTTTTATACAGTACTCCGAATTCGCGGTGCTGTAGTCTTGGCGGCGCTAAAGTCATGGAATTGGGCCGTATCAAGGCGATCACCTCGCGGCCCGTTGTTGCAGACAACCGCTGGAATCGCAAGCCCTTGCGGCCCATTTATACACCAATTTGCACGAAGGACGACCATGGAAGACGGCAAGAAGGCAGCCACGATGAGCGCGGAAAAGCAGAAGGCGCTGGCTGCCGCGCTCGCGCAGATCGAAAAGCAGTTCGGCAAGGGCTCCATCATGAAGATGGGCGACGCCGAGGTGGAGCCGGTCCAGGTTGTGTCCACCGGCTCGCTGGGGCTGGACGTGGCCTTGGGCGTTGGCGGCCTGCCGCGCGGCCGCGTGATTGAAATCTACGGCCCGGAATCATCGGGTAAGACCACGCTGACGCTGCAGGTGGTGGCCGAGATGCAGAAGCTGGGCGGCACCTGCGCCTTCATCGACGCAGAACATGCGCTAGACGTCGCTTATGCTGACAAGATCGGCGTGAGCGTGCCGGATCTGCTGATTTCCCAGCCGGACACGGGTGAACAGGCTCTGGAAATTGCCGACGCGCTGGTGCGCTCGGGCTCGGTCGACCTGATCGTCATCGACTCGGTGGCCGCTCTGGTGCCGAAGGCCGAAATCGAAGGTGAAATGGGCGACGCGCTGCCCGGCCTGCAAGCCCGCCTGATGAGCCAGGCACTGCGTAAGCTGACCGGCACCATCAAGAAGACCAACTGCATGGTCATCTTCATCAACCAGATCCGTATGAAGATCGGCGTGATGTTCGGCTCGCCGGAAACCACCACGGGCGGTAACGCGCTCAAGTTCTACGCCTCGGTGCGCCTGGATATCCGCCGCATCGGTTCGATCAAGAAGGGCGACGACGTGGTCGGCAACGAAACCAAGGTCAAGGTCGTCAAGAACAAGGTGGCGCCGCCGTTCCGTGAAGCCATCTTCGACATCCTTTACGGCCAGGGCGTATCGCGTGAAGGCGAAATCATCGACCTGGGCGTGGAAGCCAAGGTGGTCGAGAAGTCCGGCGCTTGGTACAGCTACGGCGGCGAGCGCGTCGGCCAAGGCCGCGACAACTGCCGCGAATACCTGCGCGAGAACCCCGATTTGGCGCGCGAGATCGAGAACAAGGTCCGCGAAGCACTGGGCGTGACGCCGATGGACGCCGTCGTGGTGGCCGAGGAAGTCGGCGAAGAGTAATTGGGTTGGCCGTCGGCGCAGATCGGCGGCTCTATCGAGCTTCATACGCCTGCCGTCCCCCAACGGCGGGCGTTTTTTCTTTGGGCGTGAAAGCGTATGCCGTTGCCCCGTCAACCGTTGTCGCTCAAGGCGCGTGCGCTGGGCTATTTGTCCCGGCGCGAGCACAGCCGGGCGGAACTGCGCCGCAAGCTGGCGCCGCATGCCGAATCTGCGGAAGAAGTGGACGCGTTGCTGGATTGGCTGGAGGGTGAGAACTGGCTCTCCAACACGCGCTTTGCCGAAAGCGTCGTACACCGCCGCGCTGGCCGCTACGGCACTGCACGGCTGATGCAGGAACTGAAAACGCATCACCTCAGCGAAGAGACACTGGGCGAGGTCAAGGTTCAACTGCAGAGCACCGAGGCCGCCCGGGCCAAGGCGTTGTGGAACAAGCGCTTCGGCCGGCCACCTGCTGACCTGGCCGAGCGTGCCAAGCAGGTCCGCTACATGATGGCGCGTGGGTTCTCGCGTTCCGTGGTGTCACGCATCATCTCCGGGGCCGATGAGCTGCTGGGCGACGGTGACGATCCTGCGTGAACGTCGCCGATCTCGCGACAATCTGCGCGGACAATCCGCGGGCGTGCCGATTCTGCGGCTTGCATGGTTTGGGCTTGTTGCGGCCGTTCTGCTGCCGCATTGCAGCAACGGACCCGGTTCGGTCGTAACGACGTGTTAAAATCCAAGGCTTCGATATCGTCCTACACCACAGTGGCAGGGCGATTGTGTTCGTGAGTGGTGGCGAATGCGCTGCTACGCACGTTCTGCAGGTGTTGCGCGACGCATTTGCGCGCCTCCTTCATCGGTCCTATCGGTCTGTCTGGTTCATGCCTTTGTCCGCCCCCGTCCCGCGCGCCATGCGTCACCGCCGTGCCATCACGGTGGAGGCCTATTTGCGGGAAGACGGTCTGTGGGACATCGAAGCGCGCCTGACGGATACCAAGCCCCGAGACATTCCGCTCGCCAGCGGCGGCGTCCGCCCGGAAGGCGAACCGCTGCACGACCTCTGGCTGCGCGTGACCATCGACACCCGCATGAATGTCGTCGACGCCGAAGCGTGCTCCGACTGGGTGCCGTACCCCACGCATTGCGACACGATCGGCCCGGCCTACCGCAAGCTCATCGGCCTGAACCTGATGAAGGGTTTTCGAAAGGCTTCACGTGAGAGACTCGGCGGCGTGGCGGGCTGTACGCACCTGACCGAGCTGTGCGGTGTGCTGCCGACCGCTGCCATCCAGGCCTTTGCGGGCGACGTCTTTCCGGTGCGCGACAACTCCGACGATCACCGGCCGATCGAGCCCGGCGAACAGCCGCCTTACCAACTCCACGGCTGCCATGCCCTGCATTTCGAGGGCGAGGTGGTCCGCAAGCATTATCCGCGCTGGTATGCGTATCAACCCAAAAGCCAGCCCGAACCCAAGATCCAACCGCCACCCATCGAGCTGTCGCCCGAGCCCTCGTCCTGAAGGACGTTGCGCTGCTCGCGCGCTTTTTTCGATCCTTAACATTCATCACACTCACTCTGCCTAGCAAAGGAAACACGCATGAATATCCATGAGTACCAAGGCAAGGAAATCCTGCGCAAATACAATGTGCCGGTTCCGCGCGGCATTCCGGCCTTCTCGGTCGACGAGGCCATCAAGGCTGCTGAAACCCTGGGCGGCCCGGTGTGGGTCGTGAAGGCACAGATTCATGCGGGTGGCCGTGGCAAGGGCGGCGGCGTGAAGGTTGCCAAGAGCATGGACCAGGTCAAGGAATACGCCAGCAGCATCCTGGGTATGACCCTGGTGACGCACCAGACCGGTCCGGAAGGCAAGCTGGTCAAGCGCCTGCTGATCGAAGAAGGCGCGGACATCAAGAAGGAACTGTACGTGTCGCTGGTGGTGGACCGTGTGTCGCAGAAGGTCGCGCTGATGGCCTCGAGCGAAGGCGGCATGGACATCGAAGAAGTTGCCGAATCGCACCCGGAAAAGATCCACACCCTGATCATCGAACCGTCGACCGGCCTGACCGACGCTGACGCTGACGACATCGCCCGCAAGATCGGCGTGCCGGACGCTTCGATCGCGCAAGCCCGCCAAGCCCTGCAAGGCCTGTACAAGGCATTCTGGGAAACCGACGCTTCGCAAGCTGAAATCAACCCGCTGATCCTGACCGGCGACGGCAAGGTCATCGCGCTGGACGCCAAGTTCAACTTCGACTCGAACGCGCTGTTCCGTCACCCGGAAATCGTGGCGTACCGCGATCTGGATGAAGAAGATCCGGCTGAAATCGAAGCCTCGAAGTTCGACTTGGCGTACATCTCGCTGGACGGCAACATCGGTTGCCTGGTGAACGGCGCCGGCCTGGCCATGGCCACGATGGACACCATCAAGCTGTTCGGCGGCGAGCCGGCCAACTTCCTCGACGTTGGCGGCGGTGCCACCACCGAGAAGGTGACCGAAGCCTTCAAGCTGATGCTGAAGAACCCGGACGTGAAGGCCATCCTGGTCAACATCTTCGGCGGCATCATGCGTTGCGACGTGATCGCTGAAGGCGTGATCGCTGCGGCGAAGGCTGTGTCGCTGTCGGTGCCGCTGGTTGTGCGCATGAAGGGCACGAACGAAGACCTCGGCAAGAAGATGCTGGCTGACTCGGGTCTGCCCATCATCGCCGCTGACACGATGGCAGAGGCCGCCGAGAAGGTCGTGGCCGCAGCCGCCGGCAAGTAAGCCGCCCGCTGACCCAACCATACGCGAACGCGAGCGGCGCCCGTTGAACATGACGGCGCGGCTCGCTGCATAAAAGGATTACAGCATGTCGATTCTGATCAACAAAGACACCAAGGTCATCACCCAGGGGATCACCGGTAAGACCGGCCAGTTCCACACCCGCGGCTGCCGCGACTACGCCAACGGCAAGGCCGCCTTCGTGGCCGGCGTGAACCCGAAGAAGGCCGGCGAAGATTTCGAAGGCATTCCCATCTACGCAACCGTCAAGGATGCGAAGGCACAAACCGGCGCAACCGTGTCGGTGATCTACGTGCCGCCCGCAGGCGCCGCTGACGCCATCTGGGAAGCCGTTGAGGCCGAGCTGGATCTGGTGGTTTGCATCACCGAAGGCATCCCCGTGCGCGACATGATGATGGTCAAGGACAAGATGCGTAAGGCTGGCAGCAAGACGCTGCTGCTGGGCCCGAACTGCCCGGGCCTGATCACGCCGGACGAAATCAAGATCGGCATCATGCCGGGTCACATCCATCGCAAGGGCCGCATCGGCGTGGTGTCGCGCTCGGGCACGCTGACGTACGAAGCCGTGGGCCAGCTCACCGCACTGGGTCTGGGCCAATCGTCGGCAGTCGGTATCGGCGGCGACCCGATCAACGGTCTGAAGCACATCGACGTGATGAAGATGTTCAACGACGATCCGGAAACGGACGCCGTGGTCATGATCGGTGAGATCGGCGGTCCGGACGAAGCCAACGCGGCTTACTGGATCAAGGACAACATGAAGAAGCCGGTGGTTGGCTTTATCGCTGGCGTGACCGCGCCTCCGGGCAAGCGCATGGGCCACGCCGGCGCGCTGATCTCGGGCGGTGCCGACACCGCGCAAGCCAAGCTGGACATCATGGAAGAGTGCGGCATCAAGACCACCAAGAACCCGTCGGAAATGGCGCGTCTGCTCAAGGCGATGCTGTAATCAGCAAGGTTTGAGGTTGTGCGAGAACGGGGGCTTCGGCTCCCGTTTTTGTTTGTGCGCGAGGCTCGTCGATGATGCAACGTGCGACCTCGGCGCGACATGTGTATAAGCAGATCATCCCTCCCATAAGAACGGCTTCAGGAACACTATGGCGCTCACCTCAAGCGCATTCTGGTTCGCACTCGGCTCCATCATTCTGACCAACGTGGTGCTGTCGGGCGACAACGCGGTCGTCATTGCCCTGGCAGCGCGCAATTTGCCCAAGCGCCAGCAGAAGCAGGCCATTTTCTGGGGCAGCGCCGGCGCGATCGTATTGCGCATCGTGCTGACCATCCTGGCTGTCAAGCTGCTGGCGTTGCCGTACCTGAAGACGGTCGGCGCGGTGTTGCTGGTCTACATCGGCGTGAAGCTGCTGGCCGAAGCAGAAGAGGAGGCCGCGAATCACCACCAGCGCGACGGCTTGTGGCCCGCGATTCAGACCATCTTGATTGCTGATTTGGTGATGTCGCTGGATAACGTCGTCGCCGTGGCGGCTGCCGCAGAGAAGGGGCCGCCGGGAACGACGTTTTTGCTGCTGGTGCTGGGGCTCGGGCTGTCGGTGCCGTTCATCGTCTTTGGCAGCACGCTGCTGGTGGGCGTGATGGCTCGGTTTCCGGTGATCGTGACGTTGGGGGCGGCGTTGCTGGGGTATCTGGCGGGGGATATGTTGGTGACGGATCCGGTGGATGCGGCTTGGTTTGAGGGTGCGGTGCCGTATGCGGATGTGGTGGTCGGCGTTTTGGGCGCGCTGCTTGTGGTGGCGCTGGGTCGATGGTTGAGCCGGCGGGCGTTGCGGCACGTGTAAGTGATCTATGCGGCGCAAATTGACGAACTTCGTCAATTGGTGTCAAAACGTGTCACAGTCTGTCACGTTGCTCATACGAACCGCGTCAGCTTTTCGCTGACAAGCACGGTTTTTCGGCTGGCACGGTCCATGCTCTATCTCCTCCGCATCATCTTTAACCAAACAATCCGGGGGATTTCATGAAGTCGATGCGACTCAACAAGCGTGTCCAGAAGGGTTTCACGCTGATCGAACTGATGATCGTGGTCGCGATCATCGGTATTCTGGCTGCCATCGCGCTGCCGGCTTATCAGGATTACACCATCCGTACGAAATTGACGGAAGGCCTGGCTCTGGCGGAATCCGCGAAGACAACTCTGGCTTCCGATGGCGTTGCGTCGTTGCAAGACATGGGCAACGCCACGGGTACGTGGAATCTTCAAAACGGTGGTCTCGGCGCAACTTCCAAGTATGTGACTTCGGTTTTGTTCCCTGCCGTGGCCGCGGGCGCAGCAGCGACGGTTAACCCTGTTATTACCGTTACGTATAACGCCGCGGCTGCAGGTGTCGCGGCTAACCAGAACACGATTACGCTGACTCCTTGGATTCGGAATACTGCTGCTGGTCAAACCGCTTTCGCGGCTGTGCAGGCGGGTGCCACCGGTGTTCTTGACTGGGGTTGCGCATCCCAAACCAGCGCCGCAGCTGCGGCAAACGGTATTACTATTGCAACGCCTGGCACGGTGCTGGCTAAGTATGCGCCGGCTCAATGCCGTTAATTGGATCGGTTGCTAATAGTTAGGCTATTAGAGGAAAAGGACTCTAGGAAACTGGAGTCCTTTTTTCGTTTTTGAATTGATATTCACCGAGAATGGGTCGATTTGAAAAGCCAGTAATACGCTCCTGGATTTACCATGCACGAGTGCAAGCGGCAGCCAAGGCAGCACTAATCCATCTTGGCCTGAGTCTTGTCGTGGCAGCGCTGACTGCGGCAACGATGTTCGGCCTATGGTTTCCCTACCCCTACCGTGACGTTGCGGGCGGTCAGCATCTCTTTTGGATTGTGGTCGGCGTTGATGTTGTTTGTGGCCCGCTGCTCACCAGTGTTCTGTTCAATCCTGTGAAGTCTCGCCGAGAGTTGACGCTAGATCTATCACTAGTGGCATTGATCCAGCTAGCGGCGCTGCTGTATGGCCTTCACAGCGTCACCTTGGCGCGCCCTGTGGTCGTGGCTTTTGAAACCGATCGATTGGTCGCAGTTTCTGCAACGGATATCAACGCCAGCGATTTGCCGCAGGCGCCTGCTGAATTTCAGAGGCTCTCCTGGACCGGCCCTGTTCTTCTAGGAACGCGCACGCCAAAAAACGGGGAAGAGACCTTGAAAAGCATCGAGCTGTCGATGCAAGGCATTGAACCGAGCGCGCGTCCAGGCTGGTGGCAAAGTTACGAAGAAAGTCGGCCCGTTGTTCGCCAACGCATGAAGCCGCTCACCGCACTGCGCTCCAAGCTGCCCTCTGCCAAGCAAGCCGTTGTTGACGAGTCCGCAAGCAAAACGGGCATCCCCATCGATCAACTGTATTACCTGCCGCTTGTCAGCCAAAAGCAACTGGATACGTGGATCGCGTTGCTCGACGCGCAAGGCACGATCAAGGGCTATGCGCCCGTAGGCGGTTTTGACTGAACGCGTTCGGTCCGGCCGCAAACACTGGTGTGGCGAACGGCCCCTAAGCTAAACTAGCCCGCCTAGCAAGAGCGCCTTCGGGCGCTCTTTTCGTTTTCAGCATCTTCGCAGTCCATCTCACCGATGCGCCGATTCTCCGTTTTGCTCTTGCCAGTCTGGCTAGCCCTGGGGGCGTGCTGGGTGTTGCCTTTCCTGGTCGCGCCACATACCTATCCCATCCCCACGTTCTATTCGGAGTGGGTGGCAGCCGCATGCTGGATCGCGCTGGGGGTGGCGGTGTTGGGCGCCACGTGCGGCCAAGTCGTTGGCCTGCCGAGAGCCGCGCTTGCGCCATTGGCGTTGATTGCAGTGTTGATCCTGCAACTGGCGATTGCGCCGCCGCTCAATCCATTCTTCTCTTCCGGAGCCATCGCGGCGTTGCTGGCGGCTGCCGTCATCTGCGGGCTAGGCGCGCGGTGCCGCGATCTGCCGGGTGTGTTGGATGCCCTTGCGGTCGCCGTTACCATTGGCGGCCTGCTGACAGTGGCGATTGAGCTGGTGCAGGTGTTCCGCGTGCCAAACCTGCCGGAGCCCTTCTTCTCAATGACCCCGACCGGCAGTGCGCGGCGCATGTGGGGCAATCTGAATCAACCCAATCACGTCGGTACGTATCTCGCGTTTGGACTGGCGGCGTGTCTCTTTCTGGGTCAGCGCCACCGGAAGTGGCTCGGTCCGCTGACCGTCGCCGTGCTCGCCTTGCTGCTGGGCATGGCATTGACGTTCTCGCGGGTGACGTGGATCCACATTGCGGTGGTCGGGCTGTTGGCCGGCATACCGCTTGCAGCAGAAGCGCGAGGCCGTGCTTGGCGAATCCGATTGCTTGCACTCTGCGGCCCCGTGCTGTTGCTTGCGCTGGCGTACCAAAGCTGGGGCGGGTTGATCTCGCTCGCTAATGGCGCTTGGGCGCTCGACTTGCCTGGTTCCATGGGACAGCGTATGCAGGAGGGCGTCGGCCTGCGCCCGCTGCTCTGGAAGCATGCTTGGCACATCTTCCTCGCGCACCCGTGGCTCGGCGGCGGCTGGGGTGACTACGCATGGAATCAATACGTGCAAACCGACACGGTCGGCCAGGTCGAGATGTCGATGAATGCCCACAACATCGTGCTCGACCTATTGGCAAAGGCGGGCGTGGCCGGTTTACTGGCGGTTTTGATTCCGCTTGCGTGGTGGGCGTTCGGCTTGCTTAAGCGACTGCGGTCTCCGGAGGTGGCATTCCTGTCCGCCGTGATTGCCGTGATGGTTGTGCACTCGCTGCTGGAGTACCCGCTTCACTACGTGTTTTTTCTGTTTCCGTTTGCCTTCGTTCTGGGCTTGCTCGACAACAAGACGCTACGGTTTCCTTCGCCACCTGTCGCCTGGGGGTTCTCGGGGGTGATCGTTGTTTTGGGGGCGGTGCTTCTTGTTCGTCTATGGGCGGATTACCGTGTGCTCGAACGGCTCTATTTCGTGCCGGGCACGCGTATCGAATCGGCATGGCACCCAGGCGGCCCCGTGTTGCTCACCCCTTACGCAACACTGGTCACGGCCATGAACGCGTCTGTCACCGAACAAACAGCGCCCTCGCTGGTGAAGCTTGAGCGGCAGGCGGTGCAGTTCTACCCCGCATCCTCGACGATCCAGCGGTATGCACTGGCGCTTGCGTTTGAAGGTAAGAATGGAGAAGCCGTCATTCAGGTCCGACGCCTTCACAATCACTACTGGACGGATTTCGCTGCGCAAAGTGCCTTGCTGAGCCAGACTTGCCAGCGCAACGTTGGCGGCTTAAAGAATTTCTGTTCGCGTCTAAAATCTGAAAAACTTCTCGCTAGCGCAGAATGAAAGGGAATTCAATGTAAATTTTCTGAATTTAAGCGCGAGATTGATTTTTAAGAACTGGATTATGCGCTGGTAAAAATTGGTTGTCTGATATCTATATTGCAAGGTTGTCCACTAATCTCGCTTCACTTCGGGTTTCCGAGTGAATCGAAATCATAAATTGTGGAGAAATCTATGCGAGTTCAATATCGAAGCAACCATCAGCGCCAGCGCGGCTTCACCCTCATCGAGCTGATGATCGTGGTTGCTATTGTTGGCATCCTGGCGGCAGTGGCGGTGCCGGCGTATCAGGACTATGTTGCGCGCTCGCGCGTAACAGAGGGCTTGGCATTGGCTGCTACAGCCAAAACGGCCGTAGCTGAAAACGCTCTTGCTGGGGCCGTCTTGGATCAAGGCTACGATGTGGCAAACTCGGCTACACGAAATGTAACCAGCATTGCGATTGATCAGACTACCGGTGAGATTCTAATTACCTATGCGCCAAATGTGGCGGCGGCAGGCTCCAACACTCTGATTCTGAAGCCAACTGCCAGCCGCGCGGCCTTGGTGGGGACAACGACCAGCAGCACTCGGCCTGTCGGCCCGATCCGCTGGGATTGCTACGCAGCGGGCGTGACAACGCGCGATGGAGTCACCGATCTACCAGCGATAGCAGCAACACTGCCGGGAAATATTGCGCCGGCAGATTGCCGATAGTCAGACCCTAGGGAATGTAAAGAAGAACGCCTCACTGGCGTTCTTTTTCTGTTTGCCGCATCACCCCGCCACCCACTCCCCCGACTTCCCCCCCCGCTTCTCCACCAACCGCACATCCCCAATCACCATCCCCCGATCCACGGCTTTGCACATGTCATAGATGGTGAGCAGCCCGACTTGAACAGCCGTCAACGCCTCCATCTCCACCCCAGTCTGCCCGCGCGTCTCAGCCCGAACCGTACAGCGGACAGTGCTCGCTGCCTCATCCAGCGCAAAATCAACCGCCACCTTGGTCAACGCCAACGGATGGCATAGCGGAATCAAATCCGACGTCCGCTTGGACCCCTGAATCGCTGCAATCCGCGCGATCCCCAGCACATCGCCTTTTTTTGCGGTGCCATCGCGTACCAGTGCAAACGTCTCGGGCAACATGCGGATCGTGCCCGTCGCCACGGCCACGCGGTGCGTGACGGCCTTGTCGCCGACGTCGACCATATGGGCTTGTCCGGCGGAATCGAAATGGGTGAGTTGCGACATGGGTGACAGCGCGATTTGCGGAGCAGAGTGCGAAGCGTTTTATGATAGCAAGCACCCGGCTCGCGGCGATGTCGTCGCGCTGATTCCGCACTCCCTGCTTTCCGTATGACGCTTTCCATTTTTCGGCCGCGCGTTTGCAAGCTGACGGCTGCTGTGTTGTTGTCGACGTGGCTCGCGCCGCTGCCGTTGCCTGTGTTGGCCCAAGCAGCGGCTTCGGCGCCGGCGGCTTCGATGCCTCCGGATTTGGGTTCCGCAGCAGCGGCTGACCAGGTGCAAAGCAACCTGAACCGCAGCGTGCAGATCGGTCGTCAATCGCCGTATCTGCAGAAGGATCCGATCGTCATTGATGCGCCGACGTATGAGTTGCCCGATATGGGGGACCCATCCACGGCGGCGCTGTCGCCGGAGACGGAGCGCCGCCTGGGCGACCGGGTGATGCGTCAGATTCGCCGGGACCCGGACTACATACCCGACCCGCTGCTGACCGATTACCTCAACGGCATTGGCTACAAGCTGATCGAGGCGGCGCGCCGGCAGCACGTCGCGGGCAGCACGTCGGCGTCGGCGTCAAGCTTTGAGTTGTTTGCGGTGCGCGATCCAGGCATCAACGCGTTTGCGTTGCCGGGCGGTTATATCGGCGTGAATACGGGCACGCTGGTGGCCACGGATAGCGAATCGGAGCTGGCTTCGGTGCTCGGCCACGAAATCGGCCACGTGCTGCAGCGGCATATTGCGCGCGGCATCGACAAGTCGGGCGAGTCGATGTGGATTGCGCTGGCGTCCATTCTGCTTGCCGGGCTGGCGGCCACGAAGAGCGGGGATGCCGCACAGGCCCTGGCGATTGGCGGCCAGGCGGCGGCGGTGTCGAACCAGTTGGCGTTCTCGCGCAGCGCTGAGCGGGAGGCGGACCGCGTCGGCTTCACGCTGCTCACTGGTGCCGGCTACAACCCGGACGGCATGCCGGACTTCTTCCGCCGTCTGCAGCGTGTGACTAACATTGCCGACACGGGCGTGATTCCCGGCTATGCGCGCACCCACCCGCTGACCGGCGAGCGCATTGCCGACATGGAAGATCGCGCGCGTGGCCTGCCGCATCCACGTCAGCCCCATCGGCCGGAATTCGGTTTTGCCAAGGCGCGCGCCCGTGTGTTGCAGGAGACGTCCACGAGCGCTTATCTCGATGTGCGCAATGCGATGCGCTCGCAGTTGACGTCGGCGCCAGATGCGCCGGTCGAGAAGCGTGCTGCACTGTGGTACGGCGTCGCGGTCGCCAATCAACTGGCGGGGCGGCTGGATGAGGCGGATCAGGCGTTGCTGGAAGCGCGTCGCTTGTACGGCAACATCCCGGGCATCACATCGGGCAGTGCGGATTTAGACGTGACGGCGATCGAGCTGGCGCGCGCCCGCAGTCGCACGCCGGAGGCCATGACGCTTGCGCGCGCGGCGCTGACGGCCTATCCGCTCTCACGCGCGGTCGGTATCACCTACGCGCAGACGTTGCTCGCAGCCGGCCGCACGAACGATGCGATTCCGTATCTGAAGGACAAGGCCCGCGAAGACACCACGCAATCGATCTGGTGGGACATGCTGGCCCGCGCGTATGCCGATCAGGGCAAGCGCGTCGAGCAGCACCGCGCGCTGGCCGAGAAGTACGCGCGCGATGGCGCCTGGGGTTCTGCGGTCGAGCAGCTCAAACTCGCGCGTGATGCGGGGGATGCGGATTTCTACACGCTCTCAGAGGTCGACGCGCGTCTGCATCAGATGGAGCGGCAGTACAAGGAAGAGAAGGTGGAGGAGAAAGCGCTGCCGAAGTAGGGCGCCGAAGTTGGGCGCGTTACGCGGCCGGGTGCGGCACGAACCGATAGCGCCGCGCAACTTCCGTGCTGCGGATGGGCTCGATGTCGAACCGATGCGCGCCGACGGTGAGCGTGCCCAGCGCAGCGCCGCACGCCTCTCCATGCCACTGCGCCAGTGCGGAAAACGGCTCCAGGTCGTGATCGTGCAGGACGGCGATCGTTTCTTCCGCGTCGCGCCCGGCCACGTGCCCAGCGAGCAGGACATTGCCACGCTCATCGGCAAAGCAGCCTGTGGGGACAAAAGCGGCACCCGTTGTGGTTGCGAAGGCGTGCGCTTTGCCGTCGGGCATCAGTCGCACGATCCACGGTGTGTAGTCGAGTTCGACAAACACACGTTGCGGCCCGTTCTGAAAGAACCAGCGTCCCGCATCGTCATGCGCGTAGTTGCGGACGATGAAGTCGACCAACGGTGCATGCCGGATCGGATCACCCGACAGCTTGTTGGCCTGTGCAAACTCGTTGCGCATGCGCCATTGGCCACGACGGTCCAGCGCGAGCCAGCCGAAGCAATCCGGCACGTTGGGCCACTTGGCCATGGCCTGGCGAACGACGTCATCCATGGGCATCTTCTTCGTGCGGTGCGCGGCCGAGCACGTCGTCAAAGTACCGCAGCACGCGCGCGGGCATCCAGTCGACGCGGCCGGCAAGGTGGCGCAAGCCCGCGTCATGTCGCAGCAGAAAGCCGACGTGGCCACCATGCAGCGGCTGGTCGAGCACGATGTCGGGCGACACATCTGCGGGACCTGGCAAGTGCTGGCCCGGCAGGAACGGATCGTTGCGCGCGTTCAGCACCAGCGTGGGCACGCGCACGTCGTGCAGCACGGGCTTGGACGACGCGCGGGTCCAGTAGTCGAGCACATCGCGAAAACCATGCAGCGGCGCGGTGACGAGGTTGTCGAACTCGCCGAGGTTGCGCGTGGCGAGCATCGCAGCGCGGTCGTACAGGCCCGGATGCTGATCGAGCTTGGCGCTGGCTTTGAGCTTAAGCGTGCGCAGGAACATGCGCGTGTAGACCATGTTGAAGCCCTTGGACAGCGCGGCGCCACCGGCCCGCATGTCCAGCGGTGCGGACACGGTTGCCGCGGCGCTCACGCAACGTGCGTCGATGCCGCGTTCGCCCAGATAACGCAGCAGCGCATTGCCACCCAGCGAGATGCCCACGGCCAGCAGCTTGCGCCCTTGCGGCACGCAGTGCTCGTGATACAGGCGCTCAAGAATCCAGCCGATCTCCGCGCCATCGCCGCAGTGGTACATGCGCGGGGCGAGATTCATCTCGCCGGAGCAGCCGCGAAAGTGCGGAATCACGCCAGCCCAACGGCGCGCACGCAGGGCGTCCATGAGCAACCGCGCGTAGTGACTGCGTGAGTCGCCTTCCAGCCCATGGAACATAACGACGAGCGGCGCATGCGCGTCCGCATCATGCGTGGCCCAGTCGAGGTCGATGAAGTCGTGGTCGGGGGTGGTCCAGCGCTCGCGCCGGTACGTGATGCGCGGAAAGCGCCACAGGCGCGCCGGCACGATGGTCTGTGCATTGCCGCCGATCAGCCACCACGGCGAGCGGAAGGCATGCGGCTCGAACGGCCCCGCGAGCAGGGCGCCAAGGTTCAGATCAACAGGGGCGGCGTGGCGAAGCGGATGCATCATCAAACGGTACGGCGGCCACGCCAGTGCGGCGGGCTTAGTGGAGCGAGTGCGTGACGCTGGCGATGGAGGCGGCCACGCGTTCTTCAGCGGCTTGGCTGGAATGCACGTGGGCGATGCGCCAGCCTTCGTGGTTCTGCATCAGCACGTAAGTCGTGTGCACGTACAGGTCGGCCTCGGTGGCGGTGGCCGAGAAGCGCAGCGCTTCCGTCGCCTCGAAAATCGACACGCCCAGCGACGAATGCACCTGCTGGCTGAGGCATTCGATCCACACCGGGTTCTTCTCGACCAGCGCATCGAGGCAGCCGCGCAGTTGCTCGTGGCCGTGCAGGCGCTGGCCGTCGGGCAGGATGAAGCTCACGGAATCTTCGTCCAGCCACAGCTTGAGCGCACCGTCGGCATCGCGGCGCTTGAGCGCATCGCGATAGGCTTCGAGGATGTCCTCGGCGGCTTCGAACAGGCGGGCAAATCGTGGCATGGCGGGCGAAGGTTGGGGGGAGGGGTGCGCTGTGGTTACTGTGGTTACTGCGGTTGCAGCAGCCGGCGCAATTCATGAAACACCATCTCGGGGCCGATGTCGCGCAGGCAGCGCAGGTGGCCCAGCGGGCATTCGCGTGCAAAACACGGGCTGCACTCCAGATGGAGCCACATGATACTCGCAGCGGGCGACAGCGGCGGCGTGTGGCGCGGGTCGCTGGAGCCGAACACCGCCACCTGCGGGCGCCCCAGGGCAGCGGTGACGTGCATCAGGCCCGAGTCGTTGCAGATGGCGGCTTCGGAGCGCGCGAGCAGGTCGATCGCCTCATCCAGCGAGGTCTCGCCGCAGAGATTGCGCACGAACGGCGCGCGCTCGACGATCGCATCGGCCATTTCGCGGTCCTTGCCGGAGCCGAGCGTGATGATCTGCGCGTACGGGAACGAGCGGCGCAGCATCTGCGCGAGTTCGGCAAAGTGCTCGGCGGGCCAGCGCTTGGCGGGGCCGTATTCCGCACCCGGGCAGAAAGCGATGAGCCGCGCATTGCCGGCAATGCCGAATTTGGCCGAGGTGGCGGCCACGCGCTGCACGTCCACATTCAGCTTGGGATCGGGCAGCGTGTCGGGCAGCTTGGCGCCGGGCTTGAAGGCCAGCGCCGCGTAGTGCTGCACCATCGGCGGACGCTCGCTCTTGGGCGGATTGGGGTAGCGCACGTTCAGCACGCCCAGGCGCGATTCGCCCTTGTAGCCAATGCGCAGCGGAATGCCGGCCAGCCACGGGATCAGCGCGCTCTTGAACGAGTTCGGCAGCACGTAGGCCGCATCGAACGTCTCGTTTTTGAGCTGCTGGGCGAACATCGTGCGGCTGCCCAGCTGCAGCTTGCCGTGCGCGAGTTCGGTGGGCAGCACGCGCGCGATTTCCGGCATGCGGGCGAGCACGGGCGCCACCCACTTCGGGGCGATGGCGTGAATCTGCGCGCGCGGGTGCCGCGCCTTGATCTGCGCAAACAGGGGCTGCGCCATCAGCGCGTCGCCGATCCAGTTGGGGGCGACTACCAGGATCTTGCGCATCATCAACTCGCCTGATCGGCGTACAGCGGGTGAATCGGGCTCAATGGTGGCCCTTCAGTTCGACGCCGGCAGCCAGCTTGTAGACGGTGCCGCAGTACGGGCATTTGGCTTCGCCCGTATCGGCGATGTCGAGGAACACGCGCGGGTGGTAGTTCCAGGTCGGCGTCTTGGCGGTCGGGCAGTGCAGCGGCAGGTCGTCTGCGCCGATTTCGATCGTGGGTGCGGTTTGCGTGGTCATGATGAGGTGAGAAATGCCGACAGGGTCTGGCCAGGGCCAGCCATGTCTTGTTATGCGGCAGGCTCAAATGCTGGCAAAGCTGAAATTGTAAGGGGTGGGGGCGGGCGCGCCAACGCCGATTGTTGCGGCGCGTGGTGGCGCGCATGAATAGCGGGCGTGATGTTGTATCCCCGTCGTCGTCCGTGGGGCGTTAAGCAGACACTTAATACAAAAAGTATAATCGCATGTTTCCTGCGAGCCACCCATGTCGCTCCCGACGTCCCCGCGCTGCTTTGCGTATTCCGGCGCTGCCGGCAGCCTCTGGCCGGTCCATTTAAAAGAGATGCATTCGCCGCTTTCGAGGTCAGCATGGCGCTAGCCCGCTGGCGCGCCGCGTTGCAACAGCGCTGGCAAGCCTTCGACCCCGCCGAGCGCGACGGCTTCCTGGCCGGCGTGCGGGCCTACACGCCGTCGACGGTGCCGGTGTTTGCCTGGGGCCTGGTGACGGGCGTGGCGATGAGCAAGTCCGTGCTGACCTTGCCGCAGGCGATCGGCATGTCGCTGCTGGTGTATGCCGGGTCGTCGCAATTGGCGGTGCTGCCGCTGCTGGCGGCCGGGCTGCCGATCTGGACGGCGCTGCTGACGGCGTTCATCGTTAATGTGCGCTTCATCATTTTCAGCGCGGGGCTGATGCAGCATTTCGGCCATCTGCCGTTCGTGCGGCGGGTGGTGTTGGGCGTGTTCAACGGCGATCTGCCGTTTGTGATGTTCACCCAGCGGTATCCGTCGGCCGCGCCGCAAGCGGGCAAGGAGGGCTACTACTGGGGCTTGGTCCTGCTCAATTTCGTGGCCTGGCAGGCGTCGTCCATTCTGGGCATCGTTGCGGCGAGCCTGTTTCCTGATGCGTGGGGCCTGGCATTGGCCGGGACGCTGGCGCTCATTCCTGTCATGGTGTCGACCATTCGTGGCCGTGCCGCGCTGATGGCGGTGGCCGTGGCGGCGGTGCTGGCGCTGATCGCCTTCAAGCTGCCGTATCGATTGAGCCTCGTGATTGCCGTCACCGGCGCGATGGCCGCCGGCCTGGCGGCCGATGAGGCTGCTGCGCGCCTGCAATGGCAGCGCCGTCGTGCCGCGGTGGTCCCCACCCCGGAGGATGACGCATGAGCGCGCTGGAAATCTGGCTGGTCATCATCGGCATGACGGTGGTCACCGTGTTCACGCGCTCGCTGTTTCTGGCGGTGGGCAACCGCCTGACGCTACCCACGCGCCTGCAGCACGCGCTGCGCTTTGCGCCGGCTGCGGCGCTCATCGCCATCGTGCTGCCCGATCTGCTCTGGAACCACGGCCACTTTGATGCGAGCTGGACCAACCCGCGCCTGATGGCGGGCATTGTCGCGACCGTGTTCTACGTGGTGACGCGCCGCATGCTGGGTATGGTCGTCGTCGGCATGGCGGTGTTCACTGTGCTGCGCCTCTGGGGATGATGATGTCGGGCTCGACTTCCACGCGCAACGGCGCCATCTTCGCGTTTCTGGCCTACACGATGTGGGGCCTGTTTCCGCTGTACTTCAAGCTGCTCAAGGCGGTGTCGCCGGTGGAGATCCTCTCGCACCGGGTGATCTGGTCATTGGCGGTGATGGTGGTGATTCTGCTCGCCAAACGCCATTGGGCGTGGCTGTGGGCGTTGCGCAAGCAGCCGCGCGTGGTGGGCCGCTATGCGGTAAGCACGCTCCTGCTGGCCGCCAACTGGCTGACGTACATCTGGGCCGTCAACCATGACCATGTGATCGACGCCAGCCTCGGTTACTTCATCAACCCACTGGTGGTCGTGATGCTGGCGTTGCTGGTGCTGGGCGAGCGCTTGCGGCCGGTGCAGTGGATGTCCGTGGCGCTGGCCGCCTGCGGGGTGGCCTGGCTGACGTGGCAGGCCGGGACGTTGCCGTGGATTGCGCTGGCGCTGGCGTTTTCGTTTGGGCTGTATGGCTTGTTGCGCAAGACCTCGCCGCTGGGCGCGCTGGAAGGCCTGACGCTGGAGACACTGCTGCTGTTTCCGCTGGCGCTGGGCTATCTGGGCTGGCTGGCTTCGCAGCACCAGAACGCGTTCCTGGCCGCATCGTCGGGGATGCAACTGCTGCTGGCGCTGGCCGGCCCGCTGACGGCGCTGCCGTTGTTGCTGTTCGGCGCGGGCGCACGGCGCATTCCCTTGTCGCTGCTGGGCCTGCTGCAGTACGTCAGCCCCACGCTGCAACTGCTGCTGGGCGTGTGGCTCTACAACGAGCCGTTCGCCGGTCCGAAGGTCGCCGGCTACGTGCTGATCTGGGTGGGGCTGGCGCTTTACAGCGCAGAGGGCGCGCTGCGTTTGCAGCGGCGCCCTCAGGTGTTACCGGCTAAGTAGCACCGTGGGCGTGGCGGGCAGGCCGTTCCACGCCATCGGCGTATCCAGCAACTCCACCTTGGTGATGGCCTTGTCGCCTGGCACGTTGATCGTCCACAGCTTGAAGCTGTCGCCACTGGTGGGGTCGGTTGTGCTCGCGGCGGGCGTGCCCGTCGGTGCGAACCATGGACGGAAGCCGCCTTGCAGCACCCGCGTGATCTGCGAGTTGTCGGCGTAGGTCACGCGTACGGTGTAATCGCAGCCGCTGGCGTGGCAGTACCACGCATAGGTGCCGGTGTTGGGCACGATGGCGGCGCGGTCGGCGGTGCTGGCCGGGTCAAACGTCTGGATCAGGTTGCCGGTGAACGACAGCGGCGGATAGATCTGCGAGACCCCCGCCGTGCCCGCGCGGCTGAGGGTGATGGCGATGGCGTAGACCGGCACGTTGCTCAGCGTCGGCAGATTCTGATTGATGCCGTACAGGCCGTTGCTGGTGGTTGCGGGCGTGTAGGCGACGCGCGCCTGGGTGGTCGTATTCCACTGGCTGTAACCGGTGGGCGAGGCCGCGTCGACCAGGATGCGGCCCTGCAGCCAAGCCTGCATTTTCCCCGTATTGAAATCCGAGAACGTCGCGAACTTGTAGCCCGGCGATTGATCGCCCGCGCCCCCCTGCATTGGGTCTTGCTTGATGCAGCGACCAGCGGAGTCGATCTGGTGGCCGCCCGCGCAATTGGTATAGCTGCTGGCCGTGGTCGGCGCGCGGATATCGAGGAACTGGTTCTTGTTCGGGTCATAACCCCACACCGAGCCCGTCAGGCTGCCGCCTGCATACGGATACGTGCCGGCGGTGTAGGCATCGCCGGCGTGCGGCAGGCCAAACGCGTGGCCTTGCTCGTGGATGAAGACACCGGTGTAGTTCTGGTCGCCCACGCCCGCGCTGCCACCTCCCAGGCCACCGCCGAGCGACACCGGCCGGTTCGTCACCGGATCCACCGGCAGGATCGGCGCGTAGTACTGGTTGTTGGTCGGCCCTTCACCATTGGCATTGCGCAGGCTCTGAATGAGGCTGAGCACGGCGCTCATCACCGCATAGCCTTCTTTCTGCTGGCTCATGGCCGTGACCACGTAGGCGGGCTGTGCAACGTTGGCGCTGTCTGTACGGGGTGCAATGACGATGCTGGGCCACGACACGCGCCCGATCGGATGATTCACCGCCGTCAAGGCGGAGACCGGCCACTTGGCGAAGATTTCCTGCTGCGTAGCCGCGTCCGGCGTCTTGACCGTCGACAGCGGCGTCGTGTTCGAATCGTTCGCGCCAAACAGATAGAACGGCAGCACGCGCAGCGTGATGTCGGCGTTCGTGCCGAAGCTCGGCGTGTGGCTCGTGCTGGCGCTGTAGTTGGCCGCGGACACGCGGAACGACGTGCCGGGCACCATCCAAGCGGCGGGCACAGTCACGCTCCAGCGGTCGGTTGCGTAAGCGCGGCCATTGGATTCGGTGGGCGGCAGGGCGGATGGCGCATTCAGTACCAGGCTGCCGACCAGCGCCCCGTTGCGCCAGGCTTCCAGCTTGGGTTGCTGCACATCCGCTTGGCCGATCGACACCAGGGCCAAGGCCCCGCGATTAGCCGTGAGTTGCAGCGTGCCCGTGGTGTTGGGCAGCGTCCAGGTGAGGCCGCCCTCGGGCAGTACGTGCGTTTGCGCAAATTCGAGCTTGTTGAGCGTGAGCGGGCCGGCAGCCGGTGTCGTCGGCGCGCCAGGGGTGCCGGTCGATCCACCGTCCGGCAAGGTGCTCGATGTGGTGCTGGTGGCCCCTCCATCGCCGCCGCCGCACGCGGTCAGCAACAGGGTCGTCAAGGCGGCCGCCAGCGTGGTGCGGCCCAGGATTGGCACTAGGCTCATGGAAAACTCCCGACGTATTTATGTTTGTTTGTGCGCACATTCTAACTTTGTGGAGGATTGTGAAGATGGGCGCGCTCCCCTATTCAGGGGACTCGGGGTTTCGCTCGTCCGTTTTACGGCAAGGAGGCCAGAGTGATCGGGTAAAATCGTCGTTTTCCGTGATTCCTTCCGTTGCTGCCATGCCTCACGTCCTGCGTCTGTCCGATCTCATCTCCGAAGGCAAGCTTGCCGGCAAGCGTGTGTTTATCCGCGCTGATCTGAACGTGCCGCAAGACGATGCCGGCAACATCACCGAAGACACCCGTATCCGCGCCTCCGTACCGGCCATTCAGGCCGCCCTGGGTGCCGGTGCGGCCGTGATGGTCACCTCGCACCTGGGCCGCCCGACCGAGGGCGAATTCAAGCCGGAAGACTCGCTGGCACCGGTGGCCAAACGCTTGGCCGAGTTGCTGGGCCGTGATGTGAAGCTGGTGCAGAACTGGGTCGATGGCGTGGATGTGGCACCCGGCCAGGTCGTGCTGCTGGAAAACTGCCGCGTCAACAAGGGCGAGAAGAAGAACAGCGACGAACTGGCCCAGAAGATGGCCAAGCTGTGCGATGTCTACGTCAACGACGCTTTCGGCACCGCCCACCGCGCGGAAGCCACCACCCACGGCATCGCCAAGTTCGCCCCGATCGCCTGCGCCGGCCCGCTGCTGGCCGCTGAGCTGGATGCGCTGGGCAAGGCGCTGGGCCAGCCCAAGCGTCCGCTGGTCGCCATCGTGGCCGGCTCCAAGGTGTCGACCAAGCTGACCATCCTCAAATCGCTGGCCGACAAGGTGGACAACTTGATCGTCGGTGGCGGCATTGCCAACACGTTCATGCTGGCTGCGGGCCTGAAGATCGGCAAATCGCTGGCCGAGCCGGATCTGCTGGGCGACGCCAAGACCATCATCGACCTGATGGCTGCACGCGGTGCTTCGGTGCCCATTCCCGTGGATGTGGTCTGCGCCAAGGAATTCAGCGCCACCGCCGCTGCCACCGTCAAGGATGTGGCAGACGTGGCGGACGACGACATGATTCTCGACATCGGCCCGAAGACGGCCGCACAACTGGCTGACCAATTGAAGGCTGCCGGCACGATCGTGTGGAATGGCCCGGTTGGCGTGTTCGAATTCGACCAGTTCGGCAATGGCACCAAGGTGCTGGCCGAGGCGATTGCGGCTTCGTCGGGCTTCTCCATTGCGGGTGGTGGTGACACGCTGGCTGCCATCGCCAAGTACAACATCGCCGACAAGGTGGGCTATATCTCCACCGGCGGCGGTGCGTTCCTGGAATTCCTGGAAGGCAAGACGCTGCCGGCCGTGGAAATCCTGGAGCAGCGCGCCAAGGACTGATCGCGCTCACTGCTTCGCTTCGCGTCATCTAACAACAAACACCAACGAGACACCGCCGCCCATGACCCGCGCCACCAAGATCGTCGCCACCCTCGGCCCTGCGTCCAGCACGCAGGAAATCCTCACCCGCATGATTGCGGCCGGGGTGGATGTGGTGCGGTTGAACTTCTCGCACGGCACCGCGCAGGATCACATCGACCGCGCACAGCTCGTGCGCGAGGTGGCGCGCTCGGTGGGGCGCGAAGTGGCCATCATGGCCGACCTGCAAGGCCCGAAGATCCGCGTGGGCAAGTTCGAAAGCGGCAAGATCACGCTCACCCCTGGCGACCGTTTCACGCTGGATGCGCGTTGCGAAATGGGCAACCAAGAGCGCGCCGGCCTCGACTACAAGGAACTGCCGCGCGACGTTGGTCCTGGCGATCTGCTGCTGCTTAACGACGGCCTGATCGTGCTGCAGGTCGAGCGCGTGGTGGGTGAAGAGATCGAAACCATCGTCAAGATCGGCGGCGAGCTGTCCAACAACAAGGGCATCAACCGCCAGGGCGGCGGGCTGTCGGCCCCCGCGCTGACCGCCAAGGACATGGAAGACATCAAGACCGCGATGGCGCTGGGCGCTGATTACGTCGCGGTCAGCTTCCCGAAGAACGCCACCGACATGGAAATGGCGCGCCAACTGGCCGTGGTGGCGGGCGCACCGCACAACCACAAGCCGCGCATGATCGCCAAGATCGAGCGTGCCGAGGCCATCCGCCCGGGTGTGCTCGAAGAGATCCTGGCCGCTTCCGACGGCATCATGGTCGCGCGTGGTGACTTGGCCGTGGAAGTGGGCAACGCCGCGGTGCCGGCGCTGCAGAAGCGCATGATCAAGCTCGCGCGCGAAGCCAACAAGCTGACGATCACCGCCACGCAGATGATGGAATCGATGATCGTGAACCCGGTGCCGACGCGCGCCGAGGTGTCGGACGTCGCCAACGCCGTGCTGGATGGCACCGATGCGGTGATGCTCTCCGCCGAGACCGCCGCCGGCCGCTACCCGGTCGAGACCATCGAAGCCATGGCAGCCATCTGCGTGGAAGCCGAGAAGTCGCAGCCGGTGCACCTGGACACCGATTTCCTCGAACAGACCTTCAGCCGCATCGACCAATCGATCGCCATGGGGGCGCTGTTCACGGCCTACCATTTGCAGGTGAAGGCGATTGCCGCGCTGACGGATTCCGGCGCCACCGCGCTGTGGATGAGCCGCCACGGCATCAACGTGCCGATCTACGCGATGACGCCCAACGTGGGCTCGCAACGCAAGATGGCCTTGTACCGCAATGTGCAGGCGCTGCCGCTGGCCACCAGCACCGACCGCGACGAGGCACTGCACCAAGCGGAAGAACTGCTCGTTTCGCGCGGCGTCGTGCAGCGCGGCGATTTCATCGTCCTGACCGTCGGTGAGCCGATGGGCCAGGCCGGCGGCACCAACACACTCAAGATTGTCCGCGTCGGCATGCACTGAGGCCTGACGCCCACGACGGAACGTAGATTGCTACCCCAACAAGATACGTTCCTGAGACCCGAATACAGATCGACCCATAGGAGAAAACCATGCCACTCGTTTCCATGCGCCAATTGCTGGACCACGCCGCCGAAAACGGCTACGGCCTGCCGGCGTTCAACGTGAACAACCTGGAGCAAGTCCAGGCCGTGATGGACGCCGCCAAGGAAACCGGCGCGCCGGTCATCCTGCAGGCCAGTGCAGGCGCCCGCAAATATGCCGGCGAGTCCTTCATCAAGCACCTGATCCAGGCGGCTGTTGAGGCGTACCCGGAGATCCCGCTGGTGATGCACCAGGATCACGGCCAGAGCCCGGCAATCTGCCAAGGCGCGATCGACCTGGGCTTCGGCTCGGTCATGATGGATGGCTCGCTGCGTGAAGACGGCAAGACCCCGGCCGACTTCGACTACAACGTCGACGTGACGCGCCGCGTGGTCGAGATGGCCCACAAGGTGGGCGTGACCGTGGAGGGCGAACTCGGCTGCCTGGGCTCGCTGGAAACCGGCATGGCTGGCGAGGAAGACGGCATCGGCGCCGAGGGCGTGCTCGACCACTCGTCGCTGCTGACCGATCCGGAAGAGGCTGCGCAGTTCGTCAAGGCGACGCAGCTCGACGCCCTGGCCATCGCCATTGGCACGAGCCACGGCGCGTACAAGTTCTCGCGCAAGCCCACCGGCGACATCCTGGCGATCAGCCGCGTGAAGGAAATCCACGCGCGCATCCCCAACACCCACCTGGTGATGCACGGCTCGTCCTCCGTGCCGCAAGAACTGCTGGCCATCATCAACCAGTACGGCGGCAAGATGAAGGAAACCTACGGCGTGCCGGTCGAGGAAATCCAGGAAGCCATCAAGTACGGCGTGCGCAAGATCAACATCGACACCGACATCCGCCTGGCGATGACCGGCGCGGTGCGCAAGTTCCTGGCTGAAAATCCGGACAAGTTCGACGCCCGCGAATGGCTCAAGCCCGCCCGCGAAGCCGCCAAGCAAGTCTGCAAGGCGCGCTACATCCAGTTCGGCTGCGAAGGTCAGGCTGGCAAGATCAAGCCGGTGGGTATGTCGGTGATGGCGGCTGACTACGCGAACGGCAAGCTGGCGCAAGTGGTGCAATAAGCCTTTCGCGTCACATCTAGCAAACGGCTGGCACTGCGCCAGCCGTTTTGCATTGCACAGGCCACGTATAATGCTGGCCTTCCACGTTTTCTCATCTCCTCTCGGGTTCCGCCGTGTCCGCCGCATCTAACAACCCCGCTGCATCGTCCGCCCTTTACGAATCGTCGATCACCAGCCTGCCGCTGCTTGGCCGCGGCAAGGTGCGCGAGAACTACGCTGTTGGCGACGACAAGCTGCTGATGGTCACCACCGATCGCCTGTCGGCGTTTGACGTGATCCTCGGCCAACCGATTCCGGACAAAGGCAAGGTGCTCGCGCAGATGTCGGACTTCTGGTTCAGCAAGCTGCGCCACATCGTGCCGACGCACGAAACGGGCATCACGCCGGAAACCGTGGTGGCCCCGAATGAAGTCGACCAGGTGCGCGGTCGCGCCATCGTGGTCAAGCGCCTGAAGCCGATCCTGGTCGAAGCCGTGGTGCGCGGCTACCTGGCCGGCAGCGGCTGGAAGGACTACCAGGCCACCGGCGCCGTGTGCGGCGTGCATCTGGCCCCGGGCCTGCAGAACGCGCAGAAGCTGCCCGAGCCGATCTTCACCCCCGCCGCCAAGGCCGAGATGGGCGAGCATGACGAGAACATCTCCTTCGATGAAGTCGAGCGCCGCATCGGCCCGGACCTCGCCGCGCAGATCCGTGACGTGAGCATCCGCCTGTACAAGGAAGCCTCTGACTTTGCCGCCACGCGCGGCATCATCATCGCCGACACCAAGTTCGAGTTCGGCCTGGACGAGAACGGCACGCTCACGCTGATGGACGAGGCGCTCACCGCCGATTCATCGCGCTTCTGGCCGGCCGATTCGTACCAGGTGGGCACCAACCCGCCGTCGTTCGACAAGCAGTTCGTGCGCGATTGGCTCGAAGCCGTGCGCATCGACGGCAAGCCGTGGCCGAAGACCGCGCCGGCGCCCGAGTTGCCTGCCGACGTGATCGAAAAGACCGCCGACAAGTACCGCGAAGCACTGACCCGCCTGACTGGCGAGTCCCTGCGTTAAGACCCTGGAGCGATGACGATGACCGCACACGAATCGGCCACCCAAGCTGCTCCGCTCGTTGGCGTGGTGATGGGCTCGAATTCCGATTGGGAAATCATGCGCCACGCCGTGGACATGCTCACGCAGTTCGGCATTCCGTTCGAGGCGCAGGTCGTCTCGGCGCACCGCATGCCGGACGACATGTTCCGTTACGCCGAAGCCGCGCGCGGCCGGGGTTTGCGCGCCATCATCGCCGGTGCCGGCGGGGCAGCGCACCTGCCGGGCATGATCGCTGCCAAGACGATCGTGCCGGTGTTCGGCGTGCCGGTGCCGTCCAAGTACCTGCGCGGCGAAGACTCGCTGCTCTCCATCGTGCAGATGCCCAAGGGCATTCCGGTGTCGACGTTTGCCATCGGCGAAGCGGGTGCAGCCAACGCGGCGCTGGCGGCCATCGCCACCATCGCCACGACCGACGCGGCCCTGGCCGACAAGCTCGAAGCCTTCCGCGCGCAACAGACCGAAGTGGCACGCGGCATGACGCTCCCTGTGCACGGCGCCTAAGCAACCTACGACCTGATTCATGGCCGACGACCTGAACCCGCGCCTGGCGCAAGCCCACACCGCGGAATCCCGCGCGCTGAACGTTCCCAACGCAATCCTGCCCGATGCCTGGCTGGGCATGCTCGGCGGCGGCCAGCTTGGCCGCATGTTCACGCACGCCGCGCAGGCGATGGGCTACAAGGTGTGCGTGCTGGACCCGGACCCAAGCAGCCCCGCCGGCACCATCGCCGAGCGCCACTTGTGCGCTGGCTATACCGATGAAGCCGCGCTGGCCGAGATGGCTGCGCTGTGCCCGGCAGTGACCACCGAATTCGAGAACGTGCCCGCGCAAGCGCTGGACCGTCTGGAGCAACTTGGCGCATTCGTTGCGCCGCGCGCCAACTGCGTGTCGATCGCGCAGAACCGCATCGCCGAGAAGAAGTTCTTCGCGCTGTGCGCGGCGCGCACCGGCATCCACCCCGCGCCAAGCTGGGTGATCGAGCACGAAGCCGACATCGAGCAACTGCCCGCCGACCTGCTGCCCGGCATCCTGAAGATTGCCCGCATGGGCTACGACGGCAAGGGCCAGGCGCGCGTCTTGACCATCGACGAATTGCGCGCCGCCTGGGGTGCCATGCAGCACGTGCCATGCGTGCTCGAGAAGATGCTGCCGCTGGCCTACGAAGTGTCCGTGCTGGCCGCCCGCGCCGCCGACGGCACGACCGCTACGTGGCCGCTGGCAGAGAACGCCCACCGTGACGGCATCCTGTTCTCGACGATCATGCCGTCGCGCAGCGTGTCGGACGACATTGCCACGCGCACCCGCGCCGCCGCCGCGATGATCGCGGAAGAGATGGGCTACGTCGGCGTGCTGTGCATCGAGTTCTTCGTGCTGCAGGATGGCTCGCTGGTGGCCAATGAAATGGCGCCGCGCCCGCACAACTCTGGCCACATCACCATGGATGTGTGCGAGACCAGCCAGTTCGAGCAGCAGGTGCGTGCGATGGCCCGCCTGCCGCTGGGCAGCACGCGTCAGCACTCGCCGGGGCGCATGCTGAATGTGCTCGGCGATGTGTGGTTCGAGTACGGTCTGGAGCGCACACCGGCGTGGCAAGAGGTGATGCGCCACAGCGGCGCCAAGGTCCATTTGTACGGCAAGGCCGATGCGCGCCCCGGCCGCAAGATGGGCCACGTCAACTGTGTCGGCACCTCGCCGGAAGTGGTGGATGAAGCGTTCCGCCACGCTGCACACGTGCTCGGCCTGCAGCCCGATTAAGACGAAGACGCGCGAGCCACGCCATGCCGCATCGGACCAAGACGCCCTACGTGATGCCTCTCGCCGCGCGCCTCGACGAGGCCGCCCGCGCGCTGGAGGCGGGCGAGCTGGTCGCCTTCCCGACCGAGACCGTCTACGGCCTCGGCGCCGATGCGGAGAACCCGCAGGCCATCGCCAAGATCTACGCGGCCAAAGGTCGGCCCTCCAATCATCCGGTGATCGTGCACGTGGTCGATGGGGCGGACATCTCTTACTGGGCCGATGAGGTGCCCGGCATCGCGCTGCAGCTCATTGGAGCCTTTTGGCCCGGTCCGCTGACGTTGATTCTGAAGCGTGCGCCCCACATCCCCGCAGCCGTGGCCGGCGGGCAGGACAGCATCGGGCTGCGTTGCCCGTCGCATCCGGTGGCGCAGGCGCTGCTCTCGCGCTTCAAGCGTGGGCGCGGTGGCATTGCGGCACCATCGGCCAACAAGTTCGGCCAGGTTAGCCCGACCACAGCCCAGCACGTGCGCGATGAATTCGGTGATGCCGTGTTCGTGTTGGAAGGCGATGGCGTGGACGTGGGCATTGAATCGACCATCATCGATCTCTCGCGCCTGGACCAGGGCATTGGCCCTGTGCTGTTGCGCCCAGGCGCCATCACCCCAGAAGACATCGAACGCGTGACGGGCGAGTTGCCCGCGCTCCCCGATGCGGCGGCACCGCGTGCTTCCGGCACGCTGAAGGCGCACTATGCGCCGCGCACGCCGCTGTATCTGCTGAGCGCCGCCGATGTGCCTGCACGCATTGCAGCGCTGCCGCCCGGCAAGCGCATCGTGTGGCTGGGCACGCCGCTTGCGTTGCCTGCCGGCTGCGATCAACGCACCGCGCCTGCAACGCCGGCCGCGTATGCGAATGCGTTGTACGCGCTGCTGCGCGAGCTCGATCGCGGCGGGTATGACGCTATCTGGGTGGAAACCCTAGCCGACACGCCCGCCTGGGCGGCTGTCAACGATCGCCTGCGTCGCGCCGCCGCCGCGTTCGAGTCAGGCCTCTAATTCTTCCGGCGCCACCGTTCGTCGAACGGCTGTCTACCTCGCTACACTGGGTCGTTGTGTCGTTCCGCGTGCCGCAAAGGTGCGCGGCGAAGTTACATACCGCGGCACCAGAGATCATAAAAATTCCATACGGGAGACAGACCATGAAGTTGCGTCAATGGATGGGCGTCGCATCGGCGGCCCTGGCCTTGGGCTTGAGCGCTTGCGGCGGCGGTGAATCCGACCAGGGCGGTAACGACAACGTTGTCAAGGTGCAGCGCGTGGTGGTGTTCGGCGATAGCCTGAGCGATGCCGGCACCTACACGCCGGCGGCAGCCGCTGTGGGTGGTGGCCGGTTCACCACCAATCCGGGCCCGGTGTGGGTCGAAACGGTGGCCTCCCAAATGGGTGTGGCGCTCACGCCGGCCGTCATGGGTTTCGGCACCTCGGTGCAGAACTGCCCGAAGGCTGGATGTTTCGACTATGCACAAGGCGGTGCGCGCGTGACGGACCCGAACGGCATCGGCCACGCTGGTGGCGCACTGACGTATCCGGTGAAGCAGCAACTGGCCAACTTCTACACGGCGAGCAACAACACGTTCAACGGCAGCAGTGACCTGGTGTTCGTCTTCGGTGGCAACAACGACATCTTCTTCTGGGCGGCCGCCGTGGCTGCCAGCCCGACCACGGTGACGCCCGCGATCGCCACGGCGCAGGTCCAGCAGGCGGCGACGGACCTGGTCGGCTACATCAAGGACATGATCAGCAAGAACGCGACGCAGCTCTACGTGTTCAACCTGCCCGACAGCAGCCTGACGCCGCAGGGCGTAGCAGGCGGCGTAGCGGGCCAAGCGCTGCTGCATTCGCTGGTGGGCACGTTCAACACCACGCTGCAGAATGGCCTGGCTGGCACCACCGCACGCGTGATCGACTTCAACTCGCAGCTGACGGCCGTGATCCAGAATGGCGCGCAGTTTGGCTTTGCCAACACCAGCACGCCGGCTTGCGATGCCACGAAGATCAACGCGCTGGTGCCAACCGCTGGCGGCAGCTCGCTGTTTTGCTCGGCCAATACGCTGGTTGCCACGGGCGCGGATACGACCTACCTGTTCGCAGACGGCGTGCACCCGACTACGGGTGGCCATCGCCTGATTGCCAGCAATGTGTTGCAACGCTTGCTGGCGGACAATCTGGTGCACTGATTCCGCACACCGTACTCCGCAAAACGCCCGCCTTGTGCGGGCGTTCTTGTTTGCATGCCAACGAGCCCAAAAGGGGCGGTTGAAGGCAAACCTACAGGTGATTGGCGTCATATGGTCACCTGCTGCCAGGCGCCAGCTCGCGAGCTGTTCATCATCTGTCAATTGTTTTGTTCCGTTTTCGCGCTGTGCTTTTCAATATGCCTTGAGCGCGCGGAGTTCCAACTCCACGATCGAGAATGCATATAGGAGAAGGTGATGGCACAGCGCAAGTGGGTGAGCGTCGCATCGGTGGTCCTGGCTTTGGGCTTGGCTGCATGCGGTGGCGGCGGAGATGAGGGTGTTGAGCCTGTGGCTCCCGAGGTTCCCAACGTCCAGCGCGTGGTGGTATTTGGCGACAGCCTGAGCGACTCCGGTACTTGGGCACCCGTGGCGCACATGGTGGGTGGCGGCAAAGCCACGACCAACCCCGGCCCCGTGTGGGCAGAAGCCGTGGCTATGCAGTTGGGCGTGGCACTCACGCCAGCGGTTGAGGCGGACGCCACCGGGGCGATACAAGCCTGCCCGAAACCAGGTTGCTTCAACTACGCGCAGAGTGGCGCACGGGTGACCGACATCGGCGGAGCGCTTCCCTATCCGGTCGAGCAGCAGCTCGCCAATTTCTATGCGGCCAGCGACCATACCTTTAATGGCAACAGCGACGTGGTCTTCGTGCTTGCAGGCAGCAACGATGTCTTCTATTGGGCCAACATGGCCAACACGCCGGGCTCAGGTGTCACGCCGGAGGTCGCCATGGCGCAGGTGCAACGGGTGGCAAGTGAACTGGTTGGCTATGTCAACGACATGATCAGCAAGAACGCGACGCAGCTCTACGTGCTCAACCTGCCCGACAGCAGCCTGACACCGGCGGGCTCGGCGGCCGATGCGCCACTGGTCAATGCGTTCAACGCGACGCTGCAGAGTGGGTTGATGGGTACCACCGCACGCGTGATCGACTTCAACACGCAATTTGCGGATGTTATTTACAACGGTGCGCAGTTTGGTTTTGTCAACACCAACATGCCGGCCTGCGATCCAGCCAAGATCGACGCGCTGGTGCCAGGTGCGGGCGGTAGCACGCTGTTCTGCACGGCCGATACGCTGGTGGCGCCCGGCGCTGATCAAACCTACCTGTTCGCCGATGGCGTACACCCGACCACGGGCGGCCATCGCCTGATTGCGAGCAATGTGCTGCAGCGTTTGCGGGCAGACGGTGTGACGCACTGATTGAGGTCGGCGCTCAGCAAAACGCCCGCACGAAGCGGGCGTTTTCACTCATCGCGCTTAGACAAGCATTGGGGGGCTGGCGCAAACCGAGCCAGCCCATCATAGCCAAGCGGCCCCGTGCAAAGGTTAAGGGCGCTTCATGTTGGTGAATTGCGCCACTTGGTGTGCAGCAAACCGATACACCGCATCCACGTCGTTGAGATCGAGCACCGCCACGCCAGCGGGCACGGCCACGGCCTCAGGCGCGTCGGTGGCCACGGCCACCACGCTGCCGATTTCCGGCCACAGCGGGGCGCGGCCCAGTGAGGGGCGGAACACCTCGATCTTCGGAAAGTTGCTGCGCTTGTAGCCTTCCACGATAACTAGGTTGGTCTCGGGCGAGAGTAACGCCAGCACGTCAGCCAGTTCAGGCTCACGCGTGTTCGCATATTCGCGCATCAGCACCAGGCGTTCGCCGCCCACCAGCACGACTTCGGCGCTGCCGGCTTCGCGCATGCGGTACGAATCCTTGCCGGGCGAATCGAGGTCGAAACCGTGATGCGTGTGCTTGATAGCCGCCACGCGGCGGCCGTCGCGCACGAAGCGGGCGATGAGCTTTTCGGTGAGCGTGGTCTTGCCGCTGCCCGATGTGCCCGTGATGCCCAGCAGCGCAACGTGCGGGCTCATCGCGGCGCACCCTGGTAGATCCACTGCAGCAGCGCATCATGTGCGGCCTGGCCGGCGCTGGCGTTGGGGTGATTGATCATGCTGACCACCACGAAGCGCTCGCCGCCTTCGCCTTCCACATAGCCGGCAATGGCGCGCACGTCATTGAGCGTGCCGGTCTTGATCTCGGCGTTGCCGGCGACGCCCGCGCGGGTGAGGCGGTTGCGCATGGTGCCGTCCACACCCACCACGGGCAGCGCATCGCGCAGGACGCCGCCATTCGGGTTGGCATCGGCTTGTTGCAGCAGACGGCCCATGTTGCGCGCGCTGATGCGCTCGATGCGCGAGAGGCCCGAGCCATTCTCCAGCACCAGTTCCGGCATCGTCAGGTTCTGCTTGGCGAGCCAGCGGTTGATGACTTCGGTGGTTTGGCGCACTGATGCCGGTTTGCGGCCGATCTCCGCGCCGATGGTGAGGAAGAGCTGGCGCGCCATCACGTTGTTCGAGTACTTGTCGATGTCGTGCACGACTTCGGCCAGCGTGGGGCCGTAGTGCGTGGCCAGCAGCACAGCCTGGTGCGGTACCTTGCCTTCACGTAACCCCGGCAGGCCCGGCGTGAAGCGCGTCGTGCCACCCGCTTGCTGCCAGAGGGCGAGGAAGCCACCCCAGATGAAATCGGCATGCGTGAGCGCGGCAATGTTGAAGACGCGCTCGCCGCATGCGGCGGCATAGCGGCCGTCGAAGCTGGCGAGCACGTGGCCGTCGGTTTGCGTGCTGATGTTGGCGCCGGAGCTGGTCTTCCAATCGCCGCAGCCGCCGCGCGTCACGCGCAACTGGTTGTCGATCTGCAATTGCGCCAGCGGCGGCGACACGTCGATGTTGATCGCGCCGTTGCCGGCATCTGGCGCGAGCGTGAACGTCAGTGTCTTGAACGAATACAGCAGCGCATCGGGCGCCACGTTGTAGGCGCGTGCGCTGTCGCCGTCCAGCGGTGCCGATTCGGACAGACCGCTCTCAAAGTACGTGCGATCCAGCACGATATTGCCGGCCAGCTCGTTCACGCCAGCGCGCCGCACGTCGGCCACCAGCTTGACCAGCTCTTCGGGAATCAGCTTCGGATCGCCCTGGCCGCGCAGGTAGAGGTTGCCGTTGAGCGTGCCGTTCACCGGCTCTTTGTCGGCATAGGCGCTGGTCTTCCAGCGGAAGTCGGGGCCGAGCATGTCCAGCCCCGCGAAGGTGGTCAGCAACTTCATGGTCGACGCGGGGTTCATGCCCGTGTCGGCGTTCCATTGCAGGATGGGTGAGGCGCTGCCCGTGCGCACGACAAACACGCTCACCGCACTTAACGGGATATGCGCGCGCGAAAACGCCAGCGCCACATTGGCGGGCAGGCCGGCGGGGTTGTTCGCAGCCTGGCGTGTTTGGGCCGCGGTGGCGGCTGCGGTATGCGCGACACGGGCTTTCGCTTTCTTGGCGTGTGCCGGCGGCGCAGCGGTGAGGGTGAGAAGCATCGCGCAGGCCAGTGCGCAGCGCGACAGATACGGCAAACGGGTCGGACGAATTCGGGCCATCGGGCAGGGGGGCGGAGTGGGGCACATGCGCAGGCGCCATGTGCGGACGCAGGCATGTTAACGCAGCAACCCCATGCTTCGGCCGACAAGCAGGCGGCCATTTACCGCCCAATTCGCCACCCAATTCACCGCCCAATTCTGCGTGAACCGTCCGCAGGTGACGCGTCAGCCATCGGCGCCGACGCGTTTGCGCATCTCGGCGGTCACGGATTGGCGCGTGCCGGCGTAATCCGCCCACGGGTCGGCTTTGAGCTTGGCGAGCCGGTCCGGCAGCGTGCGCAGCGTCCATTGGGCGGACGATTGCACCCCTTCCAGTTCGTCATGGCGGATGGGCACGGACACCGGCAGCCCCGTCCGCGCCCGAATCGAATACGCCGCCACCGTGCTCGCCCCCCGGTTGTTGCGCAGATAGTCGATGAAGATTTTGCCCACGCGGTTCTGCGGGCCCATCTTGGCGACGAAGCGGTCGGGGAAGGTGGCCGCCATGTGCTGCACCACGGCGTGGGCAAAGCCTTTGAGCAGATCCCAGCCGGCAGACTCCCGCCGCGTGAGCGGCACCACCACGTGTAGCCCATGGCCGCCGCTGGTCTTCAGGAACGCCTTCAGGCCCAGTTCATCGAGCATCGCCAGCGTGAGTTGCGTGGCTTCAATCACGCGCGCAAAGGGCAGCGCCGGGTCGGGGTCGATATCGAAGACGATGCGGTCGGGCTGCTCGATGCGGTCGGCCAGCGCATTCCATGTGTGGAATTCCACCGTGCCCATCTGCACGGCGCCGACCAGCGCTTCGGCCGAGTTGATCGCCAGCAGCGGGGGGTGCCCCGGGTCCAGCGATGGATCGAGTTGCGTAATGCCCTGCAGCTTCAGCGCGGCGGAATGCTTCTGGAAAAAACGCTCGCCTTCAATGCCATCCGGCGCGCGCACGAGCGAGGTTGGCCGGTTGCGCAGATGCGGCAGCAGCCAATCGGCCACGCTCGCGTAATAGCGTGCGAGATCGGCCTTGGTGGTGCCGCTGGCCTTTTCGATGACGCGATCCGGATGCGTGACGTCCACCCCGGCAATGCGTTCCGCGCCCGGTCGGACTTTGCGTTCGGCAGCGCTCACGGCACGGGTCTCCTTGCGGTGGTCCTGACTGGCGGCACGCGGTGGCTTGGCAGTCTCGCGCATGATGCTGCGCGCGGGTTTGTCATCGCGCAAGCCCTGGAATACCGCCTGGCGGACGATGCCCTCGCGCGTCCACTCTGCAAAGGCAATCTCCGCCACGCGCTCGGGTTTGACCCATTGCACATCGCGCGCATCGGCGCCGGTGGGCGGGTTGGCGAAGGGCGGCGAGTCGATCGTCAAGCCGCTGAGCTCGTGGTGCAGCGCGTTCAGGCTGGTCTCGTTGAAGCCGCTACCGACGCGGCCCGCATAGCGCAGCGTGCCAGCATCGTCATACACCCCGAGCAGCAGCGCGCCAAAGCCGCTGCGGCTGCCCTTGGGCGCGCTGTAGCCGCCGATCACGAATTCCTGTCGCTGGCCGCACTTGAGCTTGATCCACGCGGGGCTGCGGCCGGCGCGGTAGGGGGCATCGGCGCGTTTGCCGATCACGCCTTCGAGCGACATGCTGCAGGCCGAGGCGAGCAGGTCTTCCGGCGCTGCGTGGAAGGTGCCCGAGAACAGCACGGCATCACGGTCCAAGTCACCGGGCGCCGCTTCCAGAATGCGCTGTAGCAGCGCGCGCCGCTCGCGCAGCGGCACGTTGCGCAGGTCCATGCCATTGCAGAACGGCACGTCGAAGAGGTAGTAGACGATGTGCTCGGCATGCGCGGTTTCAAACGCGTTTTGCAGCGCCTGAAAGTCGGGCACCCCGCGCTCGCCCATCACGACGACCTCGCCATCGAGCCACGCCTCCCGCAGACCCAGCGCATGCAGTGTGCGCGCTTGGCGCGGCAGCTTGGCCGTCCAGTCGCGGCCGTTGCGGCTGAACAGGCGGATGGTGTTGCCGTCGATGCGCGCGAGGATGCGGTAGCCGTCGAACTTGACTTCGTAGTCCCATTCGCCGTGGGTGGGGGCGGCGTCCACCAGCGTGGCCAGTTGCGGTTCCAACGTACGTGGCAGCGCAGCCGGCACGGCACCGGCTGGCGGTTGCACGCTTGTGGAGGGAGCGTCTTGGGCATCCTCGCCGACGTGCTTACCGCTGATGACGCTGCCGGGCAGTGCCCGCGTGATGTCGTAATCCGACGCGGCACGCACCTGGGTATCGCGCTCTTTGATGAGTAACCACTGCTCTTTGGGTTGCCTGCCGCTGGCGCGCAAATGCGTGCGCACCAGCGCCCACGCGCCATGCAGTTTCTCGCCGTCGAGATCGAACTTGAGCTTGCCCTCGCGGTACGCCTTGCGCGGGTCGCCATGCGGGTGCCAGATACCGCGGTCCCACACGATCACATCGCCGCCGCCATATTGGCCTTCGGGGATATAGCCTTCAAAGTCTGCGTAGTCGAGCGGATGGTCTTCCACATGCACGGCCAGGCGTTTGTCGTGCGGGTCCAGGCTCGGGCCTTTGGGAATGGCCCAACTCTTAAGCGTGCCATCGAGCTCCAGCCGGAAGTCGTAGTGGAGCCGCGTGGCATCGTGTTTCTGGATCACGAAGTGCAAAGCGCCGTTGCCGCCGCGCCCACGGCGTTCGTCGGCCTTGCGGCGTGCGCCGGCGGGCTCTTGAGTCTGCGTGAAATCGCGCTTGCGGCGGTAGTCGGCAAGGTGGCGTGGCATGGCGTCGATTCCCTACGTTATGCGTGCTTGCGGGCGGCAGTCTTGCGCGTGGTCTTGGTGGCGGCCGCCTTGCGAGGTGCGCGTTTGCGCGGGGCAGCCTCTTCTTGGGCTTCGTCATCGGATGCGCCTTTGCCCTTGCCGCGTCGTGCCAGGCTTTGGCGGAGCAGGTCGGTCAGGTCGATCACGTTGTCGGCGCGGGGTGCAGCACGCTCGCCTTCCACCGGTTCGATCGATTCCGTGCGGCCCTCGCGCACCTTGCGATCGACCAGCGCGAGGATGTCGTCGCGGAAGGTGTCGTGATACGCGGTTGGGTCCCACGTATCGGCCATGTCGTCGATCAACTTCTCGGCCATGTCGATTTCCTTGGCGGTGAGCTTGGCGGCCTTGGCGCCCTCGGCGGGGATGTCCAATTCAGACCAGTCGCGCACTTCATTGGACCACCGCAGCGTGTGCAGTACCAGCACCGGCCCAAGCGGAATCAGCGCCGCCAGATGCTGTTTGGTGTGCAGCACGACATTGGCCACGCCGATCTTTTGTGTGCGTACCAGCGCCTCGCGCAGCAGCGCGTAGACCTTTTCGCCGCGCCGGTCGGGCGCCAGGAAGTACGGCGTGTCGAGATAGAGAAACGGGATTTCCGCCGCGTTGACGAACGCCAGCAAGTCCACCGTCTGCGTGGAGACCGGGTTGGCAGCGCGGATGTCGTCGTCGGTCAGGATGACGTAGCGGTCTTTCTCGTAGGCGTAACCGCGCACGATCTGCTCGCGTGGCACTTCCTTGCCGGTGGCCTTGTTGACGCGCTTGTAGCCGACGCGGTCCATGGTGCGGCGGTCGAGCCAGTCGAAGTCGAGGTCGTCGCTGCGGGTGGCCGGATATAGCGCGACGGGAATGTGGACGAGGCCGAAGCTGACGGCGCCTTTCCAGATCACGCGGGGCATGACGGGTCTCCCGATGCGTTGGATGCAATGCTGCTGACTGGTGACGCAAGCGGCATACCCAGCGCATGTGCGCGCTGCGCTGCATGGCGCTTGGGGCGGGCCTCATACGTTCCTCAGCGGGGCGCGGTAGCATGGTGCTTTTGCGGCGCGACCGATTTGCGCCGCATCGCATTTCTCCGCGGTCCTTCATGTCTTCCGAATTCATTCAGTCCGCCGGCGCGCTGCAGCCGCGTCGGCTTCCTCTATCGGCGCGTGCAGCGACGATGGCACTCTTTTTCGTCAACGGTGCAACGTTTGCCACCTGGGGCATCCACATCCCTACGGTGAAGGCGCGCTTCGGGTTGTCCGAGGCGTCGCTGTCACTGGCGATGTTCATGGTGGCCACCGGCGCCATCCTCGCCATGAAATTCGCCGGCAAATGGGTGGCGCGCATCGGCACGCGACGCGCCAGCGTGCAGGGCGGCGTGGCATTCGGCGTGATGACCGCGCTGCTGATGCTGATGCCCACTTACCCGACGCTGCTGGCGGTGCTGCTGCTGTTCGGCATCACTAACGCGGGTTTTGACGTGGCCATGAATGCGCAGGCCGCCACGGTGGAAGCCAATCATCACAAGCCCATCATTTCGTCGCTGCACGGCATGTTCAGCCTGGGTGGCATGGCGGGTGCCGCAATGGGCGGCGTGCTGCTGGAGCTCGGCGTGCCACCTGCGGTGCACTGCGGCGCCATGGCGCTCGTGGTCATGGCGACTGCGCTGTGCGCCGGTCCGTTCATGTTGCCGGACCATGTGCATGCCGAAGGGGAGCCTGCGCACCCGACCACGGGTCGCACGCTGTTCGTGCTCGGCGTGCTGGCATTCCTGGGCCTGGTTGGCGAAGGGGCGATGTACGACTGGACGACGGTGTACATGCGCGAGATTGCGCAATCGCCCGAGGCCATTGCCAGTGCCGGTTATGCGGCGTTTTCGGGCGGCATGGCGCTGGCCCGCTTCGGTGGGGATTTCGCGCGCGGGCGCTGGGGCAACATGCGCGTGCTCGGCACCAGCGGTGTGCTGGCCACGGGCGGCATCCTGCTCGCATTGCTGTGGCCCGATCCGGCTGCCGTGCTGGCCGGCTTCGCGCTGATGGGCGTGGGCGCGGCCAACATGGTGCCGATCTTCTTCATTACCGCATCGCGCTTGCCCGGGGTGCCTGCAGCGGAAGGCATTGCAGCAGTGGCGCGGTTCGCGTATGTCGGGCTGCTGATCGGCCCCGTCATCATCGGGCTGATCGCGCATCGGTCGGACTTGCGCTGGGGCCTGTCGGTTGTGGCATTGACGATGGCGTTGATCGCCATCATGGGGCCCGGCGCGATTCGCCCAAAACATCCCGATGCACGCGGCTGATCTTTGTCAATCTGCCTAAAAAGCGGGCAACTCCTGTGCGTTGACTTTCGCCTGCGCATGCCATAGCTTACGGCGAGGAGAGGGGGTTTTCCGGCGCTGCGGTCATGTCCAAACCGTGATGGCGGCATCGGGATACGTTCAAAACGAGGCTGTGCTATCAGCCCAAACGACCCATAGGAAAGGAGCTTCAGATGCCGTACAAACGTCTCAACCTCGTGGCAGCGGTGGCTGTCGTGGCAGCCGTCAGTGGCATGGCCCACGCGCAGACCGACCAGAAGAAGTTCGACCCCTACACGCAAGGCGCCAAGGCCGGTGACAAGTTTGACCCGTACACCCAAGGGGCCAAGGCCGGCGATAAATTCGATCCGTATTCGCAGGGCGCTAACAAGAACGACAGCACCGCCAGCGCACTCAACCCGGGGGCCCAGCCGGCGAATGTCGAAAAGGGCAAATACGACCCGTACACCCAGGGCGCCAAGGCAGGAAAGTACGATCCGTACACAGACGGCGCGAAGGCCGGCAAGTTCGACCCGTACAGCGAAGGCGCTAACAAGAAGGACGCGCCCAAGCAGTAAGCCCGTGGCATTCTGGTTCATGAAGACGCTGATGCATCGCCCGATGCATCGGCGTTTTTCTTTGTGGGGCGCCATTGCTGCCGCCATCGCTGTTCTGGCGCTGGCAACGCCAGCGTATGCGGCGGGGCTGTGCACGGCACCGTGGGTGCACGACGGCAGCCGCGTGCGGCTGGACGGCAATGGCAAGACGCCGATGATCGTCGAGTTCACGCTGCACGACGTCAACCGCGACATCCAGGACGGCTGCGAAATCGGCCTGCACATCTACGCCAAGTCGGGCCTCGTGGCGCTCGGGGGCCGGCCGATCGAGACGGTGCAGGAGCACCAACTGCTGGTGGATGAAGCGGGCGTGGTCACACGCATCGTCAGTATCAACGGCCGTGTTTTTGCGCAAAGCGAGCATGCCGATCTGGTCGGCACGGTCAGCACCGCCATCTCGGGCATGTTCCTCTATGGCGCGGGCCTGGCGCCCGAGGCCGAGATGCTGCCCGGCGACACGTACGAATCGAGCTTCGACTTTGACGTGGTATCGCCCCGGCTGGGGATTTCGGTGGGCCGCATGCGCGCTGAGCATGCCAAGGTGGAGGTGTCTGAGCGCGAGGTAGGCCCCCCGCAGCCGATGAACACGGTGGTGGGCGTCCTGCAATGCCGGCCGATCCGCTATACGCGCACCGCAACGCTGGGTGTGCTGCGGCTGGGCAATGAATCGCTCGAACCCGCGCCGACCGTGGCCCACATTACCGACTGGTTCTGCCCCGAAGCTGCCGTGGTGATGCGCCAGGAGGTCGAGCAGCACGGCCAGACGGAAGTCATCGACGTGGTCGACCTGAAGCGCTGAGCGCCCCGGCGACACATCGCTCCATCACGACATCATTCGATGCCGCCATCAAAGCGGTAGATGCGCGCCACGGTAAAGGGCGCATTGGGCGCCGCTTGCGTGAACAGCGCGACGTGGTCGATCGACAGCGTGGGCGACAGCGCCACGCTGGCGGCTTCGAGCGCGCGGTAGCAGGCGAGCTGCTCGTCATGGCTCAACTGCCCTGTGAGCGTGATGTGAAACGTGAACGTATCGAACACGTACGGATAGCCCCAGCGCTGCAGGTGGCGCTCTTGCATGTGCGAGAGGCCGGCCTTGCGGCGGCGTGCCAGCTCGGTGGCCGGCGCGGGGGCGCGGAAGCCGTCGAACTCGCGCACGCAGGCATCGGCGAAGGCGTGCAGGGCGTCGCGGGCAGGGTCACCGTGGCGCAGACGCCAGGCCAGGAAACCGCGCAGCGTTTGCAAGGCGGGTTCGATGGTGAAGGGCGTGTGCTGCGCTGCAAACCGGCGCAGTGCAGCATCGAGTGCATCGACGCTATGCGTGTCGGCCAGGCGGAACGGCGGCTTGAATGTGGCGTGCAGGCCGTAGTGGCGAGGTGCCTCGGTCCAGCGGTTGAGCGTGGCCAGGTCGATTTGGGCATCGTCGGCCAAGTCTTGCCGCTGGTCGGGGGGGATGGCTTTATTGTGCAGCGCGCAGCGGCCCAGCCAGCGGGTGCCCAACCTGTACCACGGCTCCGGCGGCAGCAGGTAGAGCGCGTACCGCCAAGCCGTGGGCAGCGTTTGCTCAGCGGGCTGCACGGGTTGCAGGGCGGCGTCCATCCTGCACTTAGCTGATGAGCGGCAGATGCGCTGTTGCGTGACGTAGCCGGCCACCCACGACGGCGGCCACCACGCGCGGCAGGCCGGGGCGGCGATCATCCACCACAATGGCATCGGCGCGCAGGCCGCTCGCGAGGCGTCCACGGTCGGCCAAGCCGGCGGCCTCTGCAGGATTGGCGGCCACCAGCGCCCACGCTTGCGCCAATGGGGCGATGCCGCGTTCGGCCAGTTTGAACGGCGCGGCCAGCAGCGCGGGGTAGTAGTAGTCGGAGGCCAGCACCGTGCCCAGCCCTGACGCCACCATGGCCGCCGCATCGGGCGCGCCGTTGTGGCTGCCGCCGCGGACCACGTTAGGTGCGCCAAACACGGTGTGCGCGCCGTGTGCACGCGCAGCACGGGCGACGGCCTCCGTCAGCGGGAATTCCGTCACCGTGCAACCGTGGGCGTGGAAGGCGCTGCGTGTGGCCACGTCCGGCTCGTCGTGCGAGGCCATGCGGATGCCGCGTTGCCGTGCCGCCTGCGCGAGCGTGCTGGTCACCGCGTCCAGCTTGTCGGTGTGGACGGCAGCGGCATGCAGGCGGGCGAGGAAGGTGTCGACATCGCACTCGGCGCGGTCGGCGTATTGCGCCAGCTTGCGCGCATCGCCGAGCTTGTTGCGCATCATCGGCAGATGGTCGTTGAACGAGAGGAAGTGCACGCGGCCGGCGTGCATCCAGGCCAGGGCATCGGCCAGCCCGTCGGCGTGGTGCAGTTCGAAGCGCAGGTGCATCAGGTGCTCGGCGCCCAAGTGTGGGCGCATGGCATCCAGCGTGTCGAGCATACGCACGGCATAGGCGTGGCCGCGCAAGCCGCCTTCCCATGAGTACGTCACACCGTGGAATTCGGTGGTGATGCCGCTGGCGAGCAGTTGGGCATCCACATCGGCCAGCGCGGTTTCGTACGGAAAGGCCACGCCGGGACGGGGCATGACGGCGCGCTCAAACGCATCGCCGTGCAAATCGACAATGCCAGGCAGCACCAGCAGGTCGCCGCAGTCGAGCATGCCGCGCGTGGGGCCGGCATCACCCGCGGCAATCCGGCCAATCTGGCCCTCGCGAAACTGCACGGCCGCTTCCGCCAGACTGTCGGCCAGCAGGGTACGTCGCGAGACAAGGCCGGCAATGTGGCCGACCGAAGACGAAAACGATTGCATGTGGCAAGTATCCGAGACCGACCTACGGTTTCCGTGTTCTAGCGCACGGGTGGGGTGCCGGCATTGTGCCGCAAGCGGCGTGCCGTCTGATGCGGTATCAGTCATTTCCCCCACTCTGAAGTAGGGAGGCCCCTCCAAATACCTTAACTTTCCGGATACGGTGGTCGATATCCATAAAAACAAGCCAACTATGGACGCCACCTCCGCCGAGCGGTCCGATGGTTCCGACACCGATGTGGTCGAGGGCACCATCAAGCCGCTTCCGCTCGCTGACGACCGCTACGAGGCGCTCGTCCGGCAAATGCCGGATGCGCTGTACATCGTGGCGGACGACATCATCGTTTTCATCAACGAGGCAGGCGTTCGGCTATTTGGCGCACAAAGCGCCCGCGACATCGTCGGCCGCGAGCTGGATGACTTCGTGCACGACAGTTCGGTGCCACTTGCCCGCCAACGCCGCGAGTGGATGATCGCGCACGGAGCGGGGCTGCCGCCCACCGAACAAACGCTGCTGCGCTGCGATGGCACGCCGGTGGATGTGGAGGTGCTGTCTGCCCCCGTCCAGCTCGGCTGGCGCACCGCCATTCAGGTGGTCGCACGCGACATCAGCCAGCGCAAGCTGGCCGAACAGGCGCTGCGCGAATCCGAAGCCAACTACCGGGCGCTGGCCGCCGAAACCGCACGCGCGAAAGAATTGCTGCGCTGCGAAAAGACCGTACTCGAACTCAGCTCGCGCAACGTGCGGCTGCCCGATCTGCTTGCCGAGGTGTGCCGGCTGGTGGAGGCGCTGCTCGGCGATGGGGCAATCTGCTCGGTGTTGCTCTCCGGCGATGGCGAGCACATCACGCAGGCGGTGGCACCGTCGTTGCCGTATCTGCTCTCGCAGGCGCTGATCGGAATCGCGATCGGCTCGGCCGTCGGCTCATGCGGCACCGCCATGTTCCTGAACAAGTGCGTGATCGTCGAAGACATCGAGACCGATCCGCTGTGGGACGGCTACCGCGATCTCGTCGCGCCGCTGGGCTTGCGCGCGTGCTGGTCCACGCCCATTCGCGGCGACAACGCGCAGATGATCGGCGCGATGGGCGTCTACTACCACACGCCCCGTGCGCCCACGCCGGATGCCATTGACCTGCTTCATGGCATTACCGACATCGTGGGTGTGGCGATCCAGAAGGCGCACATCGCGCGCGAACTGCAGGAGAGCGAAGAGCGCTACCGCTTGGCCGTCGACAACCTGACCGAAGGCATCGTCGTGCAGGCCGCCGACGGCACCATCCTGGCGTGCAACCCGAGCGCGCGCCGCATCTTGCGCGCCGGCAATGCATCGCCGGTGGGCACCAGCCATCTGGCGCTGATGCGACGGTCGCTGCGCGAAGACGGCACGGAGATCCCCTACAGTGAACGGCCCACGCATGTGGTGCTGAGGACAGGCCGCCCGCTGCTCGGTCTGACTATCGGGCTGGAACTGGTGGACGGCGACGTGGTGTGGGTGCACGAGAACGTGTTGCCCATCATTCGGCCCGGCGACGACGTACCCAGCGCGGTGCTGATTTCGTTCAACGACATTGGCCCTGCGCGCGCGGCCCAGCAGCAGCTGACCTTCCTCGCGCAGCGTGATGCGCTTACCGGTCTCTACAACCGCGCGTATTTCTCGCAACGCATGCAGGCGGAGATGGAGCAGGCCACCGCCGACGGTCATCAACTGGCGGTGTTGTTCCTCGACCTGGACGGCTTCAAGAAGGTCAACGACACCGCCGGCCATGAAGCGGGCGACCACCTGTTGCGCATCGTCGCGCAGCGCCTGTCGGCCTGCGTGCGCCAGAGCGACACGCTTGCACGACTGGGCGGCGACGAATTTGTCGTGCTGCTCGACAACGTGTGTTCGCTGGGCGAGGCCGAACGGTTGGCACAGCGTATCATCCAGTCGATTGCCCAGCCGTTTTCCACGGGCGGCACCGAGTACTACCTGGGCGCATCGATTGGCATTGCGGCATACCCCGAGCACGGCAGCGATGCCGCCACGCTGCTGCGCTGTGCCGACGCCGCCATGTACAACGCCAAGCAGAACGGGCGCAATCAGCACCGCGTCTACACCGCACGGCTGTCGCAGCGTGCGCAACGGCGCTTCCAGCTCGAATACCACCTGCGCCGCGCACTGGCGGCCGAAGAGCTTTCGCTGCGCTTCCAGCCCATTGTCGATGCCACATCGATGGACATGGTGGGTGCCGAGGTGCTGCTGCGCTGGCATAGCACCGAACTGGGCGAGGTGTCGCCCGCCGAGTTCATCCCCGTGGCCGAGGATTCCGGCCTCATCAGCGACATCGGCGAATGGGTGCTGGCGCAGGCGTGCCGCCAGGCTGCGCACTGGCGCGCCACGTGCATGCCGGAGTTCTTCGTTGCCGTGAACCTGTCGCCGCGCCAGTTTGGCGAAAACCTGGTGCCCACCATCAGCCGCTGTCTAGCCGACGCCGGGCTGCCCGCCCGCGCGCTGGAAATGGAGATCACCGAAGGGCTGCTGATGCGCGACACCGCCGCCGTGATGCCGGTGCTCGATGCGCTCACCGCGCTGGGCATCCGCATCTCGATCGACGATTTCGGTACGGGGTATTCGTCGCTGTCGTATCTGCAGCGTTTTCCGATCGACAACCTGAAGGTGGATCGCTCGTTCGTGTCGGGCATTCCGCGCCATCGGGATTCGGTGGTGATCTCGCGCGCGGTGGTGGCGATGGCCGCGTCGCTGGATATGACGGTCACCGCCGAGGGTGTCGAGACGCTGGAACAGGCCGAGTTTCTGCAGGCCGCCGGCTGCGACAAGCTGCAGGGCTTCCTGTTTGGCGCCCCCATGACAGCCTCCGCTTACGAAGCCCGGCTGCGCCGTGGAGCTTCGGCCCTGGCGTCCGTGTCGACGTAATGTATTGACGTAATGCTTGCGTAAGTCAGCGCAGCTACCGTCGCTCAAGCGCGCATTCCGTCGCGCCGATAACCCCGTAGAGGGTCGCTCCGCCGCGATTAGCGTCGGCGCACACAACAGCATTGGAGACCAACGCAGTGAAGCCATTTGCCTGGGGCCGCGGCCCGAATGCCTCTCCTGAACTCGTCGCGCGCATTGCCGAAGAAGCCGGCCGGGTCGGCATGGGCATCTGCGAAGTGTCGGGCAACGTTGAAGACGTGGCCGTGCGCCTGCGTCGCCAGGCCGATGTGTTTGATCAGCTGCGCAGCGCCGCCGACATCACCATGCGCGGCAACCACGACATTGCCGTGGCCGCACGCCACGCGCGCGAGGTGGCTTCGCACGCCAGCGAAGAGGTGAGCGGCTCACGGGCCACGGTGGAAGCCTCGCTGCACGACATTCGCGAACTGGCCGTTGGCGTAGCGAGCATGGAGCGACAGATCGCTGATCTGCGCGGGGCGCTGGTGCACGTGGCGCAAGCCGCCGAGCAGATTTCGCAGATCGCCAAGCAGACCAATCTGCTGGCCATCAACGCCGCCATCGAGGCTGCCCGCGCGGGCGAATCAGGCCGCAGCTTTGCCGTCGTGGCGGGCGCGGTCAAGCAGCTCGCCGGCCAGACCGCCGAAGCCACGCACCGCATCGAGTCTACGCTGGCCGATCTGTCGGGCCAGACGGACAAGCTGATCGGCGACAGCAGCGCCAACGTCGCGCGCGCCCAGCGGGTCGATACGGGCACGCAGGCGATCGGCGCGGTGATCGGCGTGGCGGGCGAGGCCATTGCGCGCTTCGACGCGGAGGCCACCAACATTGCCGAATCCACTGCAGCCATCGAGACTGAGTGCGCATCCCTGGCCCACGAGGTGGAGGCGATGGCCGAAGGCGTGAAGCAATCGAGCCACAACATCGACAGCGCGCAGAAGCAGCTTGCGGGTTTGCTCGGATCTTCTGAAACGCTGATCCGGCTGACGGCCTCGACCGGCGTGCAAAGCGCGGATACGCCGTTCATCGAAGCCGTGCAGGCTGCGGCGCGCAAGATCAGTGCGCTGTTCGAGACAGCGATTTCCCGTGGCGACATTAGTGAGAGCGACTTGTTTGATCGCGCCTATCAACCGGTGCCCAACACGGACCCGCAGCAGCACATGGCGCGGTTCACAGCGTTTACCGACAAGGTGCTGCCTGCGGTGCAGGAGCCGTTGCTCAAGCTCGACCCGCGCGTGGTGTTTTGCGCGGCGGTGGACACCAATGGCTATCTGCCGACGCATAACCTGAAGTTCTCGCAGCCGCAGGGCAGTGATCCGGTTTGGAACGCGGCCAATAGCCGTAACCGGCGGTTGTTTACCGATCGCACGGGGCTGGGCGCCGCGCGCAATACCGAAGCGTTCTTGCTGCAGACGTATCGCCGCGATATGGGGAACGGCACGTTTGCGATGATGAAGGATGTGTCGGCGCCGATTTATGTGAGGGGACGGCATTGGGGTGGGTTTCGGATGGGGTACAAGGTGGCTGTTTAGGTAGCCGCCCCAGCGTTGGTGGTCCATCCCTTGTTTCATCCCCCTGCCGGGGCGGGCCTTGTTGGTCCATCTCCGTTTCACCCCCTGCCGGGGGCGACTCACTTTCTTTGTCTTGCCAAAGAAAGTAAGCAAAGAAAGGCGCGCCCGATGCGGCGACAACCTCCTTGAATTTCTGTCGCAAGGAGGGAGGGGAGGCAAACTCGCTGCGCTCAGACAAGCCTCCCCTCTTTTTCCTCCTTGCAACAGAAATTCAAGGCGCCGCATAGGGCAGGGAAAAGCAAACCATCGATTGCCAGCGCGCCACTTTGTCTTTCATCCAAGAGCACGCTCTACCCCTTTCCTTTCGACGCTCGCACGGGTGTCCCGTCGGTTTGGCCTTTGACGTTCCTGCCCTTGATGGCGCCTTGAATTTTTGTAAGCGGGCGGAAAAAAGACGGGAAACTGTTTGAGCGAAGCGAGTTTTTCCCGTCTCCGCCCGGTTACGGAAATTCAAGGGATGTGTCGCCATCTCGGGCGCGCATTTCTTTGCTTACTTTCTTTGGGCAAGACCAAAGAAAGTGAGTCAGCCCCGGCAGGGGATGAAACAGGGGATGCACCACCAACATCAAACCGACAGTCAATCAGCCCAACGCCAACTCCACCGCCCGCCCAACCCGCAAGATCCGCGCATCATCCCCAGCCAACCCACACAACGACAACCCCACCGGCAATTCATCCCGCGCGTGAACAGGCAACGTCAACGCGCATCCATCCAGAAAGTTGATCACGCTGGGGTTACGCAGCACGAGCGCGTTGGTGCGGAAGAATTGCGCGTCGTCGGCTTCAAGCGGTGCGACTTCCGGCGGCACGACGGCCACCGTCGGCATCAGCCAGGCATCGAGGTTGCCCAGCCGCTTGCGCGCGGCGCCGATCATCCGTGCGCGGGCATCGAGCACGTCAATGTACGCAGCGGCACCCATCTGCTCGCCACGGCGGATGCGCGTGGCAACGCGCCGGTCGTACTGCGCTTCAGCACGTGCCAGCAGCGGACGGTGCCAAGCCCATGCTTCGGCGGCTGCCAGCCCGCCACCGCTGTTGATGTCGGGCAGTTGCAGCAGTTCGGGGAAGTCGAAACGCACGATGTGCGCACCGGCGCGTTGGAGGCGTTCCACGGCGCGGTTGAATGCGGTGGCGACGGTGTCGTCGAGGTCCGTCCCAACGTAGTCCTGCGTGACGCCTAAGCGCAAACCGGCCAGCGGTACGGCGTCGGTGTCGAGGGCGGAGTTGCCAAATTCACCGCTGAGGATGGCATCGACGATGGCGCAGCAATCGACCGAGTTGGCCAGCGGGCCGCCGGAGTCGAGCGAGGTGGACAGCGGTACCCCGCCCGTCATCGGCACGCGGCGTGCGGTGGGCTTGAAGCCGGTCAGGCCGCAGAACGCGGAGGGGATGCGGATCGATCCGCCCGTGTCGGTGCCCAGCCCGGCGACCGCCATGCCGCCCGCCACGGTGACTGCGGCACCGGAGCTGGAGCCGCCGGCTGCACGCGTGCCGTCGGCCGGCGTGCGTGGCGTGCCGTAATGCGGGTTGAGGCCCAAGCCCGAAAACGCGAACTCGCTCATGTTGGTGCGGCCGAGCAGCACCGCGCCGGCGGCCCGCAACCTGGCCACGGCGACGGCGTCAGCGGTGGCGCGCGGTTGATCGGCCAGTGCACGCGAGCCGGCCGCCGTGACTTGGCCAGCCACGTCGAACAGATCCTTGATCGACACCGGCAGCCCCGCCAGCAATGACGGCACATTGCCCGCTGCGCGCGCGGCATCTGCGGCACGGGCCATGGCGAGCGCGGCTTGCGCGTCGATGCTGACATAGGCCGCGCCTTCGGCGGCACGGTGGCTCTTCGCGCGGTCCAGGGCGGCTTCGGTCAGGGCGACGCTGGTGACGCGACCGGCCGCCAGGTCGGCAGCCAGTGTGCGGATCATGTTTCTGCGGGGTGACATCATGCGGGGAGTCTCCGGGGGGATGAGTCGACAGCATAGCGGTGGCGCACATGGGGGTGGCCTTCGCGCCATCGCCTGAAAAGGAAACGGCCCGGGGGTCGGGACTGCCCGGGCCGTGGCTGGGTTACGCTGGCCTAGGGCCGCTTGGCATCAATGGCCTTTTGCCAGAGGTCCTTGTCGGGCGGATACAGCGAGTCGAAATACTCGCGCAGCGTGCAGATCTCTTGCACGATCTCGAACCGGAAGCCCTGGCGGCCACCGCGATCATCGATCTGCAGGCTGTTGAGGTACCGCCGGCAGCCGATGAAATCGACCCACTTGGCGGCGATGGTGTTGATGATGCGGGGGTAGTCGCGGCCCAGTTCGATGGGGCGGACGCCATCCGGCAAGGACGCGAGCCAGCGGATGGCTTCGCGGTTGAGCGCGAAATCATCGGGGCCGGCCTGCTTGCGTTGGGCTGAGGGATCGTGAGTCATGGCAGATACGCATCCTTGGTGCCTAGTGTATGTCGCCCGTGACCGACTGCCAGCCCGACGGGCGGGGGTCTTGACGCGTCACTTGTTTAATTCGACCGCTACCATTGCCGACGTTCCCCGTGCGGGGCAGACTGCACTTCGCCCGAACCGCATTTTTCTCAAGTTTTGCGCAAGTGCGCCGATAAGCCAAGGGCGGCCGACTCTCTTGTGGCCTAGAGCACCCACGTAGAGAAGAGAGCGAGCCACCGGTGTCAGCTGGTGCGCCGCATCCCTATCCACAAATCAAAACCGGACATTGAGCCGAGGCAGGCGGGTATGAAGCGAATCGATGCGAACCAATTGCGTGTCGGTATGTTTGTGATGAAGCTGGGCGGGTCCTGGCTGAAGCATCCATTCTGGCGTTCGCAGTTCCAGTTGTCGCACCAGGGTCAGATCGACGACATCCTGAAGGCCGGCATTTCCGAAATCTGGATCGACCCGGAGCGCGGCGAGGACGTCCTGCCCAAGGCGCTGATGCCGGCGCCCGCCCCTGTGGCCGCACCCGAGCCCGAGCCGCTCACGCGCGAGACGTTGGCTGCCCGGCCGCCCATCACGCCCACCTCCCTCAAGGAAGAGTGGAAGCACGCCCAGCAGCTCATGCAGGCCGGCAAGGCGACGCTTGGCCACATGTTTGCGGAAGCCCGCATGGGCAAGGCGCTGGAAACCGACAAGGCGCTGCTGCTGGTGGACGACGTGTCCAACTCGCTGGCACGCAACTCGTACGCCCTGATTGCCCTGGCGCGCCTGAAGAACAAGGACGACTACACCTACCTGCATTCGTTTGCCGTCTGCGCGCTGATGGTGGCGCTGGCGCGTACGCTGGGCCTGCCTGAAGACGAGATCCGCGAATGCGGGCTGGGCGGGCTGGTGCATGACATCGGTAAATCGGCGATGCCGCGCACGCTGCTCGACAAGAGCACGGCGCTGACCAAGGACGAACTGGCACTGCTGCAGACCCACGCCGTCGGTGGCCATCACCTGCTGCAGGGTACGGGGCAGTTCAGCGACATTGCGCGCGAGATCTGCCTGCACCATCACGAGCGTATTGACGGCAGCGGCTACCCCGATGCGCAGAAGGCCGACGGCATCAGCCTGTGGGCCAAGATGGGCGCCATCTGCGATGTGTATGACACGCTCACGTCGAGCAGCCCGTATCACCATGCGTGGTCGCCGGCGCAGGCGCTGAAATACATGATGGCACGCACTGACACGCAGTTCGATCGCACGGTGTTCCAGGCCTTCACGCGCAGCGTGGGCATCTATCCGGTGGGCACGCTGGTCAAGCTGCGCACCAATCGGTTGGGCGTGGTGGTCCACCAGAACGAGGCATCGGCCCTCAAGCCGGATGTCGTCATTTTCTACTCCGGCAACACCAAGACGCGTGTGCGCCCCGAGCGCATCAGCCTGGGCAAGTCGGACGATTCCATCGTCACCGTGGAAGATGCCAGCACCTGGGGCCTGTCGGACGAGGAAGTGTCCGACATGTGCCTGGTCTGAGCGACGCGTTCACACGTTTTCCACAGGCGGCTCTTTTTGCTCCGGCTTGTTTGGCTGCGTGTCGCGCGGCACGAGCGGGCCGGCCGGCTTGCGCTGGCGCGGTTCCGGCTGGCCCTCGGGGTGAGCCGGCGGTGGGCGTTGCGTCGTATCGGTTTCGGAACGGTCTCGTTGGGTGGGCATCGCGGTCTCCCGGTCTCGGATGCCTGTTTTGCAGCACGCAGCATGCCGCGCTGCCTGGCAAACCCCTACGAGTCATGTGTATTTTTCTTAACACGAAGTTCAATAATGTTCATGGCGCACCCCTCTAAAGTGGGGTACGGTTGAGTCGTTGGTTTTTACATTGCTGAACAATCGCCACACATTCAGAGCGAGGTCGGCAATCCGCAAACAAACGATTCAGTCTTCCGGGGGGTGACATGAACGTTTCCAATTGGCTGCATGCGGCGTCGCACTGGGTACACCAGTCGCGGGCCTTCAACGTCACGCAATCCGTGACGGACCATCGCACCGAGCGCGACGCGCTCTCGCACTGGAAACTCGATATCTGGCACAAGAGCGTGCCATTTCTGTTTGAAGCTGGGGTGGCCGAGCCGGCGCACCAGTTGTTTCCCAAGCATTTGCCGCACGCTGATTGGGTCGATGCGCTGCACCACCACCTGAGCCAGCTCGTGGGCGTGCGCCGCGAACATCGCAAGATCGACATCCGCGCGGTGACGGGCCTCGCGCAATCGCCGTGCTCAGTGCACTCGTTTCCGAGCATGCTGGTGTTTGCGCATCAGCATTGCCGCCGCATTCCGCACAGCACCGATGCCGACTTTGCCGCCAACCGGCGCCACGTGTTCCGCTACGCAGATCAGGCCAACGTGTTCCGCGCCTACGATTTTGCGGGCGGTGAGCTGTTCTATATGAACGAGTGGGGTGCGCACCATTTCGCCGCGCTGGCATTGCAGGCCCGCACACAGAATCGTGAGCTGCTGGTCGATGCCGAAGTGCGCCACGCGCGCTCCGCCTTGGGGCTGCGCCGGCTGCTCGATGACTTCTACGTGATCGGCGCCCGCCGCCAGGGGCAGCAGCGGTATGGCACGCGCCTGTCAGAGGCGTTGGCCAACCACCAGGTGCCGCACCGCTGGATGCACGGCCGCCGTGAGACCGAAGGCTTCGAGCTCTGCTTCCTGCCCAAGGCCGACCACTTCGCCCGTTGCGTGGGCGAGCAGCTCGTGCGCGATGGCTGGTTCGACTACGGCGCGTGGCTCGCCGGCCTGCACGATGCCACCGAGGTCGGCGCCCCCGCACAACGTGCTGAAGGCGCCCGCAAGAGCCGCCCCAACTGGAAGCGCGTGACGGTGCCGAACCTGGGCGTGCCGACCGGCCTGATGCCGGGCTTCGCGCACACACGTTTGTAATACAGCGGCGCTACGGTTGCGGATTCTGCCCTCCGCCTGACGGATTGCTGAATCCGGCGGCTGGTGTCAGAATTCGCAACTTAGTTGCATTGGCGTTCGCAATATCGGGGTGATATTGCGCGCCGGCACCTACGCTCCTGACTGTGCGCCCCTTCCGCTCCTCCTTCCTGCATGTGCGCTGGCTGGCTTGCCTGCTGGCCGTGCTGCTGCTGTTCGGTCAGCAGGGCGCGTTGCGGCATGCGCTGTCGCACTGGGGCGAGTGGAGCGCCGGGGCATCGGTCGAGTTCAACGCTGCGGCCAAGCCCGCCAGTGCAGAGCGTGGCAGCCAGCCCGCACAAGAGCACGCTGCGTGCTTGCAGTGCGCGGCCTTTGCCATGCTCGCGGCAGCGTTGCCGGTGCTCATGGCGCTGCGCCTGTCGCATACGCGGCGCTGGCATTTTCCCCATGTCCGTTTTCGTGCGGCGACACCAGTGTTTCCGGTGGCCGTGTGTTCGCGCGACCCACCATTCCTCCTTTGATTCCTGCTTTGCCGCTGGCGTGCGCGCTGTGTTGATGCACGCGCGCGCCGCTGTCTGACGCATCTGCTCGATTCAAAGGTTCTTTCATGATTCCGTTCCAGCCCCGCAAGCTGGTGATGGCGCTGGCCGCCGTCCTGCCCTCCGTTGCTGCCGTTTCTGCGTTCGCGCAGGAAGCCACCACGCCTGCCACCACCACGACGTCCCCCGCACCCGCGACCAACGTGCGCGACCTCAGCGAAACCCGCGTCACCGCCAAGCGGCTGGACGCGGCGCGCAACGGCCTGTCGCCGGATACCGGCAGCTCCGTCTACAAGTTCGATACCGACGACATCGCCCGCCTGCCGCTGGGCGATGCCACCCCACTGAACCAGGTGCTGCTGCAGGCGCCGGGCGTGGTGCAGGATTCCTATGGCCAACTGCATGTGCGGGGGGACCACTCCAACCTGCAGTACCGCATCAACGGCGTGATCATCCCCGAGCCGATCAGCGGCTTCGGGCAGATGCTCGACACGCGCTTCGCCAACCAGATCAACGTGCTGACCGGTGCGCTGCCGGCGCAGTACGGCTATCGCACCGCGGGCGTGGTCGACATCACCACCAAGGGCGCCGCCAGCGATGAAGACGGCGAGCCCAAGGCCATCAGCGGCGAGATCGGCACCGTGCTCGGCAGCAATGCCACGCACGAGGTCAACGCCCAGATTCAGGGTCAGAAAGACCGCTTCAGCTATTACCTGAGCGGGGTGTTTGCCGAGAACAACCTCGGCATCGAAAACCCCACCGGCAACCGCAACGCCACGCACGACCACACCACGCAGAACAAGTCGTTCGGCATGCTTTCGTACCTGCTCGACAACGACAGCCGCGTGAGCTTCATGTTCGGCACGTCCAACAGCCGCTTCCAGATTCCAACGCGGCCGGGGTTGCAACCGCAGTTCACGCTGGATGGTGCCGTGCCGCCGGCCTCCGAAGCGCTCAACGCCAACCAGCGCGAGAAGACCGACTTCCAGATCCTGACGTACCAGCAGAAGGTGTCGCCCAAGCTGGACTACCAGGTGTCGGTGTTCCGCCGCGCCAGCCGCATCGACTACACGCCCGACCCGATCGGCGACCTCGTCTACAACGGCGTGGCGGCCGACATTACGCGCCGCAACGAGGCCTACGGCCTGCAGGGCGATGCCAGCTACAAGCTCACCGACAAGCACACGCTGCGCGCCGGCGTGTTCGTGCAGCGCGAGCGCTTTGTGGCGGACAACACCTCCAGCGTCTTCCCCGCCGACAGCACGGGTGCGCAGACCAGCGGCACGCCGTTCACCATTGTCGATAACCACAGCGGCAACGGCACGACCCTGGGCGTGTATCTGCAAGACGAGTGGAAGCCCACCGACAAGCTGACCGTCAACTACGGCGCGCGCTACGACCACGTCAACACCATCGTCAGCGAGCAGCAATTGAGCCCGCGCCTGGGCGTGACGTACGACCTGACGCCGCGCACCCGCGTGCATGCCGGTTACGCGCGCTACTTCACGCCGCCGCCCACCGAGAAGTTCGATACCACGTCGGTGCAGGCCTTTGCCGGCACGACCAACGCGCTGCCGTCGGACGCCAACACGGCGGTCAAGTCGGAACGTTCGAACTACTTTGACCTGGGGGTCTCGCATCAGCTCACGCCGCACCTCACGCTGGGCCTGGATGCGTACTACCGCGACGTGCGCCATCTGCAGGACGAAGGGCAGTTCGGCAATGCGCTGCTGTATTCCGCGTTCAACTACGAGCGCGGCCGCATCTACGGGCTGGAGGGCAGCGCCAACTACCGCAATGGCAACTTTGGCGCGTACCTCAACATGGCCGTGTCGCGCGCGCAGGGCAAGGGCATTGAGACGGGCCAGTTCAACTTTGGCGCCGACGAACTCGCCTACATCAACAGCCACTGGGTCAACCTCGATCACGATCAGCGCCTGACCGCGTCGGCCGGCGTGTCGTACAAATATTGGGGCACGACGTGGATGGCCGATGCGTTGTTCGGCACCGGCCTGCGCAATGGCTTTGCGAACACGAACCACCTGCCGGCGTATTGGCAGGCGAACCTGGGCGCCGCTCGCGACTTCAACGTGCCGATGCTCGGCAAGTTCAAGACGCGCCTGACGGTGTTGAATATCTTTGACCGCAGCTATCAGTTGCGCGACGGCACGGGGATTGGCGTGGGCGCGCCGCAGTTTGCACCGCGCCGCACGTTCCTGTTGTCAGTCAGCAAACCGTTCTGACGCGCCGCCCGGCCGGGTGCCGATGGCGGGGCTCCGACTCCCGCCATCGGTGCCGGGCGGTCCATGATTGGACCTTGGAGGTCCGACAACGCCAGTCTGGACTGCGTTTATGCTCAAAAAGGCAGCATTCACGCCTGTCTGAGGTCCGATAACGGCAGTCCGCGACGCGTTAATGCAAAAAAAAGCAGCATGAACGGCAGTCTGCAATACGTTAATGCTTAAAAAAGCAGCATTAACGGCAGTCTGGGGTCCGTGAATGCCAGTCCGAGGTCCGTGAACGCGCCAAAAAGGGGCGTTCACGGATGTCCGCGGCGCGATGCCGGATGTCAAAGGCTCAGCGTTGGCTGTTTGAGGTCGGGCAACGCGGGTCAAACGCCCGCTGCCCGAGGTGAGGCGGCCACCGACGGGCGCTGCCACCGCTTACATCGGCGGGACGAGACCATCCTTGCCAACCAGCACACGCTGCGCCGTCAGCGTGCCTTGCGCATCGGCGCGCACGAACAGCACGACGTGCGCACCGGCCTTCAACTCATCGCGGCGGCCCGGTGCGAAGGTGACGATCGGCACCTCGGGCGGCACCACGATGCGCTGCTCCCCATCCTTGTATTTGACCGACAGCGTGCGGCCCTGCGCGCCGCTCACACCCGTGACCGCGCCGGCCTGCTCAACCGTGCCGTTGGTCATGGTGCTGTTGGCGCCGAGGTCGTAGGGGCGGTGGCCATCGCCGGTGCCGCGCATGGCTTCAGGAAACACGTGCACTTCCAGCGCACGCAGGGTGCCGTCGGCTTGTTTGACGGCGGCCGTGCCGATGTAGCTGCCAGGCTGGATGGCGGACGGCTCTGTCGGCGCGATTTCCGTGACGGTGAGGTCGCTGGGCAGGGCCACGGTGGCCTTGTTGCCGGCGGTGTCGGTCACATCCAGGCTGTTGCCGTGCGCGGCAGTGATGGTGGCACGCACACGTGCGGGTGCCGGCTGGCTTTGCGCGGAGACGGCCAGAGGCAGGGCAGAGGCCACTGCAACCACCAGCGCGGCCGCGCGGAACGAGAAACGTTGAAGTGTCATGGGGAGAAGGGGGCGGGTTTGGCCCAACCGTGGGCAGGCGGCCCGATGCCTGGCGCCCAACTGAGACGCGCACGCAACGGTCCGCCGCCAGTGTAGGCCCGCTCGCAACAACGCGCTGAACGGGCCTTTGCCCTAGTGGCTACTCGCGATGCTTCCCGGGTACGCCGCGCCCCTTGTTCGTCGGCCGGCTGCGGCGCATGTCGTCGGACCAGTCGGTGCCGCCGGTGGGCGAGCGCAGCGGCAGGTCGCGCGCGCCGGGTTGGGGGTCGATGGGCGTGTCGTCCAAGTCGACCGCGTCGGGGGCATCGGCGTCGTCGTTTTCACCAGCCAGGCCGGTGGCGTGCTCGAACTCGGCGTCGTCCACGGGGCTTTCGGCGTTGGGGTCATTCAGGTCGTGCACGGCGTCTGGCATCAGGTCGCCGCCTTCGCGGATGACCGGTTCGTGGCCGGCAGTCAGGCGCTCACCCGTGCCGGTGGAGTCGGTGTCGCTGTCGAGGTTGGCATCGCCCAGGTCGGCGCCGGCTGTGCGGTTGGCCGCATTGCCGTGCGGGTGGACGGCGGGGTCGTCGTCAAAGCGGTCTTCCACATCACTGCCCAAGCCCGGGCCGCCGACCACGTCGCTGCCGGAATCCGAGCTGTCGGATGGGCCGAGTGCGTCGGTGCCGTGGCCCTTGCCGGTCTGGGCCGGGGATTCGCCGGTGCGGTACAGATTGCTGGTTGCCATGTGAGGTCTCCGTGCGGGCTGCGCGCGCGTGGCGCGATGCTGTCTGCGCAGCAAGGCGGATACCTGTACGGGGGGTGGTGCTGGCTAAGCGGCGGCGGCACGTCGGTTGCGTGCTGTTGGGGCGCGGGCATGCCCGTGATCGACAAGGAGCCAGAGACCATGAGGAAGCAACAACCGCAGCACAAACCCACCGCCGCAACACAGTTGGACGCAGCCAAGGAACGCGTGGAAGCCGATCGCGCGGAGCGCGCCGCCATGCCGCACGGCACGAAACAATCGGGCAAGCGCCCGGTGCAGTCGCCGGCGGAAGATGGCCGTGCCGCCGCGCATGGCGGACAAATGCCGCAGAACCAGCAGCGCCTTGGCCAGCATCAGAACAGCCGCAAACAGCCATGAGCGCGCACAAGGACACCGGCAAGCACAACGGCCAGCACCATGCGGATGCCCACCCCGGTGAGACGGCCAAACGTCCGGTGGTGCCCGCCGTCCCTAGCGAAAGCGGCGTCGGCGAGGAAGACCCGGGCGACTTCGAGAACGCCTCCATCCACTCGGACGACGGCAAGCCTCCCGCCAGATCGCCGGACAAGCCGCGCAAATAAATGCGCCGAGGTGGGCGCTTAGCCGCGCGACGTCTGGCGCGGCACCGTCCAGCCGAACAGCCACTGGAAGAGGGCGGGCCAGCGTGCGCGCCACGCAGCAACGGCCGGCAGCACCACTTGCACGTGGGCGCTGCCGGTCGTGTCCGCCTCCAGCCCCCACCAGCCCGAGCGGTCCAGCACCAGCGCGTGGCCTGCGTTGAGCGGCTGACGTGGGCGCAGCGTCTGCTCCGCTAGCAACAGCGGCGGATGCAGCAGGGTGGGGCGGCCGTCCAGCACGACAAGGGTGGTGCCCGCAGGTAACCACTGCAGGCTGGCGCAGCCCGCAGCCAGAGCGAGCCGTTCGGGTTCGGGGCGGGGCGGGTGAGGCATGTGCGCAGTCATGTTGATCTCCTGAACGTGACTGCAGCGTAGGCAGGCGCGGTGCGCCGCAACAGACACAGACGCCTGCCTTGGAAGCGCAACAGGCGGGCCATCGTGGCGATCTGTTACGGTACAGTTTCGCGTTGTCTGTATCTGTTGCGGTGACGGCGCTGGCGGCATGATGTGCCGGACACCTCACCGCGCTCCCGCCCGCCATGTCTGTCATCGAGTTGACCCCGCCCGCCGCGCAGCCGCTGTACCGGACGCTGGCCGACCACTACCTCGGCGCTATCCGCAGCGGGGTGCTGGCCGCAGGGCAGCGCATGCCTTCGGTACGGACGTTGATGCGCACGCATGGTGTGAGCCTTTCGACGGCGCTGCAGGTGTGCCGGCATCTGGAATCGGAAGGCTGGCTGGAGGCGCGCGAGCGCTCGGGCTACTTTGTGCGCCAGCCGCGCCGTGCGTCGCTGGCGCCAGTGGGGGAGCCCGACGTCGGCACGCCGGACCCTGCCGCGTACGTGGGTGTGCATGCGCGCATCTCGGCCATCGTGGCGCGGGGGCAGCAGGCCAATGTGCACATCGATCTGTCGGGTGCGAGTGGGGACGCGGCGCTTTATCCGTCGGCGGCGCTCAACCGGATCGCTGCCCAGGTGCTGCGCCAGCACCCATTGCTGCTCACGCAGGCGGTCATCCCCAATGGGCATCCGGAACTGCAGACTGCCGTGGCGCGCCGCATGCTCGACATCGGCATCCAGCTTGCGCCCGACGATGTGGTCATCACGCACGGGTGTATCGAGGCGGTCAATCTCGCACTGCGCGCCGTTGCGCAGCCGGGCGATACCGTGGCGGTGGAGTCGCCCACGTACTACGGGCTGCTGCAGGTGCTGGAAAGCCTGGGGTTGCGCGCGGTGGAAATTCCGACCAGCCCGCGCACCGGCATGTCGCTGGAAGCCTTGCAGATGGCGGTGCAGGCCTACGGCAACATCCGCGCCGTGGTGGTGGTGCCCAATCTGCAGAACCCGCTCGGCAGCATCATGCCGGACACCGCCAAGCGGCGCATGGCCGCCTTCTGCGAGGCCCACGACATCGCCCTCATTGAAGACGATACCTACAGCCCATTGGCCGACAGCCCCACGCCGCTCAAGGCGATCAAGGCGTGGGATCGCACGGGCAACGTCATCTATTGCGCGTCATTGCGTAAGACGTTCGCGCCCGGTCTGCGCCTGGGCTGGATGGCCGCAGGGCGCTGGCATGAGCGTGTGCAGATGCTGAAGTTTGCCCAGTCGCGGCCGAATGATTCGTGGCCGCAGGTGCTGGCCGCGCGCTTCATCGCGTCGGGGGCGTATGACCGACATCTGCGCACGCTGCGCCAGACCCTGCGTAAGCAGCGCGAGGCCATGGCGGAGACGATTGCGGCGTGTTTCCCGGCGGGCACGCGGCTTTCGGTGCCTTCGGGTGGGGTGGCAATGTGGGTGGAGTTGCCGACCAATGTGTCATCGGTGGCGCTGTTCGACGCGGCGCTGGCAAAGGGCATCCGCATTGCACCGGGGACGATGTTCTCGAACCTGAACCGCTTTGATCACTTCTTCCGCATCTGCTTCGGGCTGCCGCCTTCGGCCAGCCTGGACGCGGCGCTCACCACGCTGGGCGAGTTGACGGAACAACTCGCCAACGCCTCCTGATCGGTCTACCGGCAGCCCGCCGGAGCGGACGCGTGCGATTCCAGCGCTTGCACGCTTTGCACGATCTGCGCAGACCATTGCAGGACAAGCTGCTGCGTTGAAGACACGACAGGGTCAACACTCCCGCTCGCATCCGCTGCCACCGGCGCCGTCAACGTGGCTTGGCAGGCGAAGGCGGGAGCGCCGCTTGCACCCGGCGTACCCGGCGTACCCGGTGTCGCCGCATCCCGCGTCACGCGCCAGGCCACCAACGCCGCCACGCTCTGGCCGGGCCGCGCATCGTAGCTCGGCATGTCGGCCGTGATGCGATAGAGCGGCACGCCCGCCGGCACCACGCCACCACCCACATCCATTGCCGACAGCGCAGCGGCCAGCTGGGCCGACAGCGCATCGCGCAACTCCGAACCGAACGGCGATGCCCAGCGCTGCTGCTCCAGCGCCTGCACTTCGCTGTCAGACGTGCGCAGCACGATCTGCGGTTTGTCCAGGCGATCAGGCACGCGCACGCCCGAGAGCCGGAAAGCGCGCTCGAAGCGCCCCGCATCCGTGGCCGCCGGCCGCACGTACAGCGTATGCAGGGTTGGGTCGGGCGAGGCGCATGCCGTCATCAATGCAGCGGCGCCGAGCACGCCGGCCAGTTGAAGGGAAGACAGTGTCATCGTGGTCATGTTCGCCCGGGTCATTGCGCGTCCTTGGACTTGCCCCGGATCAGCGATTCCGGGTGGAGTTGCAGATAGTCGGTCAGCACGCGTACCGACGCGGCGGCCTTGGCGACCTGATCCAGCGTGTCGCGTGCATCGCGCTGTAGCGGGGCGTCATCCCCGAAGACCTGGCGTGCCGCGTTCAGCGTGCGGTGCGCTTCGGCCAGCGTTTCCTTCATCTGCGGAGCGAGGTCGCTGTTGACCGTCTTGGCCAGTTGTTCCGTCTGCTTGAGCGTGGCATCAAGCGAGCCGAGCATCTTGTGGACGTCCTGCCCGATCTGCTCGAACGGCACCTTGTTGAGCTTCTTCACGATGCCCGCGATCTGCGCTTCGATGTCGTCCGTCGGGTTGTCGGCGGTCGGGAAGACGTAGGCGCCATCACGGTCGCGCATGCCAAAGCGCGGCGGCGTCTTGCCACGCTCTGTGGGGTCGATGAAGTCGAGGTTCACGAACTGCTGGCCGGTCAGCAGGCTCGCGCTCTTCAGCTGCGCGCGCATGCCGTTCTGGACGAGCACGTCGAACTGCGTGCGCACGTCTTCCGCAGCGTGGTCGGCGTTGTCTTCGCGGATGTCCATGCCAAAGCGCGTCGGGTACAGCGTGGCCGTGACCGGCAGCACGAACTCGTGGCGCTTCTTGCTGTAGTGGATGCCGATCGATTTGATCTCGCCCACGTTGATGCCCTTGAACTCCACCGGCGCGCCCACTGTCAGGCCACGCAGCGAGCGGTGGAAGTACATCACCACGGTCTGCGAGATGTGTTCGGGGTCCTTGAGCGCAAGGGTTTCGTTGCGCATGAGATCGAAGTTGGCGTCTTGTGCAGCCGGCTCATGGTCCGCGCCTTCCGGCGTCTGGAAGGCGATGCCGCCCAGCACCACGGTCAGCAGCGATTGCGTGTCGACCTTCAGGCCATTGGCGTCGAGCTTCAGGTCGATGCCGCTGGCGTTCCAGAAGCGGGTGCCGCGCGTGATGAACTTGTCGAAGGGCGCGTTCACGAAAATCTGCAGGCTCACGCCCTTGCCGTCGGCGTCGATGTCGTAGGCGGTGACCTGCCCCACGCGCACGCGGCGGAAGTACACCGGCGATCCGATATCGAGCGAGCCGATGTCCTGCGCATGCAGCTTGAACTGCTTGCCCGGCGTGTCGGCATAGATGGCCGGTGGCGTATCCAGGCCCTTGAAGTCGGACTTCTTGTCGTGCGAGCGTCCGCCATCCACGCCGATGTAGGCGCCGGAAAGCAGCGTGCCCAGCCCGGAGATGCTGCCGGCCGCCACACGCGGGCGCACCACCCAGAAGCGCGTGTCGGATGCGGCAAAGGCTTTGCCGTCGTGCGTGAGTTCGATCTGCACCACGGCGCCGGAGCGGTCGTCCGTCAGGCCCACGGCCTTGACCACGCCGATGTCGACGCTCTTGTACTTCACGCGCGTCTTGCCGGCTTCAATGCCTTCGGCCGAGCTGAAGGTGACGCTCACCAGCGCGCCGCGCGCCAGGATCACGCGGGCCATGAGCGTGCCCCCCACCAGCAGCGCGACGATCGGCACGAGCCAGATCAGCGAGGGCAGCCAGCGCTTGCGTTTGGTACGGCGCGGCGGAGGAACGGTTTCTTGATCAGCAGGGGCGGTCATGCGTCGGTCTCTTCGGGATCGGGCTCGTCGATGGCGTCCCAGATCAGGCGGGGGTCAAAACAGCGGGAGGCGAACATGGTCAGCACCACCACGCCGGCAAACGGCCCGACACCAGGGCCGGGCTTGATGATGGCCAGCGTGGACAGGTGCACCAGCCCCGCCAGCAGCGTCACCACAAACACATCGAGCATCGACCAGCGGCCGATCGCCTCGACAATCACATACAGGCGCGTGCGCAGGCGCGGGTTCCAGTGCCAGCGCCGCTGCACCGAGAGGCAGAGCACGGCGAGGATGCCGAGCTTGGCCAGCGGCACAAAAAAGCTGGCGATGAACACGATGATGGCCAGGTGCCACGAGCCCGACGTCCACAGGTAGACGATGCCGCTCATGATGGTGTCCTGCTGGGTGCCGAGCAGCGTGTCAGTAATCATGACCGGCAGCATGTTGGCCGGCAGGTACATGGCCATGGCGGCAATCAGCAGCGCCCAGCAGCGCGCGAGGCTGTCGGGCTTGCGCACGTGCAAGGGCGACAGGCAGCGTGGGCAGACCGGTGCTGGCGTCGCGGGTTCTGGCACGTCTTCATGGGTGAGCACGGCTTGCGTGGCGGCTTCGGCGTGAGGCATGCGCGCCAGCAGGCCGCAGCGCTCGCAGGTAGCGAGGCCGCGCGCGGCGGCACGCAGCGGGCGCGCCGGCTGGGCTGGGGCGGTACTCGTCGCGGCGCTCATGCGCGGTCCTCGCCGTTAGAAGCTTCACCAGGGCGGGCCGCCACATCCAGGCCGGTGGGCGCATCGACGTGTGTGCGCGGCGGCAGCGTCAGGCCGATCTCGCGCCAGAACGGGCGCAGATCAATCGACAGCGCGATGGTCAGGAACACCGTGAGCGCGGCAAATGCCCACAGGCCCGCATCGGCTTCGAGCGACACCATGTGCGCCACCTTGATGAGCGCCACCACCACGCCCAGCATGAAGATCTCGATCATGGCCCACGGGCGGATCATTGCCGCCGCACGCAGCACGAGCGCGGCGGAGGGATGCTGCCGCCCGCGCACCCGCGCGATCAGCAGCGGCGCCAGTACCGACATGTACATCAGCGGGAACAGCACCGTGGTGAGCGCCACCAGCACGGCCGCGAACACCATGCCGTAGTCGTACAGCGCCTGGATGGCGCCCCACAGCGTGGTGGCGTTGCGATTGCCGCCACCGTCCATCTCGGCAATCGGAAAAACGTTGGCCACCACGTAGACGATGATCCCCGTGATCAGCAGCGGCAGCAGCACCGACAGGCGCTCGCTCTGGTTGCGGTACAGCTTGACGCCGCAGCGCGTGCAATGCGCCTCTTCATCCAGCGCGATGACCTCGTGACGATGCAGGGTGTCGCAGTGCTCGCACGCGATCCAGGCATCCGGATCGCCGGGCAAGGGCTGCGCTACCGGGGCGCGCGGGTGATCGGAAGGGGCGCCCGATGCGTGGTCGGACGCCAGCCCGGGCAGGGCCGCGCGCCATGACTTCGGCAGCGGGAAGGGGAATCTCACGTTGAACAGCTCCATCGTTGGCCCCGGCGGATGGGCGCCGGGTGCGGGCGATTATACATACAGCAATGAATGTATAGACCGGGCGTAGCGATCCGCCACGCATTGTGACGTAGGGTCTCACCCACCCATAGCAAGGAACCTTCTAGACCCGCGCTTGGCACTGAAGTGCCGTACCCACCACCAGGTGAATGCGGAACGGCCCTTGCTCATGACTGAGGGTGTGTTTCTCAATCTAGGAGCTCCCCTCATGACCGCATTCCGTGTCTCTTCTCTCTTGGTGGCTTTGGCGCTGGCAGGTGGCGCTGGGGTAGCCCATGCACAGGCAGCGGGCGCGCAATCCAACAGTTCCGCCACTGGCTCCGGTATGGCGCCGACGGGGCCCACTGCGACGGACAGCACCGCCGCGGACAGTACCGGCTCGGCCTCGACCGATACGAACGCCAATAGCAGCCGAGGGTCCTCGCGCAACCGCGGTGCTACCGGCGCGCAACGGCGCGGCGGCTATGGCGGCAGCGCCAACGATTCGACGGGAGCGGGAACGTCAGGCGGCGTGATGGGCGGCAGCGCGGGCACCGGCCCGGGTGCGCCGGGTACCGGTACAGGCGGCGCGCCGGGTACAGGCGGGATCGGCGCCCCCGGTGGTGGGGGTAATAGCGGTGCGGCCGGCGGTACGGGTGGTGGTGTAGGCGGTGGTACTGGGGCCGGCGCAGGCGGCGCGGGCGGAGGCAGCCGATAGCGCGGTCTCCGCCCCTCGCGTTTGCGCTAGCGCAGTTGCGCTGCGTGATGCAGCAGGTGGTCTTCGATGAAGGTTTGGATGAAGTAATAGCCGTGGTCGTACCCCGGGTGACGGCGTAGTTGTAGCGGTTGCCCGGCGGCTTGGCACGCGGCGGCAAAGTCGTCGGGATACAACTGCTCGGCGAGGAATTTGTCGGCGTCGCCCTGATCGATCAGGATGCCGCCCGGGAAGGGCTTCTGCGCCAGCTGCATCAGTTGGGTAGCGTCGTGCGCGGCCCAGGCAGCGCGGTCTTCACCGAGGTAACCGGTGAACGCCTTGATGCCCCACGGGCAGACAGACGGGCGCGCAATCGGCGCAAAAGCGGACACGGAGGCAAACCGCTCCCGATGACGCAGCGCCAGCGTCAACGCGCCGTGCCCGCCCATGGAGTGACCGAAGATGCCGATGCGTCCTGCTGCCACCGGAAAGGCCACGCGCGCAATGTGGTGCAGTTCTTGCGCGACGTAGGTTTCCATGCGGTAGTGCCGGCTCCACGGCGCTTGCGTGGCATCGAGGTAGAAGCTGGCGGCGACGCCAAAGTCCCAGCTGTCCGTTTCGCCGGGAACGTTGGCGCCGCGCGGGCTGGTGTCCGGCGCGATGAGGATGAGGCCTTCGCGCGCCGCCACGCGCTGCGCGCCGGCTTTGATGGCGAAGGTCTCTTCCGTGCAGGTCAGGCCAGCCAGATAGAACAGCGCCGGGCACCGTTCGCCCGCCAATGCTTGCGGCGGTAGATAGACCGAGAAGCGCATCGGCAGTCCGATCGCTGTCGAGTCGTGTCGATAGAAACGTTGCACGCCGCCAAAGCAGGCGTGCTCCGAAATCAACTCAAGTGTGGGCACCGGGACTGTCATCGTGTTCTCCTGGGTCCGGGGCTCAGTACAGCACGACCGAGCGGATCGACTCACCGCGCTTCATCAGGTCGAAGCCTTCGTTGATGCGCTCCAGCGGCAGCGTGTGCGTGATCAGATCGTCGATGTTGAGCTTGCCTTCCATGTACCAGTCGACGATCTTCGGCACATCGGTGCGCCCGCGTGCGCCGCCGAATGCCGAGCCCTTCCACTCACGCCCAGTCACGAGCTGGAACGGGCGCGTGCTGATTTCCGCGCCGGCTTCGGCCACGCCGATGATGATCGACTGGCCCCAGCCCTTGTGGCAGCACTCCAGCGCCTGGCGCATCACCTGCGTGTTGCCGATGCATTCGAACGAGTAATCCGCACCACCATCCGTCAGCTGGATGATGTGGTCGACCACGTTGTCGACGTCCTTCGGGTTGATGAAGTGCGTCATGCCGAATTTGCGCGCCATCGCCTCGCGCGCCGGGTTCAGGTCCACGCCGATGATCTTGTCGGCGCCGACCATTTTCGCGCCCTGGATCACGTTCAGGCCGATGCCGCCGAGGCCGAACACCACCACGTTGGCGCCCGCTTCCACCTTGGCCGTGTACACCACGGCGCCCACACCCGTGGTGACGCCGCAGCCGATGTAGCAGACCTTGTCGAACGGCGCATCGGGGCGGATCTTCGCCAGCGCGATTTCCGGCACCACAATGTGGTTCGCAAACGTTGACGTCCCCATGTAGTGGAACAACGGCTTGCCATCAATGGAGAAGCGCGACGTGCCGTCCGGCATCAGGCCCTTGCCCTGCGTGGCGCGGATCGCCTGGCACAGGTTGGTCTTGCGCGACAGGCAGAACTTGCACTGGCGGCACTCCGGCGTGTACAGCGGGATGACGTGGTCACCCGCCTTCAACGACGTTACGCCGGCACCCACTTCCAGCACCACGCCCGCGCCTTCATGGCCGAGGATGGCGGGGAAGATGCCTTCCGGGTCTGCGCCCGAGAGCGTGTAGTAATCGGTGTGGCAGATGCCGGTGGCCTTGATCTCGACCAGCACTTCACCGGCGCGCGGGCCTTGCAGGTCCACTTCTTCTACGGTAAGCGGGGCTCCGGCTTTCCAGGCGATGGCGGCTTTGGTTTTCATGTGGCGTCCTGTTTGCGTTGGTGTTTGTCCTAGTCGGGGAGTGCAGCATCGAGCAGTTCGATTGTGCTGCGCGACTGTCCTGCGCGCGATTGTAGGGGGTTGCCTGCCAGGGCAACGTGACAAATCCATGGAACGTGCGCGACATCAGGCTTCAGATTTTCTTTACATGGCCGTTTCTTGAGCGACGGCAGGCCAACAAGGCTGTGTGCCGCATGCTTTACATGGCGGAACCATCGTCATGGCAACGTAGGAAACCATACCGTGCTTGCATCCATTCGTACCCGCATCTTGCTGACTTGCGTTGCCATCGTGGTCGGCGCACTGACGTTTGCTGGTGGCCTCAACTACCTCGTCACGCGTTCGTATAACGACGCCTCCATCCAGCAGAACCTTCAATCCGTTGCACGTGGCCATATTGCCGGCATTGACGACTGGATCGCTTCCAAGTCGCAGATGATGGTGGCGCTGCAAGACACGGCGTTGTCTGCCGACCCGATTCCGGTGCTGAAGACCGTGCGTGATGCGGGCGGCTTCATCAACGTGTATGTCGGCTATGCCGACAAGAGCTACAAGTTCTCGAACCCCGAAGGCATTCCGCCGACGTACGACCCGACCGCGCGCCCCTGGTACAAGCAAGCCGTAGACGCCGGCAAACCGGTGGTGACGCCGCCGTATGTGAGCGCCAGCACCGGCAAGCTGGTGGTGACATTCGCCGTACCCGTCATGCAGGGCGGCAGCCTCAAGGGCGTGATCGGCGGCGATGTCGCTATGGACAGCGTGATCGCCAACGTGAAGGCGATCCACCCGACGCCGGCCAGCTTTGGCTTCATCGTCAATGCAGCGGGCAAGATCGTGGCGCACCCGGACGACAAGCTGACGCTCAAGCCGGTGACCGATCTGTCAGCGGGTTTGAATGAAGCGACGCTCGCCACGCTGGCGCAAGCCGACAAGCCCACGGAAGTGGCGGTCGATGGCGCCGCCAAGCTGCTCTGGCGCCAAGGCGTGAAGGGCACCGACTGGGGCCTCGTCGTGGCACTGGACAAGTCCGACGCCACCGCCGGCATGCGTTCGCTGGTAATGACCTCTGCCGGCGCGCTGGTGGGCGTGGCCATCGTGGCAGCGCTCATCGTCGGTGCGATGACCGCGCGTGCGTTCCGCCGCCTCTCGCTGATTCGTGATGCGATGGACGACATCGGCTCGGGCAGCGGTGACCTGACCAAGCGCCTGCCGTCGGACGGTGAAGACGAAGTCGCGCAGATCGCCCGCTCGTTCAACACCTTTGCCGACAAACTGACGGCGGTGATGCAGCAGATCCGCCTGGGTAGCGATTCGGTGCGCTCGGCCGCGCAAGAAATTGCCGCCGGCAATGCGGACCTCTCGCAGCGCACGGAAGAACAAGCGAGCTCGTTGGAAGAAACCGCATCGAGCATGGAAGAGCTCACGAGCATCGTGAAGCAGAACGCCGACAACGCGCGTCAAGCGAGCCAGCTCGCCGTGACGGCATCGGACGTGGCGACGCGCGGTGGCGATGTGGTCGGCCAGGTGGTCCACACCATGGGCGGCATCAACGAGAGCAGCAAGAAGATTGCCGACATCATCGGCGTGATCGAAAGCATCGCGTTCCAGACCAACATCCTGGCGCTGAATGCGGCGGTGGAAGCCGCACGCGCTGGCGAGCAAGGCCGCGGCTTTGCCGTGGTGGCGAGCGAAGTGCGCAGCTTGGCGCAGCGTTCAGCCGGCGCGGCCAAGGAAATCAAGGCGCTGATCAGCGACTCGGTGGATCGCGTCTCCAACGGTACGGCGCTGGTGGACCAAGCCGGCGTGACGATGGCCGAGATCGTTGACGCGGTGAAGCGCGTGACCGACATCATGGGCGAGATCTCGGCCGCGTCGGAAGAGCAGAGCAGCGGCATCGAGCAGGTCAACCAGGCCGTCAATCAGATGGACCAGGTGACCCAGCAGAACGCCGCGCTGGTCGAGCAGGCCGCCGCCGCTGCGGAGTCACTTGAAGAACAGGCCCACAACCTCAACGAGGCCGTGGGGCAGTTCCGACTCACGCACTAAGCACGCTAAAAAAAGTACGCAGTTGCAGCGTCATGGGGCCGGGGCAGCGTTTGTTGCCTCGGCCTTTGCTTTGTCCTGTGCTTCCGCAAGGGCTAGATCGGCCGCCTGTGCGCGCTGCAGCGCCGGGCGCGCCATGACGCGGTCGATATACGCGCGTACCAGCGGCGTTTCGGGCATCAGCTTGAACATCGTCGTCCAGGCGAGCGCAGCACCCCACAGCACGTCTGCCGCCGTAAAACGTTCACCCAGCAGATAGGGGCCCTGTTCCAGTTGCGCGGTCAGCGTTTTGATGACGGTGTCGAAGTCGCCATACGGCGAAAGCGAATACGCTGCGGGCTCACGCTTCAGGGAGCGGTCGACAATGGCCGGCTCGAACGACGAACCATAAAACGCCATCCAGCGCAGATACGGCCCACGCAACGGGTCACCCACTGCTGGCGATAGGCCGGCTTCCGGATACAACTCCGCCGCATACAGATACACCGCTACTTGCTCGGTGATGATGGCATCGCCGTGCTGTAGCGTCGGTACTTTGTGCACAGGGTTGATGGCCAGAAACTCGGGCGATCGATGCTGGCCTGTGGTCAGGTCGAAGGCGTGCACTTCATAGTCGGCGCCCAATGCTTCGAGTAGCATGCGCGCACCTCGGGAACGGCTGCGCGGTGAGTGATAGAGAATCAGGTGACGGTCTTGCGGCATCGGCAGCTCCGGGTGGTGTGGAACGGGAGTTGCCAATGTAGAGCAGGACGGTGCCGTCGTCCCCAAAAATCCGCTCGGTTATTCCGCTGCCGCTGACAGATCGAGCGATGCCGGCGGCGTATCAGTCATCACGCAGTTGCGCCCGGCCAGCTTGGCGGCATAGAGCAGGTGGTCGGCGCGTCGCAGCAGGGGTTCCAGCGGTGGTTGGTCGGCCGCACGGCCCAGGGCCACGCCAAAGCTGGCCGTCATGCGGCAGGTGGCATCGGTGCCGGTGGACACCGGCACCTCGGCGATGCGCTGGCGTAGGCGTTCGGCCAACATGCGTGCGTGTTCGCGCGAATCGGCCCACACCATCACGGCAAACTCCTCGCCGCCGATACGCGCCACCACATCGGCCGCTGGGCCATCCGTACGGCACAGGCGCGCGACGGTGCGCAGGGCTTCGTCACCCACGGCGTGGCCGTAGGTGTCGTTGATGCGCTTGAAGTGGTCGATGTCGAACATGATCAGCGCAAGCAACTTCGCTTTGGGCGCGGCCGAATGGCACATGGCCTCGGCGCGTTCTTCAAATGCGCGGCGGTTGAGCAACTGGGTGAGGGGGTCGGTTTCGGCCATGCGCGCGAGTTCCTGCATCAGGTGCGCGCGCTCCACCTCCAGCCGGCGGCGCTCGATGCTGTTGACGCGCAGCACGCGGATGGCATCGAACATCGCGCGGATCTCGTGCCGCGCAAAGCCAGCGGGAATGTGCACGCCCAGGTCGCCGCGCGCGATGGCGTCGATCAACCGCGTGGCGTTGACGAACGGCCCCACCACGTGGCGGCGGAACGAAATCGTCATCCACGCCAGGGCGCCCAGCACCGACAACACTGCCGCTGCCGAGCCCAGCAGCACCAGCAGCATGGCGCGCCGGTGTTCGCGGATGTCGTCTTCCGCCAGGCGCAGCACGCTGTCGCGGAAATCTGTGATGGCGCGCATGGTCGGCACATAGCGCTCGGCAAACTGGCCGGTGCTGATGTCCACGCCGCCCGGTTGGCTGGCCTGCGTGCGTACGCGCTGGAGGTAGCTCAGTCCGTCGCCGAAATACTGCGTGGTGAGTGCCTCGATGGCGTCCTGATTCAGCCCCGGCCGACCCACCACACGCGTGTCGATCATGGCGCGGAGCTGGTCTATGCGGCCCTGCGTGCGCTCGATGGCGTATTGCTCATCCGACGTCAGCATGCGATGCATGGCCAGCGCGCCTGTCAGGCGAGAGCCAAGCTGGCCGGCATATTCGCGCAGGTCGGCCGACAAGCGCGCCAGGGTCAGGCAGTTCAGTACGTCCGGGTCGCCGCGCGTGATGCTGGCCGTGCGCGTGTTCACCACCGGCAGAAATTCGGGGATGACCGCGATCATGCGGTCCACGGCATCGGCCAGCGCATGGCTGCCGCGCGCATGTCGTGGCTGGGCGATCAAGTGGTCGATGTTCTGGCGCGCGCTGGCTAGGTCGGCTTGTGCGCGCCGCACGGCATCGGCGTCGGCGCTGCAGGCGGGGCAGCGTTCGGGGTGCAGCGCGTCGAGCAGCTCGGCAAGGTGATCGTCACTGGCGGCGCGCACGCGCTGCAGGGCGGCCAGGCGTTCGGGCGGCATCGGCAGGTCTTCACCGAGCACGCCGTTGGTCGGGCCGCGTTCGGCGGACACCTTTTCCATGACCAGCAACGCTATCCGCAGCGCCTGGAAGCTACGTGCGGCATCGTCAGCGCGCCCATAGGCTAGCCATGCGTAGCCCAGGAGCCAGCACGACAGCGACAACACAGGGACGAGGACGATGGCAACGCTGGCGCCAAAGCGCTTGTCCATCGACGTTTGAGCGGACATGGAAGGAAAGCGATGGCGTCTGGGCGGGTGACTCTGGGCAGAGGTGGCAACGGCGTTGGCACGCTGGCTTGCGCGGTGCCTATGGAGGCTAACGGCAAGATGGCCGGCATCTTTACCGCGCCATTGAACCGCGCTGTGACGTGCACACTGCAAACAAATGAAAACCTATTCTGGTGGGGGTGCAAAAGCCCCTCGGATTGCGGATTGACGCTGCAGAGCAGCATGAAAATGGTCTAGTTACGATTGGTTGCACGAAAATGCACACATACGCTCGCGCATTCCTACAATCCGGGTCACCTAAACCAAAAGGAGGAAGGCAATGAAGACGACACCATGGATGGTGGCTGGGGCAATCGGTGTACTGCTGGCGGTTTCCGTTCCCGCACAAGCCAAGGGCGGTGGTGCGGGCGCTGGTTCTGCCCCGCATATGAGCAGCCAGGGCATGGCCAACACCAACGGCCCCGGTAGTGCAGACCGCGACAAGGGCCGCGCCCGCGCTGCAGACCGTGCACACCAGCACGGCAAGTCGACGCAGCATAAGCACGCGGGCAAGGGCAAGTAAGCGCCGCGCCTGAACGAAAAAAAGCCGGTCACGCAGACCGGCTTTTTGCTGGGTGCTGTCCGGCAGCGTTCAGCAGTTGCCCTTCTTGGCTTGACCGGGCGGGCAGAAGCCATTGCCAGGTCCGCCTTGCGGTCTTGCAACCGGGCCGTCGTCTGGCAGATACACGGCACAGCCGCCCAGCAGCGAAGCGCCGAGCGAGAGGATGACGATGATGTTTTTCATGGTGTTGTAAGGGGTCTTGGCCCCGTGCTCCCGGTTAGAGACGAAAGGATAGTGTTGGAGGGCCAGCCCGCGGAGATGATTTTGCAACCGGCCGTAACGTCTGCCTTGGGCGCCAACGTTTGCGATGCGTGGTAGCACCGTGATGGCCATCAAGCCGGCATCTTGGGTGGCCAGTTATGCGTCTCGGCCTGGCAGTGCTCGCACCACGCATACAGCGCGTCGTACATCACCAGTCCGTGTTCGAGCATCGCCAGGTCATCGGCAAACACGTGCGATAGACCCAGCGAAATTGCATAGAGCCCGCTCGATTGCGGCGTGAGCTCCAGCCGCGACGTATCTGCACCGCGCACGATGCTGGCGAGATGCTGCAACGCTGGATTGCCGCCGAGCTGGTACTTGTTGAGAAACGCGTCGAAGCTGCACAGTTCGCCCACGTGTGTGAGTTCCACGCCAGGGATGTCGTACGGGATAGCCCCGGTTTCATTGGCGATGCGGTCGATCTTCGGGCGTTCACGCGTGATCCATTGCATGGCAAACCTCCATCTTGGTCGTGAGCTTGTGGGCACTGATGGCAATGATGCCGATCACCGCCGCGCCGACGCCGTAGAACACCGACTGCATCCACGTCAGCCCGCCAAAACGCACATAGGCCCAACCGAGTGCCACGACCATCAGAAAGGACGGCAGCACGAACGCGATGCCGATGAGCGTCGCGCCCACGATGCGGTAGTGCACATAGCCGAGGTAGATCGCCAATTGCGCAGCCAACGGCCCGGGAGCCAGTTGCGCCAGCGCGAGACCTTCTTTGTAGTCGGCCTCGGAAATCCACTGCTTGGTTTCGACCAGATCGCGCCGCATGTAGCCCGCCAGTGCAACGGGGCCACCAAAACCGAGCGCGCCGAGCCGCAGGAAGTACAACACCAGTTGCCGCAGCGTATAGGCCGGGCGTTCTTGAGGAGCGTTCATCTGGGCACCTGTGGATAGGGGGGGATGTCAGCGTTTGCGGCTGCCGGAGAAATGCGCGTACAACGAATCGAGTACCGCACCGATTTCCGCAAGCAATGCATCGTCATCGGCGAGCCGCTTGCGCGCGCCGGCCAGGATGGCTTCGAATCCGCCGGCCTCCGGTGTGGTCGATCCGCCCACATCCAACGCATGCACCATCGCGCCGAGCCGGGCGAGCCCTGGGTCCTCGTCTAGCCCGAAGCTGGCGAGCAGCACTTCAAACGACACGCGCTCGCCGAGGTGCGTGAAGGCGGCACCATCAAAGTCAAAGCCCAGGGCATCGGCTGGACAATCGGCCGGGTGTTCCAGCCAGAGAAAGCGCGCATGCGGATCAATGCATCGCTGTATCAGCCACGCACTGGCGACGCGATCCACCCACAGATGGCGCCGCGTCGCCCAAAGGCGCCCCTGGTACTGGGCAGGGTCCCGGCGCGGAATGCCGCCCACAGCGGTGCGTGGTTCCCCCGGTGACTGCACAGCCTCGACTGCCGCTGCAAAGTCGCGCCACTGTGCGTCGGCACGCACGGCGGCTTCATTGGGGAAGAAATCGATCTTGCGGATGGCCTCGTAGGCGCGGGCATGGCGGCGGTGCACGCGGCTGCGCTCGGGCGCCGGCAGGTCGTGCAGCGTTGTTCGGCTTTCCGATAGCGTGGACAGCCACGCGGTGTAGTCCGGCGTGCGATCGAACAGGGCGCGGTAGGCGGCGTTCTCGGCGGCATCCAGCGCCTGCACGTTCAGCACCCATGCCTGGCCGCCTTCCTGCAGCGCTTCGTCGGCCAACTGGCGCAGTTGCGCGGCGGGCTCGACATGGGCGGGCAGCAGGTAAGCGCCGTCGCGCAGGGCAGCACAACCGAGCGCCTTGATCGCGCGCCAGATGCGCATGCGGGCCGTGGCGCTGGTGGTGGGCAGGCTGACGATGAGCAGCAGCCAGGAATCTGAAGTGAGCGTCATGACGGCAGGATAGGACTGGAGTCATAACTGCTGCAAGGATGTAGCGATCGCTACGAAATGACGAGGTTTGAGGCTCGGCGTCAATCTGAACCACAGTCAAAGGCCGGTTGCTCCGACGCCTGAAAGCGCATTTCACATTGCGGGATTCGGCCGGGGTTCCTCCTGCTTCCGCGTTCCGTTTCCTGAAAAAACGTTTCGCATCGCAAAATTCGTCGTCTATCTCATTGATAAATAAAGAAAAACTAAGTCTTATGTCTTATATAAGACCCTGCCGCGCTGCGTCAAAGCCGCCCTACAATCAATCCATGCTGCTCGCTTCGAATTCCGTAGCTGCACACGCAACCGATTCTCTTCAAACGCGGTTTATTTCTAGGAAATTGACATGGCCCAGTATCAAGACGACATCAAGGCAGTGGCTGCCTTGAAAGAGACCCACGGCAGCGCATGGAATGCCATCAACCCGGAATACGCTGCCCGCATGCGCGCGCAGAACAAGTTCAAGACGGGTCTGGACATCGCCAAGTACACCGCCAAGATCATGCGCGCCGACATGGCCGCCTACGATGCCGATCCGGCCAAGTACACGCAGTCGCTGGGTTGCTGGCACGGTTTCATCGGCCAGCAGAAGATGATCTCTATCAAGAAGCACTTCAAGAGCACCGAGCGCCGTTACCTGTACCTGTCGGGCTGGATGGTCGCTGCGCTGCGCTCGGAGTTCGGCCCGCTGCCGGACCAGTCGATGCACGAAAAGACCTCGGTCAGCGCGCTGATCCGCGAGCTGTACACGTTCCTGCGCCAGGCGGATGCCCGTGAACTGGGCGGCCTGTTCCGCGAACTGGACGCCGCCAAGGACGCCGCAGCCAAGGCCGCCATCCAAGAGAAGATCGACAACCACGTGACGCACGTGGTGCCCATCATTGCCGACATCGACGCGGGTTTCGGCAACGCGGAAGCCACGTACCTGCTCGCCAAGCAGTTCATCGAAGCCGGTGCATGCTGCATCCAGATCGAAAACCAGGTGTCGGACGAAAAGCAGTGCGGCCACCAGGACGGCAAGGTCACCGTGCCGCATGAGGACTTCCTCGCCAAGATCCGCGCCATCCGCTACGCGTTCCTGGAGCTGGGCGTGGACGACGGCATCATCGTGGCCCGTACTGATTCGCTGGGCGCTGGCTTGACCAAGCAGATCGCCGTGACGAACACGCCGGGCGACCTGGGCGACCAATACAACGCGTTCCTGGATTGCGAAGAGCTGTCGGCTGACCAACTGGGCAACGGTGACGTGGTCATCAAGCGCGACGGCAAGCTGCTGCGTCCCAAGCGCCTGCCGAGCAACCTGTTCCAGTTCCGCGCCGGTACGGGCGAAGCACGCTGCGTGCTGGACTGCATCACCTCGCTGCAGAACGGCGCTGACCTGCTGTGGATCGAAACCGAGAAGCCGCACATCGCGCAGATCGGCGGCATGGTGAAGGAAATCCGCAAGGTCATCCCGAACGCCAAGCTGGTGTACAACAACAGCCCGTCGTTCAACTGGACGCTGAACTTCCGTCAGCAGGTGTATGACGCCATGAAGGAAGCCGGCAAGGACGTGTCGGCCTACGAGCGCGGCGCGCTCATGAGCACGGAATACGACGACACCGAACTGGCGAAGCTGGCTGACGAGAAGATCCGCACGTTCCAGGCTGATGCATCGCGTGAAGCCGGCATCTTCCATCACCTGATCACGCTGCCGACATACCACACCGCCGCGCTGTCGACCGACAACCTGGCCAAGGAATACTTCGGTGACCAAGGCATGCTGGGTTACGTGGCTGGCGTGCAGCGCAAGGAGATCCGTCAGGGCATCGCCTGCGTGAAGCACCAGAACATGTCGGGCTCGGACATCGGCGATGACCACAAGGAATACTTCAGCGGCGAAGCTGCGCTGAAGGCTGCGGGTAAGGACAACACCATGAATCAGTTCCACTGATCCTGGTCACGCCCCAAGCAAAACGCCAACCTACGGGTTGGCGTTTTCTTTTTTGTCATTCCGCGGAATCACGCACAATGCTCGGCATCTCGAATGCGGAGGCCGACCCCGTGGGCATCAACTTTGATTTGACGGACTTGCAGGCGTTTCGGGCGGTGGTGGAGTTGGGAAACTTCCGCAAAGCCGCCGAGGCGATCAGCATTTCCCAACCTGCGTTAAGCCGCCGGATCGACAAGCTCGAGGACGCGCTGGGCGTGGCGCTGTTCGAGCGCACCACACGCAGCGTCACGCTCACCACGGTCGGCCGCGTGTTTGCCCGCAGCGCAGAACAACTGCTCGACGATCTCGACGTCGCGCTGCTAGGCATCCGCGACGTGGCTTCGAGCCGCCTGGGCCACGTGACCATCGCGTGTGTGCCTTCGGTGGCCTACTACTTTTTGCCGAACCTCATTGCGAGCTATCACCAGCGCTTTCCGCGCATCCGCGTGAAGCTGATCGACGCAAGCGCGAACGAGGTGCTCGGTGCCGTCATCAGCGGCGAGGCGGACTTTGGTGTGAGCTTTATGGGCAGCCAGGAGCCCGAGATCGAATTCAGGATGCTGCTGCAGGAGCGCTTTGTGGCGGCTTGCCGCCGCGATCATCCGCTCGCACGCAAGAAACGCGTGACGTGGAGCGAGCTGTATGCGCACGACTACGTGTCGGTGGACAAGACTTCTGGGAACCGCCTACTGCTCGATCAGGCACTGTCGGCCGTGCCACCGCGCGCGCCGAGCGTCTGCGAGACGCGGCACGTCACCACCATGCTGGGTTTGGTCGAGGCGGGGTTGGGCGTTGCCGCCGTGCCGTCCATGGCCATGCCCGGACATGACCACCCCGTTCTCACGAGCGTGCCCCTGGTGGAGCCGGTGGTGAAGCGCCGCGTTGGCATCGTGAAGCGGCGCGGGCGCGCGCTCACGCCGGCGGCCGAGGCGTTCCATCAAATGGTCATCGAAGCGAAGCGCAGCGGCGCCACCAGAAGCGGGGCATAAGCGCGGCATACAGCGGACCCGCTGGCAGCGCAGGCCCGCGTGCGTTTCACTGTGCGGGTACGGAATCGAGCCCCGTCGATTTCACGTCGGCCTGCACGCCAGGAGAGGCGAGATAGTCGAGCAGTGCCTTCGCTTCTTTCGGATGCTGCGCGCCGACGGGAATGCCCGCCGCGAAGCGCGTGACCGATTGCAGCGACTCGGGGATCTTTCCAACAAAGGTCACACCCTCCACCGGCAGCAATTCGCTCACCTGCTGGAAGCCGATTTCGTACTCGCCGTTCGCCACCACAGAGCCCACCGGGATCCGTGGGACCATCTTGGCCTTGGGCTTGACCTGCTCTTCGATGCCGAGCTTCTTGAACAGCTCTCGCTCGATATAGACGCCGCTTGCGCTGTCTGAATACGCGATCGACTTGGCGTTGAGCAGCACTTGCTTGAGGCCTTCCACCGAGCTGATGTCGGGCTTTGCTGCGCTAGCGCGTACCACCATGCCGATGCGGGAATCGGCCAGTTCCACGCGCGAATCCGGAATCACCTTGCCTTGCTTGATGAGGTCGTCCAGAGCGTAACCGACCATGATGACGGCGTCCGCAGGTTCGCCACGCGCGAGCCGGTTCGGAATGGCTTCGGGCGACTTGCCCATCGACGGGCCCAGCGCGGTGTTCAGCGTGTTGCCGGACTGGGCTGCAAACTTGGGCCCGAGCAGCTTGTAGGCCGCGGTGAAGCCGCCCGAACTCATGACATGCAGTTCGGCCGCCTGAACGTTTGCCGTTGCAGCGGCAGTTGCAACGAGCGCCACCGCGCAGAGTTTTCGAAACAGGTTCTTCATTGTCATTGTCGTGGTCATGCAGTAACAGACGGGGATCAATGCGCCGGGTTGAGCACCACTGCGCGGCGGCGATAGAGCGTGAACGTTGCAACGAGCGCGCACACGGCGGCGAAGCTCATCCAATAACCCGGCGCGGCCTTGTCGCCGGTCAGGTGGATGGCTGCCGTTGAGATGGCGGGCGTGAAGCCACCGAAGACCGCCGTTGCCAAACTATAGGCGAGCGAAAAGCCTGCAACGCGCACTTGCACCGGCATCACTTCCGTGAGCGCAACGACCATCGCGCCGTTATAGAGGCCATACAGAAACGAGAGCCAGAGCAGCACGAGCAGCATGTTCTGGAAGCTCGGTGCATTCGCGAGCAGCGAGAGTGCCGGGTAGGCGGTGGCGATGGTGAGCACCGTCATGCCGACGAGGAGCGGCCGGCGGCCGATCTTGTCGGAGAGCGCCCCGCCGATCGGCAGCCACACGAAGTTGGATACGCCAACGCAGAGGGTCACGAGCAAGCTATCGGCGGTGCTCAGGTGCAGGACCGTCTTACCGAATGTCGGCGCGTACACCGTGATGAGGTAGAAGCTCGTGGTGGTCATCGCAACCAGCATCATGCCGGCGATGACAATGCCCCAGTTTTGCACCAGTGTACGGAACACCTCTTTCATGCTAGGACGATGCTTGCGAGCCTTGAATTCCTGCGTTTCTTCCAGATTGCGGCGCAGCACGAAGATGAACGGCACGATCATGCAGCCGACGAAGAACGGTACGCGCCAGCCCCACGCAGCGATGGCCGATGTGCTGAGCCATTGGTTGAGCATGAACCCCAGTCCAGCCGCCACGACAATCGCCACCTGCTGGCTGGCGGACTGCCAGCTCGTGAAAAAGCCCTTGCGGCCGGGCGTGGCCATCTCGGCCAGATAGACCGACACGCCGCCCAGCTCCGCGCCTGCCGAGAAGCCTTGCAGCAGGCGCCCGAAGAGCACGAGTGCCGGTGCCAGAAGCCCGATCGTGGCGTAACCCGGGACGAAGGCGATCAGCACGGTGCCGCTTGCCATGATGGAGAGCGTGACGATGAGGCCTTTTCGACGGCCAACGTCGTCAATATAGGCGCCGAGCACGATGGCGCCCAACGGCCGCATCAGAAAGCCCGCGCCAAAGACAGCAAACGTCATCATCAACGAGGCGAATTCGCTGTCGGCAGGAAAGAAGACGTTGGCGATCTGCGTGGCGTAGAAGCCGAAGAGGAAGAAGTCGAACTGCTCCAGGAAATTCCCGGCGGTCACGCGGAATACCGCAGCGGCCTTTGCGTGCCCGTTCGAAAGGCTGGGCGAGGGGTGCATCAAGGTGTCTCCTGAAAGCCAAAGAAAAAATACGCCGTGGTGCCGGCGTTTGTAGTTTTGGCAATGTTCGCGTTGAGACAGGCAAACGGGAAGTGCAAGTTTTGGAACGATTGATGTTCTGTGGTTATCAATCCGGCCGCGCGCTCCAACGTTGCAGTTCATGCTGGCTGTGACGAAAAATTGCAATACAATGCGCACATGTCACGTGCGTCCCTGAGCGTCTCGCTTCGGGCAGCCATGTTGGTCATCATTGTGATGATGCAGCTGCTAAGCCCGCTTCTGCACGGCCATCTCGGAACTCCGAAACAAGCTGGCCTGCACGTACATACAGCGCTTCCTGTCGCGGCTGATTCTCATTTTCAATCCACTTCGTTTGCTGACCGCCACCGTTCTGCGTCGCCGGATGCCGTGGGTGGTCCTGACTGGGTATTGACCAGCCAGGAACCCTTTGAGGTGGATGTCGAGCCCGCCATCAGCTCGGTGGAGCTGACTGCACTTCTCTGCGCAGCGTCGGCCGCCGGAGTCTCGGCGCTGACATTTTTCTTGTTGGCGGCGCTTGCCTGCGCTTCCGTATCCCGTCCCGCCTATCGACCCGCGCCCGTTCGAGCGCGCTGGCGCCATCGCATCAATCGGCCGCCTCCGGCCCAAGCCCCTCCACTGTTGTCCTGATCCGTACCCGGTTGACGGCTGGCGTACGCGTTGCACCGCACTTGTTGACTTGCAACAAGCCCCTTGTGTCTGCATTGGCGATGATGAATGCATCAGAAGCGCTGTCTTCTGATCGACTGTGCTCGCCTAACGCTACGCAGCGGTAGCGGCCTCGCTAGTCTCCGGCCTTCCACCGTAAGAGTGAATCGTTCGCGTCGCACGCGTGCGCGCGACGGAATCTGAGGTGGCGTTCTTACCGTTGCCTCCGCGCATTGGAGTCAGGCATGTTTTCCAAAAAAATCCTCGTGGCCAGCGTGTGTATTGCGCTGGCCGCGTTTCCTCTCGAGCAAACCGCTGCCCAAGCAGTTGCTCAGACGACGCAACTTTCAGTTGAACAAGCGCGCTCCCTCGGAGTTCGCTTTAGCCCAGTGGCTGCATCCGCAGGGCTGGAGGTTGGCACGCACGCACGTGTCGTCTTCAAGCCGGATGCGCAATCTGTGGTGGCGGCCCCGTATGCGGGCATGGTGCCCCGGGTGCTGGTGTCCGTGGGGCAGACCGTCCGCGCAGGTCAGCCACTGGCGAGCTTTCTGAGCCCGCAGCTTTTTGAAACCAGCCGCGCGCTGACGGAGGCCAATTCGCAAGCGCGTCTCGCACAGCAATCGCTCGCCCGCGACAAGGCGCTGTACGACGACGGCATCATCGCCGCAAGCCGCTGGCAGGCCACGCAGGCACGCGCGGCCGAAGCCAACGGCATGGTCAAGGCCCGCCGGGCTGAGTTGGCCTCGACGGGCATCGCATTTATTGGATCAGGCGGCGAAGCGCAGTTGCTTGCGAGCCGTAGCGGGGTGGTGTCCGAAGTCAACGCTGTTCCAGGCGCGCGCGTGGAAGCGGCAGCACCGCTTTTCAGGATCGTTGATCCGGCGGCGCTGGAGTTGGACTTGCTCGTCGGGCGCGATATACCCGTGCCTGCCACGGGTGACCGCGTCGAGATTGCACCACGCGGCGCAGGCGGTACCGTCCTTGGTGTTGCGCCCTCGGGGGATGGCACCGCAGGGGTGCGGGTGCGCGCATCGCTGGAACGTCGTGGCGACTTGCGTGCCGGGGAAAGCGTGAACGTCACACTCAAACTGCGTGCTTCGGCAGACGCGGCGTCCGCCGGCTTGGTCCGGGTTCCGGTGGCTGCGCTGGTCTACGTGCATGGCGTGCCTGGTGTCTTCGTCGCGACCGATAAGGGCTTCCGCTTCCAGGAGGTCGCCGTTGCCAGTACCGACGATGCCATCGCCGTCGTTCGCGCCAACCTGCCTGCCGGGGCGCGTGTAGCGGTGGCCGGTGTTGGCGCGCTCAAAGGCTTGCTAGCGGGGGAACAGTGATGCTGCCACGCCTGATTGAGTTCTCGTTGCGTCAACGCGTGCTGGTGCTGATCGCGGCAGGTGTACTCGCTGCGGCCGGCGTCTGGGCATACCTGAACCTGCCGATCGACGCGTTTCCCGATATTTCGCCGACGCAGGTCAAGGTCGTGCTCAAGGTGCCGGGCATGACGCCGGAGGAGGTCGAGCAGCGTGTCTCGACGCCGATCGAGCAAGAGCTGCTTGGTCTGCCGCACAAGACGATCGTGCGCTCGGTGTCCAAATACGGCATCAGCGATGTGACCGTCGATTTTGAAGAGGGCGTGGACGTCTACTGGGCGCGCCAGCAGGTGTCGGAGCGTCTGGCTGGTCTGGCGCGCGATCTGCCGTCGACTGCCGTGGGCGGCCTGGCGCCCATCACCACGCCGCTGGGCGAAATGTTCATGTTCACCGTGGAAGGCGATGGCTACTCGCTGGCCGAGCGGCGCCGCGTGCTGGACTGGGTGATCCGGCCGGCGCTGCTGCGCACGGTGGCTGGTGTGGCCGACGTCAACGCCCTGGGTGGCGAGGTGCGCAGCTACGAGGTGACACCGGACCCGGCGCGGTTGCGCGCACGCGCTGTCACCCTTGAGCAATTGCGCCAGGCGCTGGACGCCAATAACCGCAACGACGGAGCAGGGCGGCTGGATCGCGGCGACGAGCACTGGGTGGTGCGCGTGGAAGGCGGCGTGCGCGGGCTGGATGACTTGCGCGCGATTGTCGTGGTGCCGGCGCAGAACCTGTCTTCCGCGCCTGCGGTCACGGTCGGCGATGTGGCAACCGTGCGGTTGGGGGAAGCGACCCGCAACGGCGCTGTCAGCAAAGATGGCAATGGCGAAGCCGTTGAAGGGCTGGTGCTGGGCCTGCGCGGTAGCGATGCCCGCAAGCTGGTGGAAGCGGTGCAGGCGCGGCTGGATGCGCTCGGGCCGGAGTTGCCAAAAGGCATGTCCACCCGCGTCTTCTACAACCGCGGCGAGTTGGTGACGCGTGCGGCCAATACCGTGGTGCACGCCTTGATCGAAGCCAGCGTGCTGGTCGTCATCACGTTGTACGTGTTCCTGGGTGGGGTACGTGCGGCGCTGGTGGTGGCCGCCACACTGCCGCTGTCGATGCTGGCGACCTTCCTCCTGATGCGCTACGTGGGCTTGACCGCCAACCTGATGAGTCTCGGCGGCTTGGCCATTGCGCTGGGCATGCTGGTGGACGCCGCCGTGGTCGTGGTCGAGAACATCGAGACGGCCATGGCGCGCGCGCAAGACCACAAGACCGATCCCGCGCTACGCGGCGCGGTCATCCGCCACGCTGTGGCAACGGTAGCGGTACCGATGCTGTCGGGCGTGTCGATTATCGCCATCGTGTTTCTGCCGCTGCTGTCGTTGCAAGGCCTGGAAGGCAAGCTGTTCGGGCCGGTGGCGCTCACCATCGTGCTGGCGCTGGCGGCGTCTGTGGTGATTGCCTTTACGGTGGTCCCGGCGCTTGCTTCGTTGCTCTTACTCGCGCATGCGGATGAGCCGCCTTGGCTGATGCGCAAGGTCGCGAGCGGTTTTGGGCGCGTTCAGACATGGACGACCACGCATCGCCGCGTGGTGTTCGGCTTGGCCGGGGCAGCGTTGGCGCTGGCCGTGGTGTTGTACATGTCAGTCGGCAAGACCTTTATGCCGACGATGGACGAGGGCGACCTGATCGTGCAGTTGCAGAAGGCACCGTCGGTTTCGCTAGCGGCCTCGCTCGACGTGGACCAACGCGTGCAGCAGGCCTTGCTCAAGGAGGTGCCGGAAATTCGCTCGATCGTTGCACGCTCGGGTTCGGATGATCTTGGCCTGGACCCAATGGGCCTGAACGAGACCGATACCTTCCTCGTGCTCAAGCCCAAGGATCAGTGGCGCGGTAGCAAGGAAGACATCGCAGTGGCGATCCGCCGCGTGATGGAGCGCTTCCCCGGCGTGATCTACGGGTTCACACAGCCCATTGAGATGCGTGTGTCGGAGATGCTGACCGGCACACGTGGCGACGTTGCCATCAAGCTGTTCGGCAGTGATCTCGCCGCCATCGATGCCGCGGCGCAGGCGATTGCCGCCAAGGTCCGCACCATCCCCGGAGCGGCTGAGGTGATCGCGCCCAGCAACAGCGGTGTGCAGTACCTGAAGGTGTCGCTGGACCGGGCTGCGGTCGGCCAGGCCGGTTTTTCGGGCGATGCCCTGCAAGCGCAACTGCGCGCGCTGATCGAGGGCGACCGGGTTGGCGTGGTGCCTGAGGGCATTGTCCGCACGCCATTGATCTTGCGTGGCGGCGCGGGCCTGCGGCAGGCCCCTGAAAACCTGACCAACCTTCTGGTGACGGCTCCCGACGGCAAAGCGTGGCCGCTCACCTCGCTGGCGCGTATCGAACGCGTCGATGGACCGGTACGCATCAACCACGAAGATGGTGCGCGGTTTGCCGTCATCCAGGCCAACGTTGATGGTCGGGACCTGGCGGGGTTCGTGCAGGAGGCGCAGGCAGCAGTGGGTGGCATGGGCGTGTTGCCGAAAGGGTTGCGTGTGGTGTGGGGCGGCCAGTTCGAGAACCAGCAGCGCGCAGCCGCTCGCTTGGCGTTGGTTGTGCCCTTGGCCCTTGGCGCAATCTTCTTGCTGCTGATGTTGACGTTCCGCTCGGTGCGACAGGCGGTGCTGGTGGTCGCCAACATTCCGTTTGCGCTGGTAGGTGGTATTGCGGCGTTGCGGATATCGGGCGAGTACCTGTCCGTTCCGGCTTCTGTGGGCTTCATCGCGTTGCTCGGGATCGCGGTGCTCAACGGCGTGGTGCTGGTCTCGCATTTCAACACGTTGCTGGAGTCTGGCTTGAGCATGACGGAAACCGTACGCGCTGGCGTGCGAGACCGCCTGCGGCCCGTCCTGATGACGGCCTGCATTACCGCACTGGGGATGATTCCGTTACTGCTGGCGAGCGGACCGGGGTCAGAGATCCAGCGGCCGTTGGCGATTGTTGTATCCGGCGGGCTGATCTCTTCGACGGCGCTGACGCTGCTTCTGCTGCCCCTGCTGTTTGAACGCTTTGGGTTGCCTCGGCCGCGCGCGGCCGCTGGGCAAGGAGATTCGCAATGAGGTTGGATCTGTTTCGCATCGTATTGGCAGGAGCAGCCACGATGCTGCTTTGGGCTGCTGTAGCGCAAGCGCAAGGGCAAAGTTCGTCGAGCTATCTGCCGGCAGAGAGCGCAGTGCGCGAGGCCGTTGCGCAGTCACCTGACGTGCTAGCCGCAGAGGCCCGCCGCGATGCCGTACTGGCCCGGGCTGAGGGCATCCGCGCCGGTATGGCGGAGACCGTGGTGCGTGCGATTGGCCAGGGGCGCCAGGTGCGCGACCCTTCCGAGCGGCACGCCGAAGGGCAGATCGCTGTGGAGCGGCCGTTGCGGCTATGGGGCAAAGCGCAAGCCGACGGGCAGCTTGCCGATGCCTCCGCCGAGGCCGCTCAACTTGCCGTGAAAGACGCGCGCCACGAGGCATCGCGCCAGATTCTGGCCCTGTGGTTCGCTGCCGTGCGCGCAGGCCAGGCACGCCAGGCGGCGCAGGAGAATGCCAAGGCGGCCGCCGATCTGACGACCCTGACTGCGCGAAGGGTACAGCTGGGTGACGCATCACGCCTGGATGCCGAACTGGCCGCAGCCGATCGCGCGCGCATGCAAGCCTCGCTAGCGACTGCCATGGCAGCGGAACAGTCAGCGCAGGCGGAGCTGCAAGCCCGGTTTCCGGGGCTGGGCCATCCTGCATTTGGCGCCGATGCTGCGCTGCCGACGCTGCCGCAAGACCCCCCAGATCGACTGCGCACGCAGTACATCCAAGACAGCCACGAATATCGGCTTGCCATGGCAGAAGCAGCGCAGGCACAGCACATGGCCAAGCGCGCCGACCTGGAGCGTCGACCCGACCCGACGGTCGGCATGTTCGTGACGGTGGAACGCGGCGGGGCCGAGCGCATCATGGGCGTGAGCGTAGCGATGCCGCTCGGTTCGGCACATCGCCGCTCATTGGCCGCGGTTGCCGCAGCCGATGCGGAAGCTGCGGCACGACGCCGGTTGGGTTCGGAACGCCGGCTGGGCGCGGAATTCGATGTGCTCTACGGCAACTTGCAGGGCAAACGTGCAAGCGCGCAGGCGCAGACGGAAGCGGCCGCGTTACAGAGAAGCGCATCCGAGCGCGCTACGCGTGCGTACCGCGCGGGGGAATCCGGTCTGACCGAGCTTCTAGCGGCGCGCCGCAGTCTGGCCGAGGCATTGCTGGCTGCGCGGCTTGCCCGCGTAGACGCGCTGGAAGTCGATAGTCGCCTCCAGCTCGATCTGCATCGGATGTGGGACTTTGACGATTGATCCGACAGCCACTTCTTTTTTCACACAATACATTTTGGATAACGCTATGCAGTCCGAGCTCAAATACTCCCTGACCATGCGGTCGCTCCACTGGTTGGTGGTCCTGGCGGTGTTGATCGCCGTCGTGGCCATCGAAATCATGGATGTCTTCCCGAAAGGCAGCGCCGAACGTGCTGCGCTGTTCGCGATTCATCAGACAGCGGGGCTGTCGGTGCTCGCGCTGATGGTGCTGCGTTTGTTGGCCCGGCTGGGCACCGAGGCGCCACCTCCCGTCCCGGGCTCGCTGTTCATGCAGCGAGCCGCGCGGTTGACGCATGGGGCGCTCTATGTGCTGATGGGGGGAATGCCCGTTCTTGGCGTGCTGGCCCTGGCCTGGGCGGGCAAGCCGATTCAACCCTTCGGGATAACGTTGACGCTGCCACTGACCCAAGACAAAGCATTGGGGAGCGTGTTCAAGGAGGTGCATGAGTCGGGGGCCACATTCGTCTATATCGTGGTTGGCCTGCATGCTGCCGCGGCCCTGTGGCACGAGTGGGTTCTGAAAGACCGGCTGTTGCGTCGCATGATGTAGTGCAGCCAATGCATGCCTTAATGCGAGACCCATCCATGCGTTCGCGGCGCCTTCTTCTCAATCTCGTGCTGTTTACGCTGTCGGCGTTGACCTTGGTTACGGGGTTGTTGGCGCGCGCCGTCGACGCCGAGAGCTATGCGCGGCAGTTCTTTCTGATCGGCATCATTCCCAACTTGCTGGCCTTGGTGGCCACGATTGCGCGCTCGCTGATGCGGCGGCAGGCCGGCGTGGATGTACTGGCGGCGATGTCGATCAGCTTTGCGCTTTGGTCTGGCGAGGTGCTGGTCGCAGCGGTGATTGCATTCATGCTCGCGAGCGGGCGCGCGCTGGAAGACTTTGCCCAAGCGAGGGCGCAGCGCGAAATGACGGCACTGCTTAGTCATGCGCCCAAGCGAGCCAATCGCTTCGACGGCGGGCAGTGGCACACGGTCAGTTTGGAAGAGGTGCAAGCGGGGGATCGGTTACTGGTGCGGCACGGCGAAGTCGTCCCCGTGGACGGCATGTTGTCCGAGCCGGCCGATCTCGATGAGTCCACGTTGACCGGAGAGTCGCTCACGCGCCATCGCTTGGTGGCCGATGCCATTTGCAGCGGCGTGCTGAATGTGGGCGCGGCTTTTGAAATGATCGCGAGCGCATCTGCTGAGCACAGTACGTTCGCTGGCGTTGTCCGTCTGGTGAGTGCAGCGCAGGCCGAGCGGAGTCCTTCTGTCAGACTGGCGGATCGCTATGCGTTCGGGTTTGTAGGCTTCACGATCGTCCTGGCTGGGGCAAGTTGGATGCTCACCGGTGACGCAGCCCGCTGTCTGGCCGTGCTCGTCGTGGCCACGCCGTGTCCGTTGATCCTGGCTGTGCCAGTCGCCATCGTGTCCGGCCTGTCGCGTTGCGCCAGGCGTGGTGTGTTGGTCAAAGGCGGGGGCGCTCTGGAGCGGCTTGCGCTGGCCGACACGCTGTTCTTCGACAAAACAGGCACGCTGACCGGTGGATACGCGCGCCTGGTCGACATGGAATGCGCGCCGCAGTACGCGTCCGACCTTGTGCTCAACTTGGCGGGGTCTCTCGCGCAGGCATCGAATCACGTCACGGCAGAAGCCGTCGCCAAGGCTGCACGAGAACATGGCGCCACGCTGCGGCTGCCGAGTGCGGTGGTCGAGAGCCCGGGCGCCGGCGTTCGCGGCCATGTCGACGGGCATGCCGTTTCCATCGGCACGCTGCCGTATGTCTTGGGCGCGTCTGAGGCGCCAGCCTGGATGGAGAGCTTCGTCAAGCGCGTCAACTACGCCGGTGCATCGGCGGTCTTTGTCGGCATTGACGGTGAGTTGGCGGGTGCGCTGCAGCTAATCGACCGCGTTCGCCTTGAGGCGCCGCGCGCGCTTCGCCTGTTGCGCCGTGAGGGCATCGCACGGCAGGCGATGCTGACTGGCGATCGGCCGGACGTTGCCGAATCCGTTGGCGCCATGTTGGGCGTGACAGAGGTCTATGCGGCGCTATCGCCAGCGGCCAAGCTCGCGGCGATTCGCAGTGCCCACAGTGATGGCACGGTGATCATGGTGGGCGATGGCGTGAACGATGCGCCCGCGCTTGCCGCCGCGGACGTCGGCGTGGCGATGGGTGCGCGTGGGGCGGCGGCCTCGTCGGAAGCTGCCGACATTGTCTTGTTGGTGGACCGTCTGGACCGGTTGGTTGATGCTGTCCGGATTGCGCACCGTACACGCCGCATTGCGCTGCAGAGCATGATGATCGGCATGTCGTTGTCGCTGGTGGCCATGGTTGCCGCAGCGCTGGGTTACCTGCCGCCGTTGGCTGGTGCAATGCTGCAGGAGGTCATCGACGTACTGGCCATCGCCAACGCGCTGCGAGCGTTGCGCCCGGCGGCAGATGAAGCGACACGCTCGCTAGCCACGGCGGACGTTGAACGGCTCAAGGCTGAACACGCGGAGCTGGAGCCCCTTCTGAATCGCATCCGCGTGGTCGCAGACGCGCTGCCTCATCTGGCAGGCAGTGTGGCGAAAGCGGAACTGCTGGCGTTGAACCGATCCTTGTCGGACGTGTTGGTGCCGCACGAGCGCCGAGACGACACCCAGCTCTATCCGGACGTGGCCCGCCTGCTTGGCGGGGATGACCCAATGGCCGCCATGAGTGGTATGCATCGCGAGATATTCCGCGTGACGAACCTATTGGGCAGGATCGTCGCCGATGTGTCCGCCGATGGCCCGGATGCCGTCGTCACGCAAGAGCTGCAACGCTTGTTGTATGGGCTGGATGCCATCCTCCGGCTGCATTGCGCACAAGAAGACGAACTGTTCCATGTGCTTGGGGCGGAGGCTTGATCATCATGGCAAACCTGCTTGCGTTGTTTGGAACAGTCTTCCTGCTCAATGTGATGCCGGCCTTCGCGCCGCCAACGTGGATGGTGATGTCGTGGATCGGCTTCTCGCAACCCGATGCCGACCCGGTGCTTCTGGCAGGCGTTGCCGCTTGTGCGGCGACCGTTGGCCGCCTGGTGCTGGCGCGGCTGTCTTGCTCGCTCGTACGCAACCGCTGGATGCGCGAGGCCGATCGCCAGAACATCGATGTGGTGCGCGCCTGGCTGGAAGACCATAAGGGTATGACGGTCGGGATGATGCTCGCGTATGCATTCAGCCCGTTCCCGTCCAACTACATCTTCATTGCCTACGGATTGACGGGGATGCGGCTATGGTTGATCGGGCTGCCGTTCTTCCTCGGCCGCTGGATGAGCTACCTGACCTGGACGCACATTGCCCAGCTTGGTGCCCGCTATCTGGATGAGGAGACCCAGTTCGACGGCGCGTATATGGGTGTGTACTTTGTCGTGTCCCAGGTCGTGTTTCTGGCGATTGTGTACGGCTTCGCCAAAGTCGATTGGCGCCACCTCTTGCAGGCGAGGCGGCTAAGGTGGAGGCGCCAGGAGGCAGCCGCCTCATCTTCGCAAGACGGCCGGACCAAGGCAGAGCGCTGACCTGACGTTGCTGAGCATCGCATGACGTGGTGCGACGACGTCTCCGCATCGATTGATCGAGATCAGCGTGCGCCATCGCACATGGAGTACGTTGGCTGTATCCACCGATTCGTGAAGGGTACAGAGATGACGCAGCACATTGTTTTGGCCACGGATGGCTCCGCTTACTCAGACGCGGCCGCCCGCTGCATAGCGGGCCGCAACCTGCTGGTGCAGGACGTCACCGTACACGTGCTTCATTGCACGCCCGAGCTTAGTGGAGAAGTGAAAAGCTTTCTCGGACAGGCCGAGCTCGCTGCTTGGCATCAGGAGGAGAGCGACAAGGCTATGGCCTCTGTCGTTGCGATCCTGCGCGACGCGGGCATTCCCTTTGAGACGCATGGATTGGTCGGGTTCGCCCCGGAACGCATTGTTCAATACAGCCGGTCGGTTCAGGCCGCTGCGATTGTCATGGGTTCACACGGGCGTGGCGCATTCGTCGACGCCGTGCTGGGGTCCGTGGCCAATCGTGTTGTCGCCCGGGCGGAATGCCCCGTCATTCTGGTGAAAGCGTCGGGTTCGCCCGGGTAAGGTGCATAGGCAGCCGGCTGCCCTTTGCAGTTGCGGCCGCGCGGGTTAGTGGCCCTGGGTGCGTCTGAACCGGATACGGCAGTTGTGGCCCTGGCAAGCAGAGCACCGTGAATGCCGTGTCGTGCGAGAACGCGTCATCTGCGATCGCGTTGATCGCGGTCAATTCCCATCTCTGCACCACGCCAATACTGAAAACGTAGCTTGCTTGGTTTGTCCAATGTCCTCGGCGGGAGGCGGAAATGGAGAATCACCAACATGGGCAGCAACGTGACGAGGTTGCGCCAGCCATCACGCGATCAAAGCTTGTATTGATCGGTTTTCTGTTGGTTGTTGCGTACTTCCTGTGGACCGAGCATCAGGCGCACGTCATCCAGTTCCTACCGTTTCTACTGCTGGCGGCATGTCCGCTGATGCATGTATTCATGCATGGCAGTCACGGCCATGGACATCACGGTCACCCGCCAGCCAAGGCTGACGGTGCCGATGCCAAGGTAGAACAGTGATGCAACACGACAGCACATATGGGTACGGCCTGTGGTCTCTGGTGTTCATCAATTCCGCCGCCTTCATCATCTTTGCCTTCAGCTTTACGAAGCCGCAAACGCAGCGGGACTGGCGTTCATTCGGTGCCTTCTCGGCATTCATCGTTGCGTTGTTCACGGAGATGTACGGGATACCGCTGACGATCTATCTGCTGTATCCGTGGCTGACGGCAAAATTTCCGGGCGTCGACTTTCTTTCGCATGACTCGGGGCATCTGCTGGAAGTCATGTTTGGCTGGCGAGCCAATCCGCATTTCGGCCTGTTCCACATCGTCAGCAACGTCCTGATCTTTGGCGGCTTCATCCTGCTCGCCACGGCGTGGCGCGTGCTCTACGTTGCCCAAAGCGCTCACCGACTGGCGACCACGGGAATCTACGCCCGGTTGCGGCACCCGCAGTACGTTGCGTTCATCCTCATCATGGCCGGCTTTCTCTTCCAGTGGCCGACCCTGCTGACGCTGGCCATGTTCCCGGTTCTCGTATGGATGTATGTGCGCTTGGCAAAGGCTGAAGAAGCCGAAGCGCTGGCTGAGTTCGGGCCCGAATATGAAGCCTATCGGGACCAGATACCCGCATTCTTTCCCCGCCTTGGCGAAGGTGCCCACCACGACAAGGTGCATAGGCAGCTCTGACGTACTGAATCAGGAGGCCGCTATGAAGCCGTTCAAAACCGGTGCCACGTTCGCCCTGACGGTCATGTTGTTCTACGCCTTGTGCGCGATGGTCTGGTATGCATTTCCGGAGCCGTTCATGCAGTTCATGATGGCGCTGTTCCATGGCATCGATTTCCATGCGCTGCAGAGCGGGAAGGCGACACTCGGGGGCACGGTGTATGCAGATGTCGTCCTCGGTGTCTGGGCCTTTTTTGCGGCGACATTCTTTGCCTGGCTGAGCGCAAAGCTTCCGCCGGCCGTTTGAATCGGTGCGTTCACCGGGGCAGTGTGGACCCTGCCCTCACGTGGGACTAGATACTCAGCCGGCGCAGACGTAGCGCGTTGGATACCACCGACACTGAACTCAGGCTCATCGCAAGCGCCGCGATCATCGGGGACAGCAGCAAACCGGTCGTGCTGTAGAGAACGCCGGCGGCGAGCGGCACACCCAGGGCGTTGTAGACGAACGCAAAGCCCAGGTTTTGCTTCATGTTGGCGATCGTTGCCTCGGACAGGTTCCGTGCGCGCGCGATGCCGCGCAGATCCCCCTTCACGAGCGTGACTTGCGCGCTATTCATGGCGACATCCGTGCCCGTGCCCATGGCGACACCGACATCGGCTTTCGCCAACGCGGGCGCATCGTTGATCCCGTCGCCGGCCATGGCCACTGTTCGGCCTTCGCTTTGAAGCTTCGTCACGAGCGCCAATTTATCGGCGGGCCTGACTTCCCCATGAAATTCAGCGATGCCCAACGATTGCGCGACCGCCCTGGCCGTGACCGTGCCGTCGCCGGTGGCCATCACCACACGAATGCCCGCGTCCTTCAATTGCGCCAACGCCTCGGCCGTTGTCGATTTGACTGGATCGGACACGGCAAGCAAACCAGCTAGCGTGCCGTCTGCGGCGAGGTACATGACGCTCGCACCTCGGGCCCGTAGCGTGTCTGCGGCCTGGGCCAGTGGCGCTGCATCGATGCGCTCTTGCTGCATCAACACCGTGTTGCCCAGCGCCAGCTTCTTGCCGGCGACAGCGCCGCGTACGCCAATGCCGCTGCTGGATTCGAAGTGCTCCGCCTTCTGCAGAGACAGTCCGCGCCCTCTGGCGGCCTCCACAATGGCCGCGGCCAGTGGGTGTTCGCTGCCTTGATCCAGACTGGCCGCCAGGCGGAGCACTTCCCAATCATCGAAACCGTTGGCGCCCACGCTGCGTTCAAAGGCGGGCTTGCCTTCGGTGAGCGTTCCCGTCTTGTCCACAACGAGGGTGTCGACCTTGCGCAGGTTCTCGATGGCAGCCGCGTCGCGAAACAAGATGCCGTTGGATGCACCCTTGCCGCTCGCCACCATGATCGACATGGGTGTGGCCAGGCCCAACGCGCATGGACAGGCAATGATGAGCACGGCCACCGCGTTGATCAACCCATATACCCAGCTTGGCTGCGGCCCAAGGAATCCCCAGGCGAAGAAGGTCAGCACAGCAACAGCCACCACCGCCACAACGAAACCGCCGGCGACCTTATCCGCCATGCGCTGCATGGGCGCTTTGGAGCGCTGAGCCTGGGCAACCATCTGCACGATCTGCGAGAGGACGGTTTGGGAACCCACTTTCTCCGATTCGATGATCAAGCTGCCTGCGGTGTTCATCGTCGCGCCAATCACATGGTCGCCCACTCGCTTGGTCACGGGGAGCGGCTCGCCGGTAATCATGGATTCGTCCAGGGAGCTTGTGCCTTCGACGACGATACCGTCGGTGGGCACCTTCTCGCCGGGGCGCACGCGCAGCCGGTCGCCAACGTGCACGTGGCTCAGCGGTACATCCGCTTCGGTGCCGTCGGCATTGATGCGCCGGGCTGTCTTGGGGGCGAGGCCAAGCAGTGACTTGATCGCAGCAGAGGTTTGCGACCGGGCCTTCAGCTCCAGCAGCTGGCCCACCAGCGTGAGGGAAATGATGACCGCCGCCGCTTCAAAGTAGACGCCGATCCGGCCGTGCTCCGTGAACGTCTGAGGAAACAGCCCTGGCGCGACGGTGGCGATCACGCTGTAGAGATACGCGGCCCCCGTGCCGAGCCCGATCAGCGTCCACATGTTCGGGCTGCGATGCAGGAACGACTGTGCGCACCGTTGGAAGAACGGATAGCCCGCCCACAGCACCACGGGCGTCGACAGAACCAGCTCGACCCAGCTTTGCCGCGAAGCGTCCATCCAGCCGTATCGGTGTCCGAACATCGCGAGGATGAACGCCGCAACGGTGAGCGGCAGCGTCCACCAAAAGCGCCGCTGGAAGTCGTTCAGCTCCGGGTTCTCCTCTTCGTCCAACTCCGGCATGACGGGCTCCAGCGTCATGCCGCAGATCGGACAATTCCCAGGGTGATCCTGGCGGATTTCCGGATGCATCGGGCACGTGTAGATAGTCTCGGCTTGAGCTGTGGGTGTTACGCCCACTGCAGCCGGGGCGTTCCCGTCATGTTGGTGTGTTGCGGAGTGATCGCCGTGACGATGGCCAGCGTGCTGATCATGCGAGTGCGTGTGATCGTGTTCGGCTGCGTGGATATGGCGGTGCTCTTCCATAGACATCGGCTCCTATCAGTTCGCCTACTGCCGGACGCACTAGCTTGGGGAAGCATCGTGCTTTTTCTCATGCTCAAGAAACGATGAACCCTCCCATCTGGGAGGGTCAACGGAGAGCGTTGTGCCAGCGCTGCACTGCGCGACTCGACGAGCCACCTACTTCGATATCATGCCGCCCATTCCGCCGCCCATACCCATGCCTTGGCCATCCATCATCTCCTGCATCATGGCCGTGTGTTGTTCCATCATTCCCTGACACATCGCCATCTGGCCGGCTGGGCCCGTTCCTTTCGCTGCTTTTGTGTCACCCATCCGCCGCACGTCGGCCATCATGTTCTGCATGACTTTCATGCGTTCATTCATCAGGGCTTGTCGTTCTTCAGGGGTATTGGCACGCGCCAAGCGTTCCCTGATGGCCCTTAGGTGGGCGATTTGCGCGTCGAAGTCCGCATTGCTTTGCTGCGCGGGTGCGGCCGTTGGTGCAGCGGTCTTCTTCTCCGGATGATTGTGGTCGTGCTCCGTGCCGCTGGATGGCCCCGCAGCGAGCGCTAGGGACGCCCCCGCGCACATGAGCGCGGTCAAGGCGGTGGTGATGAGGGTGCGTCGACTATTTGCCATGATGACTGTCCTTGCGAGTGATGGGCGCCAAAGCTCCACACGGCCAATGTAGAAGACAGTCGCGATCCCCCATTGATGCACGTCAAGCTGCCTCTTGGCGCACCTGCGTGGACTCTGCGCAGAAGGCTCTGCGCTATGCCAACCTGCTGGACGCCTCGGTAGGATGCGGTAAGCGAATGGAGAAGCGCGTGCGACCGTCAGCACGCGTCACGATGATGGTGCCGCCGTGTGCCACAACGATCGCCTTGGTAATCGCCAGTCCGAGACCGGCGCTTTCCGATTCCGGTCGGGCGCGGGATTTGTCTGCTCTAAAGAAGCGCTCAAAGATGAGCGGCAGAAGATGCGGTGCGATCTCGACCCCGTCGTTGTCGACCGAAATCGTGATGCCCTCGCGGTCGGTGTTGATCGAGACGGCGACGTGCCCATTGCGTGGCGTATGACGCAACGCGTTGGAGAGCAGATTGCTCAGCGCCCGTCGCAGCATGAGGCGGTCCCCCGTGACGTGTCCATCCCCGTGCAATTCCAGCTGGACCCCTTTGTCTTCGGCCAGCGCATCGTAGAACTCAAAGAGGGCGCGGACTTCGTCGGCGATGTGAATGTCCTCGGCGCTTGGCAGCGTCAGGCTGTGCTCCATCTTGGCGAGGTAGAGCATGTCCGACACCATGCGCGCCAGGCGCTGAAGTTCCTCCGCGTTGGAGGTCAGCACATCGTGGTATTTCGTCGCATCTCGGGGTTGGGAAAGCACAACCTCTGTTTGCGTGAGCATGTTGGTGATCGGTGTTCGCAGCTCGTGGGCGATATCGGTTGAGAAATCGGACAGCCGGCGAAAATCATTCTGCAACCGCTCCAGCATGGCGTTCAGGGTCACGGCAAGGTCTGCAACTTCTTCGGGGACGGTTTCAACGGGCATGCGCTCGTCGAGCTTGTCGGCTGTCACTGTCCGGGCCCGCGAAGCCATGGTGCGCAACGGCGCCAGGCCGCGACGCGCGGCCCACCATCCGAACAGGCCAGTGGCCAGCGCGGCGACAGCGATATAAAACGCCAGCGTTCCTCTGAACGTGTGAAGGAAGTGGGCATGGATGTCCGTGTTGATACCCAGCAAGACATCGAGGGCGCCAGCGGACCCGTCGCGCAGTGGGATGGTCGCGTGCATGCCCCGGTACTGTTGGCCGCCTTGTTCCCAGACGAGGGCATCGCGCTTTTGCGGCACCCGCGCCAACGTCTGTGCCGCGATTTCGAAGTCGAAATCCTGGGTCGCATACAGCGGTTGGCGATCCGGCCCTTCAATGCGTGCTACCAGATCGGTGCGATGCTGCAGCGCTTCACGGATGCGCTCCGGCACCTGTTGGGGCGGACCCGATTCGACAATCTTCGCAATCACGCTGACGTTCTCACGCAGCGCGGTGTAGTCCTCGACCGCGAAGTGCTTGTCCATGGCGAGCGCAATGACGATGCCAAGCCCCAGCAGAACCGTCGCTGAGCACAGCGAGAAGTACGCCGTCAGCCGCGTGGTCAGGGAGAACTGGCCCCGAAGCTGTCTCATCAGGCCCCCTCTTCGGGATCTTCAAGCACATAACCCATGCCGCGTACGGTATGGATCAGCTTCGGCTCAAAGTTGTCATCGATCTTCGCGCGCAGCCGGCGGATGGCGACGTCGATGACGTTGGTGTCGCTGTCGAAATTCATGTCCCAGACCTGGGAGGCGATCAGCGAGCGCGGCAGGACCTCGCCACGGCGCCGGGCAAGCAGCTCAAGCAGCGAGAACTCCTTACTCGTGAGCGGAATCTTCTGCCCGCCACGCGAGGCCCGTCGACGTGCCAAGTCCAAGACAAGATCAGCAACCTGGATGCGGTCGGCCGACACTGCACCTGTCCCCCGCCGCAGCAGCGTGCGTACGCGCGCCAGCAATTCGGCAAAGGCGAACGGCTTGACGAGATAGTCGTCGGCGCCCATCTCAAGCCCCTTGACCCGGTCGGCCACGCTGTCGCGCGCCGTCAGGAACAGCACGGGCACGGCCTGTTCGGCAGCCCGCAGGGACTGGACGATCTGCCAACCGTCCACGTCGGGCAGCATCACATCCAACACCAGCAGGTCGTAATCGCCTGTCATGGCCAAGTGCCGCCCGTCAATGCCGTTGCGGGCCAGGTCGACCACGAAGCCGGCCTCGGTCAGACCTTGCTGCAGGTACTCTCCGGTTTTGGGTTCGTCCTCGACGACTAGCAGCTTCATATCGGGCGTGGGTCACTTCTTGTGCTTGTAGGTGGCTGTAGAGTACCGCGCGGCAGGGCACATCACGCCAAGATGACCGATTTGTAATGTTTCGGTCAGGTGAAGGTAGCCTGGGGGTGAGTAGCCTGCACGCAGCTTCTGTCCGACATTACGCAAGGAAAACTCGATCATGCGCAGCAATCGTGCATCCGGCATCCTGCTACCGAACTTGCCTCGCCGGCGGTTCGTGCAAGGTTTGGCCGCCGGTGGTGTCATCGCCGGCCTGGGGCTGGGTGGTTTCACTTCGTCGTTGGCGGCTTCGGCCGCATCGACCGCGCTGGGTACGGCGCCCGTGCTGCGCGGCACTGAATTCGATCTGGTCATCGACGAAACGCTGGTGAACTTTACCGGCAAGCCGACCATGGCCACGACTATCAACGGAACGTTGCCCGGCCCCACGCTCCGTTGGCGCGAAGGTGACACCGTCACGCTGCGCGTCACGAACCGCCTGCGCGAGCCAACGTCGATCCACTGGCACGGCATCATCCTGCCGTTCGAGATGGACGGTGTGCCCGGCATCAGCTTCCACGGCATTCCACCCGGCGAGACCTTCACCTACCGCTTTAAGGTTCGTCAGAGCGGCAGCTACTGGTACCACTCACATTCAGGCTTCCAGGAAATGACCGGGGTCTATGGCGCGCTCATCATCGATGCCGCCGGCGGCGACCCAATCCGCTCCGATCGCGACTACAGCGTTTTGCTGTCCGACTGGACTGATGAGGATCCCATGCGGATCCTCTCCAAACTCAAGACAAAGAGCAATTACTACAACTACCACCAGCCCACGGTGGTGGACTTCTTCCGCGATGTCTCCAACGATGGTTGGAAGGCCGCCATGGACAAGCGGGCGATGTGGAACCAGATGCGCATGAGCCCTACCGATCTGGCCGACCTTTCCAGCGCGACGCTCACGTACCTCACCAACGGCGTCACCCCCGCCGGCAACTGGACGGGCCTGTTCTCGCCGGGCGAGACGGTGCGGCTGCGCTTTGTCAACGGCTCAGGCAACACGTTCTACGACGTGCGCATCCCGGGGCTGAAGCTCAAGGTCGTGCAGGTCGACGGGCAGAACATCGAGCCGGTGACGGTGGACGAATTCCGCTTCGGCCCCGGCGAGACCTGCGATGTACTGGTCTCGCCCAAGGACGACGCCTATACGATCTTCTCGCAGTCGATGGACCGTACCGGTTATGCGCGAGGCACGCTGGCGGTCCGTCAAGGCTTACAGGCGGCCGTGCCGGCGCTCGACAAGGCGGAATGGCTTTCCATGTCCGACATGATGGGGGACATGGGCGGCATGGGCCATGGCGCGATGTCCGGTATGGATCATGGGGACATGCAGATGATGGGCGAGGGCGGCATGACCATGATGGACTCGGGTGGCATGCAGACGATGGACCACGGCCAGCATGGGCAAGCCGGTGGCGCGGCAGACAGCCTGAAGGTGCCGAGCAAGAAAGCCCGGCATGCGCGCACCGAATATGGCCCCAGCACCGATATGCGCGTCGACATGGCGCGCACCAATCTGGATGACCCCGGCGTTGGCCTGCGCAACAACGGGCGCCGCGTCCTGGTGCTCGCCGACATGCATACCATCGGTGGACCGATGGACAAGCGCGGTCCCGAGCGCGAAGTGGAACTGCACCTGACCGGCAACATGGAGCGCTACACGTGGTCGTTCGACGGCGTGGAGTTCGGCAAATCGTCACCGGTCCACTTCCGGTATGGCGAACGGCTACGCGTCATCCTCCACAACGACACGATGATGACGCACCCCATGCATCTGCACGGCATGTGGAGCGAACTGGAAATGCCGGACGGCACATTCCTCGCGCGCCGGCACACCTTCCCCGTCCAGCCTGCTCAGCGGATCAGCTTCCTTGTCACGGCGGACGCACTCGGCCGCTGGGCCTGGCACTGCCACTTGATGCTGCACATGGATGCGGGCATGTTCCGCGAAGTGGTGGTGGCCTGATGCTCGACTTTCACAGCGGATCGATCATGCGCAAGCACGCAAGGACACTATTGACGGCGGCGCTGGCAGTTACCGGCATTGGCGTCGCCTCGGCCCAGGAAATTCAACTGATGGACGGAGGGACCACGCCTGCGTCCCACTCCGAGCATCAGGGGGCGGGCAATTCAATGCAGGGGATGGACCACAGCGCGATGCCCGGCATGGACCACGGCTCGATGCAAGGAATGGATCACGGTGCCATGCCGGGCATGGACCACGGCAGCATGAACATGCAGGGCGGTTCCGCGCCTGCCGATGCGCGCGATCCCGATGCCTACTCGGGTGGATACCAGCTCGGCTCCGGCAAATATGCGTTGGGCGACCCCCGCCACATGATGATGGCGGACGAGCATAACTTCGGCTCGGTGTTAGTAGACCGGCTGGAGTGGGTGCACGGCAACGATGCCAATGCAACTGCCTACGAATTGCAGGCGCGGTATGGCAGCGTGTACAACAAGGCCGTCCTCAAAGCCGAGGGCGATGTGTCGAAAGGGCGGTTTGAAGAAGCGCGCACCGAACTGCTATGGAGTCATGCCGTGGCGACGTTCTGGGATACGCAACTCGGTGTCCGCAATGACGCAGGCTTTGGCCGACCCGCGCGCAACTGGGCGGCGTTTGGCGTGCAAGGCTTGGCCCCGTACTGGTTTGATGTCGAGGCCACGGCCTATGTGGGCAATAGCGGTCGCACGGCGTTGCGGCTGTCCGGCGAATACGAGCTGCTGCTAACGCAGCGTCTGATTCTGCAACCGCGCATGGAAGCCAACTTCTATGGCAAGCGCGACCCCGAGCTTGCGATCGGTAGCGGGCTGTCTAACGCGACGGTCGGTGTGCGCTTGCGCTACGAATTCAGCCGCCAGTTTGCCCCGTATATCGGCATTGAACGCAGCCAGGCCTTTGGCAGCACGGCCAACATGATCGAAGCCGCCGGCGGGCGCCGTGGCGATACGCGCTTTGTTGCCGGTGTGCGCCTCTGGTTCTAGGTCTCCCAGCCTCCCTAACCCCTCCCAACCTTAAAAGACGCCCTATGTTCACATCTCGTTTTGCTACCAAGGCCATCATCGGCACCTCCATGGCGCTTCTGGCGTCGGCTGCGTTCGCGCATCCGAAGCTTGTGTCGTCGACGCCTGCGGACAAAGCCGAAGTCGCTGCGCCCGCCAGGATCGAATTGCATTTTTCTGAAACGCTCATGCCGCAATTCTCTGGCGCCAACCTTGTCATGACGGGCATGCCTGGCATGGCCGACCACGCCCCGATGAAGGTGGCCACCAAAGTCTCGGGCGGCGAAGATGGCAAGACCATGGTGATCACGCCCTCGCAGCCACTGTCGGCAGGCACGTACCGCGTCGATTGGCGTGCCGTGTCGTCGGACACGCACAACGTGAACGGCAACTTCTCCTTCCAGGTCAAGTAAGCCGATGCCAGAGGATTGGTTGGTCGTCGCGCTACGGTTTGCGCTCTACCTCGACCTGATGGTTCTGTTTGGCGTGGCGCTCTTTTGTGTCAATGCGGGCATCCACGCCATGCGGCCAGATGAGGGCACTTCGACCGTCGCGCGGCGGTACATCCAGATCATCGGCATCGCGGCCGTCCTCGGTATTGGACTGTCGTTGGCGAGCATGGTCGTGATGGCCAAAGCGATGACCGGAGCCAGCGAATATGCCGAGCTGACGACACACGTCTTCGGCATGATCATGACGGGCACGTCGGTCGGCCTAGCATGGATGGTGCGCGTGGCCGTCTTGTTGGCCGCACTTGCGTGCCTCGCCGTGCTGGGCAATCGTCCCGCACTGCGTTTCGGTATGGCGTCGGCGCTCGGTGCCGTTGCCTTGGCGACGATCGCCTGGGCGGGCCATGGAGTGATGGACGACGGTACACGCGGTGCACTTCATCTGCTTGTCGACATTGCTCACCTCGTGGCGGCAGGCGCGTGGGTGGGGGCATTGGTTGCATTCGTCGTGCTTGCCACGAAGGCGCGAGCGTTTTCACCAGAAGCAGCCGACTTGCTCGGACGGACATCGAACGGCTTTGCCCGCATTGGCACCGTGATCGTCGCCACATTGGTTGTGACGGGCGGGGTCAACTACGTGCTGATCGTGGGTCCGACCGTCGATGGCCTGGTGACGACCGCCTACGGCCGCCTATTGCTCGCGAAGCTTGCACTGTTCGTGCTGATGCTCGCGCTGGCGGCCGCCAACCGGTATCGGCTGAGCCCACGCCTTGAGCGAGCACTGAAAGATGGCGACCCCATTGAAGCGGTGCTGGCACTGCGCCGGAGTTTGATGACAGAGGCCACGCTCGCTGTGGTGATCCTTGTGTTGGTGGCTTGGCTGGGGGTACTTTCTCCGGCAGGCGCCTGACACCTTATTTCTGATGACGCTATGACTACAACATCGCAAGTAAAACCGTTGTCCTCAACCAGGCGTGCTTTCGCACTCGGACTGGCGCTCCTACCCGCCATGGCCTTTGCCCAGAAGGCAGCATCGAAGCCGCTGGTCGAAGTTTGGAAGACACCGACATGCGGTTGCTGCAAAGACTGGCTCACGCATTTGCGGGACAACGGGTTCGACGTTGTGGCGCACGACGTTGAAGACACCGTTGACGCCAGAAGACAAGCGCAGATACCCGACCGCTATGCCTCGTGCCACACCGGCATGGTGCAAGGCTATGCCTTGGAAGGCCACGTTCCGGCTCGCGAGATCAAGCGACTGCTGCGAGAGCGGCCGAAAGCGGTCGGCCTGGCGGTGCCCAGCATGCCGCTTGGCGCGCCAGGAATGGATGGGCCAGCCTACGGTGGACGCCGCATGGCTTACAACGTGCTGCTCGTCGGAACCGATGGCCAATCGAGCGTATATCAGGCGTATTAGCCAAGCGCCAAAGATCAGCCATCGTGCCTCTCTCGAGTGGGAGCCCTGTCAAATCCCCAAGCGGCTCACTATTCGAGACGTCAAACCGCCGCTGTGCCAACGTAGTTCTCGGCCAGCGCGGTCAATGCCGCTCGCGAAGTCGTGACGTGCTTCAGCTCCGCAATCTTTAGCTGCTGCTCGAATGGCGATACGCCATCCAGTCGATGCATCACGCGGGTCATCCAGTAAGAGAAATGCTCCGCGCGCCAGATGCGCCGCAGGGCGGTTTCGCTGTATGCCTCCAGCAGATGTGGACGGCCGATCAGCCAAACGCCAAAGCCTAACCATCGGGCCCACCTCAACCAGCGGGGGCGCTCAGATCGCCTCTAGCATGACGTGGTCCTCGTCTCCGACTACAGCAATATCCCAGCCCGAATGGTTCGATACGCTCGAAACGTCCCGCCGCCCTCAGCCTTTCAGCCCGTCAGCCAAACTTGCGCGCCGCATCGCGCGCCAGGCCGGAACCGATCCCGCCGAACAGGTCGCCCTCGACGCGCCGCGCCGACGGCAGCACTTGCGCCAGTTGCTCGCGCAGCAGCGGCACCCCGCTGGAGCCGCCGGCGAAGAGAATGGTATCGACCGCTTCCGCTGCGACGCCCGCCGTCTTCAACATCGCCTGCACCGTCGAGACCGTCTTGCCGACCAGCTTCCCAATCGACTGGTCGAAGTCCTCGCGCGTGACGGGCTGCTTCAACTCGGGCGCGATGCGGTGCAGGTCGATCTCCGCCACCGGGACGTCCGACAGCGCGATCTTCGCGGCTTCCACCTGGATGGCCAGCCAGTGGCCGGCGCGCTCGCGGATCAGGCGGATTAGGCGGTCGAGTTTTTCGGTGTCGGCGACATCTCGGTAATTGTCCATCACCATCGCCCACGCCTTGCGCGTGTACACGTGGTTGATGGTGTGCCAGCTTGCCAGGTCGAAATACTGGCCGGACGGCATCGCCTTGCCGTTGCGCAGCGTGCTGTTCAGGCCCAGTAGCGGCATCACGCTGGCTAGGCTCAGGGCGCGGTCGAAGTCGGTGCCACCGATGTGAACGCCGCCGTTGGCGAGGATGTCCTCGCGGCGGTCAAGGCGTTTCGCGCGGTCGGGCGACAGGCGCACCAGCGAGAAGTCCGACGTACCGCCGCCAATGTCCGCCACCAGCACAAGCTCTTCACCGCTGATGCCGGCTTCATAGTCGAACGCGGCGGCGATGGGCTCGTACTGGAAGGCGATCTCGTCGAAGCCGGCGTCGCGCGCGATTTCCAACAGCGTGTCTTCGGCGAGCTGGTCGGCCTTGGAGTCTTCGTCGACGAAGAACACCGGGCGGCCCAGCACGGCGCGGCGGAATTCATGGCCGGCGGCGCGCTCGGCGCGCCTTTTGAGTTCGCCGATGAAATGCGCCAGCAGCTTGCGGAAGGGCATGGCCTGGCCCATGACCTCCGTGCTGTCGTCCATCATCGACGTGCCGAGCAGGCTCTTGAGCGAGCGCATCAGGCGGCCCTCGTAGCCGGCAAGATAGTCGGTCAGCGCGGCACGGCCGTAGCTGACCAGCGGGTCTTCGGCGTGAAAGAAGATGACGGAAGGCAGCGTAACCTTGCCGTCTTCGAGCGGCAGCAGGGTGGGTGCGTCCGATCTCAGCCAGCCAACAGTGGAGTTGGACGTGCCGAAATCGACGCCGCAAGCGTTTGACTTCATAGGATTGTGGCTTCTCGAGTGCAGCGGGAGGCATGCGCCTGCACGGGATATCAGGAGCGGGCGCCACCGGCGAAGGGGCGCTATTGTAGTGGCTTTGTGCGACGGATCCCCTCACGGCGCCCGCTGCTATCCGATTCGTCCGCATAGAGGGCCCTATCGTGTCGGCCATCGAGGAATGCCGGTGCTCTAGGTGGTCGGACGCGCACGAGGATTTATCCGGTCTCGGTCATGATCAGCCGATTTCGGTAGTTAGTTGAGGTGGCCGCGGAAATCGTGACAGAGGTTGAGCTAGGTTCTAACCATCGACTCTGAGCTCACCTTGGGACTTTCAATGATGCATTCGGACAGCTGACCTGCCCCCGTTACTATCTTCGTGCCCCAATAATCGGGGCTTTGGCCAGCCAGGCCCGGCATGATTGCTGCCCCCAGTCGCCCATGATCCGGGGGGTGTTGTCACCGGGCCTGGTGGGTGGCTGGTGATCGCTGATAGGGGCTTGGCCAGGACTTCCTGAGGCCGTCCGTAACGTGGATGCCGAGACTTGCCACCGATGTTGCCGGCCAATGTGTTTCATGGCGTCTCACCTTCATGCAAGAACCGCTTCAGCACAATTCCATTGATGTCTTTGTCGGCGTCGATGTCGGCAAGGGCCAGCATCACGCCGTCGCGCTCGATCGCAGCGGCAAGCGCCTGTACAACAAGGCGCTGCCCAATGACGAAGCCAAACTACGTGCCTTGATCAATGAACTCAAGGCGCACGGCCAGCTTCTGTTCGTGGTCGACCAACCCGCTACCATCGGCGCGCTGCCGGTGGCCGTGGCTCGCGACGAGGGTGTCTTGGTCGCCTATCTGCCAGGGCTGGCCATGCGCCGCATCGCAGATCTACACGCCGGTGAAGCCAAGACCGACGCTCGCGACGCGGCAATCATTGCCGAAGCCGCCCGCTCCATGCCCCACACCTTGCGCTCGCTGCGGCTGGCCGATGAGCCGCTGGCCGAGCTCACCATGCTGTGTGGCTTCGACGACGATCTGGCCGCCCAAGTCACTCAAACCAGCAACCGCATTCGCGGCCTGCTCACCCAGATTCATCCCGCCCTCGAACGAGTGCTGGGGCCGCGCCTGGATCATCCTGCCGTGCTCGATCTGCTTGAGCGCTACCCGTCACCCGCCGCACTTGCCGCGACCAGCGAGAAGACGCTCGCCAACCGCCTGATCAAACTCGCTCCGCGTATGGGCAAGCGCTTGGCCGCCGAGATCGTTCAAGCGCTTGGCGAACAGACCGTCGTCGTGCCCGGCACCCAGGCCGCGACTGTCGTCATGCCGCGCCTTGCCAAGCAGCTCGCTGCCTTGCTACAGCAGCGCGACGAGGTCGCTAGTGAAGCCGAGCGCCTGGTGCATGCACACCCTCTTTACCCGGTCCTGACCAGCATGCCCGGAGTCGGCGTCAGGACCGCCGCCAGACTCCTGACAGAAGTCGCGCACAAGGCCTTCGCTTCAGCCGCACACCTGGCCGCCTATGCCGGCCTGGCGCCAGTCACCCGGCGCTCGGGCTCGTCCATCCGAGGTGAACACCCCTCCAGGCGCGGCAACAAGGTGCTCAAACGAACCTTGTTTCTCTCTGCGTTTGCTGCCTTGCGAGACCCGATCTCACGCGCCTACTACACGCGCAAGATCCAGCAAGGCAAGCGTCACAACCAAGCCCTCATCGCGCTGGCTAGGCGTCGTTGCGACGTCCTGTTCGCCATGCTGCGCGACGGGACCCTTTACCAACCCAAAACCGTCCCTAACGCTTGACGAAACACATAGGGGCACCCCCCCGCGATTAGTACGCTGACGATGTAGAGTCCGTTCCCGTCGGGCCGTTCCCCCCTAATCGGACTCTTCCTCTTCGGCGTCCGTGGTCTTCTTGTGTTCGCCCTTGTCGCGCGCATTGATCGGATTCGCAAGCGCCGCAACGACGACGGCGGCCGTGAACACGGCGGTCACCCAATCAAGCCAGTCCCACATTGGAAGCCCTCTTGATGACACCCGCGTGTGTAGCCGCTAGGCAAGGCAGCACCGGTGCGAGCCTCTTTCAGTCGTCATCATCGTCGGCAACCTGTTTGCCGTCTTCGCCGATCAAGACTGTCGACTTGTCGCTTCCGTTGCCCAACGTGACCTCGTATCGGACGCGGCCGTTCTCGGTTTGCTTCTCGATCTCGCCAATGGCGCGGCCACCAGCTTGCCGGTCGATCGCGGCCTTCACCGTTGCGGGCACATGCGCGAGATCGACCGCCTCGTGGCTACGCTCTCCAAACGGATTTTTCTTGCAACCCGTGGTGGCAAGGCTCACCGCGCACACCAGAGTGATGGCGATGAGTTGACGCGTACAGCAAGACATGGCGGCCTCCAATACGTCATCTGATGACGAGGTCCCCCTGCGCAAAGCCGTTTCCATTGCGCCGATATTCGATTGCATGGCCACGGCGCCAGACTTCGAAGCAATTTTCGGCCTGGGTCTTGCCCTTTGAATCGCCAATACACAACTCGCCGCCACGCACGCGCCAGCGGCCAGCCAGGACTTGTCCGTGCATGATGGATTCGACCGTGCCGTCGGAACTGAACTTGTCCGACCAGTGCGTGCCATCGGTGATGGTCTTGCCGACGATCGTCTTCCTGATTTCGGCGGCGTTCAGCCGCTTGAACCCGTCTTCAGCCAAAACTGAGGTAGTCGTGCATAACATCGCGATCCCCAACCAGAGACTGGCGCGTGGCAACCGGCTTTTTGCACAACCCAGTTCCGACTTCATCTTCACTGCGCTCTCTCCTCGGTATTACTTCGTGGTGGTCCCGTACGCGAACGCGTCGAACGCAGTCACGCTGTCAGCCTTGGTCCATACCCCGACCATACCCGCACCGGTGATGTGCTCGTCCGTCACGTCGATATAGCGCTTGCCATCGAGGGACAACTGGATGTGATTTCCAGCGAATTCCACGCGCAGGGTGTGCCAAGCCTGGGCCGTAACGGGTGCATCCTGATAGCGGATCGTGTGGCGGCGGCCACCTATCGTGTAGTAGAGCGAAACGTTGTTTTCCAGCGCGTTGGCCCGCGCCACGTAGTAGTTGTCGCCGTTCTTCCAGCGCCACACAACGCCTCCGGCCTCATCTTCTCGGCCGCCGATGGGCTTGAACTTCACCTCAACGAAGCCATCGGCGATGGCGGTGCCTTGCTTGACGCACCACGGGAAATCCCCGACGCCCGACTGCTTGAGGACGTGGCCGCCTCCGGGCGCGGTGGGATCCAACTCCACCGTCCATTTCGGCGAACCGGTGCCCGTGACCCCGGCCACCCAACCGGCGGGCAGGGTTCCTGGTTTGTCCTGAGCGAACTGAATGGTCTCGGCCAAGGCCGGTAGTGCGATCAACGGCACACAGAGTGCGAGCACAATTCGTTGCATGCTTCTCTTCCCGCTCATGCAGGCATCTTGGGTGGCCAATTGTGCGTTTCCGCCTGGCAGTGTTTGCACCACGCATAGAGCGCGTCGTAAATCACCAGACCGTGCTGCAGCATTTCGTGGTCATCGACAAATACCTGCGACAAGCCCAGCGAGATGGCATAGAGCCCACTCGATTGCGGCGTCAGGTCGAGTCTTGAGGTATCTGCACCGCGCACGATGCCCGCCAACTGCTGCAAGGCGGGATCCTCGCCCAGGTGGTACTTGTCGAGGAAGGCATCGAAGCTGCACAGCTCGCCCACGTGCGTGAGTTCCACACCAGGCACGTCGTACGGGATGGCGCCAGTCTCGTTGGCGACGCGCGCGACATCGCCAGGCGGTACGTACAGGAATTCCGGTGTCTCGTCGATGAAGCGGGCGATCAACCAGGGGCAGGCGATGCGATCGATCTTGGGGCGCTCGCGGGTAATCCACTGCATTGCAGCCTCCGTTACGGTTCGCTGACGGATAAGGAACTGGGGCGTTACTTCCGCACGGCGGAGAAACGTTCGCCAACACTCGCCCAGTGCACGTTCTGCATGAAGGCATCGACATAGGCAGCGGCCTTGGCGCCGTAGTCCATGTGATACGAGTGTTCGTACATATCGAGCGCTAGGATCGGCGTACCACCCGCCAGGGTGTGCGCGTGGTCCGATGCCCACTGGTTGACGAGCCGACCGTCGCGCGGCAAGTAGGTCAGCAATACCCAGCCAGAGCCGCCGCCGAGCGCCTTGCCCATCGCCGTGAATTCAGTCTGCCAGCGCTCGACTGAGCCGAAATCGCGTGCGATGGCATCCTTCAGATCGCCTTCCAGCGGCCCGCCATCGCCGAGACTGTCGAAGTACACCTCGTGCAGGATCATGGAATTCGTGGCAATCAACTCCTCACGCTTCAGGCCGTTAAGCACGAAGACCGGTGCGGTGGCCACGTCCAACCCAGTGAGCTCCGCCGTGATGGCGTTCAGGCGTTTGACCGCGCCGCCGTAGTTGTTCTCGTAGTGGCTGACGATCAGCTTCTCCGACAGGCCCGACAGCGTGGTCGGATCGCATGCCAGCGGCTTCATTTGGTAGGTCATGGGAGCCTCCGAGCAAACTCAGTGGTGCAGCAGCGGATACGCCACCAAGCCGATCAGCGCGGCGCCTGCCACGATCACAGGCTCCGTCAGCTTCTTGAACCTGAGCAGCAGCACGACCGTGATGAGTGCCAGCAACACCGTCGGCACATCGACGATGGAGCGCTTGGCCAGCACGATCACCGCGCCGGTAATTGCGCCCACGGCTGCGGCCGTCACACCGTCGACGAAGGCCAGGATGGCGGGCAGCTTGCCGTACTTCTTGAAGTACGGTGCCGGCAAGATGGTGAACAGGTAGCACGGCAGGAAAGTGGCTGCGGCAGCCACGCAGGCGCCCGGCAATCCAGCGATCAGATAGCCAATGAACCCCACGGTGATGACAACTGGGCCTGGCGTGATCATTGCCACGGCGACGGCATCGACGAACTGTTTGTCGTTGAGCCAGTGGTGCTCCGTGACCACCCCGCCATACAGGAACGGCACGATGGCGAGGCCGGAGCCGAAGACGAACGCGCCGGCCTTGGCGAAGAACACACCGATTTGCGACAGCAGCGACCAGTCGATTGCGCTGACGATGCCGCTTGCTGCAGGGATGGGTGCCGCCGCGACGGCGTTCAGGCGACCCTGGCGCAGCCACTTGGGAGGCGCACGCCAGAACCACACCAGCACACCACCGGCCAGAAAGAGCCAAGCGACTTCCGACTCGGTGATGACCGTCACAGCCGCCAGTACCAGATAGACGAACCACAGCAACTTGTCTTTGCCGACACTCTTGGTGGTGAGCTTGTAGGCGCTGATGGCGATAATGCCGATCACCGCCGCACCGACCCCGTAGAACACCGACTGCATCCACGTCAGGCCGCCGAAGCGTGTGTAAGCCCAGCCGAGCGCCACCACCATCAGGAACGAGGGCAGTACGAACGCGATGCCGATCAGCGTGGCGCCGAGGATGCGGTAGTGCACGTAACCAAGATAGATTGCCAGTTGCGCCGCAAGCGGCCCTGGGGCGAGCTGCGCCAGCGCGAGCCCTTCCTTGTAGTCGCCCTCGGTGATCCACTGGCGCGTATCCACCAGGTCACGCCGCATGTAGCCCGCTAGCGCGACGGGTCCACCGAAGCCAAGAGTGCCGAGGCGCAGGAAGTAGAGCACCAGTTGCCAGAGCGTGTAGCTGGGCCGATCTGCTTGGGGTGCGGCCTCAGTTGATTGGGGTGTGGTCATAGTCGGTTCCTGAAGAGCGGGATTACGGTTTGCGTGCGGAGCAGAAATGCGTATGGAGCGAATCGAGCACGGTGCCGACCTCAGCCAGCAAGGCATCGTCATCGGCCAAGCGCTTGCGCGCGCCTGCCAGGACAGCCTCGAAGCCCGCAGCTTCCGGCACTGGCACGCCGCCCACGTCGAGTGCGTGGACCATGGCGCCAAGACGCACCAGCCCGCGGTCCTCATCCAAGCCGAAGGCGGCCAGCAGCACCTCGAACGAGACTTTGTCGCCGACGTGGGTGAAGGTCGCGCCGTCGAAGTCGAAGCCCAGAGCGTCGTCCGGACAGTCGGCTGGGCTTTCCAGCCACACGAAACGGGCATGCGGGTCGATGAAGCGTTGAATTAGCCAGGCGCTGGCTACGCGGTCGACCCACAAGTGCTGGCGCGTAGCCCACAGCCGGCCCTGATACTGAGTCGGGTCGCGCCGGGGAATGCCGCCTGCACTGGCGTGTGGTTCGCCTGGCGACTGGATCGCCTCAATGGCGGCCGCAAAATCCCGCCACTGCGCCGCCGCACGGATGGAAGCCTCGTTGGGGAAGAAGTCGATCTGGTGAATTACCTCATAGGCACGCGCGTGACGACGCTGCAGGCGATTGAGCTCGGTAGCCGCCAGATTCGGCAGCGTTTTGCGCGCCTCGGCCAGTTCAGCGAGCCAGTCGGTGTAGTCTGCGGATCGATCGAACAGCGCTTGGTAGGCCGCTGTTTCTTCGGCACTTTGTGCCTGGACATGAAGCAGCCACGCTTGACCGTCTTCTTGCAGTACTTCGTCGGCCAGTTCACGCAATTTGGCGGCTGGTTCCGTGTGTGTTGGCAGTAGGTAGGCGCCGTCGCGCAGGGCAGCGCAGCCGAGAGCCTTGATCGCTCGCCAGACGCGCATGCGCACGGTGGCGCCGGTCGTCGGCAGGCTGACGATTAGAAGGAGCCAAGCATTGGGAGAGGCAGTCATGGCGGCAGCATAGGCTGCCGTATAGAGCGCAGCAATGCTGTAGAGATCGCTACAACCAAGGGGGGCACATCAGCGTCAGGTGCTGTTGGGGTGGCTTTGGGTTGAAGGAAGACTATCGCTGCCCAGTTGAATCGCAACGCCGAACTCGGAGGCCCGCGCTTGTTTGCAATGTTACGAACGGTTGCAATTCGTGCGCAGTGAGTGGAACGGCCGAAGCTATGCTTCCGGTACCCCTAGCCGAGGAGACAACCATGAGAACAAGCTATCGGAACGCCTTGATTGCACTGCCGTTGCCATTGCTTATTGCAGCGTGCGGCGGTGGTGATGGCGGAGACGCCGGCACCGGCACGCTGCACGTCTCGATGACGGATGCGCCGGCCTGCGGTTTCGACCACATCTACGTGACCGTCAACAAGGTGCGCGTTCATGCCAGCGCATCGGCCGCCGACGCTGACGGCGGCTGGACTGACATCGCATTGACCAGTCCGCAGAAGATTGACCTGCTTTCGCTTACCAACGGCGTGCTGACCGATCTTGGCAGTGCGCCGCTACCTGCCGGGCAATATCAGCAGTTGCGCCTTGTCCTGTCCCCCAACCAGGGCAATACGCTCGCCAATTCCGTAGTGGTGACGGGCTCGGCGACCGAGCAGGCGCTCGCTACGCCGAGCAGCACGCAGAGCGGCTACAAGATCATCCAGCCGTTCACGGTACAGGCCAATACGTTGGTTGACGTGATCCTGGATTTCAACGCCTGCAAATCGATCGTGCAGCAGGGCAACGGGGGCTACAGCCTCAAGCCCGTGGTCACGGCGACGCCCACCGTTGTGAGCGGTTCGATCGCCGGCTACGTGCCGACGGCGCAGGCCGGCGCCATGGTCTATGCCGAGCAGAACGGCCAGGTGATCCGCGGCACGGTGGCGGATTCGACGGGCAAGTTCGTGCTCTCGCCGTTGGTGCAGAGCAGTAGTAACGGCGCGTACGACGTGGTCGTCGTCGACAATACGCTGCCGAACGGGCATGCCACCGGTATCATCCGCGCCGTCCCAGTCACGGCCAGCACAACGACCACGGTGTCGACCACGGCCGCACCGATCACGTTGCCGTCGTCCACCACCAACACGGCATCGGGCACGGCCACCGCTTCGGCGCAAGCTTCGCTGCGTGCGCTGCAGTCGATCAGCTCGGTGTCATACGAAATCACCTCGGCCAACGCCAATCTCGATACCGGGGCGTATTCGCTGGCGTTGCCAGCGGCGGCGCCGCTGGTGGGCACCTACAGCACGACGCTGCCGATCGCGTTGTCGGCGGTATCCTCGGTGGCGGGTCAGTACTCGGTACAGGCGACCAGCGCATCGGGCACCACGCAAAGCAGCGCGGTGAACGTCTCGGCTGGCAACCAGACTGGCGTCAACTTCAGTTTCTAACCAAGGAGCATGGGGCAGAGCCCCCTTACAACACAATGAAGAACATCATCCTCATCCTGTCGCTGGGCGCCACGCTGCTAGGCGGATGCGCCGTTTATGTGCCAGATGCGGGCCCGGTCGCAAGGCCGCAGGGCGGGCCGGGCAACGGCTTCTGCCCGCCCGGACAGGCGAAGAAGGGCAATTGCTGAGCGGCAGATCTGAGCGCCCAATGAAGAAAAGCCGGTCTATGACCGGCTTTTCTTCTTGCGTGGCGACGCTTACTTGCCTTTGCTCGCGTGCTTGTGCTGCGTCGATTTTCCGTGCTGATGCGCGCGGTCTTCGGCGCGGGCGCGGCCCTTGTCGCGGTCAGCAGCTTCGGGGCCATTGGTATTGGCCATGCCTTGGCTGCTCATATGCGCGCCCGAACCGCCGCCGGCATTGCCGCCCTTGGCCTGCGCCGGCACCGACATCGCGAGCAATAAGCCCATTGCCGCGGCCATCATCCATTGGGTAGCCTTCATTGCTTCCTCCTTCTGATTTGGGTTCCACGATTGTAGGGAGGTGCAGATGAGAACGCTTCTTTCTGTGCGACCAATGGTAACGGCATCGTGTGGAATACCGGCGCTCCCCTAATCGAGCGTTTTTGAAGATTGTGCCTGTTTGCCTTCCACTTGCGGAGCCGTTTTTTTCGCGTTGAGGCGACCAAGACTGCTTGGCGCGTAACCCTCAGGATTGAGGCACCGCGTCACTGTGCGACCAGATCTCTCGTCTGCGTAATACCATCCCGCAGATCGCCGGCAGAATAAACAGTGTCAACACAGTGGCGGTCGCAAGCCCGCCGATGACGGCTGTCGCCAACGGCTTCTGCACTTCGGCTCCGGTACCGGTCGCGATAGCCATCAGCACGACGCCGAGCGACGCCACCAGCGCCGTCATCAAGACGGGGCGCACGCGCTCCACGGCGCCCTCAATGACCGCAGCCTCAGCCGGTAAGCCATCTTCCAGACGCTTGCGGATGGCGGAAATCAGCACCAGTCCGTTCAGCACCGCTATCCCTGACACGGCAGTGAAGCCGACCGCAGCGGAAATCGAGAACGGAATGCCCCGCAGCTCCAGCGCGAACACCCCGTCCGCGGGAGCGAGCGGCACCGCTGTCAACACGGTCGGCGCCAACAACGCGTTGCCGCTGGCCGCAAGCTCGTCGAGGCCTGCAATGTCAAGGTTTCTTTGATGGTTCTTGTTGCTTGAGCATCTGCTCCATCATCATCTGCATCATGTCCATGCGGTTTTCCATCATGTTCATGCGCTGATCCATGGGCATGCCCGAGCCGCCCATCATCGGCCCCGAGCCGCCGGCCCCCATTCCCTGGCCGCCCATCATGTCCATCATCATCGGACCACCCATGCCACGCATCGTCTGCATCGTGTCCTGCATGGCTTGCATATGCTCGGTCATCAGGCGCTGCCGCTCTTTCGGGTCCTTCGTCTGATGAATCTTGTCCATCTGGGCCAGCATGTTTTTCATCTGCTGACGGGCCTGCTCGAAGCGCTTTTCTGCATCCCCGGATGTTGGTGCGGCTGGCGCCTTCTTCTGCGACGCAGCGGCAGGCTGACTGGCTTCGTCCGGATGATGCGCGTCGACAGCGAATGCCGGCGTGCTGCCTATCAGCAAGGCGCCGGCCACAAGACAACCAATACGCTTCTTATCCATGATGGAATCTCCTCCAGTTGTTCGGAATGTTGATTTGCACCGAATCCTGACCCACCCGAGGTAGGTTTTTGCATCGAATGTTGACCCACGTATAGAACACTGTCCCGCTCGGCAACGAGCGGGAGATCGGAGTGATCGACGTGGCCATACTGAGCATCATTCGACGCTGGCATCTTCGCGACCAGATCCCGCTGCGCGAGATCGCCAGACGCCTGGGCATCTCCAGGAACACGGTCAGGCGCTATCTGCGCGCTGACACCACGGCACCGGCCTATCCTGCACGGCAGAGTCCGAGCAAGCTCGACGGCCATGCCGCCAAGCTCTCCGCTTGGCTCAAGACCGAGGCCAACAAGCCACGCAAGCAACGGCGCACACTCAAGCAGATCCACACTGATCTGTGTGCCTTGGGCTTCACCGGCTCCTACGATCGCGTTGCCGCATTCGCTCGCCGCTGGCGCCAGGAGCAACAGGAGCAAGCCCGCACGTCGGGGCGAGGCACCTTTATCCCACTGCGCTTCGCAGAGGGTGAGGCCTTCCAGTTCGACTGGAGCGAGGACTGGGCGGTCATCGCCGGCGAGCGCACCAAGCTGCAAGTGGCTCAGTTCAAGCTCAGCCACAGCCGCGCATTCTTCCTGCGCGCGTATCTGCTGCAGACCCACGAGATGCTGTTCGATGCCCATCACCACGCCTTTGTGGCCTGGGGCGGTATCCCGCGTCGCGGCATCTACGACAACATGAAGACCGCCGTGGATCGCGTGCGCCTGGGCAAGTTGCGTGACGTCAACTTGCGCTTCAGCACCATGGTCAGCCACTACCTGTTCGACGCCGAGTTCTGTAACCCGGCCTCGGGCTGGGAGAAGGGGCAGATAGAGAAGAACGTGCAGGACAGCCGTCACCGCATCTGGCAACGCATCCCTGCATTCGGCTCTCTGGCGGCACTTAATGACTGGCTGGCCGACCAGTGCGTACGGCTGTGGCAGCAGACCCGCCATCCTGAGCTGGACATGACCCTCTGGGAGGCCTGGTCGCTGGAGCGGCCACACCTGATGCCCGTGGGGCAGCCGTTCGATGGCTTTGTGGAGCACACCAAGCGCGTCTCACCAACCTGCCTGGTGACCTTCGAGCGCAACCGCTACAGCGTACCGGCGTCGTTTGCCAACCGGCCCATCAGTCTGCGCGTCTATGCCAATCGGCTCGTGTTCGTGGCCGAAGGCCAGGTGATTGCCGAGCACGTGCGGCACATCGACCGTAGCCATCTTCCGGGGCGCACAATCTATGACTGGCACCACTACCTCGCGGTGCTGCAGCGTAAGCCCGGTGCGCTGCGTAACGGCGCACCGTTCGCCGAACTGCCAGAGGGCTTCCGACGCCTGCAATCCACACTGCTCAAACGCCCTGGTGGCGATCGCGAGATGGTCGAGATCCTGGCGCTGGTGCTGTTGCACGACGAACAGGCCGTACTCACTGCGGTGGAGCTCGCACTGGAGGCGGGTGCCCCGTCCAAGCAAACCATCCTGAACATCCTCAGCCGCCTCCTGGAAGGCGAGCCCGTGGCACCGATCACCTCACCACAGGCACTGGCGCTGCACGTCGAACCGCAGGCCAACGTCGGCCGCTACGACAGCTTGCGAGATCGGGAGGTGCATCATGCAGCATGAAGTCATGTTGGAGATGCTCAAGTCGTTGAAGCTGCACGGCATGGCACAAGCGCTGGGCGACCTGGCGGCGCAGGACTCGCCGGCCTACCAGTCGGCCGTGGCCATCCTGTCGCGTCTGCTCAAGGCCGAGCTCACCGAGCGCGAGGTGCGCTCGCTGGCCTATCAGATGAAGGTGGCGCGCTTCCCGGCCTACCGAGACCTGACTGGCTTCGACTTCAGTTGCAGCGAGGCCAACGAGGCGCTGGTGCGGCAGCTTCACCGCTGTGAGTTCTTGGAGTCAGCGCACAACATCGTATTGGTCGGTGGCCCCGGGACCGGCAAGACCCATCTCGGCACTGCCATCGGCGTGCAGGCGGTGGAGCACCATCACCGCCGGGTGCGCTTCTTCTCGACCGTGGAGCTGGTCAACGCGTTGGAACTGGAGAAGGTCTCCGGCAAACCAGGCCATCTGGCCACGCGACTCATGTATGCCGACCTGGTGATCCTCGATGAGCTGGGCTATCTGCCGTTCAGCCAGACCGGCGGCGCATTGCTGTTCCACCTGATCAGCAAGCTCTACGAGCGCACCAGCCTCATCATCACCACCAACCTGAGCTTCGGCGAATGGTCCAGCGTCTTCGGGGACGCCAAGATGACCACCGCGCTATTGGATCGCCTCACGCACCACTGCCACATTGTTGAAACCGGCAACGATAGCTATCGTTTCAAGCACAGCACCACCCAGCCCAAGAAGGAGAAACGCACCGCCAAACAACCCGCACAAAGCGACACCTAACAGCCTTTGGGGTGGGTCAGTTTTCGATGCAAATCCTGGGTCAGGATTCGGTGCAAATCAACAGCTGGAGGGCATCCTGACCGATGCGACTAGCAAGCGCATCATCAGTGAGGTCATCGTGCCCAGGTTCAAGGTTGGTGATTTCTACGGTGGCGTGACGGCCGGCGTTCAAAGCATGCAGACCGTCATCGAAGGGGAAGCGCTACCCCCTCCCTCGAGATCCGTGCCTACAGGTAACGAATCCGTTCGGTCCTACATGCCTGTCATCCTTCTATTGGTTGTGTTCTTGGGTGGTGTGCTTAGAGACTTCCTGGGCCGCTTCCCAGGGGCGGTCGCAACCGGCGCCGTTGTGGGGCTGGTCGCTTGGTTGCTTTCGGGGGCCATCTTCGTTGCGTTGACTGCGGCAGTGATTGCCATCCTGACGCTGCTGGGCGCAGGTATAGGGGGGCATGGAGGCGCGTGGAATATCGGGTCGCGCTCGGGCCACGATCGATTCGGTGGCGGTGGCGGCGGATTCGGTGGCGGCGGAGCCTCGGGAAAATGGTAATGGCAAACATCAAGCGGATTCTTTCCCATTTGCTGACGACGCCCTGGCGGGTGAGGCGGACGTTTCCACGCGAGACGATGCGTGCCATCGAGCACGCCATCGCGCAGAGTGAATCGTCCCATGTTGGGCATCTCTGCTTTGCCGTGGAGGGCGCGCTGGGTTTTCCCGCGCTATACAAGGGGGTGACGCCGCGTGAGCGTGCCCTGGAAGCCTTTTCTCAATTGCGTGTTTGGGACACGGAGCAAAACAACGGCGTCCTGATTTATCTGTTGCTCGCTGACCATTGCGTCGAGATCGTCGCCGACCGCGGCATCCATGCGAAGGTTGGAACGCAGGGTTGGCAGGTGATATGCGGCCAGATGGAAGCCGCCTTTCGGCGCGCCGATTACCAGCGCGGCGTCGTCGAAGGCATACGGTCCATCACGCAGAGCCTGACACAGCATTTTCCGGCGCGCGATCGGCGTGAGCAAGGTCTGCCCGGAAAACCGGTCATCCTATGAATACGCGGACGAGCGCCTGTGCAGTTGCTATAGAAGTTCAACATCGCTGCATTCGCTCACTGATGCGCCTCATTGCGCCAATGTTTGTCTCGTTTGGACGCAGTACCCGTGATTCCCCTACAGACTCGCTCATGAATTGGCGGCGCTTGATGCACCTCAAGCTTGCTCGGCTGGATCCTCTTACGCTGAATATAAGTACAGATCGGCCGCTCAGTTCGTTCTGTTTCCGCTCCAACGTATTCGCAATGGATGCGCCATACGACGAATCACGCGTTGGATATTGAACCTGTCTGCATGCCGATGCAGTCAGTGCAGGAATTCTCAACAATGGCAAAGCGAAAGAAGAGCCGAGATGCCTCACGGGCGGACTTGGAGCAGGCGGTAGGTTCGTCACCGGGACATCCGCTAGATCACGAAGGTTATGAGGCGCAACTGCGCTTGCTGCAGATCGAGCTGGTCAAGCTCCAGCGCCATTTCATCAACTGCGGAGACCGCATCCTAGTTTTGCTGGAGGGCCGCGATGCGGCTGGAAAGGACGGCAGCATCAAACGCATTGTCGAGTTTCTGAGTCCCCGCGAGACGCGGGTTGTGGCGTTGGGGAAGCCATCCGACCGAGAACGTACCGGCTGGTACTTCCAGCGGTATGTGGAACATCTTCCGCTGGCCGAAGAATTCGTGCTCTTTAACCGGAGCTGGTACAACCGGGCGGGTGTTGAGTCCGTGATGGGCTTCTGCACAGCAGAGCAGTATGAGGAGTTCATGCACTCCGTGACCTATTTCGAGGCGATGCTTGTGAACTCCGGCATCAAGCTGCTCAAGTATTACCTCGACATCAGCAGGACTGAGCAAGCCCGTCGGCTTGCCGAACGACGCCGTGATCCGCTCAAACAGTGGAAGACCAGCCCGATCGACGCCGTGGCGTTAAAGCATTGGAACGAATACACGGCGGCACGCAACGCGATGCTGATACGCACTCACACAGCTGCAGCACCCTGGCATGTCGTACGCACCGACGATAAGCGCACGGCCAGACTCAATCTGATCCGCCATATCCTGTCACGGCTGCACTACGCGGGTAAGAAGAACAAGCTGGTGACGCCAGACCCGGAAATCGTCTTCGAGTTTTCGAAGGATTGCGTCGATGCCAACTACCTCGCGCACTGATTTCCGGCAACTTGACGACGAGACGGCACATGAGAACGATCATCTTCGAAGTCGGAGGGCAGCTTTCGAGCAGCAGCGCTCAAGGCACTTGCCGATCAGGATTCAGATCATGACCGAATGGCTGACTGGTTGCCGCTTGATCTCTTAGGCGGAACGAAGCTATAGAGCAGTCGGTACTGCCCAGACGTGAAAGCCCCTCAGGAGAGACAGCCCATGCAACTTCAGTTTCTAGGAGCCACTGGCACCGTGACGGGCTCGAAGTACTTGCTGCGGAAAGAGAACTCAACCGTACTGGTGGACTGCGGACTGTTCCAAGGTTTCAAGCAGCTGCGACTCCGCAATTGGGAACCACTGCCCATTGCCGCCAGTTCAATCGATGCCGTTATCCTCACCCACGCGCACATCGATCACAGTGGCTACGTGCCGCTCCTTGTACGGCAGGGCTTCCGTGGCAAGGTGTACTGCTCTGAAGCGACCCGCGATCTGTGCGAGATCCTGTTGCCAGATAGTGGGCGCCTGCTGGAAGAGGAAGCCGAATATGCAAACCGCCATGGCTTCTCAAAGCACAAGCCGGCACTGCCGCTCTATACCCGCGAGGATGCGGAGAATTGCCTGAAACGCTTTGCTCCGCGACCGTTTGGTCAAGAGTTCGAACCGGCTGTTGGGCTGCAGGCTAGGCAGGACTCTTCTGGGCATATGCTGGGCTCGTCTTTCGTGACCTTGACCGATGGCGAGCGTTCGATTTTGTTCTCAGGCGATATTGGCCGGCCGAACGATCTCGTGTTGCGTGCTCCCGTACGCATGCCCGGCGCGGATTACCTGGTCGTTGAATCGACCTATGGGGACCGGCAGCATGAGCCGTCAGATCCCTTGCTCAAACTCGGCGAGGTAATCAAACGCACTGCGGCCCGTGGAGGTGTTGTGGTGATTCCAGCCTTCGCGGTGGGACGTGCACAGAGCCTGATGTATTGCGTGCATCTGCTGAAGGAGCGAGGTGCAATTCCCAATCTGCCGGTTTACCTCGACAGCCCGATGGCGATCGACGCGACGCGGCTCTATCACAAGCACCGCCCCGAACACCGCCTATCGCCGCAGCAGTGCGACGCTATGTGCCACGCGGCGACGCTCGTCAAGACGGTTGATGAGTCGAAGATGCTGAGCGCCCAGCGTATGCCGATCGTGATCATCGCCGCCAGCGGGATGGCTACCGGCGGGCGGGTTGTCCATCACCTGAAGGCTTTGGCGCCGGACCGTCGCAATACCATCCTGTTCGCCGGCTACCAAGCGGGCGGCACGCGGGGAGCAGCGATCCTGAACGGGGCGCCAACCGTGCGTATCCACGGAGAAGACGTGCCCGTCCGTGCCGAGGTCGCGTCGCTCGACAATCTGTCGGCACACGCCGACGCGGGTGAGATTCTTGCCTGGATGCGCGGCTTCGAACGGGCACCACGGCAGACTTACGTGACGCACGGGGAACCGGCAGCCGCAGATGCAATGCGCATACGTATCGAACGCGAACTGGGATGGTCGGCCCGAGTGCCAGATTACCTGCAGACAGTAGAGCTTGTATGAAAACCGACCATTCCAGCGGCATGCCAGAACATGTGGGTCGCGCAGGCGATACGCTCAGAGCACTGACCGGCATCAAATGGACGTAAGAGCGAAGGTCTAAGCTGAACGTAGGCTGCAAGATTCGGAGGTGCTGCTATGTCATCGCCTAATCGTTGTGCGAAGCGCACCTTCTTGGCATTTTTGCTGGCAATGTCGAGCACGTTTGCGGTTGGACATCCCAAGCTTGCCTCCTTAACGCCAGCTAACGCCTCTGAAGGGACCGCCCCCTAAGAGATCGAATTACGATTCTCCGAGCGTCTGGTGTTCCCATATTCCGGCGCCAATCTTGTCATAGCTGAGGAACCAGGGAGGGCGCTTCGTGGGCCAATGAGGATTCCGATTGTCGTCTCTCGTGGCGATGACGAAAGAACGATTGTGCGTTCCCCTTGAGATATTCGTCGGAGCCTGACGCATGTTGCTGACTCGCGTGGTAACCGCTGTCTGCCTGCTGCTGGTCATCCTGCCGATCCTGTTTTTCGCGCCGCCCTCAACTCTGGCCGGGCTGGTGACTGTGTTTGCCGCGCTGGCCGCCTGGGAGTGGGGCCGGCTGCTGCGTTTGCCCGGCTGGTGGGGCGCGGTGCTGTACGCGGCGGTCACAATCTTGCTGACGATCGCCTGGTGTGACGTGCCTGCGCGCGACGACGTGCAGTTCTTGCTCTATGCCGACGTGGCGACATGGGTGGTTGCCTGGGTCCTGCTTAGCGGTGGCGTGCGTGCGTTGACGGGCGGCCGCAAGGTCATGTTTGCCATTCTGGGCTGGGTGATCCTCCCCGCGTTTGTGCAGGCGGCTATCACGCTGCGGGCGTCGGGCATCGCGTATCTCTTGTCTGTGGCAGTACTGGTGTGGGTGGCCGACATTGGCGCCTATTTCGTAGGCAAGGCCTTCGGCCGCCGCAAACTGGCGCCGATTATCAGCCCGGGCAAGTCATGGGAAGGGGCCATCGGCGGCTGCGTGGCAGTGGTGCTTATTGCCTCCGTGGCCGGCACGACGCACTGGTTTGCGCCGACTTGGTTTTCGCGTCAGTTTGACCAGCACGGTCCGGTGGTCGCCTTGGCGCTGACCATCATGCTGGTTGTCGCGAGCATTGGTGGAGACCTGTTTAAATCCCTGCTCAAGCGCCAGGTCGGCGTGAAGGACAGCAGCCACCTGCTGCCGGGCCATGGCGGCGTGCTCGATCGCATTGACGCACTGTTGCCTGTGCTGCCCCTAGCAGCTTTGTTGAATTGAGGCGCTTGCGAAGATGAGCACCACTGCGCGCACAAGTCGAAGAGCTCGGCATCAAGCCGAAGAACGCGTTCGCGCGGGGGTCTGTTCGTCCAGGGAAAGAGCGGTTCGCGTTTGCGCCGTGGCGCCGTGCTCGCCCAGGGCTGGGTGCGCGGTTGCGACGGCACGACGCGACTGGGCGACGACGTCTTTGGCGCAGGGCTTGCGTTGATCGGTTTTGGCCACGATGTCAGCACACAACTGGACGCCGACACCGCCAACGCAACCTCACCCTCATCGATCTGGGTCAGCCACAAACCAACCCCGTCGCAACCGCTCGTGCGTGGAACCCGGCGCTCATTGGGCAGTACTACTTCGGAACAGCGCAGAGCAAGTTGCGTTCCTTCGTTGGTGCGGGCATCAGCTACAACTTCTTCACGCAACTTCGCCTGAACCCGAATTTCGTTACCGCCATGCAGAACCTGGGCCAAGTCCTTCAACTCGGTATGGGACGGATTCCGACCGGCCCCGCCAAGGTATCGGCAGAGACCTCCAGTTCATGGGCGCCCGTGGCCAACATCGGCGTGTCGTATGAGTTCGCCAAAGACTGGACGCTCGTTGGCACTGTCGCCTATCTGCCGCTCAAGACCACGTCGGCCATCACGCTCCGGAGCCAGGAAGGCCAGGTGTTGGCTGTCAACAAGACAGAGATCAACGTGAAGCCTGTCGTCTTCAGCCTGAACGTTGGTTACCGGTTCTAGTCGACCGGAAAGCCGCCCAGGAGGCGGCGCATCAGCGGGCGGGCGTGGCCCTCGCGGAACGTGAGTGCTCCCATGAACGTTGCACCGTCCCACATCCCCGAGCTGTCGCGGCACTGGCCCAAGCTGCAGCCGTTCGGGACTCATACGGCAGGCCAAATTGGTCCCGCATCATTCAGCGAGCATCATGTCCCATCCCATAGGCGCGCGTGAATGAACTCTAGAGTAGGAGCCTTTCCAAATCCCCAAGCGAGCCGTTGTTCGAGACTTCAAACCGCCGCTGTTCCAACGTAGTTCTCGGCCAGTGCGGTTAATGCAGCTCGCGAAGTTGTGACGTGCTCCAGCTCGGCGATCTGTAGCTGCTGTTCGAATGGCGATACGCCATCCATCCGATGCATCATGCGGGTCATCCAGTAAGAGAAATGCTCCGCTCGCCAGATACGCCGCAGGGCGGTTTCACTGTATGCCTCCAGCAGATCTGGGCGGCCGGTCAGATAGAACTCCTGCAGGGCAGCAGTCAGGATGCGCACATCCGAGACAGCCAAGTTCAGTCCCTTCGCGCCAGTCGGCGGGACGATATGGGCGGCATCGCCCGTCAGAAACAGACGACCGTGCTGCATCTTCGTCGAGACGAAACTCCGCATTCCAACGATGTTCTTCTGAAAGATTTTCCCTTCAACGACCTGCTGATCCTCCGTGTCCACGCGCGCATGCATTTCTGCCCAGATCCGGTCGTCCGACCATGCATCGACGGAGTCCTTAGGGTCGCACTGGAAGTACATGCGCTGCACAGACGGCGAACGGGTACTGACCAATGCGAAGCCACGGTCGTGGTGCGCGTACACCAATTCGTCGGACGAAGGCGGTGCCTCCACAAGAATGCCGAACCAACCAAATGGGAAAACCTTCTCGTAGTCCTGTCGGAGTTCTGACGGGATTGCTGCCCGGGAGACGCCTTGGGAGCCATCACATCCGATGACGAAGTCGCAGTGAACCGTCTGCTCGGTACCGTCGTGCTCGAATCGAATGGTCGGCGTATCGGAATCGATGCCGTGGATGGTTGTTTCCGACACGTTGAAGTACAAGGCACCGTTCGCTGCGCAGCGGGCCGCAATCAAATCCTTCAGTACCTCGTGCTGCGCGTACACGGTGATTGCCTTGCCTGTTAGCTCACCAAGATTCACTCTGCGCCGCTTGCCAGCAAATGCAAGCTCGAACCCATGATGGACTGCCCCTTCGGCTTTCATTCTTGTGCCTAGCCCGGCTTCGGCCAGCAGATCCACCGTGCCGGGTTCCAGCACGCCTGCGCGAATTGTGGATTCGATCTGCTCGCGGCTACGGGACTCCAGCACGACGGACTCGATGCCGCGCAAATGAAGCAGGTGAGAGAGCAGCAGACCCGCCGGGCCCGCACCGATGATGCCAACTTGTGTACGCATACTTGTCTCCGATCAAACTTCTGGAGGCAAGTTTGGGTAAGCCAATTGCATTCAGCAACGCGATATTGCGGATATTCAGTATCCGAATTGCAGATAGAGGTGCGGGTCGGCTTCAGCGCTGGGGCAGGATGCAAGCCATGCCGGTACGGAATGACTTTTCCCCAAATTGGCAATATGAGATTGCGGTGTGTTGTCGTGACAATCCCAAGGTGCATCCGCTATCGGTTATCGAATACGGCGGCCCCAATCATTGCGCGCAGATGCATTGACTCATTCAACCCAAAGGAGATTGCGGCGTATGAAGCCGTCGTTCAGCGTCGAAGACTATCGGCGTGCTGCCCAGCGGTATTTGCCTCGTATGGTCTTCGATTACATCGAAGGCGGTGCCGATGACGAATCCGGGCTTCAGCGAAACCGCAGCGCATTCGACAACTTCCAGTTCAAGCCTTCCAGGCTGACCGATGTCCGGCATCGGGATTTGTCGATTGAACTGGCTGGGCAGCGTGCAGCGCTACCGTTGGTCGTCGCGCCCATGGGGCTGACCGGTGCGTGCCGGCCCGATGGCGATGTCATGCTGGCACGAGCCGCTGCCCGGGCCGGCATTCCGTTCGTGCTGTCGACGGCCTCCAACGTGTCATTGGAAGACTTGGCGCGACGCTCAACTGCGAGACTCTGGTTTCAGTTGTACGTCGTGCACCGCGAGCATGCCCGTGCTCTGACCGCGCGCGCATTGGCAGCGGACTACGAAGCCTTGGTGCTTACCACCGATGTCACGGTCAACGGCAATCGCATCCGCGATTTGCGCAATGGTTTTTCCGTGCCGCTGCGTTTGACGCCCCGTCTTGCTCTGGATGCCTTGACTCACCCGGCTTGGCTGACCGGGCAGCTTCGAGGTGGCTTCCCAACGTTGCCGAATGTGCAGACTGAGGGGGCGGCCAGCCTCGAGGTTCAAGCTGCGCTTCTGCAGCGGCGCATGGACGCGGGTTTTTCCTGGGATGATTTGGCCGCGCTGCGCGATCACTGGCCACGCAAGCTATTCGTCAAAGGGATCTTGAGCGCCAGCGATGCAGCGCGCTGCCGTGCGCTGGGCATTGACGGCGTGATTGTGTCGAACCACGGCGGCCGGCAGTTGGCTGATTTTCCGGCGCCCATGGACGTGCTGTCCGGCATTGCAAAGGCGGCTGGCGACACGATGACGATCATGGTCGACAGCGGCTTTCGCAATGGCCGAGATGTTGTCAAGGCGCTGGCCTCCGGCGCGCATGCGGTGATGCTTGGGCGCGCATTGCTCTACGGCCTCGCCGCGAGTGGAGAGGCCGGCGTCGATGACGTCCTATCCATGTTCCGCGCGGATATCGACCGCACGCTCGCGCTCATTGGATGTGCAAGCGCTGCTGCATTGGGGCCGGCGCACCTTGCATAGAAGCGCCGGCGAACTTGGCACTGCCGGCCAGTCCCCACACCTATGCCATGTGCCGGCATAGGTGTGAAGCGTTTCAGGCGGCGAGTGCACCCTTCCGGTCGACATCGTTGCACAGCCTCCATTCTCGGGGGGGCATGCCGAAGTGCTCGCGAAAGCAGCGGCTGAAGTGCGTGACGTCGCTGAATCCCCATGAAAAAGCGATATCGCAGATGCCTCGTTCACGGTAGCGAACATCAGCCAAATCGCGTTGGCAACCTTCGAGGCGCATTTTCCAGATGAGCTTGCTCAATGGCAGCGGCTCGTTCTGGAACAGGCGATGCAGGTGCCCTGGAGAGACCGAGAGCGCCTCTGCAATGCCGTTGACGGTGAGGCCAGCCTCCCGCAGGTGATCCCGAACATAAGCTTTGGCGCGCTCAAGGTGATACGCCTGGAGGTTCGATGGCCTGCGGGCATTTGCACTTGGCAGGCTGCGCAGGCCGGCCGCCACAATGCTGACCAAGCTGTCCGACATGCTGCCCGCCGCTGAGGGGTGGACGTTAGCGATGTTCGCGTGAAGCGGGTCCAACATCGACAGGAGCAGGCTCGCCGGCGTACTTTGCCGGTGCACCGTGGTGGCTGTGAGTTCATTCACGCTTCCTACGGCATTCTCGAGACAGGTACGAGGCACACGAAGCACGGACACATCGTGATGGGTGCCCTCGAAATGCAGCTCATACGGGCGTGTGCAATCGTAGATGGCAAAGTCACCCGGCTCGAGCACCGCTTGCCGCTCGTCCTGACACACCACGCCGCGCCCCACGCGTTGTACCTGAACGAGGAAGTAGTCCTCGGTTTCCCGGCGGATGTCTGACAATGGCCGCCAGATTCGCTGTGCACTCGAACTCAAACGCGTCAGCCGTAGCGGACCGAGCGCACCGAAATCAATGTTGCCGAAGAACCCCAGATCGCCCGGAGAGGCACAGTTCAGTTGCACGTAAACCGTGCAGATCATGTCGAGCCAGTAGGCAAATCGCTCATGGGGAGGCACAGAACTGGTGCTCAAAGACTGAGGGGCAGCCACCTTTGAACCCATGGGTTCCATGCTGCGCGTGGCGTCAAGGTGTGTCACGGAAGAAGCCCTCAGCGATTGAATTTGGACGTGGCCACAAATGCAAAGTGCATGCCCGCAGGCATACGAATCATGAGCGGGCCGGGGATATCTGCGAGCGCGACTTCAACATAGCAGGGACTTCCCGGGCTTCGTATGCGTGGCTTCCCGGATGCCTACGGTGCCAAAGGGCAGAAGTGTTGAGCGGGGCACAGCCACGCACGGTGGAGGATGTTCCATGCAGGAGCACTTGATCACTTGCCGCAGCAGCCACCCGGTCTGAGCCGGCTCCACCGTGGACAGTGGCGCCGCTCGTACTGGGAGAGATGACATGACCGAGCTACCTTGCGCAGCCCTACGCCGGCCTAATGCGGCGGCGTCCCTTCACCCGTTGACGGGAGCGGCGGTGCAGGATCGCACCGCCGAAGCGTGGCGGCTATGTTTTGAGAATGTTGGCCTGCCGGTTGGGCGGGGCCGTCATGGCGTTGCCTGTCCGTGCGGTCAGACGCGGAATCTGCTCGCGCATGGCTAGCAGCGCAGCCAGCACCACCAACATTGCGATTCCGAGCATCGCCAGATAGGCCGTTGCCCCGCCAGCGGTGATGACCATGGCACCGGCAAACGCGCTGAGGATGGCGCCCAGCCGCCCGAACGCCAAACCTGATGCGGTGCCTGTCGCGCGCACCGCCGTTGGATAGATGTAGGCGCACAGCGCGTACATCGTCGATTGCACGGCGTTGACGAACAGCCCATGCAGCCCAAGGCCGACGATCAGCAGGTTCGTGTTCAGCTTGGCGTCGACACCCTGCAGGGCAAAGGCGCTCGCGGCCGCGCCTACGCAACACAGCGCCATGGGCCAGCGCGAACCCCAACGCGCAATCGTCACCGCGCAAACCAAGGCGCCGATCACGCCGCCCAGGTTGTACGCTGTCAGTCCCGAGCCCGCCACACTCACGCTCAAACCTTCTGAAGCCAGCATTGTGGGCAGCCAGCTGAACGCCGAATACACGGCGAGCAGGCACATGAAGAATGCCGCCCAGAGGGCGATTGTGTCGCGTGCCTGCCCAGGGGCGAAAAGCGAACGGAAACTCGCGTGCTGGATGACCTTCTGGCCAGCCATATCGGCAAACACTGCATTGGCCGGCACATCGCGTCCCATCTTCGACAGCAACTGCGCCAGTTGCGGCCAGTGCGACTGGCGACGGGCCAGGAAGCGCGGCGATTCGGGCAGCGCAGCCACCAGCACGAACCCGAGCACCAGCGGCAGTGCGCCGCCGATCCAGAACAGTCCGCGCCAGCCATAGAGCGGCAGCACGTGGCCCGCAAACAGGCCTGCCAGCATCCCGCCCAGCGGCACGCAGACGATCGTGGCCGTCACCGCCAGCGTGCGGCGACGCGCAGGTGTGAACTCCGCCGTCATCGTCGTGGAGCTTGGCAGCGCGCCGCCAATGCCGAGACCCGCAATAAATCGCAGCGCAGCAATCGTCGCCACATTGGGCGCAAAACCGATTGAGCACGTCGCCACGCCAAACAGGAACACGCTGCCGATCAGCGCCCAGCGTCGCCCGAAGCGATCAGCAAACAGCCCCGCCAGTGCGCTGCCCAGCCCCATGCCGATCAAGCCCGCAGCTACCGCCGGAGCAAACGCGTTGCGCGTGATGCCCCATTCCTTGATGAGGACAGGGATGGCAAAGCCGATCAACTGGCCGTCAAAGCCGTCCATGACGATGGCAAATGCTGCCAGCAGCACCGCCATCTTCTGCGCGAGGGAGAACGGCCCGTCATCAAGGACCGTACCGATATCAACCGTAGTCTGGTTCTTGCTCATGCCGGCCTCCGCTGGGGCGCCGAACACGCGAACGCGCAACGCAATACCGCCGCCGCGTTCACCAATTTGGGACTGCACATCATGGTTGTCTCCGTTGAGGTGGCGTCTGCGCGCCATCGAATAAAACCTGGGTACCTCGGCCAGCTAGGGTGCTTGCTGACGCACGGACCGCGCCTGCACTAACCGCACGAGTTGCATCAACGTCTCGGTGTGCGGCACGGGCACGCCATGCCGGCGCGCTGTCGCCACCACGGCGCCGTTGATGGATTCGATCTCGGTAGGGCGTCCAGCCAGCACGTCCTGCAGCATCGACGGCTTGTGCCCGCGATGCGCAACGATGGCGTGCCGCACGTTATCGTTCACCTTCGCGGCATCCACCGTAATGCCGCTGGCGCGGGCCACGGCCAGCACTTCGTCCACGATGCTCAACGCCAACGTCGGGCCGTCTTCCACCGCACCCAGCGCGTCGACAGGTTGGTTCAACACTGTACACAGCGGATTGAGTGCGGCGTTGAAGGCCACCTTCTCCCACACAGCGCCCCACACGTTGGCATCGGCCTGGCAGTTCAGGCCTGCGGTGGAGAGCGTATCCACTACGCGTGTCAGCATCGGGCGCGGTGCACCGTCGGCCGTCATCAATCGGATAACGCCCGCGCCATGCGAGCGCACGTGGCCCGGGCCTGCGAGATCCGCCGGCCACGTCGTCACGCCAACGAAGATGCGCTCCTGCGGCACGACCGACGCCAGCGCCTCCACGTTGCCCAGCCCGTTCTGCAGCGTCAGGACATGCGTGGATGCGCTGATGACATGACGCACGCTCGCCAGTGCGGCACGCGTGTGCATGGACTTGGTGAAGACGATCAACAGGTCCGGCACGTCTGCCGCATTGCCCGGACGCAGCGCCAGCAGGTTGCGCACGTGGCGATCGCCGCCATCGGTTTCCAGCCGCAAGCCGTGTGCGGCGATGGCGTGCAAATGCGCGTCGTTGATGTCGAGCAGCGTGACATGCTGATCGGCTTCAGCGAGCAGCCCGCCAAACAGCGAGCCCATCGCACCCGCGCCGAGGATCGCGATCTTCATTGGCATCTCAACTCAGAACGGGTAATGGCGCGGCGTGGTCTGCACCGTCATCCAGCGCAGCTCGGTGAACTCCGCCACGCCGGCGCGGCCGCCAAAGCGCCCAAAGCCGCTCGCCTTGACGCCTCCGAACGGCATTTGCGCCTCGTCGTGCACGGTGGGCCCGTTGATGTGGCAGATGCCCGATTCGATGCGGCGTGCAACGTTCATTGCGCGTGCCACATCGCGGCTGAACACGGCAGACGACAAGCCATACGCGTTGTCGTTCGCACATGCGACGGCGGCATCGTCACCGCTCACGCGCACGATGCCCTTAACAGGGCCGAACGATTCTTCTGCGTAGATCAGCATGTCAGGCGTGACGTGGTCGAGCAGCGTGGCGGGCATCAGCGTGCTGGTGGCCTTGCCGCCGCACAGCAGTTTCGCGCCTTTGGCGAGGGCGTCGTCGATGAGGTGATTGCAGCGCTCGACCGTGCTCATGTCGACCACCGAGCCGAGCACCGCCGGCCCCTTGCGCGGATCGCCTAACGGCAGCGCTGCAGCCTTGGCAGCCAGCTTGGCAACGAATGCATCGGCGATGGATTCGTCGACGATGATGCGCTCGGTGGACATGCAGATCTGGCCCGAATTGGCGAACGCGCCAAAGGCCGCGCCATCGACTGCCGCGTCGATATCTGCATCCGCCAACACCAGCAGCGGCGCCTTGCCGCCGAGTTCCAGCACGGCGGGCTTCAGGTATGTCGCGCACGTCTGCGCGATGATGCGGCCCACACGCGTAGAGCCTGTAAAGTTGACGCGCCGCACGGCCGGGTGGGCGATCATTGCCTCCACCACCGCACCCGCGTCGGCCGGGGCATTCGTCACGAAATTGACAACGCCGTTTGGCAAGCCTGCCTCTTGCAGGGCTTCGATGATGAACCCGTGCGTGGCAGGCGAAATCTCGGAGCCTTTCAATACGACGGTGTTGCCGCATGCCAGCGGCAGGGCAATCGCACGCACCGCCAAGATGACCGGCGCATTCCACGGTGCGATGCCAAGCACCACGCCTGCTGGTTGGCGCACGCCCATGGCCAGGCTGCCCGGCACGTCGGAGGGGATGATCTCGCCGGCGATCTGCGTGACCATCGCAGCGGCTTCGTGCAGGCCGCTGGCGGCTAGGTGCACGTTGAAGCCGGCCCACAGCGCGGAGGCGCCGGTCTCCGCAGCCATTGCGGCGGCGAATGCCTCACCCTTCGCTTCGAGTGCCTGTGCGGCACGCATCAGCAACGCGCGCCGCTCGGACGGGCCCATTGCGGCCCAGGCGGGGAACGCAGCGGCAGCCGCATCAACGGCACGGCGTGCATCGTCCACCGTGGCAGCCGGCGCGCGCGTGGCCACGGTACCGTCGAGCGGATTGCGTCGCTCGAAGACTGCGCCGTTGGCAGCTTGCACGCGCTCGCCGTTGATCAGCATCGAGATGTTTTGCGCCGCGTCCAGCGGGGCAATGTTCGTATGGGTCATCAGTCAATCTCCACTTCAATCAGGGTGGGTCCGCTGGATTGCAATGCGGTGCGCAGCACGGCTTCCAGCGCGTGCGGGTCGCTCACGCGCTCGCCAGTGCAGCCCATGGCGCGAGCCAGACCGACGAAGTCGATGCCGTTCAGGTCGGTACCCTGCACCACATCGGTGGCGGCAAAGCCGAACACCGGGGCAAACTCCTGCAGGGCTGCGTAGCGGTGGTTGTTCAGAATGATGAACGTCATGGGAAGCTCAAGTAGCGAGGCACTCCGGAGCGCCTGGATCGAATACATGCTCGATCCATCGCCAATCAGGCCAATCACGCGCGTACCAGGCGTCGCCAAAGCGACACCCACGGCAGCGGGCATGCCATAGCCCAAGCCGCCGCTGTCCATCGTGTAGAACCCTCCCGAGCGGCGCATTGGCAGATAGGCCTGCATGGTTGCCCGAGCGCTTGGGGCTTCTTCGACGACGATGTCTGTGGGGCTACGTACAGCGTCGAGCGTTTGCAAGACGAAGGCTGCGGACATGGGCGAACCCGGCTCCGCTTGCGGCGATTTGGTGCGCGGCGGCGGCAGCGGCCGGGCCGGCGGTGCGGGCCTTGCGAGCAGATCGAGCACCCCAAGGCGAACGTTGCCGACGGCGGAGATGCCTTCGGGAGTCCAGGCAGCCGTGGCCGGATCGTCGATCAGTTGCACGAGCGTTGCACCTGGTGGCACATGGGGGCCGTGTCCTTCCACGTGATAGGCGAACGCCGGTGCACCGAGCGCGAACACCACGTCGTGCCCCTGCAGCAGGCTGACGATCTTCTCGCGCATCGCGGGCAGGAAACCGGCGAACAAGCGGTGGTCTTCGGGAAACGCGCCGCGCCCGGCCATCGGCGCGGTGAACACGCGCGCGTTGTGGGCCTCGGCGAGTTGCACGACGGCATCCCACGCGCCGGCACGATCCACCGCGGCCCCCACCACGAACGCCGGCCGTTGCGCCGCGTCCAGCAGGTCGCCGATGCGCGCCAGCGTGACCGGATCGGGCCGCACCGTGGTAGCCATTTCGTGCACGGCGACGGGCTCGGTCGTCTGGTCCCAGTCATCGACGGGAATCGACACCAGCACTGGGCCGCGCGGCTCCTGCATGGCGATGTGATAGGCGCGGGCCAGCGCCAGCGGCACGTCTTGCGCGCGCGCAGGCTCGATGCTCCATTTCACGTACGGCTTGGGCAGCTCGGTTGCCTGGTTGGAAGCGAGGAACGGATCGAACGGCAGGATGGACCGCGCCTGCTGCCCCGCCGTGATCACCAGCGGCGTGCGGTTCTTGAAGGCCGTGAAGATGTTGCCCATGGCGTTGCCGACGCCAGCAGCTGAATGCAGGTTAACCAGAGCAGCATTGCCGGTCGCTTGTGCGTAGCCATCTGCCATGCCGACGACCACGGCTTCCTGCAGGCCCAGGATGTAGCGGAAATCTTCTGGAAAGTCGCGGAACATTGGCAGCTCGGTCGAGCCCGGATTGCCGAAGACATGCGTCATGCCGAGGCGGCGAAGCAAGTCGATCGTGGCGTCGCGCACCGTGACAAGCGCGAGCGAAGTGCGGGTCATGCAGGGTCTCCTTCCTTGTTCTAGGAGAGCAGTATGGAAGCCCATCCCCTTGCCGCGATATTGAATTCTGGGGAAAAAGTCATTACCTTCTTGCATGGCCTTCGATCTGCGCCAACTGCGCGCCTTCACCACCATCGTTTCCGCCGGCAGCCTCGGGCGTGCGGCGGACGTCCTGCACGTCACCCAGCCGGCGCTGAGCCGCATCATCAAGCGGCTTGAAGACGAGGTCGGCGCACCGCTGTTTGAGCGGCACTCCAAGGGCATGCAGTTGACCGCCATCGGGCAGGCGCTGCTGCCGCATGCTGCATTGCTGCAGCGCGAGGCGGACTACGCACGTGAAGAGATCGACGCCATGCGCGGGCTCGCCAAGGGCACCATCCGCGTTGGGGCAGTGGGCAGCATCGCAAGCTACGTCCTGCCGCTAGCCGTGGGTAACGTGGTGGCGCGCTGGCCTAACCTACGCGTAGAGATACTGGAAGGCGTGTGGGATCGGCTGGCCGAGGGACTCGTTAAGCACGAGATTGACCTCGCGCTGTCGATTGCGATGCCGGATACCGAGGAAATCATCGCCATCGCGGATTGCCGCTGGGAGGATGCGAGTTTCGTGGTCGCATCACCGGAGCACGCGCTGCGCCAGCGCCCCAGCCTGATGCTGGCCGATACGCTCGATGCGCCGTGGGCCATTCCGCCACGTGGCACCGGCCCCTACGAGCATATGCGCCAGGTATTTGAAGCCGCTGGTCTGGGATTGCCGAACATCGTGGTGGAAACCCGTTCGGTGACGGCACTCAAGAGCCTCGTGGCGCGCTCCGGCTTCCTGAGCTGGATGGCCGAACCGATGATCGACGCCGAGCGCCGCGCCGGTGTAATCGAGCCGCTGCCGATTCCCGGCCTGGTGGCGCGCCGCACGCTCACTGCGTTCCGGCGCCGCCACGGCATTCTGCCCAGCCCCGCCGTCAAATTGCTCGAAGCGCTGCGCCAGCTGACGGCCTGAGCTTGATTGCGCATCGTAGTTCGCCTATTCGCTCGAAAATCCGGCACTTGGGGTAATCCCCGCAAGAGATTCCCAGACAAGTTTGTGGAGTGTTCTGGCAAAGCATCGCCTGCACCTCGTTCTTAGACTTCTTTCCAAGCCACAACCAATCCGCATGCTCAGGCAGAGCGCAGGCGAGCGGATTGCGGCTTCTGATCGACAGGCTAAGGGGAGAGTGTATGACCGTATGCAGCCAACATCCGCACACAGCGGACGAAACAGCCGACCACCCGAGCGACATGGGGTCTGCTACGGCAGCTTCGGATAGCAACGGAGGTCGCCGACGGTTCCTGCGTCAATCGGCTGGCGCAGTCGTTGCCGCGGCATTGTCCGGTATCGGCAAAGCGCAGGCGGCAGGCGGCGACGTCATCCGGATCGGCTATATCAGCCCACGTACAGGGCCATTTTCTCCCTTCGCCGAGGCCGACGAATTCACGCTGGACCAGATTCGTCGGGCTGTTGCCGGTGGCTTGAACATCGGCGGCAAAACCTACCGGGTCGAAATTCTGGCGCGTGATGACCAGAGCAGCCCGGATCGCCAGTCGAACCTGGCCGCAGAGTTGATCAACAAGGACAACGTCGACCTGATTCTCGGGCAGGTATCGGTGGCAGCCGGAATGTCGCAGCAGTGCGAGCTCAATGGCGTGCCATGCCTGACGACGATGGGGCCCTGGCAAGCATGGATGTTCCCGCTCAAGGGGACGCCGGACAAAGGGTTCAAGAATGCCTTCCATTTTTTCTGGGGGCTGGAAGACATCGGGAACGTCTACCTCGACATCTGGAGCGGCTTGCCCACCGACAAGGTGGTGGGCAGCGTTTTCTCCAATGATGTGCCGGGCAATGCCATGGGGGATGCGAGGCTCGGTCTGCCCGCGCAGTTCGCCAAGGCAAATTACCGCATTGTCGATATCGGCAAGTTCCAGGTCGGGACCGACGATTTTTCTGCATACATCCAAGCCTTCAAGCGCGAAAAGGTCGAGATCGTCACCGGGCTGTTCAGCCCGCCGGAGTGGGCCACATTCGTCAAGCAGTCGGCACAGATGGGGTTCAAGCCCAAGGTGGCCACCGTCGCCAAGGCCCTGTTGTTCCCATCTGGTGTGGCGGCGCTTGGACCGAGCGCGGAAGGCATGTCGACGGAAGTCTGGTGGACGCCAGCCTATCCGTTCAAATCGAGCCTGACCGGGCAGACGGCGCGGCAGCTTGCCGATAGCTATCAGGCAGCAACGCACCGCGAATGGACGCAGCCGATTGGTGTGGTGCATGCGCTGTTCGAGGCAGGCATCCAGGCGCTGAAGGCGAGCGGTAACCCGAAGAACCCCAAGGCCGTCGCGGATGCGCTGCGCACGCTGCGTCATGAGACGGTGATCGGCAAGCTCGACTTCACCACCAGTGGCATCAAGAACGTTTCGAAGATCCGCGTCGTGGGCGGGCAGTGGCATGTGGGCGCAGGTGGCAAGCCGGAGATCGCCATTACGCATAACCGCACCGCGCCGGAAGTACCGATCCAGCGGCCGTTTGCGCTGCTCAAGAACGCGTGAGGGACGACGTGTTACTTGAACTGTGCGGCGTCAGCAAACGCTACGGCGACATGACGATCATTCCGCCGCTGGACCTCAGTGTGAACGCCGGCGAGTTCGTCGGCGTGATCGGCCCCAATGGTGCTGGCAAGACGACGCTGTTCGGCATGATCTCTGGGGGCGTGAGCTGCGATACCGGAAGCGTGGGCCTGTCCGGCAAGAACCTGACCCCGCTGGGGGCTGACGCGCGCTGTCGGGCAGGCATAGGCCGGACGTTTCAGATTCCGCAGCCCTTCCAGGCGATGACGGTCTACGAGAACGCGCTGGTGGCCGCCACCTTTGGCGCAGGTCTGCACAGCCGAGCCGCGCAGGCCAGCGCGTGCGACGCACTGGAGCAGTGCGGACTCATTGCGCTGGGCGATCTCCCCGCAGGCAGGCTGACGCTACTGCAACGTAAGCGTCTTGAAGTGGCGCGTGCACTGGCCACGCAGCCGAGCGTGCTCTTGCTCGATGAGGTTGCCGGTGGGCTGACGGAAGCCGAGGTGGTGGAGCTTCTGGAGCTTGTGACCGCCGTCAACAAGAGTGGTGTGACCGTGCTGTGGATCGAGCATCTCGTGCATGCCTTGGTGTCCGTGGCACGCCGGCTCGTGGTCTTGGCCAGCGGCGCCATTCTGCAGGATGGCGAACCCGGGGCAGTATTGCGCAGCCAGGTCGTTCGTGAAACGTACCTGGGGTCCGATCTGGACACCGAACTGGAAGACGAGGCACACCATGCTGCGCACTGATCGGCTCTGCGCTCACTACGGCCTGTTCCAGGCGCTGTTCGATGTCGACGTCCAACTGGCGCCGGCGGAGACTGTCGCTCTGATTGGCGCCAATGGCGCCGGGAAATCCACGTTGCTGCGCTCGCTGATGGGCGCGCTTCGGGTGCGCCACGAGGCGATCACCCTCGATGGTGAGCCCATCGGCGGTGACCCTGAGCGCAAGCAACTGGCGCGCGGCATCGCGCTCGTGCCGGAGGGGCGCCGCCTGTTTCCAAGCCTGACCGTGCTGGAGAACCTGCAGCTTGCTGCCAGTCACGGGCGCCGCGGGCCGTGGAGCATCGAACGGGTGCTGGAAGCACTGCCGGTGCTCAAGCCGTTGGGTCAAAGACCCTCGACCGCGTTGTCCGGTGGCCAGCAGCAGCTGGTGGCGATCTCGCGCGCACTGGTCACGAATCCGCAGTATCTGCTCTGCGACGAGATCTCTCTGGGGCTTTCGCCAGCCGCCGTGGACGAAGTGTACCGACTGCTGGCGCAGGTTCGCGACGATGGCGTGGCGATCTTCCTGGTGGAGCAGAACGTTCGCCGCGCGTTGACCGAGTCCCAGCGCTTCTATTGTGTTCAGAAGGGGCGTGTCGTGCTGTCAGGGGATTCGGCACAGGCCGATCACGCGCAAGTCGCCCACGCCTACTTTGGAGTTTGAGATGCCCACCGTCATTGAAACGCTATTGAACGGTCTCATGCTGGGCTCGCTCTACGCGCTGTTTGGGCTGGGCTTGAGCTTGAGCCTGGGCGTCATGCGCATGATCAATATCGCCCATGGCGATCTGATTGTGCTGGGGGCCTATCTGGCCAGTGTCGGGACGCAGTTGACGGGGGCAGGGCCGTTCACCGCGTTGCTCCTGGTGTTGCCCATCATGTTTTGCATTGGCTGGTTGCTCCAGCGCTTGTTGCTCAACCGCATGGTGGGGCGCGATGCGCTTTCACCGCTGTTGACGACCTTCGGGCTGTCGATCGTGTTGCAGAACGCGCTGCAGCAGGTCTTCACAGCGGATACCCGCAGCCTGCCCGCCGGTGATTTCGGCACGCTGGGTATCAGGATGGGCGGCGTATCGATCGGTGTGCTGCCGCTGGCCATTACGTTGACGAGCGTAACCGTGTACGCACTCACCCATCTGCTGATCGCGCGCACGCGGTTCGGCCGTCAGGCGCGCGCTGTGGCCGACGATGCGGAAACCTCCCGGTTGGTGGGCATCAACGATCGCAGCTTCTTCTCGCTGGTAACGGGGTTCGTGCTGGTTGTGATCTCGCTGGCTGCTGTTCTATACGGCGTCCGGACGCCGTTCTCTCCCACGGCCGGGCCCGAGCGCCTGCTGTATGCCTTTGAGGCCGTGGTGCTGGGGGGACTCGGCAACCTGTGGGGCACCTTCATTGGTGCGTTGGTGGTGGGGTTGGGGCAGGTTGTGGGCGCTCGTGTGCATACGGGGCTGGGTGCCTTCTTCGGCCACTTGGTCTTTCTCGTTGTGCTGATGGCCAAGCCTGACGGGCTCTTTGCAAAAGGCAGGAAATGATGGACGGGATTCGCAAACTGAATGCCATGCAGCCGACAACGGGTGCACACCTGTCTTGGCTTGCGCCGGCACGCATCGCGTTTTGCGCGCTGCTCCTAGTCGCGCTGGTGTGCGTGCCGTGGGCCACGGATTTCGCCATGCAGCGGCTGTTGGTTGAGGTGTTTACGGTGTTTGCCATCGCGCTTTCGTGGAACCTGTTGACCGGTTACGGAGGGCTTGTGGTGATCGGCCATCACGCCTTTGTGGGCGTGGGGGCGTATGCGTTGTTCACCCTCTCCAACACGCTGGATCTCAACCCGTGGTGGATGCTTCCCGCGGCTGCCGGCATCACGGCGCTGTTTGCAGCCATTGCCTCCGTACCGATGTTTCGATTGAGCGGCCCTTACTTTGGCGTTGGCACATGGGTACTGGCAGAAATGCTCCGTATTGCAACGCTCAATGCAGAGCCGTTGGGTGCTGGTGGCGGCATGCCGTTGGATGCGCTGAGCAATTTTGACCGGTGGCATCGGACAGCAGGGGTCTACTGGGCAGCCCTGGTTGTTGCGGTGGGCAGCCTGTTGGTGGTGCGTACGATCTTGCATGGCCGGCTCGGGCTCGCCCTGCGTGCGGTGCGTGACGCAGAGCCGGCCGCGTCCGCGAGCGGGGTCCCCGTCAAGCGCGCCAAGCTCGTGCTGTGGTGCACGGCGGCCGCGCTCACAGGTACGGCCGGAGCCGTGGCCTACATGAACACATTGCAGGTCACGCCGGATGCTGCTTTCTCACTGAACTGGACGGCCACTGCCATCTTCATTGCGGTACTCGGCGGGATCGGCCCGCTGGAGGGGCCGATCCTCGGTACGGCGGTGTATTTCCTGTTGCGCGAAAGCTTTAGCGATTACGGCACCTGGTACTTCATCGGGCTGGGCGTACTGGCCATTGCAACGATGGTTGTGTCACCGGGCGGGCTGTGGGCCCTGGTAACGCGGCGCTACGCGCTCGATCCCTTTGGAATTCGCCGCAGCATGCCTGCCGCCTGCGTGCCCTCCGACAAGAGGCGGCCCGAAAGGTAGCGCAGTCGCGCAAGTCAATTCGAATTGAAGCAGAGCACATGCGGGAAGCGAGCGCTTCCTGCAGGGGGAGTCGCGCGCCGATTCAAACAACGCGGCGTGCGGGAGAAGTGGTTCAGGGGAGCGCAATTGGAGATGGAAATGAGGAAACGGAAGATCGGCAAGGCAGGCGTTGCTATGGCCTTGGCATTCGGAATGTCTGCGAGCTATGCCACGGAAGGCGGTGGCTCGACCTATGCGGCTGGCGCCGATAACTACTTGATGGGCGCAGTGCCGCCGCCGGGTCTTTATGTACTGGAGTTCGGCAACTTTTATACGGCAGATCAGCTGAAAGATGCCAATGGCAACAATGCGCCGATTCCCAATTTCAAAGTCCAGGCCGTTGTGGCGGCAACGCGCGTCGTATGGTCCACCCCGCTGCAGTTGTTAGGCGGAAACCTAGTGGTGCACTCGATCTTTCCGCTGGTCAACCTGACGGTGAAAGCCGGCGGCGCCAGTCAGACGAAAACCGGTTTGGGCGATATCACCTTTGGCCCGGGGCTCGTGCATCACTACTCGGAGCACCTGCACGACGTGATCGGCTTTGATCTGGTGGCGCCCACGGGGGGCTATCGGCTCGGGGATCTGACCAATATCGGCCGCAACTATTGGTCGATCCAGCCGCTTTACACGATGAGTTATGTCGACCCATCGGGCTTCAATGGCGACTTCAAGGCCACGCTGAACATCAACCAGAAGAACACAGCGACCAACTACAAGTCGGGCACCGAATTCATCCTGGACTATGCGGCAGGCTACGCGGTTGCGCCTGGCTGGGTGGCAGGCGTCAGCGGCTATTGGTACCAGCAGTTGAGCAGCGACACGCAAGGGGGCGCGACGGTGCCGGACTCCAAGGGGCGTGGCTTTGCAATCGGCCCGTCGGTCAAGTTCGACAACGGCAAAGGCTGGTTCCTGACAGCCAAAGTCCAGAAGGAGTTTGCCGAGCGTAACCGTACGCAAGGCACCGCCGTCTGGTTGAAGACTCGGATCATGTTCTAACGCCTTTGGCATACGCCGGGGCGCCTGATCGCGCTCCGCTCAATACTCGGGAGGTCATCATGGGAGTTGTGCATCCCAAATACAAAGTCGCGGTGGTACAGGCTGCACCGGTTTATCTCGATCTGGATGCAACGGTCGACAAGACCATCCGGTACATCGAGGAAGCCGCCGCCGCAGGTGCAAAGCTCATCGCGTTTCCAGAAACGTGGGTCCCCGGGTATCCATGGCATATCTGGCTTGGTGCGCCCGCGTGGGCGATTGCGCGTGGATTTGTCCAACGCTATTTCGACAACTCGCTGGCGTATGACAGCCCGCAGGCAAGGCGCATAGCGGAGGCCGCGCGCAAGAATGGCATGACCGTATCGCTCGGGCTATCCGAGCGCGACGGCGGTACGCTCTATATCGCCCAGTGGCTGATCGGGCCGGACGGCGAAACGATTCACCAGCGGCGCAAAGTTCGGCCCACCCATGCAGAACGCACAGTCTTTGGCGAGGGCGATGGAAGCGATCTTGCCGTCCATGACACACCGCTGGGTCGGGTGGGCGCACTGTGTTGCTGGGAAAACATTCTTTCACTCAACAAATATGCGATGTATGCCCAGCACGAGCAGGTGCATATCGCCTGCTGGCCGAGCTTCTCCACGTACGAGCCGTTTGCACATGCGCTTGGCTGGGAGGTCAACAACGCCGTAAGCAAGGTCTATGCGGTGGAGGGCGGGTGCTTTGTTCTCGCACCGTGTGCAGTCATTTCCCAAGAGATGATCGACGAGCTCTGCGATACGCCTGACAAGCACGCGCTCACCCACGTCGGCGGCGGCCATGCCGTGATCTACGGGCCCGACGGCCGGCCCCTGTGCGACAAGCTGCCGGAAGACGCTGAAGGCCTGCTCTATGCAGAGATCGACCTGGCTCAGATCGGTGTCGCCAAGAATGCCATGGACCCCGTCGGGCATTACTCCCGTCCTGATGTCTATCGGTTGTTGTTCAACCCCAGGAAGAGCAAACGGGTCGAAGACTTCACCTCTCCGGTCGAGGTCGACGTTGCAAGAGAGCTCTAGTTCCAGAGCGCCGCAGTTCCTCTACCACTATGTCACCTCCCTTATGAAACCAACCAGCGTTTCTACCCGGCGCCTTCGGATGATGGCCGTTGTGCGTGCTATGCAAAAACTCGATGGGTTCCAACGAGGAGCCGGGTTGGCACTGGCCGTCGGTGCCATGGGGTTCACTCTGAGTGGCTGCACGATGTTCGAGACAAAACCTCTATCGGCGGACGCGCAGGTCCAGCTCACCGCCACGCAAGCTGTCGAAGCGATTCGTACTGGGCGGTTGTCCGCAGAGGAATATGTCGACACGCTAAGCGCGCGAGCCGAACGGCTCGCTACGTTGAATAGCTTGATCGTCGTGGATAAGACCGGCGCGATGGCAGCAGCGAAGCGAATTGACGAACTTCGCGCGCGCGGTGCAGCACTACCCGCCCTGGCCGGCCTTCCCATTGTGGTGAAGGACAACATCAATACGAAAGACTTGCCGACGACGGGCGCCACGCCAGCACTCGCTCATGTCCAGCCCAAGGAAAGCGCACCGACGCTGCAGCGGCTTGTCGACGCCGGTGCGATTGTGCTTGGCAAGGCGAATATGCACGAACTCGCGTTTGGTGCTACCAACACGAACCTAACCGCGTTCGCCGGCCCCGCACACAATCCATACGACACATCACGCGTTCCCGGCGGCTCATCCGGCGGCACGGGTGCGGCTGTCGCTGCGCGAATTGCCCCCGCCGGGCTCGGCACGGATACAGGAGGCTCCGTGCGCATCCCTGCAGCCTTGTGCGGCCTCGCGGGCTTACGGCCTTCGGTGGGGAATGGATCCGCACAGCGGCGTTACGACGGATCGGGCGTGCTTCCGATCAGTCATACCCGCGACACGATCGGCCCAATGGCCCGCACGGTGGAGGACGTCGTCCTGCTTGATTCGGTGATGAGCGGTCGCCCTGCGGCCACACCAGTGCCCCTGCAAGGTCTTCGACTCGGCGTCCCGGCAAGTCTCTGGGCGGATGCTGATCCGCAGGTGACCGCCGTGATGCGCGCCGCGATTGAAAAGCTCAAAGCCGCAGGCGTTGTCTTGGTCGATGCGGACATCAACGGTTTGCGCGAGTTGACGGACAAGGCTGCGGGCCCGATCGCATTGCACGAAGCTCACGAGGATATCCCTGCGTATCTGAGCGCAACGGGCGTTCACGGCATCTCGCTGCAAGACATCGGGGCGCATGTGGCGAGTCCGGATGTCAAGGCGGCGATGAAGGCAGTGGTTGGCGATGTGGCTGGCGCGGCGTATCCAGCCGCCATTGGCAAGTATCGGCCAGCCATGCAAGCGCTATACGCCGACTACTTCAGCCGGAACGGCGTCGTTGCCATGATCTTTCCCACGGTAGTGGTTCCAGCGCCCCCGATCGACGCCGAGCACGGGTCCGGCAAGTTATCGATCAACGGTGGCGCGCCCGTCGATACGTTTGCCACGCTGATTCGAAACACCGATCCGGGCAGTACTGCCGGAATACCGGGGCTGACGCTACCTGCTGGCCTCACGCAAAACGGTCTTCCCGTGGGCCTTGGCCTTGATGGCCCAATCGGTAGTGATGGCGAGTTGCTGGGCATTGGCCTTGCTCTCGAGAAGGTTCTCGGGGTGCTGCCTGCTCCGCGAATTTGAATTGGGCTGGCGTCGCAGCAACCGGGCGTTTCATGAAATTTGCCGTACTCACCACCAACGCCGCCAGTTTCGCCCTCATCGCTGCTTGCCTGTCAGCGCAGGACGTGACATGCGTGCGATTCGACGACGCATTGACCCTGATACGCGCTGGGCGCACCGAAGGCTTCGATTTGCTGATGATCGATGCGCAGCAGTTCAGCACGGCCGGCCGACTGTTGCTGGCCGGGCGCGAGGGCAACACCCGCATGCGTTCGCCCACGTTGGTATTTGGCCAGTTTGCCGACCGCCATGAGATGGTCGCCGCCTTCGAGGCCGGCATCGAAGACATCATCTCGGGTCACTTCACCGCCGACGAATTGTGCGCCCGTGTTCGCCGCATCTTGCGCGCGGGCGACAGGTCAACGCAGGCCGCCACGCACGGGCAAGTGGTGGTCGGGCCCTACCGCCTATGTCAGCTGACTCGCACGGTGACATTGCACGAAGCACCGATTCGATTGACCGCACGCGAATTCGCCACGGCCTGGCTGTTGTTCTCGTCGTCTGGGGCGTTTTTGTCACGCCAGCAGATCGCCTCTGCAATATGGGGAATCGAGGTCAGCCTTGTCGAGCGCTCGATCGAGCAGCACATCTACAAGCTGCGCAAGAAGCTGGGCTTCGGGCAGGCGACTGGCGTGGAGCTCAAGACGGTCTATGCGCGCGGCTATCAGTTGACCGTCCAGCAGACGAGTTAAGCGAGCTCTCGCGCAGCGTAGAGCCGCAACGTAAGCTGGTGGCAGTGCGCGCTCGTCGGCGTACGCCCGCGCCAGCATCTGTTGCTTCCCTCTCACCTTGAACACCAGGACTTCCATCACCCGCGGCAATTCGCCGTCGACGGCAGCCGTGGCAACCAACTTCAATTGAGTCGGCTCCTCATAGTCGTCAGGCGCCGAGGTGGCCCGTGACTTCGAACGCCTCACGTAGTGCTAACTTGCTGAAAAATAAGGTTTTTTTCATTTTTTGTGCATCGAGGCGCATCGGCGAGTTCCACATTGAGTGACCAAAGTTCCAAATTGAGTGAATTGTCGAGATTCACTCAACTCTGAACCGGCAGGTCAGGATTTACAGGCCTTCCCGGCGGAGTTGCTCAGCCAACTTTGAACTCGTGGTTCGCTCAACTTTGAACTATTCGCGTTTTGGTTCACGTAACTTTGAACTTTCCACAGCGACATCTCGACACCATTCTTGAAATCGTAATACCCCGTCCCTATAATTAGCACTCGCCGGGCAGGAGTGCTAACAACGCCTCCGACCCCCGATGCTTTCCCGATGCGCCGCGTCTTGCGGCGCGTTTTGTGAATAAACACTCACTTTGCATTGAGGAGTTGTGTATGAACCTGCGTCCTTTGCACGACCGCGTGATCGTGAAGCGCCTGGACAACGAAACCAAGACCGCTTCGGGCATCGTCATCCCTGACGCCGCCGCTGAAAAGCCGGATCAAGGCGAAGTGCTGGCCGTCGGCCCGGGCAAGAAAGACGACAAGGGCAACGCGATCGCGCTGGACGTCAAGGTCGGCGACCGCGTGCTGTTCGGCAAGTACGCCGGCCAGGGCGTCAAGGTGGATGGTCAGGAAGTCCTGGTCATGCGCGAAGAAGACATCATGGCCGTGGTGCAAAAGTAAGCACGCGCTCGTTCGCAAGGCTTACCTGTAACCCAATCCTCATTGCCGGCGCAGCTTAAGGGCGCGCGGGCAACATCCAAAGATCTCGGAGATTCTCAAGATGGCAGCTAAAGACGTAGTGTTCGGCGACGCCGCACGTGCCAAGATGGTCGAAGGCGTGAACATTCTCGCCAACGCCGTGAAGGTGACCCTGGGCCCGAAGGGCCGTAACGTGGTGCTGGAGCGCAGCTTCGGTGGCCCGACCGTGACCAAGGACGGTGTGTCGGTCGCCAAGGAAATCGAGCTGAAGGACAAGCTGCAGAACATGGGCGCGCAAATGGTCAAGGAAGTCGCTTCCAAGACCAGCGACAACGCCGGTGACGGCACCACCACCGCAACGGTGCTGGCCCAGTCGATCGTGCGCGAAGGCATGAAGTACGTTGCCGCCGGCATGAACCCGATGGACCTGAAGCGCGGCATCGACAAGGCTGTGACGGCCGCTGTCGAAGAGCTGAAGAAGATCAGCAAGCCGACGACCACCAGCAAGGAAATCGCTCAAGTTGGCGCCATCTCGGCCAACAGCGACGAATCCATCGGCCAGCGCATCGCTGAAGCCATGGACAAGGTCGGCAAGGAAGGCGTGATCACCGTGGAAGACGGCAAGTCGCTGGCCGACGAGCTGGACGTCGTGGAAGGCATGCAGTTCGACCGCGGCTACCTGTCGCCGTACTTCATCAACAACCCGGAAAAGCAAGTTGTCCAGCTGGACAACCCGTTCGTGCTGCTGTTCGACAAGAAGATCAGCAACATCCGCGACCTGCTGCCGGTGCTGGAGCAAGTGGCCAAGGCTGGCCGCCCGCTGCTGATCATCGCTGAAGACGTCGAAGGCGAAGCCCTGGCAACGCTGGTGGTCAACAACATCCGCGGCATCCTGAAGACGGCCGCCGTGAAGGCTCCGGGCTTCGGCGACCGCCGCAAGGCCATGCTGGAAGACATCGCCATCCTGACGGGCGGCCAAGTCATCGCTGAAGAAGTCGGCCTGACGCTGGAAAAGGCAACCCTGAACGACCTGGGCCAAGCCAAGCGCGTTGAAATCGGCAAGGAAAACACCACGATCATCGATGGCGCTGGCGATGCCCGCAACATCGAAGCCCGCGTGAAGCAAGTGCGTGCCCAGATCGAAGAAGCGACCTCGGACTACGACCGTGAAAAGCTGCAAGAGCGCGTGGCCAAGCTGGCTGGCGGTGTTGCCGTGATCAAGGTTGGCGCTGCCACCGAAGTCGAAATGAAGGAAAAGAAGGCCCGCGTGGAAGATGCCCTGCACGCAACGCGCGCTGCCGTGGAAGAAGGCATCGTGGCTGGTGGCGGTGTTGCACTGCTGCGCGCCCGTGCGCTGATCTCCGGCCTGAAGGGTGCCAACGCTGACCAAGACGCCGGTATCAAGATCGTGCTGCGCGCCATGGAAGAGCCGCTGCGCCAGATCGTCACCAACGCTGGCGACGAGGCTTCGGTTGTGGTGTCGAAGGTCATCGAAGGCAACGGCAACTACGGCTACAACGCCGCCACCGGCGAGTACGGTGACCTGGTGGAAATGGGCGTGCTGGACCCGACCAAGGTGACCCGCACCGCGCTGCAGAACGCCGCTTCGGTTGCTTCGCTGATGCTGACCACGGATTGCGCCGTGGCAGAACTGCCGAAGGACGATGCAGCACCGGCAATGCCGGGCGGCATGGGTGGCATGGGCGGCATGGACGGCATGATGTAATTTGCCTGTCCGGCAACCCGGCCCGGCCATCCCTTCCGGATGGCTGTTCCGAACAAAAAACCCCGTGGGTGCAAGCCTGCGGGGTTTTTTGTTGCCCCTTTGTTGCCCTTTCGTTGCCCGCGCGCCGGACGATTTATTAACAGGCTGTAAACGTTGCGCCGCAGCGAGGTCGTTACAATCGGCCCACCCGCGCACCTTGGTTTCCAAGCGGGCATGACAACAACACAGGGAAGGGAAATCAGATGAACGACATCGCACGCGAGCCCATCCTGGGCAGCGCCCCGGCTCCGGCTGCCCCGCAAGCTTTGCGGCTGCGCTTTACCGGCAGTGGCTCGGAATACTTCCGCATCTGGATCGTCAACCTGCTGCTGACCATCGTCACGGTGGGGATCTATGGCGCCTGGGCGAAGGTGCGCACGCTGCAGTATTTCTACCGCAACACGCAACTCGCTGGATCGAGCTTTGACTACCACGGCAGCCCGTACGCCATTCTCAAGGGCCGCGCGATCATCTTCGTGCTGGCGGTGGCGTTCAATCTGCTGGGCCATTCGTCGCCGCTGCTCGGGTTTGCGCTGCTGGCATTGATGGCGATCGCGTTTCCGTGGCTGCTGGTGCGCTCGCTGCGTTTCCGGATGGCCAATTCGAGCTACCGTGGGTTGTGCTTCGCCTTCACGGGCAAGGATGCCGAGGGCTACATGGTGTTCCTGGTGTGGCCGATCCTGAGCGTGTTCTCGCTGTACCTGCTGGCGCCGCTGGCGCACCAGCGCTTCAAGCGCTATCAGCATCGCAACACGCGCTTTGGTACGGCGGCGTTTGATTTTTCGGCCACCCCGGGCAACTTCTATGGCATTTACCTGCGCGCGTTCGGGTTGGCCATTCTGGCGGTGGTGGTAGCTGGTCTGTTGGCGATGGCACTGGGTGTGTCGCTGGTGCGTGCACCGGGCCCAGCCCAGATCGTTGGCCTCGCGGTGGTCGGCGTGTTCTTGTATGCATCGCTGCTGTTCCTGACGCCCTATGTGATGGCGCAACTGCAGAACGTGATCTGGAACCACACCACACTGGGTGCGAACCGCTTCCAGAGCCAAGTGGGTGCCGGCAAGCTGTTCTGGATCTTCGTGTCGAATGCGGTGTTGACCGTCATCACCGTCGGCCTGTTCACGCCGTTTGCGCGTGTGCGCACGGCGCGCTACAAGCTGGGTTCGGTGACGCTGCTGGCTGCCGATTCGCTCGATACCTTCGTGGCCGGAGAGACTGCCAAGGTGGGCGCGCTGGGCGACGCAGCGGTCGACTGGTACGACATCGACATCGCCCTGTAAGCACGGAAGCGCTGTGATCCTCGCCACCTACTTCGACGGCCGCACTTCGCGTGCGCACCCGGTGCGCCTGGCCGTCGAGGCGGGCGAGGCGCTGCTGTACAGCACCGACGGCACGCTGTTGCGCCGCGCACCGCTCGATACGTTGCGCGTGTCAGAGCGCATCAAGCACGCGCCCCGGCTCATCACCTTTGCGGACGGTGCCTTTGCCGAAATTGGCGACCCCGCCGAGCAAGTTGCGCTCAACGCGCTGCTGCATCGCACGGGGCACCACGAAGGCTGGATCGTGCGCGCACAGAACAGCTGGAAGCTGGCGCTGGGCGCACTGGTGGTGATGGTGGCGGTGCTCGTGCTGGGGTATCGCTACGGCTTGCCGTGGGCGGCCCAGGTGGCGGCGCGTATGGTGCCGCAGCGGGTGGAAGCGCAGCTCGGCCGCAGCACGCTGGCCGCCATGGACGAGCGCTGGCTCACACCGAGCAAGCTGCCTGTCGCGCAGCAAGACCGCATTCGCGCGCGCTTCAATGCATTGCGCGACCCGGGGGCCACGTACACGTACCACATCGTGTTTCGCGATGGCGTGATCGGCGCCAACGCCTTTGCGCTGCCCGGCGGCGACATCATCGTGACGGATGCGCTGGTCAAGCTGGTGGGCGAGGGCGATGGCCTCACAGGTGTGCTTGCGCACGAAGCCGGCCATGTGGAAAACCAGCATGGCCTGCGGCAGGTGATTCAGTCGTCGGCCATTGGGGCGACGGCGGCGCTGCTCTTTGGGGATGTGTCGACCATCTTGTCGGGCGTGCCGGCGGCGATGTTGACGCTGCGCTATTCGCGCGATTACGAGCGCGATGCCGACCGCTACGCCGCGCGGCTGCTGCAGAACAACGGTCTCTCGGTCGGCGCCTTTGCCGACGTGCTGCAGGCGCTGGAAGACACGCATGGCGGCACGCGCAAGCCTGATGCCGACAAGAAAGCCGAAGCTGCCAACGATGACGACGCTTCGGCGTTCTTCTCCTCGCACCCGCTCACGCGCGAGCGCATCGACACGCTGCGCCGTTTCGACCGCACCCATGGCGGCAGCGATCGTAGCGACGCGGAGTGACGCACCGAGCGTCCCGCATCACCCGCTCATCCGATTCCCGACAGCCGCGTCATCCATTTGATCGATTTCTCCCCCCGCCTGCGCCACCAAGAATGATCGCAGAGGGACGGGGGACATCATGCGACACGCAGAATCGGGCGTCATGAACGCATTGGTGGGCGTGCTGCCGCCAACGCTTGCACAACGGTTGCCGGATCGCATGATGCTGATCCGCGTGTTCCGCTTCGGGGTTTCTGGTGTGGTCGCCACCGGCGTGCACGTGGCCATCGCCACCACGCTCATCAACGGGTTTTCTGCCTCTCAGGTCACGGCCAATGGCGTGGCGTTTGTCTGCGCCAACGTCTGCTCGTACCTGCTCAATGCGCTGTGGAGCTTCTCGGCCAAGCCGGGGCGCGCCAATTTCCTGCGCTTCTATGCCGTCTCATTGCTCTGCCTGGCGCTGACGCTCGCGATCTCGTGGCTGGCCCAGACGTTGGGCCTGAACTACTGGATCGGGCTCGCGGCGATCCTGTCGGTGGTGCCGCCGCTCACCTTTGTCTTGCATCGGTTCTGGACGTTCCGCTAGCGGAGGGCCATATGGGCTGCCTGCACAAACCGCCTGTGATGCAAGCCACCAGGCGGCCTCGCGTTTCATCGCTGAATCATACCTACGGCCAGTTTCGGACTGCGTTTGTGGCAGCTACAACTGACGATAAGGGACGGGGAAACCTGCAAGCGACCGGCGAGTCGCCGCAGGCAGTCAGTACGACGCCCGATAGCCATGCATACCGGCGGAGGCGAAGGCATATGCGCGCGTATACCAAGCAGAGAGAACGAGGGGCGGTGCTCCCGATGGTCGGCCTGATGCTTGCCGTGTTGCTCGGAATGGCAGGTTTGGTGATCGACTTGAGCGGCTTGTTCGTGGCCAAGACGGAGCTTCAGTCGGCGGTGGATAGCTGTGCCTTGTCGGCGGCCCAGGAGCTCGATGGCGCCTCCGATGCGCTGACACGGGCGACGAATGCGGGGGTGACGGCGGCCAACGCCAACCGCGTTGTCTATCAAGCCTCGTCCGCATCGTTGACGGGGGCCGACATCACGTTCAGCACCGCACTGAACGGCGCATACAGCGCGGCCGGCGTGGCGCCGAGCACGTCGAGCTATGTCAAGTGCACGCATTCCAAAAGCGGGATCACGGCGCGCTTGATCAAGTTCGTGGGCGGCGCCACCAGCAATGCGGTGGCTGCGCTGGCCGTGGCCACGCGTGTGCACGCACAGAGCACGTGCCCCATTCCAGTGGGGCTGATCCCGAAAACCGGTGGAACCGCGCCCAACTACGGGTTCCAGATTGGGGAGTGGGTCAGCATGCTGTATGCCGGCGGCTCGACTACGCCCGGTGAGATGGGCTGGTACAACCTTGATGGCTCCACCAATGCCAGCGAGACCAAGACCGAAATGGATCAGGGCTACTGCAACTCCAAGATCGGCGACCAGCTCGGCACGCCCGGTGCGAAGGTCTCGGTTGACGATAACTGGAACGCCCGCTTTGGCATCTACAAGAACAAGTCCGGCGCGTCGCAACAGCAGCCAGATTTCACGGGCTACTCCTACACGTCGACCAACTGGACCAACACGGTGCCGCAGAACGCATACAGCGGCACGCCGGCATCGGGTTCGGACAAGAGCGCAGCCAACTTCAAGAACAAGCGGCTCGCCTACGCCAACTACGACGATAGCGGTACGAGCGTCACCGGCGGGGACAAGATCACCGGGCTCAACGTCAAGGGCGGCTACAAGAGTCTGGCGACAAGCGGTAGCGGCGGTGATCTTGCCACCTACGGTGCGAATCGGCGCATCGTGCTCGTGCCGGTGCTGTCTTCCGCGTCGAAGATCGTCGACTTCGCCTGCATGTTGATGCTGCAGCCGATTGACGGTGTTCACAACACGCCGCAGTTCGAGTTCCTAGGCAATGCAGGGAGCGCTGGCAGCCCGTGCGCACCCAGTGGTCTGGCGGGTGGCAGCAAGGGCCCTCTGGTTCCGGCACTCGTGCAATAGGAGCGAGCCATGAAGACGCGACAACGACAACATGGCGTGGCGCTGGTGGAACTGGCGCTCACACTCAGCCTGCTGCTGGCCATCACCTTTGGGATAACGGAGTTCGGGCGGGCCATCTACACGTACAACACGCTGGCCAAGGCCACGCGAGATGCCACCCGCTACCTGAGCACGCAAGCAGCCGGCAACGCGACGTCCTATACCACCGCAACCAACCTGGCGGTCTACGGCACGCCCACGGTCGCCCAAACGCAGGCGCCACTGGTGCCGGGGCTGACGTCGAGCATGGTGTCTATTTGCGATGCGTCCAATGCGGGCTGTACCTCCAACATCGCGCAAGGCACCAACCCGGCCATCAATACCGTCACCCTCACGATCTCGGGCTACACGTTCAATCCGGTCATCGACATGATGGCGTTCCTGCGCTTCTATGCCGGCGGGAGCGGGTCGATCACTTCGTTCCCGTTCGGGAACATCTCAGTGACCATGAGGCAGTCCTATGAATAAGCATCAGAAAGGTACGACGGCGGTCGAGTTCGCCATTGTGGTGGCGCTCTTTCTCACGGTGCTGCTTGGCATCCTCGACTTTGGGCGCATTCTTTTTACTTGGAACGCCGTGGGCGAGGCGACACGCTGGGGCGCTCGGCAGGCGGTGGTGTGCGGGCAGGGGTCGACATCGGTGTTGAGCAAGATGCAGACCATTCTGCCGACGCTCAAGGCCGCGAATGTGTCGGTGCAGTGGTATGACACCAGTGGTGCAGTCAGCGCGAGCTGCGATGCCACGAGTTGCGGTGGCGTTGCTGTCAGCGTGACGGGGATGACGGTGGCGCCGTATTCGCCGGCGACCTGGATTGGATTCTCAAATCTTGCTGTGCCGGGGTTTTCTACCTACTTGCCGCGGGAGATCATGGGGCAGGATCCTAATAGCAGCAGTGTTTGTTCTTGAGGTTTTGTTTTTCGCTGTTGGTCTGGTTTGTTGGTCTTTTTGAGGGATGGGCTTGGTGGTCCGTCCCTTTTTCATTTCTTGCTGGGTTTTTTTGTTTGTAGTGCATCCCTGGTTTCATCCCCCTGCCGGGGCGGGCCGTGGTGGTCCATCCCCCTTTCACCCCCTGCCGGGGGCGACTCACTTTCTTTGTCTTGCCAAAGAAAGTAAGCAAAGAAAGGCGCGCCCGAGATGGCGACCCATCCCTTGAATTTCTGTCGCAGGGAGGGAAGGGAGGCAAACTCGCTGCGCTCAAACAGGCCTCCCTTCTTTTTCCTCCCTGCAACAGAAATTCAAGGCGCCATCTAGGGCAGGGTACGGCCACACCGTCGGTGGGCTGCCCCGTGTCGCTGTGTTTCTTGGTCCTGTCGAAGTGCAAAGCCTCAGCGTTGATGCTTGAAGCTCCAATGTCGAAGCGCAAAGCGTCAACGCCAGGGTTCCGAGAGCCGATGCTGACTCCCAAAGCTCCAGCGCTGACACGCTAAGCGTCAACATTTGGACCCAAGAGAGCCAGCGCCGAGTCTCGAAGCATCAGTGTCGGACCTCCAAGAGCTGATGCTGACTTTCAGAGAGCCGGCGCAGACACGCAAAGCGTCAACATTGGGGACCCAAGAGAGCCAGCGTCGAACCTCGGAGCGTCAGTGTCGGGTGTCCAAGAGTCGATACTGATTCCCAAAGAGCCAACGCTGGCACGCAAAGCGTCAACATCGGGACTCGAGAGAGCAGCGCCAAATCTCGAAGCGCCAGCGTCGGATCTACGAGAGTCGATGCTGACCCTCAAACAGCCACCGCTGGCACTCAAAGGGTCAACATCGGCACCCAGAGAGCCAACGCCGCGACTCAGAGAACCAATGCCGAGGGCCCCGCGACGGTGTGGCCGTACCTTGCCCTAGATGGCGCCTTGAATTTTTGTAAGCGGGCGGAAAAAAGAAGGAGGCCTGTTTGAGCGAAGCGAGTTTGCCTCCTTCTCCGCCCGGTTACGGAAATTCAAGGGATCAGTCGCCATCTCGGGCGCGCCTTTCTTTGCTTACTTTCTTTGGCAAGACAAAGAAAGTGAGTCAGCCCCGGCAGGGGATGAAACAGGGGATGGACCACAAAGGCCCGCCCCGGCAGGGGATGAAACCAGGGATGCACCACCAACCCCAAAACCCCAACAGAAGCCCCACCAACCCCACCCCCCCAAAACCCAAAGGAAAAAACCCGGCGCGCGTCCGGGAACAGGACCACCGCTCCAGCGCATACGCCAGGTGATAGTCCGGGGGCCTTTACGACCAGCGATCTTCGCGCGTGTGTGTCAGCTTCCCGAGCCCGTCATGGTCGGCAGCAGCACACGGTAGATCTGAATGAACGCTGGGCCGAGCAACACCAGCAGCAGCGTGGGGAAGATGAAGAAGATCAGCGGAAACAGCAGTTTCAGCGCAATCTTCGCGGCCTGTTCTTCGGCCAGCATCCGACGCTTGGTGCGCAGCATGTCGGACAGCACGCGCAGTGAGTCGGCGAGGCTGGTGCCGAAACGATCGGCTTGAATCAGCATCGATGCAAACCGGTCGACATCTTCCACGCCGGTGCGCAGCGCCAGGTTGGTCAGCGCCTTTTCCTTGGCGAATCCGGAACGCAGCTCCAGCAGCGTGAGTTGCATCTCCTCGGCCATCACCGGGCAGCGCAAGGCGAGTTCATCCGCCACGCGCATCATGGCCGCATCCAGGCCAAGCCCAGCCTCCACGCACACCGTGAGCAGATCGAGCATGTCGGGGAACTCTTCGAACACTGCACGCTTGCGGTGCTCCACCTTGCGCGCCAGCACCGCGTTGGGCAGGTAGTAGCCGATGGCGCTCAGCAGCCCGAGGATGGCGAGGACAAATTCCTGGTCGTGGTGCCCCGGCCAATTGCTCACCACCAGCAGCCCCACCAGCGGGAAGGCGAGCCCCAGCACCGTTTTGACGGCGAAGTACAGCGACGGCGCCCAGGCCTGCCGCCAGCCTGCATTCATGAAGCGCAGGCGCAGCTGTGAGTTTTCCCAACCGTCTTTCGGTAACGACAGCTGTGAGACCGGTTTGGCCCACGTGGCGAGTTTTTCCACCCAGGCATGGTCGGCGCCGCCGGTCAGATCCGTCTCGACGGTGTGGCCGCCAATCTGTTGCATCCGGCCGCGGTTACGGTTCGGAGAAAACAGATGCAGCAGCCCCAGCGCGCCGCCAAAGGCGGCCACGAAGATCAGGGCCAGGATGAAGTACTGATTGAAATAGATGGCTTGCATGATCGTCTCCCCCCAAGAAAACGAGGTCACGTTGTTAGGTGGTCGGCAACGTCTGCATCAGACCCGGATGCGGATGATTTTCCGCATCCAGATCAGCCCAAGCACCATATTGAGCAGCGCCAGGCCGATCATCTTCAGACCCATCGGGTCCGTCCACAGCACCCTCATGAAGTCCGGATTGACGATCAGGATCATGCCGGCCGTGGCGAAGGGCAGCAGCCCCAGAATCCACGCCGACAACCGCCCCTCGGCAGACAGCACGCGAATCTTGTCGTACAGCTTCAGGCGCTCGCGCACCAGGTTGCCGATGGTGTCGAGGATCTCCGCCAGGTTGCCGCCGCTTTCGCGCTGGATGAGCACGGCGATCACGAAGTAGCGCAGGTCATTGACGGGCACGCGCTTGGCGAGGTTGGTCAATGCCTCGTCCAGTGGTACGCCGTAGTTGATCTCTTCGAAGGTGGTATGGAACTCCGGCCCCATCGGCGCCTTGATTTCCTGCCCGACCATGCCGAGTGCGCTGGCGAAGGAGTGGCCGGCACGCAGTGCACGGGCAATCATGTCGACCGCGTCGGGAAGCTGCGCCTCCAATTTCTTGAGGCGCTTGCGACGCAGCGATGCGATGTGCAGCACGGGCAGCGTCGACGCGAACACCGCGCACGCCACCACGATGCTGAACGGAACCGGCAGCAAGGCGCCCACCATCAGCACACAGACGCCAACCACGATGGTGTACCCCACCAGTTGCGCGACCGACCAGGCGCTGCCGGATTGCTCCAGCCAGCGATCCACCACACTCACGCGCGGAAGGCTCATCAGCCAGCGCTGGAACTGTGGCGATTCGCTCAGCAGGCGTTTTTTGAGAATCGAGAGCTGTTCGGCGCCGACGTGTCCGCCCGCAGACAATGCCCGGATGCGGGCATCAACGCGCTTGGCTTCGGGGCCGTGGTAGTTGTTCCACCACTGGTAGATCCCTTCGATGCAGAGCACGACTGCCGCGAACAGCAGGATGGCGAAGGCGTAGAAGATTTCGTTCATTTAGGGTGCCCCCGTTTTTGGGTATCGGGCTGATGTTTCCGTGTCGCCCTCAAACCTCGAAGTGCCGGGCCGGGTCGAAGGTCTCGTCTGGCAAGCCCACCCCGAACACGCGCAGCCGTTCAGCGAATTTCGGATAGACGCCCGTGGCGCGGAAGTGCCCCTTGACGGAGCCGTCTTGCGCAATGCCCGTGCGCTGGAAGGTGAAGATCTCCTGCATGTTGATGACGTCGCCTTCCATGCCGGTGATCTCCTGGATGCTGATGACCTTGCGGCGCCCATCGGTCAGCCGCGCCACCTGGATGATCACGGTGATGGCCGAGGCAATCTGTTGCCGGATCGTCTTGGGTGGCAGGTTCAGGCCCGCCATGTTCACCATGTTTTCCATGCGTGTCAGGGCATCGCGCGGGGTGTTGGCATGCACGGTGGTGAGCGATCCTTCGTGGCCGGTGTTCATGGCGTTGAGCATGTCCAGGGCCTCGCCGCCGCGCACTTCGCCCAGGAGGATGCGATCGGGCCGCATGCGCAGGGCGTTGCGCACCAGTGCGCGCTGCGTGATCTCGCCCTTGCCCTCGATGTTGGGCGGGCGTGTTTCCAGGCGCAGCACGTGCGGCTGACGCAGCTGGAGTTCAGCGGCATCTTCGATGGTGACCATCCGCTCGTCGGCTGGAATGAAGCCCGAGAGGATGTTCAGCAGCGTGGTCTTGCCGCTGCCCGTGCCGCCCGACACCAGCACATTCACCTTGGCCTGCGACAGGGCTTGCATCAGCTTGGCCATGGGCGGCGTGAGTGTTTTGAGGTCGATCAGGTCCGACACCTGCAGCGGGTTGGTCGCAAACCGGCGGATCGACAGCAGGGGCCCATCGATGGCCGAAGGCGGGATGATGGCGTTCACCCGCGAGCCGTCGGGCAGGCGTGCATCCACCATCGGGCTGGTTTCGTCGATGCGGCGGCCCACGCGCGAAACGATCTTCTCGATCACCTTCATCAGGTGGGCGTCGTCGTAGAAGGTGACGTCGGTGAGCTCGAGCTTGCCGCGCCGCTCCACGTAGACCTGCTTGGCCGTGTTGACCAGGATGTCGGACACCGTCGGGTCCTGCAGCAGCGGCTCCAGTGGGCCGAAGCCGAACATCTCGTCATACACATCGGTGGTCATCTGCCGGCGCTCGGTGTCGTTGAGCAGCAGCTTTTCCTCGTCGATGATGTTGTTGACCAGCGTGCTGATCTCGTGGCGTACCTGCTCGGTCGGAAATCGGGCGAGCCGCTCCAGGTCCACGCGGTCCAGCACGACTTCGTGGACAGTCTTTTTGAAATCCCGGTAGGCCGGATGGCCCGCCATCTTGTGGTGAAGTGGCGCGTGTCCGTTCATGGACAGCGGCGCAGGGTCTGGGCGGGATAGCTGTTCGCGGATCGACATGATGGGCTCCGTCTGGCAGGAGGAATCGACAGAAGAAAATCAGGCAATGTTTGGAGACGACGTCTTGGCCCGCGTGAAAAGCTTGCCCAATGAGAAGCCCTTCTCTTGCGGTGCGTGGCGATCGTTCTCGCGTGCCGTGACGAAGATGTCGGCCAGTGCTACGAGGGCCTTGGCCATGGCGCTGTGCCGGTGGTGCTGGGTGATCGGCATGCCCTGGCAGATGGCATCGTCGACGGCTGAAGCGTCGTCGGGCAGTACATGGAAAAGCTTCTGACCGAAGACTTGCTCCAGCGTGGAGCGCGGCAGCTCGTCGCGCTTGCCGTGCCGGTTGACCAGGAGGCGGATCTTCTCGGCGGGGTAGTGCAGGCCTTGCAGGATGTCGAGCAGGCGGCGCCCGGTACGGGCAAAGGCAATGGTGGGTTGAACCACCACGCAGATCTGGTCACTGTGATCGAGCACCGCAATCGACAGCGGATTGATCGCCTGCCCGACGTCGACCAGGATGAAGTCGTAGACCGATGACACCAGCGACAGCACGTATTCGATCTTGTCCTTCTTGATCTCGCCTGCCTTGATCGGGTCGGTCGCGCCGGCCAGAACGTCGAAGCCGCTGGCAACGCGTGTCAGGCAGGCCTCCAGGAAAGCGTCGTCCAGCCGGTCCACCTGCGCACACACTTCCGCCAGCGTGGCGGGCGGTGTGATGTTGCTCACCAGAAAGTGCGTGTCGCTGAACTGCGTGTTCAGGTCGAGCAGCAGCACTCGCTTGTGTGCGTGCGTGGCCAGCGTATAGCCGACGTTGCTGGCGATGAAGCTGGAACCGGCGCCGCCTTTGCTGGAGATGAAGGCGATCACACGTGCTTCCTCGCGCGCTCTCGGGGTGTGGTTGGTTTCCAGCCGGGTGAGCGCCGCGGTGAGCTGTGCGCGCTCCAGGGGCCAGGTCAGGATGTCGCTGACGCCAGCCCGCAGCGCGCGGATCAGATCATCGCGTTCCTGGGTTTGCGTGACAAGGATGCAGGGCAGGTCGGAGAACTGCTGCCGCAGCAGTTCGATGCTCAGCATCTGGCTGGCGCCGCCGTTGGGTTGGTCGATGATCAGCGCATCGGCGCCGCGCAGTTGGCAAGCATGCGTGGACAGGCTGCCGGGCGCGGCCTGCAGGCGCATGACCTGGTAGCTACCGGCGGCGGCTACCAGGCGTGCGAGGTCCGCCAGGCGTTCGCCGTCTTCGGACGCAATCAAGATCTTGAGCATGGCAAAGTTCCCCGTTCAGTCGTGTGTTCTGTATGGCGTTGCATCGCGCAGCGGATGGGCCGGTGTGGTATCGGCGTGCGATGGCGGGAGCCGGTCGGACACCCGCCATCCCCTGTCAGCGCGAGAACGCGCCTGACATGCCGCTACCGCCGAAGCCACCGCCACCGAAGCCACCGCCGTATCCACTGGCGCCCGAGCCGCTACCGCCAGCCGGGGAACGTGTCATGGAACGGTCGTAGTTGCTCATGGCGGCCACGGCAGCCTTGCCGTCGTAGCCATCCAGCGCGGGCAGGCCGGCGGGTGCGTCGGGATTGATCACCTGCGCCTGCTTGGCGCTGGTGACGGCCTCGCCGAAGTGTTTGTCCCAGAAGGGTGTCGTGGTCATGCAGGCAGTCAGGGCCTGGCAAGCCAGGATCACGAGTGCGGCACGTTGCAGGCGTTTGAAGTTGGTGTTCATGGCATCTCTCCACATGGTTCCCGGGGTCAGCGTGTCTGCGGGGTTGTGGTCGTATCGGCCACCGCCGTCTGCCGGCCTTGCGTCTTGTTCCTGGCTTGGGCCAACCGCGCTGCGGTGGCTTCGATCCGGGCGACACGTGCAGCGTTGTCGTCGGTGGGCGCCGGGGCAGGTGTGACGGTGGGCGTGGGCGCAGTTTCCGCAACTGGGGCTGGCGTTTCCGGCGCATCGTTCGCGGGCTGCGTGGGCGCGACCGTGCTCAGCTCAGTGCGCGGTGCGGGCGCGGCCGGAGCGACGGGGGCGGGCGCAGCCGGGGCTGGCACGGGTGCCTGCGAGCTAGGTGCCTGTGCGGGCATCTTTGGCGCGGGTGCGGGTGCGGCAGGAGTTGCCGCAGCACCTGCCGGCTTGGCCGTGCGCGTCTTGTTGCCCGAGCCTTCCATGTTGCCCGTCATGTAGACCGCGAGGTCGCTGGGCGTGGAGAAGCTGTCCGTGGGCAACGGAACCGATGCGGCCTGCATCGGCTGCACCAGCCGTGGCGTGATGACGATGACCAGCTCCGTCAGATCATGCTGGAACTGCGTGCTGCGGAACAGCGTGCCCAGGACCGGGATCTCGCCTGCGCCAGGCAATGCCTTGAGCGAACCGCGCGCATTGTCTTGCAGCAGCCCGCCGATGGCGAAGCTTTCGCCGTCGCGCATTTGCACGGTAGTGGAAGCACGCCGGGTCGTGATGAGCGGCAGGATGGTCTGGCCGTTCGTGTTTGCACCCGTGACCGTTGCGCCCGTGGGCGACAGTTCCGACACCTCCGGCGCCACCTTGAGGTTGATGCGGCCATTGGCCATCACGGTGGGGGTGAACTTCAGCCCAACACCAAACTCCTCTTCCTGCAGCGTGATGGTGGGTGCGCCGCCCGAGGAACTGCTCTGCGCCACCGGGATGTAGATCTTGCCGCCAGCCAGGAAGCTGGCTTCCTGCCCGCTAAGCGTGACGAGGTTCGGCTCCGCAAGAATCTTCACCAGGCTGTCGTTCTTCTGCGCGTCCAGCTGAACCTGGAAGGGCCTGTTGTTCGCCTTGTTGCCGAACAACGCGGTGGACGAGCCGGTCAGCAGCGAGGTCAGGAGACCGCCGCTCCAAGACCCGAATCCGCCCTGGACATTGAGTGCCGAGCCCAGCTGGTTGAGCAGCGTCTTCGACACTTCGGCCACCTTGACTTCCAGCATGACCTGCTGCGGCGTATCGACGATCATCATGTTGATGACCGGCGCACCGCCGCTGGTGCTGCCGCCTCCGCCACCGCCGAGTGCACCGGCACCGCCGCCGCCCTTGTCTGCGCCGCTTTGCGCGGAGGCAGCATAGGCGTGCGCGATTTCCATGGCTTGCTGTGCGGCCTGTGCGCTCGACACGTTGCCGGCGAGCACCAGGCTGTCTGCCGCGGTCATCACGCGAATCTTCGATTCACCCGGCATCAGTTGTGCGAGCGAGGTCTGCAAGCCGCCGGCATCTGCGTTGACCACCACGTTGACGATGCTGCAAGCGCCGCTGCGGCCCTGCACGATCATGTTGGTGGTGCCCACGCTACGGCCGAGCAGATACATGGATTGCGGTGACACCATGGTCGCCTGCACCACGCCCGGATTGCCCAGGGTGCGGTTGCGCACGGGCTCCGGCAGCGAGATGAGCAAAGACTTGCCAACCGGGACCACCACGCTGCTTTCGCCGCGCACGGCGCCCGTGCAGTTCGGCCCGCGTACATCGGCCACCGGCGCGGTCGCCAGCGCCGGGTTCATGCTGATCGTCATCTGCATCGGCGCGGAGACTCCGCCGCGAGACTGCATCACGACCGGCGCCGTGGTGGACTTGGCTACGGCACCGGCTTCCATGGCCGTTTGTGCTGTCGCGTGCGGCGGCATGCAGAGCATGGCACCGGCTGCACTCGCCAGGACGAGCATGCGTGTGCTGCCGAGGACCTGTGCGCGACGTAGCGCGACAGTGGCGACATTGGTTTTTTGGTTCGTCTTCATATCTCCCCCCCCGAGGGTCTGCTGCACAAGATGAAAATGCGGTTGATACGCTGTGGCTGCTTAACCTCTACGTAGCGATGCGTGTTGATGGATCGGATGCGCGGCGGGTCAGAAGCACTCCATGCTGCCCTGCACGCCAGCCAGCACACCGATGCAATCGCGTTGCCGGACCGTGCCTGACGCAACGTGGTGCACCTTGGCCGTTGCGCGCGGGGCGCTGACCATCACGACCTTCGGTGCGGGCTCGGCTGCGGGCGTACCCAGCAAGGTGCCTTTCGTGGCGCCGCCGGTTGCCGTGGCGGCAACGTCGACCTGATTGCGCAGCACCAGCGAGAGCGTGCCAACGCTGCGTGCCACATCCAGCTTCTCTGCCTGATCGGGCGAGACTTCCAGCGTGACTGCGTTGACGACCTTGGGCTGCGTATCGTCTCGGCTGACCTGCTGCGCGACTGCCAGCACCAGGATCTTTTCCAGCACGATCTTGGAGATGCTGTTGTTATTGTTGTTTGCGCTCTTCGCGTCTTCGTTGGTGTTGACGATGACGTCGACCAGGTTGCCCGGCAGTGCAAAGCCCGCCACGCCCACCACGTCGTTCACACGTACGGTGATGGCGCGCTTGCCTTCTGCGATGACCGCAGACAGACCGCCTTTAGTGCCGATGGGCGCGAGCTTGTTTTCCAGGATCGGCTCGCCTTTCTGCACGCTCGCGCGCACGACACGCCCTTGAAGCGCCTTGGGATCGTCAAACGTGCCCGGTGGCAGGCTGCCGGCAGGCCAGCTGACCGTACGCAACTGCTCGTTGCCGAGCGGTTGGCCGAGATCCATGTCGCTGGCGGCCACGACGACTTGTTTGACGGAGCTGGATGACTGCTGAGACAGCCAGCGTGATGCCGAGACGACGGCCGCGAGCCCCGCCACCAATGCGACGACCAGCATCACGATTGCACGCGCGTTTTTCATGATGAGTTCCCCCTTCTGAGATCAATAAAGCGGATCGGATATGCAAAGTTCAGGTGCGAGCCTGCATGTCTTGCCGCCAGCCTGTGCCCGCACTCATGGAATCGGTTGCCTTGAAATCCGTGTGCGAACAAAAGTAGATTTGCCATGCCCGGCGCAGCGCGTCTTCCGTCACCTCGGAGGGCCCGCCTTGGTACTGCACGGCGGACGCCACCAGGCGCAGCAGATCGCGCGGAATGCACGCCAGCAACGGTTTGCCGCTGCCGCCGTGCAGGGTTTCGCGCAGGTAGTCGAAAGCAGCGGCCGCGTTTTGCAGACCGAGATCCAGCGCGGCGCGCAAATAGACCTCGCGGTAGTCGGCTACCGAAAGCGGCCCCACATAGAGCTTGCTGCCGAGCCGGCGCAGGAAGGCATCGTCGCCAAGTTGGGCAGGCTCGAGGTTGGTCGAGAAGACCGGCCAGACATCGAACGGCACCGAGAACCGCACGCCGTTGCGCAGCGAGAACATGTCGACGCGGCGGTCCAGCGGCACGATCCAGCGGTTGAGCAACTCGCTCACGCCCACTTGCTGGCGGCCCAGGTCATCGACGATGTAGATGCCGCAGTTGGCCTTCATGTGCGGGGGTGCCTGGTAGAAGCCGGTGGCGCTGTCGTAGCGCAGCTCGAGCATCTCCAGCGTCAGCTCGCCGCCCGAGAGCACCGCGGGGCGATGGCACATCTGCCAGCGGCGGTCTAGCGGGCGGCGGGCAGTGGAAGCAACAGGGGCGCCATCGTCTTCCTGTGCCACGTGTACGAGCGGGTCGAAGATCTGGATGATCTCGCCGGCGATGGTGATGGCGTGCGGCACCGGCACCGTGCCGGGCAGCAGCATCCCGAGGTGCTGGGCGAGATAGGTCTTGCCGCCACCGGCAGGGCCGTAGAGCATCAGCGCGCGGCTCGTGTTGAGCGCCACGCCGACATCGTCGAGCAGGTCCGGCGGCATCACGAACGTGCTGAAGGCGGCGGTCACATCGGTCTTGGACAGCGAGGCGAACTGAATGGAGTGCCGTTGAACGGATTCAACGTAGGCCTCCAGCGTGACGGGCGCGGCGCCCACATAGCTGCAGCGCGCAGTAAATTCGGCGGCGCGCACGTAGCCGGCATCGGTCAGGTGGAACCGCACATCCAGATCATTCGCGCCGCGGTGCGCCACTTCCAGCATGCGTTCGCGCACGGCGTAAGCGGCGACTTCATTGATGACCATGGCGGGCAGCTTGATGGTGTCCATCAGCATGACCAGCGTGGCGCTGCGATGCAGATAGGCCACTTTCATCAGCAGGCCGAGCAGCAGCGCGATGTCCAAACCGGTTTCGGCGACGGTGCGCGGCAGGATGTGCCAAGGGGCGGCGGGCTCGCGCCGGACAGCATCCGACCCCGTAGGCAGCGGCACGGCTTCGAGCGTGCGCGGTGCATGCTGGGCATGCCCGAATGCTGTGTGCTCGATCTTTGGGTCTCCAATCATTTTCGTCACCGTTTGGCCGAGTGGATAGGAAGTGCGCGTCGAGGTGTGCAAATGGGGTACATCAAGCCGACACAAACAGAACAGCAATCGTGCCGGCGGCAATCGCCACGCCGTATGGCAGGGTGCCCACCGACCAGGACGCATCGGCTTGCGGCGTGGGCGCTCCCGCTTCGCGGCTGATCTTTCCCGACGTCAACAGGACGTCGCACAGGTTCCGACGCAGTTGCGCCAGGCGCTTGTGGCGAAGGGTGAATGCCAGCGCCCAGATGCCGCCGATCACGAAGGTGACCAGCGCAATCTCAAAGGCCATGAAGGCACCCAGCCAGGCGCCCACGGCGGCCATGAGCTTGACGTCGCCCGCAGCCATGCCGCGCAGCAGATAGAACGGCAGGAAGATCGCCAGGCCCGTAAGCCAGCCGCACACCCACACCAGCACGCCATCGCCCACGCCATGAATCACCACCTGTAACGGCAGCGCTGCCAGCCATGCGCCGAAGGTCAGCCAGTTCGGGATACGGCGATGCTGCGCGTCGATGGCCGCCGCAGTCAGCGCCACGCCCATGGCAACGGGGCCGATCATTGGCGAGAGCAGGGTGGCGTCGTTCATGGTGTCCTCGGGTGCTTTGGTGTGCTTGCGTGTTCAGTTCGATGGGGTCGGGTTTTGCAAAGGTTGTTGTTGTTCGGTGCTGCGCGGCATCACGGCATGACTGCAGCGATCATTTCGTAGAGAGACTTCACGCTGCTACCCAGCGCTATGACGGAGGCGAGAATGACGATTGCGATAAGCGAACCCAGCAGCGCGTACTCGATCGATGTCACGCCCTGATCGTCGCGCAGCCACTTCTTGAGATTGATTGGCTTATGCATGCTGGTCTCCTGCGTAGCGCTGGTAGCTGATCGCGTTGGCGGTTCTTCAGAGCGCGGCTGCAATGCTGGAAAACACCGTGCTCAGGTTCGTGCCGACGAGTTGAACCGAGGCGATGATGACCACGGCAATCAGGGCGGCGATCAAGCCGTACTCGATTGCAGTGACCGCCTGGTCGTCGTGCAGGAACTGCCGTAGAAGCGTGCTGGAACTGTTCATCACAATCTCCCTTTGCCAGAGGCAGAAGTTCTGCCTTGTGTTGCTGGAGCGTGGGTTGCCAGGTGGATGGCGACCCACGCTTGCTTTCGCTTGACGTGCATTGCGTTTCAGTCGGATGCAATGCGCCACGCGTTCGCAACATCCGCGCGCTTAGAGCGCATTGGCGATGTTGTTGAACACGGTGCTCAGGTTGGTGCCGACCAGCTTGACCGAAGCGATGATCACGACAGCGATCAGGGCGGCGATCAGGCCGTATTCGATGGCGGTCACACCATCTTCATCACGGGCGAAGTGCTTGAGTGCGTTGAGGTAGTTCATGACAATCTCCTTCAGTGGGAAAACATGCGCGTTCGAAAAGCCAAAGCGAAAGAAGTCATGTCGGCGGCGCACAGATGGCACAGGCATGGAACGGCCAGCAGCCCTCGCTGCTGTCATCTGCCCGCAGGAACTCGCGTGACACGCACCGTGTGGTGCCGCGCGGCGTGTTGTCCCGTGCGGGCGACGTAGGCGTGTTGTTAGTCGGCATGGGTTTCGATCCCTTGTTCAATTCGATGCTCTGAATTGGAGATTCCGTTTTGCTGCGCCGTCTGCTGCGAACTTGCTGCTCCCCGTTCAAGGCGGCGGTGATGATGTCCTGCGAACTGGCATAGGCAAGAGCCGGGCCACCCCCACGCACTTCCATGTGCGACAAGGCTTTGCAGGAAATTCAGCAGAGTTGGGGCGCGTGCCGGAGGGCGGATGCCCGCATTCCGGGGCGGAGGAGTTGCCAGGGGGAAACGCGTGGCGTGGCACGTCGATTTGGATGAGGCTACGTAGGGATGACGCAGCGCAAGGGGGCTCTCATACAAATGGACGGGTGGGGGATTGGCGTAGTGGATGGTGGAAATCGCCGCCGCGTCGGCTGGGGGTCCGCATGAGGTCCTCCACCGCGCCCTAGCCGGGGGTGTGCCCATCGCCGGGCGACGTTTCCGGATGGAAACGTTGATCGATCCTCCTGGCGCCGCTCTCATGGGGTTGCGCGCAGCAAGGCCGTCGCCACAACGCATTGGGGGAAATGTCCTCGCGCTTCAGCGCTGAAACGTCGATGCCATTTCGCCGATCTGGCAGTGCCAAAACTGACCGCCAGGCGCATGCCCTGCCTTGCCTTATCTGAGTGCGCGAACAAGACTGGGCTCTAAGACCCGCACGCGGCGCGAAGCTGTCGCGCGTGATGAAGCCCACTCGACGCAGCACAGCCATCATGTGCCGCGCGCCACCCGGAACCGACGCGAGGAGCAGCATGAGCCAGAGATCTGTGCGTCTACCAGCCACGGGCGGCGCCGCTGCGGTTCGTGCGGCGGATGGGGATGCCGCTGGCCACTGGATTGACCTGGCCCGGGTACGCGCCTACAGCGGTGCGGTGCTGGTTCTGTTCTGTGCCCTGCTGCTTGGCTGGGCCTGGACAAGCGAGGGCTTTACCGATGCGGCGATGGCGCGCCCTGGAACGGATTTCTCGGCGTTCTGGGCGGCCTCCCATCTCGCGCTGACGCAGGGGCCTCTGCAGGCCTACGACGTGCGCCAACTCACCGCGGTGATCGCCGAGCATGGAACGTTGGGGAAGGGCGCCGAGCTGATCCTCCCCTGGCTCTATCCGCCGACCTTTCTGCTGATGGTCTTGCCACTGTCATTGTTGCCGCTGACCGTGAGCTATCTGCTCTTCCTCGCGGGCACGGGGCTCTTCTACTTCAGATCGATCAGCGCGTTGGTGGGGGCGCAGCACCCCTGGCGGCAAGGGTTGTGGTTGCCCGTGCTGGCCGCGCCGGCCACGCTCATCACCATTCTTGCGGGCCAGAACGCGCTGTTGACGGCGGGTTTGGCCGGGGCCGCTGTGTACCACCTGACCAAGCGCCCTGTGCTTGCGGGTGTGCTCATCGGTTTGCTGGCCATCAAGCCCCAGTTGGCGGTGTTGTTCCCGCTGGCGCTGGTGGTCTCACGTGCATGGAAGGCACTGGCCAGTGCGCTGCTGACGACGGTGGCGTTTGCCTGCGTGAGCGTGCTGGTGTGTGGCTGGCGCACGGTGCCGGCGTTCCTTGCCAACGCGCAATGGGTGCGGGCGAGTTTTATCGAGGGCGGTGCCAACCTGTGGTGGGGCATGCCAACGCCCATTGCAGCCGCTCGGCTGGCTGGTGCGAGCGTGACGGGTGCCTACGCCGTACAGGCGTTGGTCGCATTGGCGATGGCTGGGGCGATGGTCTATGTCTGGCGGCGGACGACGGCGTTTGAGCTGCGTGCCGCTGCGCTGGCCATTGCCACGCTGATGGTGTCGCCCTATTTGCGTGACTACGAGCTGACATGGCTGGGTGTTGCCATTGCCGGGGTGGTGGGCGACGGCGTGCGCAATGGTCGTGGCAATGGTCTGTCGGGCGGCGAGCGGACGCTGCTCGTGGCGGCTTGGCTGTTGCCGCTCTACGAGCACGCCAATCCGTACCTGAAGCTGCCGCAGATCGGGCCGCTGGTTCTGATGGCCATGATGGCGCTTGTTGTGCGCCGCGTGGCAACGCGGAAGTGAGGGGCGCCATGGCCACCGCTTGGAACCTGCTCAAGCACAGGACCCCCGAAGCAACTGCGGCGCCAAGGGCAACTGCAGCGGACACGCGCCACTGGCTGGGCCCAGATCGCCTGCGCGTGTATTCGATGGCCGCGCTGGCGTGCTACGTCTCGTACTTTGCGATCTGGGCTGTCCGTGCCAGTGTGTTGAAAGTGGCGGGCGTCTTTCCGCTGGGCGGCGATTTTCTGGTGTTCTGGAGCGCCGCGCAGTTGGTCCTGCAGGGGCAACCGCTCGCCGCCTACGATGTGGCCGTCCTGCACAGCCTGGAGCTGGCAACCGTTCCACTGGTGGCGACCACCCAGGGTTGGCTGCCTTGGTTCTACCCGCCAACGTTCCTACCCTTCGTCGCGCCGTTCGGGCTGCTGCCGTATGGGCTTGCTGTGCTGGTCTTCCTGGGCGTAAGCGTCGGATGCTTCCTCTGGGTGGTCAGCCGGATCGTGCCGTGGCCGCAGGCATGGTTGCCCTGCGCCGCGTTTCCCGGGATTGCGGTCGTGCTCGCCACAGGGCAGAACGCCCTGTTGCTGGCGGCGTGTGCTGGCTTGGCGCTCACGCTGCTGCATTCTCCTCGGCCCAAGCGGCCCGCCAGCCCGATTGCCGCCGGCATGCTGCTGGCATTGCTCACGGTGAAGCCGCAGCTGGCGTTGATGTTTCCCATTGCCTTGGTGTGCGCGAGAGAGTGGAAGGCGTTGATTGCAATGGCGCTGACCTCGCTGGCGCTGGCAGGGCTGGCGCTGGTGGCGTTTGGCCCGCAATCGTTCATCGCATTTCTGCACAACGCAGCGTATGCGCGGTCGGTCGTGGAATCCGGCGCGGTGCATCTTGAACGCATGCCCACCCTCTTTGCCATGGCCAAGATGCTGCACGGTGGGGTGGTGTTGGCCTACGCGCTGCATGGGGTGGGGGTCGCGGCGGCCTGCGCCGTGGTCGCTTATGCATGGGGCCGGCCCTGCAGCTTTGCACTACGCGCTGCTGCCGTACTGACGGCCAGCATGCTCGCCAGCCCGTACCTGTACGACTACGACCTGGCCTTCCTCGGTCTGGCCATCGCCTGGCTGGCCTCCTATGCATGGCGCGACGGGTGGCTGCCCGGCGAACGTGAGTGGCTGATCCTGCTGTGGCTTCTGCCGCTGGGCGGAATGCTCCTGATTGACCGAATCGGCGTTCAGCTGATGCCGGTTGTATTGCTGCTGGCCCTGGCGCATATCGCGCGCCGCATTCATCTTGAGCGCACACGCAACGCGCCGCACAGTCGCGTGCCGTGGCGCCTTGGACGGGGAGAACAATGATGTCGGATTACAAGAGAAACCAACTGCTTTCGCTGGTGGTGCCCTTCTACAACGAAGGCGAGGCGCTGGAGTCCTTCTTTGCGCGCGTCGTGCCGATCCTGGAGTCGATCGAGATCACGCAGTTTGAGATCGTGTGCGTGAACGACGGCAGCAAGGATGACACGCTGCAGAAGCTGATTGCCATGTCGCATCGGGACGAGCGTGTGCGGGTGATCGACCTGACACGCAACTTCGGCAAGGAAGCGGCGCTGACGGCCGGCATTGACGAAGCACTGGGCGACGCCGTGATTCCGATCGACGCCGATCTGCAAGACCCACCGGAACTGATTCCCACCTTGGTGGCGCACTGGCAGAAGGGCGCGGAAGTGGTCCTGGCGCAGCGCGCCAGCCGCGCCTGCGATACCTTCCTCAAGCGCGTGACGGCCGCGGCGTATTACCGCGTTCACAACACGTTGTCTGAGCTGAAGCTACCGGAGAACGTTGGCGATTTCCGCTTGATGGACCGCGCCGTCGTCAATGCGCTCAAGCAGTTGCCTGAGCGGCACCGGTTCATGAAGGGCCTGTTTGCCTGGGTGGGTTTCAACACGGTCATCGTTCCGTACGAGCGTGAGGCGCGCAGCGCTGGGCAGTCGAAATTCTCCGGCTGGCGCCTGTGGAATTTTGCGCTGGAGGGCATCACCAGCTTCAGCACCTGGCCGCTGCGGAGTTGGACGTATATCGGCTTGGCGATTGCCAGCCTGGCATTCGTGTACGGCAGCTACATCATCGCGCGCACCATGGTCCTGGGCGTGGATGTGCCGGGTTACGCTTCGCTGCTGTCGCTGCTGCTGTTCTTTGGCGGCTTGCAGCTGATCGGGCTTGGCGTGGTGGGGGAATACATCGGCCGCATCTACGACGAGGCCAAGGGACGCCCGATCTATCTCGTCAAGCGTCGCTACCAGGAACGCCGGCTGCGCAGCCGGTTGACGGGGGAGCGACGCGTGCTCCAGATGGTGCGGGGCCAGCGCGGCTAGGCGCTGCCAGCATGGGAGGCGCGTCATGTCGGCAACGCAATCGGGGCACCGCCTGGCGCGTCGGCTGACCGTCTATGCGATGGTGGCAGGGGGGCTGCAGGTCTTGGCGCTGGTGATCTGGGGCATCCGGTTCTACGTGCTGAACGATTGGTCGGCACCCATGCTCGGCTACGACTTCTCGGTCTTTTGGTCGGCTGCCCGGGTTGCGGTGGAACACCACGCAGCAGCGGTATTTTCTGCGCAATGGATGCAGCCGATGGAAGAGTCGTTGCGGCATCAGATCGGCTACTCCCCATGGCCGTATCCGCCGACGTTCCTGCTGGCGGTCCTTCTCTTCGGGCTGCTGCCATTCGGGGCGGCGCTCATCCTCTACTTTGTGCTGGGCTTGTCCGTCTATGCCGTGATGCTTGCGCGCATCAGCCGCAGCCTCGACCGTGCGTGGCTGGCTTGGCTTGCCGCGTTCCCTGGGGTGCCAGTTGCGTTGGGGCTGGGCCAGAACTCGCTGTTGACGGTGTCTGCAGCCGGGGCCGCCCTTGCCTTGCTGGAAACCCACGCGGGACTTGCCGGAGTGTGCATCGCGGTACTCGGAATCAAGCCTCAATTGGGTGTGCTGTTTCCGCTGGCGCTGGTATGCGGTCGGCAATGGAAAGCGCTTATTGCTGCGAGCCTGTGCATGTTGGCTTTTGTTGCCGGCAGCGTCGCCGTCTGCGGGGTGGATGCGTGGCGCGCGTTTGCTGCGTATCTTCCCGAATTCAGCCGGATCGCGGTGGAGCAGGGAGGACGTGAGATGTGGCTAGGCATGCCAACCGTATTTGCCATCGGCCGCAGCCTGGGCTTGCCGGTGAGTGTGGCCTACGGTGTACATGGCCTGGTTGCCGCGCCGGCCGTGATGGTCATGGCCTTCCTGTGGGTCAAGCGTGCCAGGTTCGAGCTTCGCGCAACCGCCTTTGTCGTGGCCACGCTGTTGATGCAGCCCTACGTTATGTTTTACGACCTGGTATGGCTGATCCTGCCGATCGTCTTTCTGATGCGCGACGCCAGGGTTCAGCCGCTCAATCGTCTGGAGTGGGTTCTGCTGGTTGCGGCGTGGTTGGCACCGGTGCAGGGTGTTCTTGCCGCGTATATCGGCCGCTACCTTCAGGTGCTGCCCGTGGTGCTGGTGGCGTTGCTGGTTATCGCGATGCGGCGCTATCTCGCGTCAACCGCGACACACACGCAATCCGCTAACGGTCTTGTCGAGCACGCGGCGAGCGCGTCTCCGCTGGTTTGAGGATCTGTGGCCGCGCAGGTCGGCTGCCATGTGCGTCATGCATCAGCGCCCCACGCGGCTCCTGGATCGGCGCGTGTGACGACGTTGCATGCGAGAAGGTTTGAGACCACGCATTGAACCGATTGCGAAATGGCACTTCGACGTAGTTGTGCAGCACATGGGCAGCGGCAAACGCCCAGAAGAGAAACAGCGCATAGGTGACGAGTTGATCCATGAGTCCGATGTCCGCCGGCATGCTGACGACGAGCGGCAACATGACGCCGTGCGCGAGATACAGCGGATACGACACCTTGCCGAGATACAGCGCAGCCGGTGTCTGAAGGACGCGTGCGACGGGGCCGCGGTCACTGATGAGCGCACTGATCAGCGCGCCGAACGTCAGCGGTGCGGTCAATGCGGACCCAGGAACGGCATCTGCAGCAATGAGCAAGAACAGCGCTGCTGAACACGCAGTCACCTGAAAGACGGGGTGGCTCGTCAACGTGACCAGATCATCCCGGAACTCATAGATGAGGGTGCCAACAAAGAAGCCTGCGATACACCGCAGCCAGCCAAACTGGTGAACCAACTTACTGAGGCAGCCGCCCTGAAGAAGACAGGCGCGGTCGATCTCGATCCAGGCAGCGAGTGCGCACGCCGTCAAGGCCAGCGCTGCGAACACCCCCATGCGGACAGCGCGGCGCAGCAGGACGTAACCCACCCCGAAGAGCAGGTAGACATACATCTCGTCGCTGGTGCTCCAGCTTACGGCGTTGCCGATGCCCGCCTGGAAGACGTTCAGGCCCTGCGACATGGTGGCAAGCGCGAGCGTCTCACTAACCTGCGGCAGATGGCGAGCAACGATGAGGGCCAACACGGTGGTTGCCAGATGCGTTGGCCAGAGCCGGCCAATGCGGCGGATCATGAATATGCGCAGGGAGGCCACGTTCGACAACTGCGGGCCACATGCGCTGCTGATGACGAAGCCGCTGAGGACAAAGAAGAGGTCCACCGCAAGATAGGCGTTGGCAGAGAGCGGGTGCGGCCACGCGCAAAACATGTGATGCACCACGATGAACAAGGCCGCGATGCCACGCAAGCCTTCAAAGCTCTTGATCACGCTGTTGTTCCCTGTGCCGGATTGGCTGCGTTTGCGCCCATCGCGGCAACGGGTTGTGTTGCAGTGTTGAAGACCTCCAGCGGCGAGACCGCGCGTTGGGCAGCACGCGCGCGCTGCACGACAACGGCGAACAACGCGACCAGCACGATCGGCGCCCACTGCCCCGTCCGGTGCGAGAGCACGGCGAACAAGCCCTGTGCAGGTACGAGCCAGGCGGCAAGGACCACCGCTTTTTCGAATCGGTTGCTGCCGTGGCGCACAAAGTCGATCGTGAGCCATGCCATCGGCAAGGCCAGCCACGCGAGGTCGTAGTAGATGAGGTAGGGCTGCACCATCAACGTCGCAATGGGCAGGGAGGCGGCGCGTAGCTCGAAGCGGCAGGGTCTGCGCCACAACCAGATGCAGGCGGCAATCACCAGTGTCGCCACGCCTGCGTGCATCGCATACGACACCGTGGTCGAAACCCCGGCGGATCGCAAGGTGCCGAACACCGTTGGTGCGCCATACAGGATCACCCCGCCGTTCTCGACAATGGCATGGCGGAACATGGCCATGCTCTTCGCGGCGGCAACAAAGGTGTCGGTGCCGAATGCCAGCCAGCTCACCACCAGGGTCAGCATTGAAAAGACCGCCGCCGACATGAGTGCCCGCCACTGCCGCCCGCACAGCAGATAGAGCGGGAACAACACGCCCAACTGCGGTTTGATGCAAAGCACGGCGATGCACGCGCCCGCCGCCACTGGAGAGCGCCGTAGCAGGACCAGCGCAGCGCCCGCCGCCGCCGCCGTGAAGAGCGAATTCTGTCCGGTGAGCAGGGTGACCCAGACGCCAGGAAATGCGAGGGCCGGGACGACCCAGGGCAGTTGCTGCGATGCCAGCGTCGACCGGATCGCGCCCAGATACAGCGCGACACCGCAGCTCGAAAAAACGACCGTTGCCGCACCGAACGAGAGTATCCCGATCGGGTAGATCAGCAGCAGGAACGTTGGCGGATAGGAGAATGGTCCAAAGATGTCCGGCGGCAGGATGGCGGCCTCCGCAACGCGGAGCAACGCCCAGTCATAGGCCGCCGTGGCGCCGTGCGTCATGGCCAGGCCGGCGGCGCTCCAGAAAACGCCCAGGTCCCACCCCGGCGACGGAATGGTGGTGTTCTTCAGGACATGGTGGCCCCACCACCATATCCCGAGCACGAAATATTCAAGAAAGAGCAGGGCCCCGCCATACACAGTAAGGCGGCGGGTGCCCGGCCAACCTCCCTCCCTCGGTCTCGGCGCTGGGTCAATGCGCGCCGCTTGTCGTTTGTTCTGCTGGCTGACTGACATGGTCCGCCCCTGTTTATCCCTGCACGCACACCATCCCGAGTTCTCCCTTGCGGATCTGCAGCTTGTGCTCGCGCATCATCCGGAACAGCGTGACGCGTGAGATGCCCAGTTCTTCGGCCACGTCGATGAGCCGTTCATGATTGCGTTGCAAGGCTTCCTTGACGGCGCAGCGCTCGGCCGCTTCCCGGGCCTCTGCCAAGGTGGGTGGGCGGGTGGGCTCTGCGGGCGGCTGCAAATCCAGATCAGCCGGCTTGATGATGCCGTCTTCGCACATGGCTGCGGCATGCCGGATTCGGTTGATCAGCTCGCGCACATTGCCAGGCCAGGTGTGCGAGCTGAGTGCGCGCAGGGCGGTCGGTGAGAACCCCTTGATGTGTTCGGGCGACTGGCTGCGGACGTTGTTCAGGATGTGTTCGGCCAGCAGCAGGATGTCGGTATCGCGCTCACGCAAGGCGGGCTGCCTGACGCGCAGCACGCAAAGACGGTGATACAGATCGCCGCGAAAGCGCTCGGCGGCGATGGCCGCTTCCAGGTCGACATGGGTGGCCGAGATGACGCGCACGTCGACGGCAACCGACTCCGTGCTGCCCAACCGTTCGATGCAGCCGGTTTCCAGAAAGCGCAGCAGGCTGGTCTGGCTTTCCAGCGGCATATCGCCGATTTCGTCGAGGAAGAGGGTGCCGCCATGTGCCATCTCGATGCGGCCGAGCTTGCGCTTGACCGCGCCAGTGAAGGCGCCCCGCTCGTAGCCGAACAGTTCGGACATCAGGAGCGTGGGCGGAATGGCGGCGCAATTGACGGCAATGAATGGCTGACCGGCGCGGCGCGAAGCGCAGTGGACCGCGCGTGCGGCGAGTTCCTTGCCGGTGCCCGATTCCCCCGAGATGAGTACGGGCGTATCCCACTTCGAGACCTTCTCAATGCCGCGAAACAAGGACTGCATGGCAGGGCAGTTGCCAATCATGCCATCGGGGCGCAGCGCGTCGCGCGCGTGCAATGTGGCGGGGCGCAGGTTCGCCATGCCGATGGCGTGGCCCAGCGCGCGCGCCAGTTCCGCGCTGTCGCAGGGGGTGTTGTAGTAGTCGACAAAGTACAGGCCGAGTAGCTTGCGCATCGGCTCCGACAGCAAGTCACCATTGGCGACCACGCCAATCCAGCCGATGTTCTGCTGCGCCAGCCAGGGCTCCAGCTCTTCCAGTTCCGCGTCGGAGTAGCCGCAGTCCAGATCGAGCAGGCCGCCGAGGACAGGTTCATCGCCCAGATTCAGCGCCTCGAGGTCGCGGCGATTGTTAGCGAAGATCAGTCGCCAGCCCTGCTGAGCCAGGTAGCGGCAACGCGTTGCATCGTGACGTAGCGAGATATAGAGCAACGGACGGTTGATGTACGCGTTCATGTTTTTCCCCCAAAACACGTTTATATGGGGCCGCGCTTGCTGTTGCGGCTCCAATGGACTGCTGGACCAGCCATCGGACAAGGGCGGAAGACCGCCTATCCGAAAATGCAGCAAATGCAGTCTGGGGGAGGAATCTCTCTGTGCCATGCAGCGGCAGACGTGCAGTGCACGCTTGGCAGCCTGGCTGTCTCGTTGGCTCGAGACTGGCTTTGGGCATCGGTTCGCACCGACGCTACCCCCGGACACTTCAACTTCTACTTTGGGTGCTTGGCCATCTTGTGTGGCCGGCGCACGCCGTGTTGCTGAACTTCCCCTTGGAACGCCGTTGGACGGGCACTCCGTCGTGAATCTGTGTCCTGCAGTCTCGGTGCGGTGTGCTTGCCGAGCGTTCGGATCGCTGTATTGCCTTGCGGGCCCGGACAGTAGAGCGACGACCGTGCCACGACGACGAAACCCTTGCCCCACAACGACTTGGGCTCGAGTCGCGGTCTTTGCAGCGGCAGGTGTCAGGTGGATGTTTCGAATTGGATACGTGCCGAATCGCCAGGGCGGCTGGTGGAAATCGCCAAAGACACGGCTGATTTGTGCGCCGAGAGTCGCGCAAACGGACGCAACATGTGACGAGAACCCCCTGCTGCGGTGCAGAAATGTGGGGACAACCACAGGGCGCTGAGATGGTTGCATCCGTGAAACATGCGGCCCATCCCTGCGTGCGTGGTTGTTGCAGTGGGTGGCGCTGTATCGCTCCACGCATAGGTGCGTTGCGGAAACGACGTAGCGTTTTATCGGTGATGTGGTGGAACGCGCTGGAGGAAATGACGCAGATTCATGAGAGCACGCTGGCTGTCGTCTCATCCTAAAAGATGAGACGCCTCGCTGCCTGGGCGTGTCGCCTATGCGTTCCCTTGGGCGTGCGAATTCGTATCAACGCTGAAACACGCGCCGGAAAACGCTCGCCGGTGCGACGCTACAGCACCAGTGGCCGATCGCTCAACTCATTGGCGCGTGGCGTGCCATCGGAGGGCGCATGCGTGGCCAGGATGTCGTTGATCTGCGCCAGCGCATCCAATACCGGCGCGATCGAAACACGCTGCGCAAAGCCCCGCGTGATGGTGTCGCAGACGGTGCGCCAGGCGTGCGCGTCGACCTTGGCGGCGATGCCGTGGTCGGCCAGAATCTCGACCGCGTGGTCGGCCAGGTTGATATAGAGCAGCACGCCCACGTGTTCGTGCGTGTTCCACACCTCCAGCAGGCCAAACAGCGTACGCGCGCGGTGGCGCGGGCTGACGCCGGCCCATGCATCGCGCACCGGCAGCGAGCTTTCGATGACGACGCGCACCTCACCGCGATGCCGTTGTTCGCCATTGCGCACGGCGGCTTCGAGCTTGCGGAGATCGTCTGGCGGAAACGCGCGTCGTGCGTGCGCCGGCGTGGTCAGCAGGTGGGTGAGGGCGCGGCGTGCGCCACGGTGGTGTCGGGGTTGGGATGCCATGGCTACGTTCACCGGTTACCAGTTGCCGGAGGCGCCGCCGCCACCGAAATCACCGCCGCCGCCTCCACCGAAGCCGCCCCCTCCACCGCCGCCAAAGTCGCCATTGCCGCGACCCCAGCCGCCACCGAGTCCGCCACCCAATCCGCCGATGGTGCCCGGGCCCCAGCCGCGGTTGCCCATCATCACGCGCGAGCCAGGCCGGCCGGGCAGGCTACCTGTCACGCGGCCACCCGAACGCATCGCCGCGCTCAGCACGAAGAACACGATGATCGCCAGCGGAAACAGCACCGGCAGCCAATCGCCGATGCCGCCGCCCGATTGCTGCCGCTTGGCGCGTTCCGCCGGCGGCAGGCTCTCTTGCGCAATGACGGTTTGGATGGCCGAAATACCCGCCGACAGCCCGCCATAGAAATCGCCCTGGCGGAAGTGCGGCGCCATCACGTCTTGCAGGATGCGTTTGGATTGCGCGTCCGTCAGCGACCCCTCCAGCCCGCGCCCGACCTCGATCCGCATCTTGCGCAGCGAAGCAGGGTTGTCCTTGGCGATGAGGATGATGGCGCCGTCGTCCACGCTCTTGCGACCGGCCTTCCACGCCTCGGCCACGCGGATGCCGTACGACTCGATCGGGTCCGGCGCGGTGGTGGGCACCATCAGCACGAAGATCTGACTGCCGTGCTGCTGTTCGTAGTCAGCCAGCACTTGTTCGAGCGCGTTGCGCTGTTGGACGCTCAACGTGCCGGTCAGGTCGGTCACGCGCGCGGCCAATGGCGGCACGGCCACCATGTCACTCTGTGCATGCGCCGGTAGTGCGGCGGCAAGCCACAGGGCGGCTGTCAGCAGGAAGGCAAAGAATGCACGCGCGCGAATCGGCATGGTGGTCAGCTCGTCAGAACTTCACCGCCGGGGCGGTGGAAATGCCCTTCTCGTTCTCGACCGTGAAGTTCGGCTTGACCTGATAGCCCATCACCTTGGCCGTCAGGTTGGTCGGGAAGCTACGGGCCAGCACGTTGTAGTCCTGCACCGACTTGATATAGCGCTGGCGGGCCACCGTGATGCGGTTCTCGGTGCCTTCCAGCTGCGATTGCAGATCACGGAACGACTGGTCCGCCTTGAGCTGCGGATAGTTTTCCGACACGGCCATCAAACGCGACAGCGCGCTCGAGAGCTCACCCTGCAGTTGCTGGAATTTCTGGAACGCCGCCGGATCGTTCAGCACCTCCGGGGTGATCTGGAAACTCGTGGCGGCGGCGCGCGCCTTGGTCACCGCTTCGAGCGTGTCCTTCTCGTGCGAGGCATAGCCCTTGACCGTGTTGACGAGGTTCGGAATCAGGTCTGCACGGCGCTGGTACTGGTTGACGACCTCGGACCAGGCGGCCTTGGTGGCTTCATCCTTGGCCTGGAAATCGTTATAGCCGCAGGCAGACAGAAACGGCGCCGCCAGCACAGCCAGCGAGAGCGCGAGCCAGCGCAGCACCGAAAAACGCGTCGAGCGGAAAGTCAGGGCAGGGGTCATGGAGTCCTCTTGTCTGGATCTGAATCTGAAAAGAATGTGGCATGAGACAGACATCGTCTCGTAGCGTTCCGCGCACTGTAGCTTATGCGCTTGACGCTCCAGTCACATGTCAGTACGGTATGGGGACTTTTTTGACAATTTCCATGCGCGCGATTTCCCTCACCTCGTCGATCTGCACGGCACCGGCATGCAGCCTGTCGGTCGCGTCGACACGCGCGCACGCCAAAAAAGCCTCCAAACAGCCGCTCGTCTGACCGGAGCGCTGTTCCGTCAGATGGGCGATGGAACAGCGGCTGACCGACACACTCGACACGGTTGACCTCATACCCGCATCTCGCGGGCTCCTGCTTCCCGATGCTCTCCTGATGGTTCTTGATCGGTCGTTGATTCGTCCAGGAGTGTTGTCGTGCTTGAAAATTCATCCGCCCATCTGTCCACCCACGCACGTCCGTCGTATGCGGGCATCTGGGTGCCCATCGTGACGCCGTTTGTTGACGACGCGGCGCGCTCGGTCGACTACGGTGCGCTGTATACATTAGTGGCCCGCTACCGCACGCAAGGCGTGGCCGGGTTCGTGGCCTGCGGCAGCACGGGTGAGGCCGCCGCGCTGACCGACCAGGAGCAGGTCGACGTGCTCGACACCGTGCGCGCCGCCGCCGATGGGTTGCCCGTGGTGATGGGCGTTTCGGGCAGCGCCTTGGCGCCGGTGCGCGAGCGCATGCGGCGGTTTGCCGAGCATCGGCCCGCCGCGTTCCTGATCCCCGCGCCTTCGTACATCCGCCCCTCGCAGGACGGGATCATCGAATACTTCACCGCGCTGGCCGACGCGTCGCCCGTGCCGGTGTTGCTATACGACATTCCGTATCGCACCGGCGCGACCATCGACGTTGAAACGCTGCTCACGCTGGCCGCCCACCCCAACATCCACGGCATCAAGGATTGCGGCGGCGATGCCGACAAGACGCAGCGCGTGATTGCCGATGAGCGCCTGCAGGTGTTGGCAGGGGAGGATGCGCAAGTGTTCGGCACGCTGTGCGCGGGCGGCGTGGGCGCGATCATCGCGGCGGCCCACGTGCGGACAGAACTGTTTGTCGAACTGGTGCGGGCAGTGCAAGCACAGCGCTTGAACGATGCACGGCACTTGCACCACGCGCTGGCGCCGGTCATCCGGTTGTTGTTCGCGCAGACGAATCCGGGGCCGCTCAAGGCGTGGCTGGCTGCCGAGGGGCTGGTGAAGAACGTCCTGCGCGCACCCATGACAGTTGCTTCCGAGGCACTGGCGGTCGAACTGCAGGATGCCGTCAAGCTGCTTTGACGAGCCAGTTCCGTTTATAGTGCACCCCTGCGCGAGTAGGGGGCGCCTAGATCACACCCCCGCGCTACAGTACTGGCGGTCTGCCTAGACACAGCGTTGCGCAGACGTGCCAGACAGAGAAGAACAAACCACGCCACAGTTCCGGGGGGATATGCGGCTCATCCGATTATTGATCGTCGCCAGTGCAGGACTGGCAAGCGGTTGCGCGTCTATTGTGGGCGGCACTGGGCAAGTGGTCTCCGTGGAAACCCATCAGGCCGAACGCCCGGTGGAAGGTGCCCGCTGTGAAATGGTCAACAGCAAGGGCACCTATTACGTGACGACGCCGGGCACGGTCACCATCCACCGGGCCTACGGCAACCTGGAAGTCCACTGCGAGAAGCAAGGCGAGGCAACCGGCAAGGCGACGGTGGTATCGGCCACCAAGGCGCTCGCCTTCGGCAACGTCATCTTTGGCGGCGCGATTGGCGTGGCGGTGGATACGACCTCGGGCGCTGCGTACGACTACCCCGAATTCATCCGCGTGAGCATGGGCGAGAGCACGGTCATTGATGCACGCCGCGGTGCAGAGGGGAATGCCCCCGTCATCGTGAATGGAGCCAATACCAGCACGCCGTCTGCTGGCGTGGCGACCAACGCGTTGGCAACGCCCCGCACGTCGGTTCAGCAGAGCCCAGGCGCCAAACCCGTCGCCATGGATGACCTGCGCTACGTGTTGCCGCCGCGCTGATCATCGCCGTCCAGCTTCCCAAATCATCCACATCGTTTCCGACGCCACCATGCGCCTATCTCGCCTGCCTATTGTCTTTGGATTGCTCTGCGCCACCGCCGCGCCTGCTCTGGCCATCAGCCTGGATCAATTGAACACCAGTGTGTACGCCGTCTATGTCTACGGCCCGCAAGGCGCGATGCTGCGCACGGGCTCGGGCGTTGTCTCGGGGCCGGGGCAGATCGTTACCGCGTGCAATGTGCTGGCGGGCGCCCGCTCCATTTCGGTCCATCGCGGCAACGTGACCTACGGCGCCACGCTGGAAGCGCCAGACGTGGAGCGCAACCTGTGTTTGCTGAAGGTGGCCGACCTCAACGTGCCGGCCGCGCCGTTGTCGCCGATGGCGGCGCCGGGCTTTGGCCAGAAAGTCATTGCAGCGTCGGTCATCGGTCCGGCGCTGGCCGTGCGTGAAGCCACCGTTGCCGGCTTGCGCGCGGGCGCCAATGGCGCGCTGGATCGTATCGACGTGTCCGTCGAACCCGATACCGCCAGCGCTGGCGGCGGCTTGTTCGACGAGAACGGGCGCTTGGTTGGCATTCTCATGAACCCGGCATCGTCAGCGGAAACGCGCCAGCAGGCTGCACCCGCATCGTGGATTTCGCAGATCAACGCACGCGGTGCCGCTGCCATGGCGAGCTATCGGCAGACGGCTGGGGCGCTGCCGCAAACCGCGCCCATCCAGACGATGAATCAGGCGACGATCCCTGCGGCCGCTGTCACCACGGGTTCGCCGCGCGTTGGCGAAGAGTGGCGCTACCGGCTGACCGACAACCTGACGCGTACGAGCCAGCAGGTCACGTATCGCGTTGACCGTATCGAAAACGATCGCGTCATCTTCAACCAGGGCGCGCGCGTGGAATTCAAAGACGGCCGGCTGGATCGCATCAACTCCCCGGTGGGTGGCGAGTTTGATGTGGGCGCGCCGCCGGGAGGCTGGGTGCCCGCCAATGTGACGGTGGGGAGCCGCTGGAAGGTCGAGTACAGCCGATCCAAGCGATCGAAGGACATCAGCCTGCAAGGCGTGGCCGAGCAGGAAGAGACGATCCGGGTGGCAGCCGGCAGCTATCGGGCGATCCGCATCGCCTATCGCGGCTATCTGAATCGGGGTGGCTACATGAACGGCATGGGCACCGTCCCCGTTCAGTACAAGGCAACACTTTGGTTTGCACCCGAGCTTGGGCGAGTGGTGCGGTTTACCGGGGGCTTTTCCAACCGATCCGACGTGGTTGCCGAAACGCTGGAGCTGGCCGAGCACCGGTTCGAGTGAGATAAGAAAGGAAAGGAAAAGGGGACCGTGCGGTCCCCCGTCCTTAAACTGCCTTGAACGCCTTCCGAGCCGCCTCAAACGTGGCATCGAGAATCGCATCATCATGCGTGGCCGACACAAAGCCCGCTTCAAACGCCGACGGCGCCAGATACACGCCTTGATCCAGCATCGCGTGGAAGAACGCATTGAAGCGCCCCACGTCGCTCTTGGTCACTTCAGCAAAGCTGGTCGGCACGCCTTCGCGGAAGTAGATGCCGAACATGCCGCCGACACTGTCCGCGGCAAACGGCACGCCGGCTTCGCGGGCGAGGTCGGACAATCCATCGACCAGCTTGCGCGTCTGCGCGGCCAGCTTGTCGTGAAAGCCCTCTGCCGCAATCAGGCGCAGTGTGGTCAGCCCGGCCGCCACGGCCAGCGGGTTGCCCGACAACGTGCCCGCCTGATACACGCTGCCCAGCGGTGCCAGGAAGCCCATGATGTCGCGCCGGCCGCCAAAGGCTGCCGCTGGCATGCCGCCGCCAATCACCTTACCCAGGCACGTCAGGTCCGGCGTGATGCCGTACAGCGACTGCGCGCAGCCGAGCGCCACGCGGAAGCCCGTCATCACCTCATCGAAGATCAGCACGGCGCCGTGCTCGGTACAGAGTGCGCGCATGGCTTGGTGGAATTCGGTGCTGCCACGCACGAGGTTCATGTTGCCGGCCACCGGCTCGACGATGACGGCGGCGATCTCCTTGCCATGGCGTGCAAACGCCTCGCGCAGCGCGGCCACGTCGTTGTAGGGCAGCACCATCGTGTGCTTGACCACGTCTTCCGGCACGCCAGCCGAAGATGGTGCGTTCTGCGTGGTATCGGCAAAGGTCAGCAGGCCGGAGCCGGCTTTCACAAGCAGGCTGTCGGCGTGGCCGTGGTAGCAGCCCTCGAACTTGATGATCAGATCGCGGCCGGTAAAACCGCGTGCCAGGCGCAGGGCACTCATGGTCGCCTCGGTGCCCGACGACACCAGCCGCACCTGCTCGATCGACGGCACGAGCTTGCAGATTTCCTCGGCCATGACGACTTCCGCCTCGGTCGGCGCGCCGAACGAGAAGCTATCCGCCGCCACCTTCTGCACCGCGCGGACCACATCCGGATGCGCGTGGCCGACGATCATCGGGCCCCACGAGCCGACGTAATCGATATAGCGCGTGCCGTCGGCGTCCCACAGATACGGGCCGGCTGCCTTGGCAATGAAGCGCGGCGTGCCCCCCACCGAGCGGAACGCCCGCACGGGCGAATTCACGCCGCCGGGGATGGTCTTCTGGGCACGTTCAAACAGGGCAGCGCTGCGGGAGGAGTTCGACATGGATGCGTTGGAAGCGAGGAGGGCCGCGCGGGATGCCGCAGCAGCATGGGGTTAAGGTCGATTGAGGCCGATTGTGCGGTGGTTTGACGCAGAAGCCGGTGGGATGCAATCAAACAACGTGCTCGCTGGGCGCCTGTTATGGCGCACGCGGGCGTGATTCGGTACCATCTGGCCTGCCATTTTAATAGACGGAACCACCCAGCTTTACCCTATGAGCGATACCAATACTGAACTCAAGACGTGGATGTGCCTGATTTGCGGCTGGATCTACGACGAAGAACAAGGCGCACCGGATGACGGCATCGCCCCCGGCACGAAGTGGGAAGACGTGCCCATCAACTGGACGTGCCCCGAGTGCGGCGCGCGCAAGGAAGACTTCGAAATGGTGCAGATCTGAGTCGGATCTGAGCCTGTCTCTCGTCGGCAAATGGGCGGCAAGTGAGCGGTCGCCCTCTTGCCGACAGCCAAATATCAAGAAGTGACGGCTCGATGACGCTCGTCGCTTCCATGCCACAAGCACCCGTCTGAGGGCCGTCGCATGAACGGCATCATTGACGGCGGATGGGTGACTTGTCACACTTCGTCAAATTCTGAGCTTCACACTTCATAAGCGGGCCGGGGGGCGTAGTTTTGAAGTCGTCGTCAGCGATGGCCTTTTCCCATAGGGAAGGCACGCTGCGCGGCGATTTGCCGCGATCCATCCGGTCAGAATGTCATGGCGACCCATGGTCGCCGTAGTCGCGTATGCCGAGAACAAGATGCAATCCGCGCGGGTGGAACAACTGACCGACTCCCAACCTCTGGCAAGCCCTCTTGCCGGCACCAAAGTGCTGGTGATTGACGATTCCAGCACCATTCGCCGTACCGCGCAGATCTTCCTCACGCAGGCTGGCTGCCAGGTTGTGCTGGCCGAAGATGGCTTCGACGCCCTGGCCAAGGTCGGCGATCTGAAGCCCGATCTCGTGTTCTGCGACATCCTGATGCCGAACGTGGACGGCTATCAGACGTGTGCGCTCATCAAGAAAAGCCCAAAATTTCATGCCACACCCGTGATCATGCTGTCTTCGCGCGACGGGATTTTTGACCGCGCGCGGGGCAAGTCGGTCGGGGCGGTGGACCACCTCGCCAAGCCTTTCACCAAAGAGGCGCTGCTGGAGGCGGTCCAGACGCATTTGCCGGCGGCATAAGCTGCCAGGCAATGACGGCATCTCTATCAATCGAAGGACTGTTTTTATGGCAATCAAGAAAGTGTTGGTGGTCGATGATTCCCCGACCGAAGCGCTGCACCTGTCGGAAATTCTCGGCAAGAACGGTTTCAAGGTGACGGTGGCTGCCGATAGCGATCAGGCCATGGCCAAGCTCGAAGCCGAGACCTTCGACCTGATCCTGATGGATGTGGTGATGCCGGGCCAGAACGGCTACCAGGCCACCCGCGCCATCAAGAAGGACGAGCGTTTCCAGAACATCCCCGTGATCATCTGCACGACCAAGGGGCTGGAAACCGACCGCGTGTGGGGCATGCGCCAAGGCGCGTCGGACTACATCGTCAAGCCGGTCAAGGCTGAAGAGCTGCTCGAAAAGATCGGCAAGCTGCCGCAGTAAGCGGCCATACGCAATCGCCCGGAATCGCCCGCAAGGCATCGCACATGACCGAAACCCGCTCGAACCTGACCTCCCGCCAGCGCCTGCATGAATACCAGGCGATGCTGGCACGCCGCCTGCAAGAGGCGCGCGCCAAGTCGTCGTCGGAAGGCTTTCTGGGGGTGCAGATCGGCGAGCACCACTGGCTGCTGTCGCTGACGGAAACGGGCGAAGTGCTGGACTACCAGGCGCCCGCGCGTGTGCCGCTGACGCAACCCTGGTATCTGGGCCTCGTGAATGCGCGGGGCACGTTGCTGGGTGTGATCGATCTTGGCCTGTTCTGCGGGGAGGCCGCGACGGCCGGCACCGCGGGCGCCAAGATCGTGGTGCTGTCCAAGGACCCGCAGCGCGCCTGCGCGATTCTGGTGCCGCGCGTGGCGGGCTTGCGCAGCCTGAGTGATCTGCAGCCGGCCGAGGCCGCCCCGGATGAGAACCGACCCTGGCAGGGCCGCGCCTGGCGCGATGCTCAGGGTTTGTTGTGGCGTGAATTGGATGTGCGCCAATTGCTGGCCGATCCGGCCTTCCTGCAGGTGGGCCGCAGCCGCGCATGATGGTGCGGCGCAAGTCGTCAGCAAATCAGCCGTTTAGTCTTTAGTCAGTTGCAGTACAGACCGGTGCCGCTCGATTGGCCCGGCAACGAACAAGAAAGATTGCGCGCATTCGCACCCGGAGCGAAACGCGCATAGGGGCAAGAGGTGCGGACCACACCAGGCAAGACAAGGTGTGGACGCGGATGGGAAATCCATGCGGCTGTTCTCGACAAGACGAGACAGTGGCATCGACAAAACAAGAGGGTCCTATGGGGTTCAAGTGGTTCAACGCGGGTCGCCGTGCCAAGAGCGAGGCAGGGGCGCCAGAGGTTGCCGTGGAGGGCGCATTGGCCGCCGCTTCCGTGCAGTTGGATGATCCGACCCGCGAGGATGACGACAATCCCGCTGGTGCGCCCACGCAATTGGGTCGCACCCCGGTCGACGCCATCGTTGGCTGGATGGAGCGCGTGCCGTTTGCCGCACAGCAGCGTGTGTTCACCATCGGCCTGGTGGTCGGCCTGCTGGCCCTGCTGATCTCGGTGTACCTGGATAACCGCCAGGCAAACAACGGCTCGGTGCAGATTGAAATTGCCGGTGACACGCTGATGCACTCGCAGCGTCTGGCCAAGGCGGTGCCGGTGGCGTTGCTGGGTAACACCAACGCCTTCGCCCAGCTCAAGGAAAGCCGCGCGCGCCTGCAAGAGAACCTGGATGCGCTCAAGAACGGCAACTCCGATCGCGGTGTGCGTGCCACGTCCGGCGGCGACGCTGAAGCGCTGCTGCAAAAGTCGATCGACGAGTGGAAGCGCAGCGACAAGAGCGCCCAAGCGGTGCTCGCGCAGGAAAAGACGCTGGTGGCGGTGGGTAAGACGCTGAACGTGTTCAACGCGTCCAACCCCGAACTGCTGGAAGAAGCCGAACAGATCTCGTCGATGAAGCTGCAGACCAACGCGCCGGCCCGTGAAGTGGCCGCCTCGTCGCAGCTGGTGATGTTGACGCAGCGTCTGGGTAAGAACATGAACGAGTTCCTGGCCGGTGAAGGCGTGAACCCGGAAACGGCGTTCCTGCTCGGTAAGGACACCAACACCTTCAATGAAACCCTGAACGGCCTGCTCAACGGCTCGGAAGCGCTGCGCCTGTCGCCGGTGACCGATCCGGAAACGAAGGGCTACCTGGTGGAACTGCAGTCGCGTTTCGACAACGTGCAGAAGACCACGCAGATCATTCTGGAAAACCTGCCGGGCCTGATTGCTGCAAAGCGCGCCCAGCAGCAGATCTTCAATGACAACGAAAAGCTGCGTGCCAACCTGTCGGAGCTGCAGTCTGCGTATGCGAGCAGCGTGCGTAACCGCCCGCTGACCCTGGGTGGGGTGGTGCTGTCGGCCATCCTGACCGTGGTCTGCCTGGCTGGCCTGGCTGCCCTGTACCTGCGCGATTCGCGCGTGCGTACGATGGAAGCAGAAGCCCGTCAGCGTGAAGCGGAAGAGCGCCGGATGGTGGAAAAGCGCAACAACGACAACACGCAGGCCGCAATTCTGCGCTTGATGAACGAGCTGCAGGACATCGCAGACGGTGACTTGACCAAGCAGGCCACCGTGTCGGAAGACATTACCGGCGCCATTGCTGACTCGGTGAACTACACCGTGGAAGAACTGCGCGAACTGGTGGGCCGGGTGCAGCAGACGGCCGAGCAGGTGACGCAGGCTTCGTCCGCAGTGCAGAGCACGTCGGAAAGCCTGGTGGCCGCATCGGAAGAACAGTCCCGCCAGATTCGCCAGACCGGTCAGTCGGTGGTGGAGATGGCCGACCGCATTACGCAGGTCTCGCGCGGCGCGGCGGAATCGGCCAACGTGGCACGCGCTTCGCTGGCCGCTGCCGAGCAAGGTCAGCAGGCTGTGCAGAACGCCATCACGGGCATGAACGACATCCGTGACCAGATTCAGGAAACCTCGAAGCGGATCAAGCGCCTGGGCGAATCGTCGCAGGAGATCGGTGAAATCGTGGAGCTGATCTCGGACATTACCGAGCAGACCAACGTGCTGGCACTGAACGCTGCCATCCAGGCGGCATCGGCTGGCGAAGCCGGTCGCGGCTTCTCGGTGGTGGCAGAGGAAGTGCAGCGCCTGGCAGAACGCTCTGCCGAGGCAGCCAAGCAGATCGGTGCGCTGATCCGCACGATTCAGACCGACACGCAAGACGCGGTGCACGCGATGGAGCGAAGCACGGCGGGTGTGGTGGAAGGGGCGAAGCTGTCCGATAACGCCGGTACCGCACTGGTGGAGATCGGCCGCGTGTCGCGCCAGCTTGCCGAACTGATTGAGAGCATCTCGCAGACGACCTCGCACGAAGCGACGCTGGCTTCCGACGTGGCGCAGAACATCGAACAGATTCTGCACATCACGGAACAGACGTCGACCGGTACGCGCCAGACCGCACAGTCGGTGCGCCAGCTCACGCAGCTTGCAGAAGAACTGCGTGACTCGGTGGCACGGTTCCGTATCGCCTAAGCTGCGACACTGCGTGACGTAACGGCGTCACGATCGACGCCGTCACTGGATTTCGGGCGGGAACGCCGAAGGGGCCAACCCCGGGCAATCGCGGCAACCGCCTCCTGCTTTTTGGAAGCACATATGCATCATCAATCTTCCGCGCAGCCCGCCCCGCCAGATGCTGCCTCGTTTGAGGCGGTGGGAGCCCCTGTGGCGCGTCAGAAGTCTGCCGTGCCGGCACGCGATCTTTCCGCGCTGGCCTGGGTAGCGCCCAACATGCGCGCCGCGCTGGACGACGCCGTGCGCGAGTTCGGCGAATACGTGGCCGATATCGTTGCCAACCCGGAAGTCATTGGCGCACGCGACACCACGTCGCTGCGTCTGGCCGGTCAATATCTGCACCAGGCCGCCGGCGCACTGCTGATCGTCGGCCTGCGCGGTATCGACGTGTACTGCCAGGCCGCCAAGCGGCTGCTCGATGCGGTCGATGCCGGCACCGTGCCGTCGGACATGCAGACGCTGGATGTATTCTCGCGCGCCGTGCAGGCGATGCAGGAATACGTGGCCGACCTGATGGCCGGCATGGCCGAAGAGCCGCTGCGCCTGTTCCAACCGTATCAAGCCGTGCTCGCCCGCCTGGGCGAAGAGCGCATTCACCCGGCTGACTTGTGGGCCGATGAGCTGCGCCACCTGCCGGCGCTCTTGCTGCCTTCGCGTGATCTGCCGGGCCTGGCGCGCTTGCGCCGCAAGTTCGAACTTGCGCTGCTGACCGCGCTGCGCGCACCGGCCGGCGAGGGCGCGCAAGCCGACCCCGCCGCCGCGGCAGCCGCCTATGCGCCGCTGGAGCAACTGCTGCACAGCATTCGCGCACTGGAACGCGAACCGCGCCGCACGGGTGATGACCTGCAGCGTGATCTTTGGCTCGTGCTGGCGCTGACTTTCGGCGCGCTGCGTGCGGGCCTCGTGCCTGTCGACATGACGGCCAAGCGCCTGGCCGCGCGCGTCAACCTGCTGCTGCGCCAGTACTCGCACAACAACATCCACCTGCCGCAGGGTCTGCTGACCGACGCGCTGTACCTGCTGGCGGGCATGGCTTACCACAACGCACCTGCTGCTCCGGTGGGCGACGACACGCTGGGGCCCGACATCGTCGCCTGCGTGCAGGCCTTTGCGATTCCGCCCACGCACGCACCCGCCGGTGCGCTGCATACGCGCCAGTACTACGCACTGCTGCCCGCCGATTCCAGCGACATGCTGCAACGCGTGGGCCGCACACTCGAAACGCTGAGCCAGCAACCATCGCCCGACGCCGAAGAGATCGACGCCGCGCTGCAGACGCTGGCCATGCACGCGCATGCGTTGGGTCAACCCGCACTGGCGGAGTTGTCATCACGCCTGACGGAAACGCGTGGCCACGACGTGGCCCCCACGCTGCAATTCCTCGCGCGCATGCTGGCTCGCCCCTGGGCGTTACATGGTGAATCTGGCGATTTGCGCAGCGCCTGGTTTGCTGCGCGCTGCAGCGAACTGGCCGCCCACGATGGCGACACTGCGCCTGCATGGCTCGCGCTGCTGGCCGACGAAACCGCACAACGCCGTGCGCGTGCCGAGCAGGTCCGCACGCTGCAAACGCAATTGGCTTCGGCCGAGACGCACCTTGACGCCTTTGAGCGCGAAGGTGAACAAAGCGGTGGCCTGCAAGAAGCCGCCCGACTGTTCGGCGAAATGCAGGGCACTTTTGCTGCGCTGGACGCATACGAAGCCGTGCACGCCACGGAAGTCGCGCAATCGACCATCGCCGCGCTGCAAGCCGCCGGCGTTGACGCGGTGGCCGACCGTGAGCGCTACCTCGCTGCGCTGGCCGCCAACGTCAGCGGGCTGCAGGGCCTGCTGGATGCGCTGTCTGCCGGCACCGAGCTGACCGGTGGACAGGTCGACGAGATCGTCATTGAAGGCAAGCTGACCCCGACCGAGCGCGAGACCGCTTGGCAGGCGTTCGCCTTTGATGTTGGAACCGGCATGCTGGTCCGCCGCGAAGCCCAAGCCGCTACGGAAATCGATGCGCATGCTGCGGATGCCGATGCGGCATCGCCGTTGCATGCCATGCTGGACCGCTTGCTGGCCAAGCAGCCCGTCGACCCAACCGACCCGCTGGCCGTTGAGTTGCGCACCGCGCTGCAGGAAGCCCGCGACGCCGCCGCCATCGACGATGACCCGGCGCGCCGCCGCCGTCTGGAAGAGGCGCTGGCCCAATTCGATGCTTGGCAGGCGGGCAGTGCAGGCGCGCTGGAGCGTATGCAAGCGGCGCTGGCCGCACCGGCCGCTGTGCCGGCCGCCGAATCCAGCGCTGCAACCTCTGCAGTTGTCGCGCGCGATACGCAATCCATTGATGCCGAGTTGCTCGACATCTTCCTGTCCGAAGCCGACGAAGTGCTGGCTGGCGTGCGTACGGATCTGCATGCCCTGCAAGCTGCCGCCGAAGCCGGCAGCGGCGGCGTGGCGACCGGCTCGGACCTGGATCTGCTCACGCAATTGCGCCGTGCCTTCCACACGCTCAAGGGCTCGGGCCGCATGGTCGGCCTTACGCGCTATGGCGAGGCTGCCTGGGCCATCGAACAGGTCATGAACGTGTGGCTGGCCGAGAGTCGTGTACCCAACCGCGATCTGGCTGCGCTGCTTACGCGTGCCGAATCCGAGCTGTCGACGTGGGCGGCCGCGATTGCCCAATCGCCGCAAGCCGATCACCCGATCGAACCGCTGGTCGCCGCTGCCGAACGCGTACGCCATGGCGGCCCGTTCGTGTGGCTCGAAACGTCGCACGCCGTGCAGGAAGCACACGCACCTGCCGAACATGTAGCGCCGGCAGAACCGCAAGCGCTGGCAGTCGAGGTTGCACCGCAGGAGCCGGCTGTCGAGCCGCACGAAGCGGCGACGCTCACGTGGGACGACGAACCCCCGCTGCCCGAAGTCGAAGCGCCGATGCCTGAGGCGACGGCACCCGCCATCGAACCCGAAGTCAGCGAGCCTGAGGCTGCAGAGCCGTTCGTGGAGCCGGTGGCCGAGCCCCCGGTCGAGCTCGTCACCGAGCCGATCATGGAAGCGGCGGCGATCGAACCCGTTGCCGAGCCTATTGCGGAGCCGGCCGAAGCAGTTGAAGTGGCCGAAGACGCTGTCGTTGAGCCTGTTGCCAACGAAGCGGAAACCGAAGTTGCAGCGGACGCCAAGGTGATTCCCTTCCCGTTCGCGCAGACCGGCGAGCAGGAAGAGGCACCGCACGACGATGGCGTGAAGGTCATCGGCCCGGTGCGGGTGAGTGTGGCGCTGTACAACGTCTACCTGCAGGAAGCGGATGATCTGATCCGCCGCCTGGGGGTGGATTTCTCGGAGTGGCGCCATGAAGGCCGCACGCCGCCGAGCGAGCTGGCCCTGCGTGCCGCGCATACGCTGCAAGGCAGTTCAGCCGTGGTGGAGTTGGAGCCCGTGCGCCAGTTGGCCGATGCGCTGGAACAGGTGCTGCTGAACCTGAACAGCCGCCCCGTGGCGATGCATCCGGGCGACTTCCGTCTGCTCGACCAGGCTGTTGAGCGCATGCGCGGCATGCTGCATCAGTTTGCTGCCAGCGTTTGGCCCGAGACCGACGAGCCGCTGCGCCGCAGCCTCGAAGAGTTGTGCGAACGCGTGCTGGTGCGTCCGCGCCTGCCGCTGGAGCCGGCGCCGCAAGTCTTTGTCGAAGCCGGTCAAGCCGAGAGCGAAACCGCTGGCCTGGCAGACGAGCCCGCTTTCACGCCCGCGCAAGACCTCGTGCCATTGACGCCGGTGTACGAGCCGCCTGTCGCTGAACCGGCGGTGGCTGAACTCGTGCGCCAGGCCCCGACCGACGCGCTGGACCCGGCGCTGCTGGAAATCTTCCTGGAAGAAGCGCACGCCGCGCTGCCCGAACTGGGTCAGCATCTGCGTGCGTGGGAAGCTGCGCCGCAAGACCGTAGCGCCTCTGGCCTGCTGCTGCGTAACCTGCACACCGTCAAGGGCAGTGCGCGCATGGCTGGTGCGATGACGCTGGGCCAGGTCGCCCACGAAATGGAAAGCGCCATTGTAGGCGGCCTGCGTCAGAACCGCGTGGACGACGCGCTGTTCCGCAAGCTCTACGTCTGGTTCGACCGCATCCAGGCGCACGTCGATGCGCTGGGCGCGGGCAAGGTGCTGCCGCTGGACGCCGGCCTGGCCGACGCTGCCGATGCGCCGCAGATGCCGGCAGATACACAGGCCTCCTCCGGCACGTCCATGCTGCCCGCGGTGGCCACCACGACGAGCGTTAATCTGACCGGTGCGCGCAGCCTTGAAGCCGAGGCCCTGGAAGTGGCCGAACGCCAGCGCGCCATGGTGCGGGTGCAGGCCCGTGCGCTCGATTCGCTCATCAACGATGCCGGCGAAGTCGGTGCCGCGCGTGCGCGTCTGGAATCGGAAGTCGATGCGCTCAAGACCTACCTGTCGGAACTGAACGACAACGTGGCGCGTCTGCGCTCGCAGGTGCGCGAGATCGAAATCCAGGCCGAAACGCAGATGGAGTCGCGCATTGCCGATGCGCAAGCGCACGCCGAAGCCTTCGACCCGCTGGAGTTCGACCGCTTCACGCGCCTGCAGGAACTGACGCGGATGATGGCCGAGTCCGTCAATGACGTGGCCACGGTGCAGCAGAACTTGTTCCGCGGTTTCGACCAGGCATCGCTCGACTTGGAAACGCAGGCACGCCTCACGCGCGGCTTGCAGCGCAGCCTGATGCGCGCGCGCATGGTGCAGTTCGATACCGTGGCCGATCGTCTGTATCGCGTCGCCCGCCAGGCCGCGTCGGAAACCGGCAAGGAAGTCCGCCTGTTCATCAAGGGCGGTACGGTGGAACTGGACCGCAGCGTGCTGGACCGCATGGGCGGTCCGCTCGAGCACATGATCCGCAACGCGGTTGCGCACGGCATTGAAACTGCCGACGAGCGCCGCGCCAAGGGCAAGGCCCCAGCAGGCGAGCTGACGCTCGAAGTGCAGCAGGAAGGCAACGAAGTCGTGCTGAACTTCGTCGATGACGGTGGCGGCCTCAACCTCGACCGCATCCGTGCCCGCGCACTCGAGCGCCAACTGCTGGCCCCCGACGAAGAGGCCAGCGATGCGCGCCTTACCGAGATGATCTTCACGCCGGGCTTCTCCACCGCCGATCAGGTGTCGGAGCTGGCCGGCCGTGGCGTGGGCATGGACGTGGTGCGTGCGGAGACGGTGGCGCTTGGCGGCCGCATCTCGCTGCAAACCACGCCGGATGTCGGCACGCGCTTCACGATTCACCTGCCGCTTACCACCGCAATTACGCAGGTGCTGCTGGTGCGCGTGGGCGAGCGCGTGTACGCAATTCCGTCGGGCATGATCGACCACGTGCAGCAACTGCGTCCGCAGGCGCTGGCCGAGGCCTACAACGCTGCGGCGTTGCAACTGCCTACTGCGTCTGGGGGCCCGGTGCCGTTCCATTACTTCGGCGCGCTGCTTGAAGAAGCACAGCCCGTGATGGGCGCGCGTAAGTACTCGCCCGCCGTGGTGGTGCGCAGCGGCGCCGACCGCGCAGCCGTGCACGTTGACGAAGTGATCGGCAACCGTGAAGTGGTGGTCAAGCACATTGGCCCGCACCTCGCACGTCTGGAAGGCATCGCGGGTGCGACCACGCTGGGTGACGGCGAGATCGTGCTGATCTACAACCCGGTGGTGCTCACGCAGCGCTTCGAGCGTGAAGCGGCCGCGCTGGGTTTGCCGCAGGGCGATCAGGAAACCACGGGCGCCGTGGCCGAGCTCTCGCGCAGCGGCAACACCGACGCGGTGCCGGGCCTGGCCACGCAGCCGATCGTCATGGTGGTCGACGATTCGCTCACGGTGCGCAAGGTGACGCAGCGTCTGCTGACGCGTTCGGGTTATCAAGCCGTGCTGGCACGCGACGGTGTGGATGCACTGCGTCAACTGCAGGAAGTCACGCCGGATGCGATGCTCGTCGACATCGAAATGCCGCACATGGACGGCTTCGACCTCACGCGCAACGTGCGTGCGGACGAACGCATCGGCGCCACGCCGATCATCATGATCACCTCGCGTACGGCGGACAAACATCGCCGTTACGCAGCGGAGATCGGCGTGAACGTCTACCTGGGCAAGCCGTACAACGAAGAGGAGTTGTTGCAGCATCTGCGCACACTCATCGGTGAACGCGCGCCGGCGGCCAAGGCGAGCTGACGCCACCTGAGGCAGAAAGAACAACGGGCCGGTGCATCATCACCGGCCCGTTGTTTTTGGTGCGCTATGCGGCCTCGCTTTTGCTGAGCGCAGCGGCTTGAGCGCCTGATGTGCGATTGGCCTTGGTGACGGCGTAGCGGTCAAGCGTGGCCGCTCGTGCGGCGGCGTGATCGACGATCGGGTGCGGGTACGTTTCGCCCAGTACCACGCCGGCCTCCTTCAACACACTGGCTGGTGCTGTCCAAGGCGCGTGGAGGTACTTGTCGGGCAGCCCTGCCAGTTGCGGCAGGTACCTGCGGATGAAGCGGCCCTGCGGGTCGAATTTCTCCGATTGCGTGACGGGGTTGAAGATGCGGAACCACGGTTGCGCGTCGCAGCCGCTCGACGCCGCCCATTGCCAACCGCCGTTGTTGGCGGCGAAATCGAAATCGTTGAGCACGTCGGCAAAGTACTGCTCCCCGCGTCGCCAATCGACGCCCAGGTCCTTGATGAGGAAGCAGGCCGCCACCATGCGCAGGCGGTTATGCATGTAGCCGCTCTGGTGGATTTGCAGCATGGCGGCATCCACCAGCGGGTAACCGGTGCGTGCGGTTTTCCAAGCTTCAAAGCTTGTATCGCCGATGTCGCCATCCACCCAGCGGACGCGATCGAATTCCGGGTGGAATGACGCGCCGTCGGCCAGATCCGGACGGTGGTGCAGGATCATGAAATAGAAGTCGCGCCAGATCAGCTCGGACAGCCACGTCGCCGCGCCCCGGCTGCCGCGCAGCATGGCTGTGTGGGCACACGAGGCCAAGGTGCGGATCGACACGGTGCCAAAACGCAGATGCGTTGACAGGTAGCTGGGGCCCCGCACGGCAGGGAAGTCACGCCGCGCATGGTAGTCATCCATCCGCGCTTCAAAATCATTGAGTAGCGTTTCGGCGCCTGCCATGCCGGTCGGCAGGGCGATCTCCGATAGGTTGGAAGGGGCGAATCCCATCGCTTCCAGCGAGGGTACCGCGTGCGTCAGCGCCTGCGGCACCTTGGCCAGCGCGCCGAAGTACGGCTCCGTGGGATATGCGCGCAGGTCGAACGGGGTGAGCGCGGCCAGCCAGGCGTTCTTGTAAGGCGTGAAGACGCCGTACGGCTTGCCTTGGCCGTTCAGGATTTCGTCGCGCTCGAAGATCACCTGGTCCTTGAAGTCGAACCAGGCACACGGCTGCTGAGCCAGCGCCTTGCGCACGGCTTCGTCACGGGCCTGCGCGACCGGTTCTTCGTCGTGGTTGGCGAAGACCGCTTCGATATGAAGCTGGCGTGCCAGCGCCGGAATAGCATGCCGCGGGTGGTTATGCACGACGATCAGGTCACCGCCGGCCTCGCGCAACGCCTCGCGTAATGCCTCGATGGACGCGCGGATGAACTCGATCCGGCGGTCTGCCTTCAGCCCACGCGCCAGCAGCGCGTCGAGGATGTCGCGGTCGAATACGAACACGCAATAGACCTCGCGGCAGTGGCGCAGGGCATAATGCAGCGCCGCATGGTCAAAGTGCCGCAGATCGCGCCGGAACCACACCAGCCCGCGCTGGAAATGCGCGCTAATTGCATAGGGTGTGCGGCGTTGGGTGGTGGCGGGCATCGATGGTTCGGCTGGATCAAAGATCGGCTGAGCGTATCGCAAAAGCGCCGCTGTATTGTCTTCTTCACGTTGTTGTCATGGCTGAATCTTCTGCTCGTCTTCCGCTGTATCGCATCCTGCAATCGCAGGGGTTTGGCACGCGCCGTTATTGCAAGGACCTCGTGCTCGCGGGCCTGGTGTTCATCAACGATGCCGAAATGGAAGACCCCGACGCGCTGGTCGATACCGCCGGCCTGGTGCTCGACGTGGACGGCGAACGCTGGACGTATCACGCACGCGCCTACCTGATGATCAACAAGCCGACCGGCGTGGAGTGCTCGCAAAAGCCGAAGCACCATCCGAGCGTGTACACGCTATTGCCGGTGCCGCTGCGTGAACGCGGAGTGCAGTGCGTCGGCCGCCTCGACCAGGACACCACCGGGCTGCTGTTGCTCACCGACGATGGCCAGTTCGTCCACACGCTCACCAGCCCGCGGCACCAAGTGCCCAAGGTGTATGAAATCACCACCGCCGAACCGGTGACCGACGCCCAGGTCGCGCAACTCTGTGCCGGCGTGCTCCTGGCCGACGAGAATGAAAACGTAAGCGCTGCCTGGGCCGAGCGCGTCGACACGCACCACCTACGCATGGCGCTCACGCAGGGCAAATACCACCAGGTGAAACGCATGGTGGCGGCAGCCGGCAACCACGTCGCTGGGTTGCATCGCAGCACGATCGGCGGGCTCTCGCTGGGCGATCTCGCTCCGGGGGAATGGCGCTGGCTTGAGGCAGCCGACCTGGAAGCGTTGAACGCCACGCCGCCGCGCGCAACCGGCTCGGGTGCCTGAGTCAGCACAAAAAATCTTGCCGCCGAGGCCGTTTCCTCCAAATGAAAGGGGCGATGGCCGGGGGCTTTTGGTAAACTAGTTGTATGGCCTCGCCGGACGCACCCATCAATCTCACGAATCAGTTCCTGATCGCTATGCCTGGCATGGCGGACTCCACGTTTTCGGGAACGGTCGTGTACATGTGCGAGCACAACGAGCGCGGCGCGCTCGGGCTCGTGATCAATCGCCCCATTGATATCGACTTGGCGACACTGTTCGACAAGATCGATCTCAAGCTCGAAATCCACCCCCTCGCAGAACAATCCGTGTACTACGGCGGCCCGGTGCAGACCGAGCGTGGCTTCGTGCTGCACGACGCCACGGGCGCGTATTCGTCGTCGCTGGCGGTGCCGGGTGGGCTGGAAATGACCACCTCCAAGGATGTGCTCGAAGCCGTCGCACAGGGCGGTGGCCCGCATCGCTTCATCCTGACCCTCGGGTACGCCGGCTGGAGCGCTGGCCAACTGGAAGACGAAATCAGCCGTAACGGCTGGCTGACTGTCCAGGCCGATCCCGAAATCATCTTCAACGTGCCTGCCGAGCAGCGGTTTGCCGCTGCGCTGAACCTGCTCGGTATCAACCCCGCCATGCTGTCGGGCGAGGCAGGGCATGCCTGAGCCGGTGCATCCGGCCATCGCCCCCGTGCCTGTTGACGGCACCTTGCTGGCATTCGATTACGGCGAAAAACGCATCGGCGTGGCGCTGGGCAATACGATTTCACGCTCGGCACGGGCGCTGGAAACCATTCCCAACCGTTCGGTCGATTTTCGCTTCGAGCAGATCACGCGCTTGATCCAGGAGTGGGAGCCGGTCGGCTTCGTCGTCGGCATGCCTGTGCACCCCGATGGCCCCAATGGCGAGGTGCAGCCGATGATCAAGCTCGCCAAACGCTTCGGCAATCAATTGCATGGCCGCTATGGCCTGCCGGTCACCTGGGTGGACGAGCGGTATTCGTCGATCGCCGCGCAGGATGCCGGTGCCTCCGACGATGTGCTCGACGCTGAAGCCGCGCGCATCATCCTCCAACAGTTCTTCGACGAATCATGACATCGCAACAGATCGATGCCGAGGCCCTCTACCAGAGCCTCGTTGCACAGCTGCGCACGCGGATGGCCGAGGGCCATGCCTGGTCGGTCGCCGGAATCGTCAGCGGTGGCGCCTGGATTGCCAAGCGCCTGGCGCATGACCTCGGGCTGCCGGAATACGGCGTCGTCAACGTCGCCATGCACCGCGACGACTACGCCAAGAAGGGTTTGCATGCCCAGGCCCAGCCGACCACGCTGCCGTTCGACGTGAACGAGCGCCGCATCCTGCTGGTGGACGACGTGCTGGCCAGCGGCCGCACCATCCGCGCGGCCATCAACGAGCTGTTCGACTACGGCCGCCCCGCTGCGGTGGAGTTGGCCGTGCTGGTCGACCGCGGCGAGCGCCAGTTGCCCGTCGCCCCAGATTACATCGGTGAACGCGTCACGCTGCCCGCCAATGAGTCGCTCGTGCTGAGCGAGTCTGGCGAGGGTGCCTCCGCACGCTTCGTTTTCACGCGCGAGCCCAAGGGTGCCTGAGCGCCTGCGCTGCATCGTTTCTGTTTTAACCTGACCTGTCGTCGCTTTTTCGTCGCTTTCGTCTTCTCCATGCCCAAGACTTTCGCCAACCCGCAGCTCACGAAAAACGGCGAGCTCAAGCACCTGCTGTCGATTGAGGGGCTGTCTCGCGACATCCTCACGCACGTGCTGGACACCGCGCAGCAGTTCGTCTCCGTATCGGATTCTGACCGCGAGGTGAAGAAGGTGCCTCTGCTGCGCGGCAAGAGCGTGTTCAACCTGTTCTTCGAGAACTCCACGCGCACGCGCACCACGTTCGAGATCGCGGCCAAGCGGTTGTCGGCGGACGTGATCAACCTGAACATCAACGCGTCGTCCACCAGCAAGGGTGAGTCGCTGCTCGATACGATCAACAACCTGTCGGCCATGCAGGCGGACATGTTTGTCGTGCGGCACGCGAGTTCCGGCGCGCCGTACCTGATTGCCGAGCACACCGCGCCGCACGTGCACGTGATCAACGCGGGCGATGGCCGCCACGCGCACCCCACGCAGGGGCTGCTCGACATGTTCACCATCCGCCATTACAAGAAGGATTTCTCCAACCTGACGGTGGCGATCGTTGGTGACATCCTGCACTCGCGCGTGGCGCGTTCCGACATCCACGCGTTGACGACGCTGGGGTGTGCCGAAGTGCGCGCCATCGGCCCGCGTACGCTGTTGCCGGGCGGTCTGGAGCATATGGGCGTGCGCGTCTTCCACAACATGGAAGAGGGGTTGAAGGGCGTGGACGTGGTCATCATGCTGCGTCTGCAGAACGAGCGCATGAGCGGCGCGCTGCTGCCGTCCGCGCAGGAATACTTCAAGGCCTACGGCCTGACGCAAGAACGCCTGGCGCTGGCCAAGCCCGACGCCATCGTCATGCACCCGGGCCCGATGAACCGCGGCGTGGAGATCGACTCCGCCGTGGCCGACGGTGTGCAGTCGGTGATCTTGAATCAGGTGACGTTCGGCATCGCCGTGCGTATGGCGGTGATGGGCATTGTTGCCGGCAACAACGACTAAGAAGACCGATGAAACTGCATATCAAAGGCGGCCGCCTGATCGACCCGGCCAACGGCATCGACGCACAACAGGATCTGTACATCGCAGCGAGCAAGGTCGTGGGCGTCGGCCATGCGCCGGCGGATTTCCATGCCAACAAGACCATCGACGCGACGGGCTTGATTGTTTGCCCGGGCCTGATTGACTTGTCTGCCCGCCTGCGCGAGCCGGGCTTCGAATACAAGGCCACGCTCGAATCGGAAATGGCTGCGGCGATGGCCGGCGGCGTGACTTCGCTGGTGTGCCCGCCGGACACGGACCCGGTACTGGACGAACCCGGCCTGGTCGAGATGCTCAAGTTCCGCGCGCGCAATCTGAACCAGGCGCACGTGTATCCGCTCGGCGCACTGACGGTAGGCCTCAAGGGCGCGGTGCTGACTGAAATGGCCGAATTGACCGAATCCGGCTGCGTGGGCTTCTCGCAAGCCGACTCGCCGATCATCGATACGCAGGTGCTGATGCGCGCGATGCAATACGCGCAGACGTTCGGCTTTACGGTCTGGCTGCGTCCGGAAGATCCGTATCTGGGCAAGGGCGGCGTGGCCGCGAGTGGTCCGCTGGCCTCGCGCCTGGGCCTCTCCGGTGTGCCGGTGATGGCCGAGACGGTGCGCCTGCACACCATCTTCGAACTGATTCGCAGCACGGGCGCGCGCGTGCACCTGTGTCGCCTGTCGTCGGCCGCCGGCCTCGAGTTGGTCCGCCGCGCCAAGGCCGAAGGACTGCCGGTCACCTGCGATGTGAACGTCCACCATATTTCGCTGACCGACGTCGACATCGGCTACTTCAACTCGCAGATGCGCTTCGTGCCGCCGCTGCGCTCGGGCCGTGATCGCGATGGCATCGTGCGCGCACTGTCCGACGGCACCATCGACGCGATCTGCTCGGACCACACCCCCGTGGATGACGACGAGAAGCTGCTGCCGTTTGCCGAAGCCACGCCCGGCGCGACCGGCCTCGAAACCCTGCTGCCGCTGACGCTGCGCTGGGCTGCCGAGCACAAGGTTGAGTTGCCGAAGGCACTGGCGCGCATCACCAGCGAGCCGGCACGTGTGCTGGGCCTGCATGCGGGTTCGCTGGAAGTGGGCGCGATGGCCGATGTGTGCGTGTTCGATCCGGAAGCCATCTGGAAGCTGGAGCCGCGCACGCTGCGCAGCCAAGGCAAGAACTCACCGTACCTGGGCTTCGAGCTGGCCGGCCGCGTGCGCGCCACGCTGGTCGCCGGTCACCTTGCCTATGACGGGCATTGACCCGAGCATGGCCGGCGCGCCCACCGAGGTGAGCACGCCTCGGCGCAAGCACTTGCTCCGCAAGCTGCGGCTGGTGGTGCATCTTGTCGAGGGGCTCGCCACGTGCGCGTTGCTGTTCTGGTGGATCAAGCCGCGCACCAAGCAGGCATTGATTCAACACTGGTCGCACAAGCTGCTGGCACTGCTTGGCGTTTCGCTCGTCGTGCATGGCGAGCCGGTTGAGGGTAAGGACTTGGCGGGCTCGATGCTCGTGTCCAACCACGTGTCGTGGATCGACATCTACGCGATCAATAGCTGGTACCCGCCGCGCTTCGTCGCCAAGTCGGAGATTCGCAGTTGGCCGGTGATCGGCTGGCTGTGTGCGCAGACCGGCGTGCTGTTCATCGAGCGCGCCCGCAAGCGCGATGCGCACCGCATCATGCACGCCATCGCCGATGCGATGCGGGGTGGCGACGCGATCTGCGTGTTTCCTGAGGGGACGACGTCAGATGGGCTGCAACTGCTGCCTTTCCACGCCAACCTGTTCCAGGCACCGGTGAGTGCTGGGGCGCCTATCCGCCCGCTGGCGCTGCGTTATCGCATCGCGGCGACCGGTGAATTGACGACCATTCCTGCCTATATCGGTGATCTGTCGATGATGGATACGCTCAATGCCATCCTGAACGGGCCGCCGTTGGTGGTGGAAGTGTTTGTCGGCCCCGCTGTGGCCCCGGAGATGGACCGCCGCGCGCTGGCGACACACAGCCAGGAAGCCGTTGCGGCCCTGATCGCCCGCGCGGGCTAGACCAAGCAGTTACTTCTTGTGCGCGAGCGGGTCCTGCGCCTGCTCGCAATCCACCTGGATCACTTCACGGCCAGCCGGCGCTAGCGATAGCTTCGCCGCCGTCAGCTTGCCGCCCCAGACGCAGCCCGTATCCAGCCCCATCACGTCATCGCGCATCACCAGCCCGCGTGTCGACCAATGCCCGAACACGATCGGCGTGCCACGGGTGCGCCGGCCAGGCACATCGAACCACGGCATGTGGCCATCCGGAGCGCCGTCCGCATCCGTCGTCTCGAACTCCATCATGCCGTCAGGCTTGCAGAAACGCAGGCGCGTCAGGGCGTTGATGGTCAGGCGCAGGCGGTCCATACCGACGAGATCGTTGCTCCACTTATCAGGATGATTGCCAAACGCATCGGCCAGGAAGGTTTTCCAATGGGCGCTGCGCAGCTCGCGTTCCACCGCGCCGGCCAGTTCCAATACGTCACCCGTTGTCCATTGAGGCAGCACGCCCGCGTGCACCATTAGGAAGCCATTTTCGAAGATGGCCAAGGGCTGATGGCGCAGCCATGTGATGAGTTGATCGCTATCGGGCGCAGAGAGGATCTCGGCGAGTGTGTCCCGCTTGCCCGGCTTGCGCACACCCGCCGCGACCGCTAGGAGGTGGATGTCGTGATTGCCCAGCACCGTGCGGGCACGGCCGGAGTCGCACAGCGCGATGACTTGGCGGAGGGTGGCGAGGGATTCGGGGCCGCGGTTGATGAGGTCGCCGACGAAACGCAGGGGCCCATCGGCGGGGAGGGCGGCCAGCAGCGTTTGGAGAGGGGAGCAGCAGCCTTGGAGGTCGCCGATGGCGTGGGGGACGGGTGACGCGCTTGTCATGTGCAGTGCAAGTCGCGCGTTGTGGATGACGAGACGTCAAGGTCTCGGGTGTTACAACGCGCTACAAAAAGATCGGGCCGTTTGGGAGGGGTAACCCTGGGGTCGGATAGAATACGCCACTTCTTATTGCATTCAACAAAGTCCGCCGCTCTTAAACCGGGCATGGCGCGGACCCAGCCGCGTATAGAGACACGCGACAAGGAGCACAGAGGTTGTCCAATATTCTCGTCACAGGCGGTGCCGGCTTCATTGGCGGCAATTTTGTTCTGAACTGGCTGGCAAACCCCAGCGCTGACGGCATCGTCAACGTCGACAAGCTGACCTACGCGGGCAATCGCAAGACCCTGGCCGCCGTGGAAAGCGACCCGCGCCACGTGTTTTCGCAGACGGATATTTGCGACCGCGCCGCGCTTGATCGCCTGTTCGAACAGTACAAGCCGCGCGCAGTGGTGCACTTTGCGGCCGAAAGCCACGTGGATCGCTCCATCCATGGCCCGGGCGAATTCATTCAGACCAATATCGTCGGCACGTTCACGCTGCTTGAAGCCGTGCGCGCCTATTGGGGCGGGCTCGATGCCGACGCCAAGGCGGCGTTCCGCTTCCTGCATGTTTCCACCGACGAAGTGTTTGGCTCGCTCAGCGCCACCGACCCGCAGTTCTCGGAGACCACGCCGTACGCCCCCAACAGCCCATACTCGGCCTCCAAGGCAGCGTCGGACCACTTGGTGCGCGCATACCACCATACGTATGGACTGCCGGTGCTGACCACGAATTGTTCCAACAACTACGGTCCGTACCATTTCCCGGAAAAACTGATTCCGCTGATCATTACCAACGCACTCGGCGGCAAGCCGCTGCCGGTGTACGGGGATGGTCAGAACGTGCGCGACTGGCTCTATGTAGGCGACCACTGCGCGGCGATCCGTGAGGTGCTCGCGCGCGGCCGTCTGGGCGAGACCTACAACGTGGGTGGCTGGAACGAGAAGACCAACCTGGACGTCGTCTATACGCTATGCGACCTGCTGGATGAGCTGAAGCCCAAGGCCACGGGTTCGTACCGCGATCAGATTACGTTCGTGAAGGACCGCCCCGGCCACGACCGCCGCTATGCCATCGATGCGCGCAAGCTGGAGCGCGAGCTTGGCTGGAAACCCGCCGAAACCTTCGAGACGGGGCTGCGCAAGACTGTTCAGTGGTATCTGGACAATCAGGTCTGGGTGCAGGACGTGGTGTCGGGCGAGTATCGTAATTGGGTGGCGAAGCAGTATGGTTGATTACGGCACAGCCGGGCGACCGGTGATCTTGCTGACTGGCGCACGGGGGCAACTCGGATTCGAACTGCGTCGGGCACTGAGCTTGTGGGGCGATGTTGTAGCGTTTGATCGAGCCAGCCTTGATCTGGCGGACGGCGCACGAATCGCTGAAGTCATGCGAAACCTGCGGCCGCGAATCGTTGTGAATGCGGGTGCTTACACAGCGGTTGATCGGGCTGAATCAGAACCTGAACTCGCACGCAAGATCAACGTGGACGGGCCAGCCGTGCTCGCCCAGGAAGCGGCGCAACTGGGCAGCTTCCTGGTCCACTATTCGACGGATTACGTATTTGATGGTGCGAAGGAAGGCTGGTACCGCGAGTCAGATCAGCCCGATCCGTTGTCGGTGTATGGGAAGACGAAACTCGAAGGCGAGCGCTGTGTCGAGGCGAGTGGCACATCGCATGCCGTGATCCGTACAAGCTGGGTGTTCGGCCTACATGGCGCCAATTTTCTGAAGACGATTGTCGGCGCCGCGATGCGCCGCGATGCGTTGTCGATCGTGGCGGACCAGTTCGGCGCGCCAACGCCTGCGTCGCTGATTGCGGATATCACGGCGATTATGGCCGCGCGCTACCTTGCTGCCCCTGCCAGTTTTCCGTCAGGCGTCTATCACGCTGCGCCGTCGGGCGAGACCACATGGCATGCCTATGCCGACTACGCATTGCGGGCGCTGCGAGCGAAAGGGGTGGCATTGCGCGTTGCGGAAGATGCGGTCCGCCCGATTCCGATGAGTGAGTATCCGAGCGCCGCGCCCCGACCGGCAAATTCGCGGCTGGATACGACAAAATTGCGCGAAACCTTCGGCATCGGATTGCCGAACTGGAAAGCCGGCGTGGATTACGTTATCGACCAGCTAGTCGAAACCGCGCAGGTCATGGCCTAACGTGGTTGCATTGCCAACTATCTAAAAATCTCATGAAACGTAAAGGAATTATCCTGGCGGGTGGATCGGGCACACGCTTATATCCGATCACCCGATCGGTATCTAAGCAGTTGCTGCCGGTCTATGACAAGCCGATGATTTATTACCCTCTCAGCACGCTGATGCTCGCGGGGATCAGCGACATCCTGATTATCTCGACACCTCAGGATACGCCGCGCTTTTCCGACATGCTGGGCGATGGTCATCGCTGGGGGCTTAACATTAGCTATGCGGTACAGCCGACACCTGATGGCCTCGCCCAGGCATTCATCATCGGACGTGATTTCATTGGCAACAATCCGTCCGCACTGATTCTCGGCGACAACATTTTCCACGGCCACGATCTTCATGCACTTTTGGCAGGCGCTACGTCCGCCGAGAATGGGGCGACCGTGTTCGCCTATCACGTGCATGATCCCGAACGTTATGGTGTCGTCGAATTTGATGAGGCGTTCCGCGCGATATCGCTAGAGGAAAAGCCGAAGTCGCCCCGTTCGAATTATGCGGTGACTGGCTTGTATTTCTATGACAATCAGGTGTGCGACATCGCCTCGACTATTCGGCCTTCGGCACGTGGCGAGTTAGAGATCACCGACGTTAATCTTCACTATCTGCGCGAGCAGCAGTTGAACGTCGAGATCATGGGGCGCGGTTACGCTTGGCTCGATACCGGTACGCACGACTCGCTATTAGAAGCGTCGACGTTCATCTCGACTCTGCAGAAGCGTCAGGGTTTGATGGTGGCATGTCCCGAGGAAATCGCGTATCGCAACAAATGGATTTCGGTGGATGACCTCGGCCAGCTTGCGGGCGAACTTTCTAAGAACGAGTATGGCCGTTATCTTAGTCGGCTGCTCAAGGAGGCTGTAGCGTGAATTTCACCTTTGAAGCGACTGCGCTGCCTGAGGTCTTCGTTCTGGAACCCAAGTGCTTTGGAGACGCGCGCGGCTTTTTCTATGAAAGCTTTAACGCGAAGGCGTTCAAGGAAGGTACCGGCGCAGACAGGGAATTTGTTCAGGACAACCATTCTCGCTCGGCGAAGAACGTACTTCGGGGGCTGCATTATCAGATCAAGAATCCCCAAGGGAAGCTGGTGCGGGTCGTTGCTGGACGAGTGTTCGACGTGGCCGTTGACATTCGCCGCAGTTCACCAAATTTCGGACGTTGGGTTGGTGTCGAACTGTCGGCGGAAAATCGCAAGCAGCTATGGGTGCCAGAGGGGTTCGCGCATGGTTTCGTCGTGCTTTCGGAATATGCAGAATTTCTGTACAAGACCACAGACTATTATTCGCCGCAGTACGAGCGTTCGCTGCTCTGGAATGACCCTACGCTCAAGATTGATTGGCCGATGATTGAAGGCGAGCCGATTCTCTCCCAGAAGGACCAGCAGGCGCTCACGTTGGCAGACGCCGAAACATTCGAGTAACACCAAGGAAAAATTACTATGGCCATTCAACTATTTGTTCCGCACTTCCGCGTTGACGAGTGCCTTGAAGCGATTCGCGAGTGCCTGGAAAAGGGCTGGACAGGGCTGGGTTTCAAGACAAACCAGTTCGAAGAAGCATGGAAGGCATACACCGGGTTGCCGTATGCACACTTTCTAAGCTCGAACACGGTCGGCCTGCATCTGGCCTTCGAACTGTTCAAAACGAAGTACGGCTGGGCGGACGGCGACGAGGTGATCACGACGCCGCTGACATTTGTTTCGTCGAACCATGCCATTCTTTACTCCAACCTGACCCCGGTGTTCGCCGATGTCGATGATTCGCTGTGCCTTGATCCCGCAAGCGTAGAAGCGCGCATCACGGACAAGACTCGCGCTGTCATTTTTGTCGGTATCGGCGGCAACGTTGGCCATTACGAGCGCGTGCTGAAGCTGTGCCGGGAGCGCGGCATCAAGGTCATTCTAGACGCCGCACATATGTCCGGCAGCCGCTTCAATGGCAAGCATGTTGGCCATGATGCGGACGTGACAGTCTTCAGTTTCCAAGCGGTGAAGAATCTGCCGACTGCGGATTCGGGGATGATCTGCTTCAGTGACCTGGACGACGATGTCCGCGTGCGCAAGATGAGCTGGCTTGGTATCAACAAGGACACGTATGCCCGCACTGCGACACAGGGCGCGTATAAATGGATGTATGACGTCGAGGAAGTCGGATACAAATATCACGGCAACTCGATCATGGCCGCGATTGGTCTGGTGCAACTCAAGTACCTCGACAACGATAACGCATACCGTCGCCAGCTCGCGAGTTGGTATGAGGAGTTGCTGTCAGGGCGCGCGAACATTCGTCTGGTACCGATCACGAAGAATTGTGAGTCGTCGCGCCATCTGTTCCAGATCCGCGTCAAGAACCGGGACGAGTTGATGCTGGCTCTGAATGAGCACGAGATCTACCCTGGCGTTCACTACCGTGACAACACCGAGTACCGCATGTACGCGAGCGGCAAAGGCAACTGTCCGAACGCACACGCCGCGTCCAACGAAATTCTTTCGTTGCCGATGCACATGGGTGTCTCCCGCAAGGACGTCGAGCGGATCGCCGAACTGATCGTCCGATACGCGGCATGAAGCACGCGCACGAACCGTACGTGCATGGGCGCATCCGACTGCGCCTGCTTGCTGAGGACGATCTCCAGACGACGCTCGAGTGGCGCAACCGGGATGGGGTGCGGGAGCAGTTCAAGAGTTCCGATCTGCTCACGTATCCGCAGCATCACAGTTGGTTCGTGCGCTACACGGAAAAGCCGGATGATCTTGTATTCATCGCTGAGTTGGTTGACACAGGAGAGCGTGTCGGCCAGGTCGCTATCTACGCGATTGATCATGGAAGCCGGGCGGCCGAGATCGGCCGTTTTGTCGTGTCGCCTGATTTCCAAGGGCGCAAATTGATGAAAGAGGCGATCGACGTGTTGATGCGGTTCGCGGCCAGCGAGTTGTCACTGACGTCGGTCTACCTTGAAGTGCTTGAGTCGAACGAGCGAGCGGGAATGTTGTATCAGAAGCTCGGCTTCGAGGAGCGGGGCCGAGCCGATGGCCTGATTCGTATGGAACGGAGAATCGATGATTACGTATAACAGTGCTAGTGCGAACTCGACTCTGACGGAGTTCGTCAGTGCTGCGAAGTTGTGGCGTGTGTGGCTTCACATGGGGTTCCAGGACATCAAGAGCCGGTTTCGCAGTTCAGCACTCGGGCCTGGCTGGATTCTCGTCAACCTAGCTGCTGTGATCGGGGCGGTTGGGCTGATCTATGGTCGGCTGTTCCACCAGCCGATGAATGAGTTCCTTCCGTTCCTGACGCTCGGCATCGTGATTTGGACGTTCATCACATCGTCGCTTGTCGAGGGTTCGATGGCATTCGTTGTCGCAGAGGGCTACATCAAGCAATTTCCTTTTCCGAAACCGATTTATCTGTATCGGGCACTTGTCCCGTATACGGTCGTATTTGTGATCGGGCTAATTGTCTACTTTGCAGTCGTTGCGTCCTATCAGCGTCACGTCGGATGGGGCGCGCTATGGGCAATCCCAGGATTCGCTCTGTTTCTCGCTATCAACTTCTTTCACGTCGTGATTGTTGCGCACGTCGGTGTCCGTTTTCGGGATCTACCGCACTTGCTCAGCAGCCTGATGCAGATTGCGTTCTACATGACGCCGGTAATCTTCACCGTTGCGATGCTGAAAGATCGCGGGCTGTCGTTTATTTACGCGTTTAATCCGCTCTACTACCAGATCGAGATCATGCGTTACCCGCTGCTCAACAGCGAGGCGCCGCCGCCTGAAGTCATCATCGTGGCGCTAGGCTATTGCGCGGTGGTGGGCGCTCTTGCGGTCTTCGTTGTGAAAAAGATGTCGCGGCGGATCGTGTACGTACTATGACGTCAAATTTGAATATCAGCCTACGCAATGTGGGCGTTAGTTTCGATGTATCTGCGCGCCAGGATAGTCTCAAGTCTGTCGTGCTCAACGCCCTGCGAGGCAAACGCTCACCTGTTTCTCACGAGAAGCGTTTTGTGCATGCGCTCAAGGACGTCAATCTTGAGATCACACACGGCGAGCGCGTAGGGCTGATTGGCCTGAACGGGGCGGGCAAGAGCACGATTTTGAAAGTGATGGCGGGCATCTATCCGCCGACCTCGGGAGAGGCGCAGATCGACGGTCATGTGTCCGCAATGTTCGAGCTTGCGACGGGTTTCGAAATGACCCAAACAGGCTGGGACAACATTCGCATTCGCGGCATGCTGCTTGGCCTCACGCCCGCGCAGGTGGAAGACCGCATCGAGCAGATCGCTGAATTCTCCGAGCTTGGCGAATTCCTTGACTACCCTGTCAAGACCTATTCAGCCGGTATGTTTATTCGGCTCGCCTTCTCCGTTTCCACGGCGATCAACCCGGAAATCCTGCTGCTTGACGAAGTGATGGGCGCCGGCGATGTCCAGTTCGCGAACAAGGCGAAGAAGCGGATGTACGAGTTCATGGAGCAAGGCAAGATTTTGGTCTTCTCTAGCCATAGCCTCGAAATGCTTCAGTCTTTCTGTGAGCGCGTAATTTGGCTTCGCAAGGGCGAGGTCGTGATGGACGGGCCTGCGAAGCGTGTGCTTGAAGAGTACGAAAGACGAGCTGGGCAGTAACCGGCCAACGTGCAGGAAAGCAGGTTGTACGGAACCTGGTGTGGTGTATTGAAGGAATGGTGATTAATGAAAGTCGAAACAGTAACGCGCGATACATGCTGGTTTGCTGAGCAGGAGCGCTCGCGGCCGGACGTATCCGTGTTGCTGTATGTAGGCGAGAAAGGTGTGCAGCAGCTTGCGCTTAGCGTTGAATCGGTGCTGACGCAGACGCTTACTGCCGTCGAACTTATCGTTGTTGACGATACCGTCGACGCGGCGGTCACAGAATGGCTCGATGGCAAGCGCAATCGCGATCCACGCATCGCGCTGGCTCGTCGAGCCAAGCCGATCGGTATTCCGGCTGTCGGTTGGATAGAGGCCTTCGCGCACGCCCGGGCACCCTGGATCGTTATTGCCAAGGCGGGTGACGAGTTTTATGAGGACGCGCTCGAAGAGCTGCTGAACAGTGCGCGTGCCGACGCCGAAGCGATACCGTTTGGCTTCGTCGAGACTGCGGTGCGTGAGGAGGCGACCGGCAGTGCGACGAAAGTCTCGGCTGGAGGCGGTGGCGTCTCCATGGCCGTGCTGCGCACCCGCAACTTCATTGCGCGCCATGCGTTGCTGATTCCGCGCCGCGCAGTTGAGATGGTCGGCTTCGTTGATCCGCACGTGCTCCTCCGCCATGCAGCCGAATGGGATTTCTGGCGTCGACTGTCTGACTGCTTCGAGTTGAAAGCTGTCGATGTCGCCGTCGGCGTCACGCATACGGTGGCGCCGGATACGGAGTTAGACGGCTGGGCGCTCGAGGAATGGATGCGAACGCCCCGCAATGATCGTTTGCGGCCCGACCGTGTTGGTGCCTATGATCTGACCGCCTCGAATCCGGCGCACACCTGGGCAACACGTGACGTCTGCTCGGATCTCGCTTCGCGTCTGCCAGATGGCAGCTCGGCTGTAGACCCACATTCGGTGGACGGCACGGAAGGCTGCATCTTGATCGTGACGGTGCAGTACGATGCGTCGACCGCGCTCTACTTCGACATGCTCCCAGAGCCCTGGCGGCATCGCGTACGTGTCGTCATTAACGGTCCCGGGTCCGATTTCAGTGTACTCGCGCGTGCGACTGCGTTGATCGTGTCGCGTGCTATCCGGTGCTACCGTCCTTGGCTCGATGCCGCACGCGAGCTGGGCGTGCCGACTTATTACTTCCTCGATGACAACATGCCAGTACTCGCTGAATTGGGCGAGGCCAGCATGAGCGGCGAGGATTTCACACCCGAGGTGATGCGCAAGGATTTGCGCTTGTTCGACGGCGTGTTGCTCAGCAGTGAGCCCCTGATCGCGTATTTTCGCGAACGTAACCTGCATGCGCGGTTGCTGCATTTCCCGGTAGCGTGTGCAGATATCGACAGCATGCGGGCCCAGCTAATCACTGGACGACGTGCAGCCAATGACGATGAGTTCGTGTTCGCTTTCATGGGCGGCCTGCATCGTTCGAATGCCGTGTGGGCAGTCATTTTGCCGGCGCTCGTCAAGATTGCCGAAGAGGGACACCGCATTCATTTTGTCGCGCCAGGCAGCGGCAGTGATGCGAGCATGCTCGACGGGTTGCCATCGACCATGCGCGTGACACTGTTGCCGTGGGACCCTGGTTACGCATTCGCGCTGCGGCGGTTTGCGGCGCTGACGCCAAATTACCTACTGCTTGCGCCGAGCAAGACGCCTAACAACTCATACAAAACGCTGCACCCGTTGTTGACTGCAGCGCTCGTTGATGCAGTTGCCGTGCTACCCCGCATCGATCCTTACATGACGATAGAGGACGGCTCGATTGCGTTGATGGTTGACGAGCCATTCGAGCGCGACGGGTGGTATGCGGTATTGCGCGAGATTGTCGAGGGCCGCACCAATGCTCGGGCGATCAAACAAGCCAACGAAGCGTTTTGCCGGAAGGCATTTTCGGGCGTGCCGAATGCATCGGCACTGATGGGAATCGCGTCAGAAGCCCACGGTGTACCTTCTTGGCCGAGGCAGTCGCGCCGTCTCGGCGTGCTTGCGGGTGTCGTCCACGAGGGCGGTCATGGTGCTGCTGGGAATGGAGCGTGGGCGAGTGGCCTAGAGGAATTGCACGCGCTGCGCCACATGCGCCGCTATTCGTGGCGACACCGTGTGATGTCGCGGCCATCGGACATGTGGGAGCATTGTGGTCCTGCATTCTGGCCGCTCAAGCGCGATGCCGTGAAGTATGGCTGGCGCCGCCGGGGGGGCACGCTCGAACTCAGCGACAGCTTGCACTGGTTACCGCATCGCGATTATGACGTTGCATTGCCTGCCGGCATGCTTGGTGGTGTCGCGTTCGCGTTTTCGACCGACGGTCATCATTCTGGCAAAGCGACGGTCGAGCTATTTTCGCCAACCGGTCAACGCATTGCCCGGGCCGACCGCGACTTGGCACGGGCGGATTTGAGCCAGCCAGTGCGCTTCATGTTTGACCCCGTCGAGATCGTCGAAGGGGCGGTCTGGCGCATTCGGGTGCGGTGCCGCACGTCGATGCCAGTGTACGTCTACGAGCTTGTGAATCGCCGCCGCCTCGGCATGTTTTATGGGCCGCCGAGCCCGTTCATGGAAATCCTGCCGCCCGATCCTCGCGCAACGCGGGGGCGGGTTCCGGCTGTCGACAGAGAAGCCGGTCTGAATTCGCAGCCGATCGATATTAAGTTCGTGGTCGAAGGCGATATCCCAACTAACCAGATTATCCAGAGGCTCATCGTAGAAGCTCTCGGCGACCGCGGCGAAGTTAGGCGGTTGCTGTTACCTCAGTTCACACCGGAAGCCCTCCGGGAGGGGGGACTCGTGATTCTTAGTCGAACGGCGAGTCCCGCGTCGCTGCCGATGCTCGACTGGATGCGCATGCATGGGATGCCCTATGTCTACTACATCGATGACAATTTCTGGGAGTTGAAAGGCGATTCTCGGATCGCGCAGTTCTATCAGAGCGCGCCGGTCCAGCGCACGCTCGATCGCTCGATTGGAGGAGCTAGTCACGTCGTCGTTAACGCCCCGCGGCTCGGTGAATACATCAAGCAACGTTATCCGAGTGTTCGAATCACGCAGTTGAACGCGCCATTCGACTTTTCACTGATCGACAATTTACCGGCACCGACTAAGCCCACGAATGAAGTGCGCGTGGGTTTCGCAGGCAGCATTACCCGGGCGGACGATTTCATTGAGATCCTTCCCGCACTCAAGCGCGTACTTGATACATTCGCACACGTTACGCTTGTGTTCTTTGGGTATTGCCCACCCGAACTGATTGGAATCGATCGGGTCACGTTTGTGCCGCACGTGGCGTCGTACTCGGACTTCATCAAGATGAAGGCATCGTACGGTCTCGATATCGGTCTCGCGCCGATGGCCGATCTCACGGCGAATCTATACAAGACTAACAACAAATACCGCGAATATGGCGCGATGCAAATCGCCGGCATCTACACGAACACATCGCCGTACACGGAGAGCGTGACCGACGGTGTGACCGGCATGCTGGTCGATCACAGCGCCGACGCATGGTATGTCGCTCTTGAGAAGCTGATCGTTGATACAGTGTTTCGCAGGCAGATCGCGGAAGCGGCTTACACGGACGTTCGAGCGCACTATGCACAGGACGTCGTAGCGAAGCAATGGAGAGATTTTTTGCTGCGGGTTGCGAGCGAGCTGCGATCTGCAGAGGTTTTGACGAAGACCGGCCGGGCAAGTGTCGCGTTCATAAGAGTCCGACGCTGGCTTGGGCACACGAAGATTCGGGCGCTGGTCCTGCGTGCGCGTATTAAGGCGCAAATTGTACGTGCCGGGGCATGGCTCACCCGCGTTCGCAGTTAATGAGCGAAAACCACGCCATCAAACTTGGTTGAGCGTTCCGGCTTCCGGATTTTTTAACTCAAGGTATTAGATAGAAATGCCGGTCGCCGTGCGAGATCTTAGTCGCCATGATGCCAGGGTTGGTGCAGTCGTTGTAAGCTATCGCCCGGATCTTGCCGTATTGGATACGCTTCTTGAGGCGTTGTCCAAACAGGTCAATATTGTCTATGTGGTCGACAATGGGTCTGGTGAAGGGACCCTGGAAGGGCTGCGAGCACTGATTGCAGGCAAAAACATCGAGATAATTGCCCTTCCGACTAACCGCGGAATAGCGACAGCACACAATGTCGGAATTGGCCGTGTTGTGGAGCGAGGTCTCAAGTATGTGCTCCTCTTCGATCAGGATAGTGTGCCAGCGCCAGATATGGTGGCGCGTCTTGTAAGCGCGCACCAGAGCCTTGATGATCAGGGTACGAAAGTGGCGGCAGTTGGCCCTGTCTCGGTGGACCAACGAACTGGGACCCTGGGGAATTTTGTCCGCATCCGGGCGGCTAGTGTTCGGCAAGTGCCGTGTGCCGGCGCCGATGATGTTATGGAAGTCGACTTCCTAATTTCATCTGGATGTTTGATCCCTGTTGGAGCCCTCAATGCCATCGGAGGCATGAACGACGATTATTTCATCGATCATGTCGATACAGAGTGGTGCCTTCGTGCACGCGCAGCCGGCTGGCAACTGTTTGGAGTATGCGGAGCGAAGCTATCCCATGCGTTGGGGGATAGGGTAGTGCGCGTTTGGCTTGGCCGGTGGAGGGAGGTGTCAGTGCATTCACCTTTGCGCGACTACTATATGTTTCGCAACACCGTGTTGATGCTGAAGCACGTTCCAATGGCCTGGAGTTGGCGTATCGCACATCTACGGCGTATCGCGCTCTTCTTTGTTTTTTTTGGTATCGTAATTGCGCCGCGTCGCGAACGAGTCGCAATGATGGTTCGGGGTATCTGGCATGGCATCGTTGGACGAGCGGGGAGTTACTGAGAGGGGACGGTAATCCCATCGCTGATTGGCACAGATGTCCATTGTGCTAGATTAAAGCCCGGGCTAGTTAAGAGCTATCCCGGGCTTTTTCGTTATTTGCTAATAAGCATTTCCATGAACGGGGTCGGTTGGGTGAATCGGAGGCCAAACCACTTCCGATTGATGAATTCGTAAACATACACGGGTGCTTTTGATTTCGCGAACACGCGCACACTCCAAGTCTCGCCGGGTTTGACTTCGATATTCTGGAAACCAAAACGGACTGGCTTCGTTAGATCGAGCTTCTGAATGTCGGTCGTGATGTGAGCCTTGACTTGGTTTTCGGGCGAAACAAGTTCTATCCCGACCTGGCCTTGTTTGACAAAATCGACAGCTAGCGCGACATACACAGCCGACAGTTTTCCAATCGGCGGCGAAATGCGATATTCCCGGAACGGCATGTCATGAAGTGAATCGCTCAGTTCAAGCGATGAACCGGTCCGTCGCCAACCATGTGCATCGCTGAACGATTTCATACCTGCAAACTGCGGTGAGATCATGCTCCAGAGACTGCCTTTCGCCGAAAGGATTCGGTGACGCCAGGAATAGCGATGGATGCGCCGGAAATGAGAAAGCTCACACGCCCGCTCGATCGCTGGCGACGGAGATACATGCATCTCCACGGAGCCCAGCGCAGCCGTGCGTCTAAGCCACGCAGCAAGATTGTGAAGGCGATTGGTCTGAGTCTCCCACGAAGGCTCTCGACCCAGTTTCGACAGAATGGCGTCGAGTACCGCAGCGTTTGTTTTTCCAGAGAAATTCTCCGCGCAGTATTCCACATTTTTCTGACGAATCCGTTCGAGGGCCGCTTCGTCTTTTAATTCGGTAACAAGCGCGTTGTACCACGAGATCGGATTGGCTGCATCGTGCACGAAAACCGCGTTTCCGCAATCTAGGATTTGATCATAGGGCTTCGTGTCGGGCAGCATCGGCACGGCGTTCATGATCAGCGCAGACATCAGAGGGTGCAGTGTCTTATAAGCGTTGTTGATCGTCTCGCTTGGTGCATGAAGCAAGAGATCCGGCGAGTAGCGCGCGAAACGACGCATCGCGAACAGATAGTCCGCCTCGAACGGCAGCAAAGTGACCCGGAAATTTCTCGGCAAGTCTTCGAGCAGCGCGTTGTATTCCTCTTCGTTTGGTTTGGGCGCTACCAAGTGGACGTTTTGGCCATCTTTTGCAAGTTTCTGGACGGCCGGGAATACCACCTCCCAAAGACCTTTTGCTCGATGCGAACCCGTCGCGCACGCTATGACAAGTTCGCTGGGTCGTTTCTCTTCGTGGTAATCGATGAAGAGGGAGCGTTGGTCGTAGTACGAAACGGGGAAATAGTAAAGGTGATCGTGAAGCATCTCCTTCTCAAAATACTCGAGGAGAGGTTTGCTCGACAGAAGGATGCCATCGAAACGCTTCAGGTCTTTTCGAAACTGGGGTAGGCGAAAATCTTCATCGCTTGACTCAAATTCTCCGGCTTTTACGAGCAGTGGAAAGTTGTCGTCGAGAAAGTAGTACGTCGGCACTTTCATCGCACGTGCCGCATCGATCCATGTCTGGAACGACTTGATGCCCCTAACGAAGATCACGCAACTGGCTCGCGCGAGTTCCTCGACCCCATAACCACCATTGGCAGCCACGATACGTACGCGTTTGGCGACGTCCGGGGGGAGCATGTCGAAGTAAAGATACGTCGACGCGTTGTAATGCATTGTGATGACCAAGATATACCCATCGCCCGGGGTCGTAACAGGGAGCGTTGGCGGAGCCCAGCCGCGCGTGGTCGCGTGTTTTGCCGCTAAGCCAAGCGTTGCATTCTGTGTGCTGGCTCCATGCGTTGGGTCAGGACTGAGAACTTCATAATCAGGTAGCTTCGACGGATGGAGTTGCTTATTACGAGCGGTGTGCATCCATTCGTTGACAGCCCAACTGTCTAACCCATAGGTATGCCCAAGGCTGTCGTTCGTGCTCGGGCCTTCTTCCGTTCCCACCGCCACGTCGACGGCTTTCACCTCGTAGCGCTCCGCGATGCGGCGCCAGAGATCCCAGTCGCACAGGCGCGCGATAAGGATGTGTGGATCGTAGAAACCGACATCCTCCACGATTTCCTTCGTAAGGAGCACGCCATTGTTTGGAATGAAATTTTGAACGCGCAGTGTGCCCTGAGAGTGTGGGGTACCTAGGCGAGCTGTAGCGATCTCGCCGTTGACATCGCTGCGAAAGGACATTTCGACGTGCCCATAGATCATCGCATGCGGTGCCTTTTCCGACTCTTCCAGAAGCTTTTCTAAAGCATCCTTGTTGAACACGGTGTCGTCGAAGGCGAATGCCAATCTGTCGGAGCGCGCTTTGAGATAACCCTCGTACTCGGAAATTGCCGGAAGTCCGATGTTCTTCGGATGGCGAAGCGAGCTGACGCGACCATCCTTTTCGAGAAATTCTTTGGTCTGATCCGCCGTGCCATCGGTACTCGCGTCATCGATGATGATCAGCTCTATGTCCTTCAGAGTTTGTGACAGGATCGATTCGACGCAACGGCGAAACATGCCGCTCTGAGCCCGCCTGTAAGCCGGAAGCAATACCGAGATTTTAGGTTTGTGCGCCGAATTGTAATCCTTACCGGGTGTCCAAATCGTCTCTTGAATAAGGTCTTTGACCAGCATTAGCGGTTTTCGTGAATTGGTTTGAGAGTGTGCGGGCGAGTATAGCAACTCTATGTTGTCGACAAGAAGGGGTTGGATAGCGACCTGCCGAGAGCGTGTTTCCATGCGGTCTAGTCGCCCTCTAAGTTCGTTACAATCTGACCTCTACCGAGTTTCAACCATGCTAACCAATATTTCTCCGTGAGCCGTGTTGCGCTGGACCAAGTGTTCACGTCGGCATTCTTTGCATAGGCTGCAGGGCCCAAAAATTTTCCGGGACACCTGTGGGCTCTCCTACACCCTTTGTTCGCACTTGTCGCCGGACTGGAAAGACGGGATGCACCACCCACTTGAGCAACAACGTGATTGACATGTCCAATATTGGGGCCCGGGAAGGTGATGCCCGGCGCGGCAAAAGCAGTGTCCCGGAAATCACCATCTCCATCGTGAGCCACGGCCAGGCTGCCTTAGTGAGGCCGTTACTGGCGCAATTGCGTGCATTGAGCGCCAAGACCTCTCTACACGTTATCGTTACGCAGAATTTGCCGGAAGATAGGATTCCGGTCGAGGAATCGGATGCGTTTCGCGTGACATGGCTGGCAAACGGGGTGCCCGCTGGCTTCGGCGCCAACCACAATGCAGCGTTTGGGCATTGCCGATCCAATTGCTTCGTCGTGCTGAACCCGGACGTCAGGTTGATTGACGACAGTTTGCTGCGTCTGGCAGAGCATCTCGCACAACACCCCGGTGTCGCGGGGCCGCGTGTCGTCACGCCTTCGGGCAACCTTGAGGATAGCGCCCGACGTGTGCCAAGTCCGGTGCGGTTGGCCAAGCGCTGGCTTCTGCGGCGGTTCGAATCCGACTATGATGCGTCCGTCGAGTGTCAGCCCGTCGATTGGGTTGCTGGCATGTGCTTGGCGTTTGATCGCGATAGTTTTTCTCGTGTTGGTGGCTTCGACAGCCGCTTTCACCTCTATTGCGAGGACGTCGATATTTGTCTGCGGTTGCAGCTGTTAGGTCGACACGTATCGTGGTTGCAATCGGCCACGGTGGTGCATGATGCGCAGCGCGCAAGCCATCGCAAGTGGCGCTACCTCGTCTGGCATTTGCAAAGCCTTGGCCGGCTGCTGACTTCGGCGGCCTATTGGCGCTTCCGCCTCGGTGTACGCAGCAGTTCTTAAAACCATTTTCTATGTTTGATTTCTTCTGGGTACCGGCAATGTCGGCGCTGGTGAGCGCTGTAGCCGTGCTATTGCTGCGTCCCTTGGCCAAGCGGGGGGGGCTGCTGGATCGTCCGGGTGGGCGCAAACGTCATGACGGCGATGTGCCGCTCGTCGGGGGGCTCGCGATCCTCGTTGCGGTGGGTGTCGGTGGCATCCTTTTCATGCGTTCGCAGGGGTACTACGTTGCCTTGTTCGGCGGCCTGTGTGTTCTTGCTTTTGTCGGCTTAATCGATGACCTCAAAGGGATGTCTCCTTTGACGAAGCTCGGCGCACAGCTGTTTGCGGGTGTGCTGATGACGTCCTGGGGCGGGATTTTCCTGTCGTCGCTGGGCGACCTCATGGGCAAGCGCGAAGTCGATCTCGCAAACTGGGGTATCCCGCTGACGCTGTTCGCAGTCGTGGCTGTGATCAACGCGGTCAATATGTCCGACGGGCTGGACGGTTTGGCCGGAGGCCTGTCTGCCATCGTATTGGGTTGGCTCGCCTACTTGGCGGGGGAGGTTGGCAACAACGCAGCGCAACGGATCTGCGTGGTGCTGGTTGGGGCACTGGTCGGCTTTCTGGTTTTCAACATGCCCAATCCGCTGCGCCGGAGCCGCCGTGTATTCCTGGGGGATGCGGGAAGCCTGATGCTTGGGTTGGCCATTGCTTGGTTTGCGGTGGAGCTATCCCAACCCGCCTACAATGAGGCGCGGCGACATGTCCCGCCGACCGTGATGCTGTGGGTCGTTGGCTTGCTGCTGATTGATCTGCTTTCGGTGGTGACGCGCCGGGTTTTTTCCGGACGCAACCCGATGTCGGCTGACCGTACCCACCTCCATCACATTCTGTCGCGCATGGGGATGTCGCAGAATGCGGTGATCTGGACCATCCTCGCCAGCAACGTGTTTCTGGGAATGATTGGAGTCGTGGCATGGAAGCTCGGCATGCCCGAGTCGTGGATGTTCCTGTCATTCATGATCGTGACGGTGTTGCATTTGGCGGCGATGAGCAATGCCGCGTTGTTTCTTCGCCGGGGGCGCCGACTGCTTTCGCGATGGCATCGGTAGTGAGTGTCTCGCGCTAGTCGCCCAGGCGTACGCAGAGTTCTCGAGCCGAATGGCTGTGGTGGGACAATTCGGAAAGGTCGGTCTTATGGGCTCTCATTGACCTTCGCTCACTATGGTGAGCGTTGCAACAACATCTCCCATTGCCGCGTGATGCGCTCAAGCGAATACGCGTTGGCTTTGCTTCTACCAGTTGCGCCGAGCCGAGTTGCAGCGTCTGGGCTGTTGATCATGTGCAGCAGCCCGGCCGCAAGCGCTGCGGCGTCCTCCACCGGCACCACAACCGCAGTCTGACCGTCACTCAGCAATTCACGCGGCCCAGTCTCGCAATCCGTAGAGACAATCGGCAGACCGTACGCCATCGCCTCGATCAACACCAGTCCGAAACCCTCGTAACGGGAGCTGAGGCAGAAAAGCGAAGCCTGTTCGTACGCCTCTGTGACGTCGAGATAAATGCCAGGCAGCTCCACGCTGTTATCTAGCGCCAGCTGACTGCACAGGGCTTCGAGTGCGGGGCGCTCGTCGCCTTCCCCCACGATCATCAGCTTCCAGCCGGGTGCCTGCTTTGCAACAGCGGCCCAGGCGTGTAGCAGCACGTCAAACCCTTTCGCGTGTACCAGCCTGCCGACTGCGAGGACGATCTTGGCTGTCCTGGGCGCCGGTTGCGTGGGCATGGCGAAGGGCAGCGGGTTCGGGATGCAGGCTACCGAGCCCCGCGGTTGGGCTGCCTCTATCCATCGGTTGCGGTCGCGCTCGGTCAAGGCGACGATGTGTTCGCAGTACCGCGCATCGAGGCGTCGAGCGAGCCTGCGGGCGCGCCTGCCCAGGTCTTCGTCAAAATGGCAATGCTCCCAGGCGATATGCCGCACATCAAGCCCTAGCGTGGCGGGCAGTGCAAAAAGCGCGAGCATGGTATCGACCTGAATCAGGACGTCGATACGATGCCGTTTAACGTGTCGCCTGATACCGACGACAGTCGCGGCATATGCACGTTTGAACGAAGGCCGCCGATCGAACAGCGCTTCATGCGTGATCGTGGGGTGCAGCGGGAAGCAGCTCAATGGATCCCATAGGCTGAGCACGCTAACGGCAAAGCCACGGTCTGCTAGCGCATTGGCAATGGTTGCCGTCATTCGCTCGGCGCCGGCCATTGCGTTGAGCGTGCCGGTCAAAAAGCATACGTTGGGGCGCTGCGCGGTGCGATCCGTCATGCGCGAGCCTTCTCCATCGTTAGGTGGTGACTGCGGCTACGAACCCATACAGCGATGCCGAATAGTACGGAAAACAGATTGGCAACCGCATAGCCCAGAACTGCGCCTTTTACGCCAAATCGTGGAATGGCAATGACGTCGATGACGACGGTGACGGTAAAGGCAATCCCCCATTTCAGCGCGATGATGCCGGGCCGACGCAGAAAGATAGGCAGCAAGGTGAGGGCAACGTCGGCAAAGACGAGCGTTGAGGCCAGTGCCGCCAGTCGCAGCAAGTCGACTGCGGAGGCAAAGGCGGCGCCGTAGAGCAGGTGGATGATCCAGTGTGCACTGACGGCGATGAGCAAGGCACCCGTAGCGCCGATGGCGGCCATGCCACCTGCGATCTTGATGATGTTGCGGCGTGCTTCCGTCGGTGTGGGCTGTGCATACACGTAGATCGGCGCAAGCCCAGCGGCCAGGATGGTGGCCACCATGACAAAGTTGTCGAGAATCTGCATGGACGCGGCATAGGCCCCCAGTTCACTCAAGGGGACGAGCGGCTTGAGCAGAAGCTGGTCGATTCGGCGTGACCCCATCATCAGCATGAAACTGACCCAGAACAGCAGGCCGTTTCGGAGCAATTCCCGGGTAAGGGGCGCATCGTATTCCACCCGCATCCGCGGGGCGCGGGCCAAATAGAAACTGCCGAGCAGACTTGCCATGACGACGGCCTCTGCCGCGAATGCCGTGGCATATGTGGGTACGCTATGCACGCTCAGTGCCAACAGCAGTCCAACGATGCTCGCTTTCACCCCAAGCGACATCATGTTGAACAGCGCGTTCGGGCGAGTCCTGGTGTGCGCCTGCATCCAAGTCGTGACAATGCCGGAAGGCTCGCGCAGCAACACCGCGATGCCAAGGATGAGCGATGGCAGCCAGAATTCGATCGTCTGGCGGGTGACGATCAGAAAGCCGCACATCAATAGATAAGCGAGCGCACCCGCGGTCAGTCTGAGGCCGAACGCATGCGCGACTAACCGATGCTGCGCCATTGGGTCGGGATTCGCCACCAGGCGTGGGACGACCACCTCCCCGCTGCAAAGCAAAGCGATCGATGAGGCAATGTAGACCACTGCTTGCGCATATTGGAAGTGCGCAAATCCCTCGGGGCCCAAGCCGCGTGCAAGCATGGCAACCACGCCAATACCCACGCTGATTTGCACCCCGCGCTCGGTCAGCATCCACATCAGGTTGCTGGCAACGTTGCGCTGCATTACGCCGCCTCCTCAGTGGTAACACGGGCCGCCGGCTGGATGAACTGCGCATAGCACGTCAGCCACTGATGTGCGACGGCTTCCAGACTGAAGTGCGACAAGATACGTTGGCGGCGTGCTGCCTGTGCAGCGGCGCCGTTGTGCGGATGGGCCAACGCTTGCCGGATGGCGTCGGCAAGGGCGGAAGCATTGCCTCTGGGCACGATTTCTCCGCAGTCATTCAGTAGTTCCGCAACGCCTGCAGCGTCTGTGGCAATCACGGGCAGTCCGCAAGCGAGTGCTTCGGCAAGGGCGAGCGGCATACCCTCAACGTCCGATGAGAGTACGAACAGGTCGGCGGCATTGAGCAGGGTGGCAATGTCCCGGCGTACGCCGGCCAGGATGATGCGGTCTTCCAGCCGGTGATCGCGGATGCGTTCTTCCAGCGCGCCGCGCTCGGGGCCTTCTCCCACAATGAGCAGTCTGACATCAGCGCCGAGGTTCAGTTGCGCAAAGGCATCGATCAACATGGCCTGTGCCTTCTCTGGCACGAGCCGGCCGACGTTAATCAAGAGGCGGACATCATCCTGCAGCCCCAATGCGAGCCTTCCGCGTTGTCTGAGGACGGCGTCGGGCCGGTATATTTGCGTGTCGATACCGTTGGGCATGACCGTGATGCGCGCAGCAGGTACGGCACCGGCTTCGACCATAGCGAGGCGCCCCTGGGCGCTGACGTGCGTGGTTAGCCGCGTCCAGCGGTCTGTCAGCCGATAGGCCAACATACGCGGGCGCCCGCCTTCACGCGCGCTGTGCGCCGTACAGATGATGGGTGCCGTGGTGGCGATTGCAGCAAGCATCCGGGCAAGCAAGTTGGCGTGCACCATGTGGGCATGGATAACATCGGGATGCCATTTCCGTACAAAGGCGTGCAATTTCCAAAGCGCTCGTGCAATGGACAGCGGCGTTTTTGTCATGCCCAGTTGTAGGGTCGTCGCCGACGCAGGCAACTCCACCTCACAGCCCGACGTCAGGCTGACCACTGCCACGTGATGGCCGAGGTGAACGAACTGGCGGGCCAATGCAGCGACCTGCTGTTCGGCACCGCCCAGCTTCAATCCTGTACTCAACAACAGGATACGCATGCTTGCCGCACCTGCCGCGGACGCTACGTAGGCTGTCATTTACCGTGCCCCATACCCCGTAAGCAGCGTCCGCAACGTCTTCACTGCAATCAGCAGATCCAGGGCGAAGGAACAATGCTTGATGTAATACAGGTCGTAGCTGAGCTTGGTCACCGTTTCTTCGTGTGTGCCAACGTAGCCTTGTTGGACTTGGGCCCAACCCGACAGGCCCGGTCGGACCAGGTGGCGGTAGGGGTAGTAGGGAATGGTTTGTGCAAACTCGTCCACCATGGGGACCTGCTCGGGGCGGGGGCCGATCAAGCTCATGTGGCCCAGGAGAACATTCCATAGTTGCGGGATTTCATCCAGCCGATATTTGCGGATGACGCGGCCGATGCGTGTGACACGCGGGTCATGCCTGGCTGCAAACTGTGCCGGCGCTGCTGTGTCGAGGCTCATGCTGCGGAACTTGAGCATCGTAAATGACTTGCCGAACAGTCCAACGCGGGCTTGCCGGAACAGCGCAGGGCCGGGCGATTCAAGCCGGATGGCCGCAGCAACCACCAGCCCAACCGGCAGGGCAAGCGGAGCGGTGCAGAGCACCACGGCGAGGTCGACCGCGCGCTTGATAAAACTATAGAAATAGTGGGCGGCGTAATCGTCGAGAAAATTCTCGTCGATGTGCGCCAGGCCTACGCGGCCCGTCAACATTTCGCCAATCCGCTCCACTGAATACATGCGCACATGGCTGAGCTTGAATTGCGCCAGCGCCCGGGTACGTTCCGGGTCGGCCGTTGCATTGCGGTCGAGCATCAGGCCATCGCAGTGCACAGCATCCGCGAGAGAGGTGATGCGCTGAAAGCGGCTCGGGCTGGCAGGTGCAGCACCGGGCATGGCGAGAACTTGTTCGAGTTGTGTCAGTGCTGCGGTGTCGGTATAGCCGAACACTGGCACATAGTTGCGCACGAAACGCCGGTAGCCGAACCAGATCCAGGACAACGTAATGAGATAGGCGACCAGCACGGCGCCGCGAGAATACTCCACGTGGAATGCGGCAAACACGAACAGCAGCGCCGCGAAGGGTAGTGTGGCGGCGACCCCGATCAGGCTATTGCCTTCCATGGTCGGCAGATGCAGTGAGCGATGCAGTAGTACGAAGGCCAGCAGATACGGCACGGCCGACCATAGCAGCGTGCGCCTGAATATGCTTGTGACATAGCCGGCTTGGTTAGCGAACTCTGCCAATACGAGGCAGAGCCCCAGCAGGAGCAGCCCTAAAGCAGCCCACCCCAGCATGCGGGTGGCGCGTCGGATCGTCTCCGAACTTTGGACTCGGATCGGAAGCGGGGCGGGCTTGGCGCTGTGGCTGTCGTTCATTGTTCGCCTGCTTTGGGGCGTGCTGCCAAGGGAGGGGTCTTGGCGGTTCGTGTCAGCACCTGCAGGTAGGTCTGCCATGTCGAATCGGCCATGGAATCAATGCCGAATGCTTGCTGCCAGCGCATTTGCGCTCTATGTCCGAGGTTTTTTCGGAGCGTGGCGTCTTGTGCCAGGTTCGTCAGTGCAGATGTCCAGCCTTGCGCATCGTTGTTGGCGACGAGCAGCCCGCAGGCGCCATCTTCAAACTGCTCGCGGATGCCGGGCAGATCGCTTGCAATAGCCGGCAAGCCAGCACGCATGGCCTCCAGGATGGAGATCGGAAAACCTTCGTGGTCGGATGCCAGCGCAAAGATCTGGGCGGATGCCAGCAAGGCGGGCACATCCGTCACTGCGCCCGCAAATTTCACTCGACCGGGTGCCAGGCTGTCTGCCAGGGCTTGTAGGGAAGCGTGTTGTGGCCCCTCGCCCGCCAGCACCAGTTCGCAATCAGGCAATGCTGCGCTCGCGAATGCTCGAATAAGGAGATCCCCGCGCTTGGGCGAGGCCAGGCGCGCCACCATGACAATGCGTTTCACGGGGGCATCCGGCGTGGCACAGGCATCGCTGCGTGCTATGCCGTTGTGTATGACGCGGATGCGTGCCGCTGGAATCGGCAACGTTTCGGCCAGGGCGCGCTCAGCGTGCGCCACGCAAATCATCTGCGCAGTGAAGGGCGCCAGTAGCCATTCCGACGCACGTGCAACGACGCGCTGACGAAACGGTGCGGCTGCCTTGAAGGCAAAGCCATGCACCGTATAGATCACAGGAACGCCCAGCAGCCAGCCGGCCAATCGTCCCAATATGCCAGCCTTGGCACTATGCGCGTGGATCAGATCGGGTTTCGCACTCCGCAAGGCGCGAACCAATTGCCACAGCGCGGCAATCGCGCGTGTGGGCGACAGCGCATTATCGAGTCGTGTTAGGCATATGGTGTCCGCGCCTAATGCGCGGGCCGTTGCAAACAGCGGGCCATCACCTCCGGCGAGTAGCACTGGCTCAACGCGATCGCGCAATGCCCCCAGTAGATCAGCGACGTGCGCCTGAGCCCCTCCGGTTTCGGAGTTCGTAATCAGGTAGGCAACGCGCGGACGGTTGGATGGTGGGGTCGCAGGCATGAATTGGCCGCGTCAGGCTGGGTAAGGTTGCGCCAATGGGCGCGGAAGCAGGCCGGCACAGAAAGCCTAACTCGCGATTATATCGTTCGCGGATCGCCGCAATGTGGGTGTACGCCCTTGACCGTTTACAATTGCGAACATCGTATTTCTTTCCTGTGGACGACTCCATGCGCAGCATCGACCCCACCATCTTCAAAGCCTACGACATCCGCGGCATCGTCGGAAAAACCGTTGATGCCGAAACCGCACGCCTGATCGGCCGTGCCTTCGGCGCAGCCGCGCGCGCCAAAGGCGAATCCGCCGTCGTCATCGGCCGCGACGGCCGCCTATCGGGCCCCGAACTGCTGGCAGCCCTGGCAGACGGGCTGCGCGCAAGCGGCGTCGACGTGATCGACCTGGGCTTGGTCGCCACGCCGATGGTCTACTTCGGCACCAACATTGAACTGGCCGGCCGCCGCGCCACGTCGGGCGTGATGGTCACCGGAAGCCACAACCCGCCGGACTACAACGGCTTCAAGATGGTCCTGGCCGGCCAAGCCATCTATGGCGAGCAGATTCAAGCGCTGCGCACTCGCATTGAGCAGGGCGATTTCACCGAAGGTGCGGGCGACTACGTCCAGGTGGATATCCGTCAACAGTACATCGACCGCATCGTCTCCGACGTCAAGCTGGCTCGCCCGATGAAGATTGCCGTGGACTGCGGCAACGGCGTGGCAGGTGCGTTTGCGCCCGAGCTTTTCCGTGCGATGGGCTGTGAAGTGACGGAACTGTTCTGCGAGGTGGATGGCCACTTCCCGAACCACCATCCGGACCCGGCGCACGTCGAGAACCTGCAGGATCTCGTCCGCACGCTGCAGGCGACCGACTGCGAGCTCGGCCTCGCGTTTGATGGCGATGGCGACCGCTTGGGCGTGGTCACCAAGGACGGTCAGGTCATCTTCCCCGACCGTCAACTGATGCTGTTCGCGCAGGAAGTGCTGTCGCGCAACCCGGGCGGCGAGATCATCTTCGACGTGAAGTGCACAGGCAAGCTGGCGCCGTTCATTCGTGAACACGGCGGGAAGGCCACGATGTGGAAGACCGGCCATTCGCTGGTCAAGGCCAAGCTGAAGGAAACCGGCGCGCCGCTGGCCGGCGAGATGAGCGGCCACATCTTCTTCAAGGACCGCTGGTACGGCTTTGATGATGGCCTGTACACGGGCGCGCGCCTGCTGGAAATCGTTTCGCGACTGGCGGACCCGAGCGCCGCGCTGAACGCGCTGCCGAACTCGCATTGCACGCCTGAGCTGCAACTGAAGTGCGCCGAAGGCGAGCCGTTTGCGCTGCTCGACAAGATCAAGGCCAACGCCACGTTTGACGGCGCCAAGGAAGTCATCCGCATCGATGGTGTGCGCGTGGAATACGAAGACGGCTTTGGCCTGGCGCGCCCCTCGAACACCACACCGGTGGTGGTGATGCGCTTTGAGGCCGATAACGATGCGGCCATGGCGCGCATCCAGGCGCAGTTCCGTCGCGCGATCCTGGCTGAAAAGCCGGACGCGGCACTGCCGTTCTGATCGGCCTGTCCGCGTTCATGAAGTTGGGGGAAAGGATGGCGGCATGCGTGTGCTGATCGTCAAGGTGTCGTCGCTTGGCGATGTGGTGCACTGCACGCCCGTCGTGGCAGACATTCTGCGTGCGTATCCCGGCGCCGAGATCGACTGGGTGGTCGAGGAGGGCTTTGCCGGCATCGTGCGCATTGTGCGCGGCGTGCAGGGTGTGGTCCCGTTTGCGTTGCGGCGCTGGCGCAAGTCGCTGGGTTCGGGCAAGACGTGGGGCGAGATGGCTGCGTTCCGCCGCGCGCTGCGCGCCAAATCGTACGACGTGGTGCTCGATGCGCAGGGGCTCATCAAGACCGCGCTGATTGCGGCGCAGGCCAGGTTGACGCCCAGCGGCTTTGTTGCGGGGCTGGGCAATCGCACGGATGGCGCCGGCTACGAGCCGCTCGCCAAGTTGTTCTACCAGCGCAAGGTCACGATGGAGCCGCGTGTGCACGTGGTCGAGCGCTCGCGCCGCATGGTGGCGGAAGCGCTGGGTTACACGCTGCCCGAGACCATCGATTTTGGTTTGCAGCCGCCCGCTGAGTTGCCATTTCCGCTGCCGCGCCCCTATGTGGCGCTGGTGCATGCTACGTCGCGTGCCGACAAAGGTTGGCCGCACGCCGCATGGGTGGACGTTGCGCGCGAGCTGCTGGCGCGTGACTACGCCATCGCTCTGCCGTGGGGCAGCGAGGTAGAGCGGCGCACCAGTGAATCCATTCGCGAGGCCATTGTTGCTGCGGTGCCGGGCACGGTGGGGCGCGTGGTGATTCCGCCGCGTATGTCGCTGCCCGATGTGACGGCCTTTCTTGAACAGGCGACGGCCGTGGTGGGGGTGGATACGGGTCTGGTGCATATCGCCGCTGCGCTGTGCAAGCCGACGGTGGCGCTCTACAACTTCACCACGTCATGGCGGACAGGCGGTTACTGGACGCCCAACGTGCACGACCTCGGCAGCGCCGAGGCCCATCCCACCAGCGCGCAAGCGCTTGATGCGCTGCGTGCGCTGGGTGTGCTCTGATGCTGCGCGTTCTGTATCGCTGGCTGTGGCGCATTGCATTGCCGTTCGCATTGCTGCGCCTGTGGTGGCGTGGTCGCAAAGAACCTGGGTACCGCCAGCATGTCGGTGAGCGGCTCGGCTTCTACCCGCCGCGCGCCAATCCGGATCGCCCGTTGCTGTGGGTGCACGCCGTGTCGGTGGGCGAGACGCGCGCCGCGCAGCCGCTGATCGACGCATTACTCGCACGCTTTCCGCACCACGCCGTGCTGCTCACGCACATGACGCCGACCGGCCGCCGCACTGGCGCGGAGTTCGCTGCGCAGCGCAACGGTCGCGTTATCCAAGCCTATCTGCCGTATGACCTGACCGGTGCAGTCGATCGGTTCCTGCGTCATTTCCAGCCGCGTCTCGGGTTGCTGATGGAGACCGAAATCTGGCCCGTGCTCATCGAGCGCGCCTATGCGGCTGGTGTGCCCATGGTGCTGGTGAATGGGCGCCTTTCTGCGCGCAGCCATCGGCGTACGGCCAAGCTTGGCGACGCGGCGCGCGAGACGTACGCCCAGCTTGCCGCCGTGCTGGCGCAGACCCCCGACGACGCAGACCGCTACCGCTCGCTTGGTGTGCCGCGTGTGCGCGTGACCGGCAACCTGAAGTTCGACATCACCCCGCATGTGGATCAGATCATGGCCGGGCGCGTGCTTCGTGATGCGCTCGGTGGACGCGCCGCCTGGGTCGCTGCCAGCACGCGCGAAGGCGAGGAGACGTTGTTGCTGGATGCGTGGCAAGCGCATCGCGCGGAACATGCCGGGCGCCGGCACCCGTTGCTGATTCTCGTGCCCCGTCATCCACAGCGCTTTGATGAGGTCGCGCAGCTGGCCGAGCGCGCGGGCCTGCGTGTTGCCCGCCGCAGCGCGATGACGGTGTCGGGCGCGGGAATCTCAAACGAGGCCGCTTTGCGCGATGCCGACGTCCTGCTCGGTGATTCGATGGGCGAAATGGTGCTGTACTACGCCGCTGCTGAAGCGGCGTTCATTGGCGGCAGCCTGCTGCCGCTGGGCGGGCAGAACCTGATCGAAGCGTGCGCGGTCGGCACGCCAGTGGTCATTGGTCCGCACACGTTCAATTTTGCGCAGGCCACGCGCGATGCTGTGGCCGCTGGCGCGTGTGTCCAGGTGGAAGATGCCAGCGCCGTGATGCGCGTGATCGATACGTGGCTGTCGGATGCCGATACGCGCGAAACCGCCTCGCGCGCGGCGCTCGCGTTCGCTGCCACGCATGGCGGTGCAACGGCACGCACGGTGGAGGCCGTGGCCTCGCTGGTGTTGCCGACGCTGTAACCCAGTCGCTGCTTTCGGCACGAAAAGTGCGAACTCATGGCGAGCCGTGCAGACTAACGGCTCTTCACGAGTTTGCACTCTGTCACTGTCTACGACCTGTTCATGTCCCAACCGAATCGTCCTAAGCCCAGCCTGCTGCAGACGCCCCGCCGCGTGGTGCTCACGGCAGCCGCATTGGCCGCGCTGACGGCTGCCACCATCATCGGTGCCGGCTGCATGACGCCGACGCCTTCCTCAAAGCCGGCCGCAACCTCCGTTGCTGCGGCATCGGCGCCAGTTGCGTCTGCATCGGCACCGGCCGCCGAAACCAAACCGACGCCGGCCAACGCCGCGCCCAACCCCGGCCAAGCGACGCTGACCCAAGCCCAGGCCGAAGGCCGCTCGCGTTTTGTGCTGGTGCGTTGGCAAGAGCCCGGCGCCGCCCCCAAGGAATTGCCTTCCGCGGAAGAGGACAACGCCGACCCGGCCGCGCAGCCGATCTCGGTCGAGTTCAGCGCGGGCCTGGATGCCGCCAATGGCGTGGTATCGGGTTACTCGGGTTGCAATCGCTTCACCGGACCGTACGAGAAGCTGGCTTCGGGTATGCGTTTCGGCAATCTCGCCTCGACCCGCATGGCATGCGATCCGCCGCGCATGGAGTTGGAAACCGCGTTCCTGGAGGCGTTGAAATCGCCGCTGGCAACCGTGGGCATGCAACCCTCGGCGGACGGCAAGCAAGGCCGCCAGATCATCTGGAAGACCACCAGCGGCGCGCTGCTGCAGTTTGCCGAGCGTCCCTTACCGCCGCGCGGCCAGACACACTGATCAGCGCTTGGCCGATCGATTTGGGAGCGGCGGCAACGCGGTGATATCGCTTGAGCCGTTGGCCGTCAGCAGCGTGTTCACCTGAATCACATCGGCCTCGGACAGCGAGCCAGCGGCCGATTTGAGCCGCAAGCCATTGAGGATGGTGTCGTAGCGCGCGCGCGCCAGATCGCGTCGCGCCTGGAACAGCTGGGCCTGCGCATTCAGCACGTCGGTGCCGATGCGCACGCCTACGCCGTAGGCGAGTTGGTTGGAGTCGTAGGCCGTGCGCGCCGATAACTCAGCCGCTTCCAGCGCCTTCACCTGCGCCAGCCCCGCAATCACGCCGATATACGCTTGCCGCGCGCCCTGCTCGGCAGAGCGGCGGGCAAATTCGAGGTCATTCGCGGCCTTGGTCTCAAGCGCGATGTTCTCGCGCACGCGTGACTGGATCGCGCCGCCCGCAAAGATCGGAATCGACACTTGCACGCCAATCTGCGAGCTATCAAAGCGCGCGCCGCCCGGCAGCGACGGCAGATACTGGTTGCCGCTGGCATTCGTGTGACCCGTCTGCGCCACCAGGTCTACCGACGGCAGATGCCCAGCGTTGGCCTTCTTCACATCGCGCTCGGCGCTTTGCAGGTTGTACTGCGCCAGTGCCACTTGCAGGTTGCTGCTGCGGGCTTGGTCCACCCAAGGTTCTGCGGCTGCCGGTTCAGGTTGCGGAATGGGAGCGCCCGCGCGCACGCCCGCCAGCCGGCCCACCGGCTCGCCGATGATCTGTCTGAGCGCTGATTGCTTGATCTCGAAGTCGCTGCGCGCGGCGATGACGGTGGCATCAATCGCATCGCGCCGGGCCTGCGCGTCGTTTGCATCGGTGATGTTGGCGTTGCCCACATCGAAATTGCGGCGTGCCTGTTCGTACTGTTGCTGGATCGCGTCGCGCTGCGCTGTAGCGAGCTGCAGCGTGTCTTGCGCATTGAGCACGTCGAAGTACGCTTGCGCCGTACGCGTGATGAGATCGAGCTGCGCTTGCGCGAGCGAAGCCTCGGCGGCCTGTGCGGCAATCTCGCCTTGCTTATAGGTTTCCCAGCGGTCCCAGCGGAACAGCGGCTGCGAGAGCGACAGCGTCCAGCCTGTCGACGAGAACGTCTTGTTGAATTCCGCCGGCGCGGTTTGATCGAAGATGATGCGCGTTGAACTCCACGCGCCGCCAATCTGCGGCAACAGGCCGGCGCGGCCTTGCGTGAGCTTTTCGCGCTGCGCGAGCGACTGTGCTCGCACTGATGCGAACTGCGGATCGTTGGCCAGCGCGGCGCGGTAGGCGGAGAGGAGGTCGGTCGCGGCGGGCGCGGCCGTCTGAGCCTGAGCCCAAACCAGCATTGGCGCCATCGACCAGCACAGCACAACAACAAGCGAACCGCGCGCGGCCATCCGCATGCGGCTACTGCGAGCAACACTCATAAAGCCCCCGGACGAGGAAAACGTTCGGAAGGCAGCGCAGACGCCGCGTTCAGTCAACGGCGTCCGGCGGCAGCTTCCCCAATCAGTACGTCGCCATCTGCGGGTCTACCTGGTTGGCCCAGGCATGGACGCCGCCTTGCAGGTTGTACACACGCGCAGCATCAAAGCCCGCACGCGTGATCAGAAATTGCGCGACCTGCGCGCTGCGCCCACCGTGGTGGCAGATGCAGACGATGTCTTGGTCAGCATTGAGCTCGCCGGCACGTGCCGGAATCTGGTCCATGGGGATATGCGTGATCCCAGGCAGGGCGCAGACTTCCAGTTCTTCCGCCCACCGCACGTCGAGCAGGATGGGCTGCGCGCGCGAAGCGTCGGCGAGCCATTGGGCGAGGGTGGTGGGAGCGAGCTGTTGCATGATGATTGGGGAGAGCCGGGGCGAATCAGAAGCGGAACTGCGAGGGGGCGGACACGCCCACCAGCGGCGTTACGTACGTCTCGAACAGGTTGCGCGTCTGGTATTCGGTGTTGGAGATGCGCGTGATGAGTTGCGCTTCCATGACCGGTGCGCCGCCCACGAAGACCGACAGGCGACCACCCACCTTGAGCTGCTTGAGTAGGGCTTCCGGCACGGCAGGCACCGAACCCGACACGCAGATCACGTCGTACAGGCCATCGCCCCAGCCTTGCGCGCCGCTGGCTTCCACCACGTCGACGTTGGTCACGCCATTGCGCGAGAGGTTGTCGCGGGCGAAGGCAACCAGTTCCGGCACGATGTCCAGCGTGGTGACCTGGCGGCCGCGGTGCGCCAGCAGGGCAGCCATGTAGCCCGAGCCCGCGCCGATTTCCAGCACGTCTTCATGCTTGCGCACGGCCAGCTCCTGCAGCACGCGGGCTTCCACGCGCGGGGCCAGCATGTTCTGGCCGCCCGCCAGCGGGATTTCCATGTCGACGAACGCCAGGGCGCGGTAGGCCTCGGGCACGTAGTGTTCGCGCTTGACGACGCTGAGCAGGTCGAGCACGTCGGTATCGAGCACGTCCCACGGACGGATTTGTTGCTCGATCATGTTGAACCGGGATTTTTCGATGTCCATGGGCATGCCTTCCACGCGGAGCGAGTGATGCAAATGAGGGTTTGACGACAAACCCGGCATTTTAGCAAGTCCGGAGGACATTCCGGCAGAAGGTGTCATGACGAGGCGCTCTCATCGGCGTTGCCACCGCCCTCGGGCAGGGCGCGCCACGGTTGTTCGGTGAGCGGAGGTGGCGGGGGCACCACTGCGCCCGGCACCGGACTGCGCAATAGTCCATGCAGCATCAGCGCCACGACATGCGTGATGAAGGCCTTGGGTTCCAGCACCTTGGCGGCGCACGGCCCGAACGAGTGCTTCCACATCATCAGAAACAGCATGGGCGCGGTCAGGGCCAGCGTGGAGAGATCCACGTCGGTGTCGCGGAACTCGCCGCGGGCGACGCCGCGCGCCAGGATGCGGGCGAACAGGCGGTCGCAGCGCTCGATGACTTCTTCGTTGTAGTACTGCGCCAGATCGGGAAAGTTGCCCGACTCGGCCATCAGCAGCTTGGTCAGGCCAGAAGCTGGCGATTCGCCAATCAGCTCCCACCACCCCATCAAAATTTCGTGCAGCAGCGCTTCGCTGGTGCCCTCAAAGCTGTCGATCAGGGCTTCGCCTTCGGCCAGCGCGGGCAGCAGGTTTTCCTGTACCACGGCCTTGAAGAGCTCTTCCTTGTTGGCGAAATACAGGTAGACCGTGCCCTTGGACACGCCTGCCGCAGCCGCCACGTCTTCCAGCCGCGTGGCCGCGTAGCCGCGCGCCACGAACAGGTTCAGCGCGGCGGCAACCAGTTCTTGCGGGCGGGCCTCTTTACGGCGCGTCCAGCGTTTGGCGGAAGACTCGGAATCTCGTTCGGTCACGGCGGTCACTGCGTTGGAGTGTGGGTCGGTACAGAAACGTCACTGACTCACAGATAACTTACTTTCGGGTCATTAATGTACGCATGCCGCAAGGGTGGGTCAAGCGGCATTGCTGCTGTCAATCGCGTTGTCAATCGGACTTGGCCTCGACTGGGCCTCGAATGTGCTGGTGCACAATAGCGGTTTTCACCGCGATTTCGTCCACCGCCCCGGTCATGGACTGCCGACCCCACTGCGGCGCGTGTTGCATTGCGCCTTCCATCTCCAGCCCGATTCCAGGCATGCCCAACGGCAAGCCGGCTGGCGTGCGCTGTGCACAATTGGATGACGCCAACCGCTGCCGTATCTTCGGCAGGCCGGATCGTCCGGCCGTCTGTGGCAGTCTGCAGCCGGAGCCGGACATGTGCGGCGCATCAGCTGTCCATGCCATGCAGTTCCTGACCCGGCTCGAAATCGCCACCGCAGCGCATTGACCAAGATGAACGATTCGACGAAACCTGCATCCCGCCCGAACCGTGTTCGCTGGTGGGCCGGGGCAGCTGCTGTTGCCGTCGCCGTGGCGGCCGTGCTGGTCGCGTGTATGCCAACCGGTTGGACGGGCGACGGCTACACCTTTTCGCGCGGCCAGATGCAAGAGGCGCTGGCGCGCAAGTTTCCGTTTCAGCGGCGCTTCCTGGGCTTCTTCGACGTGACGTTGACCAACCCGCAGATCACGCTGGACCCGGCGCGCAATCGCATCGCCATCCAGGCGGACGCGCAGGTGCAAAGCGGCCTGTTTCGCCAGCCGCTGACGGGGCCGCTGGCCGTTTCCAGCGGCCTGCACTACGACGCGCCGACCCGCTCGATTCGCCTGGATCAGCCCAACGTCGATCGCTTCGACCTGCAGAACGTGCCCGGCGGTGTGGGCCCACAGATCAGCGCGATCGGCTCGTTGATCGCCGGCCAGTTGCTCAACGATTATGCGGTCTACACCTTCAAGCCCGAGCAGCTGAAAGTGGCGGGAATTGCCGTCGAGCCCGGTACAATCACGGTTTTGCCCGAAGGCGTACACGTTCAGGCCAAGCGGCCCTGAGTTCGGTAGCACGCCCAGCGCTTCGTTTTTTTCTCCCTCTTTGCCCACTGCATGGACATCGCACTCGCCATCAAAGCGCTGATTCTCGGCATCGTCGAAGGTCTGACCGAATTTCTTCCCATTTCAAGCACGGGCCACCTGATCCTCGCCGGCCAACTGCTCGATTTCAATGACGAAAAGGGCAAGATCTTCGAGATCGTGATCCAGTTCGGCGCCATCCTGGCCGTGTGCTGGGAGTTCCGCCACAAGATCATCGACGTGATCAAGGGCTTGCCCAGCGACCCGCGCCAGCAGCGTTTTGCAATCAACGTGATCGTGGCGACGATTCCCGCCATCACGCTCGCGCTGATCTTCGGCAAGTCGATCAAGGCGCATCTGTTCAACCCGATCGTGGTGGCATCGGCGTTCATCATTGGCGGTTTCGTGATCCTGTGGGCCGAATGGCGCGAGCGCCATCGCGGCGAGACGCACGATCCGCGCGCCAATGCGCTGCTTGAGGCGGCCAAGGCCGGCGCACCGCGCATCGAAACGCTCGACGATCTGCGTATCTCCGACGCCATCAAGGTGGGTTTTGCGCAGTGCTTCGCGCTGATTCCGGGCACGTCGCGTTCGGGCTCGACCATCATCGGTGGCCTGCTGTTCGGGCTGTCGCGCAAGGTGGCAACGGAGTTCTCGTTCTTTCTCGCCATCCCCGTGATCTTCGGTGCGACGGTGTACGAGTTGTATAAGTCGCGCGCGCTGCTGTCGGCCGATGATCTGTCGATCTTCGGGGTGGGGTTTGTGGCCGCGTTCATCTCGGCGTTCTTCTGCGTGCGCTGGCTGCTGAAGTTCATCGCTACGCACGATTTCCGCGGCTTTGCGTGGTACCGGATCATTTTCGGCATCATCGTGCTGGTGACGGCGTACACGCATCTCATCGCCTGGCAGGCCTAAGAAGGCGCCGCAAAGCTACTGCGCAATCCGATCTTGCCCCTGCGATGCTCACCGTACCCGTGTACGGTTGCGCCGCATTTGACCCATTCGGGGCCAACCTCGAATTGCTCGCAACGCTTTTCGGCACCTTCTAAACGCGCATTTCCCTTCCTCGGCGCGAGGCTTTCGCGCTGTCTGCACGATCGGGCGGATTCGGACACACTGGCGGCTTGTTTCCGTCAGCCGCTGACAACCGGATCTCCCGATCATGAGTGCACTCTTCCAGCCTTTCTCCTTGCGCGGTCTCACGCTTGAGAACCGCATCGTTATCTCGCCGATGTGCCAGTACTCGGCAGACAACGGCCAAGCGACGGCATGGCATCACACGCATCTGGGTAGTCTGTCGCTCTCGGGTGCGGGCTTGCTGATGATCGAGGCGACCGCGGTGTCACCGGAAGGCCGCATCACCAATGGTTGTCTGGGTTTGTGGGACGACGCGACGGAAGCCGCGCTGGAGCGCACGCTTTCCGCCATTCGCCAGAACGCGCTCGTGCCGATCGGCATGCAGATCGCGCATGCGGGCCGCAAGGCGTCGAGCGCGCGTCCGTGGGAGGGTGGGGCGCTGCTGTCGCTTGATGCGGGTGGTTGGGAAACGATGGGGCCATCTGCGTTGCCCCAGCGCCCGGAAGAACGTGCCCCGCGCGAGATGACCGACGCCGACCTCGCCCGCGTGCGCGATCAATTTGTCGACACAGCGCGCCGCGCCGTACGCCTGGGGATGGCCGCCATTGAGCTCCACTGCGCGCATGGCTATCTGCTGCATGAATTCCTCTCGCCGATCGCCAATCAGCGCACCGATGCATACGGCGGCTCGCGCGAGAACCGCATGCGTTATCCGCTGGAAATTTTCGATGCCGTGCGCGCCATAGTGCCGGACAACATTCCGGTGGGGGTGCGCGTATCGGCCACCGATTGGGTCGAGGGCGGCTGGACGCCGGAAGATTCGGTGGTGTTTGCGCAGGCACTGCGCGCGCGTGGCTGCGATTGGATCGATGCCTCGTCAGGCGGCGTATCGCCGCTGCAGCAGATTCCGCTGTCGACCGGCTACCAAGTGCCGTTTGCCGAGAAGATTCGCAACGAAGCGGATATCCCGACCATTGCCGTCGGCCTGATCAACGAGGCACATGAGGCCGAAGCTATCGTTGCGGAAGGGCGGGCGGACTTGGTCGCGGTGGGCCGCGCCTTCCTCTACAACCCGCATTGGGCGTGGACAGCGGCCGCTGAACTGGGCGCTACCGTCAAGGCGCCACCGCAATACTGGCGCGCCTTCCCGCGTCACGCCAAGAACCTCTTCGGCGAGACGCATTTCGGCGGGCGCTGATGTGCGCGTGGGGCGTGGTTAGCGCTTGCGGAAGACCACGTCCCACACGCCGTGCCCAAGGCGCAGGCCGCGCTTCTCGAACTTGGTGACGGGGCGATAGTCGGGGCGCGGTGCGAAGCCGTCGGCGGTGTTCTCGAGCTGCGGCTCGGCGGACAGCACCTCCAGCATCTGGTGGGCGTATTCCTCCCAGTCCGTCGCGCAGTGCAGATAGCCGCCCGGCTTCAGGTGTGCCGCCAGACGCGCCACAAACGGGCCCTGGATCAGGCGCCGCTTGTTGTGGCGTTTCTTGTGCCACGGGTCGGGAAAGAACACGTGGATGCCATCCAGCGTACCTTCCGGAATCATGTGCGCCAGCACTTCCACCGCGTCATGCGAACAGATGCGGATGTTGCCGATCTCGCGTTCACCAATCAGCTTGAGCAGCGCGCCCACGCCGGGCTCGTGCACTTCCACGCCCAGGAAATCATCGTCCGGACGCAGTTGCGCGATGTGCGCGGTCGTCTCGCCCATGCCGAAGCCGATCTCGAAGATGCGCTTGGCACCGGTGCGGCCGAAGGCGGCTTCCCAGTCGAGCGGCTCGGCGGCGTAGGGCAACTGGAAGCGCGGGCCGAGTTCGTCAATGGCGCGCTGTTGGCCAGTCGACGTGCGGCCGGCGCGGCGTACGAAGGAGCGGATGCGGCGCGGGTGGCCGGTTTCCGAGCCGTCGGTGGTATTGGCGTCTTGTGATTCCGGCGTGATGTCGTCGGGGCCGGTGCCCGGCTGTTCGATGGGCTGCATGAAGATCCCGTGCCGATTGCCCGTCGATGGAATGAAGGGCGAGCAGGCAACAAAAAAGCCGCCGAGGGCGGCTTCAGACTGTTCGGTGGAGCGGGCGATGGGAATCGAACCCACGGCTCTAGCTTGGGAAGCTAGGGTATTACCATTATACGACGCCCGCGTAGCCCGTCATTTTATGCGGGGTTGTGGGGGTTGGGCAAGCGCTGGCGCTTACATGTGGGTTTGAAAGTGGCTTCTCTTGCGCTTCTTCACGCTTGGGTTACCGGTCTGCTGCCGGATTACGCCGCCGCCTCGCGCTTCCCCGGTTTTCATCCCACGCCGGAAACACCGTAGACCGCTTCACCACCCCATAAGCAAAGCTCGTGTCGATCGCCGCGATGCCCGGAATCGCATGCAGCTGGCTGCGCACGAAATGCTCGTAGTCCTGCAGGCTTTCCACCAACACGCGCAGCAGGTAGTCCGCTTCACCGGTCAGCACGTAGCAGTCGAGGATCGCGTCGATGGCGCGGATTCGGTTCTCGAATGTCGTGACCACATCTCGAGAGTGCTGCTGCAAGCGAATATGGACGAATGCCGTGACGGGCAGCCCGTACGCCTCTTCGTCGACGATGGCCGTGTAGCCCCGGATCACGCCGGCCTCTTCCAGAAGCCGCAGCCGTCGCAGGCAGGGCGAGGGTGACAGGTTGACCCGTTCCGACAACTCCTGATTGGTCAGGCGGCCCTCCTTCTGGAGGGCCGCAATGATCTGTCTGTCTTTCTTGTCCATGCGATTTTCCTAGGGTGGCAGATTCTGCCAATGTGGGCGTTTGCCTTGGTGGAAATCGCAAGATACTACTTTTTGTGCTGAGGCATTCTGTCTTCATTCGAAAATCGAGGAAGAGCGAGAATGCGCGGTCTGACATGGGGGGTGGGCGCGGGTGGTTCGGCTGGGCGAGCAGCCTTTCAGGCCAATCCGCTGATCGGGTATGCGGCGATGGTGCTGACGGTGTTGATCTGGGCCGGCTTCGCCCTGTCGATTCGTGCCATTGGCGCTTCGCCCTTGGCGGCGGGGGATGTGGCGCTGATCCGTTTCGGCCTGCCGACGCTGTTGCTGTTGCCGTTCCTGCCGTCACGCTGGTCGATGCTGCGTCGTGTGAAGCCGCTCAGTGCGCTGATGATTTTGGCTGGCGCCGGCCTGCCGTTCTTCTTCATGGCGTCTGCCGGCGGCAAGGCGACCTCCGCCGCCCACGTTGCTGCGCTCATCGCGGGGACCACGCCGTTGTCGGTGGCGCTGGTCGCCTATGCGCTGGATCGTCAGCGAATCGGCGCGGCCCGGGCGCGGGCGATCGCCATCATCCTGCTCGGCGTGATGCTGCTGCTGGTGTCGCAATCGCATGCGTCGCAGGGTGCGTTTGTCGGCGGAGCGGCAACGCTGTTGCTGGCTAGCCTGCTGTGGGGCAGCTACACGTTGGGGTTGCGCCGCGCCGGGCTCGATGCCATCGGCTGCGCGCTGCTGCTGAGCGTGCCTTCGTTCCTGGTGCTGGTGCTGCTGGTGAGCCTGGGCCTGGTCGACAGCCACATCGGGCATTTCACCTTGTCCAACGCCATGCCGTTCTTGCTGGCCCAAGGGCTGGGGGTTGGGGTGATTTCCAGCGTGTCGTATGCCTTGGCGATCCGCCATCTGGATACGCCGCGCTGCTCCGCCATCGGCTCGCTGGCACCCGCGCTGGCTTGCCTGGGGGCCGTGCCGTTGCTGGGCGAATCGCTGACTTTGACCGTTGTATGCGGCGTGGCCGTGATCACCGCTGGCGTGATCCTGGCCAATCGCGCATAGACCCTCGCATCGCACTTGCGGAGACCACACATGCTCGCGACCCTCGCAACCGTTGCCCCGGACCCGCTTTGGGGCCTGACCGCCGCTTTCCGCGCTGACGCCCGGCCCGACAAGGTCGATCTGGTGGTAGGCGTCTACCGGGATGAATTCGGGCGCACGCCGGTCATGGCCGCCGTAAAAGCTGCAGAAGAGCGCCTGGCGGCTGCCGGCGCCTCGAAGACCTACCGCGGGTTGGCCGGCAACCTCGATTTCAACGCGGGCCTCGCCACGCTGCTGCTCGGCCACGACGCAGGGCGCCTGGCCCGCCAGTACACGATGCAGACCGTAGGCGGAACCGGCGCGCTGCGCCTGCTGGCGGAGTTCATTGCTGTGGCGTCGCCGGGGGCGCGCGTGTGGGTGTCCGACCCGGGCTATGTCAACCATGTGCCCATCATGCAGGCCGCAGGGCTGGCGGTGGAGCGCTACCGCTGGCGTGCTGAGGGCGGTGTGCTTGATGCTGACGCCGTTCTCGCGGACCTCTCCGCCGCGCGTGCGGGCGACATCGTGCTGTTGCATGGCTGCTGCCACAACCCCACGGGCATCGACATGGACGCCAGCGTTTGGCAGGCCGTCGCCGCGTGCTGCGCAAAGCAAGGGCTGGTGCCGTTGGTCGACATGGCATATCTGGGGCTTGCCGAAGGTCTGGAGCCGGACACCCAAGGCCTGCGGTTGATGGTGGATGCGCTGGACACGGTGCTGGTGGCGGCAAGCTGCTCGAAGAGCATGGGCCTGTACTGCGAGCGCACCGGCGCCGCGATGGTGATCGGCAAGAACGCGGCGGCCTTGCAACCCGTCAGCGGCGTTCTGGAACGCATTACGCGCAGCAACTATTCGATGCCGCCAGACCACGGCGCGGCCATCGTCGCCACCATCCTGGCCGATACCACGCTCACAGCGTGCTGGCGCGATGAGCTGGAACACATGCGTCAGCGCATCATCGGCACCCGGCGCCGGCTTGACGATGCGCTCGTCAGCCTGGGGGCGCCCAGCGCGCTACAGAACCTGTCGCGGCACAAGGGGATGTTTTCCGTGCTGCCGCTGGATGCCGATGCCATGGAGCGCCTGCGCACAGAGCACGGCATCTATGGCACGCAAGGCGGGCGTATCAACATCGCTGGATTGGCGCCGGAGCAGATCGGCCGGGTGGCGGGGGCGCTGGTCTCCGTGGCCGCGGATGCGGCGCAGATGGCGGCTTGACAGGCCTGCGGGTGGACTTGGGTGGACTTTGCCCTGCACCACGGCAGTCCACTCACACCATGACGACCTTGTTCTTGCCCGCCCGCTTGGCCTGATACATGCCGCGATCCGCGCGCTGAATCGCCGACATGGGCGCTTCGTCTTTGCCCAGCTCGGCCACGCCGGCCGAGAACGTGATGAAGAGCCGCGTATCGCCCGCCATGAAGAAGCGTTGGGTCAGCGCGCGCTGCAGCCGGATGATGGTCCGGACGCCATCTTCCAGGCCCGTATCGGGCATCAGGATCACGAATTCTTCGCCGCCAAAGCGGGCCAGCGTGTCTTGCGGGCGCATCGCTTCACGTGCCACCTGCGCTAGATGCGAGAGCGCTTCATCGCCGGTGCTATGCCCGTGGGTGTCGTTGATGGACTTGAAGTTGTCGATGTCCAGAAACGCAATCGACAGCGTCGAGCTTTCGCGCGCCGCGTGCGCAACCTCGCGCGCCAGGGCTTCCTCCAGCCCTTTGCGGTTGAGGGTGCCGGTCAGCAGATCATGACGCGCAGAAGCCGACGCCGCATCCAGCGCCTTGCGCAGCGTCGCGACCTCGTTGGCGGCTTCTTCGGCCCGCTTCTTCATCACCGATAGTTCATCGCGATTGCGGGCCGATTCCAGCGACATCCAGCGGGTGGCGGACAGCGCATCCTGAATCGCCGGTGCAATCTCAGCGATCGACGTAGCGGATTCGATCTTCTTGGCGCACGCCTCCATCTGGCGATGGTGCTCGCCCGAGATTTCCGCCGCAGCGGAGAGTCGCTCCATGAACGAAGCCAGGAGCCGCTTCATCTCCTCCTGGGCTTCGATGGACTTCGTCTTCAGCGAGCCCTGCTTGTGAATCACCTCTTTGAGGCGGCGGCGCAGATCGTCAAGCCGGCGCAGGCTGACGGGCGCTTCGCTGGCCTTCATCAGCGCATCGATCTGGCCGCGCAGCCAGCGATCATCCGGCGAGAGTTCGCCGATGTTCTCAAAGATCAGCTGCAGCAGTCCCAGGAGCGATTTGCGAATCTCGTTCTGGTCTTCTGCGGCCAGTGCTAGCCAATGGTTGAACGTCGCCAGCCTGGCGTTCAGGTGCGCCAAACTTTCCGATTCTGACCGGCACGCAGCGACCAGCGCCGAGGCGGCGGGCCCGATGGCGGCATCGTCTTCGCCCAGGGCCGGCAGGCAGCGCTCGATGGTGCGCGCGATGTGTTCGCGCAGTTCACGGACGAGCGTGGCGCGTTCGGTGCCGCCGTTTGGGTTGCTGCCGGCAATCTCGTGATAGATGGCCGCGAAGTTGTCTGGCGTGGGGGCGAGCTTGCGCGAGGCAAGCTCGCGGAGGGCATGTCGGGCGGTTTCGGAGGGGTTGAGGTCAGACATACCGGCGGAGGAAGGCGAACAGCAGAACAGCAAGATTGTCCGCTGTTCTGCGGCGCACGCAAAGTGGCCCCGCGGCTTTTGAGGGCGGTGGAATGTGTGACGAGGCAAGTACTCCGTGCGAGCGCGTGTCCGGCCGCGGGTCCCTAGCGCCGTTGCGCCATCGCGTGCATGGCGTCGTCAACAAAGCGGGCGGCGGCCCGGCCGCCGACGATGGGTTCGGCTGCCTGGGCGCAGGCGGCAATCACGTCGCATAGCGACTGGGTGTCTTCCCGGCATGCGCGCAGCAGCGGCATGGTGGCACCGGCTGCAGCGCCGAAGTGGTGCTGCGCCAAGCGCATCAACTCGACCTTGATCACATTCGGCAGCACGTCGGCCAGTTCGGGTGTGATGGACAGTATGGATACGACTGGCGCCGCGGGCGCAGGGGTGGCAGGCACGGGCGCTACGTCAACGGGTGTCAGTTGGGACTCATTGGCGGCCGGCGTGTCGGCAGGGGCGGCGGTGGTCTGCAGGCCGAGCGTCATGCCTGTCAAGGGCGGCAATTCGTCGTAGAGGGGGGATAGGGTGCCCGGCTCTGCTTCGTCATCGAACAGTGGGCGGTTGAAATAGGCGATGGGGTCGAATGCCAATGGATCGGCAGGCGATGCCGAGGCGGGCAGGTCGGGCAGCGCGCCCGGCAGCACGTCCACCATGCCGGCTTGTTGCAGCTCAATGAGCAATTCGTCCAGATCGGCCCAGTTGTCGAGCAGCTGATGCAGTTGCCCGACCGTGCGTGCGCCATCAATGAGGATGAGCAGATGCCGCTGGCGTATCTGCATGTCGTGGCGGCGCGCGGCCAGCGCCTCACGGCCGTCCTCCGTCTTGATCAGGACGCTCGTCGTTGCAAGCATGGTGAATCCCCGTTAAGCAGCGAGCCCGACCTCTTGGCGTGCCGGTGCACGCTGTACGTTAGTCAGCCTGTCTGCGCCATGCCATCGTACGATTGGGGGAGATTGTAGAACCTCTGGCGATCAATCGGTTTAGTTCCGCCACGATTCCAGCGCTGGGGTGGCCTCGGCTGCTGCGCTGGTTTGCGCGGCCAGCGTGCGGGCATAGTCCACATACCACGTCAGCACGTCCGGATTGGCCATCGCATCCGGTTTGGCGATGCGCTCGGGCGGGGCGCCGAGCAGCAGCTTCTTGATCGGCACCTCCATCTTCTTGCCTGACAACGTGCGCGGCACGCCCGGCGCCTGCATGACCACGTTGGGCACATGCCGCGCGGACAGCCCCGCCTTGATACGCGCGTTGATGGTGTTGCGCAGCGCGTCGTCTAGCAAGGCACCTTCGCGCAGCACGACAAACAGCGGCATGAAGGATTCGCGGCCGAGGAATTCCAGATCGACGACCAGACTGTCGAGCACTTCCGGCAGATCCTCCACCACGCGATACAGCTCGGCCGTGCCCATGCGGATGCCGTGGCGGTTGATGGTGGCGTCTGACCGGCCGTAGATGATGGCGCCGCCGCGCGGGGTGATCTTGATCCAGTCGCCGTGGCGCCACTGGCCGGGGTACATGTCGAAGTAGCTGTCGCGGTAGCGGCTGCCGTCGGTGTCGCCCCAGAAGAACAGCGGCATCGATGGGATGGGCGCGGTGCAGACCAGTTCGCCTACGGCATCGATGAGCGGCTTGCCGGCCTCGTCCAGCGCTTCCACGCGCGAGCCGAGGTTGCGGCACTGCATTTCGCCTGCGTAGACGGGCAGGGTGGGTACGCCGCCGACGAAGCAGCCGGCAAAGTCGGTGCCGCCGGAGATCGGATTGAGCCAGACGTCGGCCTTCACGTGGCGGTAGATCCAGTCATATGCTTCGGCCGAGAGCGGCGAGCCGGTCGAGCCAATGGCGCGCAGCTTCGACAGATCGAAATCGCGGCCGGGCTCGATGCCGGCTTTCAGGCAATTGGCGAAGAACGCCGCGCCCGCACCGAAGAACGTCACGCCCGCGTCCTGGGCGAAGCGCCACAGCGTGTTGAGATCGGGCGTGCCGGGGTTGCCGTCGTAGATCGCGAGCGTGACGCCGCCGAGCAGGCCGCTCGCCTGCGAATTCCACATGACCCAGCCGGTGCTGCTGTACCAGTGGTAGACGTCGTTGGGCCCAAGGTCGAGATGCAGCGCGCCCATCATCGTCTGCACCAGCAGCAGGCCGCCGTGGCCGTGCACGATGGGCTTGGGCATGCCGGTGGTGCCGGACGAATAGAGAATCCACAGTGGGTGATCGGCCGCCACGGGTGTGACGACGAGCGGTACGTCGTTGGCCGTCAGGTCGCGCCAGTCCTGGGCTTGCGGAAAGCGTGCGCGGTTGATGTCGCCGTGCAGTTGCGGCACCAGCACGAGGTGTTTGACCGTCGGTAGCGCGGCGACCATCTCTGCGACTACGTCGGTGCGGTCGAACGCGCGGCCACCGTAGTGATAGCCGTCCACCGCGATCAGCACCTTGGGTTCGATCTGGCGGAAACGGTCGGTGACGGCCACCTGGCCCATGTCGGGCGCGCAGACCGACCAGATGGCCCCGACGCTGGCCGTGGCAAGAAACGCGACGATGGCGTCGGGCGTGTTCGACAGATAGGCGGCAACACGGTCGCCCGGCACCACGCCCATCCTGCGCAGTGCATCGGCCAGCGAGGCGACGCGTTGGCGAAGCTCGCGCCATGAGAGGTCGGCCAGGGGTTTGGTCTCGCTGGCGTAGCGGATGGCGGTGCGATCGGGGCTGCCGCCTTCTTCCACGTGGCGCATCACCTGGTCGACGTAATTCAGCTTGGCGCCGACCAGCCATTGCGCGCCGGGCATCGTGCGATCGCCGAGCATCTGGGTGAAAGGCGTCGAGGCGCACAGGTCGAAGTGTTCCCAGACGGAGGTCCAGAACGCTTCGAGGTCGGTGGTGGACCATTCCCAGAGCTTTGCGTAACCCTCGGGCGTGGTGGCCGAGAAGCGCAGGCCGCGTTCGCGCGCGAGCCAATCGAGGTAATGCGTCAGGCGCGATCGCGCAATGACGTCAGCCGACGGCGTCCAGAGCAGGGCGCCTTCCTGGATGGTGTTCATGTGTCTCCTCCGCCAGATGGGATATCGGCAAGGGGAGGCCGCCTGTTCTCTATGGTTGGAGCAAGTCGGCCAGGGGGAGGCGGCTCAGATGCCGCCCATGCACAGGTACTTCAACTCAAGGTATTCGTCGATGCCGTAGACCGAACCTTCACGGCCCAGGCCCGATTGCTTGATGCCGCCGAACGGCGCCACCTCATTCGAGATCAGCCCGGTGTTGATGCCGACCATGCCGTACTCAAGCTGTTCGGCCACGCGCCAGATGCGGCCGATGTCGCGGCTGAAGAAGTACGAGGCGAGGCCGAATTCGGTGTCATTGGCCAGGCGCACGACTTCCGCTTCGTCCTGGAACTTGAAGATGGCGGAGACGGGGCCGAAGGTCTCTTCGCGGGCGATCAGCATGTCGGGTGTGGCGTCGGCCAGCACGGTCGGCTCGACAAAGCGCTGCGAGCCGAAGCCCTGCATCAGCTTGCCGCCGGCAGTCAGGCGCGCGCCTTTCTGCGTCGCATCGCTGATGTGCCGCTGCACTTTTTCCACAGCCTGATCGTCGATCAGCGGGCCTTGCACGACGCCTGTGTCGAAGCCGTTGCCGACCTTGATGCCCTTGACCTTGGCCGAGAGCTTCTCGACAAACGCGTCGTACACCGAGGCATGCACATAGAAGCGGTTCGTACACACGCAGGTCTGGCCTGCGTTGCGGTACTTCGACTGCACTGCGCCTTCCACGGCAGCATCGATGTCCGCATCGTCGAACACGATGAACGGCGCATGGCCGCCCAGCTCCAGCGCCACCTTCTTCACCGTCGGCGAGCACTGCTGCATCAGGATGCGGCCCACCGGCGTCGACCCGGTGAACGACAGATGCCGCACGATCGGCGATTCGCACAGCGCTTTACCGATGGCGATCGAGCGATCGGCATCGCCCGTCACCACGTTGACCACACCCTTGGGGATGCCCGCGCGGTGCGCCAGTTCGGCCATCGCCAGCGCGGAGAGCGGTGTCTGCTCGGCAGGCTTGATGACGATGGTGCAGCCCGCCGCCAATGCCGGCGCCACTTTGCGGGTGATCATCGCCAGCGGGAAGTTCCACGGCGTGATGGACGCGCACACGCCCACCGGCTGCTTGAGCACCACCATGCGCTTGTCGCGCCAGGTGCTGGCCATGACGTCGCCCGAAACACGCTTGGCTTCTTCGGCAAACCATTCGATGAACGAGGCGCCGTAGATGATTTCGCCCTTGGCCTCGGCCAGCGGCTTGCCTTGCTCGGCGGTCATCAGCGCGGCGAGGTCGTCGGCGTTGGCGATGAGCAGGTCGAACCAGCGGCGCAGGAGGGTCGCGCGCTCCTTGCCAGTCAATTCACGCCACGCCGGCCAAGCCGCGTTGGCGGCATCGATCGCGCGCAGCGTTTCGGCGTGGCCGAGGTTGGCGACGTCAGTCAAATGCGCGTTGGTGGCCGGGTCGTGAACGGCAAAGGTTGCGCTGTCTGTGGCGCTTACCCAGGTGCCATCCACGTAGGACTGCGTCTTGATGAGGGAGCGGTCTTTGATGCGCTCCAGTGCGTTGGCGGTGCGGGAGTCGTGTGCTTCGGCCATGGCGGTCTCCATAAAGGAAGGCGGACCGAAAGGCCCGCCTTTTAGATGCAGCAGTCGCTTAACTCGCCAAGAATAACCGAACGACCGTTCGCTCGCTGCGTGGCCCGCCAGCCCTTGTGGTTACTGGAAGAGCGACTCCCACATGGTGTCGACCTTGGCCTTGACGGCAGCATCCATGACGATGGGCTGACCCCATTCGCGGGTGGTTTCGCCGGGCCACTTGTTGGTGGCGTCGATGCCCATCTTGGAGCCCAGGCCTGACACCGGCGAGGCGAAGTCGAGGTAGTCGATGGGGGTGTTTTCCACCATCACCGTGTCGCGCGCCGGGTCCACGCGCGTGGTGATGGCCCAGATGACTTCCTTCCAGTCGCGCAGGTTCACATCGTCGTCCACCACCACGATGAACTTCGTATACATGAATTGCCGCAGGAAGCTCCACACGCCAAACATCACGCGCTTCGCGTGGCCGGCGTACTGCTTCTTCATGCTGACCAGCGCCATGCGGTAGCTGCAGCCCTCGGGCGGCAGGTAGAAATCCGCAATCTCCGGAAACTGCTTCTGCAGCAGCGGCACGAACACTTCGTTGAGCGCCACGCCCAGCACGGCCGGCTCATCGGGCGGCTTGCCTGTATACGTGGAGTGGTAGATCGGGTCGCGGCGCATCGTGATGCGCTCGACCGTGAAGACCGGGAACCAGTCCTGCTCGTTGTAATAGCCGGTGTGGTCGCCAAACGGGCCTTCGAGTGCATGCTGATAGCCGCTCGGGTGCGTTGGGTCCGGCTGGATGTGGCCTTCGAGGACGATCTCCGCCCCAGCCGGCACCTGCAATTGCGCCTGCGCCAAGGAGGGTGTGAGGCACGTCGCAAGCTCGGTCCTGCTGCCCCGCAGCAAGCCGGCAAATTGATACTCCGAGAGCGTATCCGGCACCGGCGTCACCGCACCGAGAATGGTGGCCGGGTCTGCACCCAGCGCCACGGCAATCGGAAACGGCTGGCCGGGATTGGCGATGGCGTGCTCGCGGAAATCCAGCGCGCCACCCCGGTGCGCCAGCCAACGCATGATGACCTGATTGCGGCTGATCACCTGTTGGCGATAGATGCCCAGGTTCTGCCGTTTCTTGTGCGGCCCGCGCGTGATGACCAGCCCCCACGTGACCAGGGGCGCTGCGTCGCCCGGCCAGCACGTCTGCACGGGAATGCGCGCGAGATCCACATCGTCGCCTTCCCACACGATCTCCTGGCATGCGGGGGACGACACTTTGCGCGGTGCCATGTCCCACACGGCCTTGGCCATCGTCCACAGCTTGCCGGCTTCACGCAGGCCGCGAGGCGGCTCAGGTTCTTTCAACGCGGAGAGCAGGCGGCCCACATCGCGCAATTCGTCGAGCGATTCCGCGCCCATGCCCAGCGCCACGCGGCGCGTCGTGCCAAATAAGTTGGCGAGCACGGGTATGTCGTACTTGCGCGTACCGTCCACCGGCTGTTCGAAGACCACCGCCGGGCCTTCGGCGCGCAGCAGGCGGTCGCAGACTTCGGTCATTTCCAGCCGCGGTGACACCGGCTGACGCACGCGCCGCAGTTCGCCGATGCGCTCCAACTGGGCGAGAAAGTCACGTAAGTCTCTGTATTGCATGGAGATTTTGTAACGAAAGGTAATGGTCGGGGCGCCATCACGCACCCCGAAACGGCCGAATGATCGTCCCGGGACGCTTTTTTTGGTGTAGGCGGGGTGGCCGCGATTGTACGGGCAAAACTTCGCGGCACCCTGATGACAGAACGCCTTGCAGGTCAGCCAGTCCCAACAACGGGGGTCAAATCATAACTTTTTGATATGAAAACTTACTTCTTTATGATTGACTTGGCATAACGCGCTTCCTACAATCCAATCCGATCTGGCAATTGTTGCAATGCAACATGTTTTCGGCTATTGCCTTCGCCTAGCTCTCCTACGTATGAGCGGCGACGCCAGAGCACACAGCATCGCTGCGGGACGTGACCTCCCCAAGGACACGGCCCGCATTTCTCTGGGCACTAGGGGAGTGCCCCCAACAGATGCCGGCTGACTGCAACAGCGCGGCATCCTTACTAAAAACCGTTGCGATTCGAAACGCACGGCGCCATGCAAAAGAAAGGCGCCCACCGGATCTGCGCAGCGGACGGAGGTAAGTATGAACGGTTGGAAAACCCTTCATTCTTCCGGGCTCGGATCGGCGCTGCAACGCCGGCTCGTTGCCCCGGTTGGCCACCGCCTTGCGCGTGCTGGTCAAGTTGCGCTGCCTCGTAAGCTGCGCATGGAGTTGAACGCAGGGGGCGCTGTCGCGTCCCGCAATGAGTTGCATCCTGGCGTGCTGTGGGTCTTCCGCGGCGGGCATGTCGTGCTCAACAGCATCGGCGTGCTGGCGGTGGTGGCTGCGGTGGCGCTCTCGCTCAATAGCGAGTGGCGTGCCGTCGTCGCCCAGCGCGTGCTGCATTTCACGCCGGGTGTGGACACCAATGTCGCTTCGGCCGGTCCGTCGTCCGCGATTGCGGCTGGCGTACAGCCGGTCGCCTTTGCGCCGACTGCGCCGTCAGCCGGGACGGGTGCCGTCCAGGCGGTGGCGCCTGCAGCGGCCCAAGGTGGCACGGTCGCGGCTGCTGGCTGGGACACGCTTTCCAAGGTGCCATCTGTGGCCGAACTGGCTGCGCAGATCCCGAACACGCAGGTCGTCCGCGACGCGCGTGAGTCCGCAACCGCCGGTACGCCGCGTGAGCAGGCTGCCGTGGCGGAGTACATCGCCCGTAAGTACCGCGTAGCAGCGACCGCTACGGGCCAACTGGTGAAGGCGGCTTACCAGACCGGCAAGGAAGTCGGCGTGGACCCGCTGCTGATCCTGGGCGTGATGGCCATCGAATCCAGCTTCAACCCGTTTGCCGAAAGCGGCGTGGGCGCGCAGGGCCTGATGCAGGTGATGACCAACATCCACAAGGATAAGTACGAGGCGATCGGTGGCGTTGGCGCTGCGCTCAATCCGTACGCCAATATCAAGGTGGGCGCGCTGGTGCTCAAGGATTGCATCGCGCGTGCCGGCTCGATCGAGGGTGGTCTGAAGCTGTACGTGGGTGCGGTGACGACGGATGGCAGCGGTTATGGCGGCAAGGTGTTGCAGGAGCGTTCTCGCTTGCGCATGGTGGCGACGGGTCACAAGTCGCCGGTGACCATGGCGTCCGAGCGGGAGCCGGCAGCAAAGCCGGTGGCTGCAGCCGCGCCCGTGACGCAGGCCGATGCGAAGGCGCAAACTGCCAAGCCAGCCGATAAGCAGCCGGTCGCCGGCCAGCAGGAAGAAGCGCGTCTGGAAGCTGGCGTGCATCAAGGCCAAGCCTGATCCTCTGCAATTGCGGCTCGCGTTCGCTATATAAGAAAGGCCGTCCTTCGGGACGGCCTTTTTTTGTTTGGGCGATGCGCAGCGTTGGGGCTACCGGCTGAACAGCTTGCCCAGTCGGGCTACCGCTTCTTCCAGATGATCCATCGACGTTGCATACGACAGGCGGATGTAGTGCCGCGCCGTGTGCGGGCCGAAATCTAGCCCTGGCACCAGCACCACCCCCGCGTCATGCAGCATGGACTGTGTGAGCGCATCGGCGTCGTTGGCGTGCGGATGGTTCACGCCACGGCAGTCGGCGTACACATAGAAGGCGCCGTCGGGTTTGACCGGCACCTTGAAACCGAGCGACTCCAGCGCCGGCACGATGAAATCCCGTCGACGGCGGAATTCGGCCTTGCGGTCCTCGTAGATGGCCAGCGCTTCGGGCTCAAAACACGCCAGCGCCGCATGCTGTGCCACCGCCGACGCGCAGATGAACAGGTTCTGCGCGACCTTCTCGAACTCGGGCACCAGTTCGGTGGGCGCGACCAGCCAGCCCAGGCGCCAGCCCGTCATATTGAAATACTTCGAAAAGCTATTGATCGTGACGACATCGTCGCCGAACGACAGCGCAGAAACTGGAGCGTGGTCGTACGACAGGCCCTGGTAGATCTCGTCGACGATGGAGAACCCACCCCGCGCCCGCACCGTTTGCACGATGCGTTGCAGCTCGTCCGGCAGGATCGACGTGCCCGTCGGGTTGGACGGGGACGCCAGCAGTACGCCCTGCGTACGGTCACTCCAGTTGGCGTCGACTTGCTCGGCCGTCAATTGGAAGCGTGCTTCCGGCCCCGATGGCACCAGCTTCGCCGTGCCATTGAAGGCGGCCACGAAGTGACGGTTGCACGGGTAGCTCGGATCGGGCATCAGCACTTCGCCGCCAACTTCCACCAGCACCGCACAAGCCAACAGCAGCGCGGCTGACGCGCCAGCCGTGACGATGATGCGCTCGGGCGCGATGTCGAGACCGTAGGTGGACTGGTAGTAGCGGGCGATGGCTTCGCGCAACAGGCGAATGCCCAGCGCGCCGGTGTATTGCGTGACGCCGCGGCGCATGGCATCGGCGGCCGCTTGCACGACGGGCTCGGCGGCGGTGAAATCCGGCTCGCCGATACCCATGTGGATGATGCTGCGTCCCGCCAGTTCCAGTTCGCGAGCCTGTTTGGCCAGCTCCATCACGTGAAAAGCGCGAATATTGGCCAGCCGGGCGGCTGTCTGCAGGCGGTGGGCGTCCATCTTCAAGCGATGCGAAAAGGAAAGCGAACAACAAACGCCGCGATCAGCGGCGGGCGGCAACCTCAACAGCGCGCACCTGGGCGGCCAGCTTGTCCAGCACGCCGTTGACGTACTTGTAGCCTTCCACGCCGCCAAAGGTCTTGGTCAGTTCAACGGCCTCGTTGATCACGACCTTGTACGGGATGTCCACGCAGTGCACCAGCTCGTACGCGCCAACCAGCAGGGCAGCGCGCTCGACCGGCGACAGCTCGGCGACCGGACGGTCCAGATACGGCGTGAAGGCCTCGGTCAGCGTGGTTTCTTCGCGGATGGCACCGTGGAGCAGGGCGTCGAAGTGCGCACGGTCGGCCTTGTTGAAGCCTTGTGCGTCTTGCAGATGCGCCTCGACCACGCCCGGGTCGTTGCGGTTGAGCAGCCATTGATACAGACCCTGCAGTGCGAGTTCGCGTGCACGGCGGCGCGCGCTCTTGGCGGGCGCCTTGGTCTTGGCCTGGGAATTGTCTTGCGTCATGGAAAAGCCTTTGCGCCGGTGGGCGCATATTCGCGGCGCTGATTCGCGCGTTTACTCGTTTTCGTCTTCCTGGCCGTGATCCTGCAGACCGTCGAGATCGTTCGTCAGGTTGGCCATTTCAACAGCGGCACGGGCGCAATCACGACCCTTCTCGCGGGTGCGAGCGTGGGCTTGTGCGTCGGTGTCGGTGGTGAGGATGCCGTTGGCGATGGCGACGTTGAAGTCCAGGCCCACGCGCGTGATGCCGGCGCCGGATTCGTTCGACACCAGCTCGAAGTGATACGTTTCGCCGCGGATCACGGCGCCCAGTGCGATCAGTGCGTCGAACTGGCCCGATTCGGCCATCTTCTGCAGCGCCAGCGGCACTTCCAGTGCGCCCGGCACGGTCACCAGCAGCACGTCTTCGCCGGCCACGCCGAGTTGTTCCAGCTCAGCGACGCACGCCTCGCGCAGCGCTTCGCACACGGGTTCATTGAAGCGCGCCTGGACGATGCCGATGCGCAGGCCTTCGCCGTTCAGATTGGTCGGGTAGAAACCGTGGTCCATGGTGTATTCCGGTTGGAGTTGCCGCACAGGGCAGCGTCAGAAAAGAAGAAATCAGCGGGGCAGCCGAAGCTGCCGTACGAAACCTTAGTGGGTGGTGGCTGAAGCCGTTTCCGGGGCATCGGCCATCGATTGGTAGGCCGTGACCTCCAGGTCGTAGCCGGCCATGCTCGGCAGCTTGAGCGGAGAGGCCAGCACACGCATCTTGCCAACGCCCACGTCCTTGAGGATTTGCGCGCCGATCCCGTAGAGGCGGAGGTCGGGCTTAGCGCGCGGGCGCTCGTGCGGGGCATCCAGCGCGGTGAACTGCGCGAACAGGCGGTCCGGCGAATCGCCGCAATTGAGCAGCACGACTACGCCGGCCGGCGCGGCCTGCACGGCGCGCAAGGCGGCGGGCACGCTCCACGAATGCGTGGTGCGCTGGCACTCGAGCAAGTCCAGTACCGACAGCGGCTCATGCACGCGCACCAGCGTTTCGGTGTCTGGCGTCGGCGTGCCTTTAACCAGCGCTAGGTGGGCACGGCCCGCAGCGCGGTCCCGGAACGCAACGGCGTGGAACGTGCCGAACTGCGTTTCCATCGTGCGTTCGCCAACGCGCTCGACGATGCTCTCGGTGCGGCTGCGGTATTCGATCAAATCCGCAATCGTGCCGATCTTCAAACCGTGTTTCTGGGCAAACGCCACCAGATCCGGCAAGCGCGCCATGGTGCCGTCGTCTTTCAGAATCTCGCAGATCACGCCGGCGGGCGTCAGGCCGGCCAGTGCGGTCAGGTCGCAACCGGCCTCGGTGTGGCCAGCGCGCATCAGCACGCCGCCCTTCTGGGCACGCAGCGGGAAGATGTGACCCGGGTTCACCAGGTCCGACGGCTTGGCGTTCTTGGCGGCAGCCACCTGGATGGTGCGGGCGCGGTCGGCGGCGGAAATGCCGGTGGTCACGCCCTCGGCCGCCTCGATCGATACGGTGAAGTTGGTGCCGAACTGCGTACCGTTGCGGCTTGCCATCATCGGCAAGTCCAGCTGATCACAGTGTTCTTCGGTGAGTGTCAGGCATACCAGGCCCCGCGCATGCGTGACCATGAAGTTGATGGCTTCCGGCGTAACGAAATCGGCTGCCAGGACCAGGTCGCCTTCGTTCTCACGGTCTTCCTCGTCGACCAGGATGACCATCCGGCCGGCGCGGATTTCGGCAATGATTTCTTCGACTGTGGCGATCGACATGGCGTAGCGGGAAGCGCGTCGCGGGCCAGCCCCGGAATTTGTAACTTCGGGGGCCTGCGACTGCATAAATGGGAAGCCCGCTATTGTACGCGAAGGCGGCCCGCGCGATGCCCCTCCGCCCGGCCTCAGATCGTGGCGGCCTACGCGAGTGTGGTGTGACTTAGCATGCGCTCGACATAGCGGGCGATGAGGTCGATTTCCAGGTTGACCTGGCTGCCGGCCTTCAGGTGTTTGAGCGTGGTGACCGCCACAGTGTGTGGGATCAAGTTGATCGAGAACTCGCAGCCGTCGGCGTCGTCGCGCACGCGGTTGACCGTGAGCGATACGCCGTTGACGACCACCGACCCCTTATAGGCCAGATATTTGCCCAATTCCGGCGCGGCGCGCACGCGCAGTTCGTGCGATTCCCCCACCGGCGCGAAATGCGTGACGGTGCCCAGGCCGTCCACGTGACCTGATACGAGGTGGCCGCCGATGTGGTCGGCCAAGCGCAGCGCCTTTTCCAGATTCACTTCGCCGGGGCCTTCCAGTCCCACGGTCTTGGATAGGGATTCGCGCGACACATCCACGTCGAAACGGGTATCGGTTTTGGCGACGACCGTCATGCAGGCGCCCTGAATGGCGATGGAATCGCCCAGGGCGACGTCAGTCAGCGCCAATCCTCCGGCATCAATGGACAGGCGCACGCCTGCGTCAGCGGCATCGGGGGTTGCGCCCAGCGGCGAGACGGTTTCAATGCGGCCAACTGCGGCGACGATTCCGGTGAACATACGTAATCAATCCGTTGGGTTGCGGCGCGCCAGGATGCGGAGATCGCCCCCGATGCGCGAAATATCGTGAAAGAAGAATTCGGCCGCGCCTTCCAGCGTCTGCAGCGGCCCCATATTGAACATGCCCTGGCCCGAGCCGAGCACCTTGGGCGCCAGATAGACGAGGATCTCGTCGACCAGCCCCTCACGCAGCAGCGAACCGTTGAGTTTGAAACCAGCCTCGACGTGCAGTTCGTTGATTTCGCGGCGGCCGAGCTCGCGCAGCATGGCCGCCAAATCGACCTTGCCGGCCGCGTTCGGCATCAGGATGACCTCCGCGCCGCGCTCGGCCAGGGCGCGCATGCGGCCGGCTTCGGGCTGCGCGGCAAAGATCAGCGTCGGTTCGTGGTGGCCGTCGGCGGTGAGGATGTGCGCGTCGAGCGGCACGTCCAGCGCCGAGTCGATCAGCACGCGGCGCGGCTGGCGCGGCGTGTTGACCGCGCGCACGGTCAGGCGCGGGTTGTCTTCACGTACCGTGCCGATGCCGGTGAGGATGGCGCACGCGCGGGCGCGCCAGCGATGGCCGTCGTTGCGCGCCTCGGCTTCGGTGATCCACTGGCTGATGCCGTTGTCCAGCGCAGTGCGGCCGTCGAGCGACGCGCCAACCTTCACGCGCACCCAGGGCGTGCCACGCGTCATGCGCGACACGAAGCCGATGTTCAACTCGCGCGCCTCGCGTTCCAGCAGGCCACAGCGTACATCGACGCCGGCATCGCGCAGCTTTTGCAGGCCGCGTCCGGAAACGGCAGGGTTGGGGTCTTCCATGGCCGCCACCACGCGGGCGATGCCGGCTTCGACCAGGCGATCCGCACAGGGCGGGGTGCGCCCGAAGTGGCTGCAGGGCTCGAGCGTCACATAGGCGGTGGCGCCACGGACGTCCTGGCCGCGCGACTGGGCATCCTTGATGGCTTGGACTTCCGCGTGGTCCTGGCCCGCGGGCTGTGTGTAGCCTTCACCGATGACGGCGTCGCCTTGCACGATGACGCAGCCCACGCGTGGGTTGGGCGTGGTGGTGAAGAGCCCCTTCTCGGCCAGCGCCAGGGCACGTTGCATCATGGCGTGGTCGAAGTCGGAGAACATGGTGTGAAGCGTTGGGGAAGTTAAGGGGTGTCGCCGGTGACTGGGCAATCGGTGACCGTGCCTGGGTCGCAAATGCGGGCACGACCAACATCGTTGATCGTCACGCTGCGTGTATGCCGGCCGCTGGTGATGGTCAGCGTACGGAACAGAGAGGCGCCGTTGCTTGTGCGTGAGTATCCCACAGGTGCAAACGAAAACGTGTCGTCAGGGAAATTGGACGTGATCCGTACGGTGGGGGGGATGGAAGGGGACGCCGACAACAGGGTTTCTTGCGTCGGCTTCGATGTTCTGTCAGGAGAGCTTGCGGGCGGCGACGTGACCACTTCCCAACCCTTCGACCAGTCTGCGGCCCCGTCTCGTGGGCGTAGGTGCGCCTGAACATGTTGGTACTGGGCTGTGGTTCGGGCAAGGGATACCGCGCTCGCAAACTGTTCAGCAAGCAAGATCACTGTCGCGCGCTGCCAGCGGTCGACGATGGAGGGCACCGCCACCACGGCCAATATGCCGACGATGGTCATCACGACGGCCAGTTCAAGGAGTGTGACGCCGGTCTGTTGCATACGCCGTGTCGCGCACGTCATGGCCAGCATGCTGGGTCAGGTGGCAGGCGCTCGCCGGTGCTGCGCAGGACGAGTGTGCCGCACGCATCGGAATGGGTGGGAGGGCTGGGAACCGCCTGTATCTCAATGCACTGCCTGGGTCGCCGGACAGAATCAATGCCGGTGCAATCTGCGTGGACGTCGATCCGGTAGCCATCGACCTGCAGCGTTGGGCCGGGGGAATCGTCCGGGGACTGATATGTGCCCGTACGTGCGTGTCGCAGTTCCAACTGGGCGAGGGTTGCCACCAGGGCCGCACCGGCCGCCGCGCGACGGGAGCGGTCTCGATACGCCGGCCAGCCGGACATGGCCACAAACGCCAGCGCAGACGCCACGGCAACGACTACCATCAGCTCCAGCAGGGTGTATGCGTGTATGCGCCGCATCAGCGTGCCCCGGTTTCGGTCATCTCGCGCCAGCTCAGCCTGCCGAATCGGCGCGTGTAGGTGCGGGTTTCCATTTGGCGAACACGATCTCCATCGACCTGCCAGAGCCTCGTGTGCGTGGTTTGCGTAGGCGGCTCGCCGGTTGACAGCTGAGTGGGCGATTCGGTCTGGGTCGTGACGAGTGGCGAGCCGACAAGGACGTGCCCGGTGTGCCCGCTTGTTTCTGTGGGTAGACCGGCGCTTGGGTCTAGCAGATAGGCGCGCTTACTGCCGTCTGCATCGCGTGTGGTCAGCAGCAAGGTGTGCATGTCGGCGGTGGACAGATCTTCGGGTACTTGGCCCGCTGGCAGGTCGATGCGCCAGCCAGCCGCACCGCTGCTGCCGTCCGCGCTGATCTGTACGGTGCCAGCGTCGGCGGTGGCGCTGCGGCCGGCGAGGTCTTCGCGTCCGAGGCTGCGCGCGGAAGCAGCGGTATCCAAGACGCCGTACACGGTGGCGTGTTGATCGGCATCGACAGCGGTAAAGACTAGCAATGCGCCGCCAGCACTGGCAGCCAACAAGAGCGGGGAAAGGATGCCCTGCGTCAGTCCCTTGCTCGATTTGGCTATGAAAAAGGGCGTGCGCCGCTGCGTGTCATTGGTGCCGAGTGCGTTGGGCCAGGGCGATGTGCCGCTCAGATTGAAGCGCCAGATCTGGCCCCGCGTGTCCGCGGCGTACGCATAGGTGGCAAGCCCTTGCGCGTTCAGCGCGATTGCCGGTGCACCCAATCCACCACGGCTACCGGCCGCCGGTACTGTGATGGCATGCGCTGTGTTCTTGGACCACGCAGACGTGCGGGGCTGGTCCAGTGCCAGCAGCAACAGGCGGCTTTCGGCTTGCGCGTCGCCCTGGCCGTTGCCGCTGATGGCGAACCAATGCGATTGCGTGCCGTCGGCCAGCGGCACAATCGGAATGGGGCCATCGATCCGGCCCACGGTTGGGTCGTCGGCGTCGTCATAGGCCAGCAGAGGAGGAGCGCTGGCGGACTCGGGGTCCGTGACGTCCACCAGGAACAAGCCACGCCCCATGGAACCGTTACCGCATGCGAGCACCGACCGCCACTGCGCACCTGTCAATGCATCGGCGACAAATGGCCGGCTGCAAACCGGTGACGGCACGGGCCGATTCGGCGAAGCGTTGCGCGCTGCCGTCGGCAGGACGGCGTCCGACATGACCGCAAAGCGTTCGATGCCGGTAAGGGCATCAAAGCCGTGCAGTAGCCCATCGTTCGCGCCGACGTAGACCATCCACGCGCGCCGCGCATGATCTTTGCGGAACGCTGCATGGCTCGCGTCCAGGACAAAGCCCGGCGGGCCGAGCAATAGAGCGTGAGCGCCGCGCATGGAACCCAGGATCGATGTGCGTGACCTCAGGTGCGCGCCCGCATGTTCATCCCTGCGAATACCGCGCAGGTAGTCGACGCGCACCGCGCCGAGTTGGTCGTCGGCATTGAGTTCCGATTGTTGGGCGGGCGATAGCGCTTCCCATTGCAGTGCCGCAGGTTTGCGCGCTCCGGCGCCATCGCGGCTGAACGTCCAGAGTTGGCGTGTGTTGGGCACTGCGGTATCCAGCAGGCGGCTCGCTTCCCACAGATCAGATGGCGCCGGTGCATCCAGCGTGCCGAGCGTGGGATGGAACTGCATGGCGCGCAGACGACCGCTCCACGCATCGTCACCGGGCGCGATGACGAGTTGAGTTGGCAACTGGCCTGCCGCCGGGTCGGCGATCGCCCCTGGGGTAAAGCCCATCAATGCGGTAGCCAGCCACGCGCCGATGTGTTGCGCTTTCATGGTGCAACCGCCCGCGCTCGGTAGACAGATTGCAACATCACATTGACGTCCTCGTCGTTGCCGAAACCGATGGCGGTAATACGGAAGAGTGGGGGCGTGCGTTCGGCGCCGGCATGTGTCCAGAGTCCGGGCTGGGTGTCTGGGATGGGCTCGATGACATAGCGGGCGCGGTGTGCAGGTTTGTCGCGCGTATCGGCGGTGGTGAATGTGTCCAGTTCGGCGGCTTTGGCCTTTCTGTTGTTGTTCTGGTCGGGCTCAAAGTGGGCGAGGTCTTGCACGGTTTGACTTGGCTTTGGCCAGCACAGGCCACGTGTTGACTCGTCAGTTCCGCAACTGCCAGGAACAAAGCCGGCGAGCGTAATCGGGTCTAGTGCTGCGATGCGCGCGGCGGGCGGCGGCGCTCCGCAAGCGTGGTTGGTGGGGGTATTCGTGGCGAGCGCCAACTCGCATTCCGCAGCCGCCAACGCGGCTTCAGCTTCGCGCATGGCAAGGGCGTGATCCGCATAGAGCGTGGCGCGTCGGCGCTGATCACGCGCGATATGCAGGGCCGCCACCATCAACAGGCTGACGATGATGAGTGCACCGATGACGGCAACGATCGAGAATCCGCGCGCATGCGTGAGCGGGTTCGAGTTCAGCATGCGTCCACCTCGCAGTACAGCGGGTTACGTACGGTGAGTGTGGCGTTGAAGAGCCTGCGGTTGCGCCGTGGGTCTGTCGGGGTGAAGTAAAGATCTTGGTCGGTCGCCTGCGCGGACAACCCGGGGAAGAGGGTGATTCTGTTGGACTCGGGTAGCCTGATAGCGACGTTGTCCCCGCGAATGACCACAGCCACGTGCACTTGTTGCACGTGGCGCCAATCTGTGTCTTGCATGCCGCGTGCTGACAGGGCTACACCCGGCCGTGTTGCGATGGTGTAAAGCAGTTGCAGGGTGTCGATACCGCGCACCATGCCGGAGCCTGGGGTGGTCTCCTTAGGGGCGCCAGTGAACTCCCGGGTAAGGGAGCGACACATCAATTGCAGCTCCCCGTTGCTCCGGGAGACGTACAACATCATGTATCCCAAGCGGGGATCGCTTGCGCCGTCAATGCGTTCGGGTATGCCGCGGCCACCGCAATCGCGTGTGGCACCGTCTTCGGCTTTTCCGTCTGGCTGTGTACTGCGCCCCGCAAAGCGAACCAGTAAGGCATCGCTGCCACGCTCTCCGTTGGAGTTACAGCCAAACTCGGACAGCATGTGGGGACCGCCGCAATTGTCTTTACCCTCCAGCGACAGCGCATCGTTCGCACGGGGCCAGCGGCGCACGAGCGAAGTCGCGGGCGTGTCCGTTATCCACCCCGCCTGCTGTACTGCGGCGCGAATCAACTCCAGTGCTTGCATGCCGCGATCTTCCATGAGCGCTTCGTCGGCCAGACGCAGATAGCGTTGCCGTGCAATCAAGGTCAGCTGCAGCGCAATGCCCAGCACCATCAGGGCGATGACCATGCCGACCAGCAGTTCCACCAGCGACACGCCACGCGCGGGCCGGGCAAGCGGGTACGTCATGTCAGCGTGCTGCAGATTGCACGAGCGGGGGGCGAGCCTTTGCGCTCAGTTGGCGCGCGGCATGGCTGGCGGCCTCGATGGAGTCGAACGCGTGAAACATTGCCGCCGCGCCCAGCGAAAGCAGCGCCAGAGCAATGAGCGATTCAATCAGGATGGCGCCGCGTTGGCGGGCGGGGCGAGGGCGGGTGGACATGGAGCGGCTGACGCATAGCGAAGCCGCTCAAGTTAGTGCGGATTGGGGCGGGTAACTGTCACATGTGGTCAATGCTCGTGCTTTGACCACAGAGCAGGCTATTTGCGCACGCTTGGCGCGGAAATCTCGTCGAGGACATCCCGAAATTCGGCCACATCCTCAAAGCTGCGGTACACCGACGCAAACCGGATATACCCGATCTTGTCCAGCCGCTTGAGCTCGCGCATCACCAATTCGCCGACACGGTCGCTGCCGATTTCCTTCTCGCCGTGGCTGAGGAGTTTTTCTTCGATGCGCGCGATGGCCTCGTCGATGGCCTCGGCGGACACGGGGCGCTTGCGCAGCGCCAGGCGCATGGAATCCTTGACCTTGTTGCGGTCGTAATCGACGCGGCTGCCGTTCTTTTTGACGACAGCGGGGAAGAACAGCTCGATGCGTTCGTAGGTGGTGAAGCGGCGATCGCAGGCCTCGCACTTGCGGCGGCGGCGTACGGTGTCGGCGTCTTCCGACATGCGGGTTTCAATCACCTGGGTGGCCGCGTGGCCGCAAAAAGGGCATTTCATGCCGGTCTCCTCGGAAACCCTAGAACGCACAGCGCTAAAAAGAACAACGCCGCGATAGCCGGGCAGGCCTATCGCGGCAGGGTACTACGTGGTCTTGGGCGTGTGCGCCTTCGACCCAGGTCGACAGCTTAGCCGTAGACCGGGAACTGCTTGGTCAGCTCGGACACCTTGGCGCGCACGGCAGCGATATTCGCTTCGTCGTGCGGGTTGTCCAGCACGTCGGCGATCAGGTGCGCGACCTTCACGGCCTCGGCTTCCTTGAAACCGCGCGTGGTCATCGCCGGCGAGCCCAGGCGCACGCCCGAGGTCACGAACGGCTTTTCCGGGTCATTCGGAATCGCGTTCTTGTTGACGGTGATATGCGCGTCGCCCAGCACCTTCTCCGCTTCCTTGCCGGTGATGTTCTTTGCACGCAGGTCGACCAGCATCACGTGGCTTTCGGTGCGGCCCGAGACGATACGCAGGCCACGGGCCATCAGCGTTTCGGCCATGGCGGCGGCGTTCTTCACCACTTGCTGTTGGTAAGCCTTGAACTCCGGCGACAGCGCTTCCTTGAACGCCACTGCCTTGCCGGCGATCACGTGCATCAGCGGGCCACCTTGAATGCCCGGGAAAATCGCCGAGTTGATGGCTTTTTCGTGCTCAGCCTTCATCAGGATCACGCCGCCGCGCGGGCCGCGCAGGCTCTTGTGGGTGGTCGTGGTGACGAAGTCAGCGTGCGGCACCGGGTTCGGGTACACGCCCGCGGCGATCAGGCCAGCGTAGTGGGCCATGTCGACCATGAAATACGCGCCGATCGACTTGGCAATCTTGCCGATGCGCTCGAAATCGATACGCAGCGCGAATGCCGATGCGCCAGCGATGATCAGCTTCGGCTTCTTCTCTTGGGCCAGGGCTTCCAGCGCGTCGTAATCGATGTCTTCTTGCGCGTTCAGGCCGTAGCTGACCACGTTGAACCACTTGCCGCTCATGTTGAGCGCCATGCCGTGCGTCAGGTGACCGCCTTCGGCCAGGCTCATGCCCATGATCGTGTCGCCCGGCTTGAGCATGGCAAAGAACACGCCCTGGTTGGCCTGCGAGCCCGAGTTTGGCTGCACGTTGGCGGCTTCAGCGCCAAACAGTTGCTTCACGCGGTCGATAGCGAGCTGTTCCACCACGTCCACGTATTCGCAACCGCCGTAGTAACGCTTGCCGGGGTAGCCCTCGGCGTACTTGTTGGTCAGTTGCGAACCCTGGGCGGCCATCACGGCCGGCGAGGTGTAGTTCTCGGAGGCAATCAGCTCGATGTGGTCTTCCTGACGCTGATTTTCCTTCTGGATGGCGGCAAAGACTTCCGGGTCGATCTGGTCGATCGTATAGCGGCTGCGTTCGAACATGGCGAGTGTCTGGTCTGAAATGAAACGGAATTGGCGTAGGTCGGGCGAGGCGGGCGAGCTTCGGGAAACATGCGCGCGGCTTGGACACCGTTCTGTCGAGACAGAGCAGCGGGGACCCAAGTCACCCTGCTTCCCATTCGCTGCCCAGGCGAGCGGCAGGCGTCGTTGTGCATGACGCCAGAAACCTTGCGCTTCCTCGTGGTCGCTGCCCACATATCGAGGCTGCAGGGAGCAGCCTCAGGATTCGCCAGTCGCGCAAGGTGGAATGGTTGCCCGCGAGTGTACGACAGGCCCATGACCGCCGCAAGGCACCGGGCGCGTCGCAGCGCACATTGCGGCGCAACAGCCTCCAACGCTTCAGGTAAACTCAGACCTTCGTTTTTTTCAGGCTCGGAGACACTCTCATGATCGTATTCGTGACCGGCGCCACAGCCGGCTTTGGCGCGGCCATTGCGCGGCGTTTCGTGCGAGAAGGCCACCGCGTGATCGCGGCCGGTCGCCGTCAGGACCGTCTCGATACGCTCAAGGCCGAACTGGGCGATGCGCTGCTGCCGATCGTGCTGGATGTGCTGGATGCGGACGCCGTTGCTGCGCTGCCCGGCTCGCTGCCCGAGGGCTGGCGCGAAGTCGATGTGCTGGTCAACAACGCCGGTTTGGCACTCGGCCTGGAGCCCGCCCAGCGCGCCGACTTGACCGACTGGGACCGCATGATCGGCACGAACTGCTCGGGCCTGGTCCACATGACACGCGCGCTGCTTCCCGGCATGGTCGAGCGCAACCGCGGTCACGTTATCAACATTGGCTCCATCGCCGGGACGTATCCGTATCCGGGCGGCAACGTTTATGGCGCCACCAAGGCGTTCGTGCGCCAGTTCTCGTTGAACCTGCGGGCGGACCTGACCGGCACTCGCGTTCGCGTATCGAACGTCGAGCCGGGCCTGTGCTCCGGCACTGAGTTTTCCAATGTCCGCTTCAAGGGCGACGATGCCCGCGTGGAGAAGGTCTACGAGGGCACGGAAGCGCTTACCGCAGACGATATCGCCGAGGCCGTCTACTGGATGGCGGCGCTGCCGGCGCACTTCAATGTCAACGCGATGGAATTGATGCCCGTTTGCCAGTCGTTTTCGCCTACCAGCGTGACGCGAGGCATGGCCTGAGCGCCAACGCAAGCCCTCGGCCAGCCGGTGGATGGCTGGCCGTCACATGCGCCTTGGTAAAATTGCCCAATGTCTTCTTTTGATTGGAACCTGCGCGTGTATTGGGAAGATACCGACGCAGGCGGCGTGGTGTTCTACGCCAACTACCTGAAATTCTTCGAGCGCGCCCGCACCGAGTGGCTCCGCGCGCTGGGGGTCGATCAGCAGGCGCTGGCTGACACGACTGGGGCTATCTTTGTCGTGCGCAACACTGCTGTGGACTATCGCGCACCCGCCCGCCTGGATGACCTGCTGCAGATCCGTTCGCGTATGGAACGCGTCGGCCCGGCGTCGGTCCAATTCGCCCAGGAAAGCTGGCGTGGCGATATCTTGCTCGCCACCGGCACGATTCGTGTTGGATGTGTCGACCGGATCACATTCCGTCCGACCCCGATTCCCGCTCCCGTACTCGCAACCATCAAAGCTGCCGCATGAATCCCGTCGAGGTCACTCAAGATCTGTCGATCGTCTCGCTGGTGCTGCACGCCAGTGTCCTGGTCCAATTTGTTATGGGCCTGCTGCTGGTGATGTCGCTGTTCTCCTGGACGTACATTTTCCGCAAAGCCTTTGCGCTGCGTGCCGCGCGCAGCCAGACTGAATCGTTCGAGCGCGATTTCTGGGCCGGCGGCGACCTGCAGGCGCTGTATCAGAGTGCCGCCAATAACCGCCACACCACGGGGGCGCTGGAGCGCATTTTTGAAGCCGGCATGCGCGAATACCTCAAGACGCGTGAGCAACAGCGCGGCGCCATTTCAGACCCGAGTGCCATTCTGGATGCGGCCCGCCGTGCCATGCGTGCCGCGTATCAGCGCGAGATGGACTCGCTCGAATCGCATCTGCCGTTCCTGGCGTCGGTCGGTTCGGTCAGCCCGTATATCGGTCTGTTCGGCACGGTGTGGGGGATCATGAACGCCTTCCGTGGTCTGTCGAACGTGCAGCAGGCCACGCTGTCGGCGGTGGCGCCCGGTATTGCCGAAGCGCTGGTCGCCACGGCCATCGGCCTGTTTGCGGCCATTCCGGCGGTGATTGCCTACAACCGCTACGCCACCGAGATCGACCGCCTGGCCAACCGCTTCGAGAGCTTCATGGAAGAGTTCTCGAACATCCTGCAGCGCCAGACGCGCTAAGGAGCCGAGCGTATGGCGACCATCCAGCGAACGCGCCGCGCCCGACGGGCCAAGGCTGACATCAACGTCGTTCCGTACATCGACGTGATGCTGGTGCTGCTGGTCATCTTCATGGTGGCCGCACCTGTGGTGAACCCCGGCGTGGTCAACCTGCCGTCGGTGGCCAACGCCACGCCGCAGCAGACGCAGCCGCCTATTGTTGTGACGATCAAGAGCGACGGCACGATCCTTGCTCGCGTCAAAACAGGTTCAGGGGCGACCGAGCAAAAGCTTGCCAATAACAACGAGCTGCGCGCTTTTGTGAAGCAGCGTACCGACGAAAACCCCGATCAGCCTGTCGTGATTGCTGCCGACAAGGCGGTCCAATACGACCGCGTGCTGACCGTGATGAGCGTGCTCAAGGGCGACGGCGTCAAGCGCGTCGGCCTGATGGTGAAATCGTGATGGGCATGCGGATGAACCGAGGCGAGGCAATTTGAGCGTCATGGCCACGACGGCGTTGCACTCCAAGCTGCATCGGTATGAGCCTGTGCGCGAGCGCGGCACGCTGCGCGCGTTCGGGTTGGCGGTGCTCACGCATCTGCTGCTGATCGCCTTCCTGTATTTCGGCGTGCAATGGCAGAGCAGTACACCGCGCGGCGAAGAGGCGGAGCTGTGGGACGAAGCCGCTATACAACAGGCCGTGCAGTCGGCGCCGCCACCGGAGGTGAAGCCGGAGCCGGTCATCAAGGCGCCCCCCGCCAAGGTGGAAGACGAGGCCGACATTGCGCTGGAGCAGCAGAAGCGCAAACGCGAACAAGAGGCCGCCGCAGCCCGCGAGGCCGAGCTGGCGCGCCGCGCCGCCGCTGAGCGCGCGGAAGCCAAGCGCCAGGCGCAGTTGAAGGAACAGCAGGCGAAGGAACAACAGGCGCGTCAGGCGGAACTCCAGCGCAAGGCGCTGGCTGAGCAGCAGGCCAAGGACAAGGCTGCGGTCGAGGCCCAGGCGCGCAAGAACGCGCAACTGCAAGCACAGGCAGAAGCCAAGGCGAAGGCGGAAGCCGAGGCCAAGCAGAAGGAGCAGAAGGCGAAGGCTGCGGCAGAGGCTAAGTTGAAAGCCGAGGCCGAGCGCAAGGCGGCGGAAGCCAAGGCCAACGCGCAGCGCAACGCCAATCTGGCGCATCTGCAAGCGCTGGCTGGTGGAACGCCCAATACCGGAGGCAAGGTAGCGGGCTCAGGCGGCGGCGTTGGTACGGGCCAGGGCACTGGCGGTACGGCGGCGGCAGGTTATGCCGAACGCGTTCGTGCCAAGGTCAAGCCGAACATCCTGTTCGACCCGTCGGCCGTCAGCGGCAATCCAACGGCGGTTGTGGCGGTGCAGATGGCGCCAGACGGGTCCATCCTGTCCAAGCGCCTGACCAAGTCCAGCGGCAACGACGCGTATGACGAAGCCGTGCTGCGGGCTGTTGACCGCTCCGACCCGCTACCTAATCCTCCCGAGGGCATGCGCAGTGTCACGTTGACGTTCAAGCCCAAGGACAGGCAATAAGCTTCCAGATTCGAATACGGATGATGAATATGATGCGCAAGATGTGGATTCAGATCTTCCGACGAGCCGCGCAGGCGCTGCTGCTTTCCGCAGCGTGCGTCGGTGTGGCCCACGCCCAGCTCAATGTGGAAATCTCGGGCGTTGGCGCCAGCCAGTACCCGATTGCGATTGCCAACTTCCAGGGCGAAGCGGGTATCCCGCAGAACCTCTCCGCCATCGTGCGTGCGGATCTGGCGCGCAGCGGGCGTTTCTCCAACGTGGATGTCGCTGGCGCCGTGGTGCCGGACAGCCCGGCTCCCGACCTGGGCGCCTGGAAGACGCGTGGCGCCGCCGCCTTCGTGGGTGGCACCGTCACCCGCAACGGCGACCGCTATGAAATCCGCTTCCGCCTGTATGACACCGCCAAGGGCGAAAGCCTGGGCGGTCTCTCGCTCACGCGGGGCCCGGGCCAATTGCGGTTGGCGGGTCACGAGATTGCCGATTACATCTACCAGAAGCTGATTGGCGAGCGCGGTGTGTTTGCGACGCGCCTGTCGTACGTGTCGAAGGTGGGCCGCCGCTACCAGTTGCAGATTTCCGATTCGGATGGTGCCAACCCGCAAATCGCGCTGACGAGCAATGAACCGATCATTTCGCCGTCGTGGTCGCCGGATGGCACCAAGGTGGCCTATGTGTCGTTTGAGCTCAAGAAGCCGGTGGTGTACGTGCACGATCTGGTGGCCGGTCGCCGCACCGTGATCTCGAATCAGAAGGGCAACAACTCGGCGCCGTCATGGTCACCCGATGGCCGCCGCGTGGCCGTGGCACTCTCGCGTGACGGCAATACGCAGGTTTACGTGGTGAACGCGGATGGCTCGGGCCTGCGCCGCCTCACCCGCAGCGGCGCCATCGACACCGAGCCGTCGTTCTCGCCGGATGGCCGCTCGATCTACTTCACCAGCGATCGTGGCGGCGCGCCGCAGATCTATCGCATGTCGGCCGACGGTGAAGAGGCGGGCGGTGCGCAGCGCGTGACCTTCAAGGGCAGCTACAACACCAGCCCGCGCGTGTCGCCGGATGGCAAGCTGCTGGCGTATATCTCGCGCGTGGGCGGGGCGTTCCGCCTGTACACGCAGGATTTGTCCAACGGCGACGTGAATGCGCTCACCGATACGTCCTACGATGAATCGCCGAGCTTTGCTGCCAACGGCAAGTTCATCCTGTATTCCACGCGCGTGGGTGGCAAGACGGTGCTGGCCGCGGTGTCGACCGATGGCCGCACGCGTCAGATTCTTTCCCTCCAGGCCGGCGAGGTTCGCGAGCCGGCGTGGGGTCCTTTCATGCAATAACGCGGCCGTTCCTTTAGGAGAAATCGGACATGTCGAAGCCTCAAACCATGATCAAACTTGCAGCCATTGCCGCGCTGCTGGCCTTGGGCGCTTGCAGCTCGGGCGTGAAGCTCGATGACACCGCCAAGAACGGTACGGGCGGTGCCGCCGGCACGGGCGCTGATGCTCGCCAAGTCACCCCGGTGGATGTGGGCCGTGACGAACTGACCGACCCGAACAGCCCGTTGGCCAAGCGCAGCATCTACTTCGATTTCGACAGCTACTCGGTCAAGTCGGAGTACCAAGGCCTGCTGGGCCAGCACTCGCGCTATCTGCAATCGCACAACCAGCGCAAGGTGCTGATCCAGGGCAATACCGATGAGCGCGGCACCAGCGAGTACAACCTCGCACTGGGCCAGAAGCGTGCCGAGGCCGTGCGCCGCGCGCTGTCGTCGATGGGCGTGCCTGACAGCCAGATGGAAGCCGTGAGCCTGGGCAAGGAAAAGCCGCAGGCCACCGGCCATGACGAAGAGTCGTGGGCGCAGAACCGCCGCGCTGACATCGTGTATTGATCGGCCGTTTGAAGTCGCATACGCCGGCTGCGTTGTCGTGGCCGGCGTTCTTACGTTGGAATCCCATGAATACGATGATGAAACAGCGCGCCGAAGGGGCCAAGCTCGGGGCCCTGCGCCGGGCCATCCTGACGATGACGCTTGTCGCGGGTGGAGCTCTGACCCTGGCCGCGCCGGCGGCAGCGGGGGTGTTTGACGACGATGAGGCGCGCCGCGCCATCATCGACATGCGCGACAAGTTCAACAACTTCCAATCCAGCGCAGCGCAGCGCATCGACCAGAACAGCAAGAACCTGATCGATGCGCAAAACCAGATCGAGACGCTCAAGTCTGAAGTGGCGCGCCTGCGTGGGCAGAATGAAGTGCTGCAGAACGCGGTCGACACGCTGACCAAGCAGCAGAAGGATTACTACTCAGACTTGGATGCGCGCCTGAAGAAGTTCGAGCCGCAGCAGGCCACAGTGGAGGGCCACGAAGGCATGGTCCAGCCCGGCGAGAAGGACGAGTATGACGCCGCGCTCAAGACCTTCCAGACCGGCAACTTCAAGGGCGCGGGCAACCAGTTTTCAGCGTTCGTGAAGAAGTATCCGCAGAGCCCGTATTTGCCGTTGGCGCAATTCTGGCTGGGCAACGCCTTGTACGCGCAGCGCGACTATAAGGGCTCCAGCTACGTGCTGGAGAACATGGCACGCACGAACCCGCAGCATCCCAAGGCGGCGGACGCGCTGCTGCAGGTGGCCACCAACCAGGGCGAATCCGGCCAGAAGGCGGCCGCGCGCAAGACGCTGGAAGCCGTGGTTGCGCAGTACCCCAACTCTGAGCAGGCCAAGACCGCACAAAGCCGGCTGAAGACGATGCACTGATCGACGCAGCATCATCTGCCGCGCCACGCGCCCGTCGTGATTGCACCGGCGGGCGTTTTTCATGGTGCGGCCGGAATGGTCGCCATGCTCGCGGTGCGGCACTGCCGGGGTGATGGCGCGCTAAAATGCGGCCTTCCCTGATTGGCTTCACAAGGCTCCGCCCATGAAAAAACGCGCCATCGTCCTGCTCTCCGGCGGGCTGGACTCCGCCACCGTGCTCGCCATGGCCAATGCCGATGGTTTTGAGACGTACGCGCTGTCGATGCGCTACGGCCAGCGCCATTCCTCCGAGCTGGAAGCGGCCAAGAAGGTGGCCGCATCGCTGGGCGCGGTTCGCCATGAAATCGTTGACCTGGACTTGCGCAAGTTCGGCGGTTCCGCGCTCACCGACGACACCCTCGACGTGCCAACCGATGGCGCGCAATCGGGCATCCCCATTACCTACGTGCCGGCGCGCAACACGATCATGTTGTCGCTGGCGCTCGGCTGGGCCGAGGCCGTGGGCGCGCGTGACCTGTTCTTCGGCGCCAACGCGGTGGATTACTCCGGCTACCCGGATTGCCGCCCCGAATACGTCGCCGCCTACGAGACGCTGGCCAACCTGGCCACCAAGGCCGGCGTGGAGGGCGACCGCATTCGCGTGAACGCACCCATCATCGCCATGACCAAGGCCGAGATCATCCAGGCCGGCGTACGCCTGGGCGTGGACTACGGCCTGACCGTGTCGTGCTATCAGGCCGACGATGACGGCCGCGCCTGCGGCGTGTGCGATTCGTGCCGCATCCGCAAGGCGGGCTTTGAGGCCGCTGGTGTACCCGACCCGACCCGCTACGCTCCACGGTAACCGCGCGCCATGCCAGAGATTGACCTCAACGCGTTGTCGCATACGGTTTTGTGGGGCACGTTCGTGCTCACGTTCGTGTTTGGCGCGATTCTGCAGCGCACGCACTTCTGCACCATGGGCGCGGTGTCCGACGCCATCAACATCGGCGACTGGAACCGCCTGCGCATGTGGGCGCTCGCCATCGGCGTGGCCATGATCGGCACGGGCGTGCTGAGTTGGCTGGGCTTGATTGATACGAGCAAGACGATCTACACGGCCAGCAAGCTGCTGTGGCTGTCCTCGCTGGTGGGCGGGCTGCTGTTCGGCTTCGGTATGGTGCTGGGCTCGGGCTGCGGAAGCAAGACGCTGGTGCGTATTGGCGGCGGCAACCTCAAATCAGTGGTGGTGTTCGTGTTCCTTGGGCTGGCGGCGTACATGACGCTCAAAGGCGTGTTTGGCGTGGTGCGTGTAGCCACTGTTGATAGCGTCGCTATCACGTTGCCGACGTCGCAGGATTTGCCCAGCGTGTTGGGACATGCGCTGTCGGTGGATGTGCGCACGTTGCGTCTGGCGCTCGCGCTCGTGATGGGTGGGGCACTGTCGCTGTGGGCGCTGCTCGGGCGTGATTTCCGCACGGGCGATAACTTGCTCGGCGGCATCGGCGTGGGGCTCATCATCGTGGGCATGTGGTACGTGTCGGGCCACCTCGGCTACGTGCAGGAAGATCCGAATACGCTGCAAGAGGCCTTCGTTGCGACCAACAGCGGCCGCATGGAGGCATTGAGCTTCGTGGCCCCGGTGTCGTACACGCTGGAGTGGCTGATGTTTTTCAGCGATACGTCAAAGGTGCTGACGGTCGGAATCGTAAGCGTGCTGGGCGTGATTGCCGGTTCGGCCGCGGTGGCACTGGCCACGCGCACGTTCCGCTGGGAAGGCTTTGCCAATGCCGAGGACACCGGCAACCACATCGTCGGCGGGATCCTGATGGGCGTGGGCGGCGTGACGGCGCTGGGCTGCACGATCGGGCAGGGGCTGTCTGGCGTGTCGACGTTGGCGATCGGCTCGTTCATCGCGCTCGCAGGCATCCTGGTCGGGGCGGTGTTGGCGTTCCGCTATCAGATGTGGCGGATGGAACGCTTGATTTGAGCGGACGGGCGTTGACAGGCCCGCAAAAAACTTTCTATAATCGCGGTCTTTGGGGTCTTTAGCTCAGTCGGTAGAGCAGTAGACTTTTAATCTATTGGTCGCGGGTTCGAATCCCGCAGGACCCACCAAATTTCAGAGGGCTCGACAGCAATGTCGGGCCCTTTGTCTTTTGTGCCGCGCGTGCATGCGGCGCTATCCTGCGCGTGTCACTTACTGGCCTACGCCCATGTCCTTGCGCCTCTACCTCGCCGGCCCCGATGTCTTCCGTCCGCAACCTGCCGCGCATGGCGAAGCACTCAAAGCGTTGTGCGCGGAATTCGACTTCATCGGCCTCTACCCGCTAGACAACGCGATCGCCCCGCAGGCAGATGGCCCGTCAACCGCCGCCGAGATCTACCGCCAAAACATCGCGTTGATCGACTCGGCTGACGCGGTGATGACCAACGTGGCCGATTTCCGCGGCCACGAACCGGACTCCGGCACGTGCTTTGAAATTGGCTACGCCATCGCGCGCGGCAAGGACGTGTGGTGCTACCACGTGCCCGCCGTGCCGCTCATCGCTCAGGTGCCGAACGCCAATGGCAACGATGCCGATGGCTGGGCCGTGGAGGACTTTGGTCTACCGCGCAATCTCATGATCGCCTGCAGCAGCCGGCTGGTCGTGGGCGATGCGCGCGCGTGTCTGGAGCGCATGCGCGCGCACTACGCCCGCGCATAGTCGCGCGCTCAATATGCGTATGCGGATTGCTTCCTTCAGGGTGGCCGAGCGCCTCCGTATAGTGCCTGCACCGTATAGCGCCCAAGCAAACAGGCACGTCTATGAAGCTCGACGATCTGCATCAACTTCCCGATCTCACTCCTCTGCTGGCTGAACTGGCTTCGACGGCGGCGCAGCGTGATCAGCAGGGCGGCCACGCCGCGCATGAGAAGGCCGCAATTGCGCGCGCGGGCTTGCTGCCACTGGTGATCCCGCCGCAGTACGGCGGCGCTGGGGCAAGTTGGGCGGATGCCTTTGCCGCTGTCCGCAGCATTGCGGCGGTGGATAGCTCGCTGGGGCATCTACTGGCGTTTCAGTATTTGCAAACCGCCACGGTCTATCTGTATGCCTCCGATGCGCAGCGCGAACGCTTTTTGCGCCCCACGGCCGAGCTGGGCTGGTGGTGGGGCAACGCCGTCAATCCGCTTGACCACCGCCTGCGCGCGCAGCGTTCGGGCAGCGGCTGGGTGCTCGATGGCGAGAAGGGGTTCTGTTCGGGCACGCTCGGCTCCAACATGATGGTCGTGTCGGCGCATGACGAGACGACCGGCAAGCCCGTGATCGCCGTGGTGCCGACCGCGCGCTACGGCATCACCGTGCGGGATGACTGGCACCCGATCGGGCAGCGCCAGACCGACAGCGCCAGCGTGCAGTTCCGCCACGTGCAGGTGGCAGAAGACGAAGTGCTGGCTGGCCCCGAGGCCGTCTTGGCACCATATCAGACCCTGCGTTCGTGCCTTGCGCAGAACGTGCTGGTCAACCTCTACACGGGCATCGCCGCTGGGGCGTTGGACGAAGCGCGCAAGCACACGCTGCAATCGTCGCGGCCATGGTTCACTTCCGGCGTGGAGCGTGTGGCAGACGACCCCTACCAGATCCACCGCTTCGGCGAAATGCGCGTGCAATGGCTCGCCGCCGAGGCGCTCGCTGATCGCGCCATCCAACGTCTGGACCGCGCCTGGCGCAAAGGGCCAGCGCTTACCGCCGATGAGCGCGCCGAGGTATCGCTCGCCACCGCCGAGGCGAAAGTCGCGGCCCATCGTGCCGCGCTCTTCATCGGGCAGGAACTGTTCGAGGCCACCGGCGCCCGCTTCACCAAGGCGGCACTCGCGCTGGACCGCTTCTGGCGCAACGCACGCACGCATACGCTGCACGATCCGATCGACTACAAACTGCGCGCCATCGGCCGCTACGCGCTGGAAGGCCTGCTGCCCGACGCCACCGTCTACAGCTGAGCGCGTATCGATCTGCGGTTTCCTTCGTTGGCACGGGGTATGCGCGGGCGGTGTAATGTGAAATTCATTCGCTACCCGTCTGCTACCGCGCGCTTGCATCATGTCCGACGCCGTTACCGTTGCGCCTGAGGCGCCTGCTGTTCACACCGCCCGCTTTCACATCCGCCGCTTGCCCGGTGCGCCGCTGGGTGCCGAAGTGCTTGGCCTGGGGGATGCCGCCGGGCTTTCCGACGCCGACATCGCCGCGATCCGCCAGGCGTGGCTTGCGCACGACGGGTTGCTCGTTTTTCGCGACGTTGACTTCACGCCAGCGGCGCACGTGGCTTTCAGCCGCCGGTTCGGCCCGCAGCAGGTGCATGTGCTGAACCAGTTCCATCTGGCGGGGCATCCGGAAATCCTCGTCGTCTCCAACGTCGTCGAAAACGGTCAGCCGATCGGCTTGGGCGATGCCGGCCGCGACTGGCATTCGGACCTGTCGTACAAGCCGCTGCCGAGCCTCGGTTCGATGTTGCTGGCGCGGGAGTTGCCGCAAGAGGGCGGCGACACGTTGTTCGCCAACATGGTGCGCGCCTACGAAACCCTGTCGGGGGAGCTCAAGCGCGTGATCGAGGGCCGCCGTGCGGTGCATTCGTACGTGTACCGTTACGAGCGGTTGCGTGCGCTATCGACATGGCGCCCGCCGCTCACGCAGGCGCAGCGCGATGCAGTGCCGCCAGTCGACCACCCCATCGTGCGTACGCACCCGGAGACAGCCAAGCGCGCGCTCTTCGTCAACGAGGGCTTCACCTCGCACATCCTCGGTTTGCCGGAAGATGAGAGCACCGCCGCGCTGGAGCAACTCTTCGCCCACAGCATCCGCCCGGACAACGTCTACACGCACCGTTGGCGTGCCGGCGACATGCTGTTCTGGGACAACCGCTCCACCATCCATTTCGCGCCCGGGTGCCCGGATCAATATCGGCGCACGCTGCATCGCACGACCATCGAAGGCGATGTGCCGGTCTGATGCTGATCGCTAAAGCCCAGCCTGGCGCAGTTGAGCGTCGATGTCCTGCAGCGTCAGCGCCTGTGCAAACAGCCGCGTGAGCGATTGGCTCGCATACTGCGGCACCTCACTCGCGCTGGCCCAGCGGTACGCGTCCATCTCGGGGATCAGCCGGCCGGTGTGGTAGCTGTTGAACATCGACGTGCACGTCAACGTATCGAGTGCAACCTCGGCGCGGCGTAGGCGCGTGGCGAACAGGTGCAGCGCCTTGTCGCGCCGATAGGGGAAGCGCCCCAGTTCGATCAACGTGTGGCCGTCGAGCACGAGGCCGGTTTCTTCGCGCGTTTCGCGCAAGGCGGTGTCGCGGCACGATTCGCCGGGTTCGGCGGCGCCTTTGGGGATGTCCCAGTGGCGTGTTTCGGTGGCGTGCGCGAGCAGCACCTCGGCGTCTTCATTGAGCAGCACCAGGCCGCAGGACAGGGCGATCGCCATGTTGGATTCAGCCTCCACGCTGCGTGATGCGCGTGCTCAGCAATTGGTGCTCGCTGCTGAACAGCCGGCGGTAGGCCAGCAGCACGGCCGCCACCGTGCCCAGCCCGGAAGACGCCGCCAGCAAGAACATGATGACGATCTGGTAGCGCACGGCTTCCAGCGGCGATTGTCCGGCCAGCACCTGGCCCGTCATCATGCCTGGCAAGCTCACCACGCCCACAACCGACATCTGGTTGATGATCGGCGTCATGCCAGCGCGCACCGCCGTGCGGGCGGCATTGCGTGCCGCCTCCCAGCGCGTGCCGCCGAGTGCCAGCACAGTTTCCACCTGATCCCGCGTGGCAATCAGCTCGCCCGTCATGCGCTCCAACGCCAAGCCCACGCCGGTGAGCGTGTTGCCAAGAATCATCCCCATGATCGGAATGGCGAACTGCGGCTCGTACCACGGCTGCGTGTGCAGCACGACCGTCAGCCCAATCGCCCCGATGAGCCACGTGCTGCCGAATACCGACAACGTGCCATCCAGGCGCAGCCCCGCGTAACCACGCGCGCCACGGCTGGCGGTGGCATGCCCGGCAATCAGCGTCATGACGGCCACGACGGCCAGCACCACGGCCCAATGCGCGTGGGCAAACACCCATTCGAGTACAAAGCCAATCGCCAGCAACTGCACCACGGTGCGCGCGCCAGCCCACGCCAGGCGCCGCTCCAGCCCCAGCCCGAGCGCCACCGACAACGCGCCGTTCACGAGGATCAGCGCCGCTGCAATGCCGACTTGCCAGGCGGAGAGCGTGAGTGCCTGCCCGTTCATCGGGTGGTCTCCGTTTGAAGATGGCCGGCTTCCACACGCCAATGCTGCTGGCCGATGCGTGCGGCCTGCGCGGGATCGTGCGTAATCCATACCCACGCGTGTCGCTCGGGGGCCTGCGCAAACCAGTGCTGCAACAGGGCTTCGATGGCGCGCGCGGAGGCGGGGTCCAGTGCGGCGGTCGGCTCATCGAGCAGCAAGATCGTCGGCTCCGTCTGCAACGTGCGGACGAGTGCCGCGATCTGCGCTTCGCCGCCAGACAGGTCGGCAGCCGATTTGTCGAGGAATGCCGCACTGCGGTCGGCACCAGCCAGCAGCGCAAGCGCGGCGTCGCGGTTGAATGCGGTGCCGTGCCGTCGGGTGCGCAGTTGGTATGGCAAGCGCAGGTTGTCTTCCACCGTGCCCGGCAGCAGGGCGGGGCGCTGGCGCACATACGCCACCTGACAGCGGTATGCGGGGATGGCGCGTGGCATCATCTGCTCGCCGCGCCATGTCACATGACCGCCATCGAGCGGATCGAGGAGCGCCAGCGCGCGCAGCAGCACGCTCTTGCCCGCACCGGAAGGGCCGGTCAGCGCAATGCGATCGCCCGGGCGAACCGCAAGCGTGGCCGGGTGCAACAACGTGGCACCCGAGCGGGTGTCGCGGCGGAGGAGGTCGGTGGCAACCAGCATGGCGTGGGAATGTGTGTTGCGTACGATACGGCATCAATGCAGCCTGTCTATGCATTATGCATATGAGTGCGCGGGCCTCGGCTCCATCGAATTCCTGATGCACTTCCGGCGTGCAAACGCTGCGCCCCGCATGGCAACGCGATCTCCATGCCACACAGGGTGATACCTAGTCCGAACGGATCAGCACGAAAACGTTGTCACGCAGTGCATGTCGGAGGAATCCGACAGCCCGTTCAGCGCTGGGCGGGTCGCCATTTGCGCATACCGGGCTTAGCATCAAAACATCATTACAAGAGCGATGGAGGACGCCATGGAGACCAGCCAAGTTCAGGTAGCCCACCCATGGTGGCAGCCCGGTGTTTTCGCATCGGCGCCGGCGATTTTCCTCTGGGTATGCGCGGAGTTGCCGCCCGACATGCTTGGCGCCATCTTCCACGCGGGCACGTCCCCCGACTCGCTCATGCACGTGGGCGACACCTTGTTTGTGATCGGCTGGACGGCCAGCGGCGCGCTGTTGTGGCATGGTCGCCGCCACGCACGACATGACGCCGATACATCGGCGCAGCCCGCCCGCTTCGATACCGCCTCTGCTGCAGAATCTACACCGCCCGCACATGGCTTCTCGGCTTGGCGCCAGAACATGGCTCGCCGCTTGGAGCGCATGCGGCACCCGATCCCGCTGCACTGAGCGCAACTGCCACAAACACAAAAGGCCGGATTGCTCCGGCCTTTCTTCGTTGGGTGCGCTCAGGATGTGCTGCCCGGGATGATCTCGTTCGCGTCGTTTTGGGGGGGCGCGGCAGAAGGAGGGGTTGCCTGTTCGCCGTGGCTTTCCTGCCATTTCTGATAGCCCCACCACGCCGCGCCTGCCACCAGCCCGACCTTGCCGAGCCGGCGCGTGATGCGCCCGATGAAGGTGCGGCGCAGCCCGGCATACGCCAGCGACAGTGCGGTACCGACCAGCGGATACTCCCGAGCGATGCCCAGCGTGCGCATCAGGCTGTTCGGTCGTGCCAGCGGGCGAATTAGGCTCGGCAACAGCGCGCCCAGCCCGCCCAGACTGAAGGTGCGGTTGGCTGCGCGATGCACATCGCTACGGGCCTGCGCGTAGTCGTAACGCTCCAGCGCGGCGCGGGTGAGCAGTAGCTCCTTGCGTACGGACAGCGGCAAGCGCGTTTCGCTGCCGCGGCGGGACGGCCGCACGTGATGGCGTGCGTTGTGCCCGGGTTCATGAGCCGAGGCTGCGTCGGTCGACGGGTTGTGTTGGGTCGGATCGGTCATCGGCGCAGGATCTCACGGTCTTTGTCGAGTTCGGCCAGCGTGGCCTCGAACAGCGGCGGCCCGCTGCGCAGCGACGCACGCACTTTCCACAGGCACGCGACCGCGCCCAGGGCATAGAGCGCAGCCATGATCGCCAGCGACTGCCAGCGGTAGGTATCCCAGCACAGGATCACCACCAGCGCGGTCAGCGTCATGATGGCGAGGCCGATCAGGCTGACCGCCAGCATGCCGAGGAAGGCAGCACCGAGCAGGCGCTCTTTTTCTTCGGCCAGCTCAACGCTTGCCAGCTCAAGCCGCGTTTGCAGCATCGAGACGACTGTGCCGGCCAGTGTCTTCAGGGAGGCGAACAGCTTTGGGCTGGTGTCATCAGACATGTTGGTTCCGGGGGGATGGGACAAGGCGAGGGCGGCACCGCCGATGCAGCACGCACTGTGCCCAAGGCGGGGCCGCCAGAATGCGACTGGCCGATGGCGCGATCCACATAGGGCGCGCCATCGGCCAGAAAGGGTGCGGCAGGTTACTTGCGGTTGAGCAGCAGGCCGATCAGCAGACCCACGCCGGCCGCCACGCCCACGGCTTGCCACGGGTGATCGTGGACATAGTCGTCGGTGGCACGTGCGGCGGCCTTGCTCTTGGTGACTACGGCGTCTTGCAGGTCTTGCGCCTTCTCCTTGGCTTGGCGCAGCAGTCCCATGCCACGCTCGCGCAGCTCGGCGGCTTTCTCGCCGCTGGTGGACGCAGCTTGCTTGAGCAGGGCTTCAGCGTCGGACAGAACAGTCTTCACGTCGGTCATCAGTTTCTCCTTATTGACGGGGTCGGCCAGGTTGGGGGATGTGTTCGTCATGGTCGGGCACCTTGGTATTTGGAACGGGGAATTCGATCGTCAATCTATCGACGCGCTTATTCGCTAGCATATGTGTGGGCCTTGTGAAACTTCAAGCGCCCGTGTGGCGCATGCTGCGATGGATCAAAGCCTTGGCCATTGTCCGGCAACGTGTGCATACCTTCCACCGTTTCGTCAGCAAATGCCGCGCCAAATGACAAAAAGTGATGTTGTTGTGAATTTATAGTCGTTTTGGTTGGATGGCAATCTGGCTATAGTGGTTCCCAATCAGTGTATGGAGGACACGATGTCTCTACGTTTGGGCGATATCGCCCCGGATTTCGAGCAGGATTCCAGCGAAGGCCGCATCAAGTTTCACGAGTGGCTGGGCAACAGCTGGGGCGTGCTGTTTTCACACCCGGCCGACTACACGCCGGTCTGCACCACTGAACTGGGCCTGACGGCCAAGCTCAAGGACGAATTTGCCAAGCGCAATGTCAAGGTGATCGCGCTGTCGGTGGATTCGGTCGATTCGCACAAGGGCTGGATCAACGACATCAACGAGACGCAAAACACCAGCGTCAACTTCCCGATCATCGCGGACCCGGATCGCAAGGTTTCGCAGCTGTACGACATGATTCACCCGAACGCGAGCGAGACCTTTACCGTGCGTTCGCTGTTCGTGATCGACCCGAACAAGAAGGTGCGGCTGATCATCACGTATCCGGCATCGACGGGGCGTAACTTCAACGAAGTGCTGCGCGTGATCGACTCGCTGCAGCTGACCGAGTACCACAGCGTGGCGACGCCGGGCAACTGGCAGGACGGCGACGACGTCGTCATCGTGCCGTCGCTCAAGGACGAAGAAGTCATCAAGCAAAAATTTCCGAAGGGCTACAAGGCGTTGCGCCCCTATTTGCGCCTGACGCCGCAGCCCAATAAGTAACCGGCTCCTTGGTAGTGTGATTGTCGCCCGGCCCTGGTGCCGGGCGTTTTTTGCGTTGGAACCGGCTCAGGATCCTACTGCGCGTGCCGATCTCGGCCCTGTGATGCTCGCCGTACCCATGTACGGCTGCGCTTCTCGGACCAACCTCGACCCGCTCGCTACGGATCCTGAGCCGGTTCCCAGGCAAAACAAAACCGGCCAGCCCTTGCGGGTCTGGCCGGTTTTGTTTTGTGAAGACGGTTCAGTGCGTGGTCAGATCGCCCAGCCGCCCACGTAGAACGCCACCAGCGCCACGGCAATCGCCACGGTTCCGGCGTTCAGCTTGCGCCATTCGCCGGCCACCAGGCGGCCGATCACGAGCGTGGCGAAGCCGAGCATGATGCCGGTGACAATGTTGCAGGTCAGTACGATGAAGACGGCGCAGACCAGGCCGGACAGGGCGTCAACCATATCGTCCATGTGCAGCTTGCTCACGCTCGAGAGCATCAACAGCCCGACGTACATCAGCGCGGGCGCTGTTGCGTACGACGGCACCAGGCCCGCCAGCGGCGAGAAGAACATCACCGCCAGAAACAGCACGCCGACGACCACTGCGGTCAGGCCCGTCTTGCCGCCAGCCGCCACACCCACCGTCGACTCAATGTAAGCCGCTGCCGGGGCGCCGCCGAAGCATGCCGAGAAGATCGAGCTGATCGAATCGGCCGTCAGTGCGCGGCCACCGTTGATGATGTGGCCCTTGTCGTTGAGCAGCCCCGCTTGGCCGGCCACGGCGCGGATGGTGCCGGTGGCGTCGAACACGGCGGTCATCACCAGCGCCAGCACGGCGGGCAGCACGGCAGCGGAGAGGGCGCCGCGAATGTCCATCGCACCGATCAACGAAGCATGGCCCGCGGTGGCCAGCGACGGCAGCGCAAAAATGCCGGTGAATTTGACCTGCGGATCAAAGATCAGGCCCAGCGCCGAGATGGCGACGATGACGATCAGGATGCCCCCCGGCACGCGACGGCGCTCCATGCCAAAGATGGCTGCCAGCCCCAGCACCGACATCATCACCGGGAAGGCGGTGACGTGACCCAGCGCCACGGGCAGGCCCGCACCGGCGTTCTTGACCACGAGACCGACGTCGTTCGACGCGATCAGCAGCAGGAACAGGCCAATGCCGATGCCCGTGCCGTGCGCCACGCCCGAGGGGAGGTTGCGCAGAATCCACGAGCGCACGCCAGTGGCCGAGATGGCGGTGAACACCACGCCCATCAGGAACACCGCGCCCAGCGCCACTTCGGGCGAGAGCTTCTGCCCGAGCACCAAGCCGAACGCCATGAACGCCGTCAGCGAAATCGCGCAGCCGATGGCGATGGGCAGCTTGGCCCACAGGCCCATCAATAGCGAGCCGAAGGCAGTCGTCAGGCACACCGCAACGAACACGGCGCTGGTGTCGAACCCCGCCTTGCCCAACATGCCGGGCACGACGAATACGGCATACACCATCGCCATGAAGGTGGTGATGCCCGCCACCACCTCACGGCGTTGCGTGCTGCCACGCGCGGAAATCTGGAAATAGCGATCGATGGCGCGTGCGTCGGCAAAGCCGGCGGCGCCAAGATCCGTCGTGGACGGAATGGACTGTTCAGCCATGGTGGTTTGTCTCCTGGCAGGGCTCCGCGCTGGCCGATCGGTGTGGTCCGAACGGCGGGTAGCGTGAGGGGCACTGTTCTGGTTTTGCTATCGGTGCGGGTGCCCGCATGCGCGCGCGGGCATTCTCCAGACCGTTGTCTCGCGATTGGTTTTTTCGCAGCGCTGCAGCCTGCGTGTGGGCGGCGCGCGTTTTATCGGTGTGAGGGATGTTGGAGCGAAGCATAGACGGGCACCCGCGGCCGATTCATGCGGCAGGGCGTATCCCGGTCATTTGCAAACTTGTATAACGCGCGAAGAGGAGACGAGCGATGCCCAGGACGGGCACAAGATGCGGCGAGTGACGCACGAGTGGGCGGTATTTGCCCAAAACAAAACGCCGCGCAACGTATCGCGCGGCGTTCGTGTTTGGCGTGGGCTACGGATTATTCCGCCAGCGCAGCGCGTGCAAATGCAATGGCCTGCTTCACCTGCTCCGGCGCAGTCCCGCCAATGTGATTGCGCGATGCGACTGAGCCTTCCAGCGTCAGCACAGCGTGCACGTCATCACCAATCAAGTTGGCCTTGTCGCCCAAGCCGCTGATGTCGCGCAGTTGTGCAACGCTCAGGTCCGCCAGATCGCAGCGCAGGTCATCGCAGGCGCGCACGGCGTGGGCCACGGCTTCGTGCGCATCGCGGAAGGGCAGGCCGCGCTTGACCAGATAGTCGGCCAGGTCGGTGGCGGTGGCGTAGCCTTGTAGCGCGGCAGCGCGCATGGCGTCGGCCTTGACGGTGATGCCAGTCGCCATGTCGGCAAAGATGCGCAGCGTGTCGACCACGGTATCCACGGTGTCGAACAGCGGTTCCTTGTCTTCCTGGTTGTCCTTGTTGTAGGCCAGCGGCTGGCCCTTCATCAGCGTGAGCAGGGCGATCAGGTGGCCGTTGACGCGGCCGGTCTTGCCGCGTGCCAGTTCCGGCACGTCGGGGTTTTTCTTCTGCGGCATGATCGAGCTGCCGGTGCAGAAGCGGTCCGCAATGTCGATAAAGCCGACGCGCGGGCTCATCCACAGCACCAACTCTTCCGAGAAGCGCGAGACGTGCGTCATGACGAGCGCGGCCGCGGCGCAGAATTCGATGGCGAAGTCGCGATCGGACACGGCATCCAGCGAGTTGCGGCACACGCCGTCAAAGCCCAGTTGCTGCGCGACGAATTCGCGGTCGATCGGGTAGCTCGTGCCGGCCAGTGCGGCGGCGCCCAGCGGCAGGCGGTTCACGCGCTTGCGGCAATCGAGCATGCGCTCGGTGTCGCGCGTGAACATCTCGACGTAGGCCAGCAGGTGGTGGCCGAACACCACCGGTTGCGCGACCTGCAGGTGCGTGAAGCCCGGGACGATGGTGTTGGTGTGCTGCTCGGCCAGGTCCAGCAGCGCGCCGCGCAGGGCCTTAAGCAGACCGACGATGTTGTCGATCTCGCTGCGCAGCCACAGGCGGATGTCGGTCGCAACCTGGTCGTTACGCGAGCGGCCGGTGTGCAGGCGCTTGCCGGCGTCGCCCGCCATGGCGGTCAGGCGCGCTTCGATGTTCAGGTGCACGTCTTCCAGGTCCAGCTTCCACTCGAACGTGCCGGCTTCGATCTCCTGGCGGATCTGTGCCATGCCTTTCTCGATGGCGGCGCGGTCAGCCTCGGCGATGATGCCCTGCTTGGCAAGCATGGCCGCATGCGCGAGCGAGCCCTGGATGTCGAACAGTGCGAGGCGCTTGTCGAAGAACACCGACGCGGTATAGCGCTTGACGAGATCGGACACCGGCTCGTTAAAGCGGGCGGACCACGCTTCAGCCTTCTTGGCGAGTTGGGAGGTCATGGGCGGACAGCTGGAGGAAGGCGGCCAAATGGAGGCATCGGCCGCAAATTCAGGAAACCGCGATTATATCGCTAGGCCCATTGGGCCTACAGCGTGCTGTCGATCAGCGCGCCCTTGAAGACCACAGGCCCCGTCGGCCCGTCTGGGTTGGGCGAGCCGCCGCGCGGTTCCACGCTGATGGCTAGGGCGGGCACCTGCCGCAGCGGCTGCGCGACCGTCAGCCGGACCGCACGCTGGTGCCCGATCAGACCAAGTGACTGAGGCTTCCCATTCGGCAGCAGTGCCCAGAGTTGCAGCGCTTGTTCCGTGGTGAGCGGCGTCGCGTCCAGCCGCTTGAGCGACAGCGTGCCGGTCCGGGCATCCCAAGTGACGAGGACGGCGGCCTGCGCCTGCGCGTCCTGCAGCACGGCCACCGCGTTGGCGATGGGCGCCTCGCGCAACTGCTCCGACAGCCGCAGGTTCAGCCCAACCGCCGCCGCCGCGACAATCGCCGCGACTGCCGTAGCACCGCGCCAGAAGCCGGTGCCTTGCCAAAGCTTTTGCCAGAGCGCTTTGGGCGATGGCGCAGGTTCGCGCCAGCCGAGCTGCACTTCCACACGGCAGAGAATTTCCGGCAGCGGCGCCGTGGCTGGCTGCAAGGCCGGCAGGTCCGCCAGGTAACGCTGCCAGCGCTCAACCGTCGCGCGGACGTCGTCGTGGTGGCGGATCCACTGCTCGAACCGGCGGCGTGCGCCCGCGCGCAGCGTGCCGACCGCGTATTCAGCGGCCAGCTTGTCGACGAGATCGGGGTGGCGGCGCGGGTCCATCAGGGCGCTCCCAGGCATTCGCGCAGGCGGTCGAGCCCGCGCCGCATCCACGATTTGACGGTGCCCAGCGGCAGCGACAGCGCTTGCGCCAGCTCGCTGTGCGACAGGTCACGCAGATAGGCAAGCGAGATGACTTCGCGCTGCTTCGGGTCCAGGCGCTTGAGGCATTCGGCCAGCGCGCGTGCCTGCTGGCCGGCGAGCGCAAGGTCGGCCGGGCCGGGGGCGTGGTCGGCCAGGACATCGGCGTAGGTGTCATCCAGCGGCACGGACTCCTGCACGCGCTCGGCATGCTGCCGGCGCAGGCAATCGAGTGCGCGGTTGCGCACGATGGTGGTCATCCACGTCATGGGGGCGGCCAGGTGCGGGTGGTAATCGCCGGCGTGGCGCCAGATGTTGACGAAGCTTTCTTGCAAGACGTCCTCGGCCCAGTCCTTCCTGACCAAGATACGCAGCGCGAGCCCAAACAGTTTCGGCGCGCAGCGCGTGTAGAGCGTGCGCAGGGCATCGCGCTCGCCCAGGCCGATGCGCTGCAGCAGCGCGGCCAGCTCTTCCGCATCGGCGCTTTGCGGGCGGCCTGCTGTGGCCGGCGTTGGCGAGTCGGCGTCTTGTGCGGCGTGGTCTTCGGCGGTGCGCTGGAAGGTGAGCACGGGGCAGCTTTTGCGAACGGTTCTGCCCAAAGTGTAGGAAGAAACCTGGGTCGTTGGGGCAATTCACGTGGGCGCGGCTTTGGTTTGCATCCAGTTGGGCATGCCCTTCGTATAAGCGGTCAGGCGCTGGACAAACGCCGGCGATTCGCCCCACGGCCGCACTTCGGCACCATGCGGATCGTCCTTCTTCCCCCACATGCAAGGAGACCGACGATGGATACGAACAAAGAGATGAATCTGTTCGATGGCGACAGCCCGCGCATCGACGCACGCCGCCGCGTGCTGCTACGCGCGCCGGGGCTGATGGCGCTGGGCTCACTGGCGGCGGTGTCGCTGGGGCAATCGATGCCGGCCTGGGCACAGACCCAATCGGGCAGCGTGAAAGACGACATCGCCATCCTGAACGTGGCGCTCGGGCTGGAGTACCAGGCCATCGCCGCGTATCAGGTGGGCGCCGAAAGCGGCCTGCTGCAAAAGCCCGTGCTGGCGACGGCGGTGAAGTTCCAGGGCCACCACAAGGCGCATGCGTCGGTGCTGGCGGGCACGGTATCGAAGCTGGGTGGTACGCCGGTCATGGAGAAGAAGGTGGCGGAATACAACTTTCCGGTCAGTCAGTTGAAGACGCAGGCCGACGTGCTGCGCTTTGCCGCCGGGCTGGAGAAGGGGGCAACCTCCGCTTACCTGGGTGTGATGCCGAATTTCTACACGCGCGACCTGACCAAGGCCGCCGCCAGCATCTTGGGCGATGAGGCCATGCACTGGGCCGTGCTGCTTTCGGTGCTGGGTGAGGACCCCGTCCCGGTCGCCTTTATCAGCTAGCGGTTTGTCGTGCCGCCACGCTGGACGCGCGCTACGGCGTGGCGGGCTTTTTACACGTACCGAACGCTTCGACGATGCAATCGAGCAAGGCGCGCACGCGGGCGGTCTTGTGCAGATCCGCATGGGTGACGAGCCACACGTCCTGCAGGCTGCGGCGGTTGGGCAGCACGCGCACCAGTTGCGGATACGCCTCGGCACGGCGGCAGACGAGTTCCGTGATGCCGATTCCCCCGGCCACGGCTTCAAGGATCGCCGTGGCCGAGTTGCTCTGCAGGACCACGCGCCCACGCGTGATCGGCTCGCCGCAGAGGTCATCCCACATCCACGGCACCTCGTTGCGCGGGTAGAGCACGAGGTCGTGTCCCGCAAAGGCGCTGCCTTCCTCCGGCTCGCCGCGTGCGGCAACGTAGCTGCGGCTTGCATAGACGCCGGTTTCCATTTGTCCGATGCGCCGCGCGATGAGGTCAGGCGAATCCGGACGCAGCGTGCGCACGGCGACGTCGGCTTCGCGCTTGGTCAGGTTGGCAATGCTTTTGGACGCCATACAGACGACGTCGATGCCCGGATGCCGTTCCCGCAACTGCGCGATGGCCGGCAGCACAAACGTGGCGGCCATGGTGTCGGTCGTGGCCACGCGAATGGTGCCGGCCAACTGTTCGTCGATACCGGCGACGCGGCGCTCGATGGTGTGCGCTGCCTGCTCCATGGCTTCGGCCGGGCCGATCAGCGCTTCGCCGGCGGGCGTGAGCACCAGTGCCGTCGAGGTGCGCAGGAACAGCTTGGCCGACAGCTCGTCCTCCAACCCGGCAATGCGGCGGCCGACCGTGGCCTGATCCACGCCCAGGCGCTGTGCCGCCCCGCGCAGGGTGCCGGTGCGTGCCACAGCCAGGAAGAAGCGCGCGTTGTCCCAGTTCACGTTTGGCTCCGGATGTTCGTAGGTGGATGATGCATTTTTGCTGCGGTGTCATGCAAAAACGCTGCTTTTTTGCATGCAGTCCCCAGCCTACACTTGGCTCCATGACATTGCCAAGCGATTCCCCCATGCCTCCCTGCAACGCCATTTCTGTATCACCGCCGGCTGCGGACCTCAGCCGCTGGCGCCGCAATGCCACGCTAGCCATCCTCACGTCGGGCGTGTTCATGGCGGTGCTCGATACCACCGTGGTGAACGTGGCGCTCGTCGCCATGCGCGACAGCCTGCACAGCAGCGTTGCCGAGCTGGCGTGGATCGTTGACGCCTACACGCTGGCCTTTGCTGCCTTCATCCTGACCGGTGGCTTGCTCAGCGACCGCATCGGCGCGCGCACCGTCTTCATGGCGGGAATGGCCGTGTTCATCGTGGCGTCGGCGGGGTGCGGGCTGGCGCCCTCCGTGGCTACGTTGATTGCCGCGCGCATTCTGCAGGGCGTGGGCGCGGCGATGTTCCTGCCGAGTTCGCTGTCACTCATTCGCAGCACGTTTGAAGACCCCCGCGAGCGCGCCTGGGCCATCGGTCTGTGGGGTGCCATCGTGGCGACTGCGGCGGCGGTGGGCCCGGCGCTCGGCGGCATCCTGGTCGACACGTACGGCTGGCGCAGCGCCTTCCTCATCAACGTGCCGTTGGGCGTGGTGGGCATGTTGGGCACGTGGGTGATCGTGCGCCACGTCCAACCGGCGCGTGCCCGACCGTTCGATTGGGCGGGCCAGGTGACCAGCGCGGTGATGCTGGCAGCGCTGTGTTTTGCGGCGATTGAGTGGCCGGTGCGCGGCGGGCAATCCCCGTGGGTGTGGGGCGCCGCGCTGCTGATGGTGACGGCCGGCGCGCTATTCGTCATGGTGGAACGCCGCGCGCCTGCCCCGCTGGTGCCGCTGGCGTGGTTTGCACATCGCACGCTGGGCGCCGTCAACGGCATGGGTTTCCTGCTGAACTTCGGCTACTACGGCGCGCTGTTCATGCTGAGCCTGCATTTGCAGAACGCCGAGCACCTGAGTGCGCGCCAGACCGGCCTCGTCATGCTGCCGATGGCGATCAGCCTGTCGGCCGGCAACATCTCAGCAGGCAAGCTGATGGGGCGGTTCTCTACGCACAGCATGATGCTGAGCGGCCTGCTGATTGCTGCACTCGGTTTGATGGCGACATCGGCCGCGCTGAACGGGCACGCGCCACTGTGGCTCGCCAGCGCGACGATGGTGGCGTACGGCGGCGGCACGGCGCTGGCGATTGCACCGATGACGTCGACCATCCTGTCTGCCGCGCCAGGCGAACTGGCGGGCACGGCATCGGGCCTGCTCAACGCCGCGCGGCAGACCGGCAGCCTGCTGGGCGTGGCAGCGGCAGGCGCGGTCGTCACGGTGATGCCCGATCTGACGCACGCCTCGCCAACGGTATTGGGACTGATGACGCTGTCCTACGCCGGCGCGATGGCGATGGCCTGGATCAGCCGTCGCCCCGCCGCCACCGCGCTGGCGGCTTGATCAACCGCTATTGCGAAGACCCGCCGCAATCCCGTTGATCGACAGATGGATGCCGCGCCGCACGCGTGCATCGTCACTGCCGGCCTTGCCCGAGCGGAAGCGCTTGAGCAATTCCACCTGCAAGTGGTTCAGCGGGTCGAGATACGGGAAGCGGTTCTTGATCGAACGCGCCAGCAGCGGGTTGTCCGACAGCCGCTCAGCGTGGCCGGTGATGGCCGCCAGCATCTGCTCGGTCAACGTGAACTCAGCCGAGATGCGCGAAAACACCGCGTTGCGCAGCTTGCGGTCGTCACACAGCTGCGCGTAGCGCGAGGCCACGTTCAGATCGGCCTTGGACAACACCATATCCATGTTCGACAGCAGGTTCGCAAAGAACGGCCACTGCTTGTGCATGCGCTTGAGCGTGGCCAAGCGCGCGGCCTTGGCCTTCGCGTTGCCGGCCTCGTCCAGCCACTGCTGCACCGCGCTGCCGAAGCCGAACCAGCCCGGCAGCAGCAAGCGGCACTGCCCCCACGAGAAACCCCACGGAATCGCGCGCAGGTCTTCAATGCGGCGGTGCTTCTTGTCCATCAGCTTGCGCGAGGCCGGACGCGAACCGAGGTTCAGGTCGGCAATCTCGGTGATTGGCGTGGTGGCGAAGAAGTAGTCCTTGAAGCCCGGGGTTTCGTAGACGAGGTTGCGGTACGCGGCAAAGGCGTTATCCGACAGCGCCTGCATGGCCGCTTCGAATTCTTCCAGGCCCTTCGGGCGGTTGCGCGTGGGCAGCAGCGTGGCTTCCAGCGTGGCCGCAACGATGGTCTCCAGATTGCGTCGGCCGATCTCGGGGTTGGCGAACTTGCTGGAGATGATCTCGCCCTGCTCGGTCAGGCGGATCTGCCCGTTCACCGTGCCCGGCGGCTGCGACAGGATGGCCTGATAGGTCGGGCCGCCGCCACGGCCTACCGTGCCGCCGCGGCCGTGGAACAGGCGCAGGCGCACGCCCTTGCGCTCGAACAGCTCCACCAGCGCCAGCTCGGCCTTGTACAGCTCCCAGTTGGAAGTGAGGAAGCCGCCGTCCTTGTTGGAATCCGAATAGCCGAGCATGACTTCCTGCTCGTTGCCCTGCGCAGCCAGCACGGCATCAAAGCCGGGCAGGGCGAGCAGGTCGCCCATGATCTGCGAGGCGTTGCGCAAGTCTTCGATGGTCTCGAACAGCGGGATCACCATCACGTCGAGCCCCACGCCAGCGCCATTGGCGTTCGCGCGGAACATGCCGGCTTCCTTCTGCAGCAGCATCACTTCCAGTAGGTCCGACAGCGTCTCGGTGTGCGAGATGATGTAGTTGCGCACGATGCGGTTGCCGTAGCGGGCACGCACCTCGCGCGCCGCGCGGAAGATGTCGATCTCTTGCGTGGTCTGCTCGCTATATGTGTGGAACGGCAGCGTCAGCAGGCGCGGCTGTTGCAGCTCGCGCAGCAGCAGCGTGCGCTTGTCGGTTTCCGACAGCGCCGCGTAGGCGCCTTCCACACCCGCCACCTTCAGCAGCTCGGCCACGGTGGCTTCATGCACGTCCGATACCTGCCGCAAGTCGATCGACGAGAGGTGGAAGCCGAACACATCAATCGCCCGCGCCAACGAGGCTAGGCGTGCATCCGCCAGTGCCTCGCCATGGTGTGCCGCCAGCGAATCGGTGACGATCTGGATGTCGGCGCGCAATTCTTCTGCACTCGTGTAAGCGGGTGCGGGGCCGACGGCATGGCGGCCAGCGTCTTCGCCGGTCAGCTCGCGGCACGTCGCAGCCAGGCGCGCATACACGCCGATCAGCGCGCGGCGGTATGGCTCATCCGAGCGATGCTCTGAGTGGTCGGGTGACTGTTCCGCCAAGGCCAGCAATTCGGCACTCACATCCACCTGCGAGGTCGACATCGACAGTTCGGCGCCCAGCGCGTGGATCTCGTCGAGATACCACGCGAGGATCACGCTGGCCTGCTTGCGCGCGGCGTAGCGTAGGGTCTCTGCCGTGACGAAGGGGTTGCCGTCGCGGTCGCCGCCGATCCACGAGCCCATCTGGAAGAAGGGCGCCAACGGCGTGGGCTCGCCCCGTGCGCCGCGGCGCGGGAATACGGCAGCGACGTCCTCTTCCAGCTCGCGGTACAACGCGGGAATCTCGCGCAGGAACGTGGTCTGGTAGTACGACAGCGCGTTCTCGATCTCGTCAGCCACCATCAAGCGCGTGGTGCGCAGCATGCGTGTCTGCCACAGCTTGGTCACGTGTGCGCGCAGCAGCGTCGTGTTGCGCTCGCGTTCACGGGTGGTCAGCGGCGTGTCACGCTCGGCGAGCAGGCGGGCGATTTCACGCTGCGCATCGAGAATGCTCTTGCGCTGCACCTCGGTTGGGTGGGCCGTGAGCACGGGCACGATCAACGCGGCATCGAAGAAGCGGCGCAGTGCATCGCCGGAGACGCCCTCATCGGCCACCGACAGCAGCGCGCGCATCATGCTGCCCGGTTGCGGCGGCGAGCCGGCCAGCGCATGCACGCGGCGGCGGCGGTTGTGGTGCTGGTCTTCGGCAATGTTGGCCAGGTGCGAGAAGTAGCTGAACGCGCGCACCACCGAGTTGGTCTGTTCGCGCGAGAGCGCCTTGAGCAACCGGTCGAGTTCCTGCTCGGCTTGGCGATCGCCGTCGCGGCGAAAACGCACGGCGGTCTGGCGGATGGTCTCGACGGTTTCGAAGGCGGCGCCGCCTTCCTGTTCACGCAGCACGTCGCCCAGCAGGCGGCCCAGAAAGCGGATGTCCTCCTTCAACGGCTGGTCTTTGGCGGCTGCGCTGCCGGACGAGCGGCGGGAGGTTGGGCCGAGTGATGCGCCGTTGGTCTCATCCGCGCCATTGGGCTTGGCGGCCGATTTTGTGGCGGCCTTGGGCGTCTTGCTGGTTTTGGCGGGGGCGGCGGATGCCTTGCGGGCGGGGGTCGCGCGCGAGGAAGCGCGGCGCGCGGCGGGCTGCGTCATGGTGTCTCCTAGGTTGGATCGGTAAGGTGCCTGAACGGCCCTTCTTTCTGCATCACTTCAACGTGATAGCCCGGCTGTGGCGAAAAAGCTGCGTGCTACCATTGCCGCATGTCTTCTCATGCCCGCCCGACTTCCGTCGATTCCCAGCTTGCAACGACTCCTGCAGCCCAGGCGCCGACCAAGCTGGTCATCGCCTCGCGCGAAAGCCGGCTCGCCCTTTGGCAAGCCGAACACGTGCGTGCTGCATTGCAAAAATACTATCCCACGTGCGACGTGTCCATCCTTGGAATGACCACGCGCGGCGACCAGATTCTCGATCGCTCCCTCGCCAAGGTGGGGGGCAAAGGTTTGTTCGTGAAGGAACTGGAAGTCGCGCTGGCCGAAGGGCGGGCTGACTTGGCTGTCCACTCGCTCAAGGACGTGCCGATGGAACTGCCCGAAGGCTTCGCACTGGCGGCCCTGCTGGAGCGCGAGGACCCGCGCGATGCGTTCGTGTCCAACGACTACGCTGATCTGGCGTCGTTGCCGGCGGGCGCGGTGGTGGGTACCTCCAGCCTGCGTCGCGAGGCCTCGCTGCGTGCGCGCTTTCCGCATCTGGTCATTCAGCCCTTGCGCGGCAACTTGGATACCCGCCTCGGCAAGCTGGATCGCGGTGACTACGCGGCCATCATTCTCGCCGCTGCGGGGCTCAAGCGCTTGGGCCTGACCGATCGCATCCGCTCGACCATCGCACCGGAAGAATCGCTGCCGGCAGCCGGGCAGGGCGCGCTGGGTATCGAAATCCGCGCCGACCGTGCTGATGTACAGGCTGCGCTCGCACCGCTGCATGACACACGGACTGCGCTGGCCGTGACGGCCGAACGCGCCGTCTCGCGCATGTTGGGCGGCTCGTGCCAGGTGCCGCTGGCAGCGTTCGCGCAATGGTCGGACACCGGTACGTTGCGCCTGCGGGCGTTTGTGGCCTCGCAAGACGGCACGCGCAAGCTGGCCGCTGACGGTGAAGCCGCGCCCACCACACTGGCCGAAGCCGATGCACTGGGCGCACGCGTTGCCCAACAGATGCTGGACGGTGGCGCGCGTGACATTCTCGCCATGATTGGCGCTGACACCCCGCCCGCAACCTAATCTCTACGGCACGCCATGGACGATCGCTTGCCACCCTCATCCAGCGCGCCCTCCGCCGCTAAACCAGCCGAACCGCCCGTGGTGGTGGTGACGCGCCCGCGCGCGCAGGCACCCATGCTGGTCGCTGCGTTGGAGCGTCACGGGCTGCGCACCCACCAGTTTCCGCTGCTTGACATTGCGCCGACGCCGAATCTCGAGGATCTGCGCACCGCGCTGAGCGATCCGTCGCGCTATGCGCTGGTCGTCTTCGTCAGCCCCAATGCCGTGCAACAGGCGTTTGCCGCCATGCCGGAAGGGTTCCGCTGGCCGCAGGAAGTGCCAGTGGCCGTGGTGGGCCCTGCCAGCGCGCAGGCCCTTGCCACCCACGGCGTTGCGCCGCCCGCGCATCGGGTGATTCGGCCCGGCACGCACGCCGACGACGCGCGCCAGGATTCCGAAGCGCTATATGCCCAGCTCGACGTGGCATCGCTGCGTGGCCGCGAGGTGCTGATCGTGCGCGGCAACGGCGGCCGTGAATGGCTGGCGGATCAATTGCGCGAGGCCGGTGTCTCGGTCCGCGCGGTGGAAGCCTATCGCCGCAGCGTGCCCGTGCCCGACGCGGCCGCGTGGAACGCGCTGCGGGCCGTACTGGCCGGCCGCCACGCGTGGACGCTGACCAGCTCCGAGGCCGTCCGCAATCTGGATGACCTGGCGCGCGCCAATCTGTCGCCCGCGGATCTTGAAACCCTGCACGGCGCACCTTGCTTTGCATCGCACGCGCGCATCGTTGAGCAGGCCCAGTCGCTCGGTTTTCACGATGTCACGCTCACGGGCGCCGGCGATGATCGCCTGCTCGCCAGCGTGCTCACTTGGGCGGGGCCGGTGCCGGCGACGTCCGCAGCACCGGCACCTGCTGAATCGAATACTCCTCTTTCTTCTTCCACCGTGACGCAGACTCCTGTTCCCTCGTCCGCTCCCGCGCCGACGCCCGCGGCCACCGCGCCGAGCCCGGCACCGACCCCCACGCCTGCACCTGCAGCCGCACCCGCTGCCTTTGCCCCCAGCATGACGGTCAACCACGCGCCGCGTCGTGGCGGCTGGTTGATCTGGACCGTGCTGGTCGTGGTGGTGGCCGCCGTGGCTGCGTTGCAGGTGCGCAATGAACGCCTGGCACGCGACATCCGCCAGCGCGCGCAGCAGAACGAAGCCCTGGCGCAAGAAATGCGCGTGCTGTCGCGCGCGGACCAGGATGCCGTGGCTCAGTTGCAGCAAAAGTTCGGCGCGCTGGACGCCCGCACCACGGAAACCCGCGATCGCCAGTCCGCGCTTGAGCAGGCCAGCCAAGACCTGCTGCGCAATCGCGACGATTGGCAGCGCGCGGAAATCGAACATTCGCTGGAAGTGGCCGCCGACCAGTTACAGTTGACCGGCAACGTGGCCGGCGCGCTGGCCGCACTGCAGACCATTGATGCGCGTTTGGCCACTATCGACAAGCCGCAGTTCGTCGCCATCCGCCGTGCTGTAGCGCGCGACATTGCCAAGCTCAAGGCAATGCCGTCGATTGATCTGTCGAGTGCCGCCCTGCGGCTGGATGACGCCATCAATGCGGTTGACACGCTGCCCCTGGTTTCCGCCGCGCAACCGCTGGAGGCCGAGCAGGCCGCACAGGCGCCGTATGCCGCAGCGGCAAAATCCGCCAAGAATGCCAAGGCGCACGCAGCACCAGCTTCGGCGCCGGCCGCTTCCTCGGCGCAGGCTGGCACGGGATGGTCTGCCGGCGTGCGCGCCTGGTGGGGCCGCCTGTGGGACGACGTGCGCGGCGAATTGAGCCAGATCGTGCAGGTGCGCCGCGTTGACCAGACCGAGGCGCTGCTGCTGTCGTCTGACCAGGCGTGGTTCCTGCGCGAAAACCTCAAGCTGCGTCTGATGAACGCGCGTCTGGCACTGCTCTCGCGCAACGATGCGGTGTTCCGCGCAGACCTGGGGCGCGCTGACACGCTGCTCGCGCGCTACTTCGACGTGCAATCGCCGCGCGTCGCCACGGTGCAGACGCAGCTGGCGCAAGTGCGCTCGGCGGTCGGCACGCTGCAGGTGCCGACGCTGGTCGATAGCCTCGCGGCCGCTCGCGGCCAGCGCGGTTCGGATAGTGGGGAGTGAGCATGCGCTGGGTATTCTGGGTCGCGCTGCTGTTTGCCGCCGCCGTCGGGCTGGCGTTGTTTACCGAACTCAACCTGAGCAACGTTGTGCTGTTCTACCCGCCGTACCGGGTGGAGATGTCGCTCAATTTCGTGCTGGCCGTGCTGCTGGCGACGTTCGTCGCGCTGCATCTGGTGATGCGCTTGTTCCACCACGTGGCGGGCATGCCGGCGCGTGCGGCGGCGTATCGAGAGCGTAATCGCATCCTGAAGGCCTCGGCTGCATTGCGTGAGGCGATGGAGAGCCTGTTCGCGGGCCGCTTCGGCCGCGCCGAGCGTCTCGCGCGGGAAGCGCAGGCGTGGGACGCGCAACGCGAAACCGCCGCGCTGATCGGCGCCCGCGCTGCGCACCGCATGCAAGAAACCGATCGCCGCGACGCATGGATGGCCGAGGTCAACTCGCCCGACCGTGAGCAAGCGAAGCTGGTGTCAATGGCGGAATTGCTGGTCGATGCACGCGATGCCGAAGGCGCGCTGGAGAAGATCGCGCAACTGCAATCGCAGGGTTCTCGCCAGATCCAGGCGCAGCGTATTGCCCTGCGCGCTCACCAGCATCTGAAGAACTGGAGTGAAGTGCTGCGCCTCACGCGCGCGCTGGAAAAGCGCAACGCCATCCACGCCGTGCTGGCCGCGCGCCTCAAGCAGATGGCCTGTGAGACGCTGCTGACCGAGCGCCGCCACGATGCCGATGCGCTCAACAGCTTCTGGCGTGAACTGACCACCGAAGAACGCCGCTCGCCGCGCATTGCTTCGCAGGCCGCACTGTATTTCGCGCAACTGGGTCGCACGGACGACGCCAAGCGCATCGTCGAAGATGGCCTGAAAGCGCATTGGGATGGCCGCCTGATCCGCCGCTATGCCGATTGCGCAGTGCCCGGCAAGGCGTTGCCGCTCATTCAACAGGCCGAGAAATGGCTGACGCAGCATCCGGTGGATGCCGACCTGTTCTACACGCTGGGCATGCTGTGCTTCAAGGAGCAGCTCTGGGGCAAGGCGCAGTCGAGCCTGGAATCGGCGTTGAAGTATGCCGACGCCGACCACCACGGCAACCTGCGTGCGCATGCGCATTTAGCGCTGGCACAGATGTACGAGCAGACCGAACGCCCGGAAGAGGCGCAGCGGCATTACCGGCAGAGCGCGTTGCTCGCCGTGAAATGAAACAAGGCCGGGAGAACCCGGCCTTTTTCATTGGTGGCGGTACGGCTACGCGGCTACTTGTTCACCATGCGCGCCGGTACTGACAGCGTAAGAATCGCCCCCAGCACCATCGACGCAGCCAGCATGTACATGCCCGAGTCCGTGCTCTTGGTCGCATCCTTGAGCCAGCCCACGGCATAGGGGCTCAGGAAGCCCGCCAGATTGCCCAGCGAGTTGATCAGCGCAATGCCGGCGGCCGCGCCCGTGCCCGCCAGGAAGGCGGTCGGCAGGCTCCAGAACAGCGGCAGCGTGGTCAGGATGCCCATGGTGCCGAGCGTGAGTGCGGCCATCGCCAGCGTGGTGTTGGTATGCCACACGGCCGACAGGATCAGCCCGATGGCGCCCGCCACGGCAGGAATGGCAATGTGCCAACGGCGCTCGCGCAGACGGTCGGCACTGCGGGCGACGAGCACCATGGCGATGACCGCCGCGCCGTACGGAATCGCCGTCAGCAGGCCCACGGCAAACGGATCGGCCACGCCGGTTTGCTTGATCAGCGTCGGCAGCCAGAAGCTCACGCCATACAGGCCCATCACGAAGGTGAAGTAGATCAGGCTCATCAGCCACACGCGCGGGCTGGCCATGACGGTGCGGATGGGCGGGTCTTCCTTCTCGGCGTCTTCGGCGGCGATGTTGCGCGTGAGGAGGGCCTTTTCCTCGTCGGTCAGCCACTTGGCGTGGCTGATGCGGTCATCCAGATACAGCAGCACGAAGATGCCGACGATGACCGACGGAATGCCTTCGATCAGGAACATCCATTGCCAGCCGGCCAAGCCGTAGACACCGGCAAACGCCTTCATCGCCCAACCCGAAATCGGGCCGCCGATCACGCCCGACAGCGCAATCGCCGTCATGAAGAACGTGGTGGTACGCCCGCGCCGTGCCGCCGGATACCAATACGTGAGGTACAGGATGATGCCGGGGAAGAAGCCGGCCTCTGCCAGCCCCAGCAGGAAGCGCATCACATAGAACATGGCCGGCGTGGTCACGAACATCATGGCGGCCGAGATCAGGCCCCACGAAATCATGATCCGAGCGATCCAGAGGCGCGCGCCCACGCGGTGCAGGATCACGTTGCTCGGCACTTCAAAGAGGAAGTAGCCGATGAAGAAGATGCCCGCGCCCAGCCCGTAGATGGTCTCGCTGAACTTCAGGTCGTTGAGCATCTGCAGCTTGGCAAAGCCAACGTTCACGCGGTCCAGATACGCAACCACGTAGCACAGCAGCAGGAAGGGAATCAGGCGCCAACTCACCTTGCGGTAGGTGGCTTCTTCGAAGTCGCTTGCGGATTGCGGGGGCAGCGTGCCTGCGCCGCCGACCGGTGAGGTGGGTGGGGTGGTGGCCATCGGGTCTCCTGTGTTTTGTGGGCGCGGGCCGATCGCATCTCTACAGGCGCCCGTCATCCCAAGCAGGCACCACAACCGGCCCGACTGAACAGCCACAGCATTCTGCGCTTATGGCGCGAGCGCGCCAAGCCGCCCGCCGGCAGGGTTTATACGCAGCGACCGCCGTCGACTTCCAGGCAGGTGCCGGTAATGAACGCGGCCTCGTCAGACGCCAGATACAGGCACGCATTGGCCACATCCTGCGGCGTGGAAAGTCGCCCCATCGGGATCGTCGCCAGAAAGCGGGCGCGGTTCTCGGGCGTATCTGGCATGCCCATGAACTGCTCGATGAGGCCGGTGGCGCCCATCACGGGGTTCACGCAGTTCACGCGGATCTTGTCCGGCCCCAGCTCGGCCGCCATCGCCTTGCTGGCCGTGATGACCGCGCCCTTGCTGGCGTTGTACCAAACCAGTCCCGGGCGCGGCCGGATGCCTGCCGTGGATGCCACGTTGACGAACACGCCGCCACCGCGCGCGCGGAAGTGCGGCACCATGTGGCGCGCCGTCCAGTAGATGCTTTTCACGTTGACGGCCATCACGCGGTCGAATTCGTCTTCGGTGATCTCCAGGATCGGCTTGTTCTTGTGTGTGGTGCCGGCGTTGTTCACGACGATGTGCAGGTCGCCATAGCGCTCCAGTGTGTCGCCCAGCAGCGAGGCGACGGAATCGCCCTTGGACACATCCGCCTGCACGCAATGCGCGTCGCCACCGGTGATGCGGATGGCGTTGGCTACGCGCTCGCCAGCCTCGGCATTCAGGTCGTTGACGATGACGCGTGCGCCTTCCCGAGCGAAGGTGTGGGCGATGCCCTCGCCAAAACCCGAACCCGCGCCGGTGACGATGGCGATCTTGCCGGTGAGCCGCATGGTGTCTCCTTGTCTGAATGCTTATTGGTGAGGTGTTTGATGCCGTTGGTGCATCCCTTGCTCCATCCCCTGCCGGGGCTGACTCACTTTCTTTGTCTTGCCAAAGAAAGTCAGCAAAGAAAGGCGCGCCCGAGATGGCGCGAGTTTGCCAAAGCGCCCCTTGAATTTATGTCGCAGAGAGGGGAAGGGAAAAACTCGCTTCGCTCAGACAGTTTCCCTTCCTCTTTCCTCTCTGCAACAGAAATTCAAGGCGCCATCTAGGGCAGGGTACGGCCAAACCGTCTGGGCGCGTGCGTGGGTGGTAGTCGGCTTTAGTCGTGGCGGATGGCGATGGTTTTCAAGGTGGTGAAGCCGTACAGCGCTTCAAAACCTTTCTCGCGGCCATGGCCCGAGTGGCCGGTGCCGCCGAACGGCAACTCCACGCCGCCGCCCGCGCCGTAGTTGTTGATGAAGACCTGGCCCGCCTTCAGCTTGCGTGCCAAACGCATCTGACGGCCGCCGTCGCGCGTCCATACGCCAGCTACCAGACCGTATGGCGTGCCGTTGGCCAGCGTGAGCGCCTCGGCTTCGGTGTCGAACGGCATGGCGGCCAGCAGGGGGCCGAAGACTTCTTCCTGTGCCAGACGGTGTGTGTGCGGCACGTCGCGCAGCAGCATCGGTGCTTGGTAATAGCCGGTCTCGGGCGCATCCGGCACGACCATACCCTGCGCCATGACCGGAATGTTGGCGTGCTGCGCATCCGAGACGAAATCCCACACGCGCTGCTGTTGCTTGGGGTTGATGAGCGGGCCGCAGTCCAGATCCAGCGACGAGGGGCCCACCTTGATGGCTTCAAACACCGTTGCGAGCCGGTCCAGCACGGCCTCGTACATGCTGCGCTCGATCAGCACGCGGCTGCCGGCCGAGCACGTCTGCCCCGCGTTCTGGATGATGCCGTTCACTACGGCCGGAATCGCCGCTTCCAGGTCCGCATCGGCAAACAGGATCTGCGGCGATTTTCCTCCCAGCTCGAGCGTCACCGGCACGTGGTTCTCGGCCGCCGCCCGCGCGATGGCCTTGCCGGTTTCCGGCGACCCGGTGAACGACACATGGTTGACGCCAGGATGCGCAGCCAGGGCCGCACCCGCCTCGTGCCCGTAGCCTGTCACCACGTTGAGTGCGCCGTCAGGCAGCCCGGCTTCCGCAGCCAGTTCGGCCACGCGCAGGATCGACAGGCAAGCGTCTTCAGCGGGCTTCACCACGCACGCGTTACCGGCCGCCAATGCAGCCCCCACGCTGCGCCCGAAGATCTGCATCGGGTAATTCCACGGGATGATGTGCGCCGTCACGCCATGCGGCTCGCGGATCGTGAGCACGGTGGTATCCGCCGGATAGGGGATGGTCTGGCCGTGCAGCTTGTCCGCCGCGCCGGCGTAGAACTCGAAGTAGCGGGCGATGGCACGGGCGTCGGCGCGGGCCTGGCGCATGGGTTTGCCGGTGTCGCGGGCCTCCAGGCGGGCGAGTTCTTCTTCGTGGTCGGCTAGGCGCAGGGCGACGCGCATGAGCAGCCGGCCGCGCTCGGCGGGGGGTAACTGGCCCCAGACGCCCTCAAAGGCGCGCCGCGCGGCATGCACAGCTACGTTGATGTCGGTGGCGTTGCCTCGGGCGATTTCGGCAAAGGGCTGGCCGTCCGACGGGTCGAATACCTTGATGCGCATCCCCGAATCGGGCGACATCAGGCGGTTGGCGATGAAGTGCTGGGCATGCATTGAGGGGTTCCTGCAGAAGATCGGCAACGCACGATTTTCGCACGGGCACGGCCGGGGTAGGGGTGGCTGGGGTGTCAGGGGCTATAATGCCCGCCGACAGTTTTTCACGCTTCTTTTCAACCATTCGCGTCGCGTTTTTACGCATTTCGCGCATTCCGGAGCATTTCCATGAGCTTCAACAACGTCTCGCCGGGCAAGGACATCCCCAACGACTTCAACGTCATCATCGAGATCCCGGCGCAGAGCGATCCGGTCAAGTACGAAGCCGACAAGGAAACGGGCATGCTGCACGTGGACCGCTTCGTGGGCACCGGCATGCGCTACCCGGCCAACTACGGCTTCATCCCGCAGACGCTGTCGGGCGACGGTGACCCGGTCGACGTGCTGGTCGTCACGCCGTTCCCGCTGATCCACGGCTGCGTGGTGCGTTGCCGCGCCCTGGGCATGCTGAAGATGACGGACGAATCCGGCGTGGATGCCAAGCTGGTGGCCGTGCCGGTCAACAAGCTGAGCCCGGCCACGGCCCACATGACCGACCTGTCGGACATCGGCCAGAACCTGCTGGACCAGATCAAGCACTTCTTCGAGCACTACAAGGCGCTGGAAGCCGGCAAGTGGGTCAAGGTCGAAGGCTGGGGCGGCATTGAAGAAGCCCATAAGGAAATCGTCGACGGCGTTGCCAACTATAAGAAGTAAGCCATTTGGCGATTTCGCTGTACGGCGTGTCAGACAGATCCCGGCTTCCGGAAGGAGTGCCGGGATTTTTTATTTGCGAGGCGGCTGTCGCTGCTGGAATGTGATGCCCTGCCAACCCGCATGGCATGGGCATCTACGGGGGATCAGGCGCTAAGTATGCATTTTTTTGATGGAATTATGAATTCTGCATAGTTCAACTATCGTAATCCCGCTACACAGAGATTTAAGAAACGCTTATTTGCCCGTCGGAAACGACGCCTCTAGACTGCCGGTCAAGTTTGACTCCCACCCTCGGTACTGCGATGTTGAACAAGACCGTTGTCGTTCCCGTGCTTTCCGCCGTGGCCATGGCCGCATTTACTGTCTGGGCGCTACTGGTGGGCCCGTCGGATGCTGCCCACGCCGGTGAGCGCGCTGTGGCGCCGGCTGCCGTGTCCACCGATGCCCACATGACGCATTGCGTGATTCCCCAGCAAAAGCCCGTTGCGCGCTAAGCTTCGCCCCCGCGTCCGCCGTTCGTGCGGACGCAGTTTTTCCCGCCCTCGCCGTTCTTCCCTCGTTAATCGGGTTCCGGCCGTTGCCTGAACGGCGAGCGGTCCGTCAGTTCGTCCAGATACGCTTCCATGCCGGCCGTTTCCCGGTCGAGAAACCGCCCCACCGCATCGGCGAAGTCTGGATGCGCGAGCCAGTGCGCGGACAGCGTCGCCACCGGCTCGAAGCCGCGCGCCATCTTGTGTTCGCCCTGGGCGCCACCCTCGAAGGTGCGGATGCCGTGCTCGATGCAGTACGACAAGGGTTGGTAATACGCCGTCTCGAAGTGCAGGCAGGGGTGGTGTTCGACCGCGCCCCAGTAGCGGCCGTACATGACGGACGCCTCGGGCCGCGCATCCACCACCAGCAGGGCACTGGCGATGTCGTTGCCGTCGCGCGAGGCGATCACCAGCAGCAGGTTCTCCGGCATCGTCTGGCCGATCTGGCGAAAGAACTCCAGGTTCAGATACGGCGACGAGTGATGCTCGCGGTAAGTGGTGCGATAGCAGCGGTGGAAGAAGCGCCAGTCTGCATCTGTTGCGGCAGCACCGGGGAGATGCCGGAAGGTGATACCCGCGTCGCGCACGCGGCGGCGCTCGGCGCGGATGTTCTTGCGCTTCTTCTGCTCCAGCGCAGCAAGAAACTCGTCAAAGCTGGCAAAGCCCGCGTTACACCAGTGGAACTGCACGCCTTGCCGCAGCAGCATGCCGGCGGCGCGCATCTGCTCGGCTTCGTCGGCCGTCGGAAAGAGCACGTGCAGTGACGACAATCCGCTCTGCCGCGCCACGGCCAGCAGCGTGTCGAGCAGCGCTGCCCGTGCCGCGGCGTCACGTGCCAGTAGCCGTGCCCCTTGCACGGGTGTAAAGGGCACCGCAGACAACCATTTCGGGTAGTACTCCAGCCCGTGCTGTGCATACGCGTTGGCCCAGGCCCAGTCGAAGACGTACTCGCCATACGAGTGGCCCTTCACATACAGCGGCACGGCAGCGGCCAGCGTTTCGCCCGCCGGGCCGCCTTCCCATAACGTCAGGTATTGCGGCGACCAGCCGGTATCGGGGGAGGCGCTGCCGCTCGCATGCAGGGCGTGCAGGAAATCGAAGCGCAGGAACGGCGTCGCCTCGGGCTGCAGGGCGAGCAGGGCATCCCACGCATCGCGGCCGATGTCGCGCAGATCGGTCACAAGCTGCATGCGATAATTGGCCGATTCGTGTCGCGAACCAGCGCGAGCTTCGGGCTCGGGAACAAGAGGGCGGGAGGTCATGCCGCCGATTCTAATTCCAGCCTTGAGTGCCGCGCTTGCATTCCACATTGCCCCCATGACCGTCACAGTCGCTCTCGCCCAGATCAACTGCACCGTCGGCGATTTCGCCGGCAATGCTGCCCGCATCGTTGCCGCCGCGCGTGAGGCGCACCAGGCTGGTGCGCGTATTCTCGTCACGCCGGAACTGTCGCTGACCGGCTATCCGCCTGAAGACCTGCTGCTGCGTCCCGCATTCATTGACGCCAGCGCCCGCGCGCTCGATGCGCTCATCGCGGAGCTGGCGGCGTTTCCCGGCCTGCACGTGCTGATCGGGCACCCGCAGATCTCACTGGAAGCGCCCGCGCCCGGCGTGCTGCCCAAGCCCACCAATAGTTGCACTGTGGCAGCCGATGGCCGCGTGGTCGGCCGCTATCACAAGCTTGAGCTGCCCAACAACGAGGTCTTTGACGAGAAGCGCTACTTCCAGCCCGGCACCGAGCCCTTCGTGTTCGAGGTCGATGGCACGCGCTTCGGCGTCATCATCTGCGAAGACGTCTGGTATCCCACGGCCACGGCCTACGCCAAGGCCGCCGGCGCGCAAGTGGTGTTGATTCCCAACGCATCGCCGTATCACCTCGACAAGGAAGACCTGCGCGAGCAGATCATCGGCGCGCGCGTGAAGGAGTCGGGCCTGCCGCATGTGTATGCGAACCTCGTCGGCGGGCAGGATGAGCTGGTGTTTGACGGCGGCTCGTTCGTGCTGGATGCCGACGGCAAGGTCGCCGTGCAGATGGCCCAGTTTGCCGAAGGCGTCGGCACTGTGCAGTTCGACGGCGGCAAAGCGTTGCCCGGCGCGATCGTGCCCGAGGCGTCGCTGGAAGCGCAGGTGTATGAAGCGCTCAAGCTGGGCGTGCGTGATTACCTCGGCAAGAACGGTTTCCCGGGCGCGATCATCGGCCTGTCGGGTGGCGTTGATTCGGCGCTGGTACTGGCAATTGCCGTCGATGCGCTGGGCGCCGATCGCGTGCGCGCGGTGATGATGCCCTCGCGCTACACCGCCGACATCTCGTGGGTGGATGCGCGCGACATGGCGGCCCGCCTGGGCGTGCAGTACGACGAGATCGCCATCAGCCCGATGTTCGACGCGTTCAAGGGCGCGCTGGCGGAGGAATTCCGCAATCTGCCCGAAGACGCCACGGAAGAGAACATCCAGGCGCGCATCCGCGGCACGCTGCTGATGGCGCTGTCCAACAAGTCCGGTCGCATCGTGCTGACCACTGGTAACAAGAGCGAGATGGCGGTCGGCTACTGCACGCTGTACGGCGACATGGCGGGCGGCTTTGCCGTCATCAAGGACATCTTCAAGACGCTGGTCTACCGGCTGTGCCACTACCGCAATACGCTGTCGGACGTGATTCCGGAGCGGATTCTCACGCGTGCGCCGTCGGCCGAGCTGCGCGAGAACCAGACCGACCAGGACAGCCTGCCCGAATACGACGCGCTCGACGCGATCGTGCAGCGCTACATGGAGCAGAACCAGCCGGTGGCCGACATCATTGCCGCCGGGTTTGCGGAAGGCGACGTGCAGAAGATCGTGCGCCTCATCAAGATCAACGAGTACAAGCGCCGCCAGGCGCCGGTAGGCATCCGCGTGACGCAGCGTGCGTTCGGGCGGGACTGGCGGTATCCGATTACGTCGCGGTTCAAGGAATAAGCCAGGAGCGCCAGATCCCATGCTCGACTACTACGCCAAACGCGCCCCCGAATACGAACGCATCTATGCGAAGCCGGAGCGGCAAGACGATTTGGCGTGGTTGAAGGCGCGCGTACGAGATCTGACGCGCGGCGCAAGAGTGCTCGACCTAGCGTGCGGCACTGGCTTCTGGACCGAGGCGATGACGGATGCGCGCAGCGTCGTTGGCGCCGATTACAACGACACCGTGCTGCGCATTGCAGACGCGAAGGGCATTGCCGGCGCATCGTTTGTACGGGCCGACAACAACGCGCTGCCGTTCGCGCCCGGCACGTTCGACGTGATGACGGCGGGCTGCTGGTGGTCGCATGTACCGCTGCAGCAGCTGCGTCAGCATGTTGAAGGGCTGCATGATGTGCTCGGGCCCGGCGTGCGTGTGTTGTGGTTTGATAACCAGTATGTGCCGGGCTCCAGTACGCCCATCGCCTATCGCGACGAACATGGCAATACTTGGCAGCGTCGTCCTCTGCAGGACGGCACCGAGCACGATGTGCTGAAAAACTTTCCGGACGATCCGACCCTGCTGCAGGCGGTGGCTGGCATCGCCCAGGATGTGCGCATTAACCGGCTCCAGTATTATTGGACGCTTGAATACCTCACCAACTAGTTAGCGAGACACCCATGAAACAGATCACCGCCATCATCAAGCCCTTCAAACTGGACGAAGTGCGCGAGTCGCTCGCCGACGTGGGGGTGACCGGCCTGACCGTCACCGAGGTCAAAGGTTTTGGCCGCCAGAAGGGCCACACCGAGCTGTATCGCGGCGCGGAATACGTGGTCGACTTCCTGCCCAAGATCAAGATCGAAGTGGTGGTGGCAGAGAGCCAGGTCGAGAACGTGATCGACACCATCGTCAAGGCGGCCAAGACCGGCAAGATCGGCGACGGCAAGATCTTTGTGATGCCGGTGGAGCAGGTGATCCGTATCCGCACCGGTGAGAAGGACGAAGCCGCCGTCTAAGCGGGGTTGTTGGCCGGCGCGCCCGCGCTGGCCGATCAACGCGGCAGGGTGATGTTCCAGCGCAGCGTCACCAGCCGCCCGATCACGATCGCCAGCGTGGCGATCACCACGGCCACGCTCGGCAGCAGGTCCGTGAACGTCAGCCCGACGTAGAGGAAGCACCCGACAAAGACGCAAGTCGCGTACGGGCGGTTGTCCCGCAGCAGCATGGGCACCTCATTGCAGACCACATCGCGCAGCAGGCCGCCGAAGGCCGCTGTGATCACGCCCATCATCACCGACACGAACACCGGCACGCCCGCATCCAGTGCCAGCTGCGTGCCCAGCACGCCAAACAGGCCCAGGCCGATGGCATCCGCCACGATCAGCACGCGGTCGGACACCAGTTGGCTCACCAGCCGGATCACCCAGTTGGCGAACAGGCTCATCGCGAACAGCGCGATCAGATAGTCCTGGTGCTCCACCCAGTAGAAGGGCCGGCGATCGAGCAGCAGATCGCGCAGCGTGCCGCCGCCGAATGCCGTGAGAAACGCGACGATAAAGGCGCCCACGGCATCAAGCCGGCGCCGCTTCGCCTCGGCCAAGCCCGAGATGGCAAACGAGAAGACCGCGAGGATCTCCATCCAGTGCATGACCAATTGCAGACGACCGACGTGCATGAGGGGTTGTTGTGGTGTGCTTGTTGTTTGCGTAGAAAAAAGCTCAAGCGCCGTGCGGTTGCCGCAGGAGGACCAGCACTGCACCAGCACCGCCGGCCGTGTTGCGCGGCTCAACGAAGGCGATCACTTCTTCCTTCTGCACCAGCCAGGAACGCACCTTGCCCTTGAGCATAGGCGTCTTGTCGGGCGAACCGAGCCCCTTGCCGTGGATCACGCGCACGCAGCGGATGCCGCGTTGCACCGCCCGGCGCAGAAAGGCTGCCAATGCCTCACGGGCTTCTTCGCGGCGCAGGCCGTGCAGGTCGATCTGGTCTTGCGTCGCCCATTCGCCGCGGCGCAGCTTCTTGAGCACGTCGTCGCCGATGCCGGGGCGGCGGTAGGAGAGGGTGTCATCCGTGTCGAGCAGATTGTCGACGTCGAATTCGTCCGACAGGGAGGCATCCAGCACGCGTTTGTCTTCCGCGCGGGAATGCACGGGATCGGGCGCAGGCGGATTGCGCGGATGCTCGACGCGCTTGTTCTGGCGCAGCGCGCTTACCTCGCCAATGCTGGCGCGGAACACGTTGGCCTCTTCGGCAGCCTTGCGTTTGGCTTCTTCAGCGCGCTGGCGTTCGGCCTGACGTACCTCGGTCTCGACCTTGAGCTGGTCGCGCAACTTGGCCAGATCGGTCAGGCTGAGTTTGGCAGGGGGAGTGGGGGCGCGTTTCATGGCGAGGGGTAAATCAGGGTGGAGCGTGCGTGGATTATACGAACGCGCCCGGCATGGCAAAACGGCCGATGGTTTCCCATCGGCCGTTGCCTGGGCGGCGGGGCGTGCCGCGCTTATTCCAGGCTTTCCAGGTAGCGCTGGGCGTCCAGCGCGGCCATGCAGCCCGTGCCGGCGCTGGTGATGGCCTGGCGATAGATGTGGTCCTGCACATCACCGGCGGCAAACACACCCGGGATGTTGGTGGCGGTGGCCATGCCGGCCAGACCGCTCTTCGTGGTGATGTAGCCCGTGTCGTTCATGTCGAGCTGGCCGCGGAAGATGTCGGTGTTCGGCTTGTGGCCGATGGCGATGAACACGCCGGCCACCTTGATCTCTTCGGTCCTGCCTTCGTTCTCGTTCGTGCCCTTCAGGCGCGCGCCCGTTACGCCGGAGTCATCGCCCAGGATCTCGTCGAGCACCATATTGGTCTTGATTTCGATCTTGCCCTTCTTCTCCTGCTCATGCAGGCGGTCGATCAGGATCGGCTCGGCGCGGAATTTGTCGCGGCGGTGGATGAGCGTGACCTTGCTGGCGATGTTGGCCAGGTACAGCGCCTCTTCCACGGCGGTGTTGCCGCCGCCCACCACAGCCACTTCCTGGCCCTTGTAGAAAAAGCCGTCGCAGGTGGCGCAGGCCGACACGCCGCGGCCGGCAAATTTCTCTTCCGACGGCAGGCCCAGGTATTGGGCCGAGGCGCCCGTCGAGATGATCAGCGTGTCGCAGGTGTACTCGCCCGAATCGCCCACCAGGCGGATCGGCTTTTCGTTCAGGTGCGTGGTGTGGATGTGGTCGAACAGCACTTCGGTCTTGAAGCGCTCGGCGTGCTCCAGAAAGCGCTGCATCAGCTCGGGGCCTTGCAGGTGTTCCTTGTCAGCGGGCCAGTTTTCCACGTCGGTGGTGGTCATGAGCTGGCCGCCTTGGGCCAGGCCGGTGATCAGTACCGGGTTCAGGTTGGCCCGGGCGGCGTAGATGGCGGCCGTGTAGCCGGCGGGGCCGGAGCCAAGAATCAGCACTTTTGCGTGTTTTGCCATGATGCGTTCGGTAGGTGCGCGGCACGAGGGGTGAAACTGCCGCCACGTAGGTAAGAGATACGGGCTAGGTGAGGGTGTCGGCCGCCATTATAAAGTGGCACCCCCTCGTCCGCCCGGTTGTAAATTCCAATGGCAATGATAGGGGCGCGTTACAATCGTCGGCATCGCATTTGTGCTGTCTCAAGCCGCGCGGGCCTTTGCCCAAGCGGCACATCCGTCTCTCCGCGTCTCCCGCATGGCTCGAGCTTCCACCACTCCGACAACCCGTACCGATCCCGCCGCACTACCGTCCCGCATTGGGCGCTTGCTGGGCGAGGTCCGCTGGTTCCTGTTGCTGGCGGTGACCATCGCCTTCCTGATCATCCTGCTGTCCTATAACCGGGCCGACCCCGGTTTCACCCACGCCAGCCAGGTCGACGAGATCCGCAACCTGGGCGGCCGCGTGGGCGCATGGCTGGCCGATCTGCTCCTGTTTATCTTTGGCGCGTCCGCCTACTGGTGGGCGGTGCTGCTGGTGCGCCGCGTCTGGCGTGGCTGGCGCGAGCTGATGTCCGATGAGCGCCTGCCCCGTGCTGCCATGCCGCGCGTGGACGCCAGCGTCACGTGGATCGGCTTTGCGCTGATCCTGGCTTCCAGCATGGGCTTGGAAGCCATCCGCATGTATTCGCTGCACATGAAGCTGCCGCGCGCGCCTGGCGGTGTGTTGGGCGACGTGATTGGCGGGGCGATGCAGCATTCGCTGGGCTTTACCGGCGGCACGCTGGCGTTGCTGTTCACGTTCCTGGTCGGGCTGTCGCTGTTCTTCCATTTCTCGTGGCTGAACTTGGCCGAGCAGATCGGCGCGGGCGTCGAGATGCTGTTTGTCGGCTTCAAGACGCGCCGCGAAAGCAAGCAAGACCGCGCCATCGGCGAGGCGGCCAAGGTCGAGCGCGAAGAGGTCGTGGAAACCCGCCGCGTGCGCATCGAAGAAGCGCCGCCAGTGCAGATCGTGCGCCCGACCGCCGTGGTCAAGAGCGAGCGTGTGGAGCGCGAAAAGCAACAGCCGCTGTTCGTCGACATCGAAGATTCCGACCTGCCGCCGCTGGCGCTGCTTGATCCGATTCCGCCCGTCGTGGAAACCGTGAGTGCCGAGACGCTCGAATTCACCTCGCGCCTGATCGAGAAGAAGCTCAAGGACTTTGGCGTGGAAGTGCAGGTGGTGGCGGCCTATCCGGGTCCGGTCATCACGCGCTATGAGATTGAGCCTGCCACGGGCGTGAAGGGCAGCCAGATCGTCAACTTGGCGAAGGACTTGGCGCGTTCGCTGTCGCTGGTGTCCATCCGCGTGGTGGAGACGATTCCGGGCAAGAACTACATGGGCCTGGAGCTGCCGAATCCGAAGCGCCAAGCGGTGCGCCTGTCGGAGATTCTCGGCTCGCAGGTCTACAACGAGAGCGCTTCGCAGCTCACGATGGCGCTGGGCAAGGACATCGCCGGCAAGCCGGTGGTGGCCGATCTGGCCAAGATGCCGCACTGCATGGTGGCCGGTACCACGGGTTCCGGTAAGTCGGTCGGCATCAACGCGATGATCCTGTCGCTGCTGTACAAGGCCAAGGCCGATGCGGTACGCCTGATCCTGATCGACCCGAAGATGCTGGAACTGAGCATCTACGAAGGCATTCCGCATCTGCTGTGCCCCGTGGTGACCGACATGCGCCAGGCCGGCCACGCCCTGAACTGGGCGGTGGGCGAGATGGAGCGCCGCTACAAGCTCATGAGCAAGATGGGCGTGCGCAATCTCGCCGGCTTCAACAAGAAGATCGATGAAGCCGCCGCGCGCGAGGAGAAGATTCCCAACCCGTTCAGCCTCACGCCCGACGCGCCGGAGCCGCTTGACAAGCTGCCGATGATCGTCATCGTGATCGACGAACTGGCCGACCTGATGATGGTGGTCGGCAAGAAGGTCGAAGAGCTGATCGCGCGGATTGCGCAGAAGGCGCGTGCCGCAGGTATCCACCTCGTGCTGGCGACGCAGCGGCCGTCCGTAGACGTGATCACCGGCCTGATCAAGGCGAACGTGCCGACGCGGATCGCCTTCCAGGTCAGCAGCAAGATCGACTCGCGCACGATTCTTGACCAGCAGGGCGCCGAAGCGTTGCTCGGCATGGGTGACATGCTGTATCTCGCACCCGGCACCGGTTTGCCGGTGCGCGTACACGGCGCGTTCGTGTCTGACGACGAAGTGCACCGCGTAGTGGACAACCTCAAGTCGCAAGGCGAGCCGAACTACATCGAGGGCATTCTCGAAGGCGGCGTGGTTGACGGCGAAGGCGGCGGCGACGGCTTTGGCGGTGGCGCGGGTCTTGTCGGTGCTGGTGGCGGCGAGGCCGACCCGTTATACGACCAAGCCGTCGATGTGGTGCTCAAGAATCGTCGCGCGTCAATCTCGCTGGTGCAGCGTCACCTGCGTATCGGCTACAACCGCGCCGCACGCCTGCTGGAAGACATGGAAAAGGCGGGGCTCGTGTCCGCCATGTCGGGCAACGGCAACCGCGAAATCCTGGCGCCCAACCGCAACGGCAACGTCGTCGAAGAGGAATGACGTTGCCCGCATGTTGCAGTTACATCGCGTTACCGCGCCAGCGGAATGTTCCGGCGCGGCCGGCTACTAACAACAAGATCAACTGATTACCGGGATTCCTATGTTTGTGTTGAAAGCACGTCACCTGATGGCCGCCGGGCTGGTATCGCTGGCGGCGTGGTCGGCCGGTGCCTATGCGGGTGCGGTCGAACAGCTCAACGCCTTCGTGAGCAATGTCAGCACCGCGCGCGGCGAGTTCGTGCAGCGGCAAGTGAAGGGCGGTACCAACGGCAATCCGCTGCGTGTGGCCGGTACGTCCAGCGGCGATTTCGTTTTCTCGCGCCCGGGCCGCTTTGTCTGGCGCTATGTGAAGCCGTATGACCAGCAACTTTCCGCCGACGGCCAGACGCTGTACATCTTCGACAAGGACCTGAACCAGGTGACGGAGCGCAAGCTCGATGCATCGCTGGGCTCCAGCCCGGCCGCCATCCTGTTCGGCAGTAACGACCTCGCCAAGAACTTCACGCTCAAGGAAGGCGGCACCAAGGACGGCATCGACTGGGCCGAACTCACGCCCAAGGCCAAGGACACGCAATTCGAGCGCATCGCTATCGGCTTCCGCAGCGGCGAGCTGCAAGGGATGGAGCTGCGTGATGCTTTCGGCAACACCACGCTGCTCACGTTCTCGAACATCCAGAAGAATCCGCAACTGCCGGCCAACGCGTTCCGCTTTACGCCGCCTAAAGGGGCGGATGTCATCAAGCAATGACGCGTGCTGGCGGGCTTTCGACAGGGAGACCGACCATGCCGTTGTTGTTCCATACATCGCTGCAACGCGCAGCCGCCGTCGCCGCAACGGCGGCGGTATTTGCGGGATGTGCGTCTACGGGCGCGTCTCGCTTTGATGTGGATTCGTTTCTGACTGCGCCGGACACCGTGCTGGCGGAAGCCTTGGTCAACAAGGATTTTTTGCGCGCGACTCAGTTGCCGAGCGCCGAATGCAGCGCGCTGGTGAAGGGCCATGCCGGACAAGTGGTGCCGATTCAGGCGCCGGCTGATCCGCGCTTGCCGGAGGCTTCGGCGCGCCAGCCATTCGTCGTTCAGCCGCCCGCCAGCGAGAGCGTCTGGTTGCTGCTGCGTTCACCCAACGGGTCGCAGTCCTGCCACGGGCCGCTGCCAGCCAAGGAATTCATGGGGCTAGTGCAGCGCGCGTCGAACTGACGCGTAGTGGGGCGCCGGGGCCGCGCCCGGTTTCTGCGACAATCCCCGCATGAACGCCTCTGCTTCTCTCTTCCCGGACGCGCCGGCCCACATGCCGCTGGCCGAGCGCCTCCGCCCGCATTCCGCCGATGAGGTGATCGGCCAGCAGCACCTGCTGGGGCCGGGCAAGCCGCTGCGCGTGGCCTTTGCCTCCGGTGAGCCACATTCGATGATCCTCTGGGGCCCGCCGGGCGTGGGCAAGACCACGCTGGCGAGGCTGATGGCGAACGCTTTCGACGCGGAGTTCATCGCGCTGTCTGCCGTGCTGTCGGGCGTCAAGGACATCCGCGAGGCGGTTGAGCGTGCCGAGCAGTTCCGCGCCAACGGCCGCCGCACGCTGGTGTTCGTCGATGAAGTCCACCGCTTCAACAAGAGCCAGCAGGACGCCTTCCTGCCGCACGTGGAAAGCGGCCTGTTCACCTTCATCGGCGCGACGACCGAGAACCCGTCGTTCGAGGTGAACGGCGCATTGTTGTCGCGCGCGGCGGTGTACGTGCTCAAGAGCCTGTCGGACGATGAGCTCAAGCAGTTGGCTGAACGCGCGCGCCAGGAACTGGGTAGTCTGGAATGGACGCCCACTGCGCTCGACGCCATCGTCGCCTCCGCAGATGGCGATGGCCGCAAGCTGCTCAACAACATCGAAATCGTGACTCGCGCCGCGCGTGCGCAAGCCGAGGGCGATGCGGTGCCGATCATCGATGAGGCCCTGCTTGCTTCTGCGCTGTCCGAAAACCTGCGCCGCTTCGACAAGGGCGGCGATGCCTTCTACGACCAGATCAGCGCGCTGCATAAATCCGTGCGTGGTTCCGATCCGGACGGTGCGCTGTACTGGTTCTGCCGCATGCTCGATGGGGGCGCCGACCCTCGTTACCTCGCCCGCCGCATCGTGCGCATGGCGTGGGAAGACATTGGCCTGGCCGACCCCCGCGCCGGGCGCATTACGTTGGATGCCGCCGAGACGTACGAGCGCCTTGGCTCACCGGAAGGGGAGCTGGCGCTGGCCCAGGCGGTGATCTACCTGGCTATCGCGCCCAAGTCCAACGCCGGCTACAACGCCTATAACGCGGCGCGCGCGTTCGTCAGCCAGGACAAGTCGCGCACCGTGCCCGTGCACCTGCGCAACGCGCCGACCAAGCTGATGAAGGAACTCGGCTACGGTCATGCCTACCGCTACGCGCATGACGAGCCCGAGGCCTACGCCGCTGGCGAAACCTACTTCCCCGACGATCTGCCCGCGCAGAACTGGTACGTGCCTACGCCGCGCGGCCTGGAAGGCAAGATCGGCGACAAGCTGCGGCACCTGCGCGAGCTGGACGCGCAGTGGCACGAAGCCCAAGGCAAATCCTCCCGCAACAAATAAAACCCACGGGCCGGTGCGATAAAATCGGCCTTTTCGATCTTTCGGATCGATCGTTCGCAATCCTCGGTTCTCTCCCCACCATGCTTGATATCCAACTGCTGCGCAAAGACATCGACGCCGTTGCCGCGCGCCTCAAAGACCGCGGCTACGTGCTCGACGTGGCCGGCTTTGCCGCGCTCGAGGCCGAACGCAAGGCCATCCAGACCCGCACCGAAGAGCTGCAGGCCCGCCGCAATAGCCTGTCCAAGCAGATCGGCATGCTCAAGGGCAAGGGCGAGGATGCATCAGCGGTGATGGCCGAGGTGTCGGGCATCGGTGATGAGCTGAAGGCCTCCGCCGCGCAGCTCGACGTGGTGCAGGCCAAGGTGCAGGACCTGATGCTGTCGATCCCGAACCTGCCGCATGAAAGCGTGCCGGCCGGCCGCGACGAAACGCAGAACGTGGAAGTGCGCCGCGAAGGCACGCCGCGCGCATTCGATTTCCCGGTCAAGGATCACGTGGATCTGGGTGCCGCACTGGGCCTGGATTTCGATGCCGGCGCCAAGCTGTCGGGCGCGCGCTTCACGGTCCTCAAGGGCCAGGTGGCACGCTTGCATCGTGCGCTCGCGCAATTCATGCTCGACGCGCACACGCTGGAGCACGGTTACACCGAAGCGTACGTGCCGTACATCGTCAACGCGGCGTCGATGCGTGGCACGGGCCAATTGCCGAAGTTCGAGGAAGACCTGTTCCGCGTGCCGCGCAAGATGAAGCACAGCGCGGAAGAGGGCGCGAGCGAGCACGATGAGAACTTCTACCTGATCCCGACCGCCGAGGTGCCGCTCACGAACCTAGTGCGCGACGAGATCATCGCCGCGGATGCGCTGCCGATGATGTTTGCCGCCCATTCGCCGTGCTTCCGCTCCGAAGCCGGCTCGTACGGCAAGGACACACGCGGCATGATCCGCCAGCACCAGTTCGACAAGGTCGAGATGGTGCAGATCGTGCGGCCCGAAACGTCGTTCGCCGCACTGGATGCCATGACTAACTGCGCGGAAAACATCCTGCGCAAGCTGGAACTGCCGTTCCGCACCGTCGTGCTGTGCACGGGCGATATGGGCTTTGGCAGCACCAAGACGTACGACATCGAGGTGTGGATTCCGGCGCAGAACACCTACCGCGAAATCAGCTCGTGCTCGAACATGGGCGATTTCCAGGCGCGCCGCATGCAAGCCCGTTTCCGTAACGCGCAGGGCAAGCCGGAGCTGGTGCATACGCTCAATGGCTCGGGCCTCGCCGTCGGCCGCACGCTCGTGGCTGTGCTGGAGAACTACCAGAACGCGGATGGTTCGGTGACGGTGCCGACCGCGCTGCGCCCGTACCTGGGCGGTCAGGAAGTGCTGAAACCGGCAGGTTGATGGCGTTGTTCCGCACCTCTTGATTTCGGCGGGAAAAGTCTGTTATAGTCGCGGTTTCGCGATTCAGCGACCCAGTTACCGGAGAGGTGGCAGAGTGGTCGAATGTACCTGACTCGAAATCAGGCGTACCGGCGACGGTACCGTGGGTTCGAATCCCACCCTCTCCGCCAGCAGTAGCCAAAAACCCCGTAGGTCTCCGACTTACGGGGTTTTTGTTTATCTGGCGCATCTACCCGTCATTGAGCGCATGCACGCTTACCACGGGCCGCAGCGCCCTCGCGCACGTTGATTGCGGCACCTATGACAACCCCTGCTTTGCGGGCACACTCCGGTTTCGACCGCCCGGTGCCATACCGAGCCATCAGACCTACCTCCACGCGACGGCCCTCATGGATAGCAAAACCGACCGCCAAAAGTTCTTCTACCTCTTGCTTGCCGCCGTCACCATCGGTCTCGGCTGGATTCTGTCGCCGTTTGTGGGCGCGGTGTTCTGGGGGGCGATTCTGGCGATTCTGTTTCAGCCCGTGCAGCGCTGGCTGGCGGCGCGCTTCGGCAAGCGGCGCAATCTTGCCGCGCTGGTTACGCTGACCTTGATCGTGGTGATCGTGATTCTGCCGCTGGTGTTCGTGGCGGCGACCATCGTGCAGGAAATCACGATGGCCTATCAGGAAATCCAGAGCGCAAAGCTCAACTACGCCGCGTACTTCCAGCAGGGCATGCAGGCGTTGCCGACGTCGATCCAGAACCTGCTGGCCAAATGGGGCCTGGCCGACATTGCCGGTCTGCAGAAAAAACTCACCGATGGCGCAGCGCAGATCAGCCAGTTTGCCGCCGCCCAGGCGCTCAGCATTGGGCAGAACACGTTCCAGTTCGTGGTCGGCTTTGGGGTGATGCTGTACATGGTGTTCTTTCTGCTGCGCGATGGCGGCGAGATCGGCAACCGTGTGCGCCGGGCGTTGCCGCTGGATGAAGAGCACAAGCAACTGCTGCTGAGCAAGTTCACGACGGTGGTGCGCGCCACCGTCAAGGGCAACATTGTCGTGGCGCTGGTGCAGGGGGCGCTGGGCGGCCTCATCTTCTGGGCGCTGGGGATCAGCGGCGTGGTGCTGTGGGGCGCGCTGATGGCGTTTCTGTCGCTGCTGCCCGCGATTGGCGCGAGCCTGGTGTGGGTGCCGGTGGCGATCTACTTTCTGATGATCGGCGCGGTGTGGAAGTGCGTGATCCTGGTCGCCTTCTGCGGCGGTGTGATCGGGCTGGTGGATAACTTGCTGCGTCCGCTGCTGGTCGGCAAGGACACCAAGATGCCTGACTGGGTGGTGCTGGTGTCCACGCTGGGCGGGATGGAGCTGTTTGGCATCACGGGCTTCGTCATCGGACCGCTGGTCGCCGCGCTGTTCATGGCGAGCTGGGACATCTTTGCGCGCGCCGGGCAGACCGAATGACGCAGCCGGCTTAACAGTCGCCCGGTCGCTTACGACGCGCCCATGGCGGCCGTCAACACGGCGAGGTTGCCTTCACCGAACCCGTGGTGGCCACGGCGCTGCACGATCTCAAAGAAGATCTCGCCCGGGTGGCGCCTGACGAAGGTCTGCAGGAACAGCTTGGGTACGCCGTCGGCGATTTCCCCGTCGATCAGGATGCCGTAGCGACGCAGCGTGGCGATATCGAGCCCATGACCGGGCAGGCGGGCATCGACGGTGTCGTAGTAGTGCGCCGGCGGCTCGACAAAGGTGACGCCGTTGGCGGCCAGCGCGGCCGCGGTGCGCACGATGTCGTCGGTGGCCAGCGCGATGTGCTGCACGCCTTCGCCCGGGTGATCGGGCAGGTAGGCGTGCATGAGGTGGGCGCGGTGCGTGCCCTCTTCATAGAGCGGAATGCGGATCGTGCCGCACGACGACACCATGACCCGCGAATCCGACGCCACGTGCCAGTTGGCGTGCAACTCGTGGATCTCGCGAAAGCCGAGCTGGTTGCGGTAGAAATCGATCCAGTCCTGCAGGCGGCCGGCGCCGACGGTCTGCGTGAGGTGGTCGACGCGCGCGAGCCCAACGCCGGCGTGGTGCCAGTCTTCATGCGCGGTGGCCGTGTCCAGCGGGCGGAAGTCGATGTCGTAGATGGAGATGTCGCCCAGGCCGCCCTTGGCGCCGTGCTTGCCGCGCCAGCGGTCGACAAAGTACAGGTGCGTATCGCCCACACCCTGGATGGCCGGGATCACCAACTCCGCCGGGCCGATGGGCTCGCCTTCGGCCGGCCATGCGCCCAGCTCGACGGCGCGTTCGTAGGCGTGCTGCGCGTCATTCACGCGGATGCCGATCGCACAGATGCCGACGCCGTATTCCTCGGCCCAGCGGTGCGCGAACGAGTCGGGCTCTGCGTTGACGAGGAAATTCATGTCGCCCTGGCGGTACAGCGTGACGTTCTTGCTGACGTGCCGCGCGATGGCCTTGAAGCCCAGCGACTCGAACATGCTGCCGAGCGAGGCCGGCTCTTGCGTGGCGAACTCGATGAATTCCAGACCGGCGGTCTTGAAGGGCAGGTCGGCATCGCGGGCCATGGTTGAACTCCTGTGGCAAAACAATGAATGGAACACCGTGTCTTGTACCACGGGCGCGGGGGCGCAGGCGAGGCCCCGCGCATCAGACGCGCCGGGTGCGGCGACCTTGCTAAGCCGCAGTCCGCAGTTTCGGCAGTCTGAAGAAGGCGATATAGACCAGCGCAGTGCCCGCGATGATCATCGGCACGACCATCGGCCAGGCACCGAGGCTGTGCGATGCATCGTCAAATGCCGCTGCGGTCTGCCCCAAGCAGAACGCCGCCAGCATCATGATGAAGCCCGACCATGACACAGCGCGCCCGGCCAGGTGTGGCAAATCGCTGACGGCGCCAGCCTGCCCGCACGGCTGGTGGATGCCGTGCCCCATGCAGTACACGCCGTGCCCGAGCAGCAGCGGCCATGCCTCGCCGGGCAGGAGCCAGCACCCCAATCCCTGAATGCCCGCACCGCACAGACTGAGCGTGGCGCCTTGCTGCACGGTGCGCACGAGGCTCTGGCGCCGCAACAGACGCCGGCAGACGGTGGTGCTGACGATGTAGACGAGCGAACCGCCGGCGGGTATCCAACCGTACAACGCGGGGGAGAGGCCCAGATAGCCGATATAGACCATCGGCGAGAGCAGCAGAAAGCAGAAGATGCCGGCGTAGGTGGTGGCGGCCACCAGCGCCCAGCGGCGAAATTCCGCGCTGGCAAAAATCTCGCGTACGCCGCCGGCCTGCTGCGGGTGCGCCTGCTTGGTTTCGGCAAAGCCGCGCCAGCACATGACCCACAGCACGATGGCGTACAGGCTCATGCATGCGAGCACCCAGCGCCAGCCGGCATGCTGAGCGACAAAGGCGCCGAGTATCGGCGCCACCAATGCGACAAAGCCCAGGCCGGTGAGGCCCCGCGCCATGACGTGTGGGCCATCGCGGGCAGGGTGGAGATCGCGCACCGCGGCACGCGCGCACACCAGGATGGCCGCCATGGAAAAGCCTTGCAGGGCGCGTGCGGCAGTCAGCATGGCGGCGCTCACAGCCAGTGCGCCGGCCAGCGCGGCGATGGCGTAGCAGGCTAGCCCCACCAGCAGCACGTGCCGGCGCCCGAAGCGGTCGGCCAGGCTGCCCATCGGCAATTGCCCAATACCAAAGGCGAGTGCGAACACCGTGAGGCTGGTGCTGGCCGAGCCCAATGCCTGCGCAATGGCGGGTAAGGCGGGAAGGTAGCTGTCAGTCGCCACCGGCTGCGCCGAGAGCAGCAGCGGCAGCAGCAGGGCAAAGCTCAGCGGGCGGCGAATCATCGGTGATCAGGCAACGCCAAGTGCTCGGTTGGCAATGGCTCAATATGCAATGGCGGCAGTGTGCCTGAGTTCCTCCGCCGTAGCGGTGCCGAAGCCGAAGAATTCGAGATAGGCGGGAATCATCTCAAACAGCATGTCGGTGCCGACCTGCACCTCGCAGCCCTTGTCGCGGACGGCGCGCAGCAGCGGCGTGTATTCGGCCTTCATGACCACCTCCCCGACGAAGCAGCTTGGGGCGATGCGCGACACGTCAAAGGGCAGGGGGTCATCTTCCTTCATGCCGACCGGCGTGGCGTTGACGACCACATCGAAGCCATCCGGGTCGTTCGAACCCGTGCGCACGACCAACTCGGGGTAGTACGTGCGCAGGCGTTGTGCCAACGATTCCGCAGACGCGGCACGGGTGTCATACAAGGCCAGTTCGCCCACGCCTGCCGCCGCCAGCGATGCGGCAATGGCCGAACCCACACCACCTGCGCCCGAGAGCAGCACGCGTGCGCCCGCAAGCTGCCGCCCCTTGCGCAACACGCCGCGCACGAAGCCGGCGCCATCAAACTGGTCGCCCAGCAGCGTGCCGTCCTCGCGCTTGAGTACCGCGTTGCACGCGCCGGCAATGCGCACGGCGGGCGTGACTTCATCCACCATGTCCACCGTGGTCACCTTGTGCGGCATGGTGACCAGCGCGCCGCGCAGGTTGGTGAAGCGGCAGATGGCAGGAAAGCTCTGCGCGTAGTCCTCGGCCTTGACCCCCATGGGCATGACAACGGCGTCGATGCCCTTCGACTCGAACCAGGGGTTGTAGATCATCGGCGACTTGAAGGTCTCCGTCGGATAGCCGATGTGGGCGATGAGGGTGGTTTTTCCAGAGATCATGGGTTCTGCGTGTGGTTTCAGGCGGCCAGGGCTCCGGCCCGTTGGCGGGCGTATTCGGCTTTGTCGACGGGCTGCGCGGTCGGCTGGCCCAGGTCGTCCATGTGGATGCGGTAGGTTTCGCGGGCGCTGAGTGCGGCCACGGCTGCGACCACCGTCACGCCAAAGGCGATGGCACCGACGGTCAGCCAGATGTTGGCGGATCCGGGGGGCGCGACAGCCGTGAAGAGGGCCGGCAGCATGGCGGTGATAGCGGTGCCGACGTTCTGCGAAATCGCCATTGCCGACACACGGGTGCGGGTCGGGAACAGCTCGGGGTAGAAGCTCGGGAACACCGCGTTGTAGCCCTGATAGACCACGCCCCACATCAGGATCGACATGCCAAAGGCCAGCGGCACGTTCTTGATGCTGATGGCGTACAGATAGCCAAACGCGAGCAAGCCGGCCAACAGCGAGCCAATGATGATCGGCGGCTTGCGGCCGATGCGGTCAGACAGGTCACCCACATACGGAATCACCAGCACGGCAACGATATTGCCCACCACCGGAATCCACAGATAGATGTCCTTGGCGAAGCCGATGCCGTAGGCCGGCTGCACCGCATAGGCCGCGCCGAAGATGGTCGCCACCACCGGAATGACGTTCATCAGCGCCATGCAGACCACGCGCAGCATGTCGGGCGAGCTGTACTTGAAGGCGTCGAGCACCGGGGAGCGGGGGCGGCCCTGTTGCTTTTGCTCGGCGGTAAAGGCCGGCGTTTCGTGCACCTCGCGGCGAATGACATAGCCGGCGATGATGACCACGAAGCTCAGCAGGAACGGAATGCGCCAGCCCCAGCTGTTGAACTGTTCGACGGGCATGTAGTGCGCCAGCGGCAGGAATACGGCGGCCGCCAGAATCTGGCCCGCCTGCACGCCTTGCAGCGTAAAGCTGGCAAAGAATCCGCGTCGGCCAAACGGTGCGTGCTCCAGGATCATCGAGCTGGCGCCGGAGATTTCACCGGCCACGGCAAAGCCCTGGATCAAGCGCATGACGACCAGCAGCGTCGGCGCCAGCAGGCCGACTTGATCGTAGGTCGGCAGCAGGCCCACGCCGATCGTCGAGATGCCCATCAGGAACATGCACCACAGCAGCACGTTCTTGCGCCCGTGCGTGTCGCCCAGATGCCCCAGTACGAACGCGCCGATCGGCCGAGCGACATAGCCTACGCCGTACGTCGCCAACGAAGCGATGATGGCTGTCTTCGGATCGCCCTTCGGAAAGAAGATCTGCGGGAAGATCAGCGCCGCTGCGGTGGCGTAGATGAAGAAGTCGTAGTACTCGAGCGCCGAGCCGATCCAGCCGCTGGCGGCGGCTTTCTTCGACTGATGCTTGCCCTGGGGCTCGTGGGCGGCTGCCGTCATGGTGGTCTCCAAGTGGTATCTGTGCGGCCTATCGGTGTTGAAGGGCCGTCTGTGTCTCTGTGTCTGTTACACGCACCGCAGCGTAGTCCGGCACCCAAGGGGGCACAAGCGAATCGCGGCGGGTATTGATCGATGATCGCACAACGCTGTGCGAATAACGCACGACTCAAGGGTTTTTCCGAGTCTTCCGAGTCCGGGCTGTGAAAAAGGGGAGGCGGCTGGCCGGGGTTGGGGGTGCGCAGTCGATTACAAGACCCGCATGATCGAAAGCGCCGTGTCTTGCAGCACCCGTAGCACGCGCTGCACGGCCTGCTCGCTGGTTTCTTCGCCGATCTGCATGTTCACGCTCAATGCCGCCACGACGTTGCCGTGGCGATCGCGCAGCGGCACGGCCACGCCGCGCACGCCGATCTGCAATTGCTGCTCAACCACGGCGTAGTCCTGGCGGCCGGCCTTGCGGATCTCATCGAGCAGGCGTTCGCGCTGCAGGATCGTGTAGGGCGTATAGGGCGTCAGCACACAGGTTTCGAGCCAGGTTTTGACGTCTTCTTCTGGCTGTGCGGCTAGCATCAACACGCCGGCCGACGCCAGCGGTGCCGGCACGCGGGCGCCCAGCACGAAGCCTGTGCTCATGACGCGGCTCGTGCTGGTGCGCGAGATAAACACCAGTTCCCAATCGTCGAGCACGCTGAGGTAGGCCACCTCGCCCACGGCGGCCGTTACCTGCTGCAGGAACGGCTGCACCGTGCGCGGCAGCCGGGCGGAATCGAAGTACGACCAGCCCACCTTCAGCACGCGCGGCGTCAGGCTGAAGAGCGTGCCTTCGCTGGTGAGGTAGCCGAGGTGTTCCAGAGTCAGCAGATAGCGGCGCGCGGCGGTGCGGGTGAGGCCGGTCAGCTCGGCGGCCTGGGTAGGTGTCAGCCGGGGGTGTTCATGGTCGAACGCCTCCAGGATGGCGAGCCCTTTTTCCAAGCCGGCAATCCAGTCGCGCCGATCCAACGGTTCTTTCTTCATGGCGATAACCCTAGAAACGAACGATATGTGCGCGTGATTGTACGATCATCGCACGTTGTTGCGCGAATGACGCTTGTGGGTGAACGGGGTGCCCACCTACGCTGCGGGCATCGATTGAACGCCGCGTCACCGCATCGCCATGAATTCGCCCCTGAGTTCGCTCAAGCTGGGACCCCGTCCTAAATGCATCGCCACCGTGTGCCTGTCCGGCACGCTGCCCGAGAAGCTGGAAGCCGCTGCCGCTGCCGGGTTTGACGGCGTCGAGATCTTCGAGAACGACCTGCTGAATTTCGACGGCTCGCCGGCCAGCGTGCGCCAGATGGCATCCGACCTGGGGCTGGCGATCATGCTGTACCAGCCGTTTCGTGATTTCGAGGCGATGCCGCGCGAGCAGCTTGCCCGCAACCTGGCGCGCGCCGAGCGCAAGTTCGACGTCATGGCGCAGCTGGGTGTGCAGGACATCCTCGTCTGCAGCAATGTGCAGGACATCTCCGTGGACGACCCCGCACGCGCGGCAGACGATCTGCGCCAGATGGCCGAGCTTGCGGCCCCGCGTGGCGTGCGCGTGGGTTATGAAGCGCTGGCCTGGGGTAGGCATACGCGGACCTGGCGCCAGGCGTGGCAGATCGTGAAGCAGGCGGATCACCCCTCGCTGGGGCTGATTCTCGACAGCTTCCATACCCTGTCGCTGGGCGACACGCTGGATGGGTTGCACGACGTGCCGGCGGACAAGCTCTTCTTCGTGCAGCTTGCCGATGCGCCCAAGCTGTCGATGGATGTGCTGTCGTGGAGCCGCCATCACCGTAACTTTCCGGGCCAGGGCGACCTGCCCGTCACGGAATTTGCGCGCACCTTGCTTGATGTCGGCTACACCGGCCCGCTGTCGCTCGAAGTGTTCAACGATGAGTTCCGCTCCGCGCCCGCCCGGCCGACGGCGCAGGACGGTATGCGATCGCTCGTGTGGCTGGAATCGGAAGCCGGCGCGGTAGCGCTGCCGGCGCCCGCGCGCTTTGACGGCGTGGACTTCCTTGAGTTTGCCGTGGATGCGACCGCCGGGCGCGAGCTGGAGGCGCTCTTGCGTGCGCTCGGGTTTGCCTTCGCCGGGCACCATCGCTCCAAGGCGGTGGACCTGTATCGGCAGGGCCACGTCAACGTGATCCTGAACATGGAGCAGGACAGCGCGGCGTCGGAGCATTTCGAGCTGCATGGCCCGTCTGTCTGCGCGATTGGCCTGAAGGTGGACGATGCCGAACGCGCGATGGAACGCGCCCGGGCGCTGTGCTGCCAGGAGTGGCGCGGGCCGGTAGGGCCCAGCGAGCGCAGCATCCCCGCGCTGCGTGCGCCTGATGGCACGCTGCTCTACCTGATCGACGATCGCAATGCGGACCGCAGCATCTACGAAAGCGATTTCGTTTTGCAGCCCACTGCGCAAGCGGATGCCACCGGCCTCGTTTCCATCGACCACGTAGCGCAGGCGCTGCCCGCACATCGGCTCGACAGCTTTGTGCTGTTCTACCGCGCCATCTTCGGCATGCAGGCCGAGGCGGTGCAGGAGATTGCAGACCCGTATGGCTTGGTGAAAAGCCGCGCCATGGTGAGCGCAGACCGCAACGTGCGGATTCCGCTCAACGTGTCGGAAAGCGGGCGTACGGCGACCGGGCGGTTCATTACCGCGTACGCCGGTTCCGGGGTGCATCACGTTGCGTTCCGCACGGAGCGGCTGTTCGAGACCATCGAAGCCATCGATCGAGCCGGCGCTCGCCTGCAGCACGTGCCCGAAAACTACTACGACGATGTCGCCGCCCGCCTTGGGCTGGACGACGCGCTGCTCACACGCCTGCACGACGACGGCCTGCTCTATGACCGCGACGCGCACGGCGATTTTTTGCACACCTACACCGAACCCTTTCGCGAGCGCTTCTTCTTCGAACTCGTACAACGCAACGGTTACCTCGGTTACGGCGCGGCCAATGCGGCCGTGCGCATGGCCGTGCAAGCGCAGCTGAGCCGCAGCGCCACCACGGCAGACCGGTAACCACCATCACGGGCGACCCCGGCCGGTGCAGCCGTGGGCCGCTTCAACGCAACCCGGCTGCGCGGGCAGCCGTCGCACAGGCAACTCCACGACATCAAAAGAGGAGACGGAGGAATCATGAACAAATCAACACTGGCCGCACTGGTGCTCGGCGCCACGAGCCTGCCGGCCGCAGCGCAAGCCACGAGCGGTGTCACGCTTTACGGGCTGATCGACACGACGATCCGCTACAGCACGCATGAAAACGCTGCCGGCAACCACAACCTGCAGATGACCGACGGTGTGCTCACCGGCAGCCGCTGGGGCTTGCGCGGCACCGAAGACCTGGGTGGTGGCACCAAGGCCATGTTCATTCTGGAGTCGGGTTTTTCGCCCGATACCGGCAACAGCCAGCAAGGCGGGCGCTTGTTTGGCCGCACGGCCGTGGTGGGCCTGGAGAGCGACTACGGCAAGCTCTACCTCGGCCGGCAGTACACGCTGGCGCACGAAGTGTTGTCGTCGTACGAGGCGATGGCGTTTGCCAACAACTCCATCGTGGGCTACCAGGGCGGCAACTACACCGGCTTGCGCTATGACAACACGGTCAAGTACATCAAATCATTCGGCGGGCTGCAACTGGCCGGCGCATGGACGTTTGGCGAGGCGGCGGGCAGCTTCAGCAAGAGCTCGGCGGGCGCGGGCTCCATCGTCTACAGCATGGGGCCGGCGGAAGTGGGCGCGGTGTACCAGGTGACGCGGGATGTGTCTTCGGCGTTCTTTGGCGCGGTGCCGGCAGCATTGGCCAGCAAGCAGACGGTGTGGGGCTTCGGCGGCAAGCTGGAGTCGTCCATTGCCACGTGGTACCTGGGCTACACCAACAGCCGACTCGACGTGGCCGACTACAAGAACCAGGCCGCTTACGTTGGCGCAAAGGTGCCGCTGAGTGGCGCGTTGAGCTTCATCGGCACGGTGCAATACGACTGGATGAAACACCTCGGCAACAGCGGCAAGCGCGTGACCAGCGCCGGCATGCTCGACTACGCGTTCAGCAAGCGCACGGATGTGTATGCCGAAATCGACTACACGCACCTGCAAGGCGCGTGGGTGGCGTTGAACAGCGCGGCCGCGTTCAACAACTCGGGCAACACGTATGGCAACAACTCGCGATTGGGCGTGATGCTGGGTGTGCGCCACAAGTTCTAAGTTCTAGGGTGGTTGGGTGTGCAAAGCCCCTCGGCTTCAAGGTCGAGGGGCTTTTGCTTTGATGCGGATCAGAACATCAGAACGAATGCTTCAGCCCAACACCGGCCAGCACCGTCTTCATGCCCGGTGCCGTGCCGCCCGCCACAATGGTGGTCTTGAGGTTTTCCAGCGGATCGGCCGCGCCCACGGCACCCGCATCTGCGTACACCAGTTGCGCATACAGCGTGGTGCGCTTGGAGAACGCGTAATCGTTGCTCAGCACGATCGATTTGGTCGAGCTATTGTGCGCGCTGCTTTCGTACTTGCTGTAGTAGCCCGCGAGCGTGGCGGTGTTGCTCGCGCTCCATTTGTAGTCGAGCCCCGCGCCGATCGACTTGACGTCGGACACGCGCGCACCGCTCGGCGCATTGTTGGTCACGCCAATGAAGTTGAGCCTGCCCGTGAAGGCGTTGAACGGTACGGCCACGCCGGCGCTCCACAGGCGGCTGAGCGTCTCGCCCGTGTTGCTGTCCGCCATCGACTGATAGCCCAGGCCGACCACCACAGGCCCGGTGTACGTGGCTCCCAGCGAAACCTCGTTGCCCTTCTTGAAGCTGCCTGCCGCCTCACCCAGCGAGTACGCCACGCCCAGCCACACCGGCCCGAAGTTGTTCGAGTACTGCACTGTGTTGGCCGTGAACACGCCGATGTCGTTGCCGGCGTTGGTGCCGGCACCCAAGGCATTGGCCGGTGCGGCCAATTGGTTGTACGCCCAGCCGAACAGGTTGGAGAACTGCTCCTTGAAGCCGCGCGCTTCGGTGCCGATGGTGCCGATGAGTGCCGGGCTGTACTGGCGGCCCAGTGTGACGGTGCCCCAGTTGCCGCTCAGGCCCACGTTCGCCTGCCGGCGGAAGAGTTCCGAGCTGAAGCCCGGGCCGGTGGTGAGCGTGCCCGTGTCGCTGCTGTAATGCCCTTCGAGGTTGAAGGTGGCTTTCAGCCCGCCGCCCAGGTCTTCCGTGCCCTTGAGGCCCCAGATGCTCGGGCTGATGCCGCCGGAGCGCATCTCTGTCAGGCTGCCGGTGTTGTCGGCGCTGTGGTTGCGGTATTGCAGCCCGGCGTCGATCGTGCCGTAGATCGTGACTGAGGACTGCGCCAGGGCGCCGCTTGCCGCGCAGCCCAGGCTCGCCACCAGGAACGCGCCGCGAAGGTGTTTGCTCTGCATGTCGTCTCCGTATTGTCTTTGTGGTTGTCGTGTCATCGGTCCGGCAGATTGGGCACGGACCGGGCGCGGCAGCGCAATATGCATACCATCGCGTTCGCAACCGATTGCCGTGCGTTTGCTGGCGTTGCAGCGTTTTGAATAACGTTTGCGCGCTGAGGGCGGGATGCTGGCGGTGTGGTGAGACGCAACACTCGGTGCAACAGGTGTCTCGATGGCTGTTCCGCAATGGAGCAGCGCGTGCAGCGCCTACTTCAGCGGTGCGTTCTCCATCCAGCGGTCTTCCAGTTCGCGCCAGGCGTGCGCTACGTTCAGCGCATGCCGGGGGTGGAAGTTGCGCCAGTCGCGATAGGCGAGGCCTGGGGCGTAGGCGAGCGCGTGAGCGCCGTCGCCGCCCGTCTCGACAGCATGGGCAATCGACGTGTTGAGGGCATCGAGATACGACAGCGTGGGTTGCAGCATCTGCGCGGGCGTGCCGATGGCCGTGGCGACAACGATGTCGACCGGCAACTGCGCGAGGGCCCGCAGCGCTTGCCGCCAGCCAAGCAGCGAACCCTCCTGCAGATCGGGCACGCGCTGCCGATACGCCAACCCACCTGCGCACAGCACACGACGCTGCGGCGCATACAGCGTCGTATCGGACGCACTATGCGCCGCCGGGTGGATGTGCACCTGCCACGCCGTCTTGCCGGTGTGCAGCCAATCGCCGTCGCGCAGTGCGGGTTCGGGAATGACGATCTCGGTGCCGCGCATCGCGCCTTCGCCGAGCATGCGGGTCAGGCGCGCGAGGCAGCTGTCGCAACGCTGCCGCATGAGGTTGGCGGTGGCAACCGACGCCAGAAACGCCGGGCGTGGCTGCAGCCGCCCAAACGCAGCGTTGGCCAGCACGTGCTCAGGGTGCGCGTGGGTGTTGACCACCCAGCGGATCGGCTCGGCGGTGAGGTTGCGGATGGCGGCAATCAAGCGATCGCCCCAATGGAGGTGCGGCCCTGGGTCCACCACCAGCACGCCATTGCCGGTGACGTGCACCAGCGTCGGAACGACTTCACCGGCATTGATGCGGGCAGCTTCGGCATTGTCGGCGCGCGCTGCGTACAGGCCGTCTTGCAGCCGCACCAGCGACACACGCGCAGGTGTGGCGACGGTGGTCAGCGCTGGGTTGACGGTGAGGGCAAACATCAGCCGCATCCACTGCCGACGAGCACGCGCCTCGGCCATGTCAGCGGGCCAGCGCTGCGCTTTCATAGCGCGGGTAGAAGCGCGTGACATTGCGTACGTACTCGGCGGGCATGCCGCCCCAGCGGGCGTACTCGGGCGCTACCGGCATCGCGAGTACCTCCGCCAGATCGCGCCCTTCTTCCGCCGCGCGCCGCAGCCGTGTGTCCAGCCACAGCAGATACTGTCGCGTTTGCGCGATGGCATCCGCGTGGCCCAGCGCGGGGCCGTGGCTCGGGATCAGCACCCGCGCACCGCTCTGCGCAACGATGCCCTGAAGTGCGTCCAGGCTGGCGAGCCAACGCGCGATGTCCGCATGTGGCGTGGTGGGAATCCGATCACGAAACGCGATGCCGCCCGCAAACACCACGTCACTGGTGCGGTCCACCAGCACGAGGTCGTCGGCCGTATGGCCATCGAGGCGGATGAGATCGATGCGATGGCGGCCAAAGATGCGCTGCCCAGGCGTCAACGGTTGATTGGGCGGCGTGGGCACGGTGTCCCGCATCCAGTCGCCGCACAGGCGGTAGAGGTTGTCGGCATACGCGGCGCCTTCCTGCTGCGCCCCGGCGATGGTGCCCGGCAGCGCTTGCGCGCCAACATCTGCATAGGCCTGGTTGCCGAAGAAGTAATCCGGATGCAGGTTCAGGTTGAACACCCAGCGTACCGGTGACGACGTGACCTGGCCGATGGCGCGGCGCTGCTGCGCGCCGTACAGCGCAGACGGCCCCGTGTTGATGACGAGCACGCCATCGCCCGTATCAATGAAACCGGTGTTGATGATGTTGCAGCCGTTGCCGGGCCCGAAATCGGCATTGGCACCTTCGAGCACCCAGACGTCCGGTGCCACCTGGCGCGGCACGAGGTAGTAATCCAGGCTTTCGGCCAGCACGCCGAGCGGCAGCACGAAGAGGCATAGCCACAGAACACGCATGCGGTTCATGGCGTCACCTGCGCGCGGATGCGGTTGCCATTGTTGTCGACGCCCGCCACCGAGACGCCGCGTTCGGCTGGGCCATCAAAGTCGAACGAGAAGATCGGGTTCTCCGCCACGGGTTCGTGCAGCGCCAGCCGAAGCAGAGGCTGACGGTTCGCATCCAGCAGTTCCAGCCGTTCAATATGGAACGACGGAATGCCGGCGACGAGACCCGTATCCATCGGGTGCATCACCCGCAACCGGATGCGCGTGCCCGCTCCGTTGAAGCCCGGAAACACGCGCGATTCGACCCGGTTCAGCGTGGTGCTCCAGGTGGCGTTCCGACGCGTGGCCCCTGGCAGCGTGCAGCCGCCGCCGGTGGCATCCACTATCAACGTGCCGATATGCCAGATGCCATCGGGCGTGCGCGCCGCCACGCGCACCGCCGATGCCTCCTGCAGCTTGAAGCGGAACGACAACGCCGGCCGCGCGCGCATCGGCTCGAACGCCAGCACCAGGCGGATCGGGTTGCGGTCCACTGCCACAACGATGCGTTCCACCTTGCCGAGCGCCGAGGCATCGAAGGCAATCGGCACTTGCATGGCGTCTTCGGCAAACGCTGGTCCGGTCACGTGGACACGGTTATCGAACATGGCCGGCGCATTGCCCAGAAATTCCTGATGGATGGCCGGCCACAGCGGCGAGCCTGCTGGGTCAGCGTTGGGCTCAGCCCGTGTGGGCGATGGCAGCCAAGCAACGACAAGTGCCGCAATGGCACAGCCACGCGCGAAGGCTGTGGCATGGGGATACGCCGGTCTCATTGTGTTCTTGTAGGTTCTGGGCAACCGGTGGCATTGCGAAAGTCATGCCACGCGGCGCGTGCTCCAGAACCGGTGCGCAAGCGGTTTGAGCGTTGCGCTTTGGAACAGTGAGTGTTGCATTCTGGAACACCACCACGGGCGCACAAGGCAGAACGGCGATTGCCCGGCGCTCAGCGCCCCCACATCTTGGGATGGCCCGCCTTTTGCAGAGTCTGCACGGACACAGCGCACACCGCACACAGCAACGCTGACGTCATCACTCATACATCAGGAGACACCCCATGCGTTACGCTCATCCCGGCACACCCGGCGCCATCGTTTCGTTCAAGCCGCGCTACGGCAACTTCATCGGCGGCGAGTTCGTTGCGCCGGTCAAGGGCCAGTACTTCACCAACACCACACCGGTGACGGGCGAGGCGATTGCCGAGTTCCCGCGCTCGACGGCTGAAGATATCGAGCGCGCGCTCGACGCCGCCCACGCCGCCGCCGACGCATGGGGCCGCACCTCGGCGCAGGACCGCTCGCTGGTCCTGCTCAAGATTGCCGACCGCATCGAGCAGAACCTTGAGCTGCTGGCCGTGACCGAAACGTGGGACAACGGCAAGCCCGTGCGCGAAACGCTGAACGCCGATATCCCGCTGGCGGCCGATCACTTCCGCTACTTCGCCGGCTGCATCCGCGCACAAGAGGGTTCCGCTGCGGAGATCAACGAATTCACCGTGGCGTATCACATCCACGAGCCGCTGGGCGTGGTGGGTCAGATCATCCCGTGGAATTTCCCGCTGCTGATGGCCGCATGGAAGCTGGCCCCCGCGCTGGCCGCCGGCAACTGCATCGTGCTCAAGCCCGCGGAGCAGACGCCGCTGGGCATCAACGTGCTGCTGGAGCTGATTGGCGACCTGCTGCCGGCTGGCGTGCTCAACGTTGTGCACGGCTACGGCAAGGAAGCTGGCGAGGCTCTGGCCACCAGCAAACGCATCGCCAAGATCGCCTTCACAGGCTCCACGCCGGTGGGCTCGCACATCCTGAAGTGCGCGGCCGAAAACATCATCCCGTCGACGGTGGAGCTGGGCGGCAAGTCGCCCAACATCTACTTCGAAGACATCATGCAGGCCGAGTCGAGCTTTATCGAAAAGGCGGCTGAAGGGCTGGTACTCGGCTTCTTCAACCAGGGCGAGGTGTGCACGTGCCCCTCGCGCGCGCTGGTGCAGGAATCGATCTACAGCCGCTTCATGGATGCCGTGTTGACCAAGGTGGCTGCCATCAAGCGCGGTGACCCGCTCGACACGGAAACGATGGTTGGCGCGCAAGCCTCGGAGCAGCAGTTCTACAAGATCCGCAGCTATCTGGAAATCGCGCAGGAAGAGGGTGCCGAATGCCTGGTCGGCGGCGATGTGGAAGTGCTGCCCGGCAATCTGTCGAAGGGCTACTACATCAAGCCGACGCTGCTCAAGGGCAACAACAGCATGCGCGTGTTCCAGGAAGAGATCTTCGGCCCGGTGATTGCCGTGACGACGTTCAAGGACGAAGCGCAGGCCATCCAGATCGCCAACGACACCGAGTACGGTCTGGGCGCCGGCCTGTGGACGCGCGACATCAACCGCGCGTACCGCGTCGGCCGCGCCATCAAGGCGGGCCGTGTGTGGACGAACTGCTACCACCTGTATCCGGCGCACGCGGCATTCGGCGGCTACAAGAAGTCGGGCGTGGGTCGCGAGACCCACAAGATGATGCTCGACCACTACCAGCAGACCAAGAACCTGCTGGTGAGCTACGACGTCAACCCGCTGGGCTTCTTCTGATGGTGTAGCTGTCTGCAGCAAAGGCAGCAGGCGCGTGGCGATCGACAACCGCGACAACCGCGCGCCTGCCCGCTGATCCACAGGTCAAAGAACCTGGGTCAAAAAAATCATTCGGAGACACGGCTATGTGCCGTCCCAACGTGCCGCAGCGCCGGACGTATCAGGCCGTGCTGCGCCTGTGTTACGCGAGTGCGCTGGCCTGCAGCCCGCTTTGCGCGCACGCGCAGACGGCACCCGCTGATGCCGACGCTCGCCTGATGCTTGCCACGACCACGGTCATCGGCACCACGCCGCTGCTTGGCATTGGCACGCCGCTGTCGCAGGTCTCCGCCAATGTGCAGACGCTGCGTGGCAGCGATTTGCGCAGCCAGCACCGCACGGTGCTCACCGACGATTTCGAAAAGAACCTGCCCAGCGTCGATATCAACGAGGTGCAGGGCAACCCGTATCAGACGGACCTCCACTATCGCGGCTTTACCGCATCGCCCGTGTTGGGCACGCCGCAAGGCTTATCGGTATTCGTGGATGGCGTGCGCGCCAACGAGCCCTTCGGCGACGTGGTGAACTGGGACCTGATCCCCCGCCTGGCGATCGACACCATCCAGTTGATCCCGGGTTCGAACCCGACCTATGGGCTCAACACGCTGGGCGGTGCCATCACCATTGTCACCAAGAACGGCAAGCAGAACCCGGGCGGTTCGGCGGAAGTGTCCGGTGGTTCATGGGGCCGCAAGTCTGCGCAGGCTGAGCAGGGCCGCACGATTGGCGCCAACCTGGATTACTACGTCAGCGCCAGTGCCCTGAACGACAACGGCTGGGCCGACCACAACGCCAGCCGCGTGCGCCAGGCATTCGGCAAGCTGCGCTACACCAGCGCAGATACCACGCTGTCGCTGTCGGTGGGCGGGGCTGACAACACGCTGCAGGGCAGCCAGACGCTTCCGCGTTCGTTCCTTAGCAACCCGGCGCAGGCGTATACATTTCCCGACACGAACAAGAACAGCACGGCGTACATCACGCTGTCAGGCGACCACTTCCTCAACGACGATCTGCAACTGAGCGGCAACGTCTACTACCGCCATTTCCGCAACGCCAACCTCAGCAGCAACGTCAACGAGGACTTCGGCAGCGTGGATGCGAATGGCAATGTCGATACGGTGCAGTCGCACAACGCGCAGTCCGTCATCTCCACTGACAGCTATGGCGCCAGCGTGCAACTGACGCGCATGAGCGCCCTCGCCGGCATGGAGAATCAGCTCGTGGTGGGCGCTGCTGCGGACTTTGCCAACTCCGGTTTTACGCAGGGCGCGCAGGACGCTTTCTTTACCGATGCGCGCGCGTCGGTCGGCATCGGAGGTTTTACGCAAACCACTAACGCGAAGACGCGCAACGGCAACCTCGGTGTGTACTTCAACGACACGCTGTCGCTCAGCAAGCAATGGACGCTCACGCTGGCGGGCCGCTACAACTGGGCGCGCGCGGTCATCCGCGATGCCAGCGGTGCGCAGCCGCTGCTCGACGGCGATCACACGTTCTCGCGCTTCAATCCGGCCATCGGGCTGAACTGGAACCCGACGCCAAAGCTGACCATCTACGCGACGTACAACGAAGGCATGCGCGCGCCCACCGCCATCGAGCTGGCGTGTGCGGACCCCGCCGCGCCGTGTTCGTTGCCGAACAACTTCATTGCCGATCCGCCGCTCAAGCCCGTCATCTCCAAGACGTTCGAAGCTGGCATGCGCGGCCGCGTGGGTGAGGCCACGACGTGGAGCGCCGCCGTCTACAGCACCACGCTCAACGACGACATCCAGTTCGTGAGCGCGGGCGCGGCCAGCACGCTGGGCTTCTTCCAAAACGTGGGCCGTACGCGCCGGCAGGGCTTTGAACTGGCGGCCCACATGCAAGTCGGGCCCGTGGGCGTCAGCGCGAGCTACAGCTATGTCAACGCGACCTATCGCTCCGACTGGACCGAACACAGCCCCAGCAACTCCAGCGCAGATGCGAACGGCAACATCCACATCAAGTCTGGAGACCGCATCCCTGGCATTCCAGAAAGCACGATCAAGCTGCGGCTCGACTACGCCGCTACGCCCAAGTGGAAGATCGGCACCAACCTGATCTGGCGCGGCAGCATCTACGCGCGCGGCGATGAGAACAACGCCGATGCCAACGGCAAGCTCTCCGGCTACTTCCTTGCTGATCTGGATACGACGTACCAAGTCACCAAGCAATTGCAGGTGTTCGCCACGGTGTCGAACCTGTTCAACCGCCGCTACCAGAGCTTTGGCGTGCTGGGCGCGAATGCCTTTACGGGGCCGAACAATACCTTCAACGGCACCAACCCGATCAATGCGCAATTTGTTGCGCCGGGTGCGCCGCGCAGCGTGTGGGTGGGGGTGCGGTATGCCTGGCAATAGGTATGGCAATCGGGCATTGGCGCGGCCTGACCTGGCTGCTCCATTTTTTCGCAACCGAACAGGGATGTGTTGCGGCGTGAAGCACAACACAGCGCGCAAACGCGCGCGATGCCGCGGTGCCTCTGCGTTTGCCAGATGGCATGGGACTTGCCAAGGAGCCGTGCGGTGCGACTGTCGCATCAGCGGAGTTTGACAACAACAGAGAGGTAGGAGACAACGATGAGGACACTACGCGTGATCACGCTGGCGGCGGCAAGCCTGACGGCAACGCTCACCGCCACCGCAGCAACGCCCCCTGTGACAGACGCCATGATCCAGAACGACGCCAAGTCTTCTGGCGACGTGCTGACCTGGGGTATGGGGACGCAAGGCCAGCGGTTTTCGGGACTCACCAAGATCAACACGAAGAACGTCAACCGGCTCGTGCCGGCGTGGTCGTTCTCGTTTGGCGGCGAGAAGCAGCGCGGGCAGGAAGCCCAGCCGCTCATCTACAACGGCAAGATGTTCGTCACCGCGTCGTACTCGCGCATCTACGCGATCGACCTGAAGACGGGGCAGAAGCTTTGGAAGTACGAGCAGCGTCTGCCCGACGCCATCATGCCGTGCTGCGATGTGGTGAACCGCGGCGCGGCACTGTACGACAACCTCGTCATCTTCGGCACCCTCGATGCGCAGCTTGTCGCGCTCAACCAGGACACCGGCAAGGTGGTCTGGAAAGAGAAGATCGATGACTACGCCGCCGGCTATTCGTACACCGCCGCGCCGCTGATCGTGAAGGGCATGGTGCTGACGGGTGTGTCCGGTGGCGAATTTGGTGTGGTGGGCCGCGTGGAAGCCCGCGACGCCAAGACCGGCGAGCTGCTCTGGACCCGCCCGACCGTCGAAGGCCACATGGGCTACAAGTACGACAAGGACGGCAACAAGACCGAGAACGGCATCACCGGCACGCTCAATGCCAGCTGGCCCGGCGAGACGTGGAAGACCGGCGGCGCATCGACGTGGCTGGGCGGCACGTATGACCCGCAGACCGGCCTGGTGTACTTCGGCACCGGCAACCCCGGCCCGTGGAACAGCCACATCCGCAAGGGCGACAACCTGTATTCGTCGTCCACGCTCGCCATCGACCCGGATACCGGCAAGATCGTCTGGCACTACCAGAACACCCCGAACGACGGCTGGGATTTCGACGGCGTGAACGAGTTCGTTACGTTCGATATGGACGGCAAGCGCGTCGGCGCCAAGGCGGATCGCAACGGTTTCTTCTACGTGAACGACGCGAAGACGGGCCAGTTGCTCAACGCGTTCCCCTTTGTGAAGGTCAACTGGGCGACCAGCATCGACCTGAAGACGGGCCGCCCGAATTATTCGCCGGACCACCGTCCGGGCGACCCGGCCGCTGCAACCGGCGACGACAAGAAGGGCCAGTCGGTGTTTGCGGCGCCGGGCTTCCTTGGCGGCAAGAACCAGATGCCGATGGCGTACAGCCCGCAGACCGGCCTGTTCTACGTGCCCTCCAACGAGTGGGGCATGGACATCTGGAATGAGCCGATCAGCTACAAGAAGGGCGCGGCTTACCTGGGTGCCGGCTTCACCATCAAACCGCTCAATGAGGACTACATCGGCTCACTGCGCGCGATCAACCCCAAGACCGGCAAGCTGGAATGGGAGATCAAGAACAGCGCGCCGCTGTGGGGTGGCGTGATGACGACCGCCGGCGGCCTGGTGTTCTGGGGCACGCCCGAGGGTTACCTGAAGGCGGCAGACGCCAAGACTGGTAAGGAGCTGTGGAAATTCCAAACCGGCAGCGGCATCGTCGCGCCGCCCGTCACGTGGGAGGACAGCGGCGAGCAGTTCGTGGCCGTCGTCTCCGGCTGGGGTGGTGCCGTGCCACTGTGGGGCGGTGAGGTGGCCAAGCGCGTGAACTTCCTGGAGCAGGGTGGTTCGGTCTGGGTGTTCAAGCTGCACAAGAACTAAGTTGCACCGTGCCGGGCTGCGTCCCCAACGGCGCGGCGCCCCCAACGGCGCGGCGCCCGGCACGGCCGATGACAGCATCACGAAGGTTTGGAAGGACATCATGCGTAAAGGAATGTTTTTGCTGTTGACGCTGGCGTCAACGGCCATCAGTACGGCGGCCTATGCCGCGCCCGACATGCAGGCCCTGGCGGACAAGAGCGGCTGCTTTTCGTGCCACAGCGTGCAGAACAAGATCGTCGGCCCAGCGTTTGCCGATGTGGCGGCCAAGTACAAAGGCGACGCCGACGCGCCGGCCCGGCTCGCACAAAAAGTGCGCGAGGGTGGCAAGGGGGTGTGGGGCCGTATTCCCATGCCGCCACATCCGAACCTCAAGGAAGAAGAGGCGCAGCAACTCGTGGCATGGGTGTTGAGCCGCTGATTCGGAGTCTTGCGCGGCCGCGCACAAAAGAACAGGGCCGGCAATGACCGGCCCTTTTTTTTGCGCTATGACGAAGTCAAGCGTCGAGAGTTGGCATCCGTGCGGAACACGATCGAGAGTTCGTCGGTGCGGTGATCGCGCAGTTGGCCGAAGCGGTCCATGGCGGCGAGCCGGCCCTGTAGGACGACGGTCTGCAGCGTGCTGTGATCAGGCGATTTGCCGCAGACAGGGTCGGCGCGTTCGGCATTGCCGGTCAGCAGATATGACTGGCAGCGACAGCCACCGTAGTCCGCCTCGCGCGAGTCGCAGGACTGGCACGGGGCGGGCATCCACTGCGTGCCGCGATAGCGCTGAAACGCCGTGCTCGATTGCCAGATGGTCTTCAGCGGCATGTCCAGCACGTTGGGCAAGTCCAACCCCGGCAGCATGCGCGCGGAATGGCAGGGCAGCGCCACGCCATCGGGTGCGACACCCAGAAAGGTCGTGCCCCAGCCGTTCATGCATTTCTTCGGGCGCTGCTCGAAGTAGTCCGGCACCACATAGAGCAACTGGCAGCGTTTGCCGATGCGCGCGCGGTAGTCATTCACCACGGCTTCGGCTTCGCGCAACTGCTCGATGGTGGGCATCAGCGCCAGGCGGTTTTCCCACGCCCAACCGTAGTACTGCGTGTTGGCCAGTTCCAGATATTCCGCGCCGATCTCCAACGCCATGTCGATGATGGCGCCCACGTGCGGCAAGTTGTGCCGGTGCATCACGCAGTTCATCACCATCGGATACCCATGCGCCTTGATGAGGTCCGCCACGCGGCGCTTCAGCTCGAAGGTGCGCGTGCTCGACAGAAAATCGTTGAGCTCGCGTGTGGAATCCTGGAACGACAGTTGAATGTGGTCCAGCCCCGCCGCACGCAATGCGCCAAGCCGCTCGTCGGTCAGGCCGATGCCCGAGGTGACCAGGTTCACGTAGAACCCCAGCTTGTGCGCGTGCGCGACCAGCGCTTCCAGGTCTTTGCGCAGCAGCGGCTCGCCGCCTGACAAGCCAAGCTGCACCGCGCCCAACGCGCGCGCCTGCGTGAAGACCTCGCACCATTGCTCGGTGGTCAGTTCCCGGTCGTGCTGGGTGTAGTCCACCGGGTTGGAGCAGAACGGGCAATGCAGCGGGCAGCGGTACGTCAGCTCCGCCAGCAGCCACAGCGGTGGGCCCGGAACAGGCGGCTCCGCCGGTACGAGCAACGACTCGGCGTTAAATGAGCCAGCCGCGTTCGAGTGCATGTTTGACAAAGGCGTGGACCTCCGGCGCGATGCCCTGCACGCCAAAAGCGGATTGCAGATCGTCGATCAGCATGTCGAGGGTGTGGGCGCCATCGCAGCGCTGCAGGATCGCGGCAGCACTGTCGTTGAGCGTGACCATGCCCTCGGGGTACAGCAGCACCCAGCTCTGCTGCGCGTCTTCCCACTGCAGGCGGAACGTCCGGTGCAGGGTGGGGTGGCTTGGATCAGGCAAGGACGGGGTCATGGGCGTGGGCCTGTTGAATGGCATCAAGGATCGACCAGAGGATGTCGAGCTTGAACTGCAGGATGTCCAGCGCGCGCTGCTGCTGCTCCGGCGTGCGGAAGTAATCGAGCGTTACGCGCAGGCCATGTTCGACATCGCGCGAGGCCAGCGGAATGCGCGAGCGGAAATACGCCAGCCCTTCCGGCTGCACCCACGGATACTGCTCGGGCCATCCGGCCAGCCGCTCCTTGTGGATGTCGGGCGCGAACATCTCCGTCAGCGACGAGCACACCGCCTCCTGCCATGGCGCCCGGCGCGCAAAGTTGACATACGCATCCACGGCAAAGCGCACGCCCGGCAACAGATGCTGGTGCGACCACAGCTCGCTGCGCTTCAGGCCCACTGCTTCGCCCAGGCGCACCCAGCTTTCGATGCCGCCGGGCCGGGTGTCATCGCCGTCGTGGTCGTGGATGCGGACGATCCACTCGCGGCGCGTGTCGCGGTCGGGGCAATTGGAGAGGATGGCCGCATCCTTGAGCGGGATGTTGACCTGGTAATAGAAGCGGTTGGCCACCCAGGTGCGGATCTCTTCCGGCGTGCATTCGCCCGCGCGCATGCGCAGGTTGAACGGGTGGTGGATGTGATAGCCCGCCTGCTTGGCGCGCAGTCGGGCTTCAAACTCTTGGGCGGTCCAGGCAACAGGATGTGTCATAGCGAGATTTCCATGCCGTCATAAGCCACCTCGATGCCATGCGCTTCCAACTCGCGGCGTTGCGGCGAGTCTTCATCGAGGATCGGGTTGGTGTTGTTGATGTGGATGAGCACCTTGCGCGCGGCCGGCAGCCGGTCGAGCGTTTCGATCATGCCGCCGGGGCCGGACTGCGCCAGGTGGCCCATGTCGGCGGCGGTCTTGGTGGAGAAGCCGAGCGCCAGCATCTCGTCGTCGGTCCAGCAGGTGCCGTCTAGGAGTACGACATCGGCGGTGCTCAGCTCTTCAAATACGTGCGATTCGATGCGTGCGAGGCCCGGTGCGTAGAAGGCGCGTCGCCCGCTCTTGCGATCGACGATGCGCAGGCCGATGTTGTCGCCGATGCGGTGTGCGTTGCGGCTGGGCGAGTAGGGCGGTGCCTTGCTTTCCAGCGGCACCGCCGTAAGCTCCACGGCATCGAGCGGTGGCACCGCAAATGCGGAGCCATCCAACGCAAGCGCGCGCGTATCGAGCCCGCAGTAGTGCGACAGCATGCGCGTGAGCGGAAACGCCGTGGACAAATCGCTGAGCACCGCTGCTGACGCATAGACGGGCAGCGGTTGCCGGTGCTCACGCAGCATCAGCAGGCCAGTGACGTGGTCGATCTGTGCGTCGATCAGAATCACGCCGACGATGCCCGTATCGCGCGGCGCACGCGCCGGTTGCAGCGCAGGGGACGCACGCAGCTGCGCCAGGATGTCGGGCGATGCGTTGACGATGATCCAGTTGTGGTGGTCATCGCCCAGCGCAATGGACGACTGCGTGCGCGGTGTGGCGCGCAGCGTGCCGCGCCGCACGCCATCGCAGTTGCGGCAGTTGCAGTTCCACTGCGGGAAGCCGCCACCAGCGGCTGAGCCAAGAACCCTGAGTATCGTCATGATGAAGGGTCTGTTTGCATATGAAACGCGCGCACGTTGGCTCGAGCGGGGGCCAGATGCGCGAAGGACGCCGCCGCAAAGGGTTGTTTACTTTGCAAGGCGCGCCGACAAAGCAGATGGCCCCAGGATCGGAAAAATTCGGGGCCAACCCGGAGGGCGAGGGGCAGATGGGCCGCATGGCGTCGTTGTGGCCGGCTTGCTTGGAACGACCAAGCGGCGCCGTCCACGCCTAGCCCTGCGGCCCATCTGCCCCTCGCGTGCGTGCGTTTCATATGCAAACAGACCCTAGTCCAACGTGTTGGCCGGATTGAGCAAGAAGCCGGCCAGCTTGTGGGCGAAATGGAGGGCGGAAAAAAAGAAGCCCGCCGTGAACTGCAGGCGGGCCCAGGAGAACGGTGCGTTCCGCTGCGCGATGTCAGCGGTTAGCGATGTACATCGTGATCTCGAAACCCAAGCGCAGTTCGGTGTAGGCGGGCGTGGTCCAGGTCATGTCTCCTCCTTGAGGCGTTGGCATAGTTAGTGAGTGTGGTGTGTCATTGCGCGGCTGGCACCGGTGTGTTGCCGAACGCAGCCGCACGCCAATCAAGGCAACATCCATGCCCACTTCCGCCTGGCCAGACACGTCGACTTGCATGCGTCTTCGCACGCCCGATGGCCATCGTTTGCATGTGCGACTGTGCGGGCCAGGCACCGGCGAACCGTGGGTGGTACTGCATGGCGGCCCTGGCAGCGGGTGCAGTCCGTCAATGGCTGATTGGTTCGATCCGCTGTGGCATCGCGTGGTGTTGCCGGACCAGCGCGGCGCCGGCCACTCGCGTCCGGCTGGGTCTCGGCGTCGCAATGCGGTGGGGGCGCTCCTGGCGGATCTGGAGCAGTTGCGCACCACGCTTGGCATTGCGCGCTGGGGCGTGGTCGGCGGGTCGTGGGGCGCAGCGTTGGCGTTGGCGTATGCCGATCGGTTTCCCGACGCGGTGGCGGCGCTGGTGCTGCGAGGCACCTTCCTGATCGGCTTCGACGACGTGCAGGCCCTCTTCAATGCGCGTGGCGCCGGGCGGGGTCTGCTGCGTGGCGTCGATCGGCGTGGCACGGGTTTCCCCGGGGCGCGTGGGCGCCTGCTCGTTGCAACAGACATGTTGCAGGCTGGTACACCTGTTCAGAAATTGAACATCGCCACGCAATGGCAGCAGGCGGAGCGTCGATTGCTCGGTCTGCCACTGGCAGGCAATCGCCAGACGTGGCCGCAGCAGAGGGCGTTGTTGCACAAGTACGCGCTTCAGGCGCATTACCTCGTCGGTAGGGCGGGGCTGGGGAAAGCAGCGTTGCTCAGGGCGGCAGTGCGTATCGGCGCAAGCGGGTTGCCGGTAACGCTGCTGCATGGGCGACAAGACAACGTTTGCCGATCCGATAACGCGCTGCGCTTGCAGGCGTTGATGCCGCAAGCGCGGCTGGTGTGGGTGCCTGGCGGGCACCTAGCGACAGGCGAAATGGCCCAGGCGCTGCGCGATGCGATTCGCGCGGCAGCGTGGTCAATCCCCGCGCGGTAGGCCGCCGGCTTCGTCGATTTTGCGGTAGACGGTATTGCGTGAAATCCCCAGCGCCTTGGCGGCCGCCGAGATGTTGCCGTTATGCGCCTTCACCGCCGCCAGTATGGTCATGGCTTCCACGTCGGCAAGCCGCTTGGGTGCCGCGTCCGTTGCCGGCGGAGCGGGTGGCGCCTGTGCGGCGTTCACACTGTCCGCAACCGGCGCGGTGCTGTGGCGCGCGTGCCAGTCTTCGAGAAAGTCATCGGGCAAGTGCTCCACCGTGATTTCCGGTGCGTCTTCGGCCATCAGCCGGGCGGTGCGCAGCAGATTGCCGAGTTGGCGGATGTTGCCGGGCCAGTGGTAGCTGCGGAACATCTGCGCCACCGGTTCGCTGATGGGTGGGGCGTCGGCGTGTTCCTGGCGCAGCAACCGGTTGGCCACGGCATCCAGGTCGCTGCGCTCGCGCAACGCCGGCAGGCGCACGACAAGGCCGTTCAGGCGGTAGTACAGGTCTTCGCGGAACTGGCCGCTGGCCACCATCTCGCGCATGTTGCGGTGGGTCGCGCACACCACGGCCACATCCACCTGGATCAGCTTGTTGCTGCCCAGCGGCGACACCGCGCGCTCCTGCAGCGCGCGCAGCAGGCGGGCCTGCAGGTGCAGCGGCATGTCGCCAATCTCATCCAAGAACAGCGTGCCGCCGTTGGCCAGCACCATCTTGCCGATGCCGCCCTTCTTGCGGGCGCCGGTAAAGGCGCCTTCCTCGTAGCCGAACAGCTCGGATTCGATCAGCGCTTCCGGAATCGACGCGCAATTCACGGCCACGAACGGGCCGGCGTGGCGCGGGCTGTCCGCATGGATGGCGCGGGCGAGCAGTTCCTTGCCGGTGCCGGTTTCGCCCAACACCATCACGGTGATGTCCTTACCGATGACCTTGCGCACCTTGCCGATGACGGTCTTGATCTGCGCATCGCCCGTGTCCAGCGCGTCCAGACTGGCGGCTTGCCGGGGCGGGGCGATATAGGCGCGGCTGGTCGGCGCCGCGTAGGACTCGCCAGCCCCGTCGTTTCCGATGGGGCTGCCGATGGCGCTGCGTGCAATCGCACCCTGCCGCTTCCATTCCACGCGGGCGAAGACCTTCACGCCGCTGGGCAACTGCAACTGCACGATGCCCGCCGGGGCGCCACGCTCCGTGTCGATCAACTGCGACATCGACAGGTTGAACAGCGACGGAAAAGTGTGCGCCTGCAACGCCCGGCTCGACAGTCCAAGCTGGAACTCCCCGCTGCGGTTGGCCGACAGAAAACGCCCGGCCGGCGTGAACGCCGCAATGCCTTCCACCAGCGTGCCGATGAACTCGGGCCGCGAGTGAAAGTGAATGCAGACCACGTCCTGAAACGTGTTGGCGAACAATTGGTTCTCAATCATCTGCGCCGACATGCGGACCAGCGCCATGGTGTGCTTGTGAAAGCCACGATGATCCCCCGTCACATCCAGCGCGCCCACCGTCTTGCCATACGGATCAAAGATGGGGGCGCACGAGCAGGTGAGAAACCGGTTGGCTTCCAAGTAGTGTTCAGCGGCGTGGACCAGAGTGGGCCGGGCCTCCGCCAGCGCCGTGCCGATGGCGTTGGTGCCCCGGCTCTCTTCCGACCACGACGCACCCGGCTGCAGCGCCACCTTGCTCGCCTTGGCCAGAAAATCGTCATCGCCCAGCGAATGCAGGATCAGGCCGGAGGTATCCGTCAGGATCACCATGCTCTGCGTGTTGACGATCTGGCTGTAGAGCGTCTCCATCACGGGCAGCGCGTGCGCAAACAGCGACTGGCTGCGCTCGATCTGTGTTTTCAGCTCGCTTTGCTGCACGGGGCAGAAGTCGGGCGATTCGTAGGGGCGCAGGCCATACGATTTCGAGCGCTCGTGCGATTGGGCAATCAACCCTGGCTGATCGTTGTCCGTGGCGTCACCGGACGCAGAGGACGAGGCGCGGGCACTCTCGGAAGCGCCCAGGGCGGCTGCCGCGTGGGGAATCATGGTTGTCTCCTTGAAGTCGCCCGCGATCTATGCGCGGGTCGCCCGGCTCGCCGTTGTTGAGGCGCGGACCGGAAGTGTTGCGCCATGAAGCAAGACGCTTGCCAGGGTGTTGCATTCCTGAGCACCGTCCGAACCCTTTTCTAGGTCTTGGCGCACCACCATGTCAACAGACCCGGGGGATGTCGTTTTGATTTGGCGCAGGTTCCGCTCTTGGTATGGCTCTTGCAGAAATGCCCGCAAAAGACATTTCAACGACACAGGAGACAACTCGTGAAACTGCCCCGCAACCTCTTTGCGCTGCTATCTGTCTGCACGGTCATGGCCGGCGGACTTCCCGCAACCGCAAACGCCCACGGCGATGTCACCCCGCAAGCCGTGGACACGCACACCTTACCGCAACTCGGCAGCGAATGGCGTCAGGACAATCCATACCGCGCGCCCGGCAAGGACCATGACGAAGCGCTGCGCATTGGCTCGTCGGCATTCAACCAGAATTGCGCGCGCTGCCATGGGCTGGAGGCGATTTCCGGCGGAATTGCGCCCGACCTGCGCAAGCTCGATACCGATTGCATGACGATGCCGGCCGGCAAGAAGCAGGACGCCTGCTTTGCCGAGGTCTCGCAGTACATGACCGTCACCGTCCGCAAGGGCCGCACACGCGATGGCCGCGTCTACATGCCGCCGTTTGAAGGCGTGCTGAGCCAGGAGGCCATCTGGTCGATCAAGACGTACCTGGAATCCCGCCGCGTGCAGGAGTAACGCGCGGGTTGTCGTTCAGTCCATCACGTCTATCAGGCCTATCGCGCCTATCCATCAGGAGCGTTTCCATGATCGCCCACCCTTGGCCAGACGCGGCCCGCATTGGCCGCCGCCTTGCCGCCTTTCTGCTCGCTGCGGCAGTGGCGCTGTTTGGCGCCGCACCCATGCCCGCGCATGCCGACATGGCAAAGATTCGTCAGACCGGCAGTCTGAAGATTGCGTTGTACAAGGGCTTGCCACCGTTCTCTGACAACGTGGGCGGTCAGTTCACCGGCATCGACGTGGCGCTGGCTAATGCGCTGAGCAAGCAGATGGGGCTCGCGCCCGCGCTGCTGCCATTCGATGCGGATGACGATAGCGTGTCGGACGACCTGCGCAACATGGTCTGGCGCGGGCACTACCTCGGCTATGGCCCCGCCGACGTGATGCTGCATGTGCCCGTCGATCCGGCTTTCATCCGGCAGAACCGCGAGGTGCAGATCTTCGCGCCCTACCACCGCGAGACCTTCGTGCTGGTCTATGACCAGGCGCGCATCCATCAGGTCAACCGCTTTGAAGACCTCACCGGCCAGGTGACCGGCGCGGAAGGCGGCACGGCCGGCGCCAACGCGTTGCTCTCCAGTGCGCAAGGCGTGTTGCGCGACAAGGTGAAGATCTACCCGCACGCAGACGATGCGCTGCGCGCGCTGTTTGCCGGCGATGTCGCGGCGGTGATGGTGATGCGTTCCGAATACGAAAGCGCGCTGAAGGCGAAGGGCGTGCCTGCGACGCGCTTTGTGGCGACGGAACTTCAATCGCCGCTGCTGCCCGCGCACGGATGGGCCATCGGCATGGCAGTCAGGGCAGATCAGCCGGAGCTGGCACAGGCGCTGGACAACGCGCTCAACGCGCTGCGTGCCAGTGGCGAGTTGCAGCGCATCTTCGCGCGGTATGGGGTATCGATGGTGGCGCCTTAGGTTGGCGCCGGTTGACTAGAGCTTTTCCGGCGACACGTGCTTGGCTTGTGGCAGCGGATTGACGTTGCCTTCAAAGTGCGAGCCTGCGGGCATCTCGGAAAGATGGAGCTTGGGCTCCCGATGCCCGTCCGCCGGCGCGTCGTGCTGTTCCATGAACGACATTGCCGTGCGCCGCCGCAGCAACTGCGCATCACGCGATGGCGTTTGCAGATGGGATTGGGATTCTCGCCACAGCTCGGCGGTGAATTTGAGCCCGGCGCGCAGTGCGTGCGTGCTTTCCTGTTTGCCCCTGCGCTGATCGGAGACGCGTTCAATGCCCTTGCGGATAACGTCTTCCAGAAAGGTGATGCGTGCGCGGTAGTAGTCCGCATGCATCTGCGCGTCGAGCACGCGCTGTTCGGCCTGATACAGCTCCATGCGCAACTCGCCCAGTGCGCGTTCGGCCTGCTTTTCGGGAGAGGGGGCTTGGTTCAATGCCCAGTTTGCAATCCACCGCAACATGGTAAGGCCCTCCTGTTTTGCCCTGCGCGTGCGCCACGGGTTTGCCGCAGACAGCACGCGTTGAGCGCGCTTCGATCAGAACCAATCTTTGCTTGCCGAACAGACTAGCAAAAAAACCAGACCGCTTGCGCACGTGTGCCGCAGGCGCTGTTGCGAAAAAGGGGCATGATCCGTTTGGGTGAGATGCACGCCGCCCGAAGTTCTGGTTTGATGGGTGATTCTCAGGTGCGTAAATGCCTGCCACGGCAAATCCGGCCTGCCGGGCCGCAACCGATTGCGCGCCGCGCCTACGCGCCAAGCTGGTGCGCGAACGCTTCCAGGCTCGTCAAGTTGCAGTTGAAAGTCCGATCCGGCGTGGTATCGACTAACGCTTCTGCACCAAATTCCAGCGGTCGCGCGATGAAGCCGTTCGGAACGCCTGCACCGCGGCCGCCCCCAGAGCGTACTTGTGCGATGCCACCCTCATGATTTTGTCGGATGCCACCTTCCAGCGAACGGACGGCGAGCGCATCGACCATGGGGCGGGCTGGAAAGGCTGCGCCAGTTCATTGGTCAGGATGGTGTTGAAGCGCAGACCGCTGTCACCTTGAGGAGTGATCGGTTGAAGCACATGCGTGCGCTTTGTGGGCGATGCCGTGGCCTTAGCGGAAGCGGTACGTGAGTGACGCCATGGCAGTGGTCTGCTGGCGGCGCTGCGTGATCGGGCTGTCAGCCGCATCGCCGCGCAGGCGTGCGACGGTGACGGAGCCGTTGGCCGTCCAGCGGTCGTCCAGCTTGCACGTGACGATGGCGTTGACGTGGATATCGCGCACACCGGCATGTGTGGCGAACCCCGGCAGACCCGAGCGCGCGCTCTGCCCATCGTCCACGCCGAAGAACGTGCGCATGTACTGGCCATTCGTCCACGACACACCGGTGCCCAGGCTGAACAGCCACCGCCCAAGCGGCGCACTGGCATACGCATCAGCATTGACGATCAGGCCCTGGCGGTTGCCGAGGATGTCCTGTTCCGCATCGGTGGACAGGGTGAGGAACGACACCGTGTATTGCGCGAACGCCTTGGCGCGCACCGTGGCGTTGACGTTGCCCAGACCATTGAGCCGCGCATCGTCGTGCGCGTGGCGCCAGGTCGGGTCGAACTGGAAGTTGCCGCCTACCTGCCAGGTGTCGTCATTGGCGAGGTACACCCCCGCGAAGTCCATGCCCTTGGAGAAAAAGCGGTGCTTGTATTCGATCTCCTGATCGATCCACGGAAACACGAAGCTCGATTTTGCGCCCGGGTATTTCGGTGCCATGTAGATGGACGGGCCGATGGCGATGCTCCAGTCGCTGGTTTCGCTCGCCTCGTTGGCGGCGGCACAGGTGGCCGCGATGGAGAGCAGGCAGGCAAGAGCAAGGCTGGGCAGGGCGCGCGAAACGGACATGGACGTGTGCGGATTGGAGGCCGGGAAATGCGGCGGGCACGTCATTCTATGGGAACTGGATGATGGGGCGCAGTGCGGCAAGCGTCGGCTCCCGACGGCGGTTGATGACCGTGACCCGGATGTCGTCGGTATTACGCAGGCGGTGCAGATGGAAGGGGCGAAGCGTCTACCGCATCTGCGTTGATGCGGTGCTAGGCGGCAAAAAAAACGCCGGGAAACTCCCGGCGTTCTTCATGGCGTGACTGCCTTATTGCTTGGCAGGCTCAGCGGCCTTGGCAGCCGGAGCAGCGTCGGTCTTGGCTTCCGACTTGGCAGCGGCCTTCTGCGTCTTCTGGGCCTTCTTCTTGGCGTGCTTCTTCTCGTGCTTGGCTTCAGCCTTCGGGGCCGAAGCGGCATCGGTGGTCGCCGTCGTCGCAGCAGCAGCGGCCGGAGCCGGTGCGGCAGCCGGTGCGGAGGCGGTGCCAGCGGCGAACACGGGGGCTGCGAAAGCACCAGCAACGATCAGAGCGGCCAGGGATTGAGCGACTTTCATGTGAGACTCCTTCAGATTCATCAAGCGGGATGTTGGGACTCCAGATACATGGATCTCGTCCCATATTGCGATCCATGCCTCCTAAAACGCCCCACATCGCGAGCCCGTGCACCGCTGTTTGTAAGCGTTCTGCTGACGATGTAAGCGCGCGTAACAATGGGCGCGGGTTGAGACACGTCAAGGCGTCGGCCCACCGCACGCGTATCGTAAGGGCGAGATTGGACAACGGCAGGGGCCTGAACCAGACTGCTTGCTGATGGGCGGGTCATGCCCATGCGGTGCCCGCGCATGACGCCATCTCGTCTCTTCTTCTGATAAGGACAACTCGATGAATAAGCTCTTGACCACCCTCGTGGCTGCGCTTTTTAGCGCCGGCGCATTTGCGCAGGCTTCCGCGCCCGCAGCTCCGGCCGCTCCGGCTGCACCCGCCGCGGCGCCGGCACCGGCTGCCGCCGCCCCGGCCGCCGGCGATAAGGCGTCGCATCCTAAGAAGAAAAAGAAGCACGACCATCGTCCCAAGCTGCAAGACAAGAGCGCCTATGGCGTAGGCAACTGATCACCCGCCAGTCCGCCGATTTTTCTGCACACCACGGCGCCGGCCCCTCACTAGGGGGTCGGCGTTTTCTTTGGGCGGACGAGAAAGAATCGCGCTAAAGTCGCTTGACTTAGAGTGCGCTCTAACTTCTAAGCTCCGTTCATGACCACCTTCCTGACCATCGCCCAAGTTGCAGAGGCCACCGGCCTGTCGACGCACACCCTGCGCTATTACGAGCGCATCGGCTTGCTCGACACCGTGCAGCGGCGCGACAACGGCCATCGCGTCTTCCGTGCTGAAGACATGACGTGGCTCCAGTTCCTGCTGCGCCTGCGCGATACCGGCATGCCGATCGCGCAGATGCAGCAGTACGCTGCGCTGCGACGCGAGGGCGACAGTCTGGAAAGTGTGTCGGCGCGCCAACGCATACTGGAATTGCATGCGGCGGCGCTGGAAGCGGAGCTGCGCGCGCGGGCCGAAACGTTGGCTACGCTGCGCGTGAAGCTTGTCGTCTACGACGGCATCCGGGCACAGATCGAAGCCGCGGAAAGCGCGCGGGGCTCTGCTTCCTCAACTCGCAAATCAAAACGCCAACCGAACGAGGAAGCTCATGACGCTGATCGCACAAGCCGCACCGCAAGCCGCAAGCCACGCCAACCTGCAAAACGACCCGAACAGTGACCGTTATGCACGGGGGTGGCAAAAGCTGAAGGAAGTCGATGATGTGGCGGGCGAACGCGTGGTCGAGGCCCTGGCCGACATCTCGCCCGACCTCGGTCGCTACGTCGTCGAATTTGGTTTTGGCGACGTCTACAGCCGCCCGGGCCTGACGCTGCGCGAACGCGAGATCGCGACCATTGCGGCACTCACCGCGCTGGGCAACGCAGCGCCGCAACTGAAGGTCCACATTGCGGCGGGGCTCAACGTCGGGCTTACTCGCAAGGAGATTACCGAGACGATCCTGCAGATGGCGCTATACGCAGGTTTTCCAGCGGCACTCAACGGCATGTTTGCCGCCAAGGAAGTGTTTGCCGCTCACGACGCTGTGGGTGATGCGCCGGCCGGCGGGCCGATGCGCCGCGACACCAGCAACTGATCGATGCGGTGGTTGTCGATATCGAGCACTTCAATACGCAGGGGCCCGATGTCGACGCTTTCGCTCTTCTTGGGAATGCGCTTGAGTGCGTAGATGACCAGCCCGGCAATGGTTTCGACGTGGTGCTCGCCGGGCAGGTCATCCAGGTCGAAGGCGCGCTTGACGTCGCCCAGCGGCGTGACGCCGTCGATCAGGCAAGAGCCGTCGTCGCGTCGCACGATCTGCTCGTCTTCGCCCAAGTAGAGGATGTCGCCCATGACCGCGCCAACGATGTCGTCCAACGTGACGACGCCCACTACCAGCCCGTATTCGTTGACGACCGCGCCAAAACTCTCGTGCATCTCGCGAAACCGCGCCAGCGCCTGCGACAGGTTGAGCGTGTCGGGCAGCACCAGCAGGTTCTTGTCGTAGTGCTTACCCAGGTTCCGGATCACCGCCGATGACTCTTCAGACAGGATCTGCTGCAGGATGTCCTTGGAGGCGATGAAGCCGAGCACCGAATCGATGTCTTCGCGGCAGACGAGGTATTCGGCATGCGGCTGGGCGATGATCTTCTTCTTGATCGATTCCAGCGGTTCGTCAATGGAGAAGTAGACCACTTCATCGCGCACGGTCATCACCGAGGTGATGGTGCGGGATTCCAACTCGAACACGTTTTCGATCATGGTCAGCTCGTGCTTGCGCAGCACGCCGGCTTCAGCGCCGGCGCCCACCATGGCGGTGATGTCTTCGGTGGTGATCTGCTCCACACGGTGCGTCGGCACGCCGAAGAGCTTCAGGAACATGTCTGCCGCCCCGTTGAATAGCCACACCACAGGCCGCAGCACGCGCAGGCAGGTCTGCATCGGGCCGATGACGGCCAAGGCACTGCGCTCGGGGTAGAGCACAGCCAGGCGCTTGGGCAGCAGATCGGCAAAGAGGATGAACAACCCCGTCACGATGACAAAGCCGGCAATGCTGCCGATGCGCTCGGCGCGCGCGGCGGGCAGCCAGTCGCCCAACCAGGCGGCCAGCGGCCCGGAGATCTGGCTGTCCCCGATGATGCCGGCCAGGATGGCCACGGCATTCACGCCAATCTGCACGACGGTAAAGAAGTTGCCCGGCATGTCCTTGAGTTGTAGCACGCGCAAGGCGCGGGCGTCGCCGTCGTCAGCCAACGTTTGAAGGCGCGTACGGCGGGAGGCCGTCAGCGCGATCTCGGAAGCGGAAAAGAAGGCGCTGATCAGGACGAGCGCGAGGAGAATCAGGGCGGACATGGTGGCGAGGCGGTGCGTGCCGTTGCGCTGCGGCAACTGCCGGGCCGCGTGGAAAGTGGCTTCGGACGATCATGGTGCAGCGCCGATCGCTTTGTCAAACCACCGTGAGTTGAAGTGATCTCAAACAATTGTTTAAGCCCTACCGTGGGGGGAGGGAACCGAAAAGTGGTTTGCGGTGTACCCGTGCCATGGGCGATACTTGCGGCTTCGGACAGACTGCCCCGATCGCCTTGCGGGGCCTGCGTTTGCAGGTTGGCGGTTGAGAGAAAATGCAGCTGTTCCGGTCTAGCGCAGGTTCATGCGCCCATCCTCAGTGCCGACGCAGAGCGGCCTTATCGTGCATCAAGTTGCACAGCGGAGTGGCAGTTCATGTGGGTTCTCAGCCGTTTACAGCGGCGCACCGGGGGGAAACGGGGGAATATGGCAGGGGCGGTCGGACCGCTTGGGGCACGACTGGCGGCGCTTTTTGCAGCGGCCATCGTGTCGATGCCTTGTATGACGCTTGCCCAGCAAGCGCCTGCTACCACCGGCTCCGGTGCGTCTGACGTTGCATCTTTGCTCTTGGCCAGCGCGCCGAATATCGCGTGGTACTACGGCGACAAACCGCCCGTGGGCCAGCTGCGCGCGTTTGATGCCGTGGTGGTGGAACCTGACCACGATTTCAATCCCGCCCAATTCAAGACGCCCAGCACGCAGTGGCTCGCCTATGTGAGCGTAGGCGAGGTCACGCCCCAGCGCCGCTGGTACAAGGAACTGCCCAAGGCGTGGCTCTCCGGCAGCAATGAGGCCTGGGCTTCGCGCGTGGTGGACCAGGCCCAGCCCGAGTGGCCGGCGTTCTATGTCGACCACGTCATCAAGCCGCTGTGGGATCAGGGCTACCGCGGGTTCTTCCTCGATACGCTCGATTCGTACCAGCTCATCGCCAAGAACGATACGGCCCGCGCGGAGCAGGAAGCGGGCATGGTGCGCGTGATCCGCGCGATCAAGGCGCGTTACCCGGACGCCAAGCTGGTCTTCAACCGCGGCTTCGAGATCCTGCCGCAGGTGCATGACCTGGCGTATGCGGTGGCGTTTGAATCGCTGTATCGCGGCTGGGACCAGGGCGCCAAGCAATACAAGGTGGTGAGCGATGCTGACCGCGATTGGCTGATGGGTCAGGCGCGCAAGATCCGCGATGAATACCACCTGCCCGTGATCGCCATCGACTATTGCCCGCCGGCCGACCGCGCCTGCGCGCGCGACACGGCCAAGCGCATCAAGGCGCAAGGGTTGATTCCGTATGTGACCGACCCGGCGCTCTCGACCATTGGCGTGGGCCGCATCGAGGTGCTGCCGCGCAAGGTGCTGATCCTGCAGGAGCGCGACCTGCGCTACGCCATCGAGACCAGCGAAGGCGTGCGTTTCGTTGCGATGCCCCTGAACTTTCTCGGCTACGACGTGGAGTACGCCGATATCAACAAGCCGCTGCCTGCCGACGTGCCGCCCGATCGCTATGCCGGCGTGGTGGTCTGGGTCAACTCGGGCTCGGTCAGCCACGTGGCGGCGCTCACATCATGGGTGAGGCAGCGCATGCACGATGGCGTGCGCATCGCCTTCATGAACCAATTTGGGCTGCCGGCGGATGCCAGCATGGCCAACCTGCTCAAGCTGAAGTTTGTGCAAGGGCGTGCCACGGCGCCGCTGGAAGTGGTCTCGCAAGACAAGATCATGGGTTTCGAGATGGCCCCCCGGCCAGATCGCTATGAAGTCCAGCCGGTCCAGGTCGGTGCGAATGGGCAATCGCTGCTGCGCTTGAAGTCGGGCAACTTCCAGTTCGACGCCGCTGCCATCACCGATTGGGGCGGCTACGTGCTGAATCCATATGCGGTGTTTGCGATGGACAAGATCGACCAGGCGCGCTGGGTGGTGCAGCCGATGGAGTTTCTGCGCCGCGCGCTGGCGCTGCCCGACATGCCCATTCCCGACTTGACCAGCGAGAATGGCCGCCGTCTGATGCTCGTGCACGTGGATGGCGATGGCTTTGCCTCGCGAGCGGAATTTCCCGGCCCCGAATATCCGGGCGAGGTGCTGCAGCAAGAGGTGTGGGAGAAGTACCGCATTCCGACCACGCTGTCCGTGATTGAAGGAGAGGTGGGGGCGGCCGGGCTGTATCCGAAGCTGTCGCCGCGGCTCGAAGCCATTGCGCGCAAGATGTTTGCGCTGCCGTACGTGGAGCTTGGCACGCACACGTACTCGCACCCGTTCGACTGGAGCCGCACGGTGCAGAGTTCGGCGACCGGCCCGGGCAAGGATGCAGGCGGCGGGGACACGGCTTTCACGCTGACCATTCCCGGTTACAAGTTCAATCTGGACCGTGAGATTGCCGGCTCCATCCACTACATCGACGAGCGTCTGGCGCCGCCCGGCAAGCGCGTGAAGATCGTGCAATGGTCGGGTGATTGCCAGCCGCCTGAGCTGGCCGTCCGCATGGCATGGCAAGCCGGTGTGGTGAACATGAACGGTGGGGACACCACCATCACGCGCAGTTCGCCGTCGTGGACAAGCATCGCTTCCATCGGCATCGACAAAGGGCCCGGCGCTTACCAGGTGTTTGCGCCCAATCAGAACGAAAACGTCTATACCAATGACTGGACGGGGCCGTACTACGGTTTCGAGCGCCTGATTGAAACGCTACAGATGACCGATACGCCGTATCGCTTCAAGCCGATCAACATCTACTACCACATGTATTCGGGCACCAAGCTTGCGTCGCTCAAGGCCTTGAAGAAGGTCTACGACTACGCGCTGTCGCAGCCGGTGATGCCGATCTATTCCACCGAATACGTGTCCAAAGTGCTCGACTTCCGCGACATGGCCGTCGCCCGCGATGTCGACGATCAGAACGCGTGGATCGTGCGTGGCAACGGCGACTTGCGCGAACTGCGCTGGATGGCGTCCGGCACGCCGCGCTTGACCGATGCGCAAGGCGTGGTCGGCTACGGGAAAACGAGCGGGGCGGCCGGCGGCATCTACATTCACCTGGACGACGGTGCGGCACGCTTTGGCATCACGCCCGCGCCAGAGGCCGCCAAGCCAGCCTACATTGCCGAAGCTGCGGCGTTTGTGCGCAGCTTTGCGCGTAGCGGCAACGGCATGTCGTTCGAGGCGGGTGGCTATTACAAGCCGTTCGTGCGCCTGGCCAATGTGGGGGCTTGCCGGGTGCAGGTCAACGGCAGCCCGGCACGTACCGCCCGCGCGCAAGACAACAGCGTGCGCGTCGACCTGAACGGCGCCGCCGCCCAAACCGTGACCTACCAACGTATCGATGTGGTCTGCTGACCTGACCCCGCGCGAACGGCTACTGTCGCCCTGGTTGATCGGCACGCTTGGCGCGCTGGTCGGGCTGGCGCTCGCCCTGATGTTTCCGCGTGAGCGCCTGGAGGCGCGCCTGTTGGAAGGCGGCAAGGTCGATGCGCTGTCGGTGGCGTATCTGGAAGCGTGGCTGCGCGTGCGCCCGAACGACGGCGAATTTCTGAGCGTGCTGGCGGCCCAGTACGTGCGTACCGGCCGGTTGGAAGAAGCCGAAGCCATGGTCGCCCGCATGCGCGCATTGCACGACGCATCGCTGGAGCGCGAGGCGCTGCTGCTCGACATCGCCATCCGCGAGCAGCGGGCCTATGCGCTGCAGCCGACCGACCCGAAACGCGTGGCGCTGCTGAACGACCTGCGCGGCCTGCTCAAGCAGGCGCTGGGGTTCAAGTGGACGGTGGCCGAGCTGGAGATTCTGGCCACCAAGGCACGCGGGTTGGACCTGGGCCCGATTGCCGTGCAGTTGTACCAGCGCCTGGCCAAGCAGGACGTGGCCCACGCCACCCACTGGCAGGCCCGCACGGCGGAAATCGCGCTTGGCGTGGGCGAATACCGTGCGGCCGCAGCGGCCAACTTTGCCGCCCAGGCGGCTGCGACATCGCTCGACGAGCAGCGCCGCTACTTCATTGCCGGGCTACAGGCGCTGCAGGGTGGCAACCTGTTCGACGAGGCCATGACCGAAGCCCAGCGCCGTGTCGGCCCGCTGATCGACGACACCGAAACGCTGCGCTTTCTTACGCGTCTGGCCATGGCGTGCAACCGGCCCGACCTGGCGGACCAGTACGCGCGCCGCTTATTGCATCTGACGTGGCGGCAGGCAGGCGAGGGCATCGCCCTGGCCAGCGGCATGGCCCGCCACGATTGGGCGTTTGCCGGCCGGCCGGAGCCGCTGCCGTCCCCCGCCGACGCACTATTCATGGACGGCCCCGAAGGGCTCGCCCGCCGCCAGCGCCACGCCGCGCGCATCCGCCACGTCGCTGATAAAGGCACCGAGGGCAGCGGAGCCGGCGGCGCGCAGCCCAGCCCGCGCGGCATGGCGCCGTTCAATGCGGACGACTACGACCTCGCCTATCGCGTCTTCATGGGCAGCGGCAACTTGAACGACGCCCTGCGCGTGGCCGAGGCCGCCGTGCGCCAACGCCCCGACCTCAAGATCTGGACCGAGCGCGCCGCCCAGGTGGCCGAATGGAACCATCAGCCGATGGCGGCGCTGAACTATTGGCTGGCGTACGCGCAATCCACCGGCGACGACGCGGCCTGGCAGAACGTCCTGCGCCTGGCGCCCGCGCTGAACGAAGACCACGCCTATCTGGCCGCCCTGCGTTACAAGGCTAGCCGCCAGCCCGGCGACATGAAGCTGCTCGACCAGGTCATCGCGGCGTATGAGCGGCTGGGTGAGCCGGTGGAAGGGCTCGCCTATCTGGACAGCATTGCGCGCGGGCCGCACCGCCAGGCGATTCTTGAGCGCTACGCCATCCTGGCCGAACGCGCGGGCAAGGACGATCAGGCTTACGACACCTACGTGCGCCTGCAAAAGGAATTCGGCCCGAATGCGCCACAATCCGCGCGCTATGCGCTCAAGCTGGCCAACATGCTGTACGTGCGCGGCCAGTTCGAGCAGGCGCTGACCGCCATGCAGGTCGCCAGCAAGGTGGCCTCTCCGACGGACGATCTGTACTGGCGCACCTTCGCGCAGTTGGCACGGCTGAACCAGCGCGATGACCTGTCGCGCGAGGCGTATCGGCAATTGCTGATTGGCGGCAACGCGGAGCCCGACGACCTGGCATCGATGATCGAGTTCTACGATGCCAGCCCGATCGATGCCGGGCGCCTGGCTGAACTGGCCTTCCGCAAGGACGGCGCGATGGTCCGCCTGCAGCAGGCGCTCTCTTACTACACGCGTGCACGCGCGTTCCGCCGTATCGAAGGGCTGCTCGCGTCGCTCACGCCCGAGCAGCGCCGTGCGGCGGAGCAATCCCCAGGCGTGCTGGGTGCCCGCGCCGAGTACTACCGCCAGAGCGGCCAATGGGCTGCCGCCATGGGCGACCTGCGCCGCGCGGTTTCGCTGCCCGACGCCGGCAGCGACGTGAAGGCCGCCTACCTGTGGGGGCTGCTCGATTCCGGCAAGAACGACGACCTCAAACGCGCCCTGGCGTTGTGGCGTGGCGAGGCCGAGAACGACTCCGTCTACTGGGGCGCCTATGCCGCGGCAGGCCTGCAGTTGTTCGATGCCAACCTCGCGTTGCGTTTCCTTGGCCGCCAGGGCAAGTCGATGCAGAACGATCCGCTGTGGTTGCTCGCCTATGCTGATGCGCGCGACATGGCTGGCCAGGCCGATGCCGCATGGCGCCTGCGCCGCGAGGCGTGGTGGCTGCTCTGGCGCGCCGATGGTCAGAACGCAAAGGGCGGGAAGGGCGAGAAGGCTGCCGCCAACAACCGCCGCGCGGGCACCCGCGTGACGATTGGCGATGACGATGCTGTGCCTGCGGACGATGACGCTCGCACCGAATTGCGCGCCCGGCGCGTGTCGCTGGCGCAAACCTTTGGATCGGGGGATCTTGCCCAGCGTCTGCTGATCGAGCTGCTGCGCGATGACCGCCGTGCAAGCAAGCTAGCACGCGAAGGCGGCCGTGCCTCCGTCGCCGCATCTGAACTGGGCGATCTCGACGTCCTGCCGCCCGAGCCGCCGGAAACGCCCGCCAATCATCGGGAACAAGCGCGCAAGCAAGCACGCGTGAGCGACCAGCTTGTTTCCGCCGTCGCCAAGGAGGCCGCGCTCGGCTGGGCGCTGTCGCGCGAAGCAAACGACCTGGCGCGCGCATGGCTGCTGCAGCAATACACGCGGCGCATGACGCGGCCGGCCTACGCCGAAATCTCCATCGCCCTGGCCGAGCGTGATCTGCAAACGCTCAACCGCCTGCTGGACGACACCGCAGACCGCCTCCCGCTCTACAACCGCATCGACGCCAATGTGGTGACGGACCGGCTGGGCGAGGCGCAACGCCTGGCGTTCGAGGGCCTGACCACCGCGCCCGATGACGAACAACTTCATGAGCGCGTGCGAGAGACGCTGCTGACCAATGCGCAGGCGCTGGAGCCGCGCGAAACGTGGTTCAAGCAGGCGCCGCTCACGTACTTCGAGAGCAGCGCCGCCGCCGGCATCCGCATCACCGATCACACCAGCATGCTGGTGCGCGCAACGCAGCGTAACCAACGCTCGACCGACGACACGCAGCTCACCGGCGTGCCCGCGCAAGACCGCAGTGTCGATTGGATCTCGCAATACCAGACGCAGAACACGCAATGGAAGGGCACGGTCGGCTGGCGCCAGGGGCTGGCGTCGTTCACGGCGTTCCGGCTCGATGGCCTGCTGGGCCAAACGGGACCGCTGGCGACCGAAGTTTCGGTCGGCCGTAACCAGCCTGCCAATGAAACGCCACAACTGCGCGTGGGCGGCGTGAAGGATCTGGTGTCGATTGGCGGCAACTGGCGCCTGACGCAGCGCCAGTACGTCCGCGCCCGGGTAGAGGGCGATCGCTTCTATGGGCAGGATCGCTCGTTCCTGGGCAGCGGTATGGTGTTCGATGGCGAGATCGGCCACCGCTTCCGCGTGGAATATCCGGACTACACGATCCGCGTGGTGGGCACTTACGCGCGCTACAACGCGTCGGGCAGCCCGAGCGCCTTGCTTGGCCGCTTGGTGCCGGGCGATGCGGCGCCGAACATCAACCAGTTCATGCCCGGCTCGTTTGCGCAGTTCGGGGTGCTGTTCGGGTTTGGTATGGATTATCTGGATCGCTATACGCGGGCGTGGCGTCCGTTCATGGATGTCGGCCTGCTGCACGACAATCGCGAAGGGATGGGCACGCAGGTTCAGTTGGGTGTGGCCGGCAGCGTGTTCGGCAACGACCATCTGGCCCTGTATCTTGAGCACGCTTCCATCACGCGCGCCGGCACGTCGCCGATGACCGAGATCGGCCTGCGCTACCGCTGGCTTTACTGACAGACCTGACGCATACAAGAACACCGCCCGGGGAAAAGACACGATATGAAGCACACAACGAACGCATCTAGGGAGAACGCGATGGCACCCTCGCTCAACACGATGAAGGCTGGCCGGCGGCGCTGGCTGGCGGCGGCCGCCGGTATCGGCATGGCACTAGCGCTGTCTGCCTGCGCGGTGGTCGACAGCGGCCGCGCGCCGGCCACCAGCGCATCGGATGCGTGGGTGGTGCTGCCCATCGTCAACTACACCGAAACGCCGCAGGCTGGCCTGCGCGCGGAGGCCATCGCGTCGAGCATCCTGAAAGCGCGCGGTTTTACCAACCTCAAGCAATATCCGGCCAGCCTGAACGGTGAATCGCTGTTCGAGCCGGCCGAGCGTGAAGCCGTGGCCCGCGCACTCGACTGGGCGCGTGGCGAGAAGGCGCGCTACGCCTTGACCGGTGCAGTGGAGGAATGGCGCTACAAGGTCGGCGTGGATGGCGAACCCGCCGTCGGCATCACGCTGCAGGTGATCGACGTGCAGAGCGGCAACGTGATCTGGAGCGCTGCCGGCAGCCGCACGGGCTGGAGCCGCGATGCGGTGTCGGCCGTGGCGCAGAAGCTGCTGCGCCAGTTGCTCTCGCCGCTGGGTCGGGATTGATGAAGGCCGACGCTGCACAGCCTGAGCGTTCGGCGGCGGCCCAGGCGGTCGATTCGCGCGGCCAGGATCGACGCACTGAGCGCCGGCGCAATGCGCAGGGTATTGGCGCGTCGACCTGGTATGGGCGTCTGCTGGCGCCGGCCCTATCGGCAGGCCAGAGCCCGACGGCCGTGCTGGAAACGCTGGGTGCGACGGTGGTGGCCATCGGCATTCTTTGGCTGTTTTCGCCGGCCAACCCGCTGCTGCTGGGCTATGGGTTCCCGTGGGTCTGGCTGGTGCCGCTCATTCTGGCGTTGCGCTACGGCACGCTGCTGGGCGCATTGGCCGCGCTGGTGGTGCTGGCCGCGTGGTGGTTGTTTTACGGCCAGGCTGCGGGGGGATTCCCGCGCATGTACTTCCTGGGTGGCCTGATGTTCGTGCTGGTGGGCGGGCAGTTTGGCGACATCTGGGGGGCGCGCCTCTCACGCGCGCGCACCGTCAACGGCTATCTGAACGACCGGCTGGCGGCGCTGACCAAAAACCACTTCCTGCTGCGTTTGTCGCACGAGCGCCTCGAAAACGACCTGCTGGCCAAGCCGACCACGCTGCGCGACACGCTCACGCAACTGCGCAACATTGCGCTGGCCGCGCGCGAGCACGGTACCGGTGACAACCAACCCGACGTAGCGCAACTGCCGGGCGCCGTGCAATTCCTGCAATGGGCGGCGCAGGCCTGCCAACTGGAAGTGGCCGCCATGGTGCGTGTCACAGGTAACCACGTCGACACCGAACCGGTGGCCCATGTGGGCGCGCCGTTCGAGATCGTTGCCGATGATCCGTTGATCCGCCATTGCATCGATACCCACACGCTTGGCCACCCGCAGGCGCCGGAGTTGCGCCATGAAGATGGCTCGCGCTATGTGGCGTGCGCGCCGGTGCTGTCGGGGGCGGATGAGCTGATCGGCATCGTGGTCGTGCAGCAGATGCCGTTTCTCTCGCTGTCGTACGAAAACCTGCAGTTCCTGCTGGTGCTGCTCGGCTACTACGCCGATGGCGTGCGCCACCTGACCGTCAGCTCCGAGATCCTCGACCTCGTGCCCGATGCGCCGTACGAATTTGCGCTCGACCTCGGCCGCCTGGCGCGCTTGCACCGCGATACGGGCATCGATTCATCGGTGGTGGCGCTCATCTTTAACCAAGACGAAGCCAGCGATGCGCTGTTCGAGAGCGTGCTGCGCAGTCGCCGTGCGCTGGACGTGGTCTGGCAGGTGCGCGGTAAGGCACGCCGCGCCATTGTCACGTTGATGCCGCTGTCGGGCGCGGGTGCCGTGTCGGCCTATCTGGTGCGTATTGAAGACAGCTTGCGTGCACAGTTTGGTGTGGGCTTCGAGCAGGCGCACATCAGCACGCAGACACTGCACGTGACCGGCGAGCACCCGGGTGAGGCGCTGGTGCGCTTCCTGGCGCGCTGCCATCTGGACGGCTGACGGCGGAGGCACACGGGACCATGTTCAAGCTCACGCTCGGCGGTATCTCAGCGCAGATTGCGGCGGTGGTGATGGTGCTGCATGCCGGCAACAGCCTGGCGCTGCTGCTGTCGTGCCTGCTGCTGCAGGGCACCGCCGCCGCGCTGATCGGCCTGGCCGCGTGGCGCCTGCTGCCGCGCCGCTACCGGGTGCCGTTTGTCTGGACGTATGGCTACCTGACCGCGCTGTGCTTTTTCGTGCCGGTGGCGGGCGGGGTGCTGGTGCTGGGCGGTCTGCTGCTCTCCAAGCTGTTCCCCAAGCCGGAAGACGACAAGGACATTGCCGACGTGGGCTTGCCGGTGTTCGTGGCGCATTTGATCTCGCGCGTGACGCATGGTGGCGGCGCACGACTGCGCGCGCAGCTCAGCAATGAGCGTGCGCCCGTGCAAAGCCGCATGACCGCGCTGGTGGCCATGCAATCCATGCCCACGCGCACCGCCAGCCCCGTGCTGCGTGACTTGCTGGCCGACCCGGTGGACGACATCCGCCTGCTGGCCTACGGCATGCTCGACAACGCCGAGAAGGTGTTGATGCAGAAGATCCTGGCCGAGCTGCCGCGCCTGGAAGAAGCCGTGACGCCGGAGGCCCACTACGACATCAACAAGCGCCTGGCCGACCTGTACTGGGAGCTGATCTACCAGAACCTCGTCCAGGGCGACGTGTACCGCTATACCGCCGAACAGGTCGAGCGCTACGCCAGTGCTGCGCTGGACATCCAACCCGACAACGCTGCGCTGTGGTACATGCGTGGCCGGCTGGCGCTGTCACGCCGCGAGCCCGACGTGGCCGAGGCGCACCTGCGCGAGGCGGAGCGATTCGGCTTTCCGCGTGACCGCTTGCTGCCGCCGTTGGCCGAAGCCTGCTTCCTGCGCCAGGACTATGCCGGCGCGCGTGCGGCGCTGGCGCAGTTCTCCAGCCGATCGCCGCTGCCGCTGCTGCGCCCGCTGCTGCGTTACTGGACATCCTAAGTGTCATGAGCGACCACTTTCCACGCGCTGAATCCGCCGACGTCGCGCTGCTGCTCGAAGGGACGTTCCCTTACGTGAGCGGCGGGGTGTCGAGCTGGGTCAACCAGATGATCCGGGCGTTTCCGGATATCCGCTTTGCCATCGTCTTCATCGGCAGCCGCCGGGAGGATTACGGCAAGCCTGTCTACGCCCTGCCCGACAACGTGGTGCACCTGGAGTGCCACTACCTGTACGACTTTCCGCCGCCGCCGCTGGTGCAGGCCAGCGGGGGAGATGCCGCCGCCTTCGAGCGTTCGCGCAAGCTGCACGACGCACTGCGCAACCCCGCCCACAAGGAAGACACCGCCGACCTGATCCGCGCCTCCATTGCTGACCTGCGCGACGACGGCCCGCTGGCCGAGGAGCAGTTCCTCTACAGCCACAGCGCGTGGACCATGATGACGGACTACTACCGGCGCTACTGCACCGACCCGTCGTTCACGGACTACTTCTGGACCGTGCGGATCATGCACAAGCCGCTGTGGCAGCTCGTGCGCATTGCGGAAAACCTGATCCCGGTGAAGGTGTTCCACACCATCTCGACGGGCTACGCGGGCTTTTTGGGTGCACTGCTGCGCTACAAGCGCGGGCGGCCGCTGCTGGTGTCGGAGCACGGCATCTATACCAAGGAACGCAAGATCGATTTGTTCCAGAGCCAGTGGATCCGCGACAACCGCAGCATCTTCGAGAAGGACATCGCGCAGATCAGTTATTTCCGCGACTTGTGGGTGCGCTTTTTTGAAACCATCGGCCGCGTCTGCTATGACGCCGCCGAAGACATCATCGCGCTGTACGAGGGCAACCGGCGCCGGCAAGTGATTGACGGCGCGCCGGAAGCGAAGACCCGTAACATCCCCAACGGCATCAATCTGCCGCGCCTGGCTGCGCTGCGCGACAAGCGCCCGGCCAGCGTGCCGCGCGTGATGTGCCTGATCGGCCGCGTCGTGCCGATCAAGGACGTGAAGACCTTCATCCGCGCCATGCTGACCATCACGCGCGAGATGCCCGACGCCGAAGGCTGGATCGCCGGCCCGGAAGACGAAGACCCGGAATACGCGCAGGAGTGCCACAGCCTGGCCGAAAGCCTGGGCCTGGGCGACCGCATCAAGTTCCTCGGTTTCCAGAAGATCGACGACATCCTGCCGAAGGTGGGCGTGCTGGTGCTGAGCTCCATCAGCGAGGCGCTGCCGCTGGTGGTGCTGGAAGGGTTTGCGGCAGGCGTGCCGTCGGTCACCACGGATGTGGGTTCGTGCCGGCAACTCCTGTTTGGCCTGGACGGCGACGACGCCGCACTGGGCGCAGCCGGTGCCGTGGTCCGCATTGCCGACCCGGCGGCGCTGGCTGCCGAAGTGCTCACGCTGCTGCGGGATGAGTCGCGCTGGCGCGAAGCCCAGGCCGCCGGCATCGCCCGCGTGGAGCGCTACTACACGCAAGAGATGATGGTCGGCAGCTACCGCGAGCTGTACACGCGCTTGCAGAACATGCCCGACCTGAGCACCGAGCACGGCACCAAGACTGCCGCCGCAGCCTGCCCACACCACGCGCAGCAGAATCAGCCGAATCCGCCGAATCAGCAAAAGGGAGCCCGCTGATGGCCGGCATTGGTTTTGAACTGCGCAAGATGCTCAAGCGCGACAGCCTGCTCGGGCTGCTGCGTGCCTATACCTACGCCGGCATCATCAGCTCGGGGCCGTGGATTCTGTCCATCGTCGGGATTCTGCTGATCGGTATCCTGAGCCTGCCGTTCGTGATTCCGGGCTCGCTCATCACGCAGTTCCAGGTGTCTGTTACCTACCTGATCGCCGTCAGCCTGATCCTGACCGGGCCGCTGCAACTCGCTTTCACCCGCTTCACGTCGGACCGCCTGTTCGAGAAGCGCGACGATCTTGTCCTGCCGAACTACCACGCGGTGTCGTTTGTGATGACGCTGATTGCAGGTGGGCTGGGCCTCCTCCTTGTGCTGTTCGCGTTCCCGCAGCAATCGGCCATCTATCGTGTGCTGATGCTGGCGGGCTTCGTGGTCATGGCCAACATCTGGATCGCGGTGATCTTTCTGTCGGGCATGAAGCAGTACAAGGCCATCGTCTGGCTGTTCCTGATCGGCTACACGCTCACGGTGCTGCTGGCGCTGCTGTTCAATCGCGAGGGGCTGGAGGGGCTGCTGCTGGGCTTCGTGCTCGGGCAGTTGTGCCTGTTGATCGGCATGGCGGGGCTCATCTACCGCAACTTCAGCGGGCGGCGCTTCCTCTCGTTCGAGGTGTTCGACAAGCGGTTCGCCTATCCATCACTCATGATGATCGGGCTGCTGTACAACCTCGGCATCTGGCTCGACAAGTTCATGTTCTGGTATGCGCCGGGCACAGGGCAGCAAGTCGTTGGCCCGCTGAACGCATCGGTCATCTATGACATTCCCGTGTTCCTGGCCTATCTCGGCATCATCCCGGGCATGGCCGTGTTCCTCGTGCGTATCGAAACGGACTTCGTCGAGTACTACGACGCGTTCTACGATGCCGTGCGGGGCGGGGCGTCGCTCGAGCACATCGAAGACATGCGCAACACGATGGTGCAGACCATCCGCGCGGGCCTGTACGAAATCGTGAAGATCCAGGCCATGGCGGCGCTGGTGCTGTTTGCAGTCGGCGCCTCGGTGCTGCGGGTGTTGCAGATTTCGGAGCTCTACCTGCCGCTGCTGTACGTGGACACCATTGCTGCGAGCTTGCAGGTGGTGTTCCTGGGCGTGGTGAATATCTTCTTCTACCTGGACCGGCGGCGGGTGGTGCTGGCGCTCACCGCTGCGTTTGTCGTGCTGAACGGCGTGTTGACGTGGATTACCCTGCAGCTTGGGCCGGCTTGGTATGGGTATGGGTTTGCCGTGTCTCTACTGCTCGTTGTGATGGCGAGTCTTGTGATTCTGGATCGGAAGTTGGATCGGTTGGAGTACGAGACGTTTATGTTGCAGTGATGAAGGGGTGGTGGCTGTTGGGCCTTGGTTTTTATGTTGGTGGTTCATCCCCTGTTTCATCCCCTGCCGGGGCTGACTCACTTTCTTTGTCTTGCCAAAGAAAGTAAGCAAAGAAAGGCGCGCCCGATGCGGCGACCCCCTCCTTGAATTTATGTCGCAAGGAGGAGAAGGGGAAAACTCGCTTCGCTCAGACAGTTCCCCTTCTTTTTTCCTCCTTGCAACAGAAATTCAAGGCGCCGCATAGGGCAGGGAGAAGCAAACCATCGATTGCCAGCGCGCCACTTCGTCCCCATGGTGCGGGCCGCCATGCGCCACAACCAATCGCATTTACGCTCGCCCTAGTGTGCCGCCGGTTTGGCCTTTGACGTTCCTGCCCTTGATGGCGCCTTGAATTTTCGTAAGCGGGCGGAAAAAAGGCCGGGAACTGTCTGAGCGAAGCGAGTTTTCCCGGCCTCCGCCCGGTTACGGAAATTCAAGGGATGGGTCGCCATCTCGGGCGCGCCTTTCTTTGCTTACTTTCTTTGGCAAGGCAAAGAAAGTGAGTCGGCCCCGGCAGGGGACGAAAGGGAGGCAAACCAAAAACATCCAAGCGCGAGCCCGAAACCGTCATCCATGACAGTCCGAGTCCCAACCGCGAGCAGTAAACCGTCACGCATGACAGTCCGAGACTCAATCGTGAGTGGTAAACCATCACGCATGGCAGTCCGAGGCTCAACCGTGAGGGGTAAACCGTCACGCATGACAGTCCGAGACTCAATCGTGAGTGGTAGACCGTCACGCATGACAGTCCGAGACTCAATCGTGAGTGGTAAACCGTCAGGCATGGCAGTCCGAGGCTCAACCATGAGTGGTAAACCGTCATGCGTGCCAGTCCAAGCCCCAAGCGCCGAGCAAAATCCGCCATACGCCGCAGTCCACCGCCTTCCCTTCACCCATAGCCCCACAACATCCCCCCCAACAACTCCGCATTTGCGCAACAGCCTCCCGCATCCGTAAGCTGCCATCCATTCACTTCAACGTGGCAGCGTATTCATGCAAATCGCAGTAGTCGGCGCCGGCATCATCGGCATCAGCACGGCCCACGCGCTGGCGCAGGAAGGCCACCAGGTCACCCTGGTCGAACGCCATCCGGGCCCGGGCGAGGGCACCAGCTATGCCAACGGCGGCCAGTTGAGCTACAGCTACGTGGCGCCGCTGGCGGGCCCTGGCGTGCTTTCGCATGTGCCGGGCTGGCTGCTGCGCCGCGATTCGCCCTTGCGGCTGAAGCCTTCACTCGATCCGGCGTTGCTGCGTTGGGGGTTGCGTTTTATTGCGGCGTGCAACCGTGAACGCGCCGACCGCACCACGCGTGAGCTGCTGGCGTTGTCGTTCTACAGCCGCACGCGCATGGAAGCGCTGCGCGAGGCATCGCCGGACTTGGCGTTCAGCTTTTCCCGCCGCGGCAAGCTGGTGGTGCATCGCGATGCGGCTGCGTTCGAATCCGCCCGCGCACAGGTCGGTTACCAGGCCACGCTCGGTTGCGAACAACATGCACTGTCGGCGGACGAAGCCATCGCCCATGAATCCGCCCTGGCCGGCGTGCGCGATCAGATCGTCGGTGCCATCTACACGCCAGACGAAGATGTGGCCGATTGCCACCAGCTCTGCATCGGCCTGTTCGACCGGCTGCGCGAGATGTCGAACGCGACGCTGCGCTTCAACACCGGTGTCGATGCGCTGTGGACCCAGGGCCGGCGCGTGCGCGGCCTCAAACTGGCCGATGGCGAACAGCTTGCCGCCGACGCGGTGGTGATGGCCGCGGGGGTGGCGAGCGCCAAGCTGCTTGGCCCGCTCGGCATTGATGTCGGCCTGTATCCGCTCAAGGGTTACAGCATTAGTCTTCCGCTGGGCGAGGGTGATACTGCACCGGTGATCAGCGTGACGGACGCCGCGCGCAAGATTGTTTACGCCCGGATTGGGCGCACGTTGCGTGTGGCAGGTATGGCCGATCTGGTGGGCTGGTCGACGGCACTCGATACGCGCCGCGTGCAGACGTTGTATGACGAAACCCGCGCGCTGTTTCCAGGCGCGATGCGTGCCGCCGACGCAGGCGCCGATGCGGCCCCGTGGGCTGGTATGCGCCCTGCAACGCCCACGGGCGTGCCGGTGGTGGGCGCGTCGCCGGTGGAAGGGTTATGGTTGAACGTCGGCCACGGCGCGCTGGGCTTCACCTTGGCACTTGGCAGTGCGGGCCTGTTGGCCGATCAGATTGCCGGCCGCAAGCCCGCGATTTCTCCAGTGCCGTATGCACTGGCCGCGTGACGTAAGACAGATTCAAAAGACCGAGCGCGCAGCGCGCGCCCATTTGGTAGTCAACGTAGTCCGGAGCGAACATCCCATAGGAGGGGAAGCATGAAGACGCTGCACTCGATCAACTCGACCAAACGTACCCTGTGTTGTCTGACGCTGGCCGCTGCCGGCGCGCTGGCAGCACTGTCGACCGGCGTGCAGGCGCAGTCGAACGACACGCTGACCAAGATCAAGCAATCGGGCGTGATCTCGGTGGGCTATCGCGAATCGTCGATTCCGTTCTCGTACCAGGCGGACGCAAATACCATCACCGGCTACTCGCAAGAGATCTCCAACCTGATCGTCGCCGGTGTGGAGAAGGCGGTGGGCAAGAAGCTGCAAGTCAAGCTCACGCCGATCACATCGCAGAACCGCATCCCGCTGCTCCAGAACGGTTCTATCGATTTCGAGTGCGGCTCGACCACCAACAACCTGGAGCGCCAGAAGCAGGTCGCGTTCTCGAACAACATCTTCATCTACGGCATGCTGATGCTGGTGAAGAAGGATTCAGGCATCAAGGACTTTCCGGATTTGAAGGGCAAGACCGTGGTGACCACCGCCGGCACGACCGAAGACCGCATCCTGCAGAAGATGAACGGCGAGGCGAAGGAGGGCGACAAGATGAACCTGATCCTCGCCAAGGATCATGGGCAGGCGTTTTTGACGCTGGAATCGGGCCGCGCCGTTGCGTTTGTGATGGACGAGCCGCTGCTGTACGGCGAGCGCACCAAGGCCAAGAACCAGGCCGACTGGGTGGTGGCCGGTACGCCACTGCAAACCGAAACCTACGCGTGCATGATGCGCAAGGACGATCCGGCGTTCAAGAAAGTGGCTGACGACGTGATTGCTGATCTGATGAAATCGGGCAAGGCGAACGCGCTGTACAGGAAGTGGTTCCTGTCGCCGATTCCGCCGAAGGGTCTGAACCTGAACTACCCGATGACGGCTGGCATGAAGGATCTGTACGCACACCCGAGCGACAAGGCGATTCAGTAAGCTCGGCTGTCGCGCATCAAAGCAAACGGGGGACATCGCGTCCCCCGTTTTTCATTGCGCTGCACCTGCGTTCAGGTTGGCATGCTCCACGGCGAGCGAATATCCGCCAGGAAGCGCTGCGCGCGCGGATGCTGCGGACGCTGGAAAAAGTCTTCCGGCGTGGCGCGCTCCAGCACCTGACCTTGGTCCATGAAGAGCACGCGATCGGCCACTTCACGCGCGAAGCCCATTTCGTGCGTCACGCACACCATGGTCATGCCGTCGCGCGCGAGGTTCTTCATCACCTGCAGCACCTCGTTCACCATTTCGGGGTCGAGCGCGGAGGTGGGTTCGTCAAACAGCATCACCGGCGGCTTCATCGCCAATGCGCGGGCAATCGCCACACGCTGCTGTTGGCCGCCCGACAGCTCGCTCGGGTAGGCATCTGCCTTGTGCGGCAGGCCCACGCGTTCGAGCAGGCTCATCGAAAAGTCCTTCGCCTCCTGCGGCAGCATGCGCTTGAGCCGCACCGGCGCCAGCGTGCAGTTCTGCATCACTGTCAGGTGCGGAAACAGGTTGAACTGCTGGAACACGAAGCCGATGCCGCTGCGCAGGTCGTTCACGTCCACGCCGCGTGCATGCACGTCGTGCCCGTTGACGGTGATGCGGCCTTTCTGAATCGCTTCGAGCCGGTTGAGCGTACGGATGAGCGTGGATTTGCCCGAGCCCGACGGCCCGCACACCACCACCACTTCGCCTTTGGCAACGGTTTCATTGACGTCGACCAGCGCGTGGTAATCGCCATACCACTTGTCGACGTGTTCGATCGTGATCATGTTCATGGTTTGGATGGGGCGCGCGCTGCAAGGCGCCGCTCCAGATAGAACGCCACGCGCGTCAGGCTGAAACACATGACGAAGTAGCTGATGCCGAGCAGGCCATACACCTCGGCCGATTTGACCATCACGGCCGTGCTGATTTGCCCCGCCACAAACGACACTTCGGGCAGGCTGATGATGTAGCCCAGCGAGGTCTCCTTAATGGTCGACACCAACTGATTGACCAGCGACGGCAGCATGTTGCGCAGTGCCTGCGGCAGGATCACCAGCCGCATCGCCTGCATGTACGACAGGCCGAGCGAGCGGGCTGTCTCCATCTGCCCGCGCGGCAAGCCCTGGATGCCGGCGCGCACGATCTCCGCCAGGTAGGCGCCGTCAAAGATGACCAGCGCGGTCAGCATGGTGCTGAACTGATCCGTGCGGTGCCCGGTGATTGTAGGGAGCAGAAAATACGCCCAGAAGATCACCATCAGCAGCGGCGTGCCGCGTACCACGTAGACCAGCGCGGTGGCCGGCCAGCGCAGCACGGCAATCGGGCTGACGCGGCACAGGCCGAGGAGGATGCCCACCGGCAGCGCGAGCACGAGCCCGGCCGATGCCAGCAGGAACGTCAGCGCCAGACCACCCAGCGGCCCGTTCGGGTACTGGCCGATCAGGTAATAGATGCCGTAGGTTTGAATGAGATCGAGCATGGCTACAGCGTCCGCACAGGGTAGCGATGCTGATACCAGGCCGAGAACACCGTGATCGCAATCGAGATGGTCAGATAGGCGGCGGTGGCAAAGGCAAATGCCTCAAAGCCGCGGAAGGTGGCGCTCTCCACCTGCTGCGCTTGGTACATCAGCTCGGCCACGCCGATGACCATGGCGATGCTCGAGTTCTTCCACAGATTCAACGTTTGACTGACCAGCGGCGGTACGGTCACGCGCAGCGATTGCGGCAGGATCACCAGCCGCATCGCCTGCAGGAACGAGAGGCCCAGCGCGCGGCTGGCTTCAAGCTGTTCCTTCGGGATGGAGCGGATGCCGCTGCGGATGTCTTCCGCCATATAGGCGGCGGTGTAGAGCACCAGCGCGATCACGGCGCTCGCGGCCTCGTAGTTCATGCTGTAGAGCCAGTCCCGGATGAACTCCGGCAGGATCTGCGGCGCGCCGAAATACCAGAACAGCATGTGGGCGAGCAGCGGCACGTTGCGGATGGCCTCGACGAAGGTCTGGCCGATGCCGCGTAGCGGAGCAGCCGGCGCCAGGCGCAGCAGCGCAACCACGATGGCAAGCGGCAGCGCCAGCACGAAGGCCAGCACCGAGAGCTTGATCGACAGGAGAAAACCGCTGACAAGCCACTGGTGATACTGCCCCGAGAGCAGCATCGACAAATCAAATTGGGGCATGGGGATTCACCGCCCGGACGCTGGTACTGACCCGGTCCGGGCGGCCCGACTTGTTGTTAATCGATCTTGTCGGTCGAGATCTTGAAGGTGCGCTCCGGGAAGGCCATCTTGGTCTTCGGGCCGAACCACTTGTCGAACAGCTTCTGCGCTTCGCCGCTCTTTTCCATGCCGAGCAGCACGTCGTCGACCTGCTTCTTGAAGGCCGGTTCACCCTTGCGGATGCCCAGTGCCAGATGTTCGGTCGACAGGTTCTGCGGCAGCAGTGCGTAGTCCTTGGCGGCCGGGCCCATCTTGGCCATGTTGCCGATCAGCGTGGTTTCGTCGTTCACGTAGGCGACGCCCTTGCCTTGTTGCAGGGCCAGCAGCGCCTGCGGGCTGTTGTCGAAGGAGACGACGTCGGCGTTCTTGATGGCCTTGGCAATGTTGGCTTCCATGGTCGAACCCTTGACCGTCAGGAGCTTCTTGCCATCGAGCTGGGAGAGCGACGTGATGCCGCTGCTCTTCTTCACCATGGCCTTCTGGCCGGTGATGAAGGTGGAGACCGAGAAATCAATCTGCGCCTCGCGCTCCTTGTTGTGCGTGAGCGAGGCGGCCAGCAGGTCGACGCGGCCTTGCTGCAGCTCGGGCAGGCGCGCGGCCACGGCCAGTTGCTTGAGCACCGGCTTCACGCCCAGGCTCTTGGCCACGGCGTCGCACATGTCGACGTCATAGCCGACGATCTCGCGGCTCATCGGGTCCTTCAGGAAGCTGAACGGCTCGTCGGTGCCGAGCACGCCGCAGACGAGTTCGCCTTTCTTCTTGATGTCGGTAACCTGGTCGGCATGGGCGGTGGTGGCGATCAGGGTGGCAGCGGCCAGGACGGCAGCGCCGGCACATTGCGTCAGACGTCGGGTTGTTTTCATCGAGTTTTCCTCCTTGACGACTTGGGTGAATGACAGCGTGTGAAGTCAGAACGACCGCGAGCATACAGGCGCATCGCCTGTTTGGCTGCTCGCTAACCGGATAACCATATGAAGCTGGTGGAAGAGCAGAGCGCCCCACTATAGCCCATGCCAGACTGGCGCCGGCTTGACGAAGCGGACGGAGTCGAGCGGGTCGCGCGAGGCTGGGATTGCACGGGGTGGTGCGTAGACAAGGTAGCGCGGCAGGGTGGAGCACTGGGGTTGTCTGCCATTAATGACATGGCAGTCCCAGCCGCTCCATCAGGAGATTCCCGGGGCGCTCCGGGCTGAGCCGGGCGTTTTACAGCGTGCCGCAGATGGTCTCGTTGATGGGCACGTCGCCGACCGTCTCGTGATCATTGCCCCGATAGCGATAGACCAGGCTCAGGCCCAGGCGCGTCAGGATGCGCACGTCGCCGTTATTGCAGATGTTCTTCTGCAGGATCGGCACGAAGTTCAGCCGGAACCCCTGCGATGCCGCCGAATGCGCCGCGTAGTTCGTCAGCGTGATGACGAACATGAGGTTCTTCTTCTGCGCCAGCGTGCATTGCACCAGGGCCGTTTCCCGGTCGAGCGGAACGGGGGTGTAGCGGTTGATTTCAGCGCAGGCCTGGGTGAGGGCGCGGTCGGTATTGCGCGCAGGCCCGGTGAGGGCAGGTACGCCGGCCGCTGCGGTACTGCGACCTGTGGCGGCGCCCACCAGCATGCGTGCCAATGGCGTCATCCCCTGCAGCGCAGTCACTGCGGCAGCCGGAAGCGATTGCGCCCAGGCGGGGCAGGCCAACAGGGGCAGGGCACACGCCAGGATGCGCGCAGCGACTGCTTGCCGGTGCTGGCGACCTTTCACATCCAAACCGGTGCGAATGGCGGTGTGTTGAGTCACAGACATCCTCTTTGCCCACGGAGCCACAATTTTATTGAAAAAACGGCTGGGATGCGAGGCGCGCAGCACACTTGAACGTTCGGGCTTTCACCCAGATCAATCGCTCAGGTCCGCACGCGCACCATTGCCGAGATGCGCTCCGCCGCCTGCTGCAACGGTCCGAGAAACTGTTTCGTCATCTGTTTGGCGGAGGTCCGGTTGGCCTGCCCGCTGATGTTCATGGCGGCGATGATGTCGCCTGCACGGTTGCGGATCGGCGCGGACAACGAGATCAGCCCCTCCTCCAATTCCTGGTCGACCAGCGCCCAGCCCTGTTGGCGCACGCCTGCAATCACGTCCTTCAGCGCGTCGACCTCGGTAATGGTGCGCTGCGTGCGGGGGCGGCGATCCGACTCCCGCAGCACCACGTCGAGCTGGTCTTCGGGCAGGCCTGACAGCAGCATGCGGCCCATCGATGTGCAAAACGCCGGCAGGCGGCTGCCGACCGACAGGTTCAGCGCGATGATCTTCTGTGTGGGCACGCGCAGCACGTAGACGATTTCTGTGCCATCCAGTACCGAGGCCGAGCAACTTTCATGCACCGTTTGCACGAGTTCTTCCATGACCGGCTCGGCGAGGTTCCAGAACGGCATGGAGGTCAGATAGGCGAAACCCAGGTCAAGGATCTTGGGGGTGAGGCGGAACAGGCGGCCTTCAAAGCTGACATAGCCGAGGCTGACCAGTGTGAGCAGGATGCGGCGGGCGCCGGCGCGCGTGAGGCCGGTGGCTTCGGCCACTTCGGACAGCGTCTGCTCAGGGCGCTCCGCGTTGAACGCGCGGATGACGGACAGCCCCCGCGCAAAGGACTGGACGTAGGAATCGCTGGGTTTTTCGGTGGGGAGTTCGGCAGCAGACATGCAAAAGAGGCGAAAGCGATGCAGTGGACTCAAGCCTACTGGCATTCCCTCGGTTTCGCTACTCGAACAGGAAATCGCCATGCGCACGCCTTGACACTGCCGGAGGTGGGGCGTAAATTAGTTCTTGGATCGAACGTGTGTTCGCATATAGAACATTGCGCGAACGAAAGCACGGAAAGAAAAGCATAGGCGGACCGCAAAGACCTGTGTCGATCCAGTCGTCAAACAGGAGACTCGCAGGCCGTCTTTCGCGGCTGGGCTCGCTTACGGCCCCGCGATGCTCCGAGCGGCGCCAGGCCATCCAGGCCCCCGCGCCCCCAGCCGGAGAAAGTACGTGATCAACAAGATCTGTCCGTCCGTGGAGGCCGCGCTGGCCGATATCCCCGACGGTGCCACCATCATGATCGGCGGGTTTGGTACCGCTGGCATGCCGTCTGAGCTCATCGACGGGCTCATCGCGCACGGCGCACGAGAACTCACCATCATCAACAACAACGCCGGCAACGGCGAAACCGGCTTGGCCGCGCTGCTCAAGGCGCGGCGCGTGCGCAAGATCGTGTGCTCGTTCCCGCGCCAGGCCGATTCGTACGTGTTCGACGCGCTCTACCGCGCGGGCGATATCGAGCTGGAACTCGTGCCGCAGGGCAACCTGGCAGAGCGCATCCGCGCCGCAGGTGCCGGTATTGGCGGGTTCTTCTGCCCGACCGCGTACGGCACACAATTGGCCGAAGGTAAGGAAACGCGCATCATCGACGGCAAACCGTATGTGTTTGAGCTGCCGCTGACCGCCGACTACGCACTCATCAAGGCGCTGCGTGCAGACCGCTGGGGCAACCTCGTCTACCGCAAGACCGCTCGCAACTTCGGCCCGGTGATGGCCATGGCAGCCAAGTGCACCATTGCGCAAGTCAGTGAGACGGTGGAACTGGGCGAGCTGGACCCCGAGCACATCGTCACGCCGGGAATCTTCGTCAAGCGCGTCGTGCAGCTCGGCACCGCAGCGCAAGCCAAGGAGGCCGCATGAGCGCCGAAGCCACCACCAAGATTCAGCGCTGGACGCGCGATCAGATCGCCACGCGCGTGGCGCGCGATATTCCCGACGGTTCGATCGTCAACCTGGGGATTGGCCTGCCGACGCTGGTGGCCAACCAGTTGCCGGCTGACCGCGAGATCATCCTGCACACGGAAAACGGCCTGCTGGGCATGGGCCCCGCGCCCGCTGCCGGCGAGGAGGACGAAGACCTCATCAACGCCGGCAAGCAGCCGGTCACCGTCAAGCCCGGCGCATCGTTCTTCCATCATGCAGATTCGTTTGCCATGATGCGGGGCGGCCATCTCGATTATTGCGTGCTGGGTGCCTTCCAGGTGTCGGCTACGGGCGATCTGGCCAACTGGCACACTGGCGCACCGGACGCGATTCCCGCCGTGGGCGGCGCGATGGACTTGGCCATCGGCGCCAAGCGCGTTTTTGTGATGATGGAACACCAAACCAAGCAGGGCGACAGCAAGATTGTGCAGTCGTGCACGTATCCGCTGACGGGCATCGGCTGTGTCGATACCATCTACACCGATCTCGCCGTGATCGACATCACGCCCGAAGGGCTGGTAGTGCGCGAGATGGCCGAGGGCCTGGATTTCGATACGCTGCAGACGCTGACGGCCGCGCCGCTGCGTCGCTCATAAAATCATTGCTGGAGACGGACACACCATGACGCAAGCCTTTATCTGCGACGCCATTCGCACCCCCATTGGCCGATACGGCGGCAGCCTGTCCGCCGTGCGGGCGGACGACCTGGGCGCCGTGCCGCTCAAGGCGCTGATGGCGCGCAACCCGCAGGTCGACTGGTCCGCCATCGACGACGTCATCTACGGCTGCGCCAACCAGGCCGGTGAGGATAACCGCAACGTTGCACGCATGTCGTCGCTGCTGGCCGGGCTGCCCGATAGCGTGCCAGGTTCGACCATCAACCGCCTGTGCGGCTCGGGCATGGACGCCACGGGCACGGCGGCACGCGCGATCCGCGCGGGTGAAACGTCGCTGATGATCGCCGGCGGCGTGGAGAGCATGAGCCGCGCGCCGTTCGTGGTCGGCAAGGCCACCAGCGCGTTCTCACGCGAGGCGTCCATCCAGGACACCACCATCGGCTGGCGCTTCGTCAACCCGCTGATGAAGGCGCAGTACGGTGTCGACTCGATGCCCGAAACCGCCGAGAACGTCGCCACCGACTACAACATCAACCGCGAAGACCAGGACCGCTTCGCGCTGCGCAGCCAGGCCAGCGCCGCACGTGCGCAGGAAGACGGCACGCTCGCGCAGGAAATCACCTCGGTCACGATCCCGCAGAAGAAGGGCGATGCGATTGTCGTGAGCCGCGACGAGCATCCGCGCGCGACCACCATGGAAGCGCTTGCCAAGCTCAAGGGCGTGGTGCGCCCGGACGGCACCGTCACCGCGGGCAATGCGTCGGGCGTGAACGATGGCGCTTGCGCACTGTTGCTCGCCAACGAAGAATCGGCCAAGCGCTTTGGCCTGACGCCGCGTGCGCGCATCGTCGGCATGGCCACGGCTGGCGTGCCGCCGCGCGTGATGGGTATCGGCCCGGCACCGGCTTCGCAAAAGCTGCTGAAGCAACTCGGCCTGACGATTGATCAGATGGATGTGATCGAGTTGAACGAGGCATTTGCCGCTCAGGGTTTGGCGGTGATGCGCCAGCTTGGTCTGCGCGACGATGACCCGCGCGTCAACCCGAATGGCGGCGCGATCGCGCTCGGCCATCCGCTCGGTATGAGCGGTGCACGCCTGGTGACGACGGCGATGTACCAGTTGCACCGCACCGGCGGCCGCTATGCGTTGTGCACGATGTGCATCGGCGTCGGCCAGGGCATTGCACTGATCATTGAGCGCGTTTGATCCGGCCATGACCAGCGGATTGCTCGATCGCGCTTTCTCCACGCCGGCCATGCTGGCGGTGTGGTCCGATGCGGCTACCGTGCGCGCGATGCTCGACGTGGAGGCGGCGCTTGCACAGGCCGAAGGTGCGGTCGGCGTGATTCCGGCGGAAGCCGTTGCACCGATTCGCGCGGTGTGCGCCAAGGTCACGCTTGATCTGGTTGCACTTGGCAACGCCGCGGCCAGTGCGGGCAATCTCGCCATTCCGCTGGTCAAGCAGCTGACCGCCGCCGTCGCGCAGCACGATGAAAACGCAGCGCGCTACGTACATTGGGGTGCAACGAGCCAGGACATCATCGATACCGGCCTGATGCTGCAGTGGCGGCAGTCGGCCGCGTTGATCGAGGCGGATTTGCAGAAGCTCGCCGATGCGCTGGCCGCACTCGCGCAACGCCATCGCAATACGCCGATGGTGGCGCGTACGTGGTTGCAGCAAGCCTTGCCGACCACGTTCGGGCGCAAGGTTGCAGGGTGGCTGGAAGCGGTGCATCGCGCGCAGGATCGATTTGCCGCGTTGCGTGCGCATGCGCCAGCGCTGCAGTTTGGTGGCGCGGCTGGCACGTTGGCCAGCCTCGGCGAACACGCGCGTGCAGTCGCCCAAGCGCTCGCACACGAACTGGATTTGCCATTGCCGACGCTGTCTTGGCATGGCGAGCAGGACCGCGTGGCTGACATCGGTACGACGCTCGCATTGCTCGTCGGTACGCTCGGGCACTTCGCGCGCGATCTTTCGCTGATGATGCAGACGGAGGTGGGCGAAGTCGCCGAGCCCTCGGGTGCAGGCAAGGGCGGCTCTTCCACCATGCCGCACAAGCGCAACCCGGTCGGCTGCGCAACGGTGCTGGCTGCCGCCACGCGTATGCCGGGGCTCGCCGGCACGTTGCTGTCTGCACTGCCGCAGGAGCACGAGCGCGCGCTCGGCGGCTGGCAAGCGCAGTGGGCAACGCTGCGCGAAATGATATGCCTTGCCGCGGGCGCGCTCGACCGCATGCGCGACATCATCGAGGGCTTGCAGGTCGATGCCGCGCGCATGCGCGTGAACCTTGATCTGACGCACGGTCTGATCCTGGGTGAAGCCGTGATGCTCGCGCTCGGCGCAGACCTTGGCCGCCTGCAGGCGCACCATGTGGTTGAGGCTGCGAGCCGCAAGGCTGTGCAAGAGAACAAAACGCTGCACGACGTTTTAGCGCAAGACGCCGACGTGCGGCGCATCTGGGGCAACGCCACGCCGCAACGGCTGAGCGCGCTGCTTGACCCCACCCACTATCTTGGCGACGCGGGCGCCGCTGTTGACCGCGTGCTCGCGGAACACGCCCGCCGTCACCCCTGAACACGCAGAACGCGAACCCACGGAGACACCATGCCCTGGCTCGAACACGATAACGTCCGCCTGTATCACGAATTCGACGATGGGCCTGCCACCGGCAAGCCGGTGCTGGTGCTGTCGAACTCGCTGGGCACCAACCTCGGCATGTGGGCGCCGCAGCTTGATGCGCTGCGCCAGCATTTCCGTCTGCTGCGCTATGACCAGCGTGGCCACGGCCAGTCGAGTGTGCCGGCTGCGCCGTTCGGCGTGGCGCAGCTTGGAGGCGATGTGCTCGCGCTGCTTGATCACTACGATATCGAGCTCGCGCTGTTCTGCGGCCTGTCGATGGGCGGGTTGACCGGTTTGTGGCTGGCCGCGTATCACGGCGAGCGCTTCCCGCGCATGGTGGTCACGAACACCGCCGCGCTGATCGGCACGCAGGAAAGCTGGAACACGCGCATTGCCCAGGTGGAGCACGGCGGTATGGCAAGCATCACCGAAACGGTGCTGGAGCGCTGGTTCACGCAGGGCTACCGCGACGCCAACGCCAGCCGCGTCGACATCGTCAAGGCGATGCTGCTGTCCACACCGGATGCCGGCTACAACGGCAACTGTGCTGCCATCCGCGACGCAGATCTGCGCGCGCAACTGCCGAACATCCGCGTGCCGATGCTGGTGATTGGCGGCACCCACGATATCTCTACGCCTGCTGCGCAAACCAAGCGCATCGCCGAGGGTGTACCGGGTGCGCAATACGTTGAGCTTTCTGCCGGTCACCTTGCCAACTGGGAGCAGGCCGACGGCTATACCGAAGCACTGGTCAGCTTCCTGACCACGGGTGTCGCACGCGAGGTGTCCCATGGATGATCGCGAACGCTACGCCGCCGGCATGCAGGTGCGCCGCGCTGTGCTGGGTGATGCCCACGTCGATCGAGCCAACGCCGCGCAGACCGAGTTGACTGCACCGTTCCAAGACCTCATCACCCGCTATGCCTGGGGCGAAATCTGGACGCGCCCCGGCTTGCCGCGCCACACGCGTAGCCTGCTGACGATCGCGATGATGGTCGCGCTGGGCCGCGACGGTGAGCTGCGCCTTCACCTGCGTGCTGCTTCCAACAACGGCGTGACCCGCGACGAGATTCAGGAGACGCTGCTGCAAACCGCCATCTACTGCGGCGTGCCGGCAGCCAACCATGCCTTCCACCTCGCGCAGACAGTGTTTGCCGAGATGGACGCGGAGGCCGCCGACAAGACGTAACCCTTCGTCTCGGGAGAGACGCCACGCAACACACCGGGCAAACTGGCCGCCGAGCCGGAAACCCAAGGAGGAGACCCATGCTGAGCGCATTGGGTGTGTTGTTTGACGGGCTGGCCTACGGCAGCCTGCTGTTCCTGATCAGCATCGGTCTGTCGGTCACGATGGGCCTGATGAACTTCATCAACCTCGCGCACGGGGCGTTCGCCATGGCGGGCGGCTATGTGTGCGTGGTGCTGATGAACCGCCTCGGCGTGCCGTTTCTGGCGACGCTGCCCATTGCTTTCCTTGTCACCGCAGGCATTGGTTTTGTGCTGGAGCGCACGCTGTACCGGCGGCTCTATCGTGCGAGCCCGTTGGATCAAGTGCTGTTTTCCATTGCGCTTGTTTTCATGGCCATGGCAGGTGCGACGTACATATGGGGGCCGTCGCAGCAACCCGTTGAGTTGCCCGAGATGCTGCGCGGGCAGTTGCGGGTGTTCGACGGATTGGAAGTCGGGCGCTATCGGCTGTTCCTGATTGGTATCGTGATCATCCTGACGGCGTTGCTGGCCTGGCTGATCGAGCGCACGCGTTTTGGCGCGCAGGTGCGGGCGTCGGTGGACAACCAGCAGGCGTCCGCCGGGTTGGGCATCAACGTGAGTTTGGTGTTCTCCGTGACGTTTGCGCTGGGCTCCGGGCTGGCGGGGTTGGGCGGCGGGCTGGGCATCGATGTGCTGGGGCTCGATCCGGGGTTCCCAATCAAGTACATGGTGTACTTCCTGCTGGTGGTGGCGGTGGGCGGCGCGGGTTCCATCAAGGGGACGTTGCTGGCGGCGGTGGTGCTCGGCGTGTTTGACGTGGCGGGCAAGTATTACGTGCCGGAGATCGGCGCGTTCGTCATTTACGGGTTGATGGTGGTGCTGCTCGTGCTCTTTCCGAGTGGCTTGCTGGGGAGGCGCGCATGAGCATGCTGCAGCAATTGATGCGCGCCACACAGCCGGCTGAGCCACTGCAGACGCATGGGTTGCCCGATGCGCGCTGGTCGCTGTGGGAGATCGCGTTCTGGTGCGTGCCCATCGCGGTCTTCTTCTTCCTTCCTGATTACCTTGTCTTCGGCAGCCAGGTGCTGATCGTAGGGTTGTTTGCGTTGTCGCTGGATTTGGTGCTCGGCTATGCGGGCATCGTGTCGCTCGGGCACGCGGGCTTCTTCGGGCTGGGCGCTTATACGGCAGGGCTGTTGGCCGCGCATGGCTGGGGCGAGCCCCTGACCGGCCTTGCTGCTGGGGCACTTGTCGCCGCGCTTGCCGGTTTCTGCGTGAGCTTCCTTGTGGTGCGCGGGCAAGACCTGACGCGCTTGATGGTCACCCTCGGTATCGGCCTGATGCTGTACGAAGCGGCCAACAAGATGGCGTTTCTGACCGGCGGGGTCGATGGCCTCTCTGGCGTGACGATGAGCAACTTGCTCGGCACCTTCGCGTTCGATCTGGAAGGGCGCACGGCCTACGTCTATAGCCTCGTCGTGCTGTTCCTGGTGTTTATGCTGCTGCGCCGCCTGGTGCGTTCGCCGTTCGGGCTGTCGTTGCGGGGCATCCAGCAAGGTCCGAAACGCATGCCGGCCATCGGTGCGGATGTGCGCATGCGGCTGGTGGCGGCGTTCACCGTGAGCGCGGCGATTGCCGGCGTGGCTGGCGGCCTGCTCGCCCAGACCACGCAGTTTGTCGGGCTGGATTCGCTGGGCTTTTCGCGCTCCGCCGAGCTGTTGATCATGCTGGTGCTCGGCGGCGCAGGGCGGCTGTACGGCGCGTTGATCGGCGCGGCAGTGTTCATGGCGGCGCAGGATGTGCTGGCCGGCATCAACCCGGTCTACTGGCAGTTCTGGATTGGCCTGTTGCTCATGGTAATCGTGCTGTTTGCGCGTGGCGGCATCCTGGGCGGGTTGGAGGCTGCTGTCTCCGCAGTCAAGGCCAAGCGTGCACGTAAGGGAGATGCCGCATGAGTGCGCCAGCGATGCACCCTACGCCAGCGCTCAGCACGCGCGGTCTGTCCAAGCGCTGGGGCGGTTTCCACGCCAATTCCGACATTTCGCTTTCGTTCGCGCCCGGCGCGCGCCATGCGCTGATCGGCCCGAACGGGGCAGGCAAGACGACCTTCATCAACCTGCTGACCGGCGCCTTTGCGCCCACCTCTGGCCAGGTGCTGCTGGGCGATGAGGACATCACGCGCGTGCCCGCACACCAGCGCGTCAAACGCGGCATCACGCGCACGTTCCAGATCAACACGCTGTTTCCCGGGCTGACGGTGCTGGAGTCGGTGATGCTCGCCGTCTTCGAGCGCACGGGCGCGTCGTGGCACTGGCATCGGACTGTCGCATCGCACAAGGAGGCGCGCGATGAAGCGATGGCCCTGCTATGTCGCCTGCAGCTTGGCGCCGATGCGTTGTCGCCCACGCACGCGTTGCCCTACGGCAAACAGCGCCTGGTGGAGATTGCCCTGGCGCTGGCGACGCAGCCGCGCATCCTGCTGCTCGACGAGCCCGCCGCCGGCATTCCGGCCGGGGAGAGCGCCGAACTTTTCGAAGTGATCGCCAGCCTGCCGCGCGACATCACCATCCTCTTCATCGAGCACGACATGAACCTCGTCTTCCGCTTTGCCGAGCGGATCAGCGTGCTGGTGGCCGGACGCGTGCTGACCGAAGGCACGCCGCACGAAATCGTCGCCGACCCGCGCGTGCGAGAGGTCTATCTCGGGGAAGCCGAACATGCCTGAGTTGCTCTCGTTCGAAAACGTGACCGCCGGCTATGGCAATGCTGTCGTGCTGGATGATGTGTCGTTTGCGCTGGAGGCAGGCGGCAGCCTCGCGCTACTGGGCCGCAACGGCGTCGGCAAGACCACGCTGCTGAGCACGCTGATGGGCTTTACGCGCATGCACGGCGGACGCATCCGCTGGCAAGGCACGGACATCGCCAAGGTGGCCCCGCATCGTCGGGCACGGGCCGGGCTCGGCTGGGTGCCGCAGGAGCGGTGGATGTTTCCCTCGCTGACGGTGGAAGAGCATCTGACTGCCGTAGCAAGGCCCGGTGCGTGGGATGTCGCGCGTGTCTACCAGACGTTTCCGCGTCTGCAGGAGCGGCGCCGCAATCTCGGCAACCAGCTCTCGGGCGGCGAGCAGCAGATGGTTGCGATCGCCCGGGCGCTGATGACGAATCCCGCACTGCTGTTGCTCGATGAACCGATGGAAGGGCTCGCGCCGATCATCGTGCAGGAGCTGGGCCGCGCCATCCGCGCGCTGGTCGACGAGGGCGGCATGGCGGTGATCGTGGTGGAGCAGCACGCGCGTCTGGCGCTGCAATTGACGCAGCAGGCGCTGGTGCTCGATCGCGGTCGCATCGTGCACGCATCGACCAGTGCGGACTTGCTGGCCGATGCGCCACTGCTGCAACGGCTTGTGTCCGTTGCGTAAGCGCTTTATTTGCCCGGATCCTTCACGTCGGCAAATTTGTCGAACTCGACGTTGTACAGCGCGTTGCCGACCTTCTCCACCTTGCGGATGTAGACGGTCTGCACCACGTCACGCGTGGCGGGGTCGATGGTGATCGGCCCGCGCGGGCTGTCGATCTTCATGCCCTTGAAGGCGGCCATCGCCTTGTCCCCGTCGATCTTGCCGCCGAGTTTGTTGATCACGTCGTAGATCGCGCCGATGCCGTCATACGCAGCCACCGCCATGAAGTTGGGCCGTCCGCCGTCCGGATTGGCATCGGCAAAGGCCTTCAGGAATGTCTTGTTCTGCGGCGAGTCATGCGCAGCCGAGTAGTGGAACGACGTGATGACGCCCAACGTCGAATCGCCCATGGCGGGCAACACGTGGTCATCGGTCAGGTCGCCCGTAGCGATGACCTTGATGCCGGCCTGCGCCAGCCCGCGCTCGCGGAAGCCCTTCATGAATGCCACGCCCTGTTCGCCAGCCGGCAGGAAAACGAACACGGCCTGCGGCTTGGTGTCCTTCACGCGCTGAATGAACGGGGCGAACTCCGGATTGCGCAACGGTACGCGCACCGCTTCTACCACCTGGCCGCCACCTGCGGTGAAGGTCTGCTTGAATGCGTTTTCCGCGTCGACGCCGGGCGCGTAATCGGCCACCACGGTCGCCACCTGCTTGATGCCGTTTTTCAGCGCCCACGAGGCGATCGGCGCAGAGATCTGCGGCAGCGTCATCGACACGCGCGTCACATAGTCCGACTTGGTGGTGATCGACGATGACGCCGCGTTGAAGATCACCATCGGCTTCTTCGCCTGCTGCGCAATGGGTGCGACGGCCAGGGCTTCGGGCGTCAAGCCGAAACCGGCGAGAAAGTCCACCTTGTCGCGGACCACCAGTTCCTGTGCAAGCCGCTTGGCGACGTCCGGCGCAGGGCCGGTCGTGTCCTTCATGATGATCTGCACCTGCCGCCCGCCAGCCGTTGTGCCGTGCAGTTTCTGATACGCCTTGATGCCGCCTTCCATCTGCTTGCCGTAGTCGGCAAAGGGGCCGGAGAAGGGCGCAATCAGGCCGATCTTGATCGGCTCGTCCGCAAAGGCGGGCAGGCAGGTCATCAGCGCACCAGCAACGGCGCTCAACAGCAGGGCACGACGTTTCATGAAGGTCTCCAAAGGTTGATCGGCAAGCGTGGGCCGAGCAAAACCACATCGGCGTCGCCTGCGCGTGGCGACGATCCTAAAGGCTTCGTGTTCGCATTGCAATCGAGTACTCGCCTATCGAACATGCGGCACGCTGTCGCTATTTCGTGTGCTTGCGCTTGGCAGGTGGGTGCCCGGGCTCGCGCCATTCGTCCGCCTCGTCGTTGAACAGCGATGACACCAGCGCGCGAAACCACTGGCTGCGCGCATCGTTGTGAAACTTGCGGTGCCAGTGCTGCTTGAGGTCGAAGCTCGGCAACTCCAGCGGCGGCTCCATCACGCAGATGTTGGCGTGCGATTGCATGAACGACAGCCCCACGGCATGCGGCACCGTCGCAATCAAATCTGTGCGCGCGAGGATGAACGGAATGCTCATGAAATGCGGCGTGAGCAGAGCCGGCGTGCGGCGGATGCGCTTGCGTTCCAGGAAGCGCTCGTACAGCTCCTGGCTGCGGCCTTCTGCGCGGACCACGGCGTGGCCGTATTCCAGGAACTGCGCCATCGAAAGCTTTGTGTTGCCACCGCGCGTAACGGGGTGATCCGCCCGCACGATGCAGGTGAAGTAATGCGTGAACAGCCGCTGCTGGAAGAAATTGTTCTTCTTCAGATCGGGAAAGTAGCCGACCGCCAGATCGAGTGAGCCCGTCTCCAGCGCGCGCTCAATCTGCGCCGGCGGCAGCGAGACGGATTGCACCGACGCCCGCGGCGCCTCGCGCGCCATCGCTTCGACGATGCGGGGCAGGAACACCATCTCGCCCACATCCGATAGCGAGATCGAGAACGTATGCGTAGTCGTGGCCGGATCAAACGCGTTGGTTTCGAGAATGCCTTGCTGCACGCGCATCAGCACATCGCGTGCAGCAGGGATGAGCGCCAGCGCGCGCGGCGTCGGCTCCATGCCGCGCGAGGTCCGCACGAACAGCGGGTCATCGAACGCGGCGCGCAGCTTGCCCAACGCCGTGCTCACACCCGGCTGGCTCATACCGAGTTGCTGCGCCGCCATGCTCACGCTGCGCGCGTCGTGCAGCGCCAGCAGGATCGGCAACAGGTTCAGATCAAAGTCGGGCAGGGTGGACATGGGCGAACCACTATCTGAATGGGCGATAAAGTTTATCGCCAATATTGCATTGTGCGATATCAAGATGCGCGCCAACAATGGTTGCCAGAACGATTCCAATCCATTCGGAGACAACCACCATGCGCACCCAGGTCGCCATCATCGGCGCCGGCCCCGCCGGCCTGCTGCTCGGGCAGCTTCTGCACCGCAACGGCATCGACGCCGTCATCCTCGAGACCAAGAGCCGCCAGTACGTTGAAGAGCGCATCCGCGCCGGCGTGCTGGAGCAGGGCACCGTCGATGTGCTCAACGAAGCCGGCGTGGGCGAACGCATGCGCCGCGAAGGGCTCGTGCACCATGGCATCGATCTGCTGTTCGGTGGCAAGCGCCATCGCATTGACCTGACGGCGATGTCCGGCGGCCGCTCGATCACCGTGTATGGCCAGCACGAGGTGGTGAAGGACCTGATTGCCGTCCGCGTGGAACAGGGCGCCCCGCTGCTGTTTGATGTGAGCGACGTCTCGGTGCGCGACATTGACTCCACCACGCCATCGGTGCAGTTCGTTCACGATGGCGTGCCGCAAACGCTGCAATGCGACTACATCGCCGGCTGCGATGGCTTTCACGGCATTTGCCGGCCCGCCATTCCGGCGCAGCGCCAAGCGGTGTTCGAGCGCGTCTATCCGTTTGCGTGGCTCGGCATCCTGGCGGAAGCGGCACCGGCCGCCGACGAGCTGATCTACGCCAGCCACGATCGCGGTTTCGCGCTGTTCAGCATGCGCTCACCCACGATCACGCGGCTCTACCTGCAATGCAAGCCGGATGAGAACCTCGCCGAATGGTCCGATGCCCGCATCTGGGACGAACTCCACACGCGCCTGGAAAACAACGACGGCTGGCATCTCAAGGAAGGCCCGATCCTGCAGAAAAGCGTCACGCCGATGCGCAGCTTTGTCTGCGAGACGATGCAGCACGGGCGGCTGTTCCTTGCCGGCGACGCCGCGCATATCGTGCCGCCCACCGGCGCAAAAGGCATGAACCTGGCCGTGGCCGATGTGCGCGTGCTGGCGCAGGCGTTGACGGCCCGTTACCGGCAGGGCGAGACCACGCACCTCGCGCGTTATTCCGAACGTTGTCTGCAACGCGTCTGGCGCGCCGAGCATTTCTCGTGGTGGATGACGTCGATGCTGCATCGCTTCGACGACCACACGCCGTTCATGCAGAGGCTGCAGCGCGCCGAGCTGGACTACGTGGCGAGCTCTCCGGCGGGCGCGCGCGTGCTGGCCGAAAACTACGTCGGACTGCCGTTTGCCGATCCACCAGCCCTGGCGCCGGAAGCGATCCGGCACCCGGAAACGGCATAGCGGCGTTTGCAACGTTGGCATATTTCCCCGATCGCGGCGGCGCGCCGGCGCGGTCTAAATCAAACGTTGTCGCCGCTTTCATCGCCAGGCAAAACGCACGGGTGTATAGTCGGACAGCACTCGACGTTCAAGAAGGGGGCAGTTGCGATGGACACTTCGCCGGCGGGCCAATACAAAGGCTTCGACATCTATCCGTTGGCTTACCAACATGAACGCACGGCACGCTGGCCGGAGGCCAGGGAAGACCGCAGCTATAACGCAGCCGTGATGATTTGTCGGGCAGGGGAGTCGCCCGAACCGGGGCAGACACAGGTGTTCCGCCTCTCGGGGGATCAGCAGTTCACCAATGTGGGGGATGCACGCGTGGCGGCGCTGCGGTTTGCCGAAACCATCATCGACGGCGGTGTGCCGCACATGCCGCTTGCCGACAGCGCCTGAAACAGCGCGAACCCTGCCGTGGTAGAATAGCGGGCGAATCCGGCTGACCGCCGGGCCGAGATGGTCCATGGCAGCCGAGTCCAGCACCGGGGTTCCCCCCGCGTCGAGCAGGGAGGCGCGCAACTGCGACCACCACCCATTCCTCGCTTGCACTGAAAACAGCGCACGCCATTGGCGGGCGCGATTTGTGTTTGGTGCGATTCGGACCCCCCATAGCCCGCTGTCCGGGCTGAGATGATCGCAGCGACACGGCTGCATGCCTGACGGGGCATGCCTCCGGGCTCTGGCGGGTCATCACACCATTGCAACCATGACGCAGCCGCGCGCTGCACACAAAGGAACGAGTTTGGCCAAGGAAGAACTGATCGAATTTGAAGGGGTGGTCTCGGAAGCACTGCCCGATAACCGTTTTCGCGTGCAACTCGAAAACGGCGTGGAGATCTGGGCGTATGCGTCGGGCAAGATGCAGAAGCACCGCATCCGCATCCTGGCGGGAGACCGTGTGAAGCTGGAAATGTCGCCGTATGACCTCACTAAAGGTCGTATCAACTACCGGCACAAGTAAGGCGCCCCACATCGCCGATACGCCCACCAGACGGGCGTTTTGAAGAAACCGCGTACTCGGAATGGGGCGCGGTTTTTTCTTTATCGTTGCATAAGCAGTGTTAAATTCCGTTGAACTACGCGCAACTTCCGGTATCATGCGCGACAGGTTGTCAGCCGGGGGGAACGTGTTGGCAGTCTGCTGTTGCAGGGCTTTTCATCTTTGTGAAGCCGCGTCTCGCCTTCGGGTGAGGGGCGCCCCATCTGTACCAGTTCTCAAATAAGCGCGGCCCGCCGGTTAACCTGGCAGAGCGTCATCGCGCATTCCATTCGCCGGCCGGGGCGTCTTCTGACGCTTGCACCCGTTCGGTGCTCAGTGTGTCAACCACAAGTTGTTAATCACATCGGGATACCGCACAGGTAGGACGGCGCTTGTCCACCAAATTTGGGCGTAACGTTTGCGTCCGAGGGAACAGAAAACACAATGTTGGAAACCAAGAAAGCAGCACAGAGGGCGGCGCGCTTGAGCCAGCGCGTCGTAACGGGGCTGGCGGCGGCGGTAGCGCTGACGGGCCTGGGTATGCAAACTGCCTCGGCACAGGCCACGCGCCCGAAGGCACCGATCTATGGCGTTACGCTGGACGACGTCAGCAGCATCAACGCGATCGTGGCGTCGCTCACACACCTGCCGTACAAGCCGACGGTGCGCGTGGTGTTTGATCCGGGTACGTCGGCCGCCGATTACTACGCCCCGCTGGTGAAGCTCCACCAAGTGGCGTACGTGATGGGTGAAGTCATGGACTCGTACTATTTCCCCGTGGATTCTGCGACCTACAGCGCACGCACCAATGAATTGGTGGGCACGCTGAAGAACGTGGTGGACGTGTGGGAAATCGCCAACGAGATCAATGGCGAGTGGCTGCGCGCCAATCCGAGCGGCCCGACCGCCACGGCCACCACGCAGGAGCAGGCAATCGGCCAGATGGTTGGTAACGCCTACGACATCGTGAAGGGCGCGGGCGGTCTGGTGTCGGTGACCATGTACTACAACGACGACGGCAAGGGCACCAACTGCTACGAGCTCTCGATGGACTCGTGGCGTACCTGGGCAACGAACTTCCTGCCCTCGCGCGTGCGTCAGGGTACGGATTATGCGTTGTTCAGCTACTACCCGTACCAGGACTGCCCGGGCCTGAACCCGAGTTGGGCCAACGACTTCAAGCTGCTGGAAAGCATCTTCCCGGTGGCCAAGGTCGGTTTTGGCGAGATCGGTACGTCGAGCACGTCGGCGCCCTTGTCGGTGCAGCAGAGCCTGATCAAGTCGTACTACCCGATGGGTACCACCACGATGGCCGCCGACCCGCGCTTCATCGGTGGCTACTTCTGGTGGAACTACGTTGAACAGATGCTGCCGTACAGCACCAGCTCGTACTGGAGCCTGCTGAACAACACCATCAAGCCGCTGACGGCACCGCAATAACGAGGGGCTTTTAAGCCTCCGAACCCGAGGGACGGGACACCGCGCCGGACGGTTGCAGCATTCCGGCAACAAAAACCCGCGTCGGCGCGAGCTGACGCGGGTTTTTTCTTTGTGCGCAGGTCGTTAGCCGCGCGACGCGAGGTAGGTGCGGAACTCGTCTGCGACTTCCTTGTGCTTGAGCGCAAATTCCACCGTGGCCTTCAAGTAGCCGAGCTTGCTGCCGCAGTCGTAGCGCACGCCCTTGTAGCGATAGGCCAGCACTTGCTCCGCTGACAGCAGCGATTGAATGGCATCGGTCAGTTGCAGCTCGCCGCCGGCGCCCGGCTTCAGGTTGCGGATGTGATCAAAGATGCGCGGTGTCAGGATGTAGCGACCGACCACGCCCAGGTTGGACGGCGCATTCTCCGGCGCCGGCTTTTCGATGATGCCCGACATCTTGATCACGCTGCCATCTTCTTCCCACGGGCGGCCATCCACCACGCCGTACGAGCGGCTCTGTTCGGGGTCGATTTCTTCGACGCCGATCACCGAGCAGTTGTAGTGGTCGTACAGGTCGACCATCTGCTTCATGACGGGCGGGGTGCCGTCCAACAGGTCGTCCGCCAGGATGACGGCGAAGGGCGCGTCGCCGACGAGCTTTTCTGCACATTGCACAGCGTGGCCCAGGCCCAGCGCTTCGGGCTGGCGCACATAGAAGCAATCCACATGCGACGGCTTGATCGAGCGCACGACCTCCAGCAGGGCAGTTTTCTGCTTGGCTTCGAGCTCGGCTTCGAGTTCGTAGGCCTTGTCGAAGTGGTCTTCAATGGCGCGTTTGCTTCGGCCCGTCACGAAGATCATCTCGGTGATGCCGGCGGCCATGGCCTCTTCCACGGCGTACTGGATCAGCGGTTTATCCACCACCGGCAGCATTTCCTTCGGGCTGGCCTTGGTGGCGGGCAAGAAGCGAGTGCCCAACCCAGCAACAGGGAAGACGGCTTTGGTAACACGTTGCATCGTAGTTTCCTTGACGACGTTTGATTCTGACCCGACAGATTCGGCAACAGATCAGGCAGCCTGCACAGGCAGGCGCGCAATCTGCGCTTCCAGTTTGGCGAGCGTGGCTTTGAAATCCGCCAAGCGCTTCTGTTCTTGTTCCACAACGGCTGCCGGTGCGCGGGCAACGAACGATTCGTTGCCGAGCTTGCCTTCGGCCTTGGCGATCTCGCCGCGCAGACGGTCGACTTCCTTGCCCAGGCGAGCGTGTTCAGCCGCCACGTCGATTTCGATCTTCAGCAGCAGCTTGTTCTCGCCGACGATGGCGACCGGGGCGCCGGCGCCGTCCTGCTCCATCGCGGCGGCATCGGTGTAGACCTTCACTTCCGACAGCTTGCCCAGCGCCTGCACGTACGGTGCGGCGACCTGCAGGAATTCGGCATCGCCGTTGGCGTACAGCGGCACGCGCTGCGCGGGGGAGATGTTCATCTCGCCGCGCAGGTTGCGGCAGGAATCCACCAGGGCCTTGAGCTGCTGCACCCACTGCTCGGCCTGCTCGTCGATCTTGGTGAGCGCGGCGCGAGGGTACTCTTGCAGCGCAAGGCTCTCGGTGCCGTCACCCTTGGCGCGGCCGGCCATTGGCGCGACCTTCTGCCAGAGCTCTTCCGTAATGAACGGGATGATCGGGTGGGCCAGGCGCAGCACGGTTTCGAGCACGCGCAGCAGCGTGCGGCGCGTGGCGCGCTGCTGGGCGGGCGTGCCGGTCTGGATCTGCACCTTGGCGAGTTCGAGGTACCAGTCGCAGTACTCGTCCCAGACGAACTTGTAGATGGCGTTGGCGATGTTGTCGAAGCGGTAGTCGGCAAAGCCTTTCTCCACTTCGGTTTCCACGCGCTGCAGCAGCGAGACGATCCAGCGGTCGGCTTGCGAGAAGTCTAAGTAGCCTTCGGGGCCGCAATCACCGACGCATTCCTGCATGCCGCAGTCCTGGCCTTCGGTGTTCATCAGCACGAAGCGCGTGGCGTTCCAGAGCTTGTTGCAGAAGTTGCGGTAGCCCTCGCAGCGGCCCGGGTCAAAGTTGATGCTGCGGCCCAGCGTGGCGAGGGAGGCGAAGGTGAAGCGCAGCGCGTCGGCGCCGAACGCCGGAATGCCTTCCGGGAATTCCTTGCGCGTGCGCTTTTCGACCTTGGGTGCATCCTTCGGGCGGCGCAGGCCGGTGGTGCGCTTGGCCAGCAGCGGCTCCAGCGCGATACCGTCGATCAGATCGACCGGGTCGAGCGTGTTGCCCTCGGATTTGCTCATTTTCTTGCCTTCCGAATCACGCACGAGGCCGTGCACGTAGACGGTGTGGAAGGGCACTTCGCCGGTGAAGTGCAGGGTCATCATGACCATGCGCGCCACCCAGAAGAAGATGATGTCGTAGCCCGTGACCAGCACGGTGGAGGGCAGGAAGTGCTTCAGCTCAGGCGTGTCGGCCGGCCAGCCCAGCGACGAGAACGGCACCAGTGCCGACGAGAACCACGTGTCGAGCACGTCGTCGTCACGCGTGAGGGTGCCGGTGTAGCCCTTGGCCGCGGCTTGGGCCTTGGCTTCCTCTTCGGTGCGGCCGACGTACACGTTGCCGGCTTCGTCGTACCACGCCGGAATCTGGTGGCCCCACCACAGTTGACGCGAGATGCACCAGTCCTGGATGTTGTTCAGCCACTGGTTGTATGTGTTCACCCACTGCTCGGGCACCAGCTTGATCTTGCCGCTCTCCACGGCGTCGAGCGCCACTTCGGCGATCGAGTGACCGGGGAAGCGCGTGCCTTCCGGCGCCGGCTTGCTCATGGCGACGAACCACTGGTCGGTCAGCATCGGCTCGATCACGACGCCGGTACGGTCGCCGCGCGGCACCATCAGCGTGTGTTTTTTCACCTCGGCCAGCAGGCCTTGGGCTTCGAGGTCTTCGACCATCTTCTTGCGCGCGTCGAAGCGGTCCATGCCGGCATAGGCGGCCGGCGCATCGGCGACGATCTTCGCGTCGAGCGTCAGGATCGACAACTGCGGCAGCTTGTGGCGCTGGCCCACTGCGTAGTCGTTGAAATCGTGGCCCGGGGTCACCTTGACCACGCCGGTACCGAACTCGCGGTCCACATACTCGTCGGCGATCACGGGGATCTGGCGATCGGTCAGCGGCAGGTGAACGAACTTGCCGATCAGGTGGGCGTAGCGCTCATCTTCCGGGTGCACCATCACAGCCGTGTCGCCGAGCATCGTTTCCGGGCGGGTGGTGGCGACCGTCAGGTGAGTCAGGCCACGCACGGCGTCCGGTTCGGCCAGCGGATAGCGGATGTGCCACAGCGAGCCTTCTTCCTCTTCGCTCACCACTTCCAGGTCGGACACGGCGGTGCCGAGCACCGGATCCCAGTTGACCAGACGCTTGCCGCGGTAGATCAGGCCCTGCTCATACAGACGCACGAACACGTCGCTGACGGCACGCGACATCTTCGGGTCCATCGTGAAGTATTCGCGTTCCCAGTCGATCGAGGCGCCCATGCGGCGCACCTGGCGCGTGATGGTCGAGCCCGATTGCTCTTTCCATTCCCACACCTTCTCGACGAATTTCTCGCGGCCCATGTCGTGGCGCGACACGCCTTGCGCGTCCAGTTGGCGCTCGACGACGATCTGCGTGGCGATACCGGCGTGGTCGGTGCCCGGCACCCACAGCGTGTTGGCGCCCGACATGCGCGCGTGGCGCGTCAGGCCATCCATGATGGTCTGGTTGAACGCGTGGCCCATGTGCAGCGTGCCCGTCACGTTCGGCGGCGGCAGCTGGATACAGAAATCCGGCTTGCCGGCTTCAAGCGTTGCACGAGATACGCCCATCGCTTCCCACGCTGCGCTCCACTTTTGCTCGATGGTGGTGGGTTCGAAACTCTTGGCGAGGGCTTGGTTTTGATCGGTCATGCTGACAGGGGGCGCAATCCGCGCAAATAGACGTTTGGCCCACAAAAAATGGCGGGCGAAAGCCTTGAATTATACGACCTGTCGGTGTCAGGCACCGGCGAGGCGGGGGAGGGGGCCGGTATAATTTCAGGATTCTGCCGAGGCTTCTCCCGCATGTCCGACCTGCTCGCCAATCTGAACCCCGAACAACGCGCTGCCATCACGCTTCCCGACGAATCGGCGCTGATCCTGGCGGGGGCGGGCAGCGGCAAGACGCGCGTGCTGACCACCCGTATCGCCTGGCTCATCCAGAGTGCGCGGGTGTCGCCCTCGGGTGTGCTGGCCGTCACGTTTACGAATAAGGCGGCCAAGGAAATGACGGCGCGCCTGCAGGCCATGCTGCCGATCAACACGCGCGCCATGTGGATCGGCACGTTCCACGGCCTGTGTAACCGCTTGCTGCGCGCACATTACCGCGATGCCGGCCTGCCGCAGACCTTCCAGATCCTGGATACGCAAGACCAGCTTTCCGCAGTCAAGCGTCTGCTCAAGTCGCTCAACATCGACGACGAGAAATTCCCGCCCAAGAACGTCCAGTACTTCATCAACGGGGCCAAGGAGCAGGGCCTGCGCGCGGGCGATCTGGAAATCGCCAACGAATACGACCGCCGCATGGCTGATCTGTACGCCGCCTACGACGCGCAGTGCCAGCGCGAAGGCGTGGTCGACTTTGCCGAACTGCTGCTGCGCTGTTACGAACTGCTGCGCTACAACGACGCCATCCGCGCGCACTATCAGCGCCGCTTTAAGCACATCCTGGTCGACGAGTTTCAGGATACGAACAAGCTGCAATACGCCTGGCTGAAGGTTCTCGCCGGCCTGGGCGAGCCCGGTGTCACGCCCAACGCCATCTTTGCCGTGGGCGACGACGACCAGAGCATCTACGCATTTCGTGGCGCCAATGTCGGCAATATGGTCGACTTCGAGCGCGAATTTCGTGTCGAGCACCGCATCAAGCTGGAACAGAACTACCGTTCGCACGGCAACATTCTCGACACCGCCAACCACCTCATCTCGCACAACTCGCGCCGCCTGGGCAAGAACCTGCGCACCGATGCCGGCCATGGCGAGCTGGTGCGCGTTTATCAGGCCGCGACGGACGGTCAGGAGGCAGGCTGGATCGTCGACGAGATTCGCGACCGCATCGCCAGCGGCATGTCGCGCTCGGAAATCGCCATCCTGTATCGCAGCAACGCGCAGTCGCGGGTGATTGAGCACGCGTTGTTCTCGGCGGGGATTCCGTACAAGGTGTACGGCGGCCTGCGCTTCTTCGAGCGGGCGGAAATCAAGCACGCGCTGGCGTACATCCAGTTGCTGGAAAATCCGGACAACGACGCTGCATTCGGGCGCGTGGTGAACTTCCCGGCGCGCGGCGTTGGGGCGCGTTCGCTGGAGTTGTTGCAGGATGCGGCGCGGCTGTACGGCATTTCGTTGGCGGCCTCGGTACCGTATCTGACGGGCGCGGCCGGTACCAAACTCTCGGCGTTCGTGCGCCTGATCGAGCAGATGCGCGCCGACACGCGCCAGATGACGTTGCCCGAGATCGTCCAGCATGTGATCCACGCCAGCGGCCTGATCACGCATTACCAGGGTGAGAAGGAAGGCCAGGACCGCATCGAGAACTTGCAGGAACTGGTGACCGCTGCCCAGGCCTTTGTGGCCGAAGAGGGCTACGGCGTGGATGCGATTGCGACCGCATTGCCAGTGCGCCACGACGCGATGATCCGCATCGAGGGCGGTGAGACCGATACCGTCTCCGAGCTCGTTACCGACGAAACGCCGACGGAAATGACGCCGCTGGTCGCCTTCCTCACGCATGCCTCGCTGGAGGCTGGCGACAACCAGGCCCAGGCCGGCCAGGACGCTGTGCAGATGATGACCGTGCACGCCGCCAAGGGGCTGGAGTTCCACGTTGTCTTCATCACCGGGCTGGAAGAGGGTTTGTTCCCGCACGAGAACAGCCAGATGGAGAAGGACGGCCTGGAAGAAGAGCGTCGTCTGATGTACGTGGCCATCACCCGGGCGCGCGAGCGGCTGTATCTGTCGTTTGCGCAGAGCCGCGTGCTGCATGGCCAGATCCGCTATCACATCCGCTCACGCTTCTTCGACGAGCTGCCGGAAGACACGCTGAAGTGGTTGACGCCGCAGCACTCGGGCTACACCGCGACGCGTCGTAGCCAAGGCGAAAGCGGCGCCTGGGGCAAGGATTGGTTCAAGCGCCCCGAGCGCGGCGACGAAGACGCCTACACCGGCACGCGCCCCACCGGCGGCATGGACACCGGCAAGAACTACGCCGATGCCAAGCGCGCCGAGGCCACAGGCTTTCGCGTCGGCCAGTCGGTGTTCCACAACAAGTTCGGGGAAGGCGTCATCACGACGCTGGAAGGCGAGGGCGCCGAGGCGCGCGCCCACATCAAGTTCAACCGCCACGGGGTGAAGGTCTTGGCGCTGGGCATCGCCAAGCTGGACCCGATCAACTGAGCGCGTCGATCGGGTCGCGGGTGCAGATCAGGCCGTCGTGTCGGTCGTCTGGCCGGCGGCTTGCGTTACGTTGAAGCAGCCGCGGTAGGTGGCGTAGATCGAGCAGTACAGAACCGTCACCACGGCCATCTGGTAGGGCGCGATCAGTGCCGGTGCAATCGTGCTAGCGCCAACTGCGGCCAATGCGGCTTCCAGAAACGACGGCACGGCGACCATCAGCACGCCGAACAGCAGCCCGTACAGCAGGAATGGCATGCGGTTGCGCCAGACTGCGATCCAGCTGAAGAACAGCGCTTTCTTCACGGGAATCTCGTGCCACGCCACCAGCAGCGGCGAAAACCAGAACAGCATCGCCACCGGCAGATACAGCGCGAGCCCCAACAGGCTCAGCAGATACAGCTGACGTGCCATGTCCGGCGTGACGTTGCCTTCAAACACGGCTTTGGCGATGTCGGCATCGATCTGTGTCGTGATGACCAGGACGATGACGAAGCACAGTCCCACGTGCACCAAGCCCAAGCGCCAGAGGCCGCGCGCCGCATCCTTGCCGTATGCGCGAAAACCCGCCAGGAGCGAGCCCGGGCCGATCGGCTTGCCGGCCACCGTGTCGCGGCAGGCGGACATGTAGCCGACGAAGATTCCGGGTGCCAGCGCCACCAGCAGCAACGACAACACAGGCAACAGCAACTGCGTGGTCAATGCCGCAAAGGTGTACAGCATGGTCAGCAGCAGGAACGCGATCGGGTTCTTGCGGAACAGCCACACGCCCTGGCGCAGCCAGACGTAGCCTTGCTTGGCCGGTGCTTCAATCAGTTGCATGGTTGGGGAAGGTCCAGAATCAGGCCGTTGGCGCCAACCCGCTCGCGCAGCACGCGTTCGAAATGGGTCGGGTCATGCGGCTTGAGCAGTTCGGCATTGCGCGGCAGGTAGAAATCCCACAGGCGCGAGACCCAGAAACGATAGGCTGCGGCGCGCAGCATGTCTTGCCAGTGCCGCGCTTCGGTCTCGGTGAAGGGGCGCACGGCGTGGTACGCATGCAGCATCGCACGTGCCCGCTCGGCATCGAGCACGCCGGTGGCCAAGTCGATGCACCAGTCGTTGACGGTCACGGCCACGTCGAAGAGCCACTTGTCGACACCGGCGAAGTAGAAATCGAAGAAGCCGCCCAGGCGTTCCGGGTGCCCCTCATCCGCGGGCTCGAACAGCACGTTGTCGCGGAAGAGGTCGCAGTGGCACGGGCCTTCGGGCAGCGCGGCGTAATCGGCGCTGGCGAAGAAGCGTTGCTGATGTGCGAGTTCACTCTCCAGCAGCGCACGTGTGTCGCCATGCACGAACGGCACCACATCGGGTACCACCTCATTCCACCAGGGCAGGCTGCGCAGGTTGGGTTGATGGCGCGGATAGTCTTGTCCAGCCAGGTGCATGCGGGCCAGCATGTCGCCGACGATGGCGCATTCCGACACCGTCGGCGCCAGGTTCGAGCGGCCCGGCAGGCGCGTCACGATGGTCGCCGGCTTGCCGCCCAGCATGCGCAGGATCTCGCCATCGCGGCCGGGAATCGGCGCCGGCACGCTGATGTCGTGCTGCGCCAGATGCTGCATCAAATACAGATAGAAAGGCAGTTGCTCGAGCGTCAGCCGCTCGAACAGGGTGACGACATACTCGTGCGTCTGCCCGTCCTTTTCCGTGGTCAGGAAGAAGTTGGAGTTTTCGATCCCGGAGGGGATGCCGCGAAATGCGCGCACGGCGCCCACATCGTATTGATCCAGCCAGAGAGCGATCTCGGCGTCGGAGACCGGGGTGAAAACAGCCATGCTTCAGGAGTCGGAAACGGGTAAAAGGAGAGGGCGCGGCAAACCAGCATGACCGCGCCGATGCGCCAGCGGCGCAAGCATTCGAAAACTCAGAACTTGAGGACGTTGACCGAGGGCACCCGGTCGATATCACCGCGTTCACGGATGCGCGGCGAGCTGTCTTCGGGCTTGCTCAGGTTGTACGACGTACCCATGCCGGATTTGACGTGGATATCCGGTGCCTGGCCCTTCTGAAAGCGGTATTCCTCAACTTGCGTGCCGTCGTTGTCGCGGTACTCGAAGCTCGGTTTGACGGTCTCGTTGTGGATGGCGCCCCGCGTGGGTTTGGCGAGCGGCTGATTGTTGATCGCCTTGACGTCGGGCAGGTCCAGGCCGGCGCTGTCCTGCGTCACCTCGGCATGTGCGGGCAAGGTTAGGAAGAAGGCGGCGCCGGCCAGCACGGCTGCGTGCCGCATCAGGTGGGCAACGTTGGCAAAGCCGGAGCGAACTGGGGCGGCGGACGGGTAAAGCAGCGAATCCATGATGGACTCCGGCGAGTGATCTGGGACCCTACATTCTAGCAGTCCAGCCCCCTCGCCATCGTCCACCGGGATGGCGCCGATCGTCACCCCCATCGTTACAGATAGAACATCTCTTCCTTAGGCGGAATCGGCGAGGTGCCTTCGCGCTTTTCGTAGAACTCGTAGACGGCGTCGAGCGCCTCCTTGGGTTCGTCGACGATGCGCATGATGTCGAGATCGTGCTCGGCAATCAGACCCATCGGCAGCAGCGTGAAGCGGAACCAGTCGAGCAGGCCCTTCCAGAACCGGCTGCCGAACATCACCACCGGCACGCTGCGCGACTTGCCGGTCTGCACCAGCGTAAGCACTTCGGCCAGTTCATCCAGCGTGCCAAAGCCACCGGGCATCACGATGAACGCGTCGGAGTTCTTCACGAAGGTGACCTTGCGCGTGAAGAAATGGCGGAACCGCATCGAGATGTCCTGATACGGATTGCCTTGCTGCTCGTGCGGCAATTCGATGTTCAGGCCGACGCTGGCCGACTTGCCCGCGTGCGCGCCCTTGTTGGCCGCTTCCATGATGCCGGGGCCGCCGCCGGAGATGACGGCGAAGCCCGCATCCGAGAACAGCCGGGCGATTTCGATGGTGCGTTCGTAGTACGGCGAATCCTCGCGCAGGCGCGCGCTGCCGTAGATCGAGACGGCCGGGCGGATCTCCGAGAGGTACTCGGTCGCCTCGATGAACTCTGCCATAATCGTGAACATCTGCCAGGAGGCGCGCGCTTTCTTTGCGGTGGCGCGTTCCTCATCGGCGAGTGCCCGCAGGCTGGGGATCATCTTGCGTTCGGTGCGGCCGTGTGCGATGTCAGCTTTAGGCTCGTGCTCAACGCCGACCGTCACGTTGACGTCCATATCAGCCGTGGTGGCCTGGCGCGCGGGGCTGACCCCGGTCAGTTCCGTCGCGGACACATCAGCAGCCTGCTTCGCCACGCCGCCAGGTGTCGAACCTTCAGCGGAGGCGTCATTGTTGGAAGCGCCTTTTGGCGTTCCAGTCACATTAGAGTCCATGGGAATGTCGGAAAGTCAAGAAACGCTGTTGCTCGTCGATGGCTCGAGTTATTTGTACCGTGCTTATCATGCACTGCCCGACTTGCGTAACGGAGAAGGGTTTCCTACGGGGGCCATCTACGGCATCGTGAACATGCTGCGCAAACTGCGCAACGACTACCCGGCCAAGTATAGCGCTTGCGTTTTCGATGCCAAAGGCAAGACGTTCCGCGACGACCTGTATCCGGCCTACAAGGAGCACCGCGCGCCCATGCCGGACGACCTGCGCGCGCAGATCGAACCCATCCACGAAGCCGTGCGTGCGTTGGGCTGGCCCATCCTGATGATTGATGGCGTGGAAGCCGATGACGTGATCGGCACCCTGGCCGAACGTGCCGCCAAGGAAGGCGTTCGGACCATCGTCTCAACGGGCGACAAAGACCTCGCCCAACTGGTGAATGACCACGTCACGCTGGTCAACACCATGACCAACGAAACGCTCGACCCCGCTGGCGTGCAGGCCAAGTTTGGCGTGCCGCCCGAGCGCATCGTCGACTATCTCTCGCTGATTGGTGACACGGTCGATAACGTGCCCGGCGTACCGAAGGTCGGCCCGAAGACCGCGGTGAAATGGCTGACCGAATTCGGCACGCTCGACAACATCATCGCGCGTGCAAGTGAGATCAAGGGCGTGGTGGGTGAGAACCTGCGCAACACGCTTGAATGGCTGCCCAAGGGCCGCGAGCTGCTGACGGTCAAGCTGGATTGCGATCTGTCGAAGGAAGTGCCGACGTTTGATGCGCTCATCGACGGCGGTGAAGACAAGACCGAGCTGGTTGATTTCTTTTCGCGCTACGGCTTCAAGACGTGGCTACGGGAAGCATCTGGCGAGGCGCTGCCCGATACACGCAGCGTCGGTGCCGCACGCAAGGCCGCAACGCCCGTGAAGAACTACGCCGCCGAAGCGCAACAGCCGGCGCAGGCCAATCTGTTCGACGTGGAAGCGCCGCCCGACGAGGTCAAGTACGAGACGGTGACCACCGAAGCGCAGCTCGAATCGTGGATGCAGCGCCTGGACGAAGTCGACCTCGTCTGCATCGACACCGAGACGACGTCGATCGACCCGATGCTCGCGCAGCTGGTGGGACTTTCGCTGTCGGTCAAACCGGGCGAGGCGTGCTACATCCCGGTCGCACATCGCGGGCCGGACGTGGCGGGGCTCGATGCCACTGCACAGCTTTCGCGCGACATGGTGCTCGCCCATATGAAACTGTGGCTGGAAGACGAGTCGCGCAAGAAGGTCGGCCAGCATCTGAAGTACGACGCGCATGTGTTTGCCAACCATGGCATCGCGCTGCGCGGTATCCAGCACGACACGATGCTGCAATCGTACGTGCTGGAATCGCACCGCAATCACGGCATGGACGCGCTGGCCGAGCGCGTGCTGCACCTGAAGACGATCACCTATGAGGCCGTGTGCGGCAAAGGCGCATCGCAGATCGGCTTTGACGAAGTGCCACTTGATCGCGCGACTGAATATGCGGCTGAGGATGCCGACATCACGCTGCGCCTGCATCGCACGCTGTTTCCCAAGGTGGCAGCGGACGACAAGCTCGACTACGTCTACGAGCAGATCGAAATGCCGACCTCCATCGTGCTGCAGAAGATGGAACGCAACGGCGTGCTGGTCGATGGCGAGCGACTGGCCAAGCAGAGCAACGAAATTGGCCTGCGCCTGATCGAGCTGGAAGCCGAGGCGCACAAGCTGGCCGGGCAGCCGTTCAACCTGAGTTCGCCCAAGCAGATCGGCGACATCTTCTTCAACCAGATGAAGCTGCCGGTCATCAAGAAGACCGCCAGCGGCGCGCCGTCGACGGACGAAGAGGTACTGCAGAAGCTGGCGGAAGACTACCCACTGCCCAAACTGCTGCTGGATTACCGGGGCCTGGCCAAGCTCAAGTCGACCTACACCGACAAGCTGCCGAAGATGGTCAACCCGCGCACCGGCCGGGTCCACACCACCTACGGCCAAGCCACGGCGGTGACGGGGCGTCTGGCCTCGACCGATCCGAATCTGCAGAACATTCCGGTGCGCACGGAAGAAGGGCGGCGCATCCGCGAGGCATTCATCGCGCCGGAAGGCAGCATGATCGTCTCGGCCGACTATTCGCAGATCGAGCTGCGCATCATGGCGCATCTGTCGCAGGATGAAGGTTTGATGCGCGCGTTCCAGGAAGGCCAGGACGTGCACCGCGCGACCGCAGCCGAAGTGTTCAACGTGACGCCGCTGGAGGTGACCGCTGACCAGCGCCGCGTGGCCAAGGTCATCAACTTCGGCCTGATCTACGGCATGAGCGCCTTCGGGCTGGCGAGCAACCTGGGCATCGGCCGCGATGCCGCCAAGCTGTATATCGACCGCTATTTCGCCCGTTACCCCGGCGCCGCACGCTACATGGACGAGACCCGGCAGACCGCGCGCGAACGCGGTTATGTGGAGACCGTTTTCGGTCGTCGCCTTTGGCTGCCCGACATCAACGGTGGCAATGGCCCGCGTCGTCAGGCTGCCGAGCGCGCCGCCATCAATGCGCCCATGCAGGGTACGGCGGCCGATCTGATCAAGCTGTCGATGCTGGCCGTGCAGGGTTGGCTGGAAGCGGAGTCGATGCAGTCGCGTCTTGTCATGCAAGTCCACGATGAACTGGTGCTGGAAGTGCCGCAGGATGAATTGGCGGTGGTGCGCGAGCGCTTGCCCGAGTTGATGTGCGGCGTCGCTACATTGCGCGTGCCGCTGGTAGCCGAGGTGGGCGTGGGCGCCAACTGGGAAGAGGCGCACTGAGGTGCCGGCCGCACCGTTGCACAAGATTTGACAGCGGCTTTTCTGCCAAGGCAGCTGGCGAACGACCGTGCCATGCGCCATCCATGATCCGGCCTATCCGGCTGCCTGGGGTTGCGGTGGATTTTGCATTGCAGCAGACTGCATCTAATCGATCACCTGATCGCACAGTTTTTCAAGGCTTGTAGGAGAAACACATGGCAGGGCAGGCGGATGGCGCAACGGCGACGAGTGGGCCGCGCATCGTAGTGGTGGGCGGCGGAGCCGGTGGGCTGGAGTTGGCAACGCGCCTCGGCGACAAGCTAGGCAAGCGCGGCGCTGCGCAAGTGGTGTTGGTCGACCGCAATCCGACCCACATCTGGAAACCGCTGCTGCACGAAGTCGCTGCTGGCAGCATGGACCCAAACACCCATCAGCTGGAATATGCCGCGCAGGCCCGCTGGCACGGCTTTGAGTTCCAGCAGGGTGAGTTGAAGGGCCTTGACCGTGCCGCCAAGACCATCACGATCTCTGGCAGCGTGGATGACGATGGCACCGAGGTGCTGCCGGAGCGCGCCATTGCCTACGACACGCTGGTGCTGTCCATTGGCAGCGTGACGCATTTCTTCGGCGTGCCGGGTACGGCCGAGCACGCGATCGCGCTGGATACCGCTTGGCAGGCCGAGCGCTTCCGCCGCAAGCTCATTTCCGCCTGCATGCGTGCGCAGAACGGTGTGGGCGATGCGCGCCCGCAGGTGGACATCGCCATCGTCGGTGCGGGCGCCACGGGCGTGGAGTTGTCGGCCGAACTGCGCAACACGGCGCACGTGCTGGCGGCATATGGTTTGCACAAGCTCGACCCGCGCCACGACATCCGCATCCACCTGATCGAAGGTGGCCCGCGCATTCTGCCGGTGCTCAAGGAGCGTATTTCGGCCGCGACCACCGAGCTGCTGCACAAGCTCGACGTGGACGTCATCACCAGCGAGCGCGTGACTGAAGTCACCGCGCACGCCGTCAATACCGCCAGCGGCAAGTCCATCCCCGCGGATCTGACCGTGTGGGCGGCCGGCATTCGTGCCCCGTCGGTGCTGGGCGAACTGGGGCTGCCGGTCAACAAGCTCGGCCAGGTGGTCGTCTCACGCACGCTGCAGGTCGAAGGCGACGATTCCATCTACGCGTTTGGCGATTGCGCGAGTTGCCCGTGGCCGGAGGCTTCGACCAGCGTGCCGCCGCGCGCGCAGGCTGCGCACCAGCAGGCCACCTACCTGTTCGACGCGCTACGCAAGCGCATGGCTGGCAAGCCGGTCGAACCGTTCGGCTTCAAGGACCTGGGCTCTCTGGTGTCGCTGGGTCACTTCAGCGCGGTGGGTAGCCTGATGGGTGGGCTGATCGGCGGCTCGATGTTCATCGAGGGCTTGATGGCGCGGCTGATGTACACATCGTTGTATCGGATGCACGTGCTGGCGCTGCACGGCTGGGTGCGGATGTCGGTGGATACCGTCATGCATTGGCTGCGCAGCAAGACCAATCCACGGGTCAAGCTGCACTAGCCCCGGCAGCGATGCATCCGCTTCGGTAGACTAGCCGCTTCGTTCACCGTAACCGCCCGCGTGGCGTGAGGAGAGTGCGATGGAGCTGGATGCAGAAGTGGAGAGTCTGGTACCCGGCCGTGGCTTTGATCGCCGCGGCTTTGTGAAGACGGCGCTGGGTTCGGCATTTGCGGCGGCGGTGCTGCCGGTATCGGCCCAGGCCATCAAGACGGATTTCAACGGGCTGACGGCGGGCGAAGTCTCCGTGCCCGTGGGCGACTTCCGGATGCCGGCCTACCGTGCGCAGCCTGAAGGCAAGACCAAGCTGCCGGTGGTCATCGTCGTCAGCGAAATCTTTGGCGTGCATGAGTACATCGCCGATGTCTGCCGGCGCTTTGCCAAGCTCGGCTATTTGGCCATCGCGCCGGAACTGTTCGTGCGCCAGGGTGATCCGCAGTCGTACGCCACCATTCAGGAACTGCAGGCCAACGTCATCTCCAAGGTGCCCGACGCGCAGGTGATGGGCGATCTGGATGCGACCGTTGCGTGGGCCAAGCAGAACGGTGGCGATCCGGCGCGCATCGGCATCACCGGCTTCTGCTGGGGTGGCCGCCAGACCTGGCTGTTTGCCGAGCACAGCCCCGACATTCGGGCGGCTGTCGTGTGGTACGGCCAGCCCAAGGGCAATCCGACGGCGCTGCAGCCCACTTTCCCGATCGACAAGGTGGACGAGCTCAAGGCGCCCGTGCTCGGCATGTACGGCGCCAAGGACACCGGCATCACGCAGGATGCCGTGAATGCGATGAAAGAGGCGCTGGAAAAATCCAAGAACGCCAAGGCGCATGCGTCGCGCATCGTCGTGTATCCGAATTCCGGCCATGCTTTCCACGCCGATTACCGCCCAAGCTATGTGAAGGCCGACGCGGAGGACGGCTGGAAGAAGTGTCTGGCCTGGTTCAAGGACCACGGCGTGGTGTGAGCGCTCGATCGACACGGCTGAAGGCCCCGCGGGTTCCTCGGGGCTTTTTCTTTTGCACGTGCTGGCAAAGGTTGTTGAACGGGCATACAATGCGCCTCTTCTTGCAACTCTGTTGCGTTTGTTGCCCTCGCTTGCATGACCCTCGATACCACTTTGTTGGGCATTCTTCTGGCCACCGCACTGTCCGGCATCGGCAGCATGGCCGGTGCTGCCGTCCTGTCGTTGACCGTGCTCTCGCGCGTGGTGGACCGCATGGTCAGCTTCTCGGTGGGCGTGCTGCTTGCCACGTCGTTGCTGCATTCGCTGCCAGAGGCGTTTGAGGCGCATCACGGTGTCGAGCCCAACACGCATGCGCTGTTCGCCACGCTGCTGGCGGGGCTCCTTGGCTTCTTCCTCCTGGAAAAGATCTCGCTGATTCGCCATTCGCATCACCACGAAGGCGATGGGCATGGTCATCATCACGGCCATGATCGCCAGGAGGCCGGCCGTAGCGGCCTGATGATCCTGGTGGGCGATGGGCTACATAACTTCTCGGATGGCATCGTCATTGCCGCCGCGTTTCTGGCCGACACCAAGGTCGGTATCGTGACCGCCCTGGCGATTGCCGCGCACGAAATCCCGCAAGAAATCGGCGATTTCATGGTGCTGCTCAACGCTGGTTTCTCGAAGACGCGTGCGTTTGTCTACAACCTGATTTGCAGCGTGTGCGCGCTGGTGGGCGCGGTGCTCGGCTATTACCTGCTGGACCGGCTGACGTCGTGGATTCCGTATGTGCTGGTGGTGGCGTCGAGCAGCTTCATCTACATCGCGGTGTGCGATCTGATGCCGCAGATGAAGCGCCGGCCGCGCAAACAGGAATCGGCGATACAGGTTGCGCTGATTGCGGCGGGCGTGCTGATGATCTTCTTGCTCACCAACGGCCTGCACGGCCACGCGCATTGAAACACTGTGTCCGCTTCAAAACAAAAGCCCGGTCGATGCCGGGCTTTTTGTTGCGCGAATAATTCGGCGATCAGGGGTTCGGCCCCGTGGCGACCGGGCGCGATGGGTCGCTGCACCATTCGCTCCACGAACCTGCATAGAGTGCCGCGCCCCTCAGCCCGGCGATTTCCATGGCCAGTGCGTTGTGGCAGGCAGTCACACCGGAGCCGCATTGCAGCATCGTGTCCTCTGGCTTGGCGCCGGCCAGCACGGCGGCAAAGTCGGCGCGCAATTGCTCGGCCGGTTTGAACGTGCCGTCGCCCTGCAGGTTGTCGCGGAAGAAGCGGTTGCGCGCGCCCGGGATATGGCCGCCCACCGGATCGAGCGTTTCGTTCTCGCCGCGGTAACGGTCGGGGGCGCGGGCATCGATGATCGGCTTATTGGGTTGCCCGAGGTACTTCTGCACGATGTCGGCCGTGACCAGCGGCGTGAGCGATGGCTTGCGCGTCAGGTTGCCCGGCGTGGCGGCGAGTTGCGGCTCTTCCGGCACGACGTTGTCGATGGGGAAGTGCGCAGTCTCCCAGGCTTGCAGGCCGCCGTCGAGCACAGCCACATCGGCGTGTCCTACCCAACGCAGCAGCCACCACAGGCGCGGCGCAAACATGCTGCTCTGACGGTCATATGCGACGACTTGCGTGTCGTCGTTCACGCCCAACGCTTGCAGGCGCGCAACCAGTGCTTCCGGATCCGGCAGTGGGTGGCGGCCATTGGTGCCCGTCTTCGGGCCGGACAGCTCGTTGTCCAGGTGCATATAGAACGCACCGGGAATATGGCTGGCGTGATACGCATCGCGCCCCGCGGCCGGGTTGGCCAGGTCGAAGCTGCAATCGATGACGACCACGCTTTGCGGTGCGCTTTGCTGCAGCGCGGCCAATTGCGGTGCGGTGATGAGGGTGGCGTAGTGAGCGCGTTCGCTCATGGCGACAATCTCCAGGGATTCGATCAATCAGACTTCCGGGTGAATCTCGGCTTCCGGGCCGGACACTGCGGTTTGCGGCGTCGGATGCTCGGTGCCCGACTGGCGGGCGCGCATGACGGTTGTCACGATGCCGCTGCCGATGATGAGCGCCATGCCCGCCCACGACAGCGCGTTCAGGCGATCATTCCACAGCAACATACCCCAACCGCTCGCAAAGACGATGCCGGTGTATTGCAGATTGGCCGTCAGCAAGGTGTTGCCGCGCTTGTAGGCGCGTGTCATGGCGGTCTGGCCCAGCGTGGCCAGCAGCCCCACTGCCAGCAGCAGGCCAGCGGTGTGCCACGTATGCGGCTGCGCGCCGCCGATCAGCATCCAGACACCGCCGGCAATGGCGCTCACAAACGAAAAATAGAACACAATGCGCGCTTCGTTCTCGCCCAGGTCGCCCAGTTGGCGGACCTCCACATAGGCGAGCGCAGTGAACACGCCCGACACCAGCCCCACCATGCCGCCGGCAAGCTGCGTCGACCCCCCGCCCACGCTCGGTTGCAACAGGCAGACCACGCCGATGAACGACATCAGGATCGCCGCCACCATCTTCTTGTCTGCGCCGCCCGCTTTGCCCGCCAGCGCCGCGCCCGCGCCGATGATCAGCGCAATCCACACCGGCGACATGTAATTCAGCGTCATGGCCGTCCCGAGCGGCAGCAGGCTGATGGAGGTGAACCACAGCAGCAGCGACGTCACCCCAAACACGCTGCGCTTGATGTGCGACGTGAGGTACGGCGTGCGGACGCCCGCGCCCGTCTTGGCCAGGATGGCGCCCATCACGATCATGCCGATCACGCTGCGGTAGAAGACGATTTCGCCCGTGCTGTAGTGCGCCGAGGCCAGTTTCACGCACACGCCCATCGCCGAGAAAGCGAACGCTGCAAGGATCATCCAGAGCGATTGGCGGGACGAACTGTCGGACCGTTCGGCGACTTGGGTGGCGAGGTTGCTGGACATGGGGCGGGGCGAAAAAAAACGGTGCATGCCACGTGGCTGCACCGTTCGTATTGTGACGCGGAAGGCCGAGAATGCCTACGGTCAGTAGTTCATGACGCGTCGATACCACTCGTGGAAGTGCTGCATGCCGTCTTCCATAGGCGACTGGTACGGGCCGACTTCGCTCGTGCCGCGCTTGAGCAGGGCGAGGCGCCCGGCGTCCATGCGCTCGGCGATCTCGTCATCCTCGATGCAGGTTTCCATGTAGGCAGCACGCTCGGCTTCAACGAATTCACGTTCGAACAAGACGATCTCTTCCGGGTAGTAGAACTCGACCACGTTGCGCGTCTTGGTCGGGCCCAGCGGATGCAGGGTCGAGACCACCAGCACGTTCGGATACCACTCGACCATCACGTTCGGGTAGTACGTCAGCCACACCGCGCCGTACTTCGGCATCTCGCCGTTGTTGAAGCGCAGCACGGCGTCGTGCCACTTCTGGTACGTCGGCGTGCCCGGTTTGCGCAAACCGGCATGGAGACCGACTGTCTGGACGCTGTGCCACTCGCCGAATTCCCACTCCAGGTCGTCACACGAGACGAACTGGCCGAGGCCGGGGTGGAAGGGCACGACGTGGTAGTCCTCGAGGTACACCTCGATGAAGGTCTTCCAGTTGTAATTGCAGTCGTGCACCTCGACGTGGTCGAGCATGTAGCCGGAGAAATCGAGATCGCGCGCCACGCCCAGGCGGGCGAGGTCTTCGCGCACGTCGCGCTTGCCTTCGAACAGCAGCCCGTTCCAGTTTTGCAGCGGCGAGCGCGACAGGTGCGCGCACGGCTGCTTCTCAAAATGCGGCGCGCCTAGCAGGTCGCCCTTGAGGTCGTACGTCCAGCGGTGCAGCGGACACACGATGTTCTGGGCATTGCCGCGCCCATTGAGCATGATGGCCTGCCGATGCCGGCATACGTTGGAAAGCAGTTCGACGCCGTTCGGGTTGCGTACCAGCACGCGGCCTTCGGCCTCGGCGGCAAGCGTGTGATAGTCGCCAACTTCCGGGACCATCAGTTCATGGCCGACATAACCCGGACCATGCTTGAACAGACGTTCGATTTCAGTTTGATACAGCGCCTCGTCGAAGTAAGCAGAGACGGGCAGCTGGGTTTCAGACGGCACTAGATTCAGTGCGGCGCTGAGATTGGACATTATCCCCACTCCCAATAACGGTGAAAGCAGTGAACAACCCAACCATCGAAAAATTCGATGAAAAATTCGATTTGGGAAAGGACGCCATCGGCAGGTGGCGTAGGGTCTGTTGAGGTAGGAAACGAGCGCTGCCGGCCCCCGCTTGGGCCAACGACCATACGTTCAATGGGCCAACAGACCCAAACCATCGTTCGGAGCGGCGTGCGCCGGCCCGGCCTTTGGAGGAAAGGGGGCGATTGTACCCCAGGGGAATCGATAAGTCCCTGATTTTCGTCGCCTTTCGGCCGCTGCCCCGCGCATCGTTCGCCCCAATGTCATCTCCCCGTCAGTCATGTATCGTCGGACGGTGCCCCACGCCGAGTGCGCAGAACGCACGCCGAATTGCCGTAAAATGCCGGATTGTCCTTTTCTGATTCGCAATCGGCATGCCCCGTGCCTCAAACGACGCCTCCAGCGCGTCTGCTACGCTATCTGCTGCGCCTGCTTCTTACGAGGCTGCCATGGCGGAACTCGAAACCCTTGTCGCCAGCATGGAATCCGGTGAATTGCCACTGGAGGCCTCGCTTGCGGCGTATCGACGCGGGGCAGAGCTGGTCAAATATTGCCAGCAGGTGCTCGAGCGCGTCGAGCAACAGGTACGCGTGCTGGATGGCGATGCCCTGAAGCCCCTGGCCGACGACAGCAACACGAACGAACAGGGCGACGCATGAGTGAGTTCGCCCAATGGATGGCGTCTGTGGTCGCACGGACGGAAAGCGCGCTCGAGCGTGCCTTGCCGGCCGAAGCCGTGTCACCGCAACGTCTGCATGCCGCCATGCGCTACGCCACGCTGGGTGCGGGCAAGCGTGTACGCCCGCTGTTGGCGCATGCCGCCGGTGCGCTGGGCGATGCATCGCCCGAGGCGCTCGATGGCGTGAGCTGCGCCGTGGAGATGATCCACGCCTACTCGCTGGTCCACGACGACATGCCCTGCATGGACGACGACGATCTGCGCCGCGGCCGCCCCACCGTGCATCGCGCCTATGATGAAGCGACGGCCCTGCTGGTGGGTGACGCGCTGCAGACGCAGGCCTTTATCGTGCTAGCGGAGCTGGGTGCGGTGAGCCCCGCAACGCGTGCGGTATTGGTGGGTGAACTGGCACGCGCCTCCGGTTCGCTGGGCATGGCGGGCGGTCAGGCGATCGATCTGCAAAGCGTTGGCATCGCGCTGTCGCAAGATGAACTGGAAGCGATGCACCGTATGAAGACCGGCGCGCTGCTGCGGGCAAGTCTGCGGATGGGCGCGCTCTGTGCTGGCGTCAATGCCGCTGCCCTGGAACAGGTGGACGCCTATGCGGGTGCGGTCGGCCTGGCGTTCCAGGTGGTCGACGACATTCTGGACGTGACGGCCGATACCGCCACGCTGGGCAAGACCGCCGGCAAGGACGAGGCCAACGACAAGCCGACCTACGTGTCCATCCTCGGGTTGGACAAGGCCCGGGCGCTGGCAGATGAACTGCACGCCGCAGCAGGTGCGGCCGTCGCCCAACTGGCGCGTGACCTGGGCGAAGCCCGCACCGTTCGACTGGCCGAGATGGCCGATCTGATCGTGCGGCGTGGCCACTGAACAACATTGCATTGACGGTAGAAGTCTTTGCCCAAAAACGTTTGAGCGCCTGACCGGCGGTCCACCATGACGTACGAACTCCTCAACACCATCGACGATCCGGCCGACCTGCGCCGCCTGGACCGCCGCCAGCTCGGGCCCCTGGCCAGCGAGCTGCGCGCCTTCGTGCTCGATTCCGTCTCGCAGACGGGCGGCCATCTGTCGTCGAACCTGGGCACGGTCGAGCTGACCATCGCGCTGCATTACGTCTTCAACACGCCGGAAGACCGCATCGTGTGGGACGTTGGCCACCAGAGCTATCCGCACAAGATCCTCACCGGCCGCCGTGACCAGATGGGCTCGCTGCGCCAGCTGGACGGCATCTCGGGCTTCCCGCGCCGCAGCGAGAGCCCGTATGACACCTTCGGCACGGCGCACTCGTCCACGTCGATCTCTGCGGCGCTGGGGATGGCCTTGGGCGCCAAGACCAACGGCGAAGACCGTGTCGCCATTGCCGTCATCGGCGACGGTGCAATGAGTGCCGGCATGGCCTTCGAGGCGATGAACAACGCGGGGGTCTATAAGGATCTGCCGCTGGTCGTGGTGCTGAACGACAACGACATGTCGATCTCGCCTCCGGTGGGGGCGCTCAATCGCTATCTCGCCCGCCTGATGAGCGGCCAGTTCTACGCGGCCACCAAGAAGGGCGTGGAGAAGCTGCTGTCGGTGGCGCCGCCGGTGCTCGAATTCGCCAAGCGCTTCGAAGAACACACCAAGGGCATGTTCGTGCCGGCCACGATGTTCGAGGAGTTCGGCTTCAACTACATCGGCCCGATCGATGGACATGATCTCGAATCGCTCGTGCCGACGCTGCTGAACATCCGCCAGCGCGCGCGCGAGGGCGGTGGGCCGCAGTTCCTGCACGTGGTCACCAAGAAGGGCCAGGGCTACAAGCTGGCCGAGGCTGACCCAATCCTCTATCACGGCCCGGGCAAGTTCAATCCACAGGAAGGCATCAAGCCGTCCGGCCGCCCGGCCAAGGTCACGTACACCCAGGTCTTCGGCCAATGGCTGTGCGATATGGCCGCGGCGGATAAGCGCCTGATCGGTATCACGCCCGCCATGCGCGAGGGCTCCGGCATGGTGGAGTTCGAGCAGCGCTTTCCCGACCGCTACTACGACGTCGGCATTGCCGAGCAGCATGCCGTGACGTTTGCTGGCGGTATGGCATGCGAGGGTCTGAAGCCCGTCGTCGCCATTTACTCGACCTTCCTGCAGCGCGGCTATGACCAGTTGATCCACGACGTGGCGCTGCAGAACCTGCCGGTGGTGTTCGCGCTGGACCGCGCGGGTCTGGTTGGTGCCGACGGTGCCACGCACGCGGGCGCCTACGACATTGCCTACCTGCGCTGCATCCCCAACATGATGGTGATGACGCCGGCTGACGAAAACGAATGCCGCCAGCTCCTGAGCACGGCGTTCGCCCAGGATTGCCCGACGGCCGTGCGCTACCCGCGTGGTGCCGGCACCGGTGTGGCAGTGCAGCCGACGCTAGAGCCCCTGCCGTTGGGCAAGGCCGAGGTACGCCGCGCCTCCACCGCGCCCGCAGGTCAGCGCGTGGCGATCTTGGCGTTCGGCTCGATGGTGGCACCGGCTTCGGCCGCCGCCGAGCGCTTGGATGCTACGGTAGTCAACATGCGTTTCGTCAAGCCGCTCGATGTGGCCTGTGTGCTGGAAATGGCGCGCACGCACGACTATGTGGTCACGGTGGAAGAGGGCTGTGTGATGGGCGGGGCCGGTAGCGCCTGCTTGGAAGCGCTAGCCGCCGCCGGTGTAGCGACGCCCGTGCTGCAACTGGGCCTGCCGGACCGCTTCATCGATCACGGTGACCATGCTGCGCTGCTGGCGCAATGTGGGCTAAGCGCCGACGGCATCCTCGCGTCCATCCGCGAGCGCTTTGCCGTACAGCCACGTGCTGCCGCACCGCGCGTTGCATGAGCCACTCGTGGCGATAGGCCGCCTCAATCACCCGTATTGCGTTTCGGGGTTTGAGTAGTTGACTGCAGAGGTGGGAAATTTCTTTTACACTCCGCCAGTCTTATTTCTGAATTGTGTGCGCAGTCGCGGGATGGGCAGATTCGATCACTTGAGGGGTGATCACCATCGGCCAGGTTCCGCGGTTTCACACTCGTTGCGTGCCGGCCGACTGCGATGGCCGGGCGACCGTAAAGGAAACCGATCATGAACGATATGAACCCGGCCTTCGTGATGCCGGACGTGCAGTCCAGCCATGACACCCGCCAGATCCCGATCCAACGCGTGGGCGTGCGTGGCGTGCGTTACCCGATGTCGCTCCAGACCCCCTCGGGCGTGCAAAACACCATCGGCACGTACAACCTCGACGTGCACCTGCCGGCGGACCAGAAGGGCACGCACATGTCGCGCTTCGTCGCGCTGCTCGAAGAAGAGCGCGAGCCGCTGAACCTGGCGCAATTCCAGCTCCTGCTGGAAAAGATGCTGGAGAAGCTCGAAGCCGACGCTGGCCGCATCGAAGTCCACTTCCCGTATTTCGTCAGCAAGACGGCCCCGGTGTCGGGCGTGCAGTCGCTGATGGACTATGAAGTGACGATGATCGGCGAAGTGCGCGACGGCCACACCAAGGTCCGCGTGAAGGCGCTGGTGCCGGTGACGAGCCTCTGCCCGTGCTCGAAGAAGATCTCTCAGTACGGTGCGCACAACCAGCGCTCGCACATCACGATCGACGCCGAGCTGGCGGCCGATACGCCGGTCGAATCGCTGATCCGCATGGCTGAAGAAGAGGCTTCGTGCGAGCTGTGGGGCCTGCTCAAGCGTCCGGACGAGAAGTTCGTGACCGAGCGTGCGTACGAGAACCCGAAGTTCGTGGAAGACCTCGTGCGTGACATCGCGATGCGCCTGAATTTGGACGACCGCATCGTCGCCTACACGCTGGAAGCCGAGAACTTCGAGTCGATCCACAATCACAGCGCCTATGCGCTGATCGAGCGCGACAAGCGCCTCGACAAGTAATCGACATCGCTGCAAAGAAAAAGCCGCTCAACCGAGCGGCTTTTTTCATGCTTGCTGGATGCGGATGTCTTCCAGGTCCCAGCGTGGCGTGATGCCGTACCCGTAGCCGTCCTGCACCTGCGTCGGATCGGCTTGGAGCCGCATCGCGCCCGCAAAGGCGATCATCGCGCCGTTGTCGGTGCAGAACTGCAGGTCGGGGTAATAGACTCGCAGGCCGCGTTTCTTGCCCTCGGCGTTCAGGCCCTCGCGCAACTGGCGGTTGGCGCCCACGCCACCGGCCACGACGATGCGCTTGAGGCCATGCTCGCGCGCGGCGCGCAGCGTCTTCTTGACGAGCACCTCGACGATGGCGTCGACAAAAGCACGGGCCAGGTCAGCGCGCGGCTGGTAGCAGGCCTCGCTGTCGGTCAGGTTGAGCTTGCGCACCTGGGTGAGCACCGCTGTCTTCAAGCCTGCGAACGAGAAATCGAAATTGCCCGAATGCAGCATCGGCCGGGGCAGGTTGAACACGCCTGGGTTGCCGAACTCGGCCAGGCGAGAGACGGCGGGGCCGCCGGGATAGCCCAGGCCGAGCAGTTTGGCGGTCTTGTCGAAGGCTTCGCCGGCGGCATCGTCCAACGTTTCGCCGAGCAGCGTGTACTGGCCGACGGCATCGACGCGCATGAGCTGCGTATGCCCGCCCGAGACGAGCAGCGCCAGGAACGGAAACTCGGGCCGCTCCGCTTCAAGCAGGGGCGAGAGCAAATGCCCCTCCAGGTGATGCACGCCCACCAGCGGCTTGCTCAGCGCAAACGCCAGCGCATTCGCCACGGAGGCGCCGACCAGCAGCGCGCCAGCCAGTCCCGGGCCTTTCGTATAGGCGATGGCATCGATGTCCGCACGCGTGGCGCCAGCCTTGCCGAGCACTTCTTCCAGCAGCGGGATCACACGGCGGATGTGATCGCGCGAGGCCAGTTCGGGCACCACGCCGCCGTATTCGCGGTGCATGGCGATCTGCGAATAGAGCGCATGCGCGCGCAGGCCGGCTGCCGTGTCATACAGGGCGACGCCGGTTTCATCACAGGAGGATTCGATGCCGAGGACCAGCATGGCGTGTGAAGGAAGAAATCCGTAGGAAGGCGCCGAAGATAGCACAAGCTAAAATGCACGGTTTTCCAGCATAGACAGAGGCGGCGCGGCGATCATGATGCGGTGCGATGTAGCGGTGATCGGCGCGGGCGCGGCCGGGATGATGTGCGCGGCCGTGGCCGGGCAGCGCGGTGCGCGCGTAGTGCTGATCGACCACGCAACCAAGCTGGCCGAGAAAATTCGCATCTCCGGCGGCGGGCGCTGCAATTTCACCAACGTGAATGCGGCGCCGGGCAACTACCTGTCGAACAACCCGCATTTCTGCCGCTCGGCGCTGGCGCGATACACAGCGCAGGATTTCGTCAGCCTCGTCTCCAGCTACCGCATCCCGTATCACGAGAAGCATAAGGGCCAACTCTTCTGCGACGACAGCGCGGAAGACATCATCCGCATGCTCGAAGTGGAGTGCGAGAAGGGCAACGTGATCTGGCGCACCGGATGCGCGATTGCCGAAGTGGGCAAGGATGGCGACGCCTATCGTCTGTCGACCAGCGCGGGCGAGATCGTCGCCAACAAGCTGGTGATCGCCACGGGCGGCCTGTCCATTCCCAAGATCGGCGCGACGGATTTCGGCTACCGCATTGCGCGGCAGTTCGGTTTGAAGATCGTCGAGACGCACCCGGCGCTGGTGCCGCTCACATTCAATGCCGAGCATTGGGCCCCGTTCTCTGCGCTGTCGGGCGTGTCGATGGAGGTCGATGTGACGGTTGCCCAGCCTGCGGGCAAGGGCGGCAAGAAGGGTGGCGCGACGACGTTCCGCGAAGATTTGCTGCTGACGCACCGTGGCCTGTCTGGCCCCGCCATCTTGCAGATTTCAAGCTTCTGGAATTCGGGTCAGCCGCTCGCCATCGACCTGTTGCCGGACACCGATGCCGCGCAGTGGCTGTGTGATGAGAAATCCGGTTCGCGCAAGCAACTCGGGACGGTGCTGGGGCAACGCCTGCCGGAGCGCGTCGCGCAAGCCTGGTGCGCCACGCATGGCGCCAATCCCCACGCGCCGATCGCTGAATCGCCCGACAAATTGCTGCGTACGCTGGGTGGCGCACTCAACCGCTGGGAGCTGACGCCCTCCGGCAGCGAGGGCTACCGCAAGGCCGAAGTCACACGCGGCGGCGTCGATACGCGTGCGCTGTCGTCCGCCACCATGGAGGCGCAATCGGCCCCGGGCCTGTACTTCATCGGCGAGGTGGTCGACGTGACGGGGTGGCTCGGCGGCTACAACTTCCAGTGGGCATGGGCCTCCGCTGTTGCGGCGGGGGAGGCTGCGTCCGCCCGCTGACCCCGCCGATCGAGGCGGGAACCGCCTTGGTTCTGTGCTACGATCAGCGATCCACTTTTTCAAGTTTGCAACCCGCTGGGCCAGCCGCCTGAGCGGGTTTTGCCGTTTATCGGAGTTCGGAATGTCCCAGATGTCGTTGAAGGCCCAGATCACGGAAGACATGAAGGCCGCCATGCGCGCCAAGGAAATGGATCGTCTGGGCACGATCCGCCTGCTGCAGGCCGCTATCAAGCAGCGCGAGGTGGATGAGCGCATCGAGCTGGATGACGCCGCCGTGCTGGCCGTGGTCGACAAGATGATCAAGCAGCGCAAGGATTCCATCACCGCGTTCCAGCAAGCCAGCCGCGAAGATCTGGCTGCCAAGGAAGCTGCTGAGATCGCCGTGTTGCAGGTCTACATGCCCGCGCAGCTGTCGGAAGCCGAAGTCGATGCCGCCGTGCGCGACGCTGTAGCCAAGGCGGGCGCCGCCGGCCCGCAGGACATGGGCAAGGTGATGGGCATCCTCAAGCCGGCCCTGGCTGGCCGCGCTGACATGACGCAAGTCTCGGCGCGCGTAAAGGCTGCCCTGACCGGCGCCTGATCCCCTTTACACCCGCAACACCCAAAGGGGCGCACCCCGCGTGATCCCGCAGCCGTTCATTGACGACTTGCTCAACCGCGTCGATATCGTCGACGTGGTGGGCCGTTACGTGCAGTTGAAGAAGGGCGGCGCCAACTTCATGGGGCTGTGCCCGTTCCATAACGAGAAGTCGCCGTCGTTCTCGGTGTCGCCGACCAAGCAGTTCTATCACTGCTTTGGCTGCGGCGCGCACGGCTCGGCGATTGGCTTCTTGATGGAGTTTTCCGGGCTGTCGTACGTCGAGGCCATCAAGGACCTCGCGCAGTCCGTCGGCATGGTGGTGCCGGAGGAGCGCGGCGGCCTGCCGCCTGCCGCCCGCGCCGAGCAGCAAGCCAAGACCGTCGCCCTCGGCGACGTTATGGCTCGCGCCTGTGAGCACTACCGCAAGCAACTGCGCAGCGCCCCCAATGCCATCCAGTACCTCAAGGGCCGCGGCCTGACCGGCGAGATCGCCGCGCATTTCGGCCTCGGCTATGCGCCCGACGACTGGCAATCGCTCGAAGCCGTATTTGGCCCGTACCGGGACGACGCCACCGCCGGGCCGCTTATCGAAGCTGGCCTCGTCATCGAAAGCGAGAAGACCAGCGCCGACGGCTCGCACCGCCGCTACGACCGCTTCCGCGATCGCATCATGTTCCCGATCCGCAATACCAAGGGCGTGGTGATCGGCTTTGGCGGCCGGGTGCTGGGGCAGGGCGAGCCGAAATACCTCAACTCTCCCGAGACGCCGCTGTTCAGCAAGGGCACGGAGTTGTACGGGCTGTTCGAGGCGCGCAACGCCATCCGCGAGTTGGACTACGTGCTGGTCGTGGAAGGCTACATGGACGTCGTAGCACTCGCGCAGCTCGGGTTTGCGAATGCCGTGGCCACGCTGGGCACGGCCTGCACGCCGATCCACGTGCAGAAGCTGCTGCGACAGGTCGATACCGTCATCTTCTCGTTTGATGGCGATTCCGCCGGTCGCCGCGCCGCGCGTCGCGCGCTGGAAGCCTGCCTGCCGCACGCCACCGACAACAAGACCATCAAGTTCCTGTTCCTGCCGTCTGAGCACGATCCGGACAGTTTCGTGCGCGAAGAGGGCACCGAAGCCTTCGCGCGCGAAGTGCACAACGCCATGCCGCTGTCGCGCTTCCTGCTGCAGGCCGTGACGGAAGACCTCGATCTGCGTCAGCCCGAAGGCCGTGCGCGTGCGCAGTACGAAGCCAAGCCGCTGCTGACCGCCATGCCGTCCGGCGGCCTGCGCTTGCAGATTGTGCGCGGCTTGGCCGAGATGACGGGAACCACGCCCGCGGATATCGAGGCCCTATGCGGCCTGCGCAGCGACCCGGTTCACGCCGGACGTATGACGCAGAAACGCCCGCGTGTGGCGCGCACGGCACCCACCGCGCTGGAGCAGAAGCTGCTGCGGCTGCTGATGCGCTACCCCCTGCTCGCCACCCGCCTCGACGCAGACGCACGGGCCCAGTTGACTGCGCCCCAACTGCCCCAAGGTGAGGTATTGGCGGGGCTGCTGGCCGAATGTGATGCCGCGAGCCCCGACATGCACTTCGGCGCCTTCGTCGAGCGCTTGGGCCAGACGCCTTATGCAGAGGCTTTCGCCGGGCTGCGAGTTGCCGTGCTGGAGGACGATATCGAGCTGGAGCCCGCGACGGCCGAGTTCGACTCGGCCGTGCAGAAGATGCTGGCCGAGCCGCTCAAGCGCGAACTCGAAATGTTGCAGCGCAAGATGGAGGCCGGCCACGCCAGCGACGACGATAAAGAACGCATGCGCTGGCTGGTGGGCGAGATCAGCCGCCGGCGCAGGCTCGTGTAGCGCACACGCCGCAGCAGGCATTCCAAGCGCGGCGGGCAATTGCGGGTAGCCCCTTGATTTTTCAGGCGAAAACCCGATTTTCACTTAGACCGGCTGGTCTGGCGTGCTAGAATAGCCGGTTCGGATTGCAATATCTTTTTCCCATTTTGGGGGAGTGAGCGTGCCCATGGTGAAGGTGAAGACCTCCGCGAAGACCGGTTCCAAGGCCAGTCCTGCTTCTGTTTCTGCCACGCGATCCTCATCGGCGCATGGCGCCGGAGGAGGAAAGACTTCAACGGGAACGGCGAAAGTCGCGAATGGTCGGAGCCATATGGGGCAAGCGGTAACAAAGGCGACTGTGCCGGCAAAGACGGGGAAAGCCCAGCCGCGCCAGACCGCCGAGATTACCGTCGCCGCCAAGCCCGTCAAGGCAGCAGCGCGCGCAAAAAGTGCAATCCAGTCTTCAACTGCAGACAAGGTCTCGACGTCGATCAGCACGAGCGCCAGACCTGGCGGCAAAACAGCCGCTTCAGTCGCACTCAAGGGCAAGACAACCACCGTGGCGAAATCGAAAGCTACCGAAGTCGAGAGCAAGCAGACCCCTGCCAGCGCAAGCGCAACCAAAACGGGTACCGCTCGTACCAGCACCGCAGCCAAGCCAGCCAAGGCAACTGCGGAAGACACCAAGCGCACCGCCCAGGCAGTGGCCACCCCCACAACTCCTCCTGCGCCTCGCGCCGAAGCAGCAGCCGAGCCCAAAAAGCGCGGCCGCAAGCCCAAGGCAGAGACGCAGGCAGACGATGACAGCAGCACGGACGTGACTGAAGAATTTGACACCCCCGCCGCTCCGGCACCGAAAACCGAAAAGCTGAAGGCCCGTGACCGCAAGGCCAAGGAAAAAGCACTGCTCAAGGAATTTGCTGCCTCGCAGCAAGGCGGTTCGGAAGAAGAGCTCGAGGCCCGCCGCCAGAAGCTCAAGGCGCTGATCAAGCTGGGCAAATCGCGCGGCTACCTGACCTACGCCGAAATCAACGACCACCTCCCCGACGACATGGTCGACGTGGAGTCGCTGGAAACGTTGGTCGCCACGCTCAACGACATCGGCGTTGCCGTGTACGAGCAGGCTCCGGACGCCGAAACGCTGCTCCTGAACGACAACGCGCCTTCCGTCACCACGGAAGAAGAGGCTGAAGAAGAAGCTGAAGCCGCGCTGTCGACGGTTGACTCCGAATTCGGCCGCACGACCGACCCGGTGCGCATGTACATGCGCGAAATGGGCACGGTCGAGCTGCTGACGCGCGAAGGCGAAATCGTCATCGCCAAGCGCATCGAAGCCGGCCTGAAGGACATGGTCATGGCCATCTCGGCCTGCCCGGTCACCATTTCGGAAATCCTCGCCATGGGCGAGCGCGTCGCCAACGACGAAGCCAAGATCGACGAATACATCGACGGCCTGATCGACCCGAACGCTGAAGCCGACGCTGCCGCTGCAGCCGAGGAAGAAGAGGAGTTCGAGGAAGAAGAAGCCGAAGAGGAAGCCGACGAAGAGGAAGAGGAAGACGATGAAGGCGCCGGCGCTGCCGCCGCTTCGGCCCGTCAACTCGAAGAACTCAAGCAGGCTGCACTGGTCAAGTTTGGCGTGATCGCCGACCAGTTCGACAAGATGCGCCGCGCGTTCGAGAAGGAAGGCTACAAGTCCAAGTCGTACGTGAAGGCGCAGGAAGCCATCCAGGCTGAACTGATGTGCATCCGCTTCACCGCACGCAACGTCGAGCGTCTGTGCGACACGCTGCGCGGTCAGGTGGACGAAGTGCGCAAGCTGGAGCGCGCCATCCTGAACATCGTGGTCGACAAGTGCGGCATGCCGCGTGGCGAGTTCGTTTCGCGCTTCCCGGGCAACGAGACCAACCTCAAGTGGATCGAGACCGTGGTGGCGGACGGCAAGCCGTACAGCACCATCGTCGAGCGCAACGTGCCGGCCGTGCACGAACTGCAGCAGAAGCTGATCGATCTGCAGGCCCGCGTGGTGCTGCCGCTGTCCGAACTCAAGGACGTCAACCGCAAGATGTCGGAAGGCGAGCGTCGTGCGCGGGAAGCCAAGCGTGAAATGACCGAGGCCAACCTGCGTCTGGTGATCTCGATTGCCAAGAAGTACACGAACCGCGGCCTGCAGTTCCTCGACCTGATCCAGGAAGGCAACATCGGCCTGATGAAGGCGGTGGACAAGTTCGAATACCGTCGCGGCTACAAGTTCTCGACGTACGCCACGTGGTGGATTCGTCAGGCCATCACGCGTTCGATCGCCGACCAGGCACGCACCATCCGGATTCCGGTGCACATGATCGAGACGATCAACAAGATGAACCGCATCTCGCGTCAGATTCTGCAGGAAACCGGCAACGAGCCGGATCCGGCAACGCTGGCCGAGAAGATGGAGATGCCGGAAGACAAGATCCGCAAGATCATGAAGATCGCCAAAGAGCCGATCTCCATGGAAACGCCGATCGGTGACGACGACGACTCCCATCTGGGCGACTTCATCGAGGACACGAACACGCTGGCCCCTGCCGAAGCCGCACTGCATGGTTCCATGCGCGGCGTGGTGAAGGACGTGCTCGATTCGCTGACGCCGCGCGAAGCCAAGGTGCTGCGCATGCGTTTCGGTATCGAAATGAGCACCGACCACACGCTGGAAGAAGTCGGCAAGCAGTTCGACGTGACCCGTGAGCGTATCCGTCAGATCGAAGCGAAGGCGCTGCGCAAGCTGCGTCATCCGAGCCGTTCGGACAAGCTGAAGAGCTTCCTGGAAGGGAGCTAAAGCGGGATTTCCGGAGTGGGTTCGCGCCCACTTTCGGTTAAAATCACGCACATGGCCCGGCCTAATCCGCCGGGTCAATTTTTTGCCGGTTGCCCGCGTGTTCCCTCAGGGCGCCGTTCTCTGGGCCTCTAGCTCATGCTTGGTTAGAGCAGCGGACTCATAATCCGTTGGTGCCGGGTTCGACTCCCGGGGGGCCCACCATTCATTCCTCTCTGTATTCCGATGCGCCGCTTTGTCCGGCGATTTTGTTGGATGCGTTTTGAGCTCGGGATCGTTTTTTGCTACCCCATGCGCGTCGCAACAATATCCGAATTGGAAATCGTCGGCTAATTGTCGCCTCAGCCAGACATTCTCCCCACACGCAGGGGATGGGTTTAAAACACTTCAAACGAAACGATTTCATTCCCTCGTTTGAAATGCCGTCAAACCGCGCCGTGCCTGCTTGTGCGGGCGATTGCCGGCATTGTTTTGAATGAAATCTCTATTTACTTCACACTGCCCGCAGCCCATAGTTGCGCACACAACGATAAGTCAATAAGCAGTCGCGTACCCCTTCGGAGACATAGGATGTTACGCATTCAAAACGGGCCCTTCCAGCATTCCGCCTTTGCGCGTGCCCCCGCGCGTCATCGTTTTCGCCGTGGTTATTGCATCGCGGCAGATTTATCGCGTTAGCGGCGGTTTTCACCACATTGCTTCTTGCCCTGGCGCTTGCCGGGCGGCGTGCCGCGCCAGTGGCGCGCGTCGCAAACGCGTTCATTGCTTTTGCTGATTTCTAAATCGATCTGCTGACAGAGCCGATCGTGCGCTGCTGGCCGTCGTATGCCGGCGGGCGGGGATATGGCCGGTGTTCTCCGGCACGAAACACAGCACGTCACAACACGTTTCAAAACCCAAGGAGGAAACCGTGGGTAATCAACGTCATTTCGTTGTTGTCATGGCAACCAGTTGCATGCTGGCGATCCCGTTCATTGGCGGGTGCGGGGGAGCGGATGATCCGGGCGCGTCGGATGTGGCGCAGTGTTCGGGCAGTTCATGTCCGCCCAGCGGCGCGAATACCTCGCCCACGACGCAGAGCATGCTGTGCCCGGCGTCGCTGGATTACTCGACCACGTACACCGGTGGCTCGGGCAGCGGCGAGTACATCAAGGTCAAGTTCGATACGAGCAAGAACACGTACCAGATGCAGTTCATCGAGTCGTCGGTGCCGACCTCAGCGGGACAGGTGAATACGACGCGCAAGGGGCTGACGATCAACGGTGCGTTTGTCCATCCGAGCAACTTGCCGACGCCCGAGCAGAACCGCTGTGCGTTTGTGCTGCAGTCGGGCAAGACGGACGACAACAGCTATGCCATCACCGTCAATCCGCAAGATCCGCCGATGCTGTTTGTGGGCCAGGGCATCGTGGGTGGCGGCATACCGGGCGCGACCATCCAGTTTGATGGCATCCAGCCGATTCCCGGCGTCGTGATTGGCGCAGTGCCTTCCCGTACGTTTGATTTCTATCCGTTCCTGGGCTTCTCCGAGACGGTCACGGACTTCTCACAGGTGGCCGGTCGCTACAACCAAGTGGGTGTCCATGTCACGCCGACGGGCTCGGGCAATCAGACGACTGCCCCGCAAGGCTGGCAGCCCGACGCCGTCAACTGGACGCAAACGTTGAATGCCGACGGTACCTGCACGGCCGAGGGCATCGACTATTCCTGCCACACGACCGGCACGCCGTGGACGCGGCGTCAGAACACCGATGGGTCGCAAGACAACGTGTTTGTCAGCAACCCGACGAGCGGCAGCGTGCCGTATCCGTATGTGGGGCAGGTGTCGCCGCTGGTGCTGCTGGCGCCAAGCCAGGCCAAGGGCATTCTGATTGCCGGCAAGCTGAACGGGCAGGTCGTGCCGGTGGTAATCCGCGTCGGCTATTCGCATAGCGATGCGGCGAACCTGCTCGCTTCGGTGGCGGATGACCAGATCGGCATCTCGATTCTGTCGCCGGCGACGGCCATTCCGGCCAATGTGCTCAAGGGTGGATACATCGGCGCAACCAGTGGTTCGGCATGTGGCGTGGTGACGAACAACGGCCCGAGCGGCGCGCCGGCCAGCGGCAATGGCTTGAACGCCACGGTGGATCATCCCGAGCTGTCGGGCGCGTACAGCGGCGGGTTCTTCCATGCCTCTGCGGGCAATTGCAGCGATGGCACGGCCGTGTCCACGCTCGCGGCCAACTACACGTCAACGCTGTTCCAGAACGGCACCGCGGCGTTCATCAATCCGCTCACCTCACGGGTGACGGCGCAGTTCTCACTCGATTACACGCAAGCCTCGCCCGGCAAGTTGCTGGTGACGGCACAGAACGACTTCAACGCGCAAGGCCCTGGCGGCAACGTGGCGTTGTTCAAGGCGGGCGACACGGGCGTGGCCGTCAAGGTGGGCAACGTGTACGCCATGCTGATGAACAACAACAAATACAACCCGTTCTTCACGGTGGGCGCATTCGTGCAGTAAGGCGCTTCAAGGAGGCGCTTCAACGCAATCGAGCGCGGCGGCTGTGCCTGCAACATGCGCGCCGCCGCGTCTGAACAACAACATGGAGGAGACGCAAATGCAATGGCGTACATGGTTGGCCGCGCTCGCATGCGCACCGATGGTGGCGGCACTTTTGACAGCATGTGGCGGGGGCGATGATCCGCCGCCCCCGGTGATCCAGCGCCTGTGCCCGCAGGCCATCGACTACAACACGGTGTTCACCGGCGGCTCCGGCTCGGGCGAGCTGGTGAAGGTGCAATTGGACACCACCAAGATGACGTACCAGATCACCTATCTGGCCTCGCCGATTCCCGTGACGACGGGCACCGTGGCACCCACGCGCGATACCGCGCCCAACAACGTGCAGAGCGGCACGCTCACGCAAGAGACGGCACTGCCGACCGAGAAGCTCAACCAGTGCGCATATCGCCTGAACAACGCGAGCCTCGACCCCAGCCGCCCGGCGCGGTTCTTCCTGGGGCAGGGCGTTCTGGGCGGCACGATTCCGGGCGCGACGATCCAGTTCGATGGCATCGTCGGCGTGGGCAAGATTGCGCGGACCACGTTCCCGTATTACCCGTTCATCAGTTTCTCCAACACCGAGACGGATCTGACCAAGATCGCGGGCAACTACAACCAACTCGGTTATCACCAGGTGCCATCGCAGAGCTTCTCGCAGCAGGCGGTCGATGCGCGGTTCACCATCAACGCGGATGGCACCTACACCGAGTGCGACAACCTGGGCGTGAAGAATGGGGGTGTGTGTCTGTCATCAAGCGCAACGGTCAACCAGAAGCTCACGCTGCGCAGCGATTCACCGGCCTTCACCACGCTGAACTACCAGCCGCAGGTGCCGGCAACGGTGTCCTCGCTCGACCCCAACAAGGCGGGCAAGGGCGTGCTGATCGTGGGCAAGCTGTACAACCAGCTCGTGCCGATCTTCATTCGCGTGGGGGCGGCCAACTCCGATCTGACAGCGGGCCCACCGGTGGCGGATGACGAGTCGGGCATTTCCATCATGGCGCCTGCCACGAACATTGCGCTGGGTTCGCAGGACGGCGAGTACACGGGCGTGGACAGCCAGTTCAACTATCGCGCCACTGCGCTGGTGGGCACGCAGGCCACGTTGCTCGATCCGTTCAATGCATCGCAGGCAGCGCTGACGCGCCCGCTGAATCTGGACTTCACGCAGTCGGTGCCCGGCGTGATCCGCACCACGCAGACGAGCGCACCGGCCGGCTCGGCCCCGACCGGCAAGCTGATCTTCACCGGCAAGACCTTCGGCTTCCTGGACATGAGCGACACGAAGAACCCGTACTTCACCGTCGGCGCCTTCGTGCAGTGACGTTTCCGGAACAACACGCCACGGGGCGCGGCACCGATGACGCAACGTCGGCCTGCGCCTCGCACAGAAGAACAGGAGGACGCATCATGAAACAACTGACTGTCGCGTTGGCGGTGGCCTGCGCATCCGCAGGTGCCATGGCGCAGCAGGCCGGTGACAACGTGGCGACGGTGGGCTGGTTCCACATCATGCCGCAGGATTCGAGCGGCAACCTCACCACCAGCGTGATCAACGCGCCGATCAATGATCCGCTGCGCTTGCCCGGCAGCTTCACGTCGCCCAACAGCGGGTTGCGCGTGAGCAATGCCAACACACTGGGCCTCACCCTCACGCACTTCTTTACCGACAACGTTGCGCTGACCACCATCGCCGGCGTGCCCCCCGAATTCAAGTTGACGGGGCATGGCGTGATCCGCGCGCCTGGGCCAGCCGGTGCACTTGGTCATGTCGATTTGGACGATCCGTCCAACCAGCCTGCCGTACGCAAGGCACGCCAATGGAGCCCGGGGGTCATCGTGCAGTGGTACTTCGGGCATGCGCAATCCAAGTTCCGGCCGTTTGCGGGGGTGGGCGTGGTCTACAGCTTCTTCACCAACATCGAGCTGAACCCGAACTTTGCGGCCGCGGTGAACCGTGAACTGGGTAGCGTGCTGGCGGCCGGCGCCGGCAAGCCGGGGCCGACGCACGTCGAGGGGAAATCGTCGTCGTCCTGGGCGCCCATCTTCAACCTGGGGGCGAGCTATGCGATCAACGAGCGCTGGGCATTGACGGCCACGGTGTCGTACATCCCGCTCAAGACGGAAGCGGCCACCGTGATCAAGGCGGCGGACGGCACCACGCTGGCCACGACCAAGACCACGCTCAAGGCCAATCCGATCATCACGTTCCTCGGGGTGTCGTACAAGTTTTAGCTGGGTATTGGCTGTCTGCGCCTGGCTAATTGGCGCGGCGCGAACCGAGCGGGAACCGGTTTGCGCCGCATTTTTAAGACGGTCTCTACCGTCAGTTCTAGTGAGGCAATAAATGAGCACACGTAAAGCCGTATCTCTTGCAGTTGCACTCGCACTTGCCACCGTAGCAGCCACCCCCGCACTTGCCGTCACCGTTTCGCGTGTCGATGGCCAGCCGATGAACCCGAACGGCGAGCCGTTCTCGGTCACCGGCCAGACCACGCTGTCCAAGGGCTCCATCAGCGCCAATTGCACAGCGACCTTCACCGGCACGATCACGCCGTCGGGCATCGTCAATATCACGTCCACATCGTTTACCGGCGGCGGGACGTGCGGCCTCATCTCGGGAACAGCCAGCAGCTCGAACCCGTGGACGGGCCAGGCCGACAGCACGACCCAGCTGTCGATCAACAATGCGGCGGTCAACGTCTTCTTGCTGGGCGGCTGTGGCCCGAGCAAGGTCGTGACCGCGTGGAACGATCCGAACTCGTCGTTGACGTTCACCAACGCGCTGCTCACGCCGGACTGCACCGTGAGCGGCACCGTCGTGTCGTCACCGAAGTTCCACGTGCAGTAAGCACGTAACCGGTTGACTGGCGGATGCGCAGCCGCGGTCGATCGGCGTGAAGCAATGGGCCCGGCATGTCGGGCCTTGTGCGTTTTCAGGCAATACCCCTGCCGCCGATAGCGACAACGCGGGTGGATGATAAGTGGCATGATCCGGGCTCGCCGCTGCAACGGGGCAGTGGTTAATTTCACAGGAGCCAAGACATGCGTTTGTTCACCTCTGTTGCTGTGGCCGTTGCGATGGCTGCTTCGATTGGCGGAGTTCACGCCCAGACCGCGACGCCCGCTGCAACCTCCACTCCAGCCTCCACGCCCGCCGTCACACAACAACGCGCGCAAGTGCCCGGTTACTACCGCATGGCCCTCGGCGACGACGTTGTCACCGCGCTGTATGACGGCTACGTTGACTTGCCCGCCAAGACACTGGTCGGTCTGAGTGCGCAATCTGTGCAGAGCCTGCTGGCACGGATGTTCGTGTCGAACACGCCGGGCATGCAGACGGCGGTGAACGGTTTCCTGATCGACACGGGCAGCCAGCGCATTCTGGTGGATACCGGTTCGGGCACGTGCTTTGGCCCGACCATGGGTGGTTTGGCCGGCAACGTACGTGCGTCGGGCTACCAGCCCGAGCAGATCGACGCCGTGCTGCTGACCCACCTGCATCCGGACCACGCCTGCGGCTTGCTGACTCCGCAAGGGCAACCGGCGTTCCCGAACGCGCAGGTCTATGTGGCCGCGCCGGAAGCCGATTTCTGGCTGAGCGAAACGATTGCCGCTTCCAAGCCGAAGGACATGCAACCGTTCTTCCAGATGGCGCGTACTGCAGTGGCGCCATATGCGGCGGCTGGCAAGCTCAAGCAGTTCAAGCCGGGCGATGACGTGGTGGCCGGTGTGCGATCAGTCGTCGCCAATGGTCATACGCCGGGGCATAGCGGTTATCTGTTCGCATCCAAGGGGCACAGCCTGCTGGTGTGGGGCGACCTCGTGCACAGCCACGCGGTGCAGTTCCAGCACCCTGAGGTTGCGTTCGAATACGACGTCGATCAGAAGCAGGCCGTCGCCTCGCGCCGCAAGCTGTTCAACGAAGCGGCGCAGGACAAGCTGTGGGTGGCCGGTGCGCACCTGCCGTTCCCCGGCTTGGGTCACGTGCGCCGCGACGGCAAGGCCTTCGCCTGGGTGCCCATCGAGTACGGTCCGCTGCGTACCGACCGCGCGGACTGATGGGTTAGACGCCCGCTGGTCGCCGCCTCTTGAACACGCCTACCAGGTGTCGATGAAGCGGCGCGTGGCGGGATCGCGCGCATGTCGTGCTGGTGCGGGCGGCACCGATTGCAGCCCGTGCAGCAGCCAGCGCCGCGTATCCGCCGGATCGATCGCCGCGTCGATCTCCAGATAGGTCGCGATGTTCAGCGCGCGGCCTTCCTCGTAAGCGGCGTCGACCATTTTGCGGAACAGCGCCTCGCGTGCTGCGGGGTCTTCCACCGCTTCCAACTCCTTGCGATAGCCGAGGCGGATGGCGCCTTCGATGCCCATGCCGCCGAATTCTCCGCTCGGCCACGACACCGTGAAAAACGGCGCATGGAAGCCGCCTGCCGCCATGGCCATCGCGCCAAGCCCGTAGCCTTTGCGCAGTACCACGGTAAAGAAGGGCACGCGCAGGTTGCCCGCCGTGACGAACATGCGGCTGACGTGGCGCACGGTGGCCGTCTTTTCCGCCTCGGGGCCGACCATGAAGCCCGGCGTGTCGCACAGCGAGACGATCGGCAAGTCGAACGCGTTGCACAGCTGCATGAAGCGCGAAGCCTTGTCCGCCGCAGCCGAATCAATCGCGCCGCCCAGATGGCGCGGGTTGTTGGCGATGCAACCGAACGCGCGACCCTCTATGCGGATCAGCGCGGTAATGATGCCGACGCCGAAGGCCTGCCGCAGTTCCAGTACCGAGCCGGTATCGGCCAGCGCCTCGATCACGGCGCGCATGTCGTAGCTGCGCAATCGGTTCTCCGGAATGACATGGCGCAAGCAGCGGCAGTCGGCGGCGCTCCAATCGGCGATCGGGCCCTGGAAGTAGCTGAGATAACGGCGCGCGGTATCCACGGCCTCGGCTTCGTCTTCAACCAGTACGTCGATCACGCCGTTGGGTGCCTGCACGTTGACTGGGCCCACCTCTTCCGGTGCGTACACGCCAAGGCCGCCGCCTTCGATCATCGCCGGGCCACCCATGCCGATGGTCGCGTTGCGCGTGGCGATGATCACGTCCGCACAGCCGAGCAGCGCGGCGTTGCCGGCAAAGCAACGGCCCGACACGATGCCGACCGTCGGCACCAGCCCCGAGAGGCGCGCGAAGTGGATGAACGTCGGGCAATCGAGGCCGGTCACGCCTTGCGTTTCGGTATCGCCAGGACGGCCGCCTCCGCCTTCGGCAAACAGCACGACGGGCAACTTCCATTGCTGCGCCAGTTCCAGCGCGCGGTCCGTCTTCTTGTGGTTAAACGTGCCTTGCGTGCCGGCCAGCACGGTGTAGTCGTACGCGAGCACCATGCAGCGCGCGTCCTGATCGCCGAAGTGCGCTGCGTTGACCGTGCCGATGCCGGTGATGATGCCGTCAGCCGGCGTTGCGCGGATCAGGTCATCCAGCGAACGCCGCTGGCGTTGCGCGGCGATGGCCAGCGCGCCGTACTCGATGAACGAGCCGTCGTCGCACAGGTGGTCGATGTTCTCGCGTGCCGTGCGTTGGCCTGTCTTGCGGCGGCGCGCGACGGCATCCGGTCGGTTGGCGTCGAGGCCGAAGGCGTGGCGGTCGATGACAGCCTGCAGGTCGGGGCGGATGTGATCGAGGTCGACATCGGCGTCGCTGGCGCCCGCATCCGGTTGTGTGTCGCTGCGCTCGAGCACGACCAGTGGCTGGCCCTCACGCACCGTGGCGCCTGCGTGGGCGCAGACTTGCCGCACGTGTCCTGCGGCCGGCGCGGTGATCACGTGCTCCATCTTCATCGCTTCAATCACGGCCAGCACGTCACCACGTGCAACGTTGGCGCCCGCTTCTGTGTTGATCTGGACCAACGCGCCGTCCAACGGGGCGGTGAGCAGTTCAGCGTTGTCGGGAAGCTCGTCGACGAACGATTCTGTCGGCGCGAGATCGGTGGCGGCGCTGGAGGTTGCGTGCAAGGTCGGATGCGCTTCGCCATTGTCGCCAGCGAGTTCGGCCAGCTTCGCATCGAGGAATTGCGTGTGCACGGCGTTGGCCTGCACATCGGCATCGCACAGCAGGTCTTGCAGCAAGCGCTTGTTGGTGGCCAGCCCTTCGATGCGGAATTCGCACAGCGCGCGGTACGTTTGTGCCAGCGCTTGTGCATACGTGCCGCCCGGTGCGTGGACGATCAACTTGGCCAGCAATGAATCGAAGCGCGGGTTGGGCCGGTAGCCGGCATGGCCACAGGTATCGACGCGCACGCCGGGGCCGTTGGGCGGCTCGAACGCGGTCAGCACGCCGGTGGCGGGGTGGGGCTGGCCCGATGCGTCGAGCGTCTCTGCATTGATGCGCACCTGAACTGCGTGGCCGCGTGGCGTGCTCGGCTGAGCGAGGCCCAGTTCGGCAAGCGAAGCGCCCTGTGCAAGCGCCAGTTGCGTCACCACCAGATCGACGCCCGTCACCATCTCCGTGACGGTGTGCTCGACCTGCACGCGCGGGTTGGCCTCCATGAAGTAAAACCGGGCATGCGGCGTGCCAGCACCTTCCACCAGAAACTCGAACGTGCCGATCCCGCAGTAGCCAGCCGATTTGGCGAGCGTGACGGCTGCATCGGCAATGCGCGCACGCAGCGCGTCGTCCAATGCGGGGCTGGGCGCGATCTCAATCAGCTTCTGGTGACGGCGCTGCAGGCTGCATTCGCGTTCACCGAGGTGGACGACGTTGCCGTGGGCGTCCGCAACGATCTGGATTTCGATATGGCGCGGCGTTGGCACCAGCGCTTCCACGTACACATCTCCGCTGCCGAATGCGGCATTGGCTTCGGACACGCAGCGGGCATAGGCCTCGGCAATCGCCTGCGCATCGTGCACGGCGCGCATGCCGCGTCCGCCGCCGCCAGCCACCGCCTTGATCATCATGCCGTGCGAAGGCGGTAGCGCGGCAAAGAAGGCTTGCGCTTCCTCAAGCGTTGTCGCGCCACGCGTGCCGTTGACGATCGGAATGCCAGCCTCGTGTGCGAGTGCCCGTGCGCGTGCCTTGTCACCAAAGAGATCGAGCACACGCGGTGCAGGTCCGACAAACTGCACGCCCTGGTGCACGCCCTGGTGCACGCACTGGCGAGCGAAGGCCGCGTTCTCGCTGAGGAAACCGTAGCCGGGGTGGATGGCATCGGCGCCTACGGCACGCGCGGCCGCCAGGATGGCTTCACCGTCGAGATACGCGCGCGGGCCGGTGCCGGGCAGGGGCACGGCTTCTTCGGCGCGCAGTACGTGCAGCGCATCGCGGTCATCTTCGGAATAGACGGCGGTGCAGGGCAAGCCCACCGTAGCGGCAGCGCGGGCAATGCGGATGGCGATCTCGCCACGGTTGGCGATCAGCAGTTTGCGAAACGTCATGTCGGGCGATAGCGCGTGAGCTTGGATTTGTATACCGCCCGGTAAGCATATTGAGGTGGTCCTTGATGCGTCAAGCGTTCAGGGTTTCGATGCCCCGAAGATGCGTGCACGCCACGCCGTGTTTGCGGACGGCATGCGAAAATGTGTGACATGTCCTCCGTCCGCAAAACGGCCGCGTCCGCCGATCCTGACGTGCAATCGCCTGCTGAAACCGAAGCACCCGCCACTGCAACGCGCCCGCATATCGCCGAGCGGCAGGAGGCCCGCCGCCGGCAGATTCTCGACACCGCCGCGCAGCTCTTCTACACCAAGGGCTACGCGGGCATGACGATGAGCGATCTGTGCAGTGCGCTCGGCGTGACCAAACCAGCGGTGTACTACTACTTCACCGACAAGTACGAGATTTTCGACATCCTGTGCCGCGAGGCCGCGCAGATCTGCCTGTCGGCCATTCGCGAGACGGCCGATCCGGCGTTGCCCGTACGTGAGCGCCTGCAGGCCTGTTTGCTAGAGATGGCGCGCCGTTGCATCGACTGCCATTACGCTGCCGCGCTCACGTATCGTGACCGGCAATACCTGCGGCCTGAAACGGTCGAGTGGCTGCACGGCATGTCGCGGGCGTATTACCGCGATCTGTATGCGCTGCTGGACGAGGGCAAGCGTGCCGGCGTGTTCGAGTTTGGCGATGCGCGCGTCGCCGCGCACTCGATGGGCGGTGTGATGGGGTTCATGTACACGTGGCACGACCCCTCGCGCATCGATGCCGGTGTGCTGGCGCACGAACTGTCGGGCGCCATGATGAAGATCATTCTGCCGGCCGCGCCCAGCCCGGCTGTTAAACCCGCGCCTTGAGCGCGGCGCCTGCTACCGTTTTCGGCAGCGCGGGCAGGCGGAAGACCTCCTGCGTCATCAAGTCGATACCGCAGTCCAGGGTTTCCACCCAATCGATAAAGCGGTTGACCATGGCCTTGCCCCGGAAGGCCTGGCCGTGTTGCGGCACGATCCATTCGACATCGAGCCCGCGCACCATCTGTGCCCAGAGCCGGCACACCCGGTTGCCGCTCATGTAGCGGCGGTGGAACGGCGCCATCAGCGGCAGATGTGCATCGAAGTCCTCCACGGGTTTGGCGGCCACGTTGGCATGCACCATCGATGCCCCCAGATCGCCCGAGAACAGGATGCGCGACACCGGATCGTAGAACTGGAAGTTGCCCTCCGAATGCAGAAAGTGCGCCGGCACCGCCAGCACATGCGACTGCCCCAGCGGAATGGCCATGCCCGTATCCGGGATCGGCACGATGCGGCCTTCCGTCTTGCCCACGTTGCAGAAATGCGGCAGAAACCGCTCCCACACGCGCGAGATCAGGATGTCGCAACTGGAACTCGTGAGCCAGCGCCCCGCCGACGCAACGATGTCCGGATCCGCATGCGATGCCAGCACGTAGTCGAGCTGCTTGGGCGGAAAGTACTTGTTCATCGCCAGAAAGAGCGCGTTGTACGTCATCTGGCCACCCGGATCGATCAGCGCGCCGTGGCCGTGGTCGACCACGAGAAACTGGTTGGTCTGCACCGGCAGATCGTCGTGATCGTCGACCAGATCGGAAAACATCAGGCAGACGTGGTCAGCGGATTCAAACAGGGTGGTGACCATGGGGGCTTGGGCGCAGGTTGGAATGCTGCGATGGTCGCGCAGCACGGGCCGGCGTGACTTGATCCGGGTCAAGACAGATGGGGTGCTGCCTTGGCCTGGGTGAGGCGTTCATCCGTCCTACGCCACGTCTCGCATGATAAAATCTTGATTTTTAACGCTTTGCGCGAGCCGCTAGCGGTCCTTTTTTGGGATTTCCCGCCTGGGTCTGTCGCGCCACCATGCCACCCGGCATGCTGCCTCCCCATATGAACACTGCACCCATGACCGACGCGTCAGAAGCACCGGCTAACGATTCGGTGACATTCGACAGCTTCGGCCTGCATCCGGACGTCCTCCGCGCGCTGTCCGAAAGTGGCTACACCAAGCCCACGCCCATCCAGGCTGCCGCCATTCCGGTGGTGACCGCCGGCCGCGACGTCATGGGCGCCGCGCAAACGGGCACCGGCAAGACCGCCGGCTTCTCGCTGCCGATCATCCACAACCTGCTGCCCGACGCCAATACGAGCGCGTCGCCGGCGCGGCACCCGGTACGGGCGCTGATCCTCACGCCCACGCGCGAACTGGCCGATCAGGTGTACGACAACGTCGCCAAGTACGCGAAGTACACAGCATTGCGCAGCGCAGTCGTCTTCGGCGGTGTCGACATGAACCCGCAGACAGAGCAACTGCGCCGCGGCGTGGAAATCCTCGTCGCCACGCCAGGCCGTCTGCTCGATCACGTGCAGCAGCGCAGCGTGAACCTCTCGCAAGTGCGCATGCTGGTGCTCGACGAAGCGGACCGCATGCTCGACATGGGCTTCCTGCCCGATCTGCAGCGCATCATCAATCTGCTGCCGGCACACCGTCAGACGCTGTTGTTCTCGGCGACGTTCTCGCCGGAGATCAAGAAGCTGGCCGCCAGCTACCTGCGTCATCCGCAAACGATCGAGGTGGCGCGCAGCAACGCCACCGCAGAGAACGTCCGCCAGATCATCTATACGGTGCCGGATAACCACAAGCAGGCCGCGCTCGTGCACCTGCTGAAGCAGCGGGCGGACCAAGGCCTGCCGCGCCAGTGCATCGTGTTCTCCAACAGCAAGATCGGCTGCTCGCGCCTGGCGCGCGCGCTGGAGCGCGAAGGCATCAACGCCAACGCTATCCACGGTGACAAGACGCAGACCGAGCGTATGCAAACGCTCGAAGCGTTCAAGCAGGGTACCGTCGATGTGCTGGTCGCCACCGACGTGGCAGCGCGTGGTCTCGACATCTCGCAGATGCCGTGCGTGATCAACTTCGACTTGCCGTTCAACGCAGAAGATTACGTGCACCGCATCGGCCGCACGGGCCGCGCTGGTGCTTCGGGGGATGCGCTGTCGCTGTTCGCTCCGGGTGACGAGCGATTCCTGGCCGATATCGAAAAGCTGATCAAGCGCAATCTGCCGCGCGAGCAACTGACCGATTTCGACCCGACCGGCGAACAGGCCCGCGATCGGGAACGCCGCGAGCGTGATGAGAAGCGCGCGCGCAGTGAAGTGCGTCGCGCCCGTGAGCGTGACGAGCGCAACGGTGCCCGCGTGCTGGATCACACGATCGTGCGCCCGGCGTTCCGTCCGTCGGATGATCCGTTCTTCAACCGCCCGTACGAATCGACGGCGCCGGCGGATGCCGCTGATGCCAACAAGCCGGCCCAGCCGGCAGGTCATCCGCGCACGGCCAAGCGCCCGATTGCCGCACTCCTGGGTGGCGTGCCGCGCAAGCGCTAAGTCATTGTTGTGAAAACGGCGGCAGCTAGGCCGCCGGGGCCAATTGCGCCAGGCGATTGGCCCATGCTGGGACGGCGTCCCGGTAGAACCCTTCCATATCGTCTGCACGAATGTCGAGCCCGAGGTGCCGCGCCGCTTCTGTCAGCGCGGCGAGCGGTTCGCTGCGGTTCACTGCGTGCGCGCCGGTCTGCTTGCTGAGCTTCTCGCCATCTGCATTCACCACCACGGGCACGTGCAGGTAACGCAGAGCGGGCAGCCCCAGCAGCTGCTGCAGATAGATCTGACGCGGCGTTGAGTCGAGCAGGTCCGACCCCCGCACGACATCCGTCATGCCCTGCGCGGCATCGTCCACCACCACCGCAATCTGATACGCCCACATGCCGTCGGCGCGCTTGAGCACGAAGTCGCCCACGGCTTCGGCCAGGTTTTGGCATTGCACGCCTTGCCAGCGGTCGTTGAAGCAGACCGTGGCAGCATCGGGCTCCGGCACGCGTACGCGCCAGGCGCGCGGCTGGCGGCCGTGGAGGCCGTTGCGGCAGGTGCCGGGGTAGATGAGGGTTTGATGGCGCAGGCGGCCGTTGGCGTCGATGGTCGTGACGGAATCGGCAATCTCGCGCCGCGTGCACCCGCACGGATACAACTTGCCGATGGCCTGGAGCTGCTCCAACGCGGTTTCAAAGCGCGGCAGGTGCGTGCTTTGCCACTGCGGCGCTTCATCGGATACCAGCCCCAGCGCTTCCAGCGAGGCAAGGATGTCGCGGTCCGCTCCCGGCACATTGCGTTGGAAATCGATGTCTTCAATGCGCACGAGCCATGTGCCGCCGTGCACGCGCGCATCGAGCCAGCTCGCCAGCGCGGTGACGAGCGAGCCAATATGCAGCGGGCCGGTAGGCGAGGGCGCAAAGCGGCCGCGGTATGCGCCGCGAGGTAACGCGCTCGCGTTTTCCGAGGTGTCGAGATTGGCTTGGGACAAGGCGAAGCTCCGAATGCCGATGTCGCTATTCTGCGGGATCGATGCGGTTACTGCATCAGCAGGGCTTGCACCAGGCGTGGATCATCGAGCTTGTCGACCCACCATTGCAGCGCCTTGCCGCGCATGTTGCTTCGCCACGCCGCCTGGAATGCGCCGGCGCGCTTGTCCTCGGTGGTTTCCTTGGCGATCAGCACGCCGGAATCGAGGTAAGGCTGCGCCAGCGGCACCGGCAGCCAGCCGCAGCCCAGGCCGCGGATCTGCGCCTGCACTTTGTCGGCCATGGAGGGCACCACCAACGTGTCTTGCCCGGCCAGGATGCCGACGGTGCGGGCAGGCAAATTGCGCGACGTGTCCCCCACGGCAACGATGCGGTGCCGTGAGATCGCGCTGGCGGGAAGCGGCTCTTCCATGTGCGCAAGCGGATGATGCGCCGCCACCGCAAATACGAACGGAATGTTGCCCATAGCGCGCGTCTGGATACCCTGCACCTGCATCACCTGCGCGGGCCCGAGCAGCAAGTCGGCGCGGCCAGAGAGCAGCGCGTCCCACGTGCCGGCCAGCACCTCGCGGCAGAAGCGCAGGCGCGTCGCGGTGTTCTCGGCATAGAAATCCTGGATGACCGGCATGAGTGCTCGAAAGTGAACCAAGTCATCCACGACGATGGTTAGTGTCGCCTCCCAGCCGGTGGCCAGGCGCTTGACGCGGCGGGCGAGGTCGTCGGCGGCCTGCAGCAGGTGGCGGCCTTCGTCGAGCAGCGCGCGCCCGGCAGGTGTGAGTTCTGCTCGATGCCGACGGCGGTCAAAGAGCAGCACGTCGAGGTCGTCTTCCAGCTTGCGCACCACATAGGTGAGCGCAGAGGGCACCTTGCCAAGCTCGTGCGCGGCGGCAGCAAAGCTGCCTTTGCGTTCAATCGCGTCCAGGACTTCGAGGGATTCCAGCGAGAGCGCCATGTTCAGAATTTTTGATGGGATGAATCAAAGCCGTACCGCGTGAATATAGCGAATCCGCGTAACATCCGTCCATCAACGCAGTAATTTGGATAGGAGATTCATCAAAATGATTGAAATCCGCCCCTCTCAAGACCGCGGTTACGCAGATCACGGCTGGCTGAAGTCGTATCACAGCTTCTCGTTTGCCGATTACATGGACCCGGAACACGTGCAGTTCGGGCCGTTGCGCGTCATCAACGAAGACCGCGTCGCCGCAGGCATGGGCTTCGGCACGCACGGCCACCGCGACATGGAAATCATCAGCTACGTGCTGGACGGCGAGCTGGCGCACAAGGACAGCATGGGCAATGGCAGCGTGCTGCGCACCGGCGATGTGCAACGCATGACGGCTGGGACTGGCGTGCGTCACTCCGAGTTCAACCACGCGCAGGACCAGACCACGCACTTCCTGCAGATCTGGGTGCTGCCCGCGCAACTGAACCTGACGCCTGGCTACGAAGAACGTCATTTCGACGAGGCCGCGAAGCGTGGCAAGCTCGCCCTGATTGCCAGTGGTGACGGGCGCGATGGCTCCGTGAAGGTGCATCAGGACATGGCGCTCTACGCCGGCAAGTTTGACGGCGCTGAAACGGCCACGTTGGCCATCGCTGAAGGCCGTCGCGCCTATGTGCACGTGGTGCGTGGCAAGCTGAGCGTCAACGGTCGCCCCCTGGTCGGCGGTGATGCAGCCAAGCTCACCAGCGAAGCTGCGGTGACGCTCTCCGGCGGCGAAGACAGCGAAGTGCTGGTGTTCGATTTGCCGTAATGTTGGCGGCGCACGCTAGGTGCGCCGTTTTTCGTTTTTCTGTTTTTTTTCTGTCGTACCCCAACCCACAAGAGGATTCCCATGGCACGCGTTGCGATCGTTTATCACAGTGGTTATGGCCATACCAAGAAGCAGGCCGAGGCCGTGTTTGCCGGCGTGCAAGCCGCCGGTGCCGAAGCGCACCTGATCTCGGTGGCCGATGTCAATGACGGCACCTGGGAGGTGCTGGCCGGTGCCGACGCCATCGTCTTCGGTGCACCGACCTACATGGGCGGTGTCTCGGGCGACTTCAAGAAGTTTGCCGATGCCTCGTCTAAGGCATGGTTCACGGGCGCATGGAAAGACAAGATCGCCGCCGGCTTCACGAACTCGGCGTCGATGAACGGCGACAAATTTTCGTCGATCCAGTACCTGTGGACGCTGTCGCAGCAGCACGGGATGATCTGGGTCGGCACGGGCATGATGCCGGCCAACAGCAAGGCGGCCACGCGCAACGACGTGAACTACCTGGGTGGGTTTGGTGGTGCGCTGTCGCAATCGCCGTCGGACGCCAGCCCCGAAGAAGGCCCGCTGCCCGGTGATCTGGAAACTGCCAAGCTGTTCGGCGAGCGCGTTGTCGCCATCACGAACCAATTTGTGCGCGGCCGTCAGTAAGAAGGTTGAGCGCCCAAAGAAAAACGCCGGCATGTCCGGCGTTTTTTGTTGGCGCGCGATGTGGGGTGCGGGCTTAGAACCGCGTACCTGTTCCGCAGAACACGCCCCGGTTCGAGCCGCCCGCGCAACTCGTGGAGCAACCGCCCAATGTCGTAAGGCAGAGCATGCAGAGGAGGGCGGCGGCGAGGCGCTTCATGCGGCGGCGCGGGTCTTCTGGCTGTCCGCGCAATGCGGGCAGCGCTGGCCGGGGATGTAGTCGGGCGATTGCTGCTCTTCCGGCGTCACAACGGCGCGGCAGGCGAAGCATTGTTTCGGGCCGGCCGGCAGCAACTTGGGGTTGAGCGCCGTGCGGTGATCGAAGACGAAGCAATCGCCGTCGTAGTGGTCGCCGCCGACTTCCTCGAAGTACTTCAGGATGCCGCCTTCGAGTTGGTACACCCGCTCCACACCGATCTCCTGCATGTGGATCGCGGCCTTTTCGCAGCGGATGCCGCCCGTGCAGAACGACACGACGGTCTTGCCGGCAAAGTCATCCTTGTGCGCGGCAATGGCAGGCGGGAATTCGGTGAACTTCTTGATGCCGTAGTCGACGACGTTCTTGAACGTGCCGACTGCCACTTCGTAGTCGTTGCGGGTGTCGAGCATCACCACCGGGCGGCCTTCGTCGTCGTGGCCTTGGTCGAGCCAGCGCTTCAGATTCGGTGGCGTGATGAACGGCGCACGGCCCTCTTCCGGGCGGATCAGCGGATGGCGCATGGTGATGATTTCTTTCTTCAGGCGCACCAGCAGGCGGCGGAACGGCTGGTGGTCCGAGATGCTTTCTTTCGGGTTCAGATCGGCAAAGCGCGGATCGGCGCGGAGCCAGCCGACGATGCCGTCGATCGCCTCACGCGAGCCAGCCAGGAAGATATTGATGCCCTCGGGTGCCAGCAACACGGTGCCCTTGAGCTCGCGCGCCTGGCACTCGGCTAGCAGGGCGGGGCGCAGGGTCTCGCGGTCTTCGAGGGTGACGAATTTGTAAGCGGAAATATTGACGATCTGCATGTGCTGCCGCGCCGGTTTTGGGGCGCCTGGGTAACCCGTTGATTCGTAAGCCGAAATTATAACGGCCCACGCAGTGGCGCGGGTTGCTGCAGGTCAATTTGGCAGGCGCCGAATGCTTGACGGAAGGTGTCAGCCGTTACAATACGCGGATGAATTCGCCGCGCTTCGTCCACCTCCGTCTCCACTCCGAATATTCCGTCGTCGATGGCAACGTCCGCCTCGACGATGCCGTTAAGGCCGCCGCCAAAGATGGCATGGGCGCCCTGGCGCTGACCGATCTCGCCAACGCCTTCGGCCTGGTGCGCTTCTACAAGGAAGCGCGCGGCAAGGGCATCAAGCCCATTGTTGGCGCCGACGTGTGGATCACCAATCACGACGAGCGCGACAAGCCCAGCCGCCTGCTGCTGCTGGTGCGCAACAAACAGGGCTATCTGAACCTGTGCCAGCTGCTGGCGCGTGCTTGGCTCTCCAACCAGCATCGCGGCCGTGCGGAAATTGCCCCCGAATGGTTTGACGAGCCCGGCGTGGAAGACGCGCCGCTGGCGTCCGGCCTGCTGGCGCTGTCCGGCGCCATGGGCGGCGACATCGGCATGGCGCTGGCCAACGGTAACGACGCTTTGGCGCGCAAGCTGGCGACGAACTGGTCGCGCATCTTCCCGAACGCGTTCTACATCGAACTGCAACGCGCCGGCCACGCTGGTACCGAGGCGTACATCCAGCAGGCGGTGAAGCTGGCGTCGGCGATGCAACTGCCGGTGGTCGCCACACACCCGGTGCAGTTCATGACGCCGGATGACTTTACGGCGCACGAGGCGCGTACGTGCATCTCGGAAGGCGAGCTGCTCGCCAACCCACGCCGCGCCCGCCGCTTCACGACCGACCAGTATTTCAAGACGCAGGACGAGATGTGCGCGCTGTTCGCCGACATCCCGTCCGCGCTCGCCAACGCGGTGCAGATCGCGCAGCGCTGCAACCTGACGCTGGAGCTGGGCAAGCCCAAGCTGCCGCTGTTCCCGACGCCTGACGGCATGTCGCTGGACGACTACCTCGTCCACCTCGCCAAGGAAGGTCTGGAAAAGCGCATGGAGGTGCTGTTCCCCGACGAGGCGGTACGCGAGTCCAAGCGCGCCGAGTACTACGCCCGCCTGGAATTCGAGACTGGAACCATCATCAAGATGGGCTTCCCAGGCTACTTCCTGATCGTGGCGGACTTTATCAACTGGGCCAAGAACAACGGTGTGCCGGTGGGGCCGGGCCGGGGCTCGGGTGCAGGCTCGCTGGTGGCGTATGCGCTGGGCATTACCGATCTGGACCCGCTCAAGTACAACCTGCTGTTCGAGCGTTTCCTGAACCCGGAACGTGTGTCGATGCCTGACTTCGACATCGACTTCTGCCAGCACGGCCGCGACCGCGTCATCCAGTACGTGAAAGAGAAGTACGGCAAGGACGCCGTCTCGCAGATCGCCACCTTCGGCACCATGGCCGCCAAGGCCGCGGTGCGCGACGTGGGCCGGGTGCTCGACCTCGGCTACAACTTCGTCGACGGTGTGGCCAAGCTGATCCCGTTCAAGCCGGGCAAGCTCGTCACGCTGGAAGAGGCCAAGAAGGAAGAGCCGCTGCTGGCCGAGCGCGAAGCCAACGAAGAAGAAGTCAAACAGCTCCTGGAACTCGCCCAGCGTGTGGAAGGCATGACGCGTAACGTCGGCATGCACGCGGGCGGTGTGCTGATCGCCCCGGGCAAGCTGACCGATTTCTGCCCGCTGTACACACAAGGTGGGGAAGACGCCGGCGTCGTCAGCCAGTACGACAAGGACGACGTGGAAGCCGTCGGCCTGGTCAAGTTCGACTTCTTGGGACTGACCACGCTGACGATTCTCGATTGGGCCGAGCGCTACATCCGCATGCTGGATCCGTCCAAGGCGGACTGGAACTGCAGCCAGATTCCGCTGACCGACAAGGCGGCGTTCGACATCCTCAAATCGGCCAACACGGTCGCCGTGTTCCAGTTGGAAAGCCGCGGCATGCAGGGCATGCTGAAAGACGCCAAGCCCGACCGCTTCGAGGACATCATCGCCCTGGTGGCGCTCTACCGCCCGGGCCCGATGGACCTGATCCCCAGCTTCTGCGCCCGTAAGCACGGCCGCGAGAAGGTGGAGTACCCCGACCCGCGCGTCGAGCCGGTGCTCAAGGAGACCTACGGCATCATGGTCTACCAGGAGCAGGTGATGCAGATGGCGCAGATCGTGGGCGGCTACTCGCTCGGCGGCGCTGACTTGCTGCGCCGTGCGATGGGTAAGAAGAAAGCCGAAGAAATGGCCGAGCACCGCGCGCTGTTCCGTGCGGGCGCGGCCAAGGATGGTCTGACCACCGAGAAGGCCGACGAGATCTTCGACTTGATGGAGAAGTTCGCGGGCTACGGCTTCAACAAGTCGCACGCGGCCGCGTATGCGCTGCTGGCGTACTACACGGCGTGGCTGAAGGCACATCACCCGGCCGAATTCATGGCAGCCAACATGTCGCTCGCCATGGACGACACCGATAAGGTGAAGATCCTCTATGACGATTGCGTCGGCAAGAACGGCCTGAAGGTGCTGCCGCCCGACATCAACGCGAGCCAGTATCGCTTTGCACCGACGGACGCCAAGACCATCCGCTACGGCCTGGGTGGTATCAAGGGCAGCGGGCAGGGTGCCATCGAAGACATCCTCCGCGCGCGCGAAGACGGTCCGTTCAAGGATCTGTTCGACTTCTGCGAACGCGTGGACCGCCGTCAGGTCAATCGACGCACGATCGAGGCGCTGGTGCGTGCCGGCGCGTTCGACAGCCTCAATGACAACCGCGCGCAGTTGCTCGCCTCGATCGGCCTGGCGATGGAAGCCGCCGAGCAGAAGGCGGCAGCGGCCAACCAGGTGTCGCTCTTCGACCTGATGAGCGGCGACGATGCCGAAGCGCATCGTCCCGAACTCGTCGACGAACCGGCTTGGACCACCAAGCGCAAGCTGCAGGAAGAAAAGCAGGCGCTGGGCTTCTACCTGTCCGGCCACCTGTTCGACGAGTGCCGTGAAGAAGTTCGCCGCTTTGCCCGCACCACGCTGGCCGATCTCGCCCAGGAAGTGACGAGCAAGGGCAGCGGCGGAGGTGGTGGCTACGGTAACCGCGATGCGCGCAACAAGACCGTGGCCGGCGTGATCGTCGGCCAGCGCACGCAGATGACCCAGCGCGGCAAGATGCTGATCGTCATGCTTGACGACGGCTCCGCCAGCGAAGCCACGGAAGTGACGGTCTTCAACGAAGTCTACGAAGCCAACCGTGCGCTGTTCAAGGAAGACGAAGTGCTGATCGTGCAGGGCAGCGCGCGGCATGACATGTTCACCGGCGGGGTGCGCGTCACGGCCGAATCCGTCATGGACATGACGCGGGCCCGTGCCAAATTCGCACGGGGGATTCGTCTGTCCATGAACGGCGATTCGACCGCGGCCAAGCTGCGCGATTTGCTCACGCCGCATGTGGCAGCCGATGGCAATGGCGTCTCCGTGTGCATCAGCTATGTGTGCGAGCAAGCCCGCTGCGAAGCCGTGCTCGGCGATGCGTGGCGCATCGTGCCGAGCGAGGACGCGATTGCAGCGTTGCGCTTGGCGTTGGATGCGCAGAACGTCGCCACGCTTTACGACTGATTTCCCCACCTGAACACAATGAACGGTTTGATGAAGCGACCCGGTATGGTCGACGCCCGGCATGCGCCGTTGGCGGCGTTTTTGCTGCTGTACCCCCTGGTCGCCATTGCCGTGCGCGGCGGTGCGAGTGCATTGCTGATTGTGGCGAGCTTGGTTGCACTGTGGGCCGTGGTGACGTCTCGTTCCGCATCGGCCGGGCTTGCCTTGCCACGAGATATCGATCGGCTCATCCAGGCGACGTGCGTGGCGATGGCGGTGCCGCTCGTTGCCGTCTTGCTGAGCGAGGCTTGGCACGCGCAGATGCGCTGGAGCGCGTTTGATACGCCTTCGCGTTTTCTGGTGGCGGTGCCGCTGCTTCTCGCGCTGCGCAGGGTGCCGTTGCGCTGGATGCGCTGGTGCGATCTGTCGTTTACGGTGGCCGCTTTTGCTGCCCTTGGGGTCGGCCTGTGGAGTGGGCGCGACTGGGGCGGCAATCGCTTGGGCAGCGCGTTTCTCAACCCCATCCACTATGGCGACATGGCGTTGGCATTGGGGGTGCTGTCGGTGCTGTCACTGAACTGGTGGCGCAAAGACTCGCTGGCCGTACGCGTGCTCAAGGTGGCTGGCTTGCTGGCCGGGTTGGCGACGTCATTGCTGAGCGGATCACGCGGTGGATGGGTGGCGATTCCCGCCATTCTGCTGCTGGTGATGATTGTGCGAGGGCAGAACAAGCCTTTGCGTTGGCGCTTGCTGGTGCCAGTGGCTGCGGTGCTGGGCGTGGTGGTGGTCTATCTGGTGTCGGCCTCGATTCAGGTACGCGTTCACGAGGTATGGTCCGACCTGGCGCAATTTGCGCAGGGCCACAAGGACACCTCGATTGGTATCCGCTTGCAGATCTACCACGCGGCGGTGATTCTGACGGAAAGCCATCCGGTGTTCGGGCTCGGGGCAGGCGGCTTTTGCAGCAACCTTCAGACGCTGGTCGATGCCGGACAGATGACGCCAATGGCCCGCGAGCTGGGTTGCGGTGAGGCCCACAACGAATTGTTGGCGTTCACCGCCGCATATGGCTTGTTGGGCGGCTTGGGGATTGTCGCGATCCACCTTCTGCCTGCCATGCTGTGCTGGCGCTGTCTGAAGTCACCCATCGCACCCATGCGCCGTGCTGCGCTGATGGGCTTGGTATTCGCCGCAGCGTTTTTTGTATTCGGGCTGACGGTGGAAATTTTCACGTTGAAGCAGACGGTGTCGTTCTATGCAGCCGTCATGGCGATTCTGGCGGGCATCGCTTCCCATGTCGGCCATCCTTCCGATCGCACGCACCAGCATTGAGCGCCATGTTCAGCATCCTGATCCCCACCTGGAACAATCTGCCTTATCTCAAGCTGTGCATTGAGAGCATTCACCGGCATTCTGCGTTTGCGCACGAAATCATCGTCCACGTGAATGAAGGCAATGACGGCACGCTTGACTGGCTGCGCGAACAGAATCTGCCGCATACCTGGAGCCCAGGCAACGTCGGCGTGTGTCTGGCACTCAACGATGCGGCTCGGCTGGCCTCCCGCGAGTGGATTCTGTTCATGAACGACGACATGGTCGTCACGCCCGGCTGGGACCAGGCGCTCATGTCGGCGGTGGAGGCGGTAGGAGATCAGTTTGCCTATCTGGCTGCGCAACTGACGGAACCGACGGATACCGGCAACGTGCAGGTCAATGTGGCCGACTTCGGCACCGGGCCCGACAACTTTGACGAAGCGGGCTTGCTCGCCCACATGGCGAACCAACCGCCCTCGGCGGACCGCGATGGCGTGGCGCTGCAGCCTATGCTGGTCAGCCGGAGGCTGTGGCATCTCGTGGGTGGCTACAGCATCGAGTTCGGTCCTGGCATGAGCAGCGACGACGATTTCCTGATGAAGCTGTGGCTGGTCGGCTGCCGCATTTTCCGCGTGGTGGGCGCGAGCCGCATTTATCACTTTGGTTGTTCGACCACGCGCCGGGTGCGCCGCAATCGCGGTGGGCGTGAGTTCTTGCTGAAGTGGGGCATTACGCAGCACGCCTTCGCGCGCGGCTATGTGCGTGCCACCGCGCAGGCGGGTGCAGCCGGCGCACTGCCTACCGTGCCCGAATCGGGCCTGAAAGGGCGCTTCAAGCGGGCGCTTTACGCGCTCAAGCTATACCCGACGGGCGACTTGCGCGCCTGGGAACCCAACCTGCCGGCGCAGCTTGTCACCCGCGCGCCCGACGAGAAAATCGGCCGCTGATTTATGCAGCGGTCAGCTCACGCGCGCGCTGGTATTTGCGGTAGCTGACGGACGCGTTCATCCGCGCAATGGCCCAGCCGGCTTTGCCATCCAGAAACCCGCGTCGCAGCAGCAGCGTGCGGATGAAGGCCCAGCCCCCGTGCAGCGCCGGCGAAAGCCACCCGGGCCGCTTGCCGCGTGCGGCAAATTCACGCGCACCGGCTTCCGCATACTGCGCACTCTTGCGCTGCACTTGCTCCATCGACGTGTAGCTGTAGTGCAACAGCGAAGCATGCAGGCGGCCAGTTGTCCCAGTTACCTGCAGGCTTTCGTGGACGAGGTTGTCGGAAAAGCGCGCCTGACCGCGCCGGACCAGGCGTGTCACATAATCGGGCCGCCAGCCGCAGTGGTGCACCCAGGTGCCGCAAAACTGCGACAAACGCGGAATCGCGTAGGCGTTGGTGCCAGTTGCATCCGCTTGGGCGATCGCGGAGCGAATTTCATCAGCCAACTCGGGCGTGACACGCTCGTCCGCATCGATGGAGAGAATCCACTCGCCATTGGCCGCGTCGAGGGCGCGGTTTTTCTGCGGGCCGAAGCCGGGCCAAGGGCCGTCGTCTTCAATGAGGCGCGTGCCGTGTGCACGGGCGATGTCGCGCGTGGCATCGGTGCTGCCGGAATCGAGCACGATGACCTCGTCGGCTAGCCCCGCAAGCGAGGCAATGCAATCACCGATGTTGTGCGCTTCATTGCGCGTGAGGATGGTGGCACTTAGCTGGATGGGCATGGCAAAGGGCGTGCGCCTGCGGTGTTTGGTCGCTGTGTTTGGCGGCAGACTCATCGCGTGTGTCTGAGCCGCTGCACTTTGGCGCGGGTTGGCGGCGGGTATTGTGGCACAGGCCCCGGGATTGCAGGCGGTACAATATGCGACCGCCACAAGCGGGTGGCTGCACTCCGCGGCCATTCCTGATTTCCGCTATGTTCTCCATCCTACTGCCGACCTGGAACAACCTCCCACTGCTCAAGTTGTGCGTGCACAGCATCCGCACGCATTCGGCGTACGACCATCAGATCATCGTGCACGTCAACGATGGTTCTGACGGCACGTTGGAGTGGGTGCGCGAGCAGGGTCTGGATCACACGCATTCCCCGCAGAACGTCGGCATCTGCCTGGCCGTCAATGAGTCGGCCATGCTGGCCAAGCACGATTACATCGTCTTTCTGAATGACGACATGGTCTGCTGCCCTGGTTGGGATACCGCGCTCGTGCGTCGGCTGGAGAAGCTGGATACCGATCTGTTCATGCTGTCGGGCTCCATGATCGAACCGGTCGACACCGGCAACCCGTGTGTGGTCGTGGGTGACTACGGCCGCGATGCCGATACGTTTGACGAAGCCCGCCTGCTGACTGACGCGCCGCGCTTGGTGCGTGGTGATTGGTACGGTGCTACGTGGCCGCCGACTGTGGTGCACCGGCGCTGGTGGTTCAAGCTTGGCGGCTACAGCAGCGAGCTCACGCCCGGCATGAGCAGCGATAACGATTTCTCCATGAAGCTGTGGCACGCCGGCTGCCGCATCTTCCTGGGCGTGGGCGAGTCGCTCGTCTATCACTTCCAGTGCAAGTCGACTGGCAAGGTGAAGAAGAACGATGGCCGGCGCCAGTTCCTCAACAAGTGGGGCCTGTCGCAGTCGACGTTCGACAAGTATTTCTTGCGCCGTGGCACACCGGTCGGCGCCGACTGGCGGCTGCCCGAGCCGGAACTGACCTCCAAACTGCGCTGGGACTTGCGACGCAATGACCTCTCGCGGCGGCTGCGTCCTGGTGTTGACGTTCTCTGAGTTCCTACTGATACGAGGCCCGGATCGTCTCCGGCCGATTTTCCCTTTGATTCCATGGCAGTGACTGATTCTTCGAAGACCGCATCACCGGCGCCCCAGCCCGGCCATTTCAAGCGCCTATGGGGCTATCTGCGCCCTGAGATGACCGCTTTCATCCTCTCCATGGTCGCCATGGGCGTGGTGGCGGCCACGGAGGGGATCATCCCCAAGGTGGTGAAGGACTTGCTGGACCAAGGCTTCGGCGGTGAATACGCCGGCAAGCTGTGGCAGGTGCCGGCCATGCTGGTGGGTATTGCCGTGGTGCGCGGCGTGGCGCAGTTTGCGTCGACGTACCTGCTGAGCCTCGTGTCGAACAAGGTGCTGCTGAACCTGCGCATGAAGATGTTCGAGCGCCTGCTGCAGGCGCCTGCGTCGTTCTACCAGCGCAACACGGCCGCGTCGCTCATCAACGCCGTCATCTTTGAAGTCAACCAGGTGCTGCAGGTGCTGACCGGCGTGTTTATCACGATGGTGCGGGACTCGATGACGGTGCTGGCGCTGCTGGTCTTCCTCTTCTATACCAACTGGCGCCTGACGCTGGTGGTGGCGGTGATTCTGCCGGTCATCGGCCTGCTGATGTCGCGCATCAACCGCCGCTTGCGCTCGCTCAACCGCGAGAGCCAGAATCTGACCAACCAGGCCGCCTACGTGGTGGAAGAGGCGGTGGGGGGTTACAAGGTCGTCAAGCTGCACGGTGGCGAGGCGTATGAATCGCTGCGCTTCAACGCCATGACCAACCGCCTGCGCGGGTACGCCATGCGCGTGGCCGTGGCCGGCGGTTTGAACCAGCCGGTGACGCAGTTCCTGGCGGCGCTGGCGCTGTCCATCATCTTGGCGATTGCCATGCTGCAAGCGCAAGCCAACCAGACCACGGTCGGTGGCTTTACCGGCTTTGTGATGGCGATGCTGCTGCTGATCTCGCCGCTCAAGCACCTGACGGATGTGAACCAGCCGCTGCAGCGTGGCCTGACTGCCGCCGAATTTATCTTCGGCCTGATCGACACGCCCATTGAACCGCAAGATGGCGGCAAGCCGATCGACCGCGCTCGAGGCGACATCCGCTTCGACAACGTCACCTTCCGCTACGGCGAAGATGGCCGTGCTGCGCTGGACAGCATCAACCTGCATGTCAAGCCGGGCGAAATCGTTGCGCTGGTAGGCCCGTCGGGCAGTGGCAAGACCACGCTGGTGAACCTGCTGCCGCGTTTCTTTGATCCGACCTCGGGCACCATCTCGCTCGACGGCGAAGCACTGGCCGATCTGTCGCTGCATGACCTGCGCCGCCAGATCGCCTTTGTGAGCCAGGACGTGGTGCTGTTCAACGACACCATCGCTGCCAACGTGGCCTATGGCGCGCGTGATGCGTCCGAGATCGACATGGCCCGCGTACGCCGTGCGTTGGAAGCCGCCTATCTGACCGATGTGGTGGACAACCTGCCCGAGGGCGTCGACACCAATATCGGCGATAACGGCTCGAAGCTCTCCGGTGGTCAGCGCCAGCGTTTGGCGATTGCTCGCGCCATCTACAAAGACGCGCCGATCCTGATCCTGGACGAGGCGACCTCCGCGCTCGACTCCGAATCCGAGCGCCAAGTGCAGGCTGCACTCGAAGCGCTGATGCAGGGTCGTACGACGCTGGTGATCGCGCACCGCCTGTCCACCATTGAAAACGCCGACCGCATCGTCGTGCTCGAGCACGGCAAGATTGCCGAAGCCGGCACGCACCGCGAGCTCATCGACCGCGATGGGTTGTATGCTGGATTGCATCGCATCCAGTTCGCCACCCAGTAAGCCGTTCACTTGCGGGCGGCGTGCTCGTGATGCTCAAACCAAAGGAGACATCATGACGATCGCCACGCCGCCCATCAGCCGGTTCCCCGTTCCTGAACTGGCGGACATTCCCGAAGACATCCGCGCGCGCATCCTTGAAGTGCAGGAGAAGACCGGCTTCGTGCCGAACGTCTTTCTCGCGCTGTCGCATCGGCCCGACGAGTGCCGCGCTTTCTTCGCCTACCACGATGCACTCATGCTGCGCGAAGGCAGCAGCCTCACCAAGGGTGAGCGCGAAATGATCGTGGTGGCCACGTCGGGGGCCAACCAATGCCTGTATTGCGTGGTCGCGCATGGCGCCATCCTGCGCATCTACGAAAAGAACCCGCTCATCGCCGACCAGGTGGCGGTCAACTATCGCAAGGCCGACATCACGCCACGCCAGCGCGCGATGCTCGATTTTGCGATGAAGGTCTGCACCGCTTCACACACCGTCAACGAAGCCGACTACGAAGCATTGCGCACGCATGGCTTCGATGAGGAAGACGTGTGGGACATCGCCGGCATCACAGCGTTCTTCGGCCTGTCGAACCGCATGGCGAACGTGATTTCGATGCGGCCGAACGAGGAGTTCTTCCTGCTGGGCCGTCTGCCGCGCGAGAAGAAATAAGCGCCTGGGGTCAGGCGCTGTGCGATTACATCAGGATGATGTCGTACTGCTCCTGGCTCGCCGCCGACGATTCCACCTGCAGCGAAATCGGCTTGCCGATGAAATCACCCAGCATCGCCAGGTGCTGGCTTTCTTCTTCCAGGAACAAATCGATTACTGACTGCGAAGCCAGGATACGGAACTCGCGCGGATTGAACTGCCGCGACTCGCGCATGATCTCGCGCAGGATGTCGTAGCACACCGTGCGCGGCGTCTTCACCTGGCCCTTGCCGTGGCACACCGGGCACTGCTCGCACAGCACGTGCGCGAGCGATTCCCGCGTACGTTTGCGCGTCATCTCCACCAGCCCCAGTTGCGAGAAGCTATTGACCGTGATGCGCGTGCGGTCGCGCGAGAGTGCCTTGCGCAGCTCCGCTAGCACCGCATCGCGATGGTCGGCCGACTCCATGTCGATGAAGTCGATAATGATGATGCCGCCCAGGTTGCGCAGCCGCAGTTGCCGCGCGATGGTGTGCGCGGCTTCCAGGTTGGTCTTGAAGATCGTGTCGTCGAAGTTGCGCGCGCCCACGTAGCCGCCCGTGTTGACGTCGATCGTCGTCATCGCCTCGGTCTGGTCGATCATCAGGTAGCCGCCAGACTTCAGATCAACCCGGCGCGACAGCGCGCGCTCGACTTCCGCCTCGATGTTGTACAGATCGAAGATCGGCCGCTCGCCGGTGTAGTGCGTCAGGCGCTCAACCACGGCAGGCGTGTATTCCTGCGCAAATTCGATCAGCTTCTGATGGTTCTCGCGCGAGTCGATCTGGATGCTGCGTGTCTCGTCGGTGACGAAATCGCGCAGTACGCGCTGCGCGAGGTTCAGGTCCTGATACAGGATCGACGGCGCGGGCAGGGTGGTGGCGTTGTGCCGGATGGTCGCCCAGATCTTGCGCAGGTAGGCGACGTCGTTGGCGAGCTCTTCGTCAGTGGCTTCCTCGGCGATCGTCCGCACGATGAAGCCGCCACGCTCCTCGGTCGGCACCATCGCCGTCACACGCGCACGCAGCGCTTCGCGCTCGACCTCGTTACCGATCTTCTGCGAAATGCCGATATGCGGATCTTGCGGCAGATACACCAGCGTGCGCCCGGCAATGCTGACCTGCGTGGACAGCCGCGCGCCCTTGGTGCCGATCGGGTCTTTGATGACCTGCACCATCAGCGCCTGGCCTTCGAACAACGTCTTCTCGATGGCGACCTGCGGTGTGGGCGGCGCATCCTTGGCATCGCGCGGATGCCAGATGTCGGCTACGTGCAGGAAGGCGGCGCGCTCAAGCCCAATATCGATGAAGGCGGACTGCATGCCCGGAAGCACGCGCACGACCTTGCCGAGATAGATGTTGCCGACCAAGCCGCGCGTGAGCGTGCGCTCGATGTGGAGCTCCTGAACGGCAGCTTGCTGGACGATGGCCACGCGCGTTTCTTGCGGCGTGATATTGACGAGGATGTCTTCGGACATGGGGGGTACCAAGAGAGCGGGTTTCAGCACCCGCCTCCGGTTGGTCATGCTCGCCCGAAGCGTGTCTTGAAACCGGCCCTCGCACGCTGCTCGGCGCGTGCTTCAGCGGCCGGTCAGAGAACGATGCTCGCTTGTGCGAGCAGCGCTGCCGTCTCGAACAAGGGTAGGCCCATGATACCCGAATAGCTTCCTGAAATATGGGCGACGAAGGCGGCTGCGCGACCTTGGATACCGTATGCGCCGGCCTTGCCGAAGGGCTCGCCGCTGGCGATGTAGCGGGCGATGTCATTGTCCGTCAGCACGGCAAAGCGCACGTCGGAAATGGACAGCGCGTGCATCGGCGTGCCATCCGCTTTGACGACGGTGACGGCGGTCAGCACGCGGTGCTCGCGGCCGGACATGCTACGCAGCATGCGGTGGGCATCAGCAGCGTCGGTCGGCTTGCCGAGAATTTCGCCGCCCAGGCATACCGTGGTATCGGACGTGAGAATCGGCAGGACAGGGAGGAGGCGCGCGGCACGGCGGCGCACCGCAGCCTGCGCCTTCAATGCGCAGACACGTTGGACGTAGTCATCGGGCGTTTCGCCGGGGAGCACGGCTTCCAGCGCTTCGGCATCCTCGTCACCATCGGCCAGCAGCAGCTCGAAGCGCGCGCCGATCTGGCGCAGTAACTCCTGCCGACGCGGGCTTTGCGAGGCGAGATAGAGGTGCGGTGCGCCCGGTGCATCCATGGTCATACGCGGTGGTATGGATGGTTTTGCGTGATGCTCCACGCGCGATAGAGCTGCTCGGCCAGGAGCACACGCACCATGCCGTGCGGCAGCGTCAGGCTCGACAGGCGGATCAGCGTGCGGGCCTTGGCCTTGAGCGCTGGGTCGAGCCCGTCCGCGCCGCCAATTACGAACGCAATGTCACCGCCTTCCTGCTGCCAACCCGTAAGGGATTCGGCGAGCGCGACTGTGGTGAGGTCCTTGCCGCGCTCATCCAGCGCGATCATGCGGCAGCCCTTGGGCAGCGCGGCTTCAATGCGCGCGGCTTCGAGCTGCATGACGGTGGCGGCGGTGCGGCTGCCCGAGCGCTGCTCGGGCTTGATCTCGCGCAGTTCGATGCGCAATTCGGGCGGCATGCGCTTGGCATATTCGGAGAAGCCGTCCTCGATCCAGGACGGCATCTTGTGCCCGACGGCAACGATCAGCAACTGCATGGCGAGACTGCGCGCTCGACGTTACGCTGCGCGCTTCTTGGCCGGAGCGCGCTTAGCTGCCGTCTTGGTCGCCGTTTTTGCGGCGGTTGTTTTTGCGACCTTCGTGGCGGGCTTGCCAGTGCCGGCTACACGCTTGGTGGCAGGCTTCTTGGCAGCAGTCTTGGCTGGCGCTGCAGCCTTGGTCGGGCGCTCACCGGCCAGCGCCGGCTTGGTGGTGCGACGCTTGGCCGGCGTGACCTCCTCGGCCTCGTCTTCTTCTTCGTCGTAACCTTCGCTGGCCTTGGGCAGGCCGCGCTTGCTGGTACCGCCGAGTTCGATGCGCACCGGCTTGTCGCCCCAGATTTCTTCCAGGTTGTAGTACTGGCGCAGTTGCGGCTGGAAGATGTGGACCACTGCATCGCCGCAGTCGACCAGCACCCATTCGCCCACGTCTTCGCCTTCCACGGCGATGACGTGACCGCCGGCTTCCTTGACGGCGTCACGCACCGATGCGGCGAGCGCCTTGGTCTGACGGTTGGACGTGCCGCTGGCGATGACCGTGCGGTCGAACAGCTCGGTCAGGTGCGTCGTGTTGAAGACCTTGATGTCTTGCGCCTTGACGTCTTCGAGCGCGTCGACGATCACGCGTTGTAGTTTGCGAATATCCATACTGAGTGAGAAGAACGTTTAAAGGGCGAAAGAAAGGTCAAAAAGCGCGCGAGTGAAGTCAGTCACGCGGTCAAACACTCACCGTGCCATTGGCACGGCGATACAGCGAATGCGATTGGATCAGGTCGGCCACGCCGGCGGGCAGGTCGGCGTCGCAGCGCTCGCCGGCGGCAAGCTGCTGGCGCAGGCGGGTGGACGACAGGTCGACGGCCAGGGTCTGATCGATCCACATGTGGCCGGCGGGTGCGCATTGTATCAATGCCGTGTCGCCCCGTCGCACATCCAGTTCACGTTGCACGGGCGCATGCAGCGCCTGCAAGTCGAAACCGGGGCGCGTGGCGACACACAGATGCACGTATTCGAACAGGTCTTGCCAGCCGTGCCAGGTGTCGAGGCCGACGAGCTGGTCGGCGCCCATCAGCCACGCCATGGAGGTGTCCGGGCCGTAGACGCCGCGCAGTTCCCGCACGGTGTCGATGGTGTAGCTGGGCCCTTGGCGGTCGACTTCCATGCTGGTCACATGGACCTTGGCGCGGCCACCGCGTACCGCTTTAGCGGCTAGTTCGGTCATGGCAAAGCGCAGCGGGGCGGGCGTGATGTCGGCGGCTTTCTGCCACGACACACCGGTCGGAATCCACAGCAGTTCATCCAGATCGAGCCGGGTGATGCACAGTTCGGCCAGGGCGATGTGGCCGACGTGCGGCGGGTCGAACGTGCCGCCCAGCAAGCCGAGGCGATAGGGGCGGCCAAGATCGGGGCGGGCGAAAACGGGAAGCGTCATACCCAGTCGCGCGCCGGCAGGAAATTGGTGTAGAGCGCAGCTTCGGGCGAACCCGGCTCCGGCTGCCAGTCGTAGCGCCAGTTGGCGACCGGTGGCATCGACATCAGGATCGATTCCGTGCGGCCGCCGCTTTGCAGGCCGAACAGCGTACCGCGGTCGAATACGAGGTTGAATTCGACATAGCGGCCACGGCGGTAGGCCTGGAAGTCACGTTCGGTGTCGCCATAAGGGGTGGTGTGGCGTCGCTCGGCAATGGGCAGCCAGGCGGGCAGGAACGCGTCACCGACGGAGCGCATCATCTCGAAGCTGCGTTCGAAGCCGAGCTCAGCAAAGTCGTCGAAGAAGATGCCGCCGATGCCGCGCGCTTCCTTGCGGTGCTTCAGATAGAAATAGTCGTCGCACCATTGCTTGAAGCGCGGGTAGAGCTCGTCGCCGTAGGGGGCGAGGGCGCCTTGGCAGGTCCGGTGGAAGTGCGAGGCGTCTTCGGTGAAGCCGTAGTAGGGTGTCAGGTCCATGCCGCCGCCGAACCACCAGACAGGCTCGGCATCGGGCCGCACGGCGACGAAGCAGCGCACGTTCATGTGCACCGTCGGCACGTACGGGTTGCGCGGGTGGAAGACCAGCGACACGCCCATCGCCTCGAAACCGCGGCCGGCCAGTTCGGGCCGGTTGGCGGTGGCCGAGGGGGGCAGGGTGTCGCCCATCACGTGTGAGAAGCCGACGCCGCCGCGCTCCAGCACCGCGCCGCCTTCCAGAATGCGGGTGCGGCCGTTGCCACGCAGGCGTTCGGTGGGTGGTTTTTCCCACGTGTCGGTGACGAAGCTGCCGCCGTCGAGCGCGCTCGCGGCAGTGGTGATGCGGTCCTGCAGATCCAGCAGGTAGGCGCGGACGGCTTGGGTATCCATCAGATCAGGAAGGGCCGCGGCTGCGGCCGAGTCATGCGGTTGTCACCATTGTAGCGGTCGGGCCGCTCGCGGCTTGGTGGGGATCACCCGGGGTGACGGATGCCGCGCCCGCCCTATTTTGGGGCATCAGCGCGGCGGGGAATCGCTTAGTGGCGGATGGCGCGGTGGCCAATGTCCTTGCGGTACTGGGCGCCATCAAAGTGGATCTGTTCGATGGCGTTGTACGCGGCACGCTGGGCAGCCTTGACCGTGTCAGCCAAGCCGACGACGCACAGCACGCGGCCACCGCTGGTGGTCAGCACGCCATCCTGAAGGGTGGTGCCGGCGTGGAAGGTGACGCTGTCTTCCGTTTCCTTCGGAATACCGGTGATCACGTCGCCCTTGCGCGGCGTATCCGGGTAGTTGTGCGCAGCCATCACCACGCCCAGTGCGGTACGGCGGTCCCAGTCCAACTCCATGCCGTCGAGCTTGCCGTCGATGGCGCGGTCGAGCACGTCGAAGAGGTCGGTCTTCATGCGCGCCATGATGGGCTGCGTTTCCGGATCGCCCATGCGGCAGTTGAATTCGAGTGTCTTGGGGTTGCCGTCGGCGTCGATCATCAGGCCGGCGTAGAGGAAGCCGGTGTAGGGGATACCGTCTTTCTCCATGCCGCGAATAGTCGGCATGATGATTTCGCGCAGCGCGCGGGCATGCAGCGTGGGCGTGACCACCGGTGCCGGCGAGTACGCACCCATGCCGCCCGTGTTCGGGCCGGCGTCCCCGTCGAGCAGGCGCTTGTGGTCCTGGCTGGTGGCCAGCGCCACGACGTTCTTGCCGTCGCACACGACGATGAAGCTGGCTTCTTCGCCGGCCAGGAATTCTTCGATGACCACGCGCGCGCCAGCATCGCCCAGGCGGTTGTCGGCCAGCATCATGTCGATGGCGCTGTGCGCTTCTTCGGCCGTCATCGCTACAACCACGCCCTTGCCGGCAGCCAGACCATCGGCCTTGATGACGATCGGGGCGCCTTCCTGGTCAATGTAGGCATGTGCTTGTGCCGCATCGCTGAAGGTCTGGTATTTGGCGGTCGGAATGCCGTGGCGATGCATGAACGCCTTGGCGAAATCCTTCGACGATTCCAGCTGTGCAGCCGCCTTGGTCGGCCCGAAGATGCGCAGACCCTTGGCGCGGAACAGGTCGACGATGCCGGCAGCCAGCGGGGCTTCCGGGCCGACGACCGTGAAATGGATGCCTTCGCGCTCGGCAAACGCGGCCAGCACTTCCGGGTCCGTGATCGGCAGGTTCTGCAGGCGTTTGTCGAGCGCCGTGCCGCCGTTGCCCGGTGCCACATACACCACCTGCACCTTGGGCGAGCGTGCCAGCTTCCATGCCAGGGCGTGTTCCCGTCCGCCCGAACCGACCACCATCACTTTCATGCTGTACCTACTCAAAGAATTCGAAATCTGAAAAACAAAAACGGCGATCGGTTGGGTCGATCGCCGTTATGCGCGCGTCCGGGGCTTATTCCCCGATGACCGCGTTGGTGAAGACCTCCTGCACGTCGTCCAGGTTTTCCAGGACGTCGAGCAGCTTCTGCATCTTGACCGCATCTTCGCCGGTGAACTCGACTTCGGTCTGCGGCTTCATGATGACTTCGGCCAGTTCCGCCTTGAAGCCGGCGGCTTCCAGTGCGGCCTTGACCTTGGAGAAATCGTGCGGCGGGCAGATGACTTCGAGCGCGCCGTCATCGTGGGTGACGACGTCGTCCGCACCCGCTTCGAGCGCGGCGTCCATCAGCTTGTCTTCCGGCGTGCCCGGGGCATAGATGAACTGCCCGACGTGGTCAAACAGGAAGGCCACCGAGCCGGCGACGCCCATGTTGCCGCCGTACTTGTCAAAGCCATGGCGGACTTCGGCCACGGTGCGCGTGCGGTTATCGGTCAGGCAGTCGACGATGATGGCCGCGCCATTGATGCCGTAGCCTTCGTAGCGGATTTCTTCGTAGTTCGCGCCTTCCAGGCCACCCACGCCGCGCTGGATGGCGCGTTGGATGTTGTCCTTGGGCATGTTGGCGTCGGTCGCCTTGTCCATGGCCAGGCGCAGGCGCGGGTTGGAATCGGCATCGCCGCCGCCCAAGCGGGCCGCCACGGTGATTTCCTTGATCAGGCGCGTCCAAATCTTGCCGCGCTTGGCGTCGGCAGCGGCTTTTTTATGCTTGATGTTGGCCCATTTGGAATGACCGGCCATGAAACTCTCCGAGCGGAATGCAGTGGAATCTGGCGCCCAGATGGCGGTCTGACGCCACCTGCACGCTCTATAATCGGTCGCAGATTTTAGCATGCTGCGCACGCCCGCCGACCCGTCCATCCGGTCGAGCGATAGGCGCCCGCCCCCAAAGATTGATCCCCGTCTAAATGCCATGACAGATCCCATCCTCGTTGCCAAGAACACGAAAACTGAGCTGCTGCTGCTGCCCCAACTCGCCAACCGGCATGGCCTGATTACCGGCGCCACTGGCACCGGCAAGACTGTCACCCTGCAAACGATCGCGCAGGGCCTGTCGAAGATCGGCGTGCCGGTCTTCCTGGCCGACGTGAAAGGCGACCTGACCGGCATTTCGCAGCCCGGCCAGTCGAACGACAAGCTCAAGGCGCGCCTGCAGGAGCGCGGCCTGGAAGAACCGCAATGGGCCGGCTGCCCCGTCACCCTCTGGGATGTGTACGGCGAGAAGGGTCACCCCGTGCGCGCGACCGTGTCCGACATGGGCCCGCTGATGCTCTCGCGCATGCTGGAGCTGAACGATATCCAGACTGGCGTGCTGAACCTCGTCTTCAAGATTGCGGACGACTCGGGCCTCGCGCTGCTCGACATGAAAGACCTGCGCGCGATGCTGCAGCACGTGGGCGAGCATTCGTCGGAGTACACCAACAAGTACGGCAACATTTCGTCGGCCAGCATCGGGGCCATCCAGCGCAACCTGATCGCGCTGGAAGAGCAGGGCGCTGATCAGTTTTTCGGCGAGCCAATGCTCGACGTCAATGATCTGATGCAGACCGTGCGTGGGCAGGGCGTGATCAACATCCTCGCCGCGGACAAGCTGCTCAACGCGCCGAAGCTGTACGCGACATTCCTGCTGTGGATGCTCTCGGAGCTGTTCGAGCATCTGCCGGAAGTGGGCGATCTGGACAAGCCCAAGCTGGCGTTCTTCTTCGACGAGGCGCACCTGCTGTTCAACGATGCGCCGCCGTCGCTGCTGCAGAAGGTGGAGCAGGTCGTGCGGCTGATCCGCTCGAAGGGTGTGGGCGTGTACTTTGTCACGCAGAATCCGTCGGACGTGCCTGATACGGTGCTCGGCCAGCTTGGCAACCGCGTGCAGCACGCGCTGCGTGCCTTCACGCCGCGCGATCAGAAGGCCGTGAAGGCGGCCGCGACCACGATGCGTGCGAATCCGGAATTCAGCATCGAACAGGCCATCGGCGAACTGGCGGTGGGCGAGGCGCTGATCTCCATGCTGGATGAAGGCGGCCGCCCGGAGATCACGGAGCGCGCGTTTGTCGTGCCGCCGGCATCGCGCATTGGGCCGATCTCGGATGACGAGCGCCGCGCGCTGATCGCCAACTCGCTGGTGGCGGGCCGCTATGACACGGCGGTCGATCGTGAATCGGCGTATGAAATCCTGACCGGTCGCGTGGCAGGCGGTGGGGCGGCACCCGCGCCGACGCCGGGGTCGATCGGCACCGATTTCGGCGCGTCGTCAGGTTCTGCGTCTGCACCGGTTCCGGCACCCGCGTCAGCGCAGCAACAGGGCGGCGGCTGGCTGGGCGAAGTGGGCTCGATCCTGACCAAGGGTACGGGCCGCACGGGCCGTGGCGATTCGATTGTCGAAACGCTGGCTAAATCGGCAACACGTACGATCGGTTCGACCATTGGGCGCGAGATCGTGCGCGGCGTGCTGGGCAGCATCCTGGGCGGGTCGAAGCGGCGCTAAGCGTTTCTGGCGCTACCCAAAGAAAACAGCCGGCAATGCCGGCTGTTTTTGTTTGCGCAAAACGAGCGTAATCAGTTCTTCGTGCCGAACAGGCGGTCGCCCGCGTCGCCCAGGCCGGGGATGATGTAGGCGTTTTCGTCCAGGTGCGAGTCGAGCGAGGCCACGAACAGCTTCACGCCGGGATGCGCCTTCTGGAACACCTCCACGCCTTCGGGTGCGGCCACCAAGGCCAGGAACAGGATGTTCTCATCCGGCACGCCGCGTTTTTTCATCACGTCGATGGCGTGCACAGCCGAGTAGCCGGTGGCGACCATTGGATCGCACAGGATGAAGGTGCGGTCTTCCAGATCGGGCAGCCGCACGAGGTATTCCACCGGACGGTGTTGCTCGTCGCGGTACACCCCGATGTGGCCGATGCGCGCCGACGGAATCAGCTCCACCAGCCCGTCGCTCATGCCGACACCCGCGCGCAGCACGGGCACCACGGCCAGCTTGCGGCCCGCGATGACGGGCGCTTCCATCGGACCCATCGGCGTGTCGATGTGGCGGCTGGTCAGCGGCAGGTTGCGGGTGATCTCGTAGCCCATCAGCAGCGTGATCTCGCGCAGCAGCTCGCGGAACGTGCGCGTGGACGTGTCCTTGTCGCGCATGTGCGTCAGCTTGTGCTGGATCAGCGGGTGATTGAGGATGAACAGGTTCGGAAAGCGCGGATCTTGTTTCATGGCGAGAAGTGTGCGGTGGTAAGGCGCATTGTACGGCGCGCGCCATATGAAAAATCGAACGGCTTATCGGCGGTTTGGCTCATCGGGGCACCCGCGATTGTACGGCGGCAGGCCCGCTGACCAGCACCATCCACGCCACGTGCAGCGCACCCGCCACCAGAACGTTTTGTTGAATTCCCATACAATCGACGACGCTCTCCAATAGGCCTTCGTTCCGCCGTGCCCACTGCGTCTTCCGCGTCTTCCACCCCCACACGCACCGACACTGGCGGCTTGCTGCTTGCCTCTGTGGGTGCGGTGCTGTTTTCGGCCAAGGCCATCGTCGCCAAGCTGATGTATCGCTACCAAGTGGATGCGGTCATGGTGATCACGCTGCGCATGCTGCTCGCCGCGCCGTTGTTCATGGCGATGGGGTGGTGGCAATCCCGTCGCGCGCAGCCGCTGGCGCCATCAGACCGCTGGCGCATCGTCGGGCTCGGCATCATCGGCTACTACCTCTCCAGCTTCCTGGATTTTCTCGGCCTGCAATACATCACGGCGGGGCTGGAGCGGCTAATTCTGTTTCTCACGCCATCGTTTGTGCTGCTGATCACGGCGACCGTGTTCAAGCGGCGCATCACGGGTCTGCAGTGGGTGTCTCTCACGCTGGCGTACGCCGGCATCGTGCTGGTGTTTGCGCACGATCTCAACCTCGGCGGCAACAACGTGTGGCTGGGTGGCGGATTGGTGCTCGCCAGCGCCATCAGCTACGGTATCTATCTGCTGGCCAGCGGCGAGCTGGTTAAACGCGTAGGCTCGATGCGACTAGTGGCGTATGCCATGTGCGTGTCGACGGTGGCCTGCATCATCCAGTTTCTGGTACTGCGGCCGGTGCATGCGCTGGTGTTGCCGTGGCAGGTGTATGGGCTGTCGGCCATCAATTCGGTGTTCTGCACCGTGGCACCCGTCACGATGACGATGATGGCAGTGGCGCGTGTGGGTGCGCCGGTGGCGTCGCAAGCGGGCATGATCGGGCCGGTATCGACGTTGCTGCTGGGCTGGTGGCTGCTCGGCGAGCCCATCACGCTGTGGCAGATCGCGGGCAGTGCGCTGGTGCTGGCTGGCATGGCGCTGCTGTCTCGGCGCGGTGGTGCCAACAAATAAAGGAGGCTGTGGGATGGACTTGGGTTTGAAAGGCAAGCGCGCACTGGTGTGCGGCGCGAGCAAGGGATTGGGCTTCGCCTGTGCCGATGCACTGGCAGCGGAAGGCGTGGATGTGGTGATCGTCGCGCGTGGCGCGGAAGCGTTGCTTGCCGCGGCCGATCGCATTCGTAGCGCACACGGCGTGCGCGTGGAGGCCGTCGCCACCGACATCACCACGCCGGAGGGCCGCGCCGAGGCGCTGCTCGCGTGCGAGCGCCTGGGCGGCTCGCCGGACATCCTCGTCAATAACGCGGGCGGCCCGCCACCGGGCAACTTTCGCGACTGGGATCGCGATGCGTGGAACGCCGCCCTTAACGCCAACATGCTCACGCCGATCGACCTCATCAAGGCGACCGTCGACAAGATGATCGAGCGCCGTTGGGGCCGCATCGTCAATATCACCAGTGGTGCGGTGAAGGCGCCGATCGATGTGCTGGGATTGTCCAATGGCGCACGCTCGGGCCTGACGGGCTTTGTAGCGGGCCTCGCACGCGAGGTGGCCAAGCATGGGGTGACCGTCAACAACCTGCTGCCTGGCCAGTTCGAGACCGACCGCCTGAGCAAGACCCTGGAAGCGGGTGCCAAAGCCGCCGGCATCAGCGCGGAAGAAAACTTCGACCGCAAGCGCCAGGGCAACCCGGCCCGGCGCTTTGGCCAACCGGCCGAATTTGGCGCCGTGTGCGCCTTCCTGTGCAGCCAGCACGCTGGCTATCTCAACGCGCAGAACATCCTGCTGGATGGCGGCGCATACCCTGGCACCTTCTGACCCAACCACGATGACGACCCTTACGCCTGAGAGCGCTCCCCAGAAACGCCGCCGCATCGCCCTGATCGCGCACGACCACAAGAAAGATGACATGGTCGCATTCGCGCAGACGCATCAGGCCTTTCTCTCGCAATGCGACCTGCTGGCCACGGGCACCACCGGCGGCCGGCTGGAGAAGGAAGTCGGCCTGACCGTGCAGCGCATGTTGTCCGGCCCGTGGGGCGGCGACTTGCAGATCGGCGCGCAGCTTGCTGAAGGCCGCGTCGATGCCGTCATCTTTTTACGTGACCCGATGACGCCGCAGCCGCACGAACCCGACATCAACGCGCTGGTGCGCGCGTGCGACGTGCACAACATTCCCTGCGCCACCAATCTGTCGACCGCCGACCTGGTGATGACCGCCCTGCAACTGGTGCAGCCCGAACCAAAGGAGATTCACGCATGACCCAAGCCAAAGCCATCCGCATCTTTGAAACCGGCGGCCCGGAAGTGATGCAGCTCGTTGATGTGGACGTACCCGCGCCCGGCCCCGGCGAGGCGACCATCAAGCAGCACGCCATCGGCCTGAACTACATCGACGTGTATTTCCGCACGGGGCTGTATCCGCAGCCGCTGCCGGGCGGTATCGGCATGGAAGCCTCGGGTGTGGTGGAAGCCGTGGGCGAGGGCGTCACGCACGTCAAACCTGGCGACCGCGTGGCCTATGCCGGCCGCCCGACCGGCGCTTACGCAGCGATGCGCACCATGCCGGCCGATATTCTGGTCCGTCTGCCGGATGCCATCGACTTCGAAACCGGCGCGGCGATGATGCTGCAAGGCATGACCGCGCAATACCTCATCCGCGACAGCTACCGCGTGCAGCCCGGCGATACGGTGCTGTTTCATGCAGCAGCCGGCGGCGTGGGCCTGATCGCGTGCCAGTGGCTGAAGGCGCTTGGCGCTACGGTGATCGGCACGGTGGGCAGCGATGCCAAGGCGGAACTCGCCCGCGCGCATGGTTGCGACCACACCATCGTCTACACGCGCGAGAACTTCACTGAGCGTGTGCGCGACATCACCGGCGGCAAGGGTGTGCCGGTGGTCTACGACGGAATCGGTAAGGACACGTTTACCGGCTCGCTGGATTGCCTGGCGCCGCGCGGCTGGATGGTCTGCTATGGCAACGCATCGGGCCCCGTGCCGCCGTTCGACATCAGCGTGTTGAGCGCGAAAGGCTCGCTCAAGCTCACGCGCCCGACGCTGATGACCTACACGGCGCGCCGCGATCTGCTCGAACCGATGGCGGCCGACTTGTTCAATGTGGTGGGCAGCGGCAAGGTCAAGATCGAGATCCACCAGCGTTACGCGCTGGCGGATGCAGCACAGGCGCACCGCGATCTCGAGTCGCGCAAGACGACTGGTTCGACGATCCTCTTGCCGTAAGGCAGGGGCTTACCGCCCGCTCGGCGTCACTCGTCGAGCGGCGGCAAAGCGCGCATCTTCGCGCACGCGTGGAGGCAGGGCGCGCAGCAGCATGTGCAGCGCAAACGGGACGAGCACGATGTCGTCCACCCAGCCGATCACCGGAATGACATCCGGAATCAGATCGATCGGCGAAACCACATAGCCGACCAGTAGCACCGCGGCGGGCGCGAGCCACCATGGCTTGTCGGGATGGCGCAGTGCAAACCACAGCAGGCGCACGTCGTTGCGCACCACGCTCCACAGGCGGAAGAGTCGTCCGAACATGAGGGGCTCCTGGATGAAAAGCCGGCGTCACATGGCGGGGTTTGGCCGGCGAACCATCGTATCAGCTTGGGGAATTGGCCTGGTTTTCAAGATTCGAGCGCCCATGAAAAAGCCGGCACCTCGTAAGAGGGCCGGCTTTTCTACTGAATCGGACGCAGCTTAGCCCGGGATCTTGCCTTCCACACCTTCCACGTAGAACTTGATGCCGTGCAGGAAGCCGTCGTCGGCGACCTTGTCGGCGGGCAGGACTTCCTTACCGGTGTTGTCCTTCAGCGGACCCTTCCAGATCGGTGCCGAGCCGTCGATGATGCCCTTCTTCTTGGTCTCGACCAGTGCCTTGACGTCTTCCGGCACCACGGCGTTGTAGGCGCCCAGGTCGATCATGCCTTCCTTCAGGCCCCACCAGATGGTCTCGGGCTTCCACTTGTTCTCGAGCACGTCGCCGACAACCTTGGTGTAGTACACGCCCCACTTGTTCATCGAGGCGGCCAGGTGGGCCTTCTCGCCAAACTTGGTCATGTCGCTGTCCCAGCCGATGGCGTAGACGCCTTTCTCTTGCGCGGTCTGCACCACGGCAGCGGAGTCGGTGTTCTGCATCAGCACGTCAACGCCCTGGCCGATGAGGGTGGTTGCCGCTTCACGCTCCTTACCCGGATCGAACCACTTGTTCACCCACACCACGCGGGTGGTGGCCTTCGGGTTGACGCTGCGCGCGCCCAGCGTGAACGAGTCGATATTGCGGATCACCTCGGGGATGGGCACCGAACCCACCACGCCCAGCTTGCCCGACTTGCTCATCTTGCCGGCTACCACGCCTGCGAGGTAGGCGCCTTCATACGTGCGCACGTCGTACTGGCCGAGGTTGTCGGCGGTCTTGAAGCCCGTGGCGTGTTCGAACTTCACGTCCGGGAATTCCTTGGCGACCTTGAGCATCGATTCCATGAAACCGAAGCTGGTGCCGAAGATGACCTTGTTGCCTTGCGTTGCCAGATCGCGGAACACGCGTTCTGCGTCGGCTGCGCTTTCGGGCACGTTTTCAACGAAGGACGTCTTCACCTTGTCGCCGTACTTGGCTTCGACCTCCTTGCGGCCGGCGTCGTGGGCGTACGTCCAGCCTGCGTCGCCCACCGGGCCGACGTAGACGAACGCGACCTTCAGCGGCTCGGCGGCCGGTGCGGGTGCGGCAGCCGCGGGGGCCGACGATGCGGCCGGGGCGGCATTGCCTGCGGCGTTGTCATTGGACTTGCCGCAACCCCAGAGGGTGAGGGCAGCGCCCGCGGCCAGGGCGGCCAGCGTGATCCTGCGGGTAACGTTCATCGATTTCTCCTGTTGTGTGGCTCGTTGACTGTCTTGAAGCGAAAGAAACAAAGGTAAGGCGAACAAAGAAAAGCTTAGGCAGAACCCGGGCGGAATGGCTTGCCGAGCGATGCCGGCATGTTCAGGCGAATCCAATCCGGGTTGCGCGAGATAATGGCCAGCACGACGATGGTCGCGGCAAACGGCGCCATCGACAGAATCTGCGACGGGACTGACACGCCCATTCCCTGCAGGTAGAACTGCAGGATCGTCACGCCGCCAAACAGCAGCGCGCCGAACAGGATGCGCAGCGGGCGCCAAGTGGCAAAGGTGGTCAGCGCCAGGGCGATCCAGCCGCGGCCGGCGACCATGTTCTCCACCCACATCGGCGTGTAGACCAGTGACAGATACGCGCCCGCCAGCCCACAGCACGCACCGCCGAACAGCAGCGCGCCAAAGCGGATGGTGCGTACCGGATAGCCCAGTGCGTGGGCCGATTCCGGCGATTCACCAATCGCGCGCAGCGTCAGACCCGCGCGCGTCTTGAACAGGAACCACGCAATCGCGCCGCACAGCAGCAGGCTGAAATAGACCATCCAGTGGTGCGCGAACAGGGCGGGGCCGACAAACGGGATCGATTCCAGCCCTGGAATGCCATGCGCCTGCGCCGGTAGTGACATGCCGACAAAGCGCTGGCCCATGAAGGCCGACAGCCCGGTACCGAAGATCGACAGGGCGAGACCGGTTGCGACTTGGTTGGTGACGAGCACCAGCGCCAGCCAGGCAAAGAGGGCCGCCATCACCATGCCGGCCACCGCACCAGCCACAAAACCCAGCAACGGAATCTGCGTCTGGTAGCCGACCATGAAGCCGACCACGGCAGCCACCAGCATCATGCCCTCGGCGCCCAGGTTCAGGACGCCGGAGCGTTCGTTCATCAGCAGGCCGAGTGCGGCCAGTAGCAGCGGGGTGCCGGCGTTGATCGACGCGGCGATCAGGGGAGCAAGACTTTCCATGTTTCGTTTCTCTCTCGGCCCGATCAGTGGTGCGCGCGCCAGCGCAGGCGGTATTCGATGAGCGTGTCGCAGGCCAGCAGGAAGAACAGCAGCATCCCCTGGAACACCCCGGTAATGGCCGACGGCAGGCCCAAGCGCGATTGCGCCAGTTCACCGCCGATATAGAACAGCGACATCACGATTGCCCCGAGCACGGTGCCCACCGGATTCAGCCGCCCGACAAACGCCACCACGATGGCAGCAAAACCGTAGCCGGGAGAGATGGACGGCAGCAGTTGCCCGATCGGGCCTGTCACCTCGAAGGCACCGGCAATGCCGGCTAGCCCGCCCGAGATCAGCAGCGCCGTCCACAGCGCTTTACGCGACGAGAAGCCCGCGTAGCGCGCCGCCTGCGGTGCCAGCCCGCCCACCTGCAACCGGTAGCCCGCAAAGCTGCGGAACACGAACAGCGTCATTGCCGCCGTCATCACCAGCATGAACAGGAAGCCCACGTGCAGCCGCGTGCCGGCCATCAGCGTAGGCAACACGAAGGCGCTGTCGAACACCATCGACTGCGGGAAGTTCATGCCGTTCGGGTCCTTGAGCGGCCCATTGACCATGTACAGCAACAGCAACTGCGCGATGTACGTGAGCATGAGCGAGACCAGGATCTCGTTGGCATGAAAACGATCGCGCAGCAGGGCGGTGATTGCCGCCCATAGCGCACCGCCGATCAAGCCTGCGATGATGGCCAGCACCAGCGCAAAGCCGCCCGGAATGGCGGGTGTCGGCGTGTCGAAGTAAATGATCGTGGCCGCCGCAAAGATGCCGCCCACAATCAACTGCCCCTCCGCACCGATGTTCCACACGTTGGCGCGGTAGCACACCGACAGCCCCAGCGCGCACAGCACCAGTGGCACGGTCTTGAGCAGCACCTCGCCAATCGCACGTTTGCTGACCAGCGGTTCGATCAGGAACACGCGCAGGCCGGCCACCGGATCTTTGCCCAGCAGCGCGAACAGCAACAGGCCGAACACCATCGTCAGCACCAGCGCAATCAGCGGGGAGGCATAGGCCATCGTGCGCGACGGAATCGCGCGCAGCTCCAGCGAGACCGGCAGCGCCAGGCGGCTGCCATGCATGACTTCAGCCATGGGCCACCTCCGCGGATGCGGCTACCGAAGCCGGGGCCTTGTCCCACATGCCGCTCATCCACAGGCCGATCTGTTCGCGGTCGGTGGCGTGCGTGGGGGTGGAGGGGGAGAGGCGCCCGTTGGCGATCACGTGCAGGCGATCGCACAGCGCAAAGAGTTCGTCGAGTTCTTCCGACACGATCAGGATGGCGCAGCCCCCGGCCTTGAGCGCGAGGATTTCGTTGTGGATCTGTGCCGCCGCGCCCACGTCCACGCCCCAGGTGGGTTGCGCGACGATGAGCACGCGCGGCGCGCATTCGATTTCACGGCCGACGATGAATTTCTGCAGGTTGCCGCCCGACAGGCTCTTGGCCAACGCATCCGGGCCGCCGGCCTTCACGCCGAAGCGCTGGATGATCTTGGCCGCCAGCTTGGCGGCGGCGGTCTTGTCGATCAGCCCACCACGCACCTGCGGCGCACGCTGGTGCGTGAGCAGCGTATTGGCCGCCAGCGATAGCGACGGCACCGCGCCGCGCCCCAGGCGTTCTTCCGGCACGAACGACAGTCCGCGCTTGCGACGCGCACGTGGGTCCAGCTTGGCGACCGGCTCGTCGCCGATGCTGATGGTCTGGGCCGAGGCACGTGTGTCTTCGCCGGACAGCGCGGCCAGCAGCTCCTGCTGACCGTTGCCCGACACGCCCGCGATGCCGACGATCTCGCCGCTGCGCAATTGCAGGGCGATGTCGCGCAGCTCCGTCGCAAAGGCGTGCGCCTTGGGCAGCGACAGGCCGGCGACTTCCATGCGTACCTCGCCCGGCGTGGTCTGCGGGCGCAGTTCGCGCGGGGGCTCGCCGCCGATCATCATGCGCGAGAGCGAGGCCGCCGTTTCCTGGCGCGGGTCGCACACGCCCGTGACCTTACCCATGCGCATCACCGTGGCGGTGTGGCATAGGGCCTGAATCTCGTCGAGCTTGTGGCTGATGTAGAGGATGCTGGTGCCTTCGGCGGCCAACTGGCGCAGCGTCACGAAAAGTTTCTCGACGGCTTGTGGCGTCAGCACCGAGGTCGGCTCGTCGAGGATCAACAGGCGCGGCTTGGTGAGCAGTGCGCGGACGATTTCCACGCGCTGGCGCTCGCCCACGGACAGCGTATGCACATGGCGATGCGGCTCCAGCGGCAGGCCGTACTTGTCGCCGGTGGTGCGCACCTGTTCGGCTACGTCGCGCAAATCGGTGCCCGCAGGCAGGCCGAGCAGGATGTTCTCGGCCACCGTGAGCGTGTCGAACAGCGAGAAGTGCTGGAACACCATGGCGATGCCCAACGCGCGCGCCTGGTGCGGGTTGGCGATCTCGACGCGTTGGCCATCGAGCAGCATCTCGCCAGCGTCGGGCTGCACGGCGCCGAAGATGATCTTCATCAGCGTCGATTTGCCGGCGCCGTTTTCACCCAGCACGGCGTGGATCTCGCCCGGCGCGACGGTCAGGCTTACGCCATCGTTGGCGACCACGCTCGGGTAGCGCTTGGTCATGCCTGTCAATGACAGGCGCGGTGGAAGTTGTGTCACAACAGGTTGGCTCGTGGTTTCCTGCCGCTCACCGCGAGCCGCATGTGTCATGCGGGCTGCGGAGGCGGTCTCATTATTTGCGTTGACGACGCTTCTCAGATTGCCGGTCGTTACCCATGCGCGATGCAGATTCGCCGCGACGCATCGCAACAATCATCATGGTCTGGTGATGCTTGCCATCAACGGTAAAGTATATCGTTCGGCACCATGCCGGAACCCGATTTCGGCCCGTCGATGCTTGCCCCATACGAGGGGTGGCGGAGTGCAAATCCCGTGCCGGGCCAATTGGGCCGATTTGCCGTATCTAGCTTGTCATGCTGATGTATGCAGGTGGCACGGCGGGCCCCCGGCTGGGGCGCGCAGGCTGCGTTGCACTTGACCGGTGCGCAGGCGTGGCCTGTCGCTTTGCGCTACAGTCTGAGGTTTGCTCCGGCATGGGTTCACGCCTGCTGTCGCGTCTCGTTTTTTTCCCCTCATGACTGCTCCCACTCCCGCACGGTCCCGCATGCCGGGCCCGATTCCTGGCTGGCTTCTGCTGCTCGGCGCGCTCACGGCGATCGGCCCGCTGTCGGTCGACATGTATCTGCCGAGCCTGCCCACCATTGCGCGCGATCTGAACACGTCGTCGGCTGCGGCGGGGCTGACGCTCACGGTCTTTCTGATCAGCCTGGCGATCGGCCAACTGATCTACGGCCCGGCCAGTGACCGCTTTGGCCGCAAGCCGCCGCTCTATATCGGCCTGGGTTTGTATGTGGCGGCGTCCATCGGTTGCGCCTTTGCGAAGGACGCGACGATGCTGACGGTGCTCCGCGGCGTGCAGGGTTTTGGCGCCTGCGCAGGCATGGTGATCGCCCGTGCCGCCGTGCGTGACCGCATGGACCCGGCCGGCGCCGCGCAAGCCTATTCCACGTTGATGCTGGTGATGGGCGTGGCGCCCATCCTGGCGCCGATGATTGGCGGGGCGGTGCTGCAGGTGGCGTCATGGCGGGTCATCTTTGCGCTGCTGACGGCGTTTGGCGTGGTGTCGCTGGTGGCGGTGCACTATCTGATGCGCGAATCGCTGGCCCCAGAGAATGCGCGCCGGCTGGCCGTCGGCCACGTACTGCAGGACTACTGGGCGCTGCTGCGCGATCGCCATTACGCGGCCTATATGTGGTGCGGCGCGGTGTTCCTGTCGGGCATGTTTGCGTACATCACCGTGTCGTCGTTTGTGCTGATCGATGGCTATGGGCTGTCGCCGGGCCACTACGCCTGGGTGTTCGGCAGCAACGCAGCAGGGATGATCGCGGCCTCGCGCATCAATGTGCGACTGGTGCGCAAGTATTCGCCGGCGCGCGTGCTGCGGCGGGCGTTGTGGATTCCCGTGGTGACCAGCGTGCTGGCGACCGCGGCCGCGATGGCGGGTTGGATGCCGCTGCCGCTCGTCCTGGCGGCGTTGTTTTGCTACGTCGCTGCCATCGGCTGTATCTCGCCCAACACGGGCGCGCTGGCGATGGCCGGGCAGGGCGCCCGTGCCGGCACCGGCTCCGCACTGATGGGGGCCATGCAGTTTGGCTTGGGCATGGTCACCGGCACGGTGGTTGCCGCCATCGGCCAGACCGCTGCACCGTTGCTGGGCATGATGGCAGTCTGCTCCATCCTGGCCCTGTGGCTGGGTTTGCACGCCACGCGCCACGAAGGCCAACAGGCGGCCCGCTGACCGGCCGCACCGGCACAGCATCTTCGCTGTCGTCAGGGTTTCATATGGCGCGTGCATAACACGCTGCCCCTGCCCGGCGAGCACTTTCCTATCATGAGAACGGCGCCTGCCCGCACCACAAGCGGGCGGGATGCCCAATCCGCGAGCTAAGGGTTAGTTCTTATATAGAATTTATCAACGTTTTATTAACGTATCGCTTTCGTTTTCAATCGCGCTTCGTTTTCCGGATTGCCGGCAACCGAGAGCACACCAGACCCCGGGGGTTAAGTTGCAGTGCACGATTCATCGGCTGGGCGAACTGGCGCTGTTGTGCGAAGTGCCGCCGCCAGCGACCTTGAATTGCCAGCAGCGTATCTGGGCCATGGCATCGCGGGCGTCCCATTGGGCGGGCGTGATTGACGTGGTGCCAGGCATGAACAACCTGACGCTCGTGTTCGGGCCCCAGGCAGATGTGCGCGTGCTGGAAACGCGCCTGCGCGAAGCCTGGGAAGAAAGCGAAGCCCTGGTGGCCGACGGCAAGCTCGTCGACATTGAAGTCGCCTACGGCGGTGACGAAGGCCCCGACCTGCGCGAAGTCGCCAAGCACACCGGCCTGACTCCGGCCGAAGTGGTGCGCCGTCACACCGCGCCCGAATACATCGTCTATTTCCTGGGCTTCCAGCCGGGCTTTGCCTATATGGGCGGGCTCGACAAGTCGCTCGCCACGCCGCGCCGCGCGGAGCCGCGTATGGCCGTGCCGGCCGGTTCGGTGGGCATCGGCGGCGAGCAGACGGGCATCTACCCGGCTGCATCCCCCGGCGGCTGGCAACTCCTTGGCCGCACGGACGCGGCGCTCTTCATGCCGCAGCGTAATCCCCCCGCGCTGCTGGCACCCGGAGACCGTATCCGTTTTGTCGCCTCGAAGGTGCGCGCATGAGTGCCAAACCACAACCCATGATCGAGATCGTGCGGGCCGGCGTGCTGGCCTCCGTGCAAGACCTGGGCCGCACGGGCTATCGCCGCTTTGGCGTGTGCACGTCGGGCGCGCTGGATCCGCTGTCGCTATATGTCGGCAACCGCTTGGTCGGCAACCGCAGTGATGCGGCGGGCATCGAATTCACGCTCGGCAACGCCACACTGCGCTTCCACGCCAATGGTTTGATCGCGCTGACCGGTGCCGACTGCCGGGCCACGCTCGATGGCACCCCCGTCCATGCCTGGCGCGTCATCCCCGTGCAGCGCGGCCAGACGCTGACCTTGCGCGTGGCGCAGGGCGGTGTGCGTGCCTATCTGTGCGTGGCCGGTGGCATCGATGTGCCGGAGATGATGGGCTCGCGCAGCACCGACTTGAAGGCCGGCTTCGGCGGCTTCGAAGGGCGTCCGCTAAAGGACGGCGACAAGCTGGCTGTACTGGCCGCTGATACCACCTACGCGCCCGACATCAGCGGGGACGCCGTCGCCGTGAAGGCCGCGCGCTGGACGTTCGACCGTGCGCAGGATGACACGCCCGTCATTCGCGTACTGCCCGGCCCCGAGTACGACGACTTCCTCGCCGAGGCACAAGCCGCGTTCTGGGAATCCGACTGGACGCTCACCCCCAACAGCAACCGCATGGGCTTCCGCCTGCAAGGGCCGGAGCTCAAGCGTAAGAAGCAACGCAGCGGCGATCTGCTGTCGCACGGCGTGGTGCCGGGCGTGATCCAGGTACCGCCTTCGGGCCAGCCGATTGTGCTGATGGCCGACGCACAGACCACGGGCGGCTATCCGAAAATCGGCACCGTCATCCTGGCCGACCAGTGGCGCCTGGCGCAGATTCCGTTGGGCACCCGCGTGCGTTTCCAGCGCGTGACACTGGAAGAGGCCGAAGCCGCCCGTGCTGATGTGGCCCGTTATCTGCAGCAAATCGAAACCGCGCTGGATTGGCAGCGCCAGGGCATTCTCTCCACCGCGCGGCGCGCGGCCAAAACGAGACTGAACGCCTGACGTACCGGAAGACAATCATGACTGCAATTGATTTGAACGCCGATCTTGGCGAAGGCTGCGATACCGATGAAGCGCTGCTCGCGCTGGTGAGTTCAGCCAACATCGCGTGCGGTTGGCACGCCGGCGACGTCAACACGATGCGCCAGACCACCGCCTGGGCGCTACGCCAGGGCGTGTCGATCGGCGCGCATCCGAGCTTCCCCGATCGCGAAAACTTTGGCCGCACCGAGATGCACCTGCCTCCGGAAGAAATTTACGCGGGCGTGCTCTTCCAGATCGGCGGTCTATCGGCTATCGTGCGCGCCCAAGGCGGCAAGCTGGCCCACGTAAAAGCACATGGTGCGCTGTATAACCAAGCCTCGCGAGACCGGCCACTGGCCATGGCCATCGTGCGCGCTATTCGTGATTTCGATCCGTCGCTGGTGGTGTTTGGCTTGGCGGGCGGTGAGCTGGTGAAGGCCGCGCGTGAGTTGGGCCTGCACGCCAAGGAAGAGGTGTTCGCCGATCGCGGTTACAACGCGGACGGCTCACTCGTGAAGCGTGGCACGCCCGGCGCGCTGATCGACGATGAGAACGCGGCACTGGACCAGACGCTGACGATGGTGCGCGAACAGCGCGTGAAGGCCATTGATGGCACGTGGGTTCCGATCCGCGCGGAAACGGTTTGTCTGCACGGCGACGGCGCGCATGCGCTGGCGTTCGCGCGACGCATTCGGGAACGGTTGGGCAGCGAAGGCATCGCTGTCAGCGCCGGCGCCTGAGATACGGGCCCCGCAACTTCCATGCGGGGCTTTTTGATAGCAACTTGGGGGGAAGCACCACATGAGTACGGCAGTCAATCTATGGCCACTGATTGGGGTGGTCATCATCATCGTCGGGTTCGTCCTGCGATTCAATCCACTGCTGGTGGTGACCGTGGCCGGGCTGGCGACGGGGCTGTCCGTCGGCATGGACCTTGGCACGCTGTTGGAAACCTTCGGCGAGAAGTTCATCAACAGCCGGTCGCTGGCCGTGTACGTGCTGATTCTGCCGATCATCGGTCTGCTGGAAAGCTACGGCCTGAAAGAGCGTGCGCAGGACTGGATCTCCAGCATGGCGAGCGCCACCTCCGCCCGCATCCTGATGCTGTATTTCGTGGTGCGCCAAGCGCTGGGTGCACTCGGCCTGACCTATATCGGCGGTCACGCACAAACCGTGCGGCCATTGCTGGCGCCCATGGTGGAAGGCGCTGCAGCCGCACGCCACGGCGATCTGCCACAGCCGATCCGCGACAAACTGCGCGCGCACTGTGCGGCCTGCGACAACATCGCCATCTTCTTCAGTGAAGATATCTTTATCGCCTTCGGCGCCGTGCTGCTGATGGACGCCTTCCTCAAGGAAAACGGCATTGCTGGCGTAGAGCCCCTGCACCTCGGCCTGTGGGCGATCCCCACCGCCATTGCGGCGTTCCTCATCCACATGTTCCGCCTGGTACGGCTGGACGCCAGCATCCAGCGCGATGTCGAGGCCTGGAAACAAGCCAATCCCTCCAAGACGAATGAGGTGACAGCATGAGCACACTGCTGACCATTAATACCGTTTTCTATCTGATCGGCTTCATCGTGATGCTGCTGGTTGGCATGATGCTGCGCGACAAGGGCAACCCGAAACGCCTGACGACGGCATTGTTCTGGTTCCTGTTCGGCTTTGTCTTTCTGTTCAGCGACTTGATGGTTTCAACGCTCGGCAAGCCGATGGCGTATCGCATTGTCGGGGTGATCGTTCTGGCGATCTCGTTGATTGCCGGTGCGGGCTTGCTGTCGATCGGCACGTACAAACAGCGCACCGCTGAACAGCTCCACGCCTCGGCGAACAAGCTGCGCAACAAGCTGTTTGTGCCGGCGCTGCTGATCCCGCTCATCACGGTGCTCTGCACGCTGTTGCTCAAGGGTGTCTCCGTGGGTGGCATGTACATCCTGGATCAGAAGCAACTGACCTTGACCGCGCTCTGCGTGAGCTGTGTGTTTGCCATCCTGGTTGGCTGGGGGCTGACCGGTGGGTCGCCGTTGCACGCGGTGCGTGAGTCGCGGCGTTTGCTGGATTCGATCGGTTGGGCTGCAGTGCTGCCGCAAATGCTGGCGATGCTGGGTGGCGTGTTTGTGGCGGCCCAGACCGGCAAATCGGTGAAGGACATCGTGAGCCTGTTTGCCGATCCGAATAACCGCTTCCTGCTGGTGGTGATCTACTGCGTGGGCATGGCGCTGTTCACCATGATCATGGGCAATGCGTTTGCGGCATTCCCGGTGCTGACGGCCGGTATTGCGCTGCCGCTGCTGGTGGTTGGTCAGCACGCCGATCCTGCGCCGCTGGTGACCATCGGCATGTTGGCCGGCTATTGCGGGACATTGATGACCCCTATGGCCGCCAACTACAACATCGTGCCGGCCGCGTTGTTGGAGTTGAAGGACAAGTATCTCGTCATCAAGACGCAGATCCCGACCGCGCTGGTGCTGCTGAGCGCCAACATTCTGCTCATGTATTTCCTGGTTTTCCGCTAGAAAGACGCCATGCCATTCACCGTCGAACTCACCGTCAAGCAGGCTTCAGATCTGGCAGCACTGCCGCTGCGCTCGCTGTATCACGAGTATCCGAACCACATCATGCATCTGCTGAATGGGGCAGAGGATGTGCGCTCGCCGCGCGACATGCATCCGGTGTTCTACGGCTGCTACGACTGGCATTCGGCGGTGCATGGCTACTGGCTGCTGGCGCGCTGTGCAAGGCTGTATCCGTCTCTGCCGCAGCAGGATGCCATTACGACGCTGTTTGACGAGCACTTCACTGTCGAGAACATGCAGAAGGAGTGCGCGTATTTCCAGGCGCCGGGGCGCACATCGTTTGAGCGCCCATACGGCTTCGCCTGGGTCATGGCATTGGCGCAGGAGCTGGATATCTGGCAGCATCCCAAAGCCAAAACGTGGCTGGCCGCCATGGAGCCGCTGACGGCAGAAATCCGCAGCCGCATCCTCAGCTATTTCACCAAGCTGAGCTATCCGATCCGGGTCGGCACGCATTACAACAGCGCTTTCGCGTTGAAGCTGATTCTGGATTTCGCGCGCCATCGCAGCGATACGGAGTTGGAAGCACTGGTGGTTTCCGCCTCGCGCCGCTATTACGCGGAAGACACCAACTACCCGGCGAACTACGAACCGGGCGGCGACGAGTTCCTGTCAGCCGCGTTGACGGAAGCCTTGCTGATGTCGGATGTGCTGCCGGCCAGCGAGTTTGCTGGCTGGTTTGCTCAGTATCTGCCAGTGCCGGGCCATATCGATCGCCTTCTGGCACCCGCGCATGTCAGCGACCATAGTGACCCCAAGATCGCCCACCTGAACGGTTTGAACCTGAGCCGAGCCTGGTGCATGAAGCGGATTGCCGGGCGCCTTCCGGAAAGCGCGCCCGCCAAGGCTGTGCTGGATCAAGCCGCAAAGCTCCATATTGAGGCTGGGCTGCCGCATGTGATCAGTGGTGAATATGCCGGTGAGCATTGGCTGGCAACTTTCGCTATGTTGGCGCTGGAGCCGGTTCATTGACGTGGCACGCTCGTTGACCGCCTCCAGAGGGCAAGACGCACGCGAAATGTGCCGCTAACGGAGCGGCGGCCAATTTCAGCATCGTGCAAGGCGTTGCTGGATTGGCCCGATAAGCGCACCGAGATCAAAGCGCAACCCCCAACCCGCACTGCTGTTGCATGCAGCCAATATCGTGCGGCTGGACTTCCTGAGGCTGCAGTAATCGTGTCTAATGCGCGACGCGTGCAGCGCGCGCCACGCTGGTCAATCTGATGCCGGCGGGCGCCGCCCACGTGATCGCCACCCGGGCCCAAAGGGGTGTGCGGTCGTTGATCTCGCATCGCGCTCTTCTCCGGGGGGATTCAATGAGCAGCCAGATGACGGGCGGCCGTTCCATGTCGGGACGCCGCTTTTTTTGTGTTCTCGCAACCAGCGCATTGACGCTGTTTTCTGCCGCGCAAGCCGGCGCCGAAACGTTCCGCGTGGCCACGCCGTACCCGGCCGTCAACTTCCATACGCAAAACCTCCAGGCTTTCGCCGGTGCCGTCAACAGCGCCACCAATGGCGGACTCAAGCTTGAGGTGTATCCGAATGGCTCGCTGCTCAAGGCCGCGACCATCTTCGACGGCGTGAAGGACGGCAAGGCGGAAGCGGGCGAAGTGATGCTTTCCACGCTGGCGCAGCGCGACGCGCTATTCGGCGTGGATTCGATCCCGTTCGTGGTGTCGAGCTACAACGACGCGCACCTGCTGTGGGACGCCTCGCGCAGCAAGGTTGAGGCGCTGATGAAGGCCAACGGCCTGCGTCTGCTGTACGCCGTGCCCTGGCCGCCGCAGAACCTATATTCCGAAACGCCGATTGCGCGGTTGTCCGACCTGAAGGGACATCGTTTGCGTACCTACAACGCTGCGCAAAAGCGCATCGCCGAACTCTACGGCGCGCAGCCTGTGCAGGTGGAAGCACCTGACTTGAGCGCGGCGATCGGCGCGGGCCGCATCGACACAATGCTGACTTCGCCGTCCACCGGTCTGGAAACCAAGGCCGGCCAACGCATGACCTATTACTACAAGGTCAATGCGTGGATTCCGAAGAACGCCGTGTTCGTCAACGAAGCGCGCTTTGCCAAGCTGCCGCCGGCCGTGCAGCAGACGGTGCTCAAGCTCGCCAAGGATTACGAGGCGCGCGGTTGGGAGACCAGCCGCCAAACGTACGAGCACGACGAAGCCGAACTCGCCAAGACCGGCGTACGCGTGATCAATCCCGACGTGAACCTGCAGGGCGACATGCGCCGCCTGGGCGAACGCCTGACGCGCGAATGGCTGCACACCGCGGGCACGGAAGAAGTCGACATCCTGTTGAGCTTCGAGAACAAGCGCAGCAAGGCCAAGTAAGGCCCTTGCCGCGCCTGGGCATGATGTGCAGCGGGCATCTATCATCGTTGTTGATGGATGCAGCTGCAGGAGAACGTCATGCCTACCGTCCTCGTCACGGGGTTCGATCCATTCGAGAACGAACCCGTCAATCCGTCGTGGGAAGCCGTGCGCACCCTCGACGGTCAGGGGATCGCGGGTGCCGACATCATGGCGCGCCAGTTGCCGACTGTCTTTGGTGAATCCAACAAGGTGCTCGGCAAGCTGCTGCAGACGCTGCACCCCGATGTGGTGATCGCCGTGGGCCAAGCCGGTGGCCGCGCCGAGATGTCGATCGAGCGCATCGCCATCAACGTCGACGATGCGCGCATTGCCGACAACGCCGGCAAGCAGCCGATCGACGTCGCCATTGAGCACGATGGGCCGGCGGCGTACTTCTCCACGCTGCCGATCAAGGCCATCGTGCGCGACTTGCGCGCAGGCGGCATTCCGGCGGCGGTGTCGCAGACGGCAGGCACGTTCCTCTGCAACCACGTCTTCTATGGGCTGATGCACGCCATCGCCCGTCAAAAGCTGCCGACGCGCGGCGGGTTTCTCCACATCCCCTATCTGCCCTCGCAGGCGGCCAAGCACCCCGGCCAGCCCAGCATGGCGCACGACGTCCTGGTCGCTGGGCTGCGCATCGTCATTGAAACCACACTGCGAAACGCACAAGACATACGCGAAACGGGCGGCCAGTTGCATTAGCAACCGCCGCCCGTTTCGGGTGGTGAGGTACCGCCGGATCAGTCGGTCAGGCGGGTATGGCGTTGCAGCTCGATGCGCACCGGTTCGGTGGGCGCCACGCAGCCGGAGGCGATCGGGAAGGCTTCTGTCATGGCGCGGTAGCTTTCGATCGGTTTGTTCTCTTCATAGGTCGGAGTCGCCGGGCGTGCCGAGGTGACTGGTGCTGCGGTGTGGCGGCTGACCCGTGCAAGCGTACGCGGTTTGTCCACCTTTACCGACGGTTTTGCTGCGGCGGGCGCGGTGAGCGATACCACTGGGCTGTCGGCGGCTGCGGTTGCCGGCGGCGCCGCTGTCGCGGAAGCCGTCGCGCTGGCTTCAGTCCGCGTTGCTACATGTTCATTGCCGACCTCAGTTGGCGCTGCGTCCACGGCTGGCGTCGCCGACGGAACGACTGAGGCCGACGGTTGTGCGATGGCAGCGATGGGCGCCTGATCGAAATGAGGTAGAGGCTGCCGACGCTGCCCCGTATAGGACCCAACTAGGGCTGCGGCCACCGTGCACGTCACGCCGATGGCAATCACCGTCATGCGCCGACGCCAGGGTGCCGGCGCCAGTTGCACGCCTTCCGGATGCGTCCCAAGGGTCGGCTTTCCGGATATGCGAGCCTGGGCAGCCTTGATCGCGCGCACGGCATCGCGCGGCGTGCCAAACGGAGGCGGTACACGCACGAAGCCCGGTATACCCAGGTGTCCGTCGATGGTGAAGTTGAGGGAATCCAAATCCGTCTCCGCAGATGGCCGCAGATGGCGTTCGAGCCGTCTGCGGGAACAACTGAGATGCTAAGAGTCGGGTGGAAAGCGGTCGATCGGACTGGTCCTAAATCTATGGACAAGTGTGCCGATACGGGGTGACCAGGGCTTGCCGCGCGGCAGCAAGCCAGGGGGAGGGGGCACGTAAGAAGTTACGGCGTGGGCGACCAATGTGGGTCGTTGAGCTGTTTTTCCAGCAGGCGGATCTGCTGCTGCAGCGAATCGATCTGGGCCTTGTAGGCGCGGCGCTCGACGTCCAGCGCCTGGGTTTGCTGGCGCATGCTTTGCTGTTCTTCCAGCATCTTCTGGCGCTGCGCTTGCATGATGCGCACTTCCTGGCCGAGCGACGCGGCGCGCTGTTCGGCAGCCTGTGCTTCACGTTCAAGCTGGGCTTTCTGTCCGGCCGCCACGGCGCGGCGCAGATCGTCTTCGGCCCACGTACGGGTCTGGCGCACCAGCGTTTCATACGCGCCTTCCGCCGGTGCCACAGACGCAAACTTGTACACGCGCCACAATTCTTTGCGATATGACAGGGCGACGTAAGCGGTGGTGTCTTCGTTCACGAGCAGCAGGCTCGTGCCGTAATCGCCGTTGTATGTCGTGCGCAACTCCGTCAGGCGCTTTTGTGCCAGCAATTGCTGTAGCTCGGCCACGGTACCGCCCGACGCGGCTGTGGGGGCAGCGGGCGCTTGCGGCGCAGAGGTTTGAGCATGAGCCAACCCAGCAGCCGCAACAGAAGCCGCGGCGACGAGCGTGAGAACGGTTCGGCGGAAGACGAAGGACATTGCAGAAGTCAGAAATCGGAGCCGACGCGACTATATCAGCTTTGCCCCGCAGACTTGCCGGCCTCCGGGCTTGTGGTATCTGCGGAGGCCGCGCCTGATGCCTCACGACGGCCGAAGTAGCGCGCGGGCGATTCGCCAAAGTACTGGCGGAACATGGCGATGAAGTTGCTGGGCGACGCGTAGCCCAGTGCCTCTGCCACGTTGGCCACAGGCTCACCGGCGGCCAATCGCTCCAGCGCATGCACCAGCCGCGCCTGGCGTCGCCATTGTGCAAAGCCGATGCCCGTTTCAGCCAGGAACAGCCGGTTGATGGTGCGCGGCGATACGCCAGCCCACTCCGCCCAGGCTTCCAGTGTTCGCGTGTCGTCGGGCGCGCGGAAGATGCCTTGCGCGATGCGCACGAGACGTCGATCGGTGGGCAGCGGCAAGTGCAGCGGTTCGTGCGGCGCGTGGCGCAGTTCGTCGAGCAGGACGGCCGCCATGCGCGTGCGTTCCGGATTCAGGTGATCGCGTTCGGGCCACGTCACGGCGCGCTCCACGAGCGCGCGCATGACATCGCTGATGCCGACCACGCATGGGCGGTCGGGCAGCGCCATGCATTGCTCGGGCGCAACCAGCACAAACCAGCCGCTCATCACACCGCTGATCGCGGCGCGATGCACTTCGCCTGGTGGGATCCAGCCTGCCCGATGCGGCGGCATCAACCATGAACCGCGATGCGTGCGCACGTGCATCAGCCCGCTTTCCACGCAGAACAGTTGTCCGCGCACATGGCGATGCCAGCCGACCTCGCGGGTGCCCAGTTGCAGCTCGGCGTTGCTGTTGGCGCTGCCCCGTATGGCGATGACTTCCGGGCCGTCGGCGCGGTCGCTGTAGTCCTGCATGACGGCCTGTTGCTCCTCGGCGCGGATGGCGTGGGCATGCATGGTGGCGGGTTTTCAATAGTTTCTGTCGAAATGACGTTATCACGTCTTGTCGTGCACGCGCGATAGTGACCCCACGGCGCACAGGGCGCCGGTTGCCACTTCGTCATCCAAGGGGGAACGCCATGGCAGAAAGGTTGGATGGATTCCGCATCTACGATATTTCGGCGTGGCCGATCGTGATGCTGCGCAGCGGTGCGCGCGTGCCGGGGTACGCGCTGCAGTGGACGCAGGAGATGGATGCACTGCTCGCACGCAAGCAGCCGTTCGCGATGTTGCAGGGCGTGCAAGCCGAAGACGAGGCACCCGAAGACCGTCGTCTGCGCGCGATCTGGCTCAAGGGGAACAAGGCTGCGCTGGCTGAACATTGCAGGGCGCTGGTGCACGTCGAGCCGAATGCGGTGCGGCGCATGGCAATCCAAGCGGAGGTGGCCATCGCCGTGCGGGCGTTCAAGCTGCCGATGGAGATCGTGGCCAGCTTTGAGGAGGCACTCGCCGTCGCCCGGCGCGCACTCAATCATGCTGTTGCACAGGAGCACGCCGATGCATGAACCGCTACACGTCACCATCATTGGCGCGGGTCTGGGCGGTCTATGCCTGGGGCAGGGGCTGCGGCGACGCGGTATCGCTTTCAGTGTGTTCGAGCGCGACCAAGCCATGAGCAGCCGACCGCAGGGCTATCGCATCCGCATCGACGCCGATGGCCAAGACGCTCTCGAGGCCTGTCTACCTCCCGCCCGCTACACGTTGTTCCGAAAGTCCTGCGCGGTGCCGGCGCGCCGTGTGAACGTGTTCGATCCATACCTCCGCCCGACCGACGGTCGTTGGGTGGATGCATGGCGCGATGACGCCGACAGCAACGTCGACAAGGCTCCCGACCTCAACGCACACCGGCTGACATTGCGGGAAGTCCTGCTCGATGGCATCAGCGGGTCTGTGCACTTCGGCCGCGGACATATCCGCCATCAAACGCGCGCGGACGGCCGTATCGAGGTGATGTTGGACGATGGCTCGTCATGCGTGACCGACGTGCTGGTCGGTGCGGACGGCGTGCATTCGAGCGTGCGCGCGCAGCGGCTGCCGCACGCGGCACCGGTGCTGACCGATGCTTCGGTCATCTACGGCAAAACGTATCTGACGCCCGCGGCGCTCGCGCGTATCGACGATCGGTTGCCGGGCAACACCACCGTCGTCTTCGGCGATGGCGTGGCCGTCATCATCGATGCCATGCGTTTTGCGGTGTCTCCTGCGAGTCTGCGTGCGGGATTGAGCGATGTGGCGCCGTATCTGTACTGGGCCGTAATCGGCCAAAACGCGCGATTCGGCACAGAGGGCGCGGCCGATGCGCGACTCGCGTCATTGAGCGCCGGCTGGGCGCACGGATTGCGCGCGCTGTTCGCCCACGGCGACACGGCCTCGACTGTCATGCTGCCGGTGCGCACAGCGCTGCCCGTTGCGCCCTGGTCAAGCAGCCGGGTGACGTTTCTCGGCGATGCCGTCCATGCGATGAGCCCGGCGGGTGGCCTCGGCGCGAATACGGCGCTGGTCGATGCGGCCAAGCTGGCGGCGGCGCTCGGTGAGGTGCAGCAGGGGCGGGTGGGGTTGGACGAGGCGATTGCCCGGTATGAGGTGGTGCTACGGGAGACGGCCGCGCATGCCATCGATGCATCCCGCAAGGGGGCGGATGTGTTGCTTGGGGCGTTGGTTTGATGCGGGGGGAGGGCGGGAAAAGACTGGCGGAAGCGGTGAGATTCGAACTCACGGATGGGTCACCCCATCGGCAGTTTTCAAGACTGCTGCCTTAAACCACTCGGCCACGCTTCCGTGTACTGCAAGACTGCTGGGCTGCTCGTTGCGAGCAAGACCGCTATTGTAACGGCACCCGGTGCAACTTGGCACCGGGTAACCGTCAGTTTTCGTCGTCGGCCAAGAACAATTCCTGCAGGTCGTTCAGGAATCGCTGCCCCAGCTCGGTGGGGCGGATCGCGATGTGGTCACGTGTGAGCAAGCCGCGTTGCTCGGCGGCGTTGAGTTCGCGCTCGATCGTGCGTAGCGGCAGGCCGGTGCGTTCCTGGAATAGCGTGACCGGGAAGCCGTCCGTCAGCCGCAGCGCGTTGAGCATGAATTCGAACGGCAGATCGGCGGCATCGACCTCGCGCTGCTCCTGCACGACCGCTGCGCCACCTGCGCTTTCGGCCTGGCGCAGATACGTGTCCGGATGCTTGTGCCGCATCTCGCGGATGACCCGGTGCGGAAAGCTCAGCTTGCCGTGCGCGCCGGGCCCGATGCCAAGGTAATCGCCGAACTGCCAGTAGTTCAGGTTGTGCTTGCAGCGCTTGCCCGCCTTGGCATAGGCCGAGACTTCGTAGTGCTCGTAGCCGGCTGCGGCCAGGCGCGCGTGGATCCAGTCCTGCATCGCAAACGCCGTGTCGTCATCCGGCAGCGCGGGCGGGTACTTGGCGAAGTACGTGTTCGGCTCGAGCGTCAGGTGGTACAGCGACACGTGGTTGGTATCGAACGACAGCGCGGCTTCCACGTCGGCCTCGCATTCCGCGGGTGTCTGGCCGGGCAGGGCGAACATCAGGTCGAGGTTGATGTTGTCGAAGTGCGTGCGTGCGATGTCGATGGCGGCACGCGCTTCGGCCGCACTGTGGATGCGCCCCAGCGCTTGCAAGTGCGCATCGTTAAAGCTTTGAATGCCGATCGACAGGCGGTTCACCCCGCTGGCGCGGTAGCTGCGAAAGCGCTCGGCTTCGAACGTGCCTGGGTTCGCTTCCATCGTGATTTCGGCATCGGCATCGACGGGCAGCAGCATGCGGATATCCGACAACAGCCGGTCTAGCCCTTGCGCAGACAACAAACTCGGTGTGCCGCCACCGATGAAGATCGTATGTACGTGCCTGCCCCATACCATCGGCAGCGCGGCTTCCAAGTCTTGCCGAACGGCCGCGAGAAAGCGCTCTTCCGGAATGCCCTGTTCTGGTTCCGCGTGCGAGTTGAAATCGCAATACGGGCACTTGCGCACGCACCACGGCACATGCACGTACAGCGACAACGGCGGCGAGGCCGGCAGGCTGATCTTGCCCGGCTGCAGGAAGACGGAGGTGACCTTGTCACCGGTCTCGGCGGTGGGCGTCTTGGCGGCGCCGGCAGGGTAAATCGGAATCATCGAAAGGTCAGGCGTTTTCAAACAGGCGCAGCCGCTCAACCAATTGTGCGAGCGCTTGTGCGCGGTGACTCACGCTGTTTTTCTCGGCCTTGGACAGCTCGGCGGCGGTCTTGCCGAGATTGGGCAGCAGGAAATACGGGTCGTAGCCGAAACCGCCGTCGCCGCGCGGTGTGTCGATCACCTGGCCGAACCAGTTGCCTTCGGCGATGATCGGTTGCGGATCGTCGGCGTGGCGGACGTACACCAGCACGCAAACATAGTGCGCGCCGCGGTCCGCCTTGCCGGCCAACTCCCGCACGAGACGGGCGTTGTTGGCGGCGTCCGATTTTTCTTCGCCAATCAGTTGCGCGTAGCGGGCCGAGTACACACCCGGTGCGCCGTCCAGCGCATGCACGCAGATACCGGAATCGTCCGCCAAGGCGGGTAGGCCAGAGGCGCGGCTCGCGTGGCGGGCCTTGGTGAGCGCGTTTTCAACGAAGGTCGCGTACGGCTCTTCGGCTTCCGGAATACCGAGCGCACCTTGCGGCGTCACATCGAACCCGAGCGACGCCAGCAGCGCATTGAACTCCGTCAGCTTGCCGGCATTGTTGGAGGCCAGAACAATCTTGCGCATTACAGCCCCAGCGCTTGCTTCTGCAGGCCGATCAACTCGCGGATGCCCTGGTCGGCCAGGCCGAGCAGCGCGTCCATTTCAGCGCGCGTGAAGGGCGTGCCTTCTGCGGTGCCTTGCACTTCCACAAAGCCGCCACTGCCGGTCATGACGACGTTCATGTCGGTATCGCAGGCGGAGTCTTCCGGGTAGTCCAGATCGAGCACAGGCACGCCATCGACGACGCCCACCGAGACGGCAGCCACAAAATCGCGAATCGGCTTGGCGTCTACGGCCAGCAGCCCCTTTTCGCGCATGACGGTGATGGCGTCATGGGCCGCGACGAATGCGCCTGTGATGCTGGCCGTGCGTGTGCCGCCATCGGCCTGGAGCACGTCGCAATCCAGATGGATGGTGTATTCGCCCAGCGCCGCCAGATCGAACACCGAGCGCATCGCCCGGCCGATCAGGCGTTGGATTTCCTGCGTGCGGCCAGTCTGCTTGCCCCGTGCGGCTTCGCGGTCGGAGCGCGTGTGCGTGGAGCGCGGCAGCATGCCGTATTCGGCCGTCACCCAGCCTTCGCCGCTGCCCTTCTTGTGCGGCGGTACCTTGGGCAGGACGCTTGCCGTGCAGAGCACTTGCGTGTCGCCAAAGCACACCAGCACGGAGCCTTCCGCATGGCGCGTGAAGTGGCGGGTGAGGGTGACAGGACGGAGTTGGTCGGGCTGACGGCCGCTAGGACGCATGTGGGGCTCGCTTGAGAAAACGGATAACCCGACATGATACCGGCCCGCGCTGCCAGCGTGATGCGGGCAGGGCGGGCCGGTGGTGAGGGACAGCGCGACGACGCTCAGCGCGTCAGATTGCTGGTCTTGTCGATGGCGGCGCGGATTTCCGCGATGGACCGCTCGATTTCCTCTTCGGACATCAGCCCCGATTCGCTTTGCGGTGCGTCCAGGATCGACGTGGTGAACGCGTTCAGCGGCAGGGTATCGGTCTGCACCGAATCCTGCGTGGTGGTCACCGCGTCCAGCTCCCACATCATGGCGATGGCAGTGGTGTTGTCCGCCGTGTCACCCGCATTGCGCAGGGCGCGGGCGATCAACTCGGGAATGGCCTGCGTGACCGAAAAGCTGGTGCAGGTGTCGACCAGTTCGTCTTCCTGCACGCTGCCCCACAGGCCATCGGAGCACAGCATGGCCACGTCGCCCGGCTCCAGGTCGACCGGCCCGCCGATGTCGATCAGCGGCAGGTTGGGCGAGCCCAGGCAGTTGTAGATCTTGTTGCGCTCGGCGTGGTTAGCCACCTGCATCGGCAGCACGCGGTTCTGTTGCAGCAGGTTTTCGATCTTGGAGTGATCGCGCGTGCGCGTCACCAGTTCGCCCTTGCGCATCAAATACATGCGCGAATCGCCCGCGTGGGCCCAGTGCAGCGAGCCACGTTGCGCCAGTGCGCAGACGATCGTGGTGCGCGGTGCATCCGGCAGGCCGTTGGTCTCGGCATAGCGGTGGATGTCGCGGTGCGCGAGCATGATGCTCTCGTGCAGGAAATCACGCGGATTGCGAATCGACGGACGCGCGTGGCGCTGGAACTGGCGCGCCATGGTCTGCAGCGCCTGCTGCGCCGCGACTTCACCCAGCGAGTGGCCCCCCAGGCCGTCGCACAGCACCATCAACATGGCGTCGCGCGTGAAGCAGTACCCCATGCGGTCCTGGTTGACGCGTCGCGCGCCTTTTTTGCTTTCTTGATAAACCGAGAAGCGCATTGCGAAAGAGAATTCGGGAATGGAAAACGGTGTGGCCGCTGGTCCCGTTACCGCGTGCCCACCGCTTGGGAATCATACTCCCCGGCCCGGATGTCAGTTGTCCCGGCGGCGCAACAGGCGACTCATGAAACGCGTCGTCAACGCCTCTTTTTCTTCGGGCACTGGGCCGCCTTGTGTAACGGCGGTCAGCGCCTGCATTTCTGTCAGCGCATTGCTTTCTTCGCGCAGCACCTTTTGCAGGCGGAACACGCTCTGCGGGCGCTCTTCTGGCTTCATCTTCAGGCACCAGCCAACCATGTCGATCAGGCTGCCGGTGTAGGCCTTGCGCAGGCGCTCCAGGCTTTCTTCCAGCTTGTCTTCCTTCTCGCGCTGGGTGGCCTCTTGCGGCGGGGTGCCGGCCATGCAGGCATAGATCGTGGCGCCGATGCTGTAGATGTCCGTCCACGGGCCCAGTTCGTTGTGCTTGCGATACAACTCCGGCGCGGCAAAGCCCGGCGTGTACATCGGCTGGAAGCGCGAGGCCTCGGCGGTGAGCGTCTGCCGTGCGGCGCCAAAGTCGAGCAGGATCGGCGAATGGTCTTCGCGCAGGTAGATGTTGCCCGGCTTGATGTCGAGGTGCAGCAGCTTGTGGATGTGGACTTCGCGCAGGCCGCTCATCAGGTCGTGGAAGACCTGGCGGATAAAGCGCTCGCGCAGCATCTTGAGCTTGCCCTGCTGGCGCGCGTTGAGGATGTGCTCCTGCAGCGTTTTGCCCTGCTCATACGTCATCACCATATAGACGGTGCCGTTTTCCCGGAAGAAATTGAGCACGCGCACGATGGCAGGGTGGGAAATCTTGGCCAGCGATCGGCCTTCTTCGAAGAAGTATTTGAGCCCCAGGCGGAATGCGCTCGCGCTTTCTTCAGGGACGACCGGAATCAACTCGCCTGGCGCGCGACGGGCCAGCGAAGACGGCAGATATTCTTTCACGGCCACCGGCGTCCCATGTTCATCGGTGGCGAGATAGACGAAGCTGAACCCCCCGCTGGCCAACTTCTTTACAATACGGTAATTGGACAGCAGGGTGCCGACCGGTAATGGGGCGCTGCGTGGCTGTCCTGAGCCTTTTGACTCTGTCATGGGTTTGTGTGGCGAAATAGCAGTCGGATTCTCCCTGACCAGTCCACACGTTGTAAACCGAAAAAAGGTGGGGGATTCCCCGCCAATTCCGGGCGTTAAAACCGACGCCGGATTCCCTGATTCGACCAAAACACACCACGTCCATGATCCACAGCATGACCGGCTACGGCGTTGCCACACGCCAGGCAGCCTTTACCGACGCCCACGGCGCCCCCAGCGGAAACGTCGCCACCGTGTCGGTCGAATTCCGCACCGTCAATTCGCGTTTCCTGGATTTGCTGTTCCGCGCGCCGGAAGAATGCCGCGCTTTCGAGCCGGCCCTGCGCGAGATGCTGATGGGCGCACTGTCGCGCGGCAAGCTGGAGTGCCGGATCAACCTGCAACGCCAGGAAGCCGCCAGCGACGTTGCGGCGCTCAATGTCGGCGTGTTGCAACAGTTGGCCAAGCTGGAGCAGGAAGTGACGCGCCATCTGCCGGCTTCGGGCTCCCTGCGCATGGGTGAAATTCTGCGCTGGCCCGGCGTACTGGCGGAGCCCCAGCTCACGCAAGATGCCCTGCGAGACGCTGTGGTCGACGCCGCCAAAGAGGCGCTCAAGCAACTTCTGGAGTCGCGCCGCCGCGAAGGCGATGCGCTCAAGGCCATGCTGCTTGACCGCGTGGACGCCATGCTCGCCATCGTCGAGCAGCTCACGCCGATGGTGCCGGCGCTGATCCAGCAGCACCAAGACAAGCTGACCGAGCGCCTGCGTGAGGCGTTTGGCTTGGCCGCACCGGAAGGCACGCCGGCACTGACGCGCGACGAACTGTCCGAACGCATCCGCCAGGAAGCGACGGTGTACGGCATCCGCATCGACATCGCCGAAGAACTCTCGCGCCTGCAAGCGCACCTGCGCGAGACGCGCCACATCCTGGAAAAGGGCGGCCAGATCGGCAAGCGCCTGGACTTCATGATGCAGGAGCTGAACCGCGAGGCGAACACGCTGGGCTCCAAGGCCGCCGCCAAGGAATTGGCCGATGCGTCGATGGAACTCAAGCTGCTCATCGAGCAGATGCGCGAGCAAGTCCAGAATCTCGAATAACTCCCTAGAACGACAACATGCCAACCTCTCAAGCGCACTCCGCGGTCGATACGCCCATCGAGAATCATTTCCCTGGCAGCCTGTTCATGGTCGTGGCACCGTCTGGTGCCGGCAAATCGACGCTGGTGAATGCGCTGCTCGCGCAGGATTCGACGATCCGGCTGTCGGTGTCGGCCACCACGCGCAAGCCGCGCCCCGGCGAGCAGCACGGCCGCGAATACAACTTCATGACCGTCGATGAGTTCAAGGCCTGCCGTGACCGCGGCGAGTTTCTTGAATGGGCCGAAGTGCACGGCAACTACTACGCCACCTCGCGCGTGTGGATTGAAGAGCAGATGCGCGCCGGCACCGACGTGCTGCTGGAAATTGACTGGCAGGGCGCGCAGCAGGTGCACCAGCGCTTTGCCAACGCGGTCGAGATTTTCATCCTGCCGCCGTCGCTCCCCGCCCTCGAAGAGCGCCTGAAGAAGCGCGGCCAGGACGAGCCCAACGTGATCGTGCGTCGCCTGCTGGCGGCTGGCTCCGAGATGGCGCACGCGCCCGAAGCCGACTACGTCATCATCAACGAAGACTTCAACACTGCGCTGGCGGAACTACGCACGGTTGTGCAGGCTACGCGACTACGCTTCGGTGCCCAGAAAGCGCGCCACGGCGAGCTTTTCGTCGAGTTGGGCATTCACTGAACAGGTGCAGTGCAATCGTGTTTTTCAGCGCGATTGCAAAAGTGTGGTAGCGCCCGCGCCGATGTGCTTTGAGGGCCGAGTGCTGCGCTGCTGCTAAAATATCGACATCAACAAGATTTGCCACCAGGTGGAGTTTTCATGGCGCGTATTACCGTCGAAGATTGCTTGAAACAGATTCCGAATCGCTTCGAATTGGCGCTGGCCGCAACGTACCGCGCGCGTCAGTTGGTGCAGGGCCACACGCCCAAGGTCGATGCCAAGGACAAGCCGACCGTGACCGCATTGCGCGAGATCGCATCCGGCCAAGTCGGTATCGAAATGCTCAAGAAGGTTCCGTCCTGAGCAGAGTGCATTGACTGGCGTGGTACGCTGCCCTGGCGACTGATCGCGGCCATCGCTCGCGATTGCACGAGACCCCGGCATGCCTACCTCGCCCGCTTCTTCTTCGCCCAGGACACAGCACTCCGCCGCACACGACCATAACGTGCCGCCGGTGGAGTCGCCTGCGGGGTCGTCTGATCCTGCACTGGGCGAGGGCGGTTCCTCCACGCCGCAGCCTGTTTCCCCCACCGCTTCCATCGTTTCCATGCCGACATCCGCTTCTGGCCCTGCGTCGCCACGTACTGGTGCGCCGAATTTGCCCGATCCGCGCGGTGCCGATCTGGTTGGGGAGCGGGCTGCGCTGCCGCCCAAGTCGCCAAAGGGCGCAGCCGCTGATGTCGCAGCCCCGGCAGCCAGACCCGAGGCGGCCGACACGCTGTTCATCGACGCGGTGCTGGAGCAGACCTACCGGCATCTGTTTGGGCCGACTTCGCAGCCGGCCACGCCGCCGCGCCAGCAGGTCGTTTCCATTTCGGGGCTGACCGAGAGGCTGTCATACCTGAAGCCGGCTGACCTGAAGCTGGTGAAAGAGGCGTTCCACTTTTCCGACGAGGCGCACCTCGGCCAGTATCGCCAGAGCGGCGAGCCGTACATCACGCACCCCGTGGCCGTGGCAGAGATCTGCGCGGGCTGGAAGCTGGATGTGCAATCGATCATGGCGGCGCTGCTGCATGACGTGATCGAAGACCAGGGTGTGACCAAGAGCGAGTTGGCTGAGAAATTCGGCCCCAAGGTCGCTGAGCTGGTTGACGGTCTGACCAAGCTGGACAAGCTCGAATTCCAGAGCCGCGAGCAGGCGCAGGCGGAGAGCTTCCGCAAGATGCTGCTCGCGATGGCGCGCGATGTGCGCGTGATTCTCGTCAAGCTGGCCGATCGCACGCACAACATGCGCACGCTCGACCATGTGCCGCCCGAAAAGCGTCGCCGCATTGCCGGCGAGACGATGGAGATTTACGCGCCGATCGCGCACCGTCTTGGCCTCAACACGACGTACCGCGAGCTGCAGGAGTTGAGTTTCCGCATTGGCTCGCCGTTCCGGTATGCCACGCTTGAGAAAGCTGTGAAAGCCGCGCGCGGCAATCGGCGTGAAGTCGTGAGCCGGATTCTGGAGACCGCGCAACGCGCACTGACGGACGCCGGCATTCCCGCCGAAATGACGGGGCGAGAAAAGACGCTCTACAGCATCTACCGCAAGATGCACGATAAGCAGTTGTCGTTCTCGCAGGTGCTGGATGTGTATGGCTTTCGCGTGGTGGTCGACACGCAGATGCAGTGCTACATGACGGTGGGTGCGCTGCACAGCCTGTACAAGCCGATGCCCGGCAAGTTCAAGGACTACATCGCCATCCCGAAGATCAACGGTTATCAATCGCTGCACACGACGCTGGTGGGGCCGTTCGGCACGCCGGTGGAGTTCCAGATTCGCACGCGCGAGATGAACCAGATTGCCGAGGCGGGCGTGGCTGCGCACTGGATGTACAAGCAGCATCAGGACGAGCCGGATCGCGCCCAGCAACAGGCGCATCAGTGGCTGCAGTCGCTGCTCGACATCCAAAGCCAGACGGGCGATTCGCAGGAGTTTCTGGAGCACGTCAAGATCGACTTGTTCCCCGATGCGGTCTACGTGTTCACGCCGAAGGGCGAGATCCGCGCGTTGCCGCGTGGCGCCACGGCGCTGGATTTTGCGTACGCGGTGCACAGTGATCTGGGCAATCAGTGCGTGGCGGTGAAGATCAACAACGAGCTGCTGCCGCTGCGCACGGAGTTGAAGAACGGCGACATCGTCGAAGTGGTGACGGCGCCGTACTCCAAGCCGAACCCTGCGTGGCTCACGTTTGTGCGCACCGGCAAGGCGCGCGCGGCGATCCGCCATTTCCTCAAGACGGCCAAGCTCGACGAGGCCATCCAGCTTGGCGAGCGCTTGCTGGAGCAGGCGCTGCGTCAGCTCGGTATTGACATGAAGGCGGTGTCCGCACAGGTGTGGGAGCGCATTGTGCAGTGGACGGGCAACAAGGCGCGGGAAGATGTCTTCGCAGACTTGGCGCTCGGCCGCCGTGTGGCCGCTGTGGTCGCGCGCCGCATCGAGATCATCCTGCAAGAGGGCGCGCACGAAGGTGATGAAGCCCTCATGGCGGCCATGCATACCTTCACGGGTGAAGAGGCGCCTGCCGTTACCGTGAGCGGCGACGAGGGTATGGCGATGATGTTCTCGCCGTGTTGCCGCCCGATTCCGGGTGATCCGATCGTCGGCTATATCGGCAAGGGCGAGGGGTTGCAGATTCACGTGCAGGAGTGCCGTGTCGCCAAGCGCTTGCACGGCAAGGACCCAGAGCACTGGATCGATGTGATGTGGGCCGAGCACACGACACGCGCATTCGACGTGTCGATCAAGGTGCTGGTGCGCAATACCAAGGGCATTCTCGCGCGCGTGGCGGCGGACCTGACTTCGGCCGATGCCAACGTGGCACACGTGTCGATGGAGCAGGAGGGCGCCCAGGAGGCAACGTACATGACGTTCCTGATCCAAGTGCATGACCGCGCGCACTTAGCTGACGTGATGCGCGCGCTGCGTCGCAACCCGGATGTGATTCGCATCGCTCGGGATCGCGGCGGCGAGTGACGCGCGGCGACCAACAAAAAAGGCGAGGCCATTGGGCTTCGCCTTTTTTGTTTGCGCCAATGCGCGCAAGGTGGGCGGGACAAAAGAAAAGGGCTTCCATTTCTGGAAGCCCTTTTCTATACGGATCAGGTTGGTGCGGCTGGCAGGATTCGAACCCACGACCCCTTGGTTCGTAGCCAAGTACTCTATCCAACTGAGCTACAGCCGCAACCGAAGCGCGCGATTATACACATGATTTGCGCGCGAATCACGCACTGCAGCATCTATTTCGCTAGGAAAGATGAGGCGCGTTGTTCTCGCACGTTTTTGCCTCGCCTTGATGGCGCCTCGTGCTGCTGGGCGCTTGGCTGCTGAGAAGTGCCGGGCGAGCGGACAAACAAAAAGGGCTTCCATTTCTGGAAGCCCTTTTCGTACTGATTAGGTTGGTGCGGCTGGCAGGATTCGAACCCACGACCCCTTGGTTCGTAGCCAAGTACTCTATCCAACTGAGCTACAGCCGCAACCGAGAAATGAGATTATACAGAGTTTTCCGATCTTGTGAACCCCCTTCTTCACTTTTCTTGGCTGCGGACGTCGATGGGGCCAAGTTTCTATAATGGAGCCTCGATCCACCGTGTCTGTCCGTTGGTTGCATCATGAACAAAGCTTTCGTCCGGGAAGATGCCGGCGATGACGAAGACGATCTGCCCGAGGGCGCAGCGCCCTTGCCGCCAGGCTCGAAGAACTACATCACGCCCGCGGGCTATGAACGCCTGCGCACCGAGCTGATGCACCTGATCGACACCGAGCGCCCCGAGGTGGTGAGCATCGTGTCGTGGGCCGCATCGAATGGTGACCGCTCCGAGAACGGCGACTACCTCTACGGCAAGAAGCGCTTGCGCGAGATCGATCGTCGCATCCGCTTTCTCACGCGCCGTATCGAAAAAGCGGAAGTGGTCGATGCCAGCCTGCAGGGCGACAACGATCAAATCTTCTTCGGCGCGACGGTCACCTATGCCAATCAGGATGGCGATGAGACCACCATCACCATCGTCGGCATGGACGAGGTCGATCTGGATATCGGGCACGTGAGCTGGATCTCGCCGATTGCGCGTGCGCTCATCAAGGCGCGCGAGGGTGATACGGTGCCGCTGCGCACGCCCACGGGCGTCGAGCAGATCGATATCCTGGAAGTCAAATATCCGCCGCGAAATGCCTGAGAGCGCTGAGCGCGGTGGTCACGCGGGATGCCCGAGGCAGTAGGCGCCGAAGGCAATCACCGAACACGCCGACAGGCGTCGCGCGGTGAGCGACTCCTTCAGAAACAGCCGGCCGAGCAGCGCCGCAAAGACGACCGATGTTTCGCGCAGGGCTGACACCGGCCCCATTGGCGCGAGCGTTACGGCCCAGATAACGATGCCGTATGCGACGAGCGAGACCACGCCGCCGCCGAACGTCTTGAGCGTATTGGCATCGCGCACGTCGATATTCAGCGGGCCCTTCCACACGCTATAGAGCAGCACCATTGGTAGCCCGTCGAGCATGAACAGCCACGCGGAATACGCGTTGGCGTTGCCGGCCGCCCGCGCGCCGATGCCATCGCACACCGTGTAGCACGCGATGAACACGCCGGTGGTGAGCGCCGCCAGCGTGGAGCCGAGGTCGGCCTTGCGGCCGCGCGCCAAGCTGAGAATGCCGCCGCTCACCAGCACGACACCCGCGAGGGCAACGGCGCCCGGCATTTCCCCTGCGAACACGGCTGCGCCGATCGTCACGAGCAAGGGCGATGATCCGCGTGCGATCGGGTACACCTGCCCGAACTCGCCAAACCGATACGCCCGCGCGAGGAACACGTTGTAGCCCACGTGCAGCACCGCGGACAGCGCCACATACGGCCACGCGGCCGGCGCGGGAGGCGGCAACGCGATCGCCATCGGTATCGCGGCGACGCCCGAAGCCAGCGTCATCAACGTAATGGCGCGCAGGCGATCCGAGCCGCTTTTCAGCAGTGCATTCCAGGAGGCGTGAAGCAGGGCGGCGCAGAGCACCAGTGCGATGACGGCGGGAGTCACAGTGGGCGGCGGGCAACGTTCGAGTCGATTTTCCTCACCCGAGGCGGAAGGTGGGAGCAGGAAGACGCCAGCGTAGCGCGGCAAGTTGCGATCAACAATCGATATATACTGACCCGATCTGTGCAAAAAACTCACGTGAAATGCGGAAGCTGCCCCCGTTGAACGCGGTGCGTGCCTTTGAATCGGCGGCGCGCCATCTCAGCTTTACGCGTGCGGGCGAAGAGCTGAACGTGACGCACGGCGCTATCAGCCGGCAGGTGCAGATGCTGGAGGCCTGGCTGGGCGTGCCGCTGTTCCGTCGGTTGAATCGGCGTGTGGAATTGACGGACGCGGGGCAGCGCTATCTATCGGAGATCGGCGTGGGGCTCGACCGTATCAGCGCGGCTAGCCAATCGCTGCGTGATCGCGATGCGGTGCGCATCCTGCGCGTCAACAGCATCCCGACCTTCACGATGCGCTGGCTGATTCCGCGTCTGTCGACGTTTCAGCGGCGCTTTCCGCGGGTGGAGGTTCGCCTGACAACGTCCACCGAAGAGATCGAGCGCTTGCCCGACAACTTTGACGTGATCATTCGCGGCGGGCCGGAAATCCACGCGGATTTTCAGTCGGGGCGCTTTCTGGATGAGAGTCGCTTTCCGGTATGCAGTCCCGCGCTGTTGGAGCGCTTGCCGCTATCGACGCCGGCGGATTTGCGTCATCACACGCTGCTGCATTCAGACACCTTGCCATCGGTCTGGCCGAGCTGGCTTGTGCTGGCCAGCGTGCCCGATCTGCGCCCCGCGCATGCGCTCACCTTCGAGCATTTCTACCTGTCGATCCAGGCGGCTATCGATGGACTCGGTGTGGCAATGGGGCCGTCTGCGCTCATCACCGACGATTTGGAAGAGGGGCGCCTGGTGGCGCCGTTTCCGGACCTGGCCCTGGTCGCGCGCAGCTACTACTGGTACTGCCCAGTGCGGAATCTTGGCGATGAGGTGGTGCAAGCATTTTGCGCGTGGCTGGGCGAGGCGCGCCCCCAAAACATCACGCAAACGTGAACACATTGTCGGCCTCCCGTAACCGAGGTAACGCCGCGTAACACCCTACAGGCAAGTGGTGTGGCCGATGCTACGATCCAATCAAACTCAGTTGCCTTGGATAGTTGAAGGAGGACCCACATGAAAAAGAACGCATGGATTCTCGCCGCGAGTCTTGCCGCTGCGGGCGTGGCGGGCATGATTGCCTTGCCTGCGCAGGCACAGGTGTCGATTGGCGTGCAGATCGGCCCAGCGTACGCGCCGCCGCCGCCGCAATATGAGCCGGTTCCCGTGCTGGAGCCGGGCTACGTGTGGGTGCCGGGTTTCTGGCAATGGCGCGATGGTCGTTATGTCTGGCGCCACGGTTATCGTGAGCACGGCCGTCCGGGCTACCACTGGCGCGAGCCGCGTTGGGAGCAAGGCGCGCGTGGCTGGGAGATGCGCGAGGGCGGCTGGGATCGTGGCGATGATCGCCGCTGGCGTGGCCGCGATCGCGACGATGATGATCGCGGACGCTACCACTGCCCTCCGGGCCACGCCAAGAAGGGTGAATGCTGATGCTGTAACGACAGGCCGACCATGCGTCGGCCTGTTTTTTGCGGGCGTGCTGGCCATGTCGACACGCTCATCGGAGGCGGCATGACCGTGGAATCAAACTGGCGCACCGAGCTGTACAAGGATTTCGACGTCTACGTGCTGGCCATCCCGCGTGCAGAACGTAGGGCGGAGAAGGGCACATCGGTGCCGACGCAATGGGATTTCGTCGTGCGGATCTGCGAGTCGGGCGCGGACCCGACCGCCGTGGAGACACTCGTTGCGCATTCGCACGATGAGCGCCCCTTGCCTACGCGAGAGGCGGCGGAGGATGCGGGCCTGTCGCGTGGCTACGGTTTGATCGATGAGCTGCTGGGGCGCGAGAGCCTGCAGCGCTCGATCGATCTATAGGTCTGCTGCCTACGCAGCCAGCGCGGTGTCGCGCGCGTGACGCCGCGCGAATTGCCACCACAGCCAGGTCGCGTCTGGCCCTGCTGCATGGAAGGCGTAGCGCGGGTCGCCGCCACTCCAGGCATGGCCGGTGGCGGTGAGTTGGCACAGGCTGACGACGCAGTCGCCATCGCGCATGTCATTGCGCAGTACAAAGCCTTCGCCACGTGAGGTTTCGCGCGACACGCCCGGCGCATCGATCAGATGATTCAGCGCTCGAAACTGCGCCGCCAACTGCGCCTGATTGGCGGGGTTGACGGCTTCGTCGCGCAGACCGTGCAGGATCATGGTCGGCATGCCAGGGTAAGTGGGCACGTTCACCAAGGTGGACAGCGCTTCAAGCGGGTCCACGCGCGCACCACGGCGCATCAGGTTCAGCGCGGAAGCGGCTGTACGCGCAACGCCCAACGCAGGCCCCGAGTGCAGCGCCAGCGCGGCGAAGAGGTTCGGATGCCGCAGCGCCATCAAGCCTGCCAAGCCGGCACCGGCAGACAGCCCTGCCAGATAGACGCGCGACGGGTCGGCGCCGGTCTGCGCCAGCGTTTGCGCGATCAACTGTGCAATGCCATCGGCCTCACGAGCGCCAGCGTGTTCCGGGTCATACCAATGCCAGCAGCATTGCGGATGCGCGCGGCGCGGTTGCTCCGGATACAGCACCAGAAAGCCTTCGCGGTCGGCTAGCGCATTCATGCGTGTGCCGTGGGCCAGCACCTCGGCCGATTGCTTGCAGCCATGCAGCATTACCATCAGCGCCGGTGGCTTGCTGCCGCGCAGCGGTGGCGTGTAAAGCCAATACTCGGGGCGGCGCGCGACGACGGCCGGCGACTCCGGTTCATAGATGAATTGCTCCCGCGCGAAGGTGCCTTCGGTGGGCGTGGAGTGGATGCGGCGCCCAGCCTCTCGGCGCGCGTTGGGTTTGGCGGGGCGGACGGGCTTGGGCGGCCACGTCTGGCGGCCAAAGCCCGGCGTGGTGAGCGCGTCGACCAGCCGGGAAATGGATTTCATCCAGATGCGGTTCATTGGCGGGAGCTAATAGCCCGGATGAGAACGATGGTGCTTGCCTCACCGGCGTATCGCAAGTGTTTCAGCATGAGACCATTGTGCCAGCGATCTTGCTGCGCTGCAGCATGCTGGCGGCCACAAAGTTTGCATTTGCCGGCGCATGTCATGGAGGCACCGCTCGTGAGCGGCTACACTGCGGCGGAGGGCGCACCCCGGCTGCCTTTGCGCCCGCTGTTTTCTTTCGTTTTCCCGTTCCCCGTTGTGTACTTATGGAGGTCGTTATGGGTTTTTTTGACTTCATCAAAGAGGCTGGCGAAAAGCTGTTCCACGGCAGCGCTGCCGCCGCCCCGGCCGATGCATCCGCCGATGCCGACGCTGCCAAGGCCGCTGACGATGCCAAGGGCCAAGCGATTCAGGACTACATCGCCCAGCAAGGGCTGAGCGCCACGGCATTGTCCGTGCAGGTGGAGGGCGATGCCGCCAAGGTGTTCGGCGTGGCGCCGGATCAGGCCACGCGCGAAAAGATCATCCTGTGCTGCGGCAATGTCGAAGGGATCAAGTCGGTGGATGACCAGATGTCGGTGAATACCGAGTCGGAAGAATCGGACTGGCACACCGTGGAGCGTGGCGACACGTTGTCGGCCATCGCCAAGGAGGCCTATGGGGATGCGAACAAGTACCCGGTGATTTTTGAGGCGAACAAGCCGATGCTCTCGGACCCGAACAAGATCTATCCGGGGCAGAAGCTGCGGATCCCGAAAATCTGATCGGTTTCGCAAGGCCAAAGCAAAAAGCCCAGTCGATGAAGACTGGGCTTTTTGAATTCTGGTGCCGCTGACCGGAATCGAACTGGTGACCTTCGCATTACGAATGCGCTGCTCTACCGACTGAGCTACAGCGGCGTCGGAAACAGCGATTCTAACAGAACTTTTTGTCGCTCTGCAAGAGCCGCTGAAACACTGACCTTACACGGCGCGGTTACGCTGTTTTTTCGGCTTCCAAATGGTACTGCGTCACGCGATCCACCTCGTTCTTGGAGCCGAGGACGACGGAGACGCGCTGGTGCAGCTTTTCCGGCTGGATGTCGAGAATGCGCTGCTGGCCGTTGGTGGCCGCGCCGCCGGCTTGCTCCACCAGGAAGGCCATCGGGTTGGCTTCGTACATCAGGCGCAGCTTGCCGGCCTTGCCCGGCTCGCGCTTGTCCCAGGGGTACATGAAGATGCCGCCGCGCGTGAGGATGCGATGCACGTCGGCCACCATCGAGGCGATCCAGCGCATGTTGAAATCCTTGCCGCGCGGGCCTTCGGTGCCGGCCAGGCATTCGTCGATGTAGCGGCGCACGGGCGGGGCCCAGTGGCGCATGTTCGACATGTTGATGGCGAATTCCTTGGTGTCAGCGGGGATCTTCACGTCGCGGCTGGTCAGGATGAAGCTGCCGACTTCGCGGTCCAACGTGAACATGTGCACGCCGTTGCCGACGGTCAGCACCAGTGTGGTCTGCGGGCCGTACACGGCGTAGCCGGCGGCGACCTGCTTGGCGCCGGGCTGCATGAAATCGGCCTCGGTGACGGTTTCGCCCGGCTTGGGCATGTGCAGCACCGAGAAGATCGTGCCAATCGACACGTTCACGTCAATGTTGGACGAGCCGTCGAGCGGATCGAACAGCAGCAGGTATTCGCCCTTCGGGTAGCGGTGCGGAATCTCGTAGAACGATTCCATTTCTTCCGAGGCCATGGCGGCCAGGTTGCCGCCGTATTCGTTGGCTTCGAGCAGGACTTCGTTGGCGATCACGTCCAGCTTCTGCTGGGTTTCGCCTTGCACGTTGCCGGTGCCGGCCGAGCCGAGCACGCCGGCAAGGGCGCCCTTGTTGACGCTGTGGGAGATCGCCTTGCAGGCGCGCGCCACGACTTCGAGCAGCAAGCGCAGCTCGGCCGGGATGGTGTTGTGCTCGCGCTGCTCTTCGATCAGGTAGCGGGTGAGGTTGATGCGCTTCATGGGTTCTCCTGAGACGGGCGCGATTTTACGATACAAGCGGTGACATTCAGGCCAGCGCCTTCCCAACGATCTCACGCACGTCACGCGAGAGGCTCGGATGGGCTGCCACGCGCTTGAGCGCATCCTGCATGGCATCACGCAGGGTGGGGACGTACTTACGCCAGCGGTCCAGCGCGCGGGCCAAGCGGGCGGACACCTGCGGATTGATAGCGTCGAGCGCCAGCACCTGCTCGGCCCAGAAGGCATAGCCGGAGCCATCAGCCGCGTGGAACTGCGCGGGGTTGCCCGAGCAGAAGCTGAAGATCAGCGAGCGGGCGCGGTTCGGGTTGCGCAGCGTGAAGGCCGGGTGCGTCATCAGTGCGCGCACGGTTTCCAGCGTTGGCTTGCCCGTGGCGCCCCGCTGCATGGCCTGCAATGAGAACCACTTGTCGATGACGAGTGCGTCGTCGGCAAAGCGCGTGTAGAAGTCCGTCAACGCGGCTTCGCGGCCGGGGGCAAAACTGTTGACCAGCGCGGTGAGGGCGCCCATGCGGTCGGTCATGTTGGTCGCTTGGGCGTATTGCTGTTCGGCCAGCGCCAATGCTTCCGGCGTTTCCGTATTGGCGAGATAGCCCAGCGCAAGGTTCTTGAGTGCGCGCTTGCCGGCGGACACGGCATCGGGCGAGTAAGCGCCTTCGGTTTGATTGTCTTGGTAGGCGCGCAGCAGCTCGGTGTTGAGCTTTTCAGCCAACGTGCGGAGCAGTGTGAGGCGGGCAGTATGAATGGCGGCCGGGTCGGCCACGTCCATGCGCTCGGCCAGGTAGCTCTCGGCTGGCAGGATCAGCATCTGCTCGCGGAAGGCGGGGTCGAGCGTGGCGTCGGCCACCACAGCGCGCAGCGCTTCTACCAGCGCCGGGTCCACCGCAGGTGCGCGACCGTGCTGGATGTCCGCCACCATGCGCAGCAGCGTGTCGGTGGCCAGACGCTGACCAGCTTCCCAGCGATTGAACGGATCGGAATCGTGCGCGAGCTGGAAGGTGAGCTGCTCGGTCGTGTAGCCGTATTCCACGATGACCGGCGCCGAGAAATTGCGCAGCAGCGAGGGCAGCGGCGCTTCGGCCACGTCTTCGAAGACGAAGGTTTGCTTGGCTTCGGTGAAATCGAGTACGCGCGTGGTGACGGGCGAGGGGGATGCAGCTTCGCCACGCAAACGCAGCGGCAGATCGCGGCCTTGGCCATCGATCAAGCCCACGGCAAACGGAATGTGGAACGGCTGCTTCTGGATGCCGCTGTTCACCTCGATGCCGACCGGCTCGCAGCGCTGGCGCAGCGTGAGCGTGTAGGTGCGCGCGGCCGCGTCGTGATGACCTTCGACTGCCACGACTGGCGTACCGGCCTGGCTGTACCAGCGGCCGAACTGCGTGAGATCGCGGCCGTTGGCGTCGGCCATGGCAGCACGGAAGTCGTCGCACGTAACGGCCTGGCCGTCGTGGCGCTGGAAGTACAGGTCCATGCCCTTGCGGAAGCCGTCGCGGCCGAGCAGGGTCTGGTACATGCGTACGACTTCTGCGCCTTTCTCGTACACCGTGACGGTGTAGAAGTTGTTGATCTCTTCGTAGCTGTCGGGGCGCACCGGGTGAGCCATTGGGCCCGCGTCTTCCGGAAACTGCGCTTGGCGCAGCAGGCGCACGTCTTCAATGCGCTTGACGGCGCGGGCGCTTGCGGCGGCGACTTCCGCATTTGCCTGTGACGCGGCTTGTGCAGCCATGTCGGCGGAGAACTCCTGATCGCGGAACACCGTCAGGCCTTCCTTCAGGCTGAGCTGGAACCAATCGCGGCAGGTGACGCGGTTGCCCGTCCAGTTGTGGAAGTATTCGTGGCCGACCACCGATTCGATGTTGGCGAAATCCACGTCGGTGGCGGTCTCGGCATTGGCCAGCACGTACTTCGTGTTGAAGATGTTTAGGCCCTTGTTCTCCATCGCGCCCATGTTGAAGTCGCCCACGGCGACGATCATGAAGCGGTCCAGATCCAACTCCAGCCCGAAGCGGCGCTCGTCCCAATGGATCGAGTGGATGAGCGAATCCATCGCATGGCGTGTCTTGCCGATGTCTTGCGCTTCCACCCAGACCTGCAGGAGCTTCTCCTTGCCCGAAGCGGACTGGATGCGCTCCTCGATGCATTCCAGCTTGCCCGCCACCAGCGCGAACAGGTACGACGGCTTCTTGAACGGGTCGTGCCACACCGCTTCGTGGCGGCCGTCCGGCAGATCGCGCTCGGAGACGAGGTTGCCGTTGGACAGCAGCACCGGGTAGTCCGCCTTGGATGCGCGCAGCGTGACGGTGTAGACCGTCATCACATCGGGCCGGTCGAGGAAGTAGGTGATCTTGCGGAAGCCCTCGGCCTCGCACTGCGTGAAGAAGTTGTCGTTGGAAACGTACAGCCCCATCAGCGACGAGTTGGCGGCGGGGTTGCAAAACGTGGTGAGTTCCAGCGTGAAGCTGGCATCCACCTCGGCGGGCACGACATCGATGGTGAGCGTATCGCCGTCGGCTTGCAGGCCGGACACGGCTTGGCCATCGACGGTTGCGCCCGCCAGCTCCAGCCCTTCGCCCACCAGCACGAGCGGCTTGCCGGCAGCCGTGCGCGTCATGCGCAGGCGATTGACCACGCGGGTGCGCTCGGGCACGAGGTCGATTTCCAGCGCCACTTCGTCAATGCGGAAGGCGGGCGCGGTGTAGTCCTTGCGGTAAATCGTGACGGCGGTATCGGTGCGCAACATCGGTAACATCCTTATCTGCGTTGTCTGCGGTCGCAAAAGGCCATTGTACTGGCGGGAATCTTCGGCGCGCGGCATGACTCTGAATAGAGCGTCGAGCGCAATGTTTCTAGCGCCGCAAGTACCTGTCTGATTGAGCGTAGGGGGATTTTTTATGTGGAAGTGGATCAAGACCTCGGGCATCTGGCCGATGGCTGGCGCGCTGATGGCGGCCAGCCTGCTGGCGGGGTGCGCCAGTACCGTGACCAGCCAGGTGACGGCATTCAAGCAGCCCGGCTGGGACGATACGCCGCCGCGCACCTATGCATTCGAGCATAGTGCGGCGCAGCAAAATGATCTGGAACGGCAAACCTACGAGGCCTGGACGTCTGACCAGTTGGCCGCGCACGGCTTTACCAGTGCGCCGCGTGCCAGCGCGCGCTATGTCGTTCGTCTGAACTATTCAACCGCCACCGGCCTCGTGCAGGTGCGGCAGCCCGTCTACCCCGATCCGTACTGGGGGCCGGGGCCGTGGGGACCATGGCGCGGTCCGTGGGGGCCCTGGGGCCCGTGGGGTCCGCAATATGTGGAAACCAACGTGCAAGTGCCGTTCTATGCCTTTCATGCGGAGATTGACGAAGCAGCCACCGGCAAACGCGTCTACCAGGTCACCGCCCAAACACAGGGTGGTGACGGCTCGCTCACGGCCGTCATGCCATATCTGATCCGCAGCGCCTTCGCCAATTTCCCCGCGCCGAACGCCCGGCCGATCCTCGTGGAACTCCCCGTTGATCCAAAGGTGAAACCAGCGCCCTCAGCGGCGCCTAAGTAGTGCGCCCGAGTGGGTTTGGCCGGCGGTCTACGTTAGAATGCGTGACCTAATTTGTAGGCCGCCAGCCGTACTCCGCTTGAGCGTTGTCAATCCATTCCACTTCGCGCCGACCGCCACCCGTGGCCGGCGCCGCCTGCGCCCCGTCGCTACCCCTCTGACGGTGCCCCGCAACGCTTGCGGCCTCGCTTCCGTATTTCTCTGGTTTTCCCTGTTTTTCGCCACTCCGTACTCGGGTGCTTCTGCCTGAGCGCTTGCGCGCTTCATCTGCGGAACACTCCATCAGGATTCATCAAAATGAACGACAAGCTCCACGACGCCTCGCCCGATACCCAAGACAACGGCGCTGAGGCCGAACTGCGCCGTGCCGCATTCGAATATCACCGTGCCCCGACGCGCGGCAAGATCGAGGTGCGCCCGACCAAGGCGCTGATCAACCAGCGCGACCTGTCGCTGGCGTACTCGCCGGGCGTGGCGTATCCGTGTCTGGCGATCGAGCAGGATCCGGCGCTGGCAGCCGAGTACACCTCGCGCGGCAACCTCGTCGGTGTGATCACTAATGGCACCGCCGTGCTGGGCCTGGGCGATATCGGCCCGCTGGCCAGCAAGCCGGTGATGGAAGGCAAGGGCTGCCTGTTCAAGAAGTTTGCCGGCATCGACGTGTTCGATATCGAACTGGCCGAGCGCGATCCGGACAAGCTGGTCGACATCATCGCCTCGCTGGAGCCGACGCTGGGCGGTATCAACCTGGAAGACATCAAGGCGCCGGAGTGCTTCTACATCGAGCAGAAGCTGCGTGATCGCCTGAACATCCCCGTCTTCCACGATGACCAGCACGGCACGGCGATCATCTCGTCGGCTGCATTGCTCAACGGTCTGAAGGTGGTAGGCAAGGACATCGCCAAGGTGAAGGTGGCGGTGTCGGGCGCCGGCGCTGCGGCGATTGCCTGCCTGGACGTGATGGTCGGCCTGGGTGTGAAGCGCGAGAACGTCTATGTGGTCGACTCCAAGGGCGTGATCTACGTTGGCCGCGACGCCAAGATGGAGGCGAACAAGGCGCGCTATGCGCAGGACACCTCGGCCCGTACGCTGGCCGACATCGTGCGCGATGCCGACGTGTTCCTCGGTTGCTCGGCCGCCGGCGTGCTGACCGCCGACATGGTCAAGACCATGGCGCCGAAGCCGATCATCCTGGCACTGGCCAACCCCGAGCCGGAAATCCGCCCGGAAGTGGCCAAGGCCGCGCGCCCGGACTGCATCATCGCGACGGGCCGTTCGGACTACCCGAACCAGGTCAACAACGTGCTGTGCTTCCCGTACATCTTCCGCGGCGCGCTCGATTGCGGCGCCACCAAGATCACGGAAGCGATGAAGCTGGCCTGCGTGAAGGCGATTGCCGAGCTGGCCGAAGCCGAAACCAACGACGCCGTGGCGCAGGCTTATGCCGGCCAGGACCTGAACTTCGGCCCGGAGTACATCATTCCGAAGCCGTTCGATTCGCGCCTGATCGAGAAGATCGCTCCGGCCGTTGCCAAGGCGGCGGAAGAGTCCGGCGTGGCCACGCGCCCGATCAAGGATCTGGATGCCTATCGCGCACAGCTGAGCGACTTCGTGTACCACACGGGGCTGACCATGCGCCCGGTGTTCTCGGCCGCCAAGGCCAACCCGAAGCGCGTTGTCTACGCCGAAGGTGAAGAAGAGCGCGTGCTGCGCGCCGTGCAGACGGTGGTGGATGAAGGTCTGGCCAAGCCGATCCTGATCGGCCGTCCGCACGTGATTGAAATGCGCATCCAGAAGGCCGGCCTGCGCCTGAAGCCCGGCGTGCATTTCGAACTGGTGAACCCGGAAGACGACCCCCGCTTCCACCAGTACCACAGCGCGTATCACGAACTGATGGGCCGCAACGGCGTGACGCCGGACATGGCCAAGTCGCAACTGCGCCGCTCGAACACGCTGATCGGCGCGATGCTGGTGCGCCTGGGCGATGCCGATGCGATGCTGTGCGGCACGGTCGGCCGTTTCGACGCGCACCTGGAGCACGTGCGCGACGTGATCGGCCTGGCACCGAACGCCAAGGTGTTCGCCGCCATGAACGGCCTGATGCTCGAGAAGCACACGCTGTTCATCACCGACACGTTCGTCAACGAGAACCCGAGCGCTGAAGAATTGGCCGACATCACCAAGCTGGCGGCGGAAGAAGTGCGCCGCTTCGGCCAGGAGCCGAAGGTGGCGATGCTGTCGCACTCGATGTTCGGCTCGTCGAAGAGCACGTCGGCCCGCAAGATGCGCGCGGCATACGACCTGCTGAAGGTCGAAGCACCGGAGCTGCAGGTGGAAGGCGAGATCCAGGGCGATGCGGCGCTGTCGGAAGACATCCGCCATCACTTCCTGCCCAAGAGCGCCTTTGCTGGCAGCGCCAACCTGCTGGTGATGCCGACGCTGGATGCGGCCAACATCGCGTTCAACCTGCTCAAGATCACGGGCGGGCAGGGCGTGACGGTGGGCCCGATCCTGCTGGGTGCGGCCAAGCCGGTGCACATCCTGAACCCGTCGGCTACGTCGCGCCGTATCGTCAACATGACGGCGCTGGCGGTGGCAGACGTATCGGCTGCGCGTTGATCGGTTGATACGCTGAGCGGGCCGCTGCAGATCAGCGGCCCCAAGAAAAACGGCGCCTGAAGCGATTCAGGCGCCGTTTTTATTTGTGGCCAGGGCTGCGCGGTCAGAAGTGGTATTCGGCACGCACCATCGGCGTCTTTGCCAGCGAGCCGGGCACCGATGCCGGGTTGCCGAACTTGTTGCGCCAGTATTGATATTCAATACCCACGCGCAGCGTGTTCTTACCCAGATGCAAAGGCGTGCCCAGGTCGTACATCAGCATGGCATCGATATTCAATTCCGGTGCAGTGCCGCCACCGAATTCGTTGTTGCCTTTGGCCGCGATGTAGTTGGCATACCCCTCAAACGACAGCCCCGTCGAGCCGATGGGGATACCCCATGCCGCGTTGAGCATCGGGTGCGCCTTGTAGTGGTAGCGGCTCGTGACGCCGACCGGCTCGTTGCTCTCCCACAGCATCAGCAGGCTGATGTTCAGGAAACCCGGCACGTCCATCATGACCGTCGGCCCGACCACCAGCATGCGTTTCTTCGACGCATAGCCGGGGTCGTTCTTGGTGTTCCAGTCAAAGCCGGCGGTCAGGCCATAGCCGCGAATCGGGCCAGCGCTGAGGTTTTTGTCGAGCACCTTGCCGATATCGAGCGTGTGGCGATACACGACATAGGCTTCCTGCGCGTTGGCGTCCTTGCTGTCTGACTGCAGGAAATCGACGTTCAGGTAGTTCGTGCCGTACTTGTACCCGCTGGCGTGCGTGAAGTTGAAAATGTTCTTGTGAATGCCGTCACCCACAAACGGCTCTGCGAATTGGGTGCCATAGCGATAGCCGATGGAGGTATCGCTCCATTCGACTGCCCCTGCATCTGCTGCCCCAATGAAAAAGGTCGCGGTCGCGACCGTGAACGCGGCGGCGCCGCGCAAGATGTTCCACTGCATTTCCTATCTCCTCCGTTGTTGATGGAATCGCTGCGGGTTGTGCTGCATTCTTTGATGCAGTCACAGGCCGGCTGGTCAGGCTCCATGCCAGGCGGTGCGCCGTGCCCTATGGCACCGCACCTGCAGCGTTGTCGTGCGGTTAACCTGAAATCAAATCGGCCAGACGAAAGCCTGCAATACGGTGAATCTGTTCGAGTGACGTGCGCAGCTCGGTGTCGCGATCGTTCTGAACGCGCTTGCTGAAGTTGTCGATGATGCCGTGACGGTCATAGCCGCGCACCGCCAGGATGAACGGGAAGCCGAACTTCTCGTTGTATTGCTGATTGAGTGTCTGCAGGCGTGCGAATTCTTCCGGCGTGCATTGGTCGAGACCTGCGCCCGCTTGCTCGCGTGTCGATTCGGCGGTCAGCTCTCCGCGCACGGCGGCCTTGCCGGCGAGTTCCGGGTGGGCACGCACGAGCTTGAGCAGGGCCTCCTCACCCGCAGTGTCGACGGCCTTGCGCATGGCTGCGGTCAACGCATCAGCGGACGCGAACGGGCGCTGCGTGGCAGCCTGTTCTGCCACCCACGGCGAGTGCTCGTAGATGCCGCCCAGCGTCTGCACGAACTGGGCAGCGTCCATGCCGTTGAGTTGCGAGAGGGTGTAAGTGGTCTGGCTCATGCTGTGGTGCTCGAAACGGGTTGCTTTGCGTACGGGTGGTGTTGCATCCAATGATTGGCGATGTCGATGCGCCGGCAGATCCACACCTTGTCGTGCGATTGCACGTAATCGAGGAAGCGCTGCAGCGCCCGGAAACGCGCCGGGCGGCCCAGCAGGCGGCAATGCATGCCGATCGACAGCATCTTCGGTTGCGCCAGGCCGCTGGGGTCGCCTTCCTCATACAGCACGTCGAAGGCATCCTTCAGGTACTGGTAGAAGTGGTCGCCGGTGTTGAAGCCTTGCGGGCTGGCGAAGCGCATGTCGTTGGTGTCGAGCGTGTACGGCACCACCAGATGCGGCTTGCGCTCGCCATCCGAGACTTCGACTTCGGTCCAGAAAGGCAGGTCGTCGCCGTAGTAGTCGGCATCGTAGGCAAAGCCGCCGTGCTCGACCACCAGACGGCGCGTGTTGGGGCTGTCGCGGCCGGTGTACCAGCCCAGGGGCGCGTTGCCGGTGAGCTGGCGAATGATCTCGACGCCGATGCGCATGTGCTCGCGCTCGGTGGCTTCGTCGATGTTCTGGTAGTGGATCCAGCGCCAGCCGTGGCACGCGATTTCGTGGCCCAGATCAACGAAGGCTTGCGTCACGTCCTTGTGCCGTTGCAGGGCCATCGACACGCCGAAGATCGTCATCGGCAGGCCGCGCTTTTCGAACTCACGCAGGATGCGCCACACGCCCGCACGCGAGCCGTATTCGTAGATGCCTTCCATGCTCATGTGGCGAGCAGGGTAGGCGGCCGCACCGATGATTTCGGAGAGGAACTGCTCGGAGCCGGCGTCGCCGTGCAGCACGCAGTTTTCGCCGCCTTCTTCGTAGTTGAGAACGAACTGCAGAGCCACGCGCGCACCGCCCGGCCAATTGGCATTCGGCGGGGTCTTGCCGTAACCGATGAGATCGCGCGGATAGTTATTGTTGGTCATGGTTTTTTGAGATCGAGGAGACTTCATACAACACCGGTCAGACAGTGGCGTGCGGCTTTCCAAATTCACGACATCACAAATGGGTCATGAACGATGCAAAGCGCCGTCACCTCATGCCGGGACTGCCCGAGCGGCCTGCGCGAGTTCCAGCGCGAGCCTTCGGTGAACCGTGAGATGGGCGTCAAGTTCAAGCGTGGTCAGGCGGCCGTCTTCAACAATCACACGCCCGTTGATCACGCTGTGCGCGACGTTGGACGGGGCACAGAACACCAGCGCGGCGACCGGGTCGTGGTCGGCGCCGGCAAAGCCGACCTGATGGCGGTCGAAGCTGACAAAGTCGGCGGACATGCCGGGTGCGAGCGCGCCGATGTCGTCGCGGTTGAGCACGCGGGCGCCGCCGAGCGTGGCGATTTCCAGTGCCTCACGCGCGCTCATTGCCGACGGGCCGAAGCCGACGCGCGCGAGCAACATCGCCTGGCGCGTTTCGCCGAGCATGTGCGCGCCGTCGTTCGATGCACTGCCGTCCACGCCCAGGCCGACCGGCACGCCGGCGTCGCGCATGGTGCGAATGGGCGCGATGCCTGAAGCGAGGCGCATGTTCGAGCACGGGCAGTGCGCCACGCCCGTGCCGGTGCGTGCGAATACGTCGATGCCGTGCGCGTCGAGCTTCACGCAGTGCGCATGCCAAACGTCGTGGCCGACCCAGCCGAGGTCTTCCGCATATTCAGCCGGCGTCATGCCGAATTTCTCGCGCGAGTAGGCGATGTCGTTGTCGTTCTCGGCCAGATGGGTGTGCATCGACACGCCGTAGCTGCGTGCGAGCTTGGCCGATTCGCGCATCAGGTCACGCGAGACGGAGAACGGCGAGCACGGCGCCACCACCATGCGCAGCATGGAATGGCGATCGGCGTCGTGCCAGGTTTCGATCAGGCGCAGCGTTTCCTTGAGGATGGCCTCTTCGCCCTCGACCACGCGGTCCGGCGGCAGGCCGCCCTGGCTGCGGCCCACGCTCATGCTGCCGCGCGCGGCGTGAAAGCGCATGCCGATCTGCTGCGCGGCTTCGATCGAATCATCGAGCCGGCTGCCATTGGGGTACAGATACAGATGGTCGCTGGAGGTCGTGCAGCCTGACAGCAGCAGTTCCGCCATCGCCGTGAGGGTCGACACACGCACCATCTCGGGCGTGAGACCGGCCCACACCGGATACAGGTTCGTGAGCCAGCCGAACAGCTCGGCGTCCTGCGCAGCGGGCAGGGCGCGCGTCAGGCTTTGATACATGTGGTGGTGCGTGTTGACGAAGCCAGGCGTGACCACGTGGTCACGCAGCTCCATCACACGCACGTTGGGCCGGCCGATGGCGTCGTGATACTGCGGTGGCAGATTGGCCGTGGCGCCCACCCATTCGATCACGCCGCCGCGCGCCACCAGCGCACCGTCTGCAATCTCGCGGCGTTGTGCGTCCATGGTGACCAGCACGTCGGCATGACGGGCGATCAGCAGCGGGTCGTTCATGCGCTCGGTCATCCGATTACTCCGTGCCGTGCGTGTTGGCAGCGGCATCACGCATGGCGTGCTCCGCCGACTGCATGCCGTTGTAGTAGAGGTTCAGGATGACCGCGACCAGCGTGCCCAGCACGATGCCGCTGTGCGTGATCGGCTCCAGCCAATGCGGCAGGTACTGGAAGAACGTCGGTGCCAGCGTCGGGATCATGCCGAAGCCGATTGAGATGGCCACGATGAACAGGTTGTGGCGGTACTTGTTGAAATCGATCGAGCCCAGGATGCGCACGCCGGTGGCCGCCACCATGCCGAACATCACGATGCCCGCGCCGCCCAGCACGAACGACGGCACGGACGCCACGATGTGCGCCATCTTTGGAAATAGGCCCAGCAGGATCAGGATGACGCCGCCCATGGCCGCTACGTAGCGCGAGCGTACCCCCGTCACCGTCACCAGCCCCACGTTTTGCGAGAACGAGGTGTACGGGAACGTGTTGAACACGCCGCCGATCACCGTGCCCAGACCATCGGCGCGCAGGCCGCGGGTCAGGTCATCGGTGGAAAGCTTCTTGCCGGTGATTTCCGCCAGCGCGAGAAACATGCCCGTCGATTCCACCAGCGTGATCATCATCACAATGCACATCGACGCGATGGCGCCGAAGTGGAACGTCGGCATACCGAAGTGCAGCGGCGTGATGACAGCGACCATGTTGGCCTCGGCAATGCCGGCAAAGCTGACTTTGCCGAACGCCATGGCGATGAACGTGCCGATCACGATGCCCAGCAGCACGGCAATGTTGCCGATCAAGCCTTTGCCGTACTTCGTCAGCAACAGGATGATGACCAGCACCGCCAGCGCAATCGCCAAGCCGCTCAGGTCGCCATACGCGGGGTTCGGCACGGTCTTGAGCACGCCGTCGACCATGGTCTTCATGGTCGGCTGTCCACCTGCGGCCCAGTTGATGCCTACGCCCATCAGCGACATGCCGATCAGAGTGATGACGGTGCCCGTGACTACCGGGGGGAAGAGCCCCAGCACGCGCCCCATGAGCGGCGCAACGATGATGCCGAACAGCCCCGCCGCAATCACCGCGCCATAGATGCCCAACAGACCGATGCTCGGGTCAGAGCCGATGGCGATCATCGGGCCGACCGAGGCGAAGGTGACGCCCATCATGACGGGCATGCGGATGCCGAATTTCCACACGCCGAACGCCTGGATGAGCGTGGCAAGACCGGCCGCAAACAGGTCGGCGTTGATGAGGAAGGCGAGTTGTTCCTTGGGCAGATGCAGTGCACCGCCCACGATGAGCGGCACCGCCACGGTGCCTGCATACATCACCAAGACATGTTGCAAGCCCAGTGCGAGCAGGCGTCCGTACGCCACGCGCTCGTTGGTCAGGTCCGCCGTGGGGGCGGCGATGGTGCTGCTCGTCATAAGGTCTCCTTGGGTGGTGAGCCGGACGGCGTCCGGCTTGGGGCGGCCGGCCTCTGTCGTGCCGGCTCGCCCAATACAGCAAAACCGGTCTTAGACGTTGTCCTCGCGTGTGCCCAGCACCGAACGCAGATCGAAGTCAGCGGGCGCCTCCGGGCGCACGCGATCGGCACAACATTGCAAGTGCTGGGCCATGTGGGCCTGCGCGGCAGCAGCGTCTCCGCGCTCCAGTGCGTTGAGGATGTCCAGGTGCTCGTCGAACGAGCAGGCGTTGTGGCCGGGGGCTTCCACGCTGGCGATCATCAGCGTGGTGCGCGACACCAGACGGCGCATCATCTCGACCACTAGCGGGTTGCCGGCCTGTTCAGCCAGCGCGACGTGGAACTCCGCAGAAAGACGAATCCAGCGAGGCCGGTCATGCGTGACAAAGGCTTGGCGCTCTTCCTTAACGAGCTCCACCAGCGGAGCAATGGCGGCCTTGGGATTGGCGCTATGGCCGACCTTGTCGAGCACGGCGCGCTCCAGGATCTGGCGCAACTCGAACATGGCGTGCGCCTCATCAATGGACGGGGCCGCAATGAACGCACCGCGATTCGGTTCCAGATCAACCAGACCATCCGCGGCCAGTTGAGAGAAGACCTTGCGAACCGTATGACGCGCGGTGGCATAGATTTCGCAAAGCGCATGCTCCGTCAGCTTGGTGCGCGGGGGCAGGCGGTGCTCCATGATCGCGTCGTAGATCTCGTGATACATCCGCTCTTCGACTGACATACGCGTTGCCCCCGATGCCTTGGCGCCTGACTTTGATGTCGTTTCCGTGGAGACCAGCTTGAGATTCTTGGACATGGCAGACCCGCCTTTGAGTAACGCATCGCAGCATAAGCAACTGCGAAAATCTGTTGACAATTATTCGTGGACGCCCTCAATATTGTCAACAAAATGCGTTCGGGAATTCGACAAACTAGGGAAATCCCTGTTTCACGTCCCCACGAGGACAGGGAGTCGAGCCCAGAACGAGCGACGGCTTTGCCGGTTTGGCACGTCCCTTCAAAGCGAAGGCGGCAGGCGTAAACCGGCTGGACGCGCGCCGGGATGCGTGCACAGCACGTACCGAGCGGGCCCCGACGTCTGCCCTTATCCCACCTGGGACACAAGGGTTTGGCGCGAGGTGCAAGTGGAGGCAGCGGCGCTTCTGAAAATTCGAACTACAGAGGAAGACAAATGGGACGCTTGACTACCCATGTGCTCGACACCGCTGCAGGCACGCCGGGCCAAAACCTGGCGATCGCTCTGTTCAAGATTGTCGACAATCAGCGCCAACCGATCAAATCGGTTCGCACCAATCACGATGGCCGTTGCGATGCACCGCTGCTCGAAGGCGACGCGCTGCTGACCGGCGTCTATGAGCTGGACTTCGCGGTGGGCGATTACTACCGCGCAGCCGGCGTCAAACTCCCCGAGCCCGCGTTCCTCGACGTGGTGACGCTGCGCTTTGGCGTGGCCGATACCAGCGCGCACTACCACGTGCCGCTGCTGGTGTCGCCGTGGTCGTACTCGACCTATCGCGGTAGCTAAGGGCAGAGGGGAGCGAATCATGGAAGGCTATATCCTCGATTGGGCCAACTTGCTCTTGCGTTGGCTGCACGTGATCGTCGCGATCGCGTGGATCGGCTCGTCGTTCTACTTCGTCTGGCTCGACAACAGCCTGACCAAGCCGACGGCACCGGACCTGCAGGACAAGGGCGTCGACGGCGAGCTGTGGGCCGTGCACGGCGGCGGGTTCTACAACCCGCAGAAGTACCTGCTGGCGCCGAAGCAACTGCCGGATCATCTGCACTGGTTCTACTGGGAGTCGTACTCCACCTGGATGTCGGGCTTCGCGCTGCTGACGGTGGTGTATCTGTTCAACGCCAATGTCTACATGATCGATCGCAGCGTGTTCGACATGACGGCGACGACGGCGGTGATCCTCGCGCTGGCGTTCCTGGTGGTCGGCTGGCTGGTGTACGACACCATCTGCCGCGTGTTCGGCAAGAACGACCGCGTGGTCGGCATCCTGGTGGCGGTCTATGTGGTGATTGCGGCGTTTGCCGCGTGCCACCTGTTCTCGGGCCGCGCGGCATTCCTGCTGATCGGCGCGATGATCGCGACCATCATGAGCGCCAACGTGTTCTTCTGGATCATCCCGGGGCAACGCAAGGTGGTGGCCTCGCTCAAGGCGGGCGAAAAGCCTGACCCGATCCACGGCAAGCGCGGCAAGCAGCGCAGCGTGCACAACACGTATTTCACGCTGCCGGTGCTGTTTGCGATGCTGTCGAACCACTACAGCATGACGTATGCGAACAAGTACAACTGGGTTGTGCTGGTGCTGATCATGCTGGCGGGGGTGTTGATCCGTCAGTTTTTCATCCTGAAGCACAAGGGCGTGATCAACTGGGGTTATCCGGCGGCGGGCGTCGCGGTGCTGTTGGGTGTGGCGGTGTGGCTCGCGCCGCGTCCGGCTGCTCCGGTGGCGGAAAGCGCCGCTGCGGTCCCGGCTGTCGCTGCAGGAAGTGCCTCTGCACCCGCTGCAACAGCTGCGGCTGGCGGTTCGGACTTCGCCAAAGTACAGGCAGTCGTTACCGCACGGTGCTACCAATGTCATTCGGCGCATCCTACCCTGATGCCTTCGCCGGCCAAGGGTGTGTTGCTCGATTCGCCGGATGAGCTGAGCAAGCACGCACAGCTCGTCTACCAGCAGGTCGTGCAGCAGAAGCTGATGCCACTGGGCAACGTGACCAACATCACCGACGACGAGCGCACGATCATCGCCAAGTGGTTTGAAGGCGGCGCCAAAACGAACTGAGGCGCATGCTGAGGCAACAACAGAAAGGTTTATCGGAGCATGTCATTCGTTCCCTAGCGGGTGACATGACCGGTGAGGGTTGAACGGGGCTGTGGCCCCGTTTTTTTTTTCTTGTGGCGACGATGTCTCTTGGCCTAGTTACCCGCCGCTCAGCATGTCTGTCACGAAGCCCACTCGCCCACGTAGCCACGCTTGCACGATCTCGCGTGCAGCCTTCGCGGCATCGGCATCAGAAAATCCACGGTGGGTTTTTAGCCATTCCGCCGTGGCTCTGCGGGCGGGTTCAACGGCGGCGAGCGTCGCAGTGCGTTCCTCGGCGGGCCAGGTTTTTACGTCGGACCAGTTGCGAATGTCCTGCTCGACATCCGTGGCCCTTTCCTTGGATGGCTTGAGATAGTCGCGCGGCGACACGGTTGCCCGTAGTTCCATCTCGCGCCAACCGGCAAAGTAGCTAAAGCGGATGGTGCCGGTACTCTCGACGCCTCTGTATAGCGCAGGCTGAATGGCCGTAGCCAACGACTTCCATTCAACGCGCTCGAACAGGTCGCCCTGTGGGGCGCAGATGGGCGCGCTGCCATCGCGAGAAGAGCCGTACAGTGGGCCGAATGCCTCATATGCTGGCTCTCCCACACGCGCAAAGATGAAGCAATGGGCGTAAGGGCGAGACGTGTCGTAGTCGGCTCGTTCGATCTGCATGCGCAATAAAGTCAGTGGTGCGTTGCCGCCTGGACCGGTCTTTTTACCCTCGATGTCAAGGTAGAGACTTTTGGCAAGCGAATCACTGGTCAACGCTGCCACAGCAGCGTCGCGCCGTTGCCGCGCTTCTTGCGCACCCACGGCTGCCTTGGGTTCGTAGGTATGTAGATAAACCAGCCAAGCCGAAGCCAATGGCCCTGCATAGCCACGTAGCGTTTGCGCGGCGGCGGCCGGCGCATCGGGAATGCTGGCAATGATCTTATCCAGCGTGGCCTCTTCTTTAGCTGTGAATGCATCCAGATCTTCGCGGCGCTTTTTCAGCGTATCAGACAGACAGGCTTTGATGTTCGCGGGAGCCTGCGAGCATTGGTTGCGCTGCTTGAGCCAGGCGCGCTGGCCATCCCGCAGCGCTGACACGCTTGCCTCTGGCGCGCTCTCGAGCAAGCGGCGGTAGCTCTCCGAGACTTGGTCGTCTAATGCACCGAGCGCCTTGTCGTCGCAGAGAGCATGCTCGACTGTGGTGGAGGCTTTCTCGCATTGGAACGATACGGCGTAAGCCTGGGCAGCCGGCAATGACGCAAGCGCCAGGAGCGCGAACACTTTCATGGGTTGCATAGATCCATTCGATAGCAAACAGGGCGGGAAGTATTGACTTGCCGTTCGCCCTGGAGTTGTTGACCTAAATCGGGTCCTTTAGTCAGGCCGAGCGAGCGAAGAGGTGCGCTGCGCGATTACTTACCGACACTCAACAGCGCCAACACCCCCAGCACCAAAAAGATCAACGCCGCAATCCGATGTACCAGCGTGATCGGCATGCGCGAGGCGAACTTGTTGCCCATCAGCACGGCTGGCACGTTGGCCAGCAGCATGCCGACAGTCGTGCCAGCGACAACCCATGCGACGTCGTGGAAGCGTGCAGCCAGTGCCACTGTGGCGATCTGCGTCTTGTCGCCCATCTCGGCAAAGAAGAATGCAACGATGGTGGTGCCAAGAATGCCCAGGCCGCGCGTGTCTTTCGGCGCTTCTTCATCGTCGAGTTTGTCCGGAATCAGCATCCACCCGGCCATCGCGATGAAGGCGATACCGAGAATCCACCGCAGCGCGTTTTCGCCGAGCATGTGCGTGATCCAGCCGCCGACAGCGCCGGCCAGTGCGTGATTGACGAGGGTGGAGATGAAAATGCCGAGGATGATCGGCACCGGCTTGCGAAAACGCGCGGCCAGCAGGATCGACAGCAGTTGCGTTTTGTCGCCGATTTCCGCGAGGGCGACGATGCCGGTGGAGACGAGGAAGGCTTCCATGTTGTTGTGTGGTGTCCGGGCCGTATGCGAACCAATGACGCACCGCTGCCGGCCCTATCCGCAGAGGTGTGTCATCGGTCTCGCCAGACGCGTCACCAAGTGCCTAAGTGGCACCCGAGTGGCTGCTGACCACGCCATAACCACTTGTCATTGCGACAGCGGTCAAGTCTGTTGACGTGGCCCTCGAAGTCTCGACTTCGAGCGGCTACTCCCCAATGGAAGCCGCGATTATAAGGGGATCAGGCGACGGCGCCAACACCCAGTGTGGCCGGCTCGCCTTGGATGTAGGTGGCGGATACCGCACGGTCCTCGCCCAGCAGTGCCAGCGAGAACAGCAGTTCTTCCAGTGTTTCCGAGCGCGCGTTGCGGCGCGCCAGCAGCGGCGTGGCGGCCGGGTCCAGCACGATGAAGTCGGCTTCTGCGCTGGGCACGAAGCTGCCGATGCGATCTTCCCAGCCCAGCGCCTCAGCGGCGCCGCGCGTGGCCAGGTAGAACATGCGTAGCGCGGTCAGGTGATAGCCGCCCATGCGCGCAACCTTGTGCGCGGTGCCCATCGTGCGCAGCATCGAGAACGAACTGCCGCCGCCCACGTCCGTGGCGAGCGTCAGCGCCAGGCGGTGCGCGTCGTTCTTGTGGAAGTTGTACAGGCCGCTGCCCAGGAACAGGTTGGACGTGGGGCAGTGCGCCACGGCCGCGCCGGATTCCGCCAGGCGTTGGCGATCGCCGTCGTCCAGCCAGATGGCGTGGCCGTAGAAGGCGCCTTTGCGCAGCAGGCCGTACTTGTCATACACGTCCAGGTAGCTGCGTGCGTTCGGGAACAGGTCGGCCACCCATTTCACTTCGTCGGGGTTTTCGGCGACGTGGGTCTGGATGAAGACGTCTTGGTACTGCTTGGCGAGTTCTGCGCAGGCTTGCAGTTGCGCTTCGCTCGAAGTGGGTGCAAAGCGCGGCGTGATGGCGTAGCCCAGGCGGTCCTTGCCGTGCCAGCGCGAGATCAGGTCGGCCGTGTCACGTGCGCCGGATTCGGCCGTGTCGCGCAGGTATTCCGGGCAGTTGCGATCCATCATCACCTTGCCGGTGATCAGGCGCATGCCGCGTTGCTGGGCCTGCGTGAATAGTGTTTCGGCCGAGCCGCGATGTACGGTGCTCCACACCATCGCGCTGGTCGTGCCGTTGCGCAGCAGTTCGTCGAGGAAGAACGAGGCGACGCCCGCGGCGTATTGCTCGCTCTCGAAGCGACGCTCTTCGGGGAAGGTGTATGTCTCCAGCCAGTGCAGCAGGCCCGGCGACGGCGAGGCAATCATGTCCGTCTGCGGGTAGTGGATGTGCGTGTCGATGAAGCCGGGCACGATCAGCTTGCCGCTGTAATCGTGCAGCTGCGTGCCGGTGGGCAGGTTCTCGCGCAGCGCAGCGTAGTCGCCCGCCTGCACCACCTTGCCGCCCATGACCACGAGCAGGCCATCTTCCCAATACTCATAGGCATCGCGCTCGCGATACTGCGGGTCGTGCAGGAAATGCAGCACGCGGCCGCGGTAGGCGTGAACGGTGTTGGAAGTCGGGGGCATTGTGGTCATTCGTTGTCTCGTGGGGGCTTAGTGTGTGGCGTTCCAGTGGACATCCACCGCGTTCAGCCACAGGGCTTTGTCCTGCTCGGGCAGGAACGACGCCTCGAAGCTGTTGCGAGCGAGCGTGTGGGCATCGGCGGCAGTCAGGTCGAGCGCGTTGAAGGTGGCGAGCCAGTTGGTGTTCATGTAGCCGCCAAAGTAGGCTGGGTCATCGGAGTGCAGGGTCACTGCGCAGCCGGAGTCCAGCAGTTGCTTGAGCGAGTGATCGCGCAAGTCGGGGTAGACCTTCAGTTTTTCGTTCGACAGCGGGCAGACCGTCAGGGCGATGCGCTCGGCGGCCAGGCGCTTGACGAGCGCCGCGTCGTCGATGGCGCGCACGCCGTGGTCGATCCGCTCCACCTTCAGGATGTCGAGCGCGTCGATCACGTATTGCGCTGGGCCTTCTTCACCGGCGTGGGCGACCAGGCGCAGGCCCAGTTCCTTGCAGCGGGCGAACACGCGCGCGAACTTCTCGGGCGGGTTGCCGCGCTCCGAAGAATCCAACCCCACACCGATGATGCGGTTGGCCGGGTCCTGGATGTAGGGCAGGGCGGCTTCGAGCGTGGCGAACGCGTCTTCCTCGCTCAGATGGCGCAGGAAGCAGAGGATCAGGCGGCTGGAGAAACCATGCTCGCGCTCCGCATCATCCAGTGCGCGGACGATGCCGTGGATCACCACATGCATCGGCACGTTGCGTGCGGTGTGCGTTTGCGGGTCAAAGAAGATCTCGGCGTGGCGGACGTTGTCGGCCACGGCACGTGCCACGTACGCGGCAGTCATGTCGTAGAAATCCTGCTCGGTTAGCAGCACGCTGGCGCCGGCATAGTACAGGTCGAGAAACGATTGCAGATCGTCGAACGCGTAGGCCGCGCGCACTTCTTCAACGGACGCATACGGCAGCTTGACGCCGTTGCGCTCGGCCAGCGCGAACATCAGTTCGGGTTCGAGCGAGCCTTCGATGTGGATGTGCAGCTCAGCTTTCGGGCTGGTGGCGATGCGTTCTGCAAGGGCTGGCGAGATCGGCATGATTTAAGCGGACGCGGACGCGGACGTAGGGACACGGTATGGAACCGCCGCGCCGCTGCTCGCACTGGTGAGCGCATGCTCTCGCAGCTCTCGCACCTGCAGCAGTTGCGCGACGACGGAGACCGCAATGATATCCGGCGCTTTGTCGGCAATGCCAGCAATGCCAATTGGGCAGATCATTTCGGGCAAGCGTGCCGGGTCGACACCGTGCTCGACCATGCGGTGCTCGAAGCGCGCGCGCTTGGTCTTGGAACCGATCAGGCCGAAGTAGGCAAAGTCCGTGCGGCGCATGATGCGTTCGCACAGCGCGAGGTCCAACGCATGGTTGTGCGTCATGACCAGGAAGTAGCTGCCGGCGGGCGCGTGGTCGATCACGGCTTCCGGCGTATCGGTGGATTCGATGACGACGTTCGGCGGCACCTCGGTGGGGAACGGGAACATCGCATCGCGCTCGTCCACCCACGTCACGCGGCAGGGCAGATGCGCCAGCGCACGCACGATGGCGTGGCCGACGTGGCCCGCGCCACACAGCACGATCGACATATCGGGCGGCAATACCGTTTGCGTGAAGCCGTTGGCGTCGAACTGCACGCCGGCTGCCGCCGCGTCGCCGATGCTCGCTTCGACCGGCACAGCCGCATCTGCGGAGACGAAGCGGCGCAGGCTTCGACGTTGGCGCATGGCGTCATCGGCTTGGGCGATCCACTCCGCATCACGCGCGTCGAGTCGTTCCAGCGACAGGCGCACCACACCGCCGCAGCATTGACCGAGCGCAGGGCCCAGCGGAATGCGCACGAACTGGCGGCGTGCTTCACCGCTGGCTTCGGGCGCACCCATCATCGCCTGGGCGATTTCCATCGCGCGCCATTCGAGATGGCCGCCGCCGATGGTGCCGAAGAAGCCATCACCGCACACCAACATCAGCGTGCCCGGCTCGCGCGGGGCGGAGCCCTGCACGTCCGTTACCGTGACCAGCACGCACGGCTGCCCCGCTTGCACAGTGGCAAGCACATCGGCGAAGCGGAAGGGGCGCAGTTGCGTGTGGTCCATGACGTCGTCTCCGGACTTAGGCAGACAGTGGGGCACTGCGGATGGCGTCCACCGCCTTGAGGATTTCCTCGCTGGTGGCGGGTGCGTTCAACGGCGGATTGGTGCGGCCATCGCCCACGGCGGCCACCGCGTCGCGGATGGCGAAGAACACCGAAAACGGCAGCAGCAGCGGCGGCTCACCCAGCGCCTTGGAGCGGTGGATGCTGTCTTCCACGTTGGCGTTGTTGAACAGGCGCACGCGGAAGTCTGGCGGGCAATCATTGACCGTCGGGATCTTGTAGGTGGACGGCGCATGCGTCATTAGCTTGCCGTTCTTGTTCCACCAGAGTTCTTCCGTGGTCAGCCAGCCCATGCCTTGGATGAAGGCGCCTTCCACTTGGCCGATGTCGATGGCTGGGTTGATCGAGCGACCGGCGTCGTGCAGCACGTCGGCGCGCAGCAGGCGCCATTCGCCGGTGAGCGTGTCCACCACCACTTCCGACACTGCTGCGCCATAGGCGTAGTAGTAGAACGGGCGACCCTTGAGTTTGGCCTGATCCCAGTGCAGCTTCGGCGTGGCGTAGAAACCGTCGGACCACAACTGCACGCGCGCGACGTAGGCCAGGCGGATCAGCTCATCGAACGGCACACGGCGTGCGCCGATTTCCAACTGGTCACCAACGATCGATACCGTTTCGACGGGCACCTCGTAGTGCTCGGCGGCAAACGCGATCAGGCGTGCGCGGATCTGGCGTGCAGCGTCCTGCGCGGCTTTGCCGTTCAGGTCGCTGCCGGTCGATGCGGCCGTGGCGGACGTGTTGGCCACCTTGCTCGTGTCCGTGGCCGTGACGCGAATGCGCGTGAACGCCACGCCCAGCTCGTGCGCCACCACCTGCGCGACCTTCGTGTTCAGGCCCTGGCCCATTTCAGTGCCGCCGTGGTTCACGAGGATCGAGCCGTCGTTGTACACGTGCACAAGCGCGCCGGCCTGGTTGAAGTGCTTGACGTTGAACGAGATGCCGAACTTCACGGGCGTCAGCGCCAGGCCGCGCTTGAGCACGGGGCTTGTCGCGTTGAATGCGCGGATGGCTTCGCGGCGGGCGCGGTAATCGGACGACGCTTCCAGCTCATCGAGCAGCTCGTGGATGACGTTGTCTTCCACGGTCTGGCCGTACGGCGTGATGTTGTTCTTGTCCTTGCCGTACAGGTTGGCGCGGCGCACGTCGAGCGCATCCTTGCCGATCGAGCGCGCGATGTTGTCCATGATGTACTCGATGGCAAACGCGCCCTGCGGGCCGCCGAAGCCGCGGAAGGCGGTGTTCGACTGCGTGTTCGTGCGCGCGCAGAAGCCGTCGATCTCCACTTCGGGCAGCCAGTAGGCGTTGTCGAAGTGGCAGATGGCACGCGTCATCACCGGGCCGGACAAGTCCGCCGAGAACCCGGCGCGCGAGGTCATGTCGACTTTTACGCCCTGGATGCGCCCGTCGTCGTCATAGCCGGCTTCGTAGGCGAAGCGGAAGTCATGCCGCTTGCCGGTGATCATCATGTCGTCGTCGCGATCCGGACGCAGCTTGACCGGGCAGGCGAGCTTCCACGCCGCCAGCGATGCACAGCAGGCAAACAGGCCCGACTGCGATTCCTTGCCGCCAAAGCCACCGCCCATGCGGCGGCACTCCACCAACACCTGGTTGGCGTGCCAGCCCAGCATGTGCGACACCATGTGCTGCATCTCGGTCGGGTGCTGGGTCGAGCACCACACGTGCATGCCGTTGTCTTCCTTCGGCACCGCGTACGAGATCTGGCCTTCGAGGTAGAACTGCTCCTGGCCGCCCAGCGACATCTGACCGGCTTCCGAATGCGGCGCGGCAGCGATGCGCTCAGCCGGTTCGCCGCGTTTCAGGTGCATCGGCGGCAACACGGATTTGCCGGCAGCGCGCGCTTCTTCCGGCGTCAGCAGCGGGGGCAGGACTTCGTAGTCGATATTGCCCAGGCGCGCGGCACGACGCGCTGCATCATGCGACGTAGCCACCACGATGAACACCGGCTGGCCGATGAAGTGCACCGTGTCGGTCGCCAGGATCGGATCGTCGTGGATGATCGGGCCACAATCGTTAGTGCCCGGAATGTCAGCCGACGTGAACACGGCCACCACGCCCGGCGCGGCCTTCACACGATCCAGGTCCATGTTGACGATGCGCGCGTGGGCTTGCGTGCTCATGCCGAGCGCCGCGTGCAGCGTGCCGGCCAGTTCGGGAATGTCGTCGGTGTACGTGGCAGAGCCTGCGACGTGCAGATGCGCGGACTCATGCGGGCGCGAAATCCCCACCACAGCACCGCGCTGGTCAGGCAGTGTCGCTGGAATATCGGCTTCTGCGAGCAGGAAGGCGTCAGTTTGCTTGTTCATGTTCTCAGGCCGCAGTGAGGGTATTCAGTTCGACCGCACGCACATTGATCTGTTCGAGGGTGAGCGGCGCGTCAGTGCGGGTTTCTAGCCAGAAGCGGTACACCGTGTTGGCGGCCGAGATGCGGCGATAGTTGTCGGTGGCGCGCATGTCCGTCAGTGGCGTGTAGTCGCGCGACATGGCTGCCATGGCAGCACGCACGGTCGCTTCGTTCCACGGCTGGCCGGTGATGGCGGCTTCGGTTTCGGTCGCGCGCTTGGACGTGGCTGCCATGCCGCCGTAGGCGATGCGCGCGCTGCGCACAATGTCGCCGTCCAGCTCAATGGCGAGTGCCGCACACACGGCGGAGATGTCTTCGTCAAAGCGCTTGGACAGCTTGTACGTGCGGAAGCGCAGCGCAGCGCGCCCTTCGCGCGCCGGAATGCGCAGGCCGGCCACGAACTCGCCTTCTTCCATCGCGTTCTTCTGGTAGGCGAGGTAGAGGTCTTCGAGCGGCAGCTCGCGGCGGACTTCGCCACGCTGCAGCACGACGCGCGTGCCGATGGCGATGAGCGCCGGCGCCGAATCACCGATCGGCGAGCCGTTGGCGATGTTGCCGCCCAGCGTGCCGGCATTGCGGATCGGCAGCGAGGCGAAGCGCTTCCACAGTTCGGTCAGCTCGGGGTAGTCCGGGGCGAGGAATTCGTAGGCTTGTTCCAGCGAAACCGCAGCGCCGATTTTGATCCAGCCGTCGCGCTTTTCCAGTGCGTACAGGTCCGCCACCTGGCCGATGTAGAGGATGTCGCCCAGCTCGCGGAACTGCTTGGTGACCCACAGGCCCACGTCCGTGCTGCCGGCGAGGATGCGGATGTCTGGGTGCGCAGCCTTGATCGCGGCGAATGCCGAGGCGGTGCGCGGTGCGTAGAAGCGCGATGCATTCTCGGTGCCGGTGGGCGCGTAGGTGAAGGTGTCTTTGCGCTGCAGCTTGCGCAGCGTTTCGGCCAGTTGCGTGCGATCGATGCCGGCCGGCGAGGGCAGCTCGAACATGCGTTCGCCCGCGTCGATGATGGGGCGGTAGCCGGTGCAGCGGCACAGGTTGCCGGTGAGCGAATCGCAGATGGTCTGGCGCGAGGGGATCGGGGCCTCGCTGCCGGTGTTCTCGTACAGGGCGTAGAGCGACATCACGAAACCCGGTGTGCAGAAGCCGCACTGCGAGCCGTGGCACTCGACCATCGCTTGTTGCACCGGGTGTAGCGTGCCGTCCTTGCTGCGCACATCTTCCACGGTAAAGAGCGCCTTGCCGTCCAGCGTCGGCAGGAACTGGATACAGGCGTTGACGGCTTTCAGGCCGACGGAGCCGTCTTCCTGAAGCTCGCCGAGCACGACGGTACATGCACCGCAATCGCCCTCGGCGCACCCTTCCTTGGTGCCTGTACAGTGCGCGTCTTCACGCAGGTATTGCAGCACCGTCCGGGTGATCGGGGCGTCCGTAACGGTGCGCACCTGGCCGCGATGGAAGAAGCGGATGGGCTGAGTCTCCATGGGGGTTTCCATGCCTGTTTGTGTGTCGTTGTGTCCGTATTGGAACCATAGCACTGGGCTAGGAATGCAATATTTGGCCCAGGTGATAACCCGCATCGGAAAGCCAAAATCCGGGGTATACCCGCCGGTAGCGGTCTGGCGGCGCGATGTACAGGTGACATACACTGACATGACCCCACGGCAGCCTGACTCCGCCCAAAGATGCACGGCAAAGATCACCTCGATACCTACCTCCTGCGCGTTCTCTACACGCTGCTCACCGAGCAAAGCGTGACACGCACGGCGGTCAAGCTCGGCCAATCGCAGCCGGCCATCAGCAACACGCTCAAGCGCCTGCGCGAGATCACGGGCGACGCCATCCTCGTGCGTGGCAAGAACGGCATGGTGCCGACGGAGCGCGGTCACGAACTGCTGTCGCTGGCGCAGCAGAGCCTGGAGGCGATGGAGCGCATCGCCCGACCGTCGCAGGAGTTCGATCCAGCCAATACCACGCGCACCTTCCACCTGGGCGCGCCGGATTATCTGGATGCGTTCTTCCTGCCGAACATCGTCGAACGGCTGCGCAAGCACGCGCCGCAAGCCAAGCTGGTCGTGCATCCGCTCAATGCCGGCGTCGACTATCTGGCCGCGCTGGAGCAGGGCGGCATGGACTTGGTGATCGGCAACTGGCTCTCGCCGCCGGAGCATCTGCACATCTCCCCGCTGTTCGACGATGAGGTGGTCTGCATGCTCGGCGCGCAGCACCCGCTGGCGCGCAAGGGCATCTCACTCAAGCACTATGTGGAGATGCCGCATCTGGCGCCCGCGCCGTACGCCGTCATGCAGCGCAGCATGATCGATCAGGCACTTGCTGAGCAGGGGCTGAAACGCCAGATCCAGGTGTCGCTGCCGTACTTCGGGCTGGTGCCGTATGTGCTGATGCGCACGGATCTGGTGTTCACCACGGGCCGTCAGTTCGCCGCGCATTGCGCGCAGTACCTACCGATCCGCATCCTGCCCGCGCCTGTGGCATTTCCGAAAATGCGCTTCTACCAACTCTGGCACGAGCGCAGCCACGCGGCACCCGATGTGATGTGGCTGCGCCGCATGATCGGCGAAGTGGCCGCCGAGTTGCCGCAGCATCCGCAATTGGAAACGGCAGCTTGAGCTGCCGTTCTGTCACGCGCGTCCGCGGAAGCTTACTTTCCGCTTGCGACGGTCTTGCCGTAATCGGGGAAGAACACCTGTTCCCCGTTCACCTTGAAATCGGCAATCGCCTGTTGGCCGGCGGGTGAGGTGATCCACTCGATCAGTTTGGTCGCATCCGTGTAGTTGGTCGTCGGATATTTCTTCGGATTGACGGCGATGATGCCGTACGGATTGAACATGCGCGTGTCGCCGGCCAGCACAATATCGAGCCCGGTCTTGGCACGGTAGGCGCCGTAGGTGGCGCGGTCGGACAGTGTGTAGGCGTTCATCTGTGCGGCCATGTTCAGCACTTCGCCCATCCCCAGGCCGGCGCTCACATACCAGGGCTTGCCTTTCGGGTCGATGTTGGCGGCTTTCCAGTAGGCCTTTTCCATGACGTCGGTGCCAGAGTTGTCACCGCGCGAGATGAACTTGGCCCCCGTGCTGGCAATGCGCGCCATGCCCTGGATGACGTCTTTCTGACCACGCAGGCGAGCGGGGTCTTCCGTAGGCCCGACGAGGATGAAGTCGTTGTACATCACGTCGCGCCGGTCGATGCCGCCGCCGGAAGCGACGAAGGCGTCCTCCAATTGCCGCGCGTGCACGAGCACCACATCCACATCCCCCGATTCCCCCAGCTTCACCGCTTTGCCGGTGCCAACGGCAATCACTTGCACATGGACGCCGGTCGCGGCTTCAAATTTGGGCAGCAGCACTTTCAACAAGCCTGAGTTTTCGGTGCTGGTGGTCGTGGCCATGCGGAGATCGCCAGCATATGCAGTCGTACTAAATGCGAGTGCCGCGAACGTGGGGGTAAACCACCGAAACGCCTTGAGCAATCCGGACATGTTGTGTGGTCAATATGAGGGCCGTGGACGCTTTATGTCGGATGCTGCATGATGGCGGCAGCCGCGGGGGCAGTCGGCGGCCACGATTCACCCGCCCCGGAGAGACGACGGGATTGTTCTCCGGGAGCCGGACCGAAGTAAATAGGAAACCATAAACATAATGACATTCCAGTTCGAGGTATTTCCGGTGGTCGGGCCGGATGACAACCCGCGTGCTAATGGCAAGGTCTTCCAGTTGCTGCGGGCGGTGCGCGAGACGGGGTCGTTGCATCGGGCGGCCAAACAGGTGGGGTTGTCGTACCGGCACGCCTGGGGGGTGATGCGCGCGTGGGAGGAGATGCTGGGGCGCTCGCTGCTCGATATGGAGCGCGGCCGTGGCGCGTCGCTCACGCTGTTTGGCGAGCGCATGCTGCGCGCCGAAATGCGCCTGCGTGAGCAGCTTGACCCAGCCGTGCGTCAGGCCATGAACCAGTTTCTGTCGGAACTGGAAGACGCCTCGCAATCGCAGACGCGCATCCGCTTTTCCGGCAGTCATGACCCGGCGGTGGAAGTGCTGGCGCAGTCGTTTGCCCACGAAAGCCACGGCGCGCAGCTCGATACGGTGTTCTGCGGCGCGGTCGAAGGCCTGATCTGTCTGCAGGAAAAGCAATGCGAGGTGGCAGGTTTCTATGTGGCGCCGCAGCAGGGTGCGGGGTCGATCGCGCACCAGACCTTGCGCAAGTGGTTACGCCCGACGGCCGTGCGCCTGATCGCACTGGCTGACCGCGAGCAGGGTTTGATGATGTCGCCGGAATGGGCCGGGCGCGTGCAGTCGCTGGCCGATCTGGCGCGCACGCAAGCGCGCTTTATCAACCGGCAGCGCAGTTCGGGTACACGGCTGCTGTTTGATCAGTTGCTGGTGGCGACGGGGTTGTACCCAGACCAGATCAATGGGTACGACGAGCAGGAATTCTCCAGCGACAAGATTGCCGTGGCCGTGCAGGAAGGCCGCGCGGACATCGGCTTCGGCCTGCGCCCAGGGGCCGAGGCCCATGGCCTGCACTTCGTCCCGCTGACGCGCGAAACGTACTACCTGGCGGTGCGCCGCAATGACGCGCTCAGTCCCTGGGTGCGCGAGCTGATGGAGCGCATCGGCGAGGCCGGTTTCCGTACGGGCCTGAGTCATCTGGCGGGCTATCGCGCCCCCGAGCAGGTGGCGCTGCTCACCGCAGACCAGGCGCTGCCCTGGCATGCCGAGGAGGCGCCCGCGCTCGCGCGCTGAAGTCATGCGAACATGGCGGGGTCTGCCTAATTGACGTCGAAGCGCTCTGCGCCCCGTCCGTGTTCTGCCCATGTCACGTTTTTCCGTCTGGACCCAAGCCCTGCGCATGTTGCGCCGCGACTGGCGCGCGGGTGAGCTGAACCTGCTGCTCATTGCGCTGGTGTTGGCGGTGGCCGCGCTGGCGTCCGTCAGCTTCCTGGCCGATCGCATGCATGCCGGCCTGGAGCGCGACGCGCGACAGTTGATCGGTGCCGATGTGCTCGTGGTGTCGGATCAGCCGCTGCCTGCGGATATCGAAGCGCATGCGCGCGCCAGCGGCCTGCAGGTCACGCACACTGCGGCGTTTCCCAGCATGGCGACCACGTTGACGAACGGATCTTCCGGTGAGCCCGCGTCGCAACTGGCGGCGGTCAAGGCTGTTGCGCCGGGCTACCCGCTGCGTGGTGCCGTCAAGGTGAGCGACGGGCGTGATGCGATTGGCGCTGCCATCCACGCCATTCCTGCACCCGGCACGGTGTGGGTCGACGCGCCGCTGCTTGAAGCGCTGGGCGTGCGTGTGGGCGACGCCATCCGCCTGGGCACGCGCACATTCAAGATCGCCCACGTCATCACGCAGGAACTGGACCGTGGTGCGGGCTTTATGAACTTCGCGCCGCGCGTGATGCTGCCGATGGCCGATCTGGCCTCCACCGGCCTCGTCACCTATGGCAGCCGCATCACGTATCGCCTGCTGGTGGCGGGGCCGGATGCGGCGGCGAATGCCTTCCACGCCTGGGCGGAGAACGAACTGAAGACGCGTCAGCTGCGTGGCGTGCGCATCGAATCCTTGCAGAACGGCCAGCCGCAGATGCGCGAAACGCTGGACCGTGCCGAGCGTTTCCTTTCGCTCGTTGCGCTGCTCGCCGCGATGATTGCGGCAGTCGCCATCACCATGGCCGCGCGCCGCTATACGGCGCGGCACACCGATGCGGTGGCGGTCATCAAGTGCCTGGGGCTTAAGCAGGGCCAGATTCTCTGGACGTTTGCGTTGGAGTTCCTGCTGATCGGCGTGCTGGGCTCCGCGGTGGGGGTCGCGCTGGGCTATGGCGCACACTGGCTGCTGCTGGCGTCGCTGGGCGATCTGGTGACGGTAACGCTGCCGATGCCGTCCATTTGGCCGGCGGTCGTTGGCGTCACGGCCGGGCTGGTGCTGCTGGTGGGGTTTGCCGTGCCGCCGCTGCTGACGCTGGTGCGTGTGGCGCCGTTGCGCGTGCTGCGCCGTGATGTGGCCGAGCGCGCTGTCGCGTCGTGGGTCGGCTATGCGCTAGGGGCCGCAGCGTTCTTTGCGCTGCTTGTGGTGTCCGCGCGGGATGTGAAGCTCGGTGCGCTGACGGCGGCCGGGTTTGCCGGCGCCATCGTCGTGTTCGCGTTGCTGGCGGCAGGCGGGTTGCGTGCGCTGGCGGTGTCGCTGGGGCGTGGTCGGGCGCTTGGCGTGGGCTGGCGTTTTGCGCTGGCGGTGCTGGAGCGCCGGCGCAGCGTGAGCGTGCTGCAAACCGTGGCGCTGGCCGTTGGCCTGATGGCGCTGCTGTTGCTGGCTATGACGCGCAATGACCTGATCCGCTCGTGGCACAACGCCACGCCGGCTAACGCGCCTAATCGTTTCATCATCAATATCCAGCCCGACCAGATGGAAGCGGTATCGCAAGCACTGGCGCAGGCAGGTGTAGCCGAGCCGAAGCTGTACCCGATGGTGCGCGGCCGGCTAACCCAGTTGAATGGCCAGACCATCGACCGTCAGACCTATGCCGAATCGCGCGCCCGCAACCTGGTCGAGCGCGAATTCAACCTCTCTTACGCAACTGCGCAGCCGCCGGAAAACCGCATCGTCGCGGGCCAATGGTTCAGCGGGCAGAAGCCCGAGGCATCGGTGGAAGAGGGCATCGCCAAGACGCTGAACCTGCACCTGGGCGATGTGCTGCGTTTCGATGTCGGCGGGCAGACTGTGGATGCGCCCATCACGTCGCTGCGCAAGCTTGACTGGAGCTCGATGCGCGTGAACTTCTTCGTGATTCTGCCGCCCGTGGCGTTGCACGATATGCCGCAGACGTATGTGACGGCATTTCGCATTCCTGCCGGTCGGGCTGATCTGCCGGCCAAGCTCGTACGCGAATTTCCGAACCTGACGGTAGTGGATACCGAACTGATCCTGCGACAGGTGCAGGGTGTGCTCGACCAAGTGACAGCAGCGGTGGAGTTCCTGTTCGTGTTCACGTTGGCGGCGGGCGTGCTGGTGCTGTATGCAGCCCTGTCCGGCTCGCGTGACGAGCGCTTGCGCGATGCCGGCGTGCTGCGTGCACTGGGCGCGGGCTCCGGCGTGGTGCGCCAGACGCAGTACGCCGAGGTGTTGATCGTTGGCGGCCTGGCCGGGCTGATGGCGGGCGTGGGCGCCATCGCCATCGGCTGGGTGCTGTCGGCGTATGTGTTCGATTTTCCGTATCGTTTCAACCCGGCGATCTTGCCGGTGGGCATCGTGGGCGGCATGCTGTGCGCCTTTGTTGGCGGCTGGCTTGGCCTGCGTGACGTGCTGCGCCGCCCAGCCATGGCAACGCTGCGCGATGCTTGATCGTCTCTTGATGTGAATGACGCTGTATGACTGATGAAACTACCGGCCAGGAAACCCTGGCCTTCGACCTGATCGGCGGAGAGGCGCGCGTGCGCGAGCTCGTCGATCGCTTCTACGACCTGATGGACCTCGAGCCCGAGTTTGCCGTGCTGCGCGCGCTGCATCCGCCAAGCCTCGATGGCTCGCGTGACAAACTCTTCTGGTTCTTGTGCGGCTGGCTCGGTGGCCCGAACCATTTCATCGAACGCTTTGGCCATCCGCGTTTGCGCGCGCGCCATTTGCCGTTTGAGATCGGCACGCAGGAACGCGATCAATGGATGCGGTGCATGGCGCTGGCCATGCAAGACCTCGGCCTGGACGAAGCGTTGCAGATGCGCCTGATGCAAGCCTTCTGGCAGACCGCCGACTGGATGCGCAATGTGCCGCGCTAAAGCGCACACATCACAAAAAGAAAGCTGAGGAGACCCCGATGATCGGTTTGCCCACCGCAGACGACGTGCTCGCGTTCTGGTTTGGCAATGCGCCGCTGGTCGACGCGCGGCCGGAGTGGTTCACCAAGTCCGACGCGTTTGATGCGGAGATCCGCGCGCGCTTCCTGCCGCTGTGGGAAGCGCTTGCCACGGGCAACGCGGATACGTGGATGGACACGCCGCAGGAGGCCATCGCGCGCATCGTGGTGCTCGATCAGTTCTCGCGCAATATGTTTCGCGACACCGCGCGCGCCTTCGCCAGTGATGCCGCAGCGTTGCATACCGCGCAGATCGTCGTGGCAGCCGGCTGGGACGCCAAACTGCCGACGCGCCATCATCGCGTGTTCTGCTATCTGCCGTTCGAGCACAGCGAGGCGTTGGCCATGCAGGACGAGTCGATTCGTCTCTACACGCGCCTGCGTGATCAGGACGGCGATGCCGATTCGCTCATTTGGGCGGAGAAGCACCGCGAGATCATCGCGCGCTTTGGGCGCTTCCCCCATCGCAATGCTGCGCTCGGGCGCGTGTCCACGCCGGAAGAGGTGACGTTTCTTGCGCAGCCGGGCTCGTCGTTCTAGCGGGTGGCTCAGTGGCCGAGCACTGAATACATGAGCGTGCCGGAAAACATCAGCAGCACCAGCGAGGCGCCACGCAGCAGCACGGGCGTGTGGGGTGCCCACGTCCGCCGTGCCGTCAGCAGTACGCCCAGGTAGGACCAGCCAATCGCAATCGGCACGAGCACGGTCAGGAATACGCCGATCGTCCACCCAAAGTAGCTGGCGGACCGGAACGCTTCCAGCGGAAACAGCGTGCTCGCAAACAACAGCGCTTTCGGGTTCATCACCGTGGTGAGGAACATGTCGCGCAGGCTTACGGGGCTGGCGGTGACGTGCTGCAGCGCGCCGCTCTGTCGCCAGATCTTGGCGGCCAGAAAGAGGATGTAGACCGAGCTCACCAGCTTGACAGCCATCGGTAGCCAAGGCTGCTTGGCCGACACTGCGCTGAGAAAGAATCCCCAGAGCGAAATGCCGACCACGTAGCCGAGCGCTTCTGCCGCAATGAGCGGGCTGGTCCGGCGCACGCCGACCTTGAGGCCGGACGACAGCAGCAGCGTATTGGTCGGCCCCGGCACGATCAGCACCAGCGACACATACAGCGCCATCTTGAGCAACGTGTCTTGCATAGCGGCCTTAGGTGCGCTCACGGCGCTCTGACCACTTGTCGACCGTTTCGCGCGGCGCGTTTGCCAGCATGTCGATCAGCTCGGCCGGGTCTTGGCTCACGTGCAGCAAGTCGGCGTGATGGCGCTTGAGGAAGCCCTCTTGCACCGCATGGTCGATGAAGGCCAGCAGCTTGTCGTAGAAGCCCGCCACGTTCAGCAGGCCGATCGGCTTGTTGTGGTAGCCGAGCTGCAGCCACGTGAAGGTTTCGAACAGCTCTTCATACGTGCCCACGCCGCCGGGCATGGCGATGAAGGCATCCGCGCGGTCGGCCATCATCTGCTTGCGCTGGTGCATGCTGTCGACGATGTGCAGCTCGGTCAGCTCTTTATGGCCGACCTCCTTGCGCACCAGCGACTTAGGGATGATGCCGACGACCGGGTTGCCGCCATGCAGCACCGCATCGGCCACGATGCCCATCAAGCCGACGTTGCCGCCACCGTAGACCAGCGAGAGGCCGCGTTTGACCATTTCTTCGCCCAGCGCGATGGCGTTGGCCTTGTATTCCGGACGCACGCCGGGGCTGGAACCGCAATAGACGCAGATCGATTTCATTTGACAGGGTTGGTTTCCGGCGGCAAATCGCTGCTGCGGCTGACGGCCAGCAGATCAAAGGCCCGCCGCGGCTTGCCGCGCAGATACGGCGCGAGGATGGACAGGATGTGATAGCTCGCCCCGTGCAGGTGGTCGCGGATCGCGTTCGGGTCGTTGTACTGGCGCGGGTGCTGCACAAACTGGAACGACAGCCAGTAGGTGCCGACCACCACCATGTTGGTGCAGATGACATCCACCTGTTCGGGCGTGGCTTCCATTTCGCCGTCTTCAATGAACTGGTGGCAGATGTCCATCGCAAAGTGGCGCTTCTGCTCGACGATGCGCTTGAAGTTCAGCTCCAGCATCCGGTTGCGCGCGAGCAGATCGTTGATGTCGCGGTACAGGAATCGGTAGTTCCAGATGAACTCCGACATGTACTGCAGATAGCCCCAGGTTTCGTCCAGCGTGGCCTTGTGATCATCCGGCAGCTTCAGGCGACGGCTCATCTCCTGCTCGAACTGCACGAAGATCGAGTTGATGATGTCGTCTTTGTTGCGGAAGTGGTAGTACAGGTTGCCCGGGCTGATTTCCAGCTCTTCGGCGATCGTCGTCGTGGTGACGTTGGGCTCGCCCAGCTCGTTGAACAGGCGCAGCGACACCTCAAGGATGCGATCGCGCGTGCGGCGTGGGCCGGTGGAATGCTGCTTGGTTTCCATTGAACTGCCAAGGCCGGTGGCCCTGTCTCCGTGGCGTTGTGTGCCCGGATTATAAAAGATCGTGCCCACGCAACGAGCCTAAGTGTGACGCAGCAGACCTTGCCAAACGTTGGCGGGGACCTTCTCGCCGATCTTCTTTATCGCAATAGCGACGCCACCCACGGCCAAGCGATCGCTACCCACGTTCCGCCGCACAGCAGCAGGGCCAGCATGACCGCCGCGCTGCCGAAATCCTTGGCGCGCTTTGACAACCCATGCTGCTCCAGCGAGATGCGATCGACCGCCGCCTCCACGCTGGAATTGAGCAGCTCAACAATCAGCACCAGCACCAGCGTGCCGATCATCAGGATCCGCTCCACCGTGGTCGCGGGGATGATGAACGCGCAGGGCAGCAGGATGGCGCACAGCGTCAGCTCCTGGCGGAACGCGCTTTCTTCATCAATGGCGAAACGGATGCCGCTGATGGAGTTCTTGAGCGCAAACCACGCCCGCGTGACGCCGCGATTGCCTTTGTGCGGGTTGTCGGCGGGCGAATACGTGGTCGCGGATGGGGGTGCCGGCGGATGCTCCGGCGGGGTAGTGGGGTTCATGCAGGGTCAACCACCTGCGGCGGTGGACGGTTGAACAGTCTTGGAATCGCTGGATTGTACGACCGGCATCGGGCGCAGGTGGGCGAGAAATTGTTCCGAAGCCGCGCGCCACGAGAACTTCTCGGCGTGCGCGCGCGCCGTGGTCCGGTCGATGCGCAGCGCTTCCAGGCAGGCTTCGCGCAGGTCTTCGCGCAGCGCGCCGGCTGGCGAATCGCCCAGCACGTCGATCGGGCCCGTCACCGGATATGCGGCGACTGGCAGGCCGCTAGCCAGCGCTTCAAGCAGCACGAGACCAAACGTATCGGTGCGGCTAGGGAAGACGAACACATCCGCCGACGCATACACCTTGGCCAGTTCCGGCTGCTTCAGCACGCCCAGATAGTTGGCGTTCGGATACTTCGCTTTCAGGCCGGCCAGCGCCGGGCCTTCGCCGACGACCCATTTGGAACCGGGCAGATCGAGTTCCAGGAAGGCTTCGACGTTCTTCTCCACGGCGACGCGACCGACGTACAGGAAGATCGGGTGCGCCGTATTCAAGACGTTGCTGCGCTGGGCGGTGAAAATGTCGAGATCGACGCCGCGCGTCCACAGCACGCCATTGGTGATGCCGTAGTCGGCGAGGTCTTTCAGCACCACCGGCGTCGGGGCCATCACGGCCTGGGCAGGGTTATGGAACCAGCGCAGGAAGCGATACGTCCACGCCAGCGGAATGCCAAAGCGCGCCTGCACGTACTCCGGAAAGCGCGTGTGATACGCCGTCGTATAGGGCAGCTTGTGGCGTAGCGCATACGCGCGCGCAGCCAGCCCGAGCGGGCCCTCTGTGGCGATATGCAGCGCCTGCGGGGCAAATTTCTCGATGCGCTCGCGCACGCGCTTGGCCGGCAGGATCGACAGGCGGATTTCCGGATACGTCGGGCACGGCACCGTCTTGAATTCGAGCGGCGTGATCATGTCGACGATGTGGCCCATGGCCTCAAGCTCGCGGCGCGTTTGGGTCAGGGTGCGGACGACGCCGTTGACTTGCGGTTCCCACGCATCGGTGACGATCATGACTTTCACGGGCTCTCCTTGCGGTGTGGCGGATGTCGATTGAGTGGCGGCGGGCTGGGGCTGCGTGAGGTCGATGTTGGTGTTGGTCATGTGGGCTTGGGTTTCCATCAGGCAGCGGCCTAGGTGTTTGCTAGGGCACGGCGTGCGCGGCGGGAAGTGCGCGGCGCATCCAGCAGATGCGTCCAATAAACGATCTGCAGTTCGCCTTCCATCGTTTCGACCAGCGCGGAGAGGCTCTCCACCCAGTCGCCGTCGTTGCAGTAAAGCTGGCCGTCGATCTCGCGGATCTCGGCCTTGTGGATGTGCCCGCAGACCACGCCGTCGCAGCCGCGTCGGCGCGCCTCGTCGGTCATCACGCGTTCGAACGAGTTGATGAAGTTGACCGCGTTCTTGACCTGGTGCTTGAGGTATTGCGACAGCGACCAGTACGGAAATCCCAGCCGCACGCGGATGCGGTTGAAGTGCCGGTTCATCGCCAGGATGAAGGTGTAGAGCGTGTCGCCCACGTAGGCCAGCCAGCGCGCGTGCTGCATCACACCGTCAAACAGATCGCCGTGCACGACCCACAGGCGCTTGCCCGTGGCGGTGACATGCACCGCGTCTTCCGCGACTTCGATGTCGCCGAAATTCAGCCCGTGGAACTGGCGTGCCATCTCGTCATGGTTGCCGGGGATGAACACCACACGCGTGCCCTTGCGCGCGCGGCGCAGCACCTTCTGCACCACGTCGTTGTGGGCCTGCGGCCAGTACCAGCCCTTACGCAGTTGCCAGCCGTCGACGATGTCGCCAACGAGGTACAGCGTGTCCGATTCGTGGTGCTTGAGGAAATCGAGCAGGTATTCGGCCTGGCAACCGGGCGTGCCGAGGTGGATGTCCGACAGCCAGATCGTGCGGTAGCGGTGGATTTTCTCGGCGGGCGGGTCGGTGTCCTTGTCTGCCAGTTGGTCCGGCACCAAGGCGGTGGCGGGTGCGGCAGCAGGCGTCTCATGCTCTCGCACATCGCCGCGACCAGCCGGTAAGGCTGAGCCCAGCGCGCCGGCGGCAGCAAGTCCGGCAGCCATTTGCATCAGGGGCGGTGAGGCGTTCCAGTCGGAACCCGAGAGGGGAGCGGCGCGAAAGCGTTGCGCAAGGCGGCGGAGAAAACCTGAGCGAGTAGGCAAGACCATGTCGGCAACGGTGGCTGCGTTGGACGGATTTCGCCATCGCTGCGTGAACAAGCCATGTCAGAAACATGACCGTCACATGACGTGGTTGCTGCAGGACGAGAAGGCCTGCGGCCAAGAACGAAGCCGGGCGCGCGTTTTAAGCGGATGCGGTCGGCTGGAGGCCGTCGATGCGGGCGAGTTCGGCCAGCACGGCATCGCGCACGCGGGCGTCGCATAGCAACGACACATGGCCGATCGCGGCAAAGGCAATATGCCGCGCGCCCTCCAGCCACGAGGCGCCGGCCGGCCCGACGATGGAGTCGTGCCACGAAAAAATCGACGTGATGCGTTCGCGCACCGCAGGCGTTTCAGAGGCCGCAAGCTGGCGCAACCATGGGCTTGCCCACGCCATCTGGCGGACGTTGTGACCGCGCCCCGAGCGCGCCATCGCCGTACCGCGATGTGGCGTTCCCAACGTGATGACGTGCGCGACTTGGCAGCCGTCCGGTGCTTGCCGCAGTAGCGCACGCGCGGCGAGCCCACCCATGCTGTGACAGAGCAGGACTGGCGCGCAGCCGTGCGCGCGGGTCATACGTGCAACCGCACCCGCGATGTCGCGCGCGTAACCGTCAATGTCGCCCAGCAGCGGCATCAGGTCGATGGCATCGATCGGGTGGCCGGCGGCCGCGAGGTGCTTCTGCAGCGGCAACCACACCGCGCGATTGCATCCATAGCCATGGATCATCAGCACCGGCACACGCTTGCCGCCGTTGGCTGGCATATCGAACGCAGCTTGCGCCCGAAACGGCTGCAGCACGTTGAACATCCACGCCACCGATGCGCATTCGCGCAACCAGCAGGCAATGAAGCCCGCTGCGCTAATCCGGAATTCGTGCGGCACGGGCATGCGGTCCCATGCAGGGTCATCTGGGATAGCCGTACCGAGCGTGGTTCGCGTTACGACGAAGGCCCAGCCCACGGAGATGAGATAGCCAAGCACCAGCGCCACCGCAGCAACGGCGGCCGCCCCCGCCCATCCCAAACCGCCCCAGCGATACGCCGCCCACCCCACGGTAAGCGTTGCCGCACATTGCAGCGCCACGGCCACGCGTCGCGCATTGGCGGCCGTCAGCGAAGCGAAGGGCACGGACGAAGCGGAGAGATCGGCGCGGGTCATGGCAGGGCCGTCGCCGATGAGGATGGCGTCAGTCGCGCACCAGCCGCGTACCGGCCAGGCGGTCATGCAGGAACTGGCGTTGCGGGTCCAGCCACGCCAACGCACCCCACGCCAGCACGCAGACCAGCGCAACGCCAGCGCCCGCCCAGCGTGAAACCCCGCTCACGTGAATGATGCCGACAGCGACTGCCACCCAGATCCACGCCAACGCATAGCGCACCACGGCACGCCCGAGCGAGATGCGCGAGCCATCCGCATTCACCACGCGCATCCGCCACGTCTGCATGGCGAGCGTTTGACCACGCTTGCGCCAAAACCCCACGAAGTACAGACCTAGCGCGAAGAAGCCCCACACTTGCAGGCCGACATCGCCCGTACGCGCCAACGGCGGCACGATTGCGCGCAGCAGTAGAAAGATCGCCGTCGCGCCGAACATCACGCCAAACAGCAGCAGCCCCTCGTAGAGCATCGCAGCCAAGCGGCGGCGCAGCGTGGGAGCGACCAGTGAGTCATGCGCCCCAACGGGCGAAGTGGGGAGAGCGGTATTGGGCATCGAACCGGGTGAGCGCAAGCGTCGCGCTGTCGATCATGCGCCGGCGGAAGGTGCGCGGCGCGTGATCGGATTATGCCAAACGGTGTGCCGGGCTTAGCCGCCCAGCACGGTGGACGGCGGTGGGTTGCCGGAGTCCCCTTCCGTGTTGGTCGGTGACGCCGTCGGATGTGCAGGCGCAATCGGCGTGACTGGCGTCTGAGGCGCGGAAACCGCCGGCGCCTGCGCCGGCGCTGCAGGCGGTGCGGACGCTGTACCCGTGGACTTGGCAGGCGCAAGCGGATTCGGCGCCGATTTGGTCGTGCCCGGCTTGGTGCGTGCGCCGTGATGCAGCGCCTTGGCGGCATCCTTGGCGAGGACTGCGTTGCCCGGCAAGGCAGTCACTGCAGACGGGCGTTTCTGCGCCTTTGCCGCAGCGGCGAGCGCCTTCTTTTGCTCTTCCGGGAGTTCCTGATAGCGTTGCCAAGCCTCGCTTTTCTTCTGCAGTGGAACGGACTTGCTGGTCTGGAAGTTTTCGCGGGCGCGGTGACGCTGTTCTGGCGTCAACTTGACCCAGTCAGCCATGCGTGTCTGCAGTCGCTGCTGCTGCGCGGGCGTGTACTTTGGGTACGCCTGCGTGATCTGCAGCCACTTTTTGCGCGCGAGTTCAGGCATGCCATTCCATTCCGGAGCCAGCGGCGCGAGGATACGCTGCTGCACGATGGTCAACTCTGACCAGTTCGGGTGGATGGACGGTTGCGGATTCGTCGTAGGCGGCGTCGGCAATGCCAGCGGCGCGCTGGCCGTCACGCTGGGCGCGGACGCGGGTGCCGATGCTGCAGGCATTTGTCCTATCGCCAACTCAGCCGTGAGCAGCCCCGCTGCGCCAAGGAGCGCAAGGAAGCCGACGCGCAGGCGCAGGAGCCGATCGCCTCGCGGTGGTTGGCCGTGGGTGCGGTGCAAATTGCTCATCGATCAGCCTTTCACTGATCGCGTTTATCGAGATACTGATGGAAGCCTTGATCGGCGTAGGCGGCCAGCGGCAGATCATCGAGCAACATCGCAGCATCGACTTCGGCGAGTTCGTCCACGCGTTGCTGCTGTTGCCACTGATAGATGCCGGCCAACCCAGCCACCAGCGCGATGGTCGGCCACAGCAGCCCAAAGCGGCGCAGGAAGGCGCCAACACGGTGGAGCGGCGAGGGCGTGCCGCCCTCCGCGTCGAAGGAGACGGAGCCGCCCCCCGGCATGGCCAAGGCGGGCGAGTGCACCGTGCGCGGTGCTTCCGCTTTCTTATGTGCGAGCGCTGTCCGGCGCGCCGCAGCGAGGCGGTCACGCACATCGGGCGGCAGCTGTCCGGCCGACTCATTCAGAGCGGTGCGGACGGCATGCGCAAAACGGCGTTCTCGGAGTTCTACCTTGTTCATAGTCGGATCCCTCGCGCCCTCAGCGCTTGGGCCAGGGCGTGCGTTGCCCGCGAGCAGTGCGTCTTTACGCTCCCCTCGGAACAGCCCATTGCCTGGGCCGTTTCAGCAACATCCATGTCCTCCCAGTAACGCATCAGGAAGGCCTCCCGTTGACGCGTCGGGAGCTTCTCGATCTCGCGCTCCAGAATTTCCAGCATTTGGGCGCGTTCAACCTTGTCGGCGCTGCTTTCGGCCGCTGTGGAGCCGGCTTCACTTTCGATCAGCTCCAAGGGGTCGGTGTCGTCGCCCTCGGCGTCCGTGCGGAAGCTGGAGAACAGGCTGACCCACGTATTGCGCACCTTGGTGCGGCGAAACCAGTCGTGGATCGTGTTTTGAAGAATGCGCTGGAACAGCAGCGGCAGTTCGGCACCGGGCTTATCGCCGTATTTCTCGGCCAGCTTGATCATCGCGTCCTGCACGATGTCGAGCGCGGCGTCATCATCGCGGACCGCGAATACTGCCTGCTTGAAGGCGCGTTTTTCGACGCTTATGAGGAAGGCCGACAGTTCCTGTTCAGAGGCCATACAACGGCGGAGCGAATCCTAAGGGGGGGGCGGTCTGGCGAAATTTCACAATGTCACGGCGTGACGCAATGTGAGCATAACGCCGCACGGCAACGACGGCCTGAACCGTCAAAAATGTTGCGATGCTAGCAAAAATGCGGGTCCGCGGACAGTCCAACTGTCTGGCGGGCCGCGTTCCTGGGCGAATCGCGCCGCTGCTGGACCGGCATGCGGCATTGCAGTATCATCGTCGGTTCACAATATCTGTGGTTTGTCTCATCTGGCTGCCCATCAGGCGGTCCATCCATGCAGACGCGCACCGCTCAAATCCGCGCCATAAGCCCGGTAGAGAGCATCCAAACAATTTTTTGCCGAAAATTGCAAAGGACTGACATGAATATGCCAAGCGCGGAATTTTCCCACGCCAATAGCGGTTCATCTGCCGACATGATGGGGTCTGACATCCTCGTCAATGCGCTCGCGGCAGAAGGCGTCGAGTTCGTCTGGGGTTACCCCGGCGGCGCGGTGCTCTATATCTACGACGCGTTCTACAAGCAAAACAAGATCGAACACATCCTGGTGCGCCATGAACAGGCGGCAGTCCATGCGGCTGACGGCTATGCGCGTGCCACGGGCAAGGTCGGTGTCGCCTTGGTGACCTCCGGCCCGGGCGTGACCAATGCCGTGACCGGCATCGCCACCGCCTACCTGGATTCGATCCCGATGGTGATCATCACCGGCAACGTGCCGACGCACGCCATCGGCCAGGACGCCTTCCAGGAATGCGACACCGTCGGCATCACCCGACCGATCGTCAAGCACAACTTCCTGGTCAAGGATGTGCGCAACCTCGCTTCGACCATCAAGAAGGCGTTCTACATCGCCGCGACCGGCCGTCCGGGCCCGGTGGTGGTGGATATCCCGAAGGATGTTTCGCGCGAGATGTGCAAGTACGAGTATCCGAAAACCATCGAGATGCGCTCGTACAACCCCGTCAACAAGGGGCACTCTGGACAGATCCGCAAGGCGGTGAGCCTGCTGCTGCAGGCCGAACGTCCGTACATCTATTCGGGTGGTGGCGTGGTGCTTGCCGAGGCCAGCGAAGAGTTGCGCCAACTGGCTGCACTGACGGGTTATCCGGTCACGAACACGCTGATGGGCCTGGGCGCATTCCCCGGCACCAGCAAGCAGTTCGTCGGCATGCTGGGCATGCACGGCACGTACGAAGCCAACATGGCGATGCAGAACTGCGACGTGCTGATCGCCATCGGCGCGCGCTTTGACGATCGCGTGATCGGCAGCCCGGCGCACTTCACGTCGCAGCCGCGCAAGATCATCCACATCGACATCGATCCGTCGTCCATCTCCAAGCGAGTGAAGGTCGACATCCCCATTGTCGGCAACGTCAAGGACGTGCTGCAGGAGATGATCGCCCAGATCCAGTCGGGTGAAGCCAAGCCGAACAAGGCGGCACTGGCCAAGTGGTGGGAGCAGATCGAGCAGTGGCGCAGCGTCGATTGCCTGAAATACGACCGCACCTCCGAGATCATCAAGCCGCAGTACGTGGTCGAGAAGATCTGGGAACTGACCAACGGCGACGCATTCATCTGCTCCGACGTTGGCCAGCACCAGATGTGGGCCGCGCAGTTCTACAAGTTCAACGAGCCGCGCCGCTGGATCAACTCCGGTGGCCTGGGCACGATGGGCGTGGGTCTGCCGTACGCCATGGGCATCAAGAAGGCGTTCCCGGACAAGGAAGTCGTCACCATCACCGGTGAAGGCTCGATCCAGATGTGCATCCAGGAACTGTCGACCTGCCTGCAGTACGACACCCCGGTGAAGATCTGCTCGCTCAACAACGGTTACCTGGGCATGGTCCGCCAATGGCAGGAAATCGAGTACGACAACCGTTACTCGCACTCCTACATGCAGGCATTGCCCGACTTCGTGAAGCTGGCCGAAGCGTATGGCCACGTGGGCATGCGCGTTGAAAAGACATCCGACGTCGAGCCCGCGCTGCGCGAAGCCTTCCGACTCAAGGATCGCACCGTGTTCCTCGACTTCCAGACCGACCCGACCGAAAACGTCTGGCCGATGGTCCAGGCAGGCAAGGGCATCTCTGAAATGCTGCTCGGCGCGGAGGACCTGTAATGCGCCACATCATTTCTGTCCTGCTGGAAAACGAACCGGGCGCGCTGTCGCGTGTGGTGGGCCTGTTCTCGGCGCGCGGCTACAACATCGAGACGTTGACGGTCGCCCCGACCGAAGACGCCTCGCTGTCGCGCATGACAATCGTCACGACTGGTTCGGACGACATCATCGAGCAGATCACCAAGCACTTGAACCGCCTGGTGGAAGTCGTCAAGGTCGTCGACCTGACCGAAGGTGCGCACATCGAGCGCGAGCTGATGCTCGTGAAGGTGCGCGCAGTCGGCAAGGAGCGCGAGGAGATGAAGCGTACGGCGGATATCTTCCGCGGCCGCGTCATCGACGTGACCGAGAAGACTTACACGATTGAGCTGACCGGCAACGGCAGCAAGCTTGACGCGTTCCTCGATGCCATCGATCGCGCTGCCATTCTTGAGACCGTCCGCACGGGTGGCTCGGGCATCGGCCGCGGCGAGCGCATTCTGAAGGTTTGAACCGGCGCGTGAACCAGCGTGTAAATGCGGCCGGACCCCATCGATATTGAAGTATTTGAAAATTAGGACATCACCATGAAAGTGTTTTACGACAAGGACGCCGACCTCTCCCTGATCAAGGGCAAGAACGTCACCATCATCGGCTACGGCTCGCAAGGCCATGCCCACGCCCTGAACCTGAATGACTCGGGCGTGAAGGTCACGGTCGGTCTGCGCAAGGGCGGCGCGTCGTGGAACAAGGCCGTCAATGCCGGCCTGCAGGTCAAGGAAGTGGCCGAGGCGGTGAAGGAAGCCGACGTTGTCATGATCCTGCTGCCGGACGAGCAGATCGCTGACGTGTACAAGAACGAAGTGCACGGCAACATCAAGCAAGGCGCCGCTCTGGCGTTCGCTCACGGCTTCAACGTGCACTACGGTGCCGTGATCCCGCGCGCTGACCTGGACGTCATCATGATCGCCCCGAAGGCCCCGGGCCACACCGTGCGTGGCACGTACAGCCAAGGTGGCGGCGTGCCGCACCTGATCGCTGTGCACCAGGACAAGTCGGGCGCTGCACGTGACATCGCCCTGTCGTACGCCACCGCCAACGGCGGCGGCCGCGCCGGCATCATCGAGACCAACTTCCGCGAAGAAACCGAAACCGACCTGTTCGGCGAACAAGCTGTGCTGTGCGGCGGTACGGTCGAACTGATCAAGGCCGGTTTCGAGACGCTGGTGGAAGCCGGCTACGCTCCGGAAATGGCGTACTTCGAGTGCCTGCACGAGCTGAAACTGATCGTCGACCTGATCTATGAAGGCGGCATCGCCAACATGAACTACTCGATCTCGAACAACGCCGAATACGGCGAGTACGTCACTGGCCCGCGCGTCGTGACGGACGAGACCAAGAAGGCCATGAAGCAATGCCTGAAGGACATCCAGACCGGCGAGTATGCCAAGAGCTTCCTGCTGGAGTACAAGGCAGGCCAGCCGACGCTGATCTCGCGCCGCCGCCTGACCGAAGAGCACCAGATCGAGCAAGTTGGCGCCAAGCTGCGCGCGATGATGCCGTGGATCGCCAAGAACAAGCTGGTCGACCAGTCGAAGAACTGATCGTCCGCACCTTGTGCGAGAAGAAAGCCAGCCTTCGGGCTGGCTTTTTTTATGCTGAATCGACTGGATTTACCACCGTTTCAAGTGCTGGTGCAGCCCCGTGTCGGCTAGAATGCCGCATTTCCTTCAAGACGCTGTCGAGGTCTGATTTGAACAACACGTATCCGCATCCCATCATCGCCCGCGAGGGCTGGCCGTATCTGGGCGGGATTTTCATCGTCTCGCTTATCGTGCAGATGGCCGCCGGCTTCGGCTGGGCGTGGCCGTTCTGGGTGCTGACGCTGTTTGTGCTGCAGTTTTTCCGCGATCCTGCGCGTGCCGTGCCGACGCAAGCCAACGCGATCCTCTCGCCGGCAGACGGCCGCATCGTAGCCGTCGAACAGGTGCGTGACCCGTACACCGATCGTGATGCGCTGAAGATCAGCGTGTTCATGAACGTCTTCAACGTGCACTCGAACCGCGCGCCGGTGGATGGCACGGTGCAGCAAGTGCAGTACTTCCCGGGCAAGTTCGTCAATGCCGATCTGGACAAGGCGTCGCTGGAAAACGAGCGCAACGCGGTCGTGCTGCGTCGCGTTGACGGCCAGGTCGTCACGTCGGTCCAAGTCGCGGGTTTGATTGCGCGGCGTATCCTTTGCTATACCAGGGCAGGCGAGACGCTCGCGCGTGGCCAGCGCTATGGTTTCATCCGCTTCGGTTCGCGCGTCGACGTGTACCTGCCGCTGACCGCGCGCCCGCGCGTGACGATCGGCGAAAAGGTGTCCGCCACGCTCACGGTGCTTGCAGAGCTGGACTGATCCGGAGGCCGCCATGCCCGCGTTCAACCGACGCAAGAAGCGTTTTACCGCCAGCAACGTCACGCATTTGCGTCCGCTGCGTCACAACCAGCCGCGCTCGGAGGACGATGATCTGGAAGTCATCCGCCCGCGCCGCCGTGGCATTTACCTGCTGCCCAACGCCTTCACGACGGCTGCGCTGTTCGCTGGCTTTTTCGCCATCGTGCAGGCGATGAACCTGAACTTCGAGACGGCTGCGATTGCCATTTTCGCGGCCATGGTGCTGGATGGCATGGACGGTCGCGTAGCCCGCATCACCAATACGCAAAGCGCGTTTGGCGAGCAATTCGATTCGCTCTCGGACATGGTGTCGTTTGGCGTTGCTCCAGCGCTGGTGATGTACGAATGGATCCTGCGCGACCTGGGTAAGTGGGGCTGGCTGGCTGCATTTGTGTACTGCGCGGGCGCCGCGCTGCGTCTGGCGCGCTTCAATACGAACATTGGTTCGGTCGATAAGCGCTTCTTCCAAGGCATGCCGAGCCCGGCTGCCGCAGCGCTCATCGCGGGCTTCGTCTGGCTGGCAATCGATAACAAGCTTCCCGTCAAGGAGGTTTGGATGCCGTGGGTGGCTTTCGGGCTGACGCTGTACGCAGGACTGTCGATGGTCTCGAATGCGCCGTTCTACAGCGGCAAGGCACTCGATGTGCGGCATCGTGTGCCGTTTGGCGTCATGGTGCTGGTGCTCGTGCTCTTCGTGGTGGTCTCGAGCGACCCGCCGGTGGCGCTGTTCGGGCTGTTTGTCGGCTACGCGGTGTCGGGTTACCTGCTGTGGGGCTGGCGCACGCTGCATGGTCAACAGGGTAGTCCGCGCGTGCCGAAGCAGGCCACGGATGACGCACACGGGTGATCGATGCGCGGCACGAGTGTGCGCTTGCGTCAATTTTTGAATTCGTCTATAGTCGTTCGCATGCTTTCGCACCCGATTTCCATTCTGATTACGCTAGTCTCGATTGATGGCCTACTAGGTCGTCAGGTCGGGACACGCGCGTAGGAAATCGCAAGACAAGGCAAGCAGAAACAGCCAAGTTTTCGCGAACCAGGATTCACAGCGCCCCGGCCTGCAACCATGCACGCCGGGGCGTTTTGCATTCTGCGCCGCCAAAATCCAAATATTCGAGACACCACCAAGACTGACGCCAAAAACGTCACCCCACCAAGGAGCCGCCATGAGCGACAAACTGATTATTTTCGACACCACCTTGCGCGACGGCGAGCAGTCCCCCGGTGCGTCGATGACCAAGGAAGAGAAGATCCGCATCGCCAAGCAGCTCGAGCGGCTCAAGGTGGACGTGATCGAGGCCGGCTTTGCCGCCAGCTCCAATGGGGATTTCGAGGCGATCCGCGCGATTGCTCAGTCGGTCAAGGATTCGCGTATCTGCTCGCTGGCTCGTGCGAATGATCGCGATATTTCCCGCGCTGCCGAGGCGCTCAAGCCGGCTGGCCAGTTCCGTATCCACACGTTCATCGCCACGTCGGCGCTGCACATGGAGAAGAAGCTGCGCATGACGCCGGATCAGGTGTATGAGCAGGCGCGTCTGGCCGTGCGCTTTGCGCGCCAGTTCACGGACGACATCGAGTTCTCGCCGGAAGACGGCAGCCGTTCGGACATGGACTTCCTCTGCCGCGTGCTGGAAGGTGTGATTGCCGAAGGTGCGACCACCATCAACCTGCCGGATACGGTGGGCTATGCGGTGCCGGAAGGCTACGCGGCGCTGATCCGCTCGGTGCGCGAGCGCGTCCCGAATTCGGACAAGGCGATCTGGTCGGTGCATTGCCATGACGATCTGGGTATGGCCGTTGCCAATTCGTTGACCGCTGTTCAATTGGGTGGCGCGCGCCAGATCGAATGCACGATTAACGGCCTGGGCGAGCGCGCCGGTAACACCAGCCTCGAAGAAGTGGTGATGGCGGTCAAGACGCGCCGCGACTACTTCAATCTTGACGTCGGCGTCGACACCACGCAGATCGTGCCGGCCTCCAAGTTGGTTTCGCAGATCACCGGTTTCGTGGTGCAGCCGAACAAGGCCGTGGTGGGCGCCAATGCGTTCGCGCACGCTTCGGGCATCCACCAGGATGGCGTGCTCAAGGCGCGTGACACCTATGAAATCATGCGTGCCGAAGATGTGGGCTGGACGGCCAACAAGATCGTTCTCGGCAAGCTGTCGGGCCGCAACGCGTTCAAGCAGCGCCTGCAGGAACTGGGTATCGAACTGGATTCGGAAGCCGAACTGAACGCCGCCTTCACGCGCTTCAAGGAACTGGCCGACCAGAAGGCCGAGATCTTCGATGAGGACATCGTTGCCATCGTTTCGAACGAAGCGCAGCAGAGCGAAGGCGAGCACTTCCGCTTCGTGTCGCTGGCGCAGCGCTCGGAAACCGGTGAGCGCCCGCACGCACGCATCGTTTTCGTTGCCGACGGCAAGGAAGTGACGGGCGAAGCGGAGGGCAATGGCCCGGTCGACGCCACGCTCAACGCTATCGAAAGCAAGGTCGCCAGCGGCGCTGAACAGCTTCTGTACTCCGTCAATGCGATCACCACCGGCACGCAGGCGCAGGGCGAGGTGACGGTGCGTCTGTCCAAGTCGGGCCGCATCGTCAATGGCGTGGGCACCGATCCAGACATCGTGGCTGCATCTGCCAAGGCCTATCTGGCCGCGCTGAACAAGCTGCAGGACAAGAGCAGCGAAAAACTCAACCCGCAGATCTGATCGCGGGGTTCGCCAACACACGCAGGAGTCAGCCCAGACCCCACACGATCACCACAGAGCGCGCTGCCGGTTACCCACCGCGACGCGAAGCGGGTGCAGCAGCACCGGACGCGCCAGGAGCGTGCGCCATGCTGACTGTCTTTGAGAGCGATGTCCGTGCGATCCACGACATGGCCGACCCGAACATCCACGCCAGGTGATGCGCCTCGCGTGGATGTTGCCGTTGAAACGATCCCATGCGTCAAGTGCGGCTGCGCGTGCCTTGTGTTGGCGTGCGCAGCCGCTTTACCATCCGCGCTTCACGGAGATTTGCGATGGTGTTTCGTTGGTTCGTGGCCGCGCTGGCGGCCGTGGGGTTGTGCGGCGGGGCAAGTGCCCAGCCTGAAGCTGCGCCGATCCGGCTGGCGTTGATCGAGGGCCTCTCCGGCCCGTTCGCCAATGCAGGTGAGGCGGTGGACCGCAATCTGCGCATCGCCATCGAAGGCGTGAATGCGCGCGGTGGCGTGAAGCTGCCTGATGGTCGTCATCCCCTCGCGCTGGTGCGTTTGGATAGTAAGAACACCGTCGATGAATCGTTGTTGCAACTGCAGGCCGCCACCGATGCAGGCATGCGCTTCGTCCTGCAGGGCAACAGCTCGGCGGCTGCGGCGGCATTGTCGACGTCGATTTCACGCTACAACGAGCGTCATCCGGACGCGCGCGTACTGTTCCTCAACTACGCCGCCGTTGACCCGGCGTTGACCAACGAGGCCTGCAGCTTCTGGCATTTCCGCTTCGATGCGTCGGCCGACATGCGCATGCATGCGCTGACGGAAGTGATCCGCGCGGACAAGGCCGTCAAGAAGGTTTATTTGATCGGCCAGGACTACACCTTCGGCCGCCAGGTGGCGCAACTCGCACACCAGCAATTGAGCGAGAAGCGGCCGGACGTGACCATCGTCGGAGAGGTGCTGCACCCCATCGGCAAGGTGAAGGATTTCGCGCCGTACGTGGCGCGCATTGCCGCCTCGGGCGCGGACACCGTCATCACCGGCAATTGGGGGAATGACCTGACGCTGCTGGTCAAGGCGGCACGCGATGCCGGGCTCAAGGCGCGCTTCTTCACGTTCTATGGCAACTCGCTGGGTGCGCCGGGCGCGATGGGTGAGGCGGGCGTCGGCCGCGTGGTCGCGGTGGCGGAGTGGCATCCAAATCTGGGTGGCGCCAAGTCCGACGCGTTCTACAAGGCTTTCCGCGCGCGCTATCCGTCGCCTGCTGACGACTACCCGCTGCTGCGTGACCAGATGATGATCGACATGCTGGCCGCCGCCATCGAGCGTGCCGGCACCACAGAGGCGGGTGCCGTGGCGCGTGCGCTGCAAGGCGCTTCGCTCGATAACGGATTCCACCGCATCACGCTACGCGCGGAGGACCATCAAGCCATTCAAGCGCTGATTGTCACGCAGATGGAACGCGCTGGTACGCCCGGCGTGCCGTTCGACATCGAGGGTTCCGCCTATGGTTTTCGAACGCTGAAAGTGATTCCTGCAGCGCAAACGGCACTGCCGACGACGTGCAAGATGGTGCGCTATTGAGCGCGCCTGACACAGAACTGTCGTCAGGACGGGGTTCTCGGCTATAATCGCGGTCTTGCTGTCCAAACCGGATTCGGAATGGTTGGCAAGATCATTGTTCAACACGGCACCCGCGGCGGCCTTCTGGCGCTGCAGTGTCCGCAAGTCAAAGGAATCAAAATGTCCGTCGCTGACATCAAGAAGCAAGACATCGTCAAGGATAACGGCCGCAGCGCCAACGACACGGGTAGCCCGGAAGTGCAAGTTGCACTGCTGACCGCCCGCATCAACGAACTGCAGCCGCACTTCAAGGCGCACATGAAGGATCACCACAGCCGTCGTGGCCTGCTCAAGATGGTGAGCCGTCGTCGTCGTCTGCTGGACTACCTCAAGAGCAAGGATGCTGACCGTTACACCGCGCTGGTTGCCAAGCTGGGTCTGCGTAAGTAATGGTGGGTCTCACGCATTGCGCGTGATGAACAAGTGCCTGCGTCAGCATGCTGATGCAGGCATTTTGTTTTTGGCGGCCGCATTTGCGGCTGCGCCGGGCAACCGGCAATGATGGCAGTCGGTGACATCGCCGATTGTTAGGACCGGGGGCGGCAGGAAGCAGAATCTTGTGTCATTCCAGCGCGATGTTGAGCCGCAGCGCTGCGCTGGAATGGCATAAACACACCGCTGCAACCGCACCGTCTTCCGGAACGTGTTTGTCGCGGCGAAGCGTAATGAAGCGCGCCGCGAATACCGAACAGGAGATGCTATGACCATGTTCAATAAGGTCGTCAAAGAATTCCAATGGGGCGGCCATAAGGTCCGCATGGAAACGGGTGAGATCGCCCGTCAAGCGAGCGGTGCCGTGCTGCTCGACATGGAAGACACCGTCGTGCTCGCCACCGTGGTGGGCGCCAAGAACCCGAAGCCGGGTCAAGACTTCTTCCCGCTGACCGTCGACTACCTCGAGAAGACCTACGCCGCCGGCAAGATCCCGGGTGGCTTCTTCAAGCGTGAAGGCCGTCCGTCGGAAAACGAAACGCTGACCTCGCGCCTGATCGATCGTCCGCTGCGCCCGCTGTTCCCGGAAGGCTTCTACAACGAAGTCCAGGTCGTCATCCACGTGCTGTCGATCAACCCGGAAGTGCCGGCCGACATCCCTGCGCTGGTGGCTGCTTCGGCTGCACTGGCTGTGTCGGGTCTGCCGTTCAACGGCCCGGTGGGCGCTGCCCGCGTGGGTTACAAGGATGGCCAATATCTGCTGAACCCGAATCGCGCGCAACTGGCGCATTCGGAGCTGGACCTGGTCATGGCCGGTACTGAGCGTGCCGTGCTGATGGTCGAGTCCGAAGCCAACCAGCTGTCGGAAGAGATCATGCTGGGTGCCGTGGTGTACGGCCATGAGCAGTCGCAGATCGCCATTAACGCGATCCACGACCTGGTGCGCGAAGGCGGCAAGCCCGAGTGGGACTGGCAAGCTGCACCGAAGAACGAAGCGCTGACCGCCAAGGTGTCCGAGCTGGGCCTGGCCGATCTGCAAGCTGCTTACCAACTGCGCCAGAAGTCGGCCCGCAGCCAGAAGCTGAAGGAAGTCTACAAGTCGGTCGCAGCCAAGCTGGCCGAAGCCGGTGTGGAAGCCGACGGCGTGGAAGTCGACAACATCCTGTTCGAGCTCGAATCGAAGATCGTGCGCGGCCAGATCCTGAATGGCGAACCGCGTATCGACGGCCGCGACACGCGCACGGTGCGCCCGATCGAGATCCGTTCGTCGGTGCTGCCGCGTGCGCACGGTTCGGCCCTGTTCACGCGTGGTGAAACGCAAGCGCTGGTGGTGGCCGCCCTGGGCACCAAGAGCGACGAGCAGATCATCGACGCGCTGCAAGGCGAGTACCGTGACCGCTTCATGCTCCACTACAACATGCCGCCGTTCGCCACGGGCGAAACCGGTCGCGTGGGCAGCCCGAAGCGTCGCGAAATCGGCCACGGCCGCCTGGCTAAGCGCGCACTGATTCCGGTGCTGCCGGCTGCTGACGAATTCGGTTACACGATCCGTCTGGTGTCGGAAATCACCGAGTCGAACGGTTCGTCGTCGATGGCTTCGGTGTGCGGCGGCTCGCTGGCACTGATGGACGCTGGCGTGCCCCTCAAGGCGCACGTGGCTGGCGTGGCCATGGGCCTGATCCTGGAAGACAACAAGTTCGCCGTGCTGACCGACATTCTGGGTGACGAAGATCACCTGGGTGACATGGACTTCAAGGTGGCGGGTACCGACGCTGGTATCACCGCACTGCAGATGGACATCAAGGTGCAGGGCATCACCAAGGAAATCATGCAGGTGGCACTGGCGCAAGCCAAGGAAGGCCGTCTGCACATCCTGGGCAAGATGCAGGCTGCCATGGGTGGCGCCCGCGCCGAGCTGTCGGAGCACGCTCCGCGCATGATCACGGTCAAGATCAATCCGGAGAAGATCCGCGACGTGATCGGCAAGGGCGGCTCGACCATCCAGGCGCTGACCAAGGAAACCGGCTGCACGATCGATATCGGCGAAGACGGCACAATCACCATCGCGTCGACCTCGTCGGAAGGCATGGCCGAAGCCAAGCGCCGCATCGAAGGCATCACGGCTGAAGCCGAAGTGGGCAAGATCTACAACGGCACCGTGCTCAAGCTGCTGGACTTCGGCGCGATCGTGAACATCCTGCCGGGCAAGGACGGTCTGCTGCACATCTCGGAAATCGCCAACGAGCGTGTGAACCAGGTCTCCGACTACGTGAAGGAAGGCCAGGCTGTGCGCGTGAAGCTCTTGAGCACCGACGAGAAGGGCCGCATGCGTCTGTCGATCAAGGCCGCCAAGGCTGAGGAAGGCGACGTGCCGGCCGCTGCACCGCAGGCGCCGGGCGCTGGCGAAGCTGTGTCGCAACAGCAGCAGCAACAACAGCAGTAACCGTAGTAAAGGCGGCGGGGTTTCTCGCACCAAAAACGGCTGGACGATGTCCAGCCGTTTTTTTGTTTACACTGCGTCGCGAGTTCTTCTCGTTACGTCTTCGCGCCCCATCATGAGCCGCCTGTTTGAGCAAAACCGCATCGCCGTCGTCTGGGATTTCGACAAGACGCTGATCCCGCGTTACATGCAAGTGCCGCTGTTCGAGCGCTTCAATATCGCCGAGCAGGGTTTCTGGGATGAGGTGGAAACGGGTTCAAGGGAAATCGAATCGCGTGGTCAGAAGGTCAATCGCGAAACGTTCTACCTGAATGTGCTGTTGCGCCACGTGCGCGATGGGCGAATGGCCGGCCTCAACAACGCGGCGTTGCGCGAACTCGGTGCCGAGCTCGAATTTTTTCCGGGCGTGACGGACTTCTTTGAGCGAAGCAAAGCCTGGGTACGCGACAACGGCGCCTACCAGGCTTTCGATATCAAGCTCGAGCATTACATCGTCAGCACCGGCCTGACGGAGATGATCAAGGGTTCGCCCATTGCCCCGTACATCGACGGCGTGTGGGGCTGCGAATTTCTTGAGGCGCCTGACGCGAATGGCTGCCCCGTCATCTCGGAGGTCATCTACGCCATCGACAACACCACCAAGACGCGTGCGCTGTTCGAGATCAACAAGGGCGTCAACAAGCACCCTGAAGCGGTCAATGTGAACTCGTCGATTGCTGAAGACGAACGCCGCGTGCCGTTCGCCAACATGATCTACGTGGCCGATGGGCCGAGCGATATTCCTGCGTTTTCGGTGGCGCGCAAGGGCGGTGGGCGCACGTATGCGGTCTACAACCCCGAGAGCCCGCGCTCATTCGAGCAGGCCGACAATTTGCGTGCAAGTGCCCGTGTCGATAGCTTTGGTCCCGCTGACTATCGTGCTGGTTCGCAGACCGAGATGTGGCTCAAATTGCATATCGGCAAGATCGCCGACGCCATCGTTCATGGCAAGGATGAAATCTTGCGCGAGACATCGCGCGGCATCCCGCAGCATTTTGTCGAACCGAAGCGCGTTGCGTCGTAATCCTCACCCGATCCGATTCCCATGAAAGCGATTGAAATTACCGAGTACGGTGGCCCCGAAGTGCTGAAGCTCGGCGAGCGCCCGATGCCCGAGGCGAGGGCCGGCGAAGTGCTGATCCGCGTGCGCGCGGCCGGTGTGAATCGGCCAGATGTGTTCCAGCGCACGGGCAACTATCCGGTGCCGCCCGGTGCTTCGGATATTCCGGGGCTGGAGGTGGCGGGGGAAATCGTCAGCGGTGATCTGGCGCACGCCGATAACCGCTACGGCCTGAAGGCGGGCGATCGCGTTTGCGCACTGGTGCAGGGTGGCGGCTATGCGGAGTTCTGTACGGCGCCGTTGGGGCAGGTGCTGCCCGTGCCGGCCGGTCTGTCAGATGTCGAAGCCGCGGCGCTGCCCGAGAACTATTTCACCGTGTGGTCGAACGTGTTCGATCGCGGCTTGTTGGGGCAGGGCGCGCACGGTGCCGGTGAAACGCTGCTGGTGCAGGGCGGTTCCAGCGGCATTGGCACCACGGCGATCCAGATTGCATCCGCCCTGGGCCATCGCGTGTTCGCTACGGCGGGCAGCTCTGACAAGTGCGACGCCTGCGTCGAACTGGGTGCCACGCGTGCAATCAACTATAAGACCGAAGATTTTGTCGAGGTCGTCAAAGCTGAGACGGGGCGGGGCGCCGATGTGGTACTCGATATGGTCGGCGGCAGCTATGTCGCTCGCGAGATTGCCTGCACGGCGGACGATGGCCGCATCGTGCTGATCGCGTTGCTTGGTGGTGCCAAGGCTGAGGTACCGCTGGGCGACATTCTGCGTCGACGCATTACGCTCACGGGTTCGACGCTGCGGCCGCGCCCGGTCGCGTTCAAGGCGGCGATTGCGGCCAATCTGTATGAAAAGGTCTGGCCGCTGCTGGCTTCGGGTCGCATCAAGCCCGTCATCCATGAGGTCATGCCCGCTGCAAAGGCAGCTCAGGCGCACGCCTTGATGGAATCGAGCGCTCACATCGGCAAGATCATGTTGGTTTGGGATTGATTCCAAGACGCCAAAATTGACCCTGTTTTTGCCGCCACGGTAGAATGCCGGGTTTATTTGACAGTCGACCGGGCAAAAACGTGAACGCAAGACCGAAGCTGGTGGTAGGCAACTGGAAGCTGCATGGCAGTCTGAATGCCAATGCAGCACTGCTTGAGCAGATCAAAGCAGCAGGCAAAACCAACGCCACGCTGGCGGTATGTGTGCCGTTTCCGTATCTGGCGCAGTGTCAGTCGTTGCTGACGGGGTCGGTCGTGGGCTGGGGTGCACAAGACGTGTCGGCCGAATCGCGTGGTGCCTTCACCGGCGAAGTGGCTGCGTCGATGCTGTCGGAATTTGGCTGCGGCTACGCGATCGTCGGTCATTCCGAGCGCCGCACGTACCACGGCGAAACTGACGCACAAGTGGCGACCAAGGCCCTGCGTGCGCTGGAACATGGCATCACCCCGATCGTCTGCGTGGGTGAAACGCTCGCCCAGCGTGAAGCCGGGGAGACGGAGCAGGTGGTCGGTCGTCAGCTGGATGCCGTGCTGGAAGCGCTGTCGGTCGAGCAGCTTGGTCGTATCGTCGTCGCCTACGAGCCGGTCTGGGCGATCGGCACCGGCAAGACCGCGACGAGCGAGCAGGCGCAGGCGGTGCATGCGTTCCTGCGCGCGCGCGTTGCTGGCCGTGATGCTGGTGTGGCGCAGCGTTTGTCGATCCTGTACGGCGGCAGCGTGAAGCCGGACAACGCAGCCGAGTTGTTTGCGATGGCGGACATCGATGGCGGTCTGATCGGCGGCGCATCGCTGAAGGCCGAAGATTTCCTGGCGATTGGTCGCGCTTAAGCGGTCGGTCGACGTTGCGGCATGCCGTGGGTATGTCGCTGCAACACATTATTGAGAGAAGCGAAATGGCAATTCTGAAGACTCTGCTGCTGGTGGCACAAATTCTGAGCGCGCTTGGTGTGATCGGCCTTGTGCTGTTGCAGCACGGTAAGGGCGCGGATGTGGGTGCGGCCTTCGGCTCCGGTGCATCGGGCAGCTTGTTCGGTGCTACGGGCTCGGCTAACTTCCTGTCGCGCACGACGGCCGTGCTGGCCACGGTGTTCTTTGTGGCAACGCTGGCACTTACGCTCATCGGTACCAACAAGGGCAGCGTTTCGGCTGGTGTGATGGGTTCGGTTTCGCCTACGGCTCCCGCGGCTTCGGTGCCCGCTGCGTCGGCGCCGGCTGCTCCTGCTGCGGCCTCCGGCCCGGCCGTGCCGAAATAATCGGGTGTAATCATCGTGTGCGCACTGCCGGGATCCTCGGTGCGCCACGAAGCATAAGATTTTTCTTTGTGCATTGAACAAAAGCTTCGCTTTGCGGTAGAATGTGAGGCTTGAAACAATACGGAAAACAGCAAGGGCCCTTGGCCTGATCTGGCTTCCTGATAAAGTTTCTTCCCCCAGCCGACGTGGTGAAATTGGTAGACACGCTATCTTGAGGGGGTAGTGGCGAAAGCTGTGCGAGTTCGAGTCTCGCCGTCGGCACCAATCAAATTTTCGGGGTCTGTTCAACGGGAGTGTTCCGCGCAGGCCCCTCCGCAAGACGACGTGTAGTCGAGGCGTCGTAAGGCTGCGGACCCGGCGCCTTCGATGGGGCGACAAGGCGCCGCCTGCGGGCAGTGCTGTTGCAACCATTCAAAAAGGCGGGCGTCCCTTGAACCTCGAAGCCTATTTCCCCGTTCTGCTGTTCATCGTCGTCGGTGTGGGCCTTGGCCTCGTTCTGATGGCTATCGGCCGAGTTCTCGGTCCGAACAATCCCGATCCTGACAAGCTCTCGCCGTACGAGTGCGGCTTCGAAGCCTTCGAAGACGCGCGCATGAAGTTCGACGTGCGCTATTACCTCATCGCCATCCTGTTCATCTTGTTCGATCTGGAGACCGCGTTCCTCTTTCCGTGGGGCGTGGCGTTGCGCGACATTGGCTGGCCGGGGTTCATTGCGATGGGCATCTTTTTGCTCGAGTTTCTCGTGGGCTTCGTCTACATCTGGAAAAAAGGCGCGCTCGATTGGGAGTGATGTGAAATGGCGATCGAAGGCGTACTCAACGAAGGCTTTGTCACGACGACTGCTGACAAGCTGATCAACTGGACCCGTACCGGGTCGCTCTGGCCGATGACGTTCGGCTTGGCGTGCTGTGCCGTGGAAATGATGCACGCCGGCGCGTCGCGTTATGACCTGGACCGCTTCGGCGTGGTGTTCCGCCCGTCACCGCGCCAGTCCGACGTGATGATTGTGGCCGGCACGCTGTGCAACAAGATGGCACCTGCGCTGCGCAAGGTGTACGACCAGATGGCCGAGCCGCGCTGGGTCATCTCGATGGGCTCGTGCGCCAACGGCGGCGGCTATTACCACTACTCGTATTCTGTCGTGCGTGGCTGCGATCGCATCGTGCCGGTCGACGTGTACGTGCCGGGCTGCCCGCCGACGGCCGAAGCGCTGATCTACGGCATCATCCAGCTGCAGGCCAAGATCCGCCGCACCAACACCATCGCGCGCAAGGCCTGACATGACCGACAAGCTTGCCACCCTGAAAGCCGCGCTGGAAAAGGCGCTCGGCAATCGCGTTCAGAGCCTGACCGAGTCGGTTGGTGAACTCACCCTCGTGGTGAAGGCCGCCGACTATCTTGACGTCATGCGTACGCTGCGCGACGACGCATCCCTCAAATTTGAACAGCTGATGGACCTGTGCGGCGTCGACTACGCCGACTATGGTGACGGCGCCTGGAACGGCCCCCGTTTTGCCGCCGTGTCGCACCTGCTGTCGATCACCTACAACTGGCGTGTGCGTGTGCGCGTGTTCGCACCGGACGATGATCTGCCGGTGGTGTCGTCTGTGACCACGATCTGGAATTCCGCCGACTGGTTCGAGCGCGAAGCATTCGACCTGTATGGTCTGGTGTTCGAAGGCCATCCGGACCTGCGCCGCATCCTGACCGACTACGGCTTCATCGGCCACCCGTTCCGTAAGGACTTCCCGGTGTCGGGCTACGTTGAAATGCGTTACGACCCGGTGCAGCGCCGCGTGGTCTACCAGCCGGTGACCATCGAGCCGCGCGAGATTACGCCGCGTGTGATCCGCGAGGATCAATACGGTGGTCTGAAGCACTGAAGGGCGCCCGATCATGGCAGATATCAAGAACTACACCCTGAACTTCGGCCCGCAGCACCCGGCCGCACACGGCGTGCTGCGCCTGGTGCTTGAGCTGGACGGCGAAGTCATTCAACGTGCGGATCCGCACATCGGTCTGCTGCATCGTGCGACTGAGAAGCTCGCCGAGCAGAAGACCTGGATTCAAAGCGTCCCCTACATGGACCGTCTCGACTACGTGTCGATGATGGTCAACGAGCACGCCTATGTGATGGCCATTGAGCGCCTGCTGGGCCTCGAGGTGCCGCTGCGCGCGCAGTACATCCGCGTCATGTTCGACGAGATCACGCGGATCATGAACCACCTGATGTGGATCGGTTCGCACGCGCTGGACGTGGGTGCGATGGCGGTGTTCCTGTACGCCTTCCGCGAGCGCGAAGACCTGTTCGATATGTACGAAGCGGTGTCGGGCGCGCGTATGCACGCGGCTTACTACCGTCCGGGTGGCGTCTATCGCGATCTGCCTGACACGATGCCGCAATACAAGGCATCCAAGGTGCGCAACGAGAAGGCCTTGGCCGCTCTGAACGAAACGCGTTCGGGTTCGCTGCTGGACTTCATCGAAGACTTCACCAATCGCTTCCCGAAGTATGTCGACGAGTACGAAACGCTGCTGACCGACAACCGGATCTGGAAGCAGCGTCTGGTCGGTATCGGCGTGGTGAGCCCGGAGCGTGCGCTCAACAAGGGCTTCTCGGGTGCCATGCTGCGTGGCTCGGGTATCGCCTGGGACGTGCGCAAGAAGCAGCCGTACGAAGTGTACGACCGCATGGATTTCGACATCCCGGTGGGCGTGAACGGGGATTGCTACGACCGGTATCTGGTGCGCGTAGAAGAAATGCGCCAGAGCAACCGCATCATCCGTCAATGCATCGAGTGGCTGCGCAAGAACCCGGGGCCGGTGATCACCGATAACCACAAGGTGGCGCCGCCGTCGCGCGTGGACATGAAGACCAACATGGAAGAGCTGATTCACCACTTCAAGCTCTTCACGGAAGGGATGCACGTGCCCGAAGGCGAGGCGTACGCCGCCGTCGAGCATCCGAAGGGCGAGTTCGGCATCTACGCGATCTCGGACGGCGCTAACAAGCCGTACCGTTTGAAGATTCGTGCACCGGGCTTCGTCCACTTGGCTGCGCTGGATGAAATGGCCAAGGGCCACATGATCGCCGACGCTGTGACGATCATCGGTACGCAAGACATCGTGTTTGGCGAGATCGACCGCTGAACCCGCAGAAAACAACGGTTTGACGCGCTGGCAAGCGCGGCTGTGAAACGAGGACGCACGCCGGGGTAAGGCAGTCAGGCAATACGCCCCGCGTCCCGCACCAATTGCAACGAACATGCTATCCGCAGAAGCTCTCAAGGAAATCGACCGGGCGGTCGCGAAATATCCCGCCGACCAGAAGCAGTCCGCCGTGATGGCGGCGCTGGCGGTTGCGCAGAGCGAGAAAGGCTGGGTCTCGCCCGAAGTCATGCAGTTTGTGGCCGAGTACCTCGAAATGCCGCCGGTGTGGGTCGAGGAAGTGGCGACGTTCTACAACATGTACGACACCAAGCCGGTGGGCCGCTTCAAGCTGTCGGTGTGCACGAACTTGCCGTGCGCCTTGTCGGGCGGCGAGCGCGCAGCTGACTACCTCAAGAAGAAGCTGGGCATCGGTTTCAACGAGACGACTGCCGACGGCAACTTCACGCTGAAGGAAGGCGAGTGCATGGGCGCGTGCGGTGATGCACCGGTCATGATCGTCAACAACACCAATATGTGCAGCTTCATGAGCAACGAGAAGCTCGACGCGCTGATCGCCGATCTGCAGGCGAAGGCGTCCAACGGAGCAGGCAAGTAAATGACCTCCCTGCACGATCGACACATCCAGCCGTTGATTCTCGCTGGCCTGAACGGCGACAACTGGCACCTTGAAGACTACGTCAAGCGCGGCGGCTATCAGCAGCTCAAGCGCATCCTGACGGAAAAGATTTCTCCTGAACAAGTCATCGCCGACGTGAAGGCCTCGGGCCTCCGTGGTCGTGGCGGTGCGGGCTTCCCGACCGGCCTGAAGTGGAGCTTCATGCCGCGCCAGTTCCCGGGCCAGAAGTACCTGGTCTGCAACACGGACGAGGGCGAGCCGGGCACGTTCAAGGATCGCGACATCATTCGCTACAACCCGCACGCGCTGATCGAAGGCATGGCCATCGGCGGCTACGCGATGGGTATCACCGTGGGTTACAACTACATCCACGGCGAGATCTGGAACGAATACAAGATTTTCGAGCAGGCGCTGGAAGAAGCGCGTGCTGCCGGCTTCCTGGGTGACAACATCCTCGGCTCCGGTTTCAACTTCCAGCTGCATGCGCACCATGGTTATGGCGCGTACATCTGCGGCGAGGAAACCGCGCTGCTCGAATCGCTGGAAGGCAAGAAGGGCCAGCCGCGCTTCAAGCCGCCGTTCCCGGCCAGCTTCGGCCTGTACGGCAAGCCGACCACGATCAACAACACCGAGACGTTTGCCGCAGTGCCGTTCCTGCTGTCGATCGGTCCGGACAACTACCTGAAGATGGGCAAGCCGAACAACGGCGGCTCGAAGATCTTCTCGGTGTCCGGCGACGTGGAGCGCCCGGGTAACTACGAGATTCCGCTGGGCACGCCGTTCTCCAAGCTCCTCGAGCTGGCCGGCGGCATGCGCGGTGGCAAGAAGCTCAAGGCGGTCATCCCGGGTGGCTCGTCGGCGCCGGTTGTGCCGGCGGACCTGATGATGGCCTCCGACATGGACTACGACTCGATCGCCAAGGCTGGCTCGATGCTGGGCTCGGGCGCCGTGATCGTGATGGACGAAACGCGCTGCATGGTGAAGTCGCTGCTGCGCCTGTCGTACTTCTACTTCGAGGAGTCGTGCGGCCAGTGCACGCCGTGCCGTGAAGGTACCGGCTGGCTGTACCGCGTGGTCGATCGCATTGAGCACGGCAAGGGCCGCCAGGAAGACCTGGACCTGCTCAACAACGTGGCCGAGAACATCATGGGCCGGACCATCTGCGCGCTCGGCGACGCCGCCGCGATGCCGGTCCGCGGCATGCTCAAGCACTACTGGGATGAGTTCGCGTATCACGTCGAACACAAGCAGTGCATGGTGCCCACCTACATTTAAGCGTGGCAGAACATGGTTGAAATCGAAATCGATGGCAAGAAGGTCGAGGTTGCCGAAGGCAGCCTAGTGATGGAGGCGGCTCGCCAGACGGGCACCTACATTCCTCACTTCTGCTATCACCGCAAACTGTCGGTCGCGGCTAACTGCCGGATGTGCCTGGTCGAGGTCGAGAAGGCGCCCAAGGCGTTGCCGGCCTGTGCCACGCCTGTTACTGCGGGCATGAAGGTCTTCACCAATTCTGAGAAGGCGGTGAAGGCACAGAAGTCCGTCATGGAATTCCTGCTGATCAATCACCCACTGGATTGCCCGATCTGCGATCAGGGTGGCGAGTGTCAGCTGCAGGATTTGGCCGTCGGCTATGGCAAGTCCGAATCGCGCTACAAGGAAGAAAAGCGTGTGGTGTTCCACAAGAACGTGGGCCCGCTGATCTCCATGGAAGAAATGACGCGCTGCATTCACTGCACGCGTTGCGTCCGCTTCGGCCAGGAAGTCGCCGGCGTGATGGAACTGGGCATGCTCAACCGCGGTGAGCATTCCGAGATCACGACGTTCGTTGGCCAGACCGTTGACTCCGAGCTGTCGGGCAACATGATCGACCTGTGCCCGGTCGGTGCGCTGACCAGCAAGCCGTTCCGTTACTCGGCTCGCACGTGGGAACTGGCGCGCCGCAAGTCGGTGTCGCCGCACGACGGCCTGGGCGCCAATGTGATCGTCCAGACCAAGAATCAGCGCGTGATGCGCGTGCTGCCGCTGGACAACGAGGCCATCAACGAATGCTGGCTGTCCGACAAGGACCGCTTCGCCTATGAAGGTCTGAACAGCGACGACCGTCTGACCCAGCCGATGCTCAAGCAAGGCGGTCAGTGGAAGGCGGTGGACTGGACCACGGCGCTCGAATACGTGGCCAACGGCCTGAACAACATCAAGCGTGACCATGGCGCCGAGCAGATTGGTGCACTGGCCAGCCCGCACAGCACGCTGGAAGAGCTGTTCCTGCTGCAAAAGCTGGTGCGCGGCATCGGCAGCGACAACGTCGATTTCCGTCTGCGCCAGTCTGACTTCTCGGTCAAGCCGACGGGTGCTCCGTGGCTGGGTATGCCGATCGCCGATGTGTCGCTGCTGCAGCGCACGCTGGTAGTGGGCGCCTTCCTGCGCAAGGATCACCCGCTGCTGGCAGCGCGTCTGCGCCAAGCCAGTAAGAAGGGTTCGCAGCTGAATGTGATCGGCGCCGGCGGCGAAGATCTGCTGATGCCGGCCACGCAACTGCTGGGTGCGCCGTCGCAATGGCTGTCGCTGCTGGCCGAAGTGGCCGTGGCAGTTGCAGCGGCGAACAACGCCGCGCGTCCGGCTGGTACTGACGGTATCGAAGCGGGCGACGTTGCCAAGCGCATCGCCGCTAGCTTGGCTTCGGGCGAGCGCAAGGCTGTGTTCCTTGGCAACGCTGCCGTGGCACACCCGCAATTCTCGCAACTGCACGCGCTGGCCCAGTGGGTTGCGCAGCAGACCGGCGCGACGCTGGGCTTCCTGACCGAAGCCGCGAACACCGTCGGGGGCTACATTGCCGGCGCACTGCCGCAAGGCAACGGTTTGGACGCTGCTGCCATGCTGGCGCAGCCGCGTCGCGCTTACGTGTTGCTGGGCGCCGAGCCCGAGTTTGATACGGCCAACCCGGCGCAAGCGCGTGCTGCCCTGGACCAAGCTGACACCGTGGTCGTGCTGGCCCCGTTTGCGTCGCGCGCTGCGCTCGAATACGCAGACGTGCTGTTGCCGACCGCGCCGTTCACCGAAACCTCGGGCACTTTCGTCAACTGCGAAGGCCTGCCGCAGAGCTTCAGCGGTGTCGTGCGCAGCCTGGGCGATTCGCGCCCGGCGTGGAAGGTGCTGCGCGTGCTGGGTAACCTGCTGAACGTGTCGGGTTTCGATTACGACACGTCCGAAGTCGTGCGTGACGAGGTGCTGGCCAAGCCGGTTGCCGAGCGTTTGTCGAATGTGACGACTGCGCAAACTGCGGCTTCGACTGCTGCCGCGGCTGGTGTCGAGCGCCTGGCTGATGTGCCCATCTACCACGCTGATCCGATCGTGCGCCGTGCAGGTTCGCTGCAACTGACTGCCGCTGCGCGCGCAGCGGTTCGCGCAAGCCTGTCGGCGGACGTGTTCGCGCAACTGGGTCTGGCTAGCGGCGATGCCGTTCGCGTGACGCAAGGGCAGGGCAGCGTGGTACTGCCGGCGGTGCTGGATAAATCGCTGGCAGCTGGCGTGATCCGCGTGCCGGCCGCAACCGAAGCATCGGCTCAGTTGGGTGCGATGTTCGGAGCGGTAAGCGTTGAGAAGGTTGAATCGTCCGCGCTGGCGGCGACGGTGTAAGGGTCAACATGATCGAGTCGATTACTTCTTTCGGCGCGTCCACGTTTGGTGGCTGGTGGCCGCTGATCTGGACGCTGGTGCGTGCGGTTTGCATCATCGTGCCGCTGCTGTTGTGCGTGGCTTATCTGATCCTGTGGGAGCGCAAGCTCATCGGGTGGATGCACGTGCGTCTGGGCCCGAACCGCGTGGGCCCGTTGGGCCTGCTGCAGCCGATTGCCGACGTGCTCAAGCTGCTGCTCAAGGAAGTCATGGTGCCGAGCGCGGTCAGCCGCGGCATGTACATCATCGCGCCGCTGATGGTGCTGATGCCGGCTGTGGCGATCTGGGCGGTGGTGCCGTTCCAGGCCGAAGCGGTGGTGTCGAACATCAACGCCGGCTTGCTGTATGTGATGGCGATCAGCTCGGTGGGTGTGTATGGCGTGATCCTGGCTGGCTGGGCCTCGAATTCCAAGTACGCGTTCCTGGGTGCGATGCGCGCCTCGGCACAGATGATTTCGTACGAAATCGCCATGGGCTTTGCGCTCGTGACGGTGCTGATGGTGACGGGCAGCCTGAACCTGTCGGACATCGTCAACTCGCAGAACCGCGGCTTCTTTGCTGACCACGGTGTGAACATCCTGTCGTGGAACTGGCTGCCGCTGCTGCCGATGTTCGGCGTGTACTTCATTTCGGGCGTGGCGGAAACCAACCGCCATCCGTTCGACGTGGTGGAAGGCGAGTCGGAAATCGTGGCCGGTCACATGATCGAATACTCGGGCATGGCGTTCGCGCTGTTCTTCCTGGCCGAGTACATCAACATGATCGTCATCTCGGCGATGACGGCTACGATGTTCCTGGGCGGCTGGGCCTCGCCGATCGATGCGCCGGTGTTCAACTGGATCCCGGGTTTCTTCTGGCTGCTGATCAAGGTCTTCCTGCTGCTGTCGGTCTTCATCTGGCTGCGCGCATCGTTCCCGCGCTATCGCTATGACCAGATCATGCGCTTGGGCTGGAAGATCTTCATTCCGCTCACTGTGGGTTGGCTTGTTGTTGTTGCCATCTGGATCGTGTCACCGTGGAACATTTGGAAGTAACGGGACAATAGGAAGCCACCATGTTGCTTGCCATCAAGGAATTCTTTAACAGCCTCCTCCTGAAGGAACTCTTCAAGGGGCTGGCGTTGACCGGGCGCTACCTGTTTGCGCGCAAGATCACCGTGCTCTTCCCGGAAGAGAAGACGCCGCTGTCGCCGCGTTTCCGCGGTCTGCACGCGTTGCGTCGCTATCCGAACGGGGAAGAGCGCTGCATCGCGTGCAAGCTGTGCGAAGCCGTGTGCCCGGCCCTGGCCATCACGATCGAGTCCGATCAGCGTGACGACGGCACCCGCCGCACCACGCGCTACGACATCGATCTGACCAAGTGCATTTTCTGCGGCTTCTGCGAAGAGGCTTGCCCGGTGGACGCCATCGTCGAGACGCACATCCTGGAATACCACGGTGAGAAGCGAGGTGACCTGTATTTCACCAAGGACATGCTGCTGGCCGTGGGCGACCGCTTCGAGCCGGAAATCGCGGCAAACAAGGCGGCCGACGCAAAGTACCGCTGATTCAATCCGTCCGCCGAGCAGTTGGCGGGGGGCGGTGCAGTTGACATCCCGGTTGGATAACGGCTCCTCGTGAGCCAACCAGTTGCGGCAGCCTCGTGCTGCCTCGACTTTGGACAAGCGCGTGCCGCCAAATGGCCCGCGCCAGGATCATGGAAATCACGACGATCATCTTCTACAGTTTCGCGCTCGTGCTCGTGCTCGCAGCGCTGAAGGTCATCACCGCGAAGAATCCGGTGCACGCGGCGCTGTTCCTCGTGCTCTCGTTCTTCACTGCGGCGGCGATCTGGATGCTGCTCAAGGCAGAGTTCCTCGCCATTACGCTGGTGCTGGTCTACGTGGGGGCGGTGATGGTGCTGTTCCTGTTCGTGGTGATGATGATCGATATCGACATCGAGCATCTGCGCCGCGATTTCTGGACGTATGTGCCAATGGCGGCGTTTGTCGGCGTGGTGATCATCCTGGAAATGGCCGTCGTGCTGACCAAGACGTTCATGGGTCGCACTCAGCCTGTGCAGGAGTTGCCCAAGGGTTTTACCGGCCCGAACACCCAGGCGCTCGGCAAGCTTATCTATACCGATTACATCTACGCCTTTGAAGTGGCGGGCGTGGTGCTGCTGCTGGCGATCGTCGCTGCCGTGGCGCTGACCCTGCGCCGCCGCAAGGACAACAAGAGCCAGAAGCCGGCCGAGCAGATCCGCGTACAACGCAAGGACCGCGTGCGCCTGGTTTCGATGCCGGCGGAAAAGGCGGCAGGCGCAGCTTCGGCTGAATCCAAGAGCTGAGCCCCGGGAGAATCCATATGTCATCGCTATCCCTTGCCCATTACCTCGTGCTCGGCGCGGTGCTGTTTGCCATCAGCATCGTCGGCATCTTCCTGAACCGCAAGAACGTGATCGTGCTGCTGATGGCGATCGAGCTGATGCTGCTTGCGGTCAACATGAACTTCGTCGCGTTCTCCCATTATCTGGGCGACCTGGCGGGGCAAGTGTTCGTGTTTTTCATCCTGACGGTGGCCGCGGCGGAATCCGCGATTGGTCTCGCCATCTTGGTGGTGCTGTTCCGTAATCTGGACACCATCAACGTTGACGACCTGGACAGCCTGAAGGGCTGATCGGCGTATCCACTTATAAGAAGCTCCAATGGCTACTACGCTCAATCCCAACCTGCTGCTGGCGATTCCGCTGGCGCCGCTGGCCGGCGCGGCGATCGCCGGGCTGTTCGGCACGAAGTTCTTTGGTGAAAAGATCGGCCGCGCGGCGTCGCACAGCGTCACCATTCTTGGTGTGGCGATCGCCTTCGTGCTGTCGGCCCTGACGCTGTCCGACGTCCTGAACGGCGCCGGTTACAACGGCACCGTGTATGAATGGATGACGGTCGGCTCGCTGAAGATGGAAGTCGGCTTCCTCATCGATTCGCTCACCGCGATGATGATGTGCGTGGTGACCTTCGTCTCGCTGATGGTGCACATCTACACCATCGGGTACATGGCGGAGGACGACGGCTACAACCGTTTCTTCGCGTACATCTCGCTGTTCACGTTCTCGATGTTGATGCTCGTGATGAGCAACAACTTCCTGCAGCTGTTCTTCGGCTGGGAAGCGGTGGGCCTGGTGTCGTACCTGCTGATCGGCTTCTGGTTCAAGCGCCCGACGGCTATCTACGCCAACATGAAGGCGTTCCTGGTCAACCGTGTGGGCGACTTCGGCTTCGTGCTCGGTATTGGCTTGCTGCTGGCCTACAGCGGTAGCCTGAGCTATGCGGATGTGTTTGCCGCGCGCGACAACCTGGCGACGATCGGTTTCCCGGGTACCGACTGGCACATGCTGACCGTGGCTTGCATCTGCCTGTTCATCGGCGCGATGGGTAAGTCGGCGCAGTTCCCGCTGCACGTGTGGCTGCCGGACTCGATGGAAGGCCCGACCCCGATTTCTGCACTGATCCACGCGGCCACGATGGTGACGGCCGGTATCTTCATGGTTGCGCGCATGTCGCCGTTGTTCGAACTGTCGGACACTGCGCTGTCGTTCGTGCTGATCATCGGCGCCATCACCGCGCTGTTCATGGGCTTCCTGGGCATCATCCAGACCGACATCAAGCGCGTGGTGGCCTATTCGACGCTGTCGCAGCTGGGCTACATGACCGTGGCGCTGGGCGCATCGGCTTACCAAGTGGCCGTGTTCCACCTGATGACGCACGCGTTCTTCAAGGCGCTGCTGTTCCTCGGCGCCGGCTCGGTCATCATCGGCATGCACCACGACCAGGACATGCGCAACATGGGCGGCCTGCGCAAGTACATGCCGATCACGTGGCTGACGTCGCTGGTGGGTTCGCTGGCGCTGATCGGCACGCCGTTCTTCTCGGGCTTCTATTCGAAGGATTCGATCATTGAAGCGGTGCGCGAGTCGCACCTGCCGGGCGCAGAGTTTGCCTACTGGGCGGTGCTGGCCGGTGTGTTCGTGACGGCGTTCTACTCGTTCCGCATGTACTTCCTGGTGTTCCACGGCGAAGAGCGCTTCGGCAAGGAGCACTCGCATCACGAAGGCAATCACGTGGACGAGGAAGAAACCGCCGACCATCACCATGGCCTGGCTCCGGGTCAAAAGCCGCACGAGTCGCCGTTGGTGGTGACGTTGCCGCTGGTGCTGCTGGCGATCCCGTCGGTCATCATCGGTGCGATGGCGATCCAGCCGATGCTGTTCGGCGAGTTCTTCAAGCACGGCGTGGTGTTCTCGGAAGTCATCTTCAACAGCGAGAACCACGAAGCGATGAAGGTGCTGAGCGAAGACTTCCACGGCTGGGTCCAGATGGCGCTGCATGGCTTCACATCGGCACCGTTCATCCTGCTGACGGCCGGTGTGGTGCTGTCGTGGTTCTTCTACCTGAAGCGTCCGGATATTCCGGCAGCAATTGCCAAGCGTTTCTCGGGCGTCTACAAGCTGCTGGACAACAAGTACTACATGGACAAGATCAACGAGATTGTCTTCGCCAACGGTGCGGTCAAGTTTGGCCGTGGCCTGTGGAAGGGCGGCGATCAGGGTGTGATCGACGGCGTGATCGTCAATGGCAGCGCCCGTCTGGTGGGTTGGTTTGCGAGCGTCGTGCGTCTGCTCCAGTCCGGTTACATCTATGACTATGCGTTCGCGATGATTGTCGGCACGGTTGCTCTGCTGACGTACTTCGTGTTCCTGGCGGGCAAATAAGGGATAACAAAAATGGTTCTGTCTTTTGCGATCTGGCTGCCGATCTTCTTCGGCGTGCTGGTGTTGGCCTCGGGCTCAGACCGCAATCCCGGTTATGTCCGCTGGATGTCGCTGATCGGTTCGCTGATCAGCTTCGTGATCACGCTGCCGCTGATCACGCGTTTCGACAAGTCGACGGCCGCGATGCAGTTTGTCGAGAAATCGAGCTGGATCGAGCGCTTCCACATCAGCTACTACCTGGGTGTCGACGGCATCTCGATGTGGTTTGTGGTGCTGACCGCCTTCATCACGGTGATCGTGGTGATCTCGGCCTGGGAAGTGATCACCGAGCGTGTGGCGCAGTACATGGCCGCGTTCCTGATCCTGTCGGGTCTGATGATCGGTGTGTTCGCATCGCTCGACGGCTTGCTGTTCTATGTGTTCTTCGAAGCCACGCTGATCCCGATGTACATCATCATCGGTGTGTGGGGCGGCCCGAACCGTGTGTATGCGGCCATCAAGTTCTTCCTGTACACGCTGCTGGGCTCCCTGCTGACGCTGGTTGCGCTGCTGTATCTGTACTTCCACAGCGGCACGTTCGAGATCCTGCAGTGGCACCAGCTTAAGCTGTCGATGAACGAGCAGATCCTGCTGTTCATTGCCTTCTTCATGGCGTTTGCCGTGAAGGTGCCGATGTGGCCGGTGCACACCTGGCTGCCGGATGCCCACGTGGAAGCGCCGACCGGCGGTTCCGTGGTCCTGGCCGCGATCATGCTGAAGCTGGGCGCCTACGGTTTCCTGCGGTTCTCGCTGCCGATCGCGCCGGATGCCAGCCACAGCCTGTCGACGTTCATCATCGCGATCTCGCTGGTTGCCGTGATCTATATCGGTCTGGTGGCGCTGGTGCAGGCTGACATGAAGAAGCTGGTCGCGTATTCGTCGATCGCGCACATGGGCTTCGTCACGCTGGGCTTCTTCATCTTCAACGAGATTGGTGTCGAGGGCGGTATCGTTCAGATGATCTCGCACGGCTTCATCTCGGGCGCGATGTTCCTGTGCATCGGCGTGCTGTATGACCGTGTGCACTCGCGCCAGATCGCCGATTACGGCGGTGTAGTCAACACGATGCCGAAGTTCGCCGCGCTGTCTGTGTTCTTTGCGATGGCCAACTGCGGTCTGCCGGCCACCTCGGGCTTCGTCGGCGAATTCATGGTGATCCTGGGTTCGGTCAAGTACAACTTCTGGATTGGCCTGTTGGCCGCCACCGCGCTGATCTTCGGCGCAGCGTATTCGCTGTGGATGGTCAAGCGCGTGATCTTCGGCGATGTGACGCACAAGCACGTGGCTGAGCTGAAGGATCTGAATTGCCGCGAGTTCTTCATGCTGGGCGTGCTGGCCATCGCCACGCTGTACATGGGCCTGTATCCGAAGCCCTTCACTGATGTCATGCACGCGTCCGTGGTGAATCTCCTCACCCACGTGGCACAGAGCAAGCTGTAAGCGGGGAGAAGAAACCATGCAATCGTCCTCATCCATGGCGGCTATCGCCCCGATCATCTTCCTCGCACTGGGTATTGGTGCGGTCAACTGGATCGACCTGGCGCGCGGTCGCAACCGCACTAGCGTCGCCTATCCGGTGTCACTGGTGATCACGCTGGTGCTGACCGTGTGGTTCGCGCTCAACGCAGCCACCGGTGAAACGCACTACGTGTTCAGCAATCTGGCCGTGATCGACCCGATGGCCAACGTGCTGTGTGCGACGGCCGCGTTGGCGCTGTTCGTCACGCTGGTGTACACGCGCAAGTATCTGGCCGACCGCGACATGTACAACGGCGAGTTCTACATGTTCGCGCTGTTCACGCTGGGCGGGCAGGTGGTGATGATCACCGGCAACAACTTCCTGACGCTGTACCTGGGTCTGGAACTGCTGTCACTGGCGTCGTACACGCTGGTGGCACTGCGCCGCCGCTCGAACGTGTCGTCGGAATCGGCGATGAAGTACTTCATTCTCGGCGCGCTGGCCTCGGGTCTGCTGTTGTACGGTATGTCGATGATGTACGGCGCAACGGGCTCGCTCGAACTGGGTGAGGTGTTCCGCCAGATCAACACCGGCAACATCAACAAGACGATCCTGGTGTTCGGCGTCGTGTTCCTGGTGGCGGGTCTCGCGTTCAAGCTGGGTGTTGCGCCGTTCCACATGTGGGTGCCCGACGTCTATCAAGGTTCGCCGACGGCAGTGACGCTGCTGATTGCAGGCGCGCCCAAGCTGGCCGCGTTTGCGATGACGCTGCGTATCCTGGTCGAAGGCATGCTGCCGCTGGCGTTCGACTGGCAGAACATGCTGATCGTGCTGGCGGTTGTGTCGCTGGCTGTCGGCAACATCACCGGTGTGGTGCAAACCAACTTCAAGCGTCTGCTGGGGTATTCGACGGTTTCGCACATGGGCTTTCTGCTGCTGGGTCTGCTGTCGGGCGTGAGCTCTGGCAAGCCGGACCTGACGGCGCAGGCCTACAGCGCCTCGATGTTCTACGCCGTGACCTATGTGCTGACCACGCTGGGCGCCTTCGGCGTCATCCTGCTGCTGTCGCGCAAGGGCTACGAGGCGGAAGAGATTGCCGACCTGAAGGGCTTGTCGAAGAAGAGCCCATGGTTTGCGCTGCTGACGCTGTTCATGATGATGTCGCTGGCGGGCTTGCCACCGACGGTTGGCTTTTACGCCAAGCTGTCGGTGCTGGGTGCGGTGGTGGACGCCGGGATGTCGTGGCTGGCGATCGTGGCGGTGATGTTCTCGCTGGTGGGCGCGTTCTATTACCTGCGCGTCGTCAAGGTCATGTACTTCGACACGCCGGCCGACGAAGGCCCGGTGGAAGCGACCTTCGGCCTGCGCTCGCTGCTGTCGCTCAATGGCGTGCTGGTACTGCTGCTGGGTATCTTCCCGGCCGGTCTGATGGCCATGTGCTATCAAGCGATCCGCCTGACGCTGGCGTCGTAATCGGCGCGGCACGATGAGCGCATGATGGGCACATCAGTGGGCGGCCTGTTTGTCATCGTGTTGGCACTGATCTGTGCCAACCTGCCGTTCGTCAATCAACGCGTGCTGGCCCTCGTGGCGGTACGCTGGCCGCGCAAGCCGTTCTGGTTGCGCGGCACCGAACTGATCGCCATGTACATCGTGGTGGGGCTGATCGGTTTCGGCATCGAATCGAGCCAGGGCAATGCTTTCCCGCAAGGCTGGCAGTTCTATGCGATTACCGCCTGCCTGATGTTGGTGTTCGCGTTTCCCGGCTTTACGTGGCAATACCTGGTTCGCCATCCCCGCGATTCCCGTTAATTCCCGCCGGGCAGGTTCCCGCTGTCTCGGCATGAGAGAGCGCCATGTCCGACCCCACACCGCCTAACGCATCCCCGACATCGACTGGTGCCACGTCCAATCAAGACGATCAGGACGCCGGCCTGCGCGAGACCCAAGTGGCTTCCGCGTTGATGCATCAGGGCAAGTTCCTCACGCTCAAGCAAGACATCGTCCGCCTGCCGGACGGCCGCAATACCAGCCGGGAATATCTGATCCATCCCGGCGCGGTCATGATGATCCCGCTATTTGACGATGGCACCGTGCTGATGGAACGTCAGTTCCGCTATCCCATTGGCCAGGTGATGATCGAGTTCCCCGCCGGCAAGCTGGACCCGCAAGAAGGGGCACTGGCCTGCGGCAAGCGCGAACTGATCGAGGAAACGGGCTACACCGCCGAGCGTTGGGATTACCTCACGCGCATCCACCCGGGCATCTCGTACTCCACCGAGTTCATCGACATCTATCTTGCGCGCGATCTAACGCAGGGCGAAGCGAAGCTCGATGAGGGCGAATTCCTCGAGACGTTCATCGCGCCCGCCGGCCAGTTGATCGACTGGGTGCGTGAGGGGAAGATCTCTGACGTGAAGACCATCATCGGTACGTTCTGGCTGGAGAAAATCCTGTCGGGCGCGTGGACACCGGGTGGTGTCTGAGCCGCTTGAATCCTCGCCGCCGACCGCCAATTTCTTGTTTGACGTACGATGGTGAACGGTCGTGCGAAAAAATTAGCACGACCGTTCACAAATATTCGAATCGGGGATACACTCGTCCCCATGCGCTGGACCGATCATGAAAGTGCTGAACCTCCGTTGTGCCAATGACCACCGCTTCGAAGGCTGGTTCGGCTCCGATGCCGACTTGCAGTCGCAGCAGGAACGCGGGCTGTTGACGTGCCCGGTTTGCGGGCACAGCGAGGTTGAGCGCTTGCCGAGTGCGCCGCGCCTGAACCTGTCGTCGTCGCGTGCGGATGCTGCCCCCAAGAGCAGCGCCGCCCAAGCGGTCGAAGGCGAGGGGGGTGCGCCCGTGGCCCTGCAACAGCTCTATCTGAAAGCCGTGCGCCACATCCTGGCCAACACCGAGGACGTTGGTGAACGGTTCGCAGAAGAGGCGCGTCGCATGCATTACGACGAGGCGCCGGAGCGGGGCATTCGCGGGACAACCTCTCGGGAAGAAGCGCAGGAGCTGGCAGAGGAGGGCATTGACGTGATGCCGCTGCTGGTGCCCGACGCGCTCAAGCAGCCCGTGCACTAGTCGCCCTGATTCAGGTCCGCGCCGGTCCGACAAGAACGTTCTCTGCTGATTTGCCGCAGCGGGGAGCCAACCAAAGGAGACAGGCATGGATCTGAACTACTCGGCGGCCGACGATGCGTTCCGCCAGGAAGTCCGCGGCTGGCTGCAGGCCAATCTGCCCAAGGACATCCAAGACAAGGTGTTGAACCACCGCCGCCTCAACCGCGAAGATTTTGTTCGTTGGCACAAGGCGCTGGCAGCCAAGGGCTGGTCGGTGCCGCACTGGCCGGTCGAGTGGGGCGGTACCGGCTGGTCCCCCATCCAAAAGCACATCTGGGACGAAGAGTGCGCGCAGATTGGCGCACCGGGCGTGCTGCCGTTCGGCGTCAGTATGGTCGCGCCCGTGATCATGAAGTACGGCAACGAGGCGCAGAAGCGCTACTTCCTGCCGCGCATCGTCGATTGCACCGACTGGTGGTGCCAGGGCTATTCGGAACCAGGCTCGGGCTCCGATCTCGCATCCGTCAAGACGCGCGCCGTGCGCGAGGGCGATCACTACATCGTCAACGGCCAGAAGACTTGGACCACGCTCGGCCAGCACGCCGACATGATCTTCTGCCTCGTTCGTACCGACCCCGAAGCCAAGAAGCAGGAGGGCATTTCGTTCCTGCTGATCGACATGAAGACGCCGGGCATCACTGTGCGGCCGATCATCATGCTCGACGAAGAACACGAAGTGAACGAGGTGTTCTTCGACAACGTGAAGGTGCCGGTCGAAAACCTGATCGGCGAAGAGAACCGCGGCTGGACGTACGCCAAGTACCTGCTTGGCCACGAACGCACCGGCATTGCGCGCGTGGGTAACTCCAAGCGCGAACTGGCCTTCCTCAAGCGCGTCGCTTTGCAGCACCAGAAGAACGGCAAGCCGCTGCTGCAGGACCCGGTGTTCGGCGCCAAGGTGGCGTCGCTGGAGATCGAACTGCTGGCGCTGGAGATCACCGTACTGCGCGTGGTGTCGAGCGAGAACGCCGGCAAGGGCCCGGGCCCCGAGGCATCGCTGCTCAAGATCAAGGGCACGCAGATCCAGCAGATGCTGACCGAGCTGATGGTCGAGGCCGTGGGCCCGTATGCGCAGCCGTTTGATCCGAGCTACCTGGAGGGCGAGACCCTCCAAGCCATCACGGGCGACAACGATGCGGCACCGCTCGCACCGTACTACTTCAACTATCGCAAGACCTCGATCTACGGCGGGTCGAACGAGATCCAGCGCAACATCATCAGCCAGATGATTCTGGGCGTCTAACGAGCAACGGATAACGGAGACAACAATGGATTTCTCGTTCACCGACGAACAGAAGCAACTGGCCGATGCGGTGCGCCGCTTTATCGACAAGGACTACGGTTTCGAGGCGCGCAACAAGATTGTGTACTCGCCCGAGGGCGTGTCGAAGAGCGCATGGGACAGCATCGCTGAGCTGGGCCTGACGGCGTTGCCGGTGCCGGAAGCGCAGGGTGGTTTTGATGGCCGCGCGATGGACTTGCTGGTGGTGATGCAGGAGCTGGGCCGCGGCCTGGTCGTGGAGCCGTATCAGGCGACTGTGCTGGGCGCGCAGGCGCTCAAGCTTGCAGGTGGTCAGGATGCGCTGCTGGAGGAAGTGGCCGGCGGTGCCGTCAAGCTGGCCATCGCTTTTGGCGAGCCGCAATCGCGCTACGAACTCTTTAACGTGACGACGCGTGCGACGCAGCAGAGCAGTGGCTGGACGCTCACCGGCGCGAAGGCGGTGGTGGTGCACGGTGGGCAGGCGGGCAAGCTGATCGTGTCCGCGCGCACAGGTGGCGAAGCGCGCGACACCTCTGGCTTGTCGCTGTTCGTGGTCGACCGCGATGCCGCCGGCGTGACGGTCAAGGACTACCGCACGATCGACAATCTGCATGCTGCGGATATCCGCTTCGACAATGCACCGGCCACGCTGCTGGGCAAGGCGGGCGAAGCATGGGAGGTCATCGATGCCGTGGCCGATCTTGGCTGCGTCATGCTGTGCGCTGAAGCGGTTGGCCTGATCGATGCCCTGAATGCCGCAACGCTGGAGTACACCAAGACGCGCCAGCAGTTTGGTGTGCCGATCGCGCGCTTCCAGGCGCTGCAGCATCGCATGGTCGACATGTTCATCCACGGTGAGCAAGCGCGTTCGATTACGTATCTGGCGGCTGCGCATTTTGAAGATGGCGATGTGGAAGCGCGCCGCCGCTACGTGTCGGCGGCCAAGGCACGCGTGGGACAAGCCGCGCGTGATGTCGGTCAGGAAGCGGTGCAACTGCACGGCGGCATGGGCGTGACGAACGAACTGCCCGCCGCGCACATGTTCAAGCGGCTCACGATGATCAACACGACGCTCGGCGATGTGGACCATCATCTGGCGCGTTTTGCATCGCTGCCAGGTTTCCAGAAGGCCGCCTAAGCGCAACATTCAGCGCCCCGCCCATTCCGATGCGTGCGGGGCGTTGTCATTTGGAGAGTACGACATGACGCAGGCAACGCTTCCATACGAGTTCTATTTCGATGATTTCGAAGTCGGCCGCACGCTGCAGGTGGGCACGTACACCGTCACCGAAGAAGAAATCCTGACCTTCGCGCGCCAGTACGATCCGCAGCCATTCCACATCGACGCCGAAGCCGCCAAGCACAGCATCTATGGCGGCATCATTTCGAGCGGCTGGATGACGTGCTCGATCATGATGCGGCTGATGGTGACGGGTTTTCTCAGCAAGTCGTCGAGCATGGGCTCGCCGGGGGTGGATGAGATCCGCTGGCTCAAACCGGTGTATCCGGGCGATACGCTGTCGGTGTCGACCACGTGTGTGGAGATCAAGCCGTCGCAGTCGAAGCCGGATCGCGGCGTGGCAAAGAACCGCTGGGAAGCCCACAACCAGCACGGCGAATTGGTCTGCACCCTGACCGGCATGGGCATGTTCGGACGGCGCCCGCAAGCTTGACGCTGCCATCGAACAACAACAAGGAGACAACGCAGATGCGCACCATTGAGTCGCTCGATGAACTGAAAGGATTGATCGGCCAGGAAGTCGCGGTGAGCGACTGGACCGAGATCACGCAGCAGCAGGTCAATCTGTTTGCCGAGGCCACGGGCGATCATCAGTGGATCCACGTGGATGTGGAGCGCGCCAAGCGGGAGTCGCCATTCGGGGCGCCGGTGGCGCATGGGTTCTTGACGCTATCGCTACTGCCAATGCTGATGCAGAACGCGCTGGCGATGCCGGACGTGAAGATGGGCGTGAACTACGGGCTGAACAAGGTTCGTTTCACGGCGCCCGTGCCGGTGGGCAGCCGCGTGCGCGCACGCGTGACGTTGCTGGAGTTGGAAACCCTGCCGCCGCTGCCGAATGCGCCCGCACTGGCGGGCGCCCAATTGACGTGGGCGGTGACCATCGAACGCGAAGGGCAGGAGCGCCCGGTGTGCGTGGCGGAATCGATTTCGCGCCGCTATTCCTGAGCGCGTTCCGCATCTGTCTGAAAGGGCCGGCGCAATGCCGGCCTTCGTTTTTTTGCTTGCGCTCCGCTTGTTTTGTGCTTGTCTGTGTGTGCCCCAGGCACGCGCATCACGGAATGCAAATGCGCTTCCTTGGCGCGGTTTTGGCACCGTTTTGGCGCGGTTTTCCCATTCCATGAGCGGAATGTGATGGCACGGTAGTTGCACTTTCGGCACCGGGGGTCGTTCTTGCCACCAAATAACCCAAGGAGCCGCAATGAAACGTCGTGAGCTGTTGAAGCTGTCGGCAGTTGCCGCAGCAACGCTGTTGTCCGTATCCAATTTCGCGTTTGCCCAGGCAAAAGAGCCGATCAAGGTCGGGGTCCTGCATTCGCTGTCGGGCACCATGGCCATCTCCGAAACGTCGCTCAAAGACGTGGCGCTGATGACCATCGACGAGATCAACAAGAGCGGCGGCGTGCTCGGCCGCAAGCTCGAGCCGGTGGTGGTGGACCCGGCCTCGAACTGGCCGCTGTTTGCCGAGAAGGCGCGTGGCCTGCTCACGCAAGACAAGGTGGCGGTGACGTTTGGCTGCTGGACGTCGGTGTCGCGCAAATCCGTGCTGCCGGTGTATGAAGAGCTGAACGGCCTGCTGTTCTACCCGGTGCAGTACGAAGGCGAAGAGATGTCGAAGAACGTCTTCTACACCGGTGCCGCGCCCAACCAGCAGGCCATTCCCGCGGTGGAATACCTGATGAGCAAGGAAGGCGGTGGCGCCAAGCGCTTCTTCCTGCTGGGGACCGACTATGTGTACCCGCGCACGACCAACAAGATCCTGCGCGCGTTCCTGCACAGCAAGGGCGTGAAGGACAGCGACATCGAAGAGGTCTACACGCCGTTCGGCCACTCCGACTACCAGACCATCGTTGCGAACATCAAGAAGTTCGCGCAGGGCGGCAAGACGGCCGTGGTGTCGACCATCAATGGCGATTCGAACGTGCCGTTCTACAAGGAACTCGGCAACGCGGGCCTGAAGGCCAAGGACGTGCCGGTGGTGGCGTTCTCGGTGGGTGAAGAAGAGCTGCGCGGCATCGACACCAAGCCGCTGGTCGGCCACCTGGCGGCATGGAACTACTTCATGTCGGTCAAGAACCCGGTCAATGAAAGCTTCAAGAAGAAGTGGGCCGCGTGGGTGAAGGCCAACAACCTGCCGGGCGGTGACAAGCGCGTCACCAACGACCCGATGGAAGCCACCTACGTCGGCATCATGATGTGGAAGCAGGCTGTCGAGAAGGCCGGCTCCACCGACGTGGACAAGGTGCGCAAGGCCATGTACGGCCAGCAGTTCAAGGCACCGTCGGGCTACACGCTGGTGATGAACAACAACCACCACCTGAGCAAGCCGGTGATGATCGGCGAGGTAAAGGGCGATGGCCAGTTCAACGTGGTGTGGAAGACGCCGACGGTCATTCGCGCCAAGCCGTGGAGCCCGTACATCCCGGGCAACGAAGGCAAGCCTGATGAAGTGAAGTGATCAGGCGGACCGGCGGCGCATGCAGCGTGGCCGGTCCTTTGAATGACGCTGCACGGCGTGGCGCACCGGCCCCAACACCGGTCGCCACGCATCGGATTGCCATGATGCGCTTGTCCCACTGGTTGTCTCATTCCCTGCTTCATTCCCTTGCTGCACTGCTGTGCGCGTTCTGTCTGGGTGCGGTGCCCGCTGCATCTGTATGGGCCGCAGGGCAGCCACTCACCCAGGCCGATCTCAAGCCCCTTGCCGAAGACGACTTCGATGCCAAGGTGAAGACGCTCAACGCGCTGACCGCTGCGCCTGCTGAGCAGGCTGGCCCCATCCTGCAAGCCCTGCAGAACGACGCGTTGTTCTTTGCCCCCGCTGCCGGCATGGTGCGTCAGGATGGCGAGACATACCTGGATGCCATCTCCGGCAAGCCCGTCACCGTCAAGCCGGACGATCTGCAATCCCTCACCCTGAACAACGCCCTGCGTGCGCAAGTGGACAGCGCGGCGAGCGGCTTCGTGCTGCAATCGCCGGACCGCGCCGTGCGCGCGCAAGCCATCGACACACTGCTGGCGCATACCGAAACCGCGTCGCGCCCCATCGTCGATGCCGCGCGCAAGCATGAGACTGACGCCGCCCTGCGCGCCAAGCTCGATTTGCTGTGGGCCAACCTCGCGCTTGACGACGGCACGCATGCTGAAAAGCTCGAAGCGCTCAAGCTGCTCGCCAACGACACCGACCCGCAAACGCGCCAACGCCTGTTGCCGCTGCTCGCCAAAGACAGCGGCGCTGATAACGAACTGCGCACCGCTGCGCAACAGGCGCTCGATAGCCTGTCTGCACAACAACGGAAGGCTGAGTTGGTCGGCAACCTGTTCGCTGGCCTGAGCCTGGGTTCGGTGCTGTTGCTGGCCGCGCTGGGGCTGGCGATCACCTACGGCTTGATCGGCGTCATCAATATGGCGCACGGTGAGTTCCTGATGATCGGCGCGTATGCCACCTACGTGGTGCAGACGATCTTCCGCAACCACTTCCCGAACGCATTCGACTGGTATCTGCCGGCGGCGCTGCCTGCGGCGTTCCTGGCCGCAGCCGTGGTCGGCTTTGCGCTGGAGCGGCTGGTGCTGCGGCACCTGTACGGCCGCCCGCTGGAAACACTGCTTGCCACGTTCGGTATCAGCCTGCTGCTGATGCAAGCCGTGCGCTCCATCTTCGGCGCGCAGAACGTGGAGGTCGCCAACCCGAGCTGGATGAGCGGCGGCATTGCGCTGTATCCCGGCCTGATCCTGCCGTACAACCGGTTGGTGATTCTGCTGTTTGCGCTAGCGGTGGTGGCGATTGCGTGGGCGGTGCTCAACCGCACGCGCCTGGGCCTGTTCGTGCGCGCGACGACGCAGAACCGCACGATGGCCGCCTGCGTTGGCGTGCGCACGTGGAAGGTCGATAGCTACGCGTTCGCCTTCGGTGCGGGCATTGCGGGGCTAGGCGGCTGCGCGCTTTCGCAGATCGGCAACGTGGGGCCGGATCTCGGCCAGAGCTACATCATCGACTCGTTCATGGCCGTGGTGCTGGGCGGGGTGGGGCAGTTGGCGGGCACCATCATCGGGGCGTTCGGGCTGGGGCTCATCAACAAGTTCATCGAGCCGTTCTATGGCGCGGTGCTGGCGAAGATCATCGTGCTGGTGCTGATCGTGCTGTTCATCCAGAAGCGTCCGCAGGGCCTGTTTGCCCTCAAGGGCCGCAGCGCGGAGGCCTGATTCATGACGACCAAGTTCTCTCTCGATATTCCGCCGCGCATGCCGCTGCTGTCTCGGCGCGGGTGGTCGGCGCTGGTGCTGGTGTCGGTCATCGTCTGCATCGGGGCACCGGTGTGCGCGTTGCTGGTGCCGGAGGGCAGCCCGCTGCATCTGTCGGCGTATGCGCTCACGCTGGTCGGCAAGATCATGTGTTATGCGCTGGCGGCGTTGGCGCTCGATTTGGTGTGGGGTTACTGCGGCATTCTCAGCCTCGGCCACGGGTTGTTCTTCGCGCTGGGCGGCTATGCGATGGGCATGTACCTCATGCGCTCCATCGGCCGCGAGGGCGTCTACAAGAGCGACCTGCCGGATTTCATGGTCTTCCTCGACTGGAAGGAACTGCCCTGGTTCTGGCATGGCACCGAGCACTTCGCCTGGGCGATGCTGCTGGTGATTCTGGTGCCCGGTGTGCTGGCGTGGCTGTTCGGCTTTTTCGCGTTCCGCTCGCGTGTGAAGGGCGTGTACCTGTCGATCATCACGCAAGCCATGACGTATGCGGCCATGCTGCTGTTCTTCCGCAACGAGACGGGCTTTGGTGGCAACAACGGCTTCACCGATTTCAAGCGCATCCTCGGCTTTCAGGTTTGGGCGTTACCGACGCGTACCGTGCTGTTTGTCGCGACGTTCATTGCGCTGGTGCTGGCCTTCATTGCCTGTCGCGCCATCGTCACGTCCAAGTTCGGGCGTGTCGTTACGGCCATCCGCGACGCCGAAGCGCGCGTGATGTTCTCGGGCTACAACCCGCTCGGCTACAAGCTCTTCGTGTGGACGTTCTCAGCGGTGTTATGCGGTATCGCAGGCGCGCTGTACGTGCCGCAGGTCGGCATCATCAACCCGGGCGAGATGTCGCCAGCCAACTCGATCGAGATGGCCGTGTGGGTGGCCGTGGGCGGGCGCGGCACGTTGATCGGCCCGATCATCGGTGCGTTCCTCGTCAACGGGGCCAAGACGCTGCTGACGGCGTGGGTGCCGGAGTACTGGCTGTTCGTGCTCGGCGCGATCTTCGTGCTGGTGACGCTGTACCTGCCGAACGGCGTACTGGGCCTGCGTACGCTGCGCCGGCAACTGCGGCGTGAAAACGTCCTCCGTGCGGATGCGCCCGCCGAGCCCATCGCCAAAGCCGCACCGCCCGCCGGAGACCACGCATGAGCACGTTTACCGAACTCCCCGACCGCGCGGAGACCGGCACCGCCACCGGTATGGGCCACCTGGTCGAGCCGGACACGATCGATGTCTCGCACGGCGCCATCCTGTATCTCGAAGACGTGACGGTGCGCTTTGGCGGCTTCCGCGCACTGAATGCGCTCACGCTTTCCATCGACCACGGTGAGCTGCGCTGCATCATCGGTCCCAACGGCGCCGGCAAGACCACGATGATGGACGTGATCACCGGCAAGACCGGGCCGCGCAATGCGGATGTCACGGGCCGCGTCTTCCTCGGTCAGAGTATCGACCTGCTGCGCCTGACCGAGCCGCGCATCGCGCAGATCGGCATCGGCCGCAAGTTCCAGAAGCCCACGGTGTTCGAGCAGCACACCGTGTGGGAAAATCTCGAACTCGCGATGAAGGCCGACAAGCGCTGGTGGGTGTCGCTGCGTGCGCGGCTGCTGAACGACGGCCGCCAGCGCATCGAAGAAACGCTTGGCCGCATCCATCTGGAAGCGGAAGCGTATCGCCCCGCCGGGCTGCTCTCCCACGGCCAGAAGCAGCGACTGGAGATCGGCATGCTGCTGATGCAGCAGCCGCAACTGCTGCTGCTCGACGAGCCCGTCGCCGGCATGACGGACGAAGAAACGATGCAGCTTGCCGCGCTGCTCAACGGCCTGCGCGGCTCGTGCTCGATCATGGTGGTGGAACACGACATGGAATTCGTCGCTGCGCTGGCGGGGGAGACGGGCCGTGTGACCGTGTTGGCCGAAGGCAGCGTCCTGGCCGAAGGCACGCTCGATGCGGTGAAGCGCGACGAGCGCGTGATCGAATCGTATTTGGGGCGCTGACATGCTGACGATCCAGCAACTGAACCAGTTCTACGGCGGCAGCCACATCCTGCGCAACGTCAGTTTTGAGGTGCCCACGGGCAAGCTGACCACGCTGCTCGGCCGCAACGGCGTCGGCAAGACGACGCTGCTCAAGTGTTTGATGGGTGTGGTGCCCACCGCCAGCGGCACCGTCGACTGGGAAGGGCGTGCCATCCAGAAGCTGCCGGCCTACGAACGTGTCTCCCAGGGCCTCGCCTATGTGCCGCAGGGCCGCGAAATCTTCCCGCGCCTGACGGTGGAAGAGAACCTGCTGATCGGGGCCGCTGCCAAGCGTGCGCCATCCAAGGTGCCGGATTCGATCTACGAGCTGTTTCCGGTGCTCAAGGAGATGAAGGGCCGGCGTGGTGGCGATCTGTCCGGCGGTCAACAGCAGCAACTCGCCATCGGTCGCGCGCTGATGAGCGAGCCGCGCCTGCTGATCCTGGACGAGCCGACCGAAGGCATTCAACCGTCGATCATCCAGGAGATCGGCCGCACGCTGCGCCGGCTGGTGGACGAGTTCGGCATGTCGGTGCTGCTGGTCGAGCAGTACTACGACTTCGCTCGCAGCATTGCCGACCGCTACGTCGTCATGAGCCGCGGCGAGGTGGTTGCCCAGGGCGATGGCGCCAACATGGAAGCCGACGGTGTGCGTGATCTGGTGGCCGTTTGATGCACCCCCGCGCTGCGAAAAAAGTCGAATGCGGGGTGTGCGGAAGCGGTGGCATCTGGCTATGATGAGAAAATTCCTAGTCGCCGTGCTGCACGCCTGATGCGCCATCCCGATTTTCCACTTCCGCCGCAGGCCGCCGCGTTCGCGTCCTGGGAGGCCTCGCTGCGTCTGGCATTCGCCCGCCGTGCGGAGCGGACGGTGCTGGCAACGTGCCGCCATCAAGGGCCGCTGCGGGTGCAGAAGGCGCTGTACCCGGAAGGCGAAGGCATCTGCCACGTCGTCATGCTGCATCCGCCAGCGGGCATTGCCGGCGGCGATGTGCTCGATATCGACATCGAGCTGGGTGCCGATGCGCATGCCGTGCTGACCACGCCGGGCGCGACCAAATGGTACAAGTCGCTCGGCCGTACGGCCACGCAGCGGGTTGCCATCCGCGTGGATACAGGTGCGCGGCTCGATTGGCTGCCGCAGGAGAACATCGTCTTCAACCAGGCATGCCCGATCATCGATCTGGCAGTGGATGTCGCGCCCGGCGCCACCGCCATCGGCTGGGACACCACCATGCTTGGCCGTCATGCTGCCGGTGAATCGTGGGCCGAAGGCCGTATCGCCATGCGAACCGAACTGCGCTGCAACGGGCAACCGCTGTGGATCGAGTCGGCGGCGTTCGATGCGCAATCGCCCATGTTGAACGCGACGACGGGTATGGCTGACTTCCACGTCGTCGGCACGCTGTGGGCCGTGGGCGAGGGCGCAACCGAAGCCCTGGCCGAATCGATGGCCGAACACCTACCGTACAACGATACCCTGCGCGCTGGCGTGACCTGTCTGACGCAGGATGCGCCCGGCCTGCCAAACGTTTTGCTGCTGCGCGTGCTCGCACGCCGCCCCGAAGATGCGCGCGCCTTGCTGTCGAAGACATGGCTGGCGTTGCGCGAACCGATGCATGCCGTGGCGGGCCGACCGCTGCGTCTGTGGGCGACGTGACCGTGCGTCGCTCAACTGAAACTCCAAAGAACCTCACCGAAGAGAGCCCCTCGTGGAACTGACCCCGCGCGAAAAAGACAAGCTGTTGATCTTCACTGCCGCCTTGCTGGCCGAGCGCCGCAAGGGCCGCGGCCTCAAGCTCAACTACCCGGAATCCGTCGCCTTCATCAGCGCCGCCATCATGGAGGGCGCGCGCGACGGCAAGACCGTGGCCGAACTCATGCACTACGGCACCACGCTGCTCACACGAAATGACGTGATGGACGGCGTGGCCGAGATGATTCCCGATATCCAGGTCGAAGCCACATTCCCAGACGGCACCAAGCTGGTCACCGTCCACCACCCGATTGTTTAAACGCCCTCTACGAAGAGTCCTGCCATGACCCAACTCCTGTCTCGCTTCGTCCGGCCCGCTGCGGCCATCGCGCTCACGTTTGGCGCATCCATCGCCTTCGCCCACCCGGGGCACCCCGGTCACACGGCAGAGGGAAGCCTGCTCGCCGGCTTCCTGCATCCGCTTACCGGGGCCGACCACCTGCTGGCGATGGTCGCCGTGGGCGTGTGGAGTGCGCTCGCCTCGCGCTCGGTGCGTGATGCGCTGTGGGCGCCGGTCGCCTTTGTCGCGCTGATGGTCATGGGTGCACTGCTGGGCGCAGGCGGCATGGCGCTGCCGATGGTCGAACCGATGATCGCCGCATCGCTGCTGGTGTTCGGCTTGCTGATTGCCGCGCGCGCGCAGCTGTCGACGTGGGGCGGCGCGCTGCTGTGCGGCGCGTTTGCGCTGTTCCACGGCTATGCACACGGCACGGAATTCCCGGCCGGCGCACAGGCCATGTTCCCGTACTTCGTCGGCGGCTTTGCCGTGGCGACGGCACTGTTGCATACCGCCGGCATTGGCGCGGGCTTCGCGCTCAAGCCGCGTCTGGCGTGGCTGGCGCGCCTGTCGGGCGTGGGCGTGGCGCTGTACGGCGCAAGCCTGCTGGCTGCCGCCATCTAACGCAAAGGGCACACCATGATCCCCGGCGAACTCCTGCCGCTCGACGGCGAACTCGAACTCAATGCAGGGCGGCCCACGCTGACAGTCACAGTGGCCAACACCGGCGACCGCCCCGTGCAGATCGGCTCGCACTATCACTTCTATGAGGTGAACGACGCGCTGCGCTTCGACCGCGAAGCCACGCGCGGCTATCGGCTCAACATTGCCGCTGGCACCGCCGTGCGTTTCGAGCCGGGGCAGGAGCGCACGGTTGAACTGGTCGCGCTGGCTGGCGACCGCGTCGTCTACGGCTTCGCCGGCCGCGTGATGGGCAAGCTCTAAGCGAGACACGAACATGACACTCAAGATCGACCGCCGCGCCTATGCGGAAATGTTCGGCCCCACCACGGGTGACCGCCTCCGCCTGGCCGACACCGACCTCATTGTCGAAGTCGAACGCGACTTCACCCTTTACGGCGAAGAAGTGAAATTCGGCGGCGGCAAGGTCATCCGCGACGGCATGGGCCAGAGCCAGCGCGAATCGAAGGACTGCGCCGACACCGTCATCACCAACGCGCTGATCATCGACCACTGGGGCATCGTCAAGGCCGACATCGGTTTGAAGCACGGCCGCATCGCGGCGATCGGCAAGGCAGGCAACCCGGACATCCAGCCCGGCGTGACCATCGTCATCGGCCCGGGCACCGAAGTCATCGCGGGCGAAGGCATGATCGTCACGGCTGGCGGTGTCGACTCGCACATCCACTTCATCTGCCCGCAGCAGATCGACGAAGCGCTCAACAGCGGCGTGACGACGATGATCGGCGGCGGCACAGGGCCGGCTACCGGCACCTATGCGACAACCTGCACGCCGGGGCCGTGGTACATGCAGCGCATGCTGCAGGCGGCCGATGCCTACCCGATGAACATCGGCTTCCTGGGCAAGGGCAATGGCAGCCTGCCGGGCCCGCTGCGCGAGCAGATCGACGCCGGCGCCATCGGCCTGAAGCTGCACGAAGACTGGGGCTCCACGCCCGCGGCCATCGACTGCTGCCTGGGCGTGGCCGACGACACCGACACGCAGGTCGCCATCCACACCGACACGCTGAACGAATCGGGCTTCGTCGAAGCGACGGTGGCGGCGTTCAAGGGCCGCACGATCCACACGTATCACACCGAAGGTGCTGGCGGCGGGCATGCGCCGGACATCATCCGCGTGTGCGGTGAATCGAACGTGCTGCCATCGTCGACCAACCCGACGCGGCCGTTCACCGTCAACACGCTGGACGAGCACCTCGACATGCTGATGGTGTGCCATCACCTCGATGCATCCATCGCCGAAGACATCGCCTTCGCCGAGAGCCGCATCCGCCGCGAGACGATTGCTGCGGAAGACATCCTGCACGACCTGGGCGCGTTCTCGATGCTCTCCAGCGATTCGCAAGCGATGGGCCGCGTGGGTGAGGTTGTGATTCGCACCTGGCAGACCGCGCACAAGATGAAGGTGCAGCGCGGCAAGCTGGCGGGGGACCCGAACGACGCGCGCGGCGGGCATGACAATTTTCGCGTGAAGCGCTACGTGGCGAAGTACACGATTAACCCGGCACTCACGCACGGCATTGCGCATGAAGTGGGCTCCGTCGAAGTCGGCAAGTGGGCGGACTTGGTGCTGTGGAAGCCGGCGTTCTTTGGTGTGAAGCCGAGCCTGATTTTGAAGGGCGGGATGATTGCCTCGGCGGCGATGGGGGATGCGAATGCATCGATTCCGACGCCGCAGCCGGTGCACTATCGGCCAATGTTTGGATCGGCGGGTGGGGCGTTGGGACGGACTTCACTGAGCTTCTTGTCGCAGTCCGCGGCTGCTGCGGGGGTGGCGGAGCAGTATGGGTTGGCTAAGACCACCGCCGTGGTCAAGGGCACGCGCCGTGTGACGAAGGCGGACATGATTCATAACGACTGGCAGCCCGACATTACTGTGGATCCGGAGACTTATCAGGTGGTGGCGGATGGTGTTGTGTTGACTTGCGAGCCGGCTGAGGTGTTGCCGATGGCGCAGCGGTACTTTTTGTTTTAGGGATTTGCTTGGGATGGGCCTTGGTGGTCCATCCCCGGTATCGTCCCCTGCCGGGGCCGACTCACTTTTCTTTGTCTTGCCAAAGAAAAGTAAGCAAAAGAAAGGCGCGCCCGAGATGGCGAAAGATTCCTTGAATTTGCGTAACCGGGCGGAGGCCGGGAAAACTCGCTGCGCTCAGACAGTTCCCGGCCTTTTTTCCGCCCGCTTACGAAAATTCAAGGCGCCATCAAGGGCAGGAACGTCAAAGGCCAAACCGACGGGACACTAGTGCGAGCGAAAAGGCTGGCGGTTGTAGGGCGCACGGCGGCAGGCCCGCTGTGAGACGAAGTAGGGCGCTGGCAAGAGATTGGGTGCTTTACCCTTGCCCTAGATGGCGCCTTGAATTTCTGTTGCAGAGAGGAAAAAGGAAGGGAAACTGTCTGAGCGCAGCGAGTTTTTCCCTTCCCCTGTCCGCGACATAAATTCAAGGAGTCTTTCGCCATCTTGGGCGCGCCTTTCTTTGCTTACTTTCTTTGGCAAGACAAAGAAAGTGAGTCAGCCCCGGCAGGGGATGAAACAAGGGATGGCCCGCCGCGCCGAGCGCCGAGCCTCAGAGGCTCAACGTTGAGTGTCCGAGAGTCATCGATGACAGTCTGAGCCTCAACGTTGAGTGTTTAAGAGTCATCGATGACAGTCTGAGGCTCAACGTTGAGTGTTTGAGAGCCATCGATGACAGTCTGAGGCTCAACGTTGAGTGTTTGAGAGCCATCGATGACAGCCTGAGCCTCAACATTGAGTGTTTGAGAGTCACAGACGACAGTCTGAGGTCCATCGTTGAGTGTTTAAGAGTCACCGATGTCAGTCCAAGACCCAACGCCGGGTTCTTCGGACTGCATCCCCGCGCAGCAACCGGATATCGACAATGCTTTCCATCAACAAACACCTTCCCGCGCCGCATGGCCTAGCGCCCGTGCTGGTCAAGCGTGCGCCCAAGCTGGTGCTGCCGTTCCTGGAGCGCAGCCGCAGCCGCCTGCGCGCCACGCTCGACGATAGCCGCGAGGTGGCCGTCGTGCTGCCGCGCGGTACCGTCATGCGCGGCGGCGATGTGCTCGTCGCCGAAGACGGCACGCTGGTAGAAGTGCTGGCCGCGCCCGAGCAGGTGCTGCGCGTCACCAGCGAGAACCGCCTCGCCCTGATGCGCGCCGCCTACCACCTCGGCAATCGCCACACGCCCGTGCAGGTCAGCGCCGATGCGCTGCAGCTCGAAGCCGACCCGGTACTCGAAGACATGCTCGTGCGCCTGGGCGTGACCGTTGCGCACGTGGAAGCGCCGTTCGAACCCGAGGCAGGTGCATACGGTGGCGGCCATCGCCATGGCCACGATGCCACGTTCGAAGAGGACTACGCTGCCGCGCAGGCGCTGTACCAGGAGCATCACGGTCACTCGCATGGTCACAGCCATGACCACGGGCATGCGCACAGCCATGATCATTCGCACGACCACGACCACGACCACGACCACGACCATGGTCACGTGCACGGCCCGGGCTGCGGTCATCATCACCATGACTAGCGTTGCCCAACTGACCGCCTTGCTGCACCTTGCGTCCCCGGCGCTGCCGGTGGGCGCGTTCAGCTATTCGCAGGGGCTGGAGGCGGCGGTGGATGTGCGGCACGTGGGCGATGAGGCCTCCGCCGCGAGGTGGATTGCTGAAGGCCTCGACGTACTCGCCGCGTGCGAGGCGCCGCTGTGGCTGCTGCAATTCGCCGATTGGCAAGCCGGTCGTTTCGATGCTGTGGCCGAGCACGATGCCTGGTTCCTCGCCACGCGCGAAACGCGCGAGTTGCGGCTGGAAACAGCGCAGATGGGCTGGTCGCTCAGCAAGCTGATCCAGCAGATGCAGTGGGGCGATGATGCTTTGCGTGGAGCGCTGGCGGCGCGCGCGTCAGTCACCTTCCCAACAGCGTTCGCGGCGGCGGCTGCCGCGCTGAATGTTGATCCGCACGACGGTGTCACGGCGTACTGCTTTGCCTGGGTGGAAAACCAGATGGCGGCGGCGGTGAAGGCCGTGCCGCTGGGGCAATCGGCGGGGCAGCGCATCCTGTTCGCTCTGCATGCGCCAGTGGCGCGCGCGGTGGAAGAGGCCACGCGCCGCGCGGCGTGTCATCCGCCTGAACTGTCTACGTTTTCGCCCGGCCTTGGCGTGTTGTCGGCCCGGCATGAAACGCAATACTCACGACTTTTTCGTTCCTGATCCTGAACCTGATCATCATGCGTACCAAGAAACTTCCTGCCCTGCGCGTTGGCGTGGGCGGCCCGGTGGGCTCCGGCAAGACCACGCTGCTGGAAATGCTCTGCAAGGCCATGCGCGAGCGCTACGACCTCGTGGCCATCACCAACGACATCTACACCAAGGAAGACCAGCGCCTGCTGACCATCTCCGGTGCGCTGCCTGCCGATCGCATCATGGGCGTGGAGACCGGCGGCTGCCCGCACACCGCCATTCGCGAAGATGCGTCGATCAACCTGGAAGCGGTGGACCGCATGCTGGCGAAGTTTCCGGATGCGGATGTGGTGTTCATTGAATCGGGCGGCGACAACCTCGCGGCCACGTTCAGCCCCGAGCTGTCGGACCTGACCATCTACGTGATCGATGTGGCGGGCGGGGAGAAGATCCCGCGCAAGGGCGGGCCGGGCATCACCAAGTCGGACTTGCTCATCATCAACAAGACGGACCTCGCGCCGTACGTTGGTGCCAATCTGGAGGTGATGGAAAGCGACACCCGCAAGATGCGCGGGGATCGCCCGTTTGTGATGTGCAACCTGCGCGCGCAGGGTGGGTTGGATGCGGTGATCCGCTTCATTGAGAAGCAGGGGATGTTGGCCGCCTGAAGCGCGCGATGTCGGCACTCGCGGTGACACGGTGAGTCAAACCGTGTGGTGTGCGCAAAGTCGGAGGTGCCGCATGGGCTCGCGTCTTTGGATCGTGCTGACGGGACTGGTGTGGAGTGCCGTGGCGTGTACTCCGCTGCCATCTGGGCCGTCTTACACCATGGATGTACGGCTGCATGACGGCAAGCCGGTGCGTTGCGCCGTCAACCAGCCCCTGGCGCCGCCCAACCCGCCCGGGCCGGCACTCACCACCCGCGAGCGCAATGAAGCCGAGGTGCTGGCGCTACAACCGATGCGGTTGGAGGTGGGGCCGAGGTCGCCGTATCCAACGCCCTATACCGCACCAGATGTGCAGTGCTTCGCTTTAGGCGGGCAGGGCTGAGCGCGAAGCCGATCTAATAGAGCCAAGGAATCAACCGCCAGGTCCGGGCGCGATATGCGTCGTACTCGGCTCCGAACTGCGATTGCAGCAGCGCTTCTTCGGCATGCATGCGCGCGATCAGCGGGGGAATCAGCAGCGCGGTCAGCACCACGCCAGCTATCGCGCGGAACCCCAATCCCCACCCCAGCGTGCCGATGAGCAACCCGAGGTAGCTGGGATTCCGCACGTACCGATAGATGCCCTCGGTCACCAGCGTATGCCCCGGCTGAATCGCCACCAGCCCGCTGAACCGATTCCCCAGCACATACACGGGCCACAAGCGCAGCACGCCGCCGGCGGCATAGAGCACCACGCCCAGCCACCGCACGGCATCCCCGTCGATGCACCAGAGGTCATGCCGGTCGGTGTAGGCGGGTAGCCATGCACTCGCCAAGCCGATCACGCCGAATACGGGCAAGACCCAGCGGTTGGAGCGATCCTCCCGCACGCCGGAACTGAGGTTGCCGCCGGCAAACAGCGCGGCAAGGGCCAGTAGGACGGTCACCACCACCAGCGCCACGCGCGCCGGATGCGCCAGCAACGCGCCCACACCGCCCCAGCCCAGGGCCGTGAGGCCCAGATAACCCGCCACAGATACGACGGCCGCCAGGCCGAACTTGGGAGACGCTGTCATGGTGTTCGCGCAAGAGTGTGTGAACGGCAGTGTAGGCGGCCCTGCCCCCGGCAGACATTGATGCGGCCCAAAAGAAAAGGCCGCATCACGCGGCCTGTTTCCTGCGAGCAAGACGTGCGAATCAACGACGCTCGTACTGCGTCGCGCCGAACAGGATCTCCTTTGCCTTGTCGTCCTGCACGGCGGGGCGTTCCTTGGCCAGCACCTTCACCGCGCGCTGCACGGCGGGGCGCTCTTCGATGGCTTCGAACCAGCGCTGCAGCTTGGGGTAGTCCGACAGCTCGATGCCCTGGTTCTTCCAGCTGCGCAGCCATGGCCACGTGGCGATGTCGGCGATGGAGTAGTCCGCGCCGCCGAGGTATTTCGATTCACCCAGGCGCTTGTCAATCACGCCATACAGGCGCTTGGCTTCGTTGCTGTAGCGGTTGATGGCGTATTCGATCTTCTCGGGCGCATAGACGCGGAAGTGGTGCGTCTGGCCGAGCATCGGGCCGACGCCGCCCATCTGGAACATCAGCCACTGCAGCACTTCGTACTTGCCGCGCACATCGTCGGGCAGGAACTTGCCCGTCTTGCCGGCGAGGTACAACAGGATCGCGCCCGATTCGAACAGCGAGATGGGTTTGCCATCGGGGCCGTCCTGATCAACGATGGCCGGAATCTTGTTGTTGGGGCTGATCTTGAGGAAGTCGGGCTTGAACTGGTCGCCGGCACCGATATTGATGGCGTGAACGCGGTACGGCAGCCCGCATTCCTCCAGCATGATGTGAACCTTGTGGCCGTTGGGCGTGGCCCAGCTGTAGACGTCGATCGTCACTTGCGTGCTCCTGAGCGAGAAAGAGGGGAACGAACCGCCAATTCAAGCACAGAACGGCCAAGCGCGCAGACGGCGACCGCAGGCAAAAAAATCCCCGCTCGAGGCGGGGTTAAGGAGTGAACGGTACAGCCCGAGCCGCGTTATGCGCCGCGTGTGACTGGCATATCAGCCACGTCCGCCAGCTTGTGCAGGTGCTTGGCCAGCTCCAGCTTGGCAATGGCCGCGCGGTGTACTTCGTCGGGGCCGTCCGCCAGGCGCAGCGTGCGCTGGTGCGCGTAGGCCGAAGCCAGCGGGAAGTCGCCCGATACGCCGCCGCCGCCGTGCGCCTGGATCGCCCAATCGACGATCTGGCAGGCGATGTTCGGGGCCACGACCTTGATCATCGCAATCTCGGCCTTGGCGACCTTGTTGCCGACGGTGTCCATCATGTACGCGGCTTTGAGCGTGAGCAGGCGGGCCTGTTCGATCATGCAGCGTGCTTCGGCAATGCGTTCGTGCCAGACGCTGTGCTGTGCGATGGCCTTGCCGAATGCGATGCGCGACGACAGGCGCTTGCACATCAGTTCCAGCGCGCGCTCGGCCACGCCGATGCTGCGCATGCAGTGGTGGATACGGCCCGGGCCCAGGCGGCCCTGCGCGATCTCGAAGCCGCGGCCTTCACCCAGCAGGATGTTGCCGACCGGCACGCGCACGTTCTTCAGGTCGACTTCCATGTGGCCGTGCGGTGCGTCGTCATAGCCGAACACCGACAGCGGGCGCATGACGGTGATGCCCGGCGCATTGGCCGGCACGACGATCATCGATTGCTGCTCATGGCGGCCTGCGTCCGGGTTGGTCTTGCCCATGACGATGTAGACGGCGCAGCGCGGGTCGCCGGCGCCCGACGACCACCACTTGCGGCCGTTGATGACGTACTCATCGCCCTGGCGCTCGATGCGGCATTCGATGTTGGTGGCATCCGACGAGGCCACGGCCGGTTCGGTCATTAGGAAGGCGGAGCGGATCTCGCCGCGCAGCAGCGGTTCGAGCCAGCGGTCTTTCAGTTCTTCCGATGCGTAGCGCTCCAGCGTTTCCATGTTGCCGGTGTCCGGCGCGGAGCAGTTGAACACTTCCGGCGCCCAGGGCACGCGGCCCATGATTTCGCACAGCGGCGCGTATTCGAGGTTCGACAGACCTTCCGGCGCGCGCGGCGAGCGCGGCAGGAACAGGTTCCACAGCCCGGCCTTGCGTGCCAGCGGCTTGAGCTCTTTGATCACCTTGGTCGGGATCCATGCGTTACCGGCACGGCGGTTGGCTTCCACCTCTTCATGGAAACGATGCTCGTTCGGATAGATGTGCTGATCGAAGAAGGCGAGCAGGCGCTCCTGCATCTCCTTGACCTTGGGCGTGTAGTCGAAATTCATGGTGTCTCCTCCGAAAGTCGAATCGTTCAGGCGGGGCCGCCCAGTACGGCAAACACTGCGCTCGCGCGGGCGATCAAGCGGTCGTCGCGGTGGAAGAGGGCTTGCGCAAAAGCCAGCTTGCTGCCGGTGCGCAACCCTTCCGGGGTGATCTCGATCCAGTCGCCCATACCTGCTGAGGCGATGAAATCCACGGTGAGGCTGGCGGTGGACATGGCGATCGCGCCGCCGGTGCCGTCGCCGGGTTCGGCCAAGCAGTAACCCAGCGCCGCATCGGCCAGCGAGGCGACCACGCCGCCGTGCAGGATGCCGCGCCGGTTCAGGTGGTGCTCCAGCACATGAAAGCCCATCACCATCGATGTGCCCGCATTTGGCCCCATCGCACGTGCGTAGACCGGCCCCAGCATCGTCAGGAAGGGGCTCGGCTTGACCAGCTTTTCAAAGCCAGTCGGCACGGTCAGCGCGGTCGGGTCACTTGTCATGCGGGCAGCATAAGCCTTCGCTTACAATAAGAAAAATGAATTTCGTGGATTGCTGTTCATCAACGCCATGCATATTTCCCGGGTCGACCTGAACCTGTTCGTCGTCTTCGATGCCATCTACACGGAAGGTGGGATCACGGCGGCGGCACGCACGCTCAACCTGACGCAGCCCGCCGTCAGCCACGCGCTGGGCCGGCTGCGCGAGCTGTTTGACGACGCGCTGTTCGAGCGGCGCGGGCAGGGCATGGTGCCGACGCCGCTGGCCCGCACGCTCATCGCCGAGGTGCGGACGGCACTGCGGGGGTTCGAGCGCACGTTGCGCGAGGGCACACGCTTTGACCCGGCCACGAGCGAGCGCCGCTTCACGCTGTCGATGCGCGATGCGTTGGAGGCGACGTTGCTGCCGCCGCTCATGGCGGCCATCGCCAAGGAAGCGCCGCGTATCGACGTGACGACTGCGCGTGGCGACCGCCGCCAGCTGGAAGCCGAGTTGCTGGCCGGCACCATCGACGCGGCGGCGGACATCTTGCTGCCGACGTCGCCGGCCATCCGCCATGCACCACTGCTGAGTGATCCGATGGTGGTGCTGGCGCGCCCTGGTCACCCCATCGCAAACGGGCCGTTGACGCTGGAGCGCTACCTGGCGTGCGAGCACGTGCAGGTGTCATCGCGCCGCCGCGGGGCAGGGTTGGAGGATGTGGAGTTGCGCCGGCTGGGGCATGAGCGGCGCGTGCGGCTACGTTGCCAGCATTACCCCGCTGCGTGCCGCGTGGTGAGCTGCACCGACTTGCTGGCTACGCTGCCGATCCGCTACGCGCGCATCGCCAACGAGCCGTATGGCAACGTGATGCTGCCGCTGCCGTTCAACGTGCAGCCGCTGGAGCTTTACCTGTACTGGCACACCAACAGCGACCAGGATGCCGCGAGCCGCTGGCTGCGCGATCACGTGTTCGCCGCGATGGCGGAAGTGGCTTTGGACGACGCTGCCGCCGCTTTTGCTGATGGGAACGGATAGCGCGCGCTGAACTCGGCAAAGCGCGCGGCGAGAAAGTCCGCACAGGCCGTCAGCCGCGCTGGGCGATGGCGCCGCGCCAGCGCGACGAGTTGTAGCGGGGTCGGCGCGTGACTCCAGGCGGGCAGCGCGAGTTCCAACCGGCCTGCGTACACGTCCTGCGCGACATCCAACCACGATTTGAACGCCAGACCACGCCCGGCGACGGCCCAGTCGCGCACGACGGCGCCATCATCGCATTGGAAATCACCGCGCACGTCGATGGGCGCGGGGCCGCTGGCGTGCGTGAGCTGCCAGCGCGTGACGGGCTCGCCATTGCGCAGGAGGATCAGGCAACGATGGTCGGCCAGATCGCTCGGGTGAGCGGGGCGGCCGTGCTGCTTGAAGTACGACGGCGCACCCACGATCACGCGCGGATGCGACGCCAGCGGCCGCCGCACCAGCGCGGAATCCTGCAGATGCCCGTAGCGCAGCGCGAAGTCGAGGTCTTCGCGCATCAGGTCGGCCAGCCGGTCGCCCAGCACCAGCGTGATGCGCACGCCGGGGTGCGCGTCGCAGAACGCATCCAGCCACGGGCGCAGGATGTGCCGCCCCAGGTCGGATGTGGCGGCAATGCGGATGGCACCGGACAGCTCGGTGCGGTCCTGGCCCAGGCTTTCGGCGCCTTCATCCAGCGCTTCCAGCGCCTGCCGCGCATACCCTAGATAGCGCTGCCCGGCTTCGGTGGGGCGCATGCTGCGCGTGGTGCGCTCGAACAGGCGGGCGCCGAGTTCAGTCTCCACGCGCTTGAGTGCCGCGCTGGCGGTGGCCGGCAGCCAGCCCAGCTGCCTTGCGGCGGAGGAAAGGTTGCCGGCATCGGCAATGCGCACCAGCAGGCGGAGGTCGTCGAGGGCAATCATTGTCAAAGCGGGTTTGGAGAATCATCAAAGCATAGCCAGATTGTCTTGTTTCTGTTTGATGAAAGAATGGCCCCAATCGATGGACGGTTTTTTCTTTCTCTTCTCAAAGGAGCATTGGCATGACTTCGAAGACCTTGCAGGGCCAGGCGGTGGTGGTGTTGGGCGGTACGGCGGGCATTGGGCAGGCGGTGGCACGAGCAGCCTTGGCGGCAGGCGCACGCGTGACGGTGCTGGGCCGGTCGGCCAAGGCGGATGACGGTATCCACGGGATTGCCGTGGACGCGAATGACACGGCGTCGCTTGGCAGTGCGTTGGCGCAGGCTGCGGCCGGTAACAAGATCGACCACCTTGTCATCACCATCGGCTCGCGCACGAGTCCGCCGCCGTTTGCGTTGCTGCAGCGCAGTGATCTGGAACAGGGGTTCGGCACCAAGTTGTTTGCCGCGCTGATGGCCGTGCAGGCCGCGTTGCCGTATCTGGCGGACCGGGCGTCGATTACGCTCACGTCTGGGCTGCTGTCACGCAAGGCGACGGCGACCGGGTTGCTTCGCGGCTCGATCAACGCAGCAGTGGAAGCGGCGGCCAAGAACCTCGCGAAGGAATTGGCGCCGCGCCGCGTCAACGTTGTGAGCCCCGGTGTGGTCGACACGGAAGTGTGGGGCGCGCCGGCCGATCGCCAAGCCATGCTCGCGCGCATCGGCAGCGGGCTGCCGGTCGGCCGCGTGGGCACGCCGGACGACCTCGCCCAGGGCTATCTGCTGGCCATGACCAACGGTTTCATGACCGGCGCCATCATCGACATTGAAGGAGGCGGTTTGCTATGAGTTCAGACAGCGATTGGACATTCGACCACGTGAACTTTCACGTGGCAGGCGATGCGCCCATCCTGAAGTTTTTCTCAGATGTGCTCGGGTGGAAACCGGGGCCGCGCCCGGCGTTTCCGTTTCCCGGCACGTGGCTCTACCAGAACGACGATGCGTTGGTGCATCTCGTCGATCAGGAGGGGGACACCCCCGAACTGGTGTTCTCGCACATCGCGTTCCGCACCAAGAAAGATGCGGCCGACGTGCTGGCGGCGGTGCGCGAAAGCGGCATGCAGCACCAAGTACGAAAACACCCCGCGCGGCCTGCTGCACAGATCTTCGTGCAGTTGCCGGGCGGGGTGGTGCTGGAGCTGGAAGCGCCGCTATCCGGTCCGTTGGAAGCGGCGCGCGAGTACGAATGAATCGCCGAATCAGGCGCCGGCCTGCTGGGCGTATTTCCAGCCCAGCTCGGCCATCGGCCGGGCGCGCTTGCCGGCTTCCAGCGCCTGCGCGGAAGACGCCGTGCCGTCCACCACGCGCTTCATGATCCCCTGCAGGATGCCGGCAATGCGGAACATGTTGTAGGCGAGGTAGAAGTTCCAGTCACCTGTGATGCGACGGCCGGTGCGCTCTTCGTATTGGCGGATGTACTCGGCTTCGGTGGGAATACCGAGGGCCTTGAAGTCCAGCCCAGCCACGCCGCGGAACTGCCCCGGCTCGATGTGCCAGCTCATGCAGTGGTAGCTGAAGTCGGCCAGCGGATGGCCCAGCGTCGACAGTTCCCAGTCGAGAATGGCCAGCACGCGCGGCTCGGTCGGGTGGAAGATCAGGTTGTCGAGCCGGTAGTCGCCGTGGACGATGCTGGTGACTTCCTCGGCCTCTTGCGGCACGTGCTTGGGCAGCCATTCGATCAGGTTGTCCATCGCCGGAATCGACTCGGTTTCCGACAGCTTGTATTGCTTGCTCCAGCGCTCGATCTGGCGCGCGAAGTAGTTGCCGGGCTTGCCGTAATCGGCAAGTCCAATCGCGGCGTAGTCCACCGTGTGCAGCGCGGAGATGACGCGGTTCATCTCGTCGTAGATGGCGGTGCGCTCGGCGGGCGCCATGCCGGGCAGCGCTTGGTCCCACAGCACGCGGCCCTGCACGAACTCCATGATGTAGAAGGCGCGGCCGATCACGGCTTCGTCTTCGCACAGCGCGAACATCTTGGCGACGGGCACGTCCGTTTTGGCGAGTGCGTCCATCACGCGGTACTCGCGTTCGATGGCATGGGCGGACGGCAGCAGCTTCGCCTTCGGCCCCGGCTTGGCGCGCATCACATACGTACGCGATGGCGTGATCAGCTTGAACGTCGGGTTCGACTGGCCACCCTTGAATTGCTCCACGGTGAGCGGGCCGGCGAAGCCTTCCACGTGTTCGCGCATCCATGCTTCCATCGCATCGACGTCGAACTTCTGCTGTTCCGCCACCGGGCGCGTGCCTTCGAATGCCGAGAAATCCTGCTCCGTCTGTGCCATGGGTGTGTCTCCGAATCTTGTTGTGTGTCGAGGAAAGTTCAGGCGGGATTGCGATGGCGGAGGTATTCCTGCAGCAGCACCTCCATCGTCGTCAGCCGTGAGCCGAGATGTGTGGGCGAGGGCGGCGAGAAATTGCTCATGCGCAGCACCCAATCGGTCGGGGCCTCACCGACATCGAGCACGTTGATGCAGCCGGCGGTCTGCGCGAGGCTGCCGAAGAACACGCGCTCGCCGCCGGTAATGGCGTGCGAGAGGACCGCCCGGTTGGTGCCGCCGTGCAGCACGAGCAGAACGGTGTCCCAGTCGGGCAGGGCGCGCAGGCGTGCAATGGCCGGAATCACGCGGTCGAGGAACTCGCCGATGCTCTCGCCGTTCAGGAAGCGGCGGTCTTCGCGCACCGTGCCCTCAAACGCACCGATGAAGGCTTGCGCCAGTTCATGCTCGGGAATCTCCGCCAACTTGCCGCCGCGGATCTCCTGCAGCTCGTGCCAGTGTTCGAGCGTGATGCCGCGTTCCTGCATCGCCGGCATCTCGGCCAGCACGCGCTGTGCCGTCTCTACCGTGCGCGGCAGACCGCTGACGATCACGCGATCGAAGACGATGTTCTCGGCGGCGAAGATCTTGCCCGCAGCGGTGGTCTGGCTGCGGCCGAGTTCGTTGAGCGGCACGTTCTCGGGTGAGGGAACGGGGCGACCGGTTTCGTCGAAATACGTCACAGCGCCATGGCGCATCAAGTAGACGCGTCGGCGCTTGGGTGTGGGGAAGGGAGCCATGCTCAGCGGTACTGGGGTTTGCGCTTCTGCAGAAATGCAGAGATGCCTTCGTTGCCATCGGCGTGGTGCAGCGCTTCGACAAAGCTGTGCTGCTCGGCTTTGAGGTGATCGTGCAGCGAGGCCTCTTCCGCGTTGGCGATCAAGCCTTTGATGCGGCCCACGGCATGCGGCGATTGCGCGGCGAGTTTCTCGGCCAGCAACAGCGCGTGGTCGAGCGCCTCGCCGGGTTTGACGACTTCGTTGATCAAGCCGAAGTGCGCGAGCCGTTCCGCGCCAACAGGCCTGCCGAGCATGATGATCTCGCTCGCCAGCGGACGCGGCAGGAAGCGCGCGATATGCCACGAGCCGCCGCCGTCCGGCGTAAGCGCCACGTTCACATACGCCATCACGAACTTTGCGTCCGACGCGGCAATTGCAAAGTCGCACGCCAGCACCAGCGAGAAACCTGCGCCCGCCGCGGGGCCTTCCACTGCCGCAATCACAGGCTTCGGAAACGTGCGGATCGTCTCGATCCAATGGTTGAGCGCATCGATGCCTTCCTCTTGCACGCTCTTCGGCTTGCTGCGGTTTTCCAGCAGTCGGTTCAGGTTACCGCCTGCGCAGAACGCATTGCCGGCGCCGGTGAAGATGACGGCGCGGATCTCGTTGTCGTTGGCGGCACGGTCCAGCGCTTCCATCGACGCGGTGTACATCACCGGGTCGAGCGCGTTGCGTGCGTCGGGGTTGGACAGCGTGAGCACCAGCGTCGAGCCGATGCGTTGGGAGAGCAATTGCGCGGTCATTGGCGGCCTCGTAGGGGTTGGCGGCAATCAGGCGTCAGGCGTGAGCAGCGACATGCCAAGACGCGCACGACGCAGCAGCCACGGGCTCGGGCGATAACGCGGGTCACCATAGAGCGCGTACAGGTTCTGCAGCACTTCGAGGATGACGTTCGCGCCGAGCGTGTCGCCCAGCGCCAGCGGCCCTTGCGGATAGCCGAGGCCAAGCGTGACAGCGAGATCGATGTCGCCTGGTGTGGCTATGCGCTGCTGCGCGATGTCACACGCAATGTTGACGATACACGCGACGATGCGCTGGGCGACAAAGCCACCTGAATCGCGGATCACCGTGACTGGGACGCCGTCGGAGATGAGCAGGCCATGCGCGGCATCGCGATAGGCGGCGTCAGTGGCGGGCGTGGTCATCAGCGTGCGGCGCTTGGTGGCGGCAAATGGATAGAGCGTGTCGAGCGCCACGCTGCGGCGTGCGTCGAGCCCTTCGGCGGCCACACAGGCGGTGGCATCCAGACCGCGCGGCGTGACGATGATGAGCGCATCAGCGGAAGGCTTGGAACCTGCCTCGGGCGTGATGCCCAGGTCGAGCATCAGCCGCTGCGCGGCAGCGTGACCGGCCTCGTGCGCGCGGCTGATCCATACGGACGATGGGCGAGCGCTAGGCACTGGTGCTTCGGCGGGCACCTGCTTCTGGCCTTCGGGGTAGCGATAGAACCCTTCGCCCGTCTTGCGGCCCAGAATGCCGCCGGCAAAACGCACGGCGGTGATTTGTGAGGGGCGATAGCGCGGCTCGTCATAGAACTGGCGATAGACCGACTCCATCACCGGGTGCGACACGTCCAGCCCCGTTAGGTCCATCAGCTCGAACGGGCCCATGCGGAAGCCGGCCTGCTCGCGCATGATGGCGTCGATATCGGCATAGGTGGCTACGCTTTCCTGCGCCACGCGCAAGCCTTCGGTGTTCATGCCACGCCCGGCATGGTTGACGATGAAGCCCGGCATGTCGATGCAGCGCACGGCGGTGTGGCCCATGCGCTTAGCCAGCACGGCCAGCGCATCGCCGGTGGCAGGCGCGCTGCGCAGGCCGTCGATCACTTCGACCACCTTCATCAGCGGCACCGGGTTGAAGAAGTGGAAGCCCGCGACGCGTTCGGGGTGCTTGCAGGTGGCTGCAATCGCCGTGATCGACAGCGACGACGTATTCGACGCCAGGATCGCGTCGGCGCGGACGATGTCTTCGAGCTGGCGGAAGAGGTCGCGCTTCACCTCCAGCTTCTCGACGATGGCCTCGACCACGAGATCGCAGTCGGCCAAATCGGAAAGGGCGCCTGCTGGGATCAGTCGCGCGACAGTCGCGTCGGCATCCTCCTGCGTCAGCTTGCCCTTAGCGGCCAGCTTGCCGAGCGTATCGGCCAGTGCGGTGCGCGCCGCTTTCACGGCTTGCGGGTTGGCGTCGAACAGCTTGACGCGCAAGCCGGCCTGGGCCGCGATCTGCGCAATGCCGCGGCCCATGGCGCCGGTCCCTACAATCCCGACAGTCTGCATATGAAATCCGCTTCGATCGAAAGAAGTTTGGCTAAAATAGCACGAGCGTGCGATTTTAGGCATCCGCGCCAACCATAATGGGCGCTTCCATCACACAGCGCCACCCAAGGAGAGAGTGCTTCATGCTGACGCTATACGGTTTTGCCGCGAGCAACTACTACAACAAGGTCAAGCTCGCACTGCTGGAGAAGGGCCTTCCGTTTGAAGAGTCGCTGCGCTGGCCGGACCAGACCGACGGCGAAATCTCGCCGCTGCACAAGGTACCGTATCTGAAGGATGGCGATCGCGGCATGTGCGAGTCGCAGGTCATCGTCGACTATCTGGAGGCGCGCTATCCGGAACATCCGCTGATTCCGGCCGACCCGTTCCAGGCGGCCAAGGTGCGCGAGGTCGTGACCTTCCTGGAGCTGCACCTGGAGTTGGTGGCGCGCCAGCTGTTTCCCGAGGCGTTCTTCGGCGGCAAGATCAGCGACAACCTGAAGGTGAAGGTGCGCGAGCAACTGCAGAAGAACATCCCGGCGGCGGCCAAGCTGTTCAAGTTTGCGCCGTACGTGGCGGGCGACACGTTCACCATTGCGGACTGCGCAGCCATCGTGCACTTTCCGCTGGTGAGCTCGGCCACCAAGATCATCTACGGTGAAGACCTGCTGGCGCAGGTCGAGGGCGTCAAGCCTTACCTGGCCGCGATGGCCGAGAACCCCAACGTGCAGAAGATGCGCGCAGACAGCAAGGCGAATCTGGAGCAGATGCTGGCGCATTACGCCAGCAAGCGCTGATCGCCGATTCCTCTCTTACACCTTCGCCAAACGCTCCAGCGCAAGTTGGAGCGTTTCGTCTTTCTTGGCAAAGCAAAACCGCACCACGCCCGATTCGTGCGGCTGCGAGTAGAACGCCGAGACGGGGATCGCCGCCACGCCAATTTCGCTGGTCAGCCACTTGGCGAACTCGGCCTCGGGCAGGTCGGAGATGGCGCTGTAGTCCACGCACTGGAAGTAGGTGCCCTGGCAAGGCAGCAGCTTGAAGCGGGTCTTCTCCAGCCCCGCGCGGAACAGATCGCGCTTGTGCTGATAGAACGCCGGCAAATCCAGATATGGACGCGGATCGGCCATGTAGTGCGCCAGTCCATGCTGCACCGGCGTGTTGACGGTGAACACGTTGAACTGATGCACCTTGCGGAACTCCGCCATGAGCGCGGCGGGCGCGGCCACGTAGCCGACCTTCCAGCCCGTCACGTGATACGTCTTGCCGAAGCTCGACACCACGAAAGCGCGTCGCGCCAGCTCGGGAATGCGCGCAACCGACGCATGCGGCACGCCGTCGTACACCATGTGCTCATACACCTCGTCGGAGAGCAGCAGCACGTTGGTAGGCGCCAGGATCTCGGCCAGCTTCTGCATGTCGTCCGCGTGCCAGACGGTGCCCGTCGGGTTGTGCGGCGTGTTCAGCATGATCAGGCGCGTGCGCGGTGTGATGGCAGCAGCCAGCGTGTCAAACGGGATGCGGAAGTCCGGCGCGTTCAGCGTGATCGGCACGACCTTGCCGCCGGCCAGCTCGATCGACGGGATGTAGCTGTCGTACGTGGGCTCGAAGACGATCACTTCGTCGCCCGGATGCACGCAGCACAGCACGGTGGTCAGCAGCGCCTGCGTGGCACCGGCGGTGATGGTGATCTCGCGGTCGGCGTCGTACGTATGGCCGTACAGGTTGGCGACTTTCACGGCGATGGCCTGGCGCAACGCAGGCACGCCCGTCATCGGCGGATATTGGTTCAGGCCCGCGCGCATGGCGTCGGACACCGCATCGACAATGCGCGGGTCGCAGTCGAAATCCGGAAAGCCCTGGCCCAGGTTGACGGCCTGCTTTTCCGCCGCCAGCGCCGACATCACGGTGAAGATGGTGGTGCCAACGTTGGGCAGCCGCGAGGGCGGCGGAGCGATGGGCGCGAGCGAATCAGCGGACAGGGCAGCAGTGGTCATGATGAAACGGCTTCAGGCTTGAATGGTGGAAGTGCTTTCCAACTGGACCAGCGCGACGAACTGCTTGGGCGGCAGCACCGCCACGTCGCAATACTTGGCCATGCGGCGCTTGAGCTTGAGCACGGCGCGGTCCTTGGAGACGAGATAGGCAACGCCGGCGGCATCGGACAGCGCGAGGAATTTCTGGTCGTCGCGATCTTTGCAGCGCGGGACGAACGTTTCGCCTTGCGCGCGGGCAGCGTCTTCCGGATCGGCCACCGAGCGGGTTACACGATCGACCCAGGCCAGCGCCGCTTCGGCGTCGATGGCGTAGCGCGCGAACTGCGGATAGTCCAGCACGCGGCGCAGTTCTTCGCGACAGGCGGGGCTGATGATGGCCTCCAGCCGGCCGGCTTCCAGTGCGGCGCGAATCGGGCGCGCAACGGCGTCGTCAAAGATGAGGATATCGACCCAGATGTTGGAGTCCAGTACCACGCGTGGCGCTGGGGTATGGGTCGGGGCGGCAGCGTCTGCCATTCGATACAATCCGAGACTTGTGAACCGCGATTCTGACATGATCATCGTCCTCTCGCCGGCCAAGTCGCTCGACTACGACACCCCGCCGCGCACCAAGACCCACACGCTGCCCGATTTCATCGCGCGCTCCGCAGAACTCATTGCAGTGCTTCGCAAGCTATCGCCGGCCCAGATCGGCACGCTGATGAAGATTTCCGACCCGCTGGCCGTGCTCAATGCCACGCGCTACGGGGACTGGTCCACCGAATTTACTGCCGAGAACAGCAAGCAAGCCGTGCTGGCTTTTGACGGCGATGTCTACGGCGGGCTCGATGCGAATTCGCTGTCGGCGGACGATCTGCAGTTCGCGCAGAAGCATCTGCGGATTCTGTCGGGCCTGTACGGCGTGCTGCGCCCGCTCGACTGGATGCAGCCGTACCGCCTGGAAATGGGCACGCGCCTGGCCAACCCGCACGGCAAGGACCTCTACGCCTTCTGGGGCGACGAAGTGACGCTCGCGCTCAACAAGCTCTTCAAGCAGGACGATGACCCCGTGCTCGTCAATCTTGCGTCGGAAGAGTATTTCAAGGTCGTGCGGCCCAAGGTGCTCAAGGCGCGCATCGTCACGCCGGTCTTTGAAGACTGGAAGAGCGGTCAGTACAAGATCATCTCGTTCTACGCCAAACGCGCGCGCGGCTTGATGGCGCGCTATGCGATCGAGCATCGCATCACCGATCCGCGCAAGCTCAAGGCCTTCGACGTTGACGGCTATGCTTTTGCAGCAGCCGATTCCGACGACGAGCGCTGGGTCTTCCGCCGCAAGCTCACCTGATCACAGGAGTCGACATGACTGCCAACCAACCGTACATCTCCAGCACGTTCGACAGCGGCGCTATCGAGATCGTCGATGCTGCACGCGCGGATGCCATCCGCCTGCGCATCCGCCGCGATTCGCATGCCGACTTCATGCAGTGGTTCCACTTCCGCCTGCAGGGCGTGCAGGGGCAGGCGTGCAAGCTGGCGCTGGAAAACGCCGGCGAATGTACGTACCCCGCCGGTTGGAAGGACTACCAGGCCGTCGCCTCATACGACCGCGAACACTGGTTCCGCGTGCCGACGCGCTATGACGGCAAGACGATGACCATCGAGATCACGCCCGAGCACGACAGCATCTGGTTTGCGTATTTCGAGCCGTATTCGGATGAGCGTCACCTGTCGTTGGTGGCCGCCGCGCAGACACGGCCTGGCGTGCGGACGCAGCGTCTGGGACAAACGGTGCAGGGCCGCGACATGACGTGCATCACCGTCGGCGAGCCCGGCCCCGGCAAGAAGAATGTGTGGATCATCGCGCGCCAGCATCCCGGCGAGACGATGGCCGAGTGGTTCGTTGAGGGCTTGCTGGCGCGTTTGACGCAGCAGGGCGTGTGGAGCGGTGATCCGATCGGACGTGTGCTCTCCGAGCGCGCTGTCTTCCACATCGTGCCGAACATGAACCCGGACGGCTCTTCGCTGGGCAACCTGCGCACCAACGCGGCCGGCGCCAACCTGAACCGCGAATGGATGGAGCCCGACGCCCAGCGCAGCCCCGAGGTGTTGTGCGTGCGCCAAGCTATCGAGCAGACCGGCGTCGACCTGTTCTTCGATATCCATGGCGACGAGGCACTGCCTTACGTGTTCGTGGCGGGTAGCGAAATGCTGCCGGGCTTTACCGATGCGCAGCGCGCCGATCAGGATCGCTTTGTTGCAGCGTTCCTGCGTGCCTCACCGGACTTCCAGACGCAATACGGCTACGAAGCCAGCAAGTACAACGAAGACGCGCTCAAGCTCGCCTCGAAGTACATCGGCCACACGTACGGTTGCCTGTCGTTGACGCTGGAAATGCCGTTCAAAGACAACGCCAACTTGCCCGACGCACGCGTGGGCTGGGACGGCGCCCGCAGCGCCGCATTGGGTGCGGCCATGCTGCAGGCGATCCTGGAGTACCTCGGCTAAGCAATCATGCAGAAGCCATAACGACAACGCGCCGCTCAGGGTTCCCTGGCGGCGCGTTTGTCTTATTGGCTCGTCGACTTCTTTTTCTTGGCCGTTGACTTGGTGGTGGATTTGCCGGTCGTAGCCGACTTGGTCTTGGCTGTGCTGCTGCCCTTGCTTGCCTTGGCCGATTTAGCCGTGGCCTTGCCCTTGGCAGTGCCCTTGCCGTGCACGGCCGTGGTCGTGCAACGGTGGCCGCGGCGGCAGTGGGTGCGCACGGTCGACGAGGAGGCCGCTGCCGCCGGTGCCGCAAACGGCTGGCCGTTGGCATCAAGCAGTTCGTACGCCAGCATCATCCCTTCGTCATAGCCGCAGCGCACGCGCACCGGCTCCCACTGGTCGTTGCCCGTGCCGCGCTTGTGCACGGCGGCATTGAAGCTGACCACGCTCGACACCTTGACAGCGCCTTGCTTGCTGGACGAGAAGCGCGAGTCCCACGGCTCGACCTTGGCCTGGTCGTTGGACAGCGCGCCGGTCGGCAGGCGGAACTGATCGAAATTGGTGGAGCGTGGAATGATCCAGCTCGCATGCGCGGCGCAGTCGGCCACGTCGGGGCGGGCACCTTCCGATTGGATCAGGCGGTCACGAGTCTGTGCGCGGTACTCGGACAAACTCATCTTGTCCTTGGCCGGCAGGTTGACCGTGGTGGTGCCACTGGCATCGGCCGAGCCGAAGACGATGGGCGGTGTGGACGGTACAGGCTGGATGGCCGGCTTGGCTTGCGCGGCCGGCGTGCTCGGCGTTGTGGTGGTGGCCGGGGCCGACGCATCGGTCGGTTGGGTCTGCAAATTGGAGCAGGCGGCCAGCAGCGCAACGACGCCGAGACAAAGTAGTTTGGGTCGCAACATCACGAGTGTTACAGGGTGTCGGCGTGGAAAAACGCCATGATAGAGGAAAGCCTGCGCCGAAAGTTCCTGCTGGTTACCCCAATGCGGAACATCCGGCGATTTTGCTGTAACAGGGCGTTACGACCTTGGGTTGCGACATGACGAACCGATCATCATTGCTTGGTGAACAACCACGCGAGCGACCATTCGTCCGTGCGCGCCTCATAGCGAATGCCCTTGCGCATGGCCCACGTGGCGAGTTGATGATGCGAGGGAATGATCGCGTAGTCGGTCTGCGCAAAGCGTGCGGCGGTCTTGGCGGCTTGCTCGTGCGCTTGGTCGCTCGATACCGTGGAGAGCGACGTCTGCACCAGCTTGTCCAACTGCGGGTTGCTGTAGCGGCCCCAGTTCCAGGTGCCGTAGCCGGTTTCTGCGTTGGGTGTGCCGAGGATGCTGCGCAGCGCCACGTCGGCTGCCACCGAGCCCCAGCCTAGCATCATGAATGAGAACTCGCCCTGGCGCGCGCGTGAGAAGTACGCAGCTACCGGTAGTGTTTCCACCTTGGTCTGGATGCCGATGCGCGTGAGCAGTTGCACCGTGGTCTGCGCCACTTGTGCGTCGTTCAGGTAGCGGTTGTTGGTAGCGTGCAGCGTGAGCCCGAAGCCGTTCGGATAGCCCGCCTCGGCAAGCAGTTTCTTCGCGCGATCCGGGTCATAGCCAATCTTGCCACCTGGATGCCCGAAGATCTGCGGCGACACGATGCTCGATGCCACCACGCCTTGGCCTTCCAGCACGCGGCTGACAATCGCGTCGCGGTTGATGGCCAGCGCCACGGCTTCACGCACGCGGCGGTCCTTGAACGGATTCTTGGCAAGCGGCTTGCCGGCCTTGTCCGTAATGAACGGCGACGCATCGCGGCTCTGGTCCATCTGCCAAAAGATCGTGCGCCAGGACACCTGCTGCTCCAGGTGGAACTTCGGATTCTGCTTGATGCGCGGCACATCGGCGGCAGGCACGGCCTCCACGACGTCTACATCACCCGACAGCAGGGCAGCCGTGCGCGCAGCGTTGTCAGTGATGATCTTGAAGGTGACCTTGTCCCACTGCGGGGCACGGCCCCAATAGCCCGGGTTCTTCTTCAGCACGATCTCCTGCCCACGCGTGAAGTGGTCGAACACGAACGGGCCTGTGCCGATCATTGCCTTGCCGGCATCAAAGTCCGCTTGCGATGCGTCCGCCACCTTTTTGGGGATGATCGGCAGGCTGTTCAGGTCGTTCGGAATGCTCGCGTAGTTCGGGATCGACACCTTCAGCCGCACTGTGAGCGGATCGACGATCTGTACCTCGGTGATCGACTTGGTGTAGCTCGTGAACGGGCCGGGGCTGTTGGTCAGCCGCGCCGGGCGTTCGATCGATGCCTTCACGTCTTCGCCGGTGAAGGGCGTGCCGTCGCTCCATTTGACGTTGGGGCGCAGCTTGATCTCCCACGTGTTGGGGTCGATGGCCTTCCACGAGGTGGCCAGGCCCGGCGTGTAGCGGCCGTTCTTGTCGAGGAAGACCAGCGACTCGAAGATATGCAGCGCCATGGCGTTGTTGGGGCCGGCGTTGTTCCATTGCGGGTCCATCGACGTGACGTCGGCGGACAGGCCGATGCGGAGGTCGTCGGCGCGCGCAGCCATCGGCACGGAGGCTGCCGCAGCCAGCGCACATGCAGCCATGCTGCGAATCAAGGCGCGAATCGGACCACCAAAGAGGGGACGCGTTGTCATCGGGGGGCTCCTGGAGTTCGGGCGGTGATGCCATGTGGCGGAAGACCGCCATTGTGCCGCAGCCTGCCTGGGCGCGTACGACGCAAAGCAACAATCCATATAAGCGACGACAGAGCAATAAAAAAGCCACCCGAAGGTGGCTTGTGCTGTCGCGGTGCGTCAGTGGAACAGCGGCTGTTGTGTCGGCGCGTCTTCCGGCATCTCTGCGTGGACGATTTCTGCCGCGCGGTCCGCATAAAGGGGGGCGCCGCAGTCTTCGCAGTACTCCGGTTCGAAGAGTTGGCCGTGGCGGAAGATGTCTTCAATGCCGCAGGCGCGCAGTTCGTCGCAGATCTGCTCCAGCGGGCTGCCAGGTTCGCCTTCTGCGGTGACATCCGTGGCGCCGCCATCGCGGCCATAGACGGGCCAGACGATGCCGTAGATGAGGTCTTTCTCGCCACGCACCGTGAAGGCCACGCGATATTCCTCGATCTGCTCTTCGCCGAAGGCGCCGATGATGGCGCCGAAGCGGTTGGCCGGCATGTCCAGCGCGCCCTGCAGATAGTTGACGGCAGCGCGCACCGTGAGCGGGCGGATCTGCTTGTCGGACTCACGGCACGACAGGAAGAAGGCGTCCGGCAGCAGCAGGTCGAACTCGCAGCCAGGCATCAGCGTGGAGATGGTCGGCGTGACCTGCTCGCGCCATTGCTCCAGGCAGGCGGAGCGTTCGGCGTGGTGCTCCTTGGCGTCTTCCTGCCAGCGGAACAGCGCCTGGCCATGCTGGGCCACGACAATGGCCACGAGGTAACGCGGGTCGGCGAGGATGGGCGCGGTCTCGGGCATATCGCGCAAATCCATCTTGGGTGGCTGGCCGGACAGCGCGTACGCCGCCAGCTTGTGCGTGAGCGCGAAGGTGTCGGAGTGCGTGCGCGGCAGTTGGTCGATGCTGTACAGATACGGCGCCAGTGCCACGCGTGCGTTGGACGCCATCACATGCGCTTGCAGATGCACCTGCAGCGTTTGCGCGAGCTCAGGCTTGATGGTGCCCGAGGGGATCATGTAGCGGGTATGCGCCAGGATGGGCGCTGCGATCAGCAGTGCATCGTACTCAACGTCGCCCGAGCTAAGCACTGCCGACTCGGCCAGCGTTTCGGCCTGTTCGGCCAGCACGTCGGAGGCCTCTTCGTTGTGCTTGAAGAGGTGGTCGAGCGCGGCGTCGAGCGCGGTCTGGCTGCCGTTCTTCAGCAGCCGCGAAAGACGTTCGGACAGCCTTTGTTCCCAATAGACGTCTTCGATGCGGCTGCCTGACGCATCAAGCGCCAGCGCATCGGCAACAAGCCGTTCTGCATCGGGGGAAAGACGTTGGGGGGCCTTGGAGCGGAATCCTGCCATGCTGTGCCGTACCGGTCGATTGGAAAGAAGGGGCGTTATTTTACCCTTGGACGCTTTCGTGTGCCGCTTTGTTGGCGAAAGCGCTAGGGTTTCGCGGCAGGCGCCGAGGCTTCGGCTGCAACGCTACTCGCAGCAGGTGCCGCTGGTGCCAGTACTGCGGCGGGCTCCGATGTTGCCGGTGCGCTTGCGTGAGCAGCCGGCGTGACGGCGGAAGCGGCAGTCTCCATTGGCGGAGGCGGTGGCACGGGCGCAGCGGCGGCGGTCGTGGCGTTGGCTGGCAAGGGCGCTGCCGGGGCCTGAGCATCGATCTGCGGCGCCTTGAACAGGATGTAGAACACGGCAGCCGCCACGACGAGTAGGGCGAGAACCACTTTGGCCATGGGTGCGAGGCTCCTGCGGATGGGGCGATTGAAGATAGACCGGGCGATGGGCGAGCGCTCCGCCACGCGGCCTAATCGGCACACTCTACCAAAGGCTGCGCGTCGGTTGGGGTCTCGTCACGTTGTTTGATTCGGCAGCCATGAAAAAGCCGGCTCCGAAGAGCCGGCTTCCGGTCGACAGCGCAGTGGTGGCTTAGGCAGCCAGCAACTGACGCAGCACAAACGGCAGGATACCGCCGTGCTTGTAGTAGTCGACTTCGATCGGCGTATCGATACGCAGCAGCACTTGCGCACGCGTGGTCTCGCCGTTGGCGCGCTTGATTACCAGGGTGACGTCCTGTTGCGGCTTGATTTCGCCTTCCAGGCCTTCGATGTCGAAGGTTTCGTCGCCCACGATGCCCAGCGACTGCACCGAGTCGTTGCCCTTGAACTGCAGCGGCAGCACGCCCATGCCGACCAGGTTCGAGCGGTGGATACGCTCGAAGCTGCGTGCGATCACGGCCTTCACGCCCAGTAGTTGCGTGCCCTTGGCGGCCCAGTCACGCGAGCTGCCCGTGCCGTACTCTTCGCCACCGAACACGACCGTCGGCGTGCCGTCGGCGATGTACTTCATGGCGGCGTCGTAGATCGACATTTGTTCGCCGCTCGGCTGGAACAGCGTTTCGCCGCCTTCTACGCGCGATCCGTCGGCCTTCGGCGGGATCATCAGGTTCTTGATGCGCACGTTGGCGAACGTGCCGCGCATCATCACCTCATGGTTGCCGCGGCGCGAGCCGTAGCTGTTGAAGTCGGCCTTGAGCACGCCGTTGGCCAGCAGGTACTTGCCGGCGGGCGACGTTTCCTTGATCGAACCGGCCGGGGAGATGTGGTCGGTCGTCACGGAATCGCCAAACACGCCCAGGGCGCGCGCGCCCGACACCGATGCCGAAGCAGCCGCCGGCGTCATGCCAAAGCCTTCGAAGAACGGCGGCTCGGCAATGTACGTCGACTTCGGCCAGTCATAGACCTGACCCTTCGTACCCTTGACGTTGGCCCACAGCTTGGACGGCTTCTTGACCTGCTCGTAGTTCGTGCGGAACGTGTCGGCGTTCATCGCGAACTTCATCAACTTGGCGATCTCTTCCGAGGTCGGCCAGATGTCGCCCAGATAGACGTCGCGGCCATCGTTGCCCTGGCCAACCGGCTGCGTCATCAGGTCGCGCGTCACGTTGCCGGCGATGGCGTAGGCCACGACCAGCGGGGGCGAGGCCAGGAAGTTGGCGCGGATGTTCGGGTGGATACGCGCTTCAAAGTTGCGGTTGCCCGACAGCACGGCGGCGGCCACGATGTCGTTCTTTACGATGGCTTCGTTCAGCTCCGGCGTCAGGTCGCCCGCGTTGCCGATGCAGGTCGTGCAGCCATAGGCCGTCACGCCAAAGCCCAGCTTTTCCAGGTACGGCAGCAGGCCCGCAGCTTCCAGATACTTCGTCACCACACGGCTTCCCGGCGCGAGCGAGGTCTTGATGTGCGGTGCGACTTCCAGGCCGGCTTCCACGGCCTTCTTGGCCAGCAGGCCGGCCGCCAGGAGCACGCTCGGGTTCGAGGTGTTCGTGCACGAGGTGATGGCCGCGATCAGCACGTCGCCGCTCTTCACGTTCACGCCGTTGGTCGTCGTGAAGGTCTTGTCGAGGTCGTCGGCGTTCTTGTTGAAGCCATTTTCGGCCACCGGCTTGGAGAACAGCGACGAGAACGTCGACTTCACATTGCCGATTTCGATACGGTCTTGCGGGCGCTTCGGGCCAGCCAGCGACGGCGCCACTGTGCCCAGGTCTAGCGTCAGCGTCTTGGTGTAGTCGATCTCACCTGCCTTCGGCACGCCAAACAGCTTCTGTGCCTTGAAGTAGGCTTCGAACGCGTTGATTTCTTCCTTGGTGCGGCCCGTGCCCTTGAAGTAGTCGATGGTCTTCCCATCCACCGGGAAGAAGCCCATCGTGGCGCCGTATTCCGGGGCCATGTTGCCGATGGTGGCGCGGTCTGGCAGCGACAGGCTGGCCGTGCCTTCGCCGAAGAACTCGACGAACTTGCCGACGACCTTCTCCTTGCGCAGCAGCTCGGTGATGGTGAGCACCAGGTCGGTGGCCGTGCAGCCTTCGCGCAGGCGACCCTTCAACTCCACGCCCACCACGTCCGGCGTCAGGAAGTACACCGGTTGGCCCAGCATGCCGGCTTCCGCCTCGATGCCGCCCACGCCCCAGCCCACCACGCCAATCCCGTTGATCATGGTGGTGTGGCTGTCGGTGCCGACCAGCGTATCCGGGTAGTACACGCCGTCCTTCTTATGGACGCCGCGTGCCAGGTATTCCAGGTTGACCTGGTGGACGATGCCGAAGCCCGGCTGCACCACGCCAAACGTGTCAAACGCTTGCATGCCCCATTTCATGAACTGGTAGCGCTCGTTGTTGCGCGAGAACTCCAGTTGCATGTTCAGGTCCAGCGCCTTCTTCTCGCGGAAGTGGTCGACCTGCACCGAGTGGTCCACCACGAGGTCGACCGGCACCAGCGGCTCGATCTTCTTGGGGTTCTTGCCCATGCGCTCGGCCACGTTGCGCATGGCGGCCAGGTCGGCCAGCAGCGGCACGCCGGTGAAGTCCTGCAGCACCACGCGGGCGACCACGAACGGGATCTCGTCAACGCGGTCAGCGTTCGGCTTCCAGTTGGCCAGTTGCTCCACGTGCTCTTCGGTCACCTTCTTGCCGTCGCAGTTGCGCAGCACGGATTCCAGCACGATGCGGATCGACACCGGCAGGCGCTCGATTGCCACGCCCAGTTCCTTGCCCAGTTGCGGCAGGGAATAGAAGTTGCCGGTCTGGCCGCCGTTGATCTTGAATTCCTTGAGTGTTTTTTTCAGGTTGTGGGGCATGGCATGACTCCAAGGCTTAAGGATGCGCGGGGCGCCTGGGCGCCCGTTGCAGAGACGTCAAATCAACCAATCCAATCACTACAAACCAACTGCTGCACGATTTCCTTGAACACCTTGCCGTCCTTCGGCTGGACGGTGAGCGCCTGGGCGATCGGGTGTTCAGGGGCGTCGTGATGATTCCTGATGCACTGCCGGTCATGCACCCACGTTGATGCGTGCATGACGGTATCTGAGTCATCGGAGGCCGCCAAATTGCTGACGGGCATCCTCCGAGTTGCGGATCGCCCGAGGCGCCCCTTCGCCAGCGCGCCCGCACCGGCCACGCATGGATCGCCATGCCGTGGTTCCAGGTGGGTATTTGCAGCCAGCGCTGACATGGGCGTTTCCTCGGGGCCTCGCGCGCGATGTTGCGTTATTGCTTGGCGGGCTGCGCTGCGTCCGGCGTAGGAGCGGGCGCCGGAGCCGGAGCCGGAGCCGGAGCCGGGGCAGCGTTGTCCTGCAGCATCAGCGGCAGACCTGCCGGAGCGCGCAGGGCGCCGGCTTGCGTCGGGGCCGGGGCGCCGGCTGCCATTTCGGCGGTCTGGCACTCGTCGGCCAGACGGTGGCCTTCGTTGCGGTCGAACAGCATGGCCTTGGAGGGGATGACAACGAAGTCGAAGCCGGTCTTCTGATCAAAGTAGCGGTCTGCGCCGGTACGGGTCAGTTGGCGGGGCAGGTCGTAGTTCTTGCCCTTCCAGTGCAGCTTGATGATCTGGTCGCGCGTCATGTCGCCGGCAATGTACAGCTCATTGCCGAGTTCGCATTTCCACTGCACGCCTTCCGGCTTGGCGGCGGCAACGGGGGCGGCCTTCTTGGAGGTCCGCTTGGCCGGGGCCTTTTTCTTGGCGGCCGGCTTGGCGCTGGTCGTGGTCTGGGCGGTTGCGTATTGCGCGGTTGCCAGCGAGAGAACGCCGGCACAGGCGCCCGCGATGAACTTGTTCATAGTTTCCTTCCGTAAGACTGAATCAGGGGAGGCGGCCGCCCGGGGCTGGAATGCCAGGGTTCGGCGCACACCGGCCGGTATTTTGACCGATTTGTACGCCGTGCCCAACGTTCTGTTACATGGCGATGCAACCGATCCGCCAAACGGGGGTGTTGTGCCATGTCCAGTGCGGATTCCTGAGCAATGTGCCTCGTGGTCGAGTCGTCCGAGCTCCTTGTTCGTGGGGGTGTTCGCCAAGGTCTGTCGTTGCGAGGAAGCGCCTCTTATCCGAAGAAGCGCGCAACCGCATCGGGCGGGAGTTCGACACCAGTGGTGTGCGCACGTTGCAGCACGGCCCACCAGTAGCGATAGCTCGCGCGGTCATGCAGCCGGCCTTCGTGCTGGATCGGGCCCCATGACGCGTCCTGTGCCGCAGCAAGAATGGACGCGGCTTGTGTCACTTCTTCGTGCGACGGGCGGAACGCCGAAACAATGGGCGCAATCTGGTCTGGATGGATGCTCCATTTGCGCAGATAGCCGAATTCGTTCCGGGCGCGCGTGGCATCTGTGCCGGCCCGGTCGGGGTGCTTGATGTCGGTGCTGACGTTGTGCGACGGCACCTTGCCGTGCGCGTGGCACGCGGCGGAAATCTCGGTGAGTGCGCGGCGGACCAGCGGGTGCTCGAATTGCTCGGGTGAGCCCATCGCCGCACCGGGAATCGCGCCGTTGTGCGCGGAGACAAAATCCATCAGCCCGAAGCTCAGGCATTCCACCTGCACCAGCGAGGCGATTTCGAACACCTGCGCCAGCGCGCCATGCGTTTCGATCAGCACGTGGATCGGCAGGTGCCGCGCAATGCCGGCGGCGCGTGCGGCCTGGTTGACGCGATCGGTCACGCGGGCGACTTCCACTACATCGCGCACCTTGGGCACGGTCACGTAGGCGAGCCGGCTGCCGGCAAGGCCGACGAGGATGTCGACATCCTGCGTCCACGCGTCGTGGCTCGGGTCGTGGATGCGTACGCCGACGCGGTTGAAGTGGTTGTCGTCGCTGTTGATGAGCGCGGCGGCCAGCTCGGCATGCGCGCGTTCCTGGCCGACGGCGGCGCCGTCTTCGCAGTCAAACGTGATGTCGAAGACGGGGCCAAGGGCTTGTTGCAGGGCGAGCGACTTGCGCATCAGCTTTTCGGCGCCCGCATAGTGGTCGCAGACCGGCAACTGGGCCGGCATGGCATCGTCCTGGAACAAAACCTCGGTGGGGTGCACTGCGCTGTCTCGGTGGGGGAATTTGAATGCAAAAAAACCGGAGGGTTCGCTGCCGAGCCGCTCCGGTTTCTTTCTCAGATTATGCGCTTACAGCAGGTCCTTCACGCCATCTTGCTCGCCCAGCAACTCGCCGAGCGTGATCTCGATCTTGCCTTGGCTGTACTCGTCGATCTCCAGGCCTTCGACGATCTTGTACTTGCCGTTTTCCGTGGTGACCGGGAAGCCGAACATCACGTCCTTCGGGATGCCATATTCGCCGTTCGACGGGATGCCCATCGTGACGATCTTGCCGTTCGAGCCCAGCACCCAGTCACGGACGTGGTCGATGGCGGCGTTGGCAGCCGAGGCGGCCGACGACAGGCCGCGCGCTTCGATGATGGCGGCGCCGCGCTTGCCAACCGTCGGCAGGAACACGTCGTTGTTCCACACCGGGTCGTTGATCATGTCCTTGACGCTCTTGCCGTCGATCGTGGCGTAGCGGTAGTCGGCGTACATCGTCGGGCTGTGGTTGCCCCACACGAACAGCTTTTCGATGCTCGACACCGGCTTGCCGGTCTTGGCGGCGATCTGCGACAGGGCGCGGTTGTGGTCCAGGCGCAGCATGGCGGTGAAGTTCTCGCGCGGCAGGTCCGGCGCCGACTTCATGGCGATGTAGGCGTTGGTGTTGGCCGGGTTGCCGACCACCAGCACCTTGACGTTGCGCGAGGCCACAGCGTTCAGGGCCTTGCCCTGTGCCGTGAAGATCTGCGCGTTGGCGGAGAGCAGGTCCGCACGCTCCATGCCCGGGCCGCGGGGGCGGGCGCCCACCAGCAGGGCCACGTCGACATCCTTGAATGCGGTCATCGGATCGGAGTGGGCTTCCATGCCGGCCAGCAGCGGGAATGCGCAGTCTTCGATCTCCATCATCACGCCCTTGAGCGCCTTCTGGGCCTTCTCATCCGGGATTTCCAGCAGTTGCAGGATGACGGGCTGATCCTTGCCCAGCATTTCGCCGGCGGCGATGCGGAACAGCAGGGCGTAACCGATCTGTCCAGCAGCGCCGGTCACTGCGACGCGCATGGGTGCTTTTGCCATGAGAACTCTCCAAAACGGTAGTGCGGTATCAAAAAAGCGGCGGATCGCACTGCGCGCGGCGGACATCCTGGCGGGATGTGGGTGCAGCCTCGCAGGCATTGCCGGCAACGGTCGGCGCCTCGTAAGCGGCCGGCTCAGAATCGGCAAGAGCCTCGCAGTTTACTGCGTCCGCATGACGAAGTGGAAACACCCTTGTGGTTGACCTTGGTGCTGGTCGCCGCAAGCGCGGGCCCGTCGTCCGGAATCGGCGCGAGTGTAGGCCGGGCGCCGCCTCGAAGTCAATCAATCTTCTGTCTTATATAAGACATAAGACATTCTATAAACGGGCTGGACGGGGTCGCCGCTTTTGTGGTGAAATCGGCAGTTATGTCGAGTACGCCCAACCCTCAATCCGCAGTTGCGCCACCGTCTTCGGGCGGCGAGGGCGGTGTATCGCCTGTCTCCGCAGGTGCGGGTGCGGGCTCACCCACCTTCAGTCCGTTGTATCAGCAGATCAAGACGCTGATCCTGCAAAGCCTGCAAGCCGGCGAATGGAAGCCCGGCGAAATGATCCCCAGCGAAATGGAATTGGCGGCCCGCTACAAGGTCAGCCAGGGGACTGTGCGCAAGGCGATCGACGAATTGGCCGCCGAAAACCTCGTCGCGCGCCGGCAAGGCAAGGGCACGTTCGTCACCACGCACTACGAAGAGGGCGTGCAGTTCCGTTTCTTGCGTCTGATGCCGGAGCAGGGCGAACAGCACTACCCCAGCAGCCGTGTGCTCGAGTGCAAGCGCATGCGCGCACCCGCCGAGATCGCTCGCCTGCTTGAGCTCAAGGCCGGCGACAGCGTCGTACAGATTCGTCGCGTTCTGTTCTTTTCCGGCGAGCCGACGGTGCTCGAAGAGATCTGGCTGCCGGGCGCGAGCTTCAAGGGCTTGACCGCCGAAAAGCTGACCGAGTGGAAGGGCCCGATGTACGCGTTCTTCGAGGCGGAATTCGGTGTGCGCATGCTGCGTGCTACCGAGCGCCTTCGCGCCGTGGCGGCCGATGCGGCGACGGCGGAGTTGTTGTCGGTGGCGGCGGGCTCTCCGCTGCTATCCGTGGAACGCGTGTCACACACGTTCGGCGACAGGCCGGTGGAGGTGCGCCGTGGCCTATACGTCACGACGCGGCATTACTACCAGAATGAACTGAATTGACCGCACGCGGCCGGGCCTGTTTCGTGCGGCCGGGCGGCGTGTTGATTTGTGCGGCGCGCAACAACGTATTGCGCGTCACGAAGCGGATGTAGAGAGGAGAATCGCCCCCCTGTCACGCCACTGGCAGGCGAGGGCGGAAAGCACAAAAGTGGAGCGCACCGAGTGGAATTATTGGTGCGCTGCGCAACAAAAGCGCGCTAGAATCTCGCGGATTTGTGCAAAGCTGTTTTGTTTGTTGATTAGCCAATTGGGGTCTGACCATGGCAGAAGCCATCAAGAAAGCCAGGCCGGAATTCAGGAACATCGGTATCGGCGACATCGCCCGCTATCGCTTGCCCTGGGCCGGTAAGGTATCCATCTTGCACCGTGCCAGCGGTGCGCTGATGTTCCTTCTTCTTCCGTTCGTGCTGTATTTGTTCGAACAAAGTCTCACGTCGGAAATCAGTTTCGCCAAGTTCTCGGCGATCCTGTCCAACGGCTTCGCCAAGGTTGTCGTCCTCGCGCTCATCTGGGCGTACCTGCACCACTTCTGTGCCGGCATCCGTTACCTGATCCTCGATCTGCATATCGGCATCGACAAGACCACGTCGTCGAAGACCGCCGTGAGCGTGCTGATTGTCAGCCTGCTGCTGACCGTCGTGTTCGGCGCCAAGCTGTTCGGCCTGTTCTGAGGAGCGTCTGATGGCAAATAACAATATCGGTCCCAAGCGCCTCGTTGTTGGCGCGCACTATGGCCTGAAGGATTTCCTCGCGCAGCGCGTCACCGCCGTGATCATGGCGGTCTACACGGTTGTGCTGCTGGTCTCGTTCCTGCTGTCGAAAGACACGTCGTACCAAAGCTGGGCTGGGCTGTTCGCCAACCAGTGGATGAAGATGCTGACGTTCCTGGCGTTCGTGTCGCTCACGTATCACGCCTGGATTGGCGTGCGTGACATCTGGATGGACTACGTGAAGCCCGTGGCAGTGCGTTTGACGCTGCAAGTGTTGACGATTCTGTGGCTCGTCGGTTGTGCGGGCTACGCAGCTCAGATTCTCTGGAGGGTTTAAGACATGGTCGCAGTCAAGACTGGGCTGCCGCGCCGCAAATTCGACGTCGTGATCGTCGGTGCGGGCGGTTCGGGCATGCGTGCATCGCTGCAGCTGGCTGAAGCCGGCCTCTCCGTGGCCGTGCTGTCCAAGGTTTTCCCCACCCGCTCGCACACCGTGGCGGCGCAGGGTGGTATCGGTGCTTCGCTGGGCAACATGAGCGAAGACAACTGGCACTATCACTTCTACGACACCATCAAGGGCTCCGACTGGCTCGGCGACCAGGATGCGATCGAGTTCATGTGCCGCCAGGCGCCGAACGTGGTCTATGAACTGGAACACTTCGGCATGCCGTTCGACCGCAATGCGGACGGCACGATCTATCAGCGTCCGTTCGGTGGCCACACGTCGAACTACGGTGAAAAGCCCGTGCAGCGTGCCTGCGCCGCCGCTGACCGTACCGGCCACGCGCTGCTGCACACGCTGTATCAGCGTAACGTGCGTGCCAAGACCCACTTCTTCACCGAGTGGATGGCGCTGGACCTGATCCGCGATCAGGAAGGCGACGTGCTGGGCGTGACCGCGCTGGAAATGGAAACCGGTGAGGTCTACATCCTCGAAGGCAAGACGACGCTGTTCGCCACGGGCGGTGCAGGCCGTATCTACGCCGCTTCCACCAACGCCTTCATCAACACCGGTGACGGCCTGGGCATGGCAGCACGCGCTGGCGTGCCGCTGGAAGACATGGAGTTCTGGCAGTTCCACCCGACCGGCGTGGCCGGCGCGGGCGTGCTGATCACGGAAGGCGTGCGTGGCGAAGGCGGCATCCTGCGTAACAAGGATGGCGAGCGCTTCATGGAGCGTTACGCTCCGACGCTGAAGGATCTGGCGCCGCGTGACTTCGTGTCGCGCTCGATGGACCAGGAAATCAAGGAAGGCCGTGGCTGCGGCCCGAACGGCGACTACGTGCTGCTCGACCTGACCCACGTCGGTGCCGAGACCATCATGAAGCGCCTGCCGTCGATCCGCGAAATTGGCCTGAAGTTCGCCAACGTCGACGCGATCAAGGAACCGATCCCGGTTGTGCCGACCATCCACTATCAGATGGGCGGTATTCCGACGAACTATCACGGTCAGGTCGTGGTGCCGAAGAACGGCAGCCCGAACGAAGTCATCAACGGCTTCTACGCAATCGGCGAATGCTCGTGCGTGTCGGTGCACGGCGCCAACCGCCTGGGTACGAACTCGCTGCTCGACCTGGTGGTGTTCGGCCGCTCGGCGGGCAACCACATCATTGCGCAGAACCTGAAGAACCGCGAGCACAAGCCGCTGCCGGCCGATGCTGCCGACCGCGCGCTGGAACGTCTGGCCAAGCTGGATTCGTCGACCTCGGGCGAGTACGCGCAGGACGTCGCCAACGACATCCGCCGCAACATGCAGTCGCACGCCGGCGTGTTCCGCACGCAGACGCTGATGGACGAAGGCGTCCAGCGCATCATGGAAGTGGCTGAGCGCGGCGCCAACATCCACCTGAAGGACAAGTCCAAGGTGTTCAACACCGCGCGCGTTGAAGCGCTGGAAGTGGCCAACCTGGTGGAAGTGGCGAAGGCGACGATGGTGTCGGCGGCGGCTCGCAAGGAATCGCGTGGTGCGCATGCCCACAGCGATTTCCCGAACCGCGACGACGAAAACTGGATGAAGCACACGCTGTACTACAGCGAAGGCAATCGTCTGGAGTACAAGCCTGTGACGATGAAGCCGTTGACGGTGGAAAGCGTGCCGCCCAAGGCCCGTACGTTCTAACCGGAAGGACCCACAAAAATGAAGCGTATTTTTGAAGTCTATCGCTACGATCCGGATCAGGACGCGGCGCCCCGCATGCAGACCTACGAGGTCGAACTCGACGGTCACGAGCGCATGCTGCTCGACGCGCTGGTCAAGCTGAAGAAGCTGGACGAGTCGATTGCGTTCCGTCGCTCGTGCCGCGAAGGCGTGTGCGGCTCCGACGCCATGAACATCAACGGCAAGAATGGTCTGGCCTGCCTGACCAACATGCGCGAGCTGCCCGAGAAGATCGTGCTGCGTCCGCTGCCGGGCCTGCCCGTGGTGCGTGACCTGATCGTCGACATGACGCAGTTCTTCAACCAGTACCACTCGATCAAACCGTACCTGATCAACGACGAACCGCCGCCCGAGAAGGAGCGTCTGCAGTCGCCGGAAGAGCGTGAAGAGCTCGACGGCTTGTACGAGTGCATTCTGTGCGCGAGCTGCTCGACGTCGTGCCCGTCGTTCTGGTGGAACCCGGACAAGTTCGTCGGCCCGGCTGGTCTGCTGCAGGCGTATCGTTTCATCGCCGACAGCCGCGACCAAGCCACCAGCGAGCGTCTGGACAACCTGGAAGATCCGTACCGCCTGTTCCGCTGCCACACCATCATGAACTGCGTCGATGTGTGCCCGAAGGGTCTGAACCCGACCAAGGCCATCGGCAAGATCAAGGAATTGATGGTGCGCCGCGCGGTGTAAGCCGCGAGTCAGCGCACTTTGGCATCGTGTGTCGCCGGCGCCGTTTTCCGGCGACACACATTTAAGAAGCATGATTGCTGTGAATACTCCGACGTTCTCTCACCAGTCCGATCCGCACAAGCGCGCGCGTTTGCGCTGGCGTGCCCGGCGCGGTTTGCTTGAGAACGACATCATCGTCGAGCGTTTCTTCAACCGCTACGAGACGGAACTGTCAGATGACGACGTTGCCGCACTTTCGCAGTTGTTCGAGTTGGCCGACAACGACCTGATGGACCTCCTGCTTGCACGCAAGGAGCCGGAGGGTGAGCTCGACGTGCCGCACATCCAGCACGTCTTGACCTTGCTGCGCTCGGTCTGAACCAGCGCCCGAGAGGTTGCCGCAAGACGAATCGATCCAGCGGGTCCAGCCGCCCGAATGCGGCGCTGGGCACTCCGCGATCCGTCTGGCGGGAGTCTCCCGACTTCATTTTCATAAACAGCAGAGAAGGAAACCGACATGACGCCGTCCGAAGTGAAAGCCACCCTATCGTTTTCCGATGGCTCGCCCAGCGTCGAGTTGCCGATCTATAAGGGCACGGTCGGGCCCGACGTGATCGACATTCGCAAGCTGTACGGCCAGACGGGCAAGTTCACGTACGACCCCGGCTTCATGTCGACCGCGTCGTGCAATTCCAAGATCACCTACATCGACGGCGACAAGGGTGAGCTGCTGTATCGCGGCTATGCCATCGATGATCTGGCCAGCAAGTGCGACTTCTTGGAAATCTGCTACCTGCTGCTCAAGGGCGAACTGCCGAACGCCAAGCAGAAGGAAGAGTTCGACCACGTTGTGACGAACCACACGATGGTGCACGAGCAGATGCAGTTCTTCCTGCGCGGTTTCCGTCGTGACGCCCACCCGATGGCCGTGCTGACGGGCCTGGTTGGTGCAATGAGCGCGTTCTATCCGGATGCCGCCAACATCAACGACCCGCGTGAGCGCGAGATCTCGCAGATCCGCCTGATCGCCAAGCTGCCGACGCTGGTGGCCATGGCGTACAAGTACAACATCGGCCAGCCGCTGATCTACCCGCAGAACAATCTGTCGTACACCGGCAACTTCATGCGCATGATGTTTGCCACGCCGTGTGAAGACTACAAGGTGAACCCGGTGCTGGAGCGTGCTCTGGACCGCATTTTCATCCTGCACGCCGATCACGAGCAGAACGCTTCGACGTCGACGGTGCGTCTGGCTGGTTCGTCGGGTACGAACCCGATCGCCGCGATCGCTGCCGGTATCGCCTGCCTCTGGGGCCCGGCGCACGGCGGTGCGAACGAAGCGGCGCTGAACATGCTGGAAGAGATCGGCTCGGTGGACAAGGTTCCCGAGTTCATCAAGCAGGTCAAGGACAAGAACAGCGGCGTGCGCCTGATGGGCTTTGGCCACCGCGTCTACAAGAACTACGACCCGCGCGCCAAGCTGATGCGCGAAACCTGCCATGAAGTGCTGAACGAGCTGGGCCTGCACAACGACCCGCTGTTCAAGCTCGCCATGGAGCTGGAAAAGATCGCGCTGGAAGACGAGTACTTCGTCAGCCGCAAGCTGTACCCGAACGTCGACTTCTACTCGGGTATCGTGCAGCGCGCGCTGGGCATCCCGTCGTCGATGTTCACCTGTATCTTCGCGCTGGCCCGCTCGGTGGGCTGGATCGCGCAGTGGGAAGAGATGATTACCGATCCGGAATACAAGATCGGCCGTCCGCGCCAGCTGTTCAATGGCGCCGCCTTGCGCGAAGTGCCGTCGATCGACAAGCGCTAAGCCAGGCTGTTCGCTTCACAAGAACCCCGCCAGGGAAACCGGCGGGGTTTTTTGTTGTCCGGACATTGCCCGGGCGAGCTTTCGCGAAATGACGAAACCCCCTTTCGTCAGTCACGTCCGGTGCGCAATGCCTCGGGTGGCATAATCGATCACTCCCCACGAAACTGCTCGCGCAGCCGCCTCGAATCCAAAAATTGAGGTGCGTTGTGCACGGATCGCATCATGGCCAAGACGCTCTACGACAAACTCTGGGACGACCACGTCGTTCATACCGAAGACGACGGCACGACCGTGCTCTACATCGATCGTCAACTGCTGCACGAAGTGACGAGCCCGCAGGCGTTTGAAGGCCTGAAGATTGCGCAGCGTCCGGTGTGGCGCATCAGCGCCAACCTGGCTGTGTCGGATCACAACGTGCCGACCACGGATCGCTCGCACGGCATTGCCGATCCGGTCTCCAAGCTGCAGGTCGATACGCTCGATGCCAACTGCGATAGCTACGGCATCACGCAATTCAAGATGAACGATAAGCGTCAGGGCATCGTGCACGTGATCGGGCCGGAGCAGGGCGCGACGCTGCCGGGCATGACCGTGGTCTGCGGTGACTCGCACACCAGCACGCACGGCGCATTCGGCGCACTGGCGCACGGTATCGGCACGTCGGAAGTTGAGCACGTGCTGGCCACGCAGACGCTGCTCGCCAAGAAGAGCAAGAACATGCTCGTGAAGGTGGAAGGCACGCTGCCGCGCGGTTGCACCGCCAAGGACATCGTGCTTGCTATCATCGGCAAGATCGGCACGGCGGGCGGCACGGGCTACGCCATGGAGTTCGGCGGCTCGGCTATTCGCGCGCTGTCGATGGAAGGGCGCATGACCGTGTGCAACATGGCGATCGAGGCAGGCGCTCGCGCTGGCATGGTCGCTGTGGACGATGTGACGCTGGAATACATCAAGGGCCGTCCGTTTGCGCCCCAGGGCGTGGAATGGGAACAGGCCGTTCAATACTGGCGCACGCTGCATTCCGACGAAGGCGCCCACTTCGACCACGTGGTCGAACTGCGTGCTGAAGACATTCGCCCGCAGGTGAGTTGGGGCACGTCGCCGGAAATGGTGGTCAGCATTGAAGACCGCGTGCCGGATCCCGAGAAGGAAAAGGACCCGAACAAGCGCAACGCCATGGAGCGCGCGCTCGAATACATGGGCCTGCAGCCGAACGTTGCCATCAGCGATATCAACATCGACAAGGTCTTCATCGGTTCGTGCACCAACAGCCGTATCGAAGACATGCGCGCGGCCGCGTGGGTTGTGCAGAAGCTGGGCAAGCGCATTGCCTCCAATGTGAAGCTGGCGATGGTCGTGCCGGGCTCGGGCCTCGTGAAGGAACAGGCCGAGCGCGAAGGGCTCGACAAGATTTTCAAGGCGGCAGGTTTTGAATGGCGCGAGCCGGGTTGCTCGATGTGCCTGGCGATGAATGCCGACCGCCTGGATCCGGGCGAGCGCTGCGCATCCACGTCCAACCGCAACTTCGAAGGCCGTCAGGGCGCGGGTGGCCGCACCCATCTGGTGAGCCCGGCGATGGCCGCTGCGGCTGCGCTGGAAGGTCACTTCGTCGACGTGCGCAAGCTCGCTTGAGCGGCAGGATAGAGAGAGCAATCATGGAACAATTCACCATCCACACCGGCCTCGTGGCTCCGCTCGACCGCGAAAACGTCGACACTGACGCCATCATCCCGAAGCAATTCCTCAAGTCGATCAAGCGCACGGGCTTTGGCCCGAACCTGTTCGACGAGTGGCGCTACAAGGACGTCGGCGAACCCGGCCAGGACAACAGCAAGCGCCCGCTGAACCCGGATTTCGTGCTGAACCAGCCGCGCTATCAAGGTGCATCGGTGCTGCTGGCACGCAAGAACTTCGGCTGCGGCAGCTCGCGTGAGCACGCACCGTGGGCGCTGCAGCAATACGGCTTCCGCGCCATCATCGCGCCGAGCTTTGCCGACATCTTCTTCAACAACTGCTTCAAGAACGGCCTGCTGCCGATCGTGCTGACAGAGTCGCAAGTCGACCATCTGTTCAACGAGACGCTGGCGTTCCCCGGCTATCAGTTGACGGTGGACCTGGACAAGCAGGTCGTCGTCACGCCGGGTGGCACGGCGTATCCGTTCGACATCACGGCGTTCCGCAAGTACTGCCTGCTCAACGGCTTTGACGACATCGGCTTGACCCTGCGCTACGCCGACCAGATCAAGGCCTACGAATCGCAGCGCTTGGCCAAGATGCCGTGGCTCGCACACAAGCTCGTCGGCTGAGCTGACACCAGAACAACAAGGACAACCACATGACCAAGATTGCAGTGTTGCCGGGTGACGGCATTGGCAAGGAAATCGTCGCCGAGGCCGTCAAGGTGCTGAACGCGCTGGGCGAGTCGTTCGAGATGGAGTTCGCCCCGGTGGGCGGCGCCGGCTACGAGGCCAAGGGCCATCCGCTGCCGGAAGACACGCTCAAGTTGGCTAAAGAGGCCGACGCCATCCTGTTCGGCGCCGTGGGCGACTGGAAGTACGACACGCTGGCGCGCGAACTGCGCCCCGAGCAGGCCATCCTCGGCCTGCGCAAGCATCTGCAGCTGTTCGCCAATTTCCGCCCTGCGATCTGCTATCCGGAACTGGCCGGCGCATCGAGCCTGAAGCCTGAAATCGTGGGTGGCCTCGACATCCTGATCGTGCGCGAGCTGACCGGTGACATCTACTTCGGCCAGCCGCGCGGTGTGCGTGCTGCGCCGGATGGCTTGTTTGCCGGTGCACGTGAAGGTTTCGACACCATGCGCTACAGCGAGCCGGAAATCCGCCGCATCGCGCACGTTGCCTTCCAAGCCGCCGCCAAGCGCGGCAAGAAGCTGTGCAGCGTCGACAAGGCCAACGTGCTGGAGACGTTCCAGTTCTGGAAGGACATCGTCACCGATGTGCACAAGGAGTACCCGGAAGTCGAGCTGTCGCACATGTACGTCGACAACGCGGCCATGCAGCTCGTCAAGGCGCCGAAGAACTTCGATGTGATCGTCACCGGCAACATGTTCGGCGACATCCTCTCGGACGAGGCAGCCATGCTGACGGGCTCGATCGGCATGTTGCCGTCGGCGTCGCTCGATGCGAACAACAAGGGCCTGTACGAGCCGTCGCACGGTTCGGCGCCGGACATCGCGGGCAAGGGCGTGGCCAACCCGCTGGCGACGATCCTGTCGGCGGCGATGATGCTGCGCTATTCGCTGGGCAAGGCCGAACAGGCTGACCGCATCGAAACCGCCGTCAAGAAGGTGCTGGCCCAGGGCTATCGCACGGGCGACATCCTGACGCCGGGCTGTAAGCAGGTCGGCACGGTTGAGATGGGCGAGGCTGTGGTAGCCGCGCTGTAAATCACAATGCGTTGCGGCGCCGTCACTTGAGGCGCCGCAATCGTCGTTTTTTGAGCGGGCGCATGTTGCGGTGCGTTGTGTGTCCGCCAAATCGTGTATATTTTTGCAGATGATCTCGACCGCGCTTCTCTTCGGCATTCTCGGTACCCTGGCGATCGCCGCCAAGGGCACTGCCGTTCGCGCTCGCATCACGCCTGTCGAGATTCGCACGACCATCAAAACGATTACCAAAAAAACGATCTCCTGATCGTCCGTCGTGCCCGTTCGCCTTCCCCGCGCGGTCACGCCGGGCGACCGAGGCGGGGAAAATCACTAGAGGTTCACAATCATGAAGGTAGGTCTCGTCGGTTGGCGCGGCATGGTCGGCAGTGTGCTGATGCAGCGCATGCAGGAAGAGAAGGACTTCGACCTGATCGACACCGTGTTTTTCAGCACCAGCAACGCCGGCGGCAAGGCGCCCGCATTCGCCAAGACGGATGCGCCCCTGGCCGACGCCAACGACATCGAAGCCCTGAAGGCCTGCGACACGATCATCACGTGCCAGGGCGGTGACTACACGACTGAAGTCTTCCCGAAGCTGCGTGCTGCCGGCTGGAACGGCTACTGGATCGACGCTGCGTCGACCCTGCGCATGGAAGACGACGCCGTGATCGTGCTGGACCCGGTCAACCTGTCGCTCATCAAGAACGCGGTGGCGGCCGGCACCAAGAATTTCATCGGCGGCAACTGCACGAACTCCATCCTGCTGATGGGCGTGGGCGGCCTGTTCCGCGAAGGCCTGGTCGAGTGGGTCAGCTCGATGACCTACCAGGCCGCTTCGGGCGGTGGTGCCAACCACATGCGCGAACTGCTCAAGGGCATGGGCGTGATTCACAACGCCGTGGCTGATGAGCTGGCCAACCCGGCGTCCGCCATCCTGGACATCGACCGCAAGGTCGCCAAGACCATCCGCGAAGACGTGCCGACCGAGTTCTTCCCAGCACCGCTGGCTGGCGGTCTGATCCCCTGGATCGACAAGCAGCTCGACAACGGCCAGTCGAAGGAAGAGTGGAAGGGCCAGGCCGAGGTCAACAAGATTCTGGGTACGGCGCAGACGATTCCCGTGGACGGCCTGTGCGTGCGTATCGGCGCGATGCGCTGCCACAGCCTGGGCCTGACGCTCAAGCTCAAGCGCGACCTGCCGCTCGAAGAGATCGAGCAAATCATCCGCTCGGGCAACCCGTGGGTGAAGTGGGTGCCGAACGACCGCAGCATCACCGAGAAGGAATTGACGCCGGCTTCCATCACCGGTGGTCTGCAGATTGGCGTGGGCCGGGTGCGCAAGCTGAACATGGGCCCGGAATATGTGAGCGCCTTCGTGATTGGCGATCAACTCCTGTGGGGCGCTGCCGAGCCGCTGCGTCGTACACTGCGCATCCTGCTGGGTAAGTGATGCTGGGTTTGCTTTCGTTGTCGGGGCGGGCTTCGGCGCTCGTCGTTGCAAGCTGACAACAGAAAGTGGGCTTTTTGGACCAACGCCGCGCGGCCTGCGCGGCGTTGTGCCATCTGAATGCCCACGGCTTGTAACGTTGGTACACAATAGCGGCCAGAATTACCGCATGGAAACTGTCCCCCCGTTCGTGGGGTGGACGGATACGGGGAAGAGTTAGCGCCACGTTGAGGCACGCGCAATCCGGGGGGTACGTCGGGTGCTTCAGAATCTCGCCAATTGTGTCGTTTTGATAAAAATTGACGGCGGTTCTTATCCCAGCTTTTCACCTTTTGAGTGAACTTGCTGCGCTAACTCGTTGATGTTAAGTTCGTTTGCACATTACAAGATAACGGAGTCGAAGGTGAGGGTGAGCCAATACCGCCGGAGAGAATCGTCCCATCGCAGTCCTAGCTGGTCGGCCGTCGCGTTTGCCGCGGCGAGTCTGCTGCTGATCCAGCCCGCTGCGCAGGCGGCCGGCTTCGGCGCGCTGCACGTGCGTTCCAGCCTCGGCCAGCCGCTTCAGGCCGATATCGACCTGACCGGCGTGACGGCTGAGGAGGCGCAGAATCTGGTTGCCAAACTGGCCGCTCCCGACGCTTACGCGCGTGCCGGCCTGACATATAACCCGATCGTGTCTTCGCTGCGCGCCTCCTTGGTGCGTCAGTCGGACGGCAATTACGTGGTGCGCTTGCGCTCCACCCAGCCGGTCGCTGAGCCGTTTGTCGATGTCCTGGTGGATTTGAACTGGGCGAGCGGCCACGTTTCGCGCGCCTACACGTTCCTGCTGGATCCGGTCGGCTCCCGCAACAGCCCGCAGAACTTTGCGCCGACGCCGGTGGTGCAGGCCACCACGCCGGGCGCAGCAGAAACCGCTTCTTCGCCCGCGACGCAATCCCAAGCGGCTGCAGCGCCGGCACGTCCGGCTCGCCAGGCGGCACGTCCGCAGCAGGCTGCACCTGCCGCAGCAGCGGCCGCACCGAACGCGGCCCCAGGCGGTTCGTATACCGTACAGCGCGGCGACAGCCTGTACGACATCGCATCGACGGCCGCACAAGGCCAGGATGCCGTGTCGCTCGACCAGATGCTGTTGGCGCTGTACCGCAATAACCCGAACGCGTTCATTGGCGGCAACATCAATCGGCTGCGTACCGGTTCGGTGCTGAAGGTGCCGTCGCAGGCGGAGGCGCAGAAAACGTCGCCGCGTGAAGCCCGTCGCGAGGTGGTCGCTCAAACGTCCGGTTTTGCCGGTTACCGCAATCGCTTGGCAACGGCAGCGGAAGCCAACGCTGCCACGGATACCGATTCGGCTCGCCAGCAGAGCGGCAGCGTTTCGGCGCGCGTGCAGGATCAAGCCACGCCGGCTGCCAGCGGGCGCGACGAACTGCGCTTGTCGAAGGCGGATCGCGCCGGCAAGGCCAATGCTGCCGCGCGTGACGAGGAGCTCGTTGCCAAGGAGCGTGCGCTCAAGGACATGGAATCGCGCGTTGCACAGTTGGAGAAGAACCTCGCCGACATGCAGCGCCTAGTGGAGCTGAAGAACGCCGAGTTGGCCAAGGCAGCGAACGCCGCTAAGCCGGCAGCAGGCGCAGCGCCGTCGGCGGCTGCCCCGGCTGTGGCTGCGGCCAACGCACCGGCACCCGCGCCGTCTGCGGCTGCACCGGCACCGGCCCAAGCGTCGGCCGCTCCGGCTCCAGCAGAAACGGCTGCCGCGGCGCCGGCTTCGTCGGCAACCGCAGCAGCGTCCTCGCCGGAGGCTGCATCGGCTTCGACGCCTGTCGCTACGGCAGCTGCCAGCGCACCGGTGGCAGCGGCATCCGCTCCGGCCGCTGCGCCGAAGAAGGCGCCGGTCGTCGTGGCGCCGCAGCCGCCGATCGAGGAAGAGTCGTTCTTCTCGTCGCTGCTGGGTAACCCGATGGCACTGGGCCTGGGTGGCCTGTTGGTCGCTGGTCTGGGCGCGCTGGCCGTTATTCGCCGCCGCCAGCAGAAGCCGGAACAGCCGCATGGCTTCCAGGACAGCCTGCTGTCTCAGGAAAGCACGGTGATGGCCGGCGCCAACTCGTTGTTCGGCGCCGCGGGCGGGCAGAGCGTTGATACCTCGCAGCACAGCGTGTTCGGTGCGGATTTCCGCATCGGCGGCGGCAACGAGAGCAACGAAGTCGACCCGATCGCTGAAGCCGATGTCTATATCGCCTATGGCCGCGACGTGCAGGCCGAGGAAATTTTGCGCGAGGCGCTGGAGCAACACCCCGAGCGCCAAGCCATTCGTTTGAAGTTGATGGAAATTTACGCAAATCGCCAGGACGCACACGGCTTCCAGACCGTTGCAGAAGAAATGCTGGCGCAGGTGGGTGCGGGCTCGTCGGAATGGGCGGAAGCTGCAGCGATGGGCCGCAAGTTTGACCCTGCCAATCCGCTCTATCTGACGGTGCAGGGTGATGCACATCCGGCCGCTGAGGCTCCCGCCGCGCACGATCATGCTGGTACGGCAGCCGCCGCAGCCGCGCTGGCGGGTGTTGGCGCAGTGGCCGCAGCCGAAGCGTTCCAGCCGACTGTGACGGGTGAGACCACCCGCCGTGCAGACGACTGGACGACGCTGTCCCCGGACCTGGACCCGTCGGCTCCGTCGACCAAGGCCCCGCAGCTGGCCGATCTCGAACTGCCGTTGGAGTCGTTCCCGGCGCCGGTCGCGGGTGAGCCGATTACCGCACCGGACGAGGCGGCCGACATATTCAAGCACGCCGAACCGGCTGCTGAGCTGCCGCAGTTCAACGCGCATGCTGGTGAGGCCTATCAGCCGGTGTCCGCGCCGCCGCTGCATATGGACTTGTCGGATCTGTCGCTGGACCTGAACCCGACGCCGCCTGCCGCAGAAGCTGCTCCGGCCGCGCCTGCAGCGGCTGCCGAAGAAAGCCTGCCGTCGTGGGCCCAGCCGACCGATCCGTCGCAAGCGCCGATGCACTTCGAAGAAGAAGCGCATCACGCCGAGCCGGCGCACGAGATCAATGACGAGCCGCAATCGGCCATCCGCCTGGACACCAACCTGCCGCACACGCTGTCCGGCGAGCATGGCGCCGATGGCGTGCGCGATCTGCAGATCAAGTTCGATCTGGCCAAGGCTTATATCGAAATCGGTGATAAGGAAGGCGCACGCGAACTGCTGCAGGAAGTGCTGGACCTGGGCGACCCGTCGTTCCACGCCGAGGCTCAAGCGCTGATGCGCCAGATCGGCTGACGCACGACGTCGCAAAGCCATCGACAACGCCGGCAGGGTGGTATCCTGCCGGCGTTTTTCTTTCCGCATGAGGATTCACAAGGCATGACGCGCATTGCGCTCGGCATCCAGTACGACGGTGCCGCGTTTTCGGGGTGGCAATCGCAGCCGCACGGCAATACCGTGCAGGACGCACTGGAGGCGGCGCTGCGCCAGTTTGCCGGCGTGGCGTTGCCCACGACGGTGGCCGGCCGCACAGATGCCGGCGTGCATGCGCTGGGTCAGATCGTCCACCTCGATACCAACCTCGTGCGCGATCCGTTTTCGTGGGTGCGCGGCACCAACGCGTTCCTGCCGCCGACGGTTGCCGTACGCTGGTCGCAGGAGATGCCGGAGGATTTTCATGCGCGCTTTTCCGCGCATCGCCGTACGTATTACTACGCGCTGACCTTTGGCCCGACGCGTACCCCCCTGCTTGAAGGCAAGGCAGGCTATGTGATGCTGCCGCCCGGCCAGTCGCTTGACGTGGCAGCCATGCACGAGGCCGCGCAGGTGCTGGTCGGCGAGCACGATTTCTCCTCCTTCCGCGCCGCGGAGTGCCAGGCCAAATCGCCCGTCAAGACGATGTATTCGATGGAAGTGCGGGGCGAGGGTGAATGGGTGTTCGTGCGCATTCGCGGCAGCGCTTTCCTGCATCACATGGTGCGCAACATCATGGGCTGCCTCGTGGCGATCGGACGCGGCCGTCAGCCGGTATCGTGGATGGCCGATGTGCTGGCCGCACGTAGTCGCGTGGCCGCCGCACCGACGTTCATGCCCGATGGTTTGTACCTGGCCGAGGTCGGCTATCCTGATGCCTTCTCGTTGCCGGCGTCCCCGGCATCGTCCAGCCTGTTTCGCGGCGTGTTCGACGAGCACGCCGGCCTGTGAATCCCGCTTCCGCCATGTCGCTTCACCGAACCCGCATCAAGCTCTGTGGCCTGACCCAGCCGGCCGATGTCGACCACGCCGTCGCGCTGGGTGCCGATGCGATCGGGCTGGTGTTCTATCCGCCCAGCCCGCGCTACGTCGCTCCCGAACGCGCGGCTGAACTGGCCCGCCGTGCCGGCCCGTTTGTCACCGTGACGGGCCTGTTCGTGAACGCCAGCGTGGATGATGTGGCTCGCGTGCTCGATCAAGTGCCGCTGACGCTGCTTCAGTTCCATGGCGACGAGCCGCCCGAGCAGTGCGCCGAGATCGCCGCGAAAGTCGGGCTGCCGTGGTTGCGTGCCCTGCGTGTTCAGCCGGGGGCCGATTTGGTAGAATTCGCGGATCGGTTTGCCGCTGCCCAAGGCCTGCTGCTCGACGCATTTGTTGAGGGGTATGGCGGTGGCGGCCACGTCTTCGACTGGACCCTGATTCCCCCGCAATGGCTCCCGCAATCGCCATCCTCGCCAACCCCAAGCGCCGCTCCTCGCCTCGTTTTGAGTGGTGGGTTGAGCGCGCAAAACGTCGCTGGCGCGATTGAGCGCGTGCGGCCCTACGCTGTAGATGTCAGCAGCGGGATCGAGGCCGCACGGGGCGTGAAAGACCACGCCCGCATGACCGCATTCGTGCGTGCGGTCCGCGAGGCCGATGCAGCCCTGGGCGCATCGGCGCAAGCCTGAGCCACGCTGGCCAGTAGGGTTTGCTGACTACCTCGCGGCTCGCACCTTCCTGAATTTCTCCGCCGGACGGTCCCAATACTGACCTCGGCGGACGCCTCGAGAGATTGCCATGTACAACCTGCCCGACGCCCACGGCCACTTCGGCCCTTACGGCGGCACCTTCGTTGCAGAAACGCTGTCCCACGCGCTGGACGAATTGCGCGACGCCTATGCGCGCTACCAGCACGATCCGGAATTCATCAAGGAATACGAGTACGAGCTGAAGCATTTCGTCGGCCGTCCGTCGCCCATCTATCACGCCCGCCGCCTGACTGAGCACTGCGGCGGCGCGCAGATCTACCTCAAGCGCGAAGACTTGAACCACACCGGCGCGCACAAGGTGAACAACGTCATCGGCCAGGCGCTGCTGGCACGCCGGATGGGCAAGCCGCGCGTGATTGCCGAAACCGGCGCCGGCCAGCACGGCGTGGCCACAGCCACCATTGCCGCGCGCTACGGCATGGAATGCGTCGTCTACATGGGCAGCGAAGACGTGCGCCGCCAGGCCGCCAATGTTTACCGCATGAAGCTGCTGGGCGCGACCGTGGTGCCGGTGGAATCCGGCTCCCGCACGCTCAAGGATGCGCTGAACGAAGCGATGCGCGACTGGGTGACCAACGTAGCCGACACCTTCTACATCATCGGCACGGTGGCCGGCCCGCACCCGTATCCGATGATGGTGCGCGACTTCCAGACCGTGATCGGCGAGGAGTGCAAGGTGCAGATGCCCGAGATGATCGGCCGCCAGCCGGATGCCGTGATCGCCTGCGTGGGCGGCGGCTCCAACGCCATGGGCATTTTCTATCCGTACATCGACCACGCCGACGTGAAGTTGATCGGCGTGGAAGCGGCAGGCGAGGGTATTGAAACGGGCCGCCATGCCGCGTCGCTCACGGGCGGCTCGCCGGGCGTGCTGCACGGCAACCGCACGTACCTGCTGCAGGATGAGGACGGCCAGATCATCGAGACGCATTCGATTTCGGCGGGCCTGGACTATCCGGGCGTGGGCCCGGAGCACGCCTGGTTGAAGGATGCGCACCGTGCGGAGTACGTCCCCATCACCGACAAGGAAGCGCTGCAGGCTTTCCACGATCTGTGTCGCATGGAGGGCATCATCCCCGCGCTGGAATCGAGCCACGCGCTGGCGTATGCCTGCAAGCTGGCGCCGACGCTGCCGAAGGACAAGGTCCTGCTGGTGAACCTGTCCGGCCGCGGCGACAAGGATATGCACACTGTCGCCGAATTCTCCGGCATCCAGCTCTGAGCGAACCCGCATGACCGAGCGCGCCATCGACGGCATCTTCAACGAGGACTGCATCACCGGGGTCGGGCATCTGGCCGACGGCAGTGTGGACCTCGTCATCGCCGATCCGCCGTACGGGCTGGGCAAGGATTACGGCAACGACTCCGACAAGTTATCGGGCGATGCCTACCTCGCGTGGTCCGAACGCTGGATCGATGCGGTGCGGCCGAAGCTGGCGCGCAACGGCTCGCTCTATCTGTTCTGCACGTGGCAATACGCGCCGGAACTGTTCGTGATGCTCAAGCAGCGCCTGACGATGGTCAACGAGATCATCTGGGACCGCCGCGTGCCCAGCATGGGTGGCAGCACGCGCAAGTTCTCGTCGGTGCACGACAACATCGGCTTCTTTGCTGCTTCGCGCGATTACTACTTTGATGTCGACGCCGTGCGCATTCCGTACGACGCTGAGACGAAGAAGGCGCGCAGCCGCAAGCGTTTCGAGGGCAAGAAGTGGCTGGAAGTCGGCTACAACCCGAAAGACGTGTGGAGCGTGTCGCGCCTGCACCGGCAAGACCCGGAGCGCGCGGAGCACCCGACGCAGAAGCCGCTGGAACTGGTGGAACGCATGATCCTGGCAAGCTGCCCGCCCGATGGCTTGGTGTTGGACCCGTTCCTGGGCAGCGGCACGACGGCCGCAGCGTGCGCGCGCCTGGGCCGCCGCTTCGCCGGCTTCGAGATCAACGCCGACTATTGCCGCGTAGCGCGCGAGCGCGTGGCCGCCGTGCATGCCGCCGCTGCCGCCAACGCCCAACCGACTGATTCGCAGGCGCCTGAGACCATCAAGGTCGCCTGAAACCTGACCCTCTTATGTCCCGTATCGCTCAAACCTTCGCGCAGTTGTCCGCACAGGGCCGCAAGGGCCTGATCCCGTTCATCACGGCGGGCGACCCGTATCCCGAGATGACCGTTGACCTGATGCACGCGCTGGTCAAGGGCGGCGCCAATGTCATCGAACTGGGTGTGCCGTTTTCCGACCCGATGGCCGATGGCCCGGTCATCCAACGTGCTTCCGAACGCGCATTGGCCAACAAGGTGGGCCTGCGCACGGTGCTGGAGTACGTGCGCACGTTCCGCGCTACCGATTCGACGACGCCCGTTGTGCTGATGGGCTACGCCAACCCGATCGAGCGCATGGGCGTCGACGCCTTTGCCAAGGCTGCGTCCGAGGTGGGTGTCGATGGTGTGCTGGTGGTCGATTACCCGCCTGAAGAGTGCGAGGGCTTTGCCAAGACCATGCGCGAAGCCGGCATCGATCCGATTTTCCTGCTGGCGCCCACGTCCACCGACGCGCGCATCGCCCAGATCGCCCGCGTGGCAAGCGGCTACATCTACTACGTGTCGCTCAAGGGCGTGACGGGCGCCGCCACCATCGACCTGGACGCCGTGGCCGCGCGTATCCCGCAAATCCGCCAGCACGCCAGGCTGCCGGTGGGTGTCGGTTTCGGTATTCGTGATGCGGCAACGGCACGTGCGATCAGCGGCGTTGCGGATGCCGTGGTCATCGGATCCCGCATTGTGCAATTGCTTGAAGAAGCACCCCGCGAACACGCGGTACAATACTTGACTGATTTCATCGCAGAGATTCGCCAGGCGCTCGACGCCTGATCTCGGCGACACTGCATTCAAGGAGCACGCATGAGCTGGCTGGACAAACTGCTTCCGCCCAAGATCCAACAGACCGATCCGTCGCAACGTAAAGGCATTCCGGAAGGCCTGTGGATCAAATGCCCGTCTTGCGAGTCGGTGCTGTATCGCACCGATATCGAAGCGAACCTGCACGTCTGCCCGAAGTGCGACCACCACATGCGCATTGGTGCGCGCGCCCGTCTGGACGCGCTGCTGGACGCCGAAGGCCGCTATGAGATGGGCCAGGAGATCGTCCCGGTCGACGCGCTCAAGTTCAAGGACAGCAAGAAGTACCCCGACCGCATCAAGGCGGCCATGGACGACACGGGTGAGACCGACGCCATGGTGGTGATGGGCGGCGCCATTCACGCGCTGCCGGTGGTGGTGGCCTGCTTCGAGTTCGAATTCATGGGCGGCTCGATGGGCTCCGTGGTGGGCGAGCGCTTCACGCGCGGCGCGCAGACGGCGCTGGAGCAGAAGGTGCCGTTCATCTGCGTGTCGGCCACGGGTGGCGCGCGCATGCAGGAAAGCCTGCTGTCGCTCATGCAGATGGCCAAGACCACGGCGATGATCCAGAAGCTGGCCGAAGCCAAGCTGCCGTTCATCAGCGTGCTGACCGATCCGACCATGGGTGGTGTGTCCGCCAGCTTCGCCTTCATGGGCGACGTGGTGATCGCCGAGCCGAAGGCGCTGATCGGCTTTGCCGGCCCGCGTGTGATCGAACAAACGGTGCGCGAAAAGCTGCCGGAAGGCTTCCAGCGCGCCGAATTCCTGTTGCAGAAGGGCGCCATCGACATGATCGTCGACCGTCGCAACATGCGCCGCGAGATCGCCGAGCTGCTGGCGCTCTTGCAGAAGCAACCGGCCGACGCACTGGCCTGATGCGCCACACCTGTTGAACCGAAGCGCGGGCGAGAGTCCGCGCTTCTTGTTTTTGCGCGGCAGGTTTCACCAACGCCGCGCTACACATTTCGCATGCCTACATTCGACAATCTGCCCGACTGGCTGGCCCACCTCGAAACTGCACATCCGGTCGGCATCGACATGGGCCTCGCCCGTATCAGCCGCGTACGTGATGCGCTGGGGCTGGAGCTCAAATCCGTCGTCTTCACGGTGGGCGGCACCAACGGCAAGGGTTCGACCTGTTCGATGCTGGAGGCGATCCTGCTGGCCGCCGGGTACAAGGTCGGCTGCCATACGTCGCCGCACCTGATTGACTTCAACGAGCGTGCCCGCGTGAATGGCGAAATCGCTTCCGACGCGATGCTGCTGCCGCATTTCGAGGCGGTTGAGCGTGCGCGTTGCAGTTTTGACGAGCCCGTCAGCCTGACATACTTCGAATTCACCACGCTGGCGATCCTGCATCTGTTCGCCCACGCGGGGTTGGATGCCGTGGTGCTGGAAGTGGGCCTCGGTGGCAGGCTGGATGCGGTCAATATCATCGATACCGATTGCGCCATCGTCACCAGCGTCGATCTGGACCACATGGCCTACCTTGGCGACACGCGCGAGGCGATCGGCTTTGAGAAGGCGGGCATTTTCCGCCCGGGCAAACCGGCCATCTGCTCCGACCCGGTACCGCCGATTTCGCTGGTCAAGCATGCCGAAGCCATCGGCGCGGACCTCTGGCTGATCGGCCGCGATTTCAATTTCCAGGGCGACAAGCAGCAATGGGGCTTCAGCGGGCGAGGGCGGCGGTGGCCGAGCCTGGGCTATCCGGCGCTGCGTGGGGCGAATCAGTTGCTGAATGCCTCTGCCGCGCTGGCGGCGTTGGAGTCGGTACGTGATCGGCTGCCGATCTCGGCGCAGGATGTCCGTCTGGGTTTGTCGCACGTGGAGTTGCCGGGGCGCTTTCAGGTGCTGCCGGGCCGCCCGTCGGTCATTCTGGACGTGGCGCATAACCCGCACGCGGCGGCCGCGCTGGGTCAGAACCTCGAGAACATGGGCTTCTACCGTTACACCTATGCGGTGTTCGGTGCGATGCAGGACAAGGACATTGCCGGCGTGCTGGGCCACATGCTCGACAAGGTCGATCACTGGTGCCTGACCGATCTGCCCACGCCGCGTGCCGCGAGCGCCGCCAACTTGGCGAAGGCGCTGACCGACGCAGGCTTCCACGCGGGCAAGGAGTCGAGCGTGAACACATTCAGCGATCCCGCCACAGCCTATCGCAACGCCATGGAGCGGGCGACCGAGGATGATAGAATCGTGGTCTTCGGATCGTTCTACACCGTTGCCGGCGTGCTGGCGGAGCGCAAGCGTCGCGCGCACTAAACCCGGGGCCCTCATGGGACTGTTTTCCATCTTCTCCTCCCGCAAGAACGCTGAAGGCGAACGCACTCGCGGCGCCGCCACGGGCAGTGCCGCCGATGTGGCCCGCGATGCGGTGCGCGGGTCTCGCGCATCGTCGAACGCTCGCAGCCGCGCGTCGCGTCGTACAGACGATGACGACGATGGCCTTGACCCCGAACTCCCGCAAAAGCAACGTGCGCGCCGTCGCCTGATTGGCGCGCTGGTGTTGGTGGGGGCGGCCGTGATCGTGCTGCCACTCGTGTTTGACGCCAAGCCGCGCCCCGTCACAGACGCGGTGGCCGTGCAGATTCAAGATCAGCCTGTCGACCGTGGCGCCAAGGCCCATGGCGATGAGCCAAAGGTGGCCAGCCGCCGTGCCGCGTCGCGCGCCGCTGGGGCTTCTGGCGACCCGGCGCAAGCGCTGGATCAAGGCGAGGAAGTGGTTGCCGCGAACGATGCACCGGCGCCCAGTGCCGCTGCGCCTGCTTCGAGCACACCTGCCGCCAAGCCGACGCCGCCTGCCGAAACAAAACCAGCCGCTAAGCCGGCGCAACAGACTCAGCAAGCCGCCACACCAAGCACCGATGCCAAGGACGGCAAGTTCATCCTGCTGATTGGTGCATTCGCGGACGAAAAGCGCGCGAGCAACTGGCTCGCCAAGTTGAAGGCCGACAAGATTCCCGGCTACATCGAACACAAGAAGGTGCCCGAGAAGGGCGATCTGGCGCTGCTGCGTGCAGGGCCGTTCAATGATCGCGCGTCGGCGGAAGCGGCGCAGAAGCGTGCCGAGCAGATCGGCCTGACACCTAAACTCGTTCAGCAATAACCATGCGGCACGCAGCGCACACGCCACACACGCTGATCCGCTGCGCAAGCCTCGTCCCAAGCCAACCCCAGCTGCTGCCCGATGCAACCGACATTTTTTGATTACGGCGTGCTGTTCATCGTCGTCACGTCGGCGTTGGTCGGGCTGTTTCGGGGGCTGATCCGCGAAGTCCTGGCATTGCTGGGCTGGTTGTTTGCGGCGTGGGTGGCGTATTCGTTTTCGGGCGTGGCGGCAGGGTGGATGCCCGAGTCGCTGCCGGGCGGGCCGGTGGCGCGCACGGTTCTGGGTTTCGTCCTACTGTTTATCGTGACGGTGATTGCGACGTCGCTGGTGGGAGCGTTGCTGTCGGCGGTGCTGTCCAGTGCGGGCCTCAAACCGGCGGATCGTGGTTTGGGGATGGTGTTCGGGCTCGCGCGCGGCGGCGTCATCATTCTGGTGCTGATGACGGTGGCGGGCTTTACCAGCCTGCCCGAGCAGCCGTTCTGGCGTGATGCGATTACGCGGCCCTATGCGGAGCAAGCGGCGCAGGCGGCCAAGCCGTTGTTGCCGCCGGACGTCGCGAAGTACGTCCACTATTGATGCTTGATTCGGGGCGTCTGGCCACAAGCTAGACGATTTGCGAAGTTTTCCAGGCGCCTGCAACGGGTGTGGGCGCCACCAATACGTTCTCGCTGGAGATCGACATGTGCGGTATCGTTGGCGTGGTTTCCTCCACGCCTGTCAATCAGCTGATCTATGACAGCCTGCTGCTCCTGCAGCACCGGGGGCAGGACGCGGCAGGCATTGCCACCGCAGCCGGCAGCACCTTCTACATGCACAAAGCCAACGGCATGGTGCGCGACGTGTTCCGCACGCGCAATATGCGTGGTCTGCCGGGCACGAGCGGCATCGGCCAAGTGCGCTATCCGACCGCCGGTTCTTCCAGCGAGGAAGAAGCCCAGCCGTTCTATGTCAATGCCCCGTTCGGCATCGTGCTGGCGCACAACGGCAACCTGACGAACTCCGATCAACTGCGTGAAGAGATGTTTCGGCGCGACCGCCGCCACATCAATACGCAGTCCGATTCGGAAGTGCTGCTCAACGTGCTGGCCGACGAACTGCAACGTGCCAGCAATGACATCCCGCTGAACCGCGACTCCATCTTCACCGCCGTGGAAGGCCTGCACCGCCGGGTGCGCGGCTCGTACGCCATCGCAGCCGAGATCTCCGGCTACGGTGTGCTGGCCGTGCGTGATCCGTTCGGTATTCGCCCGTTGGCGCTAGGCAGCCAGGAAACGCCAGACGGCAAGATCGAATACATGGTCGCCTCCGAATCGGTGGCGCTGGAAGGGATCGGCTTCAAGTTCGAGCGCGACGTAGCGCCCGGTGAAGCGATCTTCATCGACCTCGAAGGCAAGCTGCACACCAAGCAGTGCGCGAAGAACCCGGTGCTCACGCCGTGCATCTTCGAATACGTGTATCTGGCACGTCCGGACTCGCGCATGGACGGTGTGTCGGTGTACGACGCGCGTCTGCGCATGGGCGATTACCTGGCCGAGAAGATCAAGCGGGAGGTGAGCGACCCGATCGACGTGGTGATGCCGATTCCGGATTCGTCGCGTCCGGCTGCCATGCAGGTGGCCAACCACCTGGGCGTGCCGTACCGCGAGGGCTTCTTCAAGAACCGCTACGTGGGCCGCACCTTCATCATGCCGGGCCAGGCAGTGCGCAAGAAGTCGGTGCGCCAGAAGCTCAACGCCATGGCGATCGAGTTCAAGGGCAAGAACGTGCTGATCGTTGATGACTCCATCGTGCGTGGCACGACGTCGTCGGAGATCGTGCAGATGGCGCGCGACGCGGGCGCGAAGAAGGTGATCTTCGCCTCGGCTGCGCCGCCGGTGAAGTTCCCGAACGTGTACGGCATCGACATGCCGACGCGCGGCGAACTGGTGGCCTACGGCCGCACGCATGAGGAGATCGCCAAGATCATCGGCGCAGACCAGCTCGTGTACCAGGACGTGGAAGACATGAAGCGCGCCGTGCGCGACGTGAACCCTGCGCTCCAGGACTTCGATGCCTCCTGCTTTGACGGCAAGTACGTCACGGGTGACATCGACGAGGCGTATCTCGATCGTCTGGAAGCCGCGCGCAACAACTCCGCCAAGGCCGATCGTGAAAACGCGCAGAACGATGATCCGCGCACGCAATTGCACCTGCAGCGCTCAGCCGTGAACGAGTAATCGTTTCTCATCGCCAACAAAAAAGCCCGTCTTCGTGACGGGCTTTTTGTTGGGCGGATGGCTGGCTTACTTGAGCATACGTCGGCGCAGGAGCCACAGGCACAGCCACAGTGCGCCGACGGCGTAGAGCAGCAGCACGCCAAGATGCAGCAGGGTGTTGTCGGGCGTGCGGCCAAGCATCAGCGGGCGGATTAGCTCCACCGCATGCGGCAGCGGCAGCACGCTTGTGATGGCGCGCACAGGCGGCGGCAGTTGCGACAGCGGAAAGAACACGCCAGAGAGCAGCATCATCGGCGTGATCACCAGCGTCTGGTAGAACATGAAGAAGTCGTAGTTGGGCGCGAGCGCCGTCATGTTCATCGCCAGGCAAGCGAAGGTGAAACCGGTGAGCACGATGACGGGTAGGGCGAGCAGCGCCTGCGGCATCGACGCATAACCCAGTGCGCCGGCCACCAGCATGATCGCCAGACCTGACAGCACCGATTTGCTGGCTGCCCAGATCAGCTCGCCGAGGACTACGTCACCGAGGCTCAACGGCGCATACAGGATCGCCTCCCACGTGCGCTGCACGTGCATGCGCGAGAACGCTGAATACATCGCCTCGAAGCTCGCCGACATCATCGTGCTCGACGCGACGGTGCCGGCGGCCAGAAAGGCGATGTACGACACGCCATCCACATGCCCGACCAGCAGGCCCAGGCCGAGCCCGAGGCCGAACAGGTAGATCATCGGGTCCGCCAGGTTGCCGGCCATCGATGGGATGGCCAGCTTGCGCCACACCATGAAGTTGCGCATCCAGACGTATTGCCAGTTGCGGAAGTTGAGCGGCAGCAGCGGTTGGGGATACGCGCGCTGCTTCGCGGTGGCGAGGGTGATTTCTGTGGACATGGTGGGGGTGTCTCTGTCGTGTCTCAGTCCGCGTCAGTCGCGCATCTCGCGGCCAGTCAGGCGGAGGAACACGTCTTCGAGATTGGCCGGGCGGTGCAGATACCGCAGGCCGGACATGGTGTGCATTTCTGTCTGTGCGCGAAGGGCGGCCACCAGCGGTTGCGGATCGCGTGCATAGCAGAAGAGCGTTTCGCCACTGGTTTCCACGCGTTCAGCCATGGGGCTCAGTAGCGTACGCAGCGCGTTGAGATCGTCGCCGTAGACCTCCACCACATCGCAGCCAATCTCGCGCGCGATGAGCTCGTGCGGCTTGCCTTGCGCGATCTTGCGGCCATTGTCGATCACGCAAAGCTCGTTGCACAGGCGCTCGGCTTCTTCCATGAAGTGCGTGGTCAGCAGAATGGTCTTGCCAGCCGCCAGCAGCGAGCGCAGGCGTTCCCAGATCAGATGGCGCGCCTGCGGATCGAGCCCCGTAGTAGGCTCGTCCATGACGAGGATGTCCGGATCGTTGATGAGCGCGCGGGCCACGGTCAGCCGACGTTTCATGCCGCCGGAGAGCGCGCGCACCGGCGCATCGGCTTTCTGTTCGAGCCGCGCGAATTCCAGCAGGCTCGGGATGCGCTCGCGGATGACGGCGGCGGACAGGCCAAAGTAGCGCCCGAAGATGCGCAGGTTTTCCGAGACGGAAAAATCCGGATCGAGGTTGTCGAACTGCGGCACCACACCCACGCGCATGCGCGCACGGTGTGCAAATTCAGGAATCGCATCGCCGCAAAGTTGCACGGCGCCGGCATCCGGCATCGTCATGCCGAGCAGCATGCGCAGGGAGGTCGTCTTGCCCGCGCCGTTGGGGCCGAGCAGCCCGAAGCATTGGCCGCGGCGTACATTGAAGCTGAGGTTATCGACGACCGTTTGGTCGCCATAACGTTTGCGCAGGCCTTCGACGCTCAGGATCGGTGTGCTGCTCACGCCAAAGCCCTCTTGCTCGTATCGCACAGTGCCTCCGTTACAAAACGCCGATTATGCGCCGGCATTGGCATACGCGTATGAGGGGAATATGGATATGCGGCGGCGGCGCTCAGACAACAAAAAGGGCCAGGCAACTCTGCCTGGCCCTGCCTTGCAGCAACCCTTTGCTGCGTTTGCGGCGCGTTACTTGGTGGCGGCGTTACCGATCACGCCACCCAGTGCAGCACCACCCAGCGTGGCGCCCGGACCGCCCCAGATGGCCGCCCCGGCGACACCACCTGCGGCCGCCCCGAGTGCGGTATTACGCTGCTTGGGCGTCATGTCCGCGCATCCGCTGACGGATGCCAATGCGGCCGCCAGAATCAAGGATACGAAGGCACGCATAAACACTCCTTGTGTTGTCTATGTACCTCTATTGAAGGTCGCGTGGGCGAGGATGTGCAGAGACCGCTGCCTGAAAAATCTGTCAGCCGATTCCGACACTTGCGAACCGGCTTTCTGCGGCAAAGTTCCGCGCTTTTCGATCACGTCTTGGCGGGTTTTTCCTGGCGCTCGTAGCGGAATTCCGGCAGCGCCTTGATGGCGTCCTTGGTGGCGCCGGGCAGCGTGATCTTGCCTTGGTCATAAGTGAATTGATTCACGGGGATGGCCACGTCGTGGCGGCCCACGCCAACGAACCCGCCGGCGCCGACAATCGCAAACGACACGGCGTTTTCCGGCGTCACGATCAAGTCCTGCACGTTGCCGACTTTCTGATTGGCCTCGTTGTAGACCGGCTTGCCGAGCACCTGTTTCTTCACGCTCACACCCTTGATGATCGCATCGAGTTCCGTCACCGACACGCCCAAGGCAGCATGGCCCGCAACCTGCGCAAACGCGTGCGGTGCAGCGGCGAGTACAGCGGTGGCAAGGAGGGTGGCTGTGAGTCCAGTGAGTCTTTTCATCGTGGCTCCATTGGATGGCAAGGTACGCGTTTCACTGTATTGCGCGCGCCGCTGACGTGCCTAGGTGAACCCTTCCGAAAGACCTGTAGGACAAATGGGGGATGTCAAAGAAATCGGCTGCGCCCACGGCTACACTGAAACGCCGGCAGATGCCGGACGCAACCACCGACCTCACCCGGGAGAACCCGACATGATGACTCTGGAGCAACTCGGCATACTGCACCGATCCCAGCTCGAAGCGTGGCTGGCCGTGACCGAAGAAACCGTCGACGGCGTGAATCGCTTGATCGGGCTCAACCTCCAGGCATTCAAGTCTGGCTTTGGCGAGACCGAGCAGTGCCTGCAAGACGCCGTGAGCGCCCAAGACCCCAGCCAATGGTGGACAGCGCAAGCGCGTTATCTGCAGCCCGCTGGCGAGCGTGTCTCCGGCTACACGCGCAATTTCGTGGAGATCGGCGTGCAGACGCAAAACAGCATCAGCCGTGCGCTGCAACGCCATGGCGATGAGGTCCGCCGTCAGTGGGGCTTTGTCGCCGAGAACCTTGCCGATGCTGCGCCCCCCGGAGCCGAGCTTGCGGTGAAGTTTCTGAAGGCCACGGTGGGTTTGGAAGTCGCCACTGCGGAAGCGGCGGAAGAGGCCGTTTCCGAGGCAAGTGACGTGGCCGCCAAGGCCGAGTCCGCACGTTGAGGCTCCCCCGCACGGGGTAGCGCCGTCGGCAGCGGGCCGACAGCGATTTCGGTCCCTTCCTACAAGGCGACGCGGACGCGCATGGATACGACGTCCGTGCGCGTCTTTATACGCTTTCTACATGGCCCACCCACATGTAGGAGGCGACCATGCCCTATCTCATTGCGTGGCTATTGGGTGTCCCCGCATTTGTGTTGCTGCTGATCTGGCTGTTCGTTCATTGACGCGTGTGGCCTTGGCGCCTCAGTACGAAGCGGAGGACGCATGACTTTCCGAGACGACTGCAAGATCGAAGTGTCAGCCTACGAACTCTCGCCCAACGCTTGGCGCGCGGAAGTGACCATTACGCGCGTCAGTGACGGCCTGACGCTCCTGCCACGCACCACGGTGCGCGAATCCGTCAATACCTACCCGAGCGCGAGCATCGCGCTTGAGGCCGCCCGCGCCTATGCGGAGGCGATGATCGCTGCGGGAGAGCTGGATTGCAGCCCCGCGCTGGGGTGACGTATCGCTAGCGCACCCCGTGGTGCCGTTACGTCCTGTTACCAAGTCGTATGTGCCGTATCACCTGTGTCAGTCGCGCTGAATACAATACAGATACCCGTAATCGGCGCTGGCCCACCCCTCTAGCCAGTGCATCAAGCTGCAGGTGATGAACATGATTCGACGCAATGGGCTGTTGGTGGCAGGTGCAGCCGCACTGGCAGTGCTGGCTGTGCCGCAAGTGGCGTCGGCGCACGTGAGCGTCGGCATTGGTTTTGGTGTGCCAGTTGCGCCGGTGTATGTGGCGCCGGCCCCGGTGTATTACCCGCCCCCTCCGGCGGCGTACTATCCGCCTCCGCCGCCGGCCTACTACCCACCGCCCCCGCCCGCGTATTACGCGCCGGCGCCGGTGTACTACGGGCCGCCGCCCGTGGTCGTGGGTGCCGGGTGGTATCGATGGGGGCCGCGTTATCGCTGGTATGACGGTCGCCGCTGGGGCCACTGGCGTTAAGCAGCTGCTTCTTTGACAGAGGCTCCTTCGGGAGCCTTTTTCTTTGCCTGCGTCCCTTGGCACGGCACCTGCGTGGAAGAGGACGGGCAAGCCGCCGTCTTTCCCCGCGACAAACCGGCGCGGGGCCGCAACATTAGCGTGCTTGCCCGGTCGATATGACGTCCGCATGAAAACGATGTGGGCACGTGCACCAGCCTCGCGCCGGCGCGCGTCATGTTCGCAGTGCCATGATCGAAGGAGGCCTCATGCAAGTCATCATGCAACGCTTTGCAATACGCACCCTCGCCGCTGCAGTGGGCGGTTTGGCGTTGGCACTCGGTGCGGCGGTCGCGCACGCGGGTTCGATCAATCCGTACCCGGATGCGCATAAGGTCAGCCGCGCTGACCCTTACACCGATGGTGCGAAGGTGGGCCGTGCCGACCCCTACACCGATGGCGCCAAGGTGGGCAGCCCAGACCCGTATACGGACGGTGCTCGTGTCGACCGTCGAGACACCTATACCGACGGCGCCTGATCTGCTGCCGCATCGCAACATCAAGCCCGGGCGATACCCGGGCTTTTTCTTTGCGCATCTTCAATCGATGCATGGGGTGTTAACGTGCGCAACAAGAAAGGCTGGAAAGCGGCGCGTGCACGACGATACTGAAGACGCAGGAATGTATCGGCTCAGTTGCGTTGGAAGGCCAGGATTACGCTACGGTCGCGACACATGCCGGTGGCATACTTTCGCTTCGCGCGGCACTCGCGCATTCGCATCACCACGACAAAGGAGAACGTCATGAAAACCAAGCCCTGCCTGTGCCAGGACGATGTCACCAAGATCCTGGATGCCGCCGAGAAGGAAGCGCGCGCGCATCAATGGGCTGTGACGATCGCCGTGGTGGACGATGGCGGCCACCTCATGGGTCTGCGCCGCATGGACGGCTGCGCGGTCATTTCGTCGTACATCGCGCCGGAAAAGGCCAAGACGGCCGCGTTGGGCCGCCGTGAATCGAAGGTCTACGAAGACATCATCAACAACGGTCGCACGTCGTTCCTGTCGGCACCGAATCTGCAGGGCATGCTCGAAGGCGGTGTGCCCATTCTGGTGGAAGGTGTGTGTGCCGGTGCCGTGGGCGTGTCGGGTGTGAAATCGGCGGAGGATGTGCAGATCGCCAAGGCGGGCATTGCCTCGGTACACGTGATCTGCTGAGGCGCGAATCACTATCTGCCGATATCGGCAGATCAGACAAGTAGCGGGGAAGGGCGCGGCGTAGGTCGCGCCCTTTTGCTTGGGTCGCACGTGGACGCGAAAGAGCGGCTTGGCTGGCGGTTGTCTGGCAGAGGGGTCTGGTCTCTGCCCACGCGAAATAACGACAGGCTGGCTACGGCCGAATGTCTCCTGAGAGACGTCCCCACAAAAGTCGGTACGTGGTGCGGCTTACTTGGTCAGGATCAGCTTGCCGAAGCGGGTCACGCGCAGGGTGTACACCGCGCCGTTGTGATGGATCGCTACGGCGTTTTGCCCCGCGAAGAGTTGTTCGGACGTCATGACCCGCGTGTCGCCGATCGTCACGGCAGCGGGTTCGGTGGATGGGGTTGTCGGTGCTGCATCAGCGGACACCGGCCGTTTGCGGGCCACGATGATCTGGCGGCGGCGGGTGATGGTGCGTCCTGCGTCTGGGTGTTCGGCAGTATTCATGGCGGGCCTGATGGGCGTGAAAGCGTGGACTGGTAAGGGTCTCCAGCGAATGTTGCTCAGAATAAATGAGAATCGTTATCATTTCAAGTTGTGACTGACGATGTGCTGATCGCTGCCCCCTAACAAAAACCGGGCGCGTGGCCCGGTCGTGCATCAGGTGTGGCCCGGCGCTTCGCGCAGCAGGCTGGTGCGCTCGTCGGCGCGTTGGGTGCGATAGCGTTCGTAGTGGCGCAGGATGTCGGCGATGATTTCTTCGTCCCGCAGGTATTCGATGTCGTAACCTTCGCGGCCGTCTTCAAAGAAGGTGACGGGCTCGTAGACCTGAGCGGCTTCCGGCTCGGCGGCCTGGCTGGGTGTGGCGACCGGCAGCGGCTTGCTTGCGCTGCGCACGCCGTAGACGAAATCCCGATCCGACGGGTCGGGGATGACCAGGCGCACGCTGTCGTCGGTGTCGGCCACGTGGGCCTCGATGCCGCGCCGGCTCAATTCTCTGACCACATCGTTCATGGCCGGCCGCACCTGCTTGGCGAGGAAGGTACGCACGTCGGCTTGGGTCGATGGGCTCACCATCTGCGCAAGGCGTTGCCGCCAGCGCTGGCCGCTCCAGAATGACGTTGCGGGGGCCAGTTCACGCGAATAGTGCGCACGGTCGGCTGACATGCCGCGCCACAACCCATAGCACAGCAGCACCATGATGATGGCCACCGGCAGCGCGGCCACCAGCGTCATCGCCTGCAGCGCCTTCAGGCCACCAGCCAGCATGAGGATGGCCGCCGTGGCGCCGAGCACCGCCGCCCAGAACAACCGCTGCCACACAGGCGAGTGCGCTGCGCCGCGCGAGGCGATCGTGTCGATCACAAAAGCACCCGAATCGGCCGACGTGACGAAGAACACGCCAATCAGCACGATCGCCAGCCATGACAACGCCGTGGTGCCGGGGAAGAACTCGAAGAAGCGGAAGAGGAGGGCGTCAACGTTGGTGGCGGTCTGTGCCAGGCCACCGGCGGCTTGGTGCGCATCCAGCCAGATGGCGCTATTGCCGAAGGCCGTCATCCACAGCAGGTTGAATACCGTCGGCACGATCAGCACGCCGATCACGAATTGCCGCACCGTGCGCCCGCGCGAAATGCGCGCAATGAACATCCCCACGAACGGCGACCACGACACCCACCACGCCCAGTACTGGATCGTCCAGCCGCCAAACCAGTCCGCCGAGTTGGCCGGGGTATAGGCGAACGTGCGAAACGACAGGCTGACGATATTGGCGATGTAGTTGCCAACGTTCTCGCTGAAGGCTTGCAGGACGAACACCGTGGGCCCCGCGATGATGACGAAGGCCAGTAGCAGGAAGGCCAGTGTGAGGTTCAGCTCCGAGAGCCGCCGCACACCATTGCCCAGCCCCGACGCTGCGGAGATGCCGGCGAGCACCACCACGGCGCAGATCAGCGCCACGCGGAAGGTATCCGAATCGGTCTGCCAGCCGCCCACCTGATGCAGGCCCGCGCCGAGCTGCAGCACGCCGTAGCCGAGTGTCGTTGCAATGCCGGCGATGGTGCCGATCAGGGCGAAGGCATCCACGCCGTGGCCGAGCGCGCCATTGATGCGTTCGCGCAGTAGCGGATACAGGCCCGAGCGCATGGTCAACGGCAGGTTGTAGCGGAATGCGAAATACGCCAGTGCTAAGCCCATCACGCCGTAGATCGCCCACGCATGCAGGCCCCAGTGGAAGAACGTGGTGAGCATGGCCTCGCGCGCGGCGAGGGCGGTTTGCGGCGTGGCAGTCGGCGGTTGCAGGTAGTGCTGCATCGGCTCGCCGACGCCAAAGTACATCAGGCCGATGCCCATGCCGGCGGCAAATAGCATCGCCGTCCAGGACACGAAGCTGAACTCGGGTTCGGCCTCGTCGGGCCCCAGGCGGATGTCGCCGAAGCGGCTGGCCGCCACGATGACAAGGAAGCCCAGGAAGCCCGTGACGGCCAGCATGTAGAACCAGTCGAAATGCCCGGTCACCCAGCGCTGGGCGATGCCGAAGACGTTGCCTGCCAGTTCCGGGCGGACGGTGCACAGCACGAGCAGCAAAACAAGCACGCTCAGCGCCGGCACGACCACCTGAGGGACGAGAGTCGCGCGTCGTGAAGCGGCAGCGGATTCGGAAGAGGGATGGGACATACGCGTGCTGGATGAACCGGTCGCCGGAGTGGGTAGATGGTCACAAAAGTACAAGCAGCGCGTCCCCATTGCAAATGTGCCGCGTCAGAAATGACAAACCCCCGTACGGAGACGGGGGTGTGTGCGTTGCGGCGCGGAGGCGTCAGTTGCGCTGCGGCTCCGTAACAAAGCCGATACGCGCCAGGCCGCCGCGCTGGATGGCGGCCATCACCTGCGCCACGCGCTCATAGCGCACGCTACGGTCGGCACGCAGATGCATTTCCGGCTGCGGCTGTTGCTGCGCGGCCTTTTCAATGTCGGCTTGCAGCGTGGCTTCATCGACCGGCTGGTTGTTCCAGAACACCTGGCCTTGCGCGTCGATCTCCACGTTCACGCTTTGCGGCTTGGCGTCGTCGGGTTTGTTGGACGCGCGCGGCAGGTCGATCTTCACCGCGTGGTTGATCACCGGAATGGTGATGATGAAGATAATGAGCAGCACCAGCATGACGTCGACCAGCGGCGTCATGTTGATCTCGCTCATCACCTCGTCGTCGTTGTCGAAGGAACCGAAAGCCATGGCCGTTCCTTATTGCGGCTTGACGGCGGCCAGGCGCACACCGGCTTCATCGCGTGCGGCACCCGGGCGCAGGCGCGCACCGGTCACGAAGTAGGCGTGCAGGTCATGCGCAAAGCGGTTGAGCTTGGCGATGATGGCCTTGTTGCCGCGCGTGAGCGCGTTGTAGCCCAGCACGGCGGGAATGGCGACGGCCAGGCCGAAGGCCGTCATGATGAGCGACTCGCCCACGGGGCCTGCCACCTTGTCGATGGTCGGCACGCCCACCGCGCCGACACCCAGCAGCGCGTGATAGATGCCCCACACCGTGCCGAACAGACCGACGAACGGTGCAGTCGAGCCCACGGATGCCAGCACCGCCAGGCCCGATTGCATCTGACCGACGGATTCGTCAATCGCGCTCTTGAGCGACCGCGTGAGCCAGTCGGAGATGTCCATCACGTCGTGCAGTTGCGGCTGGCTGGCGCGATGGTGCTGCGCGGCTTCGCGGCCCGTCTGCGCGAGCGTGTAGAACGGGTTGTCCTTCGGGTTGCCAAGCGTCTGCATGGCGTGGTCGAAGTCATCGGAGTGCCAGAAGCGCTTTTCCGCGCCTTGCGCCATCGACTTCAGGCGCACGATGTCCCACGCCTTGGTGAGGATGACGATCCACGAGGCCAGCGACATGAGCAGCAGCAGAATCGCCGTGGCGCGCGTCACGATGTCGCCTTGTGTCCAGAGATGGGAAAGACCGAGTTCCTGCATGATGGGTTTCCTGATTACGAGAGACGGATCGGGTTAATTATCGAGCTTGAAGACGTACGGTTTGCTGGCCACCACGGGCACGGCATGGCCGTTCTGCTTGTATGGGGTGCACTTGATGGAGCGTGCGGCTTCCGTGGCAGCGCGGTCCAGCCGAGGGGAGCCCGAGGACGATGTGAGCGCCACGTTGGTGACTTCGCCACCCGTGCCAATGGAGAGCTTAACCATGGCGCGGCCTTCCTCACCCATCTTCTGCGACATCGACGGATAGACCGGTTGCGGATCGCTGCACTGGATATCGTTGATGCCAACGCTGATCGGGCCCGACGACACCGGAGCCGGCGCGGGCGCGGGTTCCGCTGGAGGCGTTGGCGGAGCAGGCGGTGCGGCGGGCACCACGGGTGCGTTGTTCGATGGCGGCAAGGCAGGCGTCGGCATGGGCGTCGGCTTGGGTTGCGGCACCGGCTTGACGATGTTGACCTGCTTAGGTGCCTCCTGCTTGACCGGCGGCGGCTTGGGCGGCTCGGGCTGTTTGATGGGCTCGGGCTGGGCCGCCGGAATCAGGTTCACCTGCAGTTCAGGCGGTTCTTCCTTGCTCAGCGGCGGTTGGATCAGGCCCAGCTGGATCAGCATCAGCACGCCCGCGTGCAACAGCAGCACGACCACCAGGATCTTGAGAGTACGAGGGTGAATCATCAACGACCGGGAATCGAAAGCGGAAAAAGTTGGCGACGCAGCAAGGTATGCAGCAGGACGGAGGCTTCAGCGCTTGCCAAAGACGATCAATGACACCCCGATGCTGATGAGCAGACTGAGGAGCAGTTCCATGGCGTCCAGAGCGTGTTATGCACTTAAGCAGGAGTGCGAAGCCCATCAAAAAGTCGCAGGGCAAGGCGTGGCGAGTGCGGTGTGGCGGGCCACATAAGCGAGCCACAACGCAGCCATGCGGCTTTTTGATGGGCTTCCCGGAGGGTTCGTCCCAAAACGGCCCGCGTGGGGCGTTGCAGCCCTTGCCCTTGGAACGACCAAGGGCGGCGGACCGCGCCTACCACGCAAACCGTTTTGGGACGAACGCATCTCCTGTTTAAGTGCATAACACGCTCTATCGTTGAGCCAGCGGATCGCCGCCAGCATGACAGGTATTGTAGGCCTGCAATATGCAACCGTGTTGCGATAAGTCAGCCTAAACCTAGGGTCAGCCTATTGGGCCGATTGGCAAAGTATAAATGATAATGATTCCCATTTGTAAGAATTCCATGTCATTCGTGGGGTGCGGCCGCCGTCCAGATGGCGGATGGCGGAGAACCGGTTGCCCAGGCGGCTTGCGCGCGCGGCAGGTGCAGGCGCGTAACTTGCAAAACCCGGGGTTCAACCCGGGTACGCTGTGTGCGCGAACGCGCTAGGATGAAACACATTCAAACACGGTGACCGGCCGGCCAACCGTGAACGGGGAAGTGGGAACAGGGGGCGACCATGGACGAAGCCAACCTCAGCCTGGACGACGCCGATGGCGATGACGACGGGACGTTCGTCCCCACCGGCGGAAGGCAGCCACAATCGCTGCTATCGTCATTGGATTCCATGTGCGCGCAATTCGCGCTGCGTACCGTTTGCGCGATGGGCTTGCGCTTCAATCTGCGCACGAACATCAACGACATCCTCACTGTCTGCGCGCCAGAGTTGATCTGGCCGGTGACGGTCATCCAGCGCCTGCAGCGCTTCCTGGCGGCGCGCTGCGCTGATATGCCGGGCTGGCGCGCGGTCGGCAAGCTGGACCTCCCTACCTTCATGGACCGCCACGGCCAGTGGAGCAGCGCCTTCGACGAGGGCTCGCTGTTCTATTACCTGGACGAGTACGTGAAGCACCACGCCAAGGACATGTTCACCGTGTTCGGCGCGTCGTGCGATGCGCTGGGCGAACGGCTCTCCAACGAGCGTGTGCTGCTGGTCGGCAATATCGACATGCTGGCGCGCGTACTGGGCCTGCCGCCGCACGAGCGCGCGCTGCTGTTGTTTGCCTCGCTGGTGAAGTACAAGCGCGACTTGCGTGCGGTGATGGTCGATTGCAAGGTCGCGCACAGCCAGGAGGCGTTCCAATTGCTGGCTGGTCTGGCCGGGGCGAGCACCGCCGAGGTGGCGGCCTCCTTGCGGCCTGGCTCGCGGTTGGAAACGTTGGGCCTGATCGAGCCGCCGCTGCCGGAGAACAGCGTCACCGACCTGGGCGATCTGATGCGCATCTCCGACCGCCTCCTGCACGTGCTGCTGGGCGACTACCCCACCGAAGCGGACATGATGGCGGTCTTCACGCGCCCCGCACCGCCGACCACGCTCTCGCAATCCGACTACCCGCACGTTGAAACCGACGCGCGTTATCTGACCGCGCTGCTGGAGAACGCCTCGCAGACGCGCGCAATGGGCGTGAATATTCTGCTCTACGGCGCCCCAGGTACCGGCAAGACAGAATTGGCGCGCGTGCTGGCGCGCGATGCCGGCTGCGAACTGTATGAAGTGGATTGCTTCGACAAGGATGGCAACAGCCTCACCGGCAAAGATCGCTATCGCTCGCTGCAGGTATCGCAAGCCTTCCTGCGCGGGCGGCCCGGCGCGGTGTTGCTGTTCGATGAGGTAGAGGACGTGTTCCCCGGCCCCACGCGCGAGCTGATGAGCCTGTTTGGCCACGAAGAGCCGCGAGGCTCGGTCAACGGCAAGGCGTGGGTCAACCAGACGCTGGAGCAGAACCCCGTGCCGGTGATCTGGGTATCGAACTCCATCCGCCAGATTGATCCGGCGTATCTGCGCCGCTTCCAGTTCCATCTGGAACTCAAGGTGCCGCCGCCGACGGTGCGCGAGAGCATCATCCGCAAGCATCTGGAGGGGCTGGATGTGTCGGATGCCTTCATGGCCAAGCTGGCGGCGCGCAAGACGCTCACGCCCGCGCAGATCGACTCCGCAGCGCGCTTCGCACGCCTGACGCAGCCGGCGATGGAGGAGTCTGCCGAATCGCTCATCGTGCGCCAGCTTGACCATGCGGACCAAGCCATGGGCCTGCGCCCTGACGTGCAGGCACACCGCGTGGTCACCGAATACAAGCTCGATTACCTGAATGTGGAGACGCGGTTCTCGATCGACCGCATCATCGATGCGCTGCGTGCCCGCAAGCGCGGCACGCTGTGCTTCTACGGCCCACCGGGCACAGGCAAGACGGTGCTGGCCGAACACATTGCCAGCCAGCTCGATGTGCCGCTGATGATCAAGCGCGCGTCCGACCTGATGAGCAAGTACGTGGGTGAGACCGAACAGCAGATTGCCGCGATGTTCTCGCGCGCAGAAGAGGAACGCGCGCTGCTGTTGCTCGACGAGGCCGACAGCTTCATGCAGAGCCGCCAGGCCGCCGTGCGTAACTACGAGGTGTCGGAAGTCAACGAGATGCTGCAGGGCATGGAGCGCTTTGACGGCATCTTCGTGTGCACCACGAACCTGTTTGATCGCATTGACGAGGCGGCGCTGCGTCGCTTTGCGTTCAAGATCCGCTTCAAGCCACTGATGCGGCCGCAGCGCGAGCAGATGTTCATTGCCGAAGCGCTGGGCGGGAACGCTGACGCGCTCAAACCGGTGTGGCGCGAGATCCTTGCCTCGCTCGACATGCTCACGCCGGGGGACTTTGCGGTGGTGAAGCAGCAATCCGTGCTGCTAGGCGAGGCGCTCGACCCTGAGGCGTTTCTGGCGCAACTGCGGCAGGAGCACTCGATCAAGCCGGAGCTGCGTGAGCGGCGGTCGATCGGATTCACGCCGCCGCGCTAATCAATCGACGATAAAGAGCTTGGCGCCGGTCTTGGTATAGGACTGGTGCGCCTCCGCATCGTCGCCCACTTGGTAGCTCATGCCCGGCGTGAGCGTGAACTTGCGACCATCTTCCAGCGTGGTTTCCAGTTCGCCGTCTAGGCAGAACAGGATGTGCCCTTTCCTGCACCAGTGGTCAGCCAAATAGCCGGGCGTGTACTCGACCATGCGCACGCGGATGCGGTTGGGTTCGTCACCAAAGTAGCGGGTACGCCAGAACGCCTTGCCAGTTTCGCCGGCATGTTCGGTGGGCTCGACGGCAGACCAGTCGGTGGTGCCGAAGGCAAATGGGGACATTTTCATCGAAGGTGTCCGGTTGGTTCGGCCGAACCGCGATGGTAGCAGTGGCGTGCGCGCCGCATGGCGTGTGCATGTAGAGGCGCTTGCCGCGTGCCCACCGGCGATCTTGCGCGTGCCTCAATCATCAAGCGGATTCCTCGCCGTTCCAATGCTGGCGCCGCGTTGCAGCAGGGCGCTAACCGTGGCTGGTCAATGTATGCAGAAATTGCATGGTGCTATGCAACATCGACATAACGATGGCCATCCGCTTGTCTAATATCGTCGCTTTTTACAAAGCGTGACGAAATTGGGCCGCCCTGGTCCCCATAAGATCCGCGTCTGCCTGTGCCGCCCTCCGGCCACAGGTATTCCTTGGAGAAAGTCTTGAACACCAAACGTCTGACCTCCCATATCGGTATTGCCATGGTGCTGGGCATTGCCGTCGGCTGGGGCTGCCATGAATACGCCAAGGACGCTGCGGCGGCCAAGGACATCGCGTCGTACTTCAGCATCATCACCGACATCTTCCTGCGCATGATCAAGATGATCATTGCGCCGCTGGTGTTCTCGACCCTGGTGACGGGCCTGGCGAGCATGAGCGGTGGCAACGCGGTCGGCCGCGTCGGCCTGCGCGCGATGATCTGGTTTGTGTGCGCATCGGCCACGTCGCTGGCGCTGGGCATGGTGCTGGTCAACTTCTTCCAGCCGGGCGTGCACATGAACCTGCCGCTGCCCGACATGTCGGCCACGTCGGGTCTGAAGACGGGCGACTTCACGCTCAAGGCCTTCATCACGCACGTGTTCCCGCGCAGCATCGTGGAGGCCATGGCCACCAACGAGATCCTGCAGATCCTGGTGTTCTCGCTGTTCTTCGGCGCTGCGCTGTCGACGATGAAGAACCCGATGGAGTCCGTGATCGGCCGTGGCCTGGAAGAGCTGACCAAGCTGATGTTCCGCATCACCGACTACGTCATGCGTTTCGCACCGCTGGGCGTGTTTGCCGCCATGGCCGCCGCCATCACGGTGGAAGGCGTGGGCGTGCTGTGGACGTACGGCAAGCTGATCGGCGAGTTCTACCTGGGTCTGGCGTTGCTGTGGGCGATCCTGTTCTTCGTCGGCTATGTGCTGCTCGGCCGTTCGCTGGGCCGCCTGCTGGGCTTGATTCGTGAACCGACCATGCTGGCGTTTGCCACGGCAAGCAGCGAATCCGCGTATCCGAAGACGATGGAAGCGCTGGAGAAGTTTGGCGTGCCCAAGCGCGTGGCCAGCTTCGTGCTGCCGCTGGGGTATTCGTTCAACCTCGATGGCTCGATGATGTACCAGGCGTTTGCGGTGATGTTCATCGCCCAGGCCTACAACATCCAGATGAGCTTTACGCAGCAAGTCACGCTGCTGCTGGTGCTGATGCTCACGAGCAAGGGCATGGCTGGCGTGGCGCGTGCCTCGCTGGTGGTGGTAGCGGCCACGCTGCCGATGTTCCATCTGCCGGAAGCGGGTCTGCTGCTGATCATCGGTATCGACCAGTTCTTCGACATGGGCCGCACGGCCACCAACGTGATCGGCAATAGCCTGGCCACCGCCGTGGTGGCGAAGTACGAGCCGGCTGAAGAGGACAGCGAAGCCGAAGTGGCCGAGCCTGTCGCGCAGCCAAACCTCGGCTGAAGCCCAAAGTAAAAACGCCACCTACCCAGGTGGCGTTTTTTTATTCAGCTTGCGAAGCGAGCGAGGTCGCTGCAGGGGTGAGCGGTGCGTCGCCAATGTCCACGTGCTGCGCCATGGGCGCCTCGCCCAACAAGGCGGCCACCATGGCCTGCAGCGGGAGCACATCACCGGTGCTCATGAAGCGCGGTGACGCAGCGTTGCCCGTGGCCTGCAATTGCGCTGCCGCCAGCGTGCGGCCCAGATGTCGCGCAACAGCGTGGCCGGTATCGATCAGCGTCAGCCGATCGCCCGCAATCTCGCGGATGGCGTTTTCCAGAAACGGGTAGTGCGTGCAGCCGTGGACCAGCGTGTCGGCGCCGGCATCGAGCATCGGCTGCAGATAGGCCTGCAGCAACTCCAGCACGGCAGGCGAGTGCGTCTCGCCGCGTTCAATCAAGGGGACGAGGCCGTAGCCGGGCTGGCTCAGCACTGTGCAATCGCCGGAGACTGCTGCCAACAGGCGCGCGAATTTCTCGCTGCGCAGCGTGCTTTCGGTCGCCAGCACACCGACCACGCGACTCTTTGATATAGCGACCGCCGGTTTCAGGCCCGGCTCAACGCCAATCACGGGCACCGCCAGCTTTTCACGCAGCACATGCACGGCCTGCGCGGTGGCGGTATTGCACGCGATCACCAGCGCCTTGCAGCCTTGGTCGACCAGCCACTCGCACACACGCAGTGTCCGATCAGCGATGTATTCAGGAGATTTTTCCCCGTACGGGGCATGGCGGGAATCCGCCAGGTAGAGAAGCGATTCGGCCGGCAGTTCGGCGCGAATCGCGCGCAGGACGGAGAGCCCTCCGAGGCCGGAATCAAAGACTCCGACCGGTGCCTGCGCGCGTGTCGTCATAGAAGAATCAAGCAGCAGCGACGGGGATCTTGCCGATCTTCGCTTGCCACTCCGCCGGGCCGGTCTTGTGCACAGAGGTGCCCGAGCTATCGACGGCGACGGTGACAGGCATGTCCTTCACGTCGAATTCGTAGATGGCTTCCATGCCCAGGTCTTCAAACGCCAGCACCTTGGAACCACGGATGGCCTTCGATACAAGGTAAGCCGCACCGCCCACGGCCATCAGGTAGGCCGACTTGTGCTTCTTGATCGACTCGATGGCAACCGGGCCGCGCTCGGCCTTGCCCACCATGGCGATCAGGCCTGTCTGGGCGAGCATCGTCTCGGTGAACTTGTCCATGCGGGTAGCCGTGGTCGGGCCGGCCGGGCCGACGACTTCATCGCGCACCGGGTCGACCGGGCCGACGTAGTAGATCACGCGGTTGGTGAAGTCGATCGGCAGCTTCTCGCCCTTGGTCAGCATGTCGGCGATGCGCTTGTGTGCAGCGTCGCGGCCGGTGAGCATCTTGCCGTTGAGCAGCAGGGTCTGGCCCGGCTTCCACGAGGCGACTTCTTCCGGCGTGAGCGCGTTCAGGTCCACGCGCTTCGACGTTTCCGTGTTCGGTGCCCATTCGACCTTCGGCCATTGCGACAGGTCCGGCGCTTCCAGCTTGGCAACGCCGCTGCCGTCCAGCGTGAAGTGTGCGTGGCGCGTGGCGGCGCAGTTCGGGATCATGGCGACCGGCAGGTTGGCCGCGTGGGTCGGGTAGTCGAGGATCTTCACGTCGAGCACGGTGGCCAGACCGCCCAGGCCTTGCGCGCCAATGCCCAGCGCGTTGACCTTCTCGTACAGCTCGATGCGCAGTTCTTCTGCACGGTTGCTCGGGCCGCGGGCGATCAGGTCTTGAATGTCGATCGGCTCCATCAGGGCTTCCTTGGCCAGCAGCATGGCCTTTTCAGCCGTGCCGCCAATGCCGATGCCCAGCATGCCCGGCGGGCACCAGCCGGCGCCCATGGTCGGCACGGTCTTGAGCACCCAGTCGACGATCGAGTCCGACGGATTCAGCATCACGAACTTCGACTTGGCTTCCGAGCCGCCGCCCTTGGCCGCGACGATCACGTCCACCGTATCGCCCGGCACGATCGACATGTTGATCACGGCCGGGGTGTTGTCCTTCGTGTTGGTCCGCTTGCCGGCCGGGTCAGCCAGCACGCTGGCGCGCAGCTTGTTGTCGACGTCGTTGTACGCGCGGCGCACGCCTTCGTTGACCATGTCTTCCAGGCTCATCGTGGCGCCGTCCCAGCGCACGTTCATGCCCACCTTCAAGAACACGGTGACGATGCCAGTGTCCTGGCAGATCGGGCGCTTGCCTTCCGCGCACATGCGGCTGTTGGTCAGGATCTGCGCGATGGCATCCTTCGCCGCCGGGCTCTGCTCCTGCTCATAGGCGCGGCCCAGAGCAGTGATGTAGTCCATCGGGTGGTAGTAGCTGATGTACTGCAGCGCGTCGGCGACGCTCTGGATGAGGTCTTCTTGACGAATGACGGTCATGGTGGGGACCAACGTATAGGAATGAGAAACCGGGTGCTGGATGCGGCAGAGCGCAGTGATCTGCACACCTGCGCTAAGTGCCGGCAGCGGGCGCCACCGGCTCAGAACAGCCCAAGATCATACACCCAATGTTGGGCACGGATTGTCCGAGCGCGTTCGTCGGAATCGCTGTGCCGACAACCTCGGCGCGTCAATGTGCGTCAGCGGCCGCGTCTATTGGTCGGCAGGGGATAGGACTGCCTCCACGGGCCGGCGTGGCGAGAAGGCAAGCTCGGGGCCGTAGCCGAACCGCATCACGAGGTCGGGGCGCTTGCCCGGTGCGCCGATGATCGCGGCCAAGTCGGGGCGTAAGCGGGCCACTTCGATTGGCTGGTTCACGAAGGCACAGCGCAACCCGAGGCTGGTCGCGGCAAGCGCAAAGCGCTGGTAAGCCCGGCCTACCGCGACCCAATGTGCGCGGTCTTCGCTTTCACCGACGAACACGGCGATGCCAGCGGAGCTGTCCATCTGGCGCTGGTATTTGCGGCTTTCGGCAGTGGCTGTCACGAAGTGGTCGAATGCGCGGCGGCCAACGGCGTCGGGTAGCACGGGGTTGCCGCTGGTGGCTGAGAAGAGCCCGTCTCCTGCCGCCATTGCGCTCTTCGGATTGAAACGCAGCCAATGCTTCAACTCGTTGATGAACGCGGGGTCGGCCATCTGCGCATCGTTGCCGGCGATCACCAGATCGCGAATGTCGTCAATGCGAGGCCGGTCCGTGACGAGGACGAGATTCACGCCGGGGATGGCGGCGGCCCGCACCAGGGTTTTGAGATCGGCGGCAGGGACGGAGCGGCCATCAAACTCCGCGCGGGTGGATTGCCGTCTCGGGATGGCCGCGAACAAGGCATCCGCGCGTGACGTGCCGTTCGAGAAGGCATAGCGAATGGCGCCAGTCTCCTCGACCAGCAACGCTCCCGGACGCCCCGTTGCCTGGGCCGCAATGCGCAACGTCTCCGCAGCGCAGCCTAGGCTGACAAAGAGGTGATGGTGATCGGGGTCAACAGCGGGCGTCGCGCGGGATAGATCGGCATGGATACCGACCATCCCGCCACCGATGGTGAAGCGCCACGGCTGCGTGTTGTGGCTGTTCGGCGCCAGCGTTGCGTAGCGGATGAGTTCGCGCAGGCTTGGGTCGGGTGCAAGGTCGGCCCGCAACGCTGCGGCATAGCGCGTGTATTCGCGCATGGAGCCGATCGACGCACGCCAGCCCCAAGCACTCGCGCCGCCTAGCGCCAGCAAGCCGATGGTTCCTGCCGTGAAGCCGCGTCGATTCATGCTGCCCCCCCTTTGCCCGCACGCTATCGGCAACAGGGCCAGGGGCGGTTGATCTCCATCAAGCGGTTAGCGTCTTTGCGCGTGCCGATGCGGGGTGTTTGATTTGAGGGCGAGCGCCGTCAGGGGAGCGCGTCAATGCGCACCAGCAGTCTCGTCGTGCGGGTGGGCGTGCGAAACGATCTTGTCCACCCAGGCCATCACCAGCGCAGATACCAGGAAGGCGAGGTGAATGGCCACCTGCCACAGGATCGTATGCGTGTCTTTCTGGCTGGCGTCGATGAAGGTCTTGAGCAGGTGGATCGACGAGATGCTGATCAGCGCCATCGAGAGCTTCACCTTCAGCACGCCGGCGTTGACGTGGTCGAGCCATTCGGGCTCATCCTCATGCCCCTCAATGCCCAGCTTGGACACGAAGATGTCGTACCCGCCAATGACCACCATGATCAGCAGGTTGGAGATCATGACCACGTCAATCAGGCCCAGCACGGCGAGCATGATCTTGGTTTCGTCCATGTCACCCAGGTGTGAAACCAGGTGCCACACCTCGACGACGAACAGGTACACATACGCCGCCTGGGCGACGATCAGCCCCAGATACAACGGCAATTGCAGCCAGCGGGAAAAGAAGATCAGGCGCGGAATCGGGCGCAGCGGAGCGATGGGCGACTTCATGGGGCAGAAAGGGGCGGTGGACGAAAAACCGCGCGATTGTAGCGGCTTGTGGCGTCAGGACGATGCGGGCCGGCTTAGGATCTGCCTACGTTTGCGGCCCCGTGCGTGCTATTTCACGCGGCGCAGATGCCGGGCCCGGGCTGGTTTAGTGCCCGATCGCCATTTGCCGGGCCAGCGCAGCAGACGCCAAGCGTTTTCACCATCCAGGCCGGGTGCCGGGATCAGGTTGACGATGGCCCAGAACAGGCTGACATAGCCGAGATACAGCACGACTTCACCCAGGATCGGCCAGCGCACGATGGGCGTGAGGTTGGCCAGCAGGATCAAGGGCAGGGCCACGGCCAGCTGAGCCAGCGCGCCGCCCCAGGCAATCACGTAGATGTCCCGTTCGCGTGGCGGTGCTTCGTACACGCACAGGCCGTGGAAGAGACCGAGGTGGATTGCGTGAACGCGGGCGCCGGCACGTCGCGCCAAGTAGGCATGTCCGGCCTCATGCAGCAAGATCATGCTGAGGTACGAACAGAGCGTGGCCAGCGCAGTGATGGGGGTTTTGAGCGAGAGCATCAGCAGCACTGCCGAGCCGGCAAGCACCGTCCAATGGACATAGACCGGCGCGCCGAAGATGCGCAGATTGCGAAGGCGAAAGTGGCGTTTCATGCAGCGTTGTTATTCGTGATCAAGCGAAGGGTCGAGCGGGTCCAGCGGATCGACGACGCGCCCACGGCGCGCCGGCTGGCGAGGGCGTGCTGGCCAGCTGGCGACCAGAATGCCCACCACCACGCACGCCAGCGCCACGGCATGCGGCCATCCGGGTGTCTCGCCCAGTGCGACGACGCCGTATGTGGCCGCCGCAATCGGCAGCACGGAAGTGAACACACCCGCCAGATGTGCCGGCACGTGGCGGATGCCCTTCATCCACAGCCAGAACGAGAAGATGCTGGCCGACAGCGCATACCAGACGACCAAGCCCCAGATGGATGCCGGTACGCTCGACACATCGAACGTCAGCAGCGGTATCAGCCCCAGCGGCAGCATCAGCAGGCCGCCGATCAAATGCGTGTACGCGCAGATCTCGATGGCGGGCAATGTTTGCGTCAGGCGCCGCGAGAGGATCACGTAAATCGATTCGCACAGCACTGCGCCCATGACCAGCAAATTGCCCAGCAGCGCCTGTGACGCATCGGCGGGCGCCGCACCGGAGGATTCGCCGCCCCGATAAGCGTTGAGGATGGCCACGCCTGCCACCGCCAGCACGACCGACACAAAGGTCCGCCGCGACGGCTTCTCGCGCAGCACCAGCCACGACAGCAGCGCCACCGTGGCCGGAATCGTGCTGGTGATGATGCCGGCGGCCAGCGCCGACGTGAGCTTGACGCCATTGAGCATCAGCAGCGTAAAGCCGAACGTGCCGAAGAACGCCTGCAGGAACAGGTTGGTCCACTCGGTACGCGTCACGCGGCGCATGCGGGCGGGCTTGTACCACGGTGCCATGCACACGATGGCGATCAAGAACCGCAGCAGTGCAAACAGCATCACCGGCATGACGGCAACAATCGATTTGCCGAAACCGACGTTGCTGCCCACCAATGCCATGGCAGCAATCAAGAAGAGGGCGTGGATGGACACGATGAATGAATGGGGTGGAAAACGGCGCGCGGCGCGGCTCTCGGGCCGGTCATGCTGCACTGCGATGCGAGCCGTCAGACGAAGTGACGCATTATAGTAATGCCCTTCGTGTCCAATCGTGGTCCAAGCGCGGCGTCAGAATACGTAAGGCTGGAGTCAGGTCAGCCCCTTAGATTCGCCGCAAAACGATCACAGACATCGCTATCAGGAGACATCATGGCTGGCATTGAATCTGTCCTGCAGGAAACGCGCGTTTTTGACCCGCCCGCGTCCTTTGTCAAACAGGCAAACATCGCCGGCATGGATGCATACCGTGCCCTGTGCGCTGAGGCCGAGCAAGACTACGAAGGCTTCTGGGCGCGCTTGGCGCACGAGCACCTCGTGTGGCACAAGCCCTTTACCAAGGTGCTGGATGAATCCAACGCGCCGTTCTACAAGTGGTTTGAAGACGGCGAGCTGAACGCCTCGTACAACTGCCTGGAGCGCAACCTTGAGAACGGCAACGCCGACAAGGTCGCCATCATTTTCGAGACGGACGACGGCAAGGTCACGCGCATCACGTATCGCGAACTCCATGCACGCGTCTGCCGCTTCGCCAACGGCTTGAAGGCCCTGGGCATCCAGAAGGGCGATCGCGTCGTCATCTACATGCCGATGTCGGTGGAAGGCATCGTCGCCATGCAGGCCTGTGCGCGTATTGGTGCGACGCACTCCGTGGTGTTCGGCGGGTTCTCGGCCAAGTCGCTGCAGGAGCGCATTGTCGACGTGGGCGCCGTGGCGCTCATCACGGCAGACGAACAGATGCGCGGCGGCAAGGCGCTGCCGCTCAAGGCCATCGCCGATGAAGCCTTGGCCATGGAAGGTACCGAGGCGGTCAAGCACGTGATCGTCTACCGCCGCACCAACGGCAACGTGAACTGGGTGGAAGGCCGCGACCGCGCAATGGACGAGGTCGAGGCGGGCCAGCCGGACACCTGCGAAGTCACCCCGGTGAGCGCCGAGCACCCGCTGTTCATTCTCTACACCTCGGGTTCGACCGGCAAGCCGAAGGGCGTGCAGCACAGCACAGGCGGCTACCTGCTGTGGACGCTGCTGACCATGCAGTGGACCTTCGACCTGAAGCCCGACGATGTCTTCTGGTGCACGGCCGACATCGGCTGGGTCACGGGGCATAGCTACATTACGTATGGGCCGCTGGCGGCTGGTGCCACGCAGGTCGTGTTCGAAGGCGTGCCGACATACCCGAACGCTGGCCGCTTCTGGGACATGATCCAGCGCCACAAGGTCAACACGTTCTACACCGCGCCGACGGCAATCCGCTCGCTGATCAAGGCCGCTGAAGCCGACGAGAAGATCCACCCGAAGCAATACGACCTGTCCAGCCTGCGCCTGCTCGGCACCGTGGGTGAGCCGATCAACCCGGAAGCCTGGATGTGGTACCACACGAACGTGGGCGGCGGCCGTTGCCCGATCGTCGATACGTTCTGGCAAACGGAAACCGGCGGCCACATGATCACGCCGCTGCCAGGCGCCACGCCGCTGGTACCGGGCTCGTGCACGCTGCCGCTGCCGGGCATCATGGCCGCCATCGTCGATGAAACCGGGCAGGACGTGCCGAACGGGCAGGGCGGCATCCTGGTCGTCAAGCGCCCGTGGCCGTCGATGATCCGCACCATCTGGGGCGACCCGGAGCGTTTCAAGAAGAGCTACTTCCCGGAAGAGCTGGGCGGCAAGCTGTACCTGGCGGGCGATGGTTCGATCCGCGACAAGGACACCGGCTACTTCACCATCATGGGCCGTATCGATGATGTGCTGAACGTGTCGGGCCACCGCATGGGCACGATGGAAATCGAATCGGCACTGGTGGCGAACCCGCTGGTGGCTGAGGCCGCCGTGGTGGGCCGCCCTGACGACATGACGGGCGAGGCCATCTGCGCATTCGTGGTGCTCAAGCGTTCGCGCCCCGAGGGTGACGAAGCCAAGCAGATCGCCACCGAACTGCGCAACTGGGTGGGCAAGGAGATCGGCCCGATTGCCAAGCCGAAGGACATCCGCTTTGGCGACAACCTGCCGAAGACGCGCTCGGGCAAGATCATGCGCCGGCTGTTGCGCTCGCTGGCCAAGGGCGAGGACATTACGCAAGATACGTCCACGCTGGAGAATCCAGCCATCCTGGATCAGCTGAAGGACGCGCGCTAACACGGGTCGCCAATCTTGGCTTCTGCTCCACAACAAGACAGCCGCTTTCGTAAGCGGCTGTTTCTCTATTACGGGCTCTACACCGTAGGGCTGCTGCTTTTCATCGTCATGATGGGGGCGATCGAGCGCGTGCGCGGGCCCGGCGTGTGGCTGGGCTATGTGTTCCTGTTCGTCACCATCGCGGTTTATGCCTGCATCGGGCTGATCTGCCGCACGGCGGATCTGACCGAGTACTACGTGGCCGGGCGCCGCGTGCCCGCGTTCTTCAACGGCATGGCCACCGCGGCTGACTGGATGAGCGCCGCCTCGTTCATCGGCCTGGCGGGCATCGTGTTTGCCTCCGGCTATGAAGGCTTGGCGTACGTGATGGGGTGGACGGGCGGCTACTGCCTCGTCGCTTTCTTGCTGGCGCCGTACCTGCGCAAATTTGGTGGCTACACGGTGCCGGATTTTCTTGCCAATCGCTACGGCAATGGCGAACGCGGCGGCAGTTCTGTCGTGCGCGGCATCGCGGTGCTGGGGGCGACGCTTTGCTCGTTCGTCTACCTCGTCGCACAGATTCAGGGTGTGGGGCTGGTGGTCACGCGCTTTATCGGCGTGGAGTTTTCGGTGGGGGTGTTCTTCGGGCTGGCGGGCATTCTGGTGTGCTCGTTCCTGGGCGGCATGCGCGCGGTCACGTGGACCCAGGTGGCGCAGTACATCATCATGATCGTGTCGTTCCTGGGGGTGGTGGGGCTGATCGGCTGGCAGCGGTATCACGATCCGCTGCCGCAGCTTTCGACGGGCCGCCTGCTGCTGCAGATTCAGAAAGAGGAGCAGCGCATTGCCCATGACCCGGCAGAACAGGGCGTGCGTGACCACTTCCTGAACGAAGCCCGCGCGCTGCAGGAGCGCATTGCGCAACTGCCGCAGTCGTTTGTGGAAGCGCGCGAGGCGCTGAACACACAACTCAAACTGGCCCGCGAGCGCAACGCGCCGCTGCGCGAGATCAAGGCGCTGGAGCGGGCGCGGGAAGAATTTCCCGCCGATGCCGCAACCGCCTCGATGGTGTGGAATCAGCAACGTGAAGATGCGCTGGCGCGCAGCCAACTGCCGCCACCCTCGGCCGAGCCGTTTCCCTCCACCTCGGAAAACGAGCGCGGCACCGAGCGGCTGAACTTCGTTTTGCTGGTGTTCTGCCTGATGGTGGGCACGGCGAGTCTGCCGCACATCCTCACCCGCTTTCACACCACGCCGTCGGTGCGCGAGACGCGCAATTCCGTGAGTTGGACCCTGTTCTTCGTCGCGCTGCTGTACGTGTCGGCCCCGGCGCTGGCGGCGTTGGTCAAGCTCGATTTGTTGCAGCATCTGGTGGGCGCGCCGTTCGCGGATTTGCCGCAATGGATCGTGCCATGGCGCAAGGTCGATCCGCCTGTGTTTGCGTTGCACGACATCAATGGCGACGGCATCGTGCAATGGGCCGAGGTGATGATGCAGCCCGACATGGTCGTGCTGGCGGCGCCCGAGATCGCCGGGCTGCCCTATGTGATCTCTGGGTTGATTGCGGCAGGGGCGCTCGCGGCTGCGCTGTCCACCGCCGACGGCCTGCTGCTGACCATCGCCAATGCGCTGTCGCACGACGTGTACTTCCACATGATCGACAACACGGCAAGCCACCAGCGGCGTGTGACCAGCGCCAAGGTCGTCCTGCTGGGTGTGGCATTGCTCGCGGCGTATGTGACGTCGTTGAAGCCGGGCAACATCCTCTTCCTGGTGGGGGCGGCGTTCTCGCTGGCGGCGTCTTGCTTCTTTCCGGTGCTGGTGCTGGGGGTGTTCTGGAAGCGCACCAACCGCGCGGGCGCCATTGCTGGCATGGTGAGCGGCTTGGCGGTGAGCGTGTACTACATCATCGCCAACTATCCGTTCTTCACGCGCATGACGGGCGTACTGGGGCAGCCGTGGTTTGGCGTCGACCCGATTGCCTCGGGCGCGTTTGGCGTGCCCGCCGGGTTTGCGGCCGCCGTTGTCGTCAGCCTGCTGACGAAACCGAACCGGCCGGTGGTCGACAAGCTGGTCGGCTACATCCGCGATCCGATCTAGAAAAAGACGGTTCATCGCCGATTTCCGGGGAAGAACCCAAGGGCGGACCGATGGGCCGAGTTCGGCCGTTCGGCGCTCAAGGTGGGCCCTCCCCGAGACACGAGGAATTGCCGGTTCTAACAGATTGGTCGACGTAACCTGTCAGCTTGCCGGATTGCGCGCCATGACGATCCACGCCGCGCCGTTGATCATCACCGACCTCTCGCCGGGAAGGTTCGCAAAGGCGGCACGCACTGCGGCCGAGGCGCGGGCGCGGATGTCGTCGGGCTGATTAGCGAGCACACGCGACAGCGGGCCGACCTCAAGCGTCATCTTTACCGCGTCGTCGATCGCAGCGTCCCGCGTTTCGCCCTCGCCGAACGGGACGGCCGCGTTGAAGGGCGCGATAGCGATATCGCTAAAGCCGGCCGCCGTCAGGATGCGTGCCACGCGCTGCCGGTCGCCGAACGAAAATGGGCCGGGCGCTTTGGGATCGGGCAGCGCGCTCGGGGCGAGAATGCCCTTGAGCGCGCCCATCGGCAGGCGCACCCAATCGTTCTCGGCCGCACCGCGCCAGCAGACGAAAGCGACCCGGCCGCCCGGCCGGAGCGCGCGTCGCATATGGGCGAACGCCGCTGTCGGATCGTCGAAGAACATCACGCCGAAACGCGAGAACAGGATGTCGAACGCGCCTTCCGGCAGCTCTGCGCTGCTGGCGTCGGCCACCTGAAACAGGGCCGGCGTATCGGGTCGTGCAAGCGCGCGCGCTCGGTCGATCAGCGGTTTGGATATGTCCACGCCCAGCACTTGGCCCCCCGCGCCGACGCGGGCTGCCAGAGCCAGACTCGACGCGCCCGCGCCGCAGCCGATGTCCAGCACGCGCTCACCCGTCGCGAGCGCGGCGGCTTCTATCGCGGCCTGGCCGAACACCGCCACCATAGCATCGAGCCGGGCCTGGTTGGCGACCCAGCGCTCCCCGCTTTGACCATTCCAGTCACCGACCTGATAGGCACTTTGCTTTGTCATGTCATCTCCTTGCTTGACTCGACGATCCGCCTTTTGCCGCGCCGATCTACGCCAACCTTTTCGAAGGCGACGACTCAACGGGCGCAGGGAATCTGTGCTCTCAAACCACCATCGATTGCTGTGCGAAGATGCCAGCCATTGCGCCCTGCGAGGACGCCTGGGTAACCGATGGCAAGAAGGGCGTGGCAAGGTCGCCGGCGGCGTAGATGCCGGGCATGCTGGTTTGGCGTCGGTCGTCGACGTTGAGGACCACGCCGGTGGGCGTATCGAGCGTGGCGAGGCCCAGTGATTCATGCAGGCTTGCGGATGGCTTGTTACGCGGATTGGCGAACAAGATTTCGACCGCGACATTGCGACCGGTATCGAGATTGACGGTGGCGATATGGCCCTTCTCGTGCGCGATCTCGACGATCCGGCCATCGACGAGGGGTATGTTGCGGCGCGCCAGATCGGCCTGAATGTCGGGCGCAATGTCACGACCATCGGCGAAGACAGTTAACTTATCAGTCCAATCGCGGAATAGCTTGGCAGACTGGTACGACTGCGGGCTGGACCAGACAAGGCCCCAATGCTGGCCGGCAACTTCAAAGCCGTCGCAATACGGGCACGGCACGATGGACGTGCCCCAGCTTTCGGCAAAGCCCAGAACATCAGGCATCTGGTCAACGACGCCATAGCTCAGGATCAGACGGCGCGCCCTCAGGGTTTCGTGATCGTCAGTGACAACGCAGAAATCGTCGATGGCGCCAGACACGCTCTCGGCCCGGGCGTTGACGAGGCTGACCGTTGGATAGCGCGCCAGCTGCTGCCGTGCCCCGACCAGGATGTCCAGCGGCGGCTTGTGATCGTGGCCGAGCAGGCCATGCGAGTGGCCGGCAAAGCGGTTACGCGGCCGGCCGGTATCGAGCACGGTGACCTTGCGGCGGGCACGACCAAGCTGCAGGGCGGCGGCGAGGCCGGCAAAGCTGCCGCCGATGATGATGACGTCATTCATGGTGAGGGGCTCCGAGTTGTGGATGAAGGGTGGGCCGGGGAAACCTGATCAGCACAACCGGTTGAAACCCGCCCTTGGCTTGCACATTGAGATACTGAGTGGTATCGTATTAACCAATTTGAATACTGTCAAGTACTGGAATTGCCGTGACCGAAAATAGCCAGGGCCGGCGCGGCCGGCCTGCCAACGAGGCGCTTCGCCAAACGATCGTCGACGCCGCCTGCGAACTCTTTGTGGAACTGGGTTTTCAAGCGACGACCATGGACAAGGTCGCGCAGCGGGCGAAGATATCCAAGCTGAGCATCTATCGGCACTTCGAGAACAAGGAGGCGCTGTTCAGCGCAGCCATGGTGGCCCGCTGCGATCAATTTGCACCGCAGGCCCTTTCTGAAAGCGTGGACGGGTCGGCCGAAGATCAGCTGGTGGCTGTGGGATCGTCCCTGCTTCGCACGCTGTTGAGCCCGGACGTGCGCAGTGTCGAAGCGATGGTTTTGGCCGACAAGACGAATCAACAGTCGTTAAGCAAGCTTCATTACGAAGCCGGGCCCGCCCGTGTCATCGCCCACATCGAGGCCGTGTTGCGTCAGTTGCACGAGAAAGGGATGCTGAACGTACCCGATGCGCACCTGTCCGCACGCTTGTTTGCCGCGCTTTTCAAAGGATCCGATCTCCTGCTGATCGCGCGCTTCGATGAGGCGAGCGCAGAAGACGACAACGAAATCGAATCCTATTGCCGGTCGGCCGTTGCCATGTTCATCGCCGCGCACGGTGGCATCTGAAGGTGCGCTATTACGGCCGATGAAGAACACGCAGCGATTGCATGCGCTGTTCGCCGAGCAACCTATGGATGATGCGTGGACGACTGATGGGCGTGGCCATTGCACGAGCGCAAAAGCCGCCCGAGCGGGCAGGGCAGAGGCCGCTTTGCATACGATAGCGGTCGCTACTGTGGCCTGAGTGGAGCGACAGAGAAGGGCCGACTACGGCCTACGGCCAGTTGCAGTTGCCGGAAGCTGGCGCTTTGGGGCATTCCCCCCCTAGATCGGCGATGAACCCAAAAAAACCGGCTCCCGACGAGCCGGCGAAAGGGCGGGCCGAAGCGTGGGGCTCCGACCCTGGGGGCTGACCACTCCCGTCAGCCCATCACAACATTGGCCAGGCGGAACACGTACGGCGTGGCCGAGGTGCCGCTGCCACCGCCCGTCATCACGATGTCGGCGCTGGCGATGCCCAGCAGCGACAGCTCGGTGTTGATGTCCGACAGCACAGCGGAATTCATCACCGCGCCTTGCTCGATCTGTGAGGCGGTGCCGATCCACAGCGTGGGCTTGAACTCGAACACCGCCTTCTGGCCGGGCACGATGCCGGTCTTGTGCGCAAGCAGGCGGTTGTCCTTGAACACCGAAGCGGTGATGGCGCCGGTGCGCAGGTCGTTGCGCAACTGGATCTCGCGCGAACTGGGCGAACGGCCGGACAGTGCCAGCACGTTGCCCGAGGCCGCGCGCGTGACGCTGAACATCTGGCCGTTCTCGGCCACCTTGCGCGGCATGAAGTTGCCGTCAGCGTCGCTGGCGCTCACGGCCGTCTGCATCGGGAAGACGAACGGGTGGTTGTCTCCACGGCCGCAGTTGGTGATGACTTTCCAGGCGATCGCCAGTTCGTCGAAATCGGTCGACACGTTCTTCTGGAACAGCACGACCTGGCTGTTGTTGCTGTCGTTCGACAGGTTGATGAAGTTGAGTTTGATGTCCATGGCAGCTTGGGGGATGAGGGTGAGGTGAGTAGGGTGACCCGGGCGGCACGCGCGGCGCCGCCATCGGGGGCAGTGGGGAGGGCGCCGGGGCGCTTACGCCATCACCACGTTTTCCAGCCGGAACGTGAACGGCTGCGACTTCGGGCCGGGGCCGCCGCCGGTGAGCACGATGTCGGCGCTGGCGATGCCCAGCAGCGACAGCTCGGTGTTGATGTCGGAGATGACGGCCGAATTCAGCAACTGCCCTTGCTCGATCTGCGACGCCACACCAATCCAGATGGTCGGCTTGAACTGGAACACCGCCTTCTGGCCCGGAGCGATCGACGTCTTGATCGCCAGCGCGCTGCCGTCCTTGTAGATGGTCGCGTTGGCCGCGCCGCTCGGCAGATCATTGCGCACCTGCACTTCCGAGCTGTTGCCCGCGTCGGTGGAAAGCTGCAGCACGTCGCCCGAGGTGGAGCGCACCACCTGGAATACCTGACCGTTGGTGGCAAGCTGCTGCGGCATGTAGTTGCCGTAGCTGTCGCTGGCGCTCACGGCCATCGTCATCGGGAACTTGAACGGGTGGTTGTCGCCCTGGCCGCAGTTGCGGATGACTTTCCAGGCGATGGCCAGTTCGTCGAAGTCGGTGGCGACGTTCTTCTGGAAGATCACGATGCTGGAATTGTTGGCATCGTTGGAACGGTTGATGAAGTTCAGTTGGATATCCACTTCGGGCTCCTGAGTCGAGAGAGTCGAACAAGCGGCAATCGGTTTGCCGCGCACCTTGCCTCCGGCCTGCCAGGTTTTTCGATGGGCAGGTCGTCAAACAATGGGTTGGGGAATGCGTTACAGGTGCTGAACGTTTTCCAGCGTGAAGCTGAAGGGCTGCGCACCGCTGCCGCTGCCGCCGCCGCGCATCACGATGTCGGCGGCGGCAATGCCGGCCAGTTGCAGCAGCGCGTTGGTGGACGACAGCACCGCCGCGTTCAGCGAGCGGCCTTCCTCAATGCCCGAGGCCACGCCAATCCAGAGCGACGGCGTGAAGCGGAACTCCGCCTTTTGCCCTGGCGCCACGGCCACCTTGGCCGCCAGCAACTTGCCGGCGCTGAACGCGTTGACGTTGACAGCGCCGCGGCCCAGGCGATTGACGACCTGGATATCAGCGCTGCTGGTGCCGTGCTCCACCGCACCGTGAACGAGCCGGCCACGTCCGGTCGGGTGCGGCGTGACCAGCAGCCGATCCCCGGGGTGTGCCGCCACGCGCGGCGAAAAATTGCCATGCTCATCGCCTAGCGAGACCTCCAGCTCGGTCGAGAACACGAACGGGTGCATGCAATCGCGCCCGCAGAAGCGGATGACTTTCCAGGCGATCGCCAGTTCTTCCAGATCGGGCATGACGTTGCGCTGGAAGAGCACGACCTCGCTGTTGCCGCAATCGTTGGAGCGGTTGATGAAGCGCAGGTGGATGTTCATGACGCGGCCTCCGGGGTGCTGGTCGTCCGGGTGGGCGACAGTGCGCGCTCGGTCCACTGCGTGAGTGCCGGTTGCAGACCACTGGCGAGCATGGCGAGCTGCATGCCGTGTTCGCGGCTGTGGGCCTGGCTGTCGGTGGTCAGGCACGTGAGGGCCAGGGCGATGTCGGTGGCGTCGCGTGCCTGGTTCAGGTCCTGCAGGTACTGCGCGGCAGATGCGGCCATAGCGTCGGCGTGCTTGGCGCGGGCCGCACCCGCACGCGCGGCGAGATCGGCATGCAGCGTGGCGAGCGCACGCAGCGCATCAGCCGAGCCGTCGAGCGCCAGGCGATCGCGCTGCTCGCGCCAGCCGGCATCGAGCGCCGAGTGCCACGCAGTGGAGTAATGCTGGCCGGCCTGCAGGGCGGCCAGGGTCAGGCCGCGCCAGGCATCAAGGTCTGCTGCGGGCAGCGGGGAGCGGGTGGCCGCATCGGCGACGGCGTGGGTCCAGCGTTGCAGGGCGTCGCGCTGGGCGGCCTGCAACTGAGTGATCAGGTTGGCGAGCATGGGCGTCTTCTGGCAAGAGGTTCGTGGAGACGAGGGACTTACGGGCGCACTTGACCCAGGCGCTGGATCATCTTCATCACAGCAGCCATCTGCGGTGCCTGACGCGTGTAGAAGTCGGGGCGATCCGGGTCGGCGCTTGTGTAGCCCCAGAAATCCCAGCAGCCGAGCGGGTTGGCGGAAGACTTGGCCACCTGTGGATACAGCACGATGAGGCGGTTGGTGTCGGCGATCTCGTTGTAGCCGACGTCGCGCACCACGCGCTCGCCGATGGTCTCGGCGCTTTGCGTGCAGCCATGGAAGACCACGTGGACGGCGCAGCCGCCGGCCTCGCATGCGGCAGGCACGTACACGTAGCCGCTCTTGAGCAGCGATGCGCGGTGCGTTTTGTCGAACGGTGTCTGGTCGAATGTGAGTACCTTGCCGTGCGCCACTTCGGCAGGCGGGTTGAGCGGTGCGTCGGCCGTGCCGTAGATCCAGCGCACGATGTCGTGCGATTGCTTGAAGCCGCAGTTGTTGATGTTGGGGCTGCGGTTGGCGTCGCATGCGATGTCTTGCGGCCGGTCAGTCACGAAGGCGTGGCCGGCATCCGGGTGCTTGCGGTAGCTGACCTGCGTGTCCGGCACGCCGGCCACCTCATAGAAGCGGGCGGTCTGGTCGACCACCTTCGTGGCGACCACGCTGTCCTTGGCGCCACTGAAGACGTAGATGCGCTGCTTGCGCAGGTTGGCCGGGTCGTCGATCAGACCGCGCTTGGCGAAGGCTTGTGCATCGCGCCAGGCGTCATCGGCGGAAGGCGCGTCGCCGATCGGCTGCATGCATAGCGAGGTCGAGGCGGCAAACGGTGCGACCAGGTCCGACAGCCCGGCGCAGTGGTACGGCCCGCCTGCGACGATGCCGGCGCCGATCAGCTCACCCGAATACGCCACGTCGAACTGCGCGGTCATGAAGCCGCCGGAAGACAGGCCCGATGCCGAAACGCGCTTCAGGTCGGCGCCGTATGCGCCAAGTGTGGCGGGGGGCGCGGCATCGGCATCCGACACGCTGGTCAGCAATGCGGCGACGGCAGCAATGCAGGCCGTCCGGTTCAACCAGGCGCGCGCGCGCTGGCAATCGTGATGGGAGTAAGTCTTGCGGGTTGCGTGCTCTACCGTGGGGTGCATCCTGGGCTCCTGGTCGGTTGTCTGTCGAACGTGGGGGAACGTTGGGGAACGTGTTGCTGTGGATGCAGCGTAGGCAGGCGCGCACCGCGCTTGAATAGGGGGGATGACAGGGACGGCGTTCTATGACGCATCACGTGACCGCCCAAAAAAAACAGCGACGGCGCGCTGGGGCGGACTGTCGCTGTGGGCAGCGTGGGCGTGCACGTGCGGAGCAATCAAAGCGGGGGCGCGTGCGTTTCAGGCAAGCGGTGGACTGAGTCTTGTCGGTTCCCGCGAAGGCCGCGGCCCAGTGGCGTTGTCGGCGTTGACCCCCAAAGAGCCACCATCGGGTCTCAAACTCCCGTTGATGCTGCTTTTTTCGGCATTCACGGACCTCAGGCCTCCATGCATGCCGCTTTTTTATGCATTCATGGGCCTTGGACTTCCGTTAATGCTGCTTTTTTGAGCATTCATGGGTCTCGGCCACCCGTTCATGCTGCTTTTTTATGCGTTCACGGGTCTCGGCACCCCGTTGATGCCGCTTTTTGCAGCATCAATGGACCTCAGACCTTCATTCATGCAAGTTTCTCGGGCATTCGTGGCCTCCGGACCGTCGTCCATGCTGTTCGCACGCGCATACGCGGGGCGCTACTGGGGCCGGGGTGCCATCAGCCCCTCGTCTTCCGAGAGCACCTGGAGCGCCCGCTCGATGGGTGCCGCACTCACGCTGACTTCGCCCGCAAAGGGGCGGTCCACGGCCAGCACAAAGAAGAACGCCAGGCCGAGTGTGACGCCCCACACCGTCACCAGGGCAACGTGAAAGCGCGTGGCGGGTAACGCATAGAGCAGCAGTAACGACAGGCCACTCGCAATGAGCATCACGCCCCAGAGCGTGCCGGGCATGGCGGCGTCAAGGTTTTGCAGACGTTTCTCGCGGTACTTGACCATCTCGTTGACGCGGCCCAGCACCTCGATCAGCAGGACGCGTTCGCGATCGTCGCTCGGTGTGACGCGGTTGACGGTGGCAAACATGCGGTCGAATGCGGCTTCGGCGCCATCGTCAGGGCGTGCCCGCTGTTGCATGCTGGGCCACTCGTCATGGGCAACGCGTTCGAGATAGACGATCAGTTCGCGCCGTGCGACTGAGGCGCTCGGGTGCGAGAACGCCGAGAGGTCATGCGCGAGTTCGGTGGCGCAGGCAGCTTCGGCCGCCACGATGTCGGCGGCGGCCTGGTAGGCGCCCCACACCGAGATGGCCGAGAACGCCACCAGTAGCGAGTTGATGGTCGTGACTGCGGCCATCATCGCCACCGTCATGCTGCGTTGCTCGGCGTCGAGCACGATCGGGAAGCAGCGGCGGAACAGCGCATAGCCGCCCAGCGCGACCGCAAGCGTGACGAAGACGATCACCGCGCCCATCGCCCAGGCCGGAATGTTGTACAGGAACAGCATGGGTTCACTCCTTGGGTTGCCATGTGTCTCGGGAAGAGGAAGCGGCCGGGTCGCTGGCGGCCAGCATGGCGCGCGTGAAATCGGCAAGCCGCTGGCGCATGGCCTCGGGCGAGGCGGTGTTGTCGAGCGACTGCTGCAGGTCGATCAGGTTGGCGGCGAGTTCGCTCTGCCACTGCGTGCGTTCGCTGGCGGCACGGGCGCGATAGGCCTGCATGGCGGCATCCGCATCGGCAGCACGATCGCCGCGCACCAGGGTTTCGAGCGCGTCCACCAGCCGTTGCAGCAATCGGTGCACGGCCGTGGCGGAGAAACCGCCCAGCATGGCCAGCGCCGGTTTGCCGAAGTTGTGCATGCTGCCGCGGTCGAACAACTGCGCGGGCAGCATCTCCACCAGGATCAGCCCCGCAATCACGCCAAGGATCAAGCGCGCGCCGTAGGAGGCGTCGTACTTGGGGTCGTAGGTAGAGGCCGCCACATAGCGGTGTGCCTGGAACAGCGTCGCGAACGACGCCCCCAGCCCCGCGCAAAACAGCAGGAACAGGGTGTTCCACAACAGGCGTGTGCCGTCGGACTGCAGGAAGCCCCGGTCGATATTCGCACTCGACACATCGGGCGACATGCCGGTGGCAATGACTGCGATCAGGAAGGCGATCGCGGCGGTGGTCAGTAGCCGGATCAGCGGCACGGGCCCGAGCCACGCGAGTGGGTGGTCGCTGCGATGTTGCGCGTCGAGCAGCGTGACAGCCTGCGGTGTGGCCGGTGCGATGGCCGCCGCGAGCTTGCGGTGGATGGCCGCCAGCGCGTGGTGCGGTGTGGCATGCGGTGTGGCGTGCCCCGGCATCTGCCGGTCGATCAGACTACCGAGTTGGGCGATCAGCTCCGGCGCCACCGGCAGCCCATGGTGCAGGGCGTAGCGGGCCATGGCTTCGCATTCTTCGCGCAGCTGTTCGGCCAGGGCGGTGACCGGCACCTTGTGCGATGCCGCACGCGGGCGCAGCCACTGCATGAGGGCGAGCGGGATCATGCTGGCCTCCCGCCGGTATGTGGCATGCGCGGTATGGCGGCGCAAGGCGGCCTGTGCCGCAGGTGTGGGGTGTTGGGTCGCATGGTGACCTTCGTCGGCAGGGCGGGCCGTGTGCGGCCCGGGCTTGCTCCGTCATGGGTATGGATCGGTGCAAGTTCACTGTGCGTCGCGCGTGCACGTCCGCCAATGCGGCGGAAGTCACGGACAACGGCCTAACGAAAGACACAGGACAGAAACAAGACGACTTGGAAATGAGACGGCTTGGAGATGACGGCAGGGGAAATCGGGCGGCCGTTCATGTCGTGCAGGGCAGAGAGCCGGCGGCTCGTTTCGTCCTTGCCTTGCACGTGGATATGGCTGCTCAGATCGTCACGCGCTACCGTTCTCGCGACGTCCCCACAACGTTGGTGGCCATGGGGCCGTATTTGGCCTCCACGCTGTCGATGTCATTCACCAGTGCGTGGGCGCGCTCGCCGAGTTTCGTCTGCCGCCACTGTCGCGTAGCACAACCAAACGAGCGCGCGCGTTACGTAACGCGCGACGTAACGAACCGCAGGCGAATCGCGTTGCATGCATTTTTCAGATGAGGAATTCGCACCCCACCGATGTGGGGATGGCACCCGTAAATGTCCGCCCACCATACGTTTTAAACAGCTCGTGATGGGTCGACATGCAGGCAAAACAAGCCGAATGCGTGCACCAGAAAACTGGCATGGAGGTTGCGTTAATCCGATCGCACCCGCCCGGCACAGGGCGCCGCACACAGACAGAAGGGGACTGCCATGAACCGCACCATTCAGGACGTTGAAATTGCCGCTGCCATCGACTCGGATCTGCTGCGCCGCCGCGAGCAGTTTGCGGGTCAGCCTGCCGCGTGGCAGGTGTGGTCTGAGGCCGCGCACGTTGCCACGCTCAACGAACGCGCACGTATCGCCTTCGTCGAACATGTGGCCGCCAGCCGTGGCGCCGACATCGCGCTGCGCCTGCTGATGAAGGCCGAGTCGATCCGCGCGACGGTCATGGAGACCCTGCAATCGCGCATGGAAGAGGCTGCCATGCAGATGGCTGAGGTCAGCGGGACGCTGCATTGACCGAAAACGGATGCCGGCCGATGCGTTGGCGACGCATGTGAAAGGCCCTGTCGGCAAGGCAGGGCCTTTTGTTAGGGAAGGAGACTTGGCGAGTCCGTACGGTGTGCTACAATCGCGGGCTTCCGGAGAGATGGATGAGTGGTTTAAGTCGCACGCCTGGAAAGCGTGTATAGGTTAATAGCCTATCGGGGGTTCGAATCCCCCTCTCTCCGCCAGGAATCCAAGGCCCGAGCATGCAAGTGCTCGGGCCTTTTTGCGTTCTGGGCTGTCGCCGTGTCGAGGTGGACCACTATTGCCGCCCCCAGGCGTTTGAACGTACGCTTGGCCGGCAAAAAATCACAACAGGCTAGGAGACCACCGCCCCATGGATCTGGACGTCAACCACCGCCCGGTCAGCGTCGACTGCGACCCGGCCACGCCGCTGCTATGGGTGCTGCGTGATCACCTGAACCTCACCGGTACCAAGTTCGGCTGCGGCGTGGCAGCGTGCGGCGCATGCACCGTCCATCTCGACGGGGCGGCCGTGCGGTCGTGTGTGCTGCCGGTGGCGGCAGTGGCCGGCAAGCACATCACCACCATCGAAGGGCTGGCCGGCGGCGAAGGCAAACGCCACGCGCTGCAGCAGGCCTGGATTGACGAACAGGTGCCGCAGTGCGGCTACTGCCAATCCGGCATGCTCATGGCCGCCGCAGACCTGCTGAGCCGCGTGCCAGACCCGAGTGACGCCGACATCGATGCCGCCATGACGAACATCTGCCGCTGCGGCACCTACCCGCGTGTGCGCGTCGCCATCAAGCGTGCCGCCAAGGCGTTGCGGGAGGGGCAGAAATGAACGCGAAAGCAAACAAGCCCCGGAGTCGTGGGCGTCGCCGCTTTTTGCTGGGGGCGCTCGGTGTCGGCGGCGCGCTGGTAGTGGGCTGGGGCGTGATGCCGCCGCGCAGCCGCGTGGGCGATGCGGCTGTCTTTCCCGAACACAACGGCGAGATCGCGCTGAACGGCTGGATCAAGATCACGCCTGAAGGCAACGTTGTGCTGGCCATGCCGCGCGTGGAGATGGGGCAGGGCATCCACACCGCGCTGTCGATGCTGGCGGCGGAGGAGCTTGATATTCCGCTCGCGCGCGTGAGCATCGAAACCTCGCCGGTGGAGCGGATCTACGGCAACGTCGTCGCCATGGGGATCGGCTCGCTGCCGGTGCACCCTGACAGTGAGGACAAGGCCTGGGCACGTGCGCTGGCTTGGGTGATGTCCAAGAGCGCGCGTGAGATCGGCCTGATCATCACTGGCGGCAGCAGCAGCGTGGCCGATGGCTGGCAGCCGGTGCGCGAAGCGGCCGCCACGGCGCGTGCCGCGTTGGTGGAAGCTGCGGCGCGCGAATGGAATGTGCCCGCAGCGCAGGTGAGCATCAAAGACGGCCAATTGATCGGCCCTAGTGGCAAGCAGGCCACGTTTGGCGGCATGGCGAAGACGGCGCGCGGTATCTCCGCGCCTTCCAACGTCACGCTCAAGCCCGCTTCGCAATACCAACTGATCGGCAAGCCGGCGCTGCGCAACGATGTGGCAGCCAAGACGGATGGCAGCGCGCGCTTCTCGATCGACACGCGCCTGCCCGGCATGCTGTACGCCGCCGTCGTGATGTGCCCGGTGTTTGGCGGCAAGCTCAAGACGTTTCAATCGAAAGCGGCGCTCGGCATGCCGGGCGTGCGCTATGTGGTGCCATTTGATGGCGCCGCGGGAGGTTCGCCCGGCGTGGCCGTCGTGGCCGACCACTACTGGCAGGCGCGCCAGGCGCTCGCAGCGGTTGAGCCAGTGTGGGACAACGGCCCGCATGCCACGCTCGATTCCGCAGGCATCCGGCAGCAACTCGTCAGCGCGCTCGACAGTGACAAAGGCGGCTTCACGTATCGGTCCATGGGCGACGGCCTGAAGGCGTTCGACAAGGCCGACGGCGCGACCCTCGTGGAGGCCGAGTACACCGCACCGTATCTCGCGCATGCCACCATGGAGCCGATCAACTGCACGGCGCAGGTGACGCAGGACGGCGTGCACCTCTGGGCGCCTACGCAGGTCGCCACGCTGGCACAACTGGTGGCCGCGCGTGCGGCAGGCGTGAGCGGTGATAAGGTCCACATCGACATCCCGTTCATCGGCGGCGGTTTCGGGCGGCGGCTGGAATCGGATTTCATCGGCCAGGCCGTGACCATTGCCACCAAGACCGAGGGCAAGCCGGTGCAGGTCATCTGGTCGCGCGAAGAAGACGTCCGCCATGACTTCTATCGCCCGCACGCCATCGCGCGGCTCAAGGCGCGTGTGGAGAACGGCAAGGTGACGGCCATCGCCTCGCGCAGCGCAGGGCAATCCATCTTGGCGGGCGAGCTGGACCGGCTGTTCGGTGCGCCCTCGGCGGGCATTGATCGCTACACGGCTGAAGGGCTGTTCGACCTGCCATACGAGATCGAGCACGAGCACATCGCGCATCTGGCCGTGGACTTGCCGGTGCCGATCGGCTTCTGGCGCAGCGTCGGGCACTCGTACAGCGGGTTCTTCATGGAGGGCTTCCTAAATGATGTCGCGGCGGCAGCCAAGCTCGATCCGCTGGCGATGCGGCGCGATTTGCTCAAAGCCCATCCGCGTGAGTTGAAGGTGCTCGACACGGCAGCGCAGGCAGCCGGTTGGGGCCAACCGCTGGCACCGGCCGCAGATGGTGCACCGCGTGCGCGTGGGATTGCGCTGCACCCGAGCTTTGGCTCCGTCGTGGCGCAAGTGGTGGAGGTATCGATGAAGGACGGCAAGCCGCGCGTGCATCGCGTGGTGTGTGCGGTGGATTGCGGCACGGTGGTCAACCCGCGGATCGTCACGCAGCAGATCGAGAGCGCGGTCATCTTTGGTCTGACCGCGGCGCTTTACGGGCGGATCGATATCAAGGACGGGCAGGTCGTGCAGTCGAACTTCCCAGACTATCCGGCGCTCAAGATGGCCGAGACGCCCATCATCGAAACGCACATCGTGCCGAGCACGGCCGAGCCCAGCGGCGTGGGCGAGATTGGTGTGCCGCCGATTGCGCCGGCTGTGGCGCACGCTGTTGCACAGTTAACGCGCAAGCCGGTGCGGCAGTTGCCGATGGTCTGATCTCACAGCAGCGCGTGCCGGATGGCAAACGCTGCCGCCTCCGCCCGGTTGGCGCTGTGCGTTTTGCCGAGGATGCTGCTCACGTGATTGGCCACCGTGTTGGGGCTGACGAAGAGCTCGCGGGCAATCTGCCGATTACCCTTCCCCAGGGCGACCAGACGCAGCACCTGGACTTCGCGACGGCTCAGGCCTGCGGGGTAATGCTCGACCGCCGTGGCCTTGGCCAACGCCCTTGTGGTGTCGATGCATGCCGGCAAGCCGGCCATCCCAAGCGTTGCCGCCTCCGCTTCGGCTGCGTGCAGCAAGGCATCGGCACGCGCGAGATCGGCGGGCACGCCGCGGCGCAGAAGCATCTGGGCGAAGGCCAAGCGAGTGCGCACGAGCGCCGGTCGTGCACCTTGGCGCTCGTTCATTGCCAGCGCGGCCTCGAAGTGTTGCTGCGCCTGCGGCCAGTCGCCCATTGTTGTGCTCAATGCGCCGAGTATCGCGTCGGCCGCGCCGAATGAAGCGATGGCAGTGCCGAACACCAGGTTGCGCCCGCTGAAAGGGGCAAGCAGTCGGTAGAGCGTCGGCGCCCGGGCCGCATCGCCAAGGGCATGACAGACAAGGGCCAGGTAGGTGAGATTGGCCACCCAGACGCCGTCGCGCGCGATCCTGCGGAAGTCGTTGTTGGCGAGCGCGTCGAACTTTTTGCGTGCCGCCTCCAGTTGGCCAAGCTCGACGTACATCAAGGCGATGCCGGGCTGCCAGATATCCATCGCGCTGGTGTGCTGAACGAAATGCTCCACCAGCGGCGCTACCTCGTGCAGCCGGCCCTGCTCGCGGCGCAGCATGAACATCTGAACGCCGTAGACGCCCGCGGTATCCATGCCGGGCATGCGTCGTGCGATCTCGTAAGCGCTCGGTATCAGGCGCTCCGCATCGGCAAAGCGCCCTTCGAACAGTGCGTGCATGGCGCGCGACATGCTGGCGGTGTAATGGACGAACGGCAGGCGCAGTGTCTCTCCACCGCGCTCGTATTCTTCGAGATTCGCGCGCCAGGCCGCCATGTCACCGAGCTCAAAATCATCGAAGAGGTGCCAGGCGCGCGTCGCGCACATCAGGATGGGGTCGCCGGCCTGCCTGGCAAGTTCATAGGCTTCGTCCGATGCGGCGATGCGTTCGGCGATGCGCTCGTGCTGCCAGCGCAGCGACACCGTGGCGACCAGCGTGTCGGCCAGCGTTGCGGGATCACCGGCCCTGCGTGCCACCGCAATGGCCTGCTCATGCACGCGGGTTGCCTGCTCCTCCTCGCCACTGAAGATGAGGGCGCGCGCCAGAGCGCTCAGCAGCCGCGCGCTCATCACAGGGTCGCCGCTGCCCTGGGCTGCGAGGGCCTCGCGCAGGAGCTCGGCCGCGGGGCCGCCGGGCAGCCCGGGGCTCCAGCTCGCCGTTTCGAAGCCGAGCGCGGCGTTTGCCAGTTCCCGTGTATTGCCGTATTCGACGCTCAGGCGTGCCGCCTCCTTGAACGTCTGCATGGCCTGAAGCCAGTCGCCGGCGCGGCTGTGCGCGGTGCCAAGCGCATTGAGTAGGCTGCAGCGCATTTCGTGCATTTCGCGCGTGTCACGCGACACGCCGCTGCCGGCGTCCATGGCCTGCAGTGCCATCTGGCAGTAGCGTGCCGATTCCTCGTGTGCCAGTTGGCGGTCGGCGCGCCGCGCTGCGCGCTGCGCGTAGTCCACGGCCAGTGCGGCATCTCCGCCGGGCAATGCCGCCCAGTGGTGGTAGGCCAGCGCCGGCAGATGGGGCTCGGGATCGTCCCCGTGGATCATCTCGATGGCGCGCGCCAGCTTGAGGTGAAGCCGGCTGCGCCGGGGCACGGGGATCTCGTCGTAAAGCGTCTCGCGGAAGAGGGCATGGGCGAAGTGGTAGTGGCCGGGCTCGCGCAGGGCTTCGACCACACGGGCCTGCAGGGCCTCGTCGATGGCCGCGCTGCAGATGTCTTCGTCGACATCGTCTGCGAGTGCGGTCAGCAGGCGGAACTCGAAGGCGCGGCCAATGACGGCTGCTGCGGTGAGCACCTTGTTCGCACGCGCAGACAAGCGGTTCAAACGGCGCCCGATGACTTCCTTGATGCCCTCGGGAATGCGCAGCGCACAGCCTGCGCCGCCCGATGAACTCTCCTGCGCCAGCAGGCGTGTCATTTCTCCGACGAACAAGGGGTTGCCTTCGGTTTGCGCATGGATTGCATCGACCAGCGCCGGCGCAAAGGTTGCGCCACCCGCCAACTGCATCATGTCCGCTGTCTCGGCATGGGTCAGCCCGCCGAGGCGCAGGCGTTCGAAGCGCGGCTGGCGTGCCAACTCGCCCAGCGTGGCAGACAGCGGGTGCTGCCTCGATAGCTCGACGTCGCGGTACGTCACGAGCAGTAGAATGCGGCTGCCGCACAGGTCGGGCGCAAGAAATTCGAGCAGCCGTAGCGAGGACGCATCGGCCCAATGCACGTTGTCGAGCACCAGCAGCAGCGGGCGTTGTTGTGCCGCGCGCTGCCAGAAGGTGTTCACGGCATCGAACAGCCGGAAGCGCGCCTGGGCGACTTCGGTGCTTGGCGCGGCAACGGCGCGGTCGCGTAGTGGGCCAACTGCAGGGCCAAGTGCTTGATCGGGCAGCCGATCGGCAAGGTCCGGCACGATCTCCGCGAGCGGCGCGACCCCGCCCGCGAGTGCTTGGCGGATGCTGGCCTCGTCGTGCGACGCGATCCAGCTTCGCACCAATTGTTGCCAGGGCCAGTAGGGCGGCGCGCCGGGCTCTTCATTACAGCGCCCCCAGAGTGCACGCATACCGCGCCGCTCGGCCCGTTCGGCGACGATTTCGGCGGTGCGCGTTTTACCGATGCCGGGTTCGCCGGCCAGTGCGGCAATGCCGCCAGCGCCGGCCTGCGCTTGCGCCATCAAGCGCTCCAGTACCTCGAGCTCATGCTCACGGCCGACAAAGCGTGCTGTGGCTGCTGCATTCGGGGCGCCCCCGACGGTGGTATCCGGCGTTGAAGACGCAGACGAGAGCAACGCACCGCAGCCGTCGCAGAACCTGGCGTCCGGCCGGCACAGTCGGTTGCAGCGAGTACAGCGCATGTCGACGGGCATGTTGACAGCACGCTACGCAAAGCTCTCCGGACGCACTTGCGTGACCTCGATCACTGCATCGGCAGGCAGGTTGGCCAAGCGCGCCGCCTGCCGGATGGCTTCGGCGCTCGGTGCTTCATACAGGCAATAGGTCTTCTTGCGGTCGGCCGAGAGGAAGGAGAAGACCCAGTTCACACCCACGTCGGCATTGATCCTCTGCACGTTTGCAACGCCTGCAGCTTGGAGTTCCAACGCCTCGGCGAACTGGCGTTCGATGACGAATAGCGGCATTTGTCTAACCTCCTGACGCGTCGACGGGCCATGCCGCCATTGCGTTTCATTGAAGGCCGAAGATCGCGCAAAACAAATAGTCAGTATTGACTATCAGCAGCGCGCACGCGGTCCGCACAAAAATGATCAAGGCAGCGGATAGAACGGACGACGACGGCTTCCTAGACTTCCATCACCGTTTCCCAGTCTGAAACGGTTGTGATGCGGGCAATTCAAACTGCGCTGCAGACATCGCCAGACACTGTTCGGCCACGCCTGCTGAGGAGACCAAGATGATCGAAGACACCACGGTGCAGGCCTCAGTTGAGGCATTCCGCGCCCAGTTGCGTGGGGCGCTGATCGAGCCCGGCGATCCGTCTTACGATGCGGCCCGCCGCGTCTATAACGCGATGATCGATAAGCGGCCACGATTCATCGTGCAGTGCGCGGACGTGGCCGACGTGATCGCGTCGGTTAACTTCGCGCGCGAGAATGACCTGCTGCTGGCGGTGCGCGGCGGCGCTCACAATGGCGGTGGTTTGGGTGTGTGCGATGACGGTCTGGTGATCGACCTGGCCCGTCTGCGCGGCATTCGCGTCGATCCGGTCGCCCACACGGTGCGTGCCGAAGGTGGTTGCACCTGGGGCGATGTCGATCATGCGACGCACGCCTTCGGTCTGGCCACGCCGGCCGGCATCATCAGCACCACCGGCGTCGGCGGGCTAACGCTCGGCGGTGGCATTGGCCATCTGGCGCGGCGCTTTGGTCTGACGATCGACAATCTGCTGTCGGTTGATGTCGTGCTCGCCGACGGCAGCTTCGTGACAGCCAGTGCGCACACCAATGACGATCTGTTCTGGGCGGTGCGTGGTGGTGGTGGCAATTTCGGCGTCGTCACCTCATTCGAGTTCCGCCTGCACGCGCTGAGCAACGTGATCGCGGGCCCCACGCTGTGGCCGCTGGAACAAGCTGCGGAAGTGTTGCGCTGGTATCGCGATTTCCTGCCGAAGGCACCGCCCGAACTCAACGGCTTCTTCGCGTTCCTCACTGTGCCGCCGGCGCCACCGTTCCCACCGGAACTGCATCTGCAGAAGATGTGCGGCGTCGTCTGGTGCTACACAGGCGACCCTGCAACGGCAGAAGAGGCGTTCGCGCCGGTGCGCGCGCAGCAGCCTGCGCTGTACGGCATAGGGACCATGCCCTATCCGATGCTGCAAACAGCCTTCGATGGGCTGTACCCGCCCGGCCTGCAGTGGTACTGGCGCGCCGACTTCGTCAACGACCTGCCGGAAGAGGCGATTGCCCTGCATGTGGAACATGGCTCGCAACTGCCGACCATGCATTCAACGATGCACCTGTATCCGATCGATGCCGCTGTGCATCGCATGGGGCGCAAGGAAACGCCGTTTGCCTACCGCGATTCGAAGTGGGCTGCGGTCATCGTTGGCGTTGACCCCGACCCTGCCCAGCGCGAGCGCATCACCCACTGGTGCAAGGGTTACTGGGACGCACTGCACCCCTATTCAGCAGGCGGGGCCTACGTGAACTTCATGATGGACGAAGGGCAGGAACGCGTGCAGGCGACCTACCGCGACAACTACGCCAGGTTGGCCGCGATCAAGGCTCGATACGATCCGGGCAACCTGTTCCGGGTCAACCAGAACGTGCGGCCGGCGTCGTGAGCATGCCCATCTTGGTCAGTTGGCTGCGGGAAACCGATCCTGCAGAAAAGGAGGTGTGAAATGGACAGGAGACTGTGGACCCTCGTCGCGGCGATCGCCGCTGCGTTGGGTGCAACCGTGGCGCATGCAAGCGCCACGCGGGATGTGTACACAGATGGCAGCGCGGCCATGGCGGCACGCAATCCCTACACCGATGGTGGGCTCGCTACACGATTCGACGTCTACGCAGACGACGCAAAGGCCGGCAAATTCGATTCTTATACCGACGGCATGCACGGGCCGACGACGGACCGCGTTCGCTAGCCTTTCGGCTACAAAAAAGCCGCAGGCGCAAACCTGCGGCTTGTTCTTTTGAGTGGCGCAGTATTTATGCCGCGTCTGGAAACACCGGCTCACCCAGATTCAGCATCAACCGGTTGGCCCACGCAAAGATCGCGACAGCGTGGATCAGATCGAGGATCTCCGCATCCGTCAGCCCGGCGGCCTTAAGCGGTTGCAGGTCTTCACTGCGCACGTCGCCGGGGCGCATGGTCAGGTCGATCGAGAACAGCACGATGGCGCGCTCACGCGCATTCGTGCCCGCGATATGCGGGTCTTCAAAGACCTGCTTGATGACGTCATTGCGCTTGGCCAACTGCTCGAAGCGCTGGGCGTGGACGGACGCGCAATACACGCAACCATTCACGCGCGACACCACGGCGCTGGCGAGTTCACGCTCGGCACGCGACAGGCCGCCCGGCGCGTACATGATCGCGTTGAATGCGGCCGAGCGCTGCCGCAGGATCTCCGGCTGGTGGACGAGAAAGCGGTAGTAGTCCGACGTCTTCGCCTTCGGGTGGCTCTCTTCCAGCACGGCGATCTGCTCGGGCGTGGCGCGGTCGAGGTCGACCACATCGAGCCACGCCTTCCATTCCAGCGATTCGTTGGTGAAGCCGTGGGCGCGGATGATCTCGGTCATGCTGCGGTCTCCGTGGAGGCGGTGGCGGTGCTGGCGCCGTTGAGTGCGTTCAGCGCGCGCAGGCCGGACACCAGCCGCGTCTGGTACGACAGGAAGGCGATGAGCTGCGCCAGCGTCACGACGTCTGCAGTGGCGAGGCCGGCGGCGGGCAGGCGCAGCAGCGCATCACGGTCGCCTTCGATGGGGCGCTCGATGAGCGTGCGCGTGAAGGTGAGGATGGCGCGTAGGCGCGTGTCGGCCAGCGTGTCGATATCGCCATCGTCTACGGCTTGCAGCGCGGCGGCATCGACGGGCGTGTTGGCTAGGCGTGCGCGGTAATGCTCGGCCAACTCGGGCGCGGGCGTCAGGCGGCAGGCGTAGAGGGCCACGAGCAGGCGTTCGCCCAGCGTGAGGCCGGGCAGGCCGGCGTCGAACAACGCGTCATAGCTACCTTGCGTGGCCGTGGCGACCTTCTCGCGCGCGTGGCGCAGCGCATGCGTGGCGCTACCGTCGTCCAAGCCAGCAACCTGGTCGACCACATCTTGAGCGGGCGTGAAGTCCATTGATGAAAGGCTCCGAGAATCGGGTACGGAGGCGCCGCGCGCAGCCACTGCGCTGGCGAGGAAACGTCGCACTGCCGCCCACGATTGCGCATCGGCGCGGGCGTTGGCACGCGGCTCGCCGCCGCCGGTGCTGATGCGGCCTGACACCGGGTGTGCGTAGACGAGCTGCGTGGTCGGCACGTAGGGGAAGACGATCGCGTGGCCCGCGCCTTCGTAGTCGAAATGCTCAACGGGGTAGGGATGGCGCACCTCGGCCAGCTTGGCGGTCACCATGCGCGAGTAATCGCCCGAGGGCCACGAGCCGTCGTCGGTGCCGGAGAGCAGCAACACAGGCCCACGCGTGCGTTCGACGCGGATGCGGGCACGGGCCACGGCATCGGCGTCCTGCAGCGCAGTGCGGATGGCGCGTTCATGCCGATGTGGGGCGGGGCCTTCATCGAACGGTGCCCAGCTGGCGGTGCGGTTGCCTTCCCACAGATGCGGCAGCGGTTGGCCGCGATACAGCCACGTCGGGCCTTCGCGGCCGATGGCCGGGTCGGCGGCGTTCTGCGCACTGTGCACGACGGCGCCCGGCACGTAGCCGATCACCGCAGACACGGCCTCTGGGAATGTCGCGCCCAGCAGCAACGCCAGTTCGCCACCGCGCGACTGGCCACTCACCGCGACAAAGTCATGCAGCGGCTCCACGCGCTTGCGCAGCCACGTGAGGGCCCGCTCGAAATACTCCAGCGGCGTGTTGGAGATGTAATCCGACAGCCCCGGCGCCTTGAAGTACGCCAGCGCAAACGCGGCATAACCGTGCGAGGCATACAGCGCCGCACGCGGTTCGTTGATGCCGCCGCCCGAGCCGTTGAGGATCAGCACGGCAGGGCGTAGGCCAGGGTGCGCATATGGGTCGGGCTGGTACAGCGTGCCGACCAGTCCTTCATCGCACACGTCGTGGCGTGCCACACCCGGCGCGGCCAGCCGTTGCACGAAGCTCGCGTGGACGGACTCGCCATTCGCCGTGGCCGTGAGCGTGGTCGTCAGCGGTTCGGTCACGCGTTGCGGAAACACCTCGCGCGCCTTGCCATCATCGGGGCGCTGGCTCCAGATCAGGCCCATGGCACTGACGCCAGTGTAGTCGCCGGAGACGGGCGCATCGCGTGTCAGATCGACCGTGCCTTGCGCATCGGCGATGAATGCTGCGCGGCTGTGCCAGAGCACGTCATTGCCACGACGCGTCTGCGCAACGATGCCGACCTGTGCGCTGGGCACCAGCCCCGTCACAACGATCTGGCGTGATACGTCGATCAGATCATCTGCCGGCGTAACGCTGAGCGTGAACGTTCCCATGGCGCTTACTTGCCGTCCTTGGTGACCATCTGCGCCGCGGTGCGGTCGCTGGTCATCGGCGTCACCTTCAGCCCCTTCTTGGCGGCCCACACGTTCTGATAGTGGAACAGCGGCATCACGCCCACGTCGTCCGACACCAGCTTGACAGAGTGGCGCAGGATGGCGGCGCGCTTCTCGGTGTTGAACTCCTCGGTGGAGGCGTTCAGCGCGTTGTCGACGGCCGGGTTGCTGTAGTGGCCCCAGTTGGAGGCGCCCAGGCCCTTCTTGGTGTCCACCGTGGCCAGCACGTTGACCAGCGCGTAGCTCGCCTCGCCCGTGCCGTTACCCCACGCCAGCATGCTCATCGCGTAGTCATTCTTGTTGGCGCGGCTGGAGTACACCGACCAGGGCACAACCTCCACCTTGGTCTTCACGCCGATGCGCGTCCAGAACTGTGCCACCGCTTGGGCCGTTTCGGGGCCTTGCGGGTAGCGGTCGTTCGGCACGTGCATCACCAGGTTGAAGCCCTGCGGAAAGCCGGCATCGGCCAGCAGTTTCTTCGCTTGTGCCGGGTCGTAGGCAATGTTCTTCACGTCCGGGTTGTAGCCGTAGGTGTCGGCGGGCATCCACTGGTTGGCGACGGTGGCCGCACCTTGCAGGATGCGATCGACGATCGCCTTGCGATCAATCGCCAGCGACAGCGCCTGGCGTACGCGCACGTCGAGCAGCGGATTGTTCGCGAGCGGCTTGCCATCGGCGCCGGTGATGAATTCGTTGGCTCCCTTACGGAAGCTCGGTTGCAGCAGCATCACGCGCAAGCCGGGGTAGGCGAACACCTTCACGCTGGGCGACTGGCGCAGGCGCGCGAGGTCAGCCACCGACACCTTGTCGATCACGTCCACTTCACCCGAGAGCAGGTTGGCCGTACGCGCCGCGGCGTTGTTGATGTAGCGGTAGTTGACCTTCTCCCAGAGTTGCTTGCCGCCCCAGTAGCTGTCGTTGCGCGCCATCACCACGCGGTCGCCCGGCACGTAAGAGACAAACTTGTACGGGCCCGTGCCCACCACGGCACGCCCGGCGTTGTAGTCCTCGGTGGCGGACTTTTCGCCCACGTGCTTGCTGACGATGTGCACGGACGCGAGGTTCAGCGGAAGGTCCGGGTTCGGGATGTTCGTCTTGATGATGAGCGTGAGCGGGTCCTTGGCGGTGACGGATTCCACCGTGCGCAAATAGCCTGCGAACGTCGCCACACTGCCCGGGACGCTGCGCGCACGCTGGTACGAGAAGATGACGTCATCCGCCGTGAACGGCTGGCCGTCGTGCCACTTCACGCCGGGGCGCAGCTTGAACTCCCACGTCTTCGGGTCCAGCGTCTTCCACGACAGCGCCAGGCCAGGTTGCAGCTTGTTCCACTTGTTTTCGACCAGCAGATCCCAGAAATGCACGTCGACCGAGCGGTCGCCCGCGTGGTTGTTCAGTTGTGGGTCCAGCGACGACAGCGGATCGGCAAAGGCGATGTTCAGCGTCTGTGCGCCCGCCGCACCGGCGGCGGCAAACAGGGCAACAGCAAGCGACGAGGCGAGGAGGCGTTTCACGGTTGTTCCCTTCGTTGTTGTTTGGTTGGGCTATTGAAGATCGTTCAAATGACAGGCGCTGACATGGTTGACCGCAATGCCTTTCAATGTCGGCGTTTCAGTCTTGCAGCGGGGCATGGCGTGCGGACAGCGCGGGTGGAAATGGCAGCCGGTGGGCGGGTGCAGCGGGCTGGGCATCTCGCCTTGGATCGCGGTGAACGTCTTGTGCCGGGCTGATAGGCGCGGAATCTCCGCAAGCAGCGTCTGCGTGTATGGATGATTTGGGCGGCGGAAGACCTCTTCGGCCGGGGCCGATTCCACTACGCGGCCGAGGTACATGATCGCCACGCGGTCTGACAGATGCTCCACCACGCCGAGGTCGTGGCTGATGAAGAGGTAGGTCAGATTGAGCTGCTCGCGCAGGTCCATGAACAGGTTCAGGATCTGCGCCTGGATGGAGACATCCAGCGCCGCCACCGCCTCGTCGCACACGAGCATTGACGGCTGCACCGCCAAGGCGCGCGCAATGCCGATGCGCTGCCGCTGCCCGCCGCTGAACTGATGCGGATAGCGATCGCGCAGGGCAGGGTCGAGGCCCGCGCGCTGCATCTGCGCGGCCACGTAGTCGGCAAAGTTGGCGCGATCCGTCAGGCCGTGCACGCGGGCCGCTTCGCCGATGATTTCTTCCACGCGCAGGCGCGGGTTGAGGCTGGCGTACGGGTCTTGGAAGATCATCTGGATCTTCAGGCGGGCATCGCGCGCTTCGTGTGCGGAGAGCGTGTCGATCGATTTGCCGTCGACGCGCACCTCGCCGCTGGACGGGCGCATCAACCCCGCAGCGATGCGCCCGAGCGTGGATTTTCCGCAGCCGGATTCACCAACGAGGCCAACGACCTCGCCGGGCTGAATGGCCAGATCGATGCCATCCACGGCACGCACCACGGCGGGTGGCTTCGCCAAACCAACACGTTGCAGCATGCCATCGACGGGGCTGATCTTGCGGTCGCCGAAGCGTTTGCCAACCTGTTTAAGTTCCACCAGCGGCGTGGTCATGCAACCTCCCGCGTGGCTGTGGGCAGGGTGCCTGGGTGGAAGCAACGCACAAGGCGGCCGGGATTGGGTTGCGTGATGTCCGGGCGCACGCCGCAGGCTTCAGAAGCCCGTGGGCAACGTGCGGCAAACGCGCAGCCGGCGGGTAGCGACAGCAGATTCGGCGTCATGCCGGGAATTTGTCGCAGGCGCTGGCCGCGGCGGTTCTCGCTCGGCAGGCTGTCGATCAGGCCCATGGTGTACGGGTGCAACGGCGCATCAAGCACGGCATCCACCGGGCCGTGTTCGACGATGCGGCCGGCGTACATCACGGCCACTTCATTGGCCAGGCCAGCCACGACGGACAAGTCATGCGTGATCCAGATCAGCGCGGTACCGTGCTGGCGCGCCAGCTTCTGCACTTCGGAAAGAATCTGCGCCTGGATGGTCACGTCCAGCGCCGTGGTCGGCTCGTCGGCAATGATCAGGTCGGGGCGATGCAACATCGCAATGGCAATCGCCACACGTTGCCGCATGCCGCCCGACAGTTGATGTGGGTACGCGCGCAGGCGCTCTTCCGGGCTGGGAATACCCATCAGGCCGAGCGTGTCGCGGGCATGTTCGCGTGCCTGCGCGTGGCTCATGCTGCTGTGCGCACGCACGGCCTCGATCATCTGGGCATCGATGCGCAGCACGGGGTTGAGCGTCATCATCGGGTCTTGGAAGACCATGGCGATGCGATTGCCTTGCAGCTTGCGCAGTTCGTGTGCCGGCAGTTTCGTCAGGTCGCGGCCCTGGTAGAGAATCTCGCCGCTGACGACGCGGCCAGGCGGGTCTACGAGGCCCATGATCGAAAAACCGGTGACGGATTTGCCCGAGCCCGATTCGCCCACCAGCCCCAGGATGCGCCCGCGCTCCAGCGAGAACGACATGTCGTCCACCGCCGGTAGCACGCCTTCACGCGTGAAGAAATGCGTGCGCAGGTTGCGGACTTCGAGCGTGGTCGCGTTGTTGGACGCCGTCATCGCTGCGTCCTTGGGTTCAGCACTTCACGCAGGCGATCGCCCACCAGGTTGATGGCCACCAGCGCCAGCAGCAGCGCAATGCCCGGATAGAAACTGATCCAGTACTGGCCAGACAGCATGTATTGGTATCCGTTGGCAATGAGCAGACCCAGCGACGGCTCGGTAATCGGCACGCCCAGGCCCAGGAACGAGAGCGTTGCCTCCAGCGTGATCGCGCGCGCCACCTGCAGCGTGCCCACCACGATGAGCGGCGGCAGGCAGTTCGGCAGGATGTGCTTGAGTGCGATGCGCCAGCCGGGCAGGGCGAGCGAGCGGGCCGCCTCAACGTATTCGCGGCGGCGTTCCACTAGCGCTTGCCCGCGCACCGTGCGCGCGTAGTACGCCCACTCCAGCAGCACCAGCGTCAGCACAACATTGGTGATGCTCTTGCCGAGGTAGGCCAGGATCATCATCGCCACCAGCACCGACGGGAACGACAGCAGCAGATCGACCGTGCGCATGATGATGCTGTCGACGCGGCCGCCGGCATACGCGGCAATCAAGCCGAGCAGCGTGCCGATCACGGCTGCTACCGCTGCGGAACCAATCCCCACACCCAGGCTGATCCGCAGGCCGTAGAGGATGCCCGAGTACAGATCACGCCCCTGGCCGTCGGTGCCGAGCCAATAGGTGAACGTGCCCAAGCCGTTGGGCGAGCCCGGCGGCAGACGCGAGTCCAGCACATCGAGCTGCATCAGGTCGTACGGGTTCTGCGGCGTGATCCACGGTGCGGCCAGTGCAGCCAGCATCAACACCGCCACGACGATCAGTCCGAAGATGGCCGATTTGGATGCCAGAAAATCTGCCGCCACACGTCGCCATGGCGATTGTTTGCGCGGTGCAGGCACTGCGGCCGCAGTTGTCGCTTGCGAGCTCGTGGTCATGCGGTCTCCGCGTTATCCGCCGTGCGCACGCGCGGGTCCAGCAGGCGATACAGGATGTCGACGATCAGGTTGAGCGACACGAACAAGCACACCACCACGACGAGGTACGACACGATGACCGGGCGATCCAGCGAGTTGATGCTGTCCAGAATCAGCTTGCCCGCGCCGGGCCACGCAAAGATGCTCTCCGTGACGACGGCAAAGGCGATGGTCGAGCCGAGTTCCAGCCCCAGCACCGTCACCAGCGGAATCAATGTATTGCGCAGCACGTGCGCCAGCACCACACGCAGCGGGGAAAGCCCCTTGGCACGCGCAAACTTCACGAAGTCCATCGGCAACACCTCGCGCACGCCGGCGGATGTGAGCCGCAGCACCAGGGAGAGCTTGAACAGTGACAGGTTGATCGCCGGCAGCAGCAGGTGGCGCAGGCCATCGGCCGTCAGCCACGACCATTCGATGCCGAACAGGCGGGCGGTCTCGCCGCGTCCGCTGGCCGGCAGCCAACCGAGGCTGACGCTGAAGGCCATGATCAGCATCAGCCCCACCCAGAACGTCGGCAGAGAGAAGCCCACCACGCTGCCCGTCATCAACAGGCGCGATGCAGGGTGGTTCGGATACAGCCCCGCGAACAGCCCCAGCGGCACGCCGATCACCACTGCGATGATCAACGCCGCAAACGCCAGTTCCAGCGTGGCCGGCAGGCGCTGCAAGATGAGCTGGATGGCCGGTTCGTTGTAGACGAAGCTCTTGCCCAGGTTGCCGTGCAGCGCGCCGTTGAGGAAGCTCAGGTACTGCTGCCATAGCGGCTTGTCCAGCCCGAGCTCGGCAATGATGCGTGCGCGGTCGATCTGGTCGACGTCCTGGCCGATCAGGATATCGACCGGGTTGCCGATGGCATGCAGGCCGACGAACACGATCACCGTCATCACCAGCACGACCAGCAGCGCCTGGCCGATGCGGCGCAGTAACCAGCCCGTCATCGTGCGGCCTCCTGGCTGGAGGTGGCCTCTGCATTGGCATCGTTGCCAGGCGGCGCTGCCGGTGTCCATTCGTCACCGAAGATTTCCGGCTCGGCATACGACTGGATGGCCGCGTAGTGCGCTTCGATGTCTTCGTTGTACAGCAGGCCGGTAATCCCTTGCGCCAAGCGACGCGCCCCTTCGCTGATGGCCGGGATGTCGCCCGACACGCTGCCGTGCGTGAGCGATGCCGGATAGCAGAAGCAATGCACGCGCGACAGGCCGGGCATTGTGCCGGGCGTTTTCTCGCGGAATTCGAATGCGTGGCCGAGATCGGGTGAATCGCTCAACTCGGCGTCTTCTTCCCCAGGGCGCGGGGTATAGCGGTCGCGCCATTGGCGGATGTGCGGTGCCAGTGCGCTGAACTCGGGGCGCGAGGCCCAGTCCGTACGGAAGCCGGTTGAGAAGATCAGGAAGTCCAGCTGGAACACGCCTTTGGTCGTGGCGACGTGCAACACGCCATCGTGCTCGTCCACGCCCAGGATGCCGCAGCCGAGGTTGAAGCGCGCATTCGCGTGCCGCGATACGCGCAGCGTGCTGCCGCGTGGCGGCGGCACCTGTTCGACATTGATGTAATGGCGGATGCGCCATTTCCATGCATCGGGCAGATGCAGGTGGCCATGCACGAGCCCAGGGCTGCCGGCGCCTTTGCCCTTGTTGACGCGGGGCAGATCGGCGCGACGGATCAGCAGGTCGACGCTCGCTGCGCCGGCTTCCAGTGCCGTGGCGGCGGAGTCCATGGCAGAAGCGCCCGCGCCGATCACGCCGACGCGTTTGCCGGCCAGCGTGCCGTAGTCCATTTCGTCGGATGAATGCGCCCACCAGCGGCGCGGCAGCCGGTGCGCGAAGTCCGGCACCGAGGGGCCGCCAAGGCCATCGCGCCCGGTCGCCAGCACCACGCGGCGCGCATAGACACGCTGGGTCGGTTGCCCCGGTGCGTCGATCAACAGTTCAACGGCGCCGTCCACACGCGGATGGATCGCCTTCACGTGGTGTTCGTTGCGGACATCCAGCTGCAGCACGCGGCGGTACCAGCGCAGGTAGTCCATCCATTGCAGGCGCGGAATCTTGTCGAGCGCTTCCCAGGCATCGGCACCGAACTGCGCCTCGAACCAAGCGCGAAACGTTAGCGCAGGCAGGCCGAGTGCGGGGCCGGTCAACTGCTTGGGCGAGCGCAGGGTTTCCATACGCGCCGTCGTTGCCCACGGGCCTTCAAAGCCGACTGGCGCGCGGTCGAACACCACGGCGCCAATGCCCAGATGCTTGAGCGATGCCGCTGCCGCCAGCCCCGCCATGCCCCCGCCGATGATGGCGACGTCCAGCACGGGCTGGCCTTCGAGCGTGTGTGGCAGCGTCCATGATTTGGCCGGCAATTCCAGCCAGGCCAGGTCCTGCAGCAAGCGCGCTTCCAGCGCGGCAAGCCCTGCGGCGCCGGTGGCCTGCTGCGCATCGTCTTGGTGTGCAGCGGTCATGCGGACGCGTCTTCCGTTTCGTTGATGGGCTCGCCGTACAGCACCTGCAGCATGCTGGCGTGGCGCGCAGGGTCGTGCAGCTTGCAATCGGGCAGCAGGCGTTGTGCAGCGCGGGAGAGCGCGTCGATCAGCGAGGTCACCGCAGCCGACGGCCGCTTGGCTTCGGGCGTGATCACGCCAAAGAAGAAGGGGATGCTGGCATCGATCGGCCGCACGGCGACACCGTCGATCGGCACGCCATAGGCTGTAACGGGCTCCAGCAGCGCTACGCCCAGGCCCGCACGCACGGCGGTCAGCGCGTTGAGCGAGGCGTTGGTCTCGATGAGTTCGGCCGGCGCGACGCCGGTTTGCGCAAGCGCCTGATCCAGACGGCGACGCAGGCGATACGGGTTGTGCATCGTGATGATGCGCCGGCCCGCGCAGTCGGCGAGCGCCACGCGTTGGCCGGCGGCCAGCGGATCGCTGTCCTGCACGGCGGCCACGCAGGCCGCTTCGCCAATCCAATGCACCGTCACGCCGCGATGCTCCAGCGGCAGGCTGCTGATGCCCAGGTCCGCCGCGCCGGTCAGCACCGCGTGTACGACCTGTTCGGGCGAGGCACTGCGAATCTGAACGTGCTGAGCGAGTTCGGGCTCTTCCGCCAGGGCGGATGGCAGCAGGCCGGCCGCCAGTGCGGACGTGGCGGCCAGGCGCAGCGGACGCGCTTCGCCGCGAGCGATTTCTTCAGCGCGGGTGCGGATCTGCCGCAGGCTGATCAGCGTATGTTCAACGTCTTCGTACAGCAGGAAACCCTGTTCCGTGGGCGAAACACGGGGCCCGGCGCGCGTGAACAGCGCATAGCCGATTTCCGCTTCGAGATCCTGGATCAGCCGGCTGATGGCAGGCTGAGACCGGCCCAGCAGCTTGCCCGCCGCGGTGACGCTGCCGGTCGACATGACCGCTGCAAATGCTTCAAGTTGTCGGAGTTCCATCTGCCGCTTTGATCCCAGTCATGCATGTTGTTCATGCATTCTGTTATGGGCAGTATGCGAATTCCAAATTGTATTTTCTTATGTAGTCATGCATTTTACGCGGGCAACCGCTATGCCCCGCGCCGGAGCCGCTGCCCAGGCAGCTTGCACCGCGGCGCGCACCTATTTGACGAACGTCCCATTTGGGCCAATCACCGTCAGTTCGACATAGTTCGAACCCTTACGCAGATTGGGGCCGTAGTGCACGTCGAGCCCGCCCAGGTCGATCGTGCCCGCCGCTTCCAGCCCAGCAACAAAGCTGGCGCGCGTGGGCGTCTTGCCGGCCCGTTTGAGCCCCTCGACCAGCACCCGGGCGGCCGCATAGCCTTCCATCATGGCGTACGACGGCGCTACGCCCGCCGCTTTTGCGCTGGCGGACAGGTCACGGCCGAGCCGCGACGTCGATCGCACCGGAGACGGCATCACCTGCGACACCACCACACCACGGCCCAGCGCCCCCAGCGATTGCGCAAAAGCGAGTGCGGCGTTGTTGGACAGCGCGGCAATCTGCGTGGCCGTGCCTTGCTTGTTCAGCGTTTCGATCATGGCGCGCGCGGTGGTGCTCGGGCAGGCCAGGATCACCGCTTGCGGTGCAAACTTGCCCACCTCCGCTGCGGCCTTGGCGACGTCTGGCTTCAGGCGGTCGACGGTGAAGATGCGGTGTGCATCGGCCGGCAGGTTCTGCGTGGCGTTGTTGAAGCCGATCTCCGTGTCCTTGCCGAATGTGTCATTCACATTGACCAGCGCAAGGCGGCGCAACCCCAGCGTGCCGAAGTACCGCACCAGTTCTGCAATCTCCGTCTGGTATTTCGTACGCACCACGAAAAGCAGCGGGTCCGGCTGGTCAAAGAACGTGGCGGCGCCGGTCGACGGTGCCACCACGGGCACGCCCAAGGGCCGCGCCTCGGTCATGATCGCCTCGGTGTTCGGCGTGCCGCGCGGCAGGAAGAGGGCGAAGACCTGCTTATCGGCGATCAGCGTGTGCGCATGCTTCTTTGATGCATTGGCATCGAACCCATCGTCCTCCGAGATCAGCTCGATCCTGCGCCCATAGATGCCCCCCGACTGGTTGACCGCGTCGATGTAGAGCTTGGCGCCTTGCGTCATCTCCTTGACCTGCTCGCCCGCGGGGCCCGTAAAGCCGGCGGTCTGGCCGATGAGGATTTTGTTGTCTGTGATGCCGGGCTCGGCCATCGCACTGGCCGCTGCCAGTACGCCCGTCAGCAGTACACCCGCCAGCATCCCGCGCCAGGCGAAATTGCGACTCGTCATGTCTCCCCCTTGTCTTGGGTGGTCGTTTTGCGTGCCGCGATGCTAGCCGAGAAGGCTGATACACCCTCTCCGGGTTTCCCCGTGTCTGCGACGTTGCTGCAACGCTTGAAATGGGCAAAAAAAAAACCGCCGTGCAAGACGGCGGCTGTTACGGCTAAGCCGGTACGGATCAGTTGTTCTGCTTGGTGATCTTCGTGCCTTCGATCGACGCGCCTGCCATCAGGCCCGCGTTGGTCAGGTTGAAGCCGATGACGGGTTGCTGCACGGTGTTGGTGTCGATCGCGCCGTTCGCGCCAATCTTGGCGAGCGCGACGGTAGCGTCCACACCGGCCGTCCAGCCTTGGCTGTTCTGGAATTTCTGCAGCGCTTCATCCGTCATGAACAGGATGATGAGCGCGCGCGACTGGGCGCCCGCCTGGAAGCCCACCGACGCCGAGGCGATGTTGTAGTACCCCAGCGGCTTGCCACCGCCCGTGCGCAGCACGCCTTCGCCGTACTGGCCGCCCACGACAAACCCGGCATTGAGCACCGACGGGAACACCAGCACGCCCTTGGCGCGCGAAACCAGGTCACGCGATCCGTTGGCCGTGGTGTACAGGCGCGAGAGCACCGAATCGGCCTGCGAGTTGGTAGTGGCATGCTTGTTGGTCGACGTCATCACGTCGGAGCCCTGTGCATTCGGGCTCGTGGTCGTGCAGGCTGCGATCTGGGTGCCAAGCAGCGTGACGGCAGCAAGCGTGGCAGCGGTACGACGGCTGAAGAGCTTCTTGTTCATGGCGATCTCTCTGTCTCTGGTGTGGAAGGAGGGGATACAGCCACCCGCATCCCGGCTTTGACTTGCGCCCCGCCATCGGCAAGGGTGTCAAACACCGAGCAGCAAGCGGCGTGCCCGCCATATCAGATGAGCACCGAAGCGCTCAGTTCCTGACATTAGGTGAGATCTGTGCCGGATGTAGCGCTTTTCCACACCTGCTTTGCGACGCGGCAAAAGGTTCGAGCAGCATCGGTACGTTTTGCAAACGCAACAAAAAACCGGCGCGAGGCCGGTTTTGTGCAAAGCGATGACTGCCGAGACGAGGATCAGATCCACACGATCAGTGCGACGCCGCCGATGATCAAGCCGAACTTCACCACGTAATACAGCTTGCGGTTCCACGCCTTGAAGCGGCGGCGGTATTGGCCCATCAACCACACATAGCGGAACAGCTTGTTGATGCCGCCGGTCTGGTCACCGTCATCGTTGGGCGAGCTGGCGGCCGTCATGACCTTGCGGCCCAGCCACTTGTTGATGCTCTGTGCCCAGCCGAATTTCATCGGGCGTTCGATATCGCAGAAGAGGATCAAGCGATCTTTGTCGGAAGCGTTTTCGGCCCAGTGCAGATAGGTCTCGTCGAAGACTACGCCCTGGCCGTCGCGCCAGCTGTGACGTTCGCCATCGACCTCGATGAAGCAGCGGTCGTCGTTGGGCGTGGCCAGGCCCAGGTGGTAGCGCAGGGAGCCCGCAAACGGATCGCGGTGCGGGTTGAGCTTGCCGCCCGGCGGCAGTTCGGCAAACATCGCCGCTTTCACGCTGGGTAGCTCGCGCAGCAGGGCGACCGTCTTCGGGCACAGTTGCTCGGCCGATGGGTGGCTGGCCTCATACCACTTCAGGTAGAAGCGCTTCCAGCCATTCTTGAAGAAGGAGTTGAAGCCGGCGTCGTCGTTCTTCTCGGCGGCCTTGATTTTGCGCAGGTTGACGAGCGCCATGCCCTCGTCGCGGATCTGCGGCCATGCTGCCTGCAGCTTTTCCAGATCGGGAAAGCGCTCGACCGGCACGTACGGGGTTTGCGGCACGCCCGAGAACGCATACATGAAGCAGTTGACCGGCGCGACCACCGCGGAGTGGTCGAACATCTGGCGCCAGAATTTCAGGCGCACCTTGCCGCGAAAATGCACATACAGAATGGAGCCCAAATACAGGGCTACGAGAATCCACTTGATCAAGGCGTGTTCCTTGCCGCGCAAAGGCGGTCAGCAAATGAGGCGCGAGATGCGGCGGTGCCGCACAAACGCGTATTTTAACCGTGGCGTGGCCACCCCGCGTGGGTTGCGGCCAACAGCCGCCACGCATTGTGACGCGGCGTTATCGTTTGCGCTCCGCGAGCCATGTGGAGCCTCTGTGCGGATTTGTCGATAAATGTGCGCGGCGTTCTACAATTCCGTTTTCGCTCGCAGCGCAACAGCGCAGCGGGCAGCCACCCGGAGGGAGCGATGGACGCCAAGAAACGCGCCGAACAACCCAGCGAAATGCCCTTTGCCGGCATGGTGCAGGGCAGTGCGGAGTCGTTGGATGCGTCTATCCGCCGTGCGCAGGAAGCGCTCTCGGGGGTGTCTGCAAGGCTGGCGCGGCAAGCACCGGCGCCCGTCCAGGTGGCGGATCGCTTTGTCGAAACCGATGCCATGTCGCCGTCGGATGCGCGCGCCCTGGCGGAGCGCTGCATTGCCGGTGAGCCGGGGAATGCCGCAGACGTGGCGCGCGCGTTTTCCACGCTGTTGGGCCAGATCGGCACACTCGAGGCGGACCACGCTGGCCGGCGCCGCGTGCTGCGGCAATGGATGGTGAGCCAACTCACCTACAAGATGCTGTATCTGCATCACACCGGCCAGGATCCGGCCATGCCGCCGCGGGCCATGCGTGCGCAGAAGGAGCAGGTGAAAGCGCAGGTGTCGGCCCTGCTGGATGCGGGCCGCTCCTACGCCGATGTGCACCTGGCCGACCTGCGCTTTACCGAAGACGGCAGCCCAGGCAGCCAGGGTTAGTGGCTTATTCCTCGTCGTCGTCCGGTTCGGAGTCGAGGAAGTCGCGGCGGGTCAGCCAGTCGGCAATGGCTTCGTCGCAGGCGTTCTTCAGCTTGGCCTTGTTGTCCACCTTGTCGAACAGGGTGAAGTTCATCAGCGCCAGGCCCAGGTCGGTGATGTAGAACATCCGCTTCGGGTTGTCGAAGTGGACGATGCGGCCATCGATATCGCCTTCGTCTTCTGGCTCGGCGGGGGCATCTTCCAGTTCGACCACGCGGCACGTAAAGCGCGGCGCGCGGGTGTGGGTCAGGTATTCGAACTCGTCGTGCGACACTTCGCCGGACGGTGTGACGGCAATGGCGAACCCCCAGATAAAGCGCGGGGTCGGCAGATCCGACAGCTCGTCGATTTCATCCATCCTTGTTTCTCCAGTCTGATGACGGCTTGTATGAATGGCGCATTATCGCGCGACGCGTGCTGCACGGAAAGCACAATGCACGCCCGGCCCTGTGGGCGGCTGGCATGACGGACCGACGCATTGAGCGTGTCCTGGAGGGTCTGGCGGCGCGCCAGACGTTCGATGCCGCAGCCGTAGTCCCGTGGATCGTCGCTGGGCAGCGTGTTGGCTGGCTCAGCCGCGAGCGGGCTGCCTTGCTCAGGCGCTGGTCCCAGTGGTTCGAGGTATCGGCGGACCGCGTCGAGTTGTGCGGCACGCTCGCCACCGAGGCGGAGCGCACCGCTGCGTTGGCCGAAGTGATCGAGCGCCTGGCGGAAGACGGCCACGTGCGCGGCTGGCGCGATGAGCGTTTCGCCGTCAACACCGGCTGGGGCACGCCCACGCTGGCGCTCATTGAAAGGGCTGCGGCGCGCTTTTTCGGCATCCGCACCTATGCGGCGCATATGAATGGCTTGATCGACGGGATGGACGAAGCCGGGCCGATGCTCTGGCTGGCCCGGCGTGCGGCTACCAAGCCAATTGACCCCGGCATGTGGGACAACCTCGTTGCGGGCGGTATCGGCCACGGGTTCGACGCGCGCGGCGCGCTGGAAAAGGAATGCTGGGAAGAAGCGGGTATCGGCGCTGATCTGGCGGCCCAATTGGTGCAGCGAGGCACCCTGGACGTCCTGCGTGACGTGCCGGAAGGCATCCAATGCGAAACCCTGTTTGCCTTCGACCTGACGCTGCCTGCCGACTTTACTCCCGCCAACCAGGACGGCGAAGTGGTCGGCCATCTGCGCGCCAGCCCGGACGCCGCCCTTGATATCATGGCGGACTGCGCGATGACGGTTGACGCCACGCTCGTCACCCTCGATGCCCTGGCGCGCCTGAGTTCGCCCCATGTGCCGCAACGGTTCGCGCCCGACAACAATACGTAAAACGCTTCATGAGTCACTCCGGTTTCATCCTCACCCTATCGTGCCCGGACCAGCCCGGCATCGTCCACGCCGTGTCGGGCCTGTTGTTCGAGCAGGGCTGCAACATTCTCGACTCCGACCAATACGGCGACGAATTCACGGGCCGCTTCTTCATGCGCGTGCATTTCGTACCGCAGGGGCAGCCGCTTGACCTGGCCACGCTGCGTGAACGTTTCACGGCGATCGGCGAGCGTTTTTCCATGCAGTGGGGCATGTTCGACGCTGCCGTCAAGCCGCGCGTGATGATCCTCGTCTCGAAGATCGGCCACTGCCTGAACGACCTGTTGTTCCGATCCCGCGCCGGCCAGTTGCCGATCGAGATTGCCGCCATCGTGTCGAACCACAGCGATTTCTATCAGCTGGCGGCGTCGTACAACGTGCCGTTCACGCACCTGCCGTTGCTCAAGGGGACGGACGAACAGAAGGCACAGCAGGAAGCCCGCATCTGGGAAATCGCGCAGGAGCAGCAGATCGACCTGGTGGTGCTCGCGCGCTACATGCAGATTCTGTCGAACGATCTGTGCCGCAAGCTGGAAGGCCGCGCCATCAACATCCATCACTCGTTCTTGCCGAGCTTCAAGGGCGCCAAACCGTATTACCAGGCACACGAGCGGGGCGTGAAGCTGATTGGCGCGACGGCCCATTACGTGACGGCCGACCTGGACGAAGGCCCGATCATCGAGCAGGAAATCGAGCGCGTCGACCACAGCATGGACCCCGAGCAGCTCACCGCCGTCGGCCGCGACGTGGAATGCGTGGCGCTGGCCCGCGCCGTGAAATGGCATGCCGAACACCGCATCCTGCTCAACGGCCACAAGACCGTCGTCTTCAAATAAGGGGGAGGGGGACGCATGACACGACAGATCATCCTCGATACCGAAACCACCGGCCTGAACGCCGCCACCGGCGACCGCGTGATCGAAATCGGCTGCGTGGAGATGGTCAACCGGCGCCTGACTGGCCGGAATCTGCACTTCTACATCAACCCCGAGCGCGAGATCGACCCGGGCGCGATGGCGGTGCACGGCATCACCAACGAGTTCGTGGCCGACAAGCCGAAGTTTGCGGAAGTCGTCAGCGAGATCCGCGACTACGTGCAGGGCGCCGAGGCGATCATCCACAACGCCGCGTTCGACTTGGGCTTTCTGGACATGGAATTCCAGCGCCTGGGCTTGCCGACCTTCCGCGAACACCTGTCGGGCCATATCGACACGCTGCTCGAAGCGCGCCGGATGTTCCCGGGCAAGCGCAACTCGCTGGATGCGCTGTGCGACCGGTTGGGCGTAAGTAACGCGCACCGCACGCTGCACGGGGCTTTGCTCGATGCGGAGTTGCTGGCCGAGGTCTACCTGGCCATGACGCGCGGCCAGAACACGCTAGTGATCGACATGCTCGAAACTGGCGATGGTGCGTCGGCCGAAGCGGTTGCCGTCGATCTGAGCGCGCTGGAATTGCCTGTGTTGCTGGCCACGGAGGCAGAGGCGGACGCCCACGCCGGCGTGCTCAAAGAAATCGACAAGGCCAGCGGCGGCAAGACGGTTTGGGCGCGCGAGGCCCCTGAAACTGCGCCGCCGGCCGCCTGACGAAAAAAAAGTGCGGTCGGGGTCTTTACACGGCAATCGCTTTTCGTCATAATCTCGTTTTCGCCGCATCCCGGCAGCAGTTTTCGGGTGGTTAGCTCAGCGGTAGAGCACTGCCTTCACACGGCAGGGGTCACAGGTTCAATCCCTGTACCACCCACCAAGTTCGGAAAGCCAGCCTCGTGCTGGCTTTCTTTATTTCCGGGTTAGGAATCACTAACACGGAATTTTGCACCCTCGCTGAATCGGAACAGCTGCTCCAGATTTGCTCCACGCGCCTACGCGCAGAGCTTTGGAGATGAGAAGTGGCAACGATTCGACAGCGAGGAAGCTATTGGGAAGCACGGGTCCGCCGCAAAGGATGGCCAACGCACTCCCGCAGTTTCCCCACAAAATCAGACGCTCGCGCCTGGGCTACCGTCATCGAGTCGGAGATGGAGCGGGGCGTCTATATCGACCGTACCGAGGCCGAGAAGAACACCCTTGGTGATCTCCTACAGCGCTACGCGGTCGAGGTGTCCAGTCAAAAGAAAGGCCGGGATTCGGAACGGTATCGGGTTGCTTCCCTTCTTCGGGATCCGATCGCCAAGACGAAGGTTGCTGCCTTGTCTGGGAAGCTCATGGCGCAATGGCGGGATAAGCGCCTCAAAGAGGTGTCGGGCTCGACGACTAACAGGGACCTGAACCTCATTTCTCACGTCATCAACGTCGCACGCAAGGAGTGGGGCGTGCACGTCGACAATCCAGTTTCCATGATTCGTCGCCCGCCGGAGAACCGCGGCCGCACTCGGCGGCTGGCTCTCGGTGAGGAGGAGCGCTTGCTAGCAGCTCTTGATGTGCCGCCCCGTGATGAGAAAGGGCGGCTTACCGGCCCGAGCAATCCGTGGGTGCGCCCCCTTGTCATCCTGGCTGTAGAGACAGCAATGCGACGAAGTGAATTGTTGGCGCTTCGCTGGCAGGACGTCGAACTGCATGACCGATTTGTGCGGCTTCACGACACAAAAAATGGGGACCCTCGCGACGTGCCGCTGTCCACCAGAGCTGCGTCCACGCTCGCGGGGCTCCCTCGACACATCTCGGGGCAAGTCTTCCCCCTCAGCGCAGACGCCGTGAAAAAGTCTTTTAGCCGCGCTGTGGTCCGAGCGAGCCTCCAAGATCTCCATTTCCACGATCTGCGCCATGAGGCGACGAGTCGCATTGCGGAAAAACTGGACAACATCCTGGAGCTTTCAGCGGTCACGGGCCACAAGACGGTGCAAATGCTCAAACGGTACTACCACCCGCGCGCCAGAGATTTGGCACAAAAACTGGGTTAGCTGCGGAGGCTTTGGGATGCAGCCCGGGCCTACGCCGCGGCTTTAGGCATCGTCGAGGATAGACCCCACCAATGGTGAACGTTTATGGGGCACGAGCAACACAACGTCGCGAAAGCGATTCTGACGGCGTGCGAGAGGCTGGCACCTCGCGCGCGCCTGACCACCACCCACCTATGAGAGAGGTGAATCATGGCTACCAGCAGCATATCGCCATCGCGGTTCTTCGTCGCTAGTCTCCTGATCGAAGCGCAACCAGATTTGGATGACGCGGTACCTAGTGACCTCATGAACTTCCTGCGGCCGTCGCTGCATCGACTTGTTCGGGCGTGCCGACAAAGGGGTGATCTGTCGAGTGTCATCTGTCGCCAACGGGAGCGATTGGCACCGGTTGCTGCAGCGGCAGCGGCGTTTGAGATCTTTGTCGCTAACTTGACCGAGGCCATGGAGGACCAGCAATGACGTCCAACAGCTGATTGAAATCCTGCGTACATATCCAGCTCAGCACCGTCGTTAAGCAATCCTTGTTGATTGGTGTGAACAAGATGCCCCGCGCTTGCATGTTTGGCAGAGCGGAGATATATGCGCCTGCGGGCTATGGCGCGGGCGAACATGACGCGCCGAGCGAGAGAGCCATATGACGAGTTGGCGGTCTGGGTACGTGGAGGGAGCCGCTAGCGTGACTCCATGCGTTCTTTGGTCGAAGGTGAACATTTATGGGGAAAAGCGCATTCCCGAGACAACGCGAATTGGCATGGCTTTGGCGGCGTGACCTCAGGGAGGGTTACTGGGACTGACGCGGCCTTCCGTGTGGACAGCCGCTGCGCGCCTCGCATGGATAACCTGGTGGACAGGCTGTTGGACAACCCTGCGGGTTGACCATCAGCCTGCCCACGAGGTTTCCCACGCTTGCCCACACTGCGGCCTTGCCTTGCGACCATTGAGAGGTAAGTCCCCCTCACGAGGTCTTCACCATGCGCGAATATCGACACCACGCCGTCTAGCGGCTGGCAGCACGTACCTGCGATCGCTGCGGGCGCCGCTTGGTGACCGACGGTGGTGAATGGCAGGAGCGGTTGTCGTTTGACACACCGCCTACGCGGCTTCCGAATGCGTCGGCCGCACTCCGCCGTGCCCGCCGACGAGAGTAAGATAACCCCCCAACCCGAGGAAACCAAGGCTGCTATGCCAAACATCCTTGTCGTGGATCTCGAAGCTACGTGTGACGACAATGCGTCCAGCTTCGATATGGAAACCATCGAAGTGGGTGCGGTGTGGGTCGCATCCGATGGCGCAGTGCTCGACAGCTTCCAAGCCTTCGCGCGTCCTGTGGTCAATCCCCGGCTGACGCCGTTCTGTTCGAAGCTGACGGGCATTCACCAGGCAGACGTAGACAGGGCCCAAGCCTTTCCTGCCGTCGCCGAGGCCTTGCGCGCCTTTGTCGCGCGGCATCGGCAACCAGACGCGACGTGGGCGAGCTGGGGCGAGTGGGACCGCAGGCAGCTCGAACTCGACAGTGTCCGCCATGGCATCACTCAGCCCATCGACTTGCCACACGTCAACGTCAAGCGGGTGTTCACTAGGGTGCGACGCATCGGCAAGGAGGTAGGGATGGCGAAGGCTTGCGAGCTGGTCGGTCTGCGGCTCGAGGGCACACACCATCGAGCCCTTGACGACGCGCTGAATGTCGCCAAGTTGCTGCCGTGGGTATTCGGTGAAAGGGGATGAGCGCTGCGCCTTATTCGCAAAATCGATCGGGGCGCTAGTGACCAGATGGAGTCGAGTGCGGCGCTGCCACGCGATCAAATGGCTCACCTTTTGTGCTGCCCTATCGAATAGGGACCGTAGCTGTAGTTACATACCGCCGATCGCGCAAAGCGATGGAGGTCACAGTTGCACGCAGTTCCTCGCCAGCCGCTTGCGCATACCGATCCAACGCACCGTTCGCCGCCTCCAGCGTGTCACTCATCAGGCGTAACTCGGCCTTCGGGTCCGTGGCAGTCAGCTTGAGCAAGCCAACCCACACCGCTTCGCCGCGCAAACTCTCAAGCTGATTGAGCCGCCGGTTCCAATCCACAGCGATCGAGGTTTGGATGCCCCTTGCGAGTGCATTCTTCTTGTCGTCGGCTTCGCTCGGCTTGCTCTCCTGCACAGGGGCTTCGCGTGAGAGCGTGGCTACGCGCTGCCGAGCGGCGACCAGTTGCTTCTCGGTCTCCGTGAATTTATCCAGCGCGATGAAGGCAGCGGTACAACCCAATGCCATCACCAGCAACGACAATCGCCGATTCTTCGGTCGCGCCTGGAACGTGAAATCAGCCATGATTCTGTAGGCTCCCATGGCGCTTGAGCCACCCATTGAGGATCAGTCCGGATTGTTCAGCGAGGCCGAGGTCAGTCTGCACGGAGGGTGCCGAAACGACTTCGATACCGGACGGAGCATCGGCCTGGGCTGCCAGCAGGCGCGTGAGGACGGACGCATGTGAGCTCCCCGCAGTTGTGGCGAGCAGCAATCCGCTCTTCTTGCTGGCGCGGGCCAGAGTCACGCTGTCCGACTCGTAAAGCACGCAAGACGAGGTTTTGTTGGCACGCCTGTAGGCGTCAAGCACCAGTGGCGCAAGCGGTGCGACTGTGCGCACTTGGTATCGGACGCCGACCGCTCGGAGGACGTTCGACATATCCAGTTGCCGGATGGCGCAGACGTGCAGATTCGAGCGCGACGGCTGCAGGCTGAATGCATAGTCGGGGGCGTTCAGCATCGTCTTCTGCTCGAAGACCTTGGCCGCCACCATCTGCAGCTTGCGAGAAGCAAATACCCAGCGCGGCCGCGGGAAGGTCACGTAGTGGCAATAGCCGCCGCTCAACCAGACATACAGGCGCTTGCCGCGCGGCACACGCTGTCCTACAAACTCCCCGAGCCCGTCCATCTGGCACTCAGCGGTGTCCAGGACCGTGGCTTCACGGCGCCTTCCGCGCGCTCTGCCGACCACCATCTCGGATTTGGAGAGGTACAGCCAATAGTCATTCATTGGGCGACACCACGCGGTCAATTTCTTCGAAAGTCGTGAGGTCTTGCTCCACCATGCGCACGGCCTGCTCACGCAGCGAGACGACACCCATCTGCCGGCTCTGTTCGCGGATTAACCGTAACGGCTCACGGCGGATAACCAGTTCCCGGATGGTGTCGTTGACAGGTACGATCTCCCACACCACGGTCCGGCCACGATAGCCGGTATAGCGGCAGGCCGGACACCCGGTAGAGTGCGTGCCAGGCGCCGCAGAAGCGGGGGCGCATTCCGTGCATTTCAAACGCAGTAACCGCTGCGACACGATGCCGATCAACGCCGACATGAAGTTGTACGGGTCGACACCCATGTGCAGGAAACGACCGACCACATCGAGCGCTGAGTTGGCGTGCACGGAGGTGAAGACCAAGTGGCCGGTCAGGGCGGCCTGCACCGCAATTTCCGCCGTCTCCGAGTCACGGATTTCACCGACCAGAATCTGGTCGGGATCGTGACGCAGGATCGAACGCAGGCCACGCGCAAACGTCAGGCCTTTCTTCTCGTTGACGGGAATCTGCAGGATGCCCGACAGCTCATATTCGACCGGGTCTTCGATCGTGATGATCTTGTCTCGCCCGGTATTGATCTCCGAAAGCGAGGCATACAACGTCGTCGTCTTGCCGCTGCCGGTGGGGCCAGTCACCAGCAGCATGCCGTGCGGCTCCTTGGTCAACCGGCGAATGGTCGTGGTGGCCGCGGTATCGAAGCCCAGCGCTTCCAATGTGAGCGTCTCCGACGCTCCGCGCAGCTGAGCCTTGTCCAGCAAGCGGATGACTGCATCTTCGCCGAACACGTTGGGCATGATCGAAACACGCATGTCCACATCGCGCCCCTCCAGCCGCACCCGGAAGCGACCGTCCTGCGGCAGGCGGGTTTCGCCGATGTCCAACTGCGCCAGCACCTTGATCCGGTTCAGGACTTCACTCGGTGACCGCGCACCAGTGAACGCGGGGCCAGGCACCAGGACGCCGTCCAGCCGCAGCTTGATATGCAGGCCCGACCGCGATGTCTCGACGTGAATATCACTGGCACCGGCCCGCCAGGCGTCGAGCAGGACCGCATCCAGGAAGCGGACCACTGCACTCTCCGCCGATTCAATGGAATCGTGCGAGACGACGCGGCTGACTTCCTGGTCCTGGACGGTGGTTTCCGCGCCGCGCTGGGCGAGCAGGGCTGAAGCCGATGCCGTACTCAGTGCCCGCTCCAGGATGACCATGCTGTGCTGGCCGTCGATCCACGCCAGCTTGGCCTGTCCAAGCCGTTCGTGGGTCCAGCGCACCAGTGCTTCATCCCAGGGGTCATCCATTGCTACGACCCATTGGTCGGCAATGCGCAGCGGAAGAATCTTGTGCTGGCGGCAGTCCTTGAGCGAGATGGGGTCTAGCGTGACTTGACTGGCAAGCTCGGCTTGCGGACCAACATGGTGGAAGTCGAATCGGTCCGCAACGGCCGAAACCAGTGTCTCTACAGGTATTCCGGCTTGGCCAGCGAGCGCCGCTGCCAGACTGCCTTCACCACGCGCCATGCGGGCAGAGCGCAGCCAACTGCCGAAGGCTGTCCAATCGAGTACCGCGTCGGACATGTCAGATTGCTCCCGCAAGATCAAAAATGGGCAGGTACATCAGCACGACGATGGCGCCGATCAGGCTGGCCACCGTCATGAGCAGAATCGGCTCGACCAGCCGCATGGTCCGCTCGAGCATGGTTTCCAACTCGCGCCGGTAGGTCTGCGCCAGCATCTCGAAGCTGCCGGCGAGATCGCCGACGCGTTCGCCGGCTTGCAGGATGCGTACCGCAAAGCCATCGCCAAAGTCCGTCTTCATGAGGGCTTGGCTCACGAGTACGCCTTCCAGGATGCGTTCGCGCGCTTCATCCAGTTGGGCGCGGGTGATCGCTGAAATGGCAAGTGGCGAGGCAAGTCGCATGGCTTCCGGAAAGTCGTAACCACCTCGCGTCAGCATCGAGAGTGAGGCGCAGATGCGTGCTTGCTGGAAGCGCTCTCCCAGCTTCTTGAACGGCCAAAGATTGCCGATGGCACTCAGCAGGCGTTCGGCCGCATTCCGTCGGGCGAACTGATAGGCAACGAGGAGGGCGCCCAGCCCAATGCCAATCAACAGCGCCCAGCCCCGGTCATGAATGAAGTGCCCCACGGCGAGCAGAATTCGAGTCGCTCCGGAGGCTTGCATGACGGTGCCGTCATAGACCATTGCAAACCGTGGGATGACGTAGGCGAGCAGGAAGATCACCACCAGCAGGCCGAAGCCGATAACGGTGGCTGGATAGACGGCGGCGCTGACGACCTTCTTGCGCAGTGCTTCCTGCGCTTGCGCATACTTTGCGTACTCTTCGAGCGCATCCGGGATGCGGCCGGAGCGTTCGTTGGCCTGGATCGCGGCAACCAGGATGCCGGGAAACACGCCCTCGACCTGCTTCATCGATTCGGACAAGGGCAGGCCGCTCAGCAGGCCGTCATACAACTGCCGGTACACCCCCACATTGGGGTGATCATCCCGGTGCGCGAGCGAATCGAGCGCTTCCGACACGGTAAGGCCCGCGCGCAGCAGCCCGCCCAGCTCGATACACACCAGTCCGGCATCGACCTTGCGGCGCCCGGTCTTCAGGGCGGGAAGCGTCAGCTTGCTTCCGATCGGTTCGACGGATAGGACCGTTGCGCCCTCTGCTTTGAGGTGCGCATCCACCGAGGCACGGTCGTTCCCTGTAACCCGGCGCGTGGAGACACGCGCGGTGGCCGAATCGAACGTACTGACTTTGAACCGCATCGCTCAGTTCGTCAGGTCGGCGTTTTCGCCATCGCCGCCGGCGGCACCATCACGACCGTAGGAGACGATGTCGTAGTCACGGCCGCTGGCGCCGGGCTGGCGGTATTCGTATGCGTGGCCCCATGGATCCAGCGGCACCTCTTTCTTCAGGTAGGGGCCACCCCAACGCGTCTCGCCGGTGGGGGCGGACATCAGCGCCTTGAGGCCTTGTTCGGTGGTCGGGAAGTGGCCCGTATCGAGCCGGTACTGGTCGATGGCTTTTTCGAAGGCTTGGATCTGGGCCTTGGCCACACCCACTTCCGATTTGCCAAGCTGCGCAAAGTAGCGTGGCCCCACATAGGCGGCCAGCAGGCCAATGATGGCGACGACGACGAGCAGTTCCAGCAGCGTGAAGCCGCGCGCAGCTCGGGTGAGCTTCAGTTTTGATAATGCAGGCATATTCATCTTGATGTGAGGCCGATGGGCTGTTGATTCCATTCTTGTTCGGGTCTTGTTGTCTTACTGGGCGGCGCCGACGGTGACCTTGAGCGGTCGGTTCATCGAGTCGAAGACGCGCGTGATTTGGCGGGCGAGGGTACCACCGGGGTCCTTGGACTGTTCTTGTGTCCGGTTACCCATCGCGTCCAGCGTGTACGTGTTGCTGTTGCCCAAGCTGTCCGTCGCACCGGTCATGCGATGCGCTGCATCGTAGGTGAAGCCCACTGTGCTGCCGTCGGGCAGGGCAACCTTTGTCAACTGGCCTACTGCGTCATAGCTGTAGCTCGTGGTTTGCGCCGCACCGCTGGCCGGCACCACCACCTGGGCGGTTAGCCAACCACGGTTCGAGTACGTGAACGCGGTGACTGTGCCGTTGGCGTCCGTCATCTGCAGCGGGCGGCCATTCGGGTCGTACCGGTTGACCGTGGTGGTGTGGCCCAGCGCATCGACGATTTGATACAGGTCGCTCTTGCGATATTGCGGCGGACTATTCGTGTCATCCGCCGTGCGGTAGACATACGTCGTACCGTCGTTGACATCCGTACGCGGACCGCTGCGGCTGGCAACCTGACCATCGGCGGTATAGGTCCACGTAGTCGTGCGTGTCGAACCCGCAGCCGCAGCGCTGAAGCCTTGGCTGCCGTTGGTGTCGGACGTCGGCGTCTCGCTGTAGCTGATCAGGTTGCCGTTGGCATCGTAGCTGTAGCTCTCCAGCTTCGTCGGCGAGGCCACCTGTGTCCGCAGGTTCCAGAACTGAGCGTGCCACCGTGTGCTGGTGGTGCGGGCACCGGGCGTGCCCGATCCCTCGACACGTTGAATCTCGCGCTTCTGGTTGTCGTAAGCGTGGGTCGTGACGTTGCCGAGATAGTCGGTTTCCTGAACCAGGTTGTTGTTGGCGTCGTAGCTGCTGTTCTGGCGGGTGCTACCGCATAGGCCACAGGGGGCGCTGATCGAGGTCGGCAGCAGTACGCCGTTCTGCTTGAGGAAGCTGTAGACGCTGGTCTTGCCGGTTGGGTCGATGACGGTGGTTTGGTAGTTGCCTCCGTATTGATTCTCGGGGCCGCTGCTGTATTGAAACTGATACGCATCTGCGCCACCTGCGTGCTGGCTCAACACCGCCCGACCCTGACTGTCGTATGCATAGGTAGCGTAGCGACCGCCGTTCTCGTCGATAATACCGGTCAGTGCTGTGGGGAAACTAATGTCTTCGTAGACATATTGACGCACGCTGCCGTCCGGTCGTGTCACGCTCGACAGCATGCCGGTGCCGTTGTAGCCGTAGGAGGTCACGACGCCATCCGGCGCCGTGATGCTGGATACGCGACCGGCGCTGTTATAGGCAAACGCGAGGCTGCGGCCGCTCGGCGCCGTGACTGAGACGAGCTGATTGGCCGAGTTGTAGGCCAGAGTGGTGGTGCGGCCATTGCGCTCGCGCACCGATTGCAGCTTGCCGGCTGCGTCGTAGGTCTCAACCGCCCCCGTGTTGACCACCGTGTATTGCCAGCCAGGGACGTTGCCATTGCTGTCCGTTACCGATCGCAAGGTGTCTTGCACACCCGCCGCAACCCAAGTGGTGCCGCTTTGACTGAAAGTCGACACTGTCCCGTCATCGCGCATGGCGGTCAACTGTGGTGCGGTGGAACCCACCCGTGTCGTGTCTAGGCTTCGCTGCCAGTTGAACGTCCAGTGACCTGTGCCGTCGAACCGCCCTCCGTAGGATTGATAGGCGAGCGTGATCGGAATGTCTGCGCTGCCGCCCTCGTTCGGTTCAAAAACCGCCTTGGTACCTGCGCCAGGGGTAACAGGATTACTTATCGGGCAGACTTGCACGTGCGGAATCGGGACGCACTGGTTCCCGGTCCACTCATAGCCAGGCAGGCATACGCCGGTAGGGGTTGCGTAGAGACAATAGGTACAGCCTTCAGGACGAGTCGGGGCTGTGATCGTGCACGCATAATTCGTGGTCCCAGAACCGACTTGGTAAGGCCAGACGTCCACGAGCGTCCACGATGCCTGATATGCCGCGTTGTATCTATCAAGTGCGGCCGAGCATGCAGCTTGTGGAGTAGGGGCTTTTGCGCCTAGCTCAGCGAACGCAACGCCGTACCACATAAAACCGGTGATTTCATTGCCGGAAGTCGCGCCAAAACTTAGTCTCGGGCTACATGTAAGCATTATCCCCAGGAGTATGCCTGCGCAAGTGCGCATCAGCCGCCAGGTCAACAAACCACGCAGTGGCTTCTGTTTCATTGTTGGATTGCGTTGCATCAACGAATCTTCCCCCAAACCTTTATCTCGCCCTTTGTAATTCAACACAAGCTGAGTGCGCTGACACGCAGATGTCATGCGTTGGACCGATTTGATTACGTGCCGTTTACGGTGCGGTACCGACCGTGACCTTGAGCGGTTGGTTCATCGAGTCGAAGACGCGCGTGATTTGGCGGGCGAGGGTACCACCGGGGTCCTTGGACTGTTCTTGTGTCCGGTTACCCATCGCGTCCAGCGTGTACGTGATGCTGTTGCCCAGGCTGTCCGTCGCACCGGTCATGCGATGCGCCGCGTCGTAGGTGAGGCTCACACTGCTGCCGTCGGGCAATGCCACCTTCGCCAACTGGCCTGCGGCGTCATAGTTGTAGCTTGTGGTTTGCGCCGCACCGCTGGCCGGTGTCACCACCTGGGCGGTTAGCCAACCACGGTTCGAGTACGTGAACGCGGTGACCGTGCCGTTGGCATCTGCCATCTGCAGCGGGCGGCCGTTCGGGTCGTACCGGGTGATCGCGGTGGTGTGGCCCAGCGCATCGACGACTTGATACAGGTCGCCCTTCCGGTATTGCGGTGGGGTGTTGGTGTCATCCGCCGTGCGGTAGACGTAGGTGGTGCCGTCTTTGATATCGGTACGCGGGCCGCTGCGGCTGGCAACCTGACCATCGGCGGTATAGGTCCACGTGGTCGTGCGCGTTGGACCTGCCGCTGCGGCACTGAAGCCCTGACTGCCATTCGTGTCAGCAGTCGGGGTCTCGCTGTAGCTCGTCAGGTTGCCGTTGGCATCGTAGCTGTAGCTCTCCAGCTTCGTCGGCGAGGCCACCCGTGTTTGCAGGTTCCAGCTCGGATGCCATTCAGTGGTAACGGTGCGGGCAGTGGCTGTGCTGGCTCCTTCGACTCGCTGGATCTCTCGCTTCTGGCTATCGTAGGCATGCGTGGTGATGTTGCCGAGATAGTCCGTTTCCTGGATCAGGTTGTTGTTCGCATCGTAGGTGCTGCTACTGCGCGTGCTGCCGCACAGACCGCAAGGGGCGCTGATCGAAGTTGGCAGCAGCACGCCGTTCTGCAGCAGGAAGCTATAGACGCTTGTCTTGCCGGTGGGGGCGGTGACGATGGTCTGGTTGCTGTCACCGTATTGGAATTGATACGAATCGACGCCCCCTGCATGTGAACTGGAGATACCGCGCGCTTGATCGTCGTAGGCATAGGTGGCATACCGCCCGCCAGCCTCGTCGATCACGCCCGTCAGTGCAGTCGGAAAGCGCGTGTCCTCATACACGTACTGCCGCACGGTGTTGTCCGGCCAGGTGACGGACGACAGCATGCCGCTAGCGTTGTAGGCGTACTTCGTAACAGCACCATCGGGCGCGGTGATGCTGGACACGCGACCCTGTGCGTCATAGGCGAACGTCAGGCTACGGCCGCTGGGGGCGGTGACTTGATTGAGCTTGTCTTGCGCGTTGTACGTGAGCGTTGTTGTGCGGCCGTTCCGCTCGCGCACCGATTGCAGCTTGCCACCACTGTCGTAGGTCTCGACCGCGCCCGTATCAAAAACGGTGTACTGCCAGCCGGTGGTTTTGCCCGTAGCGTCCGTCACCGGTTGCAGCGTGTCGCGCGTGCCCGATGCCGCCCAGCTCCCGCCGGTCTTGATGAAGGCGGATCCTGACCCGTTATCGCGCAGTGTCGTGACCTGCGGTGGTGAGAACGTCGCAAAGCTGGTGTCGAGGCTGCGCTGCCAGTTCACGGTCCATTGACCCGCACCGCCAGTCGATCCGTACACGCCCTGGGAGCGGTAGGCAAACGTGACGGGGAGTTCGGCGCTGCTACCTGGATCCTGCTCGAAGAGAATCTTCGTGCCGGTGCCGGGAATGACTGGGTTACCAACCGCACAAGCTTGCACGGGAGTGGGCAGCGGCGATGATTTGCACGTCCAATTCGACTGTTTTGTGTAACCAGCAAGACATTGACCCGTGGACATCGCAGGCGGCCCATTCTGCGCCTGCCCGTTCGGGTTCAGGCCATTGGTTGCATACGTAATCGGATCAGTCTGGGTGACACCGACAACCGTCCAGCCAGCGTAAGGCGGATAGCCAGCAACAAACGCTTTCCACGCGGCAAGCGGACTGTCACCAAAAAACGTATACACCTGCCAGCCCATGCCGTTAAAACCCGGATCGGAAGGAGCACTAAAAACCGCACTCGGGCTACAGAAAAACGCCAACACTAGTAACGAAAAAAACCGGCGGAGACCGGTCAAGATGCGCGCCGAATGTGCAGCAACATATGGTCGAAACGTCTCCATCTGTATCGGCCACCCCCTTCCAAAAGCAATTTTCATTCGTCTATTTTCCCGGGCAATTCATTTCAGGTATCTGCGAACCGTCTGACGTATTACGTTGCTGGCTCGTTAGTTAGTGCTGTCGTCTTACTGCGTGGCGCCGACCGCGACTTTGAGCGGCCGGCTCATCGAATCGAACACACGCGTAATCTGCCGCGCGAGGTTGCCGCTCGGGTCCTTGACTTTGTCTTCGGTACGGTTGCCCATCGCATCCAGGGAGTAGGCAATGCTGTTGTCCTGGCCGTCCGTTGCGCCCGTCATGCGGTGCGCCGCGTCGTAGGTGAAGCTCATAGTGCTGCCGTCCGGGAGTGTCACCTTGGTCAACTGGCCCACCGCGTCGTAGCTGTAGTTCGTGGTTTGCGCTGCTCCGCTTGCAGGCGTCACTACCTGGCTGATCAACCAGCCCCGGTTCGAGTACGTGAACGCGGTGACGCCGCCGTTGGCGTCGGTTACCTGCAGTGGGCGACCGTTCGGGTCGTACTGATTGACCGTGGTGGTGTGGCCCAGCGCATCGACGATCTGGTACACGTCACCCTTGCGATATTGCGGTGGGGTGTTGGTGTCGTCCGCCGTGCGGTAGACATAGGTCGTGCCGTCGTTGACATCCGTACGTGGACCGCTGCGGCTCGCTACCTGACCGTCGGCGGTGTAGGTCCATGTGGTCGTGCGCGTTGGCCCCGTTGCCGTAGCGCTGAAGCCTTGGCTTCCATTGCTGTCGGACGTCGGCGTTTCGCTGTAGCTGATCAGGTTGCCATTGCTGTCGTAGCTGTAGGTTTCCAGCTTCGTCGGCGAGGCCACCTGTGTCCGCAGGTTCCAGAACTGAGCGTGCCACTGCGTGCTGGTGGTGCGGGCACCAGGCGTGCCCGATCCCTCGACACGTTGAATCTCGCGCTTCTGGTTGTCGTAGGCGTGGGTCGTGACATTGCCGAGGTAGTCGGTTTCTTGGGTCAGGTTGTTGTTCGCGTCGTAGCTGCTTGTCTTTCGCGTACTGCCGCACAGGCCGCAAGGGGCGCTGATCGAAGTCGGCAGAAGCACGCCGTTCTGCTTGAGGAAGCTGTAGACGCTGGTCTTGCCGGTTGGATCAGTGATGGTGGTTTGGTAGTTGTCGCCGTACTGAAACCGGTACTGATTCACGCCACCGGCGAGGGCGCTGCTGACAGTGCGGGCCTGGGTGTCATAGGCATAGGTGGCGTACCGGCTGCCGTTCTCGTCGATGACACCGGTCAGCGCGGTCGGGATGCCAGTGTTTTCATAGACGTACTTGCGCACAGCACCGTCCGGCCGGGTCACACTCGATAGCACGCCGCTGGCGTTGTAGGCGTACTTTGTGGTGGCCCCGTCCGGCGCGGTCACACTGACCAAACGACTCCGAGCGTCATAGGCGAAGCTCAGACTGCGGCCGCTCGGGGCTGTGACGGTGGTGAGCTGGTTGGCTGCGTTGTAAGTCAGCGTGGTAGTGCGCCCGTTTTGCTCCCGCACCGACTGCAGCTTGCCATTGGTGTCGTAGGTCTCCACAGCACCGCTTGCCTGCACGCCATACTGCCAGCCGGTCACCTTGCCGCTGGCGTCGGTGACAGATTGCAGCGTGTCCTGGCTGCCGATGGCGCTCCACCCCGTGCCGCTTCCACTGAAGGTAACGACCGAGCCGTCCTCGCGCCCGGCAGACACCTGCGGTGCCGAGTTCACGGCGGCACTGGTATCCAGACCGCGCTGCCAGTTCGGCGTCCATTGCCCGCCCCCACTGACACCGTAGGACTGGTAGGCTAGCGTTACGGGCAGGTCGGGACTGCCGCCCTCATCTCCGTCAAAGAAGGTCTTGGTGCCGGTGCCGGGAATGGCAGGACTTCCGGCAGTACAGGTTTGCACGGGTGGCGGGGGAGGCTTGCATGTGCCATTCGACTGCAGTGTGTAGCCCGACTGGCAAGAATCCTTCTGAGCGATGCCATAGCCGTAGTCAATACCCGGCGCGTTTGGATTTGACGCCAAACAAGGTACCTGATTTCCCAGACTCTGCGCCGCCCCAACACCAGCGAATGCCCAGGGACTCACGAGTCCCTCAAGATCAAATCCGATCTGGCAAGCCGACATAGGATCACTGCCATAGTACGAAACGCCGTGGTACACATAAAACCACCTATGGCCGTTAGAACTCGACGTTTGGCTAAAGCCCCAAGTTGGGGCAAGCGCACAGGCTGCTACAAGTAGCGTAAGACTCGGGCGGAAGCGTTTCCGATGGCGAAATCTGGCTTGTTTCATCTTTTTGTCTACCAACTCAGCCAGGAGCACGATTAAGGCAGCGCATGCTCCATAACTTGCGGTGAGTCTCTGATGGTTTGGTTTCTTTATTCTTTTACGAAGCCGGCCCGACCGTGATCTTCAACGGCCGGTTGATCGAATCCACAACACGCGTGATCTGGCGAGCAAGATTGCCATTCGGGTCCTTCGCCTGCTCCTGAACGCGATTGCCCATGGCGTCGAGCGTGTAGCTGAGGCTGTTCCCCGCACTGTCGGCAACGTTAGTCAGGCGATGCGCCCCGTCGTAGGTGAAGCTGATGCTGCTGCCATCAGGCTGCGTCACTCGGGTCAACTGGCCAGCGGCGTCATAGCTGTAGCTGGTGGTTTGGGCGGTTCCGCCGGCCGGTGTGACGACCTGACTGGTGAGCCATCCGCGCGGGGCATAGGTGAAGGTCGTGACGGTGCCGTTGGCGTCCGTCATCTTGAGCGGACGGCCGTTCAGGTCTGTCAGGTCAATGGTCGTGACGTGGCCCAGGGCATCTGTCAGGCTGGCCAGATCGCCACGGCGGTACTGCGGTGGCGAATTGGTGTCGTCCGCGTTGCGGTAGCTGAAGCTGACCTTATCGCTCACGTCGGTACGCGGGCCTTGCTTGGTCAGCACCTGTCCATCGCCGTCGTAGGTCCAAGTGGTGGTGCGGGCCGTGCCAATTGCCGTAGCGTTCAAACCTTGGCTGCCCGTCTCGTCCGCCGTGGGCTGCACGGTCTGACTGCATACGACGCCGATGGGCGTGTCGTCCACCTTGGCGCTGGTCGGCGCGCAGTATTGGCCGCTATCACCATTGAACACGGTCGTCACGATCTGTTTGGGCTCAGCGACCTTGACCGGTTGGCGCCAGACCGGGTGCCATTGCGTGCTGATCTTGCGGGCGCCTGCGGGAACGGCATACCCATCCAGACTGCTCGGGCATGCTGTACCGGCAGGCAGACCTTCGACTCGCGTAGTTTCCAGATTGCGTGTCAGGTCATAGCCAAAGCAGGTGACGTTGCCGTTGAAGTCCGTCTGTGAGGCAACGTTGCCGTTGGCATCGTAGGTCGCCGAGGCGGGCCCGCAATCGTCGCAAGGAGCACCAGTCAGGCTTGCCAGTTGTGTCAGCCCCTGGGCATTGACGAAGTTGAACGCGCGCGCTGTGCCCAGCGGGTCCGTCACGGTGACAGACGTTCGCGGCTGCAGGTTCGAGAAGGTGTAGCGATATACGCCGCCAGCCAGTTCAGTCGACACTGCGAAACCCTTGCTGTCGTAGCGGATGGTCGAATAGCGTTGGCCGTTTTCGTCCGTGACGCCGGTCAGCAGATTGCGCCGTGTGCTGGCGTTGGGGTTGTAGTCGGGCTCGTCCCAGTTGTACGTCTTGGTCTGGCCGTCCTGGTAAGTGACGGTCTTGGTGCGGAAGCAACTGGCCGTGCGACAGTTCCAGTTCGAGCGGATGGGTTCGTAACCATAACTGACCGTTTGTCCCATCGGGTCCACCAAGGCGGTGAGTCGACCGTAACTGTCGTAACGCAGGCTCAGTGATTTACCGAAACCATCGGCAACCCCAATCAGGTAACCCTCGCCGGGGGCGATGCTGGCCGGGGTGCTGGCGTCCGAGTAGATCAGCGTCTTTGTCTGGCCATTGCGGTACTGAATCTGGCGCAGCACGCCATTGGCGTCATAGCGCTCGGTGTCGTCGTTGATTCCACGACGCACGGTCCACTGACCGTTGGCAGCCCCAGCGGGAACGCTGGTGTCAGTAGGCGGTGACATGAAGCGCAGCGTGTCATGTGTGGAAGGGCTGACCGTCGTCGCACTGGCACCATCCCAGTTGTAGTCGTAGAGCAGACCGCCGGGGCGGGCGATGTGGACTTGGTTTGTCGTATGGAAGCCGCCGCCTTGGTCGATTGTTTGAGTGCCTGTTACGCCCGCTATGTTGATATAGCGGAACGTGCGGGTCATCGTTCTGTTACCTCCGATGCCGCCGTTAGGAGGGGGCAAGTCGACAATGTCGCCTGTGTAAGTCAAGCCACTGGGAACGAGGCCAGTGACAGGCTGGGGAGGCACCACGCTCTGAGAGAGTGCCGTTCCCATGTTGCGCTGACTGCTGTTGTAGTAGCGCTCAAAGGACAAGATGCCTCGCGGGTCAACATAGTCGACATCCGCTTGCCGGTATGTTCCGTCTTCCGGGAAGATTGGCTCTCCCTGCCCATGGCAGGAGCCTTCAGGACATTGCTGAACCGGAATGTCCTGATAGCAGTAGGGCTCGAAGTAGCGAGGGTCGGTTGCCGTACCGGTCCCCTTTTTTAAGTTGTCTTCCATCGCCCAGCCAGCTGGGCAGAAAAGACCTTCAGTAACAACGCTCGTTGTGCCGCTCGTATAGAGATTGCCATTAAACGTGAGCTCGTAGTCATGTATCCACATATGACTGAGGCCCCAATAAAATGCCGGAGAGTCACTTCGGCGGAAATTTAAGGCTTCGCAGTGATATCGCGGATCCGGCGAACAGTTAGCTGCAAGCTCTGCCTTGTAAGCGTCAAACGCTGCTTGGGCCGTGTCATATATGTCGCTTGCGAAAAACAAGCTCACGGGCATCAACGTTACGCGCCGAGTCTGCTGGGCATAGATCTGTTGGCAGCCGAGCATGGAAACAGCTAGGCATACCGCCCACCGCAGAGTTCTATTGAGCCTTTTCATGTTTTTACTTTCCATTCGGATCGAACACAAACTTCCAATCGGCATACGTCGTTCGCGTCTGGTTGGCGTCGGCTCCCGGTGAGCCTGCTGTGGCCAACGGCGTCCCACTACCTTTCGAATAGACACCCGTCACCCCCCCATCCGGCGCCCGCACAATGCCCCAGTCCTTCGATCGGCTGATCGGGTCAAACGGCACATCGCGCAGGTGGTGCCGGGTCACCGGAAACCGCTTGTCATCGACCAGGTCTTCCAGCGACTTCGGCATGGCGCGCGGCTGGCTCGGCGACGAGTAGTAGTAACTCTTGATCGCCAGCACGACGTGCTCGCCGGCCCAGCGCAACGCGTGTTCATCCTCGCGGCGTCTTTGCTGCGATGCCCATTCACCGACCTTGGCCAAGCCAATGCCGAACACCAGCACGCCGACCAGTAGAGCGGGGTAGGCAAAGCCGCGCGCCTTACCAGTCCGCATAAAGGGTTCCATCCATGGCTTTGCCCGGCGCGCCGCTGCGGATGTCATAGATACCCGGCTCGCCATTGGGCGAGGGCAGGGGCTTCCAGCTATCCGTGCGATCCGTGATCGGGTCCATCGGCGGCGCCTTGAGATAGCGCTGCTTCACCAAGTCCGCCAGCGATGCCGGGTACTGATTCTTGTCGGCGTAGAACTTGTCGATGGCGTCGCGCACCATCTCCAGGTTGGCACGCAGCACACGCTCCTTGGCCACATCCACGTGCTTGAAATACTGGGGCAGCGCAATCGTCGTAAGCAGGGCGATGACCGCCATGACGACCATCAGCTCGATCAGCGTGAACCCACGCGCGCGGGATTGTTTAGCGGGCCGCGGAACTTTCACCATTGCTTGTACGGCCGGCCGTCCAGGCCGACCTCCTCGCTGGTTGAGTGCACGTCGTACACATCCTCGCCGGGCTGCGGCGCATCGGCGGGTGACCGGTAACTGCGTGGCGCCCAGGTCTGCTCGGCTTCGAGCGACAGCGGCGCAAATGGGTCGCGCGGGACCGACCGCAGGAAGTAGAGCTTGCGGTGGTCCGGGTCGCGCGCCGACGGCGCGCCCGTCACCAGCACGGCGAGTGAAGGCGGGTAGCCCGACAGCGTTCCGGGCGACTGAATGTCGCCTACCTCAACCGCGTGCTTGTACGCATCCAGTGCATCGCGAATGCGTTCCAAGCCCACGCGCAGTTCGTGCTCCTTCGCACGCTTGGTCATGAGTTGAGCAACCGGCGTGGCGAGCACCGCCAGCGTGGCCAGCACGGCCAGCACCACGCCCAGCTCGATCAGGCTGTAGCCCCGGCACTTGGTAGTCTTCATGGCGCGGCACTCCCAAGCTGAATCACCGTCTTGCTTGGGATTGGCTCGTAGAACACCACCAGCGTCTTGTCGTTCATGCTCTCAACGCGATAGCCGTCCCCCAGCGACGCCCCCGGTTTGACCGGCACCAGTGCATCACCCTTGGCCAGGAAGTGGGCCGGCTTGCCGGACTCGTCAGACATCACGCCGAAATACCGGAACGGAAACGGCGGTGGTTGCGGAGGCGGTGGGGGTGGTGCTGGCGGAGGAGGTGGGGGCGGTGGTACGACCGCATTGAACGGATCACCCCCAGCCGGATCAAGCGCTGCGCGCGTGATGACTGTGGTCGGCGCAGGCGTGGGCGCCTCTGGCTGGCGTTCCGGCTTGCGCTGCCGGGGCGTGCTCACTTCCACCACGGCAACGTCGGTGTTGAGCATCCCGTGATCCTGCAGCCAGATCCACCCAGTGGCGGCCAGCGTGAGTCCCAAGGCGACGAGATAGACCGGCTTCACGTCAGTGCCCCCGGTACCACAGCACGAACGTGAGGTCGGCCGTGACGGTCTGCTCGGTGCCGCCATTCTTGGTAAAGGTCAGGCTTTCGAGCGCGAGACTCGGGTGCTTCTGCAGCAGATCGGCCAAGCCGGTCTTGATGGCGGGGTACAGCCCAATGACCGTGGTTTGCAGGCGGACTGAGTGGACATCCTCCGCCGATGCTTCTTCCACATCCTTGTTGAATACGACTTGGTCGACTCGCACGCTTTGCGCGGTGAAGGCGGTAAAGATGTCGCTGCCGATTACTGAACGGTTCAGCGGCGATTCCAGTTGCGTGGCAACGGCTTCCAGCGGACTGGTCTGGCGCACCGGTACGGGCGCTGCCGCACGTTTCTTCGCAAGGTCTCGCTGAACCCGCGCGAGTTGCACCGCGGTGCGAGGCTCCCACACCGCCCACAGAAACGCCGCGCCACCCAAGAGCAGCACCCCGATCGCCGCAAAGACCGGAACGCGTGACACCAGCCGGGCGAGACGGAACAGCGTCCATTCGAACCACTGCCCGAGTCCCGATCCGATTCTGCGGAGCACCGACGCCGCCACGTTACTTGACCGAAATGGAGACCGGCGCCGGCATCTGCGGTGGCTGCGGGGCCGCCGTCATACCGATCGGTGTCGCCGTAGCGACCGAGATTGCACCCGTCCCGGCTGCCTTCGCGCGGAAATGCAGCTTGGCCCATTCGCCTTGGCCGGTGAGGGGCGCATTCTCATCAGACGAGAGGGTGACCATGACGCGGCCCACGGCTGGCAGGTCGGTCTTGGCGAGATTGGGTGCAGCTTTCTGCCCCGCGAACATGCCGCCAGCCTCGACGCCGTCGAAAGCAAAGCGGTCCTTATCGTACGCAAACTGAATCGGCACGCTGCGCAGTGCGGTATCGGTACGCAGGTTCAGCGAGACCGAAAAGGTTTCTCCCACCTTGGCAGCCGACGGGCCATTTATGGTCAGGGCGATGCTGCCGCCTTCCTGCGGGGCAGCGGCAGGGGCCTCACCAGATTCCGCGGTGTTCGATGACTGTGCGGTTGCCGGGTTGGCGGGTGCCCCATCGACGATCTTGAGTTCCGCTGGCGGTTTTCCGTCCGGCAGGCTGTGGCGTGCCCGAGCGTTGGTCTCGGTGCCCGACCAGAACTCCATGAAATTGGTATCCGGCCGGTGTGCCGGCTTGACGATGCGCGGCGTGATCGACAGCACGATCTCGTTGCGCGCGCCATCGTCCGACTGCGAGGAGAACAGGCGACCAAGCAACGGGATATCACCCAGCCCCGGAATGCGGTACGAGGTGGACGTCTGCTGCGTCTTGATCAGGCCTGCGAGAAGCTGCGTCTCGCCATCGCGCAGCTTAAGCACCGTCGTGGCATTGCGCGTGCCAATCTGGTAGACCACGCTACCGCTGCGCGTGGTGACGCGGTTGGCGAGTGAACTGACTTCGAGGTTGATCTTCATGCTGACCTCGTCGTCTGGCGAGATCGATGGCTCCACCTCAAGCTTCAGACCAACATCAAGGTATTGGACGCTTTCCGATACAAAACCGGTTGACGTGGACGTCGTGGTGACAACAGGCAGCTTGTCGCCAATCAGAATCTTGGCCTTTTCGTGGTTCTTGGCGCGGATCTTCGGGTTGGCTAGCAGATCGGTGTCACCGAGTTCGCGCCGAAGGTTGATCACAGCGTTGGGCGTGCTCACACCAATGCGATCGCTGTTGATGCTTTTAAGATCGTTGAGGGTAAGCGAGGAAGCGCCGGTGGCAGAAAGCGGCGTGAGCGTAAAGCTGTTGGGATATTGAATGCCCAGTTGCGTGAGCTTGGTCGAGCTGACTTCCAGCACTTCGACTTCCAGCACCACTTCCGAATCGTTGCGGTCCTGAAGCTCAACCAGACGCTCAGCCAGTCGCACAACATCCGCCGATTCACGAATCACCACCATATTGGTGCGCTCGTCGATGTATGGGTCCTTGATCTTGAGCATCGTCTTGAGCATCGCGCCGGTTTGCTTCGCTTCGGCGTTCGTCAAATAGAACGCGCGCACCACGAGATCCTGATAATCGCGTTGTTTCTCCGGCGTGTTCGGGTAGATCAGAATGGTCGAGCCATTCATCAGCTTCTTGTTGAGCTGTGTGGTGGACAAAATCAGATCCAGCGCGTCTTCCAGCTTGGCTTGGCGCAGAAAGACGGTGGTCTTTAAATCGGGGCGGACATCCTTGTCCAGGATGAAATTGATGCCTGTGCTGCGCGCCATGGCCTCGAAAATCATCCGCACGCTAGCATCACGGAAATCGAGGTTAATCGGCTGCTTCGCCGCTGGGCCCTTGGCTTGGGGAGGGTCGCGCTGCCCAGACTGCTGCTCTAGCGCGGCCTGTGCTTCCAGCAAGCGGCGGTTTTTGGGATCGCCGCGCAGCGCGGCTTCAATGGCGGCGAGTGCGGTTTCCTGCGATCCGCTGACGGATTTTTGTTTGGAGAGTTCTAGCGCAGCGGCGTTTTGTTCTTCGCGCTTGACGGTCTGCAGCAGGGCCTGCGCATGGTCGTTCTGGGGCTCGATTTCCAGCAGGCGTTTAAGCGTGGTTTGTGCCGCAGAGCGTTTGCCCGCGTTGAGTTCCTTGCCGGCCTGTTGGAGCAGCTTGTCTGCGACCGTGTCCTGGGTCGTGCGTCGCGCCACACGTAAGGTGGCGCTCTCGGGGTACTTGGCAATGCCGGCATCCAGCGTGGCCAGCGAATCTTCGTAGGCGCCAGCCACCATCTGGTGATTGGCTTCGTCCCGAATTCTTTGCTCCGCGCAACCGCCCAGCGCCAACGCGATCAGGAGCGCTGCGCACCAGCGCATCCCATTGTGCCGAATCACTGCTAACTCCCCGTGCCGATTTGGTTTTTTTGACTTGGCCCGCGGGCCGGTGCGCATTATGCAGTGCGGGTTGTTGATAGCACAACGCTTGAACGCAATTGCCCGGGATACTCAAATTTTCTCAGTAGGTAAATCTCGACACCCCACTTCGCCAATGTTGCATATCGTCCGGCCGAATGGCAGGCTTCGGGCGCAGAAAATCTGCATAGAAGTGAAATAAAGCTTCCTTAAATCAGTTGTCAGGGATTTTTTGACGGAGTGCGAACGACGCGTCGGAGCGCTTTGTTAATAGCGGATAACAAAACTCCGGAGCGGGGATGAAGCGATTTGTCATGAGATGGCGTCAACGCATGGCGGTACCTTTGAGCGTGGCTGCAATGTGGTGCGCTTCCACGTCTAAGAAGATATCTCTTGCGCGATGCGTTCTCGCTGCATGTCTGCTCGCAGGAGCGGGGCAGGCCTTTAGCTCCACGATGGGCGCGGACGGCTATGTTTGGATAGCGACGTCATCGGATAGCGTACAAGCAAATCCTTATGTATATCGATCCGCAAGCAGCCCGGAGGCGGCCTGCCGGGCGATTCTTGACTGGGAAAGCCGGCCGAACTGGGTCTGGAAATTTGTTGCGTTAGATTCTGGCACGAACCCACCAAGTTCCCCGAGGGCTTACGGCTGCATCTCCACTATTGTCACTCCAACGTATTCGTATCCTCCGTATGACTATGGCAATGCCGGCGTAACGTTGGAATGCGCTCCTGGATATAGGGGATATCCGCCGACAGATCCGTGTCAGCCAATCAATTCGGCAGCGGTGCGGGCCAACCCGATTGCCGACCCGGTAATCCCAGGATCTCAAATCACGATTTTGACGGAGCGGGACGTCGCTGGTAACACGGAATTGCCCGTTGATCGCTTCTACCGTTCGTCTGTTCTCTTTGGTCCGCAGATTAGTCTGGGTCAATGGGTCTTCGGCTGGCAGCGGGAGCTTGATGTTGGGGCCAGCACTAGCCGGGGCAGAATCAGCGCTTTGCGCGACGATGGGACCGTTTTCGTCTTCCAGCTGAGCAGTGGGGCCTGGACGGCTGTAGGCACGCAAGACACGCTGCAGCCGGTTTCGGACGCCGCAGGCAACGTTACTGGCTGGCAGTACACGACCGTTGATACCGGCGTGGTGGAAAACTACGCCGCTGATGGCAAACTGCAATCGGTGCGAGAACGCAGCGGCCGTACAACGACACTCACATACAACGCTGCTCGGCAATTGACCTCGGTCACGGCCCCCAGCGGCCGCAGCTTGGTCTTCGGCTATGACAACCAGAGTCGTGTGGCGAGCGTAGTCACTGCGGATGGAGCGACTACACAATATGCCTACAACGCTGCAGGCATGCTATCGACCGTAACATACCCGGACGGCACGACCCGCCGGTACGTCTATGAGGACAGCCACCTTCCCACCGCGTTGACTGGCGTTATCGACGAGAACGGCGGTCGCTACGTCACCTATGCCTACGACGCATCGGGCCATGCTATCAGTAGCTCACTGGGAAATGGGGTTAATCACTACCAGTTTCAGTACGGCTCCGGCAACTACACCAACGTTACCGATCCAACTGGCAAGGTTCGCGCCTACAATTTCCTCAGGCAGAACGGCGAGCTGCTGCTGACTTCCGTCACCGCACCCTGCGCGGCGTGCGGAATTACGCGGCAAAGCAGCAAGTACGACACCAACAACAACTTGATCCGTGAGACGGACTACCTGGGCAACGTCACGACTCACGCCTACGACAGCCAGAAGCGCGAGACTCAGCGGGTCGAGGGATCCGGCGCGCCGAACGCCCGCACTACCAGCACGCAGTGGCACCCACAGTTCTGGAACTTGCGGACCCAGGTGGCCTCGCCGACCAAGCTGGAGAGATACAGCTACGACGCCAACGGCAACCTGGTCAGCTACAGCGAGACGCCGACGTCGGATACCAACGGCAGCCAGGGCTTCAACGCTGTGGCAACTGGCCCCGCACGCACAACCACGTGGACCTACACCGCCGATGGCCAAGTAGCGACCTCCAAGGGGCCGCGCACGGATGTCAACGACGGCACGACGTACGTCTACCGCACGGCCGATGACACCAACAGCCCGCCGCAGTACCGCAAGGGCGACCTGTACCAGGTCGTCGATGCGTTGGGCCACACGAGCACGATCAACCAATACGACCCCAATGGCCGCCGGCTGCAGATGACGGACGCCAATGGCAGCATCATCACATTCGTGTACTCGAACCGTGGCTGGCTGATCCGCCAGACGGTGACGCCATCAGGCGGAGCAGGGCAGACCACGAGCTACGAGTACGACAAGGTCGGCCAACTGACCAAGGTGACGCAGCCCGATGGCGGCACAGTGAGCTTCAGCTACGACGGCGCCCACCGGTTGGTCGGGGCTGGCGACAGCGCTGGCAACAGCATCACGTACAGGCTGGACGCCATGGGCAACCGAGTGCAGGAGCAGTCCAAGGACCCGAGCGGGAATCTCGCTCGCCAGATCACTCGCGTCTTCGATTCGATGAACCGACCGCTCAAGGTCACGGTCGGCGCCACACAGTAAGCACAACAACATCCACTAACGAACCATCATGCGACACACAAGAATCCTCCGGGGGATCAGCGCCGCGGTGTTACTAAGTCTGAGCGGCCAGCTGCTGGCGCAGACAACGCAGTACTCCACCACGCAGTACGCCTACGACGCGGCAGGCAACCTGACTCAGGTGACCGACCCACGCGGTCTTGTGACCACGTTCACCTACGACGCCCTGGGCCGCCGCACGCAAGTGCAGGCCCCGCCCGCCGCATCGGGTGGAGCTGCCCCGGTGACCGTGTTCAACTACGACGGCCAGGACCGCGTCACCAAGGTCACCGACCCACGCAGCCTGGTGACCGCCTACACCATCGACGGCCTGGGCAACACCACTGCCCAGCAAAGCCCGGACACCGGCACCACGAACGCGACGTACGACGCCGCCGGCAACCTGATCACCCGTACCGACGCCCGCGGCAAGACCACCACATACACCTATGACGCCCTGAACCGGCTCACCAAGGCAACATACGCCAGCGGCACCCCCACCGTCATGGAATACGACGGTGGCACCAGCCCGCAGCCCAACGACATCGGTCACCTCACCAAGATCACCGACGAGTCCGGCAGCACGCGCTTCCAGTACGACGGCTTCGGCAATCTGGTGCGCATGGCCCAGACCAGCACCGCCAATAGCGTTACCGTCACGCAAACGGTGTCGTACGCCTACGGCACTTCTGGCAGCAGCACCGGCCACGTGGTCAGCCAGACCTACCCGAGCGGTAACGTCATTGGCTACAGCTACGATGCGGGCGGCCGCATCGCCGGCCTCACGCTGACCACCGCCAAGGGCAATACCGCATTGCTGTCGAGCATCCAGTACCAACCGTTCGGCAAGCCCACCGGCTGGACCTGGGGCAATGGCACCGCCTATACACGCAGCTTCGACCTCAACGGTCGCCTGACCCAGTTCCCGCTCGGGGCGACCACCGGCACCGGTGCCACCCCGAACGGCCTGTCGCGCACCGTCAACTACGACGTCGCCTCACGCATCACGGCGTACACCCACACGGACACAGCAGGCAGCCCGAGCAGCAGCACGGCCACGGCCGCCAACCAGACGTTTGGCTACGACGACAACGACCGGCTGATCAGCTATCTGCCGGCGGCCAGCAGCCAGAGCTACAGCTACGACGCCAACGGCAACCGCACCGGCCAGACCATCGGCGGTAGCAGCTACACCCAAACCATTGACCCGGCGAGCAACCGTCAGACGGCCAGCACGGGCCCGACCCCCACGACGAACAGCTACGACGCGGCGGGCAACCAGACCAGTGACGGCAACGTCACGTACAGCTACAGCGACCGGGGCAGGCTGGCCAGTGTCACCAAGGCGGGCACGACCACAAGCTACCTGTACAACGGCCTCGGCCAACGCATCACAAAGACCGGCAGCAGCGTGCCGAGCGGAGCGACGCGCTACGCATACGACGCCGCCGGTCACCTGATCGGCGAATACGACCAAACAGGCGCCCCCGTCCAGGAGACGGTGTACCTGGGCGACACGCCGGTGGCGACGATCAAGAACCAAACCGCGTACTACGTGTATGCGGACCAGATCGACACGCCGCGGGTGATCACGGACATGAACAACCTGATGGTGTGGCGGTGGGATCAGGCGGATCCGTTTGGGGTGGCAGCGCCGAATGAGAACCCGACGAGCCTCGGCACCTTCACGTACAACCTACGCTTCCCCGGCCAGGTCTATGACGCGGAGACGGGCAAGCACTACAACGTGAATCGGGACTACGATCCGGTGGGTGGGCGCTACGTGCAGTCCGATCCGATTGGGCTCAGCGGAGGGCAGCCCTCGACCTACGCCTATGTCGATGGGAAACCGACCAGCAATGTCGATCCGCTTGGGCTTGCGTCTTGTACGTTCACCATGTCGACAGGGCGCCTAATCTGCACGCCTACGAACTCGCAAAATTCCTCTGTCAATATTCCTGTGGCATCTGGCAACAACGGTGGTGGCCAGCAATGCCGAAACAACCCAGCATGTACAGCTATTGCGAACCATGGACCCATCCCGACAGGATGCTGGCGATGGACGAATGGCACAACGAGCAAGCCGAATGGTCGAGTGCTGGAGCCTTGCCCGGGAACCAATACAAATGTGACCGAGAACCGGACCCTGATTCGTTCTCATAGTTGTGCTAATCCGTTCGGTCCTGGTCTCGGTCCGCAGTACTGTTCTGAAGGTTGTGTAACTGGGACGGTCCACGATATGCAGAATCTTAACGGGCTAATTGACGCAGAGCCGGGTAGTACTTTGCAGGTGGTGCCATGAAAACAAAGATCGTGCTAGCGCTCTTTTCCGCTATGAGCTGTATGCCACTGGCTGCTGCTCAAGAAGTGACCGCCGCCGCAAATGAAGCACGGCAGCTTCGCTTTGCCGAGCGGGTCGTCACCATCGGGCTGGCGAGAGCCTTGAGCCCTTCGGTTCGAGCGGCAAGAGAAAAATGCCTGAACGCGTGCCCAGAGACTGGGGCCTTGGAACTTGCGATTGGTTTGATTGGTATCGCTAGAGGCGATGCCTCTGCCGACACGTTAGTCAACTTGTTGGGCCTTCGCCTGGATGGTGCAGGCTCTGAGGAGTTGAATTGCCAAATCCTTACTCGTGGCCATGCGCTCTCAAGTCGTCTGGCGAGCGTGCAAGTGAATTCTCTGGTAGAGCACTGTCAGTCGACTTTCTCTGATCTACAAAGGCGAGAACTTGCCGATATTCCTGACGTAGACGTGGGGCAGGTATGTCGTTCGGAGGTGGAGGTTCGCCGCGCTCAAGCCGAGTTGCTTAAGGCAATCAATTCACACGTGATGTGCGAACAGTAGCTTCCATGTCCTTTAGCTCTCCAGTCCCATCCCAAGACAGTCAATTTGGCGTTACGGAGGAGAAATGGCAGCCGCTACGCGATTCGTACATACGGTATAGAGCAAAGAATGGTGCATTGGGATTAGACCTTGTGCCGTTGATCCTATGGACACTCTTCTCATCGATAGCGGAGAGGCTCATTGTTCCAACTCCAGAGACCAATTGGTCTGATGGAGCATTGCAAGTCTAGAAGAATCGATTAACGCAGTTATCTAAGTAAGAAAAACACGCTTGCTTGGCGCATGGGGGAGATCGCGTGCGCCAAGCCATGGGGCGAAAGTGCGGGAAAAAATGAAAGATCAGTCTATCGGTACTGGTTGTGTTCGATCAGGCCAAAGAATCCAAACCTGGCGAGCCACAACCAGCTTCGCAAAGCTTGCATTGTCGAGCGTTACGGTCGTTCTTTCGCTTCTCCCGAGCCTGTCATTTGGCGGCACCGCAGTCACCCGCGTTGAGGCGCAACTGCTCTGGCGTGCTACGGAGTGTATAGGCAGCGACAATTTCTACGACACAGAAGGCCAAGCTGTTCAAGCGAGCATTGCCTGCTACCGCGCGAGGAATCAGTCCGGTATCTACTCTGGCGACTTTGCGTGCCCCGGTGTCGAAATGGTGAATGGCCAAGCCGTCTATCGATGCTCGACCATTTCTAACCCGGATCCGTCGTCCCCAGTGATGACAACGAAATCCGCATTTATGGCGGGTTCTGCATGCCCGGATGGCTTCAGTGGGGCGCGTCAAGTCAGAATAGATAACGCTGGCAACAGCATTCTCTACTGCGAGTTGACTAAAACAAAACCCGATCCGCCGCAAACGGGTTGCCATTGGGTTGGCAACCCCATCGAGCCCACTTCGGGGGTCAAGAAGCAAACAGAGTCGGACTACCGTGCACCGAACGGTCTGCTGCAGTTCGTCCGTACGTATCGCAGCGATGTCGGGCAGTTCACCTCGGCCGTGTCGTCGTCCGGCTTCTTCGACTACACCAGCGCCCCGTCGGCGCCGACGGGGCGCTGCGTCAACGGTCATTGGTCCAATACCTATGCCAAGGATGCAAGCGGCAACACCCTTCAGGGGTCGTTTTGCTTCCCGTTGACGCCCATTGGTCCCAACAACGGCTCGCCGCGGGCACTGCTCTGGGACGAAGCTGGCCGCCAGATTGACTTCGACATGAGCAACGGAACGCCGGTGCCCAACGCCGATGTCAATGATCGCGCCATCAAGACCACCGATGCCTCCGGCAACGTGCAATGGCGTTTGACGCGCGAGGACAACGCGATAGAACTGTACGCGGCCAATGGTGCACTGCTGAGTCGTACGACAGCGGATGGTAAGACCGTGACGTACAGCTACTCGACCGCCAGTACCCCAGCGGCAATTGCGCCCGCCAGCGGGTTGCTGATCGCGCAGACCGATCCGTTTGGGCGAACGCTCGCCTTCCAGTACAACAGCGCCGGGCTGATGACCCAGATGACGGATCCAGCCGGGCAGGCCTATCTCTATACCTACGACACAACCAGCGCTGAGTGCGCCGGCGGAACTTGCGGCCGAGTGGTGCAGGTTCAGTTCCCAGACCAGTATGCGCGCCAGTATCTGTACAACGAATCGAATTTGATCGGTGCGTCTACGCCGCCCAGCCCGCCGTTGTTGACCGGGATTAACGAAGTCTGGCCTGCAACATCCGCTTCTTCTGGTCAGACCGTGCGAGCGAGCACATTCGGTTATGACAGCAACGGCTTGTCGAGCCTCACGCAAAGGGCTGGCGGCCTCGATCAATATGCCGTTACCAGCCGATCTAGCGATTCCGTCACCGTAACGGATCCCCTAGGTGCACAACGCACGACGGCATTCCAGACGCTGTTGGGTGCGACCCGCCCCACCAGCAAGTCGCAGCCCGCCGGCAGCGGATGCTCGGCCTCCACGACGTCATGGTCCTATGACGCGCAGGGCAACGCCACCAGCACGCTGGATGTCAACTCGAATCAGACTTGCTCCGCGTATGACCTGAGCCGCAACCTGGAGACGACGCGTGTTCAAGGGCTCAGCAACACGGCGGCGTGCAGCACCTATACGGCGACAGGAGCAACCCTGCCAGCGGGCAGTCTCAAGGTGAGCACGCAGTGGCACCCGGACTGGCGGCTGGAGGTAAAGAGGGCCGAGCCAGGGAGGATCGTCACCAACGTATATAACGGCCAGGCTGACCCGCTCAACGCCAATGCCCCAGCGAGCTGCGCCCCTTCGACGGCCTTGCTGCCGGACGGTAAGCCCATTGCGGTGCTGTGCAAGCAGGTGGAACAGGCGACGACCGATACGGATGGTAGCCAGGGATTCAGCGCGACCCTGCAAAGCGCCGTTCCCAATCGCGTCACGAGTTGGACTTACAACGCCTACGGACAAATCCTGACTCAGACCGACCCACTGAAGAACACCACGATCTACGCGTACTACGGCGACACCAGCTTCACAGGAGCAGATCCGAATGCCGTGGGCCACACACTGGGCGATCTGCAAAGCCGGACTAACGCCAAGGGTCAGGTGACGCGCTACACGAAGTACGACAAACACGGCAACGTGTTGGAGAGCATGGATGCAAATGGTGTGATCACAACCAACACCTACGACGTGAGGCAGCGCCCGTTGACCACGAGCGTGGGTGGCCGGACTACGACTTACGTGTACGACCCGGCGGGTCAGTTGCTCAAGGTCGCAGAGGCAGACGGCAGTTGGCTCGGCTATGAATACGATGCCGCGCATCGGTTGACAGCCGTGACGGATAGCTTGGGAAACCGCATCGAATATGCGCTCGATAACGCAGGCAATCGGACCAGCCAGAGTGTGAAGGACCCGAGTGGTGCGCTGGTTCGCAAAGTTACGCGGGTGATGGACAGCCTTAGCCGCTTGCAAAAGCTTACGGTCGGTGCTGCGCAGTAAAACAACGACATCCACAACGAACTAACATGCCGCAAAACAATTTGCCCCGTGCTTCGAGTGTCCGGTCACCAGCACGGGCTATTGCCTTCACATTGCTGTTGTCCTCCTTCGGATTCGGTTTGCCTGCTGCAGTCGCGATACCCACGGATTCGAGCACGGCTGCACTTGAGACCCGGCTGCGCGAAGCACGCCTGTTCGAGGAGCCCCTGATCGCTACAGGTCCAAGCAGTATTGAGGAGCAGCAAGCGCTCTGGGAAGCTATTCAGCAGTACCGTGACGGCGAAGGTGCCGAGGCCTTTGTGCCATTGCAAGCATTTCTCGACCAGTATCCGGACAGCCCATGGAGCCTTGCTCTGCGGACGAATATGGGGCTGGCGTACTACCACCTCGGCTACTTTTCGCGGGCCATCGATGCATGGGAGGCAGCATGGCGAGATACGCGTGCCCCGGCGCAGCCGGCCACAAAACGTCTTGCCGATCGCGCGCTGGGCGAGTTGATCCGGATGCACGCCCGTATCGGACATGCCGACCGGGTGAACGCACTCCTGAAGGAAGCCGAGAGCCGTCCGCTGCAAGGCGCTGCAACCGAGGCTGTTGCCGGTGCACGGGAAGGCCTGTGGGTGATGCGAAACGACCCCGGCGTTGCGTACCTGTGCGGCCCGATGGCACTCAAGAGCATCCTGCAGTTTCAAGGAGCGGATAGCAGCCGTATTGCGAAGATCAACGCCGTCCGCTCAAGCCCAAACGGGGTCACGCTCGATACCGTTGGACGACTAGCTAAGCAGGTCAACCTCCAATACACCATTGCCAAGCGCAGCCCCGGCACGCCGATCCCGCTGCCCGCCGTGGTGCATTGGAAGATCAATCACTACGCCGCCATCATTGATGAGCAGAACGGACGCTATCACCTCAAAGATCCCACCTTTGGACAGGATCTCTGGATCAGCAAGGACGCGTTGGAAGCTGAAACCAGTAACTACTTCTTGATTCCTCGGCAAGCCGCCAAAAAAGCAGGCTGGAAGACGGTTGCACAAGCCGAAGCCAGGAAGGTGTTCGGTATGGGGTACACCCAGTTCTCTGATCCAGCACGGACACGTCCGAATGATCAGAAGGCGTGCGACTGCAAGAGCCCGTCGCCCGATGACGACAGCGCTGGGGATGCTGGTGCGGAGGCGCCCAGTGTCGGCATGCCGACCTACAACGTGCATGCCATGCTGGTCAGCCTCAACTTTGTTGACACACCAATCAGCTATCGGCCGCCGAAAGGGCCACCAGTCAACTTTACGCTCACCTACAACCAGCGCGAGGCCTATCAACCGGCCAACTTCAGCTATTTCAACTTCGGCCAGAAGTGGACTTCCAATTGGCTCGCGTACATCCAGGACGATCCCACCAATCCGGGTACCAGTGTCCGCCGCATCGTTGCAGGTGGGGGGGCCGTTTGGGAGAGTGATTCGTATAACTCAACTACTGGAGCGTTTGGCGCGGACCCGCAGGACATGTCTGTACTCGTGCGCACCAGCGCTACGAGCTACGAACGGCGCATGAAGGATGGCAGCAAAGAGGTGTACAGCCAACCTGATGGTGCCGCGAGCTATCCACGCCTTGTTTTCCTGAGCCAGATCATTGATCCGCAGGGAAATGCAGTCAGCCTCAATTACGATGCTCAACTGCGGCTGACTACGGTGACCGACGCGCTGGGCAAACAGAGTACGCTGGGCTACGGCAATGCAAGTAATCCATTGCTGGTCACGCAGATCACCGACCCCTTTGGTCGGACCGCCAAAATCGGCTATGACGCGGGCGGGCGCCTGAGCGACATCACCGATGCCATGGGCATGAAGTCCAGCTTCAGCTATGACGCCGGGACCTTCATCAACGCGATGACCACGCCCTATGGCACCGCCCAGTTTGCATACGGCGAGAACGGCATACAGCGTTGGGTCAACATCACAGACTCGCTAGGACAGACTGAACGCGTTGAATACGTTCACGAGGCCCCAGGCATTCCATCTTCGGAAGCCTCGACCCCGGTCGGCATGAACCTGTTCAATTCCTATCTCAACGATCGCAATACGTATTACTGGAATGCCAAGGCGTATGCCGAAGGGGCGGGGGACTACACGAGAGCTCGCATCACCCATTGGCTGCACGAAAAAGACAACGCCAACTACACTGCCGGCGTGATCGAAAGCACCAAGGCGCCTCTCGAGAATCGCGTCTGGTACAACTACCCCAACCAGCCATGGACCGGGGCTGCCGGTACGTCCGACCTACCTATATCGATAGGCCGCGTACAGGCTGATGGCAGCACCCAACTGTTGCGCTACACGTACAACGCGCAGGGCAATCGCACCAGTAAGATTGACCCGCTTGGCAACCAGACGCAATACAGCTACGCCGACAATGGCATTGACCTTCTGCGCGTCACGCAACCCAACGGTGCGGTTACCGAGTACACCTACAACAGCCAGCATCAACCGCTCACGTACCGGGATGCGGCGGGTCAGCTGACCTCCTACGCTTATAACGCGGCCGGTCAGAAAATCAGTGAAACCGATGCACTCGGGAACACGACACGCTGGGAGTACGACACGAATGGCTTCCTGCAGCGCATCGTCAACGCAGCGGGGAAATCCGAGGCGAGCTATACCTATGATGCGATCGGACGCATCGCTAGCTGGACCGATGCCGTCGGCTACAAGCTCGCATACCAGTACGATGCGCTGAATCGCTTGACGCAGGTCCAATATCCCGATGGCACGACTCGCGTGCAGACCTGGAATAAGCTCGATCTGGCAAGCAGTACCGACCAGTTAGGTCGAACCACTCAGTACGCTTACAACAGCGTGCGCAACCTGGTGCAGGTAACAGACCCGCTTGGCCGCAGTATCCAGTACGACTACTACCCAAGCGGCAAGATGAAGAGCATGACGGACAGCAATGGCACCGTCACTGCTTTGACGTACACCCCAAGCGATCGACTGGCTGAACGAACCGTCACCACGGCGAATGGGACTGTGCACGCCACATCGTACAGTTACGACAGCACTGGTCAGCTCACCCGTAAAAGCCAGCCCGACGGAACGTATACCGCGTATCAGTACGACAACGCAGGTCGGATGACAGCAGCATCTGACAGTCAAGCCAATAACGTTAGCTTCACGCTTGATCCGAACGGAAACCGCTCTCGCGACCAGTTCAAGGATGCCGTTGGCACGCTGACTCGCCAGACGACTCGCATGTTCGATGTAATGGACCGGCCTGTGCAGGTGATGGAGGGGCCATCGCTATCGTCGGGGACTGGCCCCGCATCAGGTTCCGGGCAGTTGGTCAAGATTGCGGCGGTGAACGCCAGGGCTTCTGGGTATTACGACAACACGCTTACCCCCGGTATGGCCATTGACGGCAACCTCGATACGCGCTGGGTAAGCGGCGGGTATCCAGCCCAGTGGATCGAGATTGATCTCGGGGCGCCGGTTGTCCTTCGATCAATGCGGCTGATGCCCGATCAGGACGCCACTGGCAATACCACCCACGTTATTACAGGCGACGTGGTTCCATCCCCAACGAACGTGCTGGGGACGCTGTCCGGCACGACCTCGAATCACGAGTGGGTGACATTCACGCCGACCAGCTCGCCGTCGCCGGTGCGCTATATCCGCATCACAACGACCAGCAGCCCGTTTTGGGTGATGTGGTACGAGCTTGAGTTCTACAAATGAGAGGTTCCACATATACCTATGCGGGAACCGCTGACTGACGGAACAGACCGCTACACCGACGCGCGGGTTGGGCGGACGCGATGAGTTCACGTCTTAGGGTGACAACTGGCTCAGCCTCCATAGAGCCAACAAGAAAAACGCGCTGCTGATGCGCTTGTTAGCCCTGGCACGCCAGCAAGGACTGGCGCTTTCGCTCCCAAATGGCCTCTTGTCACCAGATCCGCAAACGAGAGACCTATGCGCCCAACCAAATCCGACAACACCGAGAGTTATGTAATGCCTACAAGAAAAGAAGAGGTGAAGATGAGAGGAAAGGGTTTTCGAAAGCCGTACCAGATAGGGCTTCTCACGGTTACCGCGGTGTTGGCACACGCGAACGCGTATGCCGGATTTCAGTGGTCCGACACCGCAGGTGGGCGATGCGTGGCGACGATTCAAGAAATGTGCACGGCTCGGGTCGGCGTAAAAGGTCTAGTCCAGTCGTCGACGCCCGACTCTGATACGACTTGTTATGAAACGTATACCGATGGAAATTCGGGAAGCGTCGGTTTTAATTCTTGCGGTCTGCCTGACACACCTGAGGAGAGCTGTTCGGCCTCAAGTGCCCGGCCTGTATCAAATCCTGTGTTTCCAGGGTCCGGCATCAAAATCCAATTAGAGAGGGACTATCAAGGTGCTGGCCCTCAGGCGTTGGTATTTGAGCGAACGTATCGCAGTACTGTCGCGCAATCGTCGTCCTTCACCGCCAGCCAGGGAGACCTCGGCCTGGGTTGGACCCACGCGTGGCATCGATACGTCCAAATGCTGACGCAAAGCAGCGTGGCGCTGCGGCGTCAGGACGGCAATACGAGAACATTCCATCTGGCAAACGGAAGTTGGCTTGCGGACAACGGTAGTCGAGACAACCTCGTGCGGCTACTGGATACCCAAAATAATCTATTGGGCTGGAAGCTGAACGTACTGGATGACGGGAGCACGGAGACCTACGATGCGAATGGATTGCTTTCTAGCGTCACCGCTCCAAATGGTGAAACAACGCGGCTGACCTACAGCGATGCATCCACTGCGACTACAACGGCCCCGTCAGCCGGTCTATTGATCAGCGTCCAAAACGGTTTTGGACGCAAGCTGGCATTTACCTATGATTCAAATAAGCGCATTAGCTCAGTGATCGATCCGACCGGGGGCGTCACGCAGTATGCCTATAGCCCTGCCGGACAGCTAATCTCGGTGACTTGGCCAGATGCAACAACGCGGCAATACGTCTATGAGGACAGTCGGTTTCCTTGGGCACTGACAGGCATTGTTGATGAGAACGGAACGCGTTACAGCACCTACGCGTACGACGATTCGGGTCGAGCGATTGCGAGCGAGCATGCGGGGGCTGTGGACCGTTATCAATTCCTGTATGGGACGAATAATCAAACGACTGTTGTTGATCCCACAGGGAAGAGCAGCGTCTATACGTTTCTCCGACAAAACGGCGTGCTATTGCCGACTGCGGTGAGCGCCCCCTGCGGGCTGTGCGGCAGCACGCGCAGTAGCAGCAGCTACGACGCCAACAACAACCTGATCCAGGAAACCGATTATCTGGGCAACGTCACTACACACAGTTACGACAGCCAGAATCGGGAGATCCAGCGCGTGGAGGGGGCGGGGACGCCTGGCGCTCGCACTGTCACCACTGTGTGGCATCCGAAATTCTCGAATCTGCCCACCCAGATCGCCTTGCCAACCAAGCTGCAGAACTACAGTTACGACACTGGCGGCAATTTGATCAGCTATAGCGAGACGCCGACCACCGACGCTAACGGTAGCCAGGGCTTCAATGCAACGGCTACAGGTCCGACGCGCACGACCACGTGGACCTACACCGCAGATGGTCAGGTCGCCAGCCGTAGCGGTCCGCGTACGGATGTCAACGACGGCACGGCATACGTCTATCGCACGGCAGACGACACCAGCAGCCCGCCGCAATACCGCAAGGGCGACTTGTACCAGATCGTCGACGCAGCTGGGCATGCCACGACCATTAATCAGTACGACGCGAATGGCCGCCCGCTGCGGATGACGGACGCCAACGGCACGGTGACAACCTCTACGTACTCGAGCCGGGGCTGGCTCATCAGCCAGACGACGACACCGTTGAACGGAGCAGGGCAGACCACTAGCTACGACTACGACAAGGCGGGGCAGCTAATTAAGGTGAACCGGCCCGATGGCGGCACGATGAGTCTCAGCTACGACGGAGCGCATCGGCTGATCGGGGCGGCGGATAGCGCGGGCAACAGCGTCAGCTACACGCTGGATGCGATGGGCAACCGCACACAGGAACAGTCCAAGGATCCGAGTGGGAACCTGGCTCGCCAGATCACCCGGGTGTTTGATTCGATGAACCGGCCATTGCAGGTGACCGTGGGAACGTCACCACAGGTAAAACCACAGCCCGGTACCGGGCCGTTGGTCAAAGTCATCCCGTTGGGTGCTACCGCATCGGGGTTCTATGCAGACGGCTATCAGGCAACGATGGCTTTGGATGGCAACACCAGTACGTACTGGCTGAACACCAATGCCCCTCAGTGGATCGAGATCGATCTTGGAGCTCCTGTGGTGCTTCGATCGATTCGCTTGCTGGTCAACCAGCAGCCTAATGGCCCTTCAACACACGTCATTACAGGTGATGTGGCTCCGGCCCCGACCAATGTGCTGACAACTCTGTCGGGTCAAACCGCCGATCAGCAGTGGCTCACCTTTACGCCGAGCGACACGTTGCCGCCAACGCGATTCATTCGAATCACCACCACCAGCAGTTCCTCGTGGGTCTCGTGGCGAGAGCTTGAGTTCTATAAGTGAGCAGTCGTATGCGAATCGTTTATATCGCTACCTATAGGGTCTTCACGTCCGGCGGTGCGGTTTTTGCACTAGGTGGAGGCGCAATACACGAAGACGCGGTACTTACACAAGGCTAGGGGCAAGTCATTGCAGATTGGCAAGCATCGAGATACTCAGACACGTACAACGAATCAAGGGCAGGGGGTAAATACTCAACATGCGACACACTAAACTGTATCGAGCGCTCAGCGCGGCGGTGCTGCTGAGTCTAAGCGGGCAACTGCTGGCCCAGACCACGCAGTACTCCACCACGCAGTACACCTACGACGCGGCGGGCAACCTGACGCAGGTGACCGATCCTCGAGGCTTGGTGACCACGTTCACCTACGACGCCCTGGGCCGCCGCACGCAAGTGCAGGCCCCGCCCGCCGCATCGGGTGGAGCTGCCCCGGTGACCGTGTTCAACTACGACGGCCAGGACCGCGTCACCAAGGTCACCGACCCACGCAGCCTGGTGACCGCCTACACCATCGACGGCCTGGGCAACACCACTGCCCAGCAAAGCCCGGACACCGGCACCACGAACGCGACGTACGACGCCGCCGGCAACCTGATCACCCGTACCGACGCCCGCGGCAAGACCACCACATACACCTATGACGCCCTGAACCGGCTCACCAAGGCAACATACGCCAGCGGCACCCCCACCGTCATGGAATACGACGGTGGCACCAGCCCGCAGCCCAACGACATCGGTCACCTCACCAAGATCACCGACGAGTCCGGCAGCACGCGCTTCCAGTACGACGGCTTCGGCAATCTGGTGCGCATGGCCCAGACCAGCACCGCCAATAGCGTTACCGTCACGCAAACGGTGTCGTACGCCTACGGCACTTCTGGCAGCAGCACCGGCCACGTGGTCAGCCAGACCTACCCGAGCGGTAACGTCATTGGCTACAGCTACGATGCGGGCGGCCGCATCGCCGGCCTCACGCTGACCACCGCCAAGGGCAATACCGCATTGCTGTCGAGCATCCAGTACCAACCGTTCGGCAAGCCCACCGGCTGGACCTGGGGCAATGGCACCGCCTATACACGCAGCTTCGACCTCAACGGTCGCCTGACCCAGTTCCCGCTCGGGGCGACCACCGGCACCGGTGCCACCCCGAACGGCCTGTCGCGCACCGTCAACTACGACGTCGCCTCACGCATCACGGCGTACACCCACACGGACACAGCAGGCAGCCCGAGCAGCAGCACGGCCACGGCCGCCAACCAGACGTTTGGCTACGACGACAACGACCGGCTGATCAGCTATCTGCCGGCGGCCAGCAGCCAGAGCTACAGCTACGACGCCAACGGCAACCGCACCGGCCAGACCATCGGCGGTAGCAGCTACACCCAAACCATTGACCCGGCGAGCAACCGTCAGACGGCCAGCACGGGCCCGACCCCCACGACGAACAGCTACGACGCGGCGGGCAACCAGACCAGTGACGGCAACGTCACGTACAGCTACAGCGACCGGGGCAGGCTGGCCAGTGTCACCAAGGCGGGCACGACCACAAGCTACCTGTACAACGGCCTCGGCCAACGCATCACAAAGACCGGCAGCAGCGTGCCGAGCGGAGCGACGCGCTACGCATACGACGCCGCCGGTCACCTGATCGGCGAATACGACCAAACAGGCGCCCCCGTCCAGGAGACGGTGTACCTGGGCGACACGCCGGTGGCGACGATCAAGAACCAAACCGCGTACTACGTGTATGCGGACCAGATCGACACGCCGCGGGTGATCACGGACATGAACAACCTGATGGTGTGGCGGTGGGATCAGGCGGATCCGTTTGGGGTGGCAGCGCCGAATGAGAACCCGACGAGCCTCGGCACCTTCACGTACAACCTACGCTTCCCCGGCCAGGTCTATGACGCGGAGACGGGCAAGCACTACAACGTGAATCGGGACTACGATCCGGTGGGTGGGCGCTACGTGCAGTCCGATCCGATTGGGCTCAGCGGAGGGCAGCCCTCGACCTACGCCTATGTCGACGGGAAACCGACCAGCAACGTCGATCCGCTTGGGCTGATGGGGTACGGCACTGCCGGGTCGTCTGGCAGTAGCTCGTCGGCATCTCAGTCAAATAGCTGCTCGCAGACCTGTGACTGTGGCCCGGATTATTGGGATCGGTATATGGATTTCGCGCTTCAATATACCGTCAACGTTGGACCATACGCGATGGCTATGGCCGGTGGGCTAATGCCGAAATCGTGGGCGCCAGCAACTGGATTTAGGCCGCCTTTGCTGGGGTCGTCGAATCCGCTCACTAGCGTTCCCCGTGGCCTTGGCATCCCTGGCACAGGTGGAGCGGTGGTAAGAACTGGAGCTGCGGGCATTGGGCTGGCTACAGTAGGAATCGGCATCTACAACGCTACGGTGTTGGCAGAGGGCTTGGTGTACGCTATCCCGGGCGGTGGAAGCTGCGCTTGCAAGAAGTGAGATGCCATGAACCTATTATTTATCTCTATAGTGGCAGTGGCGATTGTGGCGGTTCTGGGATTTAAGGCTTTGGCCAGAAAATCCTTTGGTAAAGAACGAGAGCCGCTATCGTTGGTGGAAATCTACGCGCTAGTAAACAACCGAGTTTCGGCAGAGGTTTTTAACGAGGTTTGGTCAAAGGTTGGGGATGCGTTCTCGATTGATCCTCGATTAGTTCGGCCGGACGATACCCTGAAAAGTCTCAACGCGATTGATAGCTGGGACTTGGGTAAAGGTGGGGACACTCTTAGTCAGTGGCTCGAAAATAAGCAACTCGGCAAGCCGCCGGCGCTGGAGACAGTTCTGGATTTGGCTTTATGGATCGAGGCTTCCAAAGGGACGCGCAAGGATGTTTAGTTGTTTGCGTGCCCTTCCACGTTGAGCGCTCAAGTGGCCAGCAACGCCCTCCCATGCGGTGGGCGTCGTTGTTTCTAGGGTTGTTGTTTGGTGTTGCGCCAGGCGAGGCTAGCGGCGAGCGCTTCATCGCGGGAAGCAAAGGTCTCGCTGGGTCCGTGATAGCTCTCCGCTCTCGTCTAGTGCGCTCCCCGAGACGGAACGCATCAAGCTGACAGCACATTCTGTGCTGCGGAAATGAGACAGACGACACTCGCTCGCCCTAGCCGGGGACGTCAAGCGGCATTCAGGAGCATGTCCCATGCATCGGTTCTGTTACCGTAAACGCTCGGACGTTATTGGAGAAACAATTGAGCAACCCGTCCTTTGCAAAACGCATCGCCGACATGAACGCGATGTATAAGCTGCCGGCGCAAGCGACGCCGGGCCTGCCTGCCGACCCAGCAGATCGGTTGCGCAAGTTCAAGGCCACACTCTTGGACGAGATCAACGAGATCGACGATATCGTCGCTGCTTGTGAACGCAATGCTGAGCCCATTGACGTCTTAGTCGCAGTTGCTGACCTGCTGGGTGATGTCATCGTTTACTGTCGATCAGAGGCGCTGAAATACGGCATCCCGCTCGAAGAGGTTCTGTCCGTTATCATGGACAGTAACGAGAGCAAGCTCGGCGCGGATGGCAAGCCCATCTACGACGACAACGGCAAGTTCTTGAAGGGGCCGAACTACTGGAAGCCCGAGCCGAAGATCAGGGAACTCCTGCAGGCCGCCCTTGCTAACGCCGAGGCATGAACCGGCTCAGACGGTTGCGGCTGGCGCCGCAGCCGCCGATGCGTCGCTGCGGTCGATCGTCACCGTGAATCGGTGCCAAAGGTCAACGCCCGAGGAACGCTTCTTCTTGCGACGTGGGTGGTCGAACAGAAGGCCAACCTGAGTGGGATAGACACTCGCGAAGATCGCTGACGCAATGCCGCATGGCTTCGGGCCGATGGGAGCAACAAACATCCGCTTTTCGGCACCAAGCGTGTCGCGCGTACGTTCTAGGCATTCGAACGCAGCCTCAGGGTCGTTGGCCGAGCAATAGTCGAGCTGCAGCTTGTGGCTTTCCAAGGCCGTGAGGTGCGGAATGATGGCGTCGAGCTCCCAGCCCGGGTGGTATGCCGGGATCCCGAACACCACCTTTACGTACTTCGACGCGATCATCTGGTATTCCTCAAGTGCGCGGTCGAGCCGCTCAGGCTCGAAGCCGAGGAAGAAGACCCCGGCTTCGACCTCCTCGCTGGCCAGGTCCACGATCGCGTTAGGGATGGCCCCGTAACCGCGTGTTGGCTCGGACAACGCGAACAGCTCTGCGCCCTTGCCGTCGCGCGTGTACTCGGCCGGCTCAACGTAGATGATGTTGATCGAGGTGGCGCCGCACGCCAGCAGAGCGTTGACTGCACAAAACAGCTCGGCAAAGCCGAGCGTGGTGGCTTCCAGCACCACCTTGCGCCAGTCATACTCGCTTAGCAGTTCGGCGGCTGAGTCGCTGGACTTCTTCCGTGTACCGACGGTCAGCGACATGTCGTCAACACCGAAGCTCAGCGGAACTCTGCTGCTTTCAGGCGCGCTTTGGCAGGCCGACTTACCTCGATCATCCAATTCCTCGCCGTGCAGCAGGATCATCCCCTCGGGAAGTTGGAGGTCTGCAGCGCTTTTTCCGGAGACTGAGAAAAACTTCGTCTTCATCATAACTGCAAGCCGAGTTGTTGGACGTCAGCCTCCGATAGCTGCCGCGCGAGGCCACGTGCCAGCTCCTTGTATTCGTTCTCGGTACCCATCACCAGCGTGTGGAACTGTTCCACCGAGATTTCGAGCTTACGCTTGCGCCTGTAGCTGATTTGGAAGTAGGGCGCGTAGATAGGGTTCAACTGGTAGTCGACGATGTCCTGGCCAACCCCCGACTTTGATTTGGTTTCCAATTGTTCGACCAAGATGCCGTAACGGAGCGCCTCCGCGATGAAATCCAGCTCGGCTTCATCGAGTGAGCGACCGCCGGAATTGATCGTGAACTGGTTCTGCTCGGGCTCGCTCATGGTCGGGCTGGCTTGCAACGCCCGAAAGATATTGCCCAGCCTCAGTACGAACATCCGCAGCGGCTCGCCGAACCGCCCAAAGGTTCGGATTTCCTTGATCAATTGTTCTGACGCGTCATATGCCGCGCGGCACTGGATCGACACCGCGTACGGCGCGTCTGGCTGGTCGCGCAATTCGGCGACTTCAAGGGTCTTATAACAAAGGATAAGGAAGTTCCGTAGGTTGTTGTTCGACATCGTGCACAGAGTTTCGAAGCCGCTGTACAGCGGGCATTCGCGCCCGAAAGGTCGATACAACTCCAGCAGGGACCCGAATAGGTTGTTGTGCACCCAACTGCTGCTGAACTGCCCCTTCTGATCGGCGGCAAAGTTCTTCAGTTCGGCCAGTACCTTGTCAGGGTGAAGTGTTTCTCGGTTAAGCAGCGCGGGCAGCGTAACGACCGCTTCAGCCGGCGCGCCCTCGAACAGGAAGTCATCGACGGTCAGGCTGCTTCTGCGATCTTTCAGGGCTTTGCTGATCCTCTCGTGGATGCTCTTGCGCAGCGGGGCTTGCTGCAAAGCGTGGCCGGCGATCTGCTTGTCCGTCATGCTGGGGAACCGCGAGCGCATGTCCGCCACCACCGCCTTCTGATATGCGGGCGTCTGGCGCTCAGCCAGCCGGTCGTGCGACCTGACGATATCCAGCCGCTGGCTCTCCGCTCGGCCAGCAGCGATGTCCAGGTTGCCGAGGAACACCTCGGCGAAAAAAATCATCGCGGCCTCGCTGAGGGCCAGCAAGTAGTCCAGGTCTACCAACCGGTAGTCGTGGGTTGCATTGATTGACTCGGAGCCGGACGTGTCGTTGTCGGATGGATGTTCCTTCGACGTGAAGCTGACGATCATCGGGCGCTGGCTGTGCTTTAGGAAGGAGTTCAGCACGTGGCGCTGGTAGGGCACCAGGTTCTCGACCTCATCGACGTAGACAAAGACGGCGAGCGTCGAAAGCGCCACGTTGGCCTGCAAGTCGGCGATCAAGGATAGGATGAACTCTCGGCCCGGGGGCAGGACAGGGCAGTCCATGGCCTTGACATTGGACACCCAGGTCGTGAATCTGCGCCGCAGCGATTCAAGGTACTTGGTCAGTTCGCGCACGCTAGTGGGTGCCTCGGCGAGGTAGTCCGCCGCGCTGGGCAGGCTTAGCGTAGCCAGGTCTTCACGGTTGAAGCCGGAGAAGGCGCTCTCGGCGATGGTCTCAACGGCATGCAGGAGTTCAGTGGCGATCACCAGGCCGAAGTAGCTCTCGAACACCACGCTCCATTCGTTCTCCTCGATGCCGCGGTGCTTCAGCGAGCTGCAGAACTGAGTGTCGACGCGCCAGTAGATGCCGACATGGCTAATCGCATCGGATGGGATTTCCTTGCGTCGCTTGGAAAACGCGGTGTGGTAGTCGAAGTACTTCAGCAGCATGGTCTTGCCGCAGCCCCGCTTGCCGGTAATGTAGACCGAGCGCGTGGCCGACGTGAGAGCCAACCGGTCGAAGTAGGGGGGAATGAAGAACTCGCCCCAAACGTCGGCGCTGTGTTCCTCCGCGCGGGTGCGCGCGAGCATGGAAGCGTCAATATGCATGATCAAGCCTACCGTTCGACCAGAGGTTTCCAGGTCTTGGAAACGCCCCAGAGCAATTGAATCGAGTCATCCGGCACGCCGTGGCTGAACGCAACCAACGCCCCGATGTCGCCGTAACCATTGCCTTCATTTCCATCATCGAATGGCTGGGCGCGTTTGTGGACCTCAGCGTAAACCTCAAGGGGCGATTTCTCGTACGTCCACTGCTGGGTCTCGATCCACTTCTGGGACAACGCGGCAAAGCAGGTTTCGGGCATCAGCAGCTCACCGTGAAACAGCGGCACCTGCGCGAACTGGGCGCCAAGGTGGTGGCAAGCCGTCTGGTGCGCCATGCCGACGGCGATGGCCACGCGGCCGGTGGAATAGTCCTGCTCCCAATTGCGAAGGAAGGTTTCAAGCTGCATGCCGGTGTAGGTGCCGTCGTCCACGACAATAAACCGCTCTTTCTCGCACAGTACGTTGATGCCGGACGGGAATTGCTTCTTAATGCCGTACCGCTGGTTGATCGCCCGAGCGATCACATCACCACTCTTGCCGGGCTGCCCCATGCCGTACTGGACGAGCGACGGTGGTCCGCAGTAGAAGTCCAGACCAGCGGCGCCCTTTAGGGCATCGGTCCAAGCGACGGTCTCTCGCTGGCCGACCTGGTCGAGGAAGTGCAAGGCCGCCTGCTTCAGGGCCTGACGCATCGACGACTGCAGTTGCTCGTTGGTGCGGAAGATCAAGTTGCGTAGGATCAGCCAAGCGAGCGTCTTTTCCTCATCCGACACGAACTGCTTAACCCACACCTTGATGCGCTCGACGGACAGGGGGCTGCGCACGTTCGAGCGGCTAAGGGCGTGGACCGCCCTCTCCACGGCAAGCTGATCAAAGCCACCGAGTTGGGGTATCTGCGACATCGTGGGACGGGTCAGAACTGAATCTCAAACAGGTTGGTTTTCGACAGGAATCTTGCAGCTACACCATGAGCTGAAGAGGCTAGGGCATGCCTACCCAGATCGCTTTCGAAAAATCGATATAGGCGCTCGCGATGCTCATCCGTCGCGCGCAACGCAAATATGCAGTCGCTAATAACGCACGGTCCGTGAACTACCAAGGCTAGACGGTCTTGAAGGGATCTGCCCACGCGGGCAAGCAGAATGTCGCCAGGTAGTGCCAGTCGGACGTTTCGCGACATTTGAAGAGTTTTGCGCTCGCTAAGCGCAAAGCGCTTTGGCACGACCCTCACGGCGTGCGCGCCTAGCGATTCTGAAAAGTCGCCTAGGTGGAACACGGGAACCGGGAACGCTGAAATTGCGGACGAGCAGATTGTCCCTCGCACGACGTCCGTCAACGCTTGGCGGACAGGTATCCGCATCGGGCCTTCGTCACTACGCTGAGGAGAGACGACTCGCGCATGATAAGTAAAGTCCAGTCGTTTAACTGCCGCATCCTGCGGGATCTCAATCGGCGCGCTCAGTTGCCCGTCGAGCCCCATCTGCCTGAGTATTACTTGATTCGTTTCGCCAGCGCTCTTGGAAAGCACAGCGAGGTAGGCCTGGGCCTCGGTGCCCTTGAATACTCCTCGTGGCAGCTGAATTACCTGCTCAACCAGATGTTGTTGAAGTAGAGCCTTGCGTACAAGGCTGAACCGTTCGGCAGTAATAAGACCATCAGGGAGGATCAGCCCGAGCTTTCCGTTCTTGCGTAACAAGCGCAGGTTTTGAGCAAGGAAGAGTAGGTCAGCGCCAGCATCGTGCCGTGAGGCTAGGGTGCCCGACAATCCAGCATCCTCCAAGATCTTGCCGAAGTCAGATCGCCACCTGGGCCGAATATATGGCGGGTTGCAGACTGCCACATCCACCGTGCCAAGAGTCAAGCCGATCTTGTCAGATAGTGCCGAGTCGAGAGCATCATGCACGTAATGGCTGTGTCGGCGCTCGGAACCGAGCTTCTCAGCATCTAGGCCCTTCGAGGCGTGGCCGTCTACGTCTACCGTCACCAACTTGGCGCTGTGCCAGCGAGTCGCGGCAGCGGTGCACAAGGAGCCGGAGCCAGAACCTAATTCAAGGACTAGCTTCGGCTTGGTTACTTCGATCCGATCAACCAAAGATTGGCTGACAATGGGCGTGGTGTAGTACCGTCCCCACGGGTCGGACGTGTGGCCGGCTCGGGCCAAAACTTCGCGCATGCCGCTAGATGACGTAACCATCTCCCTCGCCTGATACAGCACTGTTATTCTTTGAAGCCGCTACAAATACAGCGCGCCTTTCTGTAGCAAGCTATGACAGTGTATAGCAGCCAGTACTTGCGATGCCGACCTGACGTGCGTTAGATACAGCATGCCGTAATGTTGTGCATGAGAGGGTTGCTTGCGTCCCCTTTGCTGGCAACAAGCCACGGCTGAACAAGCGATATCGCCGCCAGTTTCAATCGCTTTGACGTAGTTTTACTCAGGCTTCATTATCGGCATGCGTTTTCATGCGCAAAGTCTAGGGCTTGGACCTGATACGTCCTTTTGTGTGACGCAAGGACCACTCTGGCAACTCGGGGGAAGGCGCTGCGTTTGGACATCTTTGCGTTGGCACGTAGGCGTTCCTTCATCGCCGCGGTGACCACCACGCGCTTGGATGAGCGACGAATCAAGATCTTCGGTGGGGCAGGCGCCGCCGGATTCTTCGGGTTCAAGGTTCCGCTCATCTTCTCGTTGTGCCAATAACCTAGCGGCTTCTATTTGCCCACCGAAAGGTCGAATCCCACTCGCTTACTGCCACGCGACATCAATCGCGAGCGTAGCTGGCTTGTGGTGTTCTATGGCGATGCGTTGGGCGCGCGTGCGCGCCGTTTTGATGACGCTCTCTCTCCCTCTCGCTTGCTCGGGGTTTTGGCGTGCATACCGATAGCTGCTGTGGTCAAGTGTGGGGCGGCTCGTGGGCAACCTGTGGGCAGGCTCGTAGCCTGTCCATCGGGTTGTCCATCAGCCGATCCACGCGGGCCGCGTAGCGGCTGTCCACAGCTTGATGCACCAGCGGCGCTCAACCTTCTCGCTAGCCGTCTTTGGTTTGTTTGTTTGTCTTTAAATAACAAACAAACAATACGTTTACGTGCTTGTAAGTATATGAAAGGAAAGCGAAATTCGCGCTGAAGGTGAAAGGATATGGGGTGAGGGTGAAAGGATATGGGGCTGTAGGTGAATATATATGGGGCCATAGGTGAACAAATATGGGGTTCGACGAACCCCCATAAGCTTTCACCTATAGCCCCATAAACTTTCACCATGAGGCTAAGGTGAAAGGATATGGGGAGATATCCACAGAACACCGGATGTGTCAATGTGACCTAAGAATAGCGGCGCGTTGTGAGGGTGTTGGTCACTTTGGCGTACGTACAGCATGCACGCTCAACCTGTGGCGCAGAAATGGAAAGAGGCGCCGACGGCGCCTCTTCACAAGCTGTAAAACAGATCCGGACACCACTTTCGACCCGCCTTGCACGGGTACGACTCTCGCCGCCGGGAAGCGCTCAATCTCATCCGGTCAGTCGCTTCGACGTGCGTAATCTACCTGTGTTTTGATGAGTATTCAATCGCCCATCGGAGCGGAATGCGGCTGTATCAGTCACCCGAGCATGGACTCCGGCCGACGGGAGCGAGATGCATCTCAAGTTGGGCAGTCTCCGCTTGGGGGCGGGGGCAGAGTATCCGGGTTGTGTCGAAGAGGCTGCTCAAGCAGTCGGTGTCAGCACTGAGCTCCAGGCGGGCTGGAGGCCAAGAAGGATTTCGATCACCGACGTAGAGCGTTTTGTGCCCGAGCTTGACGCCACGGGGCAACGTGCTTCAGGTGGTTTGATTTTGAGCATTAAAACAACACTAAAAGTAATACGCCAAACTGAATTTGTTGTGATCCAAACCTGATGACGGGCTCAATTCAGGTCAATGTGACCCAATTCCTACATGGGAGAGGATCACTGTGACCTAAGTTTCGTGGCGTATGCAGTCACTGTGACCTAAATCTGATCGTTTTTTAAGCAAGCGTAGGTCACTGTTGACCAAATTCCCTGGTTCAGCGGGCTTGATAGCCAATGTGGCGCAATTTATCGAGATTTGGTTATCGGAATAGGTCACCGTGACTCGGCTTGTTAAATCTGCCGGCGCAACCCTATATTGCTCTCAGATTAAGCAGGTAGCGAGGTATAACTCCGTATTACGCGTGTTAGCACGCTTCATCCGGAGTTCACCTCGCCCTACGGGGTAGGTGGGGCGCTTTGCTTCCCCACCCTGAGAGTCAGGAGGGCAGATGAGGGATGGGATGGCGGAAGTTCCGGAACGTGGCCTGCGGCATGTCGTGGCTATTCGGCTGAACAGAGGCGAGCGGGCGCACATAGAAAGACGTGCATCTGAGACAGGCCTTCCTCCAGCGACCTTCATTCGCCAGGCTGCGATGGGTTCGGTGGTGCCAGCGCGAGGAGAGATCCCTGCGGTGAATCGGGAGACGTATCTTGAGCTGGCACGCGTTGGCAGCAACTTAAATCAGATCGCCCACCACTTGAATGCGGGTACGGCTACCGGTGTCGATGAGAGTGTCATCCGGCGACTGGCCGCAGTCGCGAAGTCGCTGGCATTGCAAGTCTTGAGTGAAAGGCGGCGATGAAGGCCAAAGTCGGCCGAGGCAATGGGTTTCGGGGCCTGCTGGCGTATGTTTTTGGGGTGGGTCAGAAAGGGAAGGGCGACCGTGCTTCAATCGTCGGCGGCAACATGGCCGCTACCGACCCTCGCGGCTTGGCGGCCGAGTTCGCTGTTTGCCGTAAGCTCCGACTCGAAGTCAAGAACCCGGTCTGGCACTGTTCGCTAGCGCTGCCCAAAGGGGAGAGGCTTGATAGAACGGCTTGGCAGCGAATTTGTAAGCGTCATCTGCAGCTCATGGGTATCGACGACGAGAATCACATGTGGGTTGCGGTGCGTCATGACGATACCGATTTCGATCACGTGCATCTTGTTGTTAGTCGAATTGGTCTCGATGCCACTTTGTGGCACGGCCGAAATGATGTGAAGGCCGCGATTAAGTCGACACAGACGCTCGAGCGCGAGTTTGGGTTGCAATTGACGCCTGGGCTGAATAGCGAGCCTGAACACCCGAAGCGAGCGAAGGGAGAGGCGGCGCGGAAGAAACGCACCGGGCAGACGTCTCTCAAGGAGCGCATGCAGGTCATTTTGAATCGTGCAATCCGAGCTGGTAGCTTCGAGGGCTTTGTACAGATTTGCGATGAAGCTGGGTTGCAACTTGTGCCCAACTTGGCCAGCACTGGGCGGATGAATGGGTTCTCGTTCCGCCTTGACGGCGAGGAGATGAAGGCATCTGACCTCGGCTCAAAATACAAATGGGCCAAGCTGGCCGAGAAGACTGGTTTTGACCAGGACAGACATATGTCCCTCATTGAAAAGCTTGCTGCTACAGCGAAGGCGCGCAAGGGGGAAGAATCGGGGAATGTTCTGCGGGCAGAAACGGTTGCCTCCGAAGAATGGGTGAGTCCGGTACGTAGCAACCGCACTATTGACGCTCTGTTTGTCCGTCTGGTTGACGGCACGTATGCGTGGAAGCGAAGCCAATCGCCAGCCTTCCGCGATTTGGGTGATCGGATACGGTTCGAGCGTTCACCCGACGCGGCCGTGAGAGCGGCATTGCAGCTCGCGCGTGAGAAGGGATGGACTGAGGCCGAAGTCGCTGGCTCAATCGATTTTCGCCGGCGGGCATGGATGCAGGGGCGGCTCACGGGGATTACGGTGATCGGCTACGAGCCGACCAAGCAAGATTTGGTCGCGCTTGCAGAACGTCGCTGCGACATTGCTATACGGGCTGCTAAGAACGAGAAAGATCCCGTGGTGCGACAACTTCTTTTGCTTAAAGCCCGGGCAGAAGCGGATTTGGCGGTACATCGGGCACGCTACGCCAAGATTCCGTTGACCAGCATCGAGGGTGACACGTTGCGTGCTGATCAATACATGTTTGCCGAACTACACGCAGACGGGCAATACCATGAGGCGAAGAGTATCGCTGCTGCGAGTCGGGCTGCATTGCTAGAGGCGAAGGATATGTCGTTGATCGAGCGGGCCATGGCCAGAAATTCGGAGGCCTGGTCCGTATACCTGCGTCACTGCGAGCGAATCCTACGCGCGGTAGACGCTGATCGCAGCCGGCTGGTATTTGAGGTCGAGGATTTGGCGTTCTGGCTACGAGAAATCCGTGCGGGTCGCATGCCGCGTGAGCTGCAAGACGCTATTGATGGCAAAATTGGATCGAAGCCCCACGCTGTGGCTGTTGCCGACGTATTGATCTCCAGGCTGGAGGTGGGAGAGGTACAAGGCAGCGACGTCAATCTGCCAGCGGGAGGCGATACCTGTGATGAGGTTGTATCCGAGGCGGATGGCCCTCGACATCGAATAAGGTAGAGCGCGATGAGCAACTACACGAATGGTTTGGCCGCCGGGATGGCAGCCCGAAATGCGGCCGTGCGAGACGGGCGAACTGCGGTTGCGGAATGGGCCGAGCATTCACAGAAATTGCAGGGACGGCTATCAGCTGCCTTGAATGCCGAACTTAACGAATATGTTGAGCGCAAGGTCAGTGTTGACTACGTTCGCGCTCTACGGAAAGCCCTGGCCGAGTTGGCTCCGACCCATCCTCTTCTCAGAGACGACGTGGCCGCGACCCTCTTTGAAGAGTCGCGAACTAAGGCTTACGCTGAACGTGGTTATGCGTACGACGCTAAATCGGGGGTGCTCTCAAAGAGGGGCTAGGTTCTTTCCGATATGCGCCCAGTAGCTTATCCAAAAGCGCCAGGCTTGGCAGAGCCAAGCCAACTCGCTATATGCCGAGCCGCTCACGATAGCTTGCACAGATTGCCATTGCTAGGCCATCCCTCAATAGCAAGTCTTACGCGTGTAGTGAATGGTGAAGTCCTGGTAAGTTGCTATCCAGCCAATTTGTTTTAAGTCAGATATCAGTAGAATTTCTCACAGAACTGACTAGGTATTTGACACGATTGGCGTGTCATGCATTCGCTAAATATCCTCGTAGCACACTGCTTGGGGGGGAGAATGGCAATTGACGCCTTTCGGATCTGGCGACGGGTTGCGCTGGCGACCTCGTTAGTCGCCACGATGACTCTGCAGGCTTGTGCTTGCCTCCAAAGCGACGGCCCCATCGCCAACTACCACTTTGAGGTGCTCAGACCTCGTGCGTTGGTGATCTACAAACCGGTAGCTGGCACCCCGCCCGCCAATGACATAGCGATCATCTATCTGGCGCTTCAGAACGACAGCGAGGGCCCCCGGTCGTTGTGCTTCGCGTGCTATAGGCACTCGGACAAGAGTTGGCACCGAGTCTTGTTCAGCGATGTGGTGCCATCGGTGGAAGTGACCTCCGAAAACGCGCCCATTATTGGCGTGCCCGAAGTGCGCCTAGCCGGCGCCAGCGGTGAGACCGTCAAGCCAGGTCGGCGCTTCCCAGACATCATCCCCGACGCTTCTGAGTTTCCACTCAACGAGGCAAACTACCGCCGCGACTTTGCCATAGTCGTTCACCCTGACCGCACTCGCGTTGGCGTGACCGGCGACTTACTGGTGCGCGTGAGTCTGGCACGCCCCAACCATCCGCGGCCCGATGATGGTCAGCCACAGATCGCCAGCTTCCGTATCCCGGTAACGATCTCCAAAGAGTTCCGGCCGGAGACCATGACCACTGAGCCCTCACAGCCATGAGCGTTAACGGCGGATACGGCGTCGTCCTGCAACTCACCGAAGCGGCGCTCCAAGCGAGTCTTGACACATTTGTAGCGGCAGCAGACCAACAGCTTCACCATCCGATCGACCGCCAAATCCCGCTGCCCGAGTTCGGCGTGCGCGAGGATTTGAGCTGGGTCGTATCGCTGGTGCGTCCGCAAATCCATCTCGACCATGACCGGATGATCGGGCTGGCGCTCGGTGTGCAAGTTTCGGCGACTGTACAGACGCGTCTCGACTCGCTTCCTGGCGGCACCGTGCCACCACAACCGCCGACCTTGTCCATCGTTCTAAGCGGTAGTATCGCCATCGAGGTCAACGCAGTGCGCACTACGGTAGCCGGCTCGCCATGTTTGGCGCTCGATCTTGCCGCTCTGCGTGTGACGAGTTTCGAGCTGGGCATCGGCAATTCTGACTTGACCTTGTCAGCTACTGCCCTCAACGTGATCAGCGCGGTCGCGCGCAGAGCAGCCGTTTACATCCTGGCTCATCAAGTCGCGCTGATTCCCGTGGGTTTCGCCTTCGACACCCAGATCCCCATTCTTGGAGATCTACACATCCCCGTAGCCGTCGACTACAAGGTTGTCCAAGCGGGCGATGGTAGGCGCGCTCTCTCGATCCTTCTACAGGTGATGAACGAGGATGTCGACTGGAACCAGGTTGGTTTTGCCATTGCTGCCGGCGCCAACTTCTCTGTGTTGATGTCGCTGCAGTTGATCCAATATGCCCTCGTCAAAACCTGCGCTTCCTTGCAGGGATATCGCGTTTTTCCGAATTCGGGAGGAGTGAAAGGTGACCTGATCTTCGAAGACGCGCAGATGCATGTTCAACCAGGAGCGTTCGTCCTCGACGGCATCAAGGTTCAATCAAGCACACTGGAAAAAGTTGAGAAGACTGTTGAGCAGGTGCTTTGCACCGCGCTGGACCCCTGCAACTTGATATGCAAAAAGGTGTTCAACACTGTCGTCCAATGGGTTCAGCTCGACCAACTTGCGCACGCCTCCGGAAGCTTCACGCCTTACGTCGAAGGTGGCAACTTCCGAGTTCATGCTCAGCATATCGACGTTGACCTGTCGCTGCCAGTGAAAGCGCTGATCTTCGTTGCCGCTGATGCTCTTATTCCACTTGGGGGTTACGTTAGCGTGGTCTTGATGATCATCGGTAAGATCTTCGCCGACCGTGCTGTCACCGGCTTCGTCGATAGCACCAGCAATACGAGCGTGATCGACAGCCCCATTCCCGGGACGCAGTTGCACTTCCGCGCGGCGGCTGCGCTGATCGACTGGCCGGACGGGTGCATGGCACTCCACGGGGACTTCAAAGTGGAGCAAGCTTAATGCCGGCCCAGAGAACAATGCTCGTGACGCCAGCGACAGCGAGGTCGCCGCAATACGATGTCCAAATCGCATTGACCGAGGACTTTCTTAACCGAGCACTGGCACTCGGAATTACTACCGGCGTCCTGCCTTCAAGCTTTCAATTGACCTTTGGGGCCGCAGAGGACCCGCTGGGCCTCGCGGTCCGAACAGATCTGAACCTCTCCGTCTCGAACATCGCGTTCTTTTCCGAAGGGGATGCGACCCAGTTGGTTGGCCTTCGCGCCACATGGGCCGGCTCTGTCACGGTCCGGGTAACGCTCGCGGAATGGACCTTGTCCCCCCCCAATGGTCCCTATATCGACCCAGGGTTGGATCAGACATTCACTATCCCCTTCGACGGAGAGTTTTCGGCCACTGCAGACGTTTTGCTTCAGCAGGTTGGCGACAACTGCGTGTTGACGATCAGCTTTGCGCGGTTGGATCAGCTTGATATAGCAAAAATAGGTTCGCTTACGCCTGGTGTTGATTTTACAGAGGTGATACGTGCCATTCTCGAGCGAATGGCCGTGATGGCACTCCGAGACAAGATCAAGTTCCCAGCGCTCAATGCTCTGCCCGGGTCGCTGACCGCGCCGGCAAAGGCACTGCTTGATAGCCAGTCGGCACAGATTGGCGCTACCGATTTCAAAGTTACTGCGCGCGCTGATGTTGACGCGCCAGACGAGTTGCAACTGCTGCTGCAGGCCCAGCAAAACCTCGGCCAGCAGTCGTACCAATCGGTGCTGTCAATAAGCGAATCCGGTGGTGACATAGCGATCGCGCTGAGCACGCGCTTCCTCACCCAGGTCCTGCAGGATTTATGGACGGGAGACGCCATCCCAACACGCTTCGACGACAAGGGGCAACCCAGCTCGTCGGGCCCTATCTGGATCGAGAGGCTGAGTTTCGCCGCCATGGACTCAGGCAAGTTGCAGTTGCGAGTGTTTGCACAACGCAAGGTAGTTGGCTTGCCGATCACAGTGAATGCCACACTAGAGTTTCAGCCGACCGTTTCGGCGGGCAGGCTCTTTGCGAACGACGTGTCAGTTCACCTAGACGTCAACCTTGATTGGGGGTAAGGCGTCAATTATTGACGCCCTGGCGTCGCGCTGAGGGTTCACAGATGCTACGTGTCCATGTTGATGAACGTGGACAGGTGCACACATGGACGAAAGGGAAGAGAGTTTGCAGGATCGCCTCGTCATCGGCCGCAAGCGAGATGGCCGGCGGCAGTATGACGAGGTGGCTAAAGAGGAACTGATACAAGCCTGCTTAAAGCCAGGAGCTTCTATCGCCCGCACGGCAATGAAGTATGGCGTCAATCCGAATCTCGTGAGGACATGGATAGCAGCACACCAGCGCAAGCATCGCTGCACTACGGCGGTTGTCGACGAGCAGGAAGGCGGCGCCGACACCATTGAGTTGCCGCCCTCACGAGATGCATTTGTTCCCGTTGTCGCCGAGCCGGCATCGCTGGCAGGCCGACCGCCCAGCGTCGGCATGGCAATCGCCTTGCACGTGCGTTTGCCCAATGGAGTCGAGTTCGAATTAGGCGAAGCCAATCTCGATGAACTGGCCACGATCGTCCAGATGCTGGGGAGGCTGCCGTGTTCCGGTTCGACGACGGCCTGAAGGTCTTCCTGCATCGCGAGCCCGTCGACTTCCGGCTTGGCATCAACGGCCTGTCGATCCTGGTCGAGCAGGCGATGGCGCTCAATCCGATGGCCCAAGCCTTGTACGTGTTCGGCAATCGCCGGCGCGACCGCATCAAGATTCTCGGCTGGGGCGGCAACGGCTTCTGGATGTTGCTCAAACGATTGGAGGCCGACCGGTTCATCTGGCCCGACACGTCCGACATCGTCAAACTGAGCGTCGAGCAACTGCACTGGTTGCTCGACGGCATCGATATCGCCGTGGTCAAGAAGCATCCGCAGCGTTTCTACGCACGCGCAAGCTGAACCGCACCTGGGTATGTCGGTCCAAGCCGACATGCCCATCAACGTCACGATCGCCGCCGAGGAACTCCAGGAACTGCTGGCTGCGCGCGAGGCGCTTGGCCAGCTCCAGCGGGATCACGATGTGCTGCGTGGCGAGCTGCGCTTGGCAAAGGCCGAACGCGATCTGGCCGAGGAACGGTTGCGTGCCTATCGCCGCGAACTGTTCGGCGCGACCAGCGAGGCCCGCGATGCAGGCCAGCTCGGTCTGTTCAACGAAGCCGAAGCACTGACGGCCAGCGCGCAACCCGCACAGGAGGATGTCCCCGGCACGAAGGTCGCCGCGCACACGCGCAAGAAGCGCGGGCGCAAGCCGCTTGATCCCAATCTGCCTCGCGAAGTGGTGCGTCACGATCTGCCCGAGGCCGAGCGTTTCTGCGTCAACGATGGTCATGCGCTGGTCGAGATCGGCGTCGAAACCAGCGAGCAACTGGACGTGATTCCAGAACAGGTCCGCGTCATCCAGCACCAGCGCGTCAAGTACGCCTGCCCGTGTTGCGACCTGGGAATCAAGGTCACGCCGGCGCCGGCACGCATCATCCCTCGTGGGCTGTTCACCGAGTCAGCGCTGGCGTGGATCGCTACGGGCAAGTACCAGTTCGGCATGCCGCTGTACCGTCAGGCCGGCTTGCTGCGCCGCTTCGGCGGCGACATCTCGGCCAACACGATCGCCGCCAGCATGGTCCGCGTGGGCTTGGCGGTGCAGCCCGTGATCAACCTGCTGCGCGATACGCTGTTCGAGTCGGATCTGATCCATGGCGACGAGACGACATTCCAGGTCCTTAAGGAGCCAGGGCGCCGAGCGCAAGCCAAGAGCTATATCTGGGCGCAGATGAACGGATCGGGACCACCCGTGCGGCTGTTCAGTTACGCGCCGGGGCGCGGCGCTGCGCACGCCCGCGCGATCTACGCCGGAATCCGGCCGGGCACGGCATTGATCACCGACGGCTATGAACTCTACAACGGCCTGGCCGTCGACAACCAGCTCGTCCACTTGGGCTGCTGGGCTCACGCGCGCCGTGGCTTCATCAAGGCCGAGGAGGCGGTGCCGAAAGCCGCGCGTACGCCGCAGTTGACGGCTACGCGCTTCGTCAAGCTCATCGGTAGGTTGTTCGCTGCGGAATCGCGTTCGGCAGACTGGCCGGCGGCGCGCAGACAACGGCTGCGCCAGCGCTACAGCGCCCACGTCCTGCAGGCCATCGCAGCGTTGCTGCGCGAGCAGATGCCGGCCGTCGTGCCTGGCAGCTTGCTGGGCAAAGCCATGCAGTATCTACACGGCCAGTGGCACAAGCTCGCCCGCTACGTTGAGGACGGTACTTGGCCCATCTCCAACAATCCTTGCGAGAACGCGATCCGTCCGTTCGTGCTCGGAAGAAAGGGCTGGCTGTTTGCGACCACCGTGGCCGGCGCCAACGCAAGCGCCAATCTCTACTCGCTGGTCGAAACCTGTAAGGCCAACAGCCTCGATCCGTACCAGTATCTCGTCTGGCTGTTCAGGAAACTCCCGCTGGCGACAACCGTCGATGACTACGCCGCGCTCTTGCCGTGGGCCATGGCTGCGACACGCTGAGAGGCGTCGTTTAAAGACTGCTTACGATTGGGGAGCGACAACTGCATCCTCGGCACTGTTCTTCTTTCTCTACCTAGTTGTCGGCCAGGTACTTATCCGCGGCGTCGCGGACCTACTCGAACCATGGACGGACACAATGTTGTCGGACTTCCTTGACGGTAAAGGTATTGACCTGAGGCGCCAGATCGCTTGGCAGGGCACACCATTCAAGGTCGACGTCTCCCCATCATTCACAAACGTCTCCTCGACCGGGCTCATTTGCGGTCTCGCGCTGAATCTACACGTCTGAGAGGTGTGCATGGATCAAACATTCGATGGCAATGCTCCGCCTAGCTTGCCGGACGGCTTCTATATCGGATTGGTGTGTTCGCCCATTGTCCAAGGCAAGGTCACTCTCGCCGTCATTTTCGACAACAGCACCGACACGAAAGTCTCTGTCACGTGGACTGATTCGCACCTGTACACCGTTACGGTGACTGACGCTACCGGCGAAGATTTTGATCTTGCGCAATTGCTGCCCGCCCCGCAACCCAATCAGCCTCCAACGGATGTCGATCCGAGGACGCAACACAACATGGTCTACCCGGTGGACACTTCGCTTGCGCCTTACGCAGGCAAATTTGCATTTGATCCAGCCAAGAGCCCATATACGATCAGACTTATATTGAACTCTCCGAGCCACCCCTACACTCTGAGCGAGACCGTACCGGTGCTAAGTGCGTAGGCAGCTAAGACGTCTAGCTCTGCTCGAAGTCGACCATTAAGCCCCCCCAGTCGTCATCCGACACTGCATACATCGGGATGGTCCGCGGTTGCAGAGCTTCGCTGTATTGCTGCAATTGTGGTGGTTGCTCAAAGTAAAGGGCTGCGCCTGCCTCTGCCTCCGCCGCGTTGGCATAGAAGGGGCGCCGAATGGTCCGCACGATCGACAAATCGCTGGTGTCAAGCGCGGCGTACTCGTAGCCACCGGCGAAGAACCTATCTAGGACGAGTTCGTCGACGACAGGTACACCGTCCCAAGAAACCCCCACATGCGCGACAGTGCTGACCGCAACTAGTGGATAGACACGAAACTCCGGCGGAAGGTCCCAGCCAAACGGTTTCATGTCCGCAATGAACTCATCGCGGTGTTCTTCGATCAGTGTTGCGCGAGCCCTTGCCTGCTGGACGGCGTGTTCGATTGCTGAGCGATGTGTGCCGATGGACGTGGACTCAGTCGGTTCCAAAATGCACTTTGCTTCTACTACGAAAACGCTCGACCCGACGCAGAACAGTGCGTCTACTTGGGCGAAAGCCCCATCGATACACTTGAACGTGTAGTCTCGGGGGACGACTTTCGCTGACTGGGACAGCACCGGCGAAGTCTTTACCGCCTCAATAAGACTCGTGCGCAGGTACTCCTCAAACGCCGGGCCGCGCTCGTCGAGCCTTACCTTAAGTTGGGCCATCCACCGTTCAAGGACGAATCGCAGACTAGGAGGGGTGGCCACGGCCCCAAACACGGGATAGAGCTTCGACGGATCGCCAGTTGGTACAAGCGGCTGTGTCCAAAATTCTTGCTTCTCTCGGCCCCGGAAAGTAAGAAAATCGATGATGGCTTGCGCTCTTGCAACAGGAATGCCTGCAGCTTCATTGACGGCCGCAACTAGTGCCTCCTTCGTGAAGAACGGGATGTATTCACGCATTACGCTTGCTGCTCTGGGGCCTTCTGACGATTCAGGCCGGTGTGCCAGGGACGTTGCTTCCCACAAGCGCCGGGCTGCGTGCGAAACTACCATCCAACCATCAAAGAGCTGCGACAGGGTTGCTCCGGCCAGCAGCGGTTGGGGTTCGTCGAGGAGCGATTCGTAGTATGGGGGACACGCCATTATCCGCAGAGCAAAGAGCGTCGCTGCACTATGCCGGTCCATATCGTTCCGGCCCAGCTCGATGCGCTGCTGATTGCCTTCGGTCACGACAGACCGAACTTCCTTGATCCTCGACGAAAGACCTCGGGACTCCCCAAGCCTGAAGGCACGGATGCTAGCGGAGGTCGATTCAATTGCCAGCGCGAGCTTTCTGGCCACTGCCGTCTGAGTACCACGCTTTGCGTCGACGTTTTTGGGAATCGCGACCATCTTGTCACGGGTGCCGACTAATGCATACGTGTTCCAAACGCAGTCTTCCCATATGTTCTCGGCTTGGTCGTATAGCACACCAAGGTTGATTTCCAACTGGATGTCGTGCCAGTTGACGTCGTCAAGGCTGTCGTCTGTGACGGTGGGCTTTCCCATTAGTGCGACCTTCACCGGAATTGCGATGCCGTCGAGTGCACTTGCAAGGACTGCGTCGACGTTGTAGCTAGCACCATCGGCTAGCTGTACTTGCGTAGTTGCAATATCCAGAAGGTGGACCTCTCCGCCCCCGTCGGCCTTCGCGGCTGCGTGGTCCTGCATCCGGAGCTCAACCGCCTCGAATTGATGATTGGCGAACGCGACGAGCGCCTGAATCCGCGTCTTAGTGGATAGGCGCGATAGCGACAGGCCTTCCGCGGCTTTGCGGATGGCCGCGAGCTTCGCATGAATGTGTTGGCCGGAGACGTATAGGTCCGAATCCGTTTTGTCGCCGGATGAGAACTCTTCATATGCCTTGCGCCATCCATCCAGCGTGAATGAGCGCTTGCGGGGGCCATCCACATTGCCATGCCTGACTTTCTCGGAAAAATCACCCACTAACCCCTCTCCATTGCTTGTTTCTTTTCGGATGCACCAAAACCGCTGCAGCTTGTCGCGGCGCGTGTGGCGACTGATCTTCTCTGTGGAAATTCGCGTCAAACCTGGCGGACACGTCTGCGCTTCAGAATCTCGTAATTCTGCCGTATAGGAGTTGTCTCCACAGCACTAAATCACCGATGCGATTTACCAGCCAAGATGATCATTTTCCAGTCTGGCCGAAAAAAGACGAGCCATATCAGGAAGCAGCAGCCCGCGTAAAGGCCCAGAAATTCGCCATTCAGGACGATCTGTTGTATGCGGCGCTGATGTGGACGACTGATATCGGCCGCGGCCAACAAATGAATGGCGTGTGGCAGTCAAAGCATTCTACGGGTTACGTGCTTCGTAAGCAGTCTTTAAACGACGCCTCTCAGCGTGTCGCAGCCATGGCCCACGGCAAGAGCGCGGCGTAGTCATCGACGGTTGTCGCCAGCGGGAGTTTCCTGAACAGCCAGACGAGATACTGGTACGGATCGAGGCTGTTGGCCTTACAGGTTTCGACCAGCGAGTAGAGATTGGCGCTTGCGTTGGCGCCGGCCACGGTGGTCGCAAACAGCCAGCCCTTTCTTCCGAGCACGAACGGACGGATCGCGTTCTCGCAGGGATTGTTGGAGATCGGCCATGTACCGTCCTCGACGTAGCGGGCGAGCTTGTGCCACTGGCCGTGGAGATACTGCATGGCTTTGCCCAGCAAGCTGCCAGGCACTACGGCCGGCATCTGCTCGCGCAGCAACGCTGCGATGGCCTGCAGGACGTGGGCGCTGTAGCGCTGGCGCAGCCGTTGTCTGCGCGCCGCCGGCCAGTCTGCCGAACGCGATTCCGCAGCGAACAACCTACCGATGAGCTTGACGAAGCGCGTAGCCGTCAACTGCGGCGTGCGCGCGGCTTTCGGCACCGCCTCCTCGGCCTTGATGAAGCCACGGCGCGCGTGAGCCCAGCAGCCCAAGTGGACGAGCTGGTTGTCGACGGCCAGGCCGTTGTAGAGTTCATAGCCGTCGGTGATCAATGCCGTGCCCGGCCGGATTCCGGCGTAGATCGCGCGGGCGTGCGCAGCGCCGCGCCCCGGCGCGTAACTGAACAGCCGCACGGGTGGTCCCGATCCGTTCATCTGCGCCCAGATATAGCTCTTGGCTTGCGCTCGGCGCCCTGGCTCCTTAAGGACCTGGAATGTCGTCTCGTCGCCATGGATCAGATCCGACTCGAACAGCGTATCGCGCAGCAGGTTGATCACGGGCTGCACCGCCAAGCCCACGCGGACCATGCTGGCGGCGATCGTGTTGGCCGAGATGTCGCCGCCGAAGCGGCGCAGCAAGCCGGCCTGACGGTACAGCGGCATGCCGAACTGGTACTTGCCCGTAGCGATCCACGCCAGCGCTGACTCGGTGAACAGCCCACGAGGGATGATGCGTGCCGGCGCCGGCGTGACCTTGATTCCCAGGTCGCAACACGGGCAGGCGTACTTGACGCGCTGGTGCTGGATGACGCGGACCTGTTCTGGAATCACGTCCAGTTGCTCGCTGGTTTCGACGCCGATCTCGACCAGCGCATGACCATCGTTGACGCAGAAACGCTCGGCCTCGGGCAGATCGTGACGCACCACTTCGCGAGGCAGATTGGGATCAAGCGGCTTGCGCCCGCGCTTCTTGCGCGTGTGCGCGGCGACCTTCGTGCCGGGGACATCCTCCTGTGCGGGTTGCGCGCTGGCCGTCAGTGCTTCGGCTTCGTTGAACAGACCGAGCTGGCCTGCATCGCGGGCCTCGCTGGTCGCGCCGAACAGTTCGCGGCGATAGGCACGCAACCGTTCCTCGGCCAGATCGCGTTCGGCCTTTGCCAAGCGCAGCTCGCCACGCAGCACATCGTGATCCCGCTGGAGCTGGCCAAGCGCCTCGCGCGCAGCCAGCAGTTCCTGGAGTTCCTCGGCGGCGATCGTGACGTTGATGGGCATGTCGGCTTGGACCGACATACCCAGGTGCGGTTCAGCTTGCGCGTGCGTAGAAACGCTGCGGATGCTTCTTGACCACGGCGATATCGATGCCGTCGAGCAACCAGTGCAGTTGCTCGACGCTCAGTTTGACGATGTCGGACGTGTCGGGCCAGATGAACCGGTCGGCCTCCAATCGTTTGAGCAACATCCAGAAGCCGTTGCCGCCCCAGCCGAGAATCTTGATGCGGTCGCGCCGGCGATTGCCGAACACGTACAAGGCTTGGGCCATCGGATTGAGCGCCATCGCCTGCTCGACCAGGATCGACAGGCCGTTGATGCCAAGCCGGAAGTCGACGGGCTCGCGATGCAGGAAGACCTTCAGGCCGTCGTCGAACCGGAACACGGCAGCCTCCCCAGCATCTGGACGATCGTGGCCAGTTCATCGAGATTGGCTTCGCCTAATTCGAACTCGACTCCATTGGGCAAACGCACGTGCAAGGCGATTGCCATGCCGACGCTGGGCGGTCGGCCTGCCAGCGATGCCGGCTCGGCGACAACGGGAACAAATGCATCTCGTGAGGGCGGCAACTCAATGGTGTCGGCGCCGCCTTCCTGCTCGTCGACAACCGCCGTAGTGCAGCGATGCTTGCGCTGGTGTGCTGCTATCCATGTCCTCACGAGATTCGGATTGACGCCATACTTCATTGCCGTGCGGGCGATAGAAGCTCCTGGCTTTAAGCAGGCTTGTATCAGTTCCTCTTTAGCCACCTCGTCATACTGCCGCCGGCCATCTCGCTTGCGGCCGATGACGAGGCGATCCTGCAAACTCTCTTCCCTTTCGTCCATGTGTGCACCTGTCCACGTTCATCAACATGGACACGTAGCATCTGTGAACCCTCAGCGCGACGCCAGGGCGTCAATAATTGACGCCTTACCGTGCTTCTGACGTTCCTCACTCGTCAAGCGTTGGGGCTATATCGGTTCCCATACTGTGAGGACCGGATCTTGTCCGGGTATATGCCTGATGAGGACAAGGTTAGCTTTGCGAAGCTGATGCAAACACTATCGGCCGATCGTGTTCATAAGCTGGTAAAGGAGACACGCGCCTTATACTCGCACACTCAGAAATGTTTGTCGGCGTCAGGGCTAACAACGATAACGCTGGGGCGTCGACTGTATTGCCAAACGGACGACACCACGCTAGCTCGCGCGGACTATGGCCACATGTTTGTGGCACTCTGGCAGTCAGCTAAGACGCTCGGTCTTAGGGAGATCGAGATTGAAATGGATTCGCTGAATGCGTTTGGCGACGATGGGGCATACCAGCATTTCCCAATCGGCATGCGGCTGGCGGTCCCGGCGGAAGACGTCCTGTATTGCACCAATCTCGTTGTGAACCGAGAAAAACCTGAGGGCGGCTTTCACACACGAGGTGCTGGCGAATCGGGAGAGTGGCAGGTTATAAACCGTTCTCCAACGGGGGTGGTGACCCTGCCCATCGATGCCATCCACGTTGACGAAGGAAAGCTGCAACCGTGGGATTATTACAAGAATCCAGGCCACGCACGCAGTTTCCTGGAGAAATACATGCCCGTGTATATCGAGCCGCCGAAAGGGCAAAGGTGGACTAACCGTTACCGTGGGCGAGGCTATACACATACGGCCTGGGGCAGAATCAGCGGCGCTTGGGACATTCTTAGGGGGCGCTTCGACTGACGCTGTGTGGTGCCGACGCTAAGAAGGGCTCGCCGCTCGCCCTTCAGTCACCGAGAAGGTCTTTGTTCGACGGCGATGCGCTCGGCCTGAGCTCTCCTCCCACGCCTCCATCACTATTTGGCCGCTTCTGATGGGGGCCACCGAGGCCGGCGGCCCCATGCTTAACCTCGCGTACCCCGCCGACTAGGATATCGTGCCCCTTGTCGCCGGCGCTCTCAGCGCTGGAGATGCCACCTGCGTGGGCGCCAAGCCATCGCAGGATGTTGTCCGGAATCCAGTGGATTAGAGAAAAGACGATGTGTACCACTGTCATCATGATCGTGACGTAGATCGCAACATAGGCAAAGAAAGAGACGATGCCCGTGGTGGAGTCAGCTTGTACTCCTGCCACTACAGTCATGAACGCGATGTTGATGAGGCCAACCACCGGCTGCGTCAGTAGCATGCCTCCAATGAGTCCGAATAGCATCAGCGAGGGTCGCATCACGAGCGACAGGGTCATCATGTACCCATGACCGGCCTTCCCGACGGCGTCGTCTCCGTCAGGATGGACGTGTGCAACCGCGAACAGAGGGCCGGCAATGACCGACTCTAGCGCCAGCACGAACCAGTTCACTACAGAGGTCATCCAGGTGATGAACGGGATCATTGGGACGTAGGTCGACAGCACAGCGCCGAAGAAGAACAGGGCGATGGTGAGCGTTGTCACCAAACCTGAAAGAAACTGGATGACGGCCCCGACATCGAAAGCCAGGCCTACAGTTGCCTTTGCCGCGGCGCTGTTTGTTGTGCCCGTGGCAGCCGCCATTGTTGCCAATAGCGCCTCGCCGGTGCCGACGATCGTGTCACCAAAGGACTTCATCTGACTCATGTGATTGAGGTTCGAGCCCGCAATCGACTGTGTCATGAGATTGATTGCACCCATGAACGGGGCCGAGACGAGCTTGCGAACGTATTCCCACGCACCTTCACCTTGCTGCGGGGCCCGGACGTCGGTCTGGTTGTAGTAGACCTGCCGGATCCCGTCCACACGATTCCTTGTGTACTCGTCAGCCGCGGCCATCGCGTCCTGGTAAGTTTGCAATGCGTCCTTGGTCTCCTTATCCGTGATGTCAATCGGCTCGGAGGTCGGGAGGCCATTCAAGGTCGACTGCATCACATCGTTCATCTTCACGATGTGGTTGTACCAGGTGCCCGCGAAAATCCAGCCGCCGTCCTTGGCCGCCTGCAGGAAGTCGCTTCGGGCTCGATCGTTGGTCTGCGAAACCGCATTCTTTGCGGCGTTGCGCAGCGCGTTCTCGTAGTTGTTGGCAGCTCGGTCGATGGCTCCCGTCGTCGGCTTTTGGCCCGCCACAATCTGCGCGGCAACGGGCTGCAGCTCTTGAATCATTGACTGCACTGCCTGCGCATGGGCAGTCATGATCGGGGCCTTGATGACCTTGGTGTTGCTGTTTCCTGCAGAAGCTTCCCAAGACTGCTTCCACGAGATCCCACCGCAGACGACAGGATTGAGGTAGCTGTTGTCATTCGCCTTCCACTGGTAGCTGGTGACCGTGTACTGAGCGTTGGAGAAATTCTGCGTGGTCGTATACGCGCCAACAGCCGGGACTGCGTCAAAGACGTCGTAGTTGAGTACTTCCCCCGTGTTCGTCAGGACCTGGTTGGCGGATGTCGGCTGAATTCTCGTGGACCGCCCAGAGTCCTGGAATTGCTTGTTCATCGCTGCGGCGCAGACCTCGAACTTCAGAATGTTCGCGGCCAGCGGCCGTGAGTCGGGGATCATCGGCCGCGAGATCATGTTGTCCCGGTTGATCTGTTCGATCGCGGCCTTCCACACCGCGTCGGCGACGCCGACGCCCTGCAAAGCCAGCCAGAGGATCCCAATCTGGATGAGCGAGTACCCGGAACCGAGGGGCAACAAAAGGGCAGTGCCGCCGACAGTGCGAAGCGGGATCCAGATCGACGACATCTTCTTGCCGAGGATCTCGCCATCATGCGCGGAGTCAACGGTCCCTTTGACCGTCGTGTAGCCAACGAACAGCATGCCCAGGAACAGGACCGCGCTGTTGAACACCTTCATCATCGAACCCAGCACGCCATCTGCTTGGCCAGTCTGAAGATTTCCGCCCGAGGAAATCATGCCAACGATGCTGCCGAATACCTCCCGCATGAACTCAACAGATGTGTCGCCGGCAGGAGGCGTGAACTGATTGAGGGACGTGCCCAGCGATGAGTCCGCGTGCGCCACGCCGGCGGCCAGGGCAAGGAGCAGGATTAGGAATGTTCTTTTCATGACGAGCTCTGTCCGCCCAGGCTAAACGTCGCGACAGTCTTGTGAAAATGCCCCATGTGATTAGCCACGATCGCTACAAGCACCGCCTTGAACCAGCACGTTGTTAGGATTGTTCGGGTCCCAAACACGCTGTACTGACCCGTCCGAGTAGGTGTAGATGGTCCACCCAGGGCACCCATATCCAACCGAGACCACGAAGGGTGCGGCGGGCGCCGCGACAGCGGGCGGTGGCGATGGCGGTTGGCACCCCGGGGCGCTCCAAACCGCCCCCATCCAAACGGGCGATGTCGTCTGCGTGTAGCCGGCTGGACAGACGGGCGGAGGATTCGCCTCATGTTGAATCGGAGATACGCAAGTCGAGTCTTGATATCCCGGCGAGCAGAGCATCGGCGCTGCCAGAGCACTGCGCCCTGCCAAGAGCATTAGAGCCAGTAGTTGAATCTTCCACATTCGCGTCATCTTCTTTTTCCTTCTACCGTTTGAATGCGAGCGCTCGATGCGAGGGTTGAGAAGCCGCGCTGATTAGCCACGACGTGCTTCCAACAACCAGAGGACCACCGCTAGCGCAATGCCCATCGCAAGATGGAGCGATATCTCAAAGTGCAAATCGAAGCGGCGTACCGAGTCAGTAAACGCTTCGCGTCGGGGCCAGGCCCACGTCCACAGGGTCAAGGTGTCATGTGTCACCAGCGCAACGTAGGGCAACAGGAACAGTCCCCAGGTTGGAGAGTGCGATAGGTAGCGGAGGCCAGCAGCGCCGATGCCGCCGCCCATGAAAAACAGAGTGGGAAACATCCACCAGGCGCGACGGCGCATCACGAGGCGATGCAGCCCCAGCGGAAGCCAGATGAATCCAAGAAGGACGGCGTAGCCCCCAGCCGTCTGCCAACACCATTGGGCCCATGAGGTCCAGTTGTCGCGGGTCATAACGTCTTTTTGTGCGTTGCGCAATAGAGTCAGGGAGCGATGGGCTTCAGATCATTGATGGCCTGTACACACGTCTTTTCAACACTGTTCAGCAGCTCGGCCTCCAACCTAGTCACACAGGCCAGGCCCCCCTGACCGCAGTACCCGTGGCTGGCCAGTTGAGCAGAGGCGTCCTGGCACTCTTGTATCGATACGGATTTCCGCTGACTTGTGGAGATTTGCAGCTCAACGTGCTCGTCGACGTTCATGTCATTCGTCGCGAACGCGGCCGCGCTGGCAAGCGAGAGTGAGCAAAGCACCGCCCACGTAGTTCTGGGGTTCACTGAGGTTCCCCAGCAGGTGCGGCCGTGCGTATCCAGTCGCGGACATCTCCAAGCCGCCACTTGAGTAGGCGGAAACCAGGATGGGGGCGGGGGAAACCAGGCAAACGCTTTTGTTTGACGTACACCTCAGATAGCCCGCACAGGGCTGCAACCTCCGTTACGCCAACAAGCACGTCGTCTCTCATGCGAGACACCTGTATTGCCAGTGCAAAATTTCTCGTTCGATCGGCTAACATGACCTATCTCCAACGTCGGTGCGAATAACAAGCGTCACGCTAGCCAAGGGGGCTAGCGATGACGAGGGTGCAAAATTCGGGGTGAGGGAAAATGGGTGTATTGAGATCGCTTGTCGCTGCCTCGCTGTCCAGAGGCCGGATCGACGCCGTTGCGCCGGCCAGTGATGGCTGCAAAGCAGGAGCCGACGACCTGCTGACGCATGAGCAAGAGCTTTGGGCTAAGTGGACGGCCGAGAGGCTGATCGACAGAGTTCGTAAAGGCGTAGCAGAGCAGGTTCTTGCTGCAGAGGTGCTCGCACAGACCTCTGGCATAGCTACCGAGCCGCGGAGGCCCGGGCGTCCGCGCAATGAGCCGCCGGTCTATCGGGCGTACCGATACGGCGTGTACAGCGAGTGGGCGAACTACGTTGAGACTCGGGCTAGGAAGGACGGGCTCACACAAAGGCAACTGAGCGAGCTGTTGCACTTTTCCCCGGATGAGTGGCGCGCGATCAAGAGAGGGGACCTGCGTCGCCGGAGCATGTCGCCTCAGCGCTTCGTCGTGGCGATGAGGGTAGTCAAGGAGCGGCAATGGGATGTTTCCCCGCGACCTCGGAGTGGGCCGGTTCCGCTTGTCCCTTCAAGGGTTCCGGAGCCTCAGTCGCTGCCGGCATTCATGGGATGGGCCCAAGAAAAAATCGCAGAGGCGGCCCAAAAGTGCTCCACGCGAAAAGCTAACTAGTGCTAACATGAAGCACTGCGAGCTAACGTAAGCTCTTGTTATTAAAGCGTATTATTGATTTTCCCCTTGTGGGACTGGCGCATCACTTCCGATTCACACGGCAGGGGTCACAGGTTCAATCCCTGTACCACCCACCAAATTAGCAGCAAGCGTTGCCCAGCAACGCCAAAAAACCCGCGATAGCTCAAGGCTTCGCGGGTTTTTTGTTGCCCGCAATGCCCATGTTTGCCCATTGGCAGCAGGGGGTGTGTGGGGGTATTTTTGGGGGTACATCTGATACCCCCAGATGGAGATACCCCCAGATGGCACTCACCGACACCGCAATCCGCAACACCAAGCCTGCCGACAAGCCGATCAAGGTGTTCGACGGGGGCGGACTGTTTCTCCACGTCACGCCCGCCGGGCAGCGCTACTGGCGGTTGAAGTATCGGTTTGCGGGCAAAGAGAAGCTGCTGGCCATTGGCGTCTACCCGGAAGTTGGCCTAAAAGAGGCGAGGGACCGGCGCGAGGAAGCCAAACGGCTGCTGAGCGAGGGCGTTGACCCAGCAGTTGAGCGCAAGGTGCGGAAGGTGGCGTCGGTCGAGCGGGCGGCGAGCAGCTTCGAGACCGTGGCCCGCGAGTGGCACGCCAAATACGCGCCGAACTGGTCCAAGAGCAACGCCGACAAGGTGATCGCCCGCCTGCAGAACGACGTGTTCCCCTGGCTTGGCGGTCGGCCGATTGCTGAGCTGAAAGCGCCTGATCTGCTGGCTGTTGATTTGCACCGAATCCTGACCCACCCGAGGTAGGTTTTTGCATCGAATGTTGACCCACGTATAGAACACTGTCCCGCTCGGCAACGAGCGGGAGATCGGAGTGATCGACGTGGCCATACTGAGCATCATTCGACGCTGGCATCTTCGCGACCAGATCCCGCTGCGCGAGATCGCCAGACGCCTGGGCATCTCCAGGAACACGGTCAGGCGCTATCTGCGCGCTGACACCACGGCACCGGCCTATCCTGCACGGCAGAGTCCGAGCAAGCTCGACGGCCATGCCGCCAAGCTCTCCGCTTGGCTCAAGACCGAGGCCAACAAGCCACGCAAGCAACGGCGCACACTCAAGCAGATCCACACTGATCTGTGTGCCTTGGGCTTCACCGGCTCCTACGATCGCGTTGCCGCATTCGCTCGCCGCTGGCGCCAGGAGCAACAGGAGCAAGCCCGCGTCGGGGCGAGGCACCTTTATCCCACTGCGCTTCGCAGAGGGTGAGGCCTTCCAGTTCGACTGGAGCGAGGACTGGGCGGTCATCGCCGGCGAGCGCACCAAGCTGCAAGTGGCTCAGTTCAAGCTCAGCCACAGCCGCGCATTCTTCCTGCGCGCGTATCTGCTGCAGACCCACGAGATGCTGTTCGATGCCCATCACCACGCCTTTGTGGCCTGGGGCGGTATCCCGCGTCGCGGCATCTACGACAACATGAAGACCGCCGTGGATCGCGTGCGCCTGGGCAAGTTGCGTGACGTCAACTTGCGCTTCAGCACCATGGTCAGCCACTACCTGTTCGACGCCGAGTTCTGTAACCCGGCCTCGGGCTGGGAGAAGGGGCAGATAGAGAAGAACGTGCAGGACAGCCGTCACCGCATCTGGCAACGCATCCCTGCATTCGGCTCTCTGGCGGCACTTAATGACTGGCTGGCCGACCAGTGCGTACGGCTGTGGCAGCAGACCCGCCATCCTGAGCTGGACATGACCCTCTGGGAGGCCTGGTCGCTGGAGCGGCCACACCTGATGCCCGTGGGGCAGCCGTTCGATGGCTTTGTGGAGCACACCAAGCGCGTCTCACCAACCTGCCTGGTGACCTTCGAGCGCAACCGCTACAGCGTACCGGCGTCGTTTGCCAACCGGCCCATCAGTCTGCGCGTCTATGCCAATCGGCTCGTGTTCGTGGCCGAAGGCCAGGTGATTGCCGAGCACGTGCGGCACATCGACCGTAGCCATCTTCCGGGGCGCACAATCTATGACTGGCACCACTACCTCGCGGTGCTGCAGCGTAAGCCCGGTGCGCTGCGTAACGGCGCACCGTTCGCCGAACTGCCAGAGGGCTTCCGACGCCTGCAATCCACACTGCTCAAACGCCCTGGTGGCGATCGCGAGATGGTCGAGATCCTGGCGCTGGTGCTGTTGCACGACGAACAGGCCGTACTCACTGCGGTGGAGCTCGCACTGGAGGCGGGTGCCCCGTCCAAGCAAACCATCCTGAACATCCTCAGCCGCCTCCTGGAAGGCGAGCCCGTGGCACCGATCACCTCACCACAGGCACTGGCGCTGCACGTCGAACCGCAGGCCAACGTCGGCCGCTACGACAGCTTGCGAGATCGGGAGGTGCATCATGCAGCATGAAGTCATGTTGGAGATGCTCAAGTCGTTGAAGCTGCACGGCATGGCACAAGCGCTGGGCGACCTGGCGGCGCAGGACTCGCCGGCCTACCAGTCGGCCGTGGCCATCCTGTCGCGTCTGCTCAAGGCCGAGCTCACCGAGCGCGAGGTGCGCTCGCTGGCCTATCAGATGAAGGTGGCGCGCTTCCCAGCCTACCGAGACCTGACCGGCTTCGACTTCAGTTGCAGCGGGGCCAACGAAGCACTGGTGCGGCAGCTTCACCGCTGCGAGTTCCTCGAGTCGGCGCACAACATCGTGCTGGTCGGCGGCCCAGGTACGGGCAAGACCCATCTCGGCACCGCCATCGGCGTGCAGGCCGTGGAGCACCATCACCGTCGAGTGCGCTTCTTCTCGACCGTGGAGCTCGTCAACGCGTTGGAACTGGAGAAGGTCTCAGGCAAGCCGGGACACCTGGCCACGCGACTCATGTATGCCGACCTGGTGATCCTCGATGAGCTGGGCTATCTGCCGTTCAGCCAGACCGGCGGCGCATTGCTGTTCCACCTGATCAGCAAGCTCTACGAGCGCACCAGCCTCGTCATCACCACCAACCTGAGCTTCGGCGAATGGTCCAGCGTCTTCGGGGACGCCAAGATGACCACCGCGCTATTGGATCGCCTCACGCACCACTGCCACATTGTTGAAACCGGCAACGATAGCTATCGTTTCAAGCACAGCACCACCCAGCCCAAGAAGGAGAAACGCACCGCCAAACAACCCGCACAAAGCGACACCTAACAGCCTTTGGGGTGGGTCAGTTTTCGATGCAAATCCTGGGTCAGGATTCGGTGCAAATCAACACAGGATGCGCAGCCCGCACTCTAACCGTCATCGTGCCTCTGGATAAGTGGGGTAGCGTTGCTGGTCTGGGGGTATTTTTGGGGGTACTTTCTCTGTTGTGAAAAACGAGAAGGCCGCACAGTGTTGGTTTGCGGCAACTGTTTGGTAGCTGTACCACCACCAAATTCGCGAGCAATCGCACAAAAAGGCCCTCTGGCAATCGCCGAGGGCCTTTTTGTTTGTCTTGCGTTTGCTGCGCCTTCTCTCGCCCTGTCACCCGGCTGTCGTCTTCTTTTCGTAGCAGCGCCAACTGGACGTTGGCCAGTTGCCCCGCCTCAAAGACGAATCCCGCAAATCGATATGCACCGCGCTGAGGCGTAGTGCGCGCGAATGGCGCAATTTGCCGTTGCGTGAAGCAATGAACGTTGCCGCTGCAAGTGGCGGCTATCGCCGTCTCCTCGTCCATCTTTGGTATCGGCCGTTCCTTTTGCGTGTCTCAACGCAGGCGGGAACTCGCACCGATCGGTTACACACCAACTGGCACGCACACTGGCGTGCATAGCGCATCGACATGGGTATGGTTTCTGCTGTGTTGCAATCGGCACGATGGCGTTGCGTGGGTGTTGTGTTGCAGCGCAGATTCGTTGTTTATTGAAAGCCGGGTGGGAGCGACAAACGTGGCAAGCGTCAGCGCGGCCGCGTCGGCATCGTTAGCACTGAGGGGTATCGAGCGCTAATGCACGCCGGACGCGGGTTTTGGAGGGGCGATGTTTTTTTTCTTGGCCCTTGTGCTGGCGGCTGGTTGGTCTACAGTGGAATCACTACCGCACTTCATGCACGTCACAACTAGCCTCGTCTGCGGCAGCCATGTTGGGATGAGGAAGCGTCTACGGGGGAGATATGGATATTTTCCGCCACTACGCAACGCGTTTTGAGGCTCGCAAAGAGGACGAGTACAGCATCCAGGAGTATCTGGATATCTGCAAGAAGGACTCGACCGCCTATGCGACCGCCGCGGAGCGCATGCTTGCTGCGATCGGTCAGCCCGAACTGGTGGATACGCATCACGATCCACGCCTGTCTCGGCTGTTCTTCAACAAGGTCATCAAGATCTACCCGGCCTTCCGGGAGTTCTACGGCATGGAGGACACGATCGAGCAGATCGTCTCCTTCTTCAAACATGCCGCGCAGGGTCTTGAGGAACGCAAACAGATCCTCTATCTGCTGGGCCCGCCGGGCGGTGGCAAATCTTCGCTTGCCGAGAAGTTGAAGGCGCTGATGGAGCAGGTGCCCATCTACGCGCTCAAGGGCTCGCCCATTCACGAGTCCCCGCTCGGGCTGTTCTCGCCCGAGGAAGACGGCAAGATCCTCGAAGAGGACTACGGTATTCCGAAGCGCTATCTGAACACGATTGCGTCACCGTGGGCGGTGAAACGGTTGCATGAGTTCAATGGCGACATCACGCGCTTCCGCGTGGTGAAGCTGCACCCTTCGGTGCTGTCGCAGATTGCGATTTCCAAGACAGAGCCGGGCGACGAAAACAATCAGGACATTTCGTCGCTGGTCGGCAAGGTCGACATTCGCAAGCTGGAGGACTATCCGCAGGACGATCCGGACGCGTATTCGTATTCCGGCGGGCTGTGCCTGGCCAACCGCGGGCTGCTTGAATTCGTCGAGATGTTCAAGGCGCCGATCAAGGTCTTGCACCCGTTGCTGACGGCTACACAGGAGGGCAACTACAAGGGCACCGAGGGCTTTGGCGCAATCCCGTTCGATGGCGTGATCCTGGCGCACTCGAACGAGGCGGAGTGGCAAAGCTTCAAGTCAGACCGCAACAACGAGGCCTTCCTAGACCGTATCTACATCGTCAAGGTGCCGTACTGCCTGCGCGTGTCGGACGAGGTGAAAATCTACGACAAGCTGCTGCGCAACAGTTCGCTGGCGGCGGCGCCGTGCGCGCCGAGCACGCTCAAGATGATGGCGCAGTTTGCGGTGCTCACGCGTATCAAGGAGCCCGAGAACTCGAACATCTTCTCGAAGATGCGCGTGTACGACGGCGAGAGCCTCAAGGATGTCGACCCGAAAGCCAAGTCGTATCAGGAGTACCGCGACTTTGCCGGCATCGACGAAGGCATGACGGGTTTGTCGACGCGCTTTGCGTTCAAGGTGCTGTCGAAGGTATTCAACTTTGATGGCACGGAGGTCGCGGCCAACCCGGTGCACCTGTTGTATGTGCTTGAGCAACAGATCGAGCGCGAGCAGTTTCCGCCCGAGACGGAATCCAAGCTGATGTCCTACATCAAGGAGTATCTGACGGCGCCTTATGTGGAGTTCATCGGCAAGGAGATCCAGACCGCCTATCTGGAGTCGTATTCGGAGTACGGGCAGAACATTTTCGACCGCTACGTGGTGTTTGCTGATCTGTGGATCCAGGATCAGGAATACCGTGATCCGAACACCGGCGAGATTCTCGATCGCAGCGCATTGAACGACGAACTGGAAAAGGTAGAAAAGCCGGCGGGTATCTCCAACCCGAAGGATTTCCGCAACGAGATCGTCAACTTCGTGCTGCGTGCGCGGGCCAAGAACGGTGGCAAGAACCCGCTCTGGACCAGCTACGAGAAGCTGCGCATGGTGATCGAAAAGCGGATGTTCTCGACCACGGAGGATCTGCTGCCTGTGATCTCGTTCAACGCCAAGTCATCGCACGACGATCGGGAGAAGCACGAGAACTTCGTCAACCGCATGGTGGAAAAGGGCTACACGCCGAAGCAGGTGCGCTTGCTGGTGGAGTGGTACCTGCGTGTCAGGAAGTCGTCCTAAGGAGGGAGTGCCGAGCGCGTACAACTTCCAACCGAGGGCAGTCACATGGGCACGATCATCGATCGGCGGGAGAACGGTGGCGGCAAGAGCACCGTCAACAAGCAGCGCTTCATCAAGCGCTATCGGGACCAGATCCGCCGTGCGGTGGCCAAGGCGGTGTCGGGCCGGAAGATCATGGACATCGAGCAGAGCGGCCAGGTGTCCATTCCGGTCAAGGACATCTCCGAGCCCATGTTCCACCATGGCCAGGGTGGGCGCCGTGAAGGCATCCACCCCGGCAACCGCCAGTTTGTGCGGGGTGACAGCTTTGACCGGCCGCAGCAGGGCAGCGGCGGATCAGGCTCGCAGGCGAGTGACTCGGGCGAGGGCGAAGATGATTTCATCTTTACGCTCTCGCGCGAGGACTTCCTGAACTTCTTCTTTGAAGACATGGCATTGCCCGACTTGGCCAAGCGCAGCCTGGCCAAGCTCGCGGAGGTGCGCAAGGTGCGCGCGGGCTTCTCGCTCGATGGCACACCGTCAAACCTGTCGATCTTGCGCACGATGCGCAGCTCGCTCGGCCGCCGTATCGCGCTGTCCAGTCCTTACCAACGGCGCCTGCACGAGCTCGAGGCCGAATACAACGAGGTGCTCGAGAACGACGGCCCGTACTGCGCGCGCGCGCAGGAACTGATGAAGGAGATGCGTCATCTGCGCTCATGCCTGGACCGCGTGCCCTTTATCGAAAAACTCGACCTGCGCTACAACAACCGCGTGCAGCGCAAACGCCCGCAGGCGCAGGCGGTGATGTTCTGCGTGATGGACGTGTCCGGCTCGATGGACGAAACGCGCAAGGACCTGGCCAAGCGCTTCTTCATGCTGCTGTACCTGTTCCTGAAACGGAACTACGAGCGCATCGACGTGGTGTTCATCCGCCATCACACCGTGGCGAAAGAAGTGGATGAAGACGATTTTTTCCACTCGCGCGAATCCGGCGGGACCGTCGTGTCGAGCGCACTCAAGCTCATGGCCGAGGTGATTCAGGAGCGCTATTCACCAAGCCAGTGGAACATCTACTGCGCGCAGGCATCGGACGGTGACAACTGGGCGGGCGATTCAGAGCTCTGCGCCAAGATCCTGCGCGAATCGATCCTGCCGGTCACGCAGTACTACGCCTATGTGGAGGTGGTGTCGACAGAGCCACAGAACCTGTGGGAAGAGTATCTTACGTTGAAGGCTGGGCACGACAACTTCGCGATGCAGCGCATCCTCAAAGCGGACGAGATTTACCCGGTGCTGCACGATCTGTTTCAGAAGCGCGCCGCTTGATTGCTGATCAGCGGATGTGAGTCGTCCCCCAACCAGTGCACCGTCGCTGCACGGCGGCAGTGCATGCCATGGCGAACACGCCACGTGTGAGATGGACGAACGGGAACGAGCATGGCCTACCTATCTACGGGCTCGGAGTGGACCTTCGAGCTGATCAGGCGCTACGACCAAAGCATCGCCCGCATTGCCGCTGAATTCGGCCTGGACACCTATCCGAACCAGATCGAGATCATCACCGCCGAGCAGATGCTCGATGCCTACGCGTCGTCGGGTCTGCCGCTGGGTTACAACCACTGGTCATACGGCAAGCACTTTCTTGCATCGGAGCGTGGCTACCAGCGTGGGCTGATGGGGCTGGCTTACGAGATCGTCATCAACTCCAACCCCTGCATCGCCTATCTGATGGAGGAGAACACAATGCCGATGCAGGCGCTGACCATCGCGCATGCCTGCTACGGCCACAACTCCTTCTTCAAGGGCAACTACCTGTTCCGCACCTGGACGAACGCGGATGCCATCGTCGATTACCTGCTCTTTGCCAAGAGCTATGTAGCGGAATGCGAGCGGCGCTATGGCGAGCAGGAGGTGGAACTGCTGCTCGATTCCTGCCACGCGCTGCAGAACTACGGCGTGGATCGCTATCGACGGCCCAAGAAGCTGTCGATCAATGAAGAGCAAGCGCGCCAGGCGGAGCGCGAGCGGTACCTCGAAGCGCAAGTCAACGACTTGTGGCGCACGTTGCCAACGCATCGCGCGCGCGCGGTGACCACAGTGGACGAGCTGCCGGAGCCCGAGCCGACCTTTCCGCCCGAGCCTGAAGAGAACCTGCTGTATTTCTTCGAGAAGAACGCGCCCAAGTTGCAGCCCTGGCAGCGAGAGATCGTGCGTATCGTGCGCAAGATCGCGCAGTACTTCTATCCGCAGCGCCAGACCAAGGTGATGAACGAAGGCTGGGCCACGTTCTGGCACTACACCATCCTGCACAAGCTGTACGACGAGCAGCTCGTCAACGATGCCTTCATGCTGGAGCTGCTCCAGGCGCACACCAACGTCATCTACCAGCCGCCGTATCACAGCCCCTACTACAGCGGGTTGAACCCCTACACGCTCGGCTTCCTGATGTTCCAGGACATCCGCCGTATCTGCGAATCGCCCACCGACGAGGACTACCGCTGGGCGCCGGAGATTGCCGGAAGTGATTGGCAGCAGACGCTGGACTTTGCGATGCGCAACTTCAAGGACGAAAGCTTCCTGCTGCAGTTCCTGTCGCCGCGCGTGATCCGAGAGTTGAAGCTGTTCTCCGTGCTCGATGACGACCGCGATGCCAAGCTGCGCGTCACGGCCATCCACGACGATGACGGCTATCGCATGATCCGCGAACTGCTCGCAGCCCAGTACGACCTGTCCAACGTTGAGCCGAACATCCAGGTGACCAACGTCGACATTGGCGGCGATCGCTCCTTGACGCTGCGCCACCAGCAGAGCGCCCGCCGCCCGCTGGGCGCCAACTACGAAGAGATGCTGCGGCACGTGGTCCGGCTGTGGGGCTTTACGTGCCGGCTGGAGGTGGTCTACGAAGACGGGCGGCGCGAAATGAAATACGAGTGCAAGCCGGACTAGTTCGCCTCAGCATCACATCGTCAAACCGCAGGGGCCGCCGGTTCAACGCCCGGGCTGGTTGAGTCGGAAACCGGAAGGCCAGCTTTGACGTTGGCTTTCTTTTTGTCCGATGCCGACGGCGCCGAGGGTCGCGTTTCCGGCATGGTCGGTGTTTCTACAGTGCCGAAACCCCCGAACAGCGCGCGCACCGGCGCGATCATGGGTTCGTTGCCCCAGTGTGTGGCCAGCGTGCGCCAGGCGTCGACCGAGGTCGTGCCCTCTTGCAGCAGGGCCTGATGCTGTTCGTTAAGCAGGTTCAGCATGGTCTGGAACAGGCGGCCGTTTTGCTCCATGCGGGTTTGCAGCAGTGTGGCGGGCAGGGTGGCCAAGTCTTCCCATGAATTGGCCTCGGCAACGGATGCGCAAGCCTGCAAGGCGCGCCGCTCGGCGTCTTCCACGCTCTTGAGCGTGATCTTGAGCAGGCGCTCCTGGGTTTCTTCCAGCGTGGTCAGAATGTGCAGGGCAGTCTGCAACTGCGTGCGAAAGACTTCGAGAGAGAGATCGATGCGTGCTTCCACGGTGAGCCTCCAAAGGATGTGGTGGCGAGGCCCAGCCGATGTTGTCCCGCATGGTGCCCCGGTGTCCCCCGTCCCCTCGTTCCCTTGGCCGCCCGCTGCTGTGGTGCGCGCGAACGTGCCGGCCGGCGCCGCTCGCAGGCAACGCCTGATCTACAGATGCAGGTTTACATGCCGAAGCGGAAATGTCCGCTGCGCAAGACGATGTTGTGTGAGTCGGTCAGCTTGAACAGTGAGCGAGCCATGTCTTCGATGGTGCCGCGATGCGATTCCATTGCCTGCAGCAGATCTTCCTGCCGCCAGGAGCGCGCGCCGAAATGTTCTTCCAGCGCTTCTGCGGTCACGGCGTAGCAGGCGAAGGAGCCATCGACGCTGGCCGTGCACGTGAGCGTGAGATCTGCCGCGCAGTAGCGTGGCGCACCCGTGTGAAACTCGATGGTTTTCATGGCCGACCTCCATGAAAAAACGGCGATGCACCGCGCGCCGCCTCGCACTCAGTGTATGGCGCGGCCACGCGAATGCAATGCGTTAAATCGGGTGTCGCGCTGCATGGTTGATCACGTGCAATGTCATCTCTGTCCAGGGTGGCCCGTCAAACACATCGCCTGGGCCGTCGAACCCTGTCCATTGCTCCATGGTTCGCGCCGCGCCGTGCGAACACGATCAGAGAGCGCATTGCTGCGCACGAAGCCTGCATGTTCCTCAACCCGACGGAGAGGAGGAGTACCAGACGATGAATGCGGCGCGCTCGACCACGTCGGTGGAGACTTCCGTTGCGCTACGTATGAAGTGCGACGCCAAAGGGGGCATCCTGCGGCGAGCCACTCTGTCGCGGATGCCCCCGAGGGTGCGCTGGGCACAGTGTTACATCGTGCACAGCTGCAGGCGCGCCATGCCGGCCTTGCACCGCGATAGCCAGAGCGCTGCTTCTGTGCGGTTGCTCACGCCGATTTGCCGGAACAGCGCATACAGGTGGTTCTTGATGGTGCCCTCGGCCACATTGAGCACGCGGCAGATCTGCTTGTTGGACTTGCCTTCTGCAAGCAGTTGCAGCACTTCATGCTGGCGCGGTGTGAGTCGCTGCCATACCTCTGCCGGGCTTTCCCCGATGCGCTGCCCTGCGTCGTCGAGCGCGAGGTTGCTGATGGGTGGCAGGTAGACCGCGCCCGAGGTGATGCGCTGCAAGGCTTCGAGCAACACGGCAGCGGTGGCTTGGCGGTCGACCACGCCGGCTGCGCCAAACCGCAGCGCGTCACCCACCACGTGACGGCCAATGGCTGGCACCGTCAGTAGGATCGGCACTTCCGGCAGCATCGCTTTCAGCTCTGACAAACGTTGCCGTGCGCCGTCATCCTGTGCGCTCCATTCCATGACGACGGCGCTGGGCTCAGCCTCTCTGCAGGCTGGCCCAATGGGCACGCAATAGTGCGTATCGATAAATACGCCATGCGCATCAAGAGCATTCAATACATTAGACACGCCTGCTGCAAAAAGCGGCAAGCTATCGATTACCAGAATATTCATCGACCCCTCGTGCTTCGGTTAATTGTTTTCAAGCGAAACCGATTGTTTTGTAGGGCGTAGATGATCCGGGTGCATTGAAACGGAAGTGCCGTGCCGAAAGTCATGGGGCAGGCGTTGGCTGGTGCTAGGGCCACCGTTCTGGTGCCTTGATCGGGACTTCTGGGGCGTCGAATCCGGTGCTCAAAGCGCTTACCTTGAATTCCGGCGCACAGCCCTGTGCGTCCAATTAATTCAAAGTAAGGAGTTTTAAATGGACAACGGACTTATCGGGTCGGTTATCAATGCCCTGCCGATCGACAAGATGATCTCTGCGCCGCTGCAGGCGATGATTGCAGCGCAAACCTCGGCGGCAAAATCTTATGCAGATTTTTTGCTGCAGGTGTGTATTCAGAACGGCAAGGCCGTTGCGGTGCAATTTGACTACGACGAAACCATTGTCGATGAGAAGGGGGTATCGCAGGGCACGATCCAGAAGACGATGCGCATTCCGCTGCTGTGCGCGGTGGTGCATCCGGTGATTGCCATCGAGGAAGGCACGATCGACTTCGAGCTGGAGATTTCGCAATCGGAGAAATCGTCGTCCAGCACGGAGGCAGAGGGTTCGTTCCAGGCCAAGCTGGGCTGGGGTCCGTTCAGCGTGTCGGTGTCGGGCCGCGCCTCGCACAAGTCGGAGCAGACGCGCAGCACCGACACGCGTGCCAAGTACTCCTTCCACACCCAGGTCAAGCGGCAGAACCCACCCGAAGCGCTGATGCGCGTGATGGAGTTCCTGACCGACGCCGCGACCAAGCCGGTGGTCGTGAAGGGCAAGGAGAACGACGTCAAGCCGCTGCCGGCCACGCCGACCGACGGCACGATGGTCGGCGAAAAAGTGCCCGCGGGCGGCAACGCACCGGCCCCGGCGCCGGCCGCTGGAGGCTAAGCCACTTTGGCAATGGACGCCGGCCGGCCTCCCCACGGCTGGCGTCGTGACGGGCGCACGCATGCCGCGCGCCACCGATTGACTCGATCAATCCGACCGACCCGACACCATGTTCAAACTCTTCAGCCGCCGCCGGCGTGATGACGATCGTGCGTCGTCAGCGCCCGCAGACACACCACCTGCGCCGCCGTTTGCCCCCACGCCATTCCACAGCACGCCGCCCGACGCGCCCGCTGCCGAGGCATCGCCTCCGTTGCCGCCTATTTCCCCGCCGCCCAGTGGCGATGGTGGTGCCGGCGGGGGCAGTGGCAACCACGGTCATCCAGGCCTCAACGGCCTGACGCTCGATGACATCACGCGCGGCATGCAGCACGCAGCGTCGTCGGCCAACCAGATGCTGGCGCAGCAGTACACCGCGCTGCTCGACCAGTTTTTCGATGCCGACGAAAACGGCACGCTGGTCGCCCGCGAAGTGGAACTCGCCCTCGACAGCCAGCATCGACTGGCGCTGCCGCTGGTGTCATTTGCGATGCCGCGTGGCCTCGCGCTCGACGAGATGACCGTGAACATGACCGTGCGCAGCGACATCGCCGAGACCCTCCCCGCACAAGGTCAGGGCGCGGGCGGTGTCGGCCGGTTCTACGTCTCGCTGGCGCCGCATTCGAGCCGAGGGGCTGGTGACATGCGCGGCCGCGACAGCGAGCACATCGACATCGAGATGAAGTTCACCGCGCTGCAGCCACCCGAGGCAGTGATGCGGCTGATTGACGAATACACGAACCGGCTGCTGCCGCGACCCGTCCAGCCCGCTTCCGGCGCCACGCCCGATGCCACCCCCAACACCGCCCAGCAACCTCCAGGAGCAGAGCAATGAGCACTGAGCACAACCCGCGCACCACTGGCGAGCAAGGTCTCGCGCTGATCAAGGAATCGGAAGGCCTGCGCTTGTCGACGTATCTGGATGCGGTCGGCAAACCGACCATCGGCTACGGCCACCTGATCCGCCCGGGCGAAACCTTCAAAGGCCCGATCTCACAGCAGCAGGCGGAAGCACTGCTGCGCAAGGATTTGGCCGACACCGAGCAGGGCATTGCCAAGGCGGTGCGCGTGTCGATCACACAGGGGCAGTTCGATGCGCTGGCGTCGTTTGTCTTCAACCTGGGGGCGGGGCGGCTGCGCTCATCGACGCTGCTGCGCAAGCTCAACGCGGGTGACTACGCCGGCGCGGCCGACCAGTTCTTGCTGTGGGACAAGGCCGGCGGCAAGCCGCTCAAGGGCCTGACCAAGCGCCGCCAGGCCGAACGCAAGTTGTTTCTGTCCTGACCTTCACACCACCGAGGAGATCTGCCATGCGTACCGAACCGCTGCCCGCCATCCCCACCGTACCGTCGCGTCGTTTGCGTGGGCTGTTGATCTGGGCCATCGCCACCGCTGTCGCCATTGGTGTTTCGTATGCACGTGCGGCGGATGCGCCGCCCACCTGCACAGCGGAAGCCGAGCGACTGAACGCAGAACTCGCCAAGCAAGCCTTGCCGCGCCTGACGCCGCAAGGGGTGGCCTACCTGGCCGAGACGCTGAACACGCTCACCATGTACGGCCGCCTGCCCAATCGCTACGACCCTGAAGGCAAGGTTGATTGGCCTGATGGCGCCAACCGCCCGGCCTTGCTCATCAAGCGCAGTGTGGGCGGTGGCCCATGGGGTCAGACCGGTTGGCTACAGGCGGATGTCGATGATGGGTTAGGCAAGCGCGGCCCGCTGCGGTTGATTTATGCCCGCGATGGCGTGCCGCAGTTCCTGACAACGACCGCGCCGGGCGCACCGAGGGTACCGGCACAGCGTTGCACGGACCCGTCGTAGATCGGCAAGGGGAGGGAGGGCGTCAGGCGCCGGCCTGCGTGGCCTTGCGCGCCATTTCGACGCCCTTGTTGGCCAGCGCATCGGCGCGCTCGTTGCCGGGGTGGCCGGCATGGCCCTTCACCCAGTGCCAGCTCACGTCGTGGCCGACAACGAGTTCGTCGAGCGTGCGCCACAGGTCGTCGTTCTTCACAGGCTTCTTGTCGGCGGTTTTCCACCCGCGCGCCTTCCAGCCGGCCAGCCATTCGCTGATACCTTTTTGCACGTACTGCGAATCGGTATAGACCTTCACCCGGCACGGCCGCTTGAGTGCACGGAAGGCCTCGATCACGGCCATCAGCTCCATGCGGTTGTTGGTGGTGACGGCTTCACCGCCAAAGAGTTCTTTCTCGTGGCTGCCAGAGACGAGCACGGTGCCCCAGCCGCCAAGGCCAGGGTTGCCCTTGCATGCGCCATCGGAATAGACGGTGACTTCCTGCATGAAAACGATTGGTAAAAGGTGAGTGAGGGGTCAGCGAGGACGCTGCGCTCAGGCGTCAGGCGCCCGATTGGCCATCGCGCGCGGCTGCTGGTGGTGTCTTGGTCGAATGCGAGCCGGAGGGCGTGGCAACCGGCGTACCGGCCGGCACCAGGGCGGATGCCTTGCGCGTCTTCCATGCCGGCCCGACCAGTCGCATGCCGCGCACGCGCTTGACTGCCTGCAGCATGTAGACCGCGCCGAAGATCGGCCACCAGCGGTCGCCGGCTTTCTCCATGAAGGCCGTGCGCTGCAACCATTTGTCGGTGCGATTGGGTGGGCAGTAGCAGCCGAAACGGCCGCGCACAATATCAAATCCGAGCAGCTTGAGCCAGTCTTTCAGGCGCGTGAACGCGATCATCTGGCTCTGCGCGGGCAGGAACGATTCGGTACCCAGGCGGCGCATGCCTTGCCGCACGCCCCACAGGCTCAGCGGGTTGAAACCGGTAATGACGAGCCTCCCTTCGGGCATCAGCACGCGCGCGACCTCGCGCAGCACTTCGTGCGGGTCGTCGGTAAATTCGAGCACATGGGGCAGAGCGACGAGGTCGATGCTTTGGGAGGCAAAGGGCAGTTCGTCGTAACGGCAGATGACGCGGGGCTTGGCCTGGCGCAGCGGGGTATTGGGGTCGGATTCCCCTTCGGCAGCATCGGCGGGCTCGGCCGGGTTGCCGTCCATCGAATCCAGCGTTTCGGTCGGGGCGGTGGGGTCGATATCGTCCACCACACGGGCAATCAGCGGAATGCGGTTTTCACGCAGCGCGCCAAAACCGGGGTGGCCAAGTTGCAGCGCGTGAAAGCCAAACATGTCGGCCACGGTGCGGTCGAACTGCGCCTGCTCCCACCGCAGGACGTATTGCCCGGGCGGCGAAGCGAGCCAGTGGTGCCAATCTATAATGCGACGATCGTTAGAGGGGTCGGACATGGTCCAGAGTGGTGTGCCGCATGGTGTGGCGCTTGAAGTCGAAGCGATCGCTGCGTTTTCCGACAATTATATTTGGGCACTTCACGATGGCCGTGTGGCTGCGGTCGTCGACCCAGGTGATGCGGAACCGGTCCTGCGCTTCCTGAAGGCGCGCGGGCTTGCGCTCGGTGCCATTGTAATCACACATCATCATGCGGATCACGTCGGCGGGGTGGCGGAACTCGTTGCGGCGTATCCGGAGAATCCCGAGGGTGCCCCCCTGCTGGTGATCGGCCCGGCCGGCGAGTCGATTCCATGCCGGACACAGGCGGTGCGCGAAGGCGATGTTGTGACGCTCGCACAGCCGGCGGCCACGTTCCGCGTCATCGACGTCCCTGGCCATACCAGCGGGCACGTTGCCTACGTTGGCCACCTGCAAGGAGACGGCGCTCCCGAAAGCCTGTTCTGCGGCGACACACTCTTTGCCACCGGCTGCGGCCGCCTCTTCGAGGGCACGCCCGCGCAGATGCGCACGTCGCTGGCAAAGTTGGCCGCCTTGGCGCCCGATACACGTGCTTACTGTGCGCATGAATACACTGCATCGAATGTCCGCTTTGCGCGCGCCGTCGAACCCGGCAACGCCGCGCTCGCCGTGTGGGAGGATGAAGTAGCGGCGCTGCGGGCGGAAGGGCGCTCCACGGTGCCCACCACCGTGGGCCACGAGCGTGCGACCAACCCATTCATGCGATCGGACGAGCCCGAAGTGATTCAGGCCGTGGCCGATCACGCTGGTATCGATGCGGCGGACCCGGTCGCGGTATTCGCTGCTTTGCGTGAGTGGAAGAACGGTTTTCGTTGAGCCCGCTGGGCGCGCGGGGTGTGGAGTGGCGCGCCGTGACGCCTTTGCCCCGGCAAGCGCCGGGTGAACGCGGGTTGACGCGGCTGGATGCCTTCCATACTATCGGGGGCAATTTTTAGCCCCAACCCCTCAGAACTTGATGCGATCCGTGCGACTTCTTGCGGCATCTGTGCTCAGTCTGCTTCTCGCGGCCTGTGCTACGGCTCCCGCGCCGAACGCCGACACCGCCAGCACAAACGCCTCTGCCTCTGCGACCAGCCAAAATGCGCCGGTCGTCAATGTTGACCAGCAGCCTGTGGCGTCCCTGAAAGGGCCTGCCAAGGATCTCTGGGCGCGCATTCGCCAGGGTTTCTCCATGCCCGATCTGCAAAGCTCGGCCGTGGATGAGCGTACCGACTGGTATGCGCAGCGCCCGGAAGCGTTCCGCCGCATGGTGGACCGCTCGAACCGGTACCTGTATCACATTGTTGAAGAGCTGGAGCGGCGCAACATGCCCACCGAACTGGCCCTGCTGCCGTTCGTGGAAAGCGCGTTCAACCCCCAGGCAGTGTCGAGCGCCAAGGCGGCCGGGATGTGGCAGTTCATCCCGAGCACTGGCCGAACCTACAACCTCAAGCAGAACGTCTTCCAGGACGAGCGCCGCGACGTGCTGGCCTCGACCGACGCCGCGCTGGACTACCTCTCCAAGCTGCACGACCAGTTTGGCGACTGGCAACTCGCGCTGGCCGCCTACAACTGGGGCGAAGGTTCGGTTGCGCGGGCGATTGCCCGTAACCAGGCCGCCGGTTTATCGACGGATTACGTCAACTTGAACATGCCCGCCGAGACGCGCATGTACGTGCCCAAGCTCCAGGCGGTCAAGAACATCATCGCCAATCCGGAGCGCTACAACGTCTCGTTGCCGGACATCCCGAACCACCCGTACTTCGTCACCGTCACCACCTCGCGTGATATTGACGTGACGCTGGCGGCCAAGCTGGCCAATCTGCCGATGGACGAGTTCAAGGCGCTGAACCCGTCGTTCAACCGGCCGGTGATTCTGGGCGCGTCGAACCCGCAGATCCTGCTGCCGTACGACAACGCGGAAACGTTCCAATACAACCTGAACACGTATCGCGGCGGCCTGTCGAGCTGGACGGCTGTGACGGTCGGCAATCGCGAACGTGTGGAAGCCTTGGCGGCGCGGTTGAAGGTCGACCCGGACACTATTCGCGAGATCAACCGCATTCCGAAGGGCATGCGGCTGAAGGCGGGCTCCACCGTGGTGGTGCCGCGTACCGATGGCGCCAAGGAGGACACCCCCGACATCAGCCCCGAGCTGGCCGAGAACGCCACCATGGCGGTTGAGCCCGACATGCCTGATCTGAGGAAGGTGGTGGTGCGTGCGGGCAAGCGCGATACTGTCGCGGGTCTGTCGCGCCGCTATGGCGTGTCGGTTGCGCAGATTCGTGCGTGGAACCAGCTGCCCGGTGATGCCATCCCCCGCGGGCACAACGTCGTGCTGATGCTGCCGCAGACGCGCGGCGGCGCTCGGAGCGGCCAGGCGCGGGTGGTGCGTGTGTCGGCTGCCGGGGCCCGTGCCCCACTTGCGACCGCACGTGCGCCGGCGGCCAAGGTGGCAGGCAAGCCCGTGGTCAAGGCAAAGCCAGTGGCGAGCACATCGGCCAAGCGCAAGAAGCACTGAGATTGGTACGAGAAAACGGCGTCCTGCGGGGCGCCGTTTTGCTTTTGGGCGGCGGGTAAGACCTGCGTAAGTTCGCGGCCTCAAAGTTGGCGCATTCGACACATCAAGATCGAGCCATCGCACACGATGGCCAGGAGACAACGTCATGCCCATGTCCGCCGCGTATCGCGCGCTGTATCAGCGTTCCATTGACGACCCTGCCGGCTTTTGGGGTGAACAAGCCCAGCGCATCGACTGGCAGACGCCATATTCCGCCGTGCTCGACGATTCGCGCTTGCCGTTCGCGCGCTGGTTTGTGGGTGGGCGCACCAACCTGTGCCACAACGCCGTTGACCGGCACCTTGCCACGCGCGGTGAGCAGCCCGCGCTGGTGTATGTCTCCACCGAAACCGGCATCGAGACCACTTACACGTATCGCCAGCTCTATCGCGAGGTCAATCGCATGGCGGCCAGTCTGCAGGCGCTGGGTGTCAAGCGCGGCGACCGTGTGCTGATCTACCTGCCGATGATTCCTGAGGCAGCCTTTGCCATGCTGGCGTGCGCACGCATCGGCGCGATTCACTCGGTTGTGTTCGGCGGTTTCGCGTCCAATAGCCTCGCCACGCGCATCGACGATGCCACGCCGCGCGTGATCGTCAGTGCCGATGCGGGTTCGCGTGCGGGCAAGGTGGTGGAGTACAAGCCGCTGCTCGATGCTGCCATCGACCTTGCCGCGCACAAGCCCGAGCGTGTGCTGCTGGTCAATCGCAAGCTCGCGCCCATGCAGCATCACCCGCGTGATGTCGATTACGCCACGCTCGCTGCGCAGCATGCCGACGCAGACGCGCCTTGCGAATGGATGGAATCGAGCGAGCCGTCGTACATCCTCTACACCTCGGGCACGACCGGCAAACCGAAAGGCGTGCAGCGCGATACCGGCGGCTATGCCGCGGCGTTGGCGGCGTCCATCCCGCTCATCTTTGGCGCGCAGGCCGGCGACACGATGTTCACCGCATCGGACGTCGGTTGGGTCGTGGGGCACAGCTACATCGTCTACGCGCCGCTGCTCGCCGGCCTGACGACCGTCATGTATGAAGGCACGCCCATCCGGCCCGATGGTGCGATCTGGTGGCGCATCGTCGAGCAATACCGCGTGAACGTGATGTTCACCGCGCCCACGGCCATTCGCGTGCTCAAGAAGCAAGATCCGGCGCTGCTGCAGCGGCATGATCTGTCCAGCTTGCGTCGCCTGTTCCTGGCCGGCGAGCCGCTGGACGAGCCAACCGCAAGCTGGATCGGTGAAGCCGTGCACAAGCCGATCGTCGACAACTACTGGCAGACGGAAACCGGCTGGCCGATGCTGGCGATTCCGCAGGGCGTCGAGCCCTCCACGCAAAAGCTCGGCTCGCCCGGGTTTCCGGTGTATGGCTACAAGCTCGACATCCTGGATGAAGCGACCGGCGAACCCTGCGCCCCCGGCGAGAAGGGTCTGCTTGCGGTCGCCGCGCCGTTGCCGCCGGGCTGCATGACAACGGTCTGGGGCGACGACGCGCGTTTCCTGAAAACGTACTGGTCCGCGTTCCCCGGCCGGCACATCTATTCCAGCTTCGATTGGGGTGTGCGCGATGAGGAGGGCTACGTCACCATCCTCGGCCGCACGGACGACGTCATCAACGTCGCCGGCCATCGCCTGGGCACGCGCGAGATCGAAGAGAGCCTCTCGTCGCATCCGGCCATCGCGGAGGTGGCGGTGGTTGGCGTGGCGGACCAACTCAAGGGGCAGGTGGCGATGGGGTTTGCCATCGTGCGCGACGCGTCGCGAGTCGCTGAGCCTGCAGATCGGCTGACGCTGGAAGGCGAACTGATGCGCACGGTGGAGGCGCAATTGGGAGCCGTGGCGCGGCCGTCACGCGTGTTTTTCGTCAATGCGCTGCCCAAGACGCGCTCGGGCAAGCTGCTGCGCCGCGCGATGCAGGCCGTGGCCGAAGGCCGTGATCCGGGCGATTTGACGACCATTGAAGACCCGACCGCGCTGGCGCAGGTGCAAGCGGCAATGCAGGGGTAGCAACGCAAAGAAAAGTGACGTGCCCGCCAGTCTGGAGGCGGGTCGGCGACACAGGCGGGCCGTCACGACCCGTCGATAAGTCCTTCCTTTCATTGAGTTTTTTGTGGCGTGACGGTATAATTTTCAGGTTTGAGTTCAGAAACCCATCACCCTAGCGCCAACCGCTTCCTACCTCCCGCCTACCGCCCCGTCTTGCCTCGTTTTCTGGTGAATGTCGCCCCAGTTTCGACGCGCAAACGGCCCGGATTCCGCACAGCCGGAATTCCGCTTCGGCGCCAAGGCGATCAGGTCGGCACAGGGTGAATCCAGCAGGAGCTACCCGTGTTGCCGTCTTTCCCGCCCGCCATTCTTGCGCTTGCAGACGGCACGGTCTTTCGTGGCTATTCCATCGGTGCGGCCGGTCATACGATCGGCGAAGTGGTGTTCAACACCGCCATCACCGGCTATCAGGAAATCCTTACCGATCCGAGCTACTCGCGCCAGATCGTCACGCTCACGTACCCGCATATCGGTAACGTCGGCGTGAACCGTGAGGACGTCGAAGCCACGAAAGTCCATGCCGCCGGCCTCATCATCAAGGATCTGCCGATCCTCGCGTCGAACTTCCGCAAGGAACACTCGCTCTCGCACTACCTGAAGGGCGAGAAGGTTGTTGCCATTGCCGGTATCGACACCCGCAAGCTGACCCGCATCCTGCGCGAGAAGGGCGCCCAGAACGGCTGCATCCTGGCCGGCGAAGACAACGTGCAGAAGGCCATCGACCTAGCGCGCTCGTTCCCGGGCCTGTCGGGCATGGATCTGGCGAAGGTGGTGTCCGTCACCGAGCCGTACGAGTGGACCCAGACCGAATGGGAGCTCGGCCGCGGCTACGGTAAGCAGGAAGCCCCGAAGTACCACGTGGTTGCGTATGACTTCGGCGTCAAGTTCAACATCCTGCGCATGCTGGCCGAGCGCGGCTGCCGCGTGACGGTGGTGCCGGCGCAGACCAGCGCTGCCGATGTGCTGGCGCACAACCCGGACGGCGTGTTCCTGTCCAATGGCCCTGGCGATCCGGAGCCGTGCGATTACGCCATCGCGGCTGCCAAGGAATTCCTGGACCGTCGCCTGCCGACGTTCGGCATCTGCCTGGGGCACCAGATCATGGGCCTGGCCGTCGGCGCCAAGACGCTCAAGATGAAGACCGGCCACCACGGTGCCAACCACCCGGTCAAGGATCTGCAGGACGGCCGCGTGGTCATCACCTCGCAGAACCACGGCTTTGCGGTGGACCCGGACTCGCTGCCGGCCAACGCACGCGTGACGCACGTCTCGCTGTTCGACGGCACGCTGCAGGGCTTCGAACTGACGGACCGCCCGGCATTCTGCTTCCAGGGTCACCCGGAAGCCTCGCCTGGCCCGCACGACATTGCGTATCTGTTCGACCGCTTCACCGCGGCGATGGACGCAGCCAAGCAGTAAGGCAAACGAGATCGCCATGAACGCCTTCATGCTCGCCCACTTCGGCATCACCGAGTTCTGGACTTTCCTGCTCGGCACGATCTTCATCGTGCTGTTGCCGGGGCCCAACTCGATGTACGTGCTGTCGGTGGCGGCCCGTCGCGGTGTGCGCGCGGGCTACCAGGGCGCATGCGGCGTGTTCCTGGGCGATGCCATCCTGATGGTGCTGTCGGCGGCGGGCGTGGCTTCGCTGCTGAAGGCGAGTCCGGCGCTGTTCTACGTGGTGAAGTACATCGGCGCGGCCTACCTGTCGTGGATCGGCCTGCAGATGCTGCGCGGCGCGGTACGCAGCTGGCGTGCTCGCAAGGCCGGCGAGTCGGTCGAGCAGAACGCGGCGCCAGCCGATGAATCGCATCCGTTCAAGAAGGCACTGATCATCAGCCTGCTGAACCCGAAGGCGATCCTGTTCTTCATCTCGTTCTTCATCCAGTTCGTCGATCCGCACTACGCATTGCCGGTGGTGTCGTTCGTCGTGCTGGGACTGGTCTGCCAGATCTGCAGCTTCCTGTACCTGACCACCATCATCTTCGTGGGCGCGCGGCTGGCCGCGGCGTTCCGCGCGCGACGACGTTTGTCTGCTGGTATGAGCAGCGGCGTCGGCGCCATGTTTATCGGCTTTTCCGCCAAGCTGGCGACGGCCACACTGAATTAATCGAATCGAGCGGGTTATGCCAAAACGTACAGACATTAAAACCATCCTGATCATCGGCGCGGGTCCGATCATCATCGGCCAGGCGTGCGAGTTCGATTACTCCGGCGCGCAGGCTTGCAAGGCGCTCCGTGAAGAAGGCTTCAAGGTGGTCCTGGTCAACAGCAACCCGGCCACGATCATGACCGACCCCAGCACGGCCGATGTGACCTACATCGAGCCGATCACCTGGGAAGTGGTCGAGCGCATCATCGCCAAGGAGCGCCCGGACGCGATCCTGCCGACCATGGGCGGCCAGACCGCGCTGAACTGCGCGCTGGACCTGCACCGCCACGGCGTGCTGGCCAAGTACAACGTCGAGCTGATCGGCGCATCGCCCGAGGCCATCGACAAGGCCGAAGACCGCCAGAAGTTCAAGGACGCGATGACCAAGATCGGCCTGGGTTCGGCCAAGTCGGGCATTGCGCATTCGATGGACGAAGCCGTGGCCGTGCAATCGCACATCGCCAAGGAAACCGGCACGAGCGGCTACCCGATCGTGATCCGTCCGTCGTTCACGCTGGGCGGCACGGGCGGCGGCATCGCCTACAACCGCGAAGAATTCGAAGAGATCTGCAAGCGCGGTCTCGACCTCTCGCCGACCAACGAGCTGCTGATCGAAGAATCGCTGCTCGGCTGGAAGGAATACGAGATGGAGGTGGTGCGCGACAAGGCCGACAACTGCATCATCGTCTGCTCGATCGAAAACCTGGACCCGATGGGCATCCACACCGGTGATTCGATCACCGTGGCGCCGGCGCAGACGCTGACCGACAAGGAATACCAGATCCTGCGTAACGCCTCGCTGGCCGTGCTGCGCGAGATCGGCGTGGACACGGGCGGTTCCAACGTGCAGTTCTCGATCAATCCGAAGGACGGTCGCATGATCGTCATCGAAATGAACCCGCGTGTGTCGCGTTCGTCGGCACTGGCTTCGAAGGCCACCGGTTTCCCGATCGCCAAGGTCGCGGCCAAGCTGGCCGTGGGCTACACGCTGGACGAGCTGAAGAACGAAATCACCGGCGGCGCGACCCCGGCGTCGTTCGAGCCGTCGATCGACTACGTGGTCACCAAGGTGCCGCGCTTCGCGTTCGAGAAATTCCCGCAGGCCGACAGCCACCTCACCACGCAGATGAAGTCGGTGGGCGAGGTGATGGCCATGGGCCGTACCTTCCAGGAGTCGTTCCAGAAGGCACTGCGCGGCTTGGAAGTCGGCGTGGATGGTCTGGACGAAAAGTCGACCGACCGCGACGAGATCATCGAAGAGATCGGCGAAGCCGGCCCGGACCGCATCTGGTATCTGGGCGATGCATTCCGCCTGGGTCTGTCGATCGACGAGGTCTACTCCGAGACCGCCGTTGACCCGTGGTTCCTCGCGCAGATTGAAGACATCGTCAAGACTGAAGCGCTGGTCAAGGCCCGCACGCTGGATAGCCTGTCGGCTGCCGAACTGCGTCTGCTCAAGCAGAAGGGTTTCTCCGATCGCCGCCTGGCCAAGCTGATGAAGACGACGGCCCAGGCCGTGCGCGAGAAGCGTATCGCCGAGAAGGTCCGCCCGGTCTACAAGCGCGTGGACACCTGCGCTGCTGAATTCGCCACGAACACCGCGTACCTGTACTCAACGTACGAAGCCGAGCACGGTGAGTGCGAAGCCGAGCCGACCAACAACAAGAAGATCATGGTGCTGGGCGGCGGCCCGAACCGGATCGGCCAGGGCATCGAGTTCGACTACTGCTGCGTGCACGCCGCGCTGGCACTGCGCGAAGACGGGTACGAGACCATCATGGTCAACTGCAACCCGGAAACCGTCTCGACCGACTACGACACGTCCGACCGCCTGTACTTCGAGCCGGTGACGCTGGAAGACGTGCTCGAGATCGTCGACAAGGAAAAGCCGGTCGGCGTGATCGTGCAATACGGCGGCCAGACCCCGCTGAAGCTCGCGCTCGACTTGGAAGCCAACGGCGTGCCCATCATCGGTACGTCGCCGGACATGATTGATGCGGCCGAAGACCGCGAGCGCTTCCAGAAGCTGCTGCACGAGCTGGGCCTGCGTCAGCCGCCCAACCGCACCGCGCGTGCCGAGGACGAAGCCCTCAAGCTGGCCGAAGAAATCGGGTACCCGCTGGTGGTGCGCCCGTCGTACGTGCTGGGTGGCCGTGCGATGGAAATCGTGCACGAGCCGCGCGACCTCGAGCGCTACATGCGCGAAGCCGTGAAGGTCTCGAACGACAGCCCCGTGCTGCTCGATCGCTTCCTGAACGACGCCATCGAATGCGACGTGGATTGCATCTCCGACGGCAAGAACGTTTTCATCGGCGGCGTGATGGAGCACATCGAGCAGGCTGGCGTGCACTCGGGCGACTCGGCGTGCTCGTTGCCGCCGTACTCGCTGTCGCAGGCGACCGTTGACGAATTGAAGCGCCAGACCGCCGCCATGGCCAAGGCCCTGAACGTGGTCGGCCTGATGAACGTGCAGTTCGCCATCCAGCAGAAGGGCGGCGAAGACATTGTCTACGTGCTGGAAGTGAACCCGCGTGCATCGCGTACGGTGCCGTACGTGTCGAAGGCGACCGGTATTTCGCTGGCCAAGGTGGCTGCGCGCTGCATGGCTGGTCAGTCGCTGGAGTCGCAGGGCGTCGAGCACGAAGTCGTGCCCGACTACTACAGCGTCAAGGAAGCTGTGTTCCCGTTCAACAAGTTCCCGGGCGTTGATCCGGTGCTTGGACCGGAAATGCGCTCCACCGGTGAGGTGATGGGCGTCGGCAAGACCTTCGGCGAGGCGCTGTTCAAGAGCCAGCTTGCCGCCGGTTCGCGCCTGCCTGAAAAGGGCACTGTGCTGATGACGGTCAAGGACAGCGACAAGCCGGCCGCGGTGGAAGTGGCCCGCGCCCTGCATACGCTGGGCTACCCGATCGTCGCCACGCGCGGTACGGCCTCGGCCATCGAAGCCGCCGGCATTCCGGTGCGCGTGGTCAACAAGGTGAAGGATGGTCGCCCGCACATCGTCGACATGATCAAGAACGCCGAGATCGCCCTCGTGTTCACGACGGTCGACGAGACGCGTACTGCGATTGCCGACTCGCGCTCGATCCGCCAAGCGGCTCTGGCGCAACGCGTGACGTACTACACCACCATCGCCGGCGCACGCGCTGCGGTGGAAGGTCTGAAGCACATGCAGAATCTGGATGTGTACGACCTCCAAGGTCTGCACGCCACTCTGTAAGGCCATCGTCAGACCCCGCGACGCGGCATAGCGTCGCGGTGAACCGACCGGAGAGGGGCAGTTGCCGCCTCCGGGCGGTTCGCCTACACTACAGCGTCCGTGTCAAAACAACGACAGCCGCCGTCAGGCGGGTGTGCGCTACGCGCCCTCCCGCTTCGCAGCGGCTGATTTTTTTGTGATTTCGAATTACTCGCTATGAGCACCATTCCCATTACCAAGCGCGGTGCCGAGATGCTCAAGGAAGAGCTGCAGCGCTTGAAGACCAAGGAGCGTCCGGCCGTCGTCAACGCCATCGCTGAGGCGCGTGCCCAGGGCGATCTGTCCGAAAACGCGGACTACGATGCCGCCAAGGAGCGCCAGGGCTTCATCGAAGGCCGCATCCAGGAAATCGAAGGCAAGCTGTCCGCTGCGCAGATCATCGATCCGTCCTCGCTGGACGCTGAAGGTCGTGTCGTTTTCGGTGCCACCATCGATCTGGAAGACCTGGATTCGGGCAAGCCCGTCACATACCAGATCGTTGGTGATGACGAAGCCGATCTGGAAACCGGCAAGATTTCGATCAGCTCCCCGATTGCCCGTGCGCTGATCGGGAAGTCCGAAGGCGACGTCGCCACCGTGGTCGCCCCGGGCGGCGAGCGCGAGTACGAAGTTCTGGCCGTCAAGTACCTTTAATCTGACTTCGGAGTCAGCCACCATGCCGCAGCGCTTCTTCCAGTTGCTTGCCACGGTGTGGTGCGGTTCGCTCTGGACCATCGGCTACGTCGCCGCGCCCACGCTGTTTGCCATGCTGGAAGATCGCCAGTTGGCGGGCGCGATCGCCGGGCGGTTGTTCCATGCGGAGGCGTGGATCGGCCTCGCGAGCGGCTGCCTCCTGTTGTTGGCGGCGACGGCGTTAGTGCGGCGCGAGCAGGGTGGTTACAAGCCGTTGCGCTGGCTGGTGCTGGGGATGCTGGTATGCGTGCTGGTCGGCTATTTCGGGCTGCAGCCGTTCATGGCGTCGTTGCGTGAACAAGCTGCAGCGCAGGGCTTGGCCGTGGGCGATTCGGCTTACCGTGCGCAGTTCGGCATGCTCCATGGCGTGTCCAGTGCGTTCTATCTGGTCCAGAGCCTGCTCGGTCTCGCGCTGATCTGGAAGGCGGCCGGCGTCCGGCAGGCTTCCTAAGGCACAAAAAAAAGACCGGCTGAGACGCCGGTCGTTTTGTGTGCAGCCTTGAATCAGGACAGCGCCTTCTTTTTCTGGCTGGCTTGACGCGGTTTGGCACGCTTGACGTTGCCGCCCGCCGTGACACGCTCGTTGCCAAGCACGCTCAGGCGGACCGGCTTCGGGCGGCGGGCGCTGTTCGGATTGGGTTTGCGGACCGTGACCGAACGCGGGCCGGCACCCACCATGGTCTTGCGTGGTGGCTTGAGGTCCTTCGGTTGGTTTTCCTTCAGGTAGGCCGGACCTTCGCGCCAGATCACCAGCAGCTTGCCGATGTGCTGCACGGGAGCAGCCTGCAGCCGGGCGCAGATGGTGTCGTAGATTTCGATGCGCGCTTCGCGGTCGTCGCCGGCCACGCGGACTTTGATCAGTTCGTGGGCTGCCAGTGAGCGGTCGATTTCGGCCAGAACGGCCTTCGTCAGGCCCTCCGCACCGATGATGACGACCGGATTCAATGCATGCGCTTCCGAGCGCAGTTCCGATCGCTGGGCAGGGGTGAGGGTGAGGGCGGGCATAAATAAGGGCGGGATCGCAGAAAAAGACAAACGGCGCGTATTATCCGCCAAAATCAGTCCAAGCCGCCATGTTTAGGCAGTTTGGCAATCCATTCGATGGCAAAGAACAAATTCAACCAGTCGTGGCTGCACGACCATATCAACGATCCGTATGTCAAGCTGGCGCAGCGCGAGGGCTATCGCGCGCGCGCTGCCTACAAGCTCAAGGAGATCGACGAGCAGGACAAGCTGATCAAGCCGGGCCAGGTCATCGTTGACCTCGGTGCCGCGCCGGGCAGTTGGAGCCAGTACGTGCGCAACAAGCTGGCCGCCTCGCCGCGCGCCAAGGATGGCCGCATTGACGGCGCCATCGTCGCCATCGATATCTTGCCGATGGAAGCGATTGCCGACGTCGAGTTCATCCAAGGCGACTTCCGCGAGGATGAGGTCTTCCGGCAACTGGAAGAAATCGTGCTGGAAGCCACGGGCGGAGGCAAAGTCGACCTTGTTTTGTCCGATATGGCCCCCAATCTGTCCGGAGTGGCGTCGGCGGACGCCGCGCGCATGGAGCACATCGCCGAACTGGCCGTGGAATTTGCCATGGCGCACCTGAAACCTGAAGGTGCACTGCTGATCAAATGTTTTCACGGCAGCGGCTATAGTCAGATCGTCGAGATGTTCAAGCGCCATTTCAAGATCGTGGCGCCGCGCAAGCCTAAGGCCTCCCGCGACAAATCGTCCGAGACGTTCCTGCTGGGCCGACAGCTCAAGCATCCGGGCTGACGGACGATAGTCAGGAAAGGCGCTCGGTGCGAGGTTGCGTTGCCGATGGTCTTGCGGGCAATCAACCTACGGCGGTATCCGTGCATTACAATGCCAAGCATCCCGTCAAGGCATTTCTAAAGGAGTCTCGCCTTGAATAACAACTGGTTTCAGAAGGCGGCCATCTGGTTGGTGATTGCCTTGGTGCTGTTCACCGTCTTCAAGCAGTTCGACAAGCCACGCGCTCAAGAAGGCGTGACGTACTCGCAATTCATGGATGACGCGAAGGCCGGCAAGGTCAAGCGCGTAGAAGTGCAGGGGCGTACGCTGCTGGTCACGCCCAACGAGGGCAACAAGTATTCGATCATCTCGCCGGGCGACATCTGGATGGTCGGCGACCTGATGAAGTACGGTGTGCAGGTGACGGGTAAGGCCGAAGACGAGCCGAATATGCTCTATTCGATACTTACCTACCTGGGCCCGACGCTGCTGATCATCGTGTTCTGGTTCTACATGATGCGGCAGATGCAGGGCGGCGGGAAAGGCGGCGCCTTCTCGTTCGGCAAGTCGCGCGCGCGGCTGATCGACGAGAACAACAACAGCGTCACGTTTGCCGACGTGGCCGGTTGCGACGAGTCGAAGGAAGAAGTCGTCGAGCTGGTCGACTTTCTCAAAGATCCTCAAAAATTCCAGAAGCTGGGCGGGCGTATTCCGCGCGGCGTGCTGCTGGTGGGCCCCCCGGGCACCGGTAAGACGCTGCTGGCACGCGCCATCGCCGGCGAAGCCAAGGTGCCGTTCTTCAGCATCTCCGGGTCGGATTTCGTTGAAATGTTCGTGGGCGTGGGCGCGGCCCGTGTGCGCGACATGTTCGAAAACGCCAAGAAGCAGGCACCTTGCATCGTCTTCATCGACGAAATCGACGCGGTCGGTCGTCATCGTGGCGCTGGCATGGGCGGCGGCAACGACGAGCGCGAGCAGACCCTGAACCAGATGCTGGTTGAGATGGACGGCTTCGAGGCCAACTCGGGCGTCATCGTGATTGCGGCGACCAACCGTGCGGACGTGCTCGATAAGGCGCTGCTGCGTCCGGGTCGCTTTGACCGCCAGGTCTACGTTGGCCTGCCGGATATCCGTGGTCGCGAGCAGATTCTCAAGGTGCACATGCGTAAGGTGCCCATTGGCAACGACGTGGATGCATCGGTGTTGGCACGCGGTACGCCGGGCTTCTCGGGCGCGGATCTGGCCAACCTGGTTAACGAAGCTGCGCTGTTTGCTGCCCGCCGTAACAAGCGTGTGGTCGACATGCAGGACTTCGAAGACGCCAAGGACAAGATCTACATGGGTCCGGAGCGCAAGTCCGCTGTGATCCGTGAAGAGGAGCGCAAGGCCACGGCGTACCACGAGTCGGGTCACGCTGTGGTGGCCAAGCTGCTGCCGAAGGCCGATCCGGTGCACAAGGTAACGATCATGCCGCGCGGTTGGGCGGGTGGTCTGACTTGGCAGCTGCCTGAGCACGACAAGCATTACGCCTACAAGGACACGATGCTTGAAGAGATCGCCATCCTGTTCGGCGGTCGCGCTGCGGAAGAGGTATTCCTGGGCGCGATGAGCACTGGTGCCTCGAACGACTTCGAGCGTGCCACCAAGATGGCCCGCGACATGGTGACGCGCTACGGTATGAGCGACACGCTCGGTACCATGGTCTACGTTGATACGGAGCAGGACGGCTTCTTCGGTCGCATGGCTTCGAAGACGGTGTCCGAAGCGACGCAGCAGAAGGTGGACTCGGAAATCCGTCGTATCGTGGACGAGCAGTACACCCTGGCCAAGGGCCTGCTGGAATCGAACCGCGACAAGGTGGAGGCGATGACCGCCGCGCTGCTCGAATGGGAAACCATCGACGCGGACCAAGTCAACGACATCATGGACGGCAAGCCGCCGCGCCCGCCGCGCTACGGGTCCACCGGCGGTGGCAGCACGCCGCCGGGTGGTGGCACTCCGGCCGTGAATCCGGGCAATGTGCCTGCCACGGCATGATGATCACGTAGTTTGTTGCCCAAGCGGTGACGCAGAAGAGCCGGTGCCAGCGCACCGGCTTTTTTGTGGCTGCCATTTTTAGCGTGCCTCGCGTAGCATTCCGGTCCTGCGCTGCATTCTGCCTCGTCTATCTTGTTTGCCTTCATCCCGACCACAACGCATTTCCAGTGCGGCCGTTTTCGTTATCCGCGTCATCGGCGCCCGCTGGTCATGGGCATTCTTAATGTCACGCCGGACTCGTTTTCCGACGGCGGTCAGCATGCGACGCGCGACGCAGCATTGCGTCATGCGGAGCAACTGATCGCCGAGGGCGTCGACATGATTGACATCGGTGGTGAGTCGAGCCGCCCAGGTGCCGCGCCGCTCGGCTTGCAGGAAGAACTTGACCGGGTCATGCCGATCGTTGAGGCGCTGCGCGATTGCGGCAAGCCGCTGTCGATCGACACCTACAAACCCGAGGTGATGCGCGCCACGCTGAACGCCGGCGCGGATCTCATCAACGACATCTGGGGCTTCCGGCGCCCGGGTGCGATCGAGGCGATCGCGACGGGTAGCGCCGGCCTGTGCGTGATGCACATGCAGCGCGATCCGGAAACCATGCAGGAATCGCCGAGCTATGCGGATTTGATGGGCGAGGTGGCGGCGTTCCTGCGCACGCAAGTCGAGGCGCTCATGGCGGCCGGCGTGACGGCGGAGCGCATCTCGCTTGACCCGGGATTTGGCTTTGGCAAGACGCCGAATCACAATCTCACGATGCTCAATCGCTTGGTGGAGTTCGAACAGATTGGCTTGCCATTGCTCGCCGGCTTGTCACGCAAATCGACGCTGGGCGCGGTGCTCGGCGGCAAGCCCCCGGCAGAGCGGGTGACGGCCAGCGTGGCGGCAGCGCTGCTGGCCGCCGAGCGGGGCGCGTTCATTGTGCGTGTGCATGATGTGCAGCCGACAGTGGAAGCCCTGCAGGTCTGGTGGGCTATGCGCCACGAACGCGTCGATCCGCCGCTGGAATGACAACCGCCCCGGCCTCGCGCGGTCGGGGGTCGAGCGAACAGACGATTGCCCGGCTGTGTCCGGCGCCTTACAAACAGAGAAAGCAACATCTTCAGGAGAGATTCCCCATGTCCAGGAAGTATTTCGGCACCGACGGTATTCGCGGACGCGTCGGCGAAAGCCCGATCACGCCGGATTTTGTGCTGCGCCTCGGTTATGCCGCCGGTCGGGTGCTGGCGCATGGCAATGAAGCGCACGGCCATGGACGCCCCACGGTGCTGATCGGCAAGGACACGCGCTTGTCGGGCTACATGCTGGAAGCGGCGCTGGAAGCGGGCTTTACGGCGGCTGGGGTGGACGTACTGATGAGCGGCCCGCTGCCCACGCCTGGTGTGGCGTATCTGACGCGCGCTCTGCGCCTGTCGGCGGGTGTGGTGATCTCCGCATCACACAACCCGTACTGCGACAACGGCATCAAGTTCTTCTCGGCCACGGGCGACAAGCTGCCCGATGAGACCGAATTGGAGATCGAAGCGCAGCTGGAAAAGCCAATGGAATATGCGGCCTCCGACGCGCTGGGCCGCGCGCGCCGCATCGACGATGCCGCTGGCCGCTACATCGAGTTCTGCAAGAGCACGTTCCCGAGCGACCTGAACCTGTTCGGCATGAAAGTTGTGCTGGACAGCGCGCATGGCGCGGCCTATCACATTGCGCCGCATGTCTTCCATGAGCTGGGAGCGGACGTGGTCTCCATCGGCAACCAGCCGAATGGCCGCAATATCAACGACGGCTATGGCGCTACGGCACCGGCCAAGCTGGTCGAAGCCACGCGCGAGCATGGCGCCGACATCGGTCTGGCGTTCGACGGCGATGCCGATCGCCTGCAGGTGGTCGACCGCAACGGCCGCCTCTACAACGGCGATGAACTGCTCTACGTGATGGTGCAGGCGCGCCGCGCCGCCGGTTTGCCGGTGCAGGGCGCGGTAGGCACACTGATGACGAACCTGGCCGTGGAGCTGGCCCTTAAGGCGCAGGGCGTTGAATTTGTGCGCGCCAAGGTGGGCGACCGCTACGTGCTGGAAGAGCTGAAGAAGAACGGCTGGCTGCTGGGTGGCGAGGGCTCGGGCCACTTGCTTTGCCTGGACAAGCACAGTACGGGCGACGGCATCATCTCGGCACTGCAGGTACTGGCGGCATTGTGCCGCAGTGGCCAGACCCTGGCGGAAATGCTCGACGGCGTGCGCCTGTTCCCGCAAAAGCTCATCAACGTGCGGGTGGAAAAGGGCTTCGATTGGAAGTCGCACACGGGCCTGCAGGCCGCCCTCAAGACGAGCGAGGCTGAGCTGGAAGGCAAGGGCCGCGTGCTGATCCGCCCCTCTGGCACCGAGCCGGTCGTGCGCGTGATGGTGGAAGCCCAAGACGCCGAACTCGCAAACCAACATGCGGAGCGCTTGGCGGCGACATTTCAGTGACACTGCCGCGTCAAGCGAATGCCTCTAAAGCGACCTACGGGTCGCTTTTTTTATGCGCGCGAGGCGACTTTCGTGTCTTACAGAGCAGTTATAAGAAGTTTCTGTGTTGTCACGGAACTGTCATTTAGGCGGCCTAAAGTTCGGGTGTCAAAAATTTGTCATCGCTCAACCGCTCCTCGGAGAACACACATGAAACTGGTTAAGACCGCGATCGCGGGCGTCGTCTCGCTGGCTATCGTTGGTGCTGCGTTTGCTGCCGACATTACCGGCGCTGGCGCTACCTTTCCGGCTCCTGTCTACAGCAAGTGGGCTGACGCCTATCAAAAGGCGACTGGCACGAAGGTGAACTACCAAGCCATCGGCTCGGGTGGTGGCATCAAGCAGATCACGGCCAAGACGGTCGACTTTGGCGCATCGGACATGCCGCTGAAAGACGCCGATCTGAACAAGGACAACCTGGTGCAATTCCCGACCGTGATTGGCGGCGTGGTGCCGGTGATCAACCTGCCGGGCGTGAAGGCGGGCGAACTGATGCTCAACGGTGACGTGCTGGGCAAGATCTACCTGGGCGAGATCAAGAAGTGGAATGATCCGGCCATCGCCAAACTGAACCCGAAGGCCAAGCTGCCGGACCAGGACATCCTGGTGGTGCGCCGCGCTGACGGCTCGGGCACGTCGTTCATCTTCACGAACTACCTGTCGAAGGTGAATGCCGAGTGGAAGAGCAAGGTGGGCGAAGGCACGACCGTGAACTGGCCGATCGGTACGGGCGGCAAGGGTAATGAAGGCGTGGCTGCGTTCGTGCAGCGCCTGAAGGGCGCGATCGGCTACGTTGAGTACGCCTACGCCAAGCAGAACAAGATGACGCACGTGAACCTGCAGAACAAGGCCGGTAACGTGGTGCAGCCGACCGCCGACGCCTTCAAGGCCGCGGCTGCCGGTGCAGACTGGAACAAGTCGTTCTACCAGATCCTGACGGACGAGCCGGGCAAGGACGCATGGCCGATCGCTGGCGCAACGTTCATCCTGCTGCACAAGACGCAGGACAAGCCGGCGCAAGGCGCTGAAGTGATGAAGTTCTTCGACTGGGCCTACAAGGGCGGCGACGGCGCAGCCAAGGACCTGGACTACGTGCCGCTGCCGGACGTGGTGAAGAACCAGATCCGCGCGACGTGGAAGTCGAGCGTGAAGGACGCATCGGGCAAGGCGATCTACAACTGATCGTTGCCGCTGCATCCGTGCTCGTCAACACATGCAGCACAGGGCGCGGGCGGTGTCGTTTGGCGGCCCGCGCCATTTCAACGCTTCTTTCACGGCTCTCACGGCTAACTGGTGTCCCTCATGGCCACGCTTTCTGATTCCTCCGGCGCCTCCAGCATGCGCGCGCCGAGTCGCACCGGCGATCTGCTGTTCGGTGGTCTGACCCGCCTTGCGGCCATCATTACGCTCTTGCTGCTGGGCGGCATCATTGTCTCGCTCATCATCAGTGCTTGGCCGTCGATTCAGAAGTTCGGCCTGTCGTTCCTGTGGAACGCGGAGTGGGATCCGCCCGCCGACGTGTATGGCGCGCTGGTGCCGATCTACGGCACGCTGGTCACCTCGCTCATCGCGCTCATCATTGCCGTGCCCGTGAGCTTCGGCATTGCCCTGTTTCTGACCGAGCTGTCGCCGGCCTGGCTGCGTCGACCGCTGGGTACCGCCATCGAGTTGCTCGCAGCTGTGCCGTCCATCGTGTACGGCATGTGGGGCCTACTCGTGTTTGCGCCGATCTTTGGCGAATACTTTCAAACGCCGCTGGCCAATACCATCGGCAAGATTCCGTTCATCGGTGCGCTGTTCCAGGGTGCGCCGATCGGTATCGGCCTGCTGTGCGCCGGGGTGATCCTGGCGATCATGATCATCCCGTACATCTCGGCGGTGATGCGCGACGTGTTCGAGATCACGCCGACGCTGCTCAAGGAATCCGCCTACGGCGTGGGCTGCACGACGTGGGAAGTCATGTGGAACGTGGTGCTGCCGTACACCAAGGCCGGCGTGATCGGCGGTGTGATGCTTGGCCTGGGCCGTGCGCTGGGCGAGACCATGGCCGTGACGTTCGTGATCGGCAACACCAACCTGCTGTCGGATGTGTCGCTGTTCTCGCCGGGTAACAGCATCACCTCGGCGCTGGCCAATGAATTTGCGGAAGCGGGCCAGGGCCTGCACACCGCGGCGCTCATGGAGCTGGGCTTGATCCTGTTCGTCATCACGTTCATCGTGCTGGCGGCGTCCAAGCTGCTGCTTCTGCGTCTGCAGAAGGGCGAGGGTAAGAAGTGAACCAACGCGACCTGCCCGAAGCTATGAGACCCAATACCATGCGTACGCCTTCCATTCCTGCCGTCCGCGCCGACTCGGAGAAGATCAAGTCGCGCCTGCAGGCCCGTCGCCGCAACGTCAATCGTGTGGCGCTTACGTTGTCGCTCGCCGCCATGGCCTTCGGCCTCGTCTGGCTGGCGTGGATTCTGTGGACCACGCTGTCGCTGGGCGTGGGTGGTTTGTCGCTGTCGCTCTTCACGGAGATGACGCCGCCGCCGAACACGCCGGGAGGCGGCCTTGCCAACGCCATCGCGGGCTCGTTCCTGCTGGTGGGTATGGCTACACTGATCGGCACGCCGCTGGGCATCCTGGCGGGCATCTACTTGGCCGAATACGGCAAGACGTCACCGCTGGCCAGTGCCACGCGCTTCATCAACGATATTCTGCTGTCGGCGCCGTCCATCGTCATCGGCCTGTTCGTGTATGCGCTGGTGGTGGCGCGCGTGCAGCACTTCTCGGGCCTCGCTGGCGTGCTCGCGCTGGCGCTGCTGCAGATTCCGATTGTGGTGCGTACCACCGAAAACATGCTGAACCTAGTGCCCAACGCCATGCGTGAAGCCGCCATGGCACTCGGCACGCCCAAGTGGAAGATGATCCTGTCGATCACGCTCAAGGCATCGTATGCCGGCGTGATTACCGGTGTGCTGCTGGCCATCGCCCGCATTGCCGGTGAGACCGCGCCGCTGCTCTTCACCGCGCTGAACAACCAATTCTGGAGCCTGGACCTGAACCAGCCCGTGGCGACCATGCCGGTGGTGATCTTCCGCTTTGCGATGAGCCCGTTCCCCGAGTGGCAGCAGTTGGCCTGGGCCGGGGTGTTCCTGATTACGCTGGGTGTGCTGGGGCTGAACGTCCTTGCGCGTGCCTTGTTCACGAAGAAATGATCATGACTGCTACGTCCCTCGAAGTGCGCACGCAACAACCCAAGATCGATGTTCGCGACCTGAACTTCTACTACGGCAAGTTTCATGCGCTGAAGAACGTCTCGCTGCAGATTCCCGAGAAGCAGGTGACGGCCTTCATCGGCCCGTCGGGCTGCGGCAAATCCACGCTGCTGCGTACGTTCAACAAGATGTACGCGCTGTATCCAGAGCAGCGTGCAGAAGGCCAGATCAACATGGACGGCGAGAACCTGCTGACCTCGCGCATGGACATCGCCCTGTTGCGCGCCAAGGTGGGCATGGTGTTCCAGAAGCCGACGCCGTTCCCGATGTCGATCTACGACAACATCGCCTTTGGCGTGAAGCTGTTCGAGCGTCTGTCGCGCTCGGAAATGGACGACCGCGTGGAATGGGCGCTGACCAAGGCCGCGCTGTGGAACGAAGTGAAGGACAAGCTCAACCAGTCGGGCTATGGCTTGTCGGGCGGCCAGCAACAGCGTCTGTGTATCGCACGCGGCATCGCCATCCGCCCCGAAGTGCTGCTGCTGGATGAGCCGTGCTCCGCGCTGGACCCGATTTCTACCGGCAAGATCGAAGAACTGATCGCCGAACTGAAGGATGACTACACCGTCGTCATCGTCACGCATAACATGCAACAGGCGGCGCGCTGCTCCGACTACACGGCGTATATGTATCTGGGTGAGCTGATCGAATTCGGCGATACCGAAAAGATCTTCATCAAGCCGCAGCGCAAAGAAACGGAAGACTACATCACCGGCCGTTTTGGCTGATCTGCCACGCTGAAACGACAAGGAGAAAAACGATGTCCGAGAAACATCTGTCATCGCAATTTGATAGCGACCTGACTTCCATCAGCACCAAGGTGCTGCAGATGGGTGGCCTGGTCGAAGCGCAGATCGCCCGTGCGATGCGCGCCCTGGCCAACTTCGACACCGCCATGTGCGATCAGGTGCTCGCGGTGGAGCAGGAGATCAATGCACTCGAAATCGAAATCGACGGCGACTGCAACAACATCATCGCGCGCCGCCAGCCGACCGCGCGTGACTTGCGCTTGGTGATGGCCATTTCCAAAACCATCACCAACCTAGAGCGCGCCGGCGACGAGGCCGCCAAGATCGCCAAGCGCGCCAAGCGCCTCATGCAAGACCAGCAGGCGCATGCGCTGAACTACGCCGGTGTGGAACGCTCGGGCGAGATGGCCGCGACCATCCTGCGCCACGCGCTAGACGCCTTCGCGCGCCTGGATACCGCGGCGGCTGTGTCGATCCTGCAGGAAGACAAGGCCATCGATGAGGAATTCCGTGGCTTCATGCGCGAGCTCATCACGTACATGATGGAGAACCCGCGCACGATTTCGGTGGCGCTGGATCTGCTGTTCATTGCCAAGGCTATCGAGCGCATTGGCGACCACGCCAAGAACATCGCAGAATTTATTATCTACATCGTCAAGGGAACCGACGTTCGGCATGCCGGACGCGAAGCGCTGGAGCGTGAAATCCTGGGCGAGGGCGAATAAGAGAGGGATTGGAGACGTGAGCATGCCGAGCAGTATTCTGGTCGTGGAAGATGAACCGGCGATCGCCGAACTGATCGCCGTCAACCTGCAGCACGCAGGGCACTACCCGATCCGCGCCTACAACGCAGAACAGGCACTTTCGCTGATGAGCGACGTGCTGCCCGACTTGGTCCTGCTGGACTGGATGTTGCCGGGCAAGTCCGGCGTGATGTTCGCCAAGGAGCTACGCGCCAACGAGCGCACGCGCCAGATCCCGATCATCATGCTGACGGCCCGGAGCGAAGAGCAGGACAAGATCATGGGCCTCGACAGCGGTGCCGATGACTACGTCACCAAGCCGTTCTCGCCCAAGGAACTGCTGGCCCGCATCAAGGCCGTGCTGCGCCGCCGTGCGCCGCAGCTGACCGACGATGTGGTCGCCATCAACGGCCTGAAGCTGGACCCGGCCACGCACCGCGTGACGGCCACGAACACCGAAGCAGAAAACCCGATCAAGCTCGACCTGGGCCCAACCGAGTTCCGCCTGCTGCATTTTCTGATGACGCACCCGGAGCGCGTGCACAGCCGCTCGCAGCTGCTCGATCAGGTCTGGGGCGATCACGTCTTCGTGGAAGAGCGCACAGTGGACGTGCACATCAAGCGTCTGCGCGCGGCACTCGCCCCAGGCGGCTACAGCAACATGATCGAAACCGTGCGCGGCAGCGGCTATCGCCTAGCGCGCAATCCGGGGCAGTAACCCTTCGCTGATCTGCCGCGCGATTCTGCTTGTCGTCGATCGCGCGGTCATGCGATGCAGTCTACGATCCTTGCGGTCCAGCGCTTAGAATGCCTTCATGAACGTCTTCTGGACCCGTTTCGCCGTCTTTGGTGCTCTGCTGGGCATCATCACGGCATGCCTGTATGTGTTCGCCAATCAGGTCATCGCGCTGGCTGTGCTCAGTGCAATGCTGTTGGCGATGCTGCTCTATTACGTCTACCAAATTCAGCGCCTGTGGCGCGTGCTGGATTCGCCCGCCTATGGCGAGATCCCCAGCGCGATCGGCCTGTGGGGTGAGGTCTACTATCGCCTGCACCGGCTGGTGAAGGGTTGGCGCATGCAGGTGCTGCAGGTGGAGCAGCAGCACAGCCGCTTCATCCAGGCCATCCAGGCATCACCCAACGGCGTGCTGATGCTGGATGCCGAAGACCAGATCGAATGGTGCAACGCCGTGGCCGAGGAGCACTTCGGGCTCTCTGCCAAGCGTGATCTGCGCCAACGCATTACCCACCTGATCCGCCGACCGGAGTTCGTGCGCTATCTGGCGCGCGGCGAGTTCGAGGAGCCGCTCACCATGCATGACGTGGGCCCGCACAAACAAAGCATCGTCTCTGCCCAGATCCTGCCGTACGGCGAGGATCGCAAGCTGCTGGTGTCGCAAGACATCACCAAGCTGGAGAACACCGAGGCGATGCGGCGTGATTTCGTCGCCAACGTCTCGCATGAACTGAAGACGCCGCTGACCGTGCTCTCGGGTTTTCTGGAAACCGTGCGCGATATTCCGCTGCCCGAAGAAGACAAGAAGCGATACCTGGACATGATGCATACGCAAGCCATGCGTATGCAGCATCTGGTGGAAGACCTGCTGGCCCTGGCCACGCTGGAAGGCAATTCGGAGCCCCCGTCGCTGGCGCCGGTGCCCATGCAGCGCATGATGCTGCAGCTTCAGCATGACATCGAAGCACTCTCTGCCGGACGGCATACCGTGAGCATGTCGTGCGATCCGGCAGTCAGCGTGTGTGGAGCGGAGTTGGAGTTGCTGTCGGCCTTCAGCAATCTGGCGTCCAACGCCGTGCGTTACACGCCGGAGGGCGGCAAGATCCATCTCGATTGGAGCGTGAAGGATGGCCACGCCGTTTACTCCGTCACGGATACGGGTATCGGCATTGCGGCCGAGCACATCCCACGTTTGACGGAGCGCTTCTACCGCGTGGACCGCAGCCGTTCACGCGATACGGGCGGCACGGGCCTTGGCCTGGCGATCGTCAAGCATGTGCTGTCGCGCCACGGCGGTGAATTGCAGGTGACCAGCGAGCACGGCAAGGGCAGTACGTTCCGCGCTGTGTTTCCGCCCGAGCGGACCGTGGTGCGCAGCGCCACCGTGAGCGACGAACGCGCGGCCTGATCGTCGTTCACCTAAACAAAAACGCACGCCGTTGAGCGTGCGTTTTTTGTTTACCAAACCGGAACTGAGCTAGCCGGCCGAGATTTCCACCGGCGCACGCACGGTCGGTTCCGCGGCGGTAGCGGCCGCCACGGCAGCTGCCGTCTCTGCCGCCGCTGCCGCCTGCGGTGAAAAGTGGTTCAGCAATTCCAACTGGCTGATGCGCACGTGCTTGCCGCGCGTTTGACGCTGCATGTACGTGCCGTCCGATTGCATGACCCACGCCGATGCGTTGTCGCGCAGATGCACCTGCAGGCTTTCTTTGATGACGCGCGCCTTGAGCTTGCGATCGAGCACCGGAAAGGCCACCTCCACGCGGCGGAACAGGTTGCGGTCCATCCAGTCGGCACTGGACAGGTAGACCACTTCCTCGCCGCCGGCATGGAACGCATAGACGCGGTGGTGCTCCAGAAAACGCCCCACGATCGAGCGCACGCTGATGTTCTCCGACAGCCCGGCCACGCCCGGCTTGAGCGCACACACGCCGCGCACGATCAGGTCGATCTTCACGCCCGCGCGCGACGCCTTGTACAGCTCATCGATGATGGTCGGCTCGAGCAGCGCGTTCATCTTGCCGATGATGCGCGCACGTTTGCCCGAGCGCGCCGCACGTGCCTCTGCGCGGATATGCTCGACGAGGTTCTCGTGCATCGTGAACGGCGAGTGCCACAGATGATGCAGCTTGACCTGCGCGCCCGTGCCGGTGAGCAGCTGGAACACGTTGTGCACGTCTTCGCAGATCTGCTCGTTGGCCGTCATCAGGCCGAAGTCGGTATAGAGGCGGGCGGTCTTAGGGTGGTAGTTGCCGGTACCCAGATGCGCATAACGGCGCAGCTTGACGGCCTTCCCCTTGCCCGACACTTCACGGCGCACGACCAGCAGCATCTTGGCGTGGCATTTGTGACCGACCACGCCATACACGACGTGCGCCCCGGCTGATTCCAACTGGTCTGCCCAGTTGATGTTCGTTTCTTCGTCAAAGCGCGCCAGCAGTTCGACCACCACCGTGACTTCCTTGCCGTTGAGCGCCGCCTTGATGAGCGCTTCCATCACCGGCGATTCATTGCCAGTGCGGTACACCGTCTGCTTGATGGCCACCACGTCTGGGTCGCGCGCGGCCTGCTGCAGCAGTTCCAGCACGGGCGTAAAGCTCTCGTAGGGATGATGCAAGAGGATGTCGCCCTGGCGGATGGCGTCGAATACGCTGGAGCTGTTTGCCACCTGCTTGACCGTCGCCGGCACGTGCGGCGGGTACTTCAGGATCGGCTTGTCCACCAGGTCAGGCACCTGCAGCAGGCGCACCAGATTCACCGGGCCTTTCACGCGGTAGCAGTCGGCCTCGCTCAGGCCAAACTCCTGCAGCAGTCGGCGCACCAGCGCGGGCGAGGTGTCGTGCGCGAGTTCCAGGCGCACTGCATCGCCGAAGTGGCGGGTCGACAATTCACCCTGGAGCGCCTCGCGCAAATCGGTGATTTCGTCTTCCGATACGAACAGATCGGAATTGCGCGTAACGCGGAATTGGTAGCAGCCATGCACGTCGATCTGCGGGAACAGCTCGTGCACAAAGCCCTGCATGAATGACGACAGCAGCACGAACCCATGCGGATACCCCGACAGCTCCGGCGGCATCTGCACCAGGCGGGGCAGGGCGCGCGGTGCCTGCACGATGGCGAGTTCGGCTTCGCGCCCAAAGGCGTCCTTGCCTGAGAGCTCGATGATGAAGTTCAGGCTCTTGTTGAGCACGCGCGGGAAGGGGTGCGCCGGGTCCAGCGCCATCGGCGTGAGAATGGGAACCAGCTCGCGCTGGAAGAAGCTGCGGCACCAGGCGCGCTGGGCTTCGTTCCAGTTGGTGGTCATGTGGAAGAAGACGCCTTCCTTCTCCAGCAGGGGGAGGATCTCGTCCTGCAGCATGGCATACTGTTGCGCCACAAGCCGCCGCACCTGCTCCGTTACCACCCCAAACGCCTGCTGTACCGATAGCCCATCCGGCGTCATCGACGAAGGGTTGTCGCGCATCTGTTCCTTCAACCCGGCGATGCGGATTTCAAAGAACTCATCCAGATTGCTCGACACGATGCAGATGAATTTCAGCCGCTCCATCAGCGGCACCCCCGGGTCGGCAGCCTGGGCCAGCACGCGGGCGTTGAATTCCAGGATGCCCAGTTCGCGGTTGAGCAGGTCGCCGGCGGGCAGGGTGGACATGTTGCGTTCAGACGGATGACGATCCGGCCACTTTTTCATAGTTAGGTGTCAAATTTGTGACACATTGAAATTGTCATGTTCGGGACACAATAGAGACATATTTTGTTGCGCATTGTTTCGAACGACAATAGTCGCGCCCCCGATTCCGCTTTTTACCCGTTCCCGTTTCCATTCATGAGTCCCACCCCCCGTCTGCTGGCCGCTGTCGACATGGGTTCCAACAGCTTCCGGCTGATGATCGGCCGCGTCGACGAAACCGTCACTGCCAGTGGCGCGAGCAGCAGCCAGATCTTCCAGGTTGATGCGCTGCGTGAACCCGTGCGCCTTGCCGCAGGCCTGACGCAAGACAAATACCTGGACCAGCCCGCGCGCCGCCGTGGTGTGGATGCGCTGCGCCGCTTTGGCGATCGTCTGCGCGACTTCGCTCCCGAGCACGTGCGCGCGGTCGCCACCAACACGCTGCGCGTGGCCAAGAACGCGCAGGAATTCCTGATCGAGGCGGAAGCCGCGCTCGGTTTTCCCATCGAAGTCATTGCCGGGCGCGAAGAAGCACGTCTGATCTACCTCGGTGCCTCGCACGATGCGCCAGCATGCCAGGGCAACCGGCTGGTGGTCGATATCGGTGGCGGCTCGACCGAATTCATCATCGGCAACGGGTACAAGCCCAAGCTGATGGAATCGCTGTATATCGGCTGCGTGTCGCACAGCCGCCATTTCTTCCCGAATGGCAATGTGGACGACTACGCGATGAAGCAGGCCGAACTGGCCGCGCGTCGCGAAATCCAGGTGCTCGTGCAGCAGTACCGTACGGCGGGCTGGAACCAGGCGGTGGGCTCGTCGGGCACGGCGCGCGCGCTGGCGGAGCTGATCGAGCTCAACGGCTTCAACGACAAGGGCACCGACCACGGCATCATCACGCGCGAGGGGCTGGAGCGCCTCAAGCGCGCGCTCGTCAAGGTGGAGAATACCAATCGGCTGAAGCTGGCTGGCCTGAAGGCGGATCGTATTCCGGTGCTGCCGGGCGGGCTGTCGATCATGCTGGGCGTGTTTGCCGAACTCGACATCGACCGCATGGACGTGACCGACGGCGCGCTGCGCCTGGGCGTGCTGTATGACCTGCTGGGCCGCACGCACCACGAAGACATGCGCACGGTGACGATCGAGCAGTTCATGCGCCGCTACAACGTGGACCGCGCACAAGCGCACCGCGTGCGTGATGCGGCGACGTCATTGCTGTCGCAGTTTCCCGATCCGCCCGATGAGCGTCGGGAGGACAACCTCGCGTTGCTGGGCTGGGCGGCGAATCTGCATGAGATCGGCATGAGCATCTCGCATGGCGGGTACCACAAGCATTCGGCTTATATCGCCAGCCATGCGGATATGCCCGGCTTTTCCAAGACGGATCAGGCGCGCCTGGCCACGCTGCTGCTGGGGCACGCCGGCAAGCTGGGCAAGCTTTCGGGCGGGGGCAAGTTCCTCGATTGGCGAATGCTGTTCAGCCTGCGCCTAGCGTTTGTGCTGTGCCGTCGGCGTGGTGCGATCCAGCTGCCCGAACTGCGTGTACGCCATAGCGAGGGCGAGCTTAACGAAGGCGGCTTCGAAGTCGAGTTGCCCAAGAGCTGGATCGAGCAGAACCCGCTGGTGGAATACAGCCTCACGAAAGAAGCCGACGAGTGGCAGCGCATTGGCCGCCGCTACAAGGTGGTCTACGTGTAAGCGGATCGTCGTTACGACGCTCCAAAACAAAACGGCCCGGTGTGATCCGGGCCGTTTGCATTGGTGCGGGTGTTTTCAGCCGCGCAGGAAGTGGCGGGCGTAGCGCGGGTTGATGTCTGACAGGCGCAGCAGGGTGAGGAAGTCGGCGACGTTGAAGTCGGGGTCCCAGGCCGGCGCGCCGCAGATTTGCGCGCCCAGGCGCAGGTAGCCCTTGACCAGCGCGGGCGGCTCGACTTCGAGAGTCTGGTTCAACTCATCTACCGGCAACGGCACACGCGGGAAGGCGTGGTACTCGATCGGCGCCAGCGAGCCGTCGTCGACGAAGCTGCGATAGAGGCTCGCGGCAAAATGGCCGCCGTCGCCCATCGACACGCTGGCGCAGCCGAGCATCGATTCAAAGCCGTAGCGCTGCATGTATTCGCCTAGGCCGGCCCACAGCGCCATGATGACGCTGCCGGAGCGGTAGTCGCGGTGCACGCACGAGCGGCCCAGTTCAACCATCTTCGGGCGCAGGTGCGTCAGACGCACGAGGTCGAATTCGGATTCGGAGTACAGGCAACCGATCTGCTTGGCGGCGTCGGGGCGCAGCACGCGATAGGTGCCGACCACACGCAGCGTCTTCTGGTCGCGCACGATCAGGTGATCGCACACGGCGTCGAACATGTCGACGTCCAGCTCGGTGTGGGCCGAGGGCAGGCGGGCGCCCATTTCCTCGGCAAAGACCTTGTAGCGCAGGCGCTGCGCTTCGGTCACTTCATCCTGATGGCGCGCCCACGAAACAGCCAGAACAGGCTTGTCACGCGTCGGAACAGCGTCGGGTGAGCGAGGAAGGCCCCTCCGAGCGTTGCCCAAATTCAGGCTCGGCAGTGCGTCGATCAACGGCTGGGTGGGCGTCGGCAAGTCTCGCATTCGTGTATCCCCCAAGGGTGGCCAGGGTTGGCTTTCGGGGGCGATTCTAGAGACGCCGCATGACAGATCAGCGACAAAAGCGTGTCAAGCGTGACCGTTGCATGAATTTTGCGTGTCGTTAGCGTGACAAGGCTAATGTGTCACACAAGGTCCGGGCTGACCACCGCGCGCAGCACGGTCTGGGCTTGGCCCTCGCGCACGCGGCGGCACAGCCACCAGACACCGGCTTTCTTCACACTCCAGTCCATTTCGGTGCCCGCAATCAGCAAGCTGGCCAGGCGGCCGATCCACGGCTGATGTCCGACGAGCAGCAGGTTCGTGTTCGACGGCCAGTCGATGGCGGCGAGGATCTCGCTGACATCCGCGCCAGGGGCGATTTCCGGCAGCGTGTGGAAATGCTCGGTGAGGGCGCGTGCGGTTTGTTGTGTGCGGACGGCTGGGCTGGCGATCACACGTGTGCCCTCGGGCAAGCGAGGACGCAGCCACGCGGCCATCTTTTCGGCTTGTTTCTCGCCGCGCCTGGTCAGTTCTCGTTGGAGATCGGTGTTGCGCTGAATACGCAGCGGCGCGGCAATGTCTTCGGCTTCGGCGTGGCGCCAGAGGATGAGGTTCATGGAGGATGGGTCGAGCGGTGCGTCAATGCTGTCGTTATAGCATCGCCAGATGACACCATCTGCGGCCCCAAAAGCAAAAGCGGCTGACGTGGATCACGCAAGCCGCTTTTGTTGTCCTGCCAATTCAATTCTGGTCGGAGCGGAGAGATTCGAACTCCCGACCCACTGGTCCCAAACCAGTTGCGCTACCAGGCTGCGCTACGCTCCGAAGCCGGCGATTGTACCGCTTCTGCCACACGGAGGTCAAATGAACGTTCTGGCGATCAATCCGAGTGCCACCACGCCCGCAAATGCGGCGAAGCCTTGCTGAAGCGCCGGGCCTGCCAGATGCCGCGCAAAGCTGCGGCCGAGCAGCATGCCCGCGAGCGCGCCCGCTGCAAATGGCAGGGCAATCTGCCAGTCGACATGCCCGCCGAGGGCCGAGGCGACCACGCCGCCAGTGGACACCAGCGCAATCACCGCCAGCGACGTTGCGACGATGGTTTGCATCGGCAGATCGGTTGCGCGACGCAATGCCGGCACAATCACAAAGCCGCCGCCCACGCCCAACAGCCCCGACAGAAAACCCGCGCCCACGCCCGAAGCGGCCAGGGCGCGCGCGCACGGCAGCGTCCAGATGAGCTTGGCGGTGGTGGTGTCGAGATGGCAGGGCGTCGATGCACGATCCGCCGATTCCGCATTGGCAGACACACCATGCGCCTGGCGGAACATCCGCACCGCCACGTAGCCGAGCACCATGGCAAACAGCACCGTCAGCGGCGTGTTGGGCACGCGATGCGCCACCCAGATGCCGAGCGGTGAAACCGCGACGCCGCACAGCGCCATCAAGCCCGCCGCCTTGTAGCGGACGCGGCCCTCGCGCAGACCCAGCACGGCGCCAAGCCCGGCCGAGAGGCCTACCGCCAGCAGCGCAATCGGCGCAGCTTGCGACACCGTCAGACGCAACCCAAAGATGAGCAGCGGCACCGCCACGATGGCACCGCCTGCGCCCGTCAGCGCCAGGATGAGCCCCACGACCGAGCCCAGCACCGCGCTGATGATCCAGCCTGCTTCCAGTGGAGACACGTTCCGCGCTCCAGTTACTGGACGCTCTTCATGACCTTGCCGCAGTACAGGTCAGAGAGCGTTTGCATGATCTGGATGACCTCGAAACTGGCCAGGCGGTAGTAGATGTACTTGCCTTCGCGGCGGGTGGCGACGAGGCCCTCGTCGCGCAGCACACCAAGGTGTTGCGACAGGCTCGGCTGGTGCAGGCCGACCAGGGCTTCCAGCTCGCCCACGTTGCGCTCGCCTTGGGTGAGCTGGCAGAGCAGCAGCAGGCGGTCTTCGTGGGCCATGGCTTTGAGCACGGCGCACGCCTGCGAAGCAGAGGCGCGCAGCATGGAGATGGCCGCTTCGGGCAGCGGAGTCACTTCGGTGGGGGCAGGGGTTGGATCAGTCATCAGGGCGGGAGGCGCAATTTGGACGCTTGGCAGAACGCAATATCTGGCGATATTCTATAAAAATATAGATTGTTTGCGGAAGCCCTCCATGCACGCTCAGATCGAACCCTTTTTCGACCCCGATACCTGCACGATGACGTATGTGGTCCATGCCGGGCCCGGTACGCCTTGCGCCGTCATCGATTCGGTGCTCGATTACGACCCGAAATCCGGCCGTACGCGCACCCAATCGGCGGACCGTGTGGCGGCGTTCATTGAGGCGCAAGGCTTGAAAGTCGAGTGGCTGCTGGAAACGCACGCGCACGCCGATCACCTGTCGGCCGCGCCGTACCTGCGCGGGCGCTTTGGCGGGCGCATCGCCATTGGGGAGCGCATTCGCGTGGTGCAGGGGGTGTTCAAGCCGATCTTCAACCTGGAGCCCTCGTTCCAGCTCGATGGCTCGCAGTTCGACCACCTGTTCGCGCCGGATGAGGTGTTCCGCATTGGCGAGATCGAGGCGCAAGCGCTGGCCGTGCCGGGCCATACACCGGCTGACATGGCGTATCGCGTGGGCGATGCGGTGTTCGTGGGCGATACGCTGTTCATGCCGGATGTCGGCACCGCGCGGTGCGATTTCCCTGGCGGCGATGCCTGCACGCTGTACCAGTCCATTCGCCGCCTGCTGGACTTGCCGGCCGATACGCGGCTCTATATGTGCCACGACTATCCGCCCAACGGCCGCGAGGCCATGAGCCACACCACCGTGGCGGAACAGCGCCGCGCCAACATCCACGTACGCGACGGCGTGACCGAGGCCGAGTTCGTGCAGATGCGCACCCGGCGCGATGCCACCCTCGGCATGCCCACGCTGATGCTGCCGTCCATTCAGGTGAACATCCGCGCGGGTGCGCTGCCGCCGGCGGAGCCCAACGGCGTGCAGTATCTGAAGATTCCGCTGAACGCGCTCTAAGCCCGCTTCAAGCCATCAAGGCGCACGCAGCGCAACGCGCGCGGCTGCCATGACCTCGCGGCTCAGGCCATCCAACAGCGCGGACGCCGCACGTGCGTGCTGCCAGTGCAGTGGCACATCCAGCGGCGTGTCGGGCACCAGTTCGACGAGCGAGCCGTCTTCAAGATGAGGCGCGATCAGCGCCTGCGGATGCAGCCCCCAACCCATGCCGGCCAGTGCGGCCGTCACAAAACCCTGCGATGAGGGCAGCGTGTGGTGCGGCAGCTCCACATGCCGATGACACAGCCGCCGCGCCCAGTGGGCCTGCAGTTCGTCCTTGGTGTTGAACAGCAGGCTGGGCGCCTGTGCCAGCGTGCCGGCACCCACGCCATCGGCGAAATGGCGCGCCATGAAGGCCGGGCTCGCCGCCGCCACGTAGCGCATGGCCCCGAGCGGACGGCTATTGCAGCCTGCGGCGGGCCGCGCCGTGGCCGTCACGGCGGCCAGCACCGCACCGCTGCGTAGCCACTCCGTGGTGTGGTCCTGATCATCCACCGCCACTTCCATCAGCACCGGTTGTTCCGCAGCGAAACGCGCGATGGCCGGCGCGAGCCACGTGGCCAGGCTGTCGGCGTTGACGGCAATCGGCAGCGCAACGCGTGCAACGCCTTCGGGCGCGAGCGTCGGCAGGGTGGTCTGCAATTCCTGTTCGAGCAGCCGTACGCGGTCGATGTGCTGGCACAGGCGGCGCCCCGTCTCGGTCGCGCGGCAGGGCTGGTCGCGCACCACCAGGGCGCAGCCGACGCGCTCTTCCAACAGGCGAATGCGTTGCGAAATGGCCGATGGCGTGACATGCAGCGCGCGCGCTGCACGCTCGAAGCTGCCTTCGCGCACGACGGCAGCCAGTGCTGAAAGGGCAGCGTAATCGAGCATGGCGTAAGTTTTTCTTAATTGGATGAAGAAAGGATAGTTTGTCTTCATCTTGTGGGGCAGGCAAGCTGCGCGCATGACGACTTCCATCCACTCGCTTCCACCCATGTTTCCCGTCTTTCTGCAGGGCTTGACGCTGAGCCTCGGGTTGATCGTGGCCATTGGCGCGCAGAACGCATTCGTGCTGCGCCAGGGTTTGCGTCGCGAGCACGTTGGCAGCGTGGTGTTGTTTTGCGCCTTGGTCGATGCGCTGTTGATCAGCGCGGGCGTTCTCGGCATGGCACAGGCGCTGGGCGACCGGCCCGGGCTGGCGCGTGCCTTAGCGCTGGCCGGCGCGGCGTTCCTCTTGATGTACGGCTGGCGGGCACTGCAGCGTGCGCGGCAATCCAGCCAGTTGCGGGCCTCCCAAGCCGGCGATGGCCTAAGCCGAGTGGCTGCGCTGACGCAGGCGGCGGCCTTCACGCTGTTCAACCCGCATGTCTATCTGGATACCGTGCTGCTGGTGGGCAGCATCGGCGCCCAACAAGCGGCGGCATTGCGTGGGTGGTTTGTGGCGGGCGCGAGTTCGGCCAGCCTGTTCTGGTTTGCTTCGCTGGGCTTTGGTGCGCGTTGGCTTGCGCCATGGTTTGCGCGGCCCAGGGCTTGGCAGGTGCTGGACGGGTTGATTGGCGTGACGATGCTGGTGTTGGCGGCGCTGCTGCTGCGCCATGCGCTCGTGGGTTTGTGAGCACGTGCGGGTCAGCTATAGTCCGCGCTTTCGTCGTGGGTACATCTGACCTATCCGACCATTCCATGCAGGACATCGCGAAAGACACACTGCACCAGTTCCTGGTGACGCATTTTGATCTGGTCGTCGACCCGGTTGAGCGAGGCCAGGCGCGCACCTATTTTCTCGGGCACGTCGTGTGGCATCCGTCTACCACGACGCGCATCCTGCATGTCCAATACGGCGGCGATGACGCTGTGCGCCATATCCGGCTGTGCGTATCGTCGGACAACAACAATAGCGTGCTGATGCGCGCGCCGATCTCACTGCAGGACTTGCGGCAAGCGGTGACGGACGAGATTGCGCGATACACGTCGCGCACCATGCACGGCGTGTCTCGCTGAGGCGCAGTTCTTACTCCTCCACCTCGCTGCGCACCATCAGCACCGGCTTGTTGGTCTTGCGGACGACGCCTTCGGCCACGCTCCCCATCAAGAGGTGTTTGAGCCCACGTCGGCCATGCGTGCCGAGCACGATGAGGTCGGCGCCGGTTTCGTTGGCCTCGCTCACGATGGTGGCGGAAATCTGTCCTGCGGCAACGGCGTGTTCGAGCAGCTTGGTGAAGTGCTTGATGCCGGCGGCCTCGAGTTTGGCCGCGGCGTCGGATAGGGTGTCGCGACCATAGGTGGTGACACGTTCCGCGTAGGTAATGGCGTCGAAGCCGACCATATCGATGGCCGCGTCCGTGGTGTCGGCCACGAACAGCGCCTCGACTTCCGCGCCGGTGGCCTTGCCCACGACAATCGCCTGATGCAGCGCCAGTCGCGAAGCATGGCTGCCGTCAATGGCGAGCAGGATACGTTGGTACATGGCGGCCTCCCGAGTATGTGCGGACTCATGCCGCATGTCTTCAGCGTAGGCGTGGCGGTGGCGCGCCCATTGATGCACATCAACCGTCTTGGCGTGCCACGCGCAGTACGGCGGCGCCCGCTACGCGGCCCGCGCGCAAGTCATCGAGCGCGACGTTGGCCTCGTGCAGCGGATACGGTGTGACATGCACCTGCAACGGCACTTCGGCCGCCACGCGCATCAGCGCCAGACCATCCGCGCGGGTCAGGTTGGCGACGGACATGAGCTTGCGTTCTTCCCACAGCAGGCGGTATGGGAACGCCGGGATGTCGCTCATGTGAATGCCACCGCAGACCACCACGCCGCCCTTGGTCACGGCCTGTAGCGCTTGCGGCACCAGCGCGCCGACAGGCGCAAAGATCAACGCGGCATCCAGGGGTTCGGGCGGGGCCTCGTCGCTGGCGCCGGCCCAGCACGCGCCGGTCTCCATGGCGAGCCGCTGGGCCGCGGTGTCGTTGGCACGTGTAAAGGCGAAGACCTTGCGTTGCTCGGCAACGGCGATCTGCGTGATCAGGTGGGCGGCCGCGCCAAAGCCGTAGATGCCGACTCGTCGCGCATCACCGGCCATGCGCAAGGTGCGGAACCCGATCAGACCCGCACACAGCAGTGGGGCCGCATGGGCGTCGTCGTAGCGCTCGGGAATCGGCAGGCAGTAGCGTGCGTCGCAGACCACGTATTCGGCGTAGCCGCCATCGCGCGTGTAGCCGGTGAAGGCGGGGCGGTCGCACAGGTTTTCCTGCCCATGCAGGCAGAAGGGGCAGACGCCGCAGGTCCAGCCGAGCCACGGCACGCCTACGCGTTCTCCCGGTGCGGGAGCGGCCACGCCGGGGCCACACGATTCCACCGTGCCGACGATTTCATGGCCGGGGATCAGCGCGGCTTTGGGGTGTGCGAGTTCGCCGTCGACGATGTGCAGGTCTGTCCGGCAGACACCGCAAACCGACACGGCGATCCGGACTTCACCCGGCCCCGGCACCGGCTTGGGGACGGTGCGCCGTGCCAACGGTGCCCCTGCGTTCTGGAGGACCATGGCTTGCATGGATTCAGGCATGGATGTCTCCGGCTGAGGCTCATGTGTTGAGTATGGTCGAGCGGCGGCCGGCCGTCGCATGGGGCCAGGCATGCCACTGCGCTGCGTCAAACGGCAGGGGCGGCCGGCGCGCATACTGAATCATCGAATGGACGCGGCCACGCATGTGATGTCTTCGTTATTGTCGTTCTCGGTTGCGCTCGGGCTGGGCTTGGCGATCGGTCTGGAGCGCGAGCGCAGTCACCCCGATACGGCGGAACTGACCGCCGGCATGCGGACGTTTGCCATTGCTGGCTTGGCGGGCGCGATTGCCGCCAGCCTGCCGATTCCACTTGCCTTGCCGATGGTGCTGCTGGCGGTGACGGTGTTGGCTGCGCTGAGCTATCACCACTCCGCGCAGCAAGACCCAGGTGTGACGACCGAAGTGGCGCTGGTGGCCACCACCTTGCTGGGGGCCTACGCAGTGGTTGCCCCCGACATGGCCGCAGGCCTGGGCACCGTGTTGCTGGTGCTGTTGTATGCCAAGGCCGCCTTGCATCGGTTTGCCCGCACCGTCATCACCCAGCGTGAACTGGCTGACCTGCTGACGCTGGCCGTGGCCGCGCTGCTGGTGTGGCCCGCCATTCCCGATCGCCCCATGGGGCCGCTGCAGGTGTGGAACCCGCATACGCTTTGGCTGGTGGTGCTGCTCGTGATGGTGACGGGCAATGCGGGACACCTGGCGGCGCGGTGGCTGGGCAGCCACATCGGGTTGCCGCTGGCCGGGCTGTTCAGCGGGTTTGCCTCCAGCGTGGCGACCATCGCCACCATGGGCGGGCGGGCGCGGGCGCAGCAGGCGTCTGTGGAAGGTGCGGTTGCCGCTGCGTTGATGTCCAACGTTGCCACGCTGGTCCAGATGGCCTTGCTTGTCGCGGCGGTCAATGTTGCGTTGCTCAAGCTGATGGCGCTGCCATTGATGGCCGCCGGAGTGGGCGTTGGCGCGTGGGTTGCCTTCTGGATGCTGCGTGATCGCAGCGCGCCTCAGGCAGCGGAAGACAGCGCGACCTCGTCGATTGACTGGCGCATCGCCATCGGCTTTGGAGGGTGGACCGCTGCACTCTTGCTGGTGACGGCCTTGGCAAAGATGTGGTTTGGATCGGTGGCTGTGGCTGCCGTGACCCTGTTGGGTGCCCTGGCAGATGTGCATGCCGCCACGGCTTCCATTGCCGCGCAGACGATCAATGGCACTCTTGCGCCTCCGACGGCCAGCCTGCTGATCATGCTGGCCCTGACGGTCAATACGCTCGCCAAGCTGGTGGCGGCACTCGGCGGCGGCAAGGTCTTTGCGGGCCGTGTTGCCATCGGCCTGCTGACCATGGTGGCCCTGGGTTGGGCGGGTTTCTTGGTGGTGCGTTGATCAATCCCGGCCAATGCCCAGCACCCAATAGAGCGGGCAGATGCGAATCACGCCCGTCACCAGTGGCACCAGGCCTAGCCAGCCCACCCACACCGGCACCTTGCCGAACGCAGCCAGCAGAATCATGGCGATGCCGATCAGGATGCGGACAACGCGATCGGGGGTTCCAACATTGGGCAGCATGATGTGCTCCTCGTGGTGAGAAAGAAGACGCGCTAGACCGTCAGATGTGACGGTGTGCTTGAAGCCGGTTCCGCGCAGCGGTCGCGGCCCAGGATGCCGGCGAGCAGTGTCCATTCGCTGCCCATCGCGCGGATGGCGTCGTCCAGCGTGAGCATGCCGATCAGCCGTTGCTGCGCGTCGATCACCGCCAGCCGATGCAAGCCGTGGCCCATCATCGTGCGCAGCGCCTCGCTGATGACAGCATGGCCCTGGATGGTCAGCACGCCACGCGTCATGGCCTGGGCCACCGTGGCGCGGGAGCAATCGTCGTGGTCGGCGATCCCGTGGACCACCATGTCGCGGTCGGTGACGATGCCCGCTACGCGCGTGCCGGTTGCCGTTTGCTCGGTCACGAACAGCGCACGCAGACCCTGGTCCCGCATCATCCGGGCGGCTGTCTGCAGCGTCGTCGACGCCGAAACGTGGACGATGCGGCGCGAGCAAATCTCGTCAACCCTCATGCTGGACTCCGTTGCACATTCATTTTCACTATAAGGACGGGGCGCTATCGGGTGTTGATCCCGCACAAGGTGTGAGGCCCCTGCGACGCGGCTTCTCCTGGGTGGGCGTCGCGGCAAATAGGCGGATGAGTCTAGCGGGCGTCGCATCTTGCCCATTGAGGCAGATCAAGCGATCGCCACGCACCAGCGCTGGGCCAAACGCTGATGTAAATCAAGGGGCCACCGCGCAGTTGATCCAACATGGAAGCAGACAAACCGAGGCCCGCATGCCGAACCCTGCGTGCAGCCCGTTTGATACGGAGGCTCACCATGTACGACAGGATCCTGGTAGCGCTGGATGGCAGCGAAACCGCCGATCGCGCCCTCGACCAAGCCATCGAGCTCGCACGCAAGCTGGATGCAGAACTGGTCATCGCTCACGTCATTGACAACAGCTACCTCAAGTACGACGTCGGCTATATCGACGTGCGCGGCTTTACCGAAGCGCTCATCGACCAAGGCAAGCAGATTGTGGGCACCGGCCGCGCAAAAGCCGAGAAGGCTGGGGTGCGCGTCAAGACGATGGTGGTGGATGACCCCATCGGCACGTTCGACATGGGCTACGCCATTGAACAGGCGGCCCACGATGTGGATGCCAAGGCCATCGTGCTCGGCACCCACGGCCGGCGTGGCTTCCGGCGGATGCTGCTGGGCAGCGTGGCCGAAGCCGTGGTGCGGCAGAGCCGGTTGCCGGTGCTGCTGGTGCGTGCCACCGAGGCGCAAGCCGAGCACGAGGGAACCCAGCCGCTCTCCAACGTCGTGATTGCCTAAACGTTAAGGAGCCGACATGACCTATGCCAGCGTGATGGTGCATCTGGATGCCAGCGAAGCCGCCGTGCACCGCCTGCACCTTGCCATGCAGTACGCCCGCGCACACCACGCCCGGTTGATCGGCGTGTATGCCAGCTTCATGCCGAGCCCCAGTTGGTTCTACATGATGGAAGGCGCGGCGCGATACCTGGAGGAAGACCGCCACCGCCGCGACCGCGTGCGGGACGTCGTGCACGCAAACTTTCGTGACGCCACGGCAGCACTGGGCGAACAGGCCGAGTGGCGCGCGGTCGAGGGCGACCCGCTCGCCCTGGTGCTGCGCGAGGCGCGCGAGGCGGATCTGCTGATCGTCGGCCAGCGCAACCCGGATGACCAGACTGGCTTTGTTGCAGCCGATTTTGTAGAAACGCTGATTCTCGAATCCGGGCGGCCCGTGCTGGTGGTGCCTTACGCCGGGCGGTTTACCGAGGTCGCCCAGCGGCTACTGGTGGCATGGAGCGGCGGGCGTGAATCGGCGCGCGCGCTGCACGATGCGCTGCCGTTGATGCCGGGTGCCAGCGTGCGCGTGTTGCAGATGCTGGGCGAACGCCCGCCGCACTGGGCCGAAGACACCACGGTCGGCCAGGTGGCCCGCGCGCTCAAAGTGCACGGCATTGATGCGACCGTCGAAGAGGTGCGCTGTGTGGAGTCGGATGTGGCGATCGGTGAGATGCTGCTCTCGCGCGCCGCCGACAGCAACGCCGATCTGATCGTGATGGGCGCCTACGGCCACAGCCGCCTGCGCGAGCTGGTGCTGGGCGGGGTCACGCGCACCTTGCTGGCCACGATGACGGTGCCGGTGCTGCTGTCCCACTGAGCGCGCGCGTGAATCGAAGGAGCGCACCATGAAAGGCGACATCGTACTCAAGCACGATGTGGAGGAAGAACTGGAATGGGATCCGGCCGTACAGGACGACCGCTTTGCCGTGCGCGTCAAGGACGGTGTGGTCACGCTGACCGGCAGCGTCGACACGTTTGCCGACAAGGCCGCTGCTGAGGACGCCGCCCGGCGTGTGGCGGGCGTGACGGCGTTGGTCGTGCACGTGGATGTACGCGTGCCGCCCGACATGCGCCGCCCCGACGAGGAGATTGCCCAGGCCATCTGCGCCGCGCTGCACTGGAACACCTCTGTGCCCGAAGGTGCCGTGGCGGTGACGGTCGACGACGGCGCGGTGACCTTGCGCGGTGAGGTCGACCAGGATTTTCAGCGTCGTGCTGCTCTGGACACCGTGCGCCGAGTGCGCGGCGTTCGGGCCGTCGCCAACGCGCTCACCTTGCGTGGCGCGGTGGGCCCTACGGATCTGACCGCCCGCATCACGAAGGCGCTGGAGCGTCAGGCCATATTGGATGCAGCGCGGGTGCATGTGTCGGTGGTGGACGGTACGGTCACGCTGACCGGCGCGCTGCGCAATCTCAACGAGTGCCGTGCCGCGCGCGAGGCTGCGTGGGATGCGCCCGGCGTGCGGGCCGTCATCGACCATCTGTGGGTGAAGGCCTGACCGCGTCAATCCTGTGCCCCGAATTTCGCGCCCGAGTTGCTTGCCTGGGAGTTCATCATGAGCAGAACATTGATCGTCTATTACTCGCGCACCGGCACCGCTCGCCTGGTGGCCGAACTGATGGCTGCGCAGAGCGGCTGGCAACTGACCGAGGTGACGGACGCCCGCCCGCGTGCCGGTTTTCTTGGCGACGTGCGATGCGTGATCGAAACCGTGTTCGGCAAGCGCGCGCCGTATCGCTATGAAGGGCCCGACCTCGGCTCGTTCGAACAAATCGTGGTGCTGGCGCCGATCTGGATGGGCCATCTTGCCGCGCCCATGCGCGATTTCCTGAAAGACCAGACCCCGCTGCCGGGGCACCTGTCGGTGGTGTGCGTGATGGCGGCGCGCGGCGCGTTTCGGGCCGTGGAGGAGATCGCGCAGATCACCTCGATGATTCCCTCGCCGGTGTTGGCGCTGTGCCAGCGGGATGTACTGACCGGCCTGTCACATGAAGAGGTGGCCGGCTTTGTCGAGCAGGTTAGGGTGGCCGGGCAGTGGGGGCAGGTGAGGCGGCGCCCGGCATGGCTGTCGCCCTCCGAAGCTTGACGCGGCACATGACAACAGACCCGCACGACAAGGAGAGGGGCATGACCCACTTGACCGACGCGCAATGGCAACGGCTCAACGCGTTGCTCGATGAACACGAAGCACGCGCGCGGCGCCAGCTGGCCAGCGCCATGTCCAGTGCGCCGCCGCCGATGGCGCAAGAGCCATTTCAGAACGTCGACCTGGCCGAGCGCGAAACCAGCGAACTGGCGGGCGACATCATGCAGACGCACTACCGGCAAGAGTTGGTCGAGATCGACGCCGCGCGCGAGCGGATGCGCCAGCACCAGTACGGCGTGTGTGCGGACTGCGGCGAGCCCATCCCCTTTGCCCGGTTGCAAGCCCAGCCCACCGCGTTGCGCTGCCTCGCTTGCCAATCGGCGCGTGAGCGTCACTGGGCCTGAGGCGCGTGAACGCCAGGCAAACGAACCAACAAGGCAAGGAGACCACCATGAAAAGCGACCTGGGCATCAAGCAGGATGTCAGTGACGAACTGGTCTGGGAGCCGGCTGTGGATGCCGCCTCCATAGGCGTGGAGGTCGATCACGGGGTCGTTACCCTGACCGGCCATGTCCACAGCTACACCGAAAAGCTGGCCGCCGAGCATGCCGCGGAACGCGTGGCCGGCGTGCGCGGCGTGGTGCAGAAGATCGAAGTACGGTTGCCAGGCACGCACGCCGATGAAGACATCGCACAGGCTGCACGTTCCGCCCTGGAGTGGCATGCGAGTGTGCCGTCCGACCGCATCGAGGTGCTGGTGGAAAACGGTTGGGTGACGCTGTCAGGCGAGGTCGACTGGCCCTACCAGAGCGAACTGGCCGCGCGTGCGGTTGGCACGCTGCGGGGTGTGGGCGGACTGATCAACCGGCTGACGATCAAGGCGCGGCTGGTGCCGGCGGATGTGTCGCAGCAGATCGGCGCTGCGCTGCGGCGGCATGCGGAGCGCGAAGCCAGCCACATCCAGGTGTCGGTGCAAGGCGGTACCGTCACGCTGAGCGGGCGCGTGGACTCTGCTTCGGAGCGGCGCGCCGCCATGGGCGCGGCATGGTCCGCGCCCGGCGTGACGGAGGTCATCGACCATCTGCAGCTTGGCGGTTGAAAGCGGGTTGCACAGGCGCAATCGGTCGATGACGCGGTTACAGCGCGCCGAGCGCAGCGGCATCCAGCAGGGCGATCCGCTTGCCTTCCACTGTGATCCAACCTTCGCGCTGGAAGCGTGACAGCGCACGGCTGACGGTTTCCAGCTGCATGCCGAGGTAGCTGCCAATCTCATCGCGTGTCATGCGCAGCGTGAAGCTCGACGGCGAATACCCGCGCGCCTGCATGCGCGACGACAGGTTCAGCAGGAAAGTCGCCACGCGCGCCTCGGCGGTCAGGCCAGCCAGCAACAGCATCAGGCCGGATTCCCGCACGATCTCTTCAGCCATCAGTTGATGCAGGCGGTGTTGCAGCGGGCGGATGTCCTGGCACAGGTCTTCCACGCAATGGAACGGCATGGAGCAGACGGTGCTGTCTTCCAGGGCGATGGCGTCGCAGGTGTGCTTGTCAGCGGCAATGCCATCCAGGCCGAGCGTTTCGCCCGACAACTGAAAACCCGTGACGTGGCTCGAACCGTTGGGGTGCGATACCACCGTCTTGAACGAGCCGGAGCGCACGGCGTAAATGGCGTGGAAGGTGTCCCCGGCGCGGAACAGGGTCTCGCCTTTGCCGATCTTGCGCCACGTGTGGACCATGCGGTCCAGCTGCATGCGCTGAGCCGTCGGTACGGCGTTGGTCAGGCACGCCCAGTGCATCACGCAATTGGCGCATTGGCTTTGCAGCGCCGGGTCCATCGGGGCCGGGGAGTTGATGTCACGCACCAGCTTGAGCTGGGTGACGGGGGCGGGGCGGCCCACTTTGGCTTGGGGGCGGGCTTCGACTGCGTTGGGCATCATGGCGGCCTCTCCTGAGGGGGCGAACAGGTTGCGGTTTCCGATCGCCGCTTATCTGGCTGTCCCGGTGTCCGTATATGGGAAGTATCTGAAAGTGCCGCGTCAGGCGAAATCAGGGTGCGCTGAGAGTCGTGTCGGTGTGCGCCGTGTGCCTGTCAGGAAACCCTGACATGAGGTTGCTGTTTAGAGATGCATTGATCACATGGTTAATTCCCATTGCCGGTCAGATGCATTAATGTGACGGCATCTTCGTCTGCGCGGGGCCGGCATTCAGCCATGAAGCAAGAGGGACAAACCGGGCATACCGGGCATTCGGCAGCCGCCGGGCGCAGGCGCCTGCTGCAGTTGCATTCCACGCCGGCCGAACTGCTGGCTGGGGGGCTGGCGGTGGTGCTGCTGTTTGTGTCGGCGGCATGGCTGGCATCGGTCGCCATTCCCCGCGTGCGCGGGGCGGCCATCCTGCTGCTGGGCATCGCCAGCCTGGTGGCCGTGCTGGCGCTCACGTTCTACTGGTTCCGGCTGCGCATGCTGCGCGCCACCGTCACCGACTATCTCGCCTATCTGGAAAAGAGCGAGGCCCGTCTGGCGGGCATCATCCGCTCGTCCATGGAGGCCATCATTTCGGTGGACGACGCGCAACGCATCGTCCTGTTCAACCCGATGGCCGAAACGCTGTTTGGGTGCCCCGCCAGCCACGCCATTGGCCGCCCGCTGGCCGATTTCATCCCTGAGCGATTTCGCCACGCACACGAGGCGCATGTGCGCCGGTTTGGCGTGACAGGCGTGTCGGAGCGCCAGATGGGCCGCCAGCGTGCCTTGTTTGCTCTGCACGCGGACGGCCGTGAATTCCCCATCGAGGCGTCCATCTCGCAGATCGAGGACAGCGGCGCCAAGTTGTATACGGTGATGCTGCGCGACACCACCGAGCGCATGCGCGCCGACGCCGCACTGCGGCGCTCGCAGGAAGAGCTGCAGCACTTGTCTGACAGCATCCTCGCCGCGCGCGAGGAAGAGCGCCGCCGCATCGCCCGAGAATTGCACGACGATCTTGGCCAGCGCCTGAGCGCGCTGAAGATGGATATCTCGCTGCTGGCGGCCGATCTGCAGGCAGCCGGCACACCGGGCACGCTGACAGCGCAGACTGCGGCCATGCAACGCGTGATTGACGAAACCATCGCCGCCGTGCGACAGATCTCCGCCGACTTGCGCCCGCCGTTGCTGGATGAACTGGGCCTCGTGCCGGCCATTGAATGGATTGCCAAGAATGTGCGCCAGCGCTTCGGCCTGATCATTCAGGTGCGGGCCGAAGAGGTGGCGATGGACGAACACTCGGCCATCTCAGTGTTCCGTATCGTGCAGGAAGCGTTGAACAACGTGGTGCGCCATGCCGATGCCACCCGCGTGGACATCCACTTCGGCCGCCAGGGCGATATGCTCGAACTAAGCATTCAAGACAATGGCCGCGGCTGGAGCGGCGCCCCGCCCGCGGAAGGTGAGCGCCGGCCGCTCGGCTTGCTCGGGATTCGCGAGCGCGCGCGCCAACTGGGTGGCCAGGCCACGACTTCGCATGCGCTCGACGTTGGATTCCGGTTGACCGTGTGTTTTCCTGCTAACCAAGTTTTGACTGAGGAGAGCCGTTCATGATCCGCGTGATGATCGCCGACGATCACGCCGTGATGCGCGACGGCGTGCGCCATATCCTGGAGCGCGCCGGAGATTTCGACGTGGTGTGCGAAGCCTCCGACGGCACGCAGGTGCTGCAACTCGTGCGTGAGCATCAACCCCGCGTGATCGTGCTGGATTTGTCCATGCCCGGCCGCAACGGGCTGGAACTGCTGCGCCAGCTGCATGCGGACCACCCCGGTGTGCGTGCGCTGGTACTGACCATGCACGCGGAAGAGCAGTACGTTGCGCGGGCATTCCGCGCCGGCGCGGCGGCGTATCTGACCAAGGAAAGCGCCGCGACCGAACTGGTGACGGCGCTGCAGAAGGTCGCCAGTGGTGGCACCTACGTCAGCCCGGCCATTGCAGAAAAACTCGCGCACAGCCTGGGCGAGGCCAATGAAGAAGCGCCCCACACGCGCTTGTCCGACCGTGAAATGGAGGTCTACCGCCGGCTGGTGCAGGGCGAGCCGTTGACCGACATCGCCACCAGCCTGTGCGTCAGCGCCAAAACCATCAGCACGTACAAGATGCGGTTGATGGACAAGCTGCAGCTCTCCAGCGAAGCGGCACTCGTGCGCTACGCCATCCGTCATCACTTGTTTTCGGACGAAGACACGCTGTAGCCGGCCCGCGCATGCGCTCATCGGTGTGCAAGCGTGCGAAGCACCCACGGCAACACCGCAGACACCTCGGCGGGAATCACGTGGACAAGCTCATCGCCAGACAGCGGCTGCTGCGTTGCAATCTGCCCATCCAGTACGGCGAGGTCTGCCTCGGACGCATCCGTGCCGCGCCTGGCACGCGCGGTAATGCGCGTTTGCAAGACGTTGAAGGTTGCAGCGCAGTCGGCAATCGCCACCGGCACGCCAAGGCGTTTCGCCAATGCGAAGAACTGGTCCCGATGGTGGCGTGCCAAAAAGGTGGCATCCGCAATCATTGGGAAACCCGCACGCACGCCGATACGGCAGATGGCTGCCATGCGCCGATATGTGCGGTCGATGGCGTGCGGGGTGTAGCGCTCGGTTGCGGTGGCGTCATGCCTGCGTTGGCGTTCAGCGTCTGAGCGCACGCGGATCATCTGTTCGGCCTCCGCGTACTGTGCGGCGCGGGTGGATTTGCCGCTGCCGGACAGGCCATGCATGAGGAGGAGGCAGCCGTCATCGCGCGTGAGCAACGACACCGAAAGATCGAGCAGCCGGTGTGCTTCGTCGCGCTGCATGGTGGCGTCTTCGTCGGTGTCTTCCAGTTGGCGTGCGCGCTCCAGCAGCACGCGGGCGCGTACCAGCGCGCGCATGGCGGCGTAGAAGGGCAGCACAGCCAGGCCGCCATAGTCTGCACTGCGTTCCAGGTAGCGATTGATGAGGCGGTAGGCCAAGTCTGGCATGCCGAGCGCAAGCAAGTCCATGAACAGGAATGCCGTGTCATACATGGTGTCGATCCACCGCAATGCGGCGGAGAACTCCAGGCAATCAAACGGTGTCGGCCGGGTGCCGATCAGCACGATGTTGCCCAGATGAAGATCGCCGTGGCATTCGCGGATGTGTCCCGTGCGCCTGCGTGACTCGAATGCGCAGTCCAGCCGTTCGGCGTGCTGGCGCAGCAGCGATACGGCAGCCCGTGCGTGTGCCCAGTTTGTGCTCAGCGCAAGTACGGCATTCGCGCAGTCTTCTAGTGTCTGGCGAATGCGTGCGGCGGTACCGTAATCGGTGCTCGCGTCGGCAATGGGTGCCGCGCGGTGAAAGTCGGCGATCAGGTCGGCCAGCGGGTCGATCTGCTGCGCGCTGAGCCGTCGTTCAAGCGCCATGGCGTGCAACACGTCGTGCTGGTGAAAGCGCCGCATGCGCACGGCATAGTCGACCGTGTCACCGTGCCCGCCAATGAGAATGGCGCCGGTGTCGGCATCGCGCGTCAGTGGCACCACGCCCAGGTACAAGCCGGGCGCGAGCGGGTGGTTGAGCCGCCATTCCTCTTCGCAATCCGCGCGCCGTGCCGCCAACGATGAGAAATCGACAAAATCCAGCGCCACCGGCTTACGGACCTTGTACGCAAACTCACCGGCCAGAAACACCCACGACAGATGCGTTTCGATCAGCCGCGGACGGGTGGCCGGGTGCGGATAAGCGGCCGCCGTCAGCAGGCTGGTGACCAATGCATCCGCATCAGGTCCCAGCGGCGCAGCCTGGGTGGCGAGAGTCGGACTGGATGGAGCGGTCATGTGTGTACCTCCTGTGGCCCGCTCTCGACAACCCGGAGCGGGTCAGGCTTCTTCGGCTGGATCGGCCGGTTGTCCACTGTGGTTGCGTTGCTTTTGTGTAGCGTCGATCAGCATGCGTTCCACGCGCGCAAACGCCTCGCGCAGGGCAACGTAGGGATCTTGTTCCGACGTGTCGCTGAAGATGCGGTCGCTCAGCGGTGTCATCAGGTCCACGCGCACGCTGAAGGGGCGACCCTGCTGCTGGTGCTTGGCCTCCTGGCTCAGGCTGACCCGGCAGCGCGTGATGTGGCTACGCAGCCGTTCCAGGCGGCTGAGCTGGTGCGCGACGGCCTCTTCAATCGCATTGGAGTGGGGCAGGCCTTGAAACGAAAGTTCGACGGGAATCGTCACGGTGTAACTCCATTGAGCAGGGGGTGCAGCAACACGCTGCATCGTCCGGCGCACGCCTTAGCGCAGCGCCTGCCTATGTATTCTTCCCATCTCTTGCGCTAAGGGGTTGACGCGTGTCAACGCTCCCGGTTTCCGTGGACGCCTTGGGCACGCGCGGGCGGAAAGATGCGCCAGCACCCCGCCTGATGCCGGAAGAACACAATCGCCAGCGGTTGCGCCGCGTTGGCAAGCTCGGCCCGGATGCAACCGCGTTCCAGCCCCGGGCCATGCAGACGTGTGATGCGCAGGTGCGTCGCATTGCCGTGACCAAACCATTTGGCGATGAGCTCGCGCAGGGCTGTGGTGTGTTGGTGCATCGTGTCCTCCAGCAGAGGTGTCAGGCTGCATGTTCAGTGGCATGCGGTATGCGCCATTGCGCCGCGACAATCACCATGAGCAGTCTGGACGCCGTGCGCATCGCGCGCACGGGGCTTCTCAAGCAGGCGCTGACCTGTTCGCTGCGGCCCTCGCCAAACACGCACCAAGCGCAGAAGTGCTCGCAGTTGTTGGTGAGCAGCCGGTAGTTGCTTTCGCCAAGGCGCGAGCCAGCACGGCGGGCGACCTCCGCGCCGGCATACCGTGGGCAGTGGTCCGGCCGGACGTGAACGGCGTGTCCGCCGGCAAATGCATCGGTAGAGACCTGTTCCACCGGCCCGCACCGCCGCCTGCCCGAAAAGCCCGCGTAATGGATCACCTGTCCATCGCCCACGTAGATGCCGTGGTGCTCGTACCCATCACGCTCGGTGACGAGGTGCGCGCCCAGCGAGAAGAGCAGGGTGTCGGCGGCGGGGGCGTTGCGGTTCTGGATCATGGCGGACTCCAGTGCATCGTGGGGCGGTCGCAACCGTTGCGCTGCGTGGTTGCCTGGTTGTGTGAGTCCAGTATTGACGGCGCGCGCGCGGTGCCGTCATGCAGGCTGGGCTGAGAATCCTGTCGGCCGGGTGGACTGCGCTGTCAGCAAAACCTGACAGCGGCTGTGGAAACCGGCATGCCCTGCATTGCGTGCGCCATACGACATGCCGGCATGGGTTTCTCCGTGTCCGTCTCTGGACATTGATCTGCCGCAAGGCACGTACGGCATGCCGTGCCACGATGAATGTGTCGGCGAGTACCGGCAATCCAGTCATGTTCACGTATCAGGAGGTAGCCATGAGCCAACTCAGGCGTTACGACCCGTTCGCCATTGAACCGGTGGGCGATATCTTCCAGGGGCTGTTGCGTTCGTTCCGGGGCAACATGGATGGCGTGTTGCCGTTCAAGGTGGACGTGACGGAATCCGACTCCGCGTACAACGTGGTGGCGGAAATCCCGGGTGCAAAGAAGGAAGACATCGACGTCACGGTCGATCGGGGTACGGTCATGATCTCGGCCAAGGTGGAGCGGCAGACCGAGAAGAAGGAAGGCGAGCGCGTGATTCGGAGCGAGCGCTACAGCGGCGCAATGCAGCGCATGTTCACGCTGGATGCCGCCGTTGACGAAAGCAAGGTCGACGCGACCTACGCCGATGGGCTCTTGCGCGTGACGCTGCCCAAGAAGGAGGCTTCGCCGCAGCAGCGCGTCCCCATTCGCTGAGCAGCGCAGCAAGCAGGAAAAAGAGGGAGAGAGACATGCGGCTGCAGTTTCTCGGCGCCACCGATACGGTCACCGGCTCCAAGTACGTGCTGGACACCGGCGCGCACCGCGTGATGGTCGATTGCGGGCTGTTCCAGGGGTACAAATCCTTGCGGCTGCGCAACTGGGACCCACTCGCCATCAACCCCCATCACGTGGATGCTGTGGTGCTGACCCACGCGCATATCGACCACAGCGGCTACCTGCCGCTGCTGGTGCGCAACGGGTTTCGCGGCCCCGTGTATTGCACGAAGGGCACGGCCGAGCTCTGCAACATCATGCTGCCCGACAGCGCCCGGCTGGCGGTGGAAGATGCGCAGTACGCCAACGCGCAGGGTTTCTCCCGCCACCATCCGGCCTTGCCGCTCTATGACGAGAAGGACGCCGCCAAGGCGCTGCGCAAGCTGCACCCGATGGCGTATAGCGAGCGCTTTCCCGTGGTGGATGGTGTAGAGGCCGAGTTCCATCGTGCCGGCCATATCATCGGTGCGGCCACGTTGACGCTGTTTGCTGGCGGCCAGCGCATCGTCTTTTCCGGCGATCTGGGCCGGCAAGTCGACCCGGTGATGCGGCCACCTGAACCCGTGGCCGAGGCCGATACGCTGCTGGTGGAATCCACCTATGGCGACCGCGTGCACCCGGCCGGCGATCCGCTCGACGTGCTGGAGCAGATCGTGCGGCGGACCATCGGCCAGGGCGGTACGCTGCTGATTCCCGCCTTTGCCGTCGGGCGCACGCAGGCACTGCTGTTCTGCCTGTATCAGTTGATCCGCACCCACCGCATTCCGCATGTGCCGATCTACCTCGACAGCCCGATGGCTGAGCGCGCAACCGAGGTGTTTGCGCATCACGTTGATGATCTGCATATCGAAGCAGCGGATTGCCAGGCGGCGTGTGCGCTGGCTGTGCCGATTCAGAGCCCGCAGCAGTCGATGCACTTGAGCAGCGACCGCACGCCCAAGATCATTCTTGCCGCCAGCGGCATGGCCACAGGTGGCCGGGTGCTGCATCACCTCAAGAGCTTTGGCGGCGGCAAGCGCAACGCCATCCTGATGTCGGGGTTTCAGGCTGCGGGTACGCGCGGTGCGGCCCTGTTGGCCGGGCAACGTGCGTTGCGTGTGCACGGGCGGGAAGTCCCAATCCGCGCGACGGTCGAGCAGATTGCCAACCTCTCCGCCCATGCCGATGTTAACGAGTTGATGACGTGGCTGCACGGCTTCACGCGCGCACCACGGCAGACCTTCGTCGTCCACGGAGAGCCGGCCGCCAGCGATGCCCTGCGCCAGCGCATCGAGCGCGAACTGCAATGGCCGGTGCGCATGCCGGAGTATCGGCAAACCTATCCGCTCATCTGATCATGGAATCTCGGGCACCGGCTCTATCATCTGCGCGCACGACGGGCAGGCGCATCGTGCTGGCCATGCCGGGCAACCAAGCTGCCGCTGCCCGATTGGCGCTCCCGCTGGGCGCGGAAATCGGCCATGCGGACTTCAAGCGCTTTCCCGATGGGGATTCCTACGTGCGGCTGCGAACGCCAGTGCGCGGCGCCGATGTCGCCATCATCTGCACGCTCGACCGGCCCGACGACAAGCTGCTGCCCCTATTGTGGCTGGCCCTTGCTGCCCGCGAAGGCGGCGCGCGCCGCGTGGGGCTGGTAGCGCCGTACCTGGCCTACATGCGGCAAGACGCCATCTTCCAGTTCGGCGAGATCTGCACCGCGCAGCACTTTGCCGCGTTGCTGACCCAGTACTTCGATTGGCTCGTTACGGTCGACCCGCATCTGCATCGCATCTCCACGCTGTCGGAGGTCTATGGGATTCCGACTGTTGCCGTGCAGGCGGCGCCTGCATTGGCGGCCTGGGTGCGCGCGCACGTGCAAAGCCCGATGCTGATCGGCCCCGATGAGGAGAGCCGCCAATGGGTCGAACACGTCGCCAAGCTGTGCGATGCGCCGTGGAGGGTGCTCAACAAGACACGCCATAGCGCGTGGCACGTGGAAGTGTCGGCCATAGGGTCGACCATGCCCGACATGCGCCCGGGATGTGTGCCAGTGCTGGTTGACGACATCATCTCCACCGGCCGCACGCTGGTTGCCGCCGCCGAGCAACTGCAGCGTGCAGGGTTGCCACGCCCATATTGCGTAGCCGTTCACGCGGTCTTTGCTGAGCGCGCGTACAGCGCGTTGTGCGACGTGGCTGCGGATGTCGTCACCTGCGACACCATCGCGCATCCGTCCAACCGCATTGCGTTGACTGCACCGTTGGTGGAGGCAATCGCGCCACTGTTTGATCTACCTCTGCCCGAGGTCACAAGTCGGCTTGTCCGCTAAGGGCGGCGCTCCTACGCTGGCGATAGCAACATCCCAACCCTGGGGAATGCATCATGAAACAGATCGAGTTTTCCACCAGCGAGCCCACTTACTGCGCGGCCGGCCCGGTGCTGCAATGCCGTGCCTCGGTGGACGGCAACAACGCCACCTACGCCATCACGGCCGAGGCACTGGAAGACCACTTCGGCGCGCGCTCTTGCCGTTCCGAAGACTTGGTGCAAGCGTTTGCCGGCCATCGCGGTGACATCGAAGCCGTTGCCCGGGCCATGTTCGAGCTGACCGGCTCCAAGCAGATCACCCTGCATAGCGGGCACTTTCGCTTTCCCGTGTGATGGCCGGTCAGAAACCTCGGCGGACTCCGGAGCCATTGCCATGCGCGAGCCATCCGAGGTGACGGCGTTGCCCGACCGGCTGACCTTCAAGCCGCTCGGCATCGACACGTGGCAGGAACATGTCATCTACATGCACCCGGATTGCGCGGTCTGTCGTGCAGAGGGGTTTGCCGCGCAGGCCCGGGTGGAGGTGCGTATTGGCGAGCGCGCGCTGATCGCCACGCTCAACCTCGTCGCGTCCACGTTGCTGGAGAAATGCGAGGTCAGCCTGTCCGTCAGCGCTGCCGAATCGCTGATGGCCCGGCCCGGCGATGTGGTGAGCGTGAGCCATGCGCCGGCGCTGGAATCGCTGCGGGCGGTGCGCGCCAAGATCTATGGCGCGCACCTGGATGCGCATCAGCTCGGCAGCGTCATCCGAGACATCGCCAACGAGCGCTACGCCGACGTGCACATCGCCGCGTTCCTGAGCGCATGCGCGGGCGAGCGCATGAGCGTGAAGGAGACGATCGACCTGACGCAGGCGATGGTCGATTCAGGCGAGCGACTCACGTGGGATCGCCCCATCGTTGCCGACAAGCATTGCGTGGGCGGGCTGCCTGGCAACCGCACCAGCCCGATTGTCGTGGCCATTGCCGCAGCGGCAGGGTTGCTGTTGCCCAAGACATCGTCGCGCGCCATCACATCGCCTGCCGGCACGGCCGACACCATGGCAACGCTCACGCGCGTGAACCTCAGCGCGACGGAGTTACGGCACGTGGTTGACCGCGTGGGCGCATCGCTGGCGTGGGGCGGTGCGCTGAGCCTCAGCCCGGCCGATGATGTGTTGATCCGCGTCGAGCGGGCACTGGATGTGGACAGTGATGCACAACTGGTAGCGTCGATTCTGTCGAAGAAGATCGCAGCGGGCTCGACCCATGTCGTGATCGATGTGCCGGTCGGGCCCACTGCCAAGGTACGCAGCCAGCCCGATCTGGAGCGCCTGCGCATGTTGCTCGAACGTGTGGCGCGGGCGTTTGGCGTGCATGTGCTGATCGTGCCGACCGATGGCATGCAGCCCGTGGGCCGGGGGATCGGGCCTGCGCTGGAGGCGCGTGACGTGCTGGCCGTGCTGCAGCGCTTGCCGACGGCGCCGTTCGACCTGCGCGAGCGCTCGTTGCTGCTGGCTGGCGCGTTGTTGGAGTTCTGCGGGGCGGCGGCACCCGGCTCAGGCAGTGCGGACGCCGAGGGCGTGCTCGACAGCGGCGCTGCCTGGCGCAAGTTCGAAGAGATCTGCGAAGCGCAGGGCGGCCTGCGTGTGCCCGGTGAGGCCATCTTCCGCCGCGATGTGGTGGCCGAGCAGGACGGCATCATCAGCAGTATCGACAACCGGCATCTCGCGCGGATCGCCAAGCTGGCCGGTGCGCCGATGCGCCAAGTGGCCGGCGTGGAAATGCACGTGCGGCTGCATGATCAGGTGCAGGTTGGGCAGCCGCTCTTCACGTTGCACGCGCAGGCGTCGGGGGAGTTGGACTATGCGTTTGCCTACGCACGGATGCATCCGGCGGTGGCGCTGAGTCAACCGGCGCAGGTGCTGAGCCCCGCGGCCGCCAGCTCCACCGCAGAGCAGGCTTCCACGGCGTCCCGGTCCGCTTCGGACGGGGCAGGGCGGCCGTAGAAATACCCTTGCGCCTGTGTGCAACCCGCCTCGCGGATCAGCCGCGCCTGGGCCGGTGTTTCCACCCCTTCCGCCACGGTAATCACGCCAAGCTGCCGGCCCAGGTCGGCAATCGCCTTGACCAGCACGGCGCTATCAGGCCGCTGCTGCAAGTCGCAGACGAACGAGCGGTCGATCTTGATCTTGTCGAACGGAAACGCGCGCAGATGCGCCAGCGATGAGTACCCCGTGCCAAAGTCGTCGAGCGCAACGCGCACGCCCATCTGATAGAGCTCGCGCAGGTCTTCAATGCTCTCGGCCTCGTTCTGGACGAGCGCGGTTTCCGTGACTTCGATCTCCAGCCGGTCAGCCGCGAGCCCCGCATCGAGCAGCGCGGCACGCACCGTCTGCGCCAGCGTCGCCTTGCCCAGTTGCATGGGCGATACGTTCACCGCTACGCGCGCACCGTCTTCCCAGCGGGCGGCTTCTCGGCAGGCCCGTTGCAGCACGAAGCGGCCGAGCTGGTCGATCAGGCCGCTTTGTTCGGCAATGGGCACGAACTCCGCCGGCGGCACCCAGCCGCGCTCGGCATGGTGCCAACGCACCAGCGCTTCGCGCGCGGTGACCTTGCCGGTCTCCACCTCGATGATTGGCTGATAGAAAACGAACAGGCGTTCTTCACGCTCCAGCGCCACGCGCAACTGCGCTTCCAGACGGGCGCGCTCCTGAATGCGGGTTTCCATGTCTGCGCTGAACAGGCGTGCCATGCCTTTGCCGGCCGCCTTGGCGGCATAAAGCGCGATGTCCGCACGCGCGAGCAGGCTCTCGGCATCATGGCCATGCGCTGGCGCCAGCGCCATGCCGACCGACGCCCCAATCCGTACGCTCTGGTCGGTGCCCAGCGGATACGGCGTGCTGAGCGCCGCGATGATGGCGCAGGCCAGCGCCGTTGCCTGGTTGGCATCGTCGTGCGGCACGAGCACGGCGAATTCGTCCCCGCCCAGCCGCGCGATGGTGCCGGCGGAGCTGCACACCGAACTTAGCCTTGCCGCCACTTGTTCAAGCAGGGCATCGCCCGCGCGGTGGCCCTTGGTGTCGTTGATGACCTTGAAGCCGTCCAGGTCGATATACAGCAACCCAAGGCGGGCGCCCGGCACCGCAAGCCGTGCATCCAGTTGTTCGCGAAAGTTGGTGCGATTGGCCAGCCCCGTGAGCATGTCGTAGTGGGCCAACTGGCGGATGCGGTTTTCGGCTTCCACCTCTTTGGTCACCAGCGCCCAGGTCAGCATGGGGCCGATGTAGCTGCCGTCGTTGGCACGCACGGCTGAAATTTTCAGGTCCAGTACTTCCGGGCCGAGCTGTACGCGGGTGTTGTATGGCAGGTTGGCGGGGTCCGCCAGCAGCCGGCGTTGCATCTCCGGTCGTGCGTGGAAGATGTCGATGGAGGTACCGAGCAAGCCGTCGCTCTTGATTGGCAGCAGGTGTGCGATCCGGTCGACCAGGCGCTTGGAAGTGTTGTTGGCGTAGTTGATGACCAGCGAGTCCGGCTTGACCGTCATGACCGCGATGGGCATGTCATCGATCATCTGCAGCAGCCGGCCTTGTTCGGCTTCACGGCGGCGGGCCTCGGTTTGCGCGTTCACCATGAGGGTGAAATCGCGGTAGTTGATCATCAGGATGACGAGCAGGCCCAACGACACCAGCGCCATGTTGATAGCAATGGCCACAAAGGTCGGTTGCCCCGTCGCGGAAAAAAACGCGATGAACACACCACTGACGATAACCGTGACGATGACGGCTGCCGAGCGCAGGTGCATCAGGCAGAAGATGCAGGCGATCACGGTGATGGCCATGTAAAAGGCCAGGTACGAACGCGTGTACGGGTCCCCATAAGGGAACAGTGCCAGCGACCACGCGGTGAACGCCGCAGCGATGATGCTCGCCAGTCGGTTGGTGCGTTTGAGCGCGCGCAGGGCGAGTTCGGGCGTTGGGTCCACCCGCCGAGACCGCCACCAGTGCAGCACGCGCACGACGCAGGCCGCTGTGAGTAGCAGCGGCACCCCGATGGCGAGCCAGTTGGGTGCATGGCCGCGGAAGGCGAGGGCGACCGCCCAGGTGCTGCTGATGAGGATGAAATACATCATCGGCAGCTGGCGCGAAAAGGCGCGGTACTGCGCCTTGAGCAGCTCCGGGTTGTCTGACGACACACCCATGAAGCCCGCCACGGTGCTCGCAAACGTTCTGACGGTCATGGAGCGCTCCAGGGTTTGGAACGGTCGGGCGGCGAGCGGACGCCCAACACGGTCGGCAAGGGCGGGTGGTTAAGTTCGGGCAGGGGCCAGCACATAGGTGGCAGGTGCGGCGCGAACCTGCAAGCTGGACAACGGAAGCTGGCGGGCCAGCGGCATGGGTTCCTCTTTTTTCTCAACGTAACGGCGTGATGGAGATTGTGCACTGCCACCTCCTTAGGAGCGGCCGATTCGTCCCTTTTCTGAATAGCGCATTCGTATGAGGCGGCTCGGAGAGAAAGATTAGGTCGATGTGAGCCCACCCCTTGAGATGGCCGTCGCTAGCCGGTTTCTTGTCGGAGAGCAGATTCCGTGCGGCTGGCGCACCGTTGCGCTTGCGCGGCCGGCCCCGCACGGGCCTAATGAGCGCTGTTTTTCATTGCTAGTCCACAGAACACCGCTTGCCATGACCCGTATTGACGATCCCAAGCACGACAAGGAAGTCGGCGTGGCCGACGCCACGCAAGACACGACCCGTATTGACGACGTGCGCATCGGCGCCGTCCGCCCGCTGATTTCCCCGGCACTGCTGCTGGACGAACTGCCCGTATCGCCCGAGGTGCAGGCCCAGGTGGAAACCAGCCGCGCCGCCATCACCAACGTGCTGCAGGGCCGGGACGATCGGCTGATTGCGGTGGTGGGCCCGTGCTCCATCCACGACCATGACCAGGCGATGGAGTACGCGCATCACCTCAAGGCCGCAGCGGCGCGCCTGCGTGATGACCTGCTGATCGTGATGCGCGTGTACTTTGAAAAGCCGCGCACGACGGTCGGCTGGAAGGGCTACATCAATGACCCGCGGCTCGACGGCAGCTTCCGCATCAACGAAGGCCTGCGCCGCGCGCGCGAGCTGTTGCTGGAGGTGACGGCGCTCGGCCTGCCGGTGGCCACCGAGTTTCTGGATCTGCTGAGCCCGCAGTACATTGCCGACCTGGTCGCCTGGGGCGCCATTGGCGCGCGCACGACCGAGAGCCAGAGTCACCGGCAACTGGCTTCGGGGCTGAGCTGCCCGATCGGCTTCAAGAACGGCACCGATGGCGGCGTGCAGATTGCCGCCGACGCGATTCTGGCGGCGCGCTCCTCGCACTCGTTCATGGGCATGACGAAGATGGGCATGGCCGCGATTTTCGAGACGCGCGGCAACAGCGATGCGCACGTCATCCTGCGAGGCGGCAAGAAGGGGCCCAACTACGATGCAGCCGCCATTGAAGACAGCTGCGCGATTCTGCGGAAGGCGGGCTTGCGCGAGCAGGTGATGGTCGATTGCTCCCATGCGAACTCCGGCAAATCCCACCTGCGCCAGATCGACGTGGGGCAGGACGTGGCGCAGCAATTGGCCGCCGGCGAGCGCCGCATTGTCGGCGTCATGATCGAAAGCCATCTGGAAGAAGGACGCCAGGACCTGAAATCGGGCGTACCGCTGCAGCGCGGCGTGTCGATTACCGATGCGTGCCTGGGCTGGGCGCAGACCGAGCCGTTGCTGGACACGCTGGCCGGCGCGGTGCGGGCCCGTCGGCACGGCTGACGGCACGTTTCCCCCGGGCGGGGGCGGGCGCCTAGGCGGGCGTGTGTAAAATTCTGCCTTTTTTGCATTCGCAGCATGGCGCACGCCCAGCCGCGCGGAGCCCTGAGCGGCCCCGCGCTCATCCGTTTACTTGCTCGCTTGGCCGACGCCGATGTGCCTCAACCGGCGCAATCGCTGGCCGACCGGCTGAGCCAATGGCTGAGCTGGACTGACGCCATCACGCTGTCAAGCGCGCTGGCGGCCAGCCCGCCGGCCGTGGCGCCCAGCGCGCGGGCGGTTGGAGCGCAGGCGGCCAATGCAGAGGCCATGTGCAGCCGCGTTCGCACGGCATTGACCAAAGCCATCAACGCAAGCGGCTCGCCAGACACGAGGTCGACCAACGCTTTGCGCGCGCCGGTGCAGAGCGCGCCCGCTGCGGCTGACGTCGACTACGCGGATTTTCGGCAGCGCTATCTCTCCATGCAGCAAGCCATGGAGATGGACGTCGGCAACCTGCGCAGCAGCCTGCGTCGCGCCCTGGCGGCAAACTCACCGGCGCTGGCCAAGCTTGCGGTGCTGGATGCCAGCATGGAGCAAGCCCTCGCCGTGCGCGAACGCACGCTGCTGGGGGGCATCCCAACCTTGCTCGGGCAGTATTTCGAGCGCCTGCGCGCGGCAGAGCAGCAACGGCAGGCCGATCACGCGACTGAATCCCTCACCGCCCCATCCAATGCGTGGCTGAACGCATTCCGCAACGACATGCGGAGCGTGCTGCTGGCGGAATTGGAGGTTCGTTTTCAACCGGTCGAAGGGTTGCTTGCCGCCCTTCGTACTCGCTAAGCGGGACACCATGTCCAGACATCACCTGAATCTCATCGTTTTCTTTGCCGGCGTGGCCGCTGTGGGCTGGATTGCCGGCGGCTATCTGGTCGGCTGGAATGCGCTGGCGCTTGCCGTGACGGTACTCATCGGTGCCATCTACTTGACGGGTGCGCTGGAGTTGCGCCGCTACCAACAGGCGACCGGCACGCTTGCACACGCCGTGGCGGGGCTGTCCGAGCCGCCTGCGCAACTGAGCACCTGGCTGGAACCACTGCACCCCAGCCTGCGCAATGCGGTGCGCCTGCGCGTGGAGGGCGAGCGCGCTGCGCTGCCGGGGCCGGCATTGACGCCATATCTGGTGGGGCTGCTCGTGCTGCTGGGCATGCTGGGCACATTGCTCGGCATGGTGGTCACGCTCAAGGGCACCGGCGCCGCACTGGAAAGCGCGACAGACCTGCAAGCGATTCGTGCATCGCTGGCAGCGCCGATCAAGGGGCTGGGGTTTTCGTTCGGCACCTCGATTGCCGGTGTGGCGACGTCCGCCATGCTGGGGCTGCTCTCCGCGCTGTGCCGGCGTGAACGTCTGCAGGCCGTGCAGGCGCTGGACGCCCACATTGCCACCACGCTGCGTATCCACTCGCATGCGCATCAGCGCGAAGCCACGTTCCAGCTTCTGCAGCGGCAGTCTGACGTGATGCCCGAGCTGGTGGACCGCCTGCAGGCCATGATGACCGCGCTCGAGCAACAGAGCGCCACCAGCAGCGAGCGCCAGCTTGCTACGCAGCAAGCGTTTCTGGACAAGGCTGAGGTGGCGTACAGCAATCTCGCCGTCTCGGTGGGGCAGTCGCTGAAGGAGAGTGCCGCTGATAGCGCGCGTGCCGCTAGCGCCGCCATCCAGCCCGTGGTGGAAACGACCATGGCCGGGCTCGCCCGCGAATCCGCCACGCTGCACGACACGGTTACGCACGCTGTACAGCGCCAGTTGGAGGGGCTATCGACGCGTTTCGAAGCCACGGCCGAGACGGTGGCCGGCATCTGGAACACCGCGTTGACCGCGCACCAGCGTTCGAGCGAGGCGCTGGTCGGCCAGGTGAGCACATCGCTGGACCGCTTTGCCGATACGTTTGAGCAGCGTTCGACCCGCTTGCTCGACGGCGTGTCCGCGCGCCTCGACACCACGGCAGATCGCCTGTCTGGCGCTTGGGATGAGGCACTGGCGCGGCAAGCGCATGCGCAGACCGAGGCCGCCAGCCAGCATCAACGCGCGTTGGAACGCGCAGCTGCCACGTTCGAGCAGCATGGTGCCGCGCTGCTGCAAGCGTTGAACCAATCGCACGTCGAACTGCAGACTGCGCTGGAGGCCCGTGATCAGCAGCGGCTGGCCGCCTGGGCAGAGACGCTCGGCGCGATGGGCACCCGCCTGAGCCAGGCATGGGAGCAGGCCGGCGCCGACACCGCCAACCGACAGCAGGACATTTGCAACGCGCTGGCGCAGACCGCGCGCGACATCTCCGCGCAAGCGGAGGCGCACGCCAAGGGCACGATCGCCGAGATTGCGCAGCTCGTGCAGGCCGCATCCGAGGCACCCAAGGCAGCGGCTGAAGTGGTGGCCGAGCTGCGCCAGAAGCTGTCGGACAGCATGGCGCGCGACACGGCCATGCTGGAAGAGCGCACGCGCCTGCTGGGCACGTTGGAAACGCTGCTCGACGCCGTCAACCATGCTTCCACCGAGCAGCGCACCGCAGTGGATGGGCTGGTGGCCACCTCAGCAGGCTTGCTGGAGCGCGTCGGCACGCGGTTCACGGACCATGTCGAAGCCGAAACCGGCAAGCTCGGCGCCGTGGCTGCTCAGGTGACGGGCAGCGCTGCCGAGGTCGCGAGCTTGGGTGAAGCGTTCGGCGCGGCGGTGCAACTGTTTGGCGAATCGAACGACAAGCTGATGGCGCAGCTGGAGCGCATCGAATCCGCGCTCGACAAGTCCCTCACGCGCAGCGACGAGCAGCTTGCCTACTACGTGGCGCAGGCGCGCGAGGTGATCGACCTGAGCATGCTGTCGCAAAAGCAGATCATCGAAGACCTGCAGCGCCTTGGCGGCACCCAGGATACGCAGCGCTTTGCCGGAGCCGAGGCGGCATGAACGACGACATTGACGCCGGCGTCGAAGCCACGGCGCCTGTCTGGGCGGCTTTTGGCGACCTGATGTCGGTGCTGCTCGGCGCCTTTGTGCTGATTCTGGTGGGTGTGATCGGCGTGCAGCTGGAGCTGTCGTCCAAGTTGGAGAGTGAGGTCAAGCAGCGCGAGGCGGAAGCGCAGCGTCGCAAGACCCTTGAACAGGCATTGGCGGGCCCGCTGGCGGCTGGGCGGGTGACGCTCGTCAACGGGCGTATCGGTATCAACGGCAGCGTGCTGTTTGCGCTCAACTCCGACCAACTGCAGCCGGAAGGGCGCACGCTGCTCAAGAGCTTGGCCGGCCCGCTGTCTGCATACCTGAAGTCGCGCGATGAGATCCTGATGGTGAGCGGCTTTACCGATGACCAGCAAGTGCAATCCGGCAATCGCCAGTTTGCGGATAACTGGGAGCTGTCGGCCAAGCGTGCGCTGACGGTGACGCGCGCGCTCATCGACGAGGGCATTCCTGCATCCAGCGTATTTGCCGCGGCGTTCGGCTCGGAGCAGCCGGTGAGTTCCAACGCAGACGACGCGGGCCGCGCCAAGAACCGGCGCGTGGAAATCGCGCCCGTGCCGCGCTCGTCGGCTTCCAACGGTGGGCGCCGTGAAGCCAACTGAAGCAACGCTCGCCACCGCGATTGACGCCCTGCGCGCCAGCGGTGCCGATCGCGCAGACCCGATTCGCTTTCGCTTGATCGAGGCGCTGCACCGGCGGGCGGCCGCTCAGACCGGCGCTGTGCAAGACACACTGAATACGCGGGTGCACCAATTGCTGGCCGATTACGCTAGCCGTACTTCAGCGGCCAGTTCGGCTGAGAGCGCCGCGCCTTCATGCCAGCCCGCGCGCAGCCCATTGGCTGCGTTGCTGAGCGACATCAAGCAGATCCGCGCGGCGAGCACGTCTCCGGAAGTGAGCATGCTCGATGACTTCCGGAACATCTGGGCAAAGCTCAGCGCCGAAACGCAGTTGCGTCAATCGCTGGAGCTTGAGGTGCCGTCGAATGCCGGGCCGCTCAATTCGAGCAGCCTCGTGCACCGCGCGTTGTTGTCGATGCGTGAGCTGTCGCCGGCGTATCTGCGGCAGTTTCTGTCGTATGTCGATGCGCTGTCGTGGCTCGAGCAGATGAGCGCGGACAGCGCGCCGCCCTCCCGAGAGACAACGCGTGGCGCCAGTGCCCGCAAGAGTGGGCGGAGCAAGGCGCGCTAACGGGCTCAGCGGGCGCGCTCAGAGACGGCAGCGCGCACCGCAGATCGGCTTGACGCTTCACCCATTGCGGAAGATGAAGCTGTACGCGTTCAAGGCCGGCACGCCGCCCAAGTGCGCGTACAGCACGCGCGAGCCTTCAGGAAATTCACCGTTGCGCACCATGTCGATCATGCCGTGCATGGATTTCCCCTCGTACACGGGGTCGGTCAGCATGCCTTCCTGGCGTGCGCATAGGCGGATGGCTTCCAGCGTGCCCGCGTTGGGCAAGCCGTATTCGGGGCCACCGTAGCGCGTGTCAAGCACCACATCCTGTTCGGTGATATTGCGGCCGAGGCCGACCAGCTCGGCGGTGTGTCGCGCAATGCGCAGGATCTGCGCGCGTGTCTGCTCGGGCTTGGCGGAGGCATCGATGCCGATCACCTTGTCGGCCCGGCCATCCGCCGCAAAGCCAACGACCATGCCGGCTTGCGTGCTGCCCGTGACCGAGCACACCACGATGTAGTCGAACTTGAAGCCGAGCTCCGCTTCCTGCTGACGTACCTCTTCGGCAAAGCCTACAAAGCCCAGCCCGCCCAGCGGATGTTCCGAGCAACCGGCCGGAATCGGGAACGGCTTGCCGCCGCGCTTGCGCACGTCCTCCATGGCCTGTTCCCAGCTCGGGCGGATGCCGATGTCGAAGCCCGCGGCGTCGAGGCGCACATCGGCGCCCAGGATGCGCGACATCTCGATGTTGCCGACGCGGTCGTACACGGCATCGGAGTAGTTCACCCAGTTCTCCTGCACCAGCACGCATTTGAGCCCGAGGTGTGCTGCTACGGCCGCCACCTGGCGCGTCTGGTTCGACTGGATGCCGCCAATCGACACCAGCGTGTCGTACCCGCCCTCAAGCGCTTCCGGAATCAGGTATTCCAGCTTGCGCGTCTTGTTGCCGCCGAAGGCCAGGCCGCTGTTGCAGTCCTCCCGTTTGGCATACAGCGCGACTTTGCCGCCCAGGTGCGCGCTCAGCCGTTTCAATGGCTGGATCGGCGACGGCCCGAACGTGAGGGGATAGCGGGGGAATTTCTGCAGGTTCATGAGGGGCTCCTTCAATGCCGCAAATGGCGGGATGTTGGAAACCAATGGTACGCAGAACGCCGCAAAATGCGGTTGCAAAGATAGTCGCGTATCCGCAATATGGAAAATCAAACCATCGAATCTGGATGCGGTTATTTCTTGAAAATGAGAAAGAACGAAATGAAATTGCAGGCGGCATCTGACAGTGCGGCAGCTTCTGCACGCCACGCCTTGGATCGCACCGATCGGGCCATCCTGAAGGCGCTCCAGCGTGATGCTTCGATTTCAAACGTCGCGCTGGCGGCCAAGGTGAACCTCAGCCCGCCAGCATGCTTGCGACGCGTGGAGCGGCTCAAGGAACTGGGCTTGATCAAAGGGATTGTGGCCTTGCTCAACCCCCGCGCGATGGACCTGGGCTCGCTCGTGATGATCGGCGTCGTGCTGGACCGCTCCACGCCGGAATCTTTCGCGGCGTTCGAGAAGGCGGTGCAGAAGGTCTCAGGTTGCCTGGAGTGCCACGTTGTCACGGGCGAGTTTGATTACTTCATGCTCGTTCGCACCAAGGACAGCGAGAGCTATAACCGCCTGCATGCGGAACAGTTGCTGTACCTGCCCGGCGTGCGGCAGATCCGGACGTTCATGGTGCTCAAGGAGGTGTTGTCGACGACGGAGTTGCCAGTGGTGTAGGGCGCAGCGCATAGGCACGTGCCTGCGCGCCGACAAGCCGTTCGAAGAGCGCCCTCATCACCCATGCGGTTCTTCGGTGTGCTTGGCTTGGCGGGCGGACCTGATTTGAAACTTTCCCCGCGCTCTGCCACCGCAAATCAGCAGACTGGTGCTGCTGGGGCCGGGCTTATTGCGTTTCGATTTCGCATTCGTTGGCCTGTGAAGCCATGATGACCTGGTTGCGCCCTTTGGCCTTCGCGATATAGAGCGCAGCGTCGGCCCGTGCCAAGACGGCTGCCAATGTGTCTTCGGGCATTACGCATTCGACGCCCGCGCTGAAAGTGCAACACACGCCTTCTTTGGGCGATCGCTCGACCGCGAGCCGGAGTTCATCCATTACCGTCGCCGCAGCCGTCTTTTGCTCATCCACGAACACAATCGCAAACTCCTCACCACCGAGCCGCCCGAAGAGGTCGCCGGACCCCAGCCGCGTGGATACCACCGATGCGACATGCTTGAGGATGCGATCGCCGATCGCATGGCCGAAGGCGTCGTTGACGGCTTTGAACTTGTCGATGTCCAGAACGGCAATCGACAATGGCCTCCCATGTGCCACGGCTTCGTGAAGCAGGGCATTCGCCTTTGCCATGAACGCTCGCCGCATCAGGACGCCCGTCAGCTCGTCAATATTGGCGAGCTGCTCCATCCTTCGGGCAAGCTGATCGTGCGCAAGCATCACCATGCCCGTCGACATGCACGGGAAGGTGACGATCGCCAGCCCAAGAAAGAGCACGTTCCACGTCGATGGCTGGAGAAAACCCGTTTGCGGCATACCAAACGCAATGGCGATAGCCCGCGTGACATGGAATAACGCGCCCAGGTAGGCGGCTGCGGCGACGAACCGATAGGGGTAACGTGCGCCATCATGCGGCGCGTGCCGCAGCGCCAATGTTCCAACGGCAATCCGCGCATAGCCGAAAAAAATGGAGACGACCCCGGTCTTCATCCCGATGTTCGGCGATACAAACGTGAAATACACGAGCGCAACGCCCGCGATGACGAACGCCGCAGTTTCCTCATGCCGCGCCGGACCCTTGCCGAAAAACTGACGCATGCCCTGTATGAGCAACAGGACAGCCGTGAGCGTAACCAGCGCGGCGCCCAGCGTGACGAACTGCCCCGGCTGAGCGCCGGCGATCAGCACCCATGCCGATGCCGTGGCCAACAACGCGTGGGCCACGCACCAGCGGCCTATGCCCGGCACGGCTGTCCGAAGCAGCGACCCAAGGATGGCGACGCTCATCAAGCAGGACACCATCACGATACCTATCAGAGCGAGCGGGCTGAGCATGAAATCGGGACAGGTGACAAGAATGGGGAAGCCAGACACGCGAGCGCATTCGGCAACAGAACCCAAACCGAATGGACTCGCCTGCGCCCGCGACTGCTGCGAACCTGCGGGAATAACCGTGGCGCACACCTCAAGCCGCCGCAGCGCGGTCCCCGGGCTTCAAGGCCACGCGTGAGCGGCGACGCTTTGGTGCGACAAGGTATCCACCACAACCTTTTCTTATCGGCGGATCTGTGCGCCGCTTAAGGCTCTTTTTTTTTGGCAACAGACTGTCGCCAGTGGAGCGACGTGTGTTGCGTACTGGGCAAGGGAGGGGGGCGGGAGGGCATGCCACGCCGAGTTGAAGCGCCGTGCACCGATGGCGTGCTGATTGGGCGCCAGCGTCAGCGCCGGTCACACCGTAGTCACCGTGAAACGTGACTGCAGCCAACTTACATCCGTCGATCGTTGGATGTGGCTGATGGCGGTGCGTTTTTGATTTTTCGAGGGATTTTGGCCTGCCCAGAGGGATTCGAACCCCCGACCGTCGGCTTAGAAGGACCTCAGCGTCTGGTCGCCGCGCCTTTGCTGGCGCGGCTTCTATCCAACTGAGCCCCGTTTAGTCACACGATAGTCACACCAACGGTTCCACCGAGAACCGTATGGCAACGATCACGAAGCGCAGCGGCGCATGGCTGTGTCAGGTACGCAGGAAGGGTTTCCCGCATCGAGCGAAGGCGTTCAGCTCACGCACAGATGCAGTGGCATGGGGGCGGTCGATTGAGGCCGAGATGGACCGTGGGGTCCACTTATCCGACCGGCAGGCCGAGGACACGACTCTGGCCGACCTGCTGGACCGCTACCTGGAGGAAATCTCCCCGACCAAGCGCAGCGGGAACAGCGATAAGAGCCGCGTGGCGGCGGTCACTAAGCGCCTGGGCGCATACAAGCTCACGGCTCTGACACCGAAGCTGCTGGCGGAGTACCGCGACGAGAAGCTACGCACGCTGAACCCGCAGACCGTCATCCATCACCTTGCGCTCATCAACCGTGCCCTGACGCTGGCAACCCGCGAGTGGGGCTTTGTGCTGCCCGGTGGCGTGCCGAAGGTCGTGAAGCCGAAGCTGCCGCCCGGGCGTGACCGACGAGTCCAACAAGGCGAGATAGACGCCATCGTGGCTGCCACGCTGTCCCCTGTGCTGGCTGACCTGATTCCCTTCGCTGTCGAGACGGGCATGCGCCGAGGTGAGGTGCTGGCACTAGACTGGGAGTACATCGACTTTCACCGGCGCACCGCCTACATCCCCAAGACCAAGACCGACACGCCGAGGACGGTTCCGCTGTCCAGCAAGGCCCTTGCCATTCTCCAGAAGCGTCAGGAGGCGGGCGAGGGCGTTCCGTTTGCTATGAGCGAGGATGCGGTCACCACGGCGTTCATGCGCGCTGTGCGTCGCGCTAGGCGTGTCTATGAGGCATCATGCGTGGCAGAGGGCAAACCACCATCAGCCCGCTGGCTTGTCGGCATCCGGCTGCATGATCTACGTCATGAGGCCACGTCCAGGTTCTTCGAGAAGGGGCTATCTGTCATGGAGGTGACAACGATCACCGGCCACAAAACCATGGAAATGCTCAAGCGGTACACGCATTTGCGGGCGCAAGACGTTGCGTTGAAGTTGGGTTAGCGAAGCCGTTGGAGCAGTTGCAGCGGACCCCTTGTATCGCGAGTCCGCCGCAGGTGCCCTGCTATTGGAGCAATAGCTTGCTCGACAACTGCTCTCGGACCCGGCGCGAGCCTAGATCGGTGAGCCTGTATTTCCCATTCCCCAGCAAGACCACTTGGCGACAATCTGCCGCTGTAAGTTTCTTCAATGCGGAGGTAATGGTGGATGGTGCCCTCTGAGCGTGCTTGCCTAGTTCTGTGCGATTGAATCCATCCTCGCCAGCATAGTGCAGAAGGACAAGCAACTCCTCTTCCGCACTCAGGTCTGTACGCTGCACGAGAAGAATGTCATCGAATACCCCCACGCTCGGCACGTCAAACTGCAGCAGCTCGCGGATCGCCTTCGCGACAGCCTCTCGGTCTCCGCGCCAAAACAGACGTAAGGTCTCGTTCATCGCCCACCTAACGCACTCAATAACCAGCTTCGAATCCATGTGATTCGGCTGATAGCTTGGCGAGATGTGAACTGCCCCCCGCTGGCTACGGAACTTGTAGACAGTGCGCAATACCCGTACGACATGCAGAGCATCGCGTCGAGGCATGAGCTTATGGGTGGCCTGCTCATTCTCCAAATGCTTGCAGCAGTCGTCGAAGTCCTTGCCTTGACTAAGGACGCCCGAGTCCCGGTGATAGTAAATGCGCGCGAGAATCTCGCAGAATTGTCCACCGTCAAGTTCGGCGGGTTCCCAATCGCGCTGTATGTACCGTCGCTCGGCAGAAATAAATTCGTCGAGCAACTGCGAGCAGAGCAAGTGGTCCAGTGGGGGGCTTAACTCTGCCAGCAGAAGTTTCTTGTTAATCAGAGCCACAGTCGCACACTTTATTCTTTGCGCCCCAGCGCTTCCGCAATGAGCCCTTGGACATGCTTGTTGCCTTCCTCTGTTAGATACCAAGCGCTAGGGTTCTTCGTCGTATCCTCTGACACATGGGATTGTTTCTTCAGTTTCAGCCGCCCAAGGTCCCGGTTGACATTGGTAACTGTGACGGCCTTGGCTTGCCGGAAGTGCTTGTTGAAGGTGGCAGCAATGCGGCGACCAGACAGCTCTTTTTCGTCGGTTTCTTGGGCGACTACATACAGGGTCCACAATGCTTTATTGGCCGTATTCCAAGACTGGCTTGGCGAGCCGTACTTCGATGCATCATGCCGCCAATCCACCGCACTGCTATCTTCCACGTCAGTGACTCCTGCCGGGGAAACTGCCCGCCGCCGCCTGGGTTTTCTGCGGGCTGCCACCTCATTATCCCCGTCGAGTGCAGGAAAAATGGCAGCGGCCGGGGGGAGGTCATGGCTTGCCTTGCCGTCGATGATTGCGTCTGGCGGTTGCATTAGACCTGCCAACTGCCGACCGAGACTCTGGCTAATCGCTGGCACGTCTTCTCGTGAGCCTTCGATTTCCAACTCAAACCCAGTCAGCTTCATCTTGATCTTGATTTTCGACATAACAACCTCCCCGAGTTGCCAATAAGCGCTTGGTGTGCTGGAAAGCATACACCGGTTTGTGTATCTCCCATCGCCTCGCCGCACGCCGAACAGAGTTTTGCATTTGTCCTCGCTCAAATAATCCGGTGGCCCGAATTTTGACCGGCATTTTTGCGGGGGCCAGCGCCGCCTGAGCCGCAGCCAATGTCCCCAATGGCCCTCCCTTGAATCGCAACGGACGCGCTGGGAGGCGACCAGGCTTGGTGCAAGACACGAGCAGCTACCGAGGGACGGCCCGATGCCGGGAGCGATTGCCGCGCCTGCGGCGGCGTCCTAGCGCATCCCACGCTTGACAGCCGGGCCGCCGTCTCCCAATCTGTACACACATTAAACGAACATCTTGTGGTGTGAACAAGCATGGCAAACGGCAAGTTCGTCACGTACTACCGCGTATCAACGCAGAAGCAAGGGCTGTCCGGCCTCGGTATCGAAGCGCAGCAACAGCTCGTGCAGGCGTACCTGAACGGCGGTGATTGGGCCGTGCTGGCCGAGTTCACGGAGGTGGAGACAGGGAAGGGCGCAGATGCGCTGGCGAAGCGGCCCAAGCTGGCCGAGGCGCTGGCCCTGTGCAAGAAGCACGGCGCTACGCTGGTGATTGCCAAGCTGGACCGTCTTGCCCGCAACGTTCACTTCATTTCGGGGCTGCTGGAGACAGGCGTGGACTTCGTGGCGGCGGACATGCCGCAGGCCAATAAGGTCATGATCCAGATGCACGCGGTGATGTCCGAGTGGGAGCGAGACCAGATCAGCGCTCGGACCAAGGCAGCGCTGGCAGCCGCTAAGGGCCGTGGTGTGAAGCTCGGGGTGGCTGGCCCCGCCAACCTCAAGCCGAACGTGGAGGAACGCCAGCAGCAGGCAGACGCCTTTGCGGAGAGGCTACGTGGCGTGCTGAACGGTATGCAGGCTAGGGGCCTGACGAGGCGGGCTATGGTTGATGAACTGAACGGCCTGGGCATCAAGTCCGCCACGGGCGGGGCGTGGCATCTGACGCAGCTACAGCGCACGCTGGCTCGGCTGACGTAGGCCGCTGGCCTTTCCCCCCGGCGTAGCGCGGGCCGCTTCGGAGCAATCCGGGCGGCCCTTTCTTTTGGGCCTCCAAAGACCTGCACATCGGGGTGCCAGTCATTTTGTGTCCCTCAAAGACACAATACAGCCAAACGCACCATCGCTAGGCCTGACATGCGGCTAGTGGAAGAGAGCAGTACCGGAATCATGCTCCAGTGGGTGTACAGCTATTTGTGTCCCACTCGGACAGAAATCAGCCACGGTTCCTCGCAGAGTTCTCGCTGGCCTCGTTGTTGGGCTGATGACCGTGGCTGGTCGTACACTGGAGGAGTCCGCTTCCACGCCCTGTACCCGTAGGTCGCAGTACAGATTTCCAACGGCTGTCCAACATGTGTCCGGCGCAGCCACGGCGGTGTCCATCTCGGGCACCGTCCTCCTCCATTCCTGGCGAAAGTGGTGCGCACGTCCACTTCGTCTCCCCGTAAACCCGCGTGGTTGAGCCAAACGAACAAGATTCCCCGAATACACACAGGGGAACGACGACGCTCGCTCACGCTCGAAGGAGCAAGCAGTATGAACATCAGCATCGAATCTTTCGCAGCATGGTCCGTCGATAAGACTAAGGCGGGCAAGATCAAGGCCGTAACGGAACTCATCGACATGACGAGCGGTGAGATCATCCCGCCAACAACCGTCCAGATGACGCCTTTGGACCTTCGAGGCAAACAAGCGAAGAAGGACGCGGCCCTCGCTAGTTTGCGACCGGAGGTTAGGAAGTTCGCACACTTTGTACTGGGCTACGCAAACAACCGACGAGGCCTCACTCCCGGCATAGATACCTTGTGCCACTGGTACGCAGGGTTGGCAGCGAAACAGCCACAGCATGTCCGACGCTACATCCCGAAGGTGGAGGCCGCAGGCATTCTTGACGGGGAGAACTTGCTTGGGTTGCTGTTCCAGCGCACTGGAGGGACTGCCCGGAGTCACCGAGGAGAGGAGGTCCGCGCGGCGGATCGGTTCCTTCGAGACCGTTTGTCCGGGAAGTTCGCACCTGACGCCGACGAGCAAGATGGCCGTATGCCGGTGGTTCTGCCCGAGGTGTTCAAGCTGGAGCGCAAGGTCCGCCCTGCATGGCTCGATGATGCAGAGCCCACCGGCAATCTGATGACCCAAGAGATTTATTGTGAGCTGATGCGTCGTGTGGGTCTTCCCGTCGCCCATACCGCACATGAGCTGGCTTGCGCCCATGCCTAAGGTGGGACAGCGCTACGGACCTAAGCACGATCCCCGATTCACCTCACACCATCGTCAGCCCCGAGGCGGGAAGCTGACACGGGAGCAACTGCGTCTATGCCGCACTGATCCTGCCTATGAGGCAGCCTTACGCCCTCGTGTCTCTGATCCCGCTCGATGGGCTGCGTTCCTGGCAGGACAGAACCACTACCACGGCAAGACATGCCGTCGGTGCAAATCAACTCGCCGCCGCGTACGTGATGCCTGCTGCTACGACTGCACGCTCACGGCCAACCGTAGCGACTGGCAGAAAGTGCGAGCCGGTATCGCCCCGCCAGCAGACCGCTCTATGGCGGGCCTACAAGCCCTCCGCGAGCAACAGCGCAGAGAGGCATCCGGAGAGTACCTGGAACATGCCTTCGGACCCTTTGTGGCCCGCCGATACCCCACCGGGAGATTGGCTGTCCAGGCCGACTCTCTCCACATCAATCAGCTCGATTTAGCGAGCCTTCCTGGCCCGCGAATCATCCACCTATGCCGACTGTACCCCGAGCTACGCGAAGTGCTTGCGTGGGCTGGATGGTCTGTCCCGGCGTGAGCCCCAAAGGAGTAACACCATGAGCAATACCGTTCCGGCTTATGTGCTGGAGTCCAACGTCGCCCTCAAGCAGTACTTCACCGATCTAGCTGTAACGCCGAACAGCGCTCATGCGGCAGCAGCAGCTCGCTGTGTGCTGGAGCTGGTTACGGGCGGCGCTCTGCCGAGCTACGCACAACGCAAGGCCGGTGGCCGCCCGCGCAGGGCGGTATCCCGCAAGTACGGCGGCGATCCGATGTCGGCTCGATGAGCAGAAGTCAAAAGGAGCGCACGCCACGACCAGTGCGTGAGCGTCCATCACCCCCGGGCCATCGCCAACAGGCAGGCCATCAAGCGGCGTATGCAACGTCGTAGCCGCATCTAACAGGAGAAACAAACCATGACCAGCAAGACCACCAAGCCCACTGTGAAGCCCGCCAAGACCTACCGCAGCCCCGAAGCAATCGAGAGCAGCATCCTTCAACTCTCTGGCGTCATCAACGAACTGCGCCCCTTGGCTGAGCAGTTCGAGAAGCTGCGCACGGCGGCAGACGCCATGCAGGCGGCGCAGCAGCAAGCTCAGGCGCTTCGTGCCGAACTGGAAGAGTCCAAGGCGTACATCCTCCGTAGTCAGGCGGATGCTTTGCGCATTCTCAGTGTACGCAAGGCGGCCCCAAAACTGGAGGACAACCCTCTCGTCAGCACTGTGGTGGACATCGAGCAGGATCAATACTCTCAGGACTATGGCCGCCCGGTCCCGGTACTACGTACGGTGCAGCTTCATGGCCTGAACCCCGCCGAACAGATGGCCGTCTTGGATTCCGACAAGCTACCGCTCTACGTCTTGAAGCTGGCCGCCACGCCCGCCGAGGCTCTGGCGAAATGGCAGGCAGCGTACCGTCGTGGCTACCTGACGGACTGATGGCTGCCGAGCTAGATGCATCGCATGGGCAGGCACTGCATGGCGTCATGGCAAAGCGTGCGGCTGCACGTGCTGAATTCGACGACAGCAGCGGTATGCCGGCCGCCGATAGGCTTGCCCTTCGTGCTGAACTGGAGAAGGCCCTTACGGCAGAAGCTGCGGCGCGGCACGGCCTCATCGAAGCAGGATGGACGGCGGGGAAGTTCCGCAACGCGGCTAACTTGGAGCTGGCCGTGCAAGTCCACTTAGCGGGGCTGCTGGCCGATGCGCGCAGTGGCGGCCTTGCTCAGGTGGTGTAGGCCTTCGCCACACGTAGCAATCAGCGCCGCCCGTTTGAAGCCCGCTAAAGGTTCACCATGCGCTTCAAGGTGCTGCCAACGCCCAAGGGCGCATTCACCCAACTCAGTCGCCCCACGCCTCTCAAGGCCTGAAGGCTACCCAAGCTGAACGCCGCAGGCGTCCGGCCCCCAACACCAATCCACAAGGAACCAACATGGAAATCGAACAAACCTCCGCCTACAGGGAATTCCAGCAACAGACGCAGCGAGACCATGCTCGGAATCAGGCCCTGACAACGGCACCTGATTACGTCTCGCTGTCGCAATACCGACAGTCGCAGACCATCCTGAACGCTGCCGGCCTCAGCGGCCTCGATCCGCACGGCAGCCTGTCGCCGGATGCAGCACAACAGGCGGTACATTCCACCGCACGCTGCTTCGGCTCGACACATCGGGGCGGCGGTTGCACGACGGTGACGGACGAGCAGTACCCGCCTGGACATCCGCTGCGCACGCGTCGTGTGTCGTACACGTACTGAGGTGAGCATGAGCATTACGTACGCGGCAAGAGCCAACAAGATCGGGCATGACATAGCAATGCTGGAGGCCGAGTGGGGAGCCGCCCGCCGAGCGGACCACATGGCTTTCCTCTGGAAAGATGCCATCAATCGTATGACCGACGAGCAGAAGCAGGCCGAGCTGGATGCCCTGTGCTGGGAGTGGTGGGCGCGCACGCGCGACATGGGCACGTGCAAACACGACTGGGATGCGTTGTTCACCATGCTTCATCCGCTGTACGTCTGGTGGCGCAGCGAGGACCGCAAAGACCAGCCGATGCATCCTGCCTTAGAGGCGCTGGAGAAGTGGGAGCAACCGGCAAGTGAGTTTCGCTTGTCGGGACAATTGAGCGCCGCGCGGGGCACGTTGGCTTTGCTGGATGCTGTCCGACCCGTGTGAACGTGGCGGGTATACAACGACAGCCCTTCGCTCGACGCTCTGCACAGCAGTTGACACTGCGAGCGCGCAAAGGGCGGGGCGCTTGGAGTGACTGTAGACGTTCGGCAGTCGCGGGACAAATCAATCTCTTTCTGCGCACTTGTCGGGCTGTATGCACGTCACTAGACTGCGCGCCGTTGCGTAGACAAACGCGACCGGGCTTGGCCGCTCGACTAGCAGAGGCGCGATCCCGTCGTGAGCGGCGGTATCATCTGCGCCGTTGCCTTCGCACGCCCTTTCAATGGCGGGCCGAGGCGGGGACACCTTCAGGTGTGCCGGTGCCTGCTAGCCGGTCGGCCAACCCCGCCTTTGGTCCGCCACCCGTATCTTGGCCGATGCACGGCGGACCTCCACACCCACTAGCAGGAGTCCGCATCATGCGCCAAGCCATCGCTCATCCTGAGCAAGCCTGTCATTCCCAAGTTACCCGCCAATCCCGCTACCCCCAGTGCGAGGTAAAGGCCGCGTACAACCTCGGCAAGTTCGCCGCGATGTACTGGCCCGCCGCCCGTAAGGCGTTGCCCGCAGGAGCAACCATCGGCGACTACCGCCTCAAGTGCGAGGCCGATTTGCTGGCGACCTTCTCGCCCGAGGGGCGTGGCCTCCTGGACCCATTTCTCGACGGTTTCAACGACGAGGTAGCACGTCGGGCCACGAGCGGCATGTCCGGATTCGAGGACGCTCGCGAAGTGCTGGTCGCAGAGGCTCGCATGTACGAGCAGCTGCACCAGGAAGCCGACGCCGCGCATGAGGCTGCATGGCAGGCCATCGCGCACTTGCGAGAGGCTGACGAGAAGGGGCATGCGCGGTGCGTTGGCGCATACAAGGCTGTGAGGGCCTTCGATGCACTGGCTGCCTCTGCATAGACGAAGCAACAACCCAACCCATTCCCAAGGGCCGCGCAAGCGGCCTTTGTCACATCTGGAGAACACATGAAGTTTCAACCGACCGACGACCAACTGTCCAAGGCACAACAGCAGGACGACAAGCTCGGATTGCCGCGAGGCACCACTGCCCGCCAGATTACCCAGGAGTCCGGGTGGAACCCGAACGCCGTGTCGGCCAAGGGCGCGATGGGCTATGTCCAGGTCATCCCCAAAACGCTCTCCAAGTTGGAGCAGCGACTGAACATGAAGCTGGACCCGTCGAACTTCGACGATGCCCTCACCATCCACGGTGAGGTGATGGGCGAGAACCTGCGCCAGTTCGGCAACACGCCCGACGCCCTGCGCGCCTATAACGCAGGCTGGGACAAGAGCACCTGGAACAACCCGGAGACGAACGGGTACATCGAGACGATCATGGGCAACACCGACTTCACGCCGCGCGCTGCGGCGGGTAGCACGGGCGGCGGTGCGCTGCGCGAGAAGCTGGCGATGGCCGAGCGCTTCCGCCCGTCGTTCCAGCAGAAGGCCACGCAGGACGCGGCCACCAGCAACGCCGAGCAGTTGGCCGCGATTGGCCGCACGGACAACATGAGTGTCATGGACCGCATCGAGCAGGAAGGCGCTGCGCAGATTGCGGACACGACGCACGAGGTAGGGCTCGCTGAGTCGTTCACGCAGGGCGCTATCTGGAGCAACCTGACCGGGCGCATTGGTGACGTGTTCCGCCGCGAGCAGGCTACCCCTGGCTGGACGATGAACAGCGATCAGCGCGACGCTATGCGCAACGAGACGCCGGGTGTCTGGATGAACGACGACCTCCGCAACTACGTGCTGGGCGCAGGCAGCGATGCCGAGTGGGCACGCCGCATGGGTTGGGCGCAGCAGCGCGCTGACTTCCTGCACCGTCTGGATAACACCCGGGGGATGCAGGGCGTAGGGGCGCATACGATGATGTTTGCGGCGGGTCTGGGCGACCCTGCCATGCTGGTTGGAACCCTCGGCCTGGGTGCTGCGGTGTCCGGGATGCGAGCCCTGAACGCAATCCGGGCGGCGGAGGCCGCAGGCGTCGCAGCGCGCGTCCCCAGCCCGCTTTCGGCCATCGCATCAGCAGCAGCCGAGAACGTCGTTGCAGACGTGGCAATGCGCAAGCTGGACAACCAGGACATCGAGTGGACCGGCGTCGCGCAACAGGCGATGGTAGGTGCGGCCCTCGGCGGTTTCGGCCACCTCCTGCACACCAAGATGATGGGCCGCGATGACATTCACGCGGTCCAAGGCGCTGAGGGCAATCTCCAGACGACAGTGGACAACGCCGTAGCACGAGTCTCCGACCCCGTGCGCGACAACAGCGGTGGCACCATCGGCAGCAATCTGACCGAAGTTGCAGCCCACGACCCGACTGCCCACCTCCAGGAGCAACCGCGTCTTGTGTCTGTCCGCGAGGATGGCACACTGGTGGACCCGAACGTTGGCAAGGTCGGCTACCCGGACGTAGCCGCCAACGCAGGTCGGGACGTTCTGGCCGATCAGCCTCACCTGTACTCGGTGCGTGACTACGGCGCGCTGATGCACGAGCAGGCGAAGGTGGGCGACCTCCGCCGTGTCGCATCGAACGACACGTTCACGGCCAACGTCACCGAAATGTTCAAGAAGGACCGGGCCGAGACGGGGGCTGTGCGAGCTGAGTACATCCGCGAGCAAGGTGTAGCGAAGAACGCGACCGAGCCGCTGGCATCGACGCAAGGCATCCGTGCAGAGCTGGCTCGTATCGCTGACAGTCAAGACTCACTGGCCGCGTCACTGGCAGTGCGCCTGCGCGACTCCATTCGCGATGACGTAGCGTTCACCCGCACGGACCACGAGTCCAACGGAGGGACTTACAGTCTCTCCAACCACTCGGTTCGCGTAGGTAGCAAAGCCGACGACTTCGTTGTGCTGCACGAGGCAGCGCACGCGGCCACGGCGTACAAGCTGGAGTACGGCCTGAGCAACCCAAACTCGGCACACGGCAAGATTGTCAAGGAGCTGGAGGCGTTGCGTGAGGAAGCTGCCGCTGCGTTTGAGAAGAACGACCGCATGGCGAAGCACTACCTCGGCAACGTGCACGAGTTCGTAGCCGGCCTGTTCAGTGGCAAGTCCGAGTTCATCAACCTGCTGGCTGGCATGAAGAAGGAAGGCCAGTCCATCCTGGGCCGCCTGTTCAACGGTGTACGTCGCCTGCTTGGCCTGGACGTGTCCGAGTCGTCCGCCCTGGCACGGGCCATGAACCTCACCGACCGGCTGCTGGACGAGCCACTGAGCACGACGGTATTCCGCAGCGACGGTCGCCACTTCTCGGTGCTGCAAAGCCCGAACACGCTGCGCGACGAGTCCAAGGCATCGCCGCTGGTGCAAGCCTTCGGCCAGCACATCGCGGACCACCAGGAACTCAAGACGGACGTGTCCCGCCGCGCCGAGGCGTGGTACGGCAAATCCAACATCCTGTGGGACACACCGGGCCTGGGCAAGCTGCGCCGTGCGCTGGATTCGGTGGGCCTCCGCCTGGGCATGTCGGAGTCCAAGGGCGTACGCCTGTGGTCGTCCATCCTGGGCGAGTCCGCCACCGGCATCAACCGCCAGCACGCGAACTCCGCAGCCATCGACAAGATCAGGCTGACGCACCTGTACAAGCAGGGCTTCATCGAGCTGTACAACCAAATCCTCCCGACGCTTCTGAACGGCAAGGACAAGCTCAAGCTCGCTGCGGGCGGTGGTATGGAAGCCGAGAAGGCAATCGGACGCAAGGTGGCCGAGCTGCGTGAGGCGAAGCGCAAGGAACGGCTGGCAGGCCGCGACAGCGGGAAGTATGAGGACACGCCGTACGGCAAGCTGGCCGCAGCACTGGACGGCTTCTGGCGCAACATCACGGAGGACTCTCTCCAGGCTGGCGAAGCACTCGGTACGGCCATCCACAACGGGATGGGCTGGCAGGGCCACATGCCTTACCGATGGGACTGGTCAGGCATTCTGGATGCGTACCACAACGACGTGCCGAAGTTCAACGAGTTCAAGGGCCTGATCCGCGAGCAGTACGTGGCGAAGGTGCTGGACCCAATGATGGCGAAGCTGCGTGACGTTGGTCCGCAGACGCCCGAGGCATTCGACGCCCTGCACACGGAAGTCATGGAGAAGGTCCGCAACTTGACCGACCGCTACGTGGACATGGTGATGCGCAGTCCCGAGGAGCGCATCCAGCACACCGACAATCACTTCCAGGCAATCGCTGGCGACCTGCTGGCCGAGGACTGGAAGAATGCGAAGGTGACGCCGGAAATGATCTCGGCCTTCAAGCAGAGGCTGGCGGAGATTCGTGACGACCGCACGCGCACGGAGTTCGATCTCCTGGCGCAGTCACCCAACGGCGTGTCGCTGATGGACTTCCTGGACACGGACCTGGGCCGCATGGTCAATGGGAACGCATCCAAGTTCGCAGGCAGCATCGCCCTGGCCCGTCGTGGCCTCAAGAGCGTGGAGCACATCGACGCTCTCAAGGAAGCTCTGCGACGCGACGGTGCAAGCCCCAAAGAGATCGACGACATCGACTTCCTGATCCGCAGCCACCAGGACCGCCTGAACAACGGTGAGTCCGCCGTGGCCTCCATGCTCCAGATGGGCGCACACATGTCGATGATGGGCAAGATCGGCTTCAACGCCCTGGCCGATGCTGCGGGCGTGGTTGCTGCTGTCGGCGTGCGTGGCCTCTTCAAGGTGCTGGGCACCGGCTTCTCGAAGCTGGAGACGCCGCTCATCAAGCAACTGGCGGAGCAAGCTGGCAGCCTGCTGGGCGTGGACTACCGTCTGCACATGCAGCAGACCTCGGAAGGACACCTCCGACCGGAGAGCCTGCTGGCCGAGGGCAGCACGTTCCGACGCATGATGGACAAGGGCGTCAACGCAGTGAACCACCTGTCCGGCCTGAACCTCGTCGGCAAGATGGTGCACCGTGGCCTGCTCCCTGCCATCACCGAGGAAATCTGGCAGCACCTCGCCACGGGCAAGTCCGTGATGGGCGACCGCCGCTTCGCTGACCTGGGCTTCCAAGCCTCGGACATCGAGCGCATCCAGGCGCAGATGCAGAAGTACGACGCAGGCCGCGCCAAGGGTGACGCGATCAACTGGGACAAGTGGGATGACCAGCACGCTGCGGACGCCTTCATCGGCGTGCTACACCGGGCGACGTTCCAGTCCATGCAGCGGGCCATGATCGGTGAGGTGCCGCGATGGGCCGCCGAAGGCACGCTTGGTAAGGTGGTCAGCCAGTTCCGCCGCTCCGGCCTCCTGGCCTCCGAGAAGCAGATGATGCGCAACCTGTTCATCGGCGACTCGAACACCTACACGGCGTTCACCTTTGCGACGGCTTGGGGCGCAATGTTGTATCAAGCCAAGGCGTACACCAACACCATCGGCATGTCCGATCAGCAGCGGGACAAGTACCTCAAGGAGAACCTGTCCGGTTACAAGCTGGCAACCGGCGTGGCGGTCATGGTGAACATGGCGGGCCTCCTGCCCGACTCGATGGACGCAGGCTCGCTGATGTTCGGCGGCCAGACGCACGGCAACAGCGGCCCCATCGCAGCCCTGGGCTACCTCCAGAACCTGGGGCGTGGCGTGTCAGCCGTGGGCAACATGGCCTACGGCGCGGCAACCGGCCACAAGCAGGGTAGCGTCGATCCGGTGGATTACTTGAAGGAGGTGAAGAACGGAACCCGCTGGGTGCCCGGTGCGAACACCATCTTCGGTACGGCGCTGTCCAACGAGCTTGTGCGCGAGGCCCGGTAATGATGATTGGCCCCGCTTCGGCGGGGATTTTCTTCAACGGTGCGGTTCATCCGTATCCGGTTCAGGGTCCAGCTTGTCAGCCAGCTTGGATGCATCCAGGTGGGTGTATCGCATGAGCATCCGCGTGTCCTTGTGGCCGATGATGGACGCGACCTCCGGCACGTTCAACCCCTTCTCGAACAAGCGGCTGGTTGCTTCGTGCCGCAGGTCGTGGAAGTGGAAGTTCTTGATACCAGCTCGCTGGCATGAGCGAATGAAGGACCGTTTCACCGCTTCGCCGGTTAGGCCGGGGAATACCCGCCTGCGTCGCATACCCTGCGGGGCGATGCCCTCAAGGGTCTCGACTGCACGGCGAGACAGCGGGACAGCGCGTCCGTGGCCGTTCTTGGTCTGGCCCGTCATCAACCGGATTGTTCGATTGGGCAGGAGCACACGCTCCCATGTCAGGGCCACCAGCTCGGACTGGCGCATGCCTGTCTCTAGGGCCAGCTCTACGATCTGACGCAGGTAGCCTCCACGCGCATCTGCGATTGCCGCGAACAGCGCTGCCTCCTCCTTGGCCGAGAGACGGCGATCACGGGGCGATGGGTTCTTCGGGCGGCGGATTCCATTGAGCACGCTTTTGGGGATGGCGATGTCCCACTCCTGGACTGCCAGCTTGAACACCGCGCTCAGGAGGTTCAGGTCGCGGTTGACCGTACTGGCTGCGACTTTCTTGAGTCGCTTATCCCGCCACTCGCGCAGGTCGCCCGGCGTCAACTCTGCTACACGAATCAGGGCGAGCGGCGATTTCATCAAGGCGCGCAGGCGTATCGCCTCCACGTCGGCCCCTTTCTTCTTCGGCGTCTCTACGGTCATGTAGCGCTTTAGGAGGTCCGCGACGACGAGGCGCTGCTCAGGGGTTTCTGGTGGGGGCTCCGGTGGCGTCTGTGGCGGCGGGGGTGCTTGCTTGGCAGCAGCGATGCGCGCCTTCAACTCCGTTTCGGCTGCGAGCATCCATTGCTCGGCCTCGTCGCGGGTCGGAAAGTTTCGGGAGAGGTGCGGAAAACCCTTGCGCCGGATGCGTACTTGGAAGGTCGGTTCGCCTGCGTTGTCGGCGCGCTCGAAGATGGTGCCCATGACCGTCATCCTCCTTGGTGGATGCACGACGGTACTTAAGCTTTGCGCTCGTGACTCTGTGCAGGTTGCGCGCCCATCGCGGACGCTTGGACAGCTTATGTCACCGGTGTCCCTCCCGCCAATGGCTGCCGCTGCCTTTGGTGCAGTGAGCGGATCGGGAGGGCTGTAGAGCGCCCCGCTTGGGGCGGTAGAATCAGTCACACCGTAGTCACACTGAATTGTGACTACGACCAACTTTCAACCAACGACCGTTGGATGTGCCTTTCGTAAGTCCTTGATTCTTATAGAGTCTTTGGCCTGCCCAGAGGGATTCGAACCCCCGACCGTCGGCTTAGAAGGCCGATGCTCTATCCAACTGAGCTATGGGCAGATGCGAGGCTGCCCAGGCAAACCACTGGCGCGCGGCCTCCGGATACCTGGGAGGCCGCGATTCTAACAGATGGGCATGCCCCGGTTTGCTAGTGCTGAGGCGGGATTTCGGGCGGCACCTCGCCGGGCGGCAGTTCGATGGGGGGCGTCTGCGGTTCAGGGTCGTGGACGGGATCATGCGCCGGCTCATCCGGAGGCGGCATTTCTGGCGGTGGGTGAGGGGGCGCCTCTGACGGCATCGGCGGCGTGATATGCGCGGACCAGGGCAGATCTGGCAGGACGGAATACATGGCAGCTCCGTGGGTATCAGTGCGAAGAGTCGGGGTTTGCCCTGATCCACCCCGCAAGCGTCGTTCCTGCGCATCATCCAAATGGTGATACCTAAAATACGTACCCCCCAAATGGGGGGATTTTTGATACATTTCGTGGCGTCGGGTAGTGCCACATACAACAACAGTTTTTATTCGAAATTCCACGCAACGACGTGGAACACCGTGCCTACGCACGCCAATGCGCGTGACGGATGCCTTTTCGGTTCCGACCAGACGGGAAATCAGGGGAGTCTTGTTTGGGCAGCCTTTTTGGGCGGCCCGTGCTGCTGTGTTTCGCCGGCAACAGGGGGCCAGGCGAGGCGACAGCCATGGGGCAGGGAGGAAACATCAATGAGCACGCGTCACGCACGACGCCCAACGGGGGCGTCTCGAGGCACCTACGTCCGTAACGCCCAGAGTGGGCGCATCGGCGATCGTTCCAATGCAGCCGATCATCGCTTGCCGCCCACCGGCGTGCCGCGCATGCTGCTGTGGTTGCTGGGGGCGACAATTCTCTTTGCGGTGGCCAACTACACGCTGAAGCTCTTCGGCTGAAACCCAGCGTTACTACAACACCTTCCCAGGATTCATCAGCCCGCGCGGGTCCAGCGCCTGCTTGATCGCGCGCATGGTGGCCAGTTCCACGGCGCTCTTGTAGCGCGCGTTGTCTTCTCGCTTGAGCTGGCCGATGCCATGCTCGGCAGAGATCGAGCCGCCGTGCGCATGCACGCTGTCGTACACGATGCGGTTGATGCCGTCCTGGTTGGCGAGAAAATCGTCGTGCGCATGCCCTTCCGGCGGCGACACGTTGTAGTGTAGATTGCCGTCACCGAGGTGCCCGAACGTGACCATGCGGATGCTCGGGTACGCCGCCGCCAGCGCGCGGTCTGTCACGTCGATGAAGTCGGCAATGCGCGAGATCGGCACGGCAATGTCGTGCTTGATGTTCTTGCCTTCGTCGGCCTGGGCCAAGGGGATGTGCTCGCGTAGGTTCCAGAAGTCGCGTGACTGCGCCACCGATTCCGCCACGGCTGCGTCATCGATTACGCCGCGTGCGAGCGCGTCTTCCATGAGCGATTCGAACAGCGCGCGGGCGTGTTCTTCGCTTTCCAGGTCAGACAGTTCCAGCAGCACGTATTGCGGATAGGCCTGCGTGAACGGCACGCGCAACTGCGGGTAGTGCTTGCGCACGAGGTCGAGGCAAAACGCCGACATCAGCTCGAAGCCTGTCAGCAGCGTCCCGGCATGACCTTGCGCCAGAGAGAGAAATGCCAGCGCTTGACGCGGGGATTGCAGTGCCGCCAGCGCCGTTACCTGGGCGCGCGGCTGCGGAAACAGCTTCAGCATGGCGCCGGTGATGATGCCCAGCGTGCCTTCCGCGCCGATCAACAAGTCGCGCAGGTCGTAGCCGGTGTTGTCTTTGCGCAGGCCGCGCAGGCCGTTCCACAGTTCGCCGTTGGGCAGCACGGCTTCGATACCCAGGCACAACTCGCGCGCGTTGCCGTAGCGCAGGACGGCGGTGCCGCCCGCGTTGGTCGCCAGGTTGCCGCCGATGGTGCAACTGCCTTCCGCCGCCAAGCTGAGCGGGAAGAGCCGATCAGCATCCGCAGCAGCCTGCTGCACGTTGGCCAGGATGCAGCCAGCATCCACGGTGATGGTGTTGTTGATCGCGTCGACCGCGCGTACGCGCTGCATGCGCTGCAGAGAGATGACGACCGCGCTGCCCTCCATATCGGGCGTGGCGCCGCCACACAGCCCCGTATTGCCGCCTTGCGGAACGATCGGCACGCCGTGCGCGTTGCACAGCTGCACCAGCGCACTCACTTCCCCTGCGTTGGCGGGGCGCAGCACCGCGCGTGCACGGCCCGAATAACGCTTGCGCCAGTCGGTCAGATAGGGCGCTTGGTCTTCGGGGGCTGTCAGAGCGTGCGCAGCGCCAACGGCATCAACGCAGGCTTGCAGGAAGGCATCGTCGGTCATGGCGGATCAGGTGTGCTGGCGGGCACGTGCCTTGGCAGCACGCTTGAATGGGCGCAGATAGAAGATGGTCGCAAAGAAGAAGACCACGCTGAGCATCACCTCGCCCCACGCGAGCGAGCGCGACAGCCCAGCATCGGACGTTGCCCGCACGATGCCTTCGGTAAAGAACAGCAGAATGAACATCGACGCCCACTGCATGGTGTAACGGTTCTTGCGCAGCACGCCGGGCAACGGCCACGCTAGCAGCAGCGCCTTGAGCGCCAGCCACGAGCCGCCTGGGCGCACGGGCGCGAGCCACAGCTCCCACGCCGCACACAGGAGGATTAGCGCGACAAGGCTCGCTGCGCTCAGCAGAAACAGTGCCCGGGATTCGGCGATGGCGTCGTGGGTGTCTGTCATGCGGCGGTCATGCGGCGAGCTTGAGAGCAGTCTGCGCAAGCCGTCGGCCCATGGCGGTGGCAAGCGTGCGTTCGTGCGCGGTGAGCGGAGCGGTATCGCCACGGTGCGCGACGTGCGAGGGCCCGTAGGGCGTGCCGCCGGCCTCGGTGGAAAGGAGCTCGCTCTGCTGATACGGCAGGCCGAGGATCACCATGCCATGGTGCAACAGCGGCAGCATCATCGAGAGCAGGGTGGTTTCCTGCCCGCCGTGCATGCTGCCGGTGGACGTGAATACGCACGCCGGTTTGCCGGCCAGTGCGCCAGCCAGCCATTGCGGCGTGGTGCCATCCAGAAAGTACTTGAGCGGGGCGGCCATATTGCCGAAGCGCGTGGGCGAGCCCAAAGCCAGGCCCACACATTCTTCCAGGTCGCGCACTTCCACATAGGGCGGGCCGCTGTCGGGCACGTCGGGCTGCGTGGCTTCGCACACCGTGGAGACCGCTGGCACTGTGCGCACGCGCGCCTGTGCGCCGTCCACGGTTTCAATGCCATGCGCGATGGCTTCGGCCAGCGCGCGCGTGCTGCCGTGGCGGCTGTAGTACAGGACCAGAATATCTTTCATAACAAAGCGTTGAGAGCGTCGCGGTATTATAGTTGCGCCCCCCGATCCCCTCGTTGGCCTTGCGCCGCCTCATTCTTCATGCTTTTTCCCCCCCGAGTGCTTCGTCAATGGAATGCAACCAAGGTGCGTGCACTGGCGCGTTACGCGCTGCGCCGCGCGGGGGAAGATCGTCTGCCGCAGGTGGCCAGCAGCCTGACGTTTACGACGGTGCTCTCGCTGGTGCCGATCCTGACGGTGGCGTTTGCGCTGTTCACGGCGTTCCCGATGTTCAAGAGCTTTCGCGCGGACATCGAAGGCTACATGTTCAGCAACCTCGTGCCCGGCAGTATCAGCCGGCCGATCCTGACGTATCTCAACCAGTTTTCGACCAACGCCAAGGGGCTCACGGCAGCGGGTTTGATCGGCTTGGTGGTTACGTCCGTCATGACGATGCTGACGGTAGAGAACGCGCTCAACGCCATCTGGCGCGTGCGTCATCGGCGCCCGCTGGCGCAGCGGGTGCTGGTGTTCTGGGCGCTGGTGAGTTTTGGACCGGTGCTGATTGGCGCGAGCCTGTCGGTCAGTTCGTATCTGGTGTCGATTTCGGCGGGCTATGTGCACAAGCTGCCGTTTGGCCTGGGCGTGATCGTGGGTGTGGTGCCGATTCTGCTGTCGGCGATTGCGTTTGCGATGCTCTACGTGTTTGTGCCGAACACCAATGTGGATCGGCGCGACGCCTTCGTGGCGGGGCTCATTGCTGCCGGCGCATTTGAAATCGCCAAGCGGGTCTTTGGCTCGTACGTTGCGCACATTCCCACATACACGGCCGTCTACGGCGCGTTCGCCACGTTGCCGATCTTCCTGACGTGGATCTATGTGAGCTGGCTGGTCACCCTCCTGGGGGCTACGATTGCATCGACGCTGCCGATCATCCGCCAGGGTTACTGGCAGCGGCGCACGTTTCCGGGCAGTGAGTTTTTTGATGCGCTGGGCATTCTGCTGCTGCTGTACCGCGCGCGCGAACAGGCTCCGCGCACGGTGGCCGAGCAGGAAATCGGCCGACGCCTGCAGCTTGAAGCGGACTACCTCGCCGATCTGCTGACCAAACTGAAGGCGCTGCACCTGGTGGGCAAGCTGCAGCAGGATCGCGGTGAAACGCACTGGGCGCTGCTGTGCGATGCCCACGTGACCACGCTGCGGCCGCTCTACGAAAAGCTGGTGCTGAATCTGCCGCGCTTGCCGCGTACCGCCCTGGCGCGCCATTTGGGCGACACGCATGGGCTGGTGGATCGATTGCACAATCCAGCGCTCGACGCCACGCTGGAAGCCGTCTTTGCTTCCGGCGAGCGCGGTGTGGCCTCAGCCGCGCAAGCCGCTACCGCACCGGCATCTGCCGAGGTCACTGCCTGACGGCTCAGAACGGAATCTTTCCGACCCAGATGTCGCGGTACATCACCCAGTCGCCCATCAGACTGTAGAACGGGTGCCGGAAGGTCGCAGGCCGGTTCTTCTCAAAGCCGAAGTGGCCGACCCATGCAAAGGCATAGCCACTCACCGCCGCGCCCAGCAGCCACCACAGGTTGCCCGTAAAGACCAGCAAGATCAGGCATGCCAACGCTATTGTCGAGCCGACAAAATGCAGGCGCCGGCAAGTGCGGTCCTGGTGCTCGCCCAGGTAGAACGGGTAGAACTCGGCGAAGCTGCCGAAGTGGCGGGACTCAGTGGTGGCCATGATGCGTCTCCTGTTGCGGAGTGGGGCGGCTACGCGGCGACCGGCTCGCGTTCACGTGCAAAGGCGATCAGCGCGTCGAGCGTGCCGTCGGGGCATTCTCCCATGATGGCGTGTCCGCCGGGCAGCCCGACGACGCGGCTGCCTGCCAATCCTGCCGCGACCTGCCGGCCGGCTTTTGCGGGCGTCATCTGGTCTTTTTCGCCCACGATCACGAGTGACGGACACTTCACGGCGGCCATGGCTTCCGCGCCGCGCGCATAGGCGTTGCAGGCTGCGAAGTCCGTATGGAAGACCGGTGCTTCGGTGCCGCGCGCGACACGTTCCATCAAGCGCTGGCTGCCGCCGTGCATCCAGAAGCCCGGGCCGGGGGAAGACGGCTTGTTGGCCAGGCTGGAATGCGACCAGGTATTCACCATGTCGATTGCGCCCGCGGTGTTATTGAGTGCCGCATCGAGCAGCGCATCCGACACTTTCATCGGCCAGGCGGTCGCCACCAGCGCGATGCGGCGCACGCGATCGGCGTAGCGTGCAGCGCACTCCAGCGCAATCAGGGAGCCCATGCTGTGGCCGACCACCATCACCGGTTGCATCACGCCGGCGGCCTGCGCGAGCGCCATGACCCAGTCGGCCATGGCTTCCACGCTCTGCAGCGGAGCGCCAGCGCTGCGGCCGTGCCCGGGCAGATCCACTGCCAGCACGCTGAAACCGTGGTGCGCAAACCAGCGCGTCTGCAGCCCCCACACCGAATGATCGTTCTGCGCGCCGTGCACGAACACAACGCACGGCAATTCGGCGTTGAACGGCTTGCCGCCCGTGTAGGCGTAGGCCTGCTGGCCTTGTACGGTCCATTCCATCAGCGGGCTCCCGTTGTGTTGGTGGCGGTCTTGCCCGGTGCTGCCGACATTGCGCGTTCGGCGGCTTTCAGGCCGCGTTTGAGATCGTCGATCAGGTCGTCGGCGTCTTCCAGGCCGATCGACAGGCGGATCGTGCCCTCGCTGATGCCGGCTGCGGCCAGTGCGGCGGCGTCCATGCGGAAGTGCGTGGTGGACGCCGGGTGAATGACCAGCGACCGCGCATCGCCCACATTGGCCAGGTGCGAGAACAAACCGAGCGATTCGATGAACTGCTGGCCAGCACGTCGATCGCCCTTGAGGTCGAAGCTAAAAACGGCACCACAGCCGCGTGGCAGCAGGCGCTTGGCAAGGGCGTGATCCGGGTGCGATTCCAGCTCGGGGTAGGCGACCGATGCCACCATCGGATGGCTCGCCAGGAAGCTGACAATGCGGCGGGCGTTGTCTACGTGCCGCGCCATGCGTAGCGGCAGCGTTTCGATGCCTTGCAGCAGTTGCCATGCCGCCATCGGATTCATGCACGCGCCGAAGTCGCGCAAGCCTTCACGGCGCGCACGCAGCAGGAAGGGCGCCACGGTGCTTTCCTCGGCAAAGACCATGTCGTGGAAGCCCGCGTACGGCTCAGTCAGTTCGGGGTGCTTGCCGGCGGCCACGTAGTCGAACGTGCCACCATCAACCAGCACGCCGCCGATGGTCGTGCCGTGGCCACCGAGGAACTTGGTGGCGGAGTGGTAGGCGAGGTCCGCACCATGCGCAAACGGCTGCAGCAGCCACGGCGTCGTGAAGGTTGAATCGACCAGCAGAGGCACGCCCGCGTCATGCGCAATCGATGCCACGGTCGGGATGTCGAGCACATCCAGCCCCGGGTTGCCGAGCGTCTCGCCAAACAGCAACCGCGTGTTCGGGCGGATGGCGGCGCGCCAGCCATCAATGTCGCCGGGCTTGACGAAGGTGGTCTCAATGCCGAAACGGCGCAGCGTGTAGTGCAGCAGGTTGTGCGAGCCACCATACAGCGCCGACGAGGCCACGATATGCGAGCCCGCACCCATGAGCGTGACGATGGCCAGGTGCAGCGCTGCCTGGCCGGACGCCGTGGCGATGGCCCCGACGCCGTTTTCCAGCGCGGCCATGCGTTCTTCGAACACCGCGACGGTCGGGTTGGAAATACGCGAGTACACGTGGCCCGCGCGTTCCATGTTGAACAGTGACGCCGCGTGTTCGCTGTCGCGGAACACGAACGACGTGGTCAGGTGGATGGGCGTGGCGCGCGCCCCCGTGGTGGGGTCAGGCGCGGCACCGGCATGCAGGGCCAGCGTATCAAAGCGGGCTTTGGACATGGATTCAAGCGCCCAGACAGGGCGCGGGAGCAGGTTTGGACGGGGCATGCTAGCACTGCTCCCTGTTGCAGTGCATCTCGGGCAAACGCCGAGCGGGCGCGGTTTTTGACAGGTTTTTTCTGCGCCGCATGCTTGTCGAAGCGATCCGGTTTGGGCTAGGATCGAGACACAACCATAACCACAACCCGCGCACGGTCGCCCCCCGGCAGACCGGCACCCCGATACCCTGGGAGACGCACTATGAAAGTCAGCGATATTCTTCAAGTGAAGGGCAACACGCTCTACACCGTGTCCCCGGAAACCAAGCTCCAGGCAGCTGTGCTGACGATGGCCGACAAAGACATCGGCTCGTTGGTGGTCATGGAGCATGGTCAACTGGTCGGCATGCTGACCTTCCGGGAGATCATCGTGGTTCTTGCCAAGAATCATGGTTCCGTTGGCGACGGAACCACCATTCGCAAGGTGATGGACGACCATCCCGTTACCTGTACGCCGGCAACGGACGTTGACGAGGTCCGCCGCATGATGCTGGAGCACCACGTCCGCTATCTGCCTGTGCTCGACAACCGCACGCTGATGGGCGTGATTTCTTTCTACGACGTGGCCAAGGCTGTGGTCGAGGCCCAGGGCTTCGAGAACAAGATGCTCAAGGCCTATATCCGCGATTGGCCGGCGGAAGAAGAACAGCCAGCGAAGACTGACTGATCCGCCTAGTTGTTCGCCATATTCCTGAAACCCGCCCGCCGCAGCGAGCGGGTTTTTTGTTGAACCCTCAATCCTCTGCCGATGAGCCAATCGAGCCAGTTTTCCCTGCTGAAGCAACGTCGTTTTGCCCCGTTCTTCTGGACCCAGTTCCTCGGGGCGATGAACGACAACGTTTTCAAGGTCGCGTTTTCCTCGCTGGTGACGTACCACGCCGCGCTGTTCGGCAATGCGGACCCCGCCTCGGCAGCGTTCCTCATCTCAGCCATCTTCATTGCGCCATTCGTGCTGCTATCGGCCACAAGCGGCCAGATCGCCGATCGCATGGACAAGGCTCGGCTGATCCGCCTGGTCAAGACGCTGGAAATCGCCATCATGGTCATCGGCTGCGCGGGCTTTGCGCTGCGCCACGTTGAGCTGCTGTACCTCTGCACGTTCCTGATGGGCGTGCATTCGACGCTGTTTGGGCCGGTCAAGTACGCCTATCTGCCGCAGCATCTGCAATCGTCCGAGCTGGTTGGCGGCAACGGGTTGGTGGAGATGGGCACGTTTGTCGCCATCCTCGTCGGTACCATCGGTGGCGGCGAGTTGGCCAACTTCACGCGCAATGGTGATCTCATCGGGCCAACGCTCACGGGCATCGCCTGCATCATCATCGCGGTGAGCGGCTGGCTGACGGCGCGTGGCGTGCCGGTGTCGCCGGCCTCGCAACCGGACTTGCGCATCAACTGGAACCCCATCTCCGAGACGTGGCGCAACCTGAAGCTGGCCAGCAACCAGCGCGCGGTATTTCTGAGCCTGATGGGCATCTCGTGGCTGTGGTTCGTTGGCGCGACGTTCCTGACGTCATTCTTTGCCTTTGCGCGCAACGTGCTCGCCGGCGATCAAAACGTGGTGACGCTGCTGCTGGCAGTGTTTTCCATCGGCATCGGGCTCGGGTCGATGCTGTGTGAAAAGCTTTCGGGCCGCACGGTGGAAATTGGCCTCGTGCCGTTTGGCTCGATCGGCATGACGGTGTTTGCGGTGGATCTGTATTTCGCCTCGCATGCCGAGGCACTGGTCGCGCACGATGTGCTGACGGGCATTTCGGGTTTCCTGCAGAACCATCGCCACTGGCGTGTGCTGGCCGATCTGTTCCTGCTGGCCATGTTCGGCGGGTTCTATAGCGTGCCGCTGTACGCGCTGATCCAGAGCCGTTGTGAGCCGACGCACCGCGCGCGCATCATCGCCGCCAACAACATCCTCAATGCGCTGTTCATGATCGCCTCGGCGGTGCTGGCGATGGTGCTCACGCGCGCCGGGTTCACGATCCCGCAGTTGTTCCTCGTGACCGGCATCCTTAACGCCGTGGTGGCGATCTACATCTACACGCTCGTGCCGGAGTTCCTGATCCGCTTCGTGATGTGGCTGCTGATCCATACCGTCTACCGCGTGAAGGTGGAGGGCGCCGAGCAGATCCCGGATGAGGGCCCCTGCCTGCTGGTCTGCAATCACGTGAGCTTTGTCGACGCAGTGGTGGTGGGCGCGTTCGTGCGTCGCCCGGTGCGCTTCGTGATGGACCACCGCATCTTCAAAGTGCCGGTGCTGTCGTGGTTCTTCCGCACGGTCAAGGCAATTCCGATTGCGCCCATGCACGAAGATCCGGAGATGCTCAAGCGCGCTTACGACAGCATTGCCGCCGCGCTGACGGAGGGCGAGGTGGTCTGCATCTTCCCTGAGGGCAAGATCACCGCGACGGGGGAAATGAACCCCTTCAAGGAGGGCGTGCGCCGCATCGTCGAGCGCACCCCGGTGCCGGTGGTGCCGATGGCGCTGCGCGGGCTGTGGGGTAGCTTCTTCTCGCGCCATGGCGGCGCAGCGATGACGCGGCCGTTCCGGCGTGGCTTCCTGAACAGGCTTGAGCTGTGCATTGGTACGCCAGTGCCCGCACATGCCGTATCGCCCGAAGGCTTGCAGGCTGCGGTGCTGGCATTGCGTGGCGAGCGCCTCTAATCACCATTAACCGCCGCGCAATTCGATACACTGCCGGCTCCTCAACTTTTTTGGCATCCGCTTATGAAACGCCTTTCTCTGCTGCTGTGTGCTTCGTCGTTTGCCCTGGCTGCCGTTGCTGCGCAAGCTGCAGCCCCGTCGAGCGAAACCTTGCCCTCGGGCGTCATTGTCCAGACGCTGATCAAGGGCACCGGCCCGTCGCCCAAAGCGAGCGACACGGTCAAGGTGCACTACCGCGGCACGCTGACTGACGGCAAAGAGTTCGATAGCTCGTACAAGCGCGGCCAGCCGATTTCGTTCCCGCTGAACCGCGTGATTCCGTGTTGGACCGAAGGCGTGCAGAAGATGCAAGTCGGTGGCAAGGCCAAGCTGACCTGCCCGGCGGCGACGGCTTACGGCGAGCGTGGCGTGCCCGGCACGATTCCGCCCAATTCCACGCTGAACTTTGAAGTCGAGTTGCTTGGTATCGGTGGCTAATTGGGCGGCTGATCGGCCAATTGGTTGATCGGATTTACAATAGCAGTTTCCTGATGTTTCGCGCCGCCTCCGCCATGGCGGCGCTTTCGCGAGCACGATCATGTCTGGCAATACCCTGGGCCTGCTGTTTTCCGTTACCACCTTCGGCGAGTCGCATGGCCCCGCCATCGGCGCCGTCATCGACGGCTGCCCGCCAGGCATGGCACTTTCCGCAGAAGACATCCAGCCCGACCTGGATCGCCGCAAGCCCGGCACCTCGCGCCATGTCACGCAGCGCAAGGAAGAGGACCTGGTCGAGATTCTCTCCGGCGTATACGAGGGCAAGACGACCGGCACCCCCATCTGCCTGCTGATCCGCAACACCGACCAGCGCAGCAAGGACTACAGCAACATCGTCGAGACCTTCCGTCCCGGGCACGCTGATTACACCTACTGGCACAAGTACGGCATCCGCGACCCGCGCGGGGGTGGCCGCTCGTCGGCACGGTTGACGGCGCCGACGGTAGCCGCAGGCGCCGTCGCCAAGAAGTGGTTGCGCGAAAAGTTTGGCGTGGAAATCCACGGCTTCATGTCGCAGCTGGGCGATATCCAGATCCCGTTCATCGACTGGAACGAGGTGCCGAACAACCCGTTCTTCGCGCCGAATGCCGAGGTCATCCCCGAGCTGGAAACCTACATGGATGCACTGCGCAAGGACGGCGATTCCGTCGGTGCACGCATTGAAGTGGTCGCCACCGGCGTGCCGGTCGGCTGGGGCGAGCCGCTGTTCGATCGTCTGGACGCCGACATCGCCCACGCCATGATGGGTTTGAACGCGGTCAAGGGCGTTGAGATTGGCGCTGGCTTCCACGCTGTAGCCCAGCGAGGTTCCGAGCATGGTGATGAACTGACGCCGGAGGGCTTTGTCGGCAACAACGCCGGCGGCATTCTGGGTGGGATTTCGACGGGGCAGGACATTTCGGTGTCGCTGGCGATCAAGCCGACATCGAGCATTCGCACGCCGCGTCGTTCGATTGATAAGGTGGGCGATCCGGCGGTCGTGGAAACGTTCGGCCGCCATGACCCATGCGTGGGCATTCGGGCTACGCCGATTGCCGAAGCGTTGCTGGCGCTGGTGTTGATCGACCACGCCCTGCGCCATCGCGCGCAATGCGGCGATGTGTCGGTGGAGACGCCGGCGATCGCAGCGAAGGCGTCCTGAGTCGATTCGCGCAGACAACAAAAAAGACGGCTTGAAGCCGTCTTTTTTGTTGAGCGCTCGCCAGCTTACATGCCGACGTAGTTCGGGCCGCCACCGCCTTCCGGCGTCACCCACACGATGTTCTGCGTCGGGTCCTTGATATCGCAGGTCTTGCAGTGCACGCAGTTCTGCGCGTTGATCTGCAGGCGCTCCGTGCCTTCGTCGTTCTTGACGAACTCGTACACGCCGGCCGGGCAGTAGCGCTGCTCGGGGCCCGCAAACTGCGTCAGGTTGATGCGCGTTGGAACGGTCGGGTCTTTCAGCGTCAGGTGGGCCGGCTGATTCTCTTCGTGGTTGGTGTTCGAGATGAACACCGACGAGAGACGGTCAAACGTGATCTTGCCGTCCGGCTTCGGATACGCAATCTTCTCGCACTCCGCGGCCGGCTTGAGCGATTGGTTATCCGACTTGGTGCCATGCAACGTCCAAGGCGGGTTGCTGATGCCGATCTTCGGCAGCAGCCACTGCTCGACGCCGGTCATGATCTTGCCCAGCGTCGGGCTCTTCTTGAACCACAGCTTGAAGTTGCGCGACTGGTCCAGTTCTTCCTTCAGCCAGCTCTCTTCGAAGGCGGCTGGGTAGGCGGAGAGTTCATCAGCCGAGCGGCCAGCCGTCACCGCGTCGAACACCGCTTCGCCGCACATCATGCCGCTCTTGATGGCCGCGTGGCTGCCCTTGATGCGGGCAGCGTTCAGGTAGCCGGCGTCGCAGCCGACCAGCGCGCCGCCCGGGAACACCGTCTTGGGCAGCGCTTGCGGCGTACCGTTGTTGATTGCGCGGGCGCCGTAGCCAATGCGCTTGCCGCCTTCGATGTGCGCGCGGATGGCCGGGTGGGCCTTCCAGCGCTGCATCTCTTCGAACGGGCTCATCCACGGGTTCTTGTAGTCCAGGCCGATCACAAAGCCGAGCGTGACCTTGTTGTCTTCCAGGTGATACAGGAAGCCGCCGCCGAAGGTGTCGTCTTCCATCGGCCAGCCGGCGGTATGCACCACCAGGCCGGGCTTGGCCTTGGCCGGATCGATTTCCCAGAGTTCCTTGATACCGATGGCGAAGGTCTGCGGATCTTTGCCGGCGTTGAGCTTGAATTTCTCCAGCAGCTGGCGGCCCAGGTGGCCACGCGCGCCTTCGGCGAAGATCGTGTACTTGCCCAGCAGCTCCATGCCGAGCTGGAAGTTCTCGGTCGGCTCGCCGTCCTTGCCGATGCCCATGTTGCCGGTGGCAACACCGCGCACGGCGCCCTTGTTGTCATAGAGCACTTCAGCCGCGGCAAAGCCCGGGAAGATTTCCACGCCCAGCGCTTCAGCCTGCGTGGCCATCCACTTGACCACGTTCGACAGCGAGATGACGTAGCAGCCGTGGTTGTGGAAGTTGCGCGGCACCAGCCAGTCGGGTGTACGCTTCGAGCCGGTTTCGCTCAGGAAGAGCACGTCGTCGCCAGTCACCGCCTGGTTGAGCGGGGCGCCGTCGGCCTTCCAGTTGGGCAACAACTCGGTGATGGCGCGCGGGTCCATTACCGCGCCAGAGAGGATGTGTGCGCCGGGTTCAGAGCCTTTTTCCAGAACCACCACCGAGACATCCTTGCCGGTCTCGGCGGCGCGTTGCTTGATCCGTATCGCAGTCGCCAGGCCGGCAGGGCCGCCGCCGACGATCACGACGTCGTACTCCATGGACTCTCGGGGACCGTACTGTTCGAGGAGTTGCTGCTGGTTCATAGATGTCTCGTCGCTGCTTTGGGGACAGTTAGGGGCGTTTGCTTATTGGTATGGCGGATTGCTGCATTAGAATTTTCCGCATTGTCCGGGAGGCGCCCGGATGCGGCAAGAGAATTTTCTGAACGATCGTTCGATTTTTTGCTAAGCTGCGCCGAAATCACGTGCCCGGGCCGCTCACTAGCGATCCGGTGCCTGTCAAACCAACATACGGGGAACACGCATCATGGGCTTGTCGATCAATCTGGAAGGCAAGGTCGCGCTGATCACGGGCGCTTCCAGCGGCCTGGGCGCGCGGTTCGCGCATACGCTCGCGGCGGCCGGCGCCAAGGTCGTGCTGGCCTCGCGCCGTGTCGAGCGCTTGAAGGAATTGCGCGCCGACATCGAATCGAAGGGCGGCAGCGCTCACGTCGTGCGGCTGGACGTAACGGACCCGGACAGCATCCGCTCTGCCATCGCCCATGCTGAAACGGAAGCCGGCACGATCGATATCCTGGTCAACAACTCGGGCGTTTCGACCACGCAGCGCATGGTGGACGTCACGCCCGATGACTTCGATTTCATCTTCGATACCAACACGCGTGGCGCCTTTTTCGTTGCGCAGGAAACCGCCAAGCGCATGATTGCGCGGGCCAAGGGCGCGGAGAAGAACGGTTCGCCGCTGCCGCAATCGCGCATCATCAATATCGCTTCGGTGGCGGGGCTGAAGGTGCTGTCGCAGATCGGCGTGTATTGCATGAGCAAGGCGGCTGTGGTGCATATGACCAAGGCCATGGCGCTGGAGTGGGGGCGTTTGGGCATCAACACGAACGCCATCTGCCCGGGCTATATCGATACCGAGATCAATCACCATCACTGGGAAACCGAAGCCGGCCAGAAGCTCGTGCAGATGCTACCGCGCAAGCGCGTCGGCAAGCCGGAAGATCTGGATGGGTTGATCCTGCTGCTGGCGTCGGACCAATCGGATTTCATCAACGGCGCCATCATCAACGCCGATGACGGGATGGTGTAACGCCTAGACCTTGCCGTTGGGCTCAATGCCCCATCAGCCGCTGCACAAGCTCAAGCGAGGTGTTGGCGGCGTACTTCTTCATCAACCGCGCGCGATAGATTTCTACCGTGCGCGGGCTGATTTCCAGCTGCTTGCCGATCTGCTTGCTGGTCTTGCCTTCCACCAGCTGCGCTGCGATGTCTCGCTCGCGCGGTGTGAGCGCCGCCGTGACTGGCCGGTGCGCGGAAAGGTCTTCAAACGTCCAGATGCCTTCACCCAGCGGCTTGGTGCGATCGAGCGCGCGGCCCGTCACGTGGCACCAGAACAGCTCGCCGTTGGCGCGCTTCATGATGCGCTCATCCGAATAGCTGCCGCGCGCGCCCATGATGGGCACGATGCGTGCGCCGGTGCGTTCGTATTCGTCATGCGTGGGATAGAGCAGTTCGAACGACTGGCCAATCATGGTCGTGCGTGCGTGACCAAAGATGCGCGCTGCCTCGTCGTTGACGTCGACCATCACGCGCTCACGTGACATCACCATGCCGACCGGGGCAAGCTGGAACGCGGTCTGGTAATCAAGTGCTGTCATGGGTGTCCAGGGCTAGGGAAGGCTAGGAGTGGGCCTTATGTAGTCGTACGTATTGCTGCGTTGCGTGACGCTTGCGTATTCTCGCCAGATTGTATCGTTACTATTTTCCGGCGCTGCATCGCACAAACCCCAACTGTGTGATCGGTCAAAACCCTGCCGGATTCGTTGGACCACCAAGGAAGGAGCACGCATGAACAAAATCTTCGCCAGCGCCAGCGAGGCGCTCGCGGGCGTCGTTAAAGACGGCCAGACGATCGCCGTGGGCGGTTTCGGCCTGTGCGGTATTCCCGAGGCGCTGATCGGCGCACTGCGCGATTCGGGCGTCAAGAACCTCACCTGTATTTCCAACAACGCCGGCGTCGATGGTTTCGGCCTGGGCCTGCTGCTGGAAACTCGCCAGATCAAGAAAATGATTTCGTCCTACGTGGGCGAGAACAAGGAGTTCGAACGCCAGTATCTGGCGGGGGAGCTCGAGCTGGAATTCACGCCGCAAGGCACGTTGGCCGAAAAGCTGCGTGCGGGCGGCGCGGGCATCCCGGCGTTCTTCACCAAGACGGGCGTCGGCACGATCGTGGCCGAGGGCAAAGAGCTGCGCGAGTTTGACGGCGAAACGTACGTCATGGAGCGCTCGCTGGTGCCCGATGTGTCGCTGGTCAAAGCGGCGGTGGCGGACAAATCCGGCAACCTGCGTTTCAACCTGACTGCGCGCAACTTCAATCCGGCCGCGGCAACGGCGGGCAAGATCTGCATCGTCGAGGTGGAGAAGATCGTGGAGGTGGGCGAGCTGGCGCCGGACGACATCCATCTGCCCGGCATCTACGTGAATCGCATTGTGCTGAACGCCACGCCCGAGAAGCGCATCGAAAAACGCACCATTCGCGCAGCCAACTAAGGAGACCGACATGGCCTGGACACAAGACCAAATGGCGGCGCGCGCCGCGCAAGAGTTGCAAGACGGTTTCTACGTGAACCTCGGCATCGGCATCCCCACGCTGGTCGCCAACCACACCGGCGACAAGGAAGTCTGGCTGCAGAGCGAAAACGGCATGCTCGGCATCGGCCCATTCCCGACGGAAGACGAAGTCGACGCCGACCTCATCAACGCCGGCAAGCAGACCGTGACGACGCTGCCCGGCAGTGCCATCTTCGGCAGCGACCAGAGCTTTGCGATGATCCGCGGCGGCAAGATTAACCTGTCGATTCTGGGTGCCATGCAGGTGAGCGAGACGGGCGATCTGGCCAACTGGATGATCCCCGGGAAGATGGTCAAAGGCATGGGCGGCGCCATGGACCTCGTGGCCGGCGTCAAGCGCGTGATCGTGCTGATGGAACACGTTGCCAAGAAGAAGGATGGCACCGAAGACCTGAAGATCCTGCCCAAGTGCACACTGCCGCTGACGGGCGTCGGCGTGGTCGACCGCATCATTACGGACCTGGGCGTGATCGACGTGACGGAGCAGGGTCTGCGCTTGGTGGAAACTGCGCCCGGCGTGTCGCGCGAAGAGATCCAGGCCAAGACTGGCGTGAATTTGCTGTAATTCGGAGACCACGATGCTGCAAGGAAAAACCGCCCTCGTTACGGGCTCGACCAGCGGGATCGGTCTGGGCATCGCCTGCTCGCTGGCCGCGCAGGGTGCCAACATCATCATGAACGGCTTCGGCGATGTGGACGCACCCAAGGCGCAGATCGCTGCCGCGGGCAAGAACGCCATCCGCATCGGCTACCACGGCGCCGACATGAGCAAGCCCGCCGAGATCGAAGCGATGTTCGCGTATGCCGACGCTGAGTTTGGCGGCGTGGACATCCTCGTCAACAACGCGGGCATCCAATACGTGGCCAATGTGGAGGATTTCCCGACCGAGCGTTGGGACGCCATCATCGCCATCAACCTGACTTCGGCGTTCCACACCACACGGTTGGCGGTGCCGGGCATGAAGAAGAAAAACTGGGGCCGCATCATCAACATCGCGTCGGCGCATGGGCTGGTGGCGTCGGCGCAGAAGTCGGCCTATGTGGCGGCCAAGCATGGCATCGTCGGCTTGACCAAGTCGGTGGCGCTGGAAACGGCGCAGACGGGCATCACGTCCAACGCAATCTGCCCGGGCTGGGTGCTGACGCCGCTGGTGCAGAAGCAGATCGACGCGCGCGCTGAGAAGGAAGGCATTCCCGCGCTGCAGGCCAAGAAGGAACTGCTGATGGAAAAGCAGCCTTCCGGCGAGTTCGTTACGCCCGATCAGCTCGGCGCGCTGGCGGTGTTCCTGTGCAGTGACGCCGCCGAGCAGGTGCGCGGCGTGGCCTGGAACATGGATGGCGGCTGGGTCGCGCAGTAAGCGCATCCTGCACAGAAAAAGCCCCGCTGCATGGAGCTGCAGCGGGGCTTTTTCGTTTCTGTCGGCCATGCGCGGCTGCTGCACTGCCGCATGCTTGTGCGCCCGCGTACAATCAGGCTTTGTTCTCTCGCCGTTGTTCACGTGTAGGAGATGTTCATGCCTGTTTCGCCGCGCCTTGCCTTCGTGCAGTGCCTGAGCCCATCCGGCTTGCATCGGATGGCGTATCACGAGTGGGGCGATCCGCAGAATCCGCGTGTGCTGGTCTGCGTGCATGGTCTCTCGCGCACGGGGCGCGACTTCGACGTGCTGGCGCAAGCGCTCTGCAATGACTATCGCGTTATCTGCCCGGATGTGGTCGGCCGTGGGCGCTCTGACTGGTTGGTGGATCCGAAGGGCTACGTCATTCCGCAGTACGTGTCCGACATGGTCACGTTGTTGGCGCGACTGAATGTGGAATCGGTCGATTGGTTTGGTACCTCGATGGGCGGGCTGATCGGCATGAGCCTGGCGGGCCTGCCCAAGTCGCCGATCCGCAGGCTATTGCTCAACGATGTGGGCCCGCGCGTGACGGAGTCGTCGTTGACGCGCATTGGTGCGTATCTTGGGCTGGGCGTCCGCTTCAAGACCTTCGACGAAGGGCTGGCGTACCTCAAGACGATCAGCACCTCATTCGGGCCGCACACGCCAGAACAATGGCGCGAGCTGAACACCGCGATCCTCAAGCCGCAGGGCGGCGAGTGGATCCTGCACTATGATCCGCGCCTGGCCGAGCCTTTCAAGAACACTACGCCGGAGATGATCGCCGCTGGCGAGGCCATGCTGTGGAAGCTGTTCGAAGCGATTCCCGGTGAGGTGCTGATCGTGCGCGGTGCGCAATCGGACCTGCTCACGCGCGAGACCGTCGAAGCCATGATGCAGCGCGGCCAGCACGTGAACACGGTAGAGATTCCCGACGTGGGCCACGCGCCGACCTTTATCCAGCCGGATCAGGTAGCGATCGCCCGTAAGTTCTTCCTCGGTCAATGACCGTTTGTTTGCCCCCCATTTGATTTGCAACATGAGCACTGAACTGAAGCGTTACAACGTCGAACATCGCTATTCCGACGCCGCCGTCTACAACGGTGTCGTCTATGTCGCCGGCCAAGTGCCCGAGACCACGCTGGACGCCGGCATTGTCGAGCAGACCGCCGAGGTGCTCGCCATCATCGACCGCGTGCTGGCCGCCAACGGCAGCGATAAGACGCGCATCCTGATGTGTCAGATCTTCCTGAAGGACATCACCGAGATTGGCGAGATGAACAAGGTGTGGGACCAGTGGGTCGCTGCTGATTCCAAGAACTCGCCGCCGCGCGCCACGGTGGAGGCCGCGCTGGCCAACCCGAAGTACCGCATCGAAATCGTCGTGACGGCCGCGCTGAAGGGCTGAGCTCGGCGCATATCAGGCGAGACGAAAGCAGGACGCATCATGGAGCACAAGACCGACCGGCCGGCCGAAGGGGCTGGGCAGGTGGCAACCTCACCGGCAGAGCAGGTCGCACGGGCGATCGAATATCTGGCCGCCAACGCCGCAGACAAAGTCACGCTGACCGGCGAGACGCTGGAGTCGCACGCCCGCGGCACGATCGCCATTCTTGAGGGGCTGCGCGTTGATACGCCGTCGCTGCAGGCGGCTGCGCTGTTCCTGTTGCCGACGTTGGCGATGGACAACGAAAAGGCGCTTGAGCCCGCGTTTGGCGCCGAGGTCGTCAAGCTCGTGCACGACGTGCGGCAACTGCTGCGCATCGGCGCCATTGCCGGCTTGGTCAGCCCAACCGAAGCCGGTGTCACGCGCAAGAACGAAGCGGAAGCACGTCGTGCGCAAGTCGAGGCGCTGCGCAAAATGCTGCTCGCCTTTGCGCAGGACATTCGCGTGGTGCTGATCCGGCTGGCGTCGCGGTTGCAATCGCTGCGCTGGCTGGCGCAGACCAAACGCCCAGCGCCCGAGGGCATCGCGCGCGAGACGCTCGACATCTACGCGCCGCTGGCCAACCGCCTGGGCATTTGGCAACTCAAGTGGGAGCTCGAAGACCTCGGTTTCCGCTTTGAAGACCCCGACACGTACAAGCGCATCGCCCGCCTGCTCGATGAAAAGCGCATCGAGCGCGAAAAGTTCATCGGCGAGGCGATCGCCAAGCTGCAAAAGACGCTGCATGACGCGGGCATCCAGGCCGAGGTGAGCGGCCGCCCCAAGCACATCTACAGCATCTGGAAGAAGATGCGCGGCAAGGAACTCGACTTTGCCGACTTGTACGACGTGCGCGCTTTCCGCGTCATCGTCGACGACATCAAGGATTGCTACACCGTGCTCGGTTTCGTGCACCACATGTGGCAGCCGATCCCGAAGGAGTTCGACGACTACATCTCGCGTCCCAAGGCCAACGGCTATATGTCGCTGCACACGGTGGTGATCGGTGACGACGGCCGCGCGCTGGAGGTGCAGATCCGCACGCGCGAGATGCACCACTTTGCGGAGTACGGCGTCGCCGCGCACTGGCGCTACAAGGAGGCCGGCAGCAAGGGCTACGCGGGCCAGTTCTCTGCCAGCGAGCGCTACGACGAGAAGATCGCTTGGCTGCGTCAGCTGCTGGCTTGGAAGGATGACGCCGAACACACCGTCGCGCACGAAGATTCGCCATGGGAACAGCTCAAGCACACCGAGCTGGACGACCACATCTACGTGCTGACGCCGCAGGCACGCGTCATCGCCTTGCCGCAAGGCGCGACGCCGGTCGACTTCGCCTATTACCTGCACAGCGATCTCGGCCACCGTTGCCGTGGCGCGCGCGTCGACGGGACGATGGTGCCGCTGAATACACCGCTCAAGAACGGCCAGACCGTCGAGATCGTCACCGTGAAGCAGGGCGGGCCGTCGCGCGACTGGCTCAATCCTGAACTGCGCTATTTGGCAAGCAGCCGCGCCAAGACGAAGGTGCGTGCCTGGTTCAATGCGCTTGAGCTGGAAGAAACGCTGGCTCAGGGGCGCGCCCTGATCGACAAGACCTTGCAGCGTGAAGGCAAGACTGCAGTCAACCTGGAGGACTTGGCTGCCAAGCTCGGTTTCAAGACTCCGGATGATTTGTACGCCGTTGTCGCCAAGGACGAACTCAGCCTGCGCCGGGTCGAGGCAGTCTTGCGCTCTGACGGTGCGCCGCCACCCGCGCCTGTGGACGATGAGGCGTCGATCACCAAGAAGAGCAAGGCCACCAGCGTCGCGCGAGGCGCCAAGAGTGGCGTGCTGGTGGTCGGCGTCGATTCGCTGCTCACGCAGATGTCGCGCTGCTGCAAGCCGGCGCCGCCGGACCCGATCGTCGGATTCGTTACGCGCGGGCGCGGTGTGTCGATCCATCGGCAAAGCTGCTCGACGTTCCAGCAGCTGGCTGCCCGCGCGCCGGGCCGCGTGATCCAGACGGAGTGGGGCCAGCGCAGCGATTCGGTCTATCCGATCGATATTCAGGTCGAGGCACTGGACCGCCAGGGGCTGTTGCGCGACATCTCGGAAATCCTCTCGCGCGAGAAGATCAACGTGACCGGCGTGCGCACGCTATCGAGCAAGGGTGTCGCCAAAATGCAGTTCACCGCCGAGGTGGCTGAGGCGACACAACTGCAACGCGCGCTGACTTTGATAGAAGAAGTGCAAGGGGTGTTGACAGCCAGGCGCAAGTGACGGTATAGTCTTGTTCTTCGGCAGGCTCGTAGCTCAGCTGGTTAGAGCACCACCTTGACATGGTGGGGGTCGTTGGTTCGAGTCCAATCGAGCCTACCAACGCATTTAGCAGGACGCGTCGGGTAGGATGTCCAAGCCGTCATCCCTCGGGTTAGTCCCGTACAACTGAAGTGAAGGGCAAAACATGATTCAAGCACCGCGAACTACAACCGCTTCGGAGCGACAGTAGTCAAGGTGCGGTTTTCGCCCTTTGTGCTCTGCCCAAGCGGTAGTCAGCGCAAAAGAAAACGCGGCCTTGGCCGCGTTTTTTTTCGTCCGCGTTTTCGTGTCATGCGTGGCGATCAGGCTGAAAGCGCTTCGAAGCATCGATTCGACAACCTGCTGCACCAGCTTGGTGTGGCGCACGACAGAATGACAGCCTTCGCGCGCACGACAAGCGCGACGGTGACTCCACAGGAGCAAGCATGATCGCAATCACCCTGCCGGACGGTTCCCGGCGCGAGTTTCCCGGCCCGGTGACGGTGGCTGAAGTGGCGCAAAGCATCGGCGCCGGTCTCGCGAAGGCTGCACTGGCTGGCCGCGTGGATGGCCAGATGGTGGACACCAGCTACACGATCGACCGCGATGCCAAGCTCGCCATCATCACCGACAAGGACGCCGACGGCGTTGACGTGATCCGCCACTCGACCGCTCACTTGCTGGCTTACGCCGTCAAGGAGCTGTATCCGGAAGCGCAGGTCACGATTGGCCCGGTCATCGACAACGGCTTCTACTACGACTTCGCATACAAGCGCCCCTTCACGCCGGAAGACCTCGTCGCCATCGAAAAGAAGATGGCCGAGCTCGCTAAGAAAGACGAGAAGGTCACGCGCGAAGTCTGGGGCCGTGACGACGCCGTCAAGCTGTTCGAGGGGATGGGGGAGAAGTACAAGGCCGAGATCATCGCCTCCATTCCGGAAGACCAAGAGATTGGTTTGTACCGCGAAGGCAATTTCGTCGATCTGTGTCGTGGTCCGCATGTGCCATCCACGGGCAAGCTCAAGGTCTTCAAGCTGATGAAGGTGGCAGGCGCTTACTGGCGCGGCGATCACAACAATGAGATGCTCCAGCGCATCTATGGCACGGCCTGGGCCAAGAAGGAAGACCAGGAAGCCTACCTGCGCATGCTGGAAGAGGCTGAGAAGCGCGACCATCGCAAGCTCGGCCGCGAACTCGACCTGTTCCACATCGACGAAACCGCTCCGGGCATGGTGTTCTGGCACCCCAAGGGCTGGACGCTGTGGCAAGAGGTCGAGCAGTACATGCGCCGCGTGTACCGTGAAAACGGCTACCAGGAAGTCAAGGGGCCGCAGATTCTCGACAAGTCGCTGTGGGAAAAAACCGGCCACTGGGACAAGTACCGCGAGAACATGTTCATCACGGAATCGGAAAAGCGCGAATACGCGCTCAAGCCGATGAACTGCCCCGGCCACATCCTCATCTACAAGCAGGGCATCAAGAGCTACCGCGACCTGCCGCTGCGCTTCGGTGAATTCGGCGCCTGCCATCGCAACGAGCCCTCGGGCGGTCTGCACGGCATCATGCGCGTGCGCGGCTTTACGCAGGACGATGGTCACATCTTCTGCACGGAAGACATGATCCAGGCCGAAGTGACGGCGTTCACGACGCTGCTACAGAAGGTCTATAAGGATTTCGGCTTTACCGAGATTCTGTACAAGCTGTCGACGCGTCCGGAAAAGCGCATTGGCTCCGAGGAAAGCTGGGATCGCGCCGAAGCTGCCTTGGCAGACGGCTTGCGTGCCTCCGGTTGCGAATTCGAATACCTGCCGGGCGAGGGTGCCTTCTATGGCCCGAAGATCGAATACGTGCTGAAAGATGCACTTGGACGCCAGTGGCAGTGCGGCACGATCCAGGTCGACCCGAACCTGCCGGAGCGTCTGGATGCCGAGTTTGTCGGCGAAGATGGCGCGCGCCATCGTCCGATCATGCTGCACCGGGCCATCGTCGGCAGCCTGGAGCGCTTTATCGGTATCTTGATCGAGCAATACGCCGGTGCGCTGCCGACGTGGCTTTCGCCGGTACAGGTCGCGGTGCTCAGCATCACCGATTCGCACGCCGAATACGCACAATCCGTTGCGCAATCCCTGCAAAAACAAGGCTTTAGGGCGGTTGTTGATTTGCGGAATGAGAAGATTGGGTATAAAATTCGCGAGCATTCCGTTCAGAAGGTCCCGTACCAGGTTGTGGTGGGCGACAAAGAGCGGGATGAAAATCAGGTGGCCGTGCGTGCCCGTGGCAACGTCGATCTAGGCTCCATGCCGCTGTCGGCGTTCGTTGAGCGACTGCAGAACGATCTCGCCAACAAGTCATGAGCTGGGCACGGCCTGTTTTTTTGATTCTTCGAGGACATCAACATCGCTACTGAGAAATCTCACCGCATCAACCGCGAGATCAGCGCACCGGAAGTCCGGCTGACCGGGGTTGAGGGAGAAGCGCTCGGCATCGTCAAACTGTTCGACGCACTGCGTCTGGCAGAAGAAAAAGACGTCGACTTGGTCGAAATCGCGCCGACTGCGCAGCCGCCCGTTTGCCGCCTGATGGACTATGGCAAGTTTAAGTATTCGGAGCAGAAGAAGGCTCACGAAGCCAAGCTTAAGCAGAAGGTCATCCAGGTGAAGGAAGTCAAGTTCCGCCCTGGCACAGACGACAACGACTACGGCGTCAAGCTGCGCAACGCGACGCGCTTCCTGGAAGATGGTGACAGAGTAAAGGTTACCTTGCGTTTCCGGGGCCGCGAAATGGCTCACCAGGAGCTCGGCATGCGCGTGCTGGAGCGTATCAAGTCTGACCTGGAGGAATTCGGCCAGGTTGAGCAGATGCCGAAGATGGAAGGTCGCCAGGCAGTGATGATGTTGGCACCCAAGAAGAAAAAGTAATAGCAGTGGCGGTCGGACGATTCCGGCTGCGCTGAGCAGGTTCCAGACGGAAACGTCGGAAACCGCGGTGGGCTTCATCACCCATCGCGATACAACAAGTGAGTCCGGGTCTTAAAAGTGTCGGCGCCAGCCGTCCACCTGGCTTCATGTCAAAAGCGGAGTTGTTCCATGCCGAAGATGAAGACGAAGAAAAGCGCCTCCAAGCGCTTTACTGCCCGTCCTGGTGGCACGATCAAACGTGGCCAAGCCTTCAAGCGTCACATCCTGACCAAGAAGACCACCAAGAACAAGCGTCACCTGCGCGGTACCGAGGGCGTCCATGAGACGAACCTGAAGTCCGTTCGCGCAATGATGCCGTACGCCTAACCCTAACTAACTACGAAAGGAGCATTTCATGCCTCGAGTAAAACGTGGGGTCACAGCGCGGGCCCGTCATAAGAAAGTTATCAGTGCAGCCAAGGGTTACCGCGGCCGCCGCAATAACGTCTATCGCATCGCCAAGCAGGCGGTCATGCGTGCTGGCCAGTACGCTTACCGCGATCGTCGCAACAAGAAGCGCGTGTTCCGCGCTCTCTGGATTGCACGTATCAACGCAGGCGCACGCGAACATGGTCTGACCTACAGCAAGTTCATGAACGGCCTGAAGAAGGCGTCCATCGAGCTGGACCGCAAGGTGCTGTCGGACATGGCCATTCACGACAAGGTGGCTTTTGCCGCTATCGTGAACCAGGTGAAAGCCAACGTCGCCTGATGGATTGGCCGGGCAGGCTGCTGGAATTGCCCAGTAACTTTGCCGGCTGATCACCCTGACGGGGCTCTCACCGAGCCCCGTTTTTTATTCTGTCGTTCCGAATCACTCGAATTTTTTCGCTCGCCTTCCCATGTCACTGGATCTGGACCAAGTGGTCGTCGATGCCCAAAACGCGTTTGCCTCTGTGGAGGACAACGCCTCGCTGGAAAACGAGAAGGCGCGCTTTCTCGGTAAGTCCGGAGTGCTGACCGACTTGCTCAAGGGCCTCGGCAAGCTCGATCCGGAGACACGCAAGACTGAAGGCGCGCGCATCAACCAGGCCAAGAGCCGCGTTGAAGAAGCGCTGAATGCCCGCCGTCAGGCGCTGGCCGATGCGCTCATGAACGCCCGCCTGGCTGCTGAGGCGATCGACGTGACGCTGCCCGGCCGCGACGTGGCTGAGGGCAGCCTGCACCCGGTGATGAACACCTGGGAGCGCGTCGCCAAGATCTTCGGTTCGATCGGTTTCGATGTGGCCGACGGCCCCGAAATCGAATCCGACTGGATGAACTTCACGGCGCTGAACAACCCGGACAACCATCCGGCGCGCTCGATGCAGGACACCTTCTACATCGATGGCCGTGACAGCGAAGACAAGCTCTTGCTGCTGCGCACGCACACCAGCCCGATGCAGGTGCGCTACGCCCGCATGCACGTCGAGAAGTACAAGCACCTCGACCGTATTCCCCCGATCAAGGTCATCGCCCCGGGTCGCACGTACCGCGTCGACAGCGACGCCACGCACTCGCCGATGTTCCATCAAGTTGAAGGCCTCTGGATTGCCGACAACATCAGCTTTGCGGATCTGAAGGGCGTCTACACCGACTTCCTGCGCAAGTTCTTCGAGCGCGACGACATCAACGTGCGCTTCCGCCCGTCGTACTTCCCGTTCACCGAGCCGTCGGCCGAGATCGACATGGCCTTCGGCAACGGCAAATGGCTGGAGATTTCCGGTTCCGGCCAGGTGCACCCGACCGTGGTGCGCAACATGGGCCTGGACCCGGAGCGCTACATCGGCTTTGCGTTCGGCTCCGGCCTGGAGCGCCTGACGATGCTGCGCTATGGCATCAACGATCTGCGCCTGTTCTTCGAGGGCGATGTGCGTTTCCTGCGCCAGTTCGCTTAAGCGCTGCGCTCGCACCGACCAACCCGTCGCCCCGTTAATCGAATTCTCTTTTCCGTCGCGCCATGCAATTTCCGGAATCCTGGCTTCGCAGTTTCGTCAATCCGCCGATCACTACTGATGAGCTTTCCCATCGCCTGACGATGGCTGGCCTCGAAGTGGAAGAGGTCGACCCCGTCGCGCCGCCGTTCACAAATATCGTCGTCGGCCATGTGGTCGAGGTGAACAAGCATCCGGACGCCGATCGCCTGAACGTGTGTAAGGTGGATGCGGGCACGGGCGAGCTGCTGCAGATCGTCTGCGGCGCGCCGAATGTGTCGGTGGGCATCAAGGTGCCGTGCGCGATGGTCGGCGCCGAGCTGCCGCCGGGTGAAGACGGCAAGCCGTTCAAGATCAAGGTCGGCAAGCTGCGTGGCGTGGAAAGCTACGGCATGCTGTGCTCGGCGCGCGAGTTGAAGCTGTCGGAAGACCATGGCGGCCTGCTGATCCTGCCGGAAGATACGCCGGTGGGCGAGGACATCCGCAAGGTGCTCGATCTGGACGACCAGATCTTCGTCATCAAGCTCACGCCGAACAAGGCGGACTGCCTGTCGATCCATGGCGTGGCGCGTGAAGTGTCCGCGCTGACGGGCGCACCGATTACGGTGCCGTCGATGGCGCCGGTGGCGGTGACGCTGGCTGACAAACTGCCGGTCAAGGTGGAGGCGCCGGACCTGTGCGGCCGCTTCTCGGGCCGCATCATCCGCGGCGTGAATGCACACGCGAAGACGCCGGCGTGGATGGTCTCGCGCATCGAGCGCGCGGGCATGCGCAGCGTGTCGGCGCTGGTCGATATCTCCAACTACGTGATGCTGGAGCTGGGCCGTCCGTCGCACGTGTTCGATCTGGACAAGATCCACGGCGGCCTGACGGTGCGCTGGGGCAAGGCCGGCGAAGAACTGAAGCTGCTCAACGGCGACACCATCACCGTCGACGAAAAGGTCGGCGTGATTGCCGACGAGCAAGCCATCGAAAGCCTGGCCGGCATCATGGGTGGCGATAAGACGGCCGTCACGCTCGACACGCAGAACATCTACGTCGAAGCCGCATTCTGGTGGCCGGAGGCCATTCAGGGTCGCGGGCGCCGCTACAACTTCTCGACCGATGCCGGCCATCGCTTCGAGCGCGGCGTCGACTACGCGACCACCGTTGAACACATCGAGCGCATCAGCGCGCTGATCCTCGAAATCTGCGGGGGGCAGGCTGGTCCGATCGACGATCAGATCGTCAATCTGCCCAAGCGCGAGCCGGTGCGCATGCGTGTCGCACGTGCAGCGCGTGTGCTTGGCATTCCGCTGTCGCACGAAGTCGTGGCGGATGTGTTTAAGCGCCTCGGCCTCGCGTTCAATGTGGATGGCGATGTGTTCATCGTCGAGCCGCCGTCGTACCGCTTCGACCTTGAGATCGAGGAAGACCTGATCGAAGAGGTCGCCCGCATCTACGGTTTCGAACAGATTCCGGCCAAGCCGCCGGTGGCCGAGAGCGCGATGCGCCCGACCGACGAAGCACGCCGCACGATGCACGATGTGCGTCACGCCGTGGCAGCGCGCGATTATCACGAGGTCGTCAACTTCGCCTTCGTCGAGACGGAGTGGGAAGCTGACTTTGCCGGCAACACCAATCCGATTCCGTTGCTGAACCCGATCGCCAGCCAGTACTCGGTGATGCGCAGCACGCTCATCGGCGGTTTGCTCGACAAGGTGCGCTACAACCTGAACCGCAAGGCTTCGCGCGTGCGCATGTTCGAAGTGGGCCGTGTGTTCCACCGAGATGCGAGCGTTGCGGATGGCGGCCTGTCGATCGCTGGCTATGCGCAACCGATGATGGCGGGCGGTATCGCCTACGGTCCGGCCAAGGAAGAGCAGTGGGGCGTGCAAACGCGCGCTGTCGATTTCTTCGACGTGAAGGGCGATGTTGAGTCGCTGCTGTGGCCGCTGCAAGCACGCTTCGAGCGCGCTGAGCATCCTGCGCTGCATCCGGGACGCTCTGCACGTGTGGTGCTGAATGGTCGCGCTATCGGCTGGATCGGTGAACTGCATCCGCGCTGGCTGCAGAAGTACGATCTGCCGACCGCGCCGGTGGTGTGGGAGCTTGAGCTCGACGCCATGACCGCTGTTGGCCTGCCGAAGTATCGCGAAGTGCCGCGTGTGCCGGCTGTGACGCGCGACATTGCATTGGTCGTGCGCCAGGATGTGGCGGTGCAGGACCTCGTTGATACGTTCGAGAAAACGGCCGTTGGCACCCCTTGGCAGCGTTATCTGCAGGGCGTTGTGCTGTTCGACGAGTTCCGTCCGAAGGCCGCCACGGCGGCCATTGGGGCGCAGGAGAAAAGCCTTGCCTTCAGAATTACGTTGCAAGATACTGACAGCACCCTCCAGGACGACATTGTCGAGGCCGCCACACAGCAACTGATTCGAGCGGCCGGCGATGCATTCGGCGCGCGCCTGCGCGCCTGACGTCCGCGCCTCGCGAGAGACAGCTCGAACGAACCTCCGCATTCGGATCGATCAACGCCTAAGCGAATCCTATGAACGATCAACACGCGCCCGCGTTGGCGGCATCCTTGGGCGACTCGCTCGGTTCTTCTTCGTCAGCACTGGCCGACGCGCGTGATGCGCGCGGCCAGGAAGTGCCGACACTCACAAAGGCCGAACTCGCCGAGATGCTGTTCGAGCAGGTCGGCCTGAACAAGCGTGAATCGAAGGACATGGTCGAGGCGTTCTTTGACGTGATTCGCGAAGCGCTCGAGCAAGGTGATAGCGTCAAGCTGTCTGGCTTCGGCAACTTCCAGTTGCGCGACAAGCCGCAGCGTCCGGGCCGCAACCCGAAGACGGGAGAGATCATCCCGATCACCGCCCGTCGCGTCGTCACATTCCACGCCAGCCAGAAGCTCAAGGCGCTCGTGGAAGAGCGCGTCGAGCCCTTGCCGGCCGATGCTGTGGGCGCTGTGTAATTCCAGCCGTTTCAATCATTCCGTCTCTTTCGCCAGCCCTTCATGGCCGCCGATAAACACACGGAGCGGGTCAACCTGCCACCGATTCCTGCCAAGCGCTACTTCACCATTGGTGAGGTGAGTGACCTGTGTGCGGTCAAGCCGCACGTGCTGCGCTATTGGGAGCAGGAGTTCACGCAACTCAAGCCGGTCAAGCGGCGCGGCAATCGTCGCTATTACCAGCACCATGAAGTGCTGCTGATCCGGCGCATCCGCGAGTTGCTGTATGAGCAGGGCTTCACGATCAACGGCGCGCGCAATCGACTGGATGAGTTGCGACATGGCGCAGCTGTCGTACAGTCCATGGAGCCGGAAGTGGAGACGACAGAGGTCGAGGTTGTCGCGCCTGCGCCGGTCATCGCCGCAAGTGGTAGCGGCTCAGTTGATGTGCTGAGCCTGCGACATGCGCTGACGGCTGTGCTGGACATTCTGCGCACTGATAAGCCGTAAAACCCAAGCCAAGCTCGCGCTGCAAACAGACGTGAAAAAGCCCGCGTAACGGATCACGTTACGCGGGCTTTTTGTTTTGGTCGGGGCGAGAGGATTTGAACCTCCGACCACCTGCACCCCATGCAGGTACGCTACCAGGCTGCGCTACGCCCCGAAGCACAAAAGTATAACAGAGGCCGGGCGCCGATGACTAGTGGTTCGCACGGTAACGCGATGCGTGTCTGGTGCGATATCACTCGACGGTGTTGGCGGCCCGCCGATAGCGCGCCGGCGTCATCCCCAGTTGCCGCTTGAACGCCTTGCCGAACGCCGCTTCGGATTGATAACCGACGCGCGCGCCGATTTCACCTGCGCTGAGGCGGGTGTGGATGAGCGCGTCGCAGGCGAGTGTCACGCGCACGCGTGTGAGGAACTCCCACACCGTCATGTCGGCGCGTGCCTTGAAGTGCCGCGCGTAGGTGGCGCGCGACATGGCGGCCAGATCAGCGAGTGCATCGATGGTCCACGCACGTTCAGGGGTGCTCAGCATCGCCTGGATGGAGGGGCCGAGGCGCGTGTCTGACAGCAGCGTAAGCGTGCCGGGGGCGGCATGCTCGCGTTGGCCGTAGACGCGCAGCGCCATCGTCAGCAACGCCTGGCTCAACGCCGTAACGATCGCCAGTGCGCCAGGGGCACGCGTTTCAGCCTCGCTGCGCATCAGCCCAATAAGGGCTTGCAGCGCTGGAAACGACGCACTATCACTCAACGACACACATAGGGGGTCCGGCAGCGTGCGGATGAGCAGCGTGGTCGAGCCGGGCTCATGCACGAAGCGGCCGCAGAGCAGGTCGACTTCTGCCGCGCCGCGACCGGTTTTCCGCAAGGGCAGCATGCCGTCGTGCGAGACGCGTGGCTTGCGCACGGACGTGTCGGCGGTGCTCGCCAAGTCATGGATCGTGTGGGCATGGCCGCGCGGGAACAGGATGAAATCGCCTTCATGCAGCGTGAACGTGCGGTCATTGGTTTCTACCAGGCAACTGCCCGACAACACCAAGTGGAACAGCACCTGGCCATTGGGTTCGGGGTCGTGCGGGATTGAGAAGGGCCCTTGGAACAGGCATCGCAAATCGAGACTCGCCTGCGGGCGGGTGAGTCGGATGAACTGGCTGAGTGCGTCCATTGAGACGATTTCGCTAGAAATTGCGTTAATAAAGTATTCAACGGATCACGCCTAAAGACAACACTCTTTCCAACGGCGCAGGCATCGGGCCAGCGCCACACCACCGGGAGCACATCATGCTGAACTGGGTCGAGTATCGGAAAGAACTGCTTGGGCGCATTGGCGAGATTGGCAAGATCACGCCGGATACGGTGAAGGGCTATCAAACGCTCTCGGGTGCATCGACGGGCAGCCTGGACGCCAAGACGCGGGAGTTGATCGCACTGGCCGTGGCGGTGACGACGCGCTGCGATGGCTGTATCACCGTGCATACCGCCGAGGCGATCAAGCGTGGCGCGACGCATGAAGAGATTGCCGATGCATTGAGCGTGGCGATTTCGCTCAATGCGGGCGCGGCGCTGGTGTACTCGGCGCGCGTGATGGACGCGGTGCAGGCCTACGAGAAGGCCTGAGCGGACGAGCGTGTTCGCTAGCGTGCGATCCGCAGACGGCAGGTGGCTTGCCGCGATTCGCCGGGGGCAAGCAGGTGCAAGCCTTCGCCGTGGTGGATCGCATTGGGCAGGCCCATCCACGGTTCGACGCAATAGAAGTCGGATGTCGCGTTTTCTGTCCAGGTGGTGATGGCGTGCCAGGGCACTGGTGCGCCATCCACCTCGATGCGAATGCTGCGGCCTAGCGGCGCGTCTGCATACGGGGGAATGGCCAGTGTCGCGGCACCGGCGGCATCCAGCAGGTGATAGCGGTCTTGCAGCGCCGGGTCATCGATTTGGTACGTGCTACGCCCGGGTGCCGGAACATCGAGGCTGCCGTCCGGGAGCTGGCGCGACAGCCGCGACGGTGGCATCGACAGTTCCGTCGCGCCACGCAACGCATGCGGCAGTGCCAGATAGAAATGGTGGCCCGCGTAGAACGGCATGGGCGCGTGTCCGGCGCCTTCGTCGAGATGCTTGACGGAGAACGTTGCCTCCAGCCCATCGTGAATCAGCCGGTACGTCACGCGAAACTCAAACGCGAACGGATACCCCACGCGTGTCTGGGGGCTATCGCGCAACAGCATGACGATGTGCGCGTCGCTGGCGTCTTCCACGCTGAACGGCAGGTCGCGCGCAAAGCCATGCTGCGGCAGGGCATGAACCTGGCCGCGCGCATCGCGCCAGCGGCCGACTTCACCGTCGACAAAATGCCGCCCGATGAAGGGGAATAACAACGGATTGCCGCCACGTACCTTCGCCGGGTTGGACCAGTCGGCAGAGTCGGGCCAGAAAAGGATGTCTTCACCGCGATGGCGCCAGCGCACCAACCGCCCGCCAGCGTGTGGGGCGAGCAGCAGCATGGAGCCATCGACATGGGCATCGCCAATGCGGACGAGCGTTTGATCTTGAAAGCGGGTGGTCGGTAGATCGTGCATGGGTTCGGCGCAGCGGTGACTTGTTGGCATGGGAATCGCGTACTAGATTGTCAATGCGTTTTGTCCGGAGGGAAACCATGTCTGTCGATTGCGCGTTGCCCGCACATGCCGTGCCCCCGCCCGACGAGCCAGCGCCGCCGGGCGTTCCTCCTGATTTGCCTTCGCCCGATGAACCCCCGCCGCCCGTCGAGCCGCCGGAGGCATTTGCGGTGTAATGCATGGTTACCAATCGTCACAGCTTTGCGTAAAACGGTTCGTAAGATAGCGCCAGTCCCGCGCGGCTTGCGCGGTTCGATAACGACACTACGAGCCAAATCATGTCGATTCTTCCGCGTCTGACCTTGTGCGCTGTGCTGGTGGCCTCCATGGCCGGTTGTGTGGTGGCGCCTCCCGCGCAGACTCGCACCGTGGTAGTGCGCGAACCGGCCCCGGTAGACCCGCGCGCCCGCTTTGACGAAGTGCAAGGCCGACTTGCTGAAGAATTCCATCGCATCGACGTGCGCCAGTCGCAAGGCTATATCGATCCGTACCGCGCGGATGGCCTGCGTGATCGCCTGCGTCGCATCCGCCAGGAAGCCAACGATATGGCCAGCCAGCACCGCGGTGGCTTGTCCGGTGACGAACAACGTGCGCTGAACGAGGAACTCGGCGCCGTGTCCCACGACATCGGCCGCTAATCGCCGATTTTCTCTCCCCGCATTCGCCGATGCTGCATTGCAGTATCGGCGAAATGCATTGTTGCGCAGTCAAGCTCATACATTCCCTGCACGCCGAGCGGAAGCTGGTACGCTTGCGTTCCTCTTCTGAACGCCAAGTCCTCACGCGGCCGGCTGCCGTGCGAAAGATCATCCACTGCGACTGCGATTGTTTCTACGCTGCCATCGAGATGCGGGACGATCCGCGCCTGCTCGGCAAGCCGCTGGCCGTGGGTGGACGGCCCGAGCGGCGCGGGGTCGTGGCGACCTGTAATTACGAAGCGCGCAAGTTCGGCATCCATTCTGCGATGCCAATGGCGCAGGCCGTCAAGCGCTGTCCTGACCTGCTCATCGTCCCGCCGGCCATGGATAAGTACCGCCAGGTCGCGCGCCAGATTTTCGCCATCTATCACAGCTACACGCCGCTGGTAGAGCCGCTATCACTGGACGAGGCGTACCTCGATGTGAGCGACAGCCCCATGCACGCCGGCAGCGGCACGCGCATCGCCGAGGACATCCGCCGCCGTGTGCGTGAAGAGATTGGCATTACCGTGTCGGCGGGTGTTGCGCCCAACAAGTTCATTGCCAAGATCGCCAGCGATTGGCGCAAGCCCGATGGCTTGTTCGTGGTGCGGCCGGAGCAGGTGGATGCCTTCGCCGCCGAATTGCCCGTGGAGCGGCTATTTGGCGTGGGGAAGGTGACCGCCGCCAAGCTGCGCCGCCTAGGCGCGGAAACCTGTGGCGACCTGCGCGCCTGGGGGACAGACCGCTTGCAGCAGCATTTCGGTGTGTTCGGTTTTCGGCTACATGACCTTTGCCGAGGCATTGATCACCGGCAGGTGCAACCCTCGCAGATTCGCAAGTCGGTCAGCGTGGAAGAAACCTACGCGACCGATCTGCGCACGCTGGAGGATTGCCAGCGCGAATTGACCATTCTCGTCGAACAGCTTGCCGCTCGCGTTGAGCGCGCCCGCGCCGCCAACATGATCCACAAGACGTATGTGAAGCTGCGGTTTGCGGATTTTCGTGGCACGACGGTGGAGTGCATTTCGCCACAGGTGTCGCTGCCGGTGTTCTCCAAGCTGCTGGCCCAGGGGTTCGAGCGCCGGCAGATTCCTGTGCGCTTGCTTGGGGTGGGCGTGCGGTTGTACGAGTCCGATGCGCATGCGCGTCAGCAACCGCTGTTTGCCGACGACCTGAGCGCTGGCATGTGAGCCCCAGGCGACGTCAACCGGGCGTGAATTGTCCTATTTTCCTGTCTGCAAGTCGGCGATAGAAGGGCGGAGTGTCGCCAGCGGGTAGAATGCCCGCTTTTTGCAAAAATCCGCCGCCGCGCGCCAAACGTGCGCGACAGTGCCTTCCACTACATCTGGACAGGCATGCAGATAGGAGACGCAGTCAATGAGCTTGTTCCGTACCAAAAACGTGGATCACATGATCCGCACTGGCCATAGCAATACGGGTCTGAAGAAAGTGCTCGGGCCCGTGGACCTGACTTTCCTTGGCGTCGGCGCCATCATCGGCACCGGTATTTTCGTGCTGACGGGCACGGGCGCGCTGACCGCCGGGCCGGCGCTCACGCTGTCCTTCATCGTGGCCGCACTGGCGTGCGGGTTTGCCGCACTGTGCTACGCCGAATTTGCTTCGACCATCCCCGTCTCGGGCTCCATCTATACCTACGCCTACGCCACGATGGGCGAATTGGTTGCATGGATCATCGGCTGGGACTTGATGCTCGAGTATGGCCTGGCGACCTCCGCCGTATCGGTGGGCTGGTCGGGCTATTTCCAATCCTTGCTGGCGGGCTTCGGCATGCATCTGCCGCAAGCGCTGACGGCTGCACCGGGGGCCATTCCGGGCGTGCAGACGCTGTTCAACCTGCCGGCGCTCGTGATCATGTTGCTCGTTACCACGGTGCTGTCGTTTGGCGTGCGGGAATCGGCGCGCGCCAACAACATCATGGTGGTGATCAAGGTGACGGTGGTGCTGCTGTTCATCTTCGTGGGCGTGCGCCACGTGCAGCCGGCCAACTGGCAACCCTTCATGCCGTTCGGCATGAACGGCGTGTTTGGGGCGGCCGCCATTGTGTTCTTTGCCTTCATCGGTTTCGACGCGGTCACCTCCGCGGCGGAAGAAGTGCGCAACCCCAAGCGTGACCTGCCGATCGGCATCATCGGCTCGCTGGCGGTCTGCACGATCCTGTACGTGATGGTGGCGGCGATCATGACCGGCATCGTGCCGTTCGCGAAGTTCGCGGGTGTGGACCACCCGGTGTCGCTGGCGTTGCAGATGGCGGGTGAAGGCTGGGTGGCCGGCTTTGTCGATCTGGGCGCCATCATCGGCATGACGACCGTGATCCTGGTGATGGCTTATGGCCAGACCCGCATCATCTTCGCCATGTCGCGCGACGGTCTGCTGCCCAAGAGCCTGTCGCACATCCATCCGCGCTACGCGACGCCGTTCCTCAATACCTGGGTGGTTGGCATTGTGTTTGCCGTGATTGCCGCGTTCGTGCCGCTGAACGTGCTGGCAGAGCTGATCAACATCGGTACGCTGGCCGCGTTCTCGCTGATCGCCGTGGCCGTGCTGGTGCTGCGCCGTACGCGTCCGGATCTGCACCGCGGCTTCCGTTGCCCGGGCGTGCCGGTGGTGCCGCTGCTGGCGATCGGCATGTGCTTGTTCCTGATGAGCCATCTCCAGGCGGTCACGTGGATCGCCTTCTTGGTGTGGGTGGTGATCGGGCTGGTGGTCTACTTCGGCTACGCGCGTCGTCGCTCGCTGTTGCACACGCCGGAGCATGGCGCCGTGCAAGTGTCGGAAACGGCGCGCTGATCGCCCGATCAACAGACGTCTAACGACACAGCGGCGCGGAGACCCCCTGCAGGATCTCTGCGTCGCGCGGCCGCTCAACGAAGGCGGCCAGGCTCACATCGGTAGGGCGCGCATTGGCGGGCAGGGGAATCTCGCCCTGCCATTGCGTGCTGGTGCCAGTCAACCGGATCGGGCCGATCCATTCCCTTACGACATGGCCGTGGCGTAGTTCCACGCCCCCGTTCTCGCCGCCGCTCGGGTGGCTGATCAAGCCGTTTTGCGTCAAGGCGATCCACGCGACCGCTGGGCTTGCGGCGGAAGCCGCGCTTGGCCGTAGCGTAAAGCGTGCGCGGGTTTGCAACGCTGCACGCGGCGCATTGACGCGGTTGGCATCCAGCGAAATGTCCGCCATTGCAGGCTGCGCATTGCGTGCGGCGACGGCGCGTGAGAAATCCGTTGCATTCGCCCAGTGCCGCAGTTCACGGCCGGAGACGAACACTTCCGGCGTGTAGATCGTCGGCGCGTGCCCCACATCGCCAAGCGCGCGCTGCCGTTCGGCAAAGGCGGCACGGCCGAAGGTGTCTTTCCAGCTGGGGCTGTCCCAGTAATCCACGTGCAAGGCCAGCGGTATCCAGTGTTGGGGGTCGAGCGGTGCGCGACTGAGCCAGCGATCCGCCGGCGGGCAACTATTACAACCCTCGGATGTATAGAGTTCAACCACCGCAACCGTGTGCGGTGGGCTCTGGACATGCAGTGCGCCGCAATCGGCCGAGTACGCTGGGCGCGAGGCCAGCAGCATCAACGCGACGCTGACATAGGCGTGTCGCAAACGGTGGGTTTGTATTGCCATCGTCGCCTCCGATTGGTGTGCCGGCACGGGCCTTGCGTGTGGCCCTCGCTTTGCTTAGTCGGGCGAGGCGCTCGACCCTGACAAAAAAGCATACCCGTGCCGGATGGCGCGCGAGGTCTGATGCCGCCTGGGATGGCCGGCGATCGCCTTGGCGCGCTTTCTCTTCGCGGCCAATGTCATTCGCACGCGCCTCGCAAGCTTTGGTTAAAATGATCCTTGCAGTCAGACACGAAGTTTGACGGAACCGTGCCGGCCCCCCCGCATGGTTTCCACGCCAACAGCGTGTGCGTTGTTGTCCATTGCAATCGGAGGGCTTTGACGATGGAAATCAAGTTCGAAAAGAAAGAGGCGTACGACATCAACAACGAAGGCCTGCTGTTCGACGCGCTTGTCGACGGTGAAAAGGTGACTTGCGTGGCAACGCGCGAGGCGCTTTGGGAAGGCCTGGAAGGTGATCAGGTGTTGTCCCTTCAAGCGGCCTTCGAGGCCGGTCAGGAGCGGATCCAGGATGCCGCCCGTGTGCTGATTGCAGACGGCGTGCAGCGATCCAACGGATTAAACGAGTTGCCGCAACCGGTCGTGGTCAAGCGCGCGCATGTCGCAGTGGCTTGAGTAAATCGTGTGGCGACATTGGCATCGGCATGACCGGTGCAGACAAGGTGGACATCAGTGTCCGCTGCCTTGAGAAAAAGCCGGTCTGCGTGACCGGCTTTTTCGTGGGTGCGTGTTTCCCGGCTGACGGGTAGGGCGTGGGCGGGTCGGCGTTATTCTTCGTCGTCAGCCAGACGTGCCATCGGCGAATGGGTTTCCATGGCGAGGATCGATTCGTCGAGGATGGCGTACAGCCCATCCAGCCGAGCGCGCCCCAGCAGGGCTTCGATGCGCGCGTATTCCGCATCGACTTGCGGTTCGACCTTGGCGATGAATTCGCGGCTCTTCGGTGTCAGTGAGATGACTTGCCGGCGCTGATCCACCGACGAACGCGTGCGGACGATCATTTCAGACTCGGCCATGGCCGCCAGCATGCGCGTCAGGCTCGGGCTGAGGATCAGGCACGCATCGGCGAGCTGGTTGGGCTCCATGTCGCCCATGTCGTTGAGCGTGCGCAGCACGCGCCATTGCTGTTCGGATAGGCCATGCTCGCGCAGAAGCGGTCGGAAGCCCGCCATGAACGTCTCACGCGCGCGCAGGAGCAGATGCGGTAGGTTTCGGTGCTTGAAGGTAGAGGCCATGCCTGAGTGGTGGTCTTAGAACGTGTCCATGATCCTACTGCGCGGCCCTGATCGGGGCTCATGCGCTGCTCGAAATCCTCATGTACTTGAGTACATTCCGGTTTCTGCGCTGCTCTTCACCCCGCTGAGGGCCGCTCGCTACGGATCGTGAACACGTTCTTACGCGTCGCGCAAGGCGGCGACGACAGGTGTGTGGTCCGATGGCTGCTCCCACGTGCGCGGCACGCGGTCGATATGGCACGACTCGCACAGCTTGGCCAATTCCGGCGACAGCATGATGTGGTCGATGCGCAGCCCCGCATTGCGCTTGAACGCGAACAGCCGGTAATCCCACCAGGAAAAGAGCTTGTCTTCCTGGTCAAACAGACGGAAAGCATCCACTAGGCCCGCACCCTCCAGCGCACGGAACGCAGCACGCTCTTCCGGCGACACCAGGTTCTGGCCTTCCCATTTTTTCGGATCGTGCACGTCGCGATCGTCCGGGGCGATGTTGAAATCGCCCAGCAGCATCAGGCGCGGGTGCTGCGCCATCTCGGCCTTCAACCACACTTGCAGCGCTTCCAGCCAGCGCAGCTTATAGACGAACTTGTCGGAGTCGAGCGCCTGGCCGTTCGGGAAGTAGGCGGAGATTACGCGTACCGGCCCGCCCGGCATGTCGTACGTCGCGGCCACGATGCGCTGCTGCTCGTCGGCAAAGCCAGGGATGTTCTTCACTACATCGCGGCCCTCGGGCACCGCGGCCTTGCGCGCCAGGATGGCGACACCGTTGTAGGTCTTCTGGCCGGTGAACAGCGATGCGTAGCCCGCGGCATCCAGCTCGGCGAGCGGGTAGCGATCGTCGGGCAGCTTGAGTTCCTGCAGGCAGAGCAGGTCGATGGGCATGGCGTCGGCTTCGCGTTCAGCCAGCCATTGCAGTACCTGCGGCAGGCGGACCTTCAAAGAGTTAACGTTCCAAGTAGCGACACGCATGGGGCAATCAATCCTTGCAAATGGCGACGGCGCATACCGGCAGCGCCGTTCAGAGTGTCCGGTATTGTGCCATCAAGCCCCCGTGCTGCCGCCATCACTGGCTTGAGGTAGATTGAACCCCATGCACTCAGAGGAGCCCGTATGGATTTCGTGATCCGCAACGCCAATCTGCCCGATGGGCGTGTCGGCATCGACATCGGTATCGACGCCGGCCGCATTGCCGCGGTGCAGCCGAGTCTGCCCACGCGGGGTGCGGAGGAGGTCGACGCGGCGGGCATGCTGGTATCGCCGCCGTTTGTCGATGCGCACTTCCATATGGATGCGACCCTCTCGTATGGCCTGCCGCGCGTGAACCAGTCCGGCACGCTGCTCGAGGGCATCGCGCTCTGGGGCGAGCTCAAGCCCGTGTTGACGCAGGAAGCGCTGATCGAGCGTGCCCGGCGTTACTGCGATTGGGCGGTCGCGCGCGGCCTGCTGGCGATTCGCTCGCACGTGGATGTGTGTGACGCCCGCTTGCTGGCCGTCGAGGCGTTGCTCGACGTCAAGCGTCAGGTGGCGCCGTATCTGGACTTGCAGCTCGTGGCGTTTCCACAAGATGGCGTGCTGCGCAGCCCCGGCGCATTCGACAACCTCAAGCGCGCCATCGATATGGGCGTCGACGTGGTCGGCGGTATCCCGCATTTCGAGCGCACGATGGCCGATGGCGCGGAGTCCGTTCGGCTGCTGTGCGAGTTTGCCGCCGAGCGCGGCTTGCGTGTCGACATGCATTGCGACGAATCCGACGATCCGCTCTCGCGCCATATCGAGACGCTAGCCTCGCAAACGCACCGCTTGGGTTTGCATGGGCGCGTGGCGGGCTCGCATCTGACGTCGATGCACTCGATGGACAACTACTACGTTAGCAAGCTGCTGCCGCTGATGCGCGAAGCCGGCGTGGCGGCGATCGCCAATCCGCTCATCAACATCACGCTGCAGGGCCGCTCAGACACGTATCCGAAGCGGCGTGGCATGACACGCGTGCCAGAGTTGCTGGCTGCGGGCATCGATGTCGCCTTCGGCCACGATTGCGTGATGGACCCGTGGTACAGCCTGGGCTCCGGCGACATGCTGGAGGTCGCGCACATGGGCCTGCATGTTGCGCAGATGACGGGGCAAGATGCCATGCGCCAATGCTTTGCCGCAGTGACGGAAACCCCCGCGCGCATTCTCGGCCTGGAGGGCTATGGCATTGCGCCCGGGTGTCATGCCGATCTGGTTGTGCTGGATGCCCGTGACCCGATCGAGGCGATCCGCCTGCGTGCCGCGCGCACGCTGGTCATGCGACGCGGCAAGGTGGTGGCGCGTACGCCCGCACCGCATGCCACGCTCTCGCTGCCGGGGCGGCCGGCACACGTCGACTTTCGTTTGCCCCAATGAAAAACGCCGCTTCGGCAGTTGCACGAAGCGGCGCTGTGGGGATGCCGTGCAGCGTCAGGCGGCTTCAGCCATCATGCCGCCGTGACGCAGCAGCGCGTCGATCGAGGGTGCGCGGCCACGGAAGGCCGTAAACGACTCAATCGCCGGGCGACTGCCACCAACGGCCAACACTTCACGGCGATAGCGCTCGCCGGTTTGCGCGTCGAGCACCGAACCACTCAGCTTGCCCGCTTCTTCAAATGCGGCATACGCATCGGCCGACAGCACTTCGGCCCACTTGTAGCTGTAATACCCGGCTGCGTAACCGCCCGCGAAGATGTGGCTGAACGTATTCGGCCAGCGCGACAGTTCCGCCTGCGGCACCACGTGGAATCGGTTGTTGACCTGGCGCGACAGCTCCAGCACCGACGTCGCACCCTTTGGGTCGAAGTCCGTATGCAGGTGCATGTCGAACGTCGAGAACACAATCTGGCGCAGCGTCATCATGCCGTTCTGGAAGTTCTTCGCGGCCAGCATGCGGTCGTACAGGGCACTTGGTAGTGGCGCGCCGGTGTCCGAGTGGCGGGTCATGCGGGAGAGCACTTCCCACTCCCAGCAGAAGTTCTCCATGAACTGGGAGGGCAATTCCACCGCATCCCATTCCACGCCGTTGATGCCGGACACGCCCAGCTCATCCACCTGCGTGAGCATATGGTGCAGGCCATGGCCGAACTCGTGGAACAGGGTGATGACCTCGTCGTGCGTGAACAGGGCGGGCTTGTTGCCGACCGGGCCGGAGAAGTTGCACGTGAGGTAGGCCACCGGGGTTTGCACGCGTGCGTCATCCAGCAGCTTGCGACCGCGCGCGTCGTCCATCCAGGCGCCGCCGCGCTTGCCTTCTCGGGCGTACAGGTCGATGTAGAACTGCGCGAGCAGCTCGCCCTGCGCCGATTCCACGCGGAAGAAACGTACGTCCGGGTGCCACACCTCGGCCTGCTCCGGACGGATCTTGACCGAGAACAGCGTCTGCACGACTTCAAACAACCCATCCAGCACGGCGGGCTCGGGGAAGTACTGCTTCACCTCCTGCTCGGAGAAGGCGTAGCGCGCTTCGCGCAGCTTCTCCGACGCATAGGCCATGTCCCAGGGCTCGAGCTTGTCGATGCCGAGTTTGTCTTTCGCGAAGGCTTGCAGTTCGGCCCAATCCTTTTCGGCAAAGGGGCGGGCGCGGTCGGCCAGTTCGCTCAGGAAGCGCAATACGTCTTCGGGCGAATCGGCCATCTTCGGCACCAGCGACACCTCGCCGAAGTTGCGATAGCCGAGCATGTGCGCCTCTTCCGTGCGCAGCGCGAGCTGCTCGGCCATGTTGGCGGTGTTGTCCCACTCAGCCTTGCCGCCGCCGTATTGCGCGCCGAGCTCGGATGCGCGCGTGACGTTGGCTTCGTACAGCGTGCGACGCAGGGCGCGGTCTTCCGCGTATTGCAGCACCGGGAAGTACGACGGGAAGTGCAGCGTGAACTTCCAGCCGGTGGCGCTCGGGTTATCGCGTTTGGCCGCTTCCTGCGCGGCTTGCTTGGCGTCGTCTGGCAGTCCAGCCAAGCGGGCTTCATCGTCGATGATGAGCGCGTAGGCATTGGTCGCATCAAGCACGTGGTCGCTGAAGGCCTTGGTCAGCTGCGCCTGTTGTTCCTGGATGGCTGCAAAACGCGGCTTCTGATCTTCCGGCAACTCGGCGCCACCCAGGCGGAAGCCGCGCAGCTCGTTATCGAGCAGCTTCTTGCGGGCCGGCGAGAGCGTGGTGTATTCCGCGCTTTCGGCGATCGCCTTGTACTTTTCGAACAGCTCCAGATCCTGGCCCAGACCCGACCAGAATTCCGTCACGCGCGGCAGATTGGCGGCGTGTGCTTCGCGCAGTGCGGGCGTGTCGGCCACAGCGCTCAGGTGGCCGACGATGCCCCAGGCACGGCCCAGCGGCTCCGTGGCGTCTTCGAGCGCCGTGACGACGGTGCTCCAGGTGACGGGCGTGGCCGGGTCCTTGACCTTGGCGACGGCGGCTGCGGCACGTTCGAGCAGCACGTCGATGGCCGGCGTGACGTGTTCGGGGCGAATGTCCGCAAAGCGGGGCAGACCGGAGAAATCGAGCAGCGGGTTGGTTGCCGGGGTGGCCACATTGGGCGAAGTGTCGGTCATGGCGGGCTCGGTTGAAAAATCGGGGGGACAAAAAAAGCGTCCGATCCAGCAGGTGGGGACGCTTTTTTCGTTTCCAACAGGATCAGGTGAAGCTTAGGTCGCTAATGTCAGGCCGCCAGCGCAGATCCTTCGGCAGCGCGCTCGGCGGCTTCCAGGGTGTTGACCAGCAGCATGGTAATCGTCATCGGGCCGACCCCGCCCGGTACGGGCGTGATGTAGCCGGCGACTTCCTTCACGCCCGCAAAGTCGACATCGCCGCACAGCTTGCCGGCGTCGTCGCGGTTCATGCCCACGTCGATGACGACGGCACCGGGCTTGACCATGTCGGCGGTGATGATGTTGCGGCGGCCGACGGCGGCCACGATGATGTCGGCCTCACGCGTGTGGGCGGCCAGATCGCGCGTCTTGCTGTTGCAGACGGTGATGGTGGCGCCGGCCTGCAGCAACAGCATCGCCATCGGCTTGCCGACGATGTTGGAGGCGCCCACCACCACGGCATTGGCGCCGCGCACCGGGTAGTTGATCGATTCCAGCATCTTCATGCAGCCGTACGGCGTGCAGGGGCGGAACAGCGGGGCGCCGGTCATCAGCGCGCCGGCGTTGGCGATGTGGAAGCCGTCGACGTCCTTTTCGGGCGCGATGGCTTCGAGCACCTTGTGGCTGTCGATGTGCTTGGGCAGCGGCAGTTGCACCAGGATGCCGTGGATGCGCGGATCGCGGTTCAGGGCGTCGATGCGGCCGAGCAGGTCCGCTTCGGTCAGGTCAGCCGGGTAGCGGTCGAAAACGGAGAGGAAGCCGTTGTCTTCGCACGCCTTGATCTTGTTGCGTACGTAGACCTGGCTGGCCGGGTCTTCGCCAACAAGGATGACGGCGAGGCCGGGTTGGTGGCCGCGGGCGGTGAGGGCAGCCGCGCGTTGTGCGGCTTCGGCGCGGAGTTGCTTGGCAAGCGCGTTGCCGTCGATGAGTTGGGCGGTCATGGTTGGGCGGAGGAGAGGGAAAGCAAACCGCGATTATAAATCGGTGCTTCCCCCTTCAGCCGCCCGCTTGGTGTTTTGCGACGCTGTTTAGCTGTTGCGCGACAGCGCCAGGCGCAGCAGGTCGGCCACGGTGTTCACGCTGAGCTTTTCCATGATGTTGGCGCGGTGTGCTTCGACGGTCTTGATGGAAATGCCCAGATCATCGGCAATCTGCTTGTTCAGCCGCCCGGCAACGATGCGCTCCAGCACCTGCTGCTCGCGCGTGGTGAGCTTGCCAAGCAGTTCCTTGGCCGCCTTTTGCTCGCGGGCAACGGAGTCTTCCGAGCGTGCCTTGCTGAGCATGCGCTCGACCAACTCGCGCAGTTCCGCTTCGTCGAACGGCTTCTCGATGAAATCCACCGCGCCTTTTTTCATGGTCGACACGGCCATCGGCACATCACCGTGGCCGGTGACGAAGACGATGGGCATGCGGCTGTTTTCGGCCAGCAGGCGGTCTTGCAGTTCCGGGCCGCTCATGCCGTGCATGCGCACGTCGAGGATCAGGCAGCCAACGCCTTCGCCACGTTTGTCGTCCACCAGGAATTCTTCGGCGCTGCGATAGGTGCGCACGGTATAGCCGTTGCCTTCGAGCAGCCACGTCAACGAGTCACGCATGGCTTCATCGTCGTCGACAACGAACACGGTTTCGTTACGCGGCGCAACTGCGGGCGTTGTGCTCATGGAGAGTCCTCGGTTTACGTTCTATGTTTTAAAAACGATTTAGAGCCGCTAACAAAACCGCCCTGGCGTCGTTGCGCCTCCCGCAGTGACGACCATTCGGTACTACTTATACTGTCTGCGTCGGCACGCCTAGCCAGGACAGTTTTGTTAGCGACTCTTATTGCCAGTCAGTTACCGATTACAGCGGGTTCAGCGGCAGGATGATTTTAAACGTACAGCCGATCCCGTCGGCATTGTTTTCCACCCACAGCCGGCCGAGATGGGATTCTATGATGGAGCGGCAGATATTGAGCCCCATGCCCATTCCATCGGATTTGGTACTGAAGAACGGCTCGAACAGGCGTTCCTTGGTGCTGTCGTCCACGCCGGGGCCCTGGTCGATCACCTCGATCAGCACGGAGTTTTCCGGGTCGTCGATCAGGTTGGCGTGCAGGCGCAGGACGCTGGCGGCGCGCAGGCGCGGGTGGGCGGCCATGGCTTCGGCCGCATTCTTGAGCAGGTTGACGAGCACCTGCTCGATCAGCACCGGGTCCACATACAGGTGCGGCAGGTCGGCAGGTAGGCGCGTCAGGATGGTGATGCCGCGCCGCGTGGCTTCCAGTTCGGCCAGTCCGACGGCATCGGCCACGATGTCGCGCAGGTCGGATTCACGTCGCTGGGGCTGGCTGCGTTTCACGAAACCGCGGATGCGCTGGATGATGGTGCCGGCGCGGACGGCCTGGGCGGAGGTCTTTTCCAGCACCGGGATCAGCTCTTCCGCTGTGCTGCGCCCGCTCTTGAGGCGGCCCACGGCGCCCATGCAGTAGTTATTGATGGCAGCCAGCGGCTGATTCAACTCATGCGCCAGCGACGATGCCATCTCGCCCATGGTCGTCAGGCGGCTGGTGAATTGCAGGCGCTCTTCATGCTGACGCGTCATTTCTTCAGCCGCCTTGCGTACGGTGATGTCGGTGGCGATCTGCATTTGCGCGAGGTGGCCGTCGACCCACTGGATATAGCGGCGGCGGACTTCAAACCACTTCTGCATCGACGGCACGTAGATTTCGCGCGCATCCGCCGCGTGCGGCGTCAGTTCGGAGGCGGGCAGGCCGGCGTAGGCGTCCACCAGGTCGAGTGCATCACTGGACACATCTTCCGTGTCAACGTCCTGGCCCGAGAGCTGCAGGTGCCCGAACGCTTCCCAGCCGAAGAGCTGGCGGTAGTAGCGGTTGGCAAACAGCAGCTCAGCCTTGTCCGTGGAGAGCACGGAGACGGCCGCGTCCAGACTCTCCAGCACGGTCGTAAAGCGATCGTGCGCGGCGGCCAGGTCTTCGCGCGCGCGCTTGGGTTCGGTGATGTCGGTGATCGAGCTCATCCACCCCGTGTGGCGGCCGCGCGCGTCAATCAGCGGGGAGACGTACATCCGCGCGTAGAAGCTCGTGCCGTCGCGGCGCATCATGCGCAGTTCCATGCCGTTGGCCGGGGCCTTGCCGCGCAGGGTCAGCTCGATGTGCTTCTGCATCTCGCTGATCTCGTTGGGCGGCCAGTACGGGAACGGCGGCATGCGGCCGACCAGTTCGGCTTCCGTCCAGCCGATCATGCGGCAGAACGCGGGGTTGACGTAGGTGATGCGGCCGTTGAGATCCAGTGCGCGCATACCGATCACCATGGAGTTCTCCATGGCGCGGCGGAACGAGGTTTCCGCCAGCAGCGCGCGCTGCGCCTCGGATCGCCGGCTGGTGTGGCGCCACACGCTCCACAGGCTCCAGATCACGAAGCAGGAGAGCCCGGCCACCAGCCACATCAGCATGTTGTTGGGCAGGTTGGTCGGCGCCGGGTAGGCCTCCGCCCGCAACGACAGCGAGTGCCCCGGCGGATCGAGCAGCACTTCATACGAAGCGGCCGCCTTGGGCACGGGCCGCAGCGATGTGCTCGCGCGGATCACGTTGTTCTTGTCGACCAGCGAGAAGCGGTAGCGGTCCGTTAGTTCGCCGGGCAGCAATTGCGTGAGGATGCCGGTGACAGAGTACAGGGCGCCCACGGTGCCCAGGAACTCGTTGTCGCGCACGATGGGCACTTCCATGAGCATGAAGCTCTCGCCGCGCTCGTTCTGGATCGGGCGTGAATAGACGGCGCGCTGTGTTTCGCGCGCGGCGTCGTAGGCGGCCTGGATTTCGGGCTCGAGCGGGTGGTCGCGGGTTTCGCGCAGACGGGTGACGAACTCGGAGTTGGACGGAAACGCCCAGCGCGGCCGTCGCGTGGCATCGAGCCAGTTGATGAAGACCAGTTCGGGGTTTTCACGCAGGAGCTGGCGGGCGGCGTCTCGGTAGGCGCTCGGGTCGAGCTGCGCGGCGCCGATGTCGCGTGCCAGCGCGGCCACCTGGTCCTGATTGCTCTGCAGCGACAGCCGCACCTTCTGCTCGGCCCAGGCCGCGTCGCGGTAGAGCGCGTCACGCTGCTGCTGTACCTCGGTGGCGTGCAGTTGATACAGGATGAAGATCATCGCGCCGGCAAACAGGACGATTGCCACCAGCGGGATGAACATGAACCAGTTGGTCGTCCACAGCCGGCCCAGGCGCGTCAGCCACAGGCGGCGCGGCATGTTGGGGCGCCCACCGTTTTCGGGCGGCAATTCGGGCGCAGGCACTGAAACCGAGATCGCAGGGGGCGAGGCAGGTTTCGCCGGCTCGGGTGCAGCCGAATCCTGTGAGGCGTGGGAGGGGGAAAGCATGATGGGCGGACGAACGCCTGAATTCTGCGGAAGGGCGGGTGGAAGTAGCGGGGTGGACATCTGTGCAACTGCGCAAAACCAAGTGTAACGGCAATGAACTTACACGTCGCTTGGGGAAACCGCTTGGTGAAGGGTTTTCGTTAAGACCGAAATTGCTGCAGTGCAGCGTCAAAAGTGATTTGTTTTGCATTGCGGCAATATTCCGCATTATAAAAAACCATATCGCAATTTGAAAATTCCGCTTGTGCAGTGTTTGGGGGTGCCCATAGAATCAGCGCAAAAGTCGGGGCGGCCCGTCTGTACGTGTGAACGTACGTGCCGGCGGGCGCCTCTCAAGAGACGCATCAAACGTTACTGCTACCCAAGGAGACCGCCATGTCGGCCGTACCAGAGCAAGTCCTGGGCGCCACGCGCGCCAGCGACGTCGATCCCCAGGAAACCAAGGAATGGCTGGAGGCGCTGCAAGGCGTCATCGGCGCGGAAGGCCCGCAGCGCGCGGCGTTCCTCCTCGACAAGCAGATCGAGTACGCACGCATCAACGGCGTGACCTCGCCGCTGCACGCAGAAACCCCCTACATCAATACGATTCCGGTCGAAAACCAGGACCGCATTCCCGGCGACCAGGAAATCGAGCACCGCATCCGTTCGTACACGCGCTGGAACGCCATGGCGATGGTGCTGCGTGCGAACAAGGACACCAACGTCGGTGGCCACATCTCGTCGTTTGCGTCCGCAGCCACGCTGTATGACGTCGGCTACAACCACTTCTGGCATGCCCCGTCGGACAAGCACGGCGGCGACATGGTGTTCGTGCAGGGCCACTCGGCACCGGGCGTGTACTCGCGTGCCTTCCTGCTGGGTCGTCTGAGCGAAGAGCAGCTCGATAACTTCCGCCAGGAAGTGGACGGCAAGGGCATTTCGTCGTATCCGCACCCGTGGCTGATGCCGGATTTCTGGCAGTTCCCCACCGTGTCGATGGGCCTGGGCCCGATCATGGCGATCTACCAGGCGCGCTTCACCAAGTACCTGGCCAGCCGCGGCCTGATCCAGAACTGGGAAAACCGCAAGGTCTGGGCGTTCCTGGGCGACGGTGAAACCGATGAGCCGGAATCGCTGGGCGCGATCGGCATGGCCGGCCGTGAAAAGCTGGACAACCTCGTCTTCGTGATCAACTGCAACCTGCAGCGCCTGGACGGCCCGGTGCGCGGCAACGGCAAGATCATTCAAGAGCTGGAAAGCGAATTCCGCGGCGCCGGCTGGAACGTCATCAAGGTCATCTGGGGCAGCCGCTGGGACCAACTGCTCGCCCGCGACACCAAGGGCCTGCTGATGAGCCGCATGATGGAATGCGTCGACGGCGAGTACCAGACCTTCAAGTCGAAGAGCGGCGCCTACGTGCGCGAGCACTTCTTCAACACGCCGGAACTCAAGGCCATGGTGGCCGACTGGTCCGACGACGATATCTGGGCGCTGAACCGCGGCGGCCATGATCCGCACAAGATTTACGCGGCATTCCAATCGGCGAGCAACCATAAGGGCCAGCCGACCGTCATCCTCGCCAAGACCATCAAGGGCTATGGCATGGGCGAAGCCGGCGAAGCGATGAACATCGCCCACCAGCAGAAGAAGATGCCGGTGGATGCCATCCGCAAGCTGCGCGATCGCTTCAACATCCCGGTGGCTGACGACCAGCTCGAGAAGGTTCCGTACGTCAAGTTCGAGGAAGGCTCGAAGGAACTCGAATACATGCGCAAGGCGCGCCTGGACCTGGGCGGCTACCTGCCGGCCCGTCGCCAGAAGGCCGATGCGCTGCAAGTGCCGGCACTGTCGGCGTTCGACGCGCTGCTCAAGGCCACCGGTGAAGGTCGCGAAGTGTCCACCACGATGGCCTTCGTGCGTATCCTGAACATCCTGCTGAAGGACAAGAACGTCGGTAAGCACGTCGTGCCCATCGTGCCGGATGAGTCGCGCACGTTCGGTATGGAAGGTCTGTTCCGCCAGGTTGGTATCTGGAACCAGGAAGGCCAGAAGTACGTGCCGCAGGATCACGACCAGCTGATGTTCTACAAGGAATCGCAGACGGGTCAGGTGCTGCAAGAGGGCATCAACGAAGCCGGCGCCATGTGCGACTGGATCGCGGCCGCCACGTCGTATTCGACGCATGGCGTGGCGATGATCCCGTTCTACATCTACTACTCGATGTTCGGCATCCAGCGTATCGGCGACCTGTGCTGGGCCGCTGGCGACATGCGCTCGCGCGGCTTCCTGCTGGGCGGCACCGCTGGCCGCACCACGCTGAACGGCGAAGGCCTGCAGCACGAAGACGGCCACTCGCACGTGTACCACGCTGCCATCCCGAACTGCATCTCGTATGACCCGACCTTCCAGTACGAACTGGCGGTGGTGATGCAAGACGGCCTGCGCCGCATGTATGTCGAGCAGGAAGACGTCTATTACTACCTGACGGTGATGAACGAGAACTACGAACACCCGGAAATGCCGGCGGGTGTCGAGGCCGACATCATCAAGGGGATGTACCAGTTCAAGAAGGGCGTCGAGAACAGCAACGCGCCGCGCGTGCAACTGCTGGGTTCGGGCACGATCTTCCGTGAAGTGATTGCCGCTGCCGATCTGTTGAAGAAGGACTGGGGCGTGGAGTCGGACCTGTGGGGCTGCCCGAGCTTTACCGAGCTGGCCCGCGAAGGCAACGCCACCGCACGCTGGAACCTGCTCAACCCGACCGAACCGCAACGCGAGTCGCACGTCGAGAAGCTGCTCAAGAACGCACGCGGCCCGGTCATCGCATCGACCGACTACGTCCGTACCTTCGCCGAGCAGATCCGCGCCTTCGTGCCGCGTCGCTACGTGGTGCTGGGCACCGACGGCTTCGGTCGCTCGGATACCCGCGAGAAGCTGCGCCACTTCTTCGAGGTGGACCGCTACTGGGTGACGGTCGCGTCGCTCAAGGCACTCGCCGATGAAGGCGTGCTGCCGCGCGAAAAGGTGGCCGAGGCACTGAAGAAGTACAACCTCGATCCGAACAAGCCCAACCCGATGACCGTATAACGGAGCCGCCGGGCGCGCGGGTTGCGTCCCCGGCCGGGCACCGCTCTGACAGACTTTCCGCGACGTGCATTTGCCTGCACGATGCGGTAGCCTGCGGAGCAGTTTGTGCCCGCCGCCGGACGCACTCGCTGCCAGACCCTCTGGAGACAGAAGAATGAGTCAAGTCGTAGAAATCAAAGTGCCGGACATCGGCGACTACAAAGACGTCCCGGTGATCGAAGTGCTGGTCAAGGCGGGCGATACCGTCAACGCTGAGGATTCGCTGGTCACGCTGGAATCGGACAAGGCGACCATGGACGTGCCGTCGCCCAAGAGCGGCGTCGTGAAGGAAGTGAAGATCAAGGTGGGCGACACCGTGTCGGAAGGCTCGCTGGTGCTGCTGCTCGAAGAGCAGGGCGCCGCGGCTGCTCCGGCCCCGGCACCCCAGGCTGCGCCCGCACCGGCTCCGGCCGCTGCTGCGCCGGCCCCCGCACCCGCTGTGCAAGCTCCGGCCCCCGCGCCGGCAGCAGCAGGTGGCGGCACGGTTGAAGTGAAGGTCCCGGACATCGGCGACTACACCGACGTGCCCGTCATCGAGATCAGCGTGAAGGTAGGCGACAAGGTGGAAGCCGAGCAGTCGCTGATCACGCTCGAGTCGGACAAGGCCACGATGGATGTGCCGTCGCCGGCAGCAGGTGTCGTTAAGGAAATCCGCGTGAAGGTGGGCGATGCCGTGTCGGAAGGCACGTTGATCGTCGTGCTGGAGGGCGCTGGCGGTGCTGCTGCCGCTGCTCCGGCACCCGCACAAGCTCCGGCGCCTGCACCGGCTGCCGCTGCACCGAGCCCGGCCCCTGCGGCTGCGCCCGCAGCCGCTCCGGCTGCTGCACCCGCCACGTACACTGCTGACACCGTCGGCACGGTGGGCAAGGCAGCCCATGCCAGCCCGTCGGTGCGCAAGTACGCGCGTGAACTCGGCGTGAACGTCAACCTGGTTGGCGGCACGGGCCCGAAAAACCGCATCACGCAGGAAGACGTGCAACGCTACGTCAAGGGCGTGATGAGCGGCCAGGCTGCAGCCCCGGGCAAGGCCGCTGCAGGCGCACCGGCTGGCGGTGGCGAGCTGAACCTGCTGCCGTGGCCGAAGGTGGACTTCACCAAGTTCGGCCCGATCGATCCGAAGCCGCTGTCGCGCATCAAGAAGATCTCGGGCGCGAACCTGCATCGCAACTGGGTCATGATCCCGCACGTCACCAACAACGACGAAGCGGACATCACCGATCTGGAAGCCTTCCGCGTGCAGATGAACAAGGAGCACGAAAAGGCCGGCGTGAAGTTCACGATGCTGGCGTTCGTGATCAAGGCGGTGGTGTCGGCGCTGAAGAAGTTCCCCACCTTCAACGCCAGCCTGGACGGCGACAACCTCGTCTTCAAGCAGTACTTCCACATCGGCTTTGCGGCCGACACGCCCAACGGGCTGGTGGTGCCGGTGATCCGCGATGCGGACAAGAAGAGCGTGGTCGATATCGCCAAGGAAATGGCCGACCTGTCGAAGGCCGCGCGCGAAGGCAAGCTCAAGCCGGACCAGATGCAAGGCGGTTGCTTCTCGATCTCGTCCCTGGGCGGCATTGGCGGCACGCACTTCACGCCGATCATCAACGCGCCGGAAGTGGCCATCCTGGGTCTGTCGCGTGGCTATCAGAAGCCGGTGTGGGACGGCAAGCAGTTCGTGCCGCGCCTGACGCTGCCGCTGTCGCTGTCGTACGATCACCGTGTGATCGATGGCGCGGAGGCTGCACGCTTCAACGCGTATCTGGGCAGCCTGCTGGCGGACTTCCGCCGCGTCAGCCTGTAAGCCCGCGCGGGCACCGAGTGGGTGTGGTGGGCATCTGGCTTCGGGCCTGTGCCTATCATCTCCCTTAGGGCCCACATGGGTTTGCAGCGGTCGGCGAATTTTTCGCGAGGACGACATGACGACGTGCGTGGTGGTCAAGAAAGACGGCGAAGTGGCAATCGCAGCCGATTCTCTGGTGACGTTCGGCGACACGCGCCTGGCGCGCGGGTACGAGCAGAACCAGAAGATCTTCCAAGTGGGCGATTCGCTGATCGCGCTGGCGGGTACGACGGCTCACTTCCCGGTCATGCGCAGCCTGCTGACGGGGTTGGCCGATGAGTGCCGCCTGGGCACGCGCGACGACGTCTTCCGGACCTTCCTCAAGGTGCACGAAAAGCTCAAGGACGAGTATTTCGTCAACACCAAGGAAGACGACGACGATCCCTACGAGTCGTCGCAGATCACCTGCCTGATCGCCAACGCAACCGGCATCTACGGCGTCTATTCGTACCGCGAGGTGTTTTCGTTCGACCGTTTCTGGGGCATTGGCTCGGGGCGCAATTTCGCGCTGGGGGCGATGTCGGCGGTGTTCGATATGCCGGGCAAGACGGCGGCGGATGTTGCGCAGGTCGGTGTGTCCGCTGGCGTGGAATTCGACAAGAGCTCCGGCGGCCCGATCGAGGTGCATACAGTACGTCTGCAGGATTGAAAGCGTCGGCGGCCAAGGCGAGTGCCTGCAGCCGACGACAAGAACAAGGAGTCAGGAATGAGCGTGGTGGAAATCAAGGTGCCGGATATCGGCGACTACAAGGACGTGGACGTCATTGAAGTGATGGTGAAGGCGGGCGACGCCGTCACCGTCGATCAGGCGCTGATCACGCTGGAAACCGACAAGGCCACCATGGATGTGCCGTCGGATGTGGCCGGCAAGATTGTCGAAGTCAAGATCAAGGTGGGCGACAAGGTCAGCCAAGGCACGGTGATTGCCACGGCGGAAGCTGGTGCAGCCGCTGCGGCTCCCGCGCCTGCGCAAGCACCGGCTCCGGCCGCCGCACCTGCTGCCGCTCCGGCTGCATCGGCCCCTGCACCGCAAGCGGCCAAGCACGCTGGTGGCGCCGATATCGAATGCGACATGCTCGTCCTCGGCTCCGGCCCTGGCGGCTACTCGGCTGCATTCCGCAGCGCGGATCTCGGCATGAACACCGTGCTGGTCGAGCGCTTCTCCACGCTGGGCGGTGTCTGCCTGAACGTGGGTTGCATCCCGTCCAAGGCGCTGCTGCACACGGCCGCCGTGATGGAAGAAGTCAAGGCGATGGCCGCACACGGCATCGTCTACAGCGAGCCGAAGGTTGATATCAACCAACTGCGCAAGCACAAGGAATCCGTGATCGGCAAGCTGACTGGCGGCTTGGCCGGCATGGCCAAGGCGCGCAAGGTGCAGGTCGTGCGCGGCGTCGGCGCGTTCCTCGATCCGAACCACCTGGAAGTTCAACTGACGGGCGGCGACGGCAAGGCAACCACGGGCGAGAAGAAGGTCATCCGCTTCGCCAAGGCGATCATCGCTGCGGGTAGCGAGGCCGTGAAGCTGCCGTTCATTCCCGAAGATCCGCGCATCGTCGATTCGACCGGCGCGCTGGAGTTGCGTGAAGTGCCGGCCAAGATGCTGGTCATCGGCGGCGGCATCATCGGCCTGGAAATGGCGACGGTGTACAGCACGCTGGGGGCGCGCATCGACGTGGTGGAAATGCTCGACGGCCTGATGCAGGGCGCTGACCGCGACCTCGTCAAGGTGTGGGACAAGATGAACAAGGGCCGCTTCGACAAGGTCATGCTCAAGACCAAGACGGTTGGTGTCGAAGCCAAAGCTGACGGCATCTACGTCAAGTTCGAAGGCGAAGCCGCACCGGCCGAGCCGCAGCGTTACGACATGGTGCTGGTGGCCGTGGGCCGCAGCCCGAACGGCAAGCGCATCGGCGCCGAGAAGGCTGGCGTGGCTGTGACGGACCGCGGCTTCATCGACGTGGACAAGCAACAGCGCACCAACGTGCCGCACATCTACGCGATCGGCGACATCGTCGGTCAGCCGATGCTGGCGCACAAGGCCGTGCATGAAGGCCACGTGGCTGCCGAAGCTGCGCACGGCGAGAAGGCGTACTTCGATGCCAAGCAGATTCCGTCGGTGGCCTTTACCGATCCGGAAGTGGCCTGGGCCGGCCTGACCGAAGACCAGTGCAAGGCGCAGGGCATCAAGTACGGCAAGGGCGTGTTCCCGTGGGCCGCTTCGGGCCGCGCGATCGCCAACGGCCGCGACGAGGGCTTCACCAAGGTGATCTTCGACGAAGAAACGCATCGCATCATCGGCGGCGGCATTGTCGGCACGCATGCGGGCGACCTCATCAGCGAGATTTGCCTGGCCATCGAGATGGGTGCGGACGCTGTGGACATCGGCAAGACCATCCACCCGCACCCGACGCTGGGTGAATCGGTGGGCATGGCAGCCGAGATCTACGAAGGCGTTTGCACGGATGTGCCGCCAGCTCGTAAGCGCTGATCTGCAATTAACCGTCTAGTTTTTGGTGCAACCGAAAAACTAGGCTGGCAAAGCAAGAAGGGCTGCTCGATTGGGCAGCCCTTCTTGTTTGTACTTGGGACGGTTCAGTGCCGGGGTTCTGCGCGGCGGCGATGCCGGCGCAGCAAGCGCAGCGCTGCGGTCAGCCGGCGCCAGGCCAAACGCATCAGCCCATGGCGGTGCGCCCGCCAGATAGCGATGCGGGCTTGCAGGGCCTGCCACGTCGGCGTGGCGCGCAGTGCGGTGAGCATGCGGCGCTTCCAGCCGAGGAACGCCGTTTCCCAGCGGAGATACCACGCGATCGTGTGCAGTTGCGGGCGGACGACGTAGTAGATACGTGCGCCCAGCGCGGTGCTGGCCACCTTCGCCAAGATCAGCACCAGCGTCCCCGCGATCACCTTGCCGCGCGCCAGCACATAGAAAGCCGCCAGCTTGAATGGCAGCAGCACCAGCATCGGCAGGATGAACACGCACAGCGCCTCAATGGGCTCAAACGTAGCCAGCCTGCGCTCTGCGGCCTGGACCCAGGGGTGCATTACTAGCCGCGCAGTTGCCCGCAGCATGGCGTTCCAGATCCATTCTTCAAACATTAGGATCAGGGCGGCTACAACGATCAGGCTGCGCTTGGCAAAGGACTCCGGGGACATCGACGTGAGGGCGGGAGCGGCGAGCCGCAATACAGAATGGAGCGCCGATCGCGCGCAAAAGTTCGCATGTTGTATGCGGCAAGTTGATCGAGCGCACACAAAAAACCCGGCCGAGGCCGGGTCAAAGGTACCCACTGATCACCACTGAGGACAGGTTTTCTTAGCGGTACCGAGGAGACAATCTGACAAATACGGTGGGATGGACCGCTGGGCGCGCGTTTCGGTTCCGCGCAAATGTGCGCAAACGCGGTGTTTGGAAGCGTGATTCGACGCGCAAAACAAAACGGGCCTCCCGAAGGAGGCCCGTCTGAGCGGCAGAAACCGGTTGCCGATTAGGCAGCGGTCGTTGCCTTCTTGCCGGTAGCAGCGCGCGCTTGAGCCGAAGCTTGAGCGGTGGCCTTGCTGGCAGCGTTGGCAGCAGCGTGGAAGTTGCTTTCAGCCAGTTCCACAGCTTGCTTGGTGGCTTTCTGCACCGAGTCGTAGGCGTTGTTGGCGGCCGACAGGGCCGACTTCACCAGGGCCACAGCCGATTCCGAACCGGCCGGAGCGTTCTTCGACACGTTGTCGACCAGCGCTTGCAGCTTGCGGCTGTTTTCGGCGATTTGCACTTCAGCGGCCTTGCTGAATTCGGTTTGCGTGTCCGAAGCGATTTCGTACAGGTGACGGCTGTATGCCAGCACCTTTTCAGCCAGCGGCTGCACGGCGGCGGTTTGCACCGACAGCAGCTCTTGGGCGTCCTTGGCGGTCAGGGCCTTCTTGGCGTGTTCGACGTTCTCAGCCAGGGTGGCCTTGACGACTTGCAGGTTCAGCTCGACCAGCTTTTCGACGCCTTCAAATGCCTTGTTGGTCAGGCCGAAGAAGGTTTCCAGGTTGGCCTTGTGCGCCGCAGCGATCTGTTCCTGAGTCAGCATGTTGTCTCTCCAAATACAAAGGTGGGTCGGGGAATCAAATTCAAAATTTAGATCGCCCAGATGTACAAAGCATGACGGTCACGTCGGGCCTTCCAGGCGACATCGCGATGAATTAGGGATGGTGCATCGCAACAATTTCATTGTTGTTGAACGTCAAACCAGTGTCAAGCATTCTTTGTGCATCGCACAAAAATCGGAATCCGCTGATTTTTCGTGCATAGGAATTGCGCGACGAACCGTTTGGCGTGATTTTTTGTGGCAGAAAAATGCGCGCCTCTGGTGCATGCCGTCGGATACATAGCCCAGCAGGCGGCAGATTCGTCTCAAAAAACTCACTGCGGCAGCGTAGGTTAGGATGCGTCCGGTTGCCAATTTTGTTGCGTTGCGATTCTTTCTTCACATGCGGGCGTTCTATACCGACCACTTTGTTTTGCCACTGCCGCCGGGCCATCGGTTTCCGATGCGCAAGTACAGCGATTTGCGGGCGCGCATTCTGGCGGATGTGCCGGGCGTGGTGTTGCACGAGGCGCCAAGAGCGAACGATGGCGCACTTTTTCTAGCTCATACGTCGGACTATGTTGAGGCGGTCAGTACTGGAACACTCGACCCGGCGCGCCAGCGCGAGATCGGCTTCCCTTGGTCGCCCGAGATGGTCGAGCGTAGCCGGCGCTCGGCTGGCGCCACGATGGCGGCTTGCGAGGCGGCTTTGGTCGATGGCGTTGCCGTGAACCTGGCGGGCGGCACCCACCACGCCTATGCGGACAAAGGCGGCGGTTTTTGCGTCTTCAACGATGCGGCGGTGGCATCGCGGTGGATGCAGCGCCAGCCGGGCAGGGCGCCGGCGGAATTTCCCGTGGCGATCGTCGATCTGGATGTGCACCAGGGCAACGGCACGGCCTCGATCCTGCGCGACGATCCCTCCATATTCACGCTGTCGCTGCACGGCGAGAAAAACTATCCGTTCCGCAAAGAAGCGTCGGATCTGGATGTCGGGCTCCACGACGGCTGCGGTGATGAGGATTACCTGCAGGCGCTGACTGGTGCGCTGGATATTCTGGCCGGGCGCTTCAAGCCGCAGTTGATCATCTACCTGGCCGGCGCCGATCCACATGAGGGCGATCGCCTGGGGCGGCTCAAGCTGACCCTGGACGGGCTGGCCCGCCGCGACCAGGAAGTCTTCGACTTTGCCTACCAGCGGCGGATTCCGATTGCCGTTACGATGGCGGGCGGTTACGGCAACAACATTGACGACACCGTCGCCGTCCACGCGCAGACCATCGCGCTGGCTGCCCGGCACGCACAGCGCTGGGCGGCGCGCGAGGCTGCCGCCGCATCGACCTCTCTTCCGCTTTCCGCATGACCCAAGCCTGTTCCGTGGTGCCGCCATCTAGCCGGGCCCGCGATTCCCTGTTCGTGGCCGCGATGCCATGGCTGTTTGTGCTGATCTGGAGCACGGGCTTTATCGTGGCCAAGTACGGCATGCCGTACGCGGAGCCGATCACTTTCCTGTTTCTGCGTTTCGTGGGCGTGCTGGTGTGCATGTTGCCGCTGGTGTGGTTGGCCCGCGTTCCGCTGCCGCGTCGTGCGGGTTCGGACGAGACCGACTGGGCCACCGTCGGCCATATCGCCGTGGCCGGTGTGCTGATGCAGTGGGGCTATCTGGCCGGCGTGTGGGCGGCCGTCAAGCTCGGCATGCCTGCGGGGATGACCGCGCTGATCGTGGGCATGCAGCCGATTCTCACGGCGTTGTATGTGTCGATGCGCGGTGAACGCGTCTCTGGCCGCCAATGGCTGGGTCTGCTGTGCGGCATCGCCGGCGTGGGTCTGGTGGTGGCCAACAAGCTGCATCTGGCGGGCGTGGGTGTGACCACGCTTGCGCTGTGCGTGGGCGCGCTGTTGTCGATCACGATTGGCACGCTCTATCAGAAGCGCCGTTGCCCCGTGTTCGATTTACGGATGGGCGCGTGCATCCAGTTCGGCGCATCGGCGCTGCTGTGCCTGCCCTTCATGTTCCTGTTGGAGACGCGCGAGGTGCATTGGACCGCGCAGATGATCGGCGCGCTGGTGTGGTCGGTGTCGGCGTTGTCGATTGGGGCGATTTCTCTGCTGTTTGTGCTGATCCGCAGGGGTGGCGCGACCAAGGTGACTTCGCTGCTGTACCTGACGCCGCCCACGACGGCGGTGATGGCCTGGGCGCTCTTTGGTGAGCGTTTCCCGCCGCTGGCAGCGCTGGGCATGGTGATTGCCGCGTGCGGTGTCGCGCTCGTTATCCGCAAGTGACCGCCGGCAAGTGGCGGGCGTATCCTCATCACTTTCCATTGCCAATCGCCTGCCGCCCATGAGCACGCCCCGCCAGACGCGCGACGACTATCGCCACTTCCACACCATCACCACGCGCTGGATGGACAACGACGTCTACGGCCACGTCAACAACGTCGTCTATTACAGCTATTTCGATACCGTGGTGAACGCCTACCTGATCGGGCAGGGCGTGCTGGACCCCGAGCGCAGCGACACCATTGGCTTGGTCATCGAGACGCAGTGCAACTACTTCGCGCCGCTGTCGTTTCCCGACACGGTGGTCGCGGGGCTGCGCGTTGCCCGCCTGGGCAACACCAGCGTGCGCTACGAGGTTGGCCTGTTCCGTGGTGACGCGCGTGAAGCCGCCGCACAAGGGCATTTCGTGCATGTCTACGTCGACCGGGAAACGCGTCGGCCCGTGTCGCTGCCCACCGCGCTGCGCGCAGCGCTCGAACCGCTCGCTATCCAGATTGCTGCTTGACGTTTCCGCTTGCCATGACCGACCGACGCCCCACCTCCGCTGAAGTCGAGCTTGTCGACCAGGCAATCACGTCGCGCCGCTCGATTCGCGCGTTCCTGCCCACGCCAGTTGCGCGCGAAGACATCGAAGCGATTCTGGATGTCGCGCGGCGTGCGCCATCGGGCAGCAACACGCAGCCGTGGAAGGTCTACGTGCTGACGGGCGAATCGAAGGCGCGTCTGTCGGAATCCGTGCTGGCCGCCTATGCGCATCCCGAGGTCGACACGCTGCATCGCGAAGAGTACCCGTACTACCCCCGCACCTGGGTGGACCCATACCAGAGCCGCCGTCGCAAGGTCGGCTGGGATCTTTACGGCTTGCTCGGCATTGGCCGTGCCGAGAAAGAGCGCATGCATGCTCAGCACGCGCGCAACTTTCGTTTCTTTGACGCGCCGGTCGGGTTCATCTTCACGATCGACCGCGTGATGGAGCAGGGCAGTTGGCTCGACTACGGCATGTTCCTCGAGGCGCTGATGGTGGCCGCGCGGGCGCGCGGCATCGACACGTGCCCGCAAGCGGCATTCACGCAATTCCATCGCGTCATCAAAGCACACCTCGCTTTGCCGGACGAGGAGATGGTCGTGTGCGGGATGTCCATGGGCTACGCCAATCCGGCTGCCGTGGAAAACACGCTCATCACCGAGCGCGCGCCTGTCTCCGGCTTCACTCGGTTCCTCGACTGAGTCGTTATCTCGCTGCCGGCTGCACGCTACAGCGCACTTCTTCGTTCAAAGCGAGAATTGGCACGGAAAAATCGTCGAATTATGTCAACAGATTCGGCCGATCCGTCGTTAGACTTCCATCATGCGGCTCGCGTGTGAACGTGGGTGCGTTGTGAGGAAGTGTTGAGGCAGGTTGTAAACCGTGATTGTCGCCATTGGCGACGGAATCCCGGAACGATTCCCGACTCCGTTTCTGATTCCGCGCCCGAGGTCATGTGCTTCTTGCGCAACTTTTCATCGCATTCTGGCTTCACGGAGGCAGGGAATTGCGTCGAAATGATGACCGAATGATAAGGCTCCAAAGGTCAAACTTTAAGGCTGTGAGCTAAGTCCTTCATCTTGCTAAGAATTTTGTTTTTGCCTACACTTGCGCCATCTCACGCGCGGGTGATCGAATCATGTCACGGTCTGTTTCCTCATTTTTCCGACGTCTCGGCCTAGCATCGCTGATGACTGTCGCGCTCGCCGCTGCCTCCGTCGCGACCGCCCACGCGGCCACGCCCACCAAGAAACCCGCCGCCAGCAAGACCGCCAAGACCAAAGGCAAAGCCGTGGGCAGCCGCAAGGCTAGCGCCAAGGTTGCTGCCGCGGATGCCGATGCGGCGGGGTCTACGAAGGTTCGCAAAGTCGTTACCGTTAAGGGCAAGCGCCGCGTGATCGTGGTTGAGCGCGGGGCTCGCGCGGTGCGCGCGGCGTTCGTTCCGGCGGCGCCGACGCTTGGCGAAGCCATGGGCCTGCGTGCCACACCGGATGCGCTGGCGCTGCGTTCGTCTGTCGCACTGGTGATGGACCAGAACACCGGCGAGGTGCTGTTCCAGAAGAATTCGTCAGCCGTGCTGCCGATCGCGTCGATCACCAAGCTGATGACGGCACTGGTCGTGACGGACGCGCATCAGCCGATGGACGAGCTGCTTGAAGTCACCGAAGAAGATCGCGATTACGAACGCAACACGGGCTCGCGTCTGCGCTTCGGCACGATGCTCACGCGTGAAGACCTGTTGCTGCTGGCGCTGATGTCGTCGGAAAACCGCGCGGCTTCGGCGCTGGGCCGCAGCTATCCGGGCGGCCGTCCGGCATTCGTTGCCGCCATGAACCGCAAGGCGCGCGAACTCGGCATGAACGATACGCACTATGTCGATTCGAACGGCCTGTCGAGCAGCAATGTGTCGAGCGCCCAGGATCTCGCGAAGATCGTGATGGCCGCGTACAAGGTGCCCCTGATCCGCCAGTTCACGACCACGACTGAACACACGGTCAACGCCAACGGCCGCACGCTGCACTACGTCAATACCAACCGCCTCGTGCGTGGCGGCGACTGGGACATCGGTCTGCAGAAGACCGGCTTCATCAACGAAGCAGGCCGCTGCTTGGTGATGCAAGCGAACGTGCATGGCCGCAACGTCGTGATGGTGTTCCTCGATTCCGCCGGCAACCTGACGCGCTTTGCCGATGCCACGCGCGTGCGTAACTGGCTGGAGCGCAATCCGCACGCCGAAGCGCCGACGCAGGCGGCAGCGCCGCTGCGCACCGTTCCGGTGTCCACACAGCCGGCGACGGTGCTGGCGTCGGATCAACAGCACGGCGCCTGATCTGCTTGCAGGATTGCCCAACAAAAAAGCGCGTCTTCGGACGCGCTTTTTTGTTGGCAAAACCCATGCTTATTCCGTGCGCACAGCGTCTTCCTCATATGTGTAGCCCATGCCCTTGGAGATCTGCAGAGCCGTGTCCTTGAGGTTCTCCAGCCAACTATCTTGCAGTCGGTCTGCCGGCGCGGAGAGCGACAACCCAGCGACCAGTCGACGCGAGTCATCGTAGATGCCAGCCGCGATGCAGCGCACGCCGAGTTCCAGTTCTTCATTGTCGCGAGCGTAACCATTGGTGCGCACCCAGTTGAGTTCGCGCTCGAGCTTGGGTAGGTCCGTGATCGACGTGCGGGTGTGGCCTGCCAAGCCTGTTTTGGTGGCATAAGCGCGCACGCGGCCGATGTCGTCCGCAGCTAGGAACAGCTTGCCGACCGAGGTCAGATGCAGCGGAGCGCGGCCGCCGATGGCTCGCACCACCTGCATGCCCGAGCGTTCGGAATACGCGCGCTCGATGTAGACAATCTCATCGCCCTGGCGCACCGAGAGGTTGACGGTCTGCCCCGTCAGGCGGTGCAGGGCACGCATCGGCGCCAACGCCGCTTCACGCACCGACAGGCGCGCCTTGACGAGATTGCCGAGCTCCAACAGGCGCATGCCGAGGCGGTAGCTACCCGGGTCGGAGCGATCGACAAAACGGCACGCGACCATGTCATTCAAGATACGGTGCGCGGTGGAAGGGTGCAGGCCGGTGCTGGCGGACAGCGCCTTCAGGCTGACCGGATCGGCATGATCGGCCAGCGCGTCGAGCAGCATCATCATGCGTTCGATGACCTGGATGGACGTCTTGCCGGGGTCCTTCTCTGCTTCTGCCATGGGTGCAGTGGGTTGCGAATGCGATGCAAAATTCTATCCCACGATGTGAAAATACGCACCCTCCCGATGCATGATTCCGGGTATTTTCGAGCGCTTTTTCAACTCGGGCCGGACTGTGCTTGCGTGCAGCACATGAAGCGCACTCACCATCGGCATGAAGAACTTCTGTGCCTCAAAAGCCGCGCTGGGCGGTGAGGGTGCGCGACCTTGGGCGCATAATGGCGGCCTCCCGAAGAACATACGAGACTCCCCATGCGCGTAGGTCTGTTCGTCACTTGCTTGGTTGATCTGATGCGGCCCGACATCGGTTTTTCCGTGCTCAAGCTGCTGGAAAAGGCCGGATACGACGTGGTGGTGCCGCCCGCACAAACGTGCTGTGGCCAGCCCGCGTACAACTCGGGGGATCGCCCCTTGGCACGCGACCTGGCCGAGAAAACGCTCAAGGAATTCGAGCAATTCGACTATGTGGTCATTCCCTCCGGCTCGTGCGGCGGCATGATCCGCAAGGGCTACGCCGATCTCTTCCGTGATGATCCGGAGCTCGCTGGCCGCTACGAACGTTTGGCCCCGCGCGTGTATGAGTTGACCGATTTCCTCGTTAACGTGGCGCGTATCGAATCGCTGGATTCCCAATTCAATGGCCATGTCACGTATCACGATTCATGCTCTGGCCTGCGCGAACTGGGCGTGAAGACGCAACCGCGTGAACTGCTCGGCAAGCTGCCCGGCGTGCAGTTGACCGAGATGCCCGCATGCGAGGCGTGCTGCGGCTTCGGCGGCACGTTCTCGATTAAGTACGGCGACATCTCGACCGCCATCGCGGACGAGAAGTGCGCCAACATCAAAGCCAGCGGCGCGGATGCCGTGGTGCTCGGCGATGTCGGGTGCATGCTCAATATCGAAGGGCGCCTGCGCCGCACCGGCGACACGCAGACGCGCGTGCTGCACATCGCCCAAGTCCTCGCTGGCGACGCGTAAGTCGCTGCGCCAAGAACACGACGGAGACGCCATCACATGCAAGTCCGCAGCATGGAATTCAAGGCGCGCGCCGGGCAGAAGCTCGCCGATAAGCGCCTGCAGCAGAACCTCACCAAGCTCTCGACCAAGTTCGTCACCGCGCGCGCGGTCGCCATCCAGGACATCGATTTCCCGGCCACGCGTGAAGCGCTGAAGGAGCGCCGCAATCGTGCGCTCGACAATCTCGACGTCTGGCTCGCCACGTTCGAGGCGGAAGCCACGCGCCGCGGCGCCAAGGTCCTCTTTGCCGAAACCACGGCCGATGCTGCGCGCCTGGTTGCCGAGATCGCCCGCAAGCACGACGTGAAGAAGGTCATCAAGAGCAAGTCGATGGTGACCGAAGAGATGCGCCTGAACCAGGTGCTCGGCGAGATGGGCGTGCAGAGCATCGAGACTGATCTGGGCGAGTACATCCTGCAGATCAACGACAGCGAGCCGCCGTCGCACATCATCGCGCCGGTGGTACACAAGGATAAGGAAGAGATCGCCGATCTCTTCGCCAAGACGCATCACAAGCCGCGCCTGACCGACATTCCCGAGATGACGCGCGAGGCGCGTGAAGTGCTGCGGCCCGAGTTTCTGTCCGCCGACATGGGCGTGACGGGCGGCAACTTCATCATTGCCGAGACGGGCTCGGTAGCCATCGTCACGAATGAAGGCAACGAGGGCATGTGCACGATCATGCCGCGCGTGCATGTCGCCGTGACGGGCATCGAGAAGGTGTTGCCAACGCTCGAAGACCTGGCGACCGTCATGCGCCTGCTGCCGCGTTCGGCCACGGGGCAGGCGATTTCGAACTACTTCTCGCTGCTGACCGGCCCGCGTGCACCGGGCGAGAAAGACGGCCCCGAGCACATGTACTTCGTCATCGTCGACGGCGGCCGCAGCGGCCTCATCGGCGGCGAATTCCAGGAGATGCTGCGCTGTATCCGTTGCGGCGCGTGCATGAACCATTGCCCCGTCTATCAGAAGATTGGCGGCCATGCGTATGGCTGGGTGTATCCGGGCCCGATGGGCAGCGTGCTGACGCCGAGCTACGTTGGGCTGTCGAACGCGCTGGATCTGCCGCAGGCCGCCACGCTGTGCGGCGAATGCAATCGCGTGTGCCCGGCGTCGATTCCGTTGTCGGACCTGCTGCGCACGCTGCGCGAGAAGCAGATGGAGCGAGAACTGCGCCCGCAGTCAGAGCGCTTCGGCTTGCGCGTGTGGGGCTTCATGGCGCGGCGTCCGGCGCTGTATTCGGCGGGTACATGGGTCGCCGCGCGAGTGCTGCGCTGGATGGGCGGCGACAAGAAGCTGATTCACTCACTGCCCGTCGGCAAAGGGTGGACCGACACGCGTGACATGCCGGCCCCTGCAGGCAAAACGTTCCGCGAGCTATATCGAGAAAAGAAGGCCCGAGCATGACCGCTGCTGATTCCATCCAAACGCTGCGCGACGCCCTTGAGCGTCATACGAAATCGCCTGATCTGCCGCGTTTGCTCAAGCAGTGGCGAGACGACGCCACGCTCGCGCCACTGGGTGTCTTGCCTCCTGCATACGATCAGGTGCGGCGCTCGCTATTGCAGCGGCTCGACATGGCAGTGTCGTTTGGCGAAGAGAGCTGCTCGTTCTCGCCCTCGTCGCTGCTGGCCGAAATGCGTTTGTGGACAGACAAGGCGGAGGCCAAGCTCGCCAGCATGTAATCGACGGTCGACATGGAACGCGCGGTGCGTGCTAGTGTCTGACACCTTATTCCCGTGTCAGCCAATGCCATGAACCAGACCGCCCGCGAAATCATGCTGTACGACGCCCAGAAGAAGAGTTCGGGCGTCGCTTACCTGTGGTGGTTCCTACTGGGCTTTCTGGGTGCGCACCGCTTCTATCTGAAGCGGCCGGGCAGTGGCATCGCGCAGGCCATCGCCAATATCGGCGGCACATGGCTGGCATTCCGGGACATGAACAACACCGCTGGCTGGGTGCTGGCCGTCATCGGCGGCGTGTGGGTGCTGGTGGATATGTTCCTAATTCCCGGGATGGTCCGCACATACAACACAGTACTGGCCGAGCGGCTCACGGCCACGCCTTGAAAGGAATCGACCTCATGAACAAGATGACTTGGTGGAAACGTGCCGCGCTGTGGGCTGTCGGCGTGGCTTGCGTGGGAGGCACGCTGGCGGGCTGCACGACGTCGCGCGAGCAATATAGCCAGAGTTCGAACGTCAGCGCCTATGGCGTGGTCGATGTCGGCATCGAGCGCACGTCGCGCTGATCCTTACTCCGTGGCGGGCGCCACGTCCTCAAACCGCCGCCATTCCCCATTGACGAGCAGTTCCAGCGGCTGGAACAACGCCTTGTAGGCCATCTTCCGGCTCTGCTCGATCCAGTAACCGAGATAGACGTAGGGCAGATCCAGCGCCTGCGCCTGGGCGATTTGCCACAGCACGTTGTACGTCCCGTAGCTGGCCTTCTGTTCCATCGGATCGTAGAACGTGTAGACGGATGACAGCCCATCTTCCAGCACGTCGATCATGCTGACCATGCGCAGTTTGCCGGCGAATGGCGACTCGGGTGGTTCGCGAAACTCCACGAGGCGCGAATTCACGCGGCTTTGCAGCAGGAACTGCTCATATTGGTCGCGGCTGTCGTGGTCCATACCGCCGCCGGCATGGCGCACCGATTGGTACAGCAGATAGAGCTGGTAGTGCTCTTCGACATAGGTGAGCGGTGCAACCAGTGCTTCGAGCGATTGATGCCGCTGAGCGGCTCGGCGTTGCGCACGCGACGGTGAATATTGATCGACGACCACACGGCATGGCGTACACGCGTGGCAGTCGTCGCAATGCGGGCGGTAGGTGAAGATGCCGCTACGCCGAAAGCCGGCGCGTACCAGCTTGGAGTAGACATCTGCGTTGATCAGGTGCGCCGGCGTGGCGACCTGCGAGCGCGCTAGGCGGCCATCGAGATAGCTGCATGCGTAAGGCGCGGTGGCATAGAACTGCAATGCCGAGAGAGGGAGTTCCTTAAGCTTGCTCATTGCGCACGGTCCACCGGCGGAGCACGGATTTGTCAAAGTGCCAAGGCACGATGGCCGGCGCATTTGACGCCTCGCGCACGTGTGCGAGAAACGCCGCGCGCGGCACCGGAGCCCCGCCCAGCGACGCCAGATGCTCGGTTTCCTGCTGGCAGTCTATCATCGCAACGCCCTGGCTGCCGAGGAAGGCGCACAGTGCTGCCAGCGCAATTTTCGATGCGTCGGTGCGGTGCGCGAACATCGATTCGCCGTAGAACATGCGGCCCAATGCTACGCCGTACAGGCCCCCGACGCGTTGCCCCGCATACCATGCTTCGACGCTATGTGCGTAGCCGCGGCGGTGCAGGGCGGTGTAGGCGGCAATCACGTCTTCGGTGATCCATGTGCCGTGCTGGCCAGGGCGTGCGGTGGTCGCGCAGTCCACCATCGTCTCGCGGAAGGCGTGGTCGATGCGGATTTCCCAGGCTGGGTCATCCAGCACGCGGCGCAGTGTCTTGCGGAAGGTGGTGGAGACGCGGAAATCTTCCGGGCGCAGCACCATGCGTGGATCGGTGCTCCACCACAGCACGGGCTGGCCCTGTGCGTACCACGGAAAGATGCCTTGCCGATAGGCAATCAGCAGCCGTTGAGGGGAGAGTTCCGAGCTTGCGGCGAGCAGCCCGGGCGCCTCGGATTCAGGGCCCAGTGCCCGATCGACCGGCGGAAAGGGATCGTGGGGATCCAGCCAGGCGATCATGGTGCGTCAAACCGATAACGGTGTGGATTACGACGTGGCAGCCGTGGCGTCAATCGTGGTCGATCGCATCGGCTTGTAGATATCCAGCGTGTGGAGGCGGAAGCTGCCGTCGGTGAGCTTGCCAGCCGCGCGATCGGCGAAGAAGCAGCGCAGCGTGTGGATGACGGTCGGGAAAGCGAGGTCATCCCAGGGGATATCGGCCTCGTTGAACAGCGCCACCTCCAGGCTTTCCTCGCCCGGCGCGAAGTCGAGATCGCTCAACTTGGCCAGATAGAACATGTGCACTTGGTGCACGTGCGGTACGTTGAGCACCGAATACAACTCGCCGATTTCGATGCGGGCACCGGCTTCTTCCGCCGTTTCGCGCTCGGCGGCCTGCGCGGTGGTCTCGCCGATTTCCATGAAGCCTGCGGGCAGCGTCCAGAAACCATAGCGCGGCTCGATGGCGCGCTTGCACAGCAGGATTTGGTCGTTCCAAACGGGCACGGTGCCGACCACGTTGCGCGGATTCACGTAATGAATCGTATTGCAGTGGTCGCAAACAGCGCGCAACCGGTTGTCGCCATCGGGGATGCGCGAGACAACGGGGTGGCCGCAGTTGGAACAGAATTTCATGGGGATCTGGCGCGGGTGGAATGTCTCAGTGTATCACCGAGGTGGCCCGGCTCCGTGTGGGCAGGGTATCCGCTGAGTTGCGGGTTAAGTGGTGCGCAGAAAAGCAAAAAGCCCGCTGTATGCGGGCTTGATGTTTGGCTCAGGTCTTGGAGCGAGCCATTCTACTTGTTGGTTGCGGGGGCAGGATTTGAACCTGCGACCTTCGGGTTATGAGCCCGACGAGCTGCCAGACTGCTCCACCCCGCGTCCGTAGAAAACACGTTCGACTTCTGGCTGGTTGCGGGGGCAGGATTTGAACCTGCGACCTTCGGGTTATGAGCCCGACGAGCTGCCAGACTGCTCCACCCCGCGTCCGTCGAATAAAAGAGTATATCGAAAGCTTTGTGGCGACGCAACACTTTTCGTGCGCGATTGCATCGTGATGGTGCGCCGTGCCCGTGCAATGGGTCTGCTACGTGAGGCGCCAGTTTGCTTTTAGACCCGCTGCGCGCCTCGACGTTCGAAAGCGGTGCATACGATGCCTTGCGGCGCTTGCGCCGTTTACAATGCCGCCTTTCGCGTTCTTCTCCTGATTCCGACCGTGCCCAACGTTCTGCCTGCCCTGTATCCGCTTGCCCGCCCGCTGCTGTTTTCGATGGACCCAGAAGACGCGCACCACTTCACGTTGAACCAGCTCAAGCGGGCCCATGCGATGGGGCTGTCTGGCTGCATTGGCGCCCGCATTGCGCCAGCGCCGCGCACGGTGATGGGGGTGACATTTCCGAATCCAGTGGGCCTGGCAGCGGGGCTGGACAAGGATGGTGCCTATATTGATGCGCTCGGTGCGTTGGGCTTCGGCTTTATTGAGGTCGGTACGGTCACGCCACGTGCCCAGCCGGGTAACCCGCGTCCGCGCATGTTCCGTTTGCCGGCCGCGAATGCGCTGATCAACCGCATGGGTTTCAACAACGGCGGTGTCGATGCGTTTATCAGCAACGTGAAGGCATCCAAGTGGCGCGAGGCTGGCGGTGTGCTGGGTCTCAATATCGGCAAGAACGCAGACACGCCGATCGAACGTGCCGTCGACGACTACCTGTACTGCCTGGAACGCGTGTATCCGCATGCGAGCTACGTAACCGTCAACATTTCGTCCCCGAACACCAAGAATCTGCGCCAGCTGCAGGGTGCAAGCGAGCTCGACAGCCTGCTCGGCACGTTGCGCGACGCCCAGCATCGTCTGGCGGATCAACATAAGCGTTATGTGCCGGTGGTGCTGAAGATCGCGCCGGACCTGGATGACGATCAGATTGCCAACGTTGCCGATGCGCTGCTGCGCCACAAGATGGACGGCGTGATCGCCACCAACACAACGATCCGCCGGGAAGCTGTGGCTGGGCTGGCACATGCGGAAGAGGCGGGCGGTCTGTCAGGGCAGCCGGTGCGCGAGGGCTCGACCCGCGTGATCCGCTCCCTGCACGGCCTGCTGGGCGATGCGGTGCCCATCATTGGCGTGGGCGGCATTCTGGCGGGCGAACATGCGCGCGAGAAGATCGACGCCGGCGCCCAGCTAGTGCAGTTGTATACAGGGTTGATCTATCGCGGCCCGTCGCTGGTAGCGGAATGCGCGCGCGCATTGGCGCGCTGAGCTGCGCTTGCCCTAGCGCCGGATCAGATAGATGACGACGGCGGCCGCGGCCACCACCGTGGCGGCCAAGTCGAAGGGGCCAGCGTAGTCCGCCCAGATGGCGGGGTCGAGCCGCTGTGCGAACGCGGCTTGCGCCCAGGGCAGAATCACCCTGGGGATAGCAACCAAAACGCCCGCCACGACCAGCAGCACAATCAGCGCGGCCAGCGACGTTTGAGCCCGAGCCCACGAGCGAAAAGAAGAATCGGACAACACAGCGTCCTTGTTCAGGGATTGCCGCGCCGTCATCCAGATGGTGTGCGACAGAAGTTTGCAATCCTGGTTTGTCCGGCATTCTCCTACAAAGTTCTGTCGGGGAGAGTCCTACTTTTGGCTGAGGCTTCGTTTCGGACGTGCTCTTTGCTCCTCCTGCGCGGCGGTCGCAAGCGAAATTTGCTGTGATGCGACACGGCAACGAATGTTCGTGGGAGGGGGTTGGCGTAAAAAAGGCCGCGAGTACAATCCGCCTTCATTGTGCATTGCACTATTTTTTGAACAGCCGGCAATTCGGCTGACTTCCAGTTTATGAGTCAAGCTCTCACAGCAACGGGGTCTCCCCAGTCCAATGTGAATTTGCGCGCCCTGGTCGTGGGTGCCGTGGGTGTGGTGTTCGGTGATATCGGCACGAGCCCGCTGTATGCGCTCAAGGAGTGCTTCAGCCCCGAGCACGGCATTCCGTTTTCCAGCGCTGCGGTGCTGGGCATCATTTCGATGCTGTTCTGGGCGATGGTGATTGTGGTGTCGCTCAAGTACGTGCTGTTCGTCATGCGCGCGGACAACAACGGCGAGGGCGGCATCCTGGCACTGATGGCGTTGTCGCTGCGCACCGCCAGCACCAGCTCCAAGCGCATGTCGCTGCTGATGATGCTGGGCGTCTTCGGCGCGTGCATGTTTTATGGGGACGCGGTTATCACCCCGGCCATCTCTGTGCTTTCCGCCATGGAGGGCTTGGAGATCGCCGCGCCGGCGTTGTCGCCGTTCGTGCTGCCGGTGACGATCGTCATCCTGGCTGCGCTGTTCCTGATCCAGCGCAGCGGGACGTCGGTGGTCGGCAAGCTGTTCGGGCCGGTGATGCTGGTGTGGTTTGCCGCGCTTGCCGCTCTCGGGCTGATGAACCTGGTGAAGGCCCCGCAGATTCTGGCGGCCGTCAATCCGATGTATGCGATTTCGTTCCTGCATGAGCATGCGTTGCAGGCGTTCATCGTGCTGGGTTCGGTGTTTCTGGTGTTGACCGGTGCCGAAGCGCTGTATGCCGACATGGGCCACTTTGGCGCGCGTCCGATCCGCTGGGCGTGGTTCTTTATCGTGGCGCCGAGCCTGTTGCTGAACTACTTCGGCCAGGGCGCGATGCTGTTGACTGACCCGAGCACCATCGAAAACCCGTTCTACCGTGCCGTGCCCGAAGCGCTGCAGCTACCCATGGTGGTGCTGGCAGCGGCAGCCACCGTTATCGCCTCGCAGGCGGTGATCTCGGGCGCGTTCTCGCTGACGAGCCAGGCGATTCAGCTCGGCTTTGTGCCGCGCATGCGCATTCGCTACACGTCGGAAGTGGAGATCGGCCAGATCTACGTGCCGGTGGTCAATTGGATGCTGCTGATTCTGGTGATCGGCGTGGTGCTGGCGTTCAAGAAGTCCGACAACCTGGCGGCGGCCTACGGTATTGCAGTGACGACCACGATGGTCATCACGACCGTGCTGGCGGCGGTGGTGATGCGCTCGGTATGGCGCTGGCACCCGGCCTTGGTGACGCTGGTGAGCCTGGGCTTCCTGGTGGTCGACGTGGCGTTCTTCTCGGCCAACCTGTTGAAGATCCGCGATGGCGGCTGGTTCCCGCTCACGCTGGGCGCCTTCGTGTTCTTCCTGCTGATGACCTGGTACAAGGGCAAGAAGCTGGTGCGTGCACGTAGCCTGGAAGACGGTATTCCGCTGGAGCCGTTCCTGGCAGGTCTGCTGGCACACCCGCCGCATCGCGTGGAGGGCACGGCGGTGTTCCTGACCGGCAATACGGAATACGTGCCGGTGTCGCTGCTGCATAACCTGAAGCACAACCGCGTGCTGCATGAGCGCGTGATCTTCATCAGCTTCGTCACGCGCGATATTCCTTATGTGGATGACAAGCATCGCGTCAACGTGCGGGATCTGGGCAGCGGCATCTACATCGTCACGGCCGAATATGGCTTCAAGGAAACGCCGGACGTGTACCGCGTGCTTGAACTCGGCCAGCCGCAGATCGGCACGCGCTGCGAGCTGATGGACACGTCGTTCTTTATCGCGCGTGAGTCGGTGGTGCCGTCCAAGCTGCCAGGCATGTCGATGTGGCGCGAGCGTCTGTTCGCGTGGATGCACCAGAACGGCGCCAAGCCGTCGGACTTCTTCCACATTCCCGCCAACCGCGTGGTCGAGCTGGGGACCAAGGTCGAGATCTGATCAACCCAGATCGCTGCATAGCAAAACGGCCCGTGCGAGAGAGACGCACGGGCCGTTTTGTTTGTTGGGGCAGGGTTCCAATTACATCTTCGCGGCGGCGTGATTGCGCTCGCGGACTTCGTCGTTGCGGGCGTGGACGTCGTGGTTGCGGTCCTTCACGTCATGGCGCAGGTCTTTGCGATCGTGGTGCAGGTCACGGCGTTCGGCGTTGACTTCATGCTGCTCTTCGGCGCGCTTCTTGTTCCAGTATTCGGCACCCTTGACGTTGCCATTGGCCAGGTCGCGGTCTTCGCGGCGTTGATCGGCGTTGCGTGCGGCACGGTCGGCGTTCAGTGCGGCCTTGTCGGCGCCGATATCAGCGCGGTCGCGGCGGATATCGCGGTTGTCGTGACGGATGTCACGGTTGTCCTGGCGGATCTGCTGATTGTCTTGCTGCACTTGTTGGGCGGGCGTGGCTTGCGCGAAGGCAGCGGTACCGGCAACAGCAAGCAGGGCGGCAATCAGGGTGTGGCTCGTCTTCATGGTGTTCTCCTCGTGGGTGCCAGGCGGTGGTTGCCTGTGCCTCCTTAACGAGCCAAAAAGACGGGCCGACGACGCCCGAGTGTTAGCAAAGTTCCATGCTCGTAAGGACTTGTAACGTTCTCGGCGAGGCATGAAAAAACCCGCCGAGTCCGAGACTGGGCGGGTTTCGCAGCGCAGAACGCGTGTTAGCGCTTGAGCTTCGCGAAGGCGGCCGCCATCGCGCCACCCGCCGGCGCAGCCTCACGGCGTTGTTGGCCGCCCTGGCGATTGCCTCCACCGTTCGGGCGATCGCCGCCGCCGGCACGTGCGGCTGCCTGGCCGGGCTCGTCCGACAGGCGCATCGTCAGGCCGATACGGTTGCGCTTGACGTCCACCTCCATCACCTTGACCTTGACAATCTGGCCGGGCTTGACCACCTCGTGCGGATCACGCACGAACTTGGTCGACAGCGCCGACACATGCACCAACCCATCCTGATGCACGCCAATGTCGATAAACGCGCCAAAGGCCGCCACGTTGGTCACCACGCCTTCGAGCACCATGCCGGGCTGCAGGTGCTTGATGTCTTCCACGCCGTCCTGGAACGTCGCCGTCTTGAACTCGGGGCGCGGGTCGCGGCCGGGTTTTTCCAGTTCGGACAGGATGTCGACCACGGTCGGCAGGCCGAATTTCTCGTCGGTGAACTCGCGGGCTGTCAGGCCGCGCAGGGCCTCGCGGTTGCCGAGCACCTCGCCGATGCCTTTCTTGATGCTGTCGAGAATGCGCTTGACCACCGGATACGCTTCCGGGTGGACAGACGAGCGATCGAGCGGGTTGTCGCCGTCATTGATGCGCAGGAAGCCGGCGGCCTGTTCGAACGTCTTGTCGCCCAGGCGCGGCACCTTCTTGAGTGCATCGCGGTTGGCAAACGCGCCGTTGGCATCGCGATATTCGACGATGTTCTTGGCGAGGATCGAGTTCAGGCCCGACACGCGCGCCAGCAGTGGGGCAGACGCCGTATTCACGTCCACGCCGACCGCGTTCACGCAGTCCTCGACGATGGCGTCCAGCGCGCGGGCCAGTTCACGCTGATTCACGTCGTGCTGGTACTGGCCGACGCCGATCGACTTCGGGTCGATCTTCACGAGTTCCGCCAGCGGGTCTTGCAGACGGCGGGCGATCGACACCGCGCCGCGCAGCGATACGTCCAGTTCCGGGAATTCCTTAGCTGCCAGCTCCGACGCCGAGTACACCGATGCGCCGGCCTCGCTCACCACGATCTTGGTCAGCTTGAGTTCGGGCATGTTGCGCATCAGGTCTTGCACCAGCTTGTCGGTCTCGCGGCTGGCCGTGCCGTTGCCGATGGAGACCAGCGCCACGTTGTGCTGCTTGGCCAGACGCGCCATCGTTGCGAGCGAACCGTTCCAGTCGCGGCGGGGCTCGTGCGGGTAGATCGTGGCCGTTTCCAGCAGCTTGCCGGTATGGTCGACCACTGCGATTTTGCAGCCCGTGCGGATGCCCGGGTCGACGCCCATGACGGCCTTCGGGCCTGCCGGCGCAGCCAGCAGCAGGTCGTGCAGATTGCGGCCGAAAATCTTGATGGCCTCGGCTTCAGCCGATTCGCGCAGCTGCGTCAGCAATTCGGTCTCGATATGCGGCTGCACCTTGACGCGCCAGCACCAGCGGCACACGTCTGACAGCCACTTGTCAGCCGCACGGCCTTTGTTCTCGATGCCGACATGGCGCGCGATCATGGTTTCGCACGGATGCGGGCTCAGCGCGTCCTGCTCTTCGCCCAGGCCAAGCTTGACGAACAGCACGCCCGCATTGCGGCCACGGAACAGCGCCAGCGCGCGGTGCGACGGCACGTTGCGGATCGGCTCGCTATACGCGTAGTAGTCGCGGAATTTTTCTTCCTCGGCGGTTTCCTTGCCTTCCACCACCGTCGACGAGACCAAACCCTGGTTCCACAGGTGCTCGCGCACCTTGCCCAGCAGCTCGGCCGTCTCGCCGAATTGTTCGGAGAGGATGTCGCGCGCGCCATCCAGCGCGGCCTTTGCGTCGGGCACGCCGCCGTCTGCGGTCGGATTGCCGTTGACGAACTTGGCGGCTTCAACCTGCGGGTCGAGTGTTGGGTCTGCCAGCAGTGCCTGCGCCAGCGGCTCCAAGCCGCATTCGCGGGCGATCTGGGCGCGCGTGCGGCGCTTGGGCTTGTAGGGCAGGTAGAGATCTTCCAGCACCTGCTTGGTTTCGGCTGCTTCGATGGCGGTGCGCAGCGGGTCGGTCAGCTTGCCTTGCTCTTCAATGGAAGCCAGGATCGCCGCGCGGCGATCTTCCAGCTCGCGCAGGTACAGCAGGCGTTCTTCCAGGTTGCGCAGCTGCGTGTCGTCCAGGTTGTCCGTCACTTCCTTGCGGTACCGCGCAATGAAGGGCACGGTGGCGCCTTCGTCCAGCAGTTGCACGGCGGCCGCAACCTGATGCGGCTTCACCGCCAGTTCAACGGCGATGCGGGAGACGATCTTCTGCAACACGGAATCAGTCATTGCTTCCAGAGAGTGCGATGGAAAGCCGCGCATTTTGCCACAACGCCAACCGCGTTCCTGAGCGGAAATCCGTGGTCGCGCGGTGTTGGGGGCACAAGCGCGCACAGGCGCGGTGATAAAATGCGCGTTATGCCTACGCTCACGTTTTCCGCTCGCTGTCGCGCTGGTGCGCGCCATGTTTCCCGCTTGATGCTGCCTGTCGCTGCACTGCTGGCAGCGCTGAATGCCGCGCCCGCATGGAGCCAGTCCCAGCCGGTTGCCGCGCCAGTTGCTCCGGTGTCCAGCGCGCCGCCAGATTTTGGTGCCGAACACGACCGCATCAGCAGTGCCAAAGCGTGGGCCGAATACCGGTACGCCGAGGCCGAGCGCGCTTGCTATGACAAATTCCTCGTCGCGCGCTGCATCGACAAAGCCAAGGAAGCACGCCGCACGGAACTCCACACCATCCGCGAACGTGAACTCGCGCTGGATGAGGCCGAGCGCGCCGACCGTGCCGCCCGCCGCGATCAGGAACGCGCCATCCGCGATGCCCAATACAACGCCGAACGCCCGCAACGCGAGGCCGCCGAGCAGAAGAACCGCGCCGATTTCCAGAGCAAGCAGGAGCAGCAGCGCCTGAACGAAGCGCAGCGCCAGGCGGGCGCCCCACAGCGTGCCGCCAGCGCACAGGCGTATGGCCAGAAACAGGCGGACTACAACGCCAAGCTCAAGGCCGCGCAGGAGCAGGGTGCAGCCAACGCCGCCAAGCGCGCCGACAACGTCAAGCAGTACGAGGAAAAGCAGCAGGGCGCCGCACAGCGCCAGAAAGAGCTGGAGCAGCGCCGCGAAGACGCCAAGCGCCGCAACCAGCAAAACCAGAACAACACCAGTCCGCTGGGGTTCTAAACTCCAGCCAAGATCGGGTTTCCGGAGGAAAGCGAGATGGACAGCGATCTGAATACGGTCTCGCGTCGCATCATTGAATTGCAGATCGAGCACCGCGATCTTGATTTCCTGATCGACCGGCTGGCAGCAGAAGCCGATCACGACGAATTGCAACTGCGCCGCCTCAAGAAGCGCCGGCTCAAACTCAAGGACACCATCACCCTGCTACAGTTGCAGCTTGAGCCGGACGTACCGGCCTAGTGCTTGCTCAAAGCTGGTTCGATTTTCCCGAGAGGCCGCAATCACGTGCGGCCTCCGTCATTTGATCCCCAGAGACTCCGCGTTGACTTCGCTTTCCCCGCTCGCCGAGCCGTCGCCTGGACTTGAATCCGCCGACGCCAGCGACGCTCCCGCCACCCCCGTACCTGCCGATGCCCACCATGCCGAGTTGGCGACGCTGTTCGCCGATGAAGGCACGCTGGCCAAGGGGATCGAGGGCTACCGACCCCGCAGCGCGCAGCTGACGATGGCGCAGGCTGTTGCCAACGCCATCGAGGCCGCCGATTCGGTCATCGTCGAGGCAGGCACCGGCACTGGCAAGACCTATGCGTACCTCGTCCCGGCGATGCTGTGGGGCGGCAAGGTGATTCTCTCCACGGGGACGAAGAATCTGCAGGATCAGCTCTTCCTGCGCGACATCCCAACGGTGCGCAAGGCGCTGAATGCGCCGGTGTCGGTGGCGCTGCTCAAGGGACGGGCCAACTACGTTTGCCATTACCACCTGGAGCGCACATCCCAGAATGGGCGGCTATCGTCGCGGCAGGACGCAGCCTGGCTGCGGCAGATCAATCTCTTCCTGAAAACCACGAAAACGGGCGACAAGGCGGAAATGTCGACCGTGCCCGAGAACGCGCCGGTGTGGAACCTCGTGACCTCCACGCGCGATAACTGCCTCGGTTCGGACTGCGCGTACTACAAGGACTGCTTCGTCATGCGCGCCCGCAAGGAGGCGCAACAGGCCGATGTGGTGGTCGTCAACCACCACCTGTTCTTCGCTGATGTGATGTTGAAGGACACCGGCATGGCCGAATTGCTGCCTGCGGCCAACACGATCATCTTCGACGAAGCACACCAGCTACCCGAGACAGCCACGCTGTTCTTCGGCGAGACCATCTCCACGAACCAAATTCTCGAACTCGCGCGCGACAGCGTGGCCGAGGGTCTTTCGCACGCGCGCGATGCCGTGGACTGGGTGGCGATTGCCGCGCCACTCGAACGTGCCGCGCGCGATCTGCGCCTCGTCTTCCGCCAGGATGGCTCACGGCTGTCGATCAAGCAGATCGACAACGATGCTGCGATCGCCAAGCCGTTCTACGAGGTGCTGCCAAAGCTGGAACAAGCGCTTTCGGATTTCACGGGCGCGCTAGAGTCCCAGGCCGAACGCGCCGAGACCATCGAGCAATGCCACCGCCGCGCCATCGCGCTGTGTGAAAAGCTTGAAGCGTGGGTCGATCCCAAGCCGCCCCAAGCGCCCAAGAAAGACGGCGACGAAGGAGGTGGGGGTGAAAGCGCAGCACCTGTCGATGAACGCGTCCGCTGGGTCGAGGTGTTTGCCAATTCGGTTCAGTTGCACCTGACGCCGCTGTCGATTGCACCGATTTTCTCGCGCCAGCGTGCTGGGCAGCCGCGGGCGTGGATCTTTACCTCGGCCACGTTGTCGGTGCGCGGCAACTTCACGCATTACGCGGCGCAGCTTGGGCTCGATCGCAATCGCTCGATGACGCTCGACAGCCCATTCGACTACGCATCACAAGGCTTGCTGTACGTGCCGCGCGATCTGCCGCAGCCCAGCGATCCGCGATTTACCGATGCAGTGCTCGACGCCACCTTGCCGTTGATCGAAGCGGCGGGCGGCAAGACGTTTTTGCTGTGTACGACGCTGCGTGCCGTCAACCGCGCGGCCGAACGGCTGGCCGACGAGTTTGCGCAGCGCGGCTGGGATTTCCCGCTGCTTGTGCAGGGCCAGGCGAGCCGCACCGAACTGCTCGACCGCTTCCGCACGCTGGGCAATGCCGTGCTGATCGGCAGCCAGAGTTTCTGGGAAGGCGTGGACGTGCGCGGCGAGGCGTTGTCGCTCGTCGTCATCGACAAGCTGCCGTTTGCCCCGCCCGATGATCCGGTGCTGAGTGCCCGCATGGAAGCGCTCGAAAAGAAGGGGCTAAGCCCGTTTGCCGTGCATCAGCTGCCGCACGCGGTGATCACGCTCAAGCAGGGGGCAGGGCGATTGATTCGTTCGGAGACGGATCGCGGCGTGCTGATGATCTGCGATCCGCGTCTGGTGGAAAAAAACTACGGCCGCCAGATCTGGCAGAGCCTGCCGCCGTTCAAGCGCACGCGCGAGGCTGATACGGCAGCGGATTTTCTGCGCTCGCTGCGCCCTGAAGCGCCGCCCAAGGATCCTTCATCCGAGTGATCGAACAACAAAAAGCCCGGCCAATTGACCGGGCTTTTTGTTTGCGCTGTTCAGGCGCCCCTTACCACCATTGGTACCAGGGCTTGCTCTTCTTGCGCTGGCCGTAAGCGAGGAAATCGCTGTTGGGGTAGTTCTGCTTGATGATGCGTTCGGTGTCGTCGCGCATGTCCTTCATGCCCAGCGCCTCGTACGACTTCATCATGATGTACAGCGCTTCTTCCACAGCCGGTGCGCGGTCGTAATCCTTGATGGCGTCCTGCGCGCGGTTGACAGCGGCCAGATAGGCGCCGCGGCGGTAGTAGTAGCGCGCCGCGCCCACTTCATGCTCGGCCATCGCGTTCACGATGTACTGCATGCGCTGGGTGGCGTCTGGCGTGTACTTGCTGTTCGGGAAACGCGTGACCAGCGTCTTGAACGCATCGTAGGCAGCACGCGCAGCCTTCGGATCGCGCTCGCTCAGATCCTGGTTCGAGAAGCGGCCGAGCCAGCCCAGGTTGTCGTTGAAGTTGATCAGGCCCTTGAGGTAGTAGGCGTAATCCACGCTGGGGTGATTCGGGTGCAGCTGAATGAAGCGGTCGACCGCAGCCAGTGCAGCAGCGGTTTCGCCATCCTTGTAGTTGGCGTAGGCGGTTTCGATCTGCGCTTGCTGAGCGAACGGGCCAAACGGATAGCGGCTTTCGAGCTTTTCGTAGTACTTCACGGCCTTGGCGTAGTCGCCGCCGTTCAGGGAGTCCTTCGCTTCCGAATATAATTTGTTGGCCGACCAGCCCGCCGTTTCGTCTTGCTGTTCCGGCAGGATGCCGCAGGCCGAGATGGCAAGGCATGCACCTGCCACCAACACTGCTCCGATTTGCGCGCGGATTCGACCGCCGAAACGACCATCAATACGCGCCTGCTTTACGCTCGTGACCGACATGGGCACCTTTTTTGAATGAAAAATCGCACCAAGGATTATAGCCCAAGCCCTGTGTCGGACGACGCAGCGGCTGACGTTTCCCTCACTGGGCAGGAAACCGCGCAGGACACCGATGAGGCCCTCGACGACGAAGCACTGGACTTGCCCGTCGCTGGCGTGGTTCAGGCGGCCGAGCCGATCATCGTGGAGATTCCCGAGGCCATGCATGGCGAACGCCTGGACAAGGCGCTGGCCAAGCTGCTGCCCGATTACTCGCGCAGCCGCCTGCAGCAATGGATCGACGCTGGCGCTGTCCGCGTCGATGGCGCCGCGGTGCGCCCGCGTGCCGCAGTGTCCGGCGGCGCCCGCATCGAGGTCGTGCCGCAGCGCGCGGCTGACGAGAACGCCTTCGTGGCGGAGCCGATCGAGCTCGACGTGGTGTACGAAGACGATACGTTGCTCGTCATCAACAAGCCTGCCGGGCTGGTCGTGCATCCGGCTGCCGGCAACTGGAGCGGCACCGTGCTCAACGGGCTGTTGCATCGCTATCCGGCGGCTGTGGAATTGCCGCGCGCTGGCATCGTTCATCGGCTCGACAAGGACACGTCGGGCCTGATGGTCGTCGCCAAAACGCTGCCCGCGCAAACCGACCTTGTGCGCCAGTTGCAGGCGCGCACCGTCAAGCGGACTTACCTGGCGCTGGTGTGGGGTGAGACGCCGGAAGAGGCCACCATCGACGCCCCGATCGGCCGTGACCCGCGCGACCGCACGCGCATGGCCATCATCGAAACGGCCAGCGGCAAACCGGCGCGTACGCATTTCAAGACGCTGGATGTGGTGGACGTGGGGCGGGCGCAGGTGTCCCTCGTGCGCTGCCAGCTGGAGACGGGGCGCACGCACCAGATCCGCGTGCACTTTGAATCGGAAGGCCATCCGCTGTTGGGCGATCCGGTGTACACGCGCAACTTCCGTCGTGGCCAGCCGCAGACGATCAAGGCACAGCTGCCGGTGCCGTTTGCGCGGCAGGCATTGCATGCAGTGCGCCTGGGCCTGGTGCATCCTGCGTCGGGCAAGTCGGTGCATTGGGAAGCCCCTGTGCCGGACGATTTTGCCGAACTGATGGAAGCCCTGGACCTGGACCCCGATGTCGATTTCACCTGATTGGATCGTTCCCGACTGGCCGGCCCATCCGCGCGTGAAGGCGCTGGCGACGACGCGCCTGGGGGGCGTCAGTGCCGGCCCCTACGGTTTGGCTGGCGGCTTGCCGGGCGGGCTGAACCTCGGCACGCACGTGGGCGATACACCCGAGGCCGTTGAGCAGAATCGCCGCATTCTGCGCGCGGCGCTACCCGCCGAGCCTGTTTGGATGGAGCAGGTGCACGGCACCGGCGTGGCTGACCTTGATCAGCTCGTCAATACGCCGACACCCGTGGTTGCCGACGCGGCTGTCGCGTCTTGGCGAGACCGCGTCTGCGTGGTCATGACCGCCGATTGCCTGCCGGTGTTGCTGAGCGATGCACGCGGCGTGACCGTCGGTGCGGCACATGCCGGATGGCGTGGCCTGTGCGGCGGCGTGATCGAGCGCACGATCGACGCGATGATGCAACGGCTACGCGCCAGTGGCCAGGAAGCTGATCCGACATGGCTTGCATGGCTCGGGCCGGCCATCGGTCCCTCTTGCTTTGAAGTGGGCGCGGAGGTGCGGCAAGCCTTTATCGACGCGGCCCAGCCAACCGAGTTGTCAGCCACCGAGGCTGCGTTTGTGCAAGGTGAGGGCGAGGGAAAGTTTTTTGCCGACCTCTACGCGCTCGCCCGACTGCGGCTGGCACGCGTAGGTTGCACGGACGTATATGGCGGTGGTCTGTGCACGATGATTGACGCTGAGCGCTTCTATTCCTACCGCCGTGATCGCACAACCGGTCGCATGGCCACGCTGATCTGGCGGGCTGAGTGATGGCTTAAACGGCGCTGTCGCCTGAGGTGGCGGCGTTCGCCTTTTGCTCAGCTTGCTCCTGCGCTCGGCGCCGCCGTTTGCGTGCGGGATAGCCGACGATCCACAGGAAAAGCGCCAATGGCGCCGCGCCATACAGAACAAATGTACTGATGCCGGCGACCCACGATTGCTCAGTCAACGACATCATCAGCACGACATACAGCCAGGCGATTGCGACGATATACATGGGGAACAGGCCCGACGTTGGCGCAATGGGGCAGTCTCGCATGAAACGGTGCCGCTAGGTGCATAGCCCGCCGCCACGCTTAGCCATTTGGCCGATGCCTGTGCTCGGGGGGATGCGGCAAAACCCGCGCTGGATCAAGGTTTTCGGCCAATCATCAGGTTCCTCTGATTGACAGTCTTGAAACGGCAAGGCAACAATGCCCCGCAACACTGCGATTTGCGCCGCTTCCCGAACGGAGTGGCGTCTATCGTACGCATCGAGGGCACTATGGCATCGCGTCAATCGACATCTTCCAAAGCATCTAGCGCCCACACTCAAGCCCCCTGGCAGGGCTTGTCGGACCCAGCGCAGTGGGCGGAGCAGTTCAAGCAATGGCAAGCCTTTGCGGGCGCCTTTGCCCAACCCGGTGCAGCCGCGCCGGGTTTCGGCCAGTTCAACGGCGGACAAGTGGGCGAGGGCGCCGTGCCCTTCGCACTGATTCCGCCCGAGCGATTGGCAGAAATCCAGCAGAAATATCTCGAAGAATGGCTGCAGATCTGGCGCCATATGAGCACTGGCGAAAGCGCCGAGGCGGTAGCGCCGTCCGATCGCCGCTTTTCGAACGATGCCTGGCGCAAAAGCCCGCTATACGGCTATGCGGCTGCCTTTTACGTGCTCAATGCGCGCACGCTGATGGAAATGGCCGATGCCGTGCAAGCCGACGCCAAGACGCGCGAGCGCGTGCGCTTTGCGGTCTCGCAGTGGACGGCTGCCATGTCGCCGTCCAACTTCCTGGCGACCAATCCGGAAGCGCAGAAGCACCTGATTGAATCGCGCGGAGAATCCCTGCGTACAGGCATTCTCAACATGCTGCAGGACATGGAGCGCGGCAAGATCTCGCAGACAGACGAGACCGCCTTCGAGATCGGCCGCAACGTGGCCAACAGCGAGGGTGCAGTCGTTTTCGAAAACGACTATTTCCAGCTCATCCAGTACAAGCCACTGACGGCCAAGGTGTATGCGCGGCCGCTGCTGCTGGTGCCGCCATGCATCAACAAGTACTACATCCTCGACTTGCAGCCGGCCAATTCGCTGGTGCGTTATGCGGTGGAGCAGGGCAATACGGTGTTCCTGGTCTCGTGGCGTAACCCGGATGCAAGCATGGCGTCCCGCACGTGGGACGACTATATCGAAGGCGGTGCCATTGAGGCGCTCCGCGTAGCGCGCGAGATTTCCGGCCAGGATCAGATCAATGCGCTGGGCTTCTGCGTGGGTGGCACGATCCTGTCCACCGCATTGGCTGTGCTGGCTGCGCGCGGCGAGCATCCCGCCGCCAGCCTGACGTTGCTGACGACACTGCTGGACTTTACCGACACCGGCATCCTTGATGTCTTCGTCGACCAGGCCCAGGTGGAAATGCGGGAGAAGACCATCGGCGCCAATGCGCCGACCGGCCCTGGCCTGCTGCGCGGCGTGGAACTGGCGAACACGTTTTCGTTCCTGCGCCCGAATGATCTGGTCTGGAACTACGTCGTCGAAAATTACCTGAAGGGCAAGACGCCCGCACCGTTTGACCTGTTGTACTGGAACGGTGATTCGACCAACCTGCCGGGCCCTTGGTACTGCTGGTATTTGCGCCACACGTATCTGCAGAATGATCTGAAGACGCCGGGCAAGCTGAGCGTGAACGGCACGCCCGTCGACCTCGGTAAGATCAAGGCCCCCGTCTATATCTACGGTTCCCGCGAAGACCACATCGTCCCGTGGCAGTCGGCGTATGCGTCCGTGCCGCTGCTCAAGGGCGAGCGGCGCTTCGTGCTGGGCGCGTCGGGCCACATTGCGGGCGTCATCAACCCGCCTGCCGCGAACAAGCGCTCGCACTGGATTAACGCCAAACTGCCGGAAACCGCGGAAGCATGGTTTGAGGGCGCCAAGGAGCACCCAGGCAGCTGGTGGCCGGATTGGTCAAGCTGGCTCGCCTCACACGCTGGCGCGCAGAAGGCGGCGCCCAAGCGTTACGGCAATGCGGACTACCCCGAGATCGAGCCCGCACCCGGCCGCTACGTCAAACAGAAAGCGTAAGATCGCGCGCATCAACCCCCGTTGCCGTGGCGGCTACGGCCGCTGACGGTTCCCACGACTCCCTCTTGAATGTGGAAGGTAAGCAAAATGACCGATGTTGTGATCGTATCGGCGGTACGTACCGCCGTGGGCAAGTTTGGTGGCTCGCTGGCGAAGATTGCTGCGCCTGATCTTGGCGCGGCCGTTATCCGCGAGGCTCTGGCACGCGCAAAGGTGTCGCCGGAGCAGGTGAGCGAAGTCATCATGGGCCAGGTGCTGACGGCCGGCTCGGGCCAAAACCCGGCACGCCAGTCTGTCATCAAGGCCGGGCTGCCCAACATGATTCCCGGCATGACCATCAACAAGGTGTGCGGGTCGGGCCTGAAGGCCGTCATGCTGGCGGCGAACGCCATCATTGCTGGTGATGCCGATATCGTCGTGGCCGGCGGACAGGAGAACATGTCTGCTGCGCCGCACGTGCTGCCGGGCTCGCGAGACGGCTTCCGCATGGGCGACGCCAAACTCATCGATTCGATGATTGTGGACGGCCTGTGGGACGTCTACAACCAGTACCACATGGGTATCACGGCGGAGAACGTTGCCAAGGAGTACGGCATCACGCGCGAGGCGCAGGACGAGTTTGCCGTCGCTTCGCAGAACAAGGCAGAAGCCGCGCAAAAGGCTGGTCGCTTCAACGACGAAATCGTTCCGATCCTGATTCCGCAGCGCAAGGGCGATCCGATCGCCTTTACGCAGGACGAGTTCGTCCGCCACGGCGCAACGCTGGATTCGATGGCCGGCCTGAAGCCCGCATTCGACAAGGCTGGCACGGTGACGGCGGCCAATGCGTCGGGCTTGAACGACGGTGCCGCGGCCGTGGTGGTGATGTCCGCCGCCAAGGCCAAGGAGCTCGGCCTGACGCCGCTGGCGACGATCCGCGCGTACGCCAGCGCTGGCCTGGACCCGAAGGTCATGGGGATGGGCCCGGTGCCGGCATCCAAGCGGTGTCTGTCGCGCGCGGGCTGGTCGGTGGACGATCTGGACCTGATGGAAATCAACGAGGCATTCGCTGCGCAGGCGCTTGCCGTGCATCAGCAAATGGGCTGGGATACGTCCAAGGTCAACGTCAATGGTGGTGCGATTGCCATCGGCCACCCGATCGGCGCTTCGGGCTGCCGCATCCTGGTGACGCTGCTGCACGAAATGCAGAAGCGCGACGCGAAGAAGGGCCTGGCCTCGCTGTGTATTGGCGGCGGCATGGGCGTGGCGCTGGCGGTTGAGCGCCCGTAAATTTTTTGCGGATTGGACGGCGCCATGTGGAACAAAAGTCGCATGCGCCGATCCGAGACACACCGAGCATTTCCGCCCAGCAAACGGCCGGGCGGCTCTAACAACAAGGACCAGGAGTGGACATGACCAAACGCATCGCATACGTCACCGGCGGCATGGGCGGTATTGGAACGGCGATTTGCCAGCGCTTGGCGCGCGACGGTTTTACCGTGGTTGCTGGTTGCGGCCCGAACTCGCCGCGCAAGGTGAAGTGGCTGGAACAGCAGAAGGCACTGGGTTTCGACTTTGTTCCGTCCGAAGGCAACGTCGGCGACTGGGAATCGACCAAGGCCGCGTTTGACAAAGTCAAGGCTGAGGTGGGCGAGGTGGACGTGCTCATCAACAATGCCGGCATTACGCGTGACGTGGTGTTCCGCAAAATGACCCGCGCCGATTGGGATGCCGTGATCGATACCAACCTGACGTCGCTGTTCAATGTGACCAAGCAGGTCATCGACGGCATGGTGGATCGTGGCTGGGGCCGCATCATCAATATCTCGTCGGTGAATGGTCAGAAGGGCCAGTTCGGCCAGACGAACTACTCGACGGCCAAGGCCGGCCTGCACGGCTTCACGATGGCGCTGGCGCAGGAAGTGGCTACGAAGGGCGTGACGGTCAACACCGTGTCGCCGGGCTATATCGCTACGGATATGGTGAAAGCGATTCGTCAGGATGTGCTCGACAAGATCGTCGCCACGATCCCGGTCAAGCGCCTGGGTGAGCCGAACGAGATCGCTTCGATCTGCGCGTGGCTGGCATCCGAAGAATCCGGCTTCTCCACGGGCGCGGACTTCTCCCTCAACGGCGGCTTGCACATGGGCTGACCGCTCAACGCCGATGCTGCGGCGTTGCTGCAGCATCGGCGCAGCAATTTTCCCCTTGGTTTGTCTGCAGTGCTGCGGTGCTCAATTGCATCGCAGCAGTCGTTTTTGCGTTTGTACCACCGCGGTTCAGGTGGGGCGGTCGTATCAAAATGCTGCGGGTTTTTACCGGGGAACGTCGCCTTTTCTTTGCAGGGCGATCCGCATAGAATCCAACCACGGAGGCGCTCCGCAGGGAGACACGGGGCGTCCGATCATAACCGGATGCATCTGCGCTGAGTTTGCATTGAAGCATTCGCACAATGCGAATCGACACAGTCGCGCAACCGCGTTTTGCTGCACCGCCCGGTGCAGTCATCTCGCACTGCATCGGCTGCACCGCAGCAGCATCGCCAACACGGAAAGGCACGATGGCCACCAGCAAGAAGGGCACTGAACGGCTGATCAAGAAATATCCAAACCGCCGGCTCTACGATACGCAGACCAGCACGTACATCACGCTGGCAGACGTCAAGCAGCTCGTGATGGAAACCGAGGAGTTTCGCGTGGTCGACGCGAAGTCCGGTGAAGACCTGACCCGCAGCATCCTGCTGCAGATCATCCTGGAAGAGGAAACCGGCGGCGTGCCGATGTTCTCCGGCTCGATGCTTGCGCAGATCATCCGCTTCTACGGCAACGCCATGCAGGGGATGATGGGCACGTATCTGGAAAAGAACATCCAGGCGTTTGTCGACATCCAAAGCAAGCTCGCCGAGAACTCGAAGGATCTGTACAGCGGCAACAGCTTCAACCCCGACATGTGGTCGCAGTTCATGAACATGCAGGGGCCGATGATGCAAGGCATGATGAGCAACTACATCGAGCAGAGCAAAAACCTGTTCGTGCAGATGCAGGAGCAGATGCAGAGTCAAGCCAAGAACATGTTCGGGACGTTTCCGTTCAACCAGCCGCCTGAAAAGAAGTAAGTTCTTGCGGCTGACAAGGCAAGGCGAATCGCATGGCGGTTCGCCTTTTTTGTTTGGGGCGCGAGATAGTGCGGCAAGGTAAAATACGTGCCCTTCAGGTGAGGCATGCGTCTCATCGACGATCATGCCTCCCGCCCCGGTTTCCCATGTTTGATGTCCACGCCCGGCTTGCACGCCGGTTATCCTCCGCCGTTGCGTGCGCCGCATGAGCCGGCTGTTGCTTGCCCCGATGGAGGGGGTCGCGGATTACGTGATGCGCGACGTGCTGACACAGGCCGGCGGCTATGACGGCTGCGTCTCGGAATTCGTCCGGGTGACGGGCTCGCTGCTTCCCTTTCGTACCTACGAGCGTGAAACGCCGGAAATCGCCAACGGCGGCTATACCGCCAGCGGCACGCCGATGGTCATCCAATTCCTCGGCAGCGATCCGGAATGGCTGGCCCGCAATGCCGCCTATGCCGCGACCCTGTCGCCGCACGGGGTTGATCTGAACTTCGGCTGCCCGGCCAAGGTCGTGAATCGGCATGGCGGTGGCGCGATGCTGCTTGCGACGCCGGAAGTGCTGCACGACATCGTGCGCGCGGTACGAGCGGCGGTGCCAGCCCACATTTCGGTGACGGCGAAGATGCGGCTGGGGGTGTCGGATACCTCGCGGGCAATTGACTGTGCGAGGGCGCTGGCCGAAGGCGGTGCCGAATCGCTGGTCGTCCACGCCCGCACGCGCGATCACGGCTATCGCCCGCCTGCGCATTGGGATTGGATCGCGCGTATTGCCGATGCCGTGAGCATTCCCGTGACCGCCAACGGCGAAGTCTGGACCGTTGCCGACTGGGAGCGCTGCCGTGCCGTCAGCGGTTGCGATGACGTGATGATTGGGCGCGGTGCGGTGTCCGACCCGTTCCTGGCCCAGCGCATTCGCGGGCAGATGGACCAAGCGCCGTCCGCCGCCGAATGGCCGATCGTGCTGGGTTATCTCGCCGATTATCTGAAGAAGCTGCATGCCCGCATTCAAGCCAAGCACGAGCATGGCCGCGTCAAACTGTGGCTCAGCTATCTGAAGCGGACGTGGCCGCAGGCCGCGGAGTTGCACGATGCGATCCGCCGTCTGCAAAACGCGTCAGATATCGAGCGCGTGATTGAACAGATGCAGCTCCAGCTTGGTCGCCCAAGCACGGCGAACGGTTAAAATACGCAACCGCGCGGCACACCCGGTGTGCGCAGCGCAACTCCTCTCCCCACATCAGGTTGTTCCCATGTCCGACGTCAGTACCCAGAGCCCGAAGGTGGGCTTCGTTTCGCTCGGTTGCCCCAAGGCACTCGTCGATTCCGAGCAGATCATCACCCAACTGCGCGCGGAGGGGTACGAGATCTCCGGCACCTACGGCGGAGCGGACCTGGTGGTCGTGAATACCTGCGGCTTCATCGACGAGGCGGTGCAGGAAAGCCTGGACGCGATTGGCGAAGCGCTGGCCGAGAACGGCAAGGTGATCGTCACCGGTTGCCTGGGCGCCAAGAAGGACGCCGCCGGCCAGGACATCATCACCAGCGTGCACCCGAAAGTGCTGGCCGTGACCGGCCCTCATGCGTTGGGCGAGGTGATGGAAGCGGTGCATACGCACCTGCCCAAGCCGCACGATCCGTTTATCGACCTGGTGCCGCCGCAGGGCATCAAGCTCACGCCCAAGCACTACGCGTATCTGAAGATTTCCGAAGGCTGCAACCACCGCTGCAGCTTCTGCATCATCCCGTCCATGCGTGGTGATCTGGTGTCGCGCCCGGTGGCAGAAGTGATGCTGGAGGCGGAAAACCTGCTGAAGGCCGGCGTGAAGGAACTGCTCGTCATCTCGCAGGACACCAGCGCCTACGGCGTCGACGTCAAGTTCCGCACGGGCTTCTGGAATGGCCGCCCGCTCAAGACGCGCATGACCGAACTGGTGGCAGCGCTGGGCGAACTGGCATCGCAATATGGCGCATGGGTGCGCTTGCATTACGTCTATCCGTACCCGAGCGTGGACGAAGTGATGCCGCTGATGGCCGAAGGCAAGGTGCTGCCGTATCTCGACGTGCCCCTCCAGCACGCCCACCCGGATGTGCTCAAGCGGATGAAGCGCCCGGCCAATGCCGAAAAAACGCTCGACCGCATCCGCGCCTGGCGTGAGGTGTGCCCGGAACTGACCATCCGCAGCACGTTCATCGCCGGTTTCCCGGGCGAGACGGAAGAAGAATTCCAGACGCTGCTCGACTTCATCGCCGAGGCTGAGCTGGATCGCGTGGGCTGCTTCGCGTATTCGCCGGTCGAAGGCGCGACGGCCAACGATCTGCCGGGCGCGCTGCCCGACGAGGTGCGCGAAGAGCGCCGTGCGCGCTTCATGGAAGTGGCCGAGCGCGTGTCGGCGCGCCGCCTGCAGCGCAAGGTCGGCAAGACGCTGCGTGTGCTGGTCGACGAAGTGAACCAGGATGGCGGTATCGGCCGCTCGTCGGCAGATGCGCCGGAAATTGATGGACTGGTCTACATCGCGCCGCCGTCGAAGCCGTACAAGCGCTACAAGGCGGGCGATTTCGTGTCGGTCAAGATCACCGGCGCGGACGGTCATGACCTTTGGGGCGAGGTTTAAGGTTCGGGGTTCCTGGGGTTCCTCTTTAGGTAATCGCACCTAAAATTTGCGAACGGTCGTGCGTTTATACTGGCCGCCATCCAATTTCAATCGCGATGGCACAGGAGACAGCAATGGCACGTGAAGTGGTGGTGGTCAGCGGCGTTCGTACCGCAATCGGCGAATTTGGCGGTAGCCTGAAAGACGTGGCGCCGTGCGAGCTGGGCGCGCTGGTCGTGCGCGAGGCGCTGGCCCGCGCCGGCGTGAAGGGCGAGGAGGTTGGCCATGTGGTGTTCGGCCACGTCATCAACACCGAGCCGCGCGACATGTATCTCTCGCGCGTGGCGGCTGTGAACGGCGGTGTGTCAGCCGAGACGCCCGCATTCAACGTTAACCGCCTGTGCGGCTCGGGCCTGCAGGCCGTGGTGAGCGCCGCGCAGACCATCCTGCTGGGCGACGCCGATGTTGCCATTGCCGGCGGTGCCGAAAGCATGAGCCGCGCCCCGTACCTGGCACCCGCTGCCCGCTGGGGTTCGCGCATGGGCGACGCCAAGATGGTCGACATGATGCTCGGCGCGCTGCACGACCCGTTCCACACGATCCACATGGGCGTGACGGCAGAAAACGTCGCCCGCGAATTCGGCATCAGCCGCGAGCAGCAGGACCAGACCGCGCTGGAATCGCACCAGCGTGCGTCGCGTGCCATCCAGGCCGGCTACTTCAAAGACCAGATCGTTCCGGTGACGATCAAGTCGCGCAAGGGCGACATCCAGTTCGATACCGATGAGCACGTCCGCCACGACGCGACCATCGACGACATGACCAAGCTCAAGCCGGTCTTCGCGAAGGAAAACGGCACCGTCACCGCAGGCAATGCCTCGGGCCTGAACGATGCCGGCGCGGCGCTGGTGCTGATGGAGCGCTCGGAAGCGGAGAAGCGCGGTCTCAAGCCGCTGGCGCGTCTGGTTTCGTATGGCCACGCTGGTGTGGAGCCGAAGATCATGGGCATTGGTCCGGTGCCGGCCACGCGCAAGGCGCTGGAACGTGCGGGCCTGACGGTCAAAGATCTCGACGTGATCGAAGCCAACGAGGCTTTCGCCGCCCAAGCCTGCGCGGTGACGAAGGAACTGGGCCTGGACCCGGCCAAGGTCAACCCGAACGGCTCGGGCATTTCGCTCGGCCACCCGATTGGCGCAACGGGGGCTTTGATTACGGTGAAGGCGCTGCACGAGCTGCAGCGCATTGGTGGTCGCTACGCGCTGGTGACCATGTGTATTGGTGGAGGACAAGGCATTGCGGCGGTGTTTGAACGCATCTGAGCGCAGAATTTCGATTGAACGCCTGATGTGGCCGACCGGCGCGCTGCTCGCGCTGGTGTTGGCCGCAGGCGCGGTGCCGGTGTCTGCCCAGACGCCGGCCGCCAACAACGGCTATGACGTTTCGACCGGCAGCATGAATGTGCAGCCGGCCGACCTCGGGCTGAACCGTGCCATCGCGGACGGCGACAAACGGCGCGCCGCGCAAGCCGCCAAGGCCGGCAATGGCTTCTCTGCCCAAACCGAGCCGGCCCACGTGCTGCAACCGCAGCCCGACTACGCGAAATACCCTGTCTACACCGGCGTCATCGGCGACATGCCGATCCACATGCGCCTTGGCCGCAAGACCGGTGAAATCGACAGCGTCCACGGCGAATACGTCGCCGGCAAAGCAGCGGGCGTGCGTCTCGTGACCGGTGAGTATGAAAACGGCGGCTTCCTGATGGAGGAGTCGGATGACGGCACGCACGTCACCGGCACGTGGGAAGGCGCCATCGACGGCCACGGCATCGTGCGCGGCACATGGACGGACGTGGCCCACGATGGCCATACGCTGCCCTTTGTGCTGCGGCCCGTCGCGGTGGTGGTGATTCCGCCGTACGATGCCGCCGCCAACAGCAATGCCGCCGTAGCCGCGACACCCCTGGTGCCCGCAAGCCCCGGGAAGATTGCCCCTGCGCCCGTGCTGCCGCCGGTTAACCCCGCGCGGTCTGGCGCGCACTGGTAAGCTGCCGGGTCAGCGGCAAAATCAGCGGCCAGCCGCCGCTCATTCGCCACGCACCAGGAATTCCAGGAATCGCCCGTGACCGACGACACCAAGCTCCCGCCCATGTTCCCTGCCACCCAGGCTGTGCATCCGGATCTGCACGTTCCGGCCGGCTTTGCGGCGTTCTCGCATGCCACGCATCGCGCATCCACGGTGGTCTTCAAGAACCTCGCCGACATGCGCGCCTTTGGCAGCGGCAGCGTGGTGCACTGGCGCTACGGCCTGCATGCCACGCCGACGTCCGACACGCTGTGCCAGGCGCTGGCGCAGATCGAAGGCGGCTCGCATACGCTGCTGCTGCCCTCGGGGCTGGCGGCGATTTCGCTGGTGTACTTCACGCTCATCAAGTCCGGCGATGACGTGCTGGTGCCCGACAACGCCTACGGCCCGAACCGCGATCACGGCGAATGGATGGCGCGACAGTTCGGCATCACCGTCCGCTACTACGACCCGATGATCGGCGCTGGTATTGCCGACCTGATCCGCCACAACACAAAGCTGGTGTGGCTCGAAGCGCCGGGTTCGGTGACGATGGAAGTGCCCGACTGCACGGCCATTGCCGAGGCGGCCCGCGCAGCAGGTGCGATCACGGCCATCGACAATACCTGGAGTGGCGGCGTGTACTACCAGCCGTTCGAGCACGGGATCGACATCTCTGTGCAGGCGCTGACCAAGTACCAGTCCGGCGGCAGCGACGTGCTCATGGGCGCCGCCATCACCAACGACGAGGCGCTGCACCACAAGCTGCTGGCTACGCGCATGCGCATGGGGTGGGGTGTGTCGGCGGACGACTGCTATTTCGTGCTGCGCGGCCTGCCGAGTCTGCCGACGCGCTTGGCTGCCCACGACGCGCACGCGCGCGAAGTGGCGGAATGGCTGGCGGATCGCCCAGAGATCGTACGCGTGCTGCACCCGGCGCTACCCAGCTGTCCAGGTCATGAAAACTGGAAGCGCGACTTTACTGGCGCGAGCGGCTTGTTTTCGATCGTGCTGCACGAACGTTATTCGCAGGCACAGATTGACGCCTTTATCGAAGGCCTGCGCTACTTTGCGATCGGTTTTTCGTGGGGTGGGGCGAACAGCCTGGCACTGCCGTACAACATCCCATCGATGCGCACGGCGACTGCGTGGCCGCCGGCCGATTGGGAGAACGCGGGTGGGTTCGTGCGGCTGTATATCGGCCTGGAAGATCCGCGCGACCTGATTGCCGATCTCAAGCAGGCGATGGAGACGCACCTGCGGGCTTGATCCGGTCAGTCCGTCAGGGCTATGGAGCGGGGCGCGCAGGTTGCGCCCCGTTTTGTTTTGATTGCACCAACCGGTTGTTGGGCCTTACTGCTGCGGGAACAGGTTCAACAGACCATCCAAACCGACCACGTTGAAGGCCACGTCCGCCTGTGCTTGCACGATGGGCTTGGCGCGGAACGCGACCGACAAGCCGGCCACACCCATCATCTTCAGATCATTCGAACCGTCGCCCATGGCGATGGCGTTATCTGGCGACACGCCAAGCTCTTTGCAGAACGCCTTGAGCGTCTGGGCTTTCACATCGGCGTTGACGATCTCGCCGAGCACGCGGCCGGTCAACTTGCCGTCGACAATCTCCAGCGTGTTGGCGCGCGTGCGATCCAGGCCCAGGCGCTCCTGTAGGCGCGAGGTGAAGAATTCGAAGCCGCCCGACACCAGCAGCGTGCGGATGCCCATCGCCTGCACGGCTTTGAGCATTTTTTCAGCACCCAGCGACAGCTGCAGGCGTTCGGCGTAGACACGCTCCAGCACGCTCGCATCCAAGCCCTTCAGCAGCTCGACACGGCGCGTCAGGCTCTCGTTGAAATCCTTGATCTCACCGCGCATCGACGCCTCGGTGATGGCGGCCACCTGCGCCTTGAGCCCGCAGAAATCCGCAATCTCGTCGATGCACTCGATGGTGATGAGCGTGGAATCCATGTCCATCGCCAGCACGCGGAAATCGCCGAACGTCCATTCGTCGGGAATCCACGCGTAGTCCAGCTTCAGGTTGGCGCAGATGGCGTCGAGCTGGACGCGCAATTCGCTGGGCAGCTCGTGCACCCATTCGATGGCGGCGACGTTGGGTGCGCGCATCTCGTACGTGGCGCTACCGAACAGGTTGCGGACGGATTCAATGTCGCCAGTGGACAGTGGCGACAGGCTTTGCAGGACGACAGGCATGAGAGCGAGGAGGAAAGAGGCGCCGGGGAAGCCCGCTATTGTAGCGAACGCCCCGGCCGGAATGCTCCCCACCAAAAGGTGAAGGGTTGTTGTGTAAGCGCTAGGCGGACGCGGTCTCGACCATCAGGCTGCGTGCGACTTTGGCGAGGAAGCGGTCGCAGGCCTCGAGTTGGGCAAGCTCGACGTATTCGTTGGCCTTGTGCGCCTGTTCAATGTTGCCTGGGCCGCACAGCACGGCCGGAATGCCGGCGCGCTGGAACAGACCCGCTTCGGTGCCGTAGGCGACCTTGCGCTTGTCGTTGTCTTCGGTCAGTACGCGCACGAGTTGCGTGATAGCAGCCTGCTCGGAGGCATCCAGCGACGGCGCGGCGGCAATCTCGTCGAGCTCGATGCGGGTATCCGGGTGCTCGCGCTGCATGGCGGGCTCGATGGTCTCTCGCACATAGCGCTCAACGCGCGCGCGGATGGCTGGCGCATCCACGCCGGGCAGGTTGCGGAATTCGAAGACCAGCTCGCACAGGGCGGGGATCGTGTTTAGCGCAATGCCGCCGTTGATGAGACCGGTCGATGCTGTGGTGAACGGCACATCAAACGCGTCATCGAACGGGCCCTTGGCGCGGAATTCGTCGGCGAGGTCGCGCACGAAGCAGATGATGCGCGCGGCGTATTCGATGGCGTTCACGCCTTGGGGCGTCAGCGACGAATGCGCGGCGCGGCCATGCACGCGGCAGCGATAGGCATTGATGCCCTTGTGGGCGACGATGGGGCGCATGGAGGTGGGCTCTCCGACGATACAGCCGGCGGGCTTGATGCCGCGGGCTATCAGCTCTTCAATCATGCGCGGCGCGCCCACGCAGCCGACTTCTTCGTCGTAGGACAGCGCCAGGTGCACCGGCTCGCGCAGCTTGGCCTGCAACAGCGAGGGCACCAGTGCCAGCGACGAAGCGATGAACCCCTTCATATCGCACGTGCCACGGCCGTAGAGCTTGCCGTCGCGCACTTCCGGCGCAAACGGGTTGCTGTCCCATTTCTGCCCATCCACGGGCACCACATCGGTATGGCCCGACAGCACGATGCCGCCTTGCACGCTACCGTCCGCTGCCGGAATGGTGGCGAACAGGTTGGCCTTGTTGCCGTCGTCGTTGTGCGAGAGGTGCGATTCGAGTCCGACGCCGCGCAGGTAGTCGCGCACCGTTTCGATCAGCGCCAGGTTGGAGCCGCGGCTGGTGGTGTCGAAGCTGACGAGCTTGCGGGTCCAGTCCAGTGTGGTGAGGGCGGTCATGATGGTTTCCTTATTCTGATCGGCTGATCCTACTGGATCACGTCAACTGGCGCATGGCATGGCGAATCGTCTGCGCCAGCGCGGCCGTTTCGGCGGGAATGTTCTCGATGCGCAGACGGTCTTGCCCGGCCAGCTTGATCTGCCGATTTTTCTGCACGAGGTCGATGATCTTGATGGCATCGATGGGCGGGTTCGGCACGAAATGCAGCGTGACGGCTTCCGCGCCTTTGTCGATCTTGCGGATGCCTAGCGGCTGCGCGGCGATGCGAAGACGGTGCGTCTCGATGAGCGACTGCGCCTGCGGCGGCAGCTTGCCGAAGCGGTCGATCAGTTCTTCCTGGATGTTGTCGATGGTTTCGCCGCTCTCGCAGTTGGCTAGGCGCTTGTAGAGCGACAGGCGTTCCTGCACGTCGCCGCAATAGTCCTGTGGAAGCAGGGCGGGCGTGCCGAGGTTGATCTCGGTGGTGGCGGCCAGCGGCGCCATCAGGTCGGGCTCCTTGCCGGCCTTGAGCGACTTCACAGCCTGGTTGAGCATGTCGGTGTAGAGCTGGAAGCCGATCTCGGAAATTTCGCCCGACTGCTTGTCGCCCAGCACCTCACCGGCGCCGCGAATTTCCAGATCGTGCATCGCCAGATAGAAGCCCGAACCCAGTTCTTCCATCTGTTGAATGGCTTCGAGCCGGCGCTGCGCCTGCTTGGTCAGGCCGTCCAGGTCATGTGCCAGCAGATACGCATACGCTTGGTGGTGCGAACGCCCGACGCGGCCGCGCAACTGGTGCAGCTGCGCCAGCCCGAACTTGTCGGCACGGTGGATCAGGATCGTGTTGGCGGTTGGCACGTCGATGCCGGTTTCGATGATCGTCGTGCACAGCAGGATGTTGGCGCGCTGGGCCACGAAATCGCGCATCACGCGTTCCAGTTCGCGCTCGTGCATCTGGCCGTGGGCGACCACCACGCGCGCTTCCGGGATCAGCTCTTCGAGCTTGGCACGCTTGTTCTCGATGGTCTCGACTTCGTTGTGCAGGAAGTAGACCTGGCCGCCGCGCTTCAACTCACGCAGGATGGCCTCGCGCAGCACGCCGTCTTCTTCGCGGCGCAGGAAGGTCTTGATGGCCAAACGCTTCTGCGGCGCCGTGGCAATCACCGAGAAATCGCGCAGGCCTTCCAGCGCCATGCCCAGCGTGCGCGGGATCGGCGTGGCGGTGAGCGTGAGCACGTCCACCTCGGCGCGCAGCGTTTTCAGTGCTTCCTTCTGGCGCACCCCAAAGCGGTGTTCCTCGTCGATGATGACGAGCCCCAGCCGGTTGAACTTCACGTCGGGCGAGAGCAGCTTGTGCGTGCCGATCACGATGTCGATGGTGCCGGCGTTGATGGCCCCGATGGCGCCGTCGATTTCCTTCTTGTTCTTAAAGCGGGAGATCTCGGCAATGCGCACGGGCCAATCGGCAAAGCGGTCGACCAGCGTCTGGTAGTGCTGCTCGGCCAGCAGCGTGGTCGGCGCAAGGATGGCGACCTGCTTGCCGCCCATCACCGCCACGAAGGCTGCACGCAGCGCGACTTCCGTCTTGCCGAAGCCAACGTCGCCGCAGACGAGGCGGTCCATCGGCTTGCCGGAGGTCATGTCGGCGATGACGGCGGCGATGGCCGCGGCCTGGTCGGGCGTTTCTTCAAAGCCGAAGCTCTCGGCAAACTTGACGTAGTCCTCCGGCGTGAGCGGGAAGGCGAAGCCCTGGCGCAGCGCCCGGCGCGCGTACAGGTTCAGCAGCTCGGCGGCGGTATCGCGAATCTGCTGCGCAGCCTTGCGTTTGGCCTTTTCCCATTGGCCGGAGCCTAGCGAATGCAGCGGCGCGGTTTCCGGATCGGCGCCCGAGTAGCGCGAGATCACGTGCAACTGATGCACCGGCACGTAGAGCTTGCTGCCTTTGTCGTAGTCGAGGTGCAGGAATTCTTCCTCGCCATTGCCCGTGTCGACGGACACCAGCCCCTGATAGCGCCCGATGCCGTGCTCGCTGTGCACCACCGGGTCGCCGATCTTCAGCTCAGCCAAGTCGCGCACCATCGCATCGACGGCGGTGGCCTGTTCCTGCTTGCGGCGACCAGCGCGGCGCGTGGTCTGCGCGTACAGCTCGGCCTCGGTGATGATGGCGATGCGTTCGTCACCGAGGATGAAGCCCTGGTACAGCGGTGCGACGCCGAGCACGAACTTGGCATCGCCGGCCAGCAGGTCGGCAAAGTCGGCCACGCCTTCGGGGTGCAGGCTGCTCGCGGCGAGCATTTGCGCGAGCGTTTCACGGCGGCCGGCGGATTCTGCGCAGATCATGACGCGGCAGTTGCCGCGCATCAGGAACGATTCGAGGTTGACCAGCGGGTCTTCCACGCGGCGATTGACCGCCACGTTCGGCAGCGGCAGCGAGAGCGGTGCGTCACCGGGCTCCACGCGCAGCACAAGGCGCGCATGCGGCTTGGCGGCGACGAAGAATGCCTCTTCATCCAGATACAACGCGGCGGGCTCCAGCAGCGGCCGTTCGCGGTCATGGCGCATGAAGTTGTAGCGCTGCGTGGTGTCAGCCCAGAAGCGGCGGACTGCAGCTTCAATGTCGCCGACAAAGGCGAGGTGAGTGGTGTTCGGCAGGTAGTCGAACAGCGTGGCGGTCTCTTCGAAGAACAGCGGCAGGTAGTACTCGATGCCGGCGCTCGGTACGCCGTTGCCGATGTCCTTGTAGATGGGCGAGCGCGTGGGGTCGCCTTCGAACACTTCGCGCCAGCGGCCGCGGAAGGCGGTGCGCGAGGCCTCGTCCATCGGGAATTCGCGGCCCGGCAGCAGGCGCACTTCGTTCACGGGGTAGAGGCTGCGCTGCGTGTCGGGGTCGAACGAGCGGATGGTTTCGATTTCGTCGCCGAACAGGTCCAGCCGGTAGGGCAGCGGCGAGCCCATCGGGAAGAGGTCGATCAGGCCGCCGCGCACGGAGTATTCGCCGGGGCGCATGACGGCACTCACGTGCTCGTAGCCGGCCAGCGTGAACTGCGCCTTGAGCGCAGCTTCGTCGAGCTTCTCGCCCTTCTTGAAGAAGAACGTGTAGGCCGCCAGGAACGACGGCGGGGCGATGCGCTGTAGGGCGGTGGACGCAGGTACGAGCAGGATGTCGCAGGCGCCGTTCTGCAGGTCATGGAGCGTCGCCAGGCGCTCGGAGATCAGATCCTGGTGCGGCGAGAAGTTGTCGTATGGCAGCGTTTCCCAGTCCGGCAGCAGCTTCACGCGCGCCTGCGGGGCAAACCAGCGCAGCTCTTCGGCCAGGCGCTGGGCATCGACGGCATTGGCGCAGACCACGGCCAGCATGGGCACCTTGGCACGATGCTGTTCCAGGTAGCGCGCGAGCAGCAAGGCATCTGCCGCGCCCTGGAGGCCGCTGAAGACGAAGCGCGCGCCTGGTTTGACGGCGGGCAGGGCAGAGAGCGAAAAGTCGGACATGGGACGTCGGGATCGGGGACAAAGCACGACACCCCGCCGGCATTTGCAGGCGGGGTGTCGTGGCACTGGCGGCTATTATAAAATCCGCGCGAATCCTGCGCTGGCGACGGACCAAAACCCTAGCAAACGCTGGTCCCACGCCGACTTTCCAGCCTTTATGCCCGCTCCCCTTCCTCGCCGACGTCGTTTTGCGCTGATTCCCTCGGCCGGCACCGGCTCGCGCGCCGGCGGTGATCTGCCGAAGCAATATCAGGCGATCGCTGGGCGGCCGATGCTTTGGCATACGGCACAGGCCTTTCTGGCCAGCCCGGAAGTCGATACGGTGCTCATCGTCACCACGCCCGGCGCACAGCCGCTCACGCAGCGCTTTCCCGATGATGGTTTCGACGCGCCCAAGCTGGTGGAGGTCGATTGCGGCGGCGATTCGCGTCACGCATCCGTCACGCACGGCTTGGCGGCATTGCGGGGCCTCGGTGCGCATGACGACGACTGGGTGCTTGTACATGATGCCGCCCGCCCGGGCCTCACGCCCGCGCTGATCACTCGCCTTATCGCCGCGGTTGAAGAAGAGGGGACGCAGGCAGTCGGCGGCATTCTGGCACTGCCGGTGGCGGATACGCTCAAGCGCGCCGATACCGCACAGCACATCGACGCCACCGTGCCGCGCGACGGGCTGTGGCAGGCGCAGACGCCGCAGATGTTCCCGCTAGGTCTATTGGAACGCGCCTTGCGGGACGCGCTTGTGCAGCAACGCATCGTCACGGACGAAGCCAGCGCCATCGAGGGTGTCGGCCACAAGCCGCTGCTCGTGCCGGGCGCACTGCGCAACTTCAAGGTGACGTATCCCGATGATTTCGCGCTTGCCGAGGCCATCCTCGCGCGGGCACGCCACGACTAAGAGAGGCATCGCAAGCATGAACTGGATGGACATTCGCATCGGCCAAGGCTACGACGTGCACGCGCTGGTGGAGGGCCGCAAGCTGATTCTCGGCGGCGTAGACATTCCGCACACGCGCGGCCTACTCGGCCATTCCGACGCCGACGCGCTGCTGCATGCGATTACCGATGCGCTGTTCGGCGCGGCCGGCCTGGGCGATATCGGCCGGCATTTTCCCGATACCGATCCGGCCTTTGCTGGCGCCGACAGCCGCGTGTTGCTGCGTGAGGCCGTACGCCGCGTGCACAAAGCTGGCTACGCCGTCGGCAACGTCGACGCCACTGTCATTGCGCAGAAGCCCAAGCTTGCGCCGCACGTGCCGGGCATGGTCGCCAATCTGGCGGAAGACCTCGGCATCGCCCCCGAGCGTTGCAACGTCAAGGCCAAGACGAACGAAAAGCTCGGCTTTGAAGGCAAGGAAGAGGGCATCGTCGCTCAGGCCGTGGTGCTGATCTATCGCGCGGAAGCCGCCGACCAAGACTAAGCGCGCTCAACATTTACTCCGCCGCAATCACCTGCGCAGCGGCGTTGATCACGGCAGCGATGCGCCCGACATCACGCAGTTGCTGCGCGCTCATGCCTTGATGGTTCTTCAGCAAGTCGTAGTGCGATTTGATGCAGAAATGGCACTTCCCGATGATGGACGCAGCCAGGGCATACATTTCGAAGCGGCGCTTGTCGACTCCGCCGTTGCTTGCATAGGCGTTCATTCTGAGTTCCGCCTTTTGCTGCGAGAGGTCGGTGTCATCCGCCATTTCGACGTACGGATACCAGACGTTGTTCATGCCCATGAGCGCGGCGGCCGTCAGCGCGCCGTTCACCTCTTCGGGCGATAGCACGCCCGCATTGCGGATCGCATCCACCAGCACCTTGCTCTTGGCGGCAAACGCCGCGGCCAGTGCAACCCCAACGGCATCGTTATCTTCCAGCGAGGACCGGGCGATCGTGCCGTCGACGTTCAGGCGGATGTCCTTGGCGTAGTCAGGGATAAGCCCCTTGATCGTTTGCAGAAATTCCATGCCTGTCTCCTGTTGAGACAACGAAGCCCGCGCGAGCGGGCTTGCAAAGTGCGGTGTCGGTTACAGCGTGGCGCCGCCGACGGCGCGGTTGCACGGGCACAGTTCATCCGTCTGCAGGCCATCGAGAATCCGTAGCACCTCGTCCGGGTTGCGGCCCACGTTCAGGTTGTTGACCGATACGTGCTGGATCACGTTGTCCGGATCAACGATGAAAGTCGCGCGCAACGCAACGCCGGCCTCATGCTCGCGCACGCCAAGCTGGTCGACCAGCGCACCGGTCGAGTCGGCAAACGACCACTGGTTGAGCTTGTTCAGATCCTTGTGCTCGCGGCGCCATGCGAGCTTGACGAACTCGTTGTCGGTCGAGCCGCCGAGCACGATGGTGTCGCGATCGGCGAAATCGGTGTTCAGCTTGGCGAAGGCCACGATCTCGGTGGGGCACACGAAGGTAAAGTCCTTCGGATAGAAGAAGATGACCTTCCATTTGCCCGGGAACGAGGTTTCCGTGATGTCTTCGAACGCCGACTCGCCGTTTTCCTCGTGGTTGTTGAATCCCGGCTTGACGCCAACAACCTTGAACGGTTCGAGCTTGTCACCAATGGTCTTCATGAGCTTCTCCTGGAGGGGTGTAGCAATGGGCGGGGGTCACCCAAATGGCCCCAATGGGGCTTGCAGACACACGCTCACCGGCCGTCCGGTGGGGGAAGAAAGGCGGTCGGAGAGACGCAGGACACGGGCAGACAGCCTGCGGCTGGAGTATTGGCGATGAATCCGGAACCGGCTAATTGATAATCTCAACGCCAGCCATAGCGGCGCCCGTGCTCCCACGTTATTGGCAGCGTGACAGTCGTGGGAAGCAGGGGGTATGCCTGCGGGCGGCGGATCAGGCGCGCGCGTAACAGGCGCTGACGAGCAGCCCGGTTTCGGGCGGCGTGCGGTTCTCCAGCACGAGCCGGCCGCCGCTGCGCTGCAAGATGCGATTGACGATCGACATGCCGAGCCCCGCACCTTTGGCCTCGCTGCGCGCAGACTCCAGCCGATAGAACGGCCGCGTCAGCAAGGCAAGCTGATCGGCCGGCACACCGGCACCCCGATCCGCCACGCACAACACAACTTCGTTGCCTTGCAGGAACGTGCTGACGGTGATCTCGGCGCGGTTTGTGCCGGGGGTTTTGCCGTAGCGGCGTGCGTTTTCGATCAGGTTGTCGAGAATGCGCTGCGTCTCCATGCGGTTGCAGCGGGCGATGGCTTCGGGCGCGAGCTTGAGCGTGAGGTCGATGTCGTCATGCGCGGAGTAGACGGGCGCCGTGTCGCGCACGAGTTCAGTCAGGTCCACGTCTTCGAGCATTTCGCCGCTGGGGCGGGCGTAGTCGAGGAACTGGCCGATGATCGCGTCCATCTGCTCGATGTCGGCCACCATCAACTCGCGCGTTTGCTCGTCGACGGGGCTCATCTCGGTTTCCAGGCGCAGGCGCGTGAGCGGCGTGCGCAGGTCATGCGAGATACCGGCCAACATGACGGCGCGGTCGGCCTCGAGCTGTTTGAGGTCGCGCACCATCTGGTTGAAGCTGTGATTCGCCTGCGCCACTTCCGTGCCACCGCCTTCAGGCAGCGACTTCGGATCGTCGCCCGCGCTAATGGCGCGGGCGGTATCCGCCAGACGTTTGAGCGGCTGATTCACACGTGACGTAATGAACGCCGCGCCCAGCACCGACAGCACCAGCGCCGCCATCGACCACCAGAGCCACTGCAGCCCTGGCACATGCTCGAAACGGTCCGGGCTGATGGCCACCCAGTAATCGTCGCCCTCGATCTGGAAGCTCACCCACACGCCGGGGATGTCATTGACGGCCGTAGCGATCACCGCATCAGCGCCGAGCCGGTTGCGGATTTCCTGCTGCACGAGTTGCGTCAGATACGGGTTGGTGTGCGGCTCGCGGTATTCGTCTTCCTTCTCGCGCGGGTAGACCTTGATGCCCTCGTTCTGCACCAAGTCGAGTAGCAGGAAGCGCCGCCGTGCCGGGTCCGAATACAGCAGTGCCGCCCGCGTGAGCTTGACCACGCTGACCACCTGCATGGCGATCTGCTGCGCGCGCGGTTCACGCTCGAAAATACGGAAGCTCTGGAACCAGACGCCCAGCGAGATCGCGATCAGAAGTGCGATCAGCATGAAGGTTCGCCAGAACAGCGAACCAAACACACTGATCAATAGACGCCGCAACGCGGCCGGACGCGGGATGCGCAAGTCGGATGCGGAAAAGGAGGGGTTGCTCGAACGCCAGCTTACTTGGCGCCGTCAGGAATGAACACGTAGCCCAGGCCCCACACCGTCTGGATGAAGCGCGGGTTGCTGGCGTCCGGCTCAATCAGCTTGCGCAGGCGGGAGATCTGCACGTCGAGGCTGCGGTCGAAGACTTCGTATTCACGGCCGCGCGCCATTTCCATAAGTTTTTCGCGCGACAGGGGTTGGCGCGGATGCCGCGCAAACACCTTGAGCACCGAGAATTCACCCGTGGTGAGCGTGATCTCTTCGTCGTTCTTTTTGAGTGTGCGCGTGGCCAGGTTCAGCACGAAATCGCCAAAGGCGAAGGTTTCGGGCGTCTCCGACGGCGCACCGGGAATCTCAGCCGGGCCGCGGCGGCGCAGCACGGCGTGGATGCGGGCGATCAGTTCGCGCGGGTTGAAGGGCTTGGGCAGATAGTCGTCGGCGCCCATTTCCAGGCCGACAATGCGATCCACGTCTTCGCCCTTGGCGGTGAGCATGATGATCGGCGTCTGATCATTGGCACCGCGCAGGCGGCGGCAGATCGAGAGACCGTCTTCGCCGGGCATCATCAGGTCGAGCACGAGCAGGTCGAAGCGCTCGCGCAGCCAGAGTTTGTTCATGGCCGTGGCGTTTTCCGCCACCAGCACGGTGAAGCCCTGTTCCCCCAGGTAGCGGCGCAGCAAGTCACGCAGGCGGGGGTCGTCGTCGACGACGAGAATCTTTTGACCGGAATTTTCCATGGCGCTAATGGTAACGACAAAAACATGGGCCCAATGGACAACAGAAGGCGGTAAAAGCCCAATTGAAACAGACGGTTACATTATTTACCGAGTCACGCGAACAGTCTGTAGGACGCGCAGCTACACTGCCTTGGCAGTTCCTCGCAACGGGCTCGACGCAGTCGCCCCGGACAGAGGGCTGGCGTGCAATGTGGTTGCTTGTTATCGATTGTCGCGCAATGATGCATGGCGCATCGGTTTCCAGCAACATGGACGTGGCTTCTCAACTCCCTTTTTTGAATCGCTCAGTGATGTTTCGGCAGCGCCTCTCGCTGCTCACCTGTGTACTTGCCCTCTGCGCGGCCGGCTCGCCGGCGCACGCGCGTGGCGACCGCGGTGGCTTTGGCGGATTCGGTGGCTTTTTCGGCGGCGGGCATGCAATGCAGGCCGGGGGCCAGGACAAAAAGGGCGGACAGGGTCCAGCGCGGGGTCATGGCGGCGAAGAACGCAGCCGTCGTGCCGCCGCGATGGAAAACCGCCGTGGTGAGAACGCCGACCGCCCATCCCCGCAGCGCAAGCTGTCTCCCGAGGAACGCAAGCAATTGCGGCAGAACATCTACGACGTCACGCGGGACATCTACCACCGTGGCGGCTAGTCCGCTGAATCATTGAAATGGGAGGGGCAGGACATGCCATGCGGGATGCAGCGCTAGGCGCAAAGCGCAGCAATAGCAGGCTATTGCGAGCATTTGCAACGACGCGATGAGCCCACATGGCGTGGCAAGCACCGACCAATTTCAGTGATTCAGCGGACTAGGTAGGGGCTGAGGAACAGCGCGCAGTCGCTGTCCCGGCAAGGCAGTAGGGTCGATCGGGGGACCGACATGCGAATCCGTAGCACCACCATTTTCTTGGCGCTGACCGCCGTCGGCGCACTCTCACTGCAGCCCGCATACGCGGCAACGCAGGACAAACCGCATCGCCACACCGCCCACGCCAAGGCGGCCGCCGCCGAAGAGCAGCGACTGGACCGTGACGATGCGCGCTACTTCCTCACCCGCATCGGCTTTGCGCCGTCCGAGAGCGAACTCGATGCCTATGCCGGACTCACCCACCGCGAGGCGATCGACCGCGTGCTGGCCCAGACCGGCACCGTGGCTACCCAGGCGCCGCCAGCGTGGGTGAACGATCCGATCATTCCCTACAACAAGCTGCCTGACGAGGACGCCCGCAAGGCCGCACGCCAGCAGAACGCTGCGCACGAGCTGGAACTGCGCGCGTGGTGGATGGGCGAGATGATCAAGACGCCATCGCCGCTGACCGAACGCATGACGCTGTTCTGGCACAACCATTTCGTTTCCAGCTCGCAGAAGGTGCCGTTCGCGCAGTTGATGTACCGGCAGAACGTACTGCTGCGCCAGAACGCGGTGGGCAACTTCGGCGCGATGCTGCACGCCATCGGCAAAGACCCGGCGATGCTGATCTACCTCGATGGCGCCGAAAGCCGCAAGGGCAAGCCCAACGAGAATTTCGCGCGCGAGGTGATGGAGCTCTTCACCTTAGGCGAGGGCCATTACACCGAGCAGGACATCAAGGAAGCCGCCCGCGCGTACACTGGCTGGAGCATCGACCGCGACCACGACTTCGCCTATATCTGGCGCCCGCAAATCCACGACACCGGCACCAAAACGGTGTTCGGCCAAAGCGGCGATTACGACGGCGACCAGATGCTCGACATCCTGCTGTCACGCCCCGAGGCGGCCACCTTCATCGTCACCAAGCTTTGGCATGAATTCGTCTCGCCGGACGTGGATGCGGCACAGGTCCAGCATGTGGCCGATGCGTTCCGGGCGAGCGGTTACGACATCAAGGTGGCGCTGCGCGAATTGTTCATGACGCCCGCATTCTGGGCGCCGCAGTCGCACGCGACGCTGGTGAAGTCGCCGGTGGAGATGATTGTCGGCACGCTCAAGCAGTTCAACGTGCAGTACTCCGACCCCACGCCGTTTGCGATCAAATCCGCGCAGCTTGGGCAGAACCTGCTGGCGCCGCCCAATGTGAAGGGCTGGCCCGGCGGTGATGCGTGGATCAACTCGACCACGTTGCTCGGGCGCAAGCAGTTTCTTGATCAGTTGTTCCGGTCGACCGAGATGAAAGCGCCCCCGCAAGCGCAGAAACCCGGCGTGATGGTCGCGGCCATGCGTCAGGAGTTGAAAGAGGGCGGCAACGTGCAGGGCCTGGGCCAGGCGCTCAAGGGCATGGGGCAGGAAGGGCGCTTCAAGCTGGCGCAGTCGCAGACGATGGTGTCCTTCAACTCGGCTAAGTGGTTGGCGCAATTTGGTGCGGATGGGGATGACCCGCCGCAGCTTGCGCCGCGTATTTCGATCCAGCGCGCGGTGCTGCCGATTGAGCCGACCGCGCCGATCCCCGTCAAGCTGGCCGGTACGGCGTACCTGCGCACGCTGATGATGGACCCGGCTTATCAGTTGAAGTAACGCCACCTCTGCAGGAGCACATCATGGAACGTCGCGATTTTCTCAAGGCAGGCGCCATGCTCGGCATGGGTGGTGCTGTACCGGGAGTCGTCTTTGCGCAAGGGCAGCGGGATCAGGGGGGGCGCAAGGGCTACGGCAACCTGCTCATCCTCATTGAACTGAAGGGTGGCAACGACGGGCTGAACACCGTGGTGCCATACACGAGTGCGCAGTATTACGCGCTGCGCCCGCGCATTGCCATCAAGCGTGAGCAGGTGCTGCAACTGGATGACCGCTACGGGCTGCATCCGTCATTGCAGGCCATGATGCCGCTGTGGCAGGCGGGGGAGCTATCGGTGGTGCAGGGGCTGTCGTATCCGCAGCCGAATCTCTCGCACTTCCGCTCGATCGAGATCTGGGATACGGCATCACGTTCCGACCAGTATTTGCGCGAAGGTTGGCTGACGCGGGCGTTTGCCGCCAAGCCGGTTCCCGCATCGTTTGGCGCGGATGGCGTGATCATCGGCACCGCCGATCTTGGCCCGCTTGAGGGCGGCTCACGCGCCGTGGCGCTGGCGAATCCGGATGCCTTCCTCAACGATGCCAAGCTGGCGATGCCGTCCCACGCGATGGGCAACGCCACGCTCGCGCACGTGCTGAAGGTGGAGGCGGATATTGTCAAAGCCGCCGACGGGCTGCGTCCGAAAGCCGGTAAGTTCGCGTTTCAGACGCACTTTCCCGATGGCGGCTTCGGCAATTCGATCAAGGCGGCGATGCAGGTTGTGGCGGCACCAGGACATGGCGGTGCGGATGTCGCCGTGGTGTGCCTGTCGCTGGGCAGCTTCGATACCCACACGAACCAACAAGGCACACAGGCGAACCTGCTGCGCCAGTTGGGCGACGGCATTGCCTCGCTCAAGAGTGCGCTGACGGAGCTTGGCCGCTGGAACGACACGCTGATTGTCACGTACTCCGAATTCGGTCGTCGCCCGCGCGAAAACCTGAACAACGGCACGGACCACGGCACTGCCACTGCGCACTTCGTGGCCGGTGGTCGCGTAAAGGGTGGTCTGGCGGGGCAGGGGCCGGTGCTGGAGCGGCTGGACGGCGGCGGCAATCTCGATCCGTCGGTCGACTTCCGCTCGCTTTACGCGACGGTGCTGGAGCGCTGGTGGGGAATGGATTCCCAGTCCGTGCTCGCTGGGCGGTTTGCGCCGCTCGATCTCATCAAGGCCTGATCAGCCGCGGATGTGGGTCTTCCAGGCCAGCCATAGCTTGCGCAGCGGCGTGAGGTCCGTGCGCTGCGTGAGCACCTGGAAACCGTCCGCCTCCACCTCGTCGAGCAGGCGCATGGCCAGTACGCCGCGGATCAGCGCTGAGCGCTGGGCGCGGCGGTCTTCTGCTGGCAGCGCGGCGAGCGCTTCTTTGTACGTTGCGCGGGCGCGCTCGGCCTGAAACGCCATCAGCGGCTTGAACCCTTCTGCATACCGGCGGTTGAACAGATCGGCCGCGGGTACGTTGAACCGCTGGAGTTCGTCCACAGGGATGTAGACGCGGTTGTGGCGCACGTCTTCATGCAGATTGCGGATGAAGTGGACGAGCTGTTCGGCCAGTGCCAGCAGCCGTGCGAATTCCAGCGTGCGCGCATGCGTGTGGCCGGCAATGCGCGCCGTCAGGCGGCCCGCGACGCCGGCGACTTGATCACCATGTCGGCGCAGGTTGGGCCAATCCAGATACCGGTTCTGCATGGCATCGGCCTCGACGCCGGCCAGCAGTTCGCCCAGGTGCACGGCGCCGATGTCGTACGTAGTCAGATGCGGCTGCAATGCCTTGGCCGCTGGGTGCTCCGGGCGGCCTTCAAACAGCCGCGCCAGTTCTTGCCGCCACCATTGCAGCTTCGATTGCACGACACCTGGGTCGCTGGCATCACGCACGGCGTCTTCCAGCTCACGGCGCACGGCTTCCAGCGCGATGGTCGCGCGGCGGCGCTCGGGCGCGAGAAACAATACGCTGTAGTACACGTCGCTGCCGGGCGGGGCGGCCTTGTCGGCGCAGTAATCGTCGGGGGTCACGGAAGGGGCCGTTTTGATGAGGTTTCGTGCAGGGCGGCCATTCTACAGCGCGTTGCAGCGCAGCATACTGCGGGCCCTTGCTGGAACATCCACTAAGAAAAGTCAATCAGACGGGGCCGTGTCGTTGACCCTGCGCATGGGCGTGGGTATATTACTGACCGGTCAGTTATTTACTGAGAGCGTGTCATGCCTGCCGTGCCTGCGATGAGTTTGCCGTACCCGCATTCCGATTCCATTGGTCCTACCGACACGCAGTCTTTGTCGCGCAGGCGCTCGTTTTCTGTTGCCGCATCGGCAGCCATGTTGGCTGGCGTGGCGCTGCTGGCAGGTTGCAGCAAAGAGGCGCCCAAAGCCCCCGACGTGCGTCCCGTGCGCACCCTGACCGTTGCCAGCGAGCAAGGCGCGGGCACGGCTGAATTTTCCGGCGATGTGCGCCCGCGCATTGAATCGCGCCTGGGCTTCCGTGTGCCGGGCAAGATCGTCGCCCGCCTCGTGGACGTGGGCGCCACGGTCAAGAAAGGGCAGACGCTCGCTCGCCTCGACCCAACGGATCTCGCACTGGCTCAACAATCGGCCCAAGCCCAGTTGTCCGCCGCCAAGACGGACCGTGACCTGGCCGCGGCCGACCTCAAACGCTATTCCGAACTGTCCGCCAAGGGCTTCATCAGCGCGGCCGAGCAGCAACGCCATCAAGCCAATTTCGACGGCGCCCAGGCGCGCTACGACCAGGCCGCGGCGGGGTATCGCAACCAGTCCAACCAAGCCGGCTACGCCACACTTGAAGCCGACGCCGATGGCGTCGTGACGGGCGTGGATGCGGAAGTCGGGCAGGTGGTCTCCGCCGGCCAACCGGTCGTGCGCGTGGCGCAGACGGCGGAGAAGGAAGTCGTCGTTGGTATTCCCGAAGACCAGGTGGATACGCTGCGCAAATCGCCCGAGGTGAGCGTCAAACTCTGGGCGGACCAGTCGCGCAGCATTCCGGCCAAGGTGCGTGAGATCGCTCCTGCGGCGGACCCGCTGACGCGTACGTATACAGTCAAGATTTCGATCCCGAACCCGCCGCCCGATTTGAAGCTCGGCATGACAGCGGTGGCGACATTCACGAAACCGGGCGGTAACGGGAGCAGCGGTGGCATGGGCGTACGCGTGCCGATCACCGCGCTGCTGCAGGAGCAGGGCAAGAACGTGGTGTGGCTGTACGACGTTGCATCGCAAACGGTGAAACCTGTGCCCGTGACGGTGGGTGCGCCGCGCGACAACGTGCTGCTGGTCACGAGTGGGCTGCAGCCTGGTCAGACCATCGTGACGGCCGGCGTGCACCTGCTCAAGGCCGGCCAAAAAGTCATGCCGATGGCACCGGCGGATCAGCCGTCGGCGCAGTCCGCCATTACGCCGCGCCGCTAATCCGCCGCAGGCCTCCGCTCCAACACGCCAACCTTCGCGCGCATGGAACACTCCCGTTTCAACCTGTCACGCTGGGCACTCGAACATCAGCCGCTCACGCGTTTTCTGCTAGTGGCGCTGTTGCTCGGCGGCATCTTTGCGTATTCCAAACTCGGGCAGGACGAAGACCCGCCCTTCACCTTCCGCGCGATGGTGGTGCAGGCCTTCTGGCCCGGCGCTACGGCCGAACAGATGTCGCGCCAGGTGACCGACAAGATCGAAAAGGCGCTGCAGGAGGTGCCGTACGCCTGGAAGATCCGCAGCTACTCCAAGCCCGGTGAAACGCTCGTCACCTTCCAGTTGGCCGACACGTCCCCCGCCAAGGATGTGCAGCAATCCTGGTACACGGTGCGCAAGAAGGTGGGCGACATCGCGCCCACGCTGCCGCAGGGCGTGCGCGGACCGTATTTCAATGACGACTTCGGCGATGTGTATGGCTCCATCTACGCGCTGTCCGCAGATGGCTTTACGTATCGTCAACTGAACGATTACGCCGATTCGATCCGCCAGCAGTTGCTGCGCGTGCCCAACGTCGCCAAGGTGGAGTTGCTGGGCGATCAGGACGAGAAGATCTACATCGAGTTCCAGCAGGCCAAGCTGTCGCAGATGGGGCTCGACATCAACAGCATCGCCACGCAGATCGGCCAGCAGAACAATATCGGCCCGAGCGGCGTGCTGGTGACGCCGACCGACAACGTGCAGATCCGCCTGTCGGGGCAGTTCTCAGATCTCCGCGATCTGGAGAACCTCACGCTGCGCGGCCCTGGCGGCACGACGAACATCCGCCTGGGCGACATCGCCACCGTCAAGCACGGCTACATCGACCCGCCGCGCGCCAAGATGCGTTTCAACGGCAAGGAGGTCATCGGCCTAGGCATTTCGATGACCAAGGGCGGCGACATCATCACGCTGGGCAAGGACTTGCGCGCCACGGTCGAGAAGATCCGCGCGAAGCTGCCGGTGGGCATCGAGATGGAGCAGGTGCAGAACCAGCCGAAATCGGTGCAGAGCTCGGTGGGCGAATTCGTGCACGTGCTGATCGAGGCTGTGGTGATCGTGCTGGCGGTGAGCTTTCTCTCGCTGGGGTTGCACACCAAGCCGAAGCTGCGCATCGACGTGTGGCCCGGTCTGGTGGTGGGCTTGACGATCCCGCTGGTGCTGGCGGTGACGTTCCTGTTCATGAACATCTTCGATATCGGCTTGCACAAGATTTCATTGGGCGCGCTGATCATCGCGCTGGGCCTGCTGGTGGACGACGCGATCATCGCGGTCGAGATGATGGTGCGCAAGCTGGAAGAGGGCTTCTCCAAGATGGAGGCGGCCACCTTTGCCTACAGCTCGACCGCCATGCCGATGCTGACCGGTACGCTCATCACCGCCACGGGCTTTCTGCCGGTGGGGCTGGCGCGTTCGACGGTGGGCGAATACACCTTCGGCATCTTTGCGGTGACGGCGCTGGCGCTGGTGCTGTCGTGGTTTGCGGCGGTGGTGTTTGTGCCGTACCTCGGTTTCCTGCTGTTGCGTACCAAGTCGCACGTGGGTGACGGCGGCCATCATGAGTTGTTTGATACGCCGTTCTACACGCGCTTCCGGGGCTGGGTGAACTGGTGCGTGGAATACCGCAAGACGGTGATCGCCATCACGCTGGTGGCGTTCGGGCTGGGCGTGTTCGGCTTCAAGTATGTGGAGAAGCAGTTCTTCCCGGATTCCAGCCGCCCCGAGTTGATGGTGGAACTGTGGCTGCCCGAAGGCAGCAGCTTCAACCAGACGGAAGCCGAGGCCAAGCGCTTTGAAGCCCTGCTGCGCAAGGAACAGAACGTCGAGAGCGTGACGCTGTTCATAGGCTCCGGCGCGCCGCGTTTCTACTTGCCGCTCGATCAGATCCTGCCGCAGACCAACGTAGCGCAAGCCATTGTCATGCCGACCTCGCTGGAGACGCGCGAGGGCGTGCGACAGCATTTGATCGGGTTGCTCAAGTCGCAATTCCCGCATCTGCGTGGTCGTGTGAAGCTGCTGCCGAACGGTCCACCGGTGCCGTATCCGGTTCAGTTCCGCGTGATGGGTCCGGACATTGGCGGCGTGCGCAAGATCGCCGACCAAGTCAAGGCGATCATGATCGCCAACCCGAACACCGTGGGCGTGAACGACAACTGGAACGAGAACGTCAAGGTGCTGCGCCTGGACATCGACCAGGACAAGGCGCGCGCGCTGGGTGTGTCGACGGGATCGATCTCGCAGGTTACGCAGACGGTCCTGTCCGGCGCACCGATCGCCCAGTACCGTGATGGCGACAAGCTGCTCGACATCGTCATGCGTCCGCAGGAAGACGAGCGCAACACGCTCGACGCGCTGCAACGCGTGCAGGTGCCGACGGCTAGCGGCCGCACAGTGCCGCTCACGCAAGTGGCGCGTGTGGGCTTCACGTGGGAGCCTGGCGTGATCTGGCGCGAGAACCGCGATTACGGCATCACCGTGCAGTCCGACGTGGTGGATGGCGTGCAGGGCCCGACGGTAACGGCGCAGATCAACCCGCTGCTCGACAAGATCCGCGCGGACTTGCCGCCCGACTACCAGATCAAGATTGCCGGCGCGGAAGAGGAAAGCGCCAATGCAGGGGCATCGATTGCCGCGCAGATGCCGCTATGCATCTTCATCATCTTCCTGCTGCTGATGCTGCAGCTGCACAGCTTCTCGCGCTCAGTGATGGTGTTCCTGACTGGCCCGCTGGGGTTGATTGGCGCGGCCGCGACGCTGTTGCTGCTGCGTGCGCCGATGGGCTTCGTGGCGCAGCTCGGCATTACCGCGCTGATCGGGATGATCATCCGCAACTCGGTCATTCTGGTGGATCAGATCGAGCAGGACGTGGCGGCGGGTGTGCCCACCTGGACGGCCATTGTCGAGGCAGCGGTGCGGCGTTTCCGCCCCATTATCTTGACGGCGGCTGCGGCCGTGCTGGCGATGATTCCGCTGTCGCGTAGCGTGTTCTGGGGGCCGATGGCCGCCGCCATCATGGGTGGGCTGATCATCGCAACGGTGCTGACGTTGCTGTTCCTGCCGGCGCTGTATGCGGCGTGGTTCCGGGTCAAGCGGCCCGAATCGGAGGCGACTGCACCGACGGTCTAAACGTCATTCCGCAGCCGCCCGGCAGCTTCTGCGGCGGCGGGGATGGCAACCCCCGGGCGACTGCGATATAATCGCGGGCTTCCTTTCCGGCACCCCTTGTTCTAGGGGCGCCGCGATCCATCCAGCGAGGGTGGCGAAATTGGTAGACGCACCAGGTTTAGGTCCTGACGCCAGCAATGGTGTAGGGGTTCGAGTCCCCTCCCTCGCACCACTTACCTCGTTCTGAGGTTTCTCCAGCAAGAGCCGTTACGCATCTGGCGTTCCCAGCGCTTTGTTGATCCGCAACGCCACCAGCGTCGCCACGACCCCGGACAGCAGATACAAGCTCACCGCCGCGAGCCCGAACAGCGACGACAGGCCCAGCGCAACCAGCGGGGCGAATGCCGCGCCAAAAAGCCAGCCAAAGTCGGTCGTGAGGGCCGCACCGGTATAGCGGAATCGGCTCTCGAAGTTCGACGTCACCACCCCGGCTGCTTGCCCGTAGGACAGCCCCAGCAGGCCAAAGCCGATCAGGATGAAGGTGTCCTGCCCCGCCGCACCGCCATCGAGCAGCCACGGCGCAGCCAGGCTGAAGATGCCGATGAGCACCGCCATGGCCGCCAACGTGGTGCGCCGGCCGATGCGGTCGGCGATCAAGCCCGAGACCAGGGTGCCGATGAATGCGATGACCGCACCGACGATCTGGACCACGAGCACATTCGACACGTCCTGTGTCTTGTGCAGCGACACCCACGACAGCGGAAACACCGTCACCAGGTGAAACAGCGCGTAGCTGGCCAATGACGCGAACGCACCCAGGAAGATGTTGAAACCCTGCGCATTGACCATTTGCAGCGTGCTGATCGGTTCCAGTTCGCCTTCTTCGAGCAACTGCGTGTATTCGTACGTCACCACCAGACGCAGGCGCGCAAACAGCGCCACGACGTTGATGGCAAAGGCGACATAGAACGGATAGCGCCAACCCCAGTCGATGAATTCCTCCGGCGTCAGGCTGGCATGCAGGAACAGGAACAGGCCGCCCGCTACGAGGAAGCCCGTGGGGGCGCCCAGTTGCCCCACCATGGCATACCACCCGCGTTTGTTCTCAGGCGCGTTTAGTGCTAACAGCGATGGCAGGCCATCCCACGAGCCGCCAAACGCAATGCCTTGCATGACACGGAACAGCGCCAGCAGGTAGATCGCTGCGCTGCCGATCGATGCGTACGACGGCAAGAACGCAATGCCCACCGTGGCCGTGCCCAGCAGAAACAGTGACGCAGTCAGCTTGGTGCCACGGCCCCAACGTCGCTGGATGCGCATGAATAGCGCGGTTCCGAATGGGCGACCGATAAAGGCGAAGGAAAAGATCGCGAAGCTGTAAAGCAGCCCGGCCAGTTCGCTGGCAAACGGAAAGTAGACCGTTGGGAAGACCAGCACCGAGGCGATGCCGTAGACGAAGAAATCGAAGTACTCCGACGCTCGCCCGATCACCACGCCGGTGGCGATTTCGGCAGGCGCCACTTCGTGGTGTCCTGGTGCCGGAGGAGCCGTTGGCGATGCGCGGTGTTGGTGGGTCAGACTGGCCATCGTAGAGTCTCCATCGGAACCGGGAAGGATGTCGTACGGTACTTAAAGTTCTGCAATCACCAGAATAGCCGCCTAAACTGCAACGGCAAATCGAAAGATCGTTGGGGATCACCCCAATGCGCGATGACATCAATTCGACGACACTTCAGAGACCATGCCACGCTTCGGTGCAGCCGTGATGCCTCTCAAAATTGCGGAAAGATCGCTTTTACGAAGTGCCGCAGTCGCCCTGTTGCTGGGGCTTGCGGGATGTAGCAATGCAGTGCTGTTGTCGCCCGCTGGCGACATGGCGGTGCGGCAGCGGGACCTGATCATCATCTCCACCTGCCTGATGTTGCTGATCATCGTGCCGGTGATCATTCTCACGTTGGTCTTTGCATGGCGATATCGGGAGAGCGCACAGAACGCGCCCTACAACCCGGATTGGGACCATTCCACGGTGCTGGAGCTGGCGATCTGGGCCGCGCCGCTGCTGATCATCATCACGCTCGGTGCCATTACCTGGGTCAGCACCCATCAACTCGATCCGTATCGGCCATTGACGCGGCTTGACGGCGCGCGCGCTGTGCCGGCGGAGACCAAGCCGCTCACCGTGGAGGTGGTGGCGATGGACTGGAAGTGGCTGTTCGTGTATCCCGAGCAGGGCATTGCCACCGTCAATGAACTGGCAGCACCCGTGGATCGCCCGATTGCGTTCAAGATCACGGCCACGTCCGTCATGAACGCGTTCTTCGTGCCGTCGCTGGCAGGCATGGTCTACGCGATGCCGGGCATGGAAACCAAGCTGCATGCGGTCATCAACCAGCCCGGCGTCTATGACGGGTTCTCATCCAACTACAGCGGTGCGGGCTTCTCGCACATGCGGTTCAAGTTCCACGGCTTGTCGAGTGGAGACTTCGACCGCTGGGTCCAGCAGGCAAAGTCATCGGGCACGCCGCTATCGAAAGACACCTACCTGAAGCTGGCCAAGCCCAGCGAAAGCGAGCCGGTGCAACGCTACGCCAGCGTGGCACCCGATCTCTACGACCGCATCCTGAACCGTTGCGTGGACGGCCAGGCATGCGTGGCAGACACCATGGCGCGTGATAGCAACCGCGGCAACCGCAGCGGGTTCGATCCGTTTGCACAAGTCTGCACGGCAAGCAACATCGCGGATGCCGGCACGGTGTTTGCGCCGGATGCCGCCGTCAACGACGGCCGACAGGTGTTGCGGTAGCGAAGAGCCTTGCGCCTCCTTGCCCCTTTTGACGTTTTTCGCGAAACCTTGATCGACCCCGATTGGCCAACATAAGGCCCAGGTGACAACCATGCCCGAGCGCTCCGAACTCGCCAACATGATCTTTGGCCGCCTGACGTGGGAGGCCATTCCGTACCACGAACCCATCTTGCTGGCCACCTTCGCCGCGGTCGCCATCGGCGGCCTGGCGCTGGTGGGCGCACTCACGTACTACCGCGTCTGGGGATACCTCTGGCGTGAATGGTTCACCAGCATCGACCACAAGAAGATCGGCATCATGTACGTGGTGCTCGGCATCGTGATGCTGCTGCGCGGCTTTGCCGATGCCGTCATGATGCGGATCCAGCAAGCCGTGGCCTTTGGCGACAACCTCGGTTACCTGCCGCCGCATCACTACGATCAGATCTTCACCGCGCATGGCGTGATCATGATCTTCTTCGTCGCCATGCCGTTGGTAACGGGCCTGATGAACTTCGTCATGCCGCTGCAAATCGGCGCGCGTGACGTGGCATTTCCGTTCCTCAACAACTTCAGCTTCTGGATGACCACGGGCGGTGCCATCCTGGTGATGATGTCGCTGTTTGTGGGCGAGTTTGCGCGTACGGGCTGGCTGGCCTATCCGCCGCTCTCCGGCATCATCGCGAGCCCGGATGTGGGGGTCGATTACTACATCTGGGCGTTACAGATTGCCGGGGTAGGGACGGTGCTATCGGGCATCAACCTGCTGGTGACCATCGTCAAGATGCGCGCGCCCGGCATGACGTTGATGCGCATGCCGATCTTCACCTGGACTGCCCTGTGCACCAACACGCTCATCGTTGCCGCCTTCCCGGTGCTGACGGCTGCTGTGACGCTGCTGGCCCTGGACCGCTACCTCGGCACGCATTTCTTCACGGTCGAGCAGGGCGGCAGCGCGATGATGTATGTGAACCTGATCTGGATCTGGGGCCACCCCGAGGTCTACATCCTGGTGCTGCCCGTGTTCGGCGTCTTCTCGGAAGTGGTGGCGACGCTCTCCCGTAAGCGCCTGTTCGGCTACGCGTCGATGGTCTATGCGACGGTGGTGATCACGGTGCTGTCGTATCTGGTTTGGCTCCACCACTTCTTTACGATGGGGTCGGGCGCGAGCGTCAACTCGTTCTTCGGGATCACCACGATGATCATCTCGATCCCGACGGGCGCGAAGATCTTCAACTGGCTGTTCACGATGTACCACGGCAAGATCCGCTTCGAGCCGCCGATGCTGTGGACAGTCGGGTTCATGGTCACCTTCGTGGTGGGCGGCATGACCGGCGTGCTGCTGGCGGTGCCGCCGGCGGACTTCTCGCTGCACAACAGCCTGTTCCTGATTGCACACTTCCATAACGTCATCATTGGTGGCGTGCTGTTCGGACTCATGGCCGGGATCACGTACTGGTTCCCGAAGGCGTTCGGTTATCGGCTGGTGTCGTCGTGGGGCAAGGCGTCGTTCTGGTTCTGGTTCGTCGGTTTCTATCTGGCGTTCATGCCGCTGTACTGGCTGGGCATGTTGGGCGTGACCCGTCGCATGAGCCATTTCGACGATCCTTCGCTGCAGATCTGGTTCCAGCTTGCAGCGCTCGGCGCGCTGCTGATCGCCATCGGCATTGCGTGCTTCCTGATCCAACTCGTGGTCAGCTTCCTGCGCCGTGAGGAATTGCGCGATACGACTGGCGACCCGTGGAATGGCCGCACGCTGGAGTGGTCGACCTCATCGCCACCGCCGCAGTACAACTTCGCGTTCACGCCGCTCGTGCATGACACCGATGCCTGGTGGCAGATGAAGCAGTACGGCTACCGGCGCCCGCAGGAAGGCTTCAAGCCGATCCACATGCCGAAGGGCACTGCGGCCGGCATTGTGCTGGCAGGGCTGTCCACGGTGTGCGGCTTTGCGCTGATCTGGCACATCTGGTGGTTGGCCATTGTGTCGTTCGCGGCCACGATCCTCTCGGCAATCGTCCATACCTTCAACTACAAGCGCGACTACTATATCCCGGCAGAAGATGTGGTCCGGACCGAAACATTGCGCACCCAACTGATGGCAGGCCATGGCTGATACGACCGCAACCCTGCATACCAACGGCACCACCATGGCGAATGTCGTGCCGCCCGGCGGCTACCAGTTCCACGTGACCGAAGAGCACCACGTGCCCAACGGCACGCTGCTTGGGTTCTGGCTCTACCTGATGAGCGATTGCCTGATCTTCGCGTGCCTCTTCGCCGCTTATGGCGTGCTGGGCCGCGAATACGCGGGCGGCCCGACCGGCGCGGAGCTGTTCGAATTGCCATTGGTGGCGCTCAACACATCGTTCCTGCTGCTGTCGTCCATCACGTATGGCTTTGCGATGCTGCAGATGCAGCAGAACAAGGCCGCTGCCATGCAGATCTGGCTGGCCATCACCTGGCTGTTCGGTGCAGCGTTCCTTGCAGTGGAGCTGTATGAATTCGCGCACCTGATCCATGAGGGTGCGGGGCCGACACGCAGCGCCTTCCTGACCTCGTTCTTCTCGCTGGTCGGCACGCACGGGTTGCACGTGACGTTCGGCCTGATCTGGCTGATCGTGCTGATGCTGCAAGTGTCGCAACACGGGTTGATCGTCGCCAACAAGCGCCGGCTGATGTGCCTGTCGATGTTCTGGCACTTTCTGGACGTCGTCTGGATCGGCGTCTTTACCTTCGTCTACCTGATGGGAACGCTGCCATGAGCGCGCAAGATCAAACGATGAATGGTCATGGCGATGCACACGATGGCCATCACCATGAGGAAGACCTCGGGCCCCACGCCACGCTGGGCGGCTATCTGACGGGGTTCGTGCTGTCCGTCTTCCTGACGGCGATTCCGTTCTGGCTCGTGATGGGCAATGTCTTCGAGAGATCGTCCACCACTGCCGTGGCGATCCTGCTGATTGGCGCGGTGCAGATCGTGGTGCACATGATCTACTTCCTGCACATGAACGCCAAATCGGAAGGTGGCTGGAACATGCTGTCGCTGATGTTCACGCTGGTGTTGGTGGTGATCACGCTTACCGGCTCGCTGTGGGTGATGTACCACCTGAATACCAACATGATGCCGCACATGCGGCCGCCAGCGCAGGCGGGCGGCACGATGCTGCCGCCCCGGACGCAGTAGGTTGCGCGCACTGACAAGGCCAGTCATACCGAACGGGAACACGCGCCATGTCCATCTTCGATGAGAACGAACACCGCGAGGCCTTCTGGGAGACCGTGCGCCAGGCCATCGAGGCGCGGGACCGGGTGGATGAAGCGCGTCGCGCCGGCCGGTTGACCGGGCTGGCGATCGGCTTGTCTGTCGGCGCGCTGGCGATTGCACTCATGGTGTGGCGGCAGCGTTCTTCCCGCGACGCGACGTAGACCTTCTTGCCGCAGCGCTCAATTCTGAGCGCTTCCTTTCAAATTCCTATTTGCGAGCAGGGCTTTCCAGACCCTACAATGAGAATAATTCTCATTTGTATTGGCGCTGCACGTGCATGTCTGCGTGCGGGCGCCTGGTGGATTCCCTGGAGCCCGCATGCCTGCCGTACAGCCCGAGCCGCTGCACGATATCGACGCCCTTTACGTGCTCCACAGCGAATGGCTGTTTGCCTGGCTGCGCAAAAAGCTCGCTTGCGCGGAGGAAGCTGCGGACGTGCTGCACGATACCTTCATGCGCGTACTGGCCCTGCCGGGTGCGCTGCATGGCGTGCACGAGCCGCGCGCGTACCTGACCACCACTGCCAAGCATCTGATGATCGATCGCGCGCGTCGGCGGCGTGTCGAATGCGCCTGCCTGGATGAACTGTCGCTGCGATCTGAGGCGTTCGGTCATGCACCGTCGCCAGAGCAGCGCATGGCGCAGGCCCAGGCGCTCCAGCACACCAGCGCGATGTTGGAGATGCTGTCGACCGCCGCGCGCGAGGCGGTTCGCTTGCGTTACATCGAAGGGCAGTCCCATGCGTGCATTGCCGAACAGCTCGGCAAGTCGACGCGCATGGTGCGCAAGTACCTCGTGCAGGCGGTCGAGCGTTGCGCGATGTAGCGATGGTCTGATGGAAAAAAGTTCTGCACGGGGTTCCGCTTTTGCCGTGTGGATCGTCGATGGGTGTGGAAACGACACGCATCTTCCAACACACCATGCCAACGCACACCAAAGCACCAAGGGTTCTTCCCATTGAAACGACTTGCCGTACGACGTTGCGCCCGCTGGCGCTCGCTGCACGGTTGACTAGCGCAGCGCTGCTGGGGGCCGCGCTGCCCGTATCGGCAACGGCGCAGGGAATCGCGCAGCGTACCACTGGCGAAGTCAGTGCCACGCTGCCAGCGACCACGGCAGTCGGCCGCGGCGAGACGGCGCAGAGCCCGGGTAAGGGTTTTGTCGCCAAGCAAAGCGCCGCCGGCACGAAGACCGATACACCGATCATCGAGACACCGCAGTCGATCTCGGTCATCACACAGCAGCAACTTGAAGATCAGAAACCGCGCGGTATTTCAGAGGCGCTCAACTACGCATCGGGCGCGTTCACCGGGCTGGTGGGTGCATCCAACCGTTATGACTACGTCGCGCTGCGCGGCTTTGCCGACAGCAGCGTCAACAACACGTTTCTCGACGGCTTGAACCTGCTGGGAGATCAAGGCAGCTACACGTCGTTCCAGATCGATCCGTATTTTCTGCAGCGCATTGACGTGCTGAAGGGGCCGGGTTCGATCCTGTATGGGCGTGCGTCGCCGGGCGGGGTGGTGGCGCTGACCACCAAAAAGCCGCTGTTCCAGCCGTACCACGAAGTCGAAATGACGGTAGGCAACCGCAACCGCCTGGAAGGCGCGTTCGATATCTCGGGGCCGATCGATGAGAACGGCGTGATGGCCTTTCGCGTGACCGGTTTGGCGCGGGGCATGGACACGCAGTTTGACCACGTGCGCGAGCAGCGCTTTGCCATCGCTCCGTCGCTGGCGATCAACTTCACGCCCAACACGCATCTGCTGCTGCAGGCGTATCTGCAGCACGACCCGGAGGGCGGCTTCCATAGCGGGGTGCCGGCCGAGGGGAGCCTCTTCCCAAGCAATGGCCGCACCATTTCACGCAACTTCTTCGATGGCGACCCGACGGTTGAAAAATTCCGCCGCACCGAACGCATGGTGGGCTATCAGTTTGAACACGCCTTCAATGATCAATGGACGGTGCGCCAGAACTTCCGCTATGTCTTCGGTGATACGCGTCTGCGCCAGATCTACGGTTATGGCTGGGCAGATGCGGACAACCTCGCGCGCTATTACTCCGGCGCCAAGGAAGCGGCGCACGCTTATACGGTCGATAACCAGCTCGAGGGCAGGTTCACGACTGGCGCCGTCAAGCACACGATGCTGGTCGGCCTCGACTACCAGAAGCGTCATGTCGATGGATTCTGGGAGTCCGGCAGCGCAGACCCGATCAACGCGTTCAACCCGGTCTATGGCAATCCGGGCCTGACCGGGGTGTCGGCCGCGCCGATCGATCGCTGGTTGGAGCAGACCGGCGTGTACGTGCAAGATCAGATTGCCATTGACCGCTGGCGCTTCACGCTTGGCGTGCGTGAAGACCACGCCAAGGCGTCGAACCTGTATGGCACGGGCACACCGTCAGAGTGGAGCGGATCGAAGTTCACCAAGCGCGCTGGGGTGGTCTACCTGTTCGACAACGGCATCGCTCCGTACTTCAGCTACGCGGATGGTTTCAACCCCAGCCTGCGCGCAGATCAGGGGGGCAACCTGCTGCAACCCGCGACGGCCAAGCAGTTCGAGGCTGGGGTGCGCTATCAGCCGACGGGCTCGAGCACGATGCTCTCCGCTGCGGTGTTCAACCTGGAGCAGGAGAACGTGGCCAGCAAACCGGTTGGCCAGGTCTACTACCTGCCCACGGGCAAGATCCGCACGCGCGGGGTGGAGCTGGAGGCGCGTTCACGGGTGATGGACACTGTCTCGGTGCTGGCCAGCTACACCTTGACCGATATGAAGTTTGTCGAGTCGGCCGAAGGGTTCACGGGTAACACGCCGTACCAGGCGCCGCGCCACGTGGCGTCGGTCTGGGGTGACTGGACGTTCATGCCGGGTTACACGGCGGGCATGGGCGTGCGCTACGTTGGAACGAGCTATGGCGACAACGCCAATCGCTTCAAAGTGCCGCCGTACACGCTGATCGATCTGATGCTACGTATCGATCTGGCGCGCTGGGACCCGTCGCTCAAGGGTGCCAAGCTGCAGTTGTCGGCCAAAAACATCTTGAATAAAACGTATGTGGCATCTTGCATGAACAGCAACTATTGTTATTGGGGTGATGCGCGTAATGTGACAGCAACCCTTTATTATCAATGGTAATCAAATTTTATTCACGAAGACATTCTGCTCTCTGTGTAGTATTGTGAATTAGATTGTTGTCCGGCAACCCTGTATTATGGTTGCCGGGTCATTCAGCATCAGTCCTGATACCGCTTCCGCGGTATTCCATGATCTTCCAGCGACCGGCATGCATCGGTCGTGATCAACCCCCACCTGAAATCACCCAGCCTAGGCGCGGCTTGATGCCGTCAGCCGAAGGGAAGCGCGCGTGCGTTCGCCCGGCTGGCGTCTTGCTGTCATCGCTTTGTCAATCAGGAGGTGCGATTGTGATGGAATCCGAGATTCATGACTTTATTGCCATCGGGTTAGGTCCGTTTAATTTAAGCCTGGCTTGCCTGGCTGAACCGATTGCGAATCTGGATGGGGTATTCCTGGAGCGTTCTCCGGAATTCAATTGGCACCCTGGTATGCTGATTGATAACACTACATTGCAGAATCCATTTCTGGCAGATCTGGTCAGCCTGGCAGACCCGAAAAGCCGCTTCAGTTACCTGAATTACTGCAAGCAGGAAGGCAAGATCTATTCGTATTACTTTCGCGAGAACTTCTATCTGAGCCGCGGGGAATACAACCGCTACTGCAAGTGGGTGGTCGCGCAGCTCACCAGCACGCGCTTTCACCACGACGTGCAGGCGTTGTCGTATGACGCACAGCACCGCTGTTATGTCGTCACGGGTTTTCGTGGCGCGGAGTGCGAACCGTTTGTGTTGCGTGCGCGCAAGCTCGTGCTTGGCGTGGGGTCGTCGCCGTCGTTCCCGGCGTGCGTGCGGCGCGATGGCCATCGCTACCTGCACACCGCCGACTACATCGACGCGCGCGAGTCATTGCACAAGAAGCGCTCCATCACCATCGTCGGTAGCGGGCAGAGCGCAGCGGAAGTCTATTGCGACCTGCTCAAGGAGAGCGACAAACACGGCTACCGCCTGGTCTGGATCACGCGCTCGCCACGCTTCTTCCAGATGGAGACCACCAAGCTGACGCTGGAGATGTTCTCGCCGGATTACATCGACCATTTCTACAGCCTGCCTGATGGTCGCAAGGACGACATCATCCGAGCGCAGGACAGTCTGTACAAGGGTGTGAACGCCAGCCTCATCAACCAGATCTACGACCTTCTGGATGACAGACGCAAGGTCGGCGATCTGCGCACGCATCTGATCACCAACTGCGAGTTGCAGGCGTGCCACTACGACGCCGCTGCGGGCAATTACGCGATCGAATTCCAGCAGGTCGACAGCGGGGCGCGCTATGCCCATCGTACTGAGGGTCTCGTGCTGGCCACGGGCTATGAGCAAAACATCCCGGCCTTCCTGGAAGGCATTCGCCACCGGCTGCGCTGGGACGCCAAGGGCCGTTACCAGCTCGCGCGCAACTATGCGGCAGACGTCAACGGCAGCGAGATCTTTGTCCAGAACGCAGGCCTGCACACGCACGGCGTGACCAATCAGGACATCGGCATGAGCTGCTACCGCAATTCCTACATCCTGCGTGAGCTGACCGGTGTGGAGCACTACAAGATCGAACCGCGCGTCGCCATCCAGGACTTTGCGATCCCGGCCACGCCGGAGTTCATCCCGCTGAGCGCAGAGAAGGGGGTGAGCGATCGGGATGGCACGGTTGTCGTAGCGGCTGCCGAGGTGACCGCATGAAGCTGCGCAACACCATCATCCTGATGACGGTGTTTGCCGTCATCAGCGATGCGATCCTGATTCCGTTCTATCCGCAGTTCTTTGCGTCGCGCTACGGGCTGGACAGCCCAGTGCACGTTGGCGCCTACGTGGCGGCGATTTCAATTGCGGTGATGTGCACGCTGCCGTTCTGGGCGCGCGTGGCCAAGCGTGTCGAACCGCTGCATTTGCTGGTCTACACGCAGTGTGCGGCAGGCACGTTCAGCCTGTTGAGCGACTGGGCGCCCGATGTGCTGACGTACTGGGTGCTATCGATGCTGATGTTCATGTGCAAGAGCAGCTATCTGCTGATGTACCCGTACATGATGCGGCTGACGCCCAAGGACCAGCACGCCGCCACGGTGGGCACGCTGTCAGTGGTCGTGCACTTTGGCGCCATCTTTGGGGCGGTGGTAGGCGGCCTCGTGCTCCAGACGTGGGGGCCGCGCGCCAGCATCGTCGCCATGGCGGCGGGCGATTTCTTCCAGATGGGCGTGTGCTGCTACCTGATCCGCAGCGGCAAGATCGTGCGTGTCAACTCGGGCGAGCATGCCAAGGCGGCAGCCGCAGAAGCCGCCAAGGTGCCGCGCACGGGTTGGCGCGACCGCCTGCCGATCCTGCGCCTGGCACTGGTGATGCTGGTGTTCGACTTCAGCGCGTATCTCATCCGCCCGTTTTTTTCGGTGTATTGGCAGCGGGCGTCAGGCGTCGACAGCGAGTTCGTCTCCGGCATGGCGTTTGCCATTCCGGGCGTGGTCGCCATCGTGGCGTTGCGCCTGCACGCGCGTATTCGTGCGCGTGGCGGCCAACTGCCGGACCACACGGTCGGCAACCTGCTGCTGGGTATGGTGGGCCTGCTGTTGCATGCGGCGCCGAATCCAATGCTGATCGTGCTTGGGCGCGTGCTGTACGGCTGGGCGCTGTTCCAGATCATCGTGAAGCTGGAGGTGAACCTGTTCCGCCTCTCCACGCCGCAGCGTTATGCCCACGACTACAGCATCACCAACTTCTTCCAGAACATGGGGGTGCTGCTGTCTTCGTTTGCGGCGGGGGCGATCGTCAATCGCTACGGGCTGCACGTACCGTTTCTGCTCGCGGCCGGCGGTTTTGTGCTGACGGCCTGGCTCGACCGACTGATCCTGAATGTGCCCAGCGCGGGCCATGTGCATGAGGCGGAGAGGGTAGACGCCGCCGCTCCATTGGAGGCGCCTGCCCATGCCAACTGACGCTTGCACCAAGCATCGCCGTGCGGATGCCGCCAGCGCGCCGTACACCGATGCCGAGGGTTTTACCTTCTACCTGCTGCGCATTCCGGAAGACATCCGAACGCTGCATCGCTGGTTTCAGCCCGAACGTGCGTCGTTCTGGCTGATGCGCGACAAGACGGAGGCCGAGATCGGTCAGGTCTACACGCAGTTGATGGACTCGGGCCACGCGACTGCGTACCTGGGGTGGAGGGGCGGTCAACCAGCCTTTCTAGCCGAATGCTACGACCCCGCGCATGACCGTATCCGCGCGTTTTACGACGTGCAGCCTGGGGATCTCGGCATGCACATCTTCATCGGGCCATCGGATGTGCGCATCCCCGGTTACACGCGCACGGTGTTTTTCGCGCTGATGCGCTTCATGTTCGTGCACCTGGGCGCGGCACGCATCGTGGTCGAGCCCGATGCCAACAACACACGCATTCATGCCATCAACCGCGCTGCGGGTTTTGTGTACGACCGCAATGTGGCGTTTCCCGAAAAGATTGCCAGCCTCGCTTTTTGCACCCAGCGAGATTTCGAACAGGCCACCACAGCCATCGTCTAAGACCAAGGATTTCTCATGAACGTCACCCTCCACAACCAGCTTTCCCAGCACCCGGCCCAGGCCGCCGCGCATCTCACGCCCGAAGTCTGGGCCCAGGCCAACCGCCTGTTGCTGCGTAAGGCGATTGCCGAATACGCACACGAGCTCATCCTGGGGCCAGAACACCTGAATGCCACGGCCTATGGTTTTGCGCTGTATCAGGTGTTCTCCGATGACGGCAAGGTTTGCTACCAGTTTGAGGCACAGCAACTCGCGTTGCGCCACTGGTTTATCAAGCCGGCGTCGATTCGTCGATCGGTCGACGGTGTGGAGCAACCGCTCGATGCGTTGCAGTTCATCATCGAATGCCGCCAGCGCCTGGGCATCCGAGACGAGCTGCTGCCGATCTACCTCGATGAGATCAGCAGCACGCTCTTTGGCAGCGCCTTCAAACGCGGGAAGGCTGATGCGCCGAGCAGCGCGCAACTTGCCGAAGCTGCCGATTTCCAGACCATCGAAGTCGCGATGATGGAAGGGCACCCGGGCTTCGTCGCCAACAACGGGCGCCTGGGCTTCACCGCCGTCGACTATCAGGCCTATGCGCCGGAAGCCGGCTCGGACATTCGCGTGATCTGGCTGGCTGTGCACAAGGACCACGCCACGCCATCCACGCTGTCCACGTTGAGCTATGCGCAATTGCTGGTTGAGGAACTGGGCCAGGACACGGTGGACGATTTCACGCGCCAGGTGGCTGCCAAGGGCGTGGACCCGGCCGACTACCACTTCATGCCCGCGCATCCGTGGCAGTGGTTCAACAAGCTCTCCATCGCGTTTGCGGGCTACGTCGCCCAGCGCAAGATCATTTGCCTGGACTACAGCGCCGACCACTACATCGCCCAGCAATCCATCCGTACGTTCTTCAACACGAGCGATCGCACCAAGCGCTACGTAAAGACGTCGCTGTCGATCCTGAATATGGGGTTCATGCGCGGGCTGTCGCCGTACTACATGTCGGGCACCCCGGCCATCAACGAGTTCATCAAGGGGCTGGTGGCGGACGATGCGTTCCTGCGCCAAAACGGATTCACCATCCTGCAGGAAGTTGCAGCCATCGGCTTTCGCAACTTCTATTACGAGGCGGCCATCCCGGTGGATACGCCCTACAAGAAGCAGTTCTCGGCGCTGTGGCGCGAAAACCCGCTGCCGCTGCTGCAACCGGGCGAACGCCTGATGACGATGGCGGCACTGCTGCACGTCGACAAGGACGGCCATGCGCTGATGCCGGAGTTGATTCGTCGCTCTGGCCTGCCGGCGCTTGCCTGGATTCGCCGCTACCTTGAGGTGTACCTCACACCGCTGCTGCATTGCTTCTATGCCTACGAGCTCACCTTCATGCCGCACGGTGAAAACCTCATTCTCGTGATAGACAACTACGTGCCCGTGCGCGCCATCATGAAAGACATTGCCGAGGAATGCGCCATCCTCGATATCAAGGCGCGCGCGTGGCTGCCCGAACGCGTCCAGCGCCTCGCCGTGGAAGTGCCAGACCACTTCAAGCTGCTCGGCATCTTCATCGACGTGTTTGATGGCGTGCTGCGCCACATCAATCAAGTGCTGGTGGAAAACGACTGCTGCACTGAAGACGCGTTCTGGGGTGCCGTGGCCGAATGCGTCTATGACTATCAGGACGCCCACCCCGAGCATGCCGCCAAGTACGCGCACTACGACATGTTCGTGCCCGAGTTCCTGCACTCGTGCCTGAATCGCCTGCAACTCGGCAACAACGTGCAGATGGTGAATCTGGCTGACCCCGCGTCGAGCCTGAAAATCGCGGGCCACCTGATCAACCCGATTGCCAAGTTTCGCCGCGTGGTACAGCCTGCACCGGCTGACGTTGCAGAAGCGGCTGCATGACGGACGGCATGCGAGGCCTTTCCGAAGAAGCCAGCGGGCAGGGCTTCGTCATGGCACCCGTCTGGCGCCCCTCGTCCGCACCCGATCTCACCCGCGTGTGGGAGGCAGTCGAGCGCGTCATCCCCAGCCTGCGTGGCGGGCGGTGCGGGGCGGCTACAGCCGACGCGCTGCAACTTGACGACGACGCTGCATGGCAGCGCCTGTGCGATCACTGGGCGCGGGCTTATCCGGAAGCTGGCGCGCATTACCTCGCGCTACGCTGCTGGGGCTTGGCGATCTGGCAACCGATCTATCTCTGCGTGATCGCCGTCCACCTCGGGGCGCCGGTGCCGCAACTGGCGGGTATGTCGCAGCCGGTCAGAGACGGCTTCCCCAGTGGCCTGCATTTGCGGGAACACGCGCCAATCGATGGCCTCTTCGCCGAACGGATGGACGCCGCTGCCGTTGAGCTTCGTGGGTTCTGCGCGACAGTCCGTCGGATGCTGAAGCCCAAGGTGGCACTCCATGACCGCGCGGCCGATCGGCTGCAAGCGGAATGCGTGCTTGGCGCGCTCCTGGCCGAGCGCCCGCACACGTCGTTGTCCAATGCTGAGGTGATGGTCATGGGGGAAGCGTGGCTCGCGCGCCTGGGCATTACTGGCGGCTGCGGCTTCTTCGCTTACCGCGCTCGTGACGGCACGGCTGCACTCGCGCTCGACCGCAAGGTCTGCTGCCACCATTTCCGTCGCCACGACGGGGTGAAGTGCAGCACCTGTCCAAAGCTCTCGCTCGACGCACGCATCGCCCGCTTGCTGGATGAGGCGTCATAGCCTGCGTCGTGCCTGACCGTCACCCATGTTGGAGCCCCGATGACCGATATCGGACGCCTGGCCCACGTGATGCCAGCGCATACCCAATTACCCGTCGCCGCGTATTTTGACGACGACTTGTTCGCTCTCGAACTGGAAACCATCTTCAGGCAATCCGCCTGCTACGTCGGCAACGAGAAAGCCGTGCCCGAATCCGGAGACTGGCGCCGCCTTGTGCACGAAGGTGGCGGCCGCGTGCTCGTGCGCAACGCTGGCGGCGTGGAATTGATGTCCAACGTCTGTCGCCACCGGCAGGCGCTCATCCTCGGCGGTGAGGCTGGCAACGTTACCGGCGCAGGTCATGCCACCGGCAACCTGCGCGCAGCCGGCGGCAACATCGTCTGCCCGCTGCACCGCTGGACGTACACAGACCGCGGAGAGCTGATCGGCGCGCCGCAGTTTGCCAGCACACCCTGCAAGAACCTGCAGCGCTTCACGCTGCGCAACTGTCATGGCTTGCTGTTCGAAGGGCCGCGCGATCCTGCTCGCGACATGGCGCCGCTGTTCGCACGGCCCGAGTTCGACTTTGGCGATTACGTGCTCGATCACGTGGAGGTGCACCAATGCAACTACAACTGGAAGACCTTCATCGAGGTCTACCTGGAGGATTACCACGTCGCACCGTTCCATCCCGGCCTCGGCCATTTCGTGACGTGCGACAACCTGGAATGGGAGTTTGCCGACTGGTACAGCATGCAGCGCGTCGGCATTCATCAGGCGCTCAGCCAGCCTGGCTCCGACGTGTATGGCGCATGGCACGACCGATTGCTCGACTACCGCGCCGGCACATCGCCTGACTTCGGCGCCATCTGGGTCACGTATTTCCCCACCCACATGATCGAGCTGTATCCGCACGTGCTGGTGCTTTCCACGCTGTACCCCAAGGGGCCGCAGGACACCGTCAACGTGGTCGAGTTCTACTACCCGGAAGAGATCGCCGCGTTCGAGCGCGAGTTCGTGGAAGCACAACGCGCTGCCTACATGGAAACCTGCATCGAAGACGACGAGATTGGCGAGCGCATGGACGCGGGGCGCCGCGCACTGATGGCGCGCGGCGTGTCGGAAACCGGTCCGTACCAGTCGCCACTCGAAGACGGCATGCGGCATTTCCATGCGTGGTACCGCCGGCTCATGGGCACATTGCCGATCGCGGACGTCTAGCCGCATGGGCCTGCGCCAAGTCAACGCGGGCGAGGAGGGCGGCGGTACAATCCGCAGCTTCTTTCCAGGGTGTTTCATGCCACGCGGCCTCGTTCTCGCCACGCCTCAACTCACGTCTGAAGGCACGCCGTTCTCCGCGCAATACGACGACGTCTATCACAGCACCGAAGGCGGACTGGCGCAGGCGCAGCACGTCTTTATCGGCGGCAATGGTCTGCCCGGCGCGTGGCACGGCAAGAGTGCATTCACCATTGTCGAGACCGGCTTCGGCCAGGGCCTGAATTTTCTGGCGACATGGCAGGCGTGGCGCGACGATCCGCAGCGTTGCACGCGGCTCGATTTCGTTTCCATCGAGAAGCACCCGTTCGATCGCGCAGGCTTGTCCGTCGTCCATCCGAAAGACGGCGTGCTTGCACCGCTTGCGCAAGCGCTGCGTCAGGCGTGGCCTGTGCCGGTGCCCGGTGTGCATCGCCTCGTATTTGATGGGGGCCGCGTTACGCTCACGTTGTTCTTCGGTGATGCGATGGAGATGCTGCCGCAGCTTTCCTGCGCGGCCGATGCGTTCTATCTCGACGGCTTTTCTCCCGCCAAGAACCCTGATCTCTGGCAACCGCGCGTCTTCAAGCAGCTCGCGCGTGTGGCGCGCGCCGGCGCCACGTTGGCCACTTACACCGCTGCGGGCTTCGTGCGGCGCGGGTTGCAGGAGGCCGGCTTCGAAACGCGCAAGGCCCCCGGTTTCGGTACCAAGCGCGACATGACCCTCGCCCAGTTTCCAACGCACTGGCGTACACGGCGCGGGCCCGCTGAAGCGCCCGTCTGGAGTGAGCGTCATGCCATCGTCATTGGTGCCGGGCTTGCGGGCTGCTCCGTCGCGGAACGGCTCGTGGCCCGCGGCTGGCGCATCACGCTGATCGATGCAAATGATGGACCGGCGCGCGGTACGTCGGCGCATCGCGCAGCAGCCATGCATCCGCACGTGTCCATCGATGACAGCGTGCTGTCACGCTTGTCGCGCGCTGGGAACCTGCTCGCACGCCGCCATTGGGATGCGCTCGATCACGCTGGCTTCACCACGGGTTTCCAGCCCACTGGCGTGCTGCAACTTGCCGAGCACGCTGAAGACGCCCTCGAGCAGCAGCGCATCGTGGCAGCGCTCGGCTACCCCACCGACTACATCGATTGGCTCAATGCAGATCAAGCCGCCAAACGTGTTGGCGCCAGCGTCCCGCAGGGTGGCTGGTGGTTCGCGCAAGCTGGTTGGGTGGCGCCGCCCGATGTCTGCCGTGCAAATCTTGCGGCGGCCGGTCACGCCATCCACACATGCTGGAAGACGCTGGTTGCATCGCTGCGGCAGCAAGACGGCCTGTGGCAAGTGCTTGATGCTCACGGTCTGTTAATTGTTGAAGCGCCCGTCGTCGTTCTCGCCAATAGCCTGGACGCAGCACGTCTTGCGCCATTGGCATCGGCGTCGCTCAAGCCGGTGCGCGGTCAGCTCACCGATGTGCCTGTCACCAGTCTGGAAGCCGGCGCCGCGTGGCCCAAAGCCGTTGTCTGCGGTGATGGTTATCTGTTGCCGGCCGAGAAGGGCGCGCAAACGGTGCGCACCGGGTCCTCCTTCCAGCCAGGCGAATACAGTTTGACCGAGCGCACCGCCGATCACGCGGCCAACCTTCGACGACTCGCCGCGCTGCAACCGCAGCAATCCTCCGCGCTTGCGCGGGTCGAGCCTACGCAACTGCGGGGCTACGTCGGTGTGCGCTGTGTCTCTGCTAACCGGCTGCCACTGATCGGCCCAGTGGTAGATGAGGCGGCTGCCATGGCCCCGGGTTTCCGTCTACGCGGGCCGCATGCGCAGCTTCCGCGCCTTGCCGGGCTGTATGCCGCACTTGCGTATGGGTCGCGCGGCCTTACATGGTCGGTGCTTGGCGCGGAAGTGCTAGCGGCGCAAATCGATGGGGGCCCGCTGCCACTGGAGAGTGATCTTGCGGCCGCGGTTGATCCAGGCCGGTTTGCCCTGCGCGCATTGCAGCATGGGCGCACGCAAGCGGAGGGCGCCGCCCCCGCCGAAAGCGAGGCGGCGGATACGCAGGATTAACGCGCCGTTTGAAGGGTTTTCCGAGCGTTCAGACCCAAAAAATCAAGGCTGCCGAACGTTCCATGCCATAATATGCGTTTTGCGTTTGCCAGCCTGAATACGGTTGTTGTGCCGCTGAAGTCCCACCTAAGCGGTCCCAGCATCGCATTCCTGCAAGCCCGGCAAGACCAAGAACTGAACCACGGCTGCTGCTGGCGCTGCGCCGTTCGACGCAACTTTCATCTGATTCTGGAATTACGACCATGTCGACTATCGAAAACCTCGGCAAGCTTGATCGCAAAGTGACCCTGGCTGTCCCGAAGGCCGAAGTGGAGCAAGAGAAGCAAAGCCGTCTGGCGCGTCTGTCCAAGACCGTCAAGATGTCCGGCTTCCGCCCGGGCAAGGTCCCGATGAAGATGGTCGAGAAGCAATACGGCCAGCAAGTTGAATTCGAAGTCCGCTACGACAAGGCTGCTCGCCAGTTCTTCGACATCACCAATGAGCAAGGCGTGAAGGTTGCCGGCCAACCGCGCTTCGAGCTGAAGACGGAAGGCGTGGCTGACGACCAAGTCGCATTCGACGCCACCTTCGAGGTGTATCCGGAAGTCAAGCTGGGCGATCTGGCCGGCGCGGAACTGACCCGCACCAAGACCGAGATCACCGACGCTGAAATCGACAAGACGCTGGACATCCTGCGCAAGCAACGTGTGCACTATCACCCGCGCGGCGAAGCCGGTGACCACGGTGACGGTGGCGAAGCTGTCGCACAAAACGGCGACCGCGTGACGGTCGACTTCGTTGGCACGATCGACGGCGTGGAATTCGCTGGCGGCAAGGCTGAAGGTTTCAGCTTCGTGCTGGGCGAAGGCCGCATGCTGCCGGAATTCGAGCAAGCGACGCTGGGCCTGAAGCAGGGCGAGTCGAAGAAATTCCCGCTGGCTTTCCCCGAGGACTACCACGGCAAGGACGTGGCCGGTAAGACCGCGGAATTTACCGTTACGCTCAAGCAGGTCGAGTGGGCACACCTGCCGGAAGTCAACGAAGCCTTCGCGCAATCGCTGGGTATCGCCGACGGCAACCTCGACAAGATGCGCGCCGACATCCGCGAAAACCTCGAGCGTGAAGTCAAGCGTCGCACGCACGCGCTGCTCAAGGACCAAGTCATGGAAGCGCTGCTGAAGGTGGCAGAGCTGGACGTGCCGAAGTCGCTGGTCGAACAAGATCAAGAGCGCCTGGTCGAAATGGCCCGCCGTGACCTCGAATCGCGCGGCATGCCGAACGCCAAGAACATGCCGATCCCGGCCGAGATGTTCACGCAACAAGCCGAGCGCCGTGTGAAACTGGGTCTGGTGCTGGCTGAAGTCGTGAAGGCGAACAACCTGGAAGCCAAGCCGGAGCAGATCAAGGCCGAGATCGAAGAGTTCGCCAAGAGCTACGAAGATCCGAAGGAAGTCATCCGCTGGTACTACGGTGACCAACAGCGCCTGGCCGAAATGGAAGCCTACGTGCTCGAAAACAACGTGGTAAATTTTGTGTGCGACAAGGCCAAGGTCACTGACAAGGCTGTGTCGTTCGAAGAGCTGACCGCCACCCCGGCGCAAGGCTGATTCGATCGATTCCGAAATAAGCACCGGAGAACCGCATGATCCGCAATGAACTGATCGACCAACTTGCCCGCACCCAGGCTTCCGCGCTCGAAACGCAGGGGCTCGGTCTGGTGCCGATGGTGGTCGAGCAGTCTGGCCGCGGCGAGCGCGCCTACGATATCTACTCGCGCCTGCTCAAGGAGCGCGTGATCTTCATGGTGGGCGAGGTCAACGACCAGACTGCCAACCTCGTGGTGGCACAGCTGCTGTTCCTGGAAAGCGAGAACCCCGACAAGGACATCTCGCTGTACATCAACTCGCCGGGCGGCTCGGTGTCGTCGGGTCTGGCGATGTACGACACGATGCAGTTCATCAAGCCGGATGTGTCGACGCTGTGCATGGGCATGGCCGCCAGCATGGGTGCGTTCCTGCTGGCCGCTGGCGCGAAGGGCAAGCGCTTGGCGCTGCCGAATTCGCGGATCATGATCCACCAGCCGCTGGGTGGTGCGCGTGGTCAGGCATCCGACATCGAGATCCAGGCGCGCGAAATCCTGTACTTGCGCGAGCGCCTGAACACGGTGCTCTCGGAGGCGACTGGCCAGCCGGTCGACAAGATTGCCCGCGATACGGACCGCGACAACTTCATGAGCAGCGAACAGGCCAAGGAATACGGCCTGATCGACCAGGTCATCAGCAAGCGGTAAAACGCGGATGTGCGCCATAGCCGGTGCATTCCGAGGCACCTCGGCGGCACACTGGTTGAGCGCGCAAAGCATGTCAAGCGGTGTCAAAAACGAGGCTTCGCGCCTCGTTTTTGCTTTGTACAACACCAGCGGATCGTCGCCAGATAATTTGGCGTATGATGCTGCCAAGAACTACTGGTAATCGTTATGGCGGACAAGAAAGGCTCGACTGGCGAAAAGCTGCTGTATTGCTCGTTCTGCGGCAAGAGCCAGCATGAGGTCAAGAAACTGATTGCCGGCCCCTCGGTCTTCATCTGCGATGAATGCATCGACCTGTGCAACGAGATCATCCGGGACGAAGCAGCCATCTCCGAGAAGGAAGGTGGTCTGGCCGTCAAGTCCGACCTTCCCACCCCGCATGAGATCCGCCAAAGCCTCGACCAATATGTGATTGGTCAGGAGCAGGCCAAGAAGATCCTGGCGGTCGCGGTCTACAACCATTACAAGCGCTTGAAGCACCTCGGCAAGAAGGATGATGTCGAGCTGTCCAAGAGCAACATCCTGCTCATCGGCCCCACGGGCTCGGGTAAAACGCTCCTTGCGCAAACGCTGGCACGTCTGCTGAATGTGCCGTTCGTCATCGCCGATGCGACCACGCTGACTGAAGCCGGCTACGTGGGCGAAGACGTCGAAAACATCATCCAGAAGCTGCTGCAGAACTGCAATTACGAGGTGGACAAGGCCCAGCGCGGCATCGTCTACATCGATGAAATCGACAAGATTTCGCGCAAGTCTGACAACCCTTCCATTACCCGAGACGTTTCTGGGGAAGGCGTGCAGCAGGCGCTGCTCAAACTGGTTGAGGGGACGATGGCCTCCGTGCCACCCCAAGGTGGTCGCAAGCATCCGAACCAAGACTTCCTGCAGGTCGATACCACTAACATCCTGTTCATTTGCGGCGGTGCGTTCGATGGTCTGGAGAAGATCATCGTGCAGCGTTCCGACAAGACCGGGATCGGTTTCGGCGCGGAAGTGCAGAGCAAGGAAGAGCGCGAGGTCAGCGAAGTGCTGCTTGAGGTGGAGCCGGAAGACCTCATCAAGTTTGGCCTGATTCCCGAGCTGATCGGCCGTCTGCCTGTGGTGGCGACGTTGGCCAAGCTGGACGAAGCGGCCCTGATGGAAATTCTGGTCGAACCGAAGAATGCGATCGTCAAGCAGTATCAGAAACTGCTGGCAATGGAAGGGGTGGAGTTGGAAATTCGTCCCAGCGCGCTGACGGCGATTGCCCGCAAGGCAATCAAGCGCAAGACGGGCGCGCGCGGTTTGCGTTCCATCGTCGAGCACGCGCTCATGGATGTGATGTATGACCTCCCCAACCACAAGGGTGTGCAGAAGGTGGTGATCGATGAAAGCACGATCGCTGGCGACGGCAAGCCCTTGCTGATTTACGAAGAGCAGCCCAAAGTTGCAGGTTCCAACTGAGAGCCATTCACGGTCCAGCCGTTGGTTGTGACTGTGCACAGGTTCTGATGCGAATGCCCGGCCGGGATGTGCCGTAAGCATCCCAAGCAGGAAGCCGTTCGCACGCGAGCGGCTTTTTTGCTTCGGGAAACCGGGCCGGCATGCGACTTGCAGCAGCGGTCTTGTAAAACCGTCGCTGCGCCCAATTTAGCCCTTACATGACTTTCTGGGGAAAATAATGTCCGGAACCCAACTTTTACCCGCTGAGCAGATTCGCCTGCCGCTGTTGCCGCTGCGTGACGTGGTGGTGTTTCCGCATATGGTGATTCCGCTGTTCGTGGGGCGCCCCAAGTCCATCAAGGCGCTGGAAGCCGCGATGGAGGCGGGCAAGAGCATCATGCTGGTGGCCCAAAAGACCGCCGCCAAGGATGAGCCGACCGACAAGGACCTCTACGAGGTCGGTTGTATCGCCAACATCCTGCAGATGCTGAAGCTGCCGGACGGCACTGTGAAGGTGCTGGTCGAGGGCACGCAACGCGCCAATATCCTGACCGTGACCGACGACGAATCGCACTTCTTCTGCGAAGCGGTGCCCGTCGGCCCGGAACCGACTGAGTCGGCCGAGACCGAGGCGCTGCGTCGCGCCATCGTGTCGCAGTTCGATCAGTACGTGAAGCTGAACAAGAAGATCCCGCCGGAAATCCTGACCTCGCTGTCGGGTATCGACGAGCCGGGTCGCCTGGCTGACACCATCGCCGCGCATCTGCCGATCAAGCTCGAGCAGAAGCAGAAGATTCTCGAGATGTTCAACGTGACCGAACGTCTGGAGAGCTTGCTGTCGCAACTTGAAGGTGAGATCGACATCCTGCAGGTGGAAAAGCGCATCCGCGGCCGCGTCAAGCGCCAGATGGAGAAGAGCCAGCGCGAGTACTACCTGAACGAGCAGGTCAAGGCCATCCAGAAGGAACTGGGTGAGGGCGAAGAAGGCGCTGATCTTGAAGAGCTGGACAAGAAGATCAAGGCCGCCCGCATGCCGAAGGAGGCCAAGAAGAAGGCCGACTCCGAGTTCAAGAAGCTCAAGCTGATGTCGCCGATGTCGGCCGAGGCAACGGTCGTGCGCAACTACATCGACACGCTGGTCGGGCTGCCGTGGCGCAAGAAGAGCAAGGTCAACAATGACCTGTCGAACGCCGAGCAGGTGCTGGATCAGGACCACTATGGTCTGGAGAAGGTGAAGGAACGCATTCTCGAGTACCTCGCGGTGCAACAGCGTGTCGACAAGCTGAAGGCGCCGATTCTGTGCCTCGTGGGGCCGCCGGGTGTGGGTAAGACTTCGCTCGGGCAGTCCGTGGCCCGTGCGACGAACCGCAAGTTCGTGCGCATGGCGCTGGGTGGTGTGCGTGACGAGGCGGAGATCCGCGGTCACCGCCGTACCTACATCGGGTCGATGCCGGGCAAGATCCTGCAGAGCCTGACCAAGGTCGGCGTGCGTAACCCGCTGTTCCTGCTCGACGAAATCGACAAGATGGGCGCGGACTTCCGCGGCGATCCGTCGTCGGCGCTGCTCGAAGTGCTGGACCCGGAACAGAACCACACGTTCCAGGACCACTACATCGAAGTGGACTTCGACCTGTCGGACGTGATGTTCGTGGCGACGTCGAACTCGCTGAACATTCCGGCGCCGCTGCTGGATCGGATGGAAGTGATCCGCCTGTCGGGCTACACCGAAGACGAAAAGGTCAACATCGCCCGCCGCTACTTGCTGCCTAAGCAGATCAAGAGCAACGGTCTGAAGGAAGGCGAGATCGAGGTGACCGAAGCCGCGCTGCGCGACATCATCCGCTACTACACGCGCGAAGCCGGTGTGCGTTCGCTGGAGCGCGAGGTCTCGAAGATCTGCCGCAAGGTCGTCAAGCAATTGCTGTTGAAGAAGGAAGCCGGCACGTCCGTGAAGGTGGATTCGGACAACCTGGACAAATTCCTGGGCGTGCGTCGTTTCGACTTTGGTCTGGCCGGCAAGGAAGACCAGGTGGGCCAGGTGACCGGTCTGGCGTGGACGGAAGTGGGCGGCGATCTGCTGACCATCGAAGCCGCGGTGATGCCGGGCAAGGGCAACATTACCCGCACCGGTTCGCTGGGCGACGTGATGAAGGAATCGGTCGAGGCTGCGCGTTCGGTGGTGCGTTCGCGGTCGGCGCGTCTGGGTATCAAGGATGAGATGTTCGAGAAGCGCGACATCCACATCCACGTGCCCGAAGGCGCGACGCCCAAGGACGGCCCATCGGCAGGTATCGCGATGACGACGGCGCTGGTGTCGGTGCTGACCGGTATTCCGGTGCGTGCCGACGTGGCGATGACTGGCGAAATCACGCTGCGCGGCGAAGTGCTGCCGATCGGTGGTCTGAAGGAAAAGCTGTTGGCTGCTCACCGTGGTGGCATCAAGCTGGCGCTGATTCCGGAAGAGAACGTCAAGGACTTGGCGGACATTCCGGACAACGTGAAGAACAGCATCGAAATTCAGCCGGTGCGCTGGATCGACAAGGTGCTGGAACTCGCGCTGGTGCGCAAGCCCGAGCCCCTGCCGGAAGAGGAAGCCAAGCCGGCACCCGAAGCCGCGAAAACGGATGACGGGAAGTCGCAGGAGATGGTGCATCATTGATGCCGCAGCCTGCTTAGGTTGAAGAAGGGCCCGACAGTGTTCGGGCCCTTTTTCATTGCGCCATAGGCGGCGAGGTGTAGTCGGTTCTTCGCCTTGACACGTCGATAGGCGGCCACTTTAATGAATCCACACTAAGCGGGTGTTCGGGGAGGTGGCACGATGAACAAGACAGATCTCATCGACCATGTAGCGGCGCAGACAGACATGTCCAAAGCCGCAGCCGGGCGCGCAATCGACGCGCTGATCGACGGCATCAAAGACGCGCTGTGCGATGGCGGGTCGGTCACGCTGGTCGGCTTCGGCACGTTCCTGGTGGGGAAGCGATCGTCGCGTAACGGCCGCAATCCACGCACCGGAGCGACCATCACCATCGAAGGTGGCAAGGTTGCGAAATTCAAACCTGGCAAAGCGCTAAAAGATGCGCTAAACTAGCGGGCTTTGGTGCTCACGATTCGGGTGACAACGAATCGCAAGCGCCGGACAGTCCGGCTCACGCCGGCAGTACGAACGGGTGCTTAGCTCAGTTGGTAGAGCAGCGCCCTTACAAGGCGCGGGTCGGGAGTTCGAGCCTCTCAGCACCCACCATCGTTCGTATTGCCGCTCCTGCGTCGGGTGGTCCGATCCAATCTGGAGCGGTAGTTCAGTCGGTTAGAATACCGGCCTGTCACGCCGGGGGTCGCGGGTTCGAGTCCCGTCCGCTCCGCCAAAACACTGCAAAGGCCCGATTTGTTCGGGCCTTTGTCTTTTCTGCGGCTGATACGGCGTGCGCTTTTCGGAGGCACCCGTTAGGGCGAGGCAATGCAAACCATCAGAGTGTTGGCCATTTCTGGCAGCCTGCGTGCCGCGTCGGTCAATACCGCCGTGCTGACGGCTGCCGCTGCAGTGGCACCTGCCGGAATCGCCGTCATGCCGTTCGCGCGCCTCGGCGAATTTCCGCTGTTCAATCCCGATACCGAATATCCGCTCCCGCCCCCGGTGCAGGCGTTTCGAGAGCAACTCGTCGCAGTAGACGCCGTGTTGATTGCCAGCCCGGAATATGCGCATGGCGTGACAGGCGTGATCAAGAACGCGTTGGATTGGGTTGTTGGCTGCGAGGCCTTCGTCTACAAGCCGACGGCGGTGCTAAATGCATCGCCGCGCGCCATGCACGCCGATGCGGCGCTCAAAGAGACGCTGTCGGTCATGTCAGCGGACCTTGTGCCGGAGGCTTCAGTCACGCTGCCGGCGCTTGGCAGCAGGCTCGATGCGTCTGGTATTGCGCGCCATCCCGTGCTGGCGGCGACGTTGCGTGATGCGCTGGACGCGCTGCGGCAATACGTCCTGGATCGCCGGCACGAAATGAATCACGCGGTCGATTGACCGGGGTGATCGCCAGCCCTGATAGAATCAGCGGATTTTCCATCTCATCCTCACTCCGTTCAGCATGCTTGATTTCGTACGTACGCATCGGCGCTTGATGTTTCTGGTGCTGCTGATTCTGGTGTTCCCGTCGTTCGTGTTCTTTGGTGTGCAAAGTTATTCGAGCTTCATGGACAGCTCGCACGACGCGGCCAAGGTCGACGGCAAGGTCATCACCACCACCGAGGTCGACAATCGCGTGCGTGAGCAGACCGAGCGTCTGCGTCAGATGCTGGGCGCGCAATATGATCCGCGCCAGTTTGAAGGTCCGCAGCTGCGCCGTGACGTGCTGGACGGCATCATCAAACAGCGTGTACTGGCCAATGAAGTTGCGCGCGCAAATCTGAGCGTCTCGAACGACAAGGTTCGCGACACCATTCTGGAGATTCCGGCCGTGGCAGCGCTGCGCAAGCCGGATGGCTCGTTTGACCAGCAAGCCTATGTGCAACTGCTGGCCGCGCAAAACATGACCCCCGAGCAGTTGGAGGGCAATCTGCGTTTCGAGCTGGCCCAGCAGCAGATTCCGCAATCCATCGCCTCGACGGCTTTCGTGCCGAAGTCCCTGGTGGATCGTCTGATTCAGGCGCGTGACCAGCAGCGCGAAGTGCAGGCGCTGCTGTTCAAGCCCGCTGACTACGCCGCCAAGGTCAACGTCGACGACAAGGCTATCCAGGCTTACTACGACGCGCACCAGCAGGAATTCACGGTGCCGGAACAGGTCAAGGCCGAGTACGTCGTGTTTTCGGGCGAAGACATGATGAAGCAGATTCCGGTCACGCCCGAGCAGATCAAGGAGTACTACGACCAGAACGCTGCCCGCTTCAAGCTGGACGAGCAACGCCGTGCTGCACACATCCTGATCAAGCTGCCGGACAATGCCAAGCCGGCCGATAAGGATGCCGCCAAGAAAAAGGCCGCGGAAGTGCTGGCTGAAGTGCGCAAGAACCCTGCGAGCTTTGCTGATCTGGCGAAGAAGTACTCGGGTGATCCGGGTTCGGCCGCGCAGGGTGGTGAGCTCGGCTTCCTGAGCAAGGGCGCGACTGTGCCGCCGTTCGAAAACGCACTGTTTGCACTCAAGCAACCGGGCGACATCAGCGATGTGGTCGAAAGCGATTTCGGCTTCCACATCATCAAGCTGGAAGAAGTGAAGGGCGGCGGTGTGCAGCCGCTGGAAGCCGTCAAGCCGGAGCTTGAGCGCGAAGTGCGTACGCAATTGGCCAACAAGAAGTATTCGGAACTGGCGGATGCGTTTTCCAACACGGTGGAAGATCAGTCTGACAGCCTGAAGCCGGTGGCCGACAAGCTCAAGCTGCAAATCCAGACCGTTGACAACGTGACGCGCACGCCGACTCCCGCGCTGGCCAACAGCCCGATTGGCAACGACAAGGTGCTCAAGGCGCTGTTTGCCGACGACGTGATCAAGAAGCACCGCAACACGGCGGCGATCCAGGTTGGCCCGACCACGCTGGTGGCCGCGCGCGCGGCGGAGTACCGTCCCGCCACAGTCAAGAAGCTGGCCGATGTGCGCGAGCAGGTGAAGGCGAAGGTGATCGCCGAGCAGTCGGCTGCGCTGGCGAAGAAGGCTGGCGAAGAGAAGCTGGCTGCCGTGAAGCAGAGCAATAGCGCAGATGGCTTCAGTGCGGCACAGACGGTTTCGCGCCAACAGGCGCAGGGCACGCAGCCTGCTGCGCTGACGGCGATCCTGCGTGCCGATGCAAGCAAGCTGCCGACCACCATCGGTGTGGACCTGGGTGCGCAGGGTTATGCGCTGTATCGCATCAACAAGGTGCTGCCGCCGGCCAATGTGGATCAAGCCCGCCGCGCAGCCGATGCGCAGCAACTGTCGCAAGCTGCCGGCCAAGCGGATTTCAATGCCTACTACGACGCCCTGAAGGCGCGCTCGAAGGTGAAGGTCAACAGCAGCGTGATCGACAGTGCCAAGCCTGCCAATACGGCAGAAGACTGATCTCGACGCGCCGTAGTTAGCCTGACGAAAAAGCCCCCTCGCTGTGAGGGGGCTTCTTTTTTGGTGCTGGCTTTCGCTCAGTCCAGCGGCTTGCCGATGCGCGCAATGCGCGGCAGGTACCAGCGGTCCGGATCGAACGACAGCGCTACATGCGAAGCGCGGGCGATGAGGTTCGCGCGCGGGACGAGGCCGAAGTAGCGCGAATCCCGGCTGTTGTCGCGGTTGTCGCCGAGCATCAGGTAGTGGTCCTGTGGCACGGTGATCGGGCCGAAACTGCGCAACGCGCGCACTTCAGGCAAGACCATCACAGGATGGTTACGGCCGGGCAACGCTTCGGACCAGAGTTCATGCTGCAGCATGGCTGTGGCTTGCGGTAACCCACCAGGCGCGACATCCGGCAAAGGCGTATAGGCGATGCGCCGGTGGTTGAGATAGAGCGCTTCGCCTCGCATTTCGACCACATCACCGGGCAGGCCAATCAGGCGTTTCACCAGTTTTGTGCCGTCTTCCGGAGAAGAGAAGACGACGACATCCCCGCGTCGTGGCTCGTTGCCGCGTTTGAGCCAGACGGTGGTGGCGGGTATGCGTACGCCGTAAGCCAGCCGATTCATCAGGATGTAGTCGCCCTCGATGAGTGTCGGGTTCATCGAGCCGCTGGGCACGACGGACCAATCGGCGATGCAGGCGCGGAAGGCGAACAGCAACGACATGCCGACCAGGAATCGTTTGTTGTCGCGCGCTGCACGCAGTGCGCCTGTCAGAAGCTTCATGATGGTCCCCCGAGTGAAATGCGGCTCCAACACCCAGCGCAGCGCTGATACGTGATGCTTCTAGTGAGCAAGCTGGCGCGGGCGGGCCGTCAACCTCCGACCCGGCCCTTCAGCAGAGGTTCCAGCTTGGGCCAGACGTTATCCAGCATGGTGGGCTGCGCCTGGGCGATCGGATGGATGCGGTCTTCCTGAAACCACTCCGCGCGCTGCACCACCCCGTCGAGCAGGAAGGGCACCAGCGGCAGCTTGTACCGCTGCGCGAGCTTGCTGAACATGGCGAAGAAGCGCTCGCTGTAATCGGGCCCGTAGTTGGGCGGAATGCGCATGCCCACCAGCAGCACCTTCGCGCCCGCCGCTTGCGAAGCTTCAATCATGGCCTTCAGATTGGCCTCGCTCGACGCCAGCGACAGGCCGCGCAGCGCATCGTTGGCGCCCAGTTCCAGGATCACGACGGCAGGCTTCTCGCGCGCCAGTACTGCGGGCAGCCGCGAGCGCCCGCCGGCCGTGGTGTCGCCGCTGATGCTAGCATTGGCAACGCTATAATCGGGCTTCTGTTCTTTGAGGCGCTTGTCGAGCAGCGCGACCCAGCCGGTGCCCTGCGCGAGGCCATATCCCGCGGACAAGCTGTCGCCCAGCACCACCACGCGATGCGATGCCGGCGCGGCCTGTGCTGCTGTCTGTGCCATCGACATGCCGAACACTGCGCAGCCGACCGCTGCAGCCAGTGCCTGGATGAAGCGCCTCTTCCTACCTACCTGTCCAATCATGTCGTCTTCCGCTACCTGGGTGATTGAAGTCGATTCGCTGCACAAGACCGTGCGCGATGCCACCGGCGAGTTGCCTATTCTGAGCGATGTTGCCTTCCGCGTGGAAGCGGGTGAGACGCTGGCTATCGTCGGCGCATCGGGGTCGGGCAAGTCCACGCTGCTCGGGTTGCTCGCTGGGCTGGATCTGCCGACGTCGGGCTCGGTCAAGTTGCTGGGGAATGATCTGTTCAAGCTCGATGAGGACGGCCGCGCCGCTGTGCGCGGAAGCCATGTCGGCTTCGTATTCCAATCGTTCCAGCTATTGCCACATCTGACGGCGCTCGAGAACGTGATGTTGCCGCTGGAGCTGCGCGGCGATGTTGGTGCCGCCGAGATGCGTCGCCGTGCCACGGCATTGCTGGAGCGCGTCGGCTTGGGCGCGCGGCTGTCGCACTATCCGAAGACGCTGTCGGGCGGCGAGCAGCAGCGCGTGGCGTTGGCCCGGGCGTTCGTGACCGAGCCCGACATCCTCTTTGCCGATGAACCGACCGGCAGTCTGGACACCGCCACCGGCGAGGCGGTCATCGCGTTGATGTTCGAACTCAATCGGAGTGCCGGCTCCACGCTGGTGTTGGTGACGCACGATCGATCCGTTGCCGCGCGTTGCAGCCGCATCCTGACCATCGAAGCGGGGCACCTGGTCGGCGACGAAACCGTCACCGAACTTTGAGTGCCTCGTTGAGTACCTAGAGCGCGGCCTTTGCGCGGCGGATCAGCGCCGCCGTGGATGCATCGTGCGCCACAGAGGCGGGCGCGCCTTCCAGCTCGGCCTGGATCGGCTTGGCGAGCTTCTTGCCAAGCTCCACGCCCCACTGATCGAACGAGTTGATGTTCCACACCGCGCCTTGCACGAAGGTGCGGTGTTCCGCGCAGGCGATCAGTGCACCGAATGACGCGGCGTCGAGTCGCTCCATCAGGATGGTCGTGCTCGGGCGATTGCCCTCGAACACCATGTGCGGCACCAGCGCTTCGTCGGTGATGCCGCCCGCGCGCACCTCATCTGCAGTGCGGCCAAGTAGCAGTGCCTCGCCCTGCGCAAAGCAGTTGGCGAGCAGCTTGGCGTGATGGCCGGGCAGGCTACGCACGGGCTCCAGCGTGGTGATGAAATCCACCGGCACAATCTGCGAGCCTTGGTGGATCAACTGGAAATACGCGTGCTGGCCATTGGTGCCGGCCGTGCCCCAGACGATGGGGCCGGTGTCGGTATCGATGGTGGCGCCGGTGCGCTGGACGGATTTGCCATTGCTCTCCATCTCCAGTTGCTGCATGAAATCCGTCAGCAGTTCCAGCGGCGCGCAGTACGGCACGGTGCAGGCGCTTGCCGCGTCGAAGAAGCCGCGATACCAGACCGACAGCATCCCGAGAATGAGCGGCAGGTTCTCGCGCGGCGCGGCTGTGGCGAAGTGGCGGTCCATTGCGCGCGCGCCATCCAGCATCGCTTCAAACTGCTGCGGCCCGATCGCCAGCACGATCGACAGCCCCACGGCCGACCACAGCGAGAAGCGCCCGCCAACCCAATCCCAGAACGTGAACATGTTGTCCGGATCGATGCCGAACTGGACAACGGCCTCACGGTTGGTGGAGACAGCGACGAAGTGCTGCTTGAGCTGCGCTTCCGCCACGCCATGCTCGACAAACCAGCGGCGCATGCTGTGCGCGTTGGCCATCGTTTCCAGCGTGGTGAACGTCTTGGAGCAGACGATGGCGAGGGTGGTGTCCGGATTCAGGTGGTCGAGCGTTTCGGCCAGGTCCGTGCCGTCGACGTTGGAGACAAAATGCACGCGCACCTGCGGCACTGCCAGGTGTTCCAGCGCACGGCACACCATGCGCGGGCCGAGATCCGAGCCGCCAATGCCGATGTTCACCACATCCGTGATGCGCTGACCGGAGTGGCCGGTCCAGGCACCGCTATGCACGCGGTTGGCGAAGTCGCGCATTTGGGCGCGCACGCGCAAGACCTCCGGCATGACCGGTTCGCCGTCGGCGCGGAAGTCGTCTTCTGCATGGCCGCGCAGGGCCGTGTGCAGGACGGAGCGGTGCTCGGTGTTGTTGATGCGGTCGCCGCGCAGCATGGCGTCGCGCAGCGCGAGTACGCCGGCTTCATCGGCCAGTTGCAACAGCAGAGCCAACGTCTCGGGGGTGATGCGGTTTTTCGAGTAGTCGACCGTCAGGCCTGCGGCTTCCAGCGTGAAGGCGCGCACCCGCTCCTCGGCGTCCGGCGCGGCAAACCAATCGCGCATATGCGCCGAGCGAATCGATTCTGCATGTTGCGTCAGGGACTGCCAGGCGGGGAGGGCGATGGGCATACGGCGTGATGGGGGATGAGTCGACGTAGGAAAACGAATGCGCAGTATAACGGCGCGATATGGCGGTTTTCTATCGGCGAGTTTCTGACGCGAGCAACGCATTGAGTGCGCGCCGCGCGGGCGCGCACAGTTCCCCGGCATGCAGGCCGATGGGGCCTTCACCCATCTGGACGAGGTTGTCTGCCGCGCGGCCGTGCAGCCACACGGCGGCCAGTGCGGCTTCCCGCGGCGGCATGCTTTGCGCAAGCAGCGCACCGATCATGCCGGTCAGTACATCGCCGGTGCCGCCGGTGGCGAGCCCACCGTTACCGGTGGGGTTGATGGCGGGGGGCATGCCGGGCGCCGCGATGATCGTGCCCGAGCCCTTGAGCACCACGACCGCACCGGTCCGGTTGACGAGCGCCTTGGCTGCGGCCAGCCGATCGTGCTGTACGTTGCGCGCATCGATGTGCAGCAGACGCGCGGCTTCCAGTGGATGCGGCGTCAGCACGAACGGCACGCCGCTGCCCGCCAACTGAGTGAGGCGCGCAAGCAGCGCGGGCACCTTCGCAAAGAGGTTGAGCGCATCGGCGTCGAACACGGCGGGCGTGCGGCTCGACAGCATGCGATCCAGCAGATGCTCGAGCGCGGCTTCCGACTCCTGGCCGGTGCCCATGCCGGGGCCGACCGCCAGCGCTTGCATGTCGCCAGCGTTGAGCGCGCCCCACGTGTGCAGCATCAGTTCGGGCTGAACGGCATCGACGCGTGGCGTATCGGCGGCAAGCGACACCACGTGCACCTTGCCCGCACCCAGGTACAGCGCCCCGCGCGCCGACAGCAGCGGCGCCCCCACCATGCCCGGCGCGCCGCCGATGACCGCCACGCTGCCGTAGGTGCCCTTGTGTCCGTTATGGCGCCGGCGCGGCACGTGCCCGAGCCAGCGGGCCGGTGTATTGATAAGCGCATCTGCCTCGATCACGCCATCGTACGCAGGCTGCGCGGCCTGCAAGTCAGCCAACGCGATATCGCCCGCAGCATCGCGTCCGTTGCCGGTCAGCAAGCCGGGCTTCAAGGCAAGAAACGTGATCGTGGCGCGCGCCTGGATCACGGGCGACTCCGGCGCGGGTGGCTGGCCGGTGTCGCCGTTCAGCCCCGAAGGGATGTCAAGCGCATACACCGGCAAGCCGCTGGCGTTGAGCGTGTCGACCAATGCCGCATGCAACCCAGTCAATGGCCGCGCGAGCCCGATGCCGAATAGCCCATCGACGATGGCGGTGGCCGCAGGCGGCACCGAGGCGGGGGTATGCAGGACTTCCATGGGGACATTCGCAGCGCTGGCCTCAGTCCAGGCGCGACGGGCATCGTCGGGCAGCTTGGCCGGGTCGGCGGCGAGCCATACGGTGACGGCGCGGCCGGCCAGATGCAGCACGGTTGCGGCGACGAGGGCGTCTCCACCGTTATTGCCGGGGCCAGCGACGAACAGCAGGTGCCCATGTGGCGCGCGCGTCTGCAGCCAATCCGCAGCAGCCTCGCCGGCGCGGGCCATCAAGGTAAAAGGTTCGAGCGAACGGTAGGCGGCAGCTTCCAGCGCGCGGATGCCTGCCGTGCCGAATAGCAGATCGGCGCCGTGGTGCGCGGCGAGGGCACCGTCGATCAGAATTTCACGCCAGGAGGAGTGTGCAGACATGGCGACTACGGAGAAACCGGAACAGACATGACGATCTATTCTCTTACAATAGCCCGCGTTCCCGGTCCCTTCCTAGCCCGTTGCAATGTCCAAGTCGCCGAACACTCCGAAAGCTGATCTGCCGCAATCTGCAGCCAATGAGGCGGGGAAGGCGGGAAGCCCCGGCGGGCCGATCGTGTCGTCGTCGCATCTGGTGTCGGCGCGCAGCCCTGAGTTGTCGGAGTTCGAGTTTGCGCTGAATACGGCCTACAACGCCTACAACCGCTGGTGCGTGCGCTGCATGGCGGCTGCCGGTGTGCGTGACCTGACCTTCCTCGATGTGCTGGTCGTGCATCACGTCAACCACCGGGGTCGCGCCAAGCGGCTGGCCGACATCTGCTTTGTGCTGAACGTAGAAGATACCCACCTTGTCACGTATTCCCTCAAGAAGCTGCAGGGGATGGAGCTGGTGGAAGGCACGCGCAACGGCAAGGAAGTCACCTACACCACCACCCCGGCCGGCGAAAAGGCCTGCGCCCGCTACCGCGAGATCCGCGAGCAGTGCCTGACCAGCAATATTTCGCCCAGCGGTGAAGAAAATGCCGAGATTGGCGAGCTGGCGCGCCTGCTGCGCGTGCTGACGGGGCTGTACGAACAAGCCGCGCGCTCGGCAACTTCGCTGTAAAACGCCTGTTTCAGCCTCGGCAAGCGCATTTCCAGGCGCTTTGAGGCTCGGTAAGACGGGCTGGGCAAGGTACAATAGCGGTTTCCCCGCGCACGCCGGGGAGTCTCCTCTTCCAGCTACTGCCTGCCTTGCCCACCATGGCGCATTTCTCGTGCTTTCCCGGCGCTCTCGCGCTGTCCGCCTTCCGTCAGCAACGCCTGCTTTCCACCCTCAAGAGCATCGATCCCGATATCGAAGCCGTCAGCGCTCAATACCTGCACTTTGTTGCAGCCGACACGCCGCTGTCGGCCGATGAATCCGCTCGTGTGCAGGCGCTTCTGACCTACGGCTCGCCCGCGCCCGCTGAGGTTGAAGGCGACCGCTTCGTGGTCATCCCGCGCTTCGGCACGATCTCGCCGTGGGCCAGCAAGGCGACGGAAATTGCCCGCCACTGCGCGCTACCGCAGATCCACCGCATCGAGCGCGGTGTGGAATTCACCGTTACGTGCAAGAAGGGCCTGATCCGCAGCCTGACCGGTGCGGCCAAGCACCTGGATGACGCCACCCGCGCCGCCGTGGCCGAGCACCTGCACGACCGCATGACCGAAGTGGTGATCGACTCGCGCGAAGCCGGCTACGGCCTGTTCGACGTGCTGCCAGCCAAGTCGCTGCGCTTTGTCGATATTGCCGGTGGCCATGATGCTGGTCGTCGTGCGCTTGAAGCTGCCAACGTCGAAATGGGTCTGGCCCTGTCCGATGACGAGATCGACTACCTCGTCGACGCCTACCGCAAGCTCGAACGCAACCCGACCGACGTCGAGCTGATGATGTTCGCGCAGGCCAACAGCGAGCACTGCCGCCACAAGATCTTCAACGCCGACTGGACCATCGACGGCGAGACGCAAGACAAATCGCTCTTCGCGATGATCCGCAACACGCACCAGCTCGCGCCGCAGGGCACGATCGTGGCGTATTCGGACAACGCCGCCGTGATGGAAGGCGGCATGGCCGAGCGCTGGTTCCCGCACGCGGGCACCGAAGGTCAGACGGGTGTGCCGCAATACGGCCGCCGCGAAGCGCTCACGCACACGCTGATGAAGGTGGAGACGCACAACCACCCGACGGCCATTTCGCCGTTCCCGGGTGCGTCGACTGGCGCAGGCGGTGAAATCCGCGACGAAGGCGCAACCGGCCGTGGAGCCAAGCCCAAGGCGGGCCTGACCGGCTTCACCGTGTCGAACCTGCTGCTGCCGGACGCCGAACAATCGTGGGAAAACGCCCGCGATACGGCCCAGCCCGTGGCACACCGCAATCCCGACGAGGCTGCAGCCGGCCCCATCGGCAAGCCCGAGCGCATCGCTTCGCCGCTGCAGATCATGATCGAAGGCCCGATCGGCGGCGCCGCGTTCAACAACGAATTCGGGCGGCCCAACCTGGGTGGCTATTTCCGCGTCTACGAGCAGAACGTGGGCGGCACCGTGCGCGGCTATCACAAGCCGATCATGATCGCCGGCGGCATCGGCAACATCGACGCCGGCCACACGCACAAGCACGGCCTGCCGGCCGGCACGCTGCTGATTGCACTGGGCGGCCCCGGCATGCGCATCGGCATGGGCGGCGGTGCTGCCAGCTCGATGGCCACCGGCACCAACACCGCCGATCTGGACTTCGACTCCGTCCAGCGCGGCAATCCCGAAATGCAGCGCCGCGCGCAGGAAGTCATCAACGCGTGCTGGGCGCTGGGCGCAGACAACCCCATCCTGTCGATTCACGACGTGGGCGCGGGCGGCATCTCCAACGCCTTCCCGGAAATCGTCGACGGCGCGGAAAAGGGCGCACGCTTCGACCTGCGTCAGGTACATCTGGAAGAGTCGGGCCTGAGCCCTGCAGAAATCTGGTGCAACGAATCGCAAGAGCGCTACACGCTGGCGATCGCCCCGGGCGATTTCCCGCGTTTCCAGGCCATGTGCGAGCGCGAGCGCGCACCGTTCTCGGTGGTGGGTTTCGCCACGGATGAACAGCAACTGCAAGTGGTTGACAGCGACGCCGCAGCGGACGCCGCCGAGCACTTCCCGGTCAACATGCCGATGGACGTGCTGCTCGGCAAGCCGCCGCGCATGCACCGCGACGTGCGCCGCGTGGCGCAGGAACTGCCGGAAGTCGATGTCACTGGCCTGGATCTGGAAGTCGTCGCACGCGATGTGCTGCGTCATCCGACGGTGGCCAGCAAGTCGTTCCTCATCACCATCGGCGACCGCACCGTCGGCGGCCTGAACACGCGCGACCAGATGGTCGGCCCGTGGCAAGTGCCGGTGGCTGACGTGGCCGTCACCACGCTCGACTACAAGGGCTACACGGGTGAGGCGATGACGATGGGCGAGCGCACGCCGCTGGCCGTCATCAACGCACCGGCATCGGGCCGTATGGCCATCGGTGAATCCATCACCAACATCGCCGCCGCATCGATCGACTCGCTCACGCAACTCAAGCTGTCGGCCAACTGGATGGCGGCCTGCGGCGTGAACGGCGAAGACGCCCGCCTGTACGACACCGTGAAGGCCGTCGGCATGGAGCTGTGCCCGGCGCTGGGCATCAGCATTCCGGTGGGCAAGGATTCGTTGTCGATGCGCACCAAGTGGGAAGACGAGGGTGCCGCCAAGGAAGTCGTGGCGCCGGTGTCGCTCATCGTCTCGGCTTTCGCGCCCGTGACGGACGTGCGCAAGACGCTCACGCCGCAACTCAAGCAAGTCGAATCGACCAATGCACCGGCCGACACGACGCTGATCCTCATCGACCTGGGGCGCGGCAAGAACCGTATGGGCGGCAGCATCCTGGCGCAGGTCACGCAGCAGATCGGCAACAGCGTGCCGGACGTGGACGACGCCGAAGACCTCAAGCGCTTCTTCGCCGCCATCCAGCAACTGAATGCTAGCGGTTCGCTGCTCGCCTACCACGACCGCTCCGACGGCGGCCTGTGGGCGACCGTCTGCGAAATGGCCTTCGCCGGCCACTGCGGCGTGTCGATCAACGTCGACATGCTCACGCTGGACGATGCGGCCGACCACGGCGACGCCAAGAACTGGGCGCAGCAAGTCTCCGGCCGCCGTGCCGATCTGACGCTGCGCGCACTGTTCTCCGAAGAACTCGGCGCCGTCATTCAAGTGCCACTGGCTCAGCGCGATGCGGTGTTCGCGGTGCTGCGCGAGCACGGCCTGGCCGGCTGCAGCCACGTCATCGGCGCACCGAACGCCAACGGCCACATCGAAATCTGGCGCGACGCCAAGAGGGTCTTCAGCGCCTCGCGCATCGAGTTGCAACGCACCTGGACGGACGTCTCCTGGCGCATCGCCAGCCTGCGCGACAACCCCGAGTGCACGCAGAGCGAATACGACATCCTGCTGGATGCCGAAGACCCGGGCATCTCGCCCAAGCTCACGTTCGACAATGCGGAAGACGTGGCTGCGCCGTTCATCGCCACGGGCGCTCGCCCGCGCATGGCGATCCTGCGTGAGCAGGGCGTGAACTCGCAGATCGAAATGGCCTACGCGATGGACAAGGCCGGCTTCGACACCTACGACGTCCACATGAGCGACTTGCTGGCCGGCCGCACGAATCTGGCCGGCTTCAAGGGCTTCGTCGCATGCGGCGGGTTCAGCTACGGCGACGTGCTCGGCGCCGGCGAAGGCTGGGCGAAGACGATCCTCTTCAACAGCATGCTGGCCGAGCAGTTCGCGGCGTTCTTCAACCGCACCGACTCGATCGCGCTGGGCGTGTGCAATGGCTGCCAGATGATGGCGAACCTCGCCCCGATCATCCCGGGCGCCGGCGCATGGCCGAAATTCACGCGCAACCAGTCGGAGCAGTACGAAGGCCGTCTGGTGACCGTGCAGGTGGAAGCCTCCCCGTCGATCTTCTACGCGGGCATGGAAGGCAGCCGCATCCCCATCGTCGTCGCGCACGGCGAGGGCTATGCCGACTTCTCACAGCAAGGCGACATCAGCAAGGTGGCCGTCGGCCTGCGTTATGTCGACAACCGCGGCGAAGTCACGCAGACGTACCCGCTGAACCCGAACGGCTCGCCGCAGGGCATTGCCTCGGTGACGACGCACGACGGTCGATTCACTGCGCTGATGCCGCACCCGGAACGCGTGTTCCGCGCGGTGCAGATGAGCTGGCATCCGAAGGAATGGGAAGCCGCCGGCGACGGCAGCAGCCCGTGGATGCGCATGTTCCGCAACGCACGTAAGTGGATGGGTTGATGCGTGGCTGAGTTGTCCACTGCATCACCGATGCGGCCGGCACGGGCGTGGCACGCCCTGTTGGCCGCCGTCATTGTCGTTGCACTGATCGTGCAGCTCAGCGTGACCATCAGCGGTGTGGGTAGCCAGGTCTCGCTTGCCACGCGACTTGTCCGGTTGTTCAGCTATTTCACCATCCAAAGCAACCTCCTGGTTGCGGCGGCGGCCATCTCTCTCGTGCTGGACCCTGCGCGCGATGGCAAATGGTGGCGCGTACTCAGGCTGGATGGTTTGCTCGGCATCGCGACGACGGGACTGGTGTTTCACATCGTGCTGGCGCCGATCTCGAAGGCCACGGGGTTGGCGCTTTTGGCCTCAAACGGCTTTCACTACGTCTCGCCATGGATGGCGCTGGTCGGCTGGCTGCTGTTTGGCCCCCGGCCGCGCATCGGGTGGTCGACCGTGGTGCTGTCGCTGATCTGGCCGGCGGCGTGGCTTGCGTACACCTTTGTGCACGGCGCGTTGAGTGGGTGGTATCCCTATCCGTTCTTGAATGTGGCGAAGATCGGCTATCCGGCTGCGCTGACGAACACAGCGGCAGTGCTTGCTGGGGCGTGTCTCGTCGTCCTGGTGTTCAAGGCGGTAGACCGCTGGGCGCCCGCGCCGTTGCTGTTGATGCGCGCGCGCAAGGCGGGTGGGACGTCTGCGACAGCGTGAACCCGAGGCTCGCTTCGGTAACGGTGGTGGCGCCGTGCCTGGGGTCCAGGTTACCTACCCAGCAGAAAGGGTGAAGCAGAAAAATGAAGCGCGCCGTGGCAACTCGGCGCGCTTTTTTGTTGGCGGACAGGGTGAAAGGACCAGGGACAATTTTCATGGTCCGGTGCTATATTTCGCGCGCATGCGCCGGCACTTATTAGCCTGAACAATGATCGTCTGCCGTTGGCGCAACTCAGAAAGACAACACATAGCGGGTCAGCGCCACAACCGGTCTTGCCTCTGAACACGACCCGCGTTGGCGCATGGGTCTGCGCACGAGGGGATCAACATGAACCGGGTCTATCGGCTGGTTTGGAGCCGCAGCTTGCGCGCTCCGCAAGTGGCATCCGAACTGACAAAGGCGCCGCACGGGGGTGTTGACGCTAGCCGCGACACGACGCACGTGCGTCGGCGCCCATCCATCATTTCGATCGGCGTATTGCTCGGTTTGGCCGGTGCGGCCCTCCCGGGCTGGGCAGTCACGTGCTCTCCGACCACGATTGCAAACTGCAGCGCCGCTGGCGGCAACGGCATCCCTGATCGCAGCGGCAACGGCGGCAGCGGCAATGGCGGTGGCGGCGGTTCGTCCACCTTGGGCGGAGGCTCATCCACCGTCCAGGTCCCGGGTGGGCCGACTTCAGGCGGGACGGGCGGGACCGGCGCCACGAACGACAGCGGGCAGGGCGGCCCGGGAGGCTCGGCCGCTGTCGTGCTCGCAGGCGATGCCGTGGTCAACGCGAATGCGCAAGGCGGGGCCGGCCAAGCGTTTGACGGATTCAACTTTGCAGGCGGCGCGGGCGGCGGCGGTGCGGGTGTGTATTCCACCGGCACCAGCGTCACGGTCAACAACGGGGTGACGGTGCAGGGTGGCAACGGCGGCAACGGGGGCGCCGGCACATCGGGGCCGGCCTCCAACGGCGGCGGTGGCGGGGGCGGTGGTGCGGCGTTCGTCATGGTGACGCCGGCTGCTGATGTGAACAACCAGGGCACCCTGGTCGGCGGCAATGGTGGCAATGGCGGTGGCGGCGGTAACCCAGGCGGTGGTGGAGGCGGTGGAGATGGGTTGCTGAGCCTGGGATCCGGCTCGCAGATCACCAACATTGGGACGATCGTAGGCGGCATCGGCGGCGCCAGCGGTGGGGGCGGCAGCACGGCCGGCACCAGCGGCGCGGGTGTCAACTTGGCCAGCGGATTCAACGTGCTCTCGAACGTGGGGACGATTACTGGCGGTGCGGGCAACGGCGGTGCCGCTGGCGCGGGTGTCATTGCCAATGGCGATGTCATCGTCAATGGCGGCACCATCAGCGGCGGGCTGTTCAGCGACGGCGTAACGCGTGCGGCAGCCATCCGGTTCAATGGGACGAACAACACGCTGCAACTGCTGACAGGGTCCAACCTCATCGGCAACCTCGACGTGGCAGCGGGGGCGGCGGCCAAGATCACGGCCGGCAGCGCAGGGCTCTCGCTGTCCAACAACGTCACGCTGGGCGATGCCACGTCGCGCGTCACGCTCGATTCGACCACGACGAACCTCGTGGTGTCAGGCGTCATTTCGGGCGCGGGCAGCGTGGGCGTCAGCGGCAGTCGAACGATCACGCTCACGGGCAACAACACCTATACGGGCGACACCACGATCACCACCGGCACGCTGCAGATCGGCAACGGTGGCACCACAGGCGCGGTCGCGGGCAATATCGTTAACAACGGGACGCTCGCCTTCAACCACAGCGACGCGGTGACGTACGCCGGCAACATCAGCGGCACGGGCAGCCTGGTGCAAGCAGGTACCGGCACGCTGACGATTTCCAGCAATGCCGCCTACGCGGGTAGCACCACGATCAACGCCGGCACGCTCGCGTTGGCAGGGGCCGGCAGCCTTGCTGCGTCCAGCGGCATCGTGAACAACGGCGCGTTCGACATCTCCGGAACGACCTCGGGTGCCACGGTGAATGCGCTGACCGGTACGGGGACTGTCGCCCTGGGTGGCCAGACGCTGACGCTCGCCAATGCTGCCGGTACATTCAGCGGTGCCATCGGTGGTACGGGCGGGCTGACGGTCGCCGGTGGCACGCAAACACTGTCCGGCGTCAACGCATTTACCGGCGCGACGACGATCAACGCCGGGACACTCGCACTGTCGGGTGCCGGCACGGTTGCCGCTTCCAGCGGTGTGGTCAACAACGGCACCTTCGATATCTCTGGGACAACCTCCGGCGCCACCATCAACGCACTGACGGGCACCGGCACCGTTGCGCTCGGCAGCCGAACGCTGACGGTGGCCAATGCCAGCGGCATCTTCAGCGGTGCCATTGCCGGCACGGGCGGGCTCACGCTCAACGGCGGCACGCAAACGCTGTCGGGCGTGAACACGTACACGGGGGCGACCACCATCAGCGCGGGCACGCTGGCGTTGTCAGGGGCGAACAGCATTGCGGCATCCAGCGGCGTCACGCTGGCGGCAGAGGGGGCGGCCCTCGATGTGGTGGCCGGTAACCAGACGGTGACGCATCTTTCCGGTGTGGCGGGCAGCCGCCTGACGCTTGGCGCCGGCACCGCGCTCACACTGGCCGATAGCTCGTCCCAAACCTTCAGCGGCAGCCTGACCGGCAGCGGCGTGCTCACCAAGCAAGGCACCGGCACGCTCACGCTCAATGGGGTCAGCTCCGCATTCACCGGGACGACCACCGTGGCGGGCGGCACCCTTGCCGTGGGCGATGCGGCCAATGCCAGTGCGGTACTGGGCGGCAACGTGCTGGTGAGTGCGCAAGGCACGTTACGCGGCCATGGCACCGTATTGGGCGACGTGAGCAGCAGCGGCGTGGTCGCGCCCGGCGGCTCCATCGGAACACTGGCCGTGGCCGGCAACTACACGCAGGCGCCTGGCGCGATGCTGTCGATCGAGGTCAGCCCGACGCAGGCGTCGCAATTGCGTGTGGGCGGCGCCGCAGCGCTGGGCGGCACGCTGGCCGTGGTATTCGACCCCGGCACCTACACCGCGCGCCGCTACACCGTACTGAGCGCCGCCAACGGCATCACGGGCCGCTTTGCCAACGTCAGCACGGCGACAGCGGGGGCCAACCTGGGTACCTTGCAATCCTCGGTGGACTACAGAGCCAACGCGGTCGACCTGTTGCTTGCCGATCCGTCCACGCCGGGGGTACCCATCGGCACGACGGTGGTGGCGCCAACAAAAACCTCCATCTATACGGCGCTGGGCACGACCGCGCTGCTACAGGCCCAGGACGCCAACGCCGCGCTGCTTGCCCGCGTCGCCAATCCGCAAGACAACCTGGCGGGCGCCAAGGATGTGTGGATTACCGCAACGGGCTCCAGCACCAACGTGGGTGGCACCAGCAGCGCGCCGGGCTTTCTCACCCACGCCTACGGTTTCCTTGCCGGTGCCGAAGGGCGCCTGGGGCGCGCTATGGTGGGCGCAGCCGGGGGCTACACCCACACCACACTGGGCGAAGACGGTACGGGTTCGTCAGGCGCCATCGATACCGTACGCGTGGCCCTTTACGGCACGCAGCCGATGGGCGCCATCCATCTGTCGGGCACGGTGGGGTATGGCCTCAACTTCTTCTCGCAGAAGCGGCCCTTTGGCAGTGTGGGCACCGCCGAAGGCGACCACCTCGCGCATACGTTCACCGCCGCCACGCAGGCGAGCTTGCCCATGGACACCGGCGGCTTCCGGCTCGCACCGCACGTTGGGCTGCGCTACGCCTACGTGCGCGGCAGCGGCTTCGGCGAGACCGGCGCCAACGGCCAGAACCTGCAAGTCGGCCCCGACAGCGCGCGCAGCCTCCAGCCCTATGTGGGCATCACGCTCGACAAGGCGTTCGGCGAGGTTCGCCCCGTCAACGTGCAACTTCGTGCCGGCTATGCGCACGAAGTACTGAGCGCGGGCCGCGTCGTTCAGGTGCAAAGCCAGGATGGCACCGTGTTCGCGGCCCCGGGCACCGATCTGCCGCGCTCGTTCCTGACCACCGGCGCCAGCATCACGCTTCAGGCCACCAAGGCGACCACCGTGTCTGTGGGCGTCGATGCCGTCATCAACACGAGCCATGTGTCGGCCCAGTCCGGCTACGTGCGGGTCAATCATCGGTTCTGAGGGCGGCAGCGCGGAGATGTGCATGCGCTGATCCGTCTGCTGTATCCACCAACGCAAAACGCGCCGGGGCGACTCGGCGCGTTTTTTTTTGGGGCGTTCCGTCGGTGTGCGGTGCAGCGCTTTGCGCCCAATTGACTTGGCTCAATGGCGGGATTGGCCGAGCGCCTAGATTCGTTTCAGGGGCCTGTGGCGGTCATCAGACCGGCAGAACAAGCGGGGCACATCCAAGGAGACCAAGAAATGAAGACGATTCGCACACTTGCCTCTGCGCTCATCGTGATGGGTCTACCGGTTGCTGCGGCAGACATCCACGCGCAGACGCTCGAAAAAATCGCTGCGGCAGACAAGATCACCGTTGGGTACCGTGAGTCGGCCGTCCCATTCAGCTATCTGCTTGGCTCGCACAAGGCGGTTGGGTTCTCCGTTGACCTCACGCAAGCCATCGTCGACGACGTGCGCAACCAGTTGAGGAAGCCTTCTCTCAACGTCGACTACATCCCTGTCACGGGGCAAAACCGGATTCCACTCCTGGTCAACGGCACGTACGACCTGGAGTGCGGCTCCACCACCAATACCAGCGCACGCGGCAAGGACGTGGCGTTCTCCATCAACTTCTTCTATGCCGGCACGCGCCTGCTCACCAAACGCGATTCGGGTATCAAGAACTACCCGGACCTGGCGAGCAAGACCGTCGCCAGCACAGCGGGCAGCACAAACGAAAAGGTGCTGAAGAAGTTTGCCGTCGACCACAACATCGATATGCAGATTGTCTTTGGCAAAGACTATGCGGAGGCGCTGCAGCTTGTTGAAACGGGTCGTGCCTCGGCATTGGCGTTAGACGACGTGCTGCTCTATGGCCTGCGCGCCAACTCGGCGAACCCGGCCGCGCTCGAAGTCGTGGCGGAAACCTTGCAGGTCGAGCCCTACGCCTGCATGGTCCGCAAGGACGACCCCACCTTCAAGCGGCTCGTGGATGGAACCATCACACGGCTCATGAAATCTGGCGAGTTCACCGCGCTGTACAAGAAGTGGTTCGAGTCGCCCATCCCACCGGCGGGTGCAAACCTCAGCATGCCGATGAGCGATGCGCTACGCACCAACCTGAAGAGGCGCAGCGACAAGCCGGCGCAATAACCAGGCGATGTGGCCCGGCCAGGGCCACCGTGCCATCGGCTGCCCGAGGCCCATTCAGCGTCGTACCTTGGGTGCCGAGACGGCCTCGCTGTTCTTAGGCGGCGCGGTTTAGCGACCGAACTTCTCCACGACACCGCGCCACAGCGCCTCCCGCTCTGCGCCCAAGTGGGCGCCGCTCGCATCGCCCGCCGCGTCCTGCCCCACCGCCAGATGGACCATGGTGAGCCTGGATTGCGGGTCGACGTAGATCGCCTGTCCATGGATGCCGAGCAGCACGAACCGCCGTGCTTCTCCCGGCAGAAGCCAGACCTGGAACCCGTAGCCGTAGTAGCGATTGCCGTGATAGACCATCTGCCCTGGGCGAAACGGCTCGGGCTGGCGCGATGCGTCGGTCATGTCCAACAGGAACGCGCGCGGCACGACTTGCTGGCCTTGCACCGCGCCGTCGTTGGCCAGCATGGACCCGAGGCGCGCGTAGTTCCGAGCCGTCGCATTGAAGCCGCCTTGTGCAAACGCGGATCCGTCGGATTCACGCAGGAGGTAGGTCGCCTTGGCTTGTGCTCCCATCGGCTTCCATAGCTTCTCGTCAACGAAATCGCACAGGCTGCGCCGCGTCGCCGCTTGCAGCACCAGCGCCAACACTTCGGTTTGCGCGCCCGCATAGTTGAAACGCGTGCCTGGCGCATCGGCGCGCTCATTGACCTGGGCGGCTGCCGCGAGCACGCCTTGCTTGGCTGCCGTCTTGAGAAAGCGCGCCCGGTCGTCGGTGGGGGTGTAGTCCTCGACGTACTTGGCGCCGGAGGCCATGCGCAGAAGATCGACGATGCGCGTTTCACCGTACAGCGTGCCCGCCAGCCCGGGCACGTATTGGTCAACGCGGTCGTCCAGCGAACGCAGGTTTCCGTCCTCCAGCGCCTTGCCGATTGCCAGTGCTACCAGCGTCTTGGCCATCGAGTTGGACAGCATGCGCATGTCTTGCGTGCGGTCGTAGCCGTAATGCTCCGCCAGGATGACGCCGTCTTGAACAATCAGCACGGCAGTCGCGCGCTGATGCTCCATGTAATCCGCAAGCGTGTAGTCATGGTTGCGGAAGCGATACCGGACATCCGCCTCCTGTTCTGCGATCTTGAATGGCGCCGGTTTGTCGGCCGGCGCAAGTTCGCAAGACGGCGAGATACGGTCCATGCCGCTGAAGGCCCCCACGATGTATTGGGCCTCGTGGATGCGTGCCGCGCTTGGCGCAAGCGGATAGCCCTGCGGCTTGCCGAGCCGATCTTCATCGGGCGAGGCGATGGCGACGCTACAGGCGAGTAGCGCGCACATGGCACCGTGTTGGAGAGCTTTCATGATGGGGCGGCCGAAAATCCGGCAGCACGTCCAGATTTGCTGGCTTCAGGAAACTGCGCATTCGCGTCGTGCGGCGGCTCACCAGCCGCCTTCACTCCCACACATCAGGACGCGTGCGTCGATGTCAGATTGAGTGCCACCGCTTGCGCCACTTCGATACCGTCGATGGCCGCCGAGTAGATCCCACCGGCATACCCGGCACCTTCGCCAGCCGGATACAGACCTTCGACGTTCATGCTTTGGTAATTGTCTTTGCGTCGAATCCGCAGCGGTGACGAAGTGCGCGTCTCCACGCCGGTGAGCACGGCATCGTGCAGCGCGAAGCCTGCGATCTTCTTATCGATCTGGGGGAGTGCTTCACGGATGGCTTCGATCACGTAGTCCGGGAGCGCCGTGCTGAGATCGGTGGGGTGCACGCCCGGCTTGTACGACGGTATGACGGAGCCAAGCGACGTCGACGGCCGGCCGGCGATGAAATCGCCAACCAGTTGACCGGGCGCCTGGTAGTTGCCGCCGCCGAGTTCGAATGCCCGCTCTTCCCATTTACGCTGGAACGCGATGCCTGCCAGTGGCCCGCCGGGATAGTCTTCCGGCGTGATGCCGACGACGATGCCCGCATTCGCGTTGCGCTCGGCGCGGGAATACTGGCTCATGCCATTGGTGACCACGCGGCCCGGTTCAGAGGTCGCCGCCACCACCGTGCCGCCTGGGCACATGCAAAAGCTGTAGACCGCCCGTCCATTGCTGCAGTGGTGGACCACCTTGTAGTCGGCCGCGCCGAGTTCCTTGTGGCCCGCAAACTTGCCGAAGCGGGCGCGATCGATCAGCCCCTGCGGATGTTCGATGCGAAAACCCAGTGAAAACGGCTTGGCTTCCATATACACACCGCGATCGTGCAGCATCTGGAACGTGTCGCGCGCGCTGTGGCCAACGGCCAGCACGACGTGGTCGCACCGCAGCGTTTCACCGTTCGAGAGCTTGAGCGAGCGCACCTTGCCCTGATCAATCTCGATATCGTCAACCCGGGTTTCGAAACGCACTTCGCCACCCAGTTCGTGGATGGCGGCGCGCATTTTTTCCACCATGCTGACGAGGCGGAACGTGCCGATGTGCGGTCGGCTCAGATACAGGATGTCTTCCGGCGCGCCCGCCTTGACGAATTCCTCGAGCACCTTGCGGCCGTAGTGGTGCGGATCCTTGATCTGGCTGTACAGCTTGCCGTCAGAAAACGTCCCCGCGCCGCCTTCGCCGAACTGCACGTTGGATTCCGGGTTGAGTACGCTCTTGCGCCACAGCCCAAAGGTGTCCTTGGTGCGCTCGCGCACGGCCTTGCCACGTTCGAGGATGATGGGGCGGAATCCCATCTGCGCGAGGATCAGTCCTGCGAACAGACCGCACGGCCCCATGCCGATCACCACCGGACGCGGGCGCGTCGTGTGCTCGGGTGCCTGCGCAACAAAGCGGTAGGTCATGTCCGGCGTCACCCCGCAATGCGGCTTGCCGGCGATCCGCTTGAGCACCGCCGCCTCGTCCTTGACTTCGACGTCGACGATGTAGGTCAGCTTGATATCCGAGCGCTTGCGTGCATCGTGGGCACGGCGGAATACGGTGTAACGGACGAGCCCGTCTGCCGCAACGCCGAGATCCTTGAGGCGCGCGCGAACTGCGGCTTCAAGATCGTCTTCGGCATGGTCCAGAGGGAGTTTGACTTCGCTTAAACGTAACATGGGTGCTGAGTGCGGTTGCCACGGGAATCGCGGCGAAGCCGTATTTTATAGGTTCAGCGGCGTCTCAAATGGAAAGGAGCTGGCCTGTTCGATTTCTTCGATTCTTCGACGCGCGACTTCCTACGAACCCGACGGCCGCGCCTCCAAATACGGCCCCAGCAACTCTCCCATCCAATGCATGAACACCTGCACCCGCACCGGCAGATTTCTCCGGTTTGGATACACAAACGACACCGGCATCGGTGGCGGGCGCAGGTTGGGCATCACCTCCACCAGCGTGCCATCCGCAATGGCCGATGACAGTCCCGCATACACGGGCGCCTGAATCATCCCCAGCCCGGCTCGGCACGCCGCGTCATAGCTCTCCGCCGAGCTGACTGTTACCGCACCTTTCATCGGCCGAAACGCCGAGCGGCCATCCACCGCGTATTCCCATCCCGGCGATTTGGTGCCCAGCGTCTGCACGTAATGGACGATGCGATGGTGGTCGAGGTCTTCCAGCGTCGTCGGCATGCCATAGCGCGCGATGTACGCGGGGCTCGCGCAGTTGACCTGATGCAGTTGGCCGAGCGGGCGGGCGATCAGGCTGCTGTCGGTGAGGGCGCCGATACGCAGCACGCAGTCGAAGCCTTCGCGCACGGGGTCGACACGGCGGTCGGTGCTGGAGAGTTCGATCTCCAGATCGGGGTGCGCCTCCAGAAAGCCGGGCAGGGCAGGGATGACGATGCGGCGTGCCACGCCCACCGGCATGTCGACACGCAACCGGCCGCGCAGCGCCTGCGGGCTCTGGCGGAACATGGTCTGCAGCTCGTCCATATCGGCCAGCAGATCCTGGCAGCGCTCGTAGAAGGCCTGGCCGTCTTGCGTGAGCTGCACCTTGCGCGTGGTCCGGTGCAGCAGGCGCGTGCCCAGCATCGTCTCAAGCTGCTGCACCGCCACCGAGGCGGCCGGTTTGGGGATGCTCAAGGCCTCCGCCGCACGCGTAAAGCTGGCAAGTTCAGCCACGCGCACAAAGATCTGCATGGCTTCGAGTTGGTTGGTGGACATGGCGGGGGTGCGGTGATTGTTATCTGTGAGCAAACACAGCAATAGGATAGGCGAGATTTATTCTTGTTTTGTCGCCCAATACCATGCTCTCACGGTGTTTGACACCCCTAACCGAACGGAGAGCAAGATGACCCAATCCCACACCCCCATCGCCATCGTGACCGGCGGCAGCCGCGGCCTCGGCAAGAACATGGTGCAGAAGCTGGCCCAACGCGGCACCGACGTGATTTTCACGTACCGCAGCAACCGCGCAGATGCCGATGCGCTGGTGGCCGAGCTGACCGCTCAGGGCCGCCGCGCCGCCGCCCTGCAACTCGACACCGGCAAGATCGCCACCTTCCCGGCCTTTGCGGATGCCGTGCGCAGTGTGCTGGCGCAGTGGAAGGCCGAGCGCTTTGACTACCTCGTCAACAACGCCGGCGTTGGCGCGCATGCCAGCGTGGCCGAAACCACTGAAGCCCAGTTCGACGAACTGATGAACGTGCACTTCAAGGGCGTGTTTTTCCTCACGCAGATCCTGCTGCCGCTGATGGCCGACGGCGGGCGCATCGTCAATATCTCGTCGGGGCTCGCGCGCTTTGCGCTGCCGGGCTACGGCGCGTATGCGGCCATGAAGGGCGCGGTAGAGGTACTGACGCGCTATCTGGCGAAGGAGCTCGGCCCGCGCGGCATTGCCGTCAACGTAGTCGCACCGGGCGCCATCGAGACCGACTTCGGCGGCGGCGCCGTGCGGGACAACGCTGATCTCAACGCCATGGTGGCCGCCAATACGGCGCTGGGGCGTGCAGGCCTGCCGGATGACATCGGCGGTGTCGTCGCCTCGCTGCTGTCGCCGGATAACCGGTGGATCAACGCGCAGCGCATTGAGGCTTCGGGTGGGATGTTCCTCTGAGCGGGATAACTCCCAGCGCGTGGTGTTCGGAACCCCGACGGCCGGGTTCGGAACTCCACGCACCGAGAAAAAAGCTCCACACGTCGAGCTCTGAACTCGGCACGTCGAGAAAAAAGCTCCGCGTGCCGAGTTCCGAGCTCGGCATGCCGAGAAAAATGCTCGACTTGTCGAGTTATGAACTTGAAGCGCCGAGAAAAATGCTCCGCGTGTCGGGATCTGAGCTCGGTGTGTCGAGAAAAAAGGTCGACACGTCGAGTTCTGGACTCGGCGTACCGAGAAAATTGCTCCGTGCGTCGAGTTCTGAACTGGAGGCGCCGGGGCTTGATGCTTGGCGCAGGGGCTCATCCCCTGTTTCACCCCCTGCCGGGGGCAACTTACTTTCTTTGTCTTGCCAAAGAAAGTAAGCAAAGAAAGGCGCGCCCGAGATGGCGACCCATCCCTTGAATTTTCGTAACCGTGCGGAGACGGGGAAAACTCGCTGCGCTCAAACAGTTCCCCGTCTTTTTTCCGCCCGCTTACGAAAATTCAAGGCGCCATCAAGGGCAGGAACGTCAAAGGCCAAACCAACAGACCGCGAGCGACAGCAGTCAAAATAAGCGGCGCTGCGTGCCTGCAAGGAAGACGAAGTCGCGCCCGTGCAAAAGATGGTTTGCTTTCCCTTGCCCTATGCGGCGCCTTGGATTTTTGTTGCAAGGAGGAAAAAGGAAGGAGCCTTGTCTGAGCGCAGCGAGTTTGGCTCCTTCCCCTCCTTGCGACACAAATCCAAGGAGGGGGTGGCCGCATCGGGCGCGCCTTTCTTTGCTTACTTTCTTTGGCAAGACAAAGAAAGTGAGTCAGCCCCGGCAGGGGATGAAACAAGGGATGCACCAGCAACGCTAGCGCATGGCGAAGGACAAACAGTCAGGCAATCGCCTTAGCCGCAGCCCGCCCCCGCAGCCATTCAAACGTCAGCAGCAGGCAGGTGGAAAACACGATGAGGATCGTCGCCAGCGCAGCAATCGTCGGCGAGATGTTCTCGCGAATCCCGGTAAACATCTGACGCGGCAGCGTGACCTGGTCCGCCCCGGCGAGGAAGAGCGTGACCACCACCTCATCAAACGACGTAGCAAAGGCAAACAGCGCACCTGAAATCACGCCGGGGGCAATCACCGGCAGGGTGATGCGGAAGAACGTCATCACAGGGTTCGCCCCCAGCGAAAGACTCGCCCGCACCAGGTTGTGATTGAAGCCCTGTAGCGTCGCCAACACCGTCGTCACCACAAACGGCACGCCCAGCGCTGCATGCGCGAGGATCAGGCCGATATACGTATTCGCCAGCCCCAGCGGCGCGAAGAACAGATACATGCCGACACCGACCACGACCACCGGCACGATCATCGGCGACACCAGCACGGCCATCAACAGCCCCTTGCCACGGAAGTCCGCCTTGTTCAGCCCGATGGCGGCCAGCGTGCCAAGCACCGTTGCCACGATGGTGGCGGCCGGCGCGACGATGAAGCTGTTCTTGGCCGCCATGCGCCATTCGTCGGACGTGACGAGGTTCTGATACCAGCGCAGCGAATAACTCGGGATCGGGTACGAGAGGAACGTGCTCGACGAGAACGACAGCGGCACGATCACCAGCACCGGCAACACGAGGTACAGCAGCGTCAGCACGGCCAGGCCGCGCAGCGCGAAGTACCAGATGCGCTCGATGAGCGAGGTGTGCGGGGCGAACATCGGTTTGGTGAGTTTCATGGTCGATGGGCTCCGTTCAACCGACGCGAACCTTGGGCCGCGTGAAGCGCCCATAGACCGCATACAGCACCAGCGTGGCGAGCAGCAGCAGGGCGCCGAGTGCGCACGCCATGCCCCAATTGATGGTGACGTTGGTGAAGTAGGCCACGTAGTAGCTGACCATCTGGTCGTTCGGGCCGCCCAGCAGCGCAGGGGTGATGTAGTAGCCGAGCGCGAGGATGAACACCAGCAGCGCACCGGCGCCAATACCCGGATACGTCTGCGGCACGTACACGCGCCAGAACGCGGCAAACGGATGGCTACCCAGTGACACGGCTGCGCGCTGATACGTGGGCGGGATCGACTTCATCACGCTGTACAGCGGCAGGATCATGAACGGCAGCAGGATGTGCGTCATCGAGATATAGACGCCCACGCGGTTGAACAGCAGCGCCAGCGGCTCCTTGATGATGCCCAGGTCCGTCAAGCCGTGGTTGATCAGCCCCTCGGTCTGCAGCAGCACGATCCACGCGGCCACACGCACGAGGATGGATGTCCAGAACGGGATCAGCACCAGCACCATCACTAGGTTGGCGCGGCGCTCCGGCAGCGAGGCGATCCAGTACGACAGCGGGTAGCCCAGCAGTAGCGCAAACAACGTCACCATCGCACTGATGACGAAGGTGCGGATGAACACCGTTATGTAGATCTGCTCGTCGGGGTCGGTCGCTTCAATGTGGCCGAAGGCGTCTTGCCGGTGGTCGAGCGCGGCCAGCAGGTAGAACGGCGACGTGCGGCTGCCGTTCTTGGCGATGGCCTGCCAGTAGGTGGCATCGCCCCAGCGCTCGTCGACTTCGAGGAGCTTGGTGCGCGTTTGTGCGGGCGTGAGCGCTTGAGGCTTGCCACTGTCATCGGCCAGCGGCATGGCACGCGCGGTCTTGGCGACCAGCGAGCGGAAGCCGGGGATTTCGGTGTTCAGGCGGCGGGCCAGCGCGCCCATCGCTTCGCCTTCGCTCACGGTGGTGAGGTCAGCGGCCAATGCAACGTAGGCGGCATCGGCGGGCGGTGTCTTGCGGTCCCAGTTCTTGAGCGCGGTCACCGTCTTGGGTAGCGCGTCGGCCACCTCGGGGTTCTGCACGGCGCGCGTGAGCAGGGCGCCGATCGGCACAACGAAGATCAGCAGCAGGAAGATGGCGAGCGGCGCCACCAGCGCCAGCGCCATGGCACGCCTGCGCGCCTCAGCGCTCTTCAATTCGCGTTTGAGTTTGGCCGTCGATTCCGGAACCGATTCAGCCGCGATGGTCATGGTGTTCAATGCTGCCTCGCCAAGTGCTGCGGAGATTCATCCGGCGGATGCCATGTCGACTCGACACAGCATCCGCGCGGTCACTGCACTACATCGTTACTTCGACGCCCACGAGGCGAAGCGCTGTTCCAGCTCGTCACCGTGGTCGGTCCAGAACTGCAGGTTCTGCAGCACGGCGTTCTTGCTGTTCTCCGGCGAGTTGGGCATGTTTGCCTGCGTCTTGGCATCCAGCGCCTTGATGGCCGCGACGTTGGCCGGGCCGTACGCGATGTGTTTGGCGTACTCCTGCTGCGGTTTCTGCGACAGCGTGTAGGCGATGTACTGCTCAGCCAGCGCCTTGTTGGGCGTGCCCTTGGGGATGGCCCAGTAGTCCAGGTCGTAGATGCTGCCGTTCCAGACCACCTTCAGGTTTTTGCCTTCGCGCTGCGCGGCGTCGATGCGGCCGTTGAACGCGGTGGACATCACCACATCACCCGCGACCAGGAACTGCGGCGGCTGCGCGCCGGCTTCCCACCACTGGATGTTCGGCTTGAGCTGATCGAGCTTCTTGAACGCGCGGGCCTGGCCGTCCTTGGTGGCCAGCACCTTGTAGACGTCCTTGACCGGCACGCCGTCGGCCATCAGTGCGAATTCCAAGTTGCCGCGCGCACCCTTGCGCATGCCGCGCTTGCCCGGGAATTTCTTCACGTCCCAGAAATCGGCCCAGCCGGTGGGGGCGGTCTTGAGCTTGTCGGCGTTGTATGCCATCGCGGTCGACCACACGAAGAAGCCCACGCCGCAGGTGCTCGGCGACTCGGGGATCAGGTCGCTCTTCTTGGCGATCTTGCTCCAGTCGAGCTTTTCAAAGAGGCCTTCATCACAGCCGCGGCCGATGTCGCCGGATTCGACTTCCACCACGTCCCAGTTGACGTGCTTGGCTTCCACCATGGCCTTGATCTTGGCTTGCTCGCCGTTGTACTCGACCACGGTGACCTTGTTGTTGGTCTGCGCCTCGAACGGCTTGTTGAAGGCGGCTTTCTGCGCGTCGCCGTTGGCGCCGCCGAAGTTGACGACGGTGATTTCCGCTGCATGCGCGCCGAATGCAATGGCGAATGCGCCGGCAAGTACGCTCAACCGCGTCTTCGTGATGTGTTTCATTCCTGGCTCCTCTTTTTGGCGTGTGGGTACAACGTGTGGTCGTGGCATGCGGGCAGGGTTGCCCGCGTGCGTCATGCAAAAACGCGCAGGTGTTCGGGTGCGAACTCCAGCTGGATCGGCGCGCCCGGCGCAAAGCCTTCGAGCGCCCGCGTGCCCAGCGGCACCTTGACGAAACATTCGGGTTGATCGGGCAGGGCGCAGCGCATGCGCACGTGGTCGCCAAAGTAGACGAGGCCGCGCGTCTGGCCGGTCAACGCGTTGCCGTTGGCCGGTGCGCCGTCCATCAGGCGCATGCGCTCGGGGCGGATGCAGCCGGTGGCCGTGGCGCCAACGCTGGCACCGGCGATGTTGCGACCGACGACGCGCGCGCCGTCGTTGAGCTGCAGTTCGCAGTAATCCCCGTCGACGCGGGTGACGGTGCCGCGCAGCGTGTTGCTGTCGCCGATGAAGTTGGCGACGAACTCGTTGCACGGGCGTTCGTACAGGCTGTCCACCGTATCGAGCTGTTGCACGATGCCCTTGTCGAACACGGCCACGCGGTCGGACATGGTGAGTGCCTCGCCCTGGTCGTGCGTCACGTAGACGAAGGTCACGCCGAGCTTTTCGTGCAGCGATTTCAGCTCGTACTGCATGTGTTCACGCAGTTGCTTGTCGAGCGCGCCCAGCGGTTCGTCCATCAGCACCAGCTTCGGCTCGAACACCAGCGCACGGGCCAGTGCAATGCGCTGCTGCTGGCCGCCGGAGAGCTGCGCCGGGTAGCGCTTGGCAAAGCCTTCCATGCGCACCATCTGCAGGGCCTTGTGCACGCGGTCTGCGCGCTCGCTGGCGGGGATCTTGCGCACAGTCAGCGGGTATTCCACGTTCTGCGCCACCGTCAGGTGCGGGAACAGCGCGTAGTTCTGGAACACCATGCCGATGTTGCGCTTGTGCGGCGGCACGTTGTTGAGCAGGGCGCCTTCCAGGCGGATCTCGCCGCCGGTCGGGAATTCAAACCCGGCCAGCATCATCAGGCACGTGGTCTTGCCCGAGCCGGAGGGGCCGAGCAGGGTCAGGAACTCGCCCTGGTAGATGTCGAGATCCAGGTGTTTGACTACGAGGGTCTCGCCGTCATACGTCTTGCGTACACCGCGAAAGCTGACGATCACGTCGTCGGTCTTCATTTGCTGCCTCCTGCCATTTCCCGTCGTGTTGTGACGATTTGTGAATGGACTATAGCGGCTCATTGTTCTGCCAAGTGGACCCAATCCCGGTTATTTGATGGAGCCATTTCAGGCGACGCTGCGGGCACAGCCAATGGGCGTGCGGCCCACGGCACCACAATAGGGAAAACCCCGGATGCCTTGCCCGAGCAAGCGCGGCGGCCAATCGGGTCACGCCAGGGGTGTGCTCTGAGTGTAGGTCGCCGCCAGCGCATATGCGGCGGGCATCAGCGTGTGCGAATGGAGCCAATTTCGACAGCGCAGCCGCGAACGCGAGGGCGCTTGGAAATGGTGCGCTGCGTCGTCACGCAAACGGTGCACGGTGTGTGGCGCGTTGTTGCGTCGCCAAAAAAAAGATGTCGCCTTGCGGCAACCGGGCTCAGTTCACCGGTTCGTCCGCCAGCGCGAGTGCCAGGTAGACGCTCACGGTCAACCCGCCGCCAGGCGTGTCCGACAGGGCGACCGTGCCGCCATGCATGCGGGCGATTTCGCGCACGATGGCCAGGCCCAGGCCACTGCCGTCGTGGCCTTCCGATGCCGCACCGCGATAGAAGCGGCCGAACACCGCATCGCGCTCGGGCGCGGCGATGCCGGGGCCGTCATCTTCCACTTGCAGCACGGCTTGCTCGCCCAGCATTGCCATCGCCTGGCGTTTGACGCGCAGCGTGACACGCGCGCCCTTGCCGGCATAGCGGATGGCGTTGTCGAGCAGGTTGCCGATCAACTCCTGCAGCCATTGGGGCTCGCCGGCTACGCTCACGGGTTCGTCGCCCTCAAAGCCGAGGTCGACGCCGGATTTGCGTGCCACGGGCGCCAACTCGAGCGCCACATCACCGGCCAGCGTGTCGAGGCGCAGCGGCTGCAGCTGCGGGGCGTAACCGCTGTCGGTATCCAGGCGCGAGAGCGACAGCAACTGCTGCACGCCCCGCGCGGCCTGTCGCACGGTGCCATGCAGTGGTTCCAGATGGCGGCGGATGCGGTCTCCATCAGGCTCGCGCAAGGCGAGTTCCGATTGCGCCTGGATCACGGCCAGCGGCGTCTTCAACTGATGTGCGGCATCGGCAAAGAAGCGCTTGCGGGCTTGCACCATGCGCAGCAGGCGCGCGACGTATTGGTTGATCGCCTCCACCAGCGGGGCAACTTCAGCCGGTAGACCCTGTTGCGGCAGCGGGGCGAGTTCATCGGCGCCGCGGCTGCTGACGGTTTCGCTCAACTGACGCAGTGGCCGCAACCCGCGCCGCACGCCCAGCCAGACGATGCCCACGGCCAGCACCACCAGCAGCCCTTCCTGTTGCAGCGATCCGGCAAGAATTTCGTGTGCAAACGCCTCACGCGGTTCCAAGGTTTCGCCCACCAGCAACCACACCATTTGGATTTGCGCGGACTGTGCCGCTTGTTGCGAATCCTGCACGGGCACGGGTTGCGCCGCCATGCGGATCTGCATGCCACGGAACGCGGTGTCATAGAACACCGTGCGGTAGGGCGGCGGTTGTCGCCCGCTGGGCATCGGCAGGCCGTCGTAACCGGTGAGCGTGGCGCCGTTGCCATCCGCCAGGCGGTAGAAGATGCTGCTGCCCGTTTCCGATTCGAGAATCTCCAGCGCGAGGTAGGGGAGGTCGATGGCGAAATGCCCATCACGCAGGCGCACGCCGTCTCGCATGGCTTTGAGCGAAGCCTCGAGCGTGCGGTCGAATGCCGCGTTGGCCACAGTCATGGCGCGCGTGTAAGTCAGCCACGCATCGAGCGCGAGCAGCGCCAGCAAGGGCAGCACCAGCCAGAGGGAGAGCTGCCGGCGCAGGCTGGCCGCCCTCATGGGGTGGCTTCCAGCAGATAGCCGAGCCCGCGCAGCATGACGATGGCCACGCCGCTACCGTCGAGCTTCTTGCGCAGGCGGTGCACGTAGATCTCGATCGCATCCGCATTGACGGATTCGTTGATGCTGAAGATCTTTTCCGAGATGGCGGCTTTGTTGACCGCGCGGCCGTCACGCAGCATCAGCACTTCCAGCACGGCACGCTCGCGGCCGGTGAGGGCGAGCAACTCGCCGTTCAGCGTGAAGGCGCCGCTGATGCCGTCGTAGTGCAGCGGGCCGCATTGCAGTTGCGTGCTCTCGTGGCCGTGGCTGCGACGGATGAGTGCGCGGGCGCGCGCTTCCACTTCGGTCAGGTCGAACGGTTTCGCAAGGTAATCGTCAGCTCCGAGGTTCAGGCCGCGCACGCGTTCTTCCACGGCGCCATGGGCGGTCAGGATCATCACCGGCAGCGGGTTCTTGCGGGCGCGCAGGCGACGCAATACCTCCAATCCATCCATGCGCGGCAGGCCGATATCGAGGATGGCCAGCGCGTAGTCCTGCGTGGTGAGCAGCAGATCGGCCGCGTGGCCGTCGTGCACGCAATCGACCGTGAAGCCGGCCTGGCCCAGGGCTTCTTCCAGCGTGCTGGCCAGCTTCAGGTTGTCTTCCACCAACAGGATGCGCATATCGGACTTTTCTCGGCAAGGCGCTGAGAAATACCGCCATCCCCAACCGTTTTGAAGCTAGGGAATCCCCCAAGAACACGCGGCTACACCCCTCCAATTTCCCGGCAATCGAAAGTGAACTGAAAGTGCGTCCCTCATACGATCCGTGCCGCCCCAAGGCCCCGTCACAGCGGCTTTGGTGGCCAGACAACGCATAAGGGAGACCCAATGAACAAGACTTCGATGGCGCTGGCAGTGGTTGCACTCGCCGCCGCAACGACTGCCGGCACAGCCGCCGCACAATCGTCCAACGTGACCCTGTACGGGATCATGGACTCGGGCATCGAGTACGTGAACCACGCCGGCCCGAACGGCGGCGGCGTCACGCGCTTGGTATCGGGCGGCAAGAACACCTCGCGCTGGGGCTTGCGCGGCACCGAAGACCTGGGCGGCGGCATGAAGGCGATCTTCGGCCTGGAGAGCGGTATTGCCATCGACACCGGCAGGCTCGATACCGACAACACACTGTTCGACCGGCGCGCCATCGTGGGCTTGGCGGGCAACTTTGGTCAGGTGACGGCAGGGCGTACGTTCACCACCTCGTACGATTTCATGGCCCCGTACGACCCGATGGGTTACGCGCCGAACTACTCGTGGGCCACGTCGTCCACCGCCACGGGTGATCGCAAGGACGGCATCTTCTCGCGTGCGTCCAACGCCGTGCGCTATGACGGCACCTTCGGCGGCCTGAAGCTGGGCGCGACCGTCGGTTTTGGCGAGGTGGCGGGCAACTTCAAGAGCAGCAGCAAGTACGACCTGGGTATCGGCTATAGCGTGGGTGGTTTCTCGGCCGCAGCCACGTGGGACCGCCAGAACGGCGCCGGCACGAGCACCACGCCGGCCGATGCGACGGACTACATCCAGGGCATTCACGCCGGTGCCAGCTACGACTTCGGCGCGCTCAAGCTGTTTGCGGGCTACCGCAACTACAAGCGCGCGTTCACCACGGCCGCAGCCACCCAGCGCAGCGATATGTACTGGGCCGGCGCCAGCTACGACTTCACGCCGGCCTTCACGCTGTACGGCGCGGTGTACAAGCAGAACATCAAGGGCGTGAACAACTCGGCCGATCCGATCCTGTTCTCGCTGCGCGGCCAGTACGCGCTATCCAAGCGCACCACGGCGTACCTGTCGGCGGCTTACGCCAAGGCCCAGAACGGCCAGAACGTGAGCCTGTCGCGTGATGTGGTTGGCTATGGCAAAAACCAAGTGGGTGTGACGGCAGGTCTGCAGCACCGCTTCTGATCGATCCCTGTCTCAAAAAAAGCGGGCACCTTCGGGTGCCCGTTTCGCTTGACGAGAGTGCCTCGCTCAAAAGGTCATCTATCCAAGGACGTGCGTGCTTTCAGCATGCGCCGCAACTGCTTGAGATCGTCAAACGCGGCGAGGTCCTGCTCGGTGTCGTGAATGCTCCGGTGCAGGGCCTCGATGTTGCTGCCGAGGTGCTGCAAGACCGCATCGGGAGACAGTGCCCCGGGCGAGTGGTACCCATAGGCGTGCCGAAACCCCATCTCTGCACGATGAATCTGCCGGTCCAGCTCGCGCACCTGATCTTTCAGAATCTGGTTGTAGTGCGCGAGCCGCGCTTCGCCGATGCGGTTGATCGAGTGCTGGTCGATGTGATCGAGTTCCAGCTGCAACTCCAGCAGTTGGAGCAGGTTGTTCTTGTCATACGCCTCGTTCACGCGCTGCATGAGCCGGGTCTTTCGCCCGCGCTCTTGCGGATCGGTCTCACGGTCCGGATGCAAAGCGCTGGCGAGCTTGCGATAGACCTCGCGGATGGACAGGCTGACCTGCGCCTGTTCCGCCTCCTCACGTGCGTCGGCTGCGAGCTGCTTGGGTGATTTCTTCCGGGCAGCCCGACGCGCTTCGCGCTTGCTTGCGAGGGCGGCCTTTTTTGCGGCCTGCTGTTCGATGTGTGCTCGGGCGCGTTGCAGCAGGGCTTCCTGCGAATGCAGATCCGCGTCATCCCCCAGATCGACACCGAGCATCGCCTCCAGCCTTGATTTCATCTCCGCGGCCTGCGCCGCGGTTTCACGATCGAAATCCGTTCCGCTGTACTTGTTGTAAATGGCCTTCAGGCTGGCGTCTTCTTCGATCAAATTGCCGGCCAGATCGATGATGAGCGCGGATATCCTGCGGCGCTCGGGCTTGGTGAGTCCTTCGTGCTCGTAGGCTTGGTCCAGACCGTGCACCATCCGGATTTGCAGCTCGGTGCTGGTCCGCTTCAGCGGCACGAACTCGCCGGCATACCGGGTCTGAAACTGGGCGGTGGTTGTTTCCCAGTCAGCAAGTCGCTTGCGCCGATTCTCGATCTGCTTGATCAGCGCGTTGAATGCGCTCTGTCCTTTCGACAGCGTTGGCGCGTCGCGCTCATTCTGATTGGGCGCGATGCTGATGGACGGACGGCGTGCCTTGCTCATGGGCTGGAAATGTCGCGGGCTCCACGAAGGGAGCCCGGCGATTGTCATGTTGATGCGGATGGTCAGCCGAGCAGCAGCGCGTCGTCGTCGACCTTGGCGCCGCGCGTTTCCTCGAACTTCTGCAGCAGGTGCGGCACCTCCAGACCTTTGCGTTCCTCGCCTTGCACGTCGAGGATCACGTTGCCCTGGTGCAGCATCACCGTACGGTCGCCGTAGTCGAGCGCCTGGCGCATGGAGTGCGTGACCATCATCGTCGTCAGCTTGCTCTCCGAGACGATCTTGGCGGTCAGCTCCAGCACGAAGGCGGCCGTTTTCGGGTCCAGCGCAGCGGTGTGCTCATCCAGCAGCAGGATGCGCGACGGTTGCAGCGAGGCCATCAGCAGGCTCACCGCCTGACGCTGGCCGCCCGAGAGCAGACCGATACGGTCCGTCAGGCGATTCTCAAGGCCCAGATCCAGCCGACGCAGTTGCTCGCGGAAGATCTCGCGCCACTTGCGGTTGGTTGCGAACGCAAAACCACGACGCTGCCCACGGCACATGGCCAGCGACATGTTCTCTTCAATGGTCAGGTTCTCGCAGGTGCCGGCCATCGGGTCCTGGAACACGCGGGCGACCTTGTCGGCGCGTTGCCACGCGGTCTTGCGTGTGACGTCTTCGCCGTCGATGGTGATGCGGCCTGAGTCGACGAGGTAGTCGCCGCTGATGGAATTCAGGAACGTCGACTTGCCGGCGCCGTTTGAGCCGATCACGGCCACGAACTGGCCCGTCGGAATGTCCAGCGACAGGCCACGCAGTGCACGCGTCTCGATGGGCGTGCCAGCGTTGAAGGTAAGAGTGAGTCCTTGTGCGCTCAGCATGTCAGTTCCCCTTGGTTGCGGTCTTGGCGAACTTGCCGAACACCTTGCGGCGCACACCCGGCAGCACGAGGGCGATCACCACCAGCGCGGCGGTCACCATGTTCAGATCCTGCGCCTGCAGGCCGATGAAATCGCTGTTGAGCGCCAAGGCGATGAAGAAGCGATACAGGATCGCGCCCACCACCACGGCCAGCGTGGTCAGCACCAGGCGGCGTGCGGGCAGTACGGTCTCGCCGATGATGACGGCGGCCAGGCCGATCACGATGGTGCCAATACCCATCGACACATCCGCACCGCCTTGCGTTTGCGCGTAGAGCGCGCCAGCAAGGGCGACCAGCGCGTTGGAGAGCGCCATGCCGGCCAGCGTAGCGGCACCGGTGGCGACGCCATGGGCGCGTGCCATGCGCGGGTTGGCACCCGTAGCACGCAGTGACAGGCCGATCTGCGTGGAGAAGAACCAGTCCACCAGCAGCTTGACGATCACGACCACCACACCCAGCAGCACCGGGCGGAAGACGTAGTCAGGCATCCATTCCGGCTGCAGCAGCGAGAACACGGTCGGCTCGGAGATGAGCGGCACGTTCGGCTTGCCCATGATGCGCAGGTTGACCGAGTACAGCGCAATCATCATCAGGATACTGGCGAGCAGATCCATGATCTTCAGGCGCACGTTGAGCCAACCCGTGACGAAGCCCGCAGCGGCGCCAGCCAGCGTGCCACCCAGCGTCGACATGAACGGATCGTGTCCGCCGGCGATGAGCGTGGCCGCCACAGCGCCGCCCATGGGGAAGCTGCCGTCGACAGTGAGGTCAGGGAAATTGAGGATGCGGAAGGAAATCAGCACCCCGAGCGCCACGAGACTGAAGATCAGACCGATCTCCAGGGCGCCGAGCAATGAAAACAGTGACATGACAGAGTAGGGTGCGGCGGTTGGGCACCGCGCCAGAAGGCAATGAACGGGGACGCTTGTGGGTGGAGCGCGAGCGCCCGGCCATGATGCGGTGGATAACCACGTTTTGGCACGGGCTACATGACCCGCGCCGGCCATCTCCGTTGGAAGGAGTCGGCCGGCGCCTTGCGACTTACTTGATGACTTCCTTGGCGTCCTTCAGCAGGTCTGCCGACAGGGTCACGCCTTGCTTCTTGGCGGCGCCTTCGTTCACGAACAGTTCCAGATCGGTGCTGCCGGCCGAGGCAATCGCACCCGGCTTCTCACCCTTCAGGATGCGAGCGACGACCTTGCCGGTCTGCTGGCCCAGCTTGTAGTAGTTGATGCCCAACGCAGCGATGGCACCGCGCTTCACGCTGTCGGTATCGCCAGCCACCAGCGGGATCTTCGCTTCGTTGGCCACCTTCACCAGCGACTCATACGCCGACACCACGTTGTTGTCGGTGTTCGTGTAGATCACGTCGACCTTGCCGATCAGGTTCTTGGCCGACGGGGCGATATCGACCGTGCGCGGCGCAGCCGACGTCACCAGCGTCATGCCGGCGGCGGGCAGCAGTTTCTTCAGCTCTTCCACGACCACGGCCGAGTTAGCTTCGCCCGGGTTGTAGACCATGCCCACGCGCTTGGCATTCGGCACCACGCGCTTGATCAGGGCAATCTGCTTGTCCAGCGGCAGCTTGTCGGACACGCCGGTCACATTGGTGCCGCTCGGCTGCCAGCTCTTGACCAGTTGCGCGGCAACCGGGTCCGTCACACCGGAATACACCACCGGGATCGACTTGGTGGCGGCGACCACAGCCTGCGCCGACGGCGTGGCGATGGCGATGATGGCATCCGGCTTGTCACCGATGAACTTACGGGCGATCTGCGCGGCGGTGGCGGTGCTGCCTTGGGCGCTCTGGTATTCCCACTTCAGGTTCTTGCCGGCGTCGAAGCCTTCTGCCTTGAGCTGCTCCTTGGCGCCGTCGCGGATGGCGTCAAGCGCCGGGTGCTCAACGATGGCCAGCACTTCGACCGACTTGGTGGCCTGCGCCAGTGCCGGCGCGGCTTGCAAAAGCGCCATGGGGATGGCCGCAAGCGCAGCAATGCGGAAGGCGTTCTTGAAGTGGGACATAAGGATCTCCTGTTTCCTTTTGGGTGGTTTCGCTCTGGCGATGGGCGGGATATGCCCGTGCTGGCGTGGTTGGTTTTTCAGATGTTCTTGGATGCACCGAAGCAGTGCAATTTCGGCGCACGTGGGCGCACATTATGGGACAAATTACAATGCTTTTCAGCAAACGCTTCAAAAGAACATCAGAACGGGCGGGGGATTTCCGGTCGTGCATCGCGCGAGCGGCCCATCAAATCAAAAAGGGGCACGCGGCCCCTTTTTTTGACTGCCCATCGGGCTCGTGCTTACTGGATCTTCGCCTTTTCGCGCAGGTCCTTCAGCATGGCCTGGAACTTGGCACGCTGCCAGTTCTGGTCGCCCATCATCATTTCGAGCAACTGCGGCTTGACGTCTTCGAACGACGGGATCTTTGCGTCGCGCGTGTCGTCCAGGCGGATCACGTGCCAGCCGAATTGCGTCTTGACCGGTGTCTGGGTGATCTGGCCCTTCTTCAGACCGGTGAGGGCTGCCGAGAATTCCGGCACGTAGGTGCCCGGGTTGGCCCAGTCCAGATCGCCGCCGTTGGCGCCCGATCCCTTGTCCTTCGATTGGGCCTTGGCAATGTCTTCAAACTTGGCGCCAGCCTTCAGCTTGGCGATGATCGCCTTCGCGTCGGCTTCCTTGTCCACCAGGATGTGGTGGGCGTGGTATTCCTTGCCGTTGCCGAACTGCGACTTGATCTTGTCGTACTGCTTGTGCAGTTCTTCGTCGGTAGTGGGGCTGTTCTTGACGTAGTCCTCAAACTCGGCGGCCACCAGCACGTTCAGGCGGGATGCGGCGAGTTGTTCCTGCACGTCATCGCGCTCCAGCAGACCACGCTTGGCGGCATCCTGCTCGATCAGCTCGCGGTCGATCAGCATGTCGCGCGCTTTGCTGCGCAGTTCCGGCGATTCGGGCTGGCCCGACTTCTTGATCAGCGCGTCCACCTTGGCGCTCGGGATGGCCTTGCCGTTGACGACGGCGGCGTTCTGGGCCAGGGCCGGTGCAGCGGTCGCAGCAAGGGCAACAGCCAGCAGGCTGGCAGTGAGGCTGGAAATCTTCATGGGATTGCGTTCGAGGGAAGGACGAGTGAGCGTAGAAGCGCTTACGTGTTTTCTTCAGGAGTGACAGCGCGGATCGCCAGGGCATGGATTGCCGCCGGCCACAGCGTGCGCAGCGCATCATACACCATGCGATGTCGCGCCACCCGGCTCTTGCCGGCAAAGGCCGCGCTGACAATATCGACGTTGTAGTGGCCGCCGCCCGATGCTGCCCCGGCGTGTCCGGCGTGCTTGGCGCTGTCGTCTTCCACGGTGAGGTGGTCAGGCTGGAAGGCCTCGCGCAGCAGGCGTTCGATTTCGCGCGGATCTGCAGCCATCAGCGGTCGTCTCCGATCTTGGCGTCATTGGCCGCATTGGCGGGGCGCTCCTGCATGTGGCGCGCCAGCCAGATGCTTTGGATGATGATGAACACCACCATCAGGCCCATCGAGCCGAACAGCTTGAAGTTGACCCAGACATCGGTGTTGAAGTTGTACGCCACGTAAAGGTTCAGGCAGCCCATGGCGAGGAAGAAGATCGCCCACACGGCGTTCAGGCGGCCCCACATCGCTTCGGGCAGGGAGACCTGCTGCTCCATCATGGCGCGGATGAGGTTCTTGCGGACGAACACCACGCTGCCCAGCAGCACGACGCCAAACAGCCAGTACAGCACCGTCGGCTTCCACTTGATGAACGTGTCGTTATGGAAGATGAGCGTGGCGCCGCCGAACACACCGATGATGAGCAGCGACAGCCACTGCATGGCGTCCACCTTGCGGTGCTTGAACCACACCCAGGCGATCTGCAGCACGGTGGCGACCATCGCGACGGTGGTCGCCACATAAATACCGGCCACCTTGAAGGCAGCGAAGAACAGGATGACCGGGAACAGATCGAACAGGAATTTCATGCGGGGTGTGCTTCTGTGGGCTTGTGCGAACAATCAATCGCCGAATTTTAGCGCAGCCGAGTTGATGCAATACCGCAGGCCGGTGGGCGCAGGGCCGTCTTCGAACACGTGGCCCAGATGCGCGCCGCAGTTCTTGCATTGCACCTCGATGCGCAGCATGCCGTGCGAGCGGTCGGTTTTCTCGGCGATCACCTCGCCGTTGATGGGCTGGAAATAGCTCGGCCAGCCGCAGCCCGCGTCGAACTTGGTCGACGATTCGAAGAGCGGGGTGCCGCAGCACACGCAGTTGTAGACGCCGCGGTCCCAGTGGTCCCAGTACTTGCCGGTGAAGGGGCGCTCGGTGGCGGCTTCGCGGGTGACGCGGTATTCGATGTCGGTCAGTTGGTCGCGCCATTCGGCGTCGGTCTTGTGGACGGTCATGGTGGTGAGACTCCTGGTTGATATTGCCGGCGGCCTGTTGGCGGTCTTGGGGCAGCCGGTGTGTGTTTGTCGTGCTGGGGCGGCGATTCCTGACAGGCGCGGATTAGAGCACGGCTTCAACCGATCATCACGACGAGCAGCTCACTTCCAGCGATGACGCCCAGTCTGGCGCCGGCTGCGCGTAGTGCTCGAAGCCGGGGTGATCGTCGAACGGGCGCGCCAGCACGGCACGCAAGTTTTCGACCTCGGAGAAATCCTTTTCCTTGGCGCGGCGGATGGCGATTTCTGCCAAGTGATTGCGCAGCACGTATTTGGGGTTGACGCGCTGCATGGCGGCGGCGCGACCTTCGTCGGATTGGGGTTCGGCTTGCAGACGTTGCCGATAGGCGGCCAGCCACACGTCAGCTGCGGCGCGATCGAAGAAAAAGTCGCGCACGGTGCGGGCCTCGGCTGCGGCGGCCGTGTCATCGCGGCGCACGTCGGCGAGGTGGCGGAAGAAGAGCGTGTAGTCGGTGCGCTGGTTGTGCAGCAGTTTGAAGAGATCACCGAAGAGCGCTTCGTCTTCGTCCTGCGCGGTCGTCAGACCCAGCTTGGCGCGATAGCGCGCATAGAACGCTGCGCCGTAGACATCGCGGTAGGTCAGCAGGACGTTTTGTGCGGCGTCGATGGCGGGTTGGGCTTGCGCTTCGTCATCCAAGGCGACGAAGTTGTCCGGGTCTTCACCAAACAGCGGCAGCAGGGCTTGCGCGAGGCAGAACAGGTTCCAGTAGCCAATCTGCGGTTGCTGGGCGTAGGCGTAGCGACCGCTGGTGTCGGAGTGGTTGCAGATGTGGTTGGCATTGAAGCCGTCCAGGAAGCCGAAGGGGCCGTAGTCGAGCGTGAGGCCGAGGATCGACATGTTGTCGGTGTTCATCACGCCGTGGCAGAAGCCGACGGCTTGCCAATCGGCCATCAGTTCAGCCGTGCGGCGGGCGACTTCGCGCAGCAGCGCGAGGTACGGTTGCGGCTCGCTGCGGCAGGCGGGGTAGAAGCGGTCGATGACGTAATCGGCCAGTGTGCGCAGTTCGGGCAGTTTTTCGCTGGCGGCAAAGTGCTCGAAATGGCCGAAGCGCACGAACGAGGGCGCCAGGCGCGTGACGACGGCGGCGGTTTCGATCTCTTCGCGGCGCACGGGCGCGTCGGCGCCGGTCACGCACAGTGCGCGCGTGGTGGCGATGCCCAAGCCGGCCATGGCTTCCGAACACAGGAATTCGCGGATGGACGAACGCAGCACTGCACGCCCGTCGGCCATGCGGGAATAGGGCGTGCGGCCGGCGCCCTTGAGCTGCACCTCGCACGGGCCGTTGGCGGTTTGCAGTTCTGCCAGCAATAGCGCGCGGCCATCGCCCAATTGCCCAGCCCAGACGCCGAACTGATGGCCCGAATACACCGTGGCGAGCGGATCGCTCCATGCGGCGATGGCGTTGCCGGTGAATACACTCAATCCGGCCACAGATTCCAGTTCAGCCCGTGTGATGCCCAGCGGTGCAGCGGCGTCGGGCGAAAAGCCTACAAGGTAGGGCGCACCGCCCGTTGGCATAGGTTGCGGCGGCAACCGTGTGAGAAAACGCGCGCCCAGCGCGGCGAAGCCTGGTGCTGCCGCAGGGCGGCCGGGCCAATCGAAGGCGCTCACAAGGGAATCGTCAGGCAAGTTGGCGGAGGAGGTGGTCATGAGGGGGCGACTGGGCTAGCACGAGAAGCGGCGCAAACACAGTGCCGTTTCGTGAAATGTTATACGTGGCGGGGTGCGCAGAAGAGCACTCACCGTAGGGAAAACGCCATGTTGAGACGCAGCAACGCTATCGCGTATTGTACTTGCGAGTAAAAAAAGCTGCAGCCCGCGAACCCTTGCACCACAACGGTTCGGCGGGTTTTTCAGGTGGCTGGGTATACACGGGGGCTGATGCGGCGGCGCACAACAATATCCCGTTGACGCATTAGACGATCACGGGAACAATCGGCCAAAAAATAGAACGGTTGTTCAGTTTTTTCTAGGAGACACGATGGCCCCCTTGCCCCTGATGGGACAAATGATGAGCACGCCGTTGCTTATCTCGACCATCATCGAACATGCCGCGCGTAATTCCGGTTCGACTGAAGTTGTGTCGCGCCGCGTGGAAGGCGATATCCATCGCACCACGTACCGGCAAGTGCGAGACCGTTCCAAGCAACTGGCCAACGCGTTGGCCGCGCTGGGCGTGCAGCCCGGCGAGCGCATTGGCACGCTGGCCTGGAATGGCTACCGCCACCTAGAGATCTATTACGGCGTCTCTGGCTCGGGTTCGGTGTGCCACACCATCAACCCACGGCTGTTTCCGGATCAGATCGCCTACATCGTCAATCACGCTGACGACCAGTACGTCTTCTTCGACCTGACGTTCGTGCCGCTCATCGAGGGCATCGCGCCGCATTGCCCGAACGTGAAGGGCTGGGTGGCGATGACCGACCGCGCACACATGCCCACCTCCAGCGTGCCGATGCTTTGCTACGAAGAACTGCTGGACGCGCAGAGCGCCGAGTACACCTGGCCGCAGTTCGACGAGAACACCGCGTCCAGCCTGTGCTACACGTCAGGCACGACGGGCAACCCGAAAGGCGCGCTGTATTCGCATCGCTCCACGGTGCTGCATTCATACGCGTCTGCCATGCCGGATGCGTTGGGGTGCTCGGCGCAGGACGTGATCCTGCCCGTGGTGCCGATGTTCCATGTGAACGCATGGGGCCTGCCGTATTCAGTGCCGCTAGTGGGCGCCAAGCTGGTCTTTCCGGGCCCGAAGCTCGATGGTGCGTCGCTCTACGAACTGTTCGAGCAGGAGAAGGTGAGCTTCTCCGCAGGTGTGCCGACCGTGTGGCTTGGCCTGCTGCAGCACGTGCAGGCTAATAACCTGAAGGTTTCGACGTTCCGCAAGACTGTCATCGGCGGGTCGGCTGCGCCGCCGGCCATGATCCGCACGCTCAAGGAACTCGGCGTCGAGACCATCCACGCCTGGGGCATGACGGAAATGTCACCGCTGGGCACAACGTGCAAGCTGATGAGCAAGCATGCCGATTTGCCGGAGGAATCCAAGCAGCACGTGCTGGAACGTCAGGGTCGTGCCATCTACGGTGTCGAAATGAAGATCGTCGATGCCGAAGGCCACGAGTTGCCGTGGGACGGCAAAGCCTTCGGCGACCTCTACGTGCGCGGGCCGTGGACCATCCAGAGCTACTACCGCAACGACATCTCGCCGCTGGTGGACGGCTGGTTCCCAACCGGGGACGTGGCCAACATCGACCCCGACGGCTACATGCAGATCACCGACCGCAGCAAGGATGTGATCAAGTCCGGCGGCGAATGGATCTCGTCCATTGACGTGGAGAACGTGGCCGCCGCGCACCCCGCTGTGCATATGGCCGCCTGCATTTCGTGCCATCACCCGAAGTGGGATGAGCGCCCGCTGCTGGTGGTGATGAAGAAACCCGGCATGGAACTCACGCGCGAGGAGATGCAGAAATTTTTTGAAGGCAAGATCGCCAAGTGGTGGATTCCGGATGACGTGGTGTTCGTGACCGAGATTCCGCTGACGGCGACGGGGAAGATGCAGAAGCTGAAGTTGCGCGAGCAGTTCAAGGACTACCAGTTCCCGTCCGCGCAGGCTTAACGACAAACATAAGGACAAAACAGAAACCGCCGCGCGTGCACTGACAAAAAGCCAGGCATGAGGATGGCGGGCGTAAGACAACCGGATCAGGGTCGGCTGCCGCGCGATGAAGCGGTGGGATGAAGCCCGGACGCGTTGCAACCTGGAGACGCCAACAGCCGACATGCCCGCCCGTGGCATGCGGGCGAGTGACTCGTCGGCGCTCCACCACATGAAGGAGACACGCATGACGAAGTTCCGTCCGTTGGTTGTGGCTGTTGCATGTGTCGCGGCAATCGGTGGGGCAGCGTTGCCCACCGCAGCGTCCGCCGCCGAAACCGTCAAGATCGCCTGGATCGACCCGCTGTCGGGCCTGATGGGCGCGCTGGGCCAGAACCAGTTGCGCAGCTGGCAGTACATCGCCGATCTCGCCACGCAGAAGAACTGGGCCGGTGACGGCACCAAGTTCGAAGTGGTGGGCTTCGACAACAAGCTCTCGCCGCAGGAAAGCCTGACCGCGCTCAAGCAGATCACCGATCAGGGCATCCGCTACGTCGCCCAGGGCGATGGTTCCAGCGTAGGCATGGCGCTGCAAGACGCCGTGGCCAAGTACAACGAGCGCAATCCAGGCAAGGAAATCGTCTACCTGAACTACGCGGCGGTTGACCCGGACATGACCAACAGCAAGTGCAACTACTGGCACTTCCGCCTGGACGCCAACTCCGACATGAAGATGGAAGCCCTGACCAGCTTCCTGGCGAAGGATCCGAAGGTCAAGAAGGTCTACCTGATCAATCAGAACTACTCGTTCGGTCACCAGGTGGCGCGTGCGGCCAAGGAATACCTCAAGCGCAAGCGCCCCGACATCGAGATCGTGGGCGAAGACCTGCACCCGCTCGCACAGGTGAAGGACTTCTCGCCGTATGTCTCGAAGATCAAATCGTCGGGCGCGGACACCATCATCACCGGCAACTGGGGCAGTGACCTGGCACTGCTGATCAAAGCCGGCAAGGACGCGGGCCTGAACGCCAACTTCTATACCTACTACGCGGCCACTACCGGCGTGCCGACCGCCATGGGCGCGGCGGGTGCCGACCACGTCAAGTTTGTCGCCTACTGGAACGTCAACAACGACGGCTACAAGGGCGCCGACATCGTCGAGGGCTACAAGAAGAAGTACAACGACGACTACTACCTCATGGCGTCGTACACCGGCATCGCCATGCTGGCCAAGGCCATCAAACAGACGAAGTCGGCGGAACCTGCCAAGGTTGCCAAGGCCTTCGAAGGCATGAAGGTCGACAGCCTGAACGGCACCTTCGAGATGCGCGCGTCTGACCACCAGGGCCAGCAGCCGCTCTACATCGCCACCTGGGAAAAGACCAACGGCAAGAACGTCAAGTACGACCAGGAAAACACCGGCTACGGCTGGAAGACCGACGCGGTGCTTGATCAGTTCGTCGCGTCGCAGCCGACCTCCTGCCAGATGAAGCGCCCGCAATAACGCGGTAGGCGGTGTGCCGAAGGGCCGCCCGATGCTATCGTGCGGCGATGTTTTAAACGAGGAAAGGCATGGGCCGGTGCGCCGAGTCCATGCCTTTCCCGAATCTGCTGGAAAGGCTGTAGCGTGGAATTCCTAGTCATCAATCTCTTGAACGGCATCAGCTACGGGCTGCTGCTGTTCATGCTGTCTTCGGGCCTCACGCTGATCTTCAGCATGATGGGCGTTCTCAACTTTGCGCATGCCAGCTTCTACATGCTGGGCGCGTATTTCGCCTATGTTGTCAGCGGCCATCTGGGCTTCTGGGCGGCGCTGATCGTCGCACCGCTGCTGGTGGGGGCATTGGGCGCGGTGGTCGAGCGTTTCGGCCTGCGCACGGTGCACCGCTATGGCCACGTCGCCGAGCTGCTGTTCACCTTTGGCCTGGCCTATCTCATTGAAGAAGGCGTGAAGCTGGTGTGGGGTCTGCCGGCTGTGCCATATCGCGTGCCGGACGCGCTGGACGGTCCGCTCTTCACGCTGTTCACGTCGTCGTTCCCCAAGTACCGGGCGTTCATGATGCTGGTGTCACTGCTGATGCTGGTGGGCATCTTTCTGCTGCTCACGCGCACCCGCATCGGGCTCGTCATCCAGGCGGCACTCACGCATCCGGACATGGTGGAAGCGCTCGGCCACAACGTGCCGCGCGTGTTCATGCTGGTGTTCGGCGGCGGGTGCGCGCTGGCCGGGCTGGCGGGTGTGATCGGCGGCAATGCCTTTGTGACCGAACCGTCCATGGCGGCGGCGGTCGGCTCCATCGTCTTCGTGGTGGCGGTGGTGGGCGGCATGGGGTCGCTGGTGGGCGCGTTCATCGCGTCGCTGCTGATCGGGTGCATTCAGACCTTTGCCGTCACGCTGGATATTTCGGTGACGAGTCTTCTGACCAAGATCGGCGTCACGCTCAATGCGGACGTGCCGCTCATCTCGGTCTGGAACCTCACGATTGCGCAAGTCGCACCGGTGCTGCCGTATCTGCTGCTGGTGCTGATGCTGATCTTCCGCCCGCGCGGGCTGATGGGTACGCGGGAGAGCTAAATGGAACGAGTCATGTCGCAACAACAAGCGGTGCCTGCCAACGATCGTGCGCGGACGATGCGGTTCAAGCCCGTCAACCTCGCACGCTGGCTGATCTGGGGCACCACCGCACTGGTGATGATCGTGCTGCCGCTCATCTGGTCGCAGGGTTTTGCGATCACGCTGCTCTCGCAGATGGGCATCATGATCATCTTCGCGCTGTCGTACAACATGCTGCTGGGGCAGTCCGGCATGCTGTCGTTCGGGCACGCCGTCTATTCGGGCCTGGGTGCCTTCATGGCGGTGCATGCGCTCAACAAGATCGGTGCCATGCAAGCGCTTGGTATCGTTGGGCCGCTGGCCGTGGCGCTGTTGCCCATTGCAGGCGGCCTGGGCGGCGCGCTGTTCGGCGTGATCTTCGGCTACGTCACCACCAAGAAATCCGGCACCACGTTTGCCATGATCACGCTCGGTATCGGCGAAATGGTCTTCGCCAGCGCGCTGATGTTCCCGGATTTCTTCGGCGGCGAGGGCGGTGTCTCCACCAACCGCAGCATCGGCGATGCATTGGCCGGCGTCACCTTCGGGCCGGCGCGCCAGGTGTATTACCTGATCGCCGCGTGGTGCCTGATCTCGATGGCGCTGATGTACGCCTGGACGCAAACGCCGCTGGGCCGCATCGCCAACGCCGTGCGCGACAACCCAGAGCGCGTGGAATTCATCGGCTACAACACGCAGCGTGTGCGGTATCTGGTGGTGATCCTGTCGGCGTTCTTTGCAGGTATTGCAGGGGCGTTGTCGTGCATCAACTTCGAGATCGTGACGGCGGAGAACGTGTCGGCCGTGCGCTCGGGCTCGGTGCTGCTGGCGGCCTTCATTGGCGGCATGGGCAGCTTTTTCGGGCCGATCATCGGCGCGGTGTTGACGGTGTTCTTTACCGTGGCGCTGTCCGGCATCACCAAGGCATGGCTGCTGTATCTGGGCCTCTTCTTCGTGCTGATGGTCATGTATGCACCGGGCGGCATCGCCAGCCTGTTGGTAATGCATCTGCCGATCGTGCGGCGCGGCAAGCTGAAGACGTTGCTGCCGGCCTACGGCGTAGCGATCGTGCCGGCAATTATCTTGCTGGTGGCGCTGATCTCGACCGTGGAAATGATCTACGCGGTGCAGGACGACAGCTCCGGCGGCGTGGCCACGCTGTTCGGTCTGGCCGTCGAACCGAACACCTGGAAGCCGTGGGTCGCCGCCGCCGTGTTGTGGCTGGTGGGCGCTTTCGGATTGCGTGCCGCCGCGGGCAAGCTGCGCGCCGCCTGGGACAACGCATTGCAGGAACCGCAACCATGAGCCAACCGACCGCAGCACTGGAGTTGCGTGACGTACGCAAACGCTTTGGCGCGACGGAAATCATCCGAGGCGTCAACCTCACCATTGGCAAGGGCGAGCGCCATGCGCTCATCGGGCCGAACGGCGCCGGCAAGTCGACCACGTTCAACCTGATTTCTGGCCGCTTTCCGGCGAGTTCAGGCAGCGTGAAGCTGAATGGGGAAGAGATCAGCGGCCTGGCGCCGTACGAGATCAACCGCAAGGGCCTGTCGCGCAGCTTCCAGATCACCAACATCTTCCATCGGCTGTCGGTGTTCGAGAACCTGCGTTGCGCGGTGCTCTGGTCGCTCGGCTACAAGTATTCGTTCTGGCACAAGCTGGCCGAGCTGCGCGATGCACGTGAACGCGCGGAGGAGGTGCTTGAGCAGATCGGCATGACGCACCGGCGTGATGCCGCCGCGGGCCTGCTCACCTATGCAGAGCAGCGCGCGCTGGAGATCGGCATCACCATCGCGGGTGGTGCCGATGTGATCCTGCTGGACGAGCCGACGGCTGGCATGAGCCGGTCTGAGTCTGACCACGCCGTGGACCTCATCCGCAAGGTCACCGTGGGCAAGACGCTGGTGATGGTCGAGCACGACATGAGCGTGGTGTTCGGCCTCGCCGACCGCATCTCGGTGCTGGTCTACGGCGAGGTGATCGCCACCGACACGCCCGAAGCCATTCGCAACAACCGTCGCGTGAAGGAGGCCTACCTGGGCACCACGCTGGATGAACCCGCAGGAGCGCATTGATGGCAACGAATACTCCAATGCTGGAGGTGCGCGGCCTGCACGCGTACTACGGCAAGAGCCACATCCTGCACGGCGTTGACATGCACGTGGGCGAGGGCGAGATCGTCGCGCTGCTGGGGCGCAACGGGGTGGGGCGTTCGACGCTGGCCAAGTCCATCATGGGCATGGTCAGGCACGAAGGCGAAATCCTGCTGCGTGGCAAGAACGTGAGTGGCCTGCGCACCTTCGAGGTGGCCCACAAGGGCATCGGCTATGTGCCCGAGAACCGCGACATCTTCCCCACGCTGACGGTGCGCCAGAACTTGCTGCTGGGTGAAAAGCGCAACCCCAATAGCCCGAAGCCGCGCTGGCAGGTCGAAGACATGTACCAGATGTTTCCGCGCCTGAAGGAGCGTGAGAACACCGCGGCCGGTGTGCTCTCTGGTGGCGAACAGCAGATGCTGACGCTGTGCCGCACACTGATGGGTGACCCGGATTTCATCATCATCGACGAGCCGACCGAAGGCCTAGCGCCATTGATCGTCACGCTGGTGGGCGAATACCTGAAGACGCTCAAGGAGCGGGGGATTTCCGTGCTTCTGGTGGAGCAGAAGCTCGCCATCGCGCTGGACATCTCACAGCGGGTGTATGTGATGGGGCACGGGCAGATTGTGTTTGAAGGCACGCCCGCGGAGCTGAAGGCCGATGCGAAGGTTCGGCAGGAGTGGTTGGAAGTGTGATGGCGATCAGAGCAGAGGGGCGCCAACGCACCCCTCTGACTCATGCTTCATGCTTAGAACGCTGCCACGCCACCCGACGTCAGATACTGACCGAAGAGGCGCGCAAACTGGCCTCCATCCGTGTTGATGTTCGTCGAATACGTACCGCCGCCGCCAAACACAATGGCAAAGGTATGCATGCCGCCGTACTCCCACGTGTTGCGCAACATGTAGTCAACGTGGTTGTCCCGGAAGTGGTTCGGCGTGCCGCCGGGTGTGTCGGATGCCACGCCCAACGGCGTTTGCCACCAAAGAATCGGAAGCCCATTGCCCAGCGCGTCGCGATAGGCTGAGTAGGAGTTCTGCTGTTGGTGGAAATTGGGCGTGTTGACGTTGTTCTCGTCCAGGTAGAACGGACCCGTGCGGCCCTTGCACTCATCCAGCTGCGCGAGTTCGAGGCAGCCGGCATCCCGGTCGCTCGTCTGCGCAACGATGAAGTCGGCCCGATCCGCGCCAACGAGCTGCATTTGCTTTGCAAATACGTCTGGCGTGGCATTCCAGAATGCCGGGGGAAAGCCAATCAGTGCCTTGGGCGCATGCCAACGCGCCATCGACACCAGGCAACTGCCGATGTTGGCGGCGGTGTTCGCCATCCAGCTGCATTCCGGCTGGTTATTGATCACGGCAGGCATTTGAGTCATGTCGTGGTTGGGCGCCTGCGCGTAGACGTAAGGCCAGAAGTCCGGCTCCAGGTTGACGAGCACCGCGGTATCCAGCTCGTTAATGCGGTCATACATCGTCCGCGCCTGCGACCAGTAGTCATTCATGAAGCTCGGATCGTTGATGCCACTCAGGTTACTGTCGCCCCGCTGGGCCATCCCGTAAAGCGTGAACATCGGGGTCGCGCCATAGCTGATGGCATTTTTGGCCTGATAGGTAACGTACGCACCGGTCGGGCTGTTCCACGAAGGCCAGGCGCCTGAGCCAACGCCGACGAGGTAAACGTCGACAATGTCAGGACGAATGCCCTGGGCCTTCATATCGTCGATCGATTGCCCCGAACCCAAGCCGATCTGTACGCGCCCCGTTCTGCCCATCTTGCTGAGAATCGCCGCGGCGGAGTTGGTGTCCGTACCCATGACCCGCTTGGCGTCGCCAGAGCCGGTGCCCGTTTGTGCCGAGCCTGATGCGCTGCTGCTTTGCGTAGTTGCGTTGCCTGTGGATGCGTCATCGCTTCCGCCGCCGCAGCCGAACAACGCGAGTGAAATCAACGCTGCGGCAATATACCCGCGCGAGAATCGATGGTGATGGCCATCTGATTTGGCAGTGCAACGAATTTCCGGCGCATTGCTCCAATCACTTCCTTTTTTCATTATCCCGACCTCCTCAGTTTCATTGAGACATGCGTGCGGCGGCGCACGGCTTCCGGCTTGTAAATTCTTCACGCAGACTCGGCAAGGCGATATCTGTTCAACCCGGAAAGCGCACCGTGCAGGCATCCGCGGGGGAAAGCTTAAACGCACCCGCGCGAATTGGAATGGGACGTGAGGTTATTTGAATGTCCCGGGAGGCGAGTAGGAGAGAAATATTGATTTTCTTTTTTATGTCACTGAAATAAATCGCCGTCGGATTATCTCGGTGGCGCCGGCCGGCCGGGGCAGTGGCATGCAGTGCAGATCCTCGTGCGCAGCCACGCGCGCGGCATCAAGGTGATGGGCAGCACGCTGACACCGTCCATGGGGTTGAAAGTGCCGTACCCGAACTACTGGTCGCCGCAGAAAGAAGCGACGCGTCAGGCAGTGAACCAGTGGATTCGCACGAGCGGTGCGTTTGATGCGGTAGTGGATTTCGATGTCGCGCTGCGTGATCCAGCCAGCCCGCAAAGCCTGCTGCAGGCACTCGACGGCGGGGATTGCCTGCACCCCGATGATGCGGGATATGCCGCGATGGCCAATGCGGGAGCGATGCCGCGCCAGCCTTACTGTTTGATGTATCGGAGCCGCTCGCGCTCGCCATCGACGAGCGCGCCATCTTCACGCAGGACGAGCATCTTGTGCAGCGGCGAACAATTGACGGACTCTGGCAGGGCCAGATCGATGCGGATGGACCGTGCGGCCAGATCGAGCTTTGCGATGTCCACGGCGTGCCAGCGCTCGCCAGAGGGCAGTGGCAAGAACACAGCCAGCGCCTTTAACGCGCCCGGCGCGATGGGTGCCGCAATGTCGTAGCGCTCTTTCGAATCGGACTCTGCCGAGTCGGCTCTCTTAAGGGGCTCACCAGCGTAGTCAGCTTCCGCTGACGACATCGCTACTTGTACCTTTACCGGGCGCTTCCCGGCGTAGACACGAACGGTGAGCAGATGAGCCGGGGCGCTCGCCTGCGTTTGTGCGCGCACGCTCTCAATGATGGAGAGCGGTTCGATGGGCAGCGTATCGAGATAGACGTGCTTGCCATCAATGCGCCATGCACCTTGTAGGTAATGCTTTGATCATGTTTCCGAATGGCACGCCGTCTGCGAGGCTGGAGGGGCAACCTTGGTTGGGGATGCTGCATCGTGCTTCAGATGCTCTGTGCTGAACTGCATATCGGCATACCGCACAAACCGCGTCTTGAACTTCCAGCGGTATCCCAGCCAGATCGCCACGAACAGGAACACCCCGCAATACGTGGCGACGAAGGGGCCAAAGTTATCGATGGGCGCAAACAGCGCCGTGGTGTTCTGCCCAAGAATGATCACCACACACAGGATCGCCACCATGATCGGCCCGAACGGGAAGAACGGCGACCGATAGGCCAGTTGATTCACCGAATGCCCCTGGCTCACGAACCCCTTGCGGAAGCGGTAGTGCGCCAGCGCAATACCAAACCACGCAATGAAGCACGTCACCGCAGACGTATTCAGCAGCCACAGGTACACCACCTGATCGCCAAACAGCGAGCTGAAGAAGCACAGCGCGCCCACGGCAGAGGTGGCCAGCAGCGCGCGGTGCGGCACGCCATTGGCCGACACCTTGGCAAACCAGCGCGGCGCCTGCTTTTCGAGCGCCAGGTCATACAGAATCCGCGTCGACACATACAGGCTCGACGTGCCGGACGACAGCAGCGCGGTCAGCACCACCGCATTCATCATCCCCGCGGCAAACGCAAGGCCGGCGTGCTGAAACACCAAGGCGAACGGGCTCACGGCAACGTCTGTCGCCTCGTTACGCAGCAGGCTCGGATCGGTGTACGGCAGCAGCACGCCGATGATCAGGATCGCCAGCACGTAGAACAGCAGGATGCGCCAGAACGTCTGACGGATGGCGCGCGGGATCGTGCGGGAGGGGTTCTCTGCCTCGCCGGCGGCCACGCCGATGGTCTCAACGCCCTGGAACGAGAACCCGGCAATCATCGCCACGCCCACCATGGCCGGGAGCCCGCCAACGAATGGCGCCTCACCGATGGAGAAGTTGTGCCAGCCCGACGATGGACCGCCGTGCATGATGCCGAAGATCATCGCCAGGCCGATGATCAGGAACACGACGATGGTCACCACCTTGATCATCGAAAACCAATATTCCGCTTCGCCAAAGCCGCGCACCGAGACGGCGTTGAGGCCAAACATGAGCAGCAGGAACGCAGCACTCCACACCATGCCTGACACGCCCGGGAACCAGTACTTCATCACCAGTTGCGCCGCCGCCAGTTCCACGGCCACCGACACCGCCAGCGCAAACCAGTAGTTCCAGCCCAGCGCAAAGCCAAAGCCTTCTTCGACATACAGCCGGCTATAGGTGACGAACGAACCGGAGACCGGCAGATGCACTGCCAGCTCGCCCAGGCTCGTCATCAGGCTGTAGACCATCGCACCAAGCAGCACATACGTCAGCAGCGCGCCGCCAGGGCCGGCTTGCGCAATGGATGCGCCGGATGCGACGAACAGCCCCGTGCCGATGGCGCCGCCCAGGGCGATCATCATCAGATGGCGCGAGCGCAGGCGTCGGCGTAGTTCGGATTGGGCTTCGAGGCCAGTCGGGGTAATCGGTGTGTGCATAGCGGCGAATGGTGCCAAAGCGGCCAGGGTGGGGCGCGCAAATGAAAACGCCCGCCGAATGCGAAGCAAACGGCAGGCGGGGCAAGTGTTATTGCTGCGTGTGGGCGGCGACGGTCGGCAGTTCGGGGCCAGGGTCCTGGCCGGCCAGCGGATCGCGCACCACGGGCGGCCGCGGGAAGTGCATGTCGTGGTAACGGACAATGCCGCCGCCCCGCACCAGCCGGTAGCCAATCCAGATCAGGAAGAAGACCGGGATACCGATGTAGGTGGCGATCACCGCGGGCCAGTCGATCGTGCCGCTGGTGAACGCCTGGTAGTTCTGGCCGAGCGTGATGACCAGGCACAGCCCGAACGCGAACAGCGGACCGTACGGGAAGAACTTCGATCGATACGGCAACTGCGCCGGATCATGCCCCTGCGCCACCAGCCCCTTGCGGAAGCGGTAGTGGCTGATGGCAATGCCCAGCCACGCCACAAAGCCGGTCATGCCCGAGGTGTTCAGCAGCCATAGGTAGACCGTCTTGTCGCCATACAGCGAGCTGAGGAAACACAGCGCGCCCACAGCCGTCGTGGCCAGCAGCGCATTGCGCGGCACGCCGTTCTTGGTGAGTTGGGCAAAGATGCGCGGTGCCCGGCCTTCGGTCGCCAGGTTGTAGAGCATGCGCGTGGACGCATACATCCCCGAGTTACCCGCCGACAGCACGGCCGTCAGGATCACCGCATTCATCAGCCCGGCCGCAAACGCCAGGCCGGCATGTTTGAACACCAGCGTAAACGGGCTCACGCCAATGTTGGTGACTTCGGTCGAGAGCAGGTTCGGATCGGTGTACGGCACCAGCACACCGATGATGAAGATTGCCAGCACATAGAACAGCAGAATCCGCCAGAACACCTGCTTGACCGCACGCGGAATCGTGCGCGCCGGATCGGCGGATTCCCCTGCGGCCACGCCGATCAGCTCTGTCCCCTGGAACGAGAACCCCGCGATCATCGCCACGCCGATCATCGCCGGTAGCCCGCCCACGAACGGCGCATCGCCCAGCGTCAGATTCTGCAAGCCCGATTGCGGACCGCCCTTCATGATCCCGAAGATCATCGCCAGGCCAATGCCGATGAAAAGGATGACGGTGACGACCTTGATGAGCGCGAACCAGTATTCCGCCTCGCCAAAGCCGCGTACCGAGATGGCGTTGAGCAGGAACATGATGAGGAGGAAGACCGCACTCCACAGCACGCCCGGCACATCGGGGAACCAGTAATGCATGACGAGCTGCGCGGCGGCTAATTCCACGGCAATCGTCACCGCCCAGTTGTACCAATAGTTCCAGCCCAGCGCGAAGCCGAAACCCTCGTCGACGTACAACGCGCCGTAGGTGGCGAACGAGCCGGAGACGGGCATGTAAGCAGCAAGCTCGCCCAGACTCGTCATCAGGAAATAGACCATCGCCCCGATCAGGATGTAGGCGGCCAGTGCGCCGCCGGGGCCTGCCTGCGAGACCGATGCGCCCGAGGCCACGAAGAGCCCCGTGCCGATCGATCCGCCAATGGCGATCATGGTGAGGTGGCGCGCGCGCAAGGTGCGGCGCAAGCCCGGCGTCTCTGCGGACGGGGTGGCGTGTTTTTCTGACATGAATACAGAGTGGACGATTTTGCTCGGATCGCGAGCTCAATCGACTAATGTGACGAGACGTTCCCGCGCCTGATGGGCGCCAAGCTCGTCCCGAGCGACGAAATGCGCGACTCTATCAAAACCGTCACGGAGCGGGCAAAAAATTGACGCTTCCGTCACCGCGTTCGAACGGGCGCGTGGTGGCAACATCGCCCGCCGGACGGCGCCGCGCAGCGGAAAAATAGAAATTGAACGACCGTGCTTTTTTGTGTATTCTGTGTCGAGTCGCGGCCTTACCGCGCGTTAAAAAAACGATACTCAAGAGACAGTTCAACCGCGAGGCACGGTGAGATTTACAACTGGCCCTCGCACCACCAAAGGAACCAGCATGACAGCGGAGTACAAGGTCCAGGACGGCGTTGCCGTCATCACGCTCAGCAACCCGCCGGTCAACGGCCTTGGCCACTCCACGCGCCTGGGTATTGTCGAAGGCATGGTCAAGGCTGGCGACGACGCCAACGTCAAGGCCATCGTGATCACCGGCGCTGGCAAAGCCTTCTCGGGCGGCGCTGATATCCGCGAGTTCAACACCCCCAAGGCAAGCCAGGAGCCGTCGCTGCATTCCGTCATCAAGGCGGTGGAGTCGAGCAGCAAGCCAGTCGTGGCGGCCATCCATTCGGTGGCGATGGGCGGTGGGCTGGAACTGGCGATGGGTTGTCACTACCGTGTGGCCGCGCCGGGCGCGCAGATCGCACTGCCGGAAGTGAAGCTGGGCATCCTGCCGGGCGCGGGCGGTACGCAACGTCTGCCGCGTGCAATCGGCCTAGAGCCCGCTCTGAACATGATCGTCTCGGGCAACGCCATTCCGTCGGAAAAGCTGGCCAAGAGCGGCCTGTTCGATCAGATGATCGAAGGCGACCTGATGGCCGGCGCCATCGATTTCGCGCTGAAGGCTGCGGCTGAAGGCAAGCTGCCCAAGCTGCGCGATCGCAAGGTCGAGCACGACAACCCGCAAGGTTTCCTGCAATTCGCCCGAAATACCGTGGCCGCTGTCGCCAAGAACTTCCCGGCACCGGGCAAGTGCGTTGACGCGGTGCAGGCTGCCCTTGAAAAGCGCTTTGACGACGGCATCAAGTTCGAACGCGACTTGTTTATCGAACTGGTAAATACGTCCGAATCGCGCGCGCTGCGCCACGCCTTCTTCGGCGAGCGTGCTGCCAGCAAGATCCCCGATGTGCCGGAAGACACCCCGGTGCGTAAGGTGGAGAAGGTCGCCGTGATCGGCGCCGGCACCATGGGCGGTGGTATCTCCATGAACTTCCTGAACGCGGGCATTCCGGTGACGATGCTGGAGACCAAGCAGGAAGCGCTGGACCGCGGCGTTGCCACCATCCGCAAGAACTACGAGAACAGCGCCAAGAAGGGCAAGCTCACGCAAGAGAAGGTCGAGCAGCGCATGGCCCTGCTGACCCCGACGCTGTCGTACGACGACATCAAGGACGCCGACCTCGTCATCGAGGCTGTCTTTGAAGAAATGGGCGTGAAGGAAGTTGTGTTCAAGAAGCTGGACGAAGTGGTCAAGCAGGGCGCGATCCTGGCATCGAACACCTCCACGCTGGATGTGGACAAGATCGCCAGCTTCACCAAGCGCCCGCAAGACGTGGTCGGCATGCACTTCTTCAGCCCGGCCAACGTGATGAAGCTGCTGGAAGTGGTGCGCGGCAAGGAGACCGCCAATGATGTGCTGGCCACCGTCATGAAGCTGGCCAAGGCCATCAAGAAGACGGCCGTGGTTTCCGGCGTGTGCGATGGCTTCATCGGCAACCGCATGATCGAGCAATACAGCCGCCAGGCCGGCTACCTGCTGGACGAAGGCGCGCTGCCGGAGCAGGTCGACAAGGCCATCGAAAAGTTCGGCTTTGCGATGGGCCCGTTCCGCATGGGCGATCTGGCCGGTAACGACATCGGCTGGGCCATCCGCAAGCGCCGCGCCGTGGACAAACCGGACATCGTCTACTCCAAGACGGCTGATCTGTTGTGCGAGATGGGTCGCTTCGGCCAGAAGACCGGCGGCGGCTGGTACGACTACAAGCCGGGCGACCGCAAGCCGTACCCGAACCAGCAGGTCAACGACATGATCGTCCAGCACTCGAAGGATCTGGGCATCACGCGCCGCAAGATCTCGGATGAAGAGATCGTCGAACGCCTGGTGTTCGCGCTGGTCAACGAAGGCGCGAAGATCCTGGAAGAGGGCATTGCCTCCAAGGCGTCGGACATCGACATGGTCTATCTGACCGGCTACGGCTTCCCGCTGTTCCGCGGTGGCCCGATGCTCTACGCAGATACCGTCGGCCTGTACAACGTCGCGCAAGCCATGCACCGCTACAGCAAGGGCTATCACGGCGAGGCCTGGAAGCCGGCGCCGTTGCTGCAGAAGCTGGCCGATGAAGGTAAGGGTTTCAACGGCTGATCGACCAAGCGACTAAGCAACCGCCATGCAACTCACGCCCACCGATTGCCTGCTGATCATCGACGTGCAGAACGACTTTCTGCCCGGCGGTGCGCTGGCGGTGCCGGACGGCGACCAGGTCATCCCGGTCGTCAACCAGCTTGCCAAGGATTTCGGACGCGTGGTGCTGACGCAGGATTGGCATCCGAGCGAACACGTGTCGTTCGCAGCCAACCACGCCGGCACGCTGCCGTTCGGCACGATCGAGTTGCCGTACGGGCAGCAGGTGCTGTGGCCTACCCACTGCGTGCAGCACAGCACCGGTGCCGCGCTGGCCGATGGGCTGGACGTGCCGCATGCACAGTTGATTGTCCGCAAGGGCTATCACCCGCACATCGACAGCTATTCCGCGTTCTTTGAAGCGGATCGCAAGTCGCCGACCGGCCTGCTGGGCTACCTGCGCGAGCTTGGGATCAAGCGCGTGTTCTGCGTCGGGCTGGCCACGGACTTTTGCGTGGCGTGGTCGGCGCTGGATGCGCATGCTGCGGGGCTGGAAGTCGCCGTCATCGAGGATGCCTGCCGCGCGATTGACCTGAATGGGTCGCTCGCGCAGGCGTGGCAGCACATGAAGGACGCGGGCATCGCGCGGTTGCAGTCGCACGAAGTTCTGAACGGATAACAGAGATACCGGGCGCCGCTAGAGCCGCGCCCGCCACCAGATACGAGGAGCAACACCATGACCGAAGCAGTCATCGTTTCCACCGCACGTACCGGCCTGGCCAAGAGCTGGAAGGGCGCCTTCAACATGACGCACGGCGCCACGCTGGGCGGCCACGCAGTCCAGCACGCCATCGAGCGCGCCAAGATCGAGCCGGGCGAAGTGGAAGACATCCTGATGGGCTGCGCGAACCCGGAAGGCGCAACGGGCGCCAACATCGCCCGCCAGATCGCTCTGCGCGCCGGCTGCCCCGTGACCGTGCCGGGTGCGACCGTCAACCGTTTCTGCTCGTCAGGCCTGCAAACCATCGCCATGGCCGCGCAGCGCGTGATTGCCGATGAAGGCGACATCTTCGTGGCCGGTGGTGTGGAATCCATCTCGTGCGTGCAGCAAGAGATGAACCACCACATGCTGCAGGAAGGCTGGCTGCGCAAGCACAAGCCCGAGATCTACTGGAGCATGCTCCAGACCGCCGAGAACGTCGCCAACCGCTACAACATCAGCAAGGAGCGCCAGGACGAATACGGCGTGCAGAGCCAGCAGCGCGCCGCCGCAGCCGCTGCAGCCGGCAAGTTCAACGACGAAATCGTCCCGATGACCACGGTGATGGGCGTGGCCGATGCCAAGACCGGCCAGCTCATGACGCGCGAAGTCACGATCTCCGCCGACGAAGGTATCCGCGCGGATACAACGCTCGAAGGCGTGTCGAAGATCCGCACTGCCATGCCGGGTGGTGTGGTCACGGCAGGTAACGCCAGCCAGTTCTCCGACGGCGCATCCGCTGCCGTGGTGATGAATGGCAAAGTCGCCGCCGCCAAGGGTCTGCAGCCGCTGGGCGTGTTCCGTGGCTTTGCCGTGGCCGGTTGCGAGCCGGACGAAATGGGCATCGGCCCGGTGTTTGCCGTGCCCAAGCTGCTGAAGAAAGCCGGCCTGAAGGTCGATGACATCGGCCTGTGGGAACTGAACGAGGCATTCGCTGTGCAAGTGCTGTACTGCGCAGACAAGCTTGGCATCCCCATGGACCGCCTGAACGTCAACGGTGGCGCCATCGCCGTGGGCCACCCGTACGGTGTGTCGGGTGCACGCCTAGTCGGCCATGCGCTGATCGAAGGCAAGCGCCGCGGCGTCAAGTACGTGGTCGTCACCATGTGCATCGGCGGCGGCCAAGGCGCAGCCGGCCTGTTCGAGGTGCTCTAAAAAGACACAGGCTCCCACTCAAAACGGGAGCCTGATTTGTTTCTGCCAGAGCTGACCTCTGTGTCAGCGCATGCACCGAGACGGTTTGGCCGTTGCCGTTCCTGCCCTAGATGGCGCCTTGAATTTCTGTAAGCGGGCGGAAAAAAGAAGGACCGCTGTCTGAGCGCAGCGAGTTTCGGTCCTTCTCCGCCCGGTTACGGAAATTCAAGGAATCTTTCGCCATCTCGGGCGCGCCTTTCTTTGCTTACTTTCTTTGGCAAGACAAAGAAAGTGAGTCGGCCCCGGCAGGGGACGAAAACACAGGATGTACCAACAACATCATGTCCTCGAAACTGCTATCCCGCCGCGACCTGAGCTTCCTGCTCTACGAATGGCTCAACGTCGAGTCACTCACAAGCATTCCGCGTTACGCCGACCACTCCCGCGAAACCTTCGACGCCGCCCTCGACACCTGCGAGCGCATCGCAACGGACCTCTTCGCCCCACATAACAAAAAGAACGACCAGGAAGAGCCGCATTTTGACGGCACCACGGTCCACATCATCCCGGAAGTGAAGGTCGCACTGGACGCCTTCAACAAGGCCGGTCTGATGGCCGCAGGACAAGACTTCGAACGCGGCGGCATGCAACTGCCGACTGTGGTGGAGAAGGCCGGCTTCGGCTACTTCAAAGCTGCTAACGTCGGCACCAGCTCGTATCCGTTCCTCACCATCGGTAATGCGAACCTGCTGCTGGCGCACGGCACGCCCGCGCAGATCGAAACGTTCGTGCAGCCGGAGATGGAAGGCCGCTTCTACGGCACGATGTGCCTGTCGGAGCCGCAGGCCGGGTCGTCGCTGTCAGACATCGTCACACGCGCGGAATACGAAGGCGAATCGCCGCTCGGCGCGCAATACCGCCTGACCGGCAACAAGATGTGGATCTCTGCCGGCGAGCACGAACTGTCGGAGAACATCGTCCACCTCGTGCTGGCAAAGATTCCAGGGCCGGATGGCAAGCTGATCCCCGGTGTGAAGGGCATCTCGCTCTTCATCGTGCCCAAATTCCTCGTCAATGCAGATGGCTCGCTGGGCGAGCGCAATGACGTGGCGCTGGCCGGCCTGAACCACAAGATGGGCTATCGCGGCACGACCAACTGCCTGCTGAACTTTGGCGAAGGCACGCAGTTCCGTCCGAAAGGTGCAGATGGCCAGCCGCGCGCCGGCGCCATCGGTTACCTCGTTGGCGAGCCGCACAAGGGCCTCGCATGCATGTTCCACATGATGAACGAGGCGCGGATCGGTGTCGGCATGGGCGCGACGATGCTCGGCTACACGGGTTACTTGCACGCGGTGGATTACGCGCGCAACCGCCCGCAAGGTCGCCCGATCGGGCCGTCGGGCAAAGACGCCGCTTCCCCGCAAATCCGCATCGTTGATCACGCTGATGTACGCCGCATGTTGCTGGCGCAGAAGGCCTACGTGGAAGGCGCACTCGGCCTGAACCTGTATTGCGCCAAGCTCGTCGACGAAGAGCGCGGTGAGACGGATGCAACCAAGCGCGCCAAGCTCGGGCTGCTGCTCGACATCCTCACGCCGATTGCGAAGAGCTGGCCGTCGCAGTGGTGCCTGGAGGCCAACAGCCTGGCGATTCAGGTGCACGGCGGTTACGGCTACACGCGCGAATACAACGTCGAACAGTTCTACCGCGACAACCGCCTCAACCCGATCCACGAAGGCACGCACGGCATTCAGGGCCTGGACCTGCTCGGCCGCAAGGTCGTGATGCAGGACGGCGCCGCCTTTAACGCACTCGGCGAGCGTGTGCAGGCGACCGTTGGCCGTGCGCTGGAGACCGGCGATGAAACGCTGATCAGCTACGGCCGCGCACTCGGCATGGCGACGCAGAAGTTGGCCAAGGTCACGCAGACGCTGTGGGCAGCAGGTGACCCGCGTGTGACGCTGGCCAACGCATCGATCTATCTGGAAGCCTTCGGCCACGTCGTCGTCGCGTGGATCTGGCTGGAGCAGGCCTTGGCCGCCGCCAAGGCTCTGCCCAACGCACAGGGCGAAGACGCTGACTTTTACCGCGGCAAGCTGCAGGCCGCACGCTACTTCTTCCAGTGGGAACTGCCGAAGATTGACCCGCAGATCGTGCTGCTGGGCTCGCTCGACACGACCACGCTGGACATGCAGGACGCTTGGTTCTAACTAAGACAACGATACATAGGAGACACCATGGGTACGCTGAAATCGCTGTTCAATCTCTCCGGCAAGACTGCACTGATCACTGGCGGCTCGCGCGGGCTTGGCCTGCAGATTGCCGAGGCACTGGGCGAGCAGGGCGCGCGCATCGTGCTGTCGGCGCGCAAGGCCGATGAACTGAAGGAAGCGCAGGCGCATCTGAAGTCGCTCGGTATCGAGGCCGACTGGATTGCCGCCGACGGCGCCGTCGAAGCCGATATCCAGCGCCTGGCCGATGAAGCGCTCGCAAAGTTGGGCCACATCGACATCCTCGTCAATAACGCGGGTGCCACGTGGGGTGCCCCGGCGGAAGACCACCCGGTCGAAGCCTGGGACAAGGTGATGAACCTGAACATCCGCGGCCTGTTCCTGCTCACGCAGCAGATCGGCAAGCGTTCGATGATCCCGCGCAAGTACGGCAAGATCGTCAACGTGGCATCGATTGCCGGCCTGAAGGGCAATCCACCGGGCTCGCTCGATACGATTGCGTACAACACCAGCAAGGGCGCCGTGGTCAACTTTACGCGCGCGCTGGCAGGCGAGTGGGGCGAGCACGGCATCACCGTCAACGCCATCGCCCCTGGCTTCTTCCCGTCGAAGATGACGCGCGGCTCGCTGGAAAAGCTGGGTGTCGACAAGCTGACCGAGAAGTCGCCGCTACACCGCATTGGCGATGAGGAAGACCTCAAGGGCGTGGCCGCTCTGTTCGCATCGGACGCCTCCAAACACATCACGGGGCAGATCTTGGCCGTGGATGGCGGCGTGAGCGTGGTCTAATTTCGGCTGCTTTCCACTCTTTTGAAACGCAGCATGAGCGCAGACAACAACGGTTTTCCGATCGACATCCCTTTCCTGAAGCTTTTGGGCATGCGGTGCCTGAAGGCGGAAGGCGGCGAGGGCATCGTCGAACTCGCACTCGAGGCCCAGCACATGAACAGCTGGGAAATGGCCCACGGCGGCGTGACCATGACGATGCTCGACGTGGCGATGGCCATGGCTGGCCGCTCAGCTGACGTGCACGGCCGCGGCGTGGTGACGATCGAGATGAAGACGGCGTTCATGCAGCCCGGGCGTGGCACGCTCAGGGCAAGCGCGCGCTGCGTGCACCAGTCCACCACCATGGCGTTCTGCGAAGGCGAGGTGAGGGATGCCGATGACAAGCTGGTTGCCCGCGGCTCGGGCACGTTCAAGTTCGTCAAGCGCGCGCAGATTGCCAGCCGTGTACCGCCGCGCACACCCGAGCCAGGCGCGGACGGCTGATTGACCTACGCAGTTGCAGTAAGGCAGTACCCAGTTGCACACCGGACGGCGTCCGGCACATAAGAAAAGCAACCACGGAGACAACCATGCAACAACCCGCACGGCGGACGGCATCCGCTTTTGCCATCACGCTGCTTTGCTGCACCGGACTGACCATGACCCTGGAAGGATGCGCCTCCAACTCCGCACCGGCCGCGGAGACGCCCACCGCCGTGCAGGCACCGCCGGCCTCGAACCCTCCGGTACAGAAACCCCTCACGGCGGACGAATCCGACCCGAACAAGATGGGCTGGATGCAGGGCTTCCCGCCGCCGCCGGATCGCATCATCCGCTTTGACATGGCAGGCAACATGTTCCCGCGCACGCGCTACGGCTACAGCCACGTGCGGGAGTTTGTGCCGACGCGCGTCATTTGGCGTGGCGATGGCCCCGTCAGCAAGCTGCCGCGTGCTGAACGCGACATCAGCGGCGTCTTGTTCACCGACCCCAACGGTACGCGCCGCACGTTTTCCGAAGCGCTCAAGCTGACCTACACCGACGGCATCCTAGTCGTGCACAAGGGCAAGGTGGTGTACGAGCGCTACTTTGGCGTGCTCGACGCGCATACGCCGCACATCGCCATGTCGGTCACGAAATCGTTTGTTGGCACGCTGGCCGCCATGCTGGTGGCCGACGGCAAACTCGATCCGGCTGCGCCTGTCACGCAATACCTTCCGGAGTTGAAGGACAGCGCCTACGCCGATGCCACCGTGCGCCAGGTCATGGACATGACTGTGGGCGTGCAGTACTCCGAAAACTACGCCGACCCGAACGCCGATGTCTGGGCCTACGCCCGTGCTGGCGGCATGCTGCCGCGCCCGGCTGGCTACAAGGGGCCGGACAACTTCTACGACTACCTCGTCACGCTGCGCAAGGAAGGCCAGCACGACGAGGCCTTCGCCTACAAGACCGTCAATGCAGAAGTGCTCGCCTGGATCGTGCGCCGTGCGTCCAACAAGTCGCTGGCGGCGCTGCTGTCAGAGCGCATCTGGCAGCCGATGGGTGCACAGGATGACGCGTACTTTCAGGTGGACAGCATCGGTACCGAATCGGGCGGCGGCGGGTTGAATACCACGCTGCGCGATCTTGCACGCTTTGGCGAGATGATCCGTAACGAAGGCCGCTTTAACGGCAAGCAGATCTTGCCCAAGAGCGTGATTGACGACATCCGCCGCGGCGGTGACCCTGCCAAGTTTGCCAAGGCAGGCTACGCGACGCTGCCAGGGTATTCGTATCGCAACATGTGGTGGGTCTCCAGCAACGATCACCACACGTTCGAGGCACGCGGCATCCATGGCCAGCGCATCTATATTGATCCGGTGGCCCAGATGACCATCGTGCGCTACGCCTCGCACCCCATTGCCGCCAACGCCGCGAACGATCCGGTCACGCACCGGGCGTATGCGGCGCTGGCCGAGTATTTCATGCAGCACAAGTGAAGAACACGCAAACCGCAACCACGATTCCTAGGAGCGCATTCATGTCGAAGACGTATCAACGCATTGTTCTGGCTTCCCGTCCGCAGGGTGCCGTCACGCCGGACAACTTCCGCCTGGAGACGGCGGACGTCCCTGAGCTGCAGGACGGCCAAGTGCTGGTGCGCAACCATTTCCTGTCGCTCGATCCGTACATGCGCGGCCGCATGAACGATAGCAAGTCGTATGCAGAGCCGCAGCCGCTGAATGAAGTGATGATTGGCGGCACGGTTGGTGTGGTGGAGGCCTCCAAGAACCCGTCGTTTGCCGTGGGCGACAGCGTGGTCGGCATGTTCGGCTGGCAGGAGATCGGCATCTCCGATGGCCGTGGCATCCAGAAGGTCGATACGCGCCACATTCCGCTGTCGGCGTATCTGGGTTCGGTGGGGATGCCTGGCGTGACGGCGTGGTACGGCCTGAACAAGATCATGCTGCCCAAGCCCGGCCAGACCGTGGCGGTGAGCGCCGCGTCGGGCGCCGTTGGCAGCGTGGTCGGCCAGCTTGCCAAGCTCAAGGGCTGCCGCGCCGTGGGCTTTGCCGGCGGCAAGGACAAGTGCGATTACGTGGTCAACGAACTGGGCTTTGATGCCTGCATCGACTACAAGGCCGCCAAGGATCCGAAAGAGCTTTACAAGATGCTCAAGGAAGCCACGCCGGACGGCATCGACTCGTACTTCGAGAATGTGGGCGGTTCGATTCTGGATGCGGTGCTCTCGCGCATGAACCCGTTCGGCCGCATCGCCATGTGCGGGATGATCGCCGGTTACGACGGCCAGCCGCTGCCGCTCCAGAACCCGCAGTTGATCCTCGTGTCGCGCCTGACGATCGAAGGCTTCATCGTCTCCGAACACATGGACGTGTGGCCGGAAGCACTGCGTGAGCTGGGCGGCTTCGTGGCGCAAGGCAAGCTGAAGTTCCGCGAGAGCGTGGCTGAAGGCCTGGCGAGCGCGCCCGAAGCCTTCATGGGCCTGCTCAAGGGTAAGAACTTCGGCAAGCAGCTCGTCAAGCTGGTTTGAGTTCAGCCGCCAGCGGATTGTCAATGGTTTGACAGTCCGCCGGGTGAGGGCCGCCACAGAATGGCTCCACCCAAAACAAACGCGTGAAGGAGACACCATGAACGCACCCGAAACCGCGCAAGCCAAGCGGCCCGAAGACATGGCCAGCAGCCTCAGCCCTGAGGCTGCTGCCCGCTATCGCAACCTGCCGCGTCCGCCGCAGTTCGCAACCGTTGCCGAAGAACGCTTGCATCGCAAACAGCGTCTGGCCGCAGCGTTCCGGTTGTTCTCCAAATTCGGTTTTGACGAAGGCGTGGCCGGGCACATCACAGCGCGCGACCCAGAGCATCAGGACAGCTTTTGGGTCAATCCGTTCGGCGTGCATTTCAGTCAGGTGACGGTGTCAAACCTGATCCGCTGTGACCACCACGGCAACGTGGTCGAGGGGGATTACCCGGTCAATGCAGCGGCGTTTGCGATTCACTCGCGCGTGCATCAAGCGCGGCCCGATGCAGTGGCCGCTGCGCATTCCCACAGCACGTATGGGCGCGCGTGGTCGACGCTCGGCCGCAAGCTTGATCCGCTCACGCAAGACGTCTGCGCTTTCTATGACGATCATGCGCTGTATGACGATTTCGGCGGGGTTGTGGTCGAGCTGGATGAAGGCCAGCGCATTGCCGAAGCACTCGGCGACAACAAGGCCGCCATCCTCCAGAACCACGGGTTGCTGACCGTCGGCAAAACGGTCGATGAGGCCGCGTGGTGGTTCATCACGATGGAGCGCTCCTGCCAGGTGCAACTGCTGGCCGAAGCCGCTGCGGCGCGCACCGGCGAGGCCCCGCGCACGATCTCCGATGCGGCTGCGCGGCAGGCATATTCCATCGTCGGTTCCGCGCAGGCAGGGTGGTTCCAGTTTCAGCCGCTGTACGCGCGCATCGTCAAAGAACAACCCGATCTGCTCGATTGATCGGCCCGCAATTTTCTGGAGCCTCCATGACGGATCTGATCCTGCATCACTACGCCACCTCGCCGTTCTCAGAGAAGGTGCGCTTGATCCTCGGCTATAAGGACCAGCCGTGGAAGTCCGTCACCGTGCCGGTCATCCTACCCAAGCCGGATGTGATGCCGCTCACCGGCGGCTATCGGCGTACGCCATTCCTGCAGATCGGCGCGGACATCTACTGCGATACCGCGCTGATTACGCAGGTGCTCGAATCGATTCATCCGCTGCCGAAGCTCGTGCCTTCTGAGCATGCCGCCGCCGTGTTCGCCATGGCGCAGTGGGCGGATACGACGCTGTTCTGGGCGTCGGCCACCTTTGTGATGCAGCCGGCGGGTTTTCAAAGCCTGTTCGGCAACATGCCGGAGGCGGCTGTCAAAGCCTTTGTGGAAGACCGGAAAGCGATGCGCGCGGGCGGCATTGGTTTGCGTACGCCGCTACCGGAAGCCACGTCCACGCTGCACGTCTTCCTCGCACAGTTGGAGCGGCAGTTCGCCACCGGCGAGCACATCTTCCTGTTTGGTGAACAGCCGACGGTGGCGGATTTTTCCGTCTACCACTGCCTGTGGTTTATTCGCCGCGCAACGGGCGTCGCGGGCATTCTGGATGCCCACCCCGAAGTCGTGGCATGGATGCATCGCGTTGCCGCATTTGGCCACTCGCAAGCCCAACCGATGACGCCCGCTGAGGCACTCGACATCGCCAAGGCTGCCACGCCGCGCGCGCTGACCGAAACGAATGCCCCGTTCGACGATCGCTACGATCTTCCCAAGGGCACGCGCGTCACGGTGGCTGCAGTCGACTATGGCGTTGACCCAGTCGAAGGCGAACTGGTCGTGTCCACGCGCGATTCCGTTGGCGTGTTGCGTGAAGACCCGCGCGTCGGCCAAGTGGTGGTGCATTTCCCGCGCGTGGGTTACGCCGTGCGCAAGGTTGAGGCGGCAGGCTGACAGCCTTTGCCTCCGCTATCGCATTTCATGACAACAACACGAGAGAGACACACATGAAGCAATTCGCAGGCGGCGTGGCCGTCATCACGGGTGGTGCGTCGGGGTTCGGCAAGGAGTTCGCCAAGATCGGTGCTAGGTTGGGCATGAAGCTGGTGCTGGCCGATATCCAACAGGATGCGCTAGACGCTGCCGTGGCCGAGTTCAAAGCGCAGGGCGTGGAAGTGGTCGGCTTGCGTGTCGATGTGTCCAAGGTGGAAGACGTACAGGCGCTGGCCGATGCCGCGATCAAGACGTTCGGCAAGGTCAACCTGCTGTTCAATAACGCTGGCGTCGGCGCAGGCGGCCTGGTCTGGGAGAACACCGAGAAGGATTGGGACTGGGTGCTCGGCGTAAACCTGCATGGCGTGATCCACGGTGTGCGCATCTTCACGCCGCTCATGTTGGAGGCCGCGAAGAAGGACCCGTCGTACGAAGGCCATATCGTCAACACGGCGTCGATGGCAGGCCTGCTGAACGCGCCGGCCATGGGCATCTACAACGTGTCCAAGCATGCGGTGGTGGCGCTGTCCGAATCGCTGTACCAGGATTTGAGCCTGGTGACCGAGCAGGTGCATTGCTCGGTGCTGTGCCCGTATTTTGTGCCCACCGGCATTACGCAATCCCACCGCAATCGACCACAGGATCTCGCGAACAACGCGCCACCCACCAAGTCGCAACTCGTAGCGCAAGCCATGTCGGACAAGGCCGTCAGCTCCGGCAAGGTGACCGCCGAGGAGGTCGCCCAGTTAACGTTCGATGCCATCCGCAACGCGGGCTTCTACATCTACTCGCACCCGCAGTCGCTGGCGCCGGTGCAGCACCGTTTTGAAGACATCGTTTCACAGCGCAATCCGTCCGACCCCTTCGAAAGCAAGCCGGACGTGCGTGCGCGTCTGGTGGATGCGCTGCGCGGGTAATCACACTGTTACGACTCTGGAATTGCCATGAACACAGCAACGGCTGCGGCCATCACTGAATCGCAATTCGCCGATCTGCCCAACGGCACGCGGCTGCATTACGCCAGCGCCGGCAAGCGCGGTGCGCCGCTGATGCTGTTCGTGCACGGCTTTCCGGAGTTCTGGTACGAGTGGGAAGCGCAGCTTGCCGCCTTTGGTGATACGCACTTTGCCGTGGCGCCCGACATGCGGGGGTTCAATCTGTCGAGCAAGCCGGCTGCAGTGGATGCGTATCGCCCGAAGTTCCTGGTGCAGGATCTGGAGCAGTTCATCACGGCGCTTGGATATGAGCGCGCTATCGTGGTCGCGCACGACTGGGGCGGTGCGATCTGCTGGAACCTGGCGATCCAGCATCCGGAACGTGTCGAGCGGCTGGCGATCATCAACTCGCCGCACCCCTGGGTGTTTGCGAATGCGCTGCTAAGCGATCCGGCCCAGCAGGCGTCATCCGCGTACATGAACTGGCTGCGCCAGCCGGGTTCGGAACAAGCGCTGGCTGCCAACGACTTTGAGAAGCTCGAAGGTTTTTTCCACGGCATGGGCCAACCGGTGGCCGAGTGGTTTACGCCCGAGGTGCGGGCGCGTTATCACGCGGCGTGGAGCCAACCGGGCGAAGGCGGCTCGCATGGTCTGACGGGCGGCGTGAACTACTACCGCGCCTCGCCGCTGCATCCGCCCACCGAGGGCGCCGCACCGCTGCGTATCGACCAGATGCCGCCGGAAGCGTTTGTCGTGAAGATGCCCACACTGGTGATCTGGGGCGAGATGGATATGGCGCTACCCAAGAGCCTGCTCAACGGGCTGGAGCGCTTCATTCCGGATATGCGGCTCGAACGCATTCCCAACGGCACGCACTGGGTCGTGCACGAACAGCCGGAGCGCATCACGGCGTTGATCCGGCCGTTCGTTTCGTAGCGCGCTCGGCGTTACATCGACTCCGCCAGCATGCGGCGGTAATCATCCGCCGTGGCGATGCGCGGGTTGGTCTTGTGGCAGTGATCGAGCAGGGCGCCTTCGACCACGTGTTCCAACGCATCATCTGGCACACCCATCTGGCGCAGGCCGGTCGGCAAACCTAGGCGGGCCGTGAGGTCATGCACGGCTTGTGCAAGGTCGGCCCCCTCCGGCAGGTTCATCACGCGACGCATGCGGGCGTAGCGGTTGTCGCCCACCACCGTTTCCGCCGTCTCGTTAAAGCGCAGCACCGCCGGCAGCACCACGGCGTTGAGCGTGCCGTGGTGCAGCCCTGTCTTGCCATTCACCTTTACGCCGCCCAGCGGGTGCGACAGCGAATGCACGCACCCCAGCCCCTTCTGGAACGCCATCGCCCCCTGCATGGACGCGCTCATCATGTTCAGCCGCGCATCACGGTCGGTGCCATCACGCGTGGCGCGTTCGATGTTGGCCCAGGCGCGTTCCAAACCATCCAGCGCGATGCCGTCTGCAGGCGGGTTGAAGGCGGGGGCAAGGAAGGTCTCGATGCAATGCGCGATGGCATCCATGCCAGTGGCCGCTGTCAGCGCGGGCGGTAGGCCCAGCGTCAGCTCCGCGTCGCAGATGGCCGATTTGGGCAGCAGGTGCCACGAGTGGAAGCCGAGCTTGCGGCCGTCTTCCAGGATGATGATCGCGCCGCGCGCAACCTCGCTGCCGGTGCCTGCGGTGGTGGGAATGGCGATCAGGGGCGCTGCGGCTTCGGTGATCTTACCGCTGCCGCCTTCGATGGTCGCGTACGTGGTGAGCGGCGCCGGGTGCGTCGCTGCAATGGCGATGCCCTTGGCCAGGTCGATCGATGAACCGCCTCCGATAGCGATCAGTCCATCGCAGCCAGCGTCCTTGTACTGCGCGGTGGCCTTCAACACCATCGCCTCGGTCGGGTTGGAGGGCGTCTCGTCGAACACGGTGACGGGCAGGCCGCCCGTGGCATCGATGGCGCGCTGCGCCAGTCCGACGGCAGCGACGCCCTTGTCGGTCACAATCATCGGCCGGCGGATGCCGACGCGCGCGCATTCGCTTTTCAGCTCGCTGATCGTGCCAAAGCCAAGGTGGACGTGGGTGAGGTAGTAGATAAGGGCCATGCGCTGTCTCCGGATGGTGTTGTTCGTCCACGTCGCCCGTCGTGCTGTGCGGGCGTGGTTCAATGGAGTCCCTGATAATAGCCAAATTAGAACGATCGTTCAGTTGTCGCCCATGCAGTCTCCGTCTCTCGACCCGCACGTCGCCCAATTACTGGATCTGGTGGCGCGTGCCAAGCGTCCACCGTTGAACGCACTTGACCCCGCCGACGCCAAGATCGCCTACGAAAAGAGCAGCCCCATTGTCGACATCCCGGCCATTGCGCTGGAATCGGTGCATGACCTGACGGTCACGGCGCGCGATGGTTATCCCATCCCCATTCGCACGTACGCCGCGCGCGAAGCGAGTTGGGCCGATCCGCTGCCGTTGCTGGTGTACTTCCATGGTGGCGGCTTTACGGTGGGCAGCATCAAGACGCACGACGCGCTGTGCCGCTCGCTCGCCGCCAAATCGGGGGCGATGGTGTTGTCGGTCGATTACCGGCTCGGCCCCGATTGGAAGTTTCCGACCGCCGCAAACGACGCGTTCGACGTCCTGCAATGGGTGTTCGATGAAGCCGCCACCATTGGCGCCGACCCTGCGCGCATCGCGTTTGGCGGTGATAGCGCGGGCGGCACGCTCGCCGCCGTCACGGCCATTGAGGCCCGCAACCGAGGCCTCACACCGGTTCTGCAACTGCTGATCTACCCCGGCACCACCGCACACGAGAACACACCATCGCACCGCGAATTTGCCGAGGGCTACCTGCTGACGCAGGAGATGATCCGCTGGTTCTTCTCGCAATACCTGCGCACCGATGCGGATCGCGACGACTGGCGCTTCGCCCCGCTGAATGCCGGCGGCCATGGCGCCGACGTGACCGGCGTGTGCCCTGCGTGGATTGCGGTCGCCGGCTTCGACCCCATCCGCGACGCCGGCATCGGCTATGCGAACAAGCTGCGCGCGGCAGAAGTGCCGGTTGAGCTGAAGCTGTACACAGGCATGATTCACGATTTCTTCAAGATCGGCCGCTTCGTGCCGGCCGTCGAAGACGCCCACCGGGACGCCGCCGACGCGCTGCGCCGCGCCTTCGGCACCGAGACGGAATAAGCCACAACGAGAAACGAAAGGAGACCGCATGGCGATCGAGGATTTCCGCCACAGCACGCCGTTGCGCGTGCGCTGGGCTGAAGTCGATGCACAGGGCATCGTCTTCAATGGCCACTACCTGCTGTACGCCGATGTGTGCATCACCGAGTACTGGCGCAGCATCGGCGTGCGGTATCCAGTGGAGGTCGTGGATACGTTTGGCGTCGACTTCTACGTGGTCAAATCCACGCTGGAATACCATGCGTCCGCGCGTTTTGACGACGAGCTGGACCTGCGCTGCCGCGTGGCGCGCCTGGGACGCTCCAGCATGCGCTTTATTATCGAGATGTATCGCGCAGACGAGCATCTCATCACCGGCGAAGTCATCTACGTGTGCGCGGATCCAACCACGCAGACCTCCGCGCCGGTGCCCGACATGCTGCGCGAGCGCATCGTCAATTTTGAAGTCCTGAAGCCTGAAGTGTGAGAACTGAGCATGACTGCCCCTGAATCTGTCCGCCCGCTCGCCGGTGCTGCCGCTATTACCGTTGACCGCTGGGACGCTGTGCGTGAAGACGCGCGTGCCATCCGCTACGACGTGTTTGTCATCGAGCAGGGCGTGCCTGTTGAGCTCGAATGGGACGAGTGGGACGACCAGTGTTGGCACGCCCTGGCGCGTGATGCTGCAGGGCGCTCGGTCGCTACCGGCCGCTTGCTGCCCGATGGCCATATCGGGCGCATGGCCGTGCGCAAGGAAGCGCGCGGTACGGGCGTGGGGGCACGCGTGCTCGAAGCGCTGATCAGCAAGGCCCAGGCGCTGGGATATCCGGAGCTCGTCCTCAACGCACAAACCCACGCGATGCCGTTTTATGCCCGCGTCGGTTTCATCCCCGAAGGGGATGAGTTTGAAGAGGCCGGCATTCCGCACCGGACCATGCGCCGCGTGCTGTAACGCAACCTAACCTAAACGTTGATCGCCTGGGCGGCCCGCACGATGGCTGCGATGGCCGCCTGCGCCGCCGGCGATGCAGTTCTGCCGTGCAGCCGCACAATGCCGGTCGTGGACGGCGTCGACAGCCAACCCTGTACCGCCAGCCGCACGAGTGCGCCGGATTCCAACTCCTCCCGGGCAGCAGCATCCGTCGCGCCCAGCACGGTGTCGGTGGTGAGCGCCACCGCCTTCAGCACGCCGTAGTTGTCGCACTCCAGCGCAATGCTGGCTTCCTGACCCGCCGGCAGGCCCAGCAGCGCGGCCAATTCCACCTTTGACGGGCTCAGCAGCTTCGGCACGGCAATGCCGTATTCCCACACGTCGCCCAGCGTAGGCGTACGACCGGCCAACGGATGGCCGGCGCGCACATACAGGTGCGGTGGCTGTCCGCCGATCCGTTGAACGTCCAGCGCGGCATCTTTGGGCATGTCACGCACGTCAGCGGCGAAGAATTCGATGCTCTCGCTGCGCAGGCTCTCCAGCAGTTGCACCCAGTTGCCGACTTCCATGCGCAACGCGACTTGCGGATGTTGCTGCCGCAGTTCGCGCAGCGCTTGCGGCATGAGCGTGGCCGTCAACAGTGGCCCGACACCGAAGGCCGTGTCGCCCAGTTGGCTGTCGCGGTAGAGGTCGACATCCCGCTGCAGGCAGCGCGCTTCGAACAGCAAGTGCCGCGCTCGCTCGATGACGAATTCGCCTGCGGGGGTGGGGCGCACATCCCCGGTTTCACGATCGAACAGGCGGATGCCCAACGCATCTTCCATCGCCTGGATGCTGCGACTGAAGGCGGGCTGGCTCAGGTGAACGCGTTCGGCAGCGCGGGCGAAGTGGAGCGTGTCAGCCAGGGCAACAACGTGACTCAAGCGGCGCAGATCCATGTATTGCGTCCATTGCATTGAACGGATGTTGATTATGCATTGGACGCATTGAAATACCACTCCTACGCTTGCCTCCACAAATATCCAACGCGAGGAGACACCGAATGAGTTCGCACATGGAGCATGCCCTGATCGTGGTCTGCCTCCTCGGCTTTACCGCCATGGAATTCATCAGCCGACGCTACCAGCGCACGGTGCGTGGCCGCGCGACGGCCAACGATGCGTGGCTGGAGGCGCTGATGTTCATCAGCCTGCTCGCCGTGACCCAGCCGATTGCATTGCTGGGCAGCAACGCGCTGTGCCAATGGCTCATTCCCGCGCAGCACAATGCCTGGAGTCACCTGCCATGGTGGGCCATGGCGGGGCTGCTGCTGATCGGCGACGACCTGACGCAATACCTCTGGCATCGCGCCTCGCATACGCCGCTGCTGTGGCCGCTGCACCGTGCGCACCACAGCGCGTCGTACATGAGCGTGCGGATCACGTACCGCAACAACTTTTTCTACTACCTGATGATGCCCGGCCTGTGGATCGGCGGCGTGGCAGTGTACCTGGGTTTTGGCCCCGTCTATGCGGCGTATCTGGTGATCAAGCTGGCGGTCATCATTGGCGCGCACTGCGCTTGGCCGTGGGATGCGCCGCTGTACCGCATCCGCGCGTTGCGTCCGCTGATGTGGGTGGTCGAGCGCACGATCTCCACACCGGCCACGCACTGGGCACACCATGCGCTCACCAATGCCGACGGCATCGGCCACTACAAGGGCAATTTCGGCAACCTGCTGTTCTTCTGGGACGTGCTATTCGGCACGGCTCACATCACGCGCCAATACCCAGCGCAGATCGGCCTGCAAGACGACCAGTTGTTTGGCCCGGAACGCTGGACGGCCCAGATGTTCTATCCGCTCGTACATTCCAAGCGCGAGCACTCGGCCCTGCGCCCGGGCGGCGCAGCGGTAACGGAAGCGGATCAGCTTGCCGCAGCCCAACGCGAGGCCGCGTGAGGGCACTCAGGTATCGGCGTGCGTGACGGTGTCGAGCACGCCAAGGTAGCGTGCCTCGCCGATCTGGCCCTGGGCATCGAAGCGGCGCTCGGTCACGTCGAAGCAGCCGTCGTGGCGAATGCGCAGCACGGTAGTCGCACGCGTGCCGTAGCGCGGGGAGCGGATAAACGCGGCCGAGAGCAGCTTTTCCCATTCCGGGGCAACGCCTGTGGCGGGCAGGGCGCCCGTTGGCGCCTCGCGCGTTTCTGCCATCAGGTCGATATAGCGCGCCACGTCCAGCGCGTTGCCATTTCCACCTGTCTGGCCCGTATCGGCGGCCAGCGCCTCGGCAAAGGCTGCCATGCGATGCCGCACTTTGAACCACGGTGTATCAAGTAGCGCGTTGGAAAGCCCGTACACCCCAGGCGCGAGCTTGCGCGGCGCATCTGCGCGGTTGCTGGTCCACCAGAGCTCATCGCGCGTGGCGGTCAGCAGGTTGTAGCCGTTGTAGGCGCGGTCGCGGGCGGTCAGGCTGTCGAGATACGCCGGGATCGATGCGTCGTCCGCGGTCAGGAAATTGGAGACGAGTTCACCGCGCGAGCGCGCATCGGGGCGGCGTTCGGAGGGGGCGCGGTAGTTTGTCAACGCGGCAAAGCGGCCATCTCGCGTCATGCCCATCCACGTGCCTGCTTGGCCGACCACCTGGGCCATATCACGCCCGGCCAGCACGTTGGGCGCATCGCTCCACCACGCCAGTGGCGCGGCAGGGCGGTCATAGAATTCGTCCCGGTTGGCGGCCACCACCAGCGCATAGGCGGGGTGGGCGTGCCAGGCCGTGAGAATCAAACACATGAGGACTTCCTTTGAACATGCCGCACAACGCACGACGAATGCGAATGGCCAATGTGATGACCGGTGTTGCACGGGCTTCGGCCAAGCATAGCAGCCTGCCGAACTTTTGCGAGTCGATTGCAGCGCAGCGTTGTCAGCCGATTTCCAGATCGACAAACAGCTCTGCATGACGTTCGCCGACGACGAATTCGCGCGGCCCGCCGGTTTCCCACAGGCCAGCCAAGGTGGCGGCAAATGCAGACGGAACGTCGTGATAGGACTCCATCCACGTGGCTTGCCCGTCGCGTATTTCGGGGCGGCGCATCAAGGTGCTGGCCACGCCCGTCGCCTCTTCCACGGTGTCGAGCCAAGCCTGCCAGCGCGGCAGGGCAGCAGCAGCGTCGCGCTCGGCGATGCGGAAGTAGACGAACAGGTGGTCGGCCATGATGTGCTCAGTGCCAGTCAGGCGTTTTCGGGTGCGGGGATGGTGTACGGCAGGTTCTGCAGCGTTAGCACGGGGCCATCCGCCGTGGCCAGGTGGATGACGGTATCGACTGCATCCAGCTTCAACTCGACCAGCAGATCGGTGCCGCCATCTGGCGCCATGGCAGCATTGACGACCATGCCGCACGGCTGGCTCGGATCGGCCGCGCTGTAGACCTCGGCACCGGCCGACGTGGGGGCGTTGACGTGCGCGCGCTGCATGCGGCGCTTGAGCGTGCCGCGATATTGGCTGCGCGCGACGATTTCCTGGCCGGGATAGCAGCCCTTTTTGAAATCGACGCCGCCGAGCAACTCCAGATTCACCATCTGCGGCACGAACTGCTCCTGCGTGGGCAGGGTGATGTGCGGCACACCTGCCTGCAGGCTCATCCAGTCCCACACTTCGGTACCGACCAGCGACAGGCGGGCCGACAACGTCTTCCAGGCATGCTGAAAGTGCTCGGCGTGCACCATCCATTGGTAGCGCGGGCGCCCGTTGGCGTCTGGCAGACGGACGACCGCGCCGACCTGCTGGCCAACCGTTGCGGGCTGCTGTGCCACGCCGTTGACGGCGTCCGGCTCGGGCAACACGGCGCCAGCTTCGCGCAGCGCTTCCGCCGCTTCCGGGCCAGCGACGCCGATGGCGATGAATTCGTCCATCGGGCGCAGCTTGGCCTTGGCGCGCAGCACGAACATGGACAGGCGCTTGGTCAACGCGGGCGCGATCTGCTTGTCGGTCTGCAGAACGATCGTATCGGCCTGACGCCACACCAGCAGGGTGGCCAGCAACCGGCCCTTGGGCGAGCAGTAGCCGGCCAGCCGCGCTTGGTTCAGGCCGAGGCCCGTTACGGCATTGGTGAGCTGGTTGTGAAGGAATTCAGCGGCGTCGGCGCCTTCGACGGCGATACGCGCCAGATCGGTCGGCGCGCACAGGACGCTGCCGCGGGCGGCGGCATCAAATTGCACGTCGAGGGGCGGAAAGCTCAGCGTATCGACGAAATCGTGAAAGACATCATTCATGGTGTGCGGGGCTGCCTAGTGTGACCCGGTATTATATTGGGCTGTACTAGAGCGTGTTATGCACTTAGACAGGAGTGCGAAGCCCATCCGGGCTTCCCGGAGGGTTCGTCCCAAAACGGTTTGCGTGGGGTGTTGCAGCCCTTGCCCTTGGAATCACCAAGGGCGGCGGACTGCGCCTACCACGCAAACCGTTTTGGGACGAACGCGTCTCCTGTCTAAGTGCATAACACGCTCTATGGGCAGTTTGTGCCCTGTCTATCCATTTCAAGCGTGCGGGAATCGTCGGCGTCGGCGGGTTCCACATGTCAGATACAAATACGATGCTCTCATTTTTCAAGCGCTTGATTCTGCTGGCGTTCTTGCTTGTGCTGGCAGCCGCAGGCGGTGTGGTGTGGTGGGCCCAGCAACCGGTGAGCCTGGCGGCCTCGCCGCTGGAGGTGGTGATCAAGCCGAACTCGAGCGTGATCTCGGTCGGCAAGCAGCTCGCCGGTGCCGGCGTGGGTGTGCAGCCGCAGCTGTTTTCGCTGGTAGCGCGCGCGACGGGCAACGCTAAGAGCCTGAAGGCTGGCGGCTACGCGTTGGAAGCCGGTGCGACGCCGTGGTCGATCATCGACAAGATGGCACGCGGCGAGGTCACGCACTACGTCGTCACCGTCATTGAAGGCTGGAACATGCGCCAGATGCGCGCGGCGGTCGACGCCGAGCCCGCGCTCAAGCACGACACGGCGGGACTGTCCGATGCCGATCTGATGCGCAAGATCGGCGCGCCCGAGGCCAACCCGGAAGGCCTCTTCTTCCCGGACACCTACCTGTTCGCGCGCGGCAGTAGCGATGTGGAGCTCTACCGCCACGCCTACCAGGCCATGCAGAAACGCCTGAACGATGCCTGGGCCAAGCGCGCGATCGACTTGCCGTACAAGACGCCGTATGAGGCGCTGACCATGGCGTCGATCGTCGAGAAGGAAACCGGCCAGAAGCTGGAGCGTCCGATGATTGCCGCCGTGTTCGTCAACCGCTTGCGCAAGAACATGCTGCTGCAGACGGACCCAACCGTCATCTACGGCATTGGCGCAGGCTTTGATGGCAACTTGCGCAAACGCGATCTGCAGACTGACACGCCGTACAACACCTACACCCGCACGGGCCTGCCGCCCACGCCGATCGCGCTGCCGGGCATGGCATCGCTGCAGGCGGCGCTGAACCCGGCGCCGTCCGACGCGCTGTACTTTGTGGCGCGTGGCGATGGCAGCAGCCAGTTTTCGACCAACCTGACGGACCACAACCGGGCCGTCAACAAATACCAGCGCGGCCAACCATGACCGGCAAATTCATCACATTCGAAGGTATCGACGGCGCGGGCAAGAGCACGCACGTCGCGTGGTTTGCGCAGCAACTGCAAGCCAAGCTGGCGCCCCAAGGCAAAAAGGTGGTGATCACCCGCGAGCCGGGTGGCACCCCCCTGGGCGAGCGGCTGCGCGAGGTGCTGCTGCACGAGCGCATGCACCTGGAAACCGAAGCGCTGCTGATGTTCGCCAGCCGCCGGGAGCACATTGCTGAGGTGATCCAGCCCGCGCTCGACGCTGGCGATTGGGTGATCTCCGACCGCTTTACCGATGCCACCTTCGCCTACCAAGGTGGGGGCAGGGGCCTAGCCATCGACCGCCTTGAAGCACTGGAGCAGTGGGTCCAGCAGGGCCTGCAACCGACCAAGACCATCCTCTTCGACCTGGCCCCAGAAATTGCCGCCGCGCGCTTGGCCGATGCCCGTACGCCCGACAAGTTTGAGGCCGAGTCCGCCCAGTTCTTCCTGCGTACGCGCGCGGAATATCTCCGCAGGGCAGCCGCTGAGCCCGGCCGCTTTGTCGTGCTGAACGCCAATCGGGAGCGCAGTGATATCCAGAAAGACCTGGAGAATTTGCTCGCAACGCTCTGATTTCGCGGGCAATTTCTAATCCAGAAATAATGGTTTCACGGCGAGTTTTTGCATCAACAATCTGACGCAACCCATTGATTCATGATGCTTTATCCCTGGCAATCCGCTGATTGGTCCCGCCTGCAGGCCATGCGGGCAAAGCTGCCCCACGCGATCCTGCTCAATGGTCAGGCCGGCACGGGCAAGCGCGATTTCGCCATGCATTTCGCGCAAGGTTTGCTGTGCGATACGCCGGCGGCCGACGGCCAGCCATGCGGCACATGCGCGGCCTGCAACTGGTTCACGCAGGGCAACCACCCGGACTTCCACCTCGTGCGCCCCGAAGCCATGGAGGACGCGCCCGAGACGGAAAAAGACGCTGAAGGCAAGAAGAAGGCACCCAGCAAGATCATCCGCATGGAACAGGTGCGCAACCTGATCGAGGCAGTGGGGGTCGGCACACACCGGGCCGGGCTGCGCGTGGTGGTGTTATATCCGCTGGACGCGCTGCAAACCGAGGGCGCCAACGCACTGCTCAAGACGCTGGAAGAGCCGCCGCAGAACACCGTCTTCCTGCTGGTGACAGACCGCATCGACCGCATCCTGCCGACCATCCTGTCGCGGTGCCGGCAGTTTCCGCTGCAGCCGCCGCAGCCCGAGGCCGCGCGCCAGTGGCTGGAGCAGCAGGGCGTGCCGCATGCCCAGAGCCTGCTGGCCGAGTTCGGCAACGCGCCGCTGGCCGCACTGGCCGCCGCCGAGTCCGAAGACCGCCCGTTGCTGCAATTCCTGCTCGAACAGCTTGGCCAGGGGGCAAAACTCGATGCACTGGCAACGGCTGAACATTTACAGAAATTGTCGGTCCCTGCCGTTCTCAGTACCATGCACCGCTGGATCTTTGATTTGATGGCGGCACGGCTGGCGGGGCGGCCACGGTATTTCCCCGCGCAACGTGATGCGTTGCAGCGTTGCGCAAACGCCATCCCGCTGGACCGCCTGGAACGTTTCGCGCGTGCCTTGCCGGAGCGGCGCCGCACCGAGCAGCATCCGCTGGCCGCGCGGCTCGTGATCGAAAGCCTTTTGCTGGATTACCGGCAGCTTTTTCCGGCTGCCTGAACCTGAACTTCTGGAATCTCCGTGAGCACTGCACCTCTTCGCCCGCCTGGTACTCCCGTCGCTCCTGGTGCGCCTGCCGCGCCTGGCACAGCACCCGGCGCGCCGACGCGTCCGGGCATCGTCTCCCTGGCCATCAAGGATGAAGCCGGCCTGCACGCCGCTTACATGCCTTTCCTGAAGAACGGCGGCATTTTTGTGCCGACGCAGCGCCCGTACCGGATCGGTGAGGAGGTGTTCCTCGTGCTGTCGCTGCTGGACCGCCCCCAGAAGTACCAAGTGGCCGGCAAGGTGGCCTGGATTACGCCCGTGGGTACCCCCTCCAAAACGCCCGGCATTGGCGTGCACTTGGGCGAAGACGAGCAAGGCCGCATCCTGCGTCGCGTGATCGAAGAGTTGCTGGGTAAGCAGCTCAACTCGCAGCGGCCCACGCAAACCCTCTGACATTTCCCTGATACGGCGCACGAAGTTTGCGCCGTAACTTTCTGATTATTCGATGTTTGTCGATTCCCACTGCCATATCAATTTCCCCGACTTGCGCGCGCGTTTGCCTGAGCTGCTGACGCGCATGCGCGAGAACCGCGTCACCCACGCGCTGTGCATTTCCGTCACACTGGAAGACTTTCCGAGCGTGCTCGAAATTGCCGAGCAAGAGCCGAACGTGTACGCCACGGTGGGTGTGCATCCCGATGCCGAAGCCGACATCGAAGAAGGCACGCGCATTGAAGAGCCCACGTTGGAGCGCCTGCTGGCGCTGGCCGACCATCCGCGCGTCGTCGGCATCGGCGAGACGGGGCTCGACTACTACCGCTTGGGCGATCGCACCGTGGCTGACATGGAATGGCAGCGGGATCGCTTCCGCACGCATATCCGTGCATCCAAGCAGACGGGCAAGCCATTGGTGATCCATACGCGGTCGGCCGCAGACGACACGCTGGCCATCATGCGCGAAGAGGGCGCCGAGGCTGCGCGCGGTGTCATGCACTGCTTTACCGAAAGCTGGGACGTGGCCAAAGCCGCGCTGGACCTGGGCTTCTACATCTCGTTTTCGGGCATCGTGACGTTCAAGAACGCGGTGGACCTGCAGGAGACCGCCAAGAAAGTGCCGCTGGACCGCATGCTCATCGAAACCGATTCGCCCTACCTGGCGCCCGTGCCGTTCCGCGGCAAGACCAACGAGCCGGCTTACGTGCGGCACGTGGGCGAGTTCCTCGCCACGCTGCGCGGCGAGCCGCTGGAGCGCATCGCCAGCGTGACCACCGAGAATTTCTTCCATCTATTCAACAAAATACCGCGATAAGTTGCGGTATCACTTGAAGCAAGTCATGAGAAAAATCACACTGGCCGCCAGCCTGGCGATGGCGCTATCGAGCGCCGCATTCGCCACGCCGCAGGACGACCTGCGCACGGCGGTCGAATACAACCGCCCGGTGCTGGTGCAGAAGTACGTTGCGCAGGGTGTCGACCCGAACCTGAACACGCGTGACGGCACGCCGCTGCTGGTGGATGCGTTCAAGGACAAGAACATCGAGGTGGCCCAGGCGCTTATCCGCGCGAAGAACATCGACTTCGAACGGACGAACGCCGCCGGCGAGAACGCACTGATGATGGCGGCTTACCAGGGCTTGATGCCCATGGTGAAGCTGATGGTGGAAACCTACGAAGTCGAGGTCAACAAGACCGGCTGGACCGCGCTGCACTACGCCGCTACCAATGGGCACGACGATGTCGTCAAATACCTGCTGGACCACGCGGCCTACATCGATGCGGAAAGCCCCAACGCCACCACGCCGCTGATGATGGCGGCCATGAACGGCCACATCACCACGGTCAAACTGCTGCTGGACGAAGGCGCGGACATGAACCTGCGCAACCAGCAGAAGATGGACGTGATCGATTTTGCGAAGCGGTATCACCAGGATGAGATTGCGGCGGGGCTGGAATCTCGCCGCCGCAAACTGGCCGAGCAGGGCGCCAAGCCGGCACCCGTACCGACGCCGACAGCGCCACCCGCTGCCGTTCCCGCCGCTCAGACTAGCAAACCAGCAGTGCCTGACGCGCCAACGCCAATGCCGGCCGCCAAGCCGGCTGCCGCTGCGCCCAGCAGCCCGGACACGGTTGGCACCCCCACCAACATGCTGTTCGACAGCAACCGCTAGGTGCCCGGCTGTGGCGGCTACGCCCGCCGCGCCAACCGCACCCCGGTGAATTGCCACCGCTGGTGCGGGTAGAAGAAGTTGCGATACGTCGCCCGCAGGTGCCCCTCGGGCGATACGCACGACCCACCGCGCAGCACCATCTGGCTGCACATGAACTTGCCGTTGTATTCGCCCACCGCGCCCTCGGCCGGCTCGAAGCCCGGGTAGGGGCCGTAGGGGCTGGCAGTCCATTCCCACACGTCACCGAACATCTGGCGTAGGCTGCCGGCCTCGGCGATGCCGTGGTCGGGCAGCGGGCGCAGGGCACCCCGGCCAGCGAAGTTGCCCTGCACGGGCAAGCCTTCTGCGGCGTGTTCCCATTCGGCTTCGCTGGGTAGCCGTGCGCCGGCCCAGCGCGCAAAGGCCTCGGCCTCATAAAAACTGACGTGTGTCACGGGCGCGTCCAGCTCCACTGGCTGCAGGCCGTGTAGCGACATCTGCTGCCAACCTTCGCCCTCGTCCGTACCGGCACGCCAGTAGAGGGGGGCGTCAATACCTTCGCGCTGCACCCACGCCCAACCGTCGGACAGCCACAGCGTGGGTTGCCGGTAGCCGCCGTCTTGCATGAAAGCGAGCCAATCCCGGTTGGTGACGGGGTGCGTGGCCAAGGCATACGGCTCCAGCCAGACCGTGTGGCGTGGGCCTTCGCAGTCGAACATGAAGCCGGTGCTGGAATCGGTCTGGCCGATCTGCACGGCGCCCCCTTGAAAGCTGACCCAGCCCGGCTGCACGGGTGCTGCATGCACACGCGGCACCGGCCCTTCGGCATAGGCCGGACACAGCGGGTTCTGCGCGAACAAGTGGAGCAGATCGGTCAGCAGCAACTCCTGGTGCTGCTGCTCGTGGTGCAGGCCGAGGGTGATCAGCCTAGCAAGGTCGTCCGTCACGCCATCTGCAAGCAGGCGCTGCATGGCCGCATCGACGTGGGCCCGATAGGCGCGCACCTCATCCAACGTCGGGCGCGTCAGCATGCCCCGGCGCGGGCGTGGGTGCCGTGCGCCAACCGTCTCGTAATACGAATTAAACAGGTAGCGATAGCGCGGATCGGGCGAGCGGTAGCCCGGCGCGTTCGGCCCAAGGATGAACTCCTCGAAGAACCACGTCGTATGGGCCAGGTGCCACTTCGCGGGGCTCGCGTCGTCCATGGATTGGACGGTGGCATCGGCGTCGGACAGCGGTGCGGCCAGGGCCAGGGACTGTGCCCGTACCACCCCGTATTGCTGCATCAAGACTGGCAAGGCGGTGGCGGGCACATCGAGTACAGGCGATACACGCATGGAGTCTCCAGAGCGGGGGCGGCGAGCGGCAGAGCAGGAGGTAGAGCAGCAAGCGGGCCATGCCGGGGTACGTGCACTGGCGCGTCTGGCTGGCTCAGGTTGGTAAGAAGCATATGCGAGCCTTGTAACTTTGCTATCTCAAACGGATTGCAACCATGGCGATGCTGCATTGCAGCGATGACTGCAGTGCAGCATCGGTTGTCATGAAACGGTCACTCCCGGCACCTACGATGTAAACGTTTACAAATTCCAGGGGGTGGCGTGGGAAGCAGCATCAAGGACGTGGCAACGCATGCCGGCATTTCGATCGCCACGGTGTCGCGTGCGGTGAATACGCCGGAGCGCGTGAGCGCCTCGACGCTGGCCCGCGTGCAGGCCGCCATGGACGCGCTGCAATACCGCCCGAACGCGCTGGGCCGGCAGTTGCGCGCCGTTCGCACGGGGTTGCTGGGCGTGGTGCTGCCGTCGCTCGCCAACCCGGTGTTTGCCGAATGCATGCAGGGCATTGAAGATGCCGCCTCGGTCACCGGGCAACGCGTGATGCTTATGACCACCTCCTATGACCGCGAGCGCGAGGCCCGTGCCATCGAGACCATGCTCGAGCAGCGCGTCGACGGGCTGATCCTGACGGTGGCCGATGCAGCCGCCAACCCGCACCTCGATCGGCTGGATGCCGAGCGCGTGCCGTATGTGCTGGCCTACAACGAAACCACTGGTCAGGCGCGCATTCCCGCGCGATGCAGCGTGACGGTCGATAACCGCGCCGCCGCACGGGATGCCATCCGCGCGTTGCTGGCGCAGGGGCATCGACAGATCCGCATGCTGACCGGCACGTTGGCCGCCTCCGACCGTGCGGCGCTGCGCCACGACGGTTATCGCGAAGCATTGGAAGCCGCCGGCATTGCCCCGCAACCGCCCATCGAAATCGACTTCAATGCCGACGCCATGCTGCCCGCCGAACTGGCCCGCCTGCTGGCGCCGCCGCGTCCGACCGCCATCTTCTGCAGCAATGACCGCCTGGCGCTGCTCACGATCCGCTCGCTGCGTGAAATGGGCCTGCGCGTGCCCGAAGACGTGAGCGTGGTCGGTTTCGACGGCCTGGCGATGGGGCAATGGCTATCGCCCGCGCTGGCGACGGTCGCGCAGCCGCATCGCCAAATCGGCACCGACGCCGCGCTGGCGCTGGCCCGCCGCATCGACGGGGAGGCCGTGTCGTCGATCACGTTGCCGCACCGACTGCTGGCCGGCGGCACGCTTGCCAAGGCGCCAGCCGAAGCCTCTCTCTCCGTTGTTTCTTCCCTCACGTCTGATACGCAAGGAGCGTCTCGATGAAACGTCTCATTCAATGGCTGCGTGCATGCGGCCTCGTGGCTGCCGGCGCATTTGCCGTGGCCGCGCCGGTGCAGGCTCAGCCGGCCGGCCAGCAAGTCGCCATCTGCTACAACTGCCCGCCGGAGTGGGCCGACTGGGCCAGCCAGATCAAGGCCATCAAGGACAAGACCGGCATCACCGTGCCGTTCGACAACAAGAACTCCGGCCAGGCCATCGCGCAGATGCTGGCGGAGAAGTCGCACCCGGTGGCCGACGTGGCCTACCTCGGCATCACGTCTGCGTATCAGGCGAAGGAGAAGGGTCTGGTCGCCAACTACAAGCCCAAGCACTGGGATGACATTCCGGCCGGCATGAAAGACCCGGACGGCGCGTTTTTCTCGATCCACTCCGGCACGCTGGGCTTCTTCGTCAACAAGGATGCGCTGGAAGGCAAGCCCGTGCCGCGTTCGTGGAAAGACCTGCTCAAGCCCGAATACAAGGGCATGGTCGGCTACCTGGACCCGAGTAGCGCCTTCGTTGGCTATGTGGGCGCCGTGGCGGTCAACCAGGCCCTGGGCGGCACGCTGGACAACTTCAGCCCGGCCATCGAGTGGTTCAAGCAACTGAAGAAGAACGCGCCGATCGTGCCGAAGCAGACGGCCTACGCACGCGTTGTCGCCGGTGAAATCCCCATCCTGCTCGACTACGACTTCAACGCCTACCGCGCCAAGTACAAGGATCACGCCAATGTGGAGTTCGTGATTCCGCAGGAAGGCACGATTGCCGTGCCCTACGTAATGAGCCTGACCGCCGGCGCGCCGCATGCCGACAACGCCAAGAAGGTGCTCGACTTCGTGCTGTCAGACGAGGGCCAGACGCTGTGGGCCAACGCCTACCTGCGCCCAGTGCGCGCCAACGCCATGAGCAAGGAAGCCGCCTCCCGCTTCCTGCCGGCCAGCGAATACGCCCGCGCCAAGACAGTCGATTTCAACAAGATGGCAGCCGGCCAGCAGGCATTCGGCACGCGCTATCTGAACGAGGTCCGCTGAGCATGAGCACCGTCACCCGAACCACCTTGCCAGAGGATGCGGTACTGCCCGCACGGTGGCGGGTGGCGCTGCTGGCACCGGCCGTCGCGCTGTTCTGCGCGTTCTGGCTGCTGCCGATGGCCGCGCTGCTGCGCGTGAGCGGCAGCGAGGGCGTGATCGCCACGTACACGGCGGCGCTCACAACGCCGCGCTACCTGGGCAGCTTGTTCTCGACGGTGGTGCTGTCGGCCGCCGTCACGCTGGCAACGCTGGTGCTGTCGACCATCGCCGGGCTGTTCCTGGTGCGTCATGACGTGCCGGGCAAACGGATGATCACGGCCATGCTGACCTTCCCGCTGGCGTTTCCGGGCGTGGTGGTTGGCTTCATGGTGATCCTGCTGGCCGGTCGCCAGGGCTTGCTGGGTGACATGACGCACAAGCTCCTCGGCGAGAAATGGGTCTTCGCCTATTCCATCGGCGGGCTGTTTCTCGGCTACCTGTATTTCTCGATCCCCCGCGTGGTGCTGACGGTCATGGCGGCGGCGGAGAAATTGGATCGATCGCTGGAAGAAGCGGCGCGCTCGCTAGGCGCATCGTCGTGGCAGGTCACGCGCGATGTGCTGGTGCCGGGGCTGGCGCCCGCGCTCATCGCCTCGGGCGCGATCTGCTTTGCCACGTCGATGGGCGCGTTTGGCACCGCCTTCACGCTCGCTACCGATATCGACGTGCTGCCGATGACGATCTATACGGAGTTCACCCTCAACGCTGGGATTGCGATGGCGGCGGCGTTGTCGGTCGTGCTCGGCATCGTGACGTGGCTGGTGCTGGCGATTGCACGGACGGCTGCGGGCGGCCAAGCGGGAGCAGCGGCATGAAGCGCGCACTTTCCATTGCTCAGTGGCTGATTACGCTGCTGCTGTGCCTGTTCCTGATCGTGCCGGTCATGCTGTCGATGGCTGTGGGCCTGACGCGCAACTACATTCGCGGATTCAAAAGCGGCTGGACGTTGGATTGGGTCGCCCAGGTGTGGGACATGTATCACGCGTCGATCTGGATGTCGCTGCTGGTGGCGCTGTGCACGCTAGTGATCGTGCTAGCTGCAGGCGTGCCGGCCGGCTATGTGCTGGCGCGCCGCCAGAGCCGTGCAAGCCGCTTGATCGAAGAATTTCTGACGCTGCCCGTGGCGTTGCCCGGCTTGGCGACGGCGCTGGGGTTGATCGTGGCGTACGGCGGCTTTGGCGGGTTTCGCGAGAGCCTGTGGTTCATCGTGGTCGGGCATGTGGTGTTCACGCTGCCGTTCATGGTGCGCTCGGTGGCGGCCGTGGCGTCGGGGCAGAACTTGAAGACGCTGGAGGAGGGCGCAGCCAGCCTCGGTGCAACGTTTGTTCAGCGCTTTCGCACTATCGTGCTGCCCAACGTGCAGCCCGGCATCCTGGCCGGTGCGCTGACGGTGGTGACGCTCTCGGTGGGCGAATTCAACCTGACCTGGATGCTGCACACGCCCGAAACCAAAACCCTGCCGGTCGGCCTGGCCGACACCTACGCGTCGATGCGGCTGGAGATTGCCAGCGCCTACACGCTGATCTTCTTCGTCATGATCGTGCCGCTGCTGGTGCTGATGCAGCGCTTTGGCGGCCTGCGTGTGAATAACGGAAAGGCTTCCCGATGAGCAACGAACCTCTTCAACTCGCGCCCGTGCCGATTCAGTTGCGCGGTTGCGGTAAACACTTCGGCGAACAGCGCGTGCTGGACCCGCTCGACCTCAACATCGCCGCCGGTGAGACCGTCGTGCTGCTCGGCCCCTCCGGCTGCGGCAAGACCACCACGCTGCGCATCGTCGCCGGGCTGGAAGCGCCGGATGCCGGCGGCACCGTACACTTTGGCGACGAGGACGTCACCGCACGCCCGATTGAGCGCCGCCGTGTCGGCATGGTGTTCCAGAGCTACGCGCTGTTTCCGAACCTGAGCGTGCGTGGCAATGTGGAGTACGGCCTGCGCATCCAGCGCCGGCAGAACGGTTTGTTGGACGCGCAGATCAGCGCCCGTGCCGACACCTTGCTGGAAATGATGCACCTCACGCCGTATGCCGATCGGGGCGTCAGCCAGCTCTCCGGCGGCCAGCGTCAACGTGTGGCATTGGCCCGCGCGCTGGCACCGGAGCCGCGCGTACTGCTGCTCGATGAACCGCTCACGGCGCTCGATGCCAAGCTGCGCGAATCCGTGCGCGCTGAGATGGACCGTCTGCTGCGCAGCCTCGGCATCACCACCATCTACGTGACGCACGACCAGGAAGAGGCGATGGCGCTGGCTGATCGCATCGTCGTCATGGACGCCGGACGCATCGCGCAGATCGGCTCGCCGCGCGAGATCTACTTCCAGCCGGCCAACCGGCAAGTGGCGGATTTCATCGGCATCATGAACCGGCTTGATGGCCTGCGGCGGGATGGTGTGTTCGTCTGTACCGGAGGCCGCGTGCCCGTGCCGGCAGGCGAGGGGGATACGGTGTTCTTCCGCCCGGAAGATGCCGTGCTGGCCGATCCTGCGCACGCAGCGCTTAAAGGCACCGTGGAGTCGGCCGTGTTTCTCGGCTTCCGCACCCGTGTGCGTGTGGCAGGTGTGTCCACCTCGCCGCTCTTCATCGATGTGCCCGGCCGCCAGCACTTTGCGCCGGGCCATGCGGTCGGCTTCGATGTGCCGGCAGAGCGCCTCCTGACCTTGCAAGCCTGAGCCCCATGCACTTTCTGCAACTGACCGACCTTCATATCAAGCGCCCTGGGCGATTGGCGTACCGGCGCGTGGATTCGGCCGCCTATCTGGCCCGCTGCGTGGCACATATCCTGGCGCAGCCGGAGCGGCCCGATGCCATCGTCCTGACCGGCGATCTGGTCGACGCCGGCGCGCCGGAGGAATATGCCCACCTGCGCGCCGTGCTGGCGCCGCTCGATGCGGCGGGCATCCGCATGCTGCCGGTGCTGGGCAACCATGACGCCCGCGATGCCGCGCACGCAGCCTTTGCCGACTGGCTCGCACCGATTCCCACGGCGGCGCAAGACCCGCACGCCTTCCAGTACTGGACCGACATCGGCGACGTTCGCCTGATCGTGCTCGACACGCTCGACACAGGCCACCCGGGCGGGCGTCTGGGCGCGCAACGGCTCGACTGGCTGGCCGATGCGCTGGCGCTGGAAACACAGCGCCCGACCGTCATCGCGATGCACCATCCGCCGTTTGCCACCGGCATCGGCCACATGGATGTGCAATCGCTCGCCGAAGACGACATCCCCGCCTTCGCGCAGATTGTGCGTGCCGCCGGCAACGTCGAGCGCATCATCTGCGGCCATCTGCATCGCTCCATCGACGTGCGGTTCGCGGGCACGGTGGCATCGACGTGCCCGTCGCCCGCGCACCAGGTGGCGTTGGACCTCAATCCGGATGCCGAACCCGGCTTTGTGATGGAACCACCGGCCTACAAGGTGCACGCGTGGGTGCCAAGTCAAGGCTTGGTGAGCCATCTCGCGTATGTGGGCGACTTTGACGGCCCGCACCCGTTCTTCGAGCCAGATGGGCGGTTGATCGACTAAGCCACTTCGACAGCAGCCATGCGCTCGACCAGCGCATCAACCTGCGCCTCCGCGGCAGCAATCGACGCGCGCAGCCGGTCATCCGCAAACTCGTCGTATTCGATGGCAACGGATGCCACATCGATGATGCCGATATAGCTGAATGCCGTGGCAACGCCGCCTTCCACGTGGTTCATGTGGGCGATGCGCTGGCCGGGGCCATAACCGAAGTCACCACGCGAACTGAGGATGACGAGGCGCTTCCCCATGCCTGCCAGCAGCGGCCAGTAGGGCTCGCCTGTGCGGTTGCGGTCGAAGCCGAATGTGCGGCCGACACGCACGATGTTGTCGATATACGCCTTGAACTGCGCAGGCATGCCGAAGTTGTACATCGGCACGCCGGCCACGATCACATCGGCGGCGAGCAGCTCATCGATCAGCGCATCGCTTTGCGCCAGCCGGTCGTGCATCCACGGTTCGCGCCGCGCGGGCGGCGTGAATGCGGCATGCACCCAGCCGCCGTCAACCGGCGAGGGCGGTTCGGCGCCGATGTCACGATAGGCGACGTGCGCATCGGGCTCGCGCTCCAGCCAGCGCGCGACGAACCGCGCAGAAAGCCGGCGCGTGTGCGAACCGTGGCGGTCGGTGTCAGAGCGGCCCGGACGGGCGCTGGAATCCAGATGCAGAAGGCGAGTCATGGTGAATCGTTGATGAGTGGAGGTGTGCCCACTCTACGAACCACGCTGCACTGCGACAAACGACATCTTTTACGCGCGATAGCTGACATGGATTCACCCATGCCCGGCGTGGGGAAAAGCACCCGTGACACAATCCGCGCATGCGAAAACTCCCGCCCCTCAGCGCGCTGCGGGCCTTTGAGGCCACTGCACGCCACCTCAGCATGCGCCGTGCGGCAGACGAACTGTCGGTCACGCCCACGGCTGTCAGCCATCAGATTCGTCGCCTGGAAGAGGCGCTGGGTGTGACGCTGTTCGAGCGCCAAGTACGCGCGCTGCGCTTATCCGAGGCCGGCCAGCGGTTGTATCCGGTGCTCAACACGGGCTTTGATGCCTTTGCACACGCCATTGATTCGATTCGCGCGCCCGACGTGCAACCAGCGCGCCAGCGTGTCACGCTCACCGCGCCGATGGGACTGGCGGCGCGCTGGTTGGTCCCCCGGCTGGGCGCATTTGCCACGGCGCACCCGGAGGTCGATCTGCGCATCCATGCATCGGACACCGTCGTCGACCTGCACGGCGGCAGCGCTGACCTGGCCGTACGCTACGGCGATATGCCCGCTGCCGCCCCCGATCTTGCCGCTGAACGCCTGTTTGGTGACGCCTATGCGCCGGCCTGCCACCCAGGCCTGAATGTTCAGTCCCATGGCGATCTGGCGCGCGTGCCGCTCATTCACTCCGAATGGCAGCGCACATTGCCGCAGCCAATTGGCTGGCCGATGTGGGCGCGTGCGGCAGGTATCGAGCACACGCTGAAGATGGACGCAGGCATTGTGTTGTCTGACGACGGGCACGCCATGTCTGCCGCAATGGCGGGGCAGGGCGTGATTCTGGCGAACCTGCCGTTGGTGCGCGATGCGCTGGAGGCCGGCACGCTGGTGCAGCCGTTCGACGGCCCGGTGATCCGGCGCTATGCGTTCTGGGTGGTGACGCCCGCCGCGCGGCTCGAAGACGCAGGCGTACGGGCGGTGTGGAATTGGCTGCGCCGGTGCCGCGACGACACCAACGTGGGCCCAAGCGAAGATCAGGCGCGCAGCATGGCGTAAAGCGTGTCGGTGAGCTTGAGCTTCTCGCGCTTCAGGCTTTCGAGCACTGGCTGGGCGGGTGGCCGGACGTTCGACTCCATGTTGCGGACGTGCTGGTCCAGCGCGGTGTGTCGGCGCAACAGCCGGGCGAAATGTGCATCTTCGGTCTTGAGCTGCGAGATGCGATCGCGGTACTCGGAAAACATCGTGGCTCCTTGAAAAGAAACGAGGTGGCATTGTCCAGCCACGGTTTTCGATGGAGTTGGACATGTGTTACGGCAGCCATGGAAAAGTGCTACGCCGTCGGGCAAGTGCCACCTTCGACTCAGCCAAAAGACTGAGCTTGTTTTCGGTCGCCCACCGTCTAGTGTGGAAACAGACGCGGGCGTCAGCGCTGCCCGCCTCCCCAAGAAAAACAAAGAGGGGCTGCAGTCATGACCACAGTCGGCAGCTTTCAGATCGAGTTCCTGCAAGTGCTGGACCGCGAGGGCAAGCCGGTCCAGCCACTCCCGGCGTTTGCGCAGGATGTGCAGGCACTCCTCGCGCTGTATCGCGCCATGGTGCTCACGCGCGCGTTCGACAGCAAGGCTGTTGCGCTGCAGCGCACGGGCAAGCTCGGCACGTTTGCGTCGTCGGTCGGCCAGGAGGCCATCGGCGTGGGCGTGGCCAGCGCCATGCGGCCCGAAGACGTGTTGTTTCCCTCGTACCGCGACCATGCCGCGCAATTGCTGCGCGGCGTCACCATGGCCGAGAGCCTGCTGTACTGGGGCGGCGACGAGCGCGGCAGCCAGTTCGGCGCCGTGGCCAGCGACTTTCCGAACTGCGTGCCGATCGGCACCCAGGTCTGCCATGCAGCGGGTGCGGCGTATGCGTTTCACTTAGGTTGCCTATCCGGCGGCGAGCCACGTGTGGCCGTGACGATCCTCGGTGACGGCGGCACCTCCAAGGGCGACTTCTACGAGGGCATGAACTTCGCCGGCGTGTGGAATGCGCCACTGGTGATCGTCGTCAACAACAACCAGTGGGCCATCTCCGTGCCCCGGAGCCGCCAGACCGCCGCGCAGACGCTGGCGCAAAAAGCCATCGCCGCCGGCATCCCGGGCGTGCAGGTGGACGGCAACGATGTCATCGCCATGCACCAGGCCGCGCAGGAGGCCATTGACCGCGCCAGGGCAGGGGGCGGCCCCACGCTCATCGAAGCCGTGACGTACCGCCTGGGCGACCACACCACCGCCGACGACGCCACGCGCTACCGCGATTCCGACATCGTCAAACAGGCGTGGGAGGCCGAGCCGATCCTGCGCTTGCGCAACTACCTGATGCGTGTGAACGCGTGGGACAAGGCGCAGGAAGAGCAGCTTGGCCGTGCCTGCTATGCGCAAGTCGAAGACGCGGTGGCCGCCTACCAGGCTGTCGAACACCCAGACCCATCCGCGATGTTCGACCACCTGTACGCCACGTTGCCGAGCGCGCTGGAATGGCAGCGCGCCATGGCGCTCGCCTTCGCGCCCAACGGAGGCCGCCATGGCTGACGTCAACCTCGTCGAAGCCATCAACCTGGCGCTGGCGCATGCGCTGGAGCACGACTCCGCCGTTGTGCTGATGGGCGAAGACATCGGCGTCAACGGCGGCGTGTTTCGCGCGACGGTTGGCTTGCAGGCGCGCTTTGGCCCGCAGCGCGTGATCGACAGCCCGTTGGCGGAAACCGCGCTGGCCGGCACGGCGATCGGCATGGCGGCCATGGGGCTCAAGCCGGTGGTCGAGATCCAGTTCAGCGGCTTTCTCTATCCGGCCATCGACAACGTGCTCAACCATGCGGCGCGGCTGCGCAATCGCACACGCGGGCGGCTGTCTTGCCCGCTGGTGATTCGCTCGCCATCGGGCGGCGGCATTCACGCGCCGGAACACCACTCCGAAAGCCCCGAGGCGCTGTTCACGCATATCCCAGGGCTGCGCGTGGTGGTGCCCTCGTCGCCGGCGCGGGCGTATGGGCTGCTGCTGGCGGCCATCCGCGACCCCGATCCGGTGATGTTCTTCGAGCCGACCAAGCTCTATCGCGTGTTCCGCCAGCCGGTGGAAGACGACGGCCAGGCGCTGCCGCTGGACACCTGCTTCCTGCTGCGCGACGGCACCGACGTCACGCTCGTGAGCTGGGGCGGCGCATTGCAGGAAACGCTGGCCGCCGCAGACCAGTTGGCCGAAGAGGGCATCAGCGCCGAGGTGATCGACGTGGCCACGCTCAAGCCGCTGGACATGGAATCGATCCTGGCGTCGGTGGCCAAAACGGGCCGCTGCGTGATCGTGCACGAGGCGGCGCGCACCTCCGGCTTTGGCGCGGAAATCGCCGCCAACATCGCCGAGCATGGGTTGTACTCATTGCTGGCGCCGGTGCAGCGCGTGACCGGTTACGACGTGGTCATGCCGTTGCCCCGGCTCGAACATCACTACCTGCCGAGCGTGGAGCGCATCCTTGCTGCGGCGCGGAAAGCCTTGGAGGGTGCCTGAGCGATGATCGTCTTCAAACTGCCGGACCTCGGCGAAGGGTTGCAGGAAGCGGAGATCGTGCAATGGCACGTGCAGGCCGGTGACACCATTGCGGTCGACCAACCGCTGGTGTCGGTCGAAACGGCCAAGGCAATCGTGGAGATCCCATCGCCGCAAGCGGGGCGCATTGCCAAGCTGTTCGGGCAGCCGGGCGACATCGTGCACATCGGTGCGCCACTGGCTGCGTTCGAGGGCACCGGCAGCGATGACGCCGATGCAGGCACCGTGGTCGGCCAGATGCCCGCTGGGCAGCACGTCGTGCGCGAAGCGCCGGCTGTGGTGGGCGGCGGCGCAGCAAACGCAGCCAACGGTATCAAGGCCATCCCGGCCGTCCGCGCGCTGGCCCGCAAGTTGGATGTGGATTTGTCGATGGTCACGCCATCGGGGCCGGACGGCGTGATTACAGCGGCGGATGTAGAGCGCGCCGCCAAGACCTTCGCCGAACTGGGCCCGCCCGAAGTGCTGCGCGGCGTGCGGCGCGCGATGGCGCAGAACATGGCCCGCGCACAAAACGAAGTGGCCGCCGCCACCGTCATCGACGATGCCGACATTCACGCCTGGCCGCCCAACACCGACATCACCATCCGTCTGATCCGCGCACTCGTTGCCGGCTGCCGCGCAGTGCCGGGGCTCAATGCGTGGTTCGACGGCCATGCGGGGCGGCGCCACGTGGTGGACAAGATCGACGTGGGCATTGCAGTGGATTTGCCCGATGGGCTGTTCGTGCCGGTGCTGCGCGACGTGGCGCATCGGAGCGCGGCGGACCTGCGCGCCGGGCTCGACCGCATGCGCGCCGACATCCAGGCCCGCAAAATTCCGCCCGACGAGCTGCGCGGCAACACGATCACGCTGTCGAACTTCGGCATGATCGCCGGCAAGTACGCCGCGCCCATCGTCGTGCCGCCCACGGTGGCGATTCTGGGTGCCGGGCGTATCCACGAGCAGGTGGTTGCGGCCGGCGGCGTGCCCGCCGTCCACCGTGTGTTGCCGCTGAGCCTGACGTTCGATCACCGCGTTGTCACCGGCGGTGAAGCGGCGCGGTTTCTAGCGGCGGTGATCGCCGACCTGCAAGCCCCCGCCTGACGCACGGCCTGCCAATGCAGACCTCCGGCACGCAAACCGCCGGCACCCAGCCTGCGCGCCCCGAGCGTCGACGGCTCAGGCGCGCCCTCGACGCGTTGCGCTGCGCGATGGACACGGCTGAACGCGGCCTCGCGCGTCATGCATCGAATGCCACGTTTTCCGTGCCTTCGGTGCGTTTTGAGCCTTCCGTACGAATGGCGCCCGGCGGCCGCCCAACCACCCGTTTGAACGCGCGGCTGAATGCCGCGAGCGACCCATAACCGAGCCGGTATGCGACGGTTTCAATCGCCTCGCGGTCGCGCGCGATCCATTGCGCAGCGAGCCGCATCCGCAACTCGGTCAGGTAGCGCACAGGTGTCATGCCCGTCGCGGCAAGAAAGCGCTCGGCAAAGACCGAACGCGAGACGCCCGCCTCGGTGGCCAGTTCGGCCACGCTCCAGTTGCGGCCCGGATCACGATGCAGCGCGACAATCGCGCGACCCAGCTTGGGCTCGCGCAACGCTTGCACCCAGCCCGTTGCATCGCCACAGCCGCACTCGACCCAGCCACGCACAATAAACGCGGCCACCACGTCTGCGAGCCGCGCCAGAATGCCCGCAAAGCCCGCGCGTTCCGAGCAGGATTCACGCTCCATCGCATCCAGCATCGGGCGGATTTCCGGGTAGCGCGCGAGCAGGGTGCCGACGTGCATGAACTCCGGCATCGTGCCGACAAGCGGCTGCATACCGCCCAGATCGAACTCCATGCATGCGCTGAAGATGAGCGCGTCGCCGGCTGCCGGCTCCGTTGCGGCGCCGACCGACGCTACCGTCTCGCAGATCTTCGCGGCTTCGAAGCCGTCGATGGCCTGGCAGGGCGCATCGGCATCGGACACCAGGGCGTGCATGCTGCCGCGCGGCAACAGGACTGCGTCGCCGGCTTCAAGCTGCATGGTCATGCCGGCCGCATCCCGCAGCAGCACAGGCCCACGCCCGACGAAATGAAACTGCGCGCGGCCCGGCGCATCGCCAAAGCTCAAGCCGAAAGGCCGCGCGACCTGAATGCGCCGGTACTGGACGCCACTCAACCGCATGCCGAGCAGCAACTCGCTGACAAGGTCATGCACGTGGGGCAGGGACGGTGATGAGACCTCGGGCATCGAATTCGGACGATTAATCAATAATGGCGGATTGTATGTCATAGACCGTCCTGCTGTAGTTTCCTACGATGCGTTCTCACTGGTGTTTTCCCTGATACGGACCGACGCATGAATCCCGGAATTTCCACAGCCGACCCGATGGCGGCTCCCCATGAACCCGCCTGGGGCGCGGTTTTCGCGATGGCGCTCGGCGTGTTCGGCCTCGTTACGGCCGAATTCCTGCCGGCGAGCTTGCTCACGCCCATGGCGGAAAGCCTCGGCGTGACCGAGGGCGTCGCCGGACAAGCCGTTACCGCCACCGCAACGATCGCGCTCATCACCAGCCTGCTGACCGCCGCCGCAACACGCACGATTGACCGGCGGCGCGTATTGCTGGCGTTTTCGGTGCTGCTCGTCGCATCGAATCTCATGGTTGCGTTTGCGGCCAATCTGACAATGATCCTGATCGGCCGGGTTGTGCTCGGTATCGCGCTGGGCGGCTTCTGGACGATGGCAACAGCCACCGCAATGCGCCTGGTGCCAGCCGCCATGGTGCCGCGCGCGCTGTCGATCATCTTTAGCGGTGTGGCCGTGGCGACCATCGCCGCCGCGCCGCTGGGCAGCTACTTCGGCCATTTGATCGGCTGGCGCAACGTGTTTTTGGCCGCGGCTGCGCTGGGTGGTATCGCCTTCCTGTCACAAGCGATGACGCTGCCGTCGATGGCGCCCAGCGGCACTACGCGGTTGCGCACGCTGATTGACGTGCTGCGCCGGCCAACCGTTGGCCTCGGGATGTTTGCGACCATCCTTGTGTTCACGGGCCATTTCGCGTTCTTCACGTACCTGCGGCCGTTCCTTGAGCAGGTGGCGGGTGTTGGCGTCAACGGGCTGTCGGCGATTTTGCTCGGCTACGGTATCGCCAACTTCGTCGGCACGTCGCTCGCAGGCCGCGTGCTCGAACACCGGCTGCGGCCAATGCTGATCGCGATGCCCGCGCTGATGGTTGTGCTCGGCATTGCTCTCGTTGCGCTGGGCCAGGCTCCCGTCATGGATGCGGTGCTCGTTGCGCTGTGGGGGATGGCATTCGGCGGCGTGCCGGTCGCCTGGTCGACGTGGGTCACGCGCACCGTGCCCGACGAGGCGGAAACGGCAGGCGGTCTGATCGTCGCGGCCGTGCAACTCGCTATTGCAACGGGCGCAGCGGCAGGCGGCGTGGTGTTTGACGCGAATGGTGCGGCGGGTGTGTTTGTCGGCGCGGCCATGATCCTTGCCATTGCTGTCGCGACGATCGTGGCCGGCGTGCCAAAGCGGATTGGGGCGATGGCGGCGATGGTTGAGTGAGGTGCTGCTGGGTGCTGCGTTGCACCCGGCTACTTCACCCATAATTTGTCTACTCGCCAATTCGAAAATCGGCGATCAGACATCCACCTTTCCCTTTAAAACCACCTGCTTTCCGCTTTTGACGTACCACTCGACCGAGCCGTAACCAGACGGCAGATCGGCGATATAACCAGCCACAAAATCATCAACTACCGCCTGAGAAGGCAACCCCGGGCCTTGACCCTCAGCACGCACCCCATCGGTAGGTAAGCGACCAGCCAAATACCCGTCAACAAACAAACGAAACGGGAAATGGAACTCTTCAAAGTCTGACAGCTTGCCAAACATAACAACCTCCATCACGCAAAACTGTTTCTCCCGAGCGCGCGCGGCCTGTCGTTAAGGTCTTGGTGCCTGAACCACGCCCGCCTCTGCGGTGCTACGCGTTGCGCTCCGTTCCGGGCACCCCCTTTCATCGACGAAAGTGGGCCCCGCCTTCCGTTCCTGCATCCACCCCCGTTCAGCGCCGAAAGTGAGCCTCCCCACTCCGTTCCGCAGACACGCGGCGCGCGGCGGAAGGCAGACGGTGCGAGACGGCCCACGGGGGCAAGCCCCCGTGGGGACTCCGCTACAGAGTGTGGACAACTCCGGCACTCACCCGTGGACAAGCCGTGCATCGGGGATGGACAACGATGCGACCGTTGCCCACGCCCGCTACACAACTTGCCCACAGGTTCGTCAACGCCGGTTTGCCCACACCCATTCCGCTACGCTCGCCACGAATTTCATTCATGACGACCATCCAGGGCACCGTCTGCCTTCCGCCGCGCGCCGCGTGTCTGCTCCACTGCGGGTACTCCCGTTCGGCGCTGAAAGTGGGCCCCGTCTGCATCCACTCCAGGCACCCCCGTTCATCGCTGAAAGTGGGACCCCTCCCTACACTACACACCCCGCTGCGCACCTACGCGGCTGACACTCTGAACAAACGAATGCGCCATCCAACAGAGACACGCGCGCGAAAAACCAGCAAGCAGAAGAGGGGAGGCACGCCACGAACCGGCTACTGCAGCACAGAGCGAATATCAGCCAACACCCGATCCTGCTCAGTAGCAAACGGAGACGGTGGCCCAAAGAAATGCCCCGGCCGTGGCCCCGTAGCCAGCCAGAACGTGCCATTACGAGCGCTCACATGGGCGACGAGGTCGTGAATGCCAAAGTCCCGATGCAGATCGGCCAGAACGGGCTTGAGCGCCTCATACATGGAGGGATAGTTACCCCAATTGCCGTAGACCTGGCGACGGGGAACAACGATGCCCCGAGAGGTCCAATAGCGCTTGCGGTTCATCTCCCGATCACCGATGTCTTTGCCGATGTACTTGCTGATGTAGGAGGCCAGCTTGTGCGTAGCCCAGGGCCCACGACCCTTGCCACCATTCGGACGCGGCAAATGACAGTAGCCCTCGCCCTTGCCACCGACAACACGCAGCCAAGCACGGATCGCAAAGTGTCTAGCGACACGGCCCTCAACCGCGATGTGAAGGTGCCAAGCGCCTCGCTTCTGCCTCTCCGGCACAGCCACGTAGTGGAACACCCGAGCACACGACATGATGCGGCGGAAGCGATCAAAAAGCTTCATGAACTCATCCAAGTCCGTGATGTTCCTGCGGGTGTTCAGGGTGATCATCACCGTCGCACCGATCGCCTTGCAACGCAACCGAATGCCCTGCGTAGCACGCTGGGTGGCTGACGCCTCATTCTGCTCACGCTTCTCAGACTTACCACGAGCAGCACGCGGCATCATGTGCAACTGACCAGCACGCTGCCACTGCGTCATCGGAAAACCGGAAACCTCAACCTGTCCGTTCGGAAAGACCATCTGCCGAACGGCGATACCTTCCTGGTAGGCGTAACCCTTATCAAAGCTAGCCCGCTCACCTACAATGTCATGGCGCATGACTTCTCCACCTATGTGTTGTGTGCCACCGCCCCGATTGCCTGCCAGCAATGCGGGGCTTTTCTTTTGCCCCGGAACCCGCGTATCTGTTGGGTTCCCCGGTTCTCTGTACGTTAAGTGTTATAGAAACAAGTAGGGGCGGCGCTTCGCGCCACCCGGGCCACCCCGGCTGCGCCGAGATAGCCCGGGTGACACGAGCCCGCCCCTTGGCTGCGCCCGCAACACCACGACGCGCCAAACACACGCCGGAACAAACAGAGTAGGGGCGGGCACAGGTCCGCTACAGCAGCATCGCTCACACGCCCTGCTACCGCCTCATTGGACGCAGGCAGCAGCCGAACATCGTTCACCGACACCAACCCGGTACGAGCAGCACTGTCATTACGAGGATCCGGCCGCCCAAGCTGCCTGAGATAGCTGGCGGATTCGATACGCTGAAGGCGCAACACCTGCGGAGCCCAATGAGGGACAGGGCGCGTACCGACATCCCACGCATTCAGCGTCTTACGCCCGGTACGCAGCTTGCGAGCCAAAGCCTTGAACGACAATCCCTGCCGTTCGTAGCACCACTCGGAGTGCAGCGCCCACTTGCGGGACGGGTCCTTAGCCACGGGCCACCTCCAGCACCCGGGGAGCGTCAGAAATTTTTTCCCCTTGGGCTTCCTCAAAAGCGTCGCGATCACGGGCAAGACAGTCGGCCATGTAGCAAAAAACAGACGACATCTCCTCCGCGTCGTAGCCGGAGTAGTGCGAAGTTGTTAAAAAAATTTGACCGAGTGCCTGGATGGCGTAAATGCCGTTATTCAGACGCTCCCAAGCTGCAGCGATAGAATCGGTTTGAGCCATAGTGAACCTCCTGTTCAGATTCATTGTGGTTAGGGGCCGGCCCGTGGTCGCACACGAACCGGCCCCGCTTCTTTATTCCAGATTTCTCATAATTTGTCTTATGTAAAATAACAACCGGCTGGCAGCCGCCGGCGATACGGCCGCCTCCACCTTTTTCAGGGCCCAGGTCGGACATAAGCCGCCAACTCCTCCGGCGCCCCCAAAGGAAACGCCTCCTTGAGGTGATCCAGAAACGCCGAAACGCGCGCACTCAGCAACCGGCGAGATGGATAAAGCGCCCATAAGGCGATGTCCGGGCCCTCGACGTCGCCCCAATGCACCAGCGTGCCGGCCCCCAGATCGTGGCTCACAAGCGATACCGGCAAGCACGCCGCGCCAACCCCAAGGCGGACGGTATCCCGAACCATGATCAACGACGACAGCAGCGCGACTGGCTTGATCGAGATGCGCGATGTTCCCGTCGGGCCGGTAACTTCCCAGAAAGCACGTTGATCGCCTTCCCGACGCAAGACCGCCGGCACAATTGCGTTGTCAGTGGGCCGTGCCAGGCTCGGCGCTGCCACGACGACCAGCCGATCGCGAAGAAACACGCGCCCGATCAGGTTTTCGTCTCGGTTGGGGTTGACGCGAATGACGAGGTCGTACCCTTCTTCGATCATGTCCACGCCTCGGTCTTCTGTCGTCACCTCGAGCTGCACTTCGGGGTATTTCAGTGCAAACGTGGCCACCAGTTTGCCCATGGCAATCTGAGAAAAAAGCACCGGTGCGCTGATGCGCAGCCGCCCGCGTGGTCGTTCGCTTCCCGATGCGATGGCAGTGGCGCTCTCGGCAATTTCAGCCAGAAGCGCCCCTGTGCGCTCGTACAGGGCACGCCCTTCCTGAGTCAGCTTCAGCCCGCGTGATCCGCGCTCAAACAGGCGTAGATCGAGGCTGTCCTCCAGCTCCGAGACTCTGCGGGAAAGCGTCGCTTTCGGCCGCCCTGTTGCGCGCGCGGCCTCGCCAAAGCTGCCATGACGGGCAACCAGGTTGAAATCGGCAAGGGCAAGTAGATCCATGTGTTCCGCTCATGAGACACGTGGTCTATTTATAGCATCTACCGAACCAAAAATGGATCACCTACCTTAGGTACGCAACCAACCCTCACTAAGGAGTCCACACGATGACTATCCTCGTTACCGGCGCTACGGGCCGCATCGGCCGCCAAGTCGTCAATCAACTCGTCACCCGCGGCGCGGACGTGCGCGCGCTGGTGCGCGACCCTGCTAAGGCGGATTTCCCGGCCAGTGTGAACGTCGTGCAGGGTGACATGCTCGACGTCGAATCGCTTCGGCGCGCGTTCGTTGGCATCAAGACCCTGTTCCTGCTCAATGCGGTTGCGGGTGATGAATTCACCCAGGCGCTCATCGCCCTGAACGTGGCGCGCGAATCCGGCGTGGATCGGGTGGTGTATCTATCCGTCATGCACGCGGAACGCTTTGTGAACGTGCCGCACTTTGCGGTGAAATCGGGAGCGGAACGCATGATCGCGCAGATGGGTTTCAGCGCCACCATCCTGCGTCCGGCCTACTTCATGGATAACGAACACATGGTCAAGGACGTCATCGTCGGCCATGGCGTGTATCCGATGCCGATTGGCAGCAAAGGCGTCGCCATGGTGGATACCGCCGACATTGCGGAGGTGGCGGCCATCGAACTGATCCGCCGGGACCAGGCGCCAGGCAACCTGCCGATCGAGACCCTCCACCTCGTCGGGCCAGATACGCTGACGGGCCCCGAACTGGCAGCCATCTGGTCAGAAATTCTTGATCGCCCCGTGGCCTATGGCGGCGATGACCCTAGCGGGTTCGAGCAGAACGCGGCGAACTTCCTGCCGAAGTGGATGGCGTATGAAATGCGTCTGATGGCTGAACGCTATGTCAGCGATGGCATGGTGCCCGGCACGGGCGATGTGGAGCGATTGACCAGCATCCTCGGTCGCCCGCTGCGCTCGTATCGAGACTTTGCGACTGCGCTGGCCGGCGCAGCCGCATGAGCCAGACCACATTGTCTGGAAGCCACACCGACGACCTGGGCGCCCTGTCGGTGTGGCTGGCGACTTACGCCTTCTTCAAAAACTCCGGCTTGAGCAGATAGCTCACGCCGTCAATCTTGCAATCGATCGGATGGTCGCCCGAGACGAAGCGGATGTTCTTGATTTTGGTGCCAGCCTTGAGCGTGCCCGAACCGCCCTTGAGCTTCAGGTCCTTGACGAGGGTCGCGGAGTCGCCCACGGCCAGCGGGTTGCCGTTGGCGTCTTTGATGACAGTCTCGGCTTCTACTTCCTCTTGCTGCGCGGCCGGGTTCCACTCGTGCATGCAATCCGGGCAGATGTAGAGCTCGCCGTCTGGGTAGGTGTTTTCAGAGCCGCATTGGGGGCAGGCTGGAATGGTCGACATGGCGTACGGGAAAGTAGATAGCGGATAAGGGGGCGCACTATACCAGTCGGGTCGCGCAAGCCGGTTGACGAGCGTCACGCTGAGTCCGCTTGAGCGCGTGCTGCCACGCCAGTTCGGTATGATCCCCTCCTCCATCTCTGAACACAGGAAGACCACCATGGGCGAAGCCAAACGACGCGGCACGCAAGCCGAACGCATTTCTCAGGCGCAAAGCCGGCTGGAGGCATTGCGCCCGGAAAAGCTGGTCTGCGGCGCCTGCCAGACCGCCTTTACCGAATTTGAAGGCATGGAGCCGCGCGACATGCCCGGCATCCACGCCATCTTCGGCGGCGAATGCCCGAACTGCGGTGAGAGCGTGATCTCCTTCAACGGCGAGCCCGAAGCCGTGGCCGCTGCCATGCTGGCGTATCAAGACGCCATGGAAGACGCGAAGCTCGGCGCGCAGACCCAAGAGGGCAAGCACACGCCCTACGTCGATGACGAAGACAAGCCCACGCAGCACTGAGGTGGCCATGCAGAACACCCCGGCACGCCGCTACCGCCACTACAAGGGCGGCGAATACGAATGGCTGTGCGAGGCCACGTACGAGCCCGATCCCACCATCAAGATGACGGTCTACCGCGCCGCCAACGGCACGATCTGGACGCGCCCTTCCACCATGTTCCACGAGATGGTTGAAGTCGATGGCCGGCAGGTGCCGCGCTTTGCGTTGATTGAGTGAGTACCGTCGCTTAACTGGCTGCCGCCCGGGCGCGACGCTTGAACCAGGCATGCTCGCCGGGCGCCCAGTCGCGCAGTTCGAAGGTGACATGTACGCGGCGAGAAACCTGCAGGTAGACGCCACAAGTCAGCAGCAACGCGGCAGCGACCGCCACGCCGTCGACGAAGGTCTGGTACGCACCCGGCACACCGCCGGCCATCAGCGTCAACCCGATCATCGGCGGCAACAGCGCCATATGCACGATCATGGCGCGCCGGAACGCGCTGTCATGCGTGGTGGCCAAAACTAGCACCGTCACACAAGAGATCAGATACAGGAGCATGGTCAGGTTGATGGCCCCGCTGCCCGGCGTGTCGGCATTGAACAGATCGGCGCCCGCCGTCTGCAAGGCGTCGACCGACAAGCCCTGCCAGAACACCCACGTTGGCCCGGCAATGGCCGCGGCAACCACCCACGGCAGCCAGCCGGCCATGCCGTAGAGCGGATGGCGTTCCGCTTCCAGCGGATCGATGTCGACCCAGTGATGCGTCAGCATGATGCACCCCCAACGATGCGCCCGTTCTTATGACGGGTTGCTGTCGGCCAACGCCGGCGGCGTCTACCTCCCCTGCTCTCTAGCTTAGGTCGCGCGGCCAAGCGCGCAACGCAGGAGGAACCCTGAGCGCACACCCCCGCTTGTGCCACATCAACTACCGACGGAAGAGCCGTGGGCGGTCTGGGTCGTACAGCGGGTCGGGCGTGATTTGCGTGAGTTGCAGCACGCCGGCGGGGTCGAAGTAGAAGTGCATCAGCGATGGCCAGACATCGTCCGCCTTGAAGCGGTACGACCAGACCAGCCGATCCATGCGGGGGAAGTACGCCGTCTCAACGGGTTGGCCGAAATGCCGCAGCACATCGTCCTTGGTCCAAACGCCGACCTTGGCCTGGGCAAATTCCAGGCTGCGCAGCACTTGCTTGAAGTCGATGAGTTTGCCGCTGGCGTCAAAGTCGGCCGCATAGGTGAACTGGCCGTACGGCTTGGTCGGATACAGCCAACGCGTGCCGCCGTCCAGCGGATACGTCTCACGCGGCGGGCCGAACTGCGCTTGCACGGCGGATTCGTCCGCGCCGACAAGCCGCTGCCCCTTGGTCACGGGGGATTCCAATGCCGCACATCCGGCCGTTGCCGCAGCCACCGCCATCACACTCACTACCGTCAGCCAACGCACTGCGCGCATGACAGCCGCCTCCATCGCGTTCCTTGAAGCGAAACAGTGTAGCGCTGCGTGCGGCCTCACCGGGCAAGCAGCGGCGTGATGTCGAGGTGTGTCGCAGCAAGGTGCGCATCCGCGCGGGGCAGGCGCGGGATCGTGCCCAGATGCGGCGCGTTGATCCAGCGGCGCAGCGTGGCAACGTTATCGTCCAGCCCGTCCATGGATGCATCAATCACGTTGCCGACCCAGCCCGCCAGGCGCAGCCCACGCGCGGCCATTGCCTCGGCCGTCAATGCAGCGTGGTTCAGGCAGCCCAGACGTAGGCCGACCACCAGTACGATGGGCAAACCGAGCGCGACCGCCATCTCCGCCGTATCAAAGTCATCCGACAGCGGCACGCGAAAACCACCCACGCCCTCCACCACCACGGCATCGGCCAGCGACTTCGCCTGTGCAAACGCATCGAGGATGGGCGGCAGCGTGATGGTTACCCCCTCGCGTGCGGCAGCCAGATGCGGAGACATCGGCGCCTCGAGCAGCCACGGGCAAACGGTTTCGAGGGGCAAATCGAGCGATGCTGCGGCACGCAACTGCTCGACGTCTTCATTGGTCCGCATGGGCGCGCCTGCCAGCGTACCGGCAGCAATCGGCTTGAGACCGACCGAGCGATACCCCGCACCGGCCAGCTTGGTCAACAATGCCGCGCTGACCAGCGTTTTGCCGATCTCCGTGTCCGTGCCGGTGACGAAGCAATCGAAGCGCGCGGGCATCTCAAGCGGCCTTTGCCGGTTGCAGCGACTGGCCAGCCGCCTCCAGTGCCTGCGCCAACCGTTCGATGTCCGCCTCCGTATGCGCCGCCGACAGCGTGATGCGCAGCCGCGCCGTGCCCACCGGCACCGTGGGCGGGCGGATGGCGGCGATGCGGATGCCTTCGCGTTCCAGTGCGGCGGCCAGGGCCAGTGCAGGGGCGTTCTCGCCGATCACGATCGGCTGGATGGCCGTGGGCGATGGCATCCATTGCCAGCCAAAGCGGGACGACAGACGTTGCGCATGCGCACTCCACACGGCGATGTGGCGGTTCAGGCGCGCACAGCGTTCGGCACCCTCCTCGCTTGCAATCACGTCCAGCGCCGCCTCGACGGCGCACGCGATCGCCGGTGGCGTGGCCGTCGTGAAGATATAGGTGCGCGCCCGCTGGATGAGCCAGTCGATCACCATGCGGTGCGCCACGATGGCCGCGCCCGAACCGCCCGCCGCCTTGCCAAAGGTGCCGACATAGACCAGGCGTTCGGAACGCAAGCCGAAGTGCGACAGCACGCCCGCGCCATGGTCGCCCACCACACCCAGGCCGTGCGCGTCGTCCACGATCAGCCAGGCGTCGTAACGCTCCGCCAACGCCAGCAGTTCCGGCAGCGGCGCGATATCGCCGTCCATGCTGAACACGCCATCGGTAACGATCAGCTTGTTGCGGCTGGTGCTCGCCGCCAGCAAGGCTTCCAGCGCTGCCACATCGGCGTGCGGATAGACCTTGACCGGTGCGCGAGACAGCCGCGCGCCATCGATGAGCGAGGCGTGATTCAGCGCATCGGAAAACACCGTGCAGTCCTGCGTTGGCGGGATGCCGCCGGCTTGCGCCATGGCACTCACCACGGCCAGGTTGGCCATGTAGCCGGTGCAGAAGAACAGCGCGTCTGCCTCGGGGATATGCGGCGCCTGCAGCGCAGCCATGCGCATTTCCAATTGCGTGTGGGCAATCGAATGGCCGCTCACCAAGTGCGACCCGCCGCTACCGAATCCGTACTGCCGTACGCCCTCCGACACGGCTTCGGCCAGCGCAGGATGCGCTGCAAGGCCCAGGTAGTCATTACCGCAGAAGCCAAGGATGTCGCGTGGCTCGCTGCCCGGCATGCTGGTGCGCTGGCTGCGGTCGGTGGGGCTGTAGGCGGTGCGGCGCACGCGGCGCAAGTGCGCAGCGTCGATGGCATCGAGGCCCGCCTGCAGGTCGTCAAGCAATCGCATAGGTGTGTCCTTCGGTTTCGCCCGTGGCCTGGGCCAGCGTGTCTTCAAGCGTCTGCAGCGTACGTTCGACCAGCGTGTCGGCCTCTTCGTCGCTCAGCACATAAGGTGGCAGCAAATAGACGGTGTTGCCGATCGGGCGCAGCAGCAGCCCATGCATGCGCGCCGTCAACGCAAAACGCTCGGCAAAGCGCGCGCCGGCCACTTCGGGGTGGACGTCGAACGCGGTGATCATTCCCGTCTGCCGCAGATGGGCGAAGCGCGCGTCGTGCGACAACGGCGCCAGCCCCTGTGCGATGCGCGCGGCGGTCACGCGGTTGCGCGCGAACACGTCTTCCTCCGCAAACAGATCGAGCGTAGCCAGCGCGGCGCGACACGCGAGCGGGTTGCCAGTATACGAATGCGAATGCAGGAAGCTTCGCACCGGCGCGTCGTCGTTGAAGGCGTTATAGATGGCATCGCGCGACAGCACGATCGACAGCGGCAGATACCCCCCGCTGATGCCTTTCGACAGGCACAGCAAGTCGGGCCACACGCCGGCCTGCTCGCACGCGAAGAAGGTGCCGGTACGCCCGCAGCCGACAGCAATCTCATCGGCAATCCAGTGCACGCCAAACTCATCGCACAGCGCGCGCACACCGCGCAGATAGCTCACGTCGTGCATGGCCATGCCGGCGGCGCACTGCACCAGCGGTTCGATGATGACGGCGGCGATAGTGCCGGCGTTCGTGCTCAGGCAATCGCGCAGCGCCGCCAACGCGCGTTCGGCAACATCAGCGGCGGTCTCGCCGGGAGCCGCCAAGCGCGCATCCGGCGACGGCACACGGTGCGATTGCAGGATCAGCGGGTCATACGCATCGCGGAAGATCGCCACATCGGTCACGCCCAGCGCGCCGAGCGTTTCGCCGTGGTAGCCATGTTCTAGGCAGACGAAGCGGCTGCGCGTGCCCTGCCCGGCATTGCGATGCGCGTGGAAGCTCATCTTGAGCGCGATTTCCACGGCGGAGGCGCCATCCGAGCCGAAGAAGCTGTGGCCGAGCACGCCGCCCGTCAGGCCAATCAGCCGCTCGGCCAGTTCAACTGCCGGGCGGTGCGTGGCCCCGGCCAGCATCACGTGTTCAAGCGAATCGAGCTGTGTTTTGAGCGCGGCATTGATATGCGGATTCGCATGGCCAAACAGGTTCACCCACCACGAGCTGGTGCCGTCCAGATAGCGCTTGCCATCAAAGTCGATCAGCCACGGACCCTGGCCGCGTGCAATGGGCAACGGAGGCACGGCATCGAGCCGCGCGTTCTGCGTGCACGGATGCCAGACGGCCGCGCGGCTGCGCGCCTGCCACGCCGTGTTGGCACTGGGCACGCCGTCGACCGGCACAGGGATGGGGGGATACGCCATACGAACCTCCAAGTAACAACGCCGGCCCCACGATGCAACAGAAGGGGCCGGCACATGGCGGCGTATGGTAGGCGGCTTGTCGGTCAATCAACAAGCGGACAGATCAGCGCTTTTTATCGTAAAAATTGTCGATAAAGCACGATGAAGCAAGGTTTTTAGGCAAAACGTCGGCGGTCTTGCGGTGATCTTTGCGCAAAAAAAATTTTGGGAAATGCGGCGAGGCGCCTTTTTCGGCACCTGCGGGAGCGGCCGCACATCAGGAGAGGGTGATATTCAGAATGTACTGAAAGGATGGAGTGCGACATTGTCCAACCCTAGGGATAACCCTATACTCGGGAAAACCCTAGAGAGAACAACATCATGATCCAGCAAGCCTATTACACCCCGAAGTTCGCCGCCGAAGCCCAGGCACAAGCCGCCGACAGCAAGCCCCTGGCGCTGATGCGCGCCGTGTTCAACTACTTCCGCAACGGTTGGGATGACAATCTGGAAAACGCCGAAGTGGTTGGCAAGTCCGGTTCGTATATCGGCTAAGACACAACGGTTCCAGCAGCACGTATCGACAAAACGGCGCATCGGCGCCGTTTTTTTGTTTTGGGGCATCCGATTCGGTCAGCCAAGATCCCCGCCGCCCACCGGCAGCACCGTCCCCGTGATGTACGAAGCCTCGTCCGAAGCCAGGAACAGGATCGCCCGCACCTGCTCGTCGATCGTGCCGTAGCGGTGCATCAGGCTGCTAGCGAGGGTCTGGTCGACGATGCCCTGGTACCAGACGGCTTCCTGCTCCGACATGGGTGCCGCATTGCGCGGAATCTTGCGCGGCGGTGCCTCCGTGCCACCCGTGGCGACGGCGTTGACGCGGATGTTGTCGTCCGCATGTTCCAACGCCAGGCTGGCCGTGAGCGCATTCACGCCGCCCTTGGCCGCCGAGTACGGAATCCGGTAGATGCCGCGCGTGGCAATCGACGAGACGTTGACGATCACGCCCTGCTGGCGCTCCACCATGTGCGGCAGCACCGCGCGGCAGCACCACAGCGTCGGAAACAGCGAGCGGCGGATCTCCGCCTCGATCTGTGCCTCTTCATAGTGCTGATACGGCTTGGCCCAGATCGTGCCGCCCACGTTGTTGATGAGCACGTCGATGCGGCCGAAGGCGTCGAGCGTAGTCTGCACGGCGTGCTGCGCGCCGGCATAGGTTTCGAGATCAGCGGTCGTGGCGTGAGCCTTGCAACCAGCGGCGGCAATCTCGGCCTGCACCTCGTAGACCAGCTCTGCGCGGTCCACCAGCAGCACCTGGGCGCCCTCTTCTGCGGCGGACATTGCGACACCGCGCCCGATGCCCTGCGCCGCGCCGGTCACGACGACGGCCTTGCCTGAGAATCGTTGCATGCTCATGCTGCCTTTGCGATCGGTGTGGCGTTGGGCGTGAACTTCTCGTAGTGGAAGCTGTTGGGCTTCACGCCTGCATCGTCAAAGTAGGTGCGCACGGCGTCGACCATCGGTGGCGGCCCGCACAGGTAGACATCCACGTCGCCGCCGTTCAGCGCGTCGGCCGGGATGTGCTGCGTCACCCAGCCCTTGCGCGGATGGCTCGATGCGGCATCGGCGACGACGGTGGCGTAGCTGAAATTCGGCAGCCGTGCCGCATAGGCCTCGATCGCATCGACCTGCACCAGGTCGAGGTCACGGGTCACGCCATAAATGAGATGCACCTTCTGCTGTGAATGGCCGCGCGCCAGCACTTCGAGCATCGACAGGAACGGCGCGAGGCCCGTGCCACCGGCGAGGAATAACAGCGGCCGCTGCACGTCGCGCAGATAGAAACTGCCCAGCGGCCCCTGCAGATCGAGCTTGTCGCCCGGGCGCGCGGCTTCGAGCCAGTTGCTCATCACGCCGCCGGGAATCTTCTTGATCAGGAAGCTGACCTTCGCTTCGCCGGGCGCCGATGAGAACGAATACGAACGATGCTGGCCGCTGCCAGGCACGCCGATGTTGACGTACTGGCCGGGCAGGAACACCGGAGCCGTGGCATCCACATCCAGTTCGAGCACGACGGCCGCATCGTTGTGCAACTCGACTTTGGACAGCGTCGCCCCGAAGCTGCTCTGCCCGGTCTTGCATGTGGTCGAGGTAGTCGGTACCGCGATCACGCAATCGCTTTGCGGCACCATCTGGCACGTCAGGACGAGGCCGGTGTTCTTCTCGTCTTCAGTCAGGGCGTCTTCGATGTAGTCGTCACCGAGGTCGTAGCTGCCGCTCTCTGCGCGGCACTTGCAGGTTCCGCACACACCGTCGGAGCAATCCATCGGCAGGTTGATCTTGGCGCGGAAGGCGGCATCGAGCACCTTTTCCCCCGCTTTGCAATCGATGAACCGCGTGACGCCGTCCTCGAAATTCAATGCAACTTTGAAACTGGACATGGGATACCTCCACTGCCTTTGCTGCGTGCGCTGTTCTTTGACCTGAGGTCAGACGTGATAGACGTCGAGCACCTGCCGGATGTAGTCGTTCTTCAGGACGATCTTCTTGGATGCAATCAGGAAGCCGTCACCGGACTTGCGCAGGGTGACGAACATCGTGCCGAAGAAATGGTCGGTGACCTTGTACCGGTGGCAGAGCGTGTGGAAGTTGTAGCGCACGTCGACTTCATCGTCGCGCTCGGCCATGACTTCCACGTTGGTGATGCTGTGGCTGGTTCTCGGCTCCGGCGTTGAGGCACCGCTGCGCTCGGTCTTGATGCGGAAGACGCGATCCTCCAGCCCACAGCGATTGGGGTAGTACATCAACGAGATCTGGCTCTGTGGGTCCTCGGTCAACTGGTCGTCGTCATCCCAGGCTGGCATCCAGTACGTGACGTCTTCGGCGTAGCACGCCAGCCATGCGTCCCACTGGCGGTCGTCGAGGAATCGCGCCTCGCGGTACAGGGCGGCGCAGATGTTCTGGTAATCGGCGCTCATGCTGGCACCCCTTCGCATTCCTTCTTCAGCGCATCGCGCATGACTTGCACCCAGTATTCGTGCTGGCAGACGAACAGGCCCTCGTCTTCACTGCGCTCGCCCGAGATGCGTGGCTTCAAGCCCATCTTGGTGGCGTTCTCGTCGGGGCCGTGCACCCACAGCGGTGCGCCGCGTGAGAGGTCATTCCACAGGGCGGTGGTACCGGCATAGCCGTTCTGGCAGGCGCGGAATTCTTCGAGGTCGTCCGCCGTGCCCATGCCGGTGACGTTGAAGAAATCCTCGTACTGGCGGATGCGTGTTGCGCGATCGGTTGCGCTCTCGCCCTTCGGCGCGAAGCAGAAGATCGAGACTTCGGTCTTGTCGACGCTGATCGGCCGCACCACGCGAATCTGGGTGCTGAACTGATCCATCAGGAACACGCTCGGATACAGGCACAGGTTGCGGGTCTGGTTGACGATGAAGTCAGTCTGGGTTTCGCCCACACGTGCCTTGATCTCCTCACGGTGCGCATAGACCGGCCGCACTTCCGGGTTCATCGTCTGCGTCCACAGCAGGATGTGGCCGTGCTCGAAGCCGTAGACGCCTGCCACCGACTTGCTCCAGCTGTTCGCATCCACCGCCTGGGTGCCACCCTCTTTGCGTCGGCCCATCGTTGCGGCGTAGTTCCAGTGCACGGTGCTGACGTGGTAGCCGTCGCAGCCGTTTTCCATCTGCATCTTCCAGTTGCCGTCGTAGACGTACGAGGAGTTGCCGCGCAGCACTTCGAGTCCCTCCGGCGCCTGGTCGACGATCTGGTCGATGATCACCCGCGCTTCGCCCAGGTACGCCTCGAGCGGCTGCACATCGGCATTGAGGCTGCCGAACAGGAAGCCGCGATAGTTCTGGAACCGCGCGACCTTCTTCAGATCATGCGAGCCATGCGTGTTGAACTGCACCGGGTACTCGGTGGTCTTTTCGTCCTTCACTTTGAGCAGCTTGCCGGTGTTGGAGAACGTCCAGCCGTGGAACGGGCACGTGAAGCTGCCCTTGTTGCCGTGCTTGCGGCGGCACAGCATGGCCCCTTTGTGGGCGCAAGCGTTGATGACTGCGTTCAGCTCGCCGGTCTTGTCCCGGGTGATGACGATCGGCTGGCGGCCGATCCACGTGGTGTAGTAGTCGTTGTTGTTCGGAATCTGGCTTTCGTGCGCGAGATACACCCAGTTGTTCTCGAAGATGTGCTTCATCTCCAACTCGAACAGGTCCGGGTTGGTGAAGATGTCGCGACGGCAGCGGAAAACGCCCGCCTCTTCGTCATCCACCACCGCGGTTGAGAGCAGGTGATCCAGTTCGTTGGCTTTGTCGATCAAGGCGGACATGGTCGTCTCCACGTTGAGGCGTTGGGCCTTAAACCTCGGCCGAAGCGCGCAGGCGGTTCACGCGCTGGTTGTCCTTGCCCTGCACCAGCGGCGTCAGCACGACGTTGAATTCGATGTCCTTGTACGTATCGGTTTTCAGGTCGAACGCGGCGCCGCCGGTTTTCTCGACCACGTGCGGAATCAGTTCTTCGCGGGTGGCGTAGGCGAAGTCGTCCCAGATCAGCGGATCGCCTTCGATGTTGAATTGCGTGGTCAGCTTGCGGTGTCCGTCGCTGGAAACGAAGAAGTGCACATGCGCCGGACGATTGCCGTGGCGGGCCAGACCGTTGAGCAGTTGCTGGGTCGCGCCCTGCGGCGGGCAGCCGTAACCCACCGGCATGAGCGTGCGGAATTCATATTTGCCATCGGCACCGGTCCGGACTGCGCCGCGCAGGTTGAACGCGCTCTGCGCACCAGTCGGGTCGAAGTGCGAGTAGAAGCCGTTCGAGTTCGCGTGCCAGCACTCGACCAGGGCGCCTGCCAGCGGCTTGTTGTCCGGGCCCGTCACCACGCCGTGAATGATCAGCGGGCCGGCAGCCGCGTCCGGATCGACGTCGATCCGGGACACGCCATCGCGCACCGTCGCACCCGCAACGTACAGGGGGCCTTCGATGGTGCGCGGCGTCCCGCCATTGAGGCCAAGCGCCTCGTCCGCGGCGTCCATGCGGATGTCGAGGTACTTCTCCAGGCCCACACCGGCGGCAAGCAGAGCCGCTTCGCCGTCCTGGCCAAGCTTGTTCAGGTAGTTGATACCGGCCCAGACCTCATCCGGCGTGATGTCGAGATCGTCGATGGCCTTGAACAGGTCAGCCAGCAGACGATGGGTGATCTGCTTCAGGCGGGCGTTGCCCTCGTTGCCGTCCAGGTTGGTGGCGGCCTTCAGCAGGTCCTGCACTTCTTTCGTTTGGAATACGTGCGCGTTCATGATGGGTGTCTCCACGTGGTTTTCTAGGGAAATGTCTCAGGCGTCATCGCCATGAACTGACGACGGGTGACGGCACAGCGGCGTCACGGCAATCTGCATGTACGAAAACAGCGGCAACGCCGTCAGGATGTCGTGCAGCTCGGCATTGCTCTGCACGTCGAAGACGCTGACGTTCGCGTACTCGCCCACTAGGCGCCAGATGTGGCGCCACTTCCCGCTGCGCTGCAGCTCCTGCGAGTAGGCCTTCTCGCGCGCCTTGATCTCGTTGGCGACATCGGCGGGCATGTCGGCAGGCAGGTGGACATCCATGCGGACGTGGAACAGCATCGTGGTCTCCTTGGTGGTGTCGTTCGTTCTGGATTTATTGCCGGCGTAGGCGCGCGAGCTTGTCGCGGTCGATCTGGATGCCGAGGCCGGGGCCGGTGGGCACCTGCAACATGAAGTCGCGGTACTGCAGCGGCTCGGTCAGCAGTTCTTGCGTAAGCAGCAATGGGCCGAACAGCTCGGTGCCGAACTGCAGGTCACCGAAGGTGGAAAACACGTGGGCCGAAGCCGCCGTGCCGACTGCGCCTTCAAGCATCGTTCCGCCGTACAGGCTGATGCCCGCAAGCTGCGCGATGGCTGCCACCTGCATGGCCGGCACGAGGCCGCCGGACTGGGCAATCTTCACGGCGAAGACATCTGCGCTGGCGCTGCAGGCCAGTTCGAATGCATCCAGCGGACCGTGTAGCGCTTCGTCGGCCATCATCGGCACGGCGAACTGGCGGGCGAGGCGCTCCAGCGCGGCGCGGTTTTCAGCGCGCACGGGTTGCTCGATCAGGTCGATGCCACCGGCTTGAAGTGCAGCGATACCGTTGGCGGCGTCGAGTTCGCTCCAGGCCTGGTTGACGTCCACGCGCACGCTCACGGCGTCGCCCAGTGCGCGCTTGATGGCCAGCACATGCGCCACATCGTCCGCCACCGGGCGCAGACCGATCTTCAGTTTGAAGATGCGGTGGCGGCGTTCGGCCAGCATCGCTTCTGCCTCGGCAATGTCCTTCTTGGTATCGCCGCTGGCGAGCGTCCAGGCCACTGGCAGCGCATCACGCAGGCGGCCGCCCAGCAGTTCCGATAGCGGCACATTCAAGCGACGGGCCTGCGCATCGAGCAGCGCCGTTTCCAGCGCGCACTTGGCAAAGCGGTTGCCCTGGATGGTTTTGCGCACCTTTGCCATGGCAGCCGCCACGTTGCGTGCATCCATGCCGATCAGCAGCGGCGCGATATGCGTGTCGATGTTGACTTTGATGCTCTCGGGGCTCTCTTCGCCGTAGTTGAGACCACCGATGGTGGTGGCCTCGCCCCAGCCTTCGATACCGTCTTCGCAGCGCACATGTACGAGGACGAGCGTCTGGATGTGCATGGTGGCGACAGAGAGCTTGTGCGGACGGATGGTGGGCACATCCACTAGAATGGCCTCGATCGAGCGAATCATGTTTTCCAGGTATCAGAGTGATGACGATCAACTTGGAAACCAGATTACGCAGCGCGATTTATTGCGTCCAACACCGATTTAGTATCAGCTTCATACCTATAAGGTTGGATATGGAACTGCGCCACCTGCGCTACTTCGTGGCCGTCGCCGAGGAGCTGAACTTCACGCGCGCGGCCGAGCGCTTGCACATCGCCCAGCCGCCGTTGAGCCGCCAGATTCAGCAACTCGAAGAGGAAATCGGCGTGCTGCTGTTCGAGCGCGGCAGCCGCCCGCTCAAGCTCACGGAAGCCGGCCGCTTCTTCCACGCGCACGCGCGCCAGTTGCTGGCGCAGACGGCCGAGCTGGCCTCGATGACGCAGCGTGTCGGGCAGATTGAGCGGCGCCTGTCGATCGGCTTTGTTGCCTCGACGCTGTATGGGATGCTCCCGAAGGTCATCCGGCGCTTCCGGGCGGAATACCCGATGGTCGATCTCACCATGCACGAGATGACCACCATGGACCAAATCCAGGCGCTCAAAGAGGGCCGCATCGACGTCGGCTTCGGCCGCATCCGCTATGAAGACCCGAACGTGCGGCGCATCCTGCTGCGCGATGAGCGGCTGATGGTTGCCCTGCCCTCGGGCCATCCGTTGCTGGACGCCAAGCCTGCGGCGTCGCTGCGCGACCTAGTGGGCGATACGCTGATCATCTACCCGCGCGCGCCGCGTCCGAGCTACGCGGATCAGGTGCTTGCCTTGTTCCATGACCGTGCCTTGGAGCCGAGCAAGATTTATGAGGCACGGGAATTGCAAATCGCCCTGGGGCTGGTCGCCGCGGGCGAAGGGGTGTCGGTGGTACCGCGCAGCGTGGCGGGCCTCAAGCGCGAAGACGTTTGCTATATGGAGCTGGACGATCCGCAGCTGGTGTCGCCCATCATATTCAGCACTCGCCTGCTGGATGAATCCGAAGACATCCAGGCCATGCTGGCCCTGACCTACCGGTTGTACGACGAGCAGAAGATTCCGTACTACGCCCCGTCGTAAGGCTTGCAATGGTGGCCCCAAAGTTACAAGCCGCTGGACACGACGCCCGCATGGGCTAGATTGAAGTGAGGCGCCCGTCCGCCTGCGATTGGAGCGCAAGCGAGTGAAAAAAATACGCCGCCCCGTCATCATCAAGCTGGCCCTCATTGCGGCGCTGGTGCTGGCCGTGGCCGCGTGGTTCGCCGACCGCGAGTTCCGCACGTCCTCGTGGCAGGCGCAGTACTTCACGCGCATCGCGCAATCGCAAACCTTTCCCGTCAAGCCAGGGCCCAACAACGTGGCCCGCTACCCCAACTCCGGGCCCTACGATGAGCGGCTCGGCTACCACGACCTCCCCACGTTTCTAGAACGCCTGCGCACACGCGGCTACATCGTCGCGCAGCAGGCGGCGCCCTCCCAGGACATGATCGCGTGGATGGATCGCGGCATGAACGCGCCCTACCGCGAGAAAGATCAAGCCGGTCTGGAATTGCTCGACGACGATGGCCGTCCGATCTATAGCGTGCGGCACCCAGAACGCGTATATGACAGTTTCGCGTCGGTGCCGCCGCTGCTGGTCGACTCGCTGCTCGCCATCGAAAACCGCACACTGCTGCAGACCGAATATCCCAAGCGCAATCCGGCCGTGGAATGGTCGCGCCTCGCGCGTGCCGTGTGGGACCGCGCACTGCATGCCGTCAACGCCGCGCACGAATCGCCCGGCGGCAGCACGCTCGCCACGCAAATCGAGAAGTACCGCCACTCACCCGAAGGCCGTACCGAATCCCCCACCGAGAAGCTGCGCCAGATGGCGTCCGCATCGGCACGCGCCTACCTCAACGGCGAAGACACCACGGCGACACGTCACCAGCTTGTCGTCGATTACCTGAACACCGTGCCGCTGGGCGCGCGCGCCGGGTTTGGCGAGATCCAGGGCATCGGCGATGCACTGTGGGTTTGGTACGGGCGCGACTTTGCGCAGGTGAATGCGCTGCTGTCGGACAAGTCGACCGCGCCGCTGGCGGATCGTGCGCTGGCCTACAAGGAAGCGCTCAGTCTGTTGGTGTCGCAGCGGCGGCCGTCGTACTACCAGGAGAACCTCGACGAGCTGGAGTCGCTGACGGACGCCTACCTGCGTGTGCTGGCCGCAACATCGGTCATTCCACCCGCGCTGCGCGATGCAGCCATTGCGCAATCCCTCAAGCAGCAGGCGCTGAACAGGCGCGTGCCGCCCCCGCCCATCGAGCACAAGGGCACGAATGCCGTGCGCGTGAACCTGGCCGGCATGCTGGGCATCTCGCGCATGTACGCGCTGGACCGGCTCGACCTGACGGCCAGCAGCACGCTCGACGCGCCCTTGCAGCGCGACATCACCACCGAACTGCGCAAGCTGCGCGACCCCGAGCGCGCCAAGGCAGCCGGCCTCGTCGGCGACAAGATGCTAGAACACGGCGACCCACGCGGCGTAACGTATAGCTTCACGCTGTACGAGCGCGCCCCCGGCGGCAACCGCGTGCTGGTGCAAGCCGATACGTTCGATAAGCCATTCGACATCAACGAAGGCGTAAAGCTGGACCTCGGCTCCACCGCCAAGCTGCGCACGCTGGTGACATATCTCGAAATCGTGGCCGAGCTGCACAAGCGCTATGCCGATCAGCCAGCCACGGCGCTGCGCAAGATCAACATCCCCGTGCAGAACCCGATCGAGCGCTGGGCCGTGGACTACCTCGCCCACACCCAAGACCGCTCGCTCGCAGCCATGCTCGATGCCTCCATGGAGCGCAAATACTCCGGCAACGCCGGCGAGTGGTTCGCCACCGGCGGCGGCATGCAGAGTTTCGAGAACTTCGAGAAATGGGAAGGCACCCAATTCTTCACGGTGCGCGAGGGGCTCAAGCACTCCGTCAACCTCGTCTTCGTACGGATCATGCGCGACATCTCGCGCTACTTTCAGCACCAGTTGCCCAGCGCAGGCGCCGAAGCGCTGACCGATCCCGAGTCGCCCCAGCGACAGGTCTACCTGCAACGCTTTGCCGACCGCGAAGGCAAACTCTTCATGGGCCGGTTCTACACGAAGTACAAGGGCAAGACCGACGCCGAGCGCGAAGCCATCCTCGTGCAAAGCACGCGTGCCACGCCGGTGCGGCTGGCGACCATCTTCCGCAGCATCGACCCGGAAGCCGGCCCGGGCAAACTCGCCGCGTTCATCCGCAGTTATCTCCCCGGCGCCAAGCTGGACGAGGCCGCCCTCACCAAGCTGTATGTGAACTACTCCGTCCAACGCTTCGACTTGGCCGACCGCGGCTACATCGCCAAGCTGCATCCGCTGGAGCTATGGCTGGTGGCCTACCTGCGAACCCACCCGCAAGCCACGCTCGCGCAAGTGAACCAAGCCAGCGCCGACGAGCGGCTGGCCGTCTACAAATGGCTGCTGCAATCGCACCGCAAAGGCGCGCAGGACAAGCGCATCAAACAGATGCTGGAGATCGAAGCCTTCCAGCAGATCCACGCCATGTGGAAGCGCCTCGGCTATCCGTTTGAATCGCTGGTGCCTTCATACGGCACAGCGATTGGCGCCTCGGCAGACCGCCCCGCATCGCTGGCCGAGCTGATGGGCATCATCGAAAACGACGGCATCCGCCTGCCCAGCGTCCGCATCGACCGCCTGCGCTTTGCCGCCAACACCCCCTATGAAGTCATGCTCTGCCGCGACCCCAACGCCGGCGAACGCGTGCTCCCACCCGAGATTCCCGCGCTGGTCAAAACCGCGCTGGCCGGCGTCGTAGAAGGCGGCACCGCCAAGCGCATCTCCGGCACCTTCGTCCAGAAAGATGGCAAACCCCTCGCGGTCGGCGGCAAAACCGGCACAGGCGACAACCGCTTCAAAACCTTCAGCCGCGGCGGCGGCCTCATCTCCGAACGCGTCGTCAGCCGCTCCGGCGCCTTCGTCTTCTACCTGGGCGACCGCTACTTCGGCACCGTCGTCGCCTACGTGGCCGGCGCAGACGCCGCCAAATACAAGTTCACCAGCGCACTAACCGTGCAGGTCCTCAAAGTCCTGGCCCCCACGCTGATGGACCACCTGGATCTGAAAGACGAAGCCCCAGCGTTTAACTGCAAACTGCCCCAGGCAACAGCGCCGGAACAGAAGCTGGATTGAACCAGCAGCAAACCACCCGGCGCCAACACACGCACCCAGATGGTGTGGCCGTACCCTGCCCTAGATGGCGCCTTGAATTTCTGTAAGCGGGCGGAAAAAAGACGGGAAACTGTCTGAGCGAAGCGAGTTTTTCCCGTCTCCGCCCGGTTACGGAAATTCAAGGAGTCTTTCGCCATCTCGGGCGCGCCTTTCTTTGCTGACTTTCTTTGGCAAGACAAAGAAAGTGAGTCAGCCCCGGCAGGGGATGAAACAAGGGATGAACCGGCACCCTTACCGCAAAGCCCGCTGCAACCAAATAGCACCAGCACAAACCACCGCAATCAGTGCCCCCCACCCAAACAAATCCCTAACCGCCAACAACGCCGCCTGCCGATCAATCTCCGCAGAAATCCGAATCAGCTCAACGCCCTGCAGCGCATGCGGCCACTGCCAGTCCGGCGTAAACGCACTCACATGCCCCACCAGGTCCGTCCGATGCTGCGCCTGTCCCCGCTGCAACAACAACGTCGCCCCCATCGTCCCAAACGCCTGCGCCCAGGCCCGCATGATCCCCTTGAACTGATACGCATGACCAAAGTCCTTGGCCGGCATATCGACATACGTCAGCCCCGCCACCTGAATAACGACAAACATCCCCACCATGCCTTCGATCAAAAACCCCGGCGCCACCGCCGTCACCGACGCCCCCGGCATCGCCGCATGCGACATCCACAGGAACGCCACGGCCATCAACACAAAGCCGATGGAGATCAGCACCCGCTTGGGCGGCAGCACATTCGTCAATTGAAAGTTCAGGGTGCCCAGCACCACCGTCACCAGCCCGCCCAGGCTCATCAACTGCGCGGTGGTCTCATAGCGAAACCCCAGCCCGTTCTGCAGCAGGCTCGACGACAAAAACCCCCACGCGCTCGCAAACAGGTAATAGATGGCGTAGAACACCATCCCCATCAGAAAACGCCGCTGCAACGTAGCGCGTAGATCCACCCAGGGCAGCGGGTGTCCAGTCTGGCGGATGCCGATCCAGGCAATCAACGCCGCCACCGCAATGATGGGCAGCACCTGCGCAGGCGAGCCATCCGGGTGCACGAACCGCGCCTGCTGAAAACCGTGCAGCGCAATCAATGCCGCCAGCCCGAACGCAATGGCCGAGGGCCAGTCGAGCGACGCAAAATCGCCCTTGCGCTCATGCATCTTGGGGTGCGGATAGAACGCCGCCACCAGCCCGGCCACCACAACCGCCACCAGCAGCTGCGCAATGAAGATGGCGCGCCAGCCAAACTGCTCGGTCAGCGCCGCTGACAGCATGGGCGACACGCAGCTCAACCCAAAGATGCCGTAGATCATCCCCTTCATCATCGTGCGGCGTTCGTGAGCCGGGCTGTGCTGCACGAAGATGCGCGACGTAGACAGCATCGGCCCCGCCCCAAACCCCTGCACCGCGCGGCCGACAATCAGCATCGTGCCGCCCTCAGCCGCCGCGCACATCAGCGTGCCCGCAATGAAGACCAGCAGAGACAACAGCGTGTGCCGGCGATACGTCATGTGATCCGCCAGCCGCCCCATCACCAGAATGGCCAGGCTGGCCGCCGCCGCATACGCCGTCACGGCCCACAGATACACATCTTGTGACGCCAGCACCCCGCCTTCGATATGCGGGCCGGCAATCGAAAACATCAGGTTGGCCATGTAGTCCACGCCCGTCGCCAGGCCGATCACCATGCCCACCATGCGCAGTTCCATCCGGCTGCCGACGGTGGATTCCGCCGGCGCACGGCGTGGCGCTGGGGCGGGTGAAATGGTGTGGTCTGTGCTTGGCGTGTTCATGCAGGGATGGTAATTTGCCCGCAAATCGGCGGAAATCGCCTGCCAACAAATTCATTGTTCAATTATGCGAACGACGGACTGGAACGACTGGGACACTTTCTGCACCGTGGCCACCCTCGGCAGCTTCACCCGGGCGGCCGATCGGCTGGGGTTGCCCAAGTCGTCAGTCAGTACGGCGGTGTCGCGGCTGGAGGGCAAGCTCGGCGCCCGCCTGTTCGAGCGTAGTACGCGCCGCCTGCGCCTGACTGACGCCGGCGAAGCGCTGCTACGTGATGCGGGCCCCCTGTTTCAGCGTCTGCGCGAAGTGTCGGAGGATGCGGCTGCCACATTCCAGTCGCCCGCCGGCACCCTGCGCGTTGCCATGCCGTACGAGTTTGCCGCACGGCAATTTGCCGAGGTGGTGCTGGAAGTCATGCGCGAACACACCGGCCTGCGCATCGAAGTGGATGTCGCCCCGCGCCAGATCGATCCGCTCGCCCAGGGCTACGACATCATGCTGACCGTGCCGCGCGGGCCGCTGCCGGATTCCGGCCTCGTCGCGCAGCGCGTCTTCGATCTGCGTCGCACCGTGGTGGTCGCCCCGCCGTTGTTGCAACGACTGGGCCCGCTCACGCACCCAGACCAGCTCGCCGATTGGCCTTGCCTGGGCACCTCCAACGAAGCCGAATGGCAGTTCCGCACGCCCGGCGGCGAAACCATCAACTTGCCGCTGGATTTCCGCATGCGCACGTCCAACAGCGAGTTGCGCATGCAGGCGGCCATCGCCGGCCTGGGCGTCGCACGTATCACCTCGGTATTTGCGGCGGATCTCATCGCATCGGGTGCACTGCAAGAGGTGCTGACCGACTTCCAGTCCCCACCGATGCGCGTGTACGCCATCTTCCCCGGCCGCCGCCTCATGCCGGCCAAGGTGAAAGTCTTCATGGACGCCCTGCACCGTCGCATTGAACAGTCTCGCCAACACAGCGACGTGCGCCCCACCTTCGTGGACGAAGCCGCGCCGTGGCCGCCCGAATCCCTGCTTTGATCCTGCAACGCCCTTTTCACATCAACCACGCAAAGCCATGCGCCCATTTACTCGCTTTCCCATTCTGGTTGCCCTGCTTGCTCTAAGCGCCACCGCCTGCTCCCGCGCTGAAGACATCGGCAGCGTCAGCACCAATTTCCGCATCACTGGCTCGGACAAGATCGTCGTCGAGGCCTATGATGATCCGCTCGTGCAAGGCGTCACCTGCTACGTGTCGCGCGCCCGCACGGGCGGCATCAAGGGCACGCTGGGCGTGGCCGAAGACGTGAGCGAAGCGGCCGTTGCCTGCCGCCAGGTCGGTGACATCACCTTCGTAAAACCGCTGCCCCAGCAGGACGATATGTTCACGCAGCGCCTGTCGCTCGTTTTCAAGACACTGCACGTGGTGCGCGTGGTGGACCGCAAGCGCAATGTGCTGGTGTATCTGACGTATTCCGACAAGGTCATTTCCGGCAGCCCCAAGAACAGCGTGACAGCCGTGCCGGTGCCAGCCAGCCAACCGATTCCCGTCAAATAAGGCGGAAAGCATTAGCCGCACCATATCGGTGCGGCGTCGTGCGAGCGTGGCGGCCAAACAACGCGAAGTGGTGCATACGTAAGCCTACGTATGGTGCATTGCATCATCTGGTGTATAGTCAGGGTATTCCCTAACCGGGAAATCCCTAAGAGGCCAATCATGCAAAACACGAACGACCTGAAGCTGACCGATCAACTCGAACGCGAACTGATCGAGCGCGAAATGTCCGAAGGTATCTACTACTATCGCCGTCCGAACGGCACCTCGTTCTCGTTTGCCCAGTTCTTCTCGGCAATCGCGAGCCTGTTCACCACGCATGGCACCGCCAAGGCCTGATCTTTAGTCATCAGCCGCCGTTGTTGTCGATGGGCGTGTGCCCGAGCTAGCTGCATCGCTGTACTCGCAACACCGTAGCACCGTGCGCCGGCCAAGTGTCTTCACACCTGCCGCCACACCCGCCAGGTCATGACCGCCTGGTGCCAATCGAGGGCCGGATTCCGGCCCTTTGTCATGTCTGCGGCGCGTATTTTTGCGCGCTGCGGCATCGCCCTCCCCTCCGCTTTACCTAGACCGCTTCCCGGTTGTCTTCTCCATCGCCTGTGCTTTACTGAGTAGAGCCGCGACCACCCATACCCAGACACTGCGCGCATCCTCGCTGCGACGCATGCACACGGCGACCATCCCCCAAGGAGACTCCCATGGCGATCAGCCTCAAGCTGTCGGTCAACGGTGCGCCTGTCACCGTCAGTGTCGAACCCCATACCCTGTTGGTCCAATTGCTGCGCGAGCAACTACGTCTGACCGGTACCCACGTCGGCTGCGATACAGCGCAATGCGGCGCCTGCACGGTGCACATGAACGGGCGCGCGGTGAAGTCGTGCAACATCCTGGCCGTGCAGGCCGATGGTGCGGACGTGACCACCATCGAAGGCTTGTCCAAAGACGGTGCACTGCACCCGATGCAAGCGGCCTTCCGCGAGTGCCATGGCCTGCAGTGCGGCTTCTGCACCCCCGGCATGGTGATGGCCGCCACTGCGCTGGTTGCGCAAAACCCGCATCCGGACGAACGGCAGGTGCGCGAACAGCTTGACGGCAACCTCTGCCGCTGCACGGGCTATCACAACATCGTGCGCGCCGTACTGCAGGGCGCCGAAGCGATGGCCGAAGCCGAAGGCAACGATGCTTCCCTGCAAAGCCTGGCCGCCGCGCGCGCCCACGCCGCTTGATCCGGCGAGGAGACCATCATGAACGCTCCCGCAGAACCCAACCACCACCTGATCGGCGCGGCCGTCAAGCGCAAGGAAGATTTCCGCTTCCTCACCGGCGCCGGACAGTACACGGATGATGTCGTCCAGGCACACCAGTCGTATGCGGTGTTCCTGCGCTCGCCGTATGCGCATGCCCGCATCAAGCACATCAACGCCGATGCGGCGCGCAAGCATCCAGGCGTGCTGGCCGTGCTCACCGGCGACGACCTGGCCGCCGACAAGGTCAACGGCCTGCCCTGCGGCTGGCTGATCCACAGCATTGACGGCACGCCGATGAAGGAGCCGCCCCACCCCGTGCTCGCGCAAGGCAAGGTGCGCCACGTGGGCGACCAGGTGGCGCTGGTGGTGGCGGAATCCGTGAAGATCGCCAAGGACGCCGTCGAGATGATCGACGTGGAATACGACGAGCTGCCCGCCGTGGTGGACACTGCCACGGCAGACACCGCCGGTGCCGCCGTCCACGACGACGTGCCGAACAACACCTGCTACATCTGGGGCCACGGCGACAAGGCCGCCACTGATGCCGCCTTCGCCAAGGCCACGCATGTCACGCAGCTCGACATCGTCAACAACCGGCTGATCCCGAACGCGATCGAGCCACGCGCCGTCAACGCGAGCTACTCACGCCAGGACGACAGCTACACGCTCTACGTCGCCAACCAGAACCCGCACGTGGAACGCCTGCTGATGTCGGCGTTCGTGCTGGGCCTGACCGAAGCCAAGGTGCGCGTGATTGCGCCGGACGTGGGCGGCGGTTTCGGCTCGAAGATCTTCCTGTACCCGGAAGACGTGGCGCTCACGTGGGCTTCCAAGAAGGTTGGCCTGCCGATCAAGTGGACGGCGGAGCGGTCCGAATCCTTCCTGACCGATGCGCATGGCCGGGACCACGCCACGCACGCCGAATTGGCGCTCGATGCCCAGGGCAACTTCCTCGCCATGCGGGTGCACACCACGGCCAACATGGGCGCATACCTGTCGACGTTTGCCAGCAGCGTGCCGACGATCCTGTATGCAACGCTGCTCGCCGGCCAGTACAAGACGCCGGCCATCTACGCCGAGGTGAAAGCGGTCTTTACGAATACCGCGCCCGTGGATGCCTACCGTGGCGCCGGGCGGCCGGAAGCCACCTACGTTGTCGAGCGTCTCGTTGAGACCGCTGCGCGCGAACTGCAGATCGACCCCGCCGAACTGCGCCGCCGCAACTTCATCCGCACGTTCCCCTACGCCACGCCAGTCGGCCTGACCTATGACACGGGTGACTACGAGCCCCTCCTGCAACGCGCCATCGAACTGGCCGACGTGAAAGGTTTCCCTGCCCGCCGCGACGCCTCGCGCGCCAAGGGCCGGCTGCGCGGCATGGGCTACTCCTGCTACATCGAAGCGTGCGGGCTAGCGCCGTCGAACATTGCGGGTGCGCTAGGTGCTCGGGCCGGCTTGTTTGAAGCTGGCGAAATCCGCGTGCACCCCACGGGCTCCGTCACCGTGTTCACCGGTTCGCACAGCCACGGCCAGGGCCATGAGACGACGTTTGCGCAGGTGGTGGCCGATCGCCTGGGTGTGCCCATCGAGAACATCGAAGTCGTGCACGGTGATACGGGCCGCATCCCGTTCGGCATGGGCACGTACGGTTCACGCTCGATTGCTGTGGGTGGCTCGGCCATCATGAAGGCGCTCGACAAGATCGAAGCCAAGGCCAAGAAGATCGCCGCGCATCTGCTGGAGGCCTCGGCTGAAGACATCGAGTTCAAGGACGGCGTATTCCGCGTGGCCGGCACCGATCGCACCAAGACCTTCGGCGAGGTCGCGCTCACGGCGTATGTGCCGCACAACTACCCGCTCGACAAGCTCGAACCCGGGCTGGATGAGAACGCGTTCTACGACCCGACCAACTTTACTTACCCGGCCGGCGCGTACATCTGCGAGGTGGAAGTCGACTCCGATACCGGCGAAGTCCACATCGACCGATTCGTTGCGGTCGATGACTTCGGCAACATCATCAACCCGATGATCGTCGAGGGGCAGGTGCACGGCGGGCTCGGCCAGGGCATCGGCCAGGCGCTGCTGGAGCGGTGTGTGTACGACGAGACCGGCCAGTTGTTGACGGGCTCGTACATGGACTACGCCATGGCCCGCGCTGTCGATCTACCCAGCTTTACGGTGGAAACGGCCAAGGGCACGCCCTGCACGCACAACCCGTTGGGCGTGAAAGGCTGCGGTGAGGCCGGCGCCATCGGCTCGCCGCCCGCGCTCATCAACGCCATCGTCGACGCGCTGGCACCGCTGGGCGTGAAAGACATCCAGATGCCCGCGACGCCGCATCGTGTGTGGCAAGCCATTCAAGCGGCCAAGGCCTAGGTAGAGGAGCCCACCATGTACGACTTCGAGTACCAGAAAGCCACCGATGCCCAGACCGCCGTCACCGCGATGAAGACGCATGCGGACGCCAAGTACCTCGGCGGCGGCCAGAGCCTGCTGGCGGCGATGAAGCTACGGTTGGCGCAGCCGTCCACGCTGGTGGATGTGACGCGTATTCCCGGCATGACGGGCATCCGCTCGCAGCCGGGTGTCATCACCGTGGGTGCGGCCACACGCCATGCCGACGTGGCCGAGAACGCTGACATCGTCCGCATGCTACCCGCGCTGGCAGAACTGGCCGGCGGTATCGGCGACCGACAGGTCCGCGCCATGGGCACGCTGGGCGGCTCGCTCGCCAACAATGATCCAGCCGCGTGCTACCCGGCAGCGGTGCTGGGCCTGAACGCCACCGTCGTCACCGAACGGCGCAACATCGCGGCGGACGATTTCTTCCTTGGGATGTATGAGACGGCGCTGGCAGCGGATGAGCTGATCACCGAAGTGCAGTTTCCCGTGCCGGATCAGGCCGCTTACGTGAAATTCCGCAACCCAGCATCGCGCTTTGCGCTGGTGGGTGTGTTTGTCAGCCGCAAGGGCAACAACGTGCGCGTGGCAGTCACGGGCGCGGCGCCGTGCGTGTTCCGTTGCACGCCGCTGGAGCAGGCGCTGTCGGCCAATTTCACGTCGGAAGCCGCGCGCCACGTGGTGGTGCCGGCCGATGATCTGGTGGGCGATCTGCATGCCTCGCCGGAATATCGGGCGCACCTGATTCCGGTGCTGGCAGCGCGGGCAGTCGAGCACGCGCTGGTGAAACACCACTAAGGAGCGGCATGCCGGTCGACTCCATTGACGACTGCATCGCGCAACTACAGGGCCAGGGCTACTTCGCCAGCCGCGCGCTGGCCACGGCCCTGTTCCTGGCGCTGCGCATGCAGCGGCCGCTGTTCCTGGAAGGCGAACCGGGCGTCGGCAAGACCGAGCTGGCGAAGGCGGCGGCCGGGCTGCTCGGCACATCGCTGCTGCGGCTACAGTGCTACGAAGGCTTGGATACTGCCAGCGCGCTCTACGAATGGGATTACCCGCGCCAGATCATGGCCCTGCGCCTGGCGGAGGCGGCGGGCGACAAACCGAGCGCCGATACGCTCTACCGTGATGAATTCCTCCTCAAACGCCCGCTGCTGCAGGCGCTGCTGCCGGACCCCAACCACCCCGATACACCCCGCGTCTTGCTGATCGACGAAATCGACCGCGCTGACGAGCCGTTCGAGGCCTTTCTGCTGGAGTTGCTCTCGGATTTCCAGGTGTCGATCCCGGAGTTCGGCACGGTGCGCGCGCAGGTGATTCCGCTGGTCATCATGACGTCCAACCGCACGCGCGAGGTGCACGACGCGCTCAAGCGACGCTGCCTGTATCAGTGGATCGGCTACCCGGACAAGGCGCGCGAACTGCAGATCGTGGCGCAGCGTGCGCCCGAAACGTCTGCCCGCCTGCAACAGCGCGCGGTGGATTTTGTGCATCGCCTACGTGGCATCGATTTGTTCAAGGCGCCGGGCATTGCGGAGGCCATCGACTGGTGCCGCGCACTGGCCGCGCTGAACGTGACGGAGCTCGACCCCCAGTCGGTGCAAGACACGCTGGGCGTGCTGCTCAAATACCAGGATGATCTGGCCCGCGTCGACGCGCCGACGATCGGGCAATTGCTGGCGGCACCCGCCTTGCCGGAATAAGGCATGCAAGCGCACCTGCCTATGCTCGCCCGCAACGTGACGCACTTCGTGCGCCTACTGCGCAATGCCGGCATGCCGCTGGCGCCGTCACGTGCGGTCGATGCCATTGAAGCGCTCAGCCACATCGACATCGGCCGCCGAGACGACGTGAAGGCCGCGCTGTCCGCCCTGCTCGTTTCCCACCCCGATGAACGCACGCTGTTCGATGCCGCCTTCAATGTGTTCTGGCGTGATCCGGACTGGGAAGGCAAGCTGCGCGCCCTGCTGCTGCCCAAGGTGCGCGGTGGCGTTCCCCCCGCTGCACGCAGCAACCGCCTGGCCGATGCGCTGCGCGCGCAATCATCGACCAGCCTGCCGCCTACATCCACCCCCGACGGCGAGCGCCATGACATCGTTGCGCCGCTGGCGTTTTCTGCCAACGAAGCCCTGCGTACGCGCGACTTCGACACACTCAACGCCGCGGAATGGCGCACGCTGCAACACATGATCCGGCGCAGGCGGGTGCACTTGGCGCAGGAGCGCACGCGCCGGCTGAAGGCCGCCTCGCGCGGCCGGCACCCGGACCTGCGCGCCACCGCTCGCCAAACCGTGCGCGCCGGCGGCGAATGGACGGGCTGGAAATACCGCCAACCTGTCGACCGCACACCGCCGCTCGTGCTGCTGCTCGACATTTCCGGATCGATGAGCCGCTATTCGCGCGCGGTGCTGTACTACTGCCACGCGCTGGTGCAATCCCGCGAGCGCATCCAGGCCTTTCTGTTCGGCACGCGGCTGACAAACGTATCGCGGCAACTGCGGGAGCGCGATCCGGACATCGCCGTGCAGGCCATCGCGCAGCTTGTGCCGGATTGGTCCGGTGGCACACGCATCGGCGCCGCGCTGGCCGAATTCAACCGCCACTGGGCACGCCGCACGCTCTCCGGCCGCGCCACCGTGTTGCTGGTGACCGATGGGCTCGACCACGAGCATATCGACCTGCTCGACGCAGAAATGGCGCGTCTGGCCCGGTTCGCGCATCGCATCGTCTGGCTGAACCCGCTGCTGCGCTTTGCCGGCTTTGAACCCCGGGCACGCGGTGTGCGGGCGATCCTGCCATACGTGGACGCGATGGTGCCGGCTCACCATTTCGACAGCCTGACTGCGCTGGAGCAGGAATTGGCGCATGCTCGCCGCACACGCATCCCGCGCACGCCGTCTCACGCCACCCCTGCACGACCAACCGCCCCATGGAACTGACCCAGACTCACCTCCTGCCCGTGCCCCTGCAAACCGCTTGGGATGCGTTGAACGACCCGGCCGTGCTGCAGCGCTGCATTCCCGGCTGCGAAAGCCTGACCGCTGCCTCCGACGGCGACACGCCCGCCTACGACATCGCCATGCAAGCCGCCGTCGGGCCCGTGAAGGCGCGCTTCAAGGGGCGCATGCAACTGTCGGAGATCACGCCGCCGCGCAGCTACACACTGCATTTCGACGGCCAAGGCGGTGCCGCAGGCTTCGGCAAGGGCACGGCGCAAGTCCAACTGACGCCCGAGGGACCGACCGTAACGCGACTGGCCTACACCGCCACCGCACAGGTGGGCGGCAAGCTCGCGCAGATTGGTTCGCGGCTCGTCGATGGCGCCGCACGCAAGCTGGCAGATGAATTTTTCCAGCGTTTTGCGGCGGAGCTTGGCGCCTCGCCCACTGTGGACGGCGTGCCGGCCGAACACGCCATCCCCGATTTGGCAGGCGGCGAACTCCAGGCCCACGGTGCACGGCAAGGCACATCCGCCATCAGCCCGGCGGTGCAGCCGCGCAACCCGTGGCCGTGGATCATCGTGGCTGTGGTGGCCGTGGTGGCGGCCTACCTGTTTTTGCACCACGGGGCATAATCGGCCTCCCTTGGTATCCCTCTCGCACTGACGCCAACGCGCAGGAGCCGCATCATGGACAGCGTCGATCTTGAAGTCTTGAAAACCAGCGTGCGCTGGCTGGAACAGGGGCGGCGCGTGCTGCTCGTCACGGTGGTCAAAACGTGGGGTTCGTCACCCCGGCCGGAAGGCGCGATGCTCGCCCTGCGCGACGATGGTGTCGTCGTGGGTTCAGTGTCGGGCGGTTGCATTGAAGACGACCTCATCGACCGCGTGCGCCGCGAAGGCCTGCACCACACCAAGCCCGAAGCCGTGAAATACGGCATCAGCGCAGAAGAAGCCCACCGCTTTGGCCTGCCCTGCGGTGGCACGCTGCAACTGGTGCTGGAGCCGCTCAATGCCTCCAGCGGTATCGATGCCCTGCTGCACGCCGTGGAAGCCGGTCAGCTCGTCGCCCGCACGTTGGATATGGCCACCGGCGCGACCGTGCTGCAACACGCCAACGCCACCGACGGCCTGCAGTTTGACGAACAGCGCCTAGTCACCATCCACGGCCCACGCTATCGAATGCTCGTGATTGGGGCGGGGCAGCTCTCGCGCTATCTGTGCCAGATCGCCGTGGGCCTGGACTACCAGGTCACGGTATGCGACCCGCGCGAGGAATACAGCGAAGACTGGTCAATCCCGGGCGTCGCCATGGTCCGCACCATGCCCGACGACACAGTGATGGCCATGAAGCTTGACGAGCGCAGCGCCGTCATCGCCCTCACGCATGACCCCAAGCTGGACGACCTCGCGCTCATGGAGGCGCTCAAAACGCCCGCGTTCTATGTGGGCGCACTGGGCAGCCGCCGCAACAACGCCAACCGCCGGGAGCGTCTGAAGGAGTTCGACCTGAGCGATGCCGAACTGGCACGCCTGCACGGGCCGGTCGGCATCTACATCGGCAGCCGCACGCCGCCGGAGATCGCCATTTCCATCCTGGCCGAGGTGACGGCCGCCAAGAACGGCGTATCGCTGCCAACCATCCTGCAGGTGGAAGGCGCCAAGGCCGCGCGCGAAATTGCCGCAAATGCAACATCGGGGTGCGCCCTACCACAGGCCTGACGTCAATCCTCCTGAGGAGCGGCTCGAAAACGCTCGCTAGAAAGGTGGCTGAAAGGTTACATTCATATAAATGATCGGTTTTGCGCGGGTTTCCGGCCGCCCTGCATGGCGCCTGCCATGCGGCCCCGGCAAACCCCGCACCGTGCGCTGCCCTGAGCGGGTGGCGGCGCCCGTTCCCTACCGAGCATGTCGCGTAACTGTTGCGTGACAGTCGCGTCATGCGGCGCCGCTCGTATTGCAGCGGAATGCAGCGGAACACTGTTTGCAAGCGGAAAGGTCATCCGCTTCGCCCCCTTAGGATTTCGAGTTTTTTCGCATGAGTATTTTGTTGACCGGCGCGACCGGCTTCGTAGGCGGCGCCATTGCCGCGAATCTGGCAGCCAAAGGTTTGCTGGCTGACACGCGCTTTGCCGTGCGCGGCGACACGCCTGCCGAAGGGCTGGCGCGGCTGCGCAGCAATCTGCGCCGGTTTGCGTTCGAGCCGGCCGCGCTCGACGCCATCACCGAATCGCAAATCGTGCTGTTCGACCTGCGCGATGCCGGGGCCGCCAACTTGGGCGATCCGGAAGTCATCATCAATTGCGCGGCGCTGGCCACGTTTTCGAATCACCCGTCGCTGTGGGAAACCAACGTCGGTGGCGTGCTGGCGCTCGGCAAGCTGGCCGCGCAGGGCAAGCGGCTCAAGCGCTTCCTGCAGATCGGCACAGCCATGTCGTGTGGTCAATTGGCCAACCGCCATGTCAGCGAAAGCTGGGACGTACCGACCATCGAGCATCACGCGGTGCCCTATACGTATTCCAAGGGGATGGCTGAGCTGAAGCTGCGCGAAGACGTGCCGGAGCTGCCGCTGGTGGTGGTACGGCCGTCCATCGTGGTGGGCCACAGCACGCTCGGCTGCGAGCCCTCGGGCAGCATTTTCTGGATGCTGCGCATGGTGGCCATGCTCGAGACCTTCAGCTGCCGCCTGAGCGACCGCGTCGACATCCTGCCCGTGGATGATTGCGCGGAAGCCATCGTGCGGCTGTCGACTAAGCCCACGCTGGCGCACAACCTGTACCACATCAGCGCCGGCGATGCGAACTCCGAGCGCATTGAAACGCTGTACCCGCGCTTCAAGCGCTGCCAGACGCCGGAAGAAGACGCCCAGGCGCTGGCTGGCTACGTGTACCAGGAAAAAATCGCCGAGAAAGCATTGGCGCGCAAATTCCTGAGCATGACCGGCGAAGGCAACGTGCGCCTGGTCGCGCGCTGCATCCATCTGTATGCCAAGTTCGCCAGCATGAGCTACGTGTTCGACAACACGCGGCTGGTGCAAGAGACCGGCTTTCAGCCGCGCTCCCTGCTCGCCTACCTCGACCGCTGCCTCGAAACCTCGGACGCCGTGCCGATCCCCGAGCAGATGCAGTGGGACTATAAGTAGCCGTTCAGCCCGTTCAACCTACCGGGCCGCACGGCGTGTCATGGCGCCATGCTATAACCCTCGGCGCCCCGAACTGAGACTCCGGTCCACATCAATAAGGAGCCGCCGATGACGCTGCAAGCCCTCGTCCATCTCAATGTCGCCACGCTGGTGGATTCATTCATCAGCCTTGCCTCGGCGTTTGCGTTGGGGTCATTGATCGGCTTCGAGCGGCAGATCAGGCAGCGGACGGCTGGCCTGCGCACTAACGCACTGGTGGCCGTGGCGGCCGCAGCCTTCGTCGATATGGCCGCGCAGATCGGCACGGCATCGGACACCACCCGCGTGATCGCCTATGTGGTGTCGGGCGTCGGCTTTCTGGGCGCCGGCACCATCATGAAGGAAGGGCTGAACGTGCGCGGGCTGAATACTGCCGCCACGTTGTGGGGTTCAGCCGCTGTGGGCGCGGCGGCGGGGTCGGATCTGATCGGTCAGGCCATTCTGGTGACGCTATTCGTGCTTGCGTCGAACATCCTGCTGCGGCCCGTGGTGGACCGCATCAACCGCACGCCGCTGGACAACCAAGCCAGCGAAGTCACGTACACGATGTGCGTGATCTCCACGAGCGAGCGCCAGAAGGAAGCCCTGGCCGATCTGGAGCGCCTGCTGGAAGAAGCCAGCTACCCCATCAGCGATCTGTCGGTCGAGCCCTTTGGGGAAGACCATGTGGAAATCGAAGCCATGCTGATGTCCACCGCCGTGAATGCGGCCGAGCTGGACCGCATCGTCAATGCGCTGCAATCGCAGCCGCATGTGGCCCAGGCGTTCTGGAACCCGAGCACGACGGAGTGATCGGGATCAGGCCGCCGCTCAAAGCTCTTGTGTGGCTGCCAGGGCAAAAATCTTCGCCCAGCGCTTGGCTTCCTGATGATTGCGCATCGGGATCAGCCACTCCGCCTGCGCTTGATGCTTCAGGCGCAGCGCCACCGTCCAGGCGCCTTCGCGCTCGACCGCATCGGCGCCGGCAATATCAGCAAAGAGAAAGCGGGCGTCCTGACCATGGAGTTGCAGCGTCCCGCGCTTGCTTTCGGCATCTACTGCGACCTGGCCCCAGCTCCCGCTGAGCGACACGATCCGCTGCCCTTTCACGTTGACGCCATGAACAGCGCGGTAACGTCGGATGAGGGTGATGACCGCGCAGGCTAGCAGCGCCGTGGCAACCAGCACCGCCGCACTGCCTGCCACGGCGCCGTAAGCCGCAGCGACGATTACGTACAACCGGACTGCGCCGTAGACGAGCAGACCAATCAGCGCGAACCCGGCAATGATGAACGGCATGGTGTGATTCCTTGATTGAGCCAGCCGGTTATATCAACCGAAACCGTGCTCAACGCAAGTTACCGCAACACATGCCGACGCATACGGCAAATCGTATCGATACGCTCAGACTAGGCGGAACGCCGCAATCGCAGCATTCAGCGCCTGGGCCTGTTCTTCCAGCGATTCGGCGGCGGCGGCGGCCTGCTCCACCAGCGCAGCGTTCTGCTGCGTGGCTTCGTCCATCAGCGTGACCGCCTTGTTGACCTGCTCGATGCCAGAGCTTTGCTCGTTCGAGGCGGCAGCAATCTCACCCATGATGTCGGTCACGCGGCGGATGGAGGACACGATGTCTTCCATCGTGCTGCCGGCGCGTTCGGCCAGCGCACTGCCGGTCTCGACCTTGGCCAGCGACGCCTCGATCATCTCCTTGATTTCCTTGGCGGCAGCGGCACTGCGTTGCGCGAGGTTGCGCACCTCGCCAGCCACCACGGCAAAGCCGCGGCCCTGCTCGCCCGCACGGGCCGCTTCTACGGCGGCGTTGAGCGCGAGGATGTTTGTCTGGAACGCAATCCCGTCAATCACGCCGATGATTTCCGACACCGTGCGCGAGGATGCGCTGATTTCGCGCATGGTCGCGACCACGTCGGTCACCACGGCACCGCCCTTGGCGGCGACGTCCGAGGCGCTGTCGGCCAACTGGCTGGCCTGGCGTGCGTTATCGGCGTTCTGGCGCACGATGGAGGTCATCTCTTCCATGCTCGATGCGGTTTCTTCCAGCGAGCTGGCCTGTTCTTCCGTACGTTGCGACAAGTCTGCGTTGCCGGCGGCAATCTGCTTGGTGGCGGAGCCAATCGATTCCGAGCCGTTACGCACGCGGCGCACCGTATCGGTCAACGCGTTTTGCATGCGGGCCAGGCCTTCGAGCAGGCGGCCCATTTCGTCCTGGCGGTCAATGTGCACCGGTTGCGTCAGATCGCCGGCAGCAATGCGGTCGAACTGCGCCAGCGTGGCATTGAGCGGCCCCACAATCGCGCGCAGCAGGGACCACGCACACCACAGCGCCACCACCAGCGCAAAGGCGATGGCGGTAACCACGATCATGCGGAAGCGCGCATACGCCTCGCGCGATGCGTCGTAGTTGGCTTTCGAGAACGCGAGCTGCTTCTTGCTCAGTGCCTGGCTGGAGTCATTGGAATCACGGAAGGCCGCCGAGACGCCCTTTTCCATGATCTTGTCTGCCGTTGCGCGGTCTCCGGCGCGCAGTGCCTTGATGATGTCGCGCAGGCTGCCTGACGCAGCTTCACGCTTGGTGGCCACCTCCTTGGCCAAGCGGTCCTCTTCCGCATCACGCGGCAGGGCCAGGTATTTCTTCCAGGCGACATCCGACTCGGCAATCAGCTCTTCGGTGCGATCCAGCAGCTTCATCGCACCCTTGTCTTCCGGATACAGCATTGCCTTGTCGAGTGCTGTACGGGCACGCGTGAGGCTCAGGTCAGACTCGCCCAGCGCGAGTGCGGACGGAAACTGGTTGGTGAAGGTTTCTTCATGCGCGCGGTTGGCATCACGCAGCCCCAGCAAGCCGGCGACGCCAATCAGCAAAGCGAGCGAGAACAGGAGTGAAACCGAGAGCACCAGACGGGTGCGGATGGTCAGGCGGGCGGACATGGGCGGGGCGGCGAGAGTGGCGTGCACGGCTTCTCACGCAGGCGCGACGATCGCGCCGGGCGGCCGGCTACCTCCGCACTATCGGTTGCCTTGGTGCAGAACTTGAGGGCAGCGTGCGCATTAGCGCACCCTTCGCCCTCATTTTGGTGCAAGATCAGCCGGGATTGCCTTTGCGGGCCTGCCGGTAGTCCTCGGCAAATTCGGCCCACTGCTTGAGGGACACCTGGCGCCCGTGGGCCGCCAGCTTGAGCGCCGATTTGCGCCATGCCGTGCCGGCGGCATAGTCCTGCACCCGCTCTACCAGGTCGGTGCCGTGCCGGCCGCAGCCGCGCAGGTGGCACCATGCGGCCACGCGCGCCATGGTTTGCAGGGCATCGTCCAGGTTGGCGATGACGTGCTTGCCCGAGCCCAGCGCCACGCGGTCGGCGGTCGGCTGCAGGCTCTTGACCACGTACGACTTCGGTTTTTCGCCCTTGGCGCCATAGACCACCCCGCGCAGCAACGCGGGCGAAATCGCCTGCGACACGCGCTGGATGTCCACCACGCGGCCGGCCTCGCTACGCCACGGCGCCACACTGCACGCGCTGCCCAGCGTATCCGCCCAGACGCTGGGCACGGAGAGCTTGATGTCGATCAGCCGTAGCGTGGCGGGGTCGTTCTCGGGGCGTGCGAGCACGGAATAGCGCTCCAGCCCCAGGCTACCGGTGCCGGCAATGCGCCTTGCCACGTCAATGGCGATGAAGCGCTGGCCATGGCCATTGCCCTGTTCCCCATACGCCTCCAGGATGCGGCGCGCGCGGCGGGCCTCTTCCTTGCTGGCACGCAATGTACGGCGGCCGTCGATGCGCAGGCTGATGCGGTTGCCGTCGCGTTCCGTGCGGCTGGCTAGGTAAGCGGCGCGGTTGCGCTTGCGCAAGCCGCGCAGCAGCTCGTACACGATGCCGGTGGCGGTGGCGCGCTCCACCCAGCGCGCCTTGCCGTCGACCAGCGCAGCGGCATACGTATCGAGAAAGCGCCGGCACAGGTTGTGCGCGTCTTCGTCGGCCAGCTTCCAGCTGCGTGCCGCCACCTGCAGGCTCGACAGCACGCGCACGAGGTCGACCGTGAAAGGCGCGACCAGGGCCTCGTCAAAGTCGTTCATATCGAAATAGACGAGGCCGTTGTCGCCCTTGAAGCTGCCGAAGTTCTCCAGGTGGAGATCGCCGCAGACCAGCGTGCGCGGCGCTTCGTGCAGCAACGGCGCGTGGGCCAGGGAGGCGGCGTACAGGTTATTGGTGCCGCGAAAGAACGAGAACGGATCGGCCGCGATGGCGGCGAGCTTGCGGGTAAAGCGTTCCGGATCGCGCCCGGCGTTGTATTCAAGAATGGTGCGCGTGCTGTCGTGCATGGTCCGGCCTCGTCGATGATGTGAAGTGGAGTGCAATGCCCTCGAAAATCGAAGATTACGCGTTGATTGGCGATTGCGAAACCGCGGCGCTGGTCTCGCGCGATGGCTCCATCGATTGGCTGTGCTGGCCCCGGTTCGATTCCGGGGCGTGCTTTGCCGCGCTGCTCGGCACGCCTGACCATGGCCGGTGGCGCATTGCCCCGCAGGGCAACGTACGTACAGTGCATCGGCGCTACCTGCCCGGCACGCTCGTGCTGGAGACGGTGTTTGAAACCGACACCGGCACGGTCAGCCTGACCGACCTGATGACCGTGCGCCTTCCCGGCACCACAACCACACGCGATGACACATCGGACCTCATCCGCATCGTGCGAGGGCTATCGGGCACGGTCGATATGCGCATGAATCTGACCCTTCGCTTCGACTACGGCGCCTCCGTACCGTGGGTCAGCCGCGTATCGGAAACCACCGGTACACCCGCCGAGCCCCCGTGTGACATGCCTGACTGCGTGCTGCGCGCCATCGCCGGGCCCGACATGGTGACCTTGCGCACGCCCGCGCCCATCCGGGGCGAGAACCTGTCCACCGTGGCGGACTTTTCCGTGAGCGAAGGCGAGGCGATGCCCTTCGTGTTGTCGCACTCGCCATCGCATCTGCCGTTGCCGGATTCCATCGATGCGCTCGAAGCGCAGGTCGACATTGAGGCGCGCTGGCGGGCGTGGTCGGGCCGCTGCCAGGGCGCGGGCGAATGGACCGAGGCCGTCTTGCGTTCGCTCATCACGCTCAAGGCACTCACCTATCACCGCACCGGGGGCGTGGTGGCCGCGCCCACCACATCGCTGCCCGAACAGCTCGGCGGCGTGCGCAACTGGGACTACCGCTACTGCTGGCTGCGCGACGCCACCCTCACCCTGCTCGCGCTGATGAACGCCGGCTACTACAACGAAGCCCGTGCCTGGCGTGAATGGCTGGAGCGCGCCATCGCAGGTAGCCCCTCGCAGGTGCAGATCATGTACGGCATAGCAGGTGAACGCCGTCTGGGCGAATGGACCGTGCCGTGGCTCCCTGGCTACGAAGGTGCGCAACCCGTGCGCATCGGCAATGCAGCGGCCTTGCAATTGCAACTCGACGTGTATGGCGAACTGATGGACGCCCTCTACATCGCGCGCAAGGGCGGCCTCGATGGCGATGAAGCGTCCTGGCGCCTGCAGGTCGCGCTGATGACGCATCTGGAAACCCTCTGGCAAACGCCCGATGAAGGCATCTGGGAGGTGCGTGGCCCCTCGCGGCACTTCACGCATTCCAAGGTCATGGCCTGGGTGGCGTTCGACCGCGCGGTCAGGACCATCGAAGACTTCAACCTAGAAGGCCCCGTGGACCGCTGGCGCGCCGTGCGCGACCGCATTCACACCGAGGTCTGCACGCATGGCTACAACGCGCGCCGCGGTTGTTTCGTGCAGAGCTACGGCAGCGAAGAATTGGACGCTGCCCTGCTGATGCTGCCGCTGGTCGGCTTCCTGCCGGCGTCGGACCCGCGCATCCGAGGCACCGTCAAAGCCATCGAAGAAGACCTGCTGGTCGATGGCCTCGTACGCCGGTACCGCACCGAGGCCGTGGCCGATGGCCTGCCCGAGGGCGAGGGTGTCTTCCTCGCCTGTAGCTTCTGGTATGTCGACAACCTCATCATGCAAGGCCGCCACGACGAAGCCCGCGCGCTCTTCATCAAGCTGCTGGCGCTGAGCAATGATGTGGGGCTGCTTGCGGAGGAATACGACCCGCGCGTGGGGCGGTTAGTCGGCAATTTCCCGCAAGCGTTTTCGCACATTGCGCTGGTCAATTCCGCGCTCACGCTGTGTGCAGCGGCGGATCACGTGGGCCAACGGACGGGGCAGCCGGGCCCAGGAGCGAAGCCGGTAAAATAGTGCCCATGACCGAATCGACCGCCTTCCCGCCCATGACCGATGACGAAACCAGTGCGTCCGGCAGCACCCTGCTAGGCCGCCCCGACAGCCCGTGCATCGGCATCTGCTCGACCCTCTTCGACGAGGTCTGCCAAGGCTGCGGGCGCACCCAACTGGAAGTCAGCAACTGGGTGTTCATGAGCGATGAGGAACGCAACGTGGTCTGGACACGCATCCTGGCCGAAGGGTCCGCCCAGGGCTACAACGCCGACGGCAGCCGCAAGTAGGCGGTACAGCAAGCGAAAAAACCCGGCCGAAGCCGGGTTTCTTTTTGGGCGCCCGCTTGTCGATCACGCGTTCTGCGCGGGGTTGAGTTGCAGCGCCTTGTATTCCAGGAACTCCTCCAGCCCGTACTTGCCGTTCTCGCGCCCGTGGCCCGATTGCTTGTAGCCGCCAAATGGCGCCTGCATGTTGAACGGCCCACCGTTGATATTCACCTGCCCAGTGCGAATGCGACGCGCCACGCGAATCGCGTGCGCCTCATCGCCCGACCACACGCCACCGCCCAGGCCGTAGATGCTGTCGTTGGCAATGCGAATGGCGTCTTCCTCGTTGTCGTAGCAGATCACGGTCAGCACTGGGCCGAAGATTTCTTCGCGCGCCACGGTGTCGGTGGTCTTGACGTTGCCGAGCACCGTCGGTTTGACGAAGAAGCCGGTGGACAGGCCTTCCGGCGCCTCCACACCGCCGGTGATGAGCTCCGCGCCCTCTTCCAGGCCCTTGCGGATGTAGCCGAGCACGCGATCGCGCTGCACGGCGGAGATCAGCGGGCCCAGGCGTGTGCTTTCCTGCGCGGGGTCGCCCGGCACATAGCTTTGGGCGAACTGCGCGGCTAAGGCCTTCACCTCTTCATACTTGGCGCGCGGCACCAGCATGCGCGTGTGTGCAGAGCAGGTCTGCCCCGAGTTCAGGAAGCACGCCGACAGCGTGCCCTTCACCGCCGCCGACAGATCTGCATCCTCCAGAATCACCGACGCCGATTTGCCGCCCAGCTCCAGCGCCACGCGCTTGACCGACTGCGACGCAAGCTCGGCCACACGTTTGCCAGCACGCGTCGAGCCCGTAAACGACACCATATCGACTTCCGGGTGGCTCGCCAGCACCTCGCCCACCACGGGGCCATAGCCAGTGACGAGGTTGAACACGCCCGGCGGCAGCCCCGCTTCTTCAATGACTTCCGCCAACACAAAGGCATTCAGCGGCGCCACTTCCGACGGCTTGAGCACCACGGTGCAACCTGCAGCGAGCGCCGGCGCGACCTTCAGCGTGATCTGGTTCAGCGGATAGTTCCACGGCGTAATGGCGCCCACCACGCCCACGGGCTCGCGCACTACCAGCGAGTTGCCGACATGCTCCTCAAATTCAAACGTGCCAAGCAGCTTGGCGAAATTGCCCCAGTTATAGACCGGGCCGCCCACCTGGATGGCACGCGCCAGCTTGATCGGCATGCCGACTTCACCCGCAATCATTTGCGCCAGTTCTTCGCTGCGGGCCTTGAGGCCATCGGCAATTTTCTGGATGTACTCGGCGCGCTTGGCAACGGGCGTAGCGGCCCAGCCGTCGAATGCGGCGCGTGCCGCTGCCACGGCCGCTTCGGCATCGGCGACGCTGCCCTCGGGAATCGTCCCCATCACCGCTTCGGTAGCCGAATGAATCACTTCAATGACGCCCTTGCCCTGCGGCGCCACCCACTTGCCGTTGATGAAAAGCTTGTCGCGTTGCTGCATCGTTGGTCGTCTCGCTCTGGTGGATGCGCGGTCTGCGCGTTGTTCTATCCGGGTTGCGACTAAGACTCACGCCGCGCCCGGGCGGTTATGATCGGTCTATTGTAGAGCCAGCAGCGCGCGCCGCTGACATGCCGGCCGAGGGAGACATCGCATGACCACCACCATCTACCAGAAGACCGACAAGGGGCAGGACGAGATCCGCACACGCGCGAACCACCTCGACCAACGTCACCGCGCCGTGCTTCTGATGGTCAACGGTGAGAAAACCTGCGACGACATCCTTCTCCAACTCCAGCCTCTGGGCATGACGCAGGCGGTGTTCGACGAGCTGGAGCAAGGCGGATACATCCGCGCGCATGTGTCCGGCACCGCTGTGCCGGACAAGAGTGTTCCGGCCACCCCCGCACCAGCGGCAGCCGCTGCGGCCAAGGCGGCGCCTATCCCCACTACCACGGCCGAGCCAGGTGTCGACGGCTACCAGCGGCTGTACCGCTTCTACACCGAGACCATCAGCCGCTACCTGGGTCTGCGCGGCTACCTGCTGGAGATGAAGGTCGAAAAAGCCGGCAACGTTGAGGAACTCGTTGCCCTGCGCGAGACACTCAAGGCTGCCCTGACGAAGACACGCGGCGAACCCGATACCAGCAACGTGATCGCCCAGCTCGATCTATTGATTGACGAGGCGACGAGCTAACCAGCCCAGCACGCGGACAACAAAAAAGGCGGCACACCGGCCGCCTTTCTTTTTGTCGAACGGAGAACGCTCGACGATCAGACTTCCACGCCCTGGCTCTGCAGGTACTCGTCGTACGTGCCGAGGTAGTCGGTGAGCGTGCCGTCCGGGCGCACTTCGATGATGCGCGTGGCCAGGCCGCTCACGAACTCGCGGTCGTGCGACACAAAGATCAGCGTGCCTTCGAACTTGTCCAGCGCGATCTGCAGCGACTCGATCGACTCCATGTCCATGTGGTTGGTCGGCTCGTCCAGCGCCAGCACGTTGTGGCGGCCCAGCATCAGCTTGCCCCAGATCATGCGGCCCTTCTCGCCACCCGAGAGCACCTTGACGTTCTTCTTGATGTCGTCGGCCGAGAACAGCAGGCGACCCATCGTGCCGCGCAGCGATTGGTCGTCGTCGCCGGCCTGTGTCCACTGGCTCATCCAGTCCATCAGGTCGCGGTCTTCGGGGAATTCTTCGTAGGTGTCCTGCGGCATGTAGCCGACGTTCGCATGCTCGGCCCACTTGACCGTGCCACCGTCGATCTCGATGCCGCGCTGCACGCCGTTCTTCACCGCACCGTTGAGCAGGCAACGCAGCAGCGTGGTCTTGCCGGCGCCGTTCTCGCCGATGATGGCGATCTTCTCGCCGGCCCGCACGGCCATCGTCAGATTGTCGAAAATCTTGCGGTCGTACGTCTTGCGCGCGTTCTCGGTTTCCACCGCCAGGTTGTGCAGCTTCTTCTCGAACTCGAAACGGATGAACGGGTTCTGGCGTGACGACGGCTTGATGTCTTCCACCTTGATCTTGTCGATCATCTTCAAACGCGACGTGGCCTGACGTGCCTTGGACTTGTTGGCCGAGAAGCGGCGCACGAAGTCCTGCAGGTCAGAGATACGCTCCTTGGCGCGCGCGTTGGCGGCCTGCAGGCGTTCGCGCGCCTGCATGGAGGCTTCCATGTAGTCGTCGTAGTTGCCCGGGTAGACCTTGAGCGTGCCGTAGTCCATGTCCGCCATGTGCGTGCAGACCTGGTTCAGGAAGTGGCGATCGTGGGAGATGATCACCATGGTGGAATTGCGCTCGTTGAGCACCGATTCCAGCCAGCGGATCGTGTTGATGTCGAGGTTGTTGGTCGGTTCGTCCAGCAGCAGCACGTCGGGGTTGGAGAACAGCGCTTGCGCCAGCAGCACGCGCAGCTTCCAGCCGGGGGCGACGTTGCTCATCGTGCCGTTGTGCTGGTCGGTCGGGATGCCGACGCCCAGCAGCAGCTCACCGGCACGCGCTTCGGCGGTGTAGCCGTCGTATTCAGCGTACTTGGCCTCCAAGTCGGCGGCCTTCATGTAGTCGTCGTCGGTGGCTTCCGGATTGGCGTAGATGGCGTCGCGCTCCTGCGCGGCGGCCCACATTTCGGTGTGGCCCATCATCACCACGTCCAGCACGCGCATGTCTTCATAGGCGAACTGGTCCTGACGCAGCTTGCCCAGGCGCACGCCCGGTTCCAGCATCACGTTGCCAGCGCTCGGCTCCAGATCGCCGCCCAGGATCTTCATGAAGGTCGACTTGCCGCAGCCGTTGGCGCCGATCAGGCCATAGCGATTGCCCTCGCCAAACTTGACCGAGATGTTCTCGAACAAGGGCTTGGGCCCGAACTGCATGGTGATGTTGGCGGTGGAAAGCACGTGGAAACCTTGATTTGAAAAGCGGTGATCTGGCGCCGCAAGCACTTGGTGAACGCTTGCGATGGACGCCATTTGGAGAACCCGGGATTTTACCATCCGAGCGTGACCCGGATGGCTTGGAGGCTTAAGCCTTCAGTGTCGGATACCCCGATAAGTGCAGCGTAAAGCCCGTGGCATCAACCTCAAGCTCGGCCTGTGCGCCAATCGGCAGCGTCGCCTTGGTCGGGCAATGGCCGAACGGCAGGCCAGTGAGGACCGGAATCGACAAACGCTCGGCCAGATAGTCACGCATAGCGTCGAAGTCGTAGCCAGCGTCGTACGGCGTGGTGCGGTAGCCCGAAAAATCGCCCAGTACAAGCGCCTGCTGGGCTTCCAGCACGCCGGCCTGCTGCAACTGGAGCAGCATGCGCTCCACGCGGTACGGGTGCTCGTTGATGTCCTCAACAAACAGGATGCCGTCACGGATTTCTGGCAGATACGGCGTGCCGATCAGGCTGCACAGCATGGCTAGGTTGCCGCCCCACAATGTGCCGGCGTAGCGACCCGGGTGCGCACAGTGCTTGGGTTGCGGCAGATCCACACGCAACGCATACGTCGGGCTGCGGAGGATGCCCCAGAAGTGTTCGACCATGAACGGGTCGACCATCTCCAGCCCGAAATCCGAACAGACGTGCGGCCCTGCAAAAGTCACGCCGCCCGTGGCTGCCAGATACGCCAGCGAGAACGCCGTGAAATCGCTGTGGCCAACGATGATGGCGCCGGTAGCCTGCGCGCGGCGACCGATGCCGATGAAATCGATGTGGTCCAGCAGGCGCGTGAGGCCGTAACCTCCGCGGATGGCCATGGCGATCTCCTGGCCGCTGCCGGTGCCGATCTGGTGCAGATCCGCCAGTCGCGCCAGTTCGCCACCGGCGAAGCGTTGATGCTGACGCCCCAGGCACACCTGGTTGACGATCGTGCAGCCCTGCGCCTCAAGGAACGCCACGCCGCGCTCGGCGATGGCGGGATCATTCGGATAACCAGAAGGCGCAATCAGGCGGACGGTAGTCATGCGGTAGGTTTGTCGATTTCGGTCGTTGCAAGCCGCGCGGCCTTCTGGCTGGCGCGGCGCTCGGCAAAGAAGGCGCGCAGCATGTCGCCGCACTCCTGGGCGAGCACGCTGCCGGTGATGGCGGTCTGATGGTTCAGCCGCGTCTCGGCAAACAGGTCGAGGATGCTGCCGGCAGCGCCGGTCTTGGGGTCGGGCGCGCCGTAGACGACGCGTGCCACGCGGGCATGCAGCATGGCGCCGGCGCACATCACGCACGGCTCCAGCGTCACGAAAACTTCGCAGTCGGGCAAGCGGTAGTTGCCGAGCTTTTCGGCAGCTTGGCGCAGGGCACGCATTTCGGCGTGAGCGGAGGGGTCGTGTGTGCCGATCGGCGCGTTGTAGCCGACGCCGACGATCTCGTTGCCGCGCACGACTACGGCGCCCACCGGTACCTCGCCCTGCCCCCACGCGACCTTGGCCTGCACCAGCGCCTGCTGCATCCAGTAGCCGTCGCGCTCGTGGGCGGACATGCCGGCGGGCGGCGTGAGGACGTGGGGCGTGGTCATGCGGTTCGAGGCGATCCGATCAATCCTGCTCGTGCGGGCGCGCGAGCTTCACGTCGGCCCAGCAGTTCGGGGTTTCGTACAGCACCAACTTGGACAGGCGCAGATGGTGCCCGAACGTGTTGCGGAACACCGGCTCCAGAATATCGAAGGCGACCTGCGCGAGGTTTTCGACGGTGGGCACGTCGTTCAGCACGACAGTCTTGTGACCGCCTTCCATGTCGTTCAGGAACTCGACCAACTTGGTGTCGCCGCGATAGACCAGGAACGCGTGGTCCCACAGGTCGACGAGGTGCTTGTTGGCGAGCTGCTTGACGTCACCGAAGTCAAGGATCATGCCGTCGTCGGCAGCCTTGTCGTTGTGCAGGACTTCGCCGGTGAGCGTGAGTTCGAGCTGGTAGCGATGGCCGTGCAGGTTGCGGCACTGGCCGGCGTGGCCCGGGATGCGGTGGCCGGCATCGAATTCGAGCCGGCGCGTGATGGAAACGGTCTTGGTCATGGAGCGCAAAGGACTGGGCGGCAGCGGACGCCGCAAAACGGCTGGAACGACTGGAGAAGATGCTGCGGCCCGCCTTAGCGGATGCCCAGCATCTTATGGGTTTGCAGCGACAGGCGCCAGCGTGGCCGACGCTGGCACAGTTCAACGGCTGCCGCCGTATTCTGCCGCGCCAGCGGGCCATCCATGGCCTGCAGGAAGAAATGCTGGAAATCCAGCCGTTCGTATGCGTCGAGGTCTTGCCCGTCTTGCGGGATCACGACCTTCAGTTCATCCCCACGCGTGACGACCAGCTCCGAGCCCATCTTCGGGCTCACGCACACCCAGTCGATGCCGGGCGGGACGGCGATGGTGCCGTTGGTCTCGATGGCGATCTCGAAGCCGCGTGCGTGCAGCGCGTCGATCAGGGGGGTGTCGAGTTGCAGCAGCGGCTCGCCGCCGGTGCAGATGACGAGGGGTTTGCCGCCCGTGGCATCAGCCGGCCATTCAGCGGCGACGGTGTCGGCCAAAGCCTCTGCGGTGGTGTATTTGCCGCCTTGCGTGCCGTCCGTGCCGACGAAGTCGGTGTCACAGAACTGGCAGACGGCGGTGGCGCGATCGGCTTCGCGCCCGCTCCAGAGGTTGCAGCCGGCGAAGCGGCAGAAGACGGCTGCGCGGCCAGTGTTGGCACCCTCGCCTTGCAGCGTGTAGAAGATTTCCTTGACGGCGTAAGTCATGTCTGAACGGTGGCATTCACAGGAGATCGCCGAAAAAGCGACGTCATTCCCGCGCAAACCGTACCAGTACCCACTAGTGAATAACCCGGTATTGTTTCACAGATCGGGCTCTTACGTTGCCCGTTATGCCGCCCTACCCGCAGAAGGACGCCCACGTCACAAACGAAAACGCGCCTTCCGGGGTCAGCCACGCTGTGAAGACCCACGCAGCACCGGCTGCCGCCAGAGCCCATGCCGTCCAGCGGCCAAGTCGCGTGCTCATGCCGGTTGGGCCATCGGCGCGCGTGCCAGTTGGCGATCGTCGATCGGCCAGTGGAGCAGCGCCGCGACCACGCCCAGCGCCATCGCGCCAAACCAGATGGCGTCGTATGAATGGAGCCGGTCATACACCACGCCGCCCAGCCAGACCCCCAGGAACGCGCCGATCTGGTGCCCCAGGAATACAAAGCCGAACAGCGTACCGATATACCGCACCCCAAACACCTGCGACAGCAGCCCATTAGTGAGCGGCACCGTGCCCAGCCACAGCAGCCCCATCACGATGGCGAAGCCATAGAGCGTGACGGGCGACAGCGGCAGCAGGATGAACAGCGCAATCGCCGCCGTGCGGATCAGGTACAGCAACGACAGCAGATACTTGCGCCGGAACAGCCCGCCCAGCGCGCCGCAGTAATACGTGCCGACGATATTGGCGGCGGCGATCAGTGCCAGCGCCACCATGCCATGCCGACCGGTCAACCCCTTGTCGAGCAGATACGCCGGCATATGCGCGCCAATGAAGGCGAGCTGGAACCCGCATGTCAGAAAACCGAGATTCAGCAGCCAGAAGCCCCGATGCGCAAAGGCTTCGCGGATAGCGGCGCCCATGCTCTGGTGCGCCTCCTTGGCCACGGTTGCCGACGTGCGCTCGCGCAGCGGCACCGCCAGTGGCAAAAACACGGCCATCACCACCGCCATGACCACCAATGCTGTCACCCACCCGACGGTACTCAGCAGGCCCTGTGCCGTCGGCACCATCACAAACTGGCCGACACCACCCACCGCACCGGCCACACCCAGCGCCCAACTGCGGCGCTCGGGCGGTGTAAGCCGGCTGATGGCGCCATACACCACGCCGAATGACGTGCCTGACAACCCCATACCGACCAGCAATCCCGCCGACAACGTAAAGCCCAGCGGCGTACCGGCATGCGCCATCAGCAGCAAGCCCAGCGCATAGACGGCGATGCCGGCGACCACCACCTTCGCCGCGCCAAACCGATCCGCCAACATGCCGGCAAACGGCTGCATCGCACCCCAGATCAGGTTCTGCAGCGCGATGGCGAAACCAAACGTCTCGCGCGTCCAGCCGTGGCCCATGGTGATCGGCACCAGGAACAGGCCCTGTACGTGGCGGATGCCGAGCGCCAGACCGATCACCGCCCCGCCCGCCAATACGGGCAGCCAGACAGATTGCGTGTGGGATTTCGCGTGCATGAAAGGATTCCTCGTTGCGACTGACATTCCATCTTCGCAAGCGTGCCAAATGCACAATGGACTGGAATATCGCCAGATGGCTTATTAAACTTCGCCAGATTCAGGTGCTCAATTGATCTTTGAGAACCTTTTGCATGAGGAAAACGCATGTCGACTCCCCTGGTTCGGTTGGCCTCGCTGGACTTGCTGCGCGGTTTTGTGGCGGTGGGCCGGCGCATGAGTATCACGCTGGCTGCCGACGACTTGTGCCTGACGCAATCGGCGGTGAGCCGGCAGGTGTCTGCGCTGGAGGAAGCGCTGGGCGTCAAGCTGCTGGTGCGCGGGCATCGCTCGATTGCCTTCACGCCCGAGGGCGAACGCCTGTTCCGCAGCGCCGACAGTGCCGTGCAGCAGTTGCAGGACGCCATTGGCGCCATCCGCGTGGCTGCGGAGCGCCGGCCGGTGACGATCACCGCGAGCATCGGCGTGACGGGGTTGTGGCTGCTGCCGCGCCTGGCACGGTTTCAACAGCAGTACCCGGACATCGACGTGCGCGTCGCCACCAACAACCGCCTCGTCGATCTGAAGAACGAAGGCATCGAACTGGCCATCCGTTACTGCCCGCCTGGGGACGCGCCGCCGGGCGCGATCCGGCTGTTTGGCGAGACGGTGGCGCCGGTCGCACATCCGTCGCTGGGCGTGCGTTCGCTGGACTCGGCCGACGCCCTGAACGGGCTGACCTTGCTTGATTTTGACGACCGCGACCTGCGCCGCCCGTGGCTGCAATGGACGGACTGGCTGGCCGCCGCTGGCTGGAGCCACGCCAAACCGCGCACCGTGCTGCGCTTCAACCAGCACGACCAGATCATCCATGCCGCAGTGGCGGGCCAAGGTATTGCGCTTGGGCGCCTGGAACTGATTACGCCGCTACTGGCTGACGGCCGCCTGGTGACCGTTCCGACAACGGCTCCAGGCGTGCACAACACGCATGCGTACTGGCTTATCCAATCCGAGGCCGCCCCACGTCGCGATGTGCGTGATGTGGCTGCGTGGATCCGCTCGGAAGCAGCAACCCAGGCCTCGCATGCACCTTGCGCATCCGAGCTTGCCTGAAAGGCGTTTGAACGTGCGCGGCAGTCCACGTGTAATGCGGCGGACTTCGGCGCTCCCCCTTTTTTCGTCGCAGCCTTGCAGTCCCCCTCTCACTCACTCCACACCGGATCGCCCATGCCGACTCAGATCGAAAAAGCGCACACCTTCCGCAACCTGCACGAACGCAGTGGCACCTTTGTCATCCCCAACCCGTGGGACCCGGGCTCGGCCCGGCTGCTGGCGGCGCTCGGCTTTGAGGCGCTGACGAGCACGAGCGCCGGCTTCGCCTTCTCGCGCGGGCGGCCCGATTACGGCATGGGCCGCGATGTCATCCTCGCGCACGTGGCCGATCTCGCCGCCTCCACTGATCTGCCCATGGCCGCGGACCTGGAGGACGGCTTTGGCGACGCCCCCGAAACCGTCGCCGAGACCATCCGACTCGCAGGCGCCACGGGCATCGTCGGTGGCTCGATCGAAGACGCCACAGGCAACCCCGATGCGCCCATCCATTCGCTGGAAGCTTCCGTCGAACGCATACGCGCAGCAGTGGAAGCCGCGCGTTCGCTACCGTTTCCGTTCACGCTCACGGCCCGTGCTGAAAACTATCTGCACGGCCGCAACGACCTGGCCGACACCATCCGCCGCCTGCAGGCCTTCCAGGACGCGGGTGCAGATGTGCTCTACGCACCGGGCCTGAAGACGCGCGAAGAGATCGCCACCGTGCTGCGCGAAATCGACCGCCCACTCAACGTGGTGATGAGCTTTGCCGACGGCAACCTGAGCGTGGCCGAGCTGACCGAACTCGGCGTCAAACGCATCAGCGTGGGCGCCGCCCTGGCGCGCGCCGCCATGGGTGCATTCCAGCGTGCCGCGGAAGAACTGTGGACCACGGGCACCTTCAACTTTGCGCGGGATGCAGCCAGCGGCGCCAAGCTCAACGCGCTGTTCGCTTGATCGCCGCCCAGCGATGACCGCCGCCACACGCCCGGGCGTTCTGCGCCAGATCCCTGCCGGCGTCTGGGTGCTGGGCTTCGTCAGCCTGCTGATGGATATTTCGTCCGAGATGATCCACAGCCTGCTGCCGATGTTCATGGTGTCGACGCTGGGTGCGAGCGCGCTGACGGTTGGCCTGATCGAAGGCCTGGCTGAATCGACTGCGCTGATCGTCAAGATCTTCTCGGGTGTGCTGAGCGACTACCTCGGCCGGCGTAAGGGGCTGGCGGTGGTTGGGTACGCACTCGGCGCATTCTCCAAGCCGCTCTTTGCGCTCGCCCCCACGGCAGGCATCGTGCTGACGGCGCGGCTGTTGGACCGCACCGGCAAAGGCATCCGCGGTGCCCCGCGCGATGCGCTGGTCGCCGACATCACGCCACCGGAATTGCGTGGCGCGGCGTTCGGGCTGCGGCAATCGCTGGATACCGTGGGCGCGTTCGTGGGGCCGCTGCTGGCCGTCGGGTTGATGCTGCTGTGGGCCAATGATTTCCGCGCCGTGTTCTGGGTGGCGATGGTGCCGGGGCTGCTGTCAGTGGCGTTGCTGCTGTTTGGCCTGCGCGAGCCCCACGGCCACGTCACCACGCATCGCACCAACCCCATCCGCCGCGACAACCTGAAGCGGCTCAACCCCGCGTACTGGTGGGTGGTGATGATCGGTGCGGTCTTCACATTGGCCCGCTTCTCGGAGGCCTTTCTGGTGCTGCGCGCGCAACAGGGCGGCATCCCCGTGGCGCTGGTGCCGCTGGTGATGGTGGCGATGAACGTGGTCTACGCGCTGGCCGCGTATCCATTCGGCAAGCTATCGGATCGCATGAGCCACCACGCGCTGCTGGCGCTCGGCTTGGTCGTGCTGATTGCTGCGGATGTGGTGCTCGGCCTTTCCGGTCATTGGGGCGTGGTCATTGCCGGCGTGGCACTGTGGGGCATCCACATGGGTATTACGCAGGGGCTGCTGGCCACCATGGTCGCCGACACCGCCCCGGCCGACCTGCGCGGCACCGCCTACGGCATGTTCAATCTCGTCAGTGGCTTGGCCATGTTGATTGCCAGTGGCCTGGCGGGGCTGCTATGGGACAGGCTGGGCGCGGCTGCCACGTTTCATGCCGGCGCGGTGTTCTGCGTGCTGGCGTTGGGCTTGCTGGCCATGCGGCAAAGCGTTGCGCCCAAGCACTGACGCCCGCTCTACTCGCCGGCAATTTCACGCAGCAGGTGCGCTTCCGTGTTGGTGTTGATCTGCACCCACAGCGGCAGATGATCTGACAGCTGATACGTCATCGCCTGTTTGGTCAGGCGCGGGAACAGCGGCGTGTGATCGCCCTGGTAGAAATCCAGCACCCCGCCTGCATTGATGAAGCTCTCGGGGTATTCCGGCAGGTGGAGGATCTGGTCGTAGCGCTTGTTCTTCTCCAGATTGCTGCCGAAGGTGCTGCGCAACAGCTTGTCGGGCACGCGCAGGCCCTTGGCGGTCAATGCCTTGAAGAGCGGGCTCTTCTCGCTGGGGATGTTGAAATCGCCCATGACGATGAGGTCCTTGCCGTCGGCATCTTTCTCTTGCGATTTGTCGTACACCCACTGCGCCAGCGCTTCGACTTCGGGCAGGCGCTCGCGCTCACTGCTGCCCCAGCGGATATGCGCGGCCATGCAGACAAAATCGAAATTGCCCGAGTGGAACGACGCGAGATACGGGCTGCGCCACCACGAGATGTCCGACAGATATTCCGCCCCGCGCTTGATGCGCGGCGGTTGCGCCTCGGCAGCCAGACCGTTGAAAGTGACCGCGCGGCGGTCGTAGACGAATGCCATGCGCTCACGGTTGCCGCCGGCATCGGGGATAGCATCGGAATACACCGCATGCCAGTCCGGCCCAAGCATGCCGAGCACACGCTTGAGGTCGCCCAGGTTGTCGCGCACCTCCTGCACGCCGATCAAGTCGAACTGCCGCAGGATCTCGGCGATGTAATACAACGCGGTCTTGGTGCGCGGCGTCTTGCCAAATTCGCGCACGTTCCATGTGGCGATGTTCAGCGTTTCGTCCAGCTTGGAGGACGGGATTTTCGCCTGCGCAATACGCTCACGCAGCACGAGTAGACCGCGCGCAATCTCGGGAGTGATGCCTTCGTAGTTCATGGGGGCGCTCTGTTTGAAAGCCCGCCACTCTAGTCACCGCGCGCGGATTGTCATATCAGACGACGCCCTGATGTGTGCGGAACCAATCCACGAGGAAATCCAGCATTGCGCGTAACGCCGCCGGCATCTGCCTGCGCGAGCTGTAGACGCCATGGATACCCAGCACCTGCGGCACATAGTCCGGCAGCAGACGCACGATCTGACCGCTGGCGATGAGTGGCGCGGCGGCAAACACGGGCTGCAGCGCAATGCCGGCACCCTCCTTGACGGCCGCCAGCAACGCCATGGATTCATTCCCGCTCAAGTTGCCGCCCACCGGCACATCGGCCGGCGCACCGGACTTTGCATCCGTGAACTTCCACAGGCTCTTGCCGAAGTACGAGTACGTCAGGCAGTTGTGCACGGCCAGGTCTTCCAGCCGGCGCGGCGTGCCATGCGCGGCGAGGTACGACGGCGCCGCCACCACAACGGATTCACACGTGCCCAGCGGCCGCGCAATCAGGTTGGGGTCGAGATCATTGGTAATGCGCACCGCCAGGTCGATGCGCTCTTCCACGAGATTGACGGCGCGGCTATCGACGACGAGATCGATGGCCGTGTGCGGATACCGCCGCAGATACGCCGTCACTGCTGCGCCCAGCACTTGCTGCGCAAGCGACTGCGCACACGCAATGCGCAGCAGACCACGCGGCATATCGGCTTCAGCGCCGTCGGCCACGGCCATCTGCGTGGCGATTTCCAGCATCTGGCGGCAGCGCGTGAGCGTGGCCTCGCCGGCCGCGGTCAGGCCGATGCGGCGTGTGGTCCGGTGCAGCAAGCGCGCGCCGGACCAATCCTCCATCTCGGCAAGGTAGCGCGTGACCATCGCACGCGACATGTCGAGCCCTTCTGCGGCGGCGCTCAGGCTGCCGCGCTCGACAATCGCCACAAACACTTCCGCCGCTTTGATGCGATCCATATTTGATCGATTGATGAAACAAATATGCGCATCTTATGGGGTTTTTCGGCCGAATCAAGCAACCTACAGTGATGACATTCCAAATCACCTCACCCGACTGGAGAACCCGAATGTCCTTGATCCGCACCCTGCTCGCCGCCAGCCTTGTCAGCGCTGGTCTTGTGGCACATGCCGCCGCGCCTGCGCCGCTGCACCTGGAGGTCTATAACCCGGGCGACAAGGGCATCTTCCCGGTGTCGTCGGAAATCGTCACCGGCGCGCACGAGGCGATCCTGATCGACGCGCAATTCCAGCGCAGCGACGCGCAAGCGCTGGTGCAAAAGCTCAAGGCCAGCGGCAAGACGCTGACCACGGTCTACATCAGCCATAGCGACCCGGATTACTACTTCGGGCTCGACGTCATCCACGTTGCTTTTCCGCAAGCGAAGATCGTGGCGACACCGCAAACGGTGGCCGCCATTCGCGCGTCGATGCAAGGCAAGCTGGCCTACTGGGGCCCGATCCTGAAGGACAACGCGCCCAAGGCACTCGTGCTGCCCGAGGTGCTGCAGGCCGACCACCTGACGCTGGAGGGCCGTACGATCGAGATCAAGGGGTTGAACGGCCCCTACACGCCCGACGCGGCACGCACGTATCTGTGGATCCCGTCGCTGAAGACCGTAGCCGGCGGCGTGGTCGTCTTCAACGGCGATCATGTCTGGGTGGCGGACACGCAAACGCGCGAATCGCGCCTGGGCTGGCTGCAGACGCTGGACAACATCGCCGCGCTCAAGCCTGCAACGGTAGTGCCCGGCCACTTCTCCGGTGCGATGCCCAAAGGGCTGGACGCAGTACGCTTCACGGCCGATTACCTGAAAACCTTCGAGCTGCAAGCTGCCAAGGCCAACAACTCCGCAGAGCTGGTCAAGGCCATGAAGACCGCCTACCCGACGCTGGGCGGCGATGCCTCGCTGGAGCTGAGCGCCAAGGTGATCAAGGGCGAAATGAAGTGGCCGCAATAACACAGGCAGACACGAGGACAAACGCATGACGACGCTGCATTACATCTTCGACCCACTGTGCGGCTGGTGCTACGGCGCTGCGCCGCTGGTGGAGGCCGCCCGCAAAGTACCGGACCTGGAAATCGCCTTCCATGCCGGCGGCATGCTGGCCGGCGCGAACCGCCGTGCGGTGACGCCGCAGTGGCGCGACTACGTCATGCCGCACGACCACCGCATCGCCAGCCTCACCGGCCAGCCCTTCGGCGAGCCCTACTTTGAAGGCCTGCTGCGCGATACGACGGCCGTGATGGATTCGGAGCCGCCCATTACCGCTGCGCTGGCTGCGGAGGCACTGGGCGGGCGCGGGCTGGACATGACCCACCGCATCCAGCGTGCGCACTACCAAGAAGGCCGACGCATTGCCGATGTGCCTGTGCTGCGTGAATTGGCGGCCGAGATTGGCCTGTCGCCCGAAGCCTTCGATGCGGAATACGCGCGGCAAGCCGGTGCGCTCACGCAGCAGCACATTGCGGCAAGCCGGCAATGGCTGGACCGCGTGGGTGGCCAGGGCTTCCCGACGTTTGCGCTGGAAGATGCAGATGGCCGCATCGGCATGATCGACATCGGCCCGTGGCTGGGCCGCCCGGAGCGATGGGCGCAAGCGCTCGCGGAACATGTCGGCGCGCCGGTTTCGGTAGATGCGGTAGATGAAGCCGACGGCCCCGTCTGCGGGCCGGATGGCTGCGCATAGACTTAGAGAGCCCGCGCCTCAGCCCTTGAGCGTCCAGCGGCCGAGTTCGTCATAGCGGGTCTTGCCCAGCCAGCTATGGATCAAGACGAATTCCCGCACCGTCCACGTGATGGGCTCAACGGGTTTGGGCGCAAAACCGCCACGGTCATACAGCAGCGTGATATGCGGTTTGAAGTGGCCATGCGGCACGGGCACGCCGGCCCGCAACAGCGCGTCGCCCAGGGCCGACTGAAACGCCATCAGTCCGGTCACGCCATCGCTGCCGAGCAGCACGAAGGGCCGGTGATCGCGCCGGCCATGAAAGCTCACCACCTGGTTGAACGTGGCGTCGAACGCAGGCAGCGCAAGCGTGTCGGCGGCGGCACGCACCCTTGCCACCACGTCGTCGGGCGGCGGTTGAACGAAATCCCCAACGTGATGGAGCGTGACGTGCAAACGTTCTGCACGCAGCGCCTTGCCCTTGAAACCCACCACGGGCCGCAGTTGCTCGATCAGGCGAGCGATGTGTCGCGCGGTCTCGGCATCGGGCTTCACGGCCAAAAACAGGCGATGCGCGGGCAACTGCGGGGTGGCTTCGAATCCGGGAAGCGTGAGTTGGGTCACGGGAAGGCGGCAGGCGGCGAGTGGGGAATCCGCTCATTATCGACGCCCGCATGACCGTTTTGCTCCGGTCTTGCTGCGGTCTTGCCGCACACGCGAAAAAACAACGCCCGGCAGATGGCTCCGCCGGGCGTAGCATTTTTCCGATGTGACGTTGCTGTCAGATGTCGAAGAACACCGTCTCTGCGCCGCCATCGGGCGTGTCTTGCAGGCGCACGTCGAAGGTGTAGACCACCTCGCCATTACGCTCGCTGCGCTGGGCAATTAGCGTCTTGCGACGGACTTCCCACTCGATGCCGTTGAGCACGGGGTCGACGCCATTGGCGGCCACTTCATCACTGAAGTACACGCGCGTGTGCAGCCCTAGGTTGATGCCGCGCGCAAACAACACCATGCAGATATGCGGTGCCTGCACGGCGTTTCCGCGCCCTGCCACGGCGCCTGGCTTGATGGTTTCGAAGCGGTAGACGCCCGTGTCGAAATCGGCGCCGGCACGGCCCCAGCCACGGAATGCAGGGTCGACCGGCTTGTCTTGCCGATCCGCCGGATGCGCGTACTTGCCATCCGCATTGGCTTGCCAGATCTCAATCAGCACATCGCGCAGCAGCGAGCCGGAGCCATCGTAGACACGCCCTTCCAGCGCGATACGCTCGCCGCGCGTGTCCGGGGTGGTCAGCACATTGCCGAACTCTTTTTCATAGATGTCGAAACCGGCCTGGCGCGGCGCTAGGCCGATGTGCACGTACGGGCCGCCGGTCTGCGAGGCTGTTTCGTTGAAGTGGGCAAACGGCGGCGTGGTGGTGGCAGCCGCTGCCTGGGCGCGTTCCAGCGATGCTTGAAGCGTGGTCGTCGTCATCACTTGGCTCCTTGCAGACCGGGGACAGTGTTCTCGAAATGCGTGGCACGACGGCCGCGCAGCGTGATGTCAAAACGGTAGCAGCGCGAATCGAGCGGCACGTGGTTGGCCGTATCAAGCAGCGCAATCAAGCCGCGCACCTGCTCTTCGCTGGGGATGGTTTTGATGATCGGGCACTGCGCGATCATCGGGTCGCCCTCGAAGTACATCTGCGTGATCAGACGCTGCGCCCAGCCGTCGCCCGACAGCGAGTAATGGATATGCGCCGGGCGCCAGTCGTTGACGCTATTGCGCCAGGGGTATGCGCCCGGCCTGACGGTGCGATAGACGTAGTAGCCGTTGGCGTCCGTCAGCATGCGGCCGCAGCCCCCGAAATTCGGGTCGATGGGCGCGAGGTAACGGTCGTTCTTGTGGCGATAGCGGCCGCCGGCGTTGGCCTGCCACACCTCCACCAGCGCGTTCGGCACCGGGCGGCCGAATTCGTCGCGCACATAGCCATGCACGATGATGCGCTCGCCGATCGGCAGGCCGTCCTTGGCGTAGTTGAGGATGAGGTCGTTGTCGAGCGGGCCGAGGTCATCGGCGGTGAACACCGGTGCGGTGGTTTCCGACAGCGTGTTGAGCGTGGAGATGAGTGCCTTGCGCGGGGAGCGCAGCACGCTGGTCTTGTAGCCGGGGGTCAGTGCGGGCGGATGCTGCGCGGTGTCGCGCTGGGCGAATTCGCCGGTGCCGGAAAGGGGCAAGGTCATGGGGGGCGTCTCCTATTGAACTCGTGGGATGGACTGTATCTCCGCAAAAAAGTGAAGTAAATTGACTTATGATCGAAAATTCAATAACTCCAAGTTATGGAAAGTGATTTTTCCGGCGACCTGCCCTCGCGCATCCGTTTTCGGCATCTGAGCTGCTTTGTCGCCATCGCCCAAGAGCGCAACCTACGCCGCGCGGCCGAACGGCTGCACCTGAGCCAGCCGGCGGTCTCAAAAACGCTGGTGGAGCTGGAGGCACTCGCAGGTGTCGCGCTGGTCGAGCGCGGCCGGCACGGTGCCCGACTCACTGCGGCGGGTGAGCAGTTTCTGCGGCATGCGGTTGGCGTAACGCAGGCATTGGAATCGGCCACGGCCGCACTGATGGGCCGTGGAGATGCGTCTGCGCCCGTCGTCGATGTCGGCGCCCTACCCACCGTGGCGAGCAGCCTGCTGCCGCAGGCGATTGCGCAGTTGCATGCGCAACGCCCACATGCTGGCGTGCGGCTGCGCACCGGAACCAATATCGAACTGCTCTCCGCGCTCAAGGCAGGCGAGCTCGATTTCATTATTGGACGCATGGCCGAGCCCGATGCCATGCAGGGGCTGTCGTTCGAGCTGCTCTATGCCGAGCCGCTTGCGCTGGTGGTGCGTCCCGGGCATCCGCTGCTCGCCCAGCCAGGGGCATCGGCTTCATTGCAGGCGGTACTGGATTACCCGCTGGTGATTGCCACGCCAGGTACGGTGCCGCGCCACCATACCGATGCGCTGTTCCAGACACATGGGCTGCGCCTGCCCGCCGGCGTGACGGAAACGCTGTCGGTGTCGGTCGCACGCTTGCTGGCTTGTCGGTCTGATGCGGTGTGGATTACGCCAGAGCGGGCTGCGCGGGACGATATGGGGCACGGCCAGCTTGTCCGCCTGGACATCGCCACCTCCGGCACGAAGGAGCCGGTCGGCTTGCTGCGTCGGAGCGCCCAGGCACCGACGGAGCTGGCCAGTGCTTTCATGGAACTACTGACGGATCTGGCGCAAGCGCCTGACTGAAACGCTCAAGAAAAATGCCGACCACAGGGCCGGCATTCTTTCATCCCGTATCGGCAATCATCGATGCGCCAACTCCACTTCGTCTTCGGCATCGAACACTCGGCGATCCATCTGCCTCAGTATCTGACTCGTCACCGTCCCAGCCGTCATCGAGCCGCTCACGTTGAGCGCGGTGCGGCCCATGTCGATCAACGGCTCGATGGAGATCAGCAGCGCCACGAGTGTCACCGGAAGCCCCATGGCGGGCAGCACGATCAAGGCGGCAAAGGTGGCGCCGCCGCCCACGCCGGCTACGCCCACCGAGCTGAGCGTGACGATGGCGACCAGCGTGGCGATCCATGTGGGGTCCAGCGGGTTGATGCCGACCGTGGGCGCCACCATCACCGCCAACATGGTCGGATACAGGCCAGCGCAGCCGTTCTGGCCAATGGTGGTGCCAAACGATGCGGCAAAGCTGGCAATCGACTCCGGCACGCCGATGCGCCGTGTCTGTGCCTCGATGCTCAGCGGAATGGTCGCGGCGCTGGAGCGGCTCGTAAAGGCGAAGGACAGTGCAGGCCAAACCTTGCGGAAGAAGCGCAGCGGATTCACGCCCACCAGCGACAACAGCACGGCGTGCACGCCAAACATAATCGCCAGGCCGAGATACGACGCCACCACAAAGCTGCCGAGCTTGATGATGTCTTGCAGATTGGACGAGGCCACCACGTTGGTCATCAGGGCCAGCACCCCATAGGGCGTGAGGCGGATGACGAGTCGCACAAGCTTCATCACCCAGGCTTGCGCGGTATCGATGGCCACCAGCACGCGCTCGCCTTTCGCCGCGTCGTCTTTGAACAAGTGCAATGCGGCAACACCCAGGAACGCCGCAAAGATCACCACGCTGATGATGGAGGTCGGCTTGGCGCCGGTCAGTTCAGCAAACGGGTTCTTCGGCAAGAAAGACTGCAGCAACTGCGGCACCGTCAGCTCCGCCACCTTGCCTACGTAGTTGTCCTGGATGGCGGTCAATCGCGCGGTTTCCTGCGCGCCTTGCACCAGCCCCTGCGCCGTCAGGCCAAACAGGTTGGTAACGAACACGCCGACCAGCGCGGCAACCAGCGTCGTCAACAGCAATGTGCCGATGGTCAGCAGACTGATCCGGCCCAGCGACGAGGCGTTGTTCAGCTTGGCCACCGAGTTCAGCACCGACACCAGCACCAGCGGCATCACGATCATCTGCAGCAGTTGGATATAGCCGCCGCCGACGATGCTGAACCACGCGGTCGACTGCTTGAGCGTGGCGCTGTCGTCGCCGTAGATGAGGTGCAACGCTAGGCCAAACACGATGCCGAGCGCCATGCCCAGCAGCACGCGTTTCGCTAGGCTCCAGTTCGGCTTCAAATGTGCGCAATAGCGCAGCGCCATCAATAGGACGACAAAGGCGGCAATGTTGAGGATCAACGGGAAGCTCATGTTTCTGGGGGCTCGCTTGGATCGCGGCATCCTACGGCAGACACACACGAGGCGTTGTAGCAATGTGTGCGCCAAAGCCGATGGCGCTGCGCGGTCCTGACGAAAAAAAACCCGCACAAGTGCGGGCGAGACAAGGAAATCAGGAGCCCTGCGATCAGAACATCATGCTGCTCAGAACGAATGAACGATACCGGTGTACGCACCCAGCTGGTTCTTGCCCGGCGCCGGGTTGTTGTTGGTCGCCTCCACCGAGAAGTTGGCGTTGGCGCTGTTCTGCACCGTGCCCACGCTGGCATACAGCATCGTGCGCTTGGAGAGGTTGTAGTTCGCACCGGCCATGAACAGGTTGGCGTTGCCGCCGCCATGGTTCACGTTGACGCGGTAGGCCGCGCCGATGAGCGTGAGCGCCGGCGTCAGCTCGTAGTTCACGCCCAGCCAGTAGTGGTTGGCCTTGGTCGGTGCACCCACCGGGGCGTCAGGCGCGGACAGGTTTTCATACACCGCAAACAGCTTGGCCTTGCCGAGGGTGAACGTGCCGCCCACCGTGGCTTCCTTCGAGAAATTGAAGATGTCGGTGTATTTGCCGTTGGCATCGCGGATTACGTCGTAGATCGCGCGCACTTCCACCGGGCCGGCGGTGTAGACAGCGGATACGCCATCGCGGCGGCTATTGGTGAAGGAGCCCGGCTGTTCGCCCAGGCCAGTCTGCAGGCCGAACTGGAAGCCGCCCCAGGTGGGGCTCTGGTATTCGACGATGTTGTTGGCGCCTTGCCAGTTGCGCCCGCGCACCAGCGTGGCCGAGCCGATGAACTGCTGGCCGGTCGGGTCGAGGAACCAGACGTCGTTGCTGATGAAGAGGTTCTTACCGGCCGTCAGCGTGCCCCAGGTGGGGCTGGACAGGCCAACGTACGAACGGCGGTTGAAGAGCGCATCGCCGTTGGTTTTGCCCTGGGCGGCGCCAAAGCCGGACTCGAGGCGGAAGACGGCCTGCAAACCACCGCCCAGGTCCTCCTTGCCCATGAACCCGAACATGCTGGTCCCCCACTGGTTGTCAGCGGCGCGCCAGAGGCTGCCGCCCGGCGATGTGGCGGTGGCGGCAACGTTGTTCTGGTAATCGATGCCGCTGACAACGCGGCCGTATAGCGTGACGTTGGTTTGCGCATGCGCCGTAGCTGCGGCGGTGCACAGGATGGCCGCTGCGAGCGGCAAGGTTGCTCGATGCTTCACTATCGTCTCCTCTCTCATGTCGTACCGGCCGCGGCCGGGGCTTTCACTGCTGCTGCAAATCGAAAATGCGCGTCATTGGCGTCCACTTCTGTCCGGCGGGCGTCCAGGGTGTGGGCGCCTGAAACTGCCACATCAGCGCCTCCCATTCGCGGATCTTGGGGTCCGTTTCGGTGGCGCGGGTCATGCGTTCAGCGTCGTATAAGGCGTCGTCGGTCTCCATGATCATCACCATGCGTGTACCAAGCCGGTAGATCTCCATGCCGGTCACCCCGTGGGTGCGCAGGTGCTGAGCGACCTCCGGCCAGATGCGCCGGTGATGCGCTTCGTATTCGGCAATGAGCGCGGCGGCGTCTTTCAGATCGAGAGCAAGGCAGTAACGCATGGCGGCGGTCTCGTCATTCATCAGGTCAGCGCACGGTCGAGGTGCGTGTAGCCACCATCGACAAACACCCACTGCCCCGTCGTATGAGAAGCCTGGCTCGACAGGAGGAACACCGTGGTGCTAGCGATCTCATCGGCAGTGGTCATGCGCTGGCCGAGCGGGATCTTGGATGTGATACCTGCAAGTTTGGCGTCCGGATCGTCAAACGTGGCGATCCAGCGCTCGTACAGCGGCGTCAGCACCTCAGCGGGAATGACCGCGTTGACTCGCACGCCGTCCCGCGCCAGCGATGCCGCCCATTCCCGTGTGAGCGACAGCTGTGCACCCTTTGCGGCGGTGTATCCGCTCGTATTGCCCTGCCCCGTCACCGCCGTTTTCGACGAGATGTTGACGATGGCCCCTCGGCTCGCTTTCAGGTGCGGCAGGCACAGATGTGCCATGACGTAGTAGTGGATGAGGTTTTTTTCCAACGAGCGCACGAAGGCATCTCGGCCCGCATCCAGGCCCACGCTGTCATTGACGCCCGCGTTGTTCACGAGACCGTCGATGCGGTCGAACGCGCGCGCCGTTTCGTCCACCATGCCCCGGCAGTCGACCTCGTCTTCCAGATCGAATTGGAAGAAGCGCGCCTTGGGCTGGCGGCGCATCAATTCGGCCTCGAACGCCGGGGCCATCGGGCTCTTCCCGCAGATGACGGGAATGGCGCCTTCAGCGGCCAGTTGCAGCGAGATGGCCGCACCAATACCGGCCGCCCCACCCGTCACGATCACGACTTTGTCTTGCAGATGCAGATCCATGGCTCAGGCCTTACGTTCCTTGAGTTGCAGGTTGTAGCAGCGGACGGCGGTGCCGCCCCAGAGATCGGCGCGTTCGGCGGCGCTCAGGCGCTCTTCGGCCCAGACGTGCAGCACGTCGTACACGGTGCCGTACGACGCGGCCAACAGGCACACAGGCCAATCGGAGCCGAACATCACACGCTGGGGGCCGAAGACGTCGAGCGCCACGTCCAGGCATTGCCGAGCGTGATGCACATCGCACACGGTCACACCCTTTCGCCAGTCGGCTTCGGTCAGCAGGCCGGACAGCTTGCAGACAACGTGTGGCATGTCCTTGAGCGGCGCCAGCGCGGCCTTCCAGCGCGCCATGGCCTGCGGGTCTCGTTCAAAGGCCGCAAGCGGAGGTTTGCCGAGGTGGTCCAGTACCAGCCAGTGATGGTCCTGCCGGCCGCAGAAGGCCACGGCGGCGTTCAGTTGATGGCCGAACACCAGCACGTCGTAGGTGTAACCCCAAAGCTGCAGTAGCGAGACGCCGCGCTCGAATGCCGGGTCCGACAGAAATGCCTCGACATCCGGCTCGTCTTGCACCGTGTGCCGGAAGCCCACCAGCTTGTGTTCACCGCTCCGAGCCTCCAGGCGCGCTTCAAGGTCGGTGGCATGCAGGTCTTCCCAACCGACCACGCCCGCAATCCAGTCGTGCGCATTGGCGAGACCGAGTAGAAAGTCTGTCTCCTCGCGCTCAGTGCGTGCCTGCACAGCAATCGCGGCATCCAGCCGCTGCGCGCGCAGTTCGGGCAGCAGATCGACGGGCAGGCGATCGGTCGCCAGTGCCTCCATGCCGGGCCCGATCCACCGGTAAGCCTCGGGCCGGTAACGCCAGAAGTGCTGATGTGCGTCGATGCGAAGCGTCGTCATCGACTCAGCCCCGGAAGCGGTACTGCTCAAGCGATGCCGGCTTCATCGTGATCGAGAAACCCGGCGCCTGCGGCGGCAGATAGGCCGCATTGCGTACCACACAGGGGTCGACAAAGTGCTCGTGCAGGTGGTCCACGTACTCCACCACGCGGCCTTCGCGCGTGCCGGATACGCAGATGTAATCGATCATCGACAGGTGCTGCACGTACTCGCACAGGCCCACGCCGCCCGCATGCGGGCACACCGGCAAACCGTATTTGGCGGCCAACAGCAACACGGCGAGGATCTCGTTCACGCCGCCCAGGCGGCACGCGTCGATCTGCACCACGTCAATCGCGCCGCGCATGATGAACTGCTTGAAGAGGATGCGGTTCTGGCACATCTCGCCCGTCGCCACTTTCACGGGCGCAATGGCCTTGCGCACGGCGCGATGACCCTCCACATCGTCCGGGCTGGTGGGCTCTTCAATGAACCACGGCTTGGCGAAACCCAGTTCGCGCACCCAGTCGATGGCCTCGCTCACCTCCCAGACTTGATTGGCGTCGATCATCAGTTCGCGGTCCGGCCCGAGTACCTCGCGGGCGATGGAAACACGGCGGATGTCATCTTTCAGGTCGCGCCCGACCTTGAGCTTGATGTGACGGAAACCGCTGTCGACGGCCTCTCGGCAAAGGCGGCGCAGCTTGTCATCGTCATAGCCGAGCCAGCCGGCGGAGGTGGTGTAGCACGGGTACCCTTCCGCCTCAAGCGTGCGGATGCGCGCGGCCTTGCCGGGCGCTTGCTTGCGCAGCAGTTCCAATGCTTCGTCGGGCGTGATGCCGTCGGTGATGTAGCGGAAGTCGATACAGCGCACGAATTCTTCGGGTGTCAGGTCGGCCACCAGACGCCACAGGGGCTTGCCTTCGGCCTTGGCCCACAAGTCCCACGCGGCATTGACGACAGCCCCGGTCGCTAGGTGAATGGCGCCCTTGTCCGGGCCGATCCAGCGCAGCTGGCTATCCGATGTGACATGCCGCCAGAAGCGGCCCATGTCTTCACGAATCCAGTCAAGGTCCAGCCCCTCCACCAGATGACGCATCGCTTCGATGGCGGCGCAGCACACCTCGTTGCCGCGGCCAATGGTGAAGGTCAAGCCGTGCCCCTCCAGGCCCGGCTGATCCGTTTCCAGGATCACGTACGCCGCGGAGTAATCCGGGTCCGGGTTCATCGCGTCGGAGCCGTCGAGATGCTGCGAAGTTGGAAAGCGCACGTCCAGCACGCGCATGGATCGGATGATGGTCATGTATCTGTGATTCGAGATTGCGGAATGCGCGGCCTTCAGGCCTGAGCGTTCACCGTGCGCTGCTGCTGCTCGCCCAGACCTTCGATGCCCAGGCGCATGGTCTGGCCTGCGCGCAGGTAGATCGGCGGCTTCTGCCCCAGCCCCACGCCCGGCGGCGTGCCAGTGGAAATCACATCGCCCGGCTGCAGGCTCATGAAGCGGCTCAGGTAGCTCACCAAATGCGCCACGCCAAACACCATGGTCGACGTCGATCCGTTCTGGTAACGATGTCCGTCCACCTCCAGCCACAGGTGCAGCGCCTGCGGGTTGGGCACCTCGTCAGCGGTGACAAGCCACGGGCCAATCGGGCCGAAGGTGTCGCAGCCCTTGCCCTTGTCCCATGTGCCGCCGCGCTCGATCTGGAACTCGCGCTCCGACACATCGTTGATGACGCAGTAGCCAGCCACGTGCGAAAGCGCATCGGCCTCGCTGATGTAGCGACCGCCCTTGCCGATGACGACGCCCAGCTCCACCTCCCAATCCGTCTTGACCGAATCACGCGGAATTTCCACGTCGTCGTCCGGGCCGCTGATGGCACTCGTCCACTTGTTGAAGATCACCGGCTCGGCGGGGACCTCGGCACCGGTTTCGGCGGCGTGGTCGGAGTAGTTCAGGCCAATACAGATGAACTTGCCGACATTGCCCACGCATGCGCCAAGCCGCAAGCCCGCTTGCGGCGTGCCATCCACGACCGGCAAACGATTGATATCCAGCGCGCGCAGACGATCCAGGCTTTCGGGCAGCAGCGCCGCGCCGGCCACATCGTCAATCACGGCGGACAGGTCGCGCACTTGCCCTTGTGCATCGAGCAGACCGGGTTTTTCGTGGCCCTTGGGGCCGTAGCGGAGGAGTTTCATAGCGTTATCGTTATGGACTGCAATCAAGCAAACAAAGCGATCAGTTCGACCAGCCGCCGTCGATCACGCAGCAGGTGCCGGTCGTGAAGCGGGACTCATCCGAAGCGAGATAGGTGGCCAGCGCGGCAATCTCATCTGCAGTGCCGACACGGCCCATCGGCTGGCGCGCCACGAACGCCGCACGGACGGTGTCAATCGATACATTCTGCTGCTGTGCCTGCGTGGCAATGCGCTGCTCCAGCGAAGGGGATTCCACCGTGCCGGGGCAGATGGCATTGCAGCGGATGCCGCGCGCCACAAAGTCGGCGGCAATCGCCTTGGTCATGCCAATCACGGCGGCCTTGGTGGCGCCATACACAAAGCGGTTGGGTACGCCCTTTACGCTGGACGCGGCGGAAGCCATGTTGATGATCGACGCGCCGCCGTTGTCGAGCATCTTGGGCAGCAGCGCGCGCGTAAGCCGGTACATCGACGTCACGTTGAGTTGCCACGAGAACGCCCAATCGTCTTCCGAGCATTCGAGGATGCTGCCGTGGTGCACGAAGCCCGCGCAATTGAACAGCGCATCGAAGGCGGCTTCTTCGCGCGCCAGCACGGCGATGGCGTTGGCGTCCGTCACATCCAGGCGCAGGGTGCGGATGCCGGCGGTCTCCGCCAGTGTGGCCAGCGCCTGCGTGTTGACGTCGGTGGCGAGCACCTGCGCGCCCTCTTTTGCAAACATCATCGCGCTGGCCCGGCCGATGCCCTGCCCGGCCGCTGTTACGAGGATGCGTTTTCCTTGGAGTCTCATTGCGCTGTGTCGCGACGTAAGCCGATTCAGCACCGGCCCGTGTCGACAATTGGGTTGGAAGACTGCACCAGCGAGGCTGGCGGACGACACTCCGCCAAGCCCCGCATTGCGATGCCGCGTCAGTACAGAACGTTCTTGGCTTCCGGCGAATCCAGGTTCTGCTTGTTGACCATCATCACGCCGGTGTCGACCTGCTTCTGCACGGGCTTCTTCTCGATCACGTTGACGACCGTCTCGATGCCCTTGTAGCCCATCTGGTAGGAGCTTTGAACAGCGATTGCGCGGATCGTGCCGTCGCGCACGAAGCCCTGCAGATCCTGGTTGCCGTCAAAGCCGATGGCCGCCACCTTGCCGCTCTTGCCCGACTGCTGCAGCGCGCGGCCCATGCCGACGGCCGTCGGCTCGTTGGCACCGAAGATGCCCTTCAAATCAGGATTGGCGGCCAGCACGTCGGTCGTCTGGTTCAGCGCCGTGGCCATTTGCGATTGCGAATAGAACGGGCCAACAATTTGCAGCTTCGAATGCGCCTCGATGTATTTCCGGAAGCCGCCCACGCGGCCGAGCTCCGACCCGGCACCCGGCACGTAAGACATGATCGCGATCTTGCCGGTCTGGCCAACGGCATCGATCATGGCCTTCGCGCACAGCTCCCCGGCCTTGGCGTTGTCCGTTGACAGGAACGACTGGTAGTACTGCTTGCCCGAATCGGACACCAGCGAGTCGATCAGCACCACGGGAATGTGGGCTTCCCACGCTTTCTTCATCGCCGGCACCAGCGCGTCGGGGTCGGATGGCGCCAGCAGGATGCCCGCCACCTTGCGGTTGACCGCGTTCTCGACCATGTTCACTTCGTCGGCAATGGCGGACTCGGCAGCCGGGCCTTGGAAGGTCATCGTGTAGCCCTTCGCGTTGGCCATGGCGGCCGTGGCGCCTTTCTGGACGTTCTGCCAGAAGTTGGAGTTGGCCGATTTGACGACCACGGCAATCTCACCGCCCGCCGCTTGCGCATAAGCAGAGAACAATGCGCAGGTTGCTGCCACCACCGCCAGCACAGAACACTTCTTCATGTCTCACTCCTTGGTTTTGGTTTGAACTGCTCCACTCACAACTTGCGGTTTCTGAGCTGATCGATCCAGACGGTGCCAAGGATGACCACGCCGATGATGATCTGCTGGATGAAACTGGATACGCCATTCATGTTGAGCCCGTTGCGCAACACGCCGATCACGAACGCGCCGATGGCCGTGCCCGAGACCGTTCCGACACCGCCCATCAACGACGTCCCGCCGATGACGGCACTGGCAATGGCGTCCAGCTCGTACATCACGCCCTCGTTCGGTTGTGCCGTCACCAGGCGAGACATCAGCACGCAGCCGGTCATGCCTGCCAGCAGGCCCGACAGCACGTACGTAAACAGCTTCACGCCCTGCACGTTCACGCCGGACAAGCGTGCCGCTTCAGCATTCGAGCCAACGGCATAGATGTGGCGACCAAGTGAGGTGCGTGCCAGCAGCACGGACACGGCAACGAACAGCGCCAGCATGATCACCACCGGGTAAGGAATGCCAGGGAAGACCGTATCCGGAAAGCCATCCGCACCGATGTGCGAGATGCGGAACAGCGCGCCGTTGCCGAGTTCGCCAAAGGCATCGCCCAGGCCGGACACGGGCCGCGCGCCCGTAATCTGCAGCGCCAGGCCGCGCGCCACCAGCATCATGCCCAGCGTGGCGATAAACGGGGGCAGGCCCATCTTCGTGATGCAGATGCCGTTGACCCATCCGCACATGGCACCCACCAGCACGCCGGCCAGCATGGCAATCGGCACCGGCACGCCCATCTTCACCAGCAACGCCGCCACCACGCCCGAGAGCGCCAGCACCGAACCCACCGACAAGTCGATGCCACCAGTGATGATCACGCAGGTGGCCGCCACGCCCAGGTAGGCAATCGACGTGACCTGCAGCGCGACAGTCATGAAGTTGCCGACGGAGAGGAACGCCGCACTGGTTGCAGAAAAGGCAATCACAAGCGCTACCAGACTGCCCAGTGCTGCAAACTTTTGGATCAAGTCACGGTGGTGTTGCTTGCGCTGCGTTTTCACGGCCTGCGGCTGATCGGATGTCATTTCAAGCATGGGTTCGTCCTGATGCGTAATGCAGAATCTCTTCCTGGTTCGTGTTCCGCGTTTCCAGGACGGCGGTGATCCGGCCCTCATGAAAAACGGCGATGCGATCGGTCATGCCCAACAGTTCGGGCAGCTCCGAGCTGATCAGCACAACACCCACGCCGTCCGCCGCCAGTTGATCCATCAAACCGTAGATGGCGTACTTCGCACCCACGTCGATGCCGCGTGTCGGCTCGTCAAAAAACAGGATGCGCGAACCGCGATACAGCCATTTGCCGATCACGATCTTCTGCTGATTGCCGCCCGAGAGATTGCGCACCGTCTGCCCTACCGACGGCGTGCGGATGTTCAATTCGCGCACGTAGCGCTGCGCCACGGCGGTCTCTTCAGAAAAACGCAGGAAGCCGTGCGACGAAATCGCCCGCACATTGGCCAGGGTGATGTTCACGGCCACCGGCATCGACAGCGCCAGACCATCCTTCTTCCGGTCTTCCGACAGATAGGCAATGCCTTGCCGGATGGCCTCGCGCGGCGAGCGGATCGTCACCGGTGTATCACCCAGCATGATCGATCCGGAGTCGAGCCGTTCGGCGCCGAAGATGGCCCGCGCCACCTCCGTGCGACCCGCGCCCATCAAGCCGGCAAAGCCGAGAATCTCGCCCTTGCGCAGCTCGAACGACACGGGCCCGAACACGCCCGCCCGGCTCAGCGCATTCACGCGCAGCAAGACTTCGTCGGTCGGCACCGATTGGCGCGCGGGAAACACGTCGTCGAGCGAACGGCCCACCATCCGCGCGACGATCTCGTTGATGTTGGTGGCAGCAAAATCACTCGTGGCGATATGGCGGCCATCGCGCAGCACGGTGACGCGGTCCACGATCTCCGCCATCTCATCCAGCCGATGCGAGATGTAGAGAATCGCCACGCCATCCGCGCGCAACTCCTTGATGATGCGAAACAGCTGAACGGTCTCGGATTCCGTGAGCGAAGACGTGGGCTCGTCCATGATCAGCACACGCGCGTTGAGCGACAGCGCCTTGGCAATCTCTACCATCTGTTGCTGCGCAATGGAGAGCGCGCTGACCAGCGTGGTGGGCTCAACCGCCAGGCCGATCCGCTGCAGGTAGCTGCGTGCGTTGGTGTTGAGCTTGCGGTAGTCGATGAACGGGCCGCGCTTGGGTTCGCGCGCCAGGAAGATGTTCTCCGCCACCGACAGGTGCGGTACGAGGTTCAGTTCTTGGTGGATGATTGCAATGCCTGCCGCCTGCGCCTCGGCGGTAGAGGTGAACCGCACCGCTTCGCCCCGATACGAGATAGCACCATCGTCTGCCGTGTACTGGCCGCTGATAATCTTCATCAGCGTCGATTTGCCGGCGCCGTTTTCACCACAGACGGCATGGACTTCGCCCGCGCGCAGATCCAGATCCACACCATCCAGCGCAACCACGCCCGGAAAGCGCTTGCCGATGCGCTGCAGTCGCAGGATCTCTTGCGGCATCGACAGTCTGGCGCTGCCAGCGTGCGCAGGCACGGCCTCAGCAGGGGTCATCCGTGGTCTCCGTTATCTTGCGAGGCTCTGATCTTCCGCTTGACGCACTGGTAAGTCCAGTTCAATGCAGTCCGATCATGCTCAGCATTTTTTGGTCAGGCCAATATTGTTCCCAACAAACCAGCCTGACCACTAGTGCAAACCCTGAAATACCAGCGACACCAGTCTAGACAATGCCTCGCAGCGCGCATGCTAGACTCGACGCACACACACGCAGGGCTAAACCCGCACCAAATTCACACAAAAATGAAGCAGACTGAGCCCAAGCGGCTTTACCAATCTGTGGCCGCGCAGATCCTCGCCCTGATCCAGCAGGAGAAGCTGGCGCCAGGCACACGCCTGCCGCCGGAGCGCGAACTGGCGCAAACGCTGGGGGTATCGCGCCCGTCGTTGCGCGAGGCGCTGATCGCACTGGAGATTGGTGGCCAAGTCGAGATCCGCATGGGTTCGGGTGTGTACGTGCAGGACGCGAGTGCCGCAAGCGAAAGCACCGCCGTCCCATCGCTTGGCGAAAGCCCCACGGAACTGATGCAGGCTCGCGCCATTCTTGAAGGCGACGTCGTCACGCTGGCAACTGGCCGGCTCACGGCCGCCACGCTCGACAAGCTGCAGCGCACCGTCGACCGCATGCGCCGGCTCGCCCAGGCAGGCAAATCCCCCACCGATGCAGACCGCCAATTCCACATGCTCATTGCAGAGACGGCCGGCAATTCGGTACTGAGCCGTTTCGTAGCTGAGCTGTTCGATAGTCGTCACGACCCGATCGCTGCAGCCATCCGCGACCATGCTGAAGGGGAATCCAGTTGGCATGCCGCCGTGCGCGAACATGAAGACATCCTCCGGGCACTGCAGGCCGGCGACCCCATCGCCGCACAAACGGCCATGCGCGCGCACCTCAGGGCTTCGGAAGAGCGCTGGATTGCCGGCGCCATTCAGCAAGACAACACCCCCTGACGCCCGCCCCTCCCAAACACCCCGCCAAACCGGCCTGACCAAATCAGAAGCCGCGTCGTTTCTTACCCTTTAAAACAAAGGATTCCCTGCATCAGGGTTTCCCCCATCAAGAATTTCCCCTCAAGATGTTAAATTGGCCTGACCAAATGGACGGGCCGATTAAGCATGGCCGCTCTGCGCTGGCACGCGTGCAATCACCCCGCCCTCATCCACCAAGGAGACCCGCAAGGTGACTCATCGTTTGCACTTGCCGCGCGCGCATGCCCCGCGCACTCAACCGCACCACCACACAGAGACTGGCGGCGCCTCTGTTGCCGGAGCCACCCCATGCTGACGGTCATCTGCGAAACACCGGGCACCCTGCGCGCGCTCGACCGGCCCGTTCCGGCGCCTGCCGACGGAGAAGTGCTGTTACGCGTCAAACGCGTGGGCGTATGCGGCACTGATCTGCATATCTTCACGGGCAACCAGCCTTACCTGAACTATCCGCGCGTGATGGGGCATGAGCTGTCGGGCATCGTCGAACAGGCACCGGCCGGCAGCACGCTCGCCAAGGGCGATGTCGTCTACGTGATGCCTTACCTGTCGTGCGGGCACTGTGTTGCCTGCCGCCAGGGCCGCACGAACTGCTGCGTCAACATCCAGGTGCTGGGGGTGCATCGCGATGGGGCCTTTACCGAATACCTGAGCGTGCCGCAAGCCTTCGTGCACAAGGCGGATGGCGTGAGCCTGGATCAAGCCGCGATGGTGGAGTTCCTCGCCATTGGTGCGCATGCGGTGCGTCGTGCGCAGGTGCAGGCGGGGCAGCGCGTGCTGGTGGTGGGTGCGGGCCCGATTGGCATGGCGGCCATGATCTTTGCCACGTTGCGCGGCGCGACCGTCACCGCGCTGGATTCGCGCGCGGACCGGCTCGACTTCGCCGCTGAGCAGCTCGGTGTGGATGCCTGCGTTGCGCTGGGTGAGACCGACGAAGCCCAACTCGCCAGCCTCACGGACAACGAGTTCTACGACGTCGTGTTCGATGCCACCGGCAACCCGAAAGCGATGGAGCGCGGCTTGCGCTTTGTGGCGCATGCCGGCACGTATGTGCTGATCTCGGTGGTGGCGGCCAACATCGCCTTCTCTGACCCCGAATTCCACAAGCGCGAGACCACGCTGCTTGCCAGCCGCAACGCCACCACGGAAGACTTCGAGACCGTGCTCGACGCCATGCGTGCGGGCCAGATTCCTTCCGCACTCAACACCCACCGCATGCCGCTGGCCGATGTGCCCGAGCACTTCAAGACGCTGCTCGACCCGGCCGCCGGCGTGGTGAAAGCCATCGTGGAGTGCTGAGCGCATGACCACGCCGATCCTCCAGTTCGGCACCAGCCGTTTCCTGCAAGCGCACGTCGACCTGTTCGTCTCGGAAGCACTGGACGCGGGCCACGCGCTGGGCAGCATCACCGTGGTGCAGACCACCAACAACCCAGCAAGCGCCGCGCGCGTCAAGGCGCTTGCGGGCGGTGCGGGGTATCCGGTGCGCATTCGCGGCTTGCAAGATGGCGCATCCGTCGACCACACCGTGACGTGCCGCGCCGTGCAGCGTGCGTTGCAAGCCGATGCGGATTGGGACCAACTGTGCGAGCTGATGGCGAAACACGTGCAGGTCGTGGTGTCCAACACGGCGGATCAGGGGTACCAACTCGACCCGGGCGATGATGCCTCCTTGCTGCAAGCGCCATCACGCGTGCCACACAGCTTCCCAGCCAAGCTGGTGGTGCTGCTGCACGGCCGCTGGCTGCGCAACCCGGAGGCGCCGCTATCGCTGTTTCCGTGCGAGCTGATTGAGCGCAATGGCGACACGCTGTGCGCCACCGTCTGCGCGCTCGCCGAGCAATGGGCGCTGCCTGCCGCGTTCATCGACTGGCTGCGCACGCATTGCGTGTGGGCCAACTCGCTGGTGGATCGCATCGTCTCCGAAGCACTGCACCCTGTGGGCGCTGTGGCCGAACCGTATGCGCTGTGGGCCATCGAGCGCCAACCGGGGCTGGTACTGCCTTGCACGCATCCGGCCATCGTGCTGACGGACGAGCTCGACCACCACGAGCGGCTCAAGCTCTTCCTGCTGAACGCCGGCCACACATTCCTGGCCGAGCGTTGGTGCGAAGATGCGCTGCCTGCCGACCTGACCGTCGCCCAAGCCATGGAGCACGCCCGCCTGCGGCCCGAACTGGAAGCCCTGTGGCGCGAAGAGATCGTTCCGGTGTTCGCCGCCCTGGGCAAGCAGGACGCCGCCGAGGCCTATCTCGTCTCACTGCGAGAACGGCTGCAGAACCCTTACCTCGCCCACCGTCTGGCAGACATCGCGCAGAACCACGCGCAGAAGAAGCAGCGGCGCCTGGCGCCCATCGTCACGCTAGCGCGGCAGCTGGGCCTGCATATCGCCCAGCCGCGGTTGAACGCAGCACTTGCCCATCCCAATTGAACTTGCAGAGCACCATGCCCCACGCTTCCCTCATCCTCCTGGCGCCCGATGACGACGTGGCCGTCGCGCGCGTTGCGCTGGAAGCCGGCGCGAAACTCGACGCCGCGTCAACCACGCTGACCGCCCTTGCCTCCATTCCCGCCGGCCACAAGATCGCCCTGCGCGACATCGCTGCGGGGCGGCCAGTGCACAAGTACGGGCAGGTCATCGGTGTGGCAACGGCCCCCATCCGCGCGGGCGAGCACGTCCACGTGCACAACGTCGGCATGGCCGATTCCGCCGCCGAGCACACTTTCGGCCACGCCTACCGCGTCACCGTGCCCGTGGATGCACCGGCCACGTTCGAAGGCTACGTGCGTGCGGATGGCTGCGTCGGTACACGCAATTTCATCGGCGTCATTGCCAGCGTGAACTGCTCGGCCACCGTGTGCCGGCATATCGTGCAAGCGGCGCAGGCGGAAGCGGCCGCGTTCCCGAATGTCGACGGCGTGGTCGCCATCACGCACGGCAGCGGCTGCGGCATGGCCGGCAACGGCGAAGGGCTTGCGCTGCTGCAGCGCACGCTGCGCGGCTATGCCGACCATCCCAACTTTGCCGGCGTGCTGATTGTCGGCCTCGGTTGCGAGGTCAACCAGGTGGCGCCGCTCGTGCAGATGCTGGGGGCGCGCACGCCGGGCTTGTTTGCCTCGCTGACGATCCAGGAAGAAGGCGGCACACGTGAGGCCATTGCGGCAGGCCTGGCCATGCTGCGCGACATGCTGCCAATCGCCAACCAGGCGAAACGCAGCACCGTCCCGGCAAGCCACCTGACCGTGGGGCTGCAATGCGGCGGATCGGACGGCTACTCCGGCATCAGCGCCAACCCCGCGCTGGGCGCGGCGGTCGATTTGCTGGTGCGCCACGGCGGCACGGCAGTGCTCTCTGAAACGCCCGAGATCTACGGCGCTGAACACCTGTTGACGGCACGGGCCGCCACACCCGCCGTGGCCGATGCGTTGATGGCCCGACTGGCCTGGTGGGAGCACTACACCCGCACGCTGGGCGCCGACATGAACAACAATCCATCGCCCGGCAACAAGGCCGGGGGCGTGACGACCATCCTGGAAAAATCCCTCGGCGCGGTCGCCAAGGGCGGCAGCAGCGGGCTGATGGCGGTCTACGAATACGCCCAGCCGGTGCAGGCGCACGGTCTCGTCTTCATGGACACACCCGGCTACGACCCGGTATCCGCCACCGGCCAAGTGGCGGGCGGCGCCAACCTGATCTGCTTCACCACCGGTCGTGGATCTACGTACGGCTGCAAGCCGGTGCCGTCGTTAAAGCTTGCCACCAACAGCACGCTCTTCCGGCACATGGAGCTCGACATGGACTACGACTGCGGCGGCATTGTCGATGGCCACCTCAGCATCGCGCAGGCCGGCGAAGCGCTGTTCCGGCTGATGCTGGACACCGCGTCCGGCACCCGCACCAAGAGCGAGCTCAATGGCCTGGGCGACAACGAGTTCGTACCGTGGCAACTGGGCGCCGTCATGTAGGCCCGGCGCTACGTAGGATCAGAAGCAAACCGGCCGCCATGGCGATCGCGCCAATGCCGCGCCCAACAACATCGCCGTAAGAGACAAGGCGCTCTAGTGTCATGGCGACCGACACGGCAGCCATGGTGGGCAGATCCATGATGCCCATCACCAACAGGATGGCTGTCAGCCCCACGCACGACCGCGCGCAGCGCATGCCAAGGCGCAAACCGTATTGCCACGCGGCGGCCACGCTTAAGCAAGGTGCGCCGCTCAGCCAGGCCACCTCGCGGCATCGGGAAAGCTGACGCAGCTTCCACCCGCTGAATTGCAGCGCGCCCGCCGCAAGCACGATCACGCCTGTTGCCGCAGTTGTCGCGCGCAACAACGCCGGCCACGCCATTTCAACCGCCGCCAACACAACACCCAGCGCAAAGACCGCTACGCCGATGACCGTCCACACTGCAAAGTAGCCGGTACCGGCCAACGCTGTCAGTACACCCTGCTCGGCTGTACCGGTTGCACGAAGCGCCGCCCGGTAGCGCAGCAATATCGGTGATAACGACGGCAACATCATCGCCATCATCATTACCGTCCACATGCCGATGAACGACGCGGCAAACGTCAGCCACGTCTGACCGCACATCGGCATCCACGCCATCGGCATCGCGCGCATGGCCGGCATGGAGCGGCTCCACGCCACGGTTGCCGCTGCGCTGGCGATGAACAGCAGCGCCGAAGCGGCCAGGAAGCCGCGCTCGGACGCTGCGTGCGCGCGCGGCAACTCAACGCGGCTGGGCGTACTCATCATGGCGACGCCACCAGACACCGGTTTCGTTGCGGCCCAGCGGTGCACGATCGAGCCATTGATACGCGCCCCACAAACCATCAAGCCCACGTGCGTAGGTGGAGTACGTGTGATACACGACGCCGTCTTCCAGCACGAACGCGCTCACGCCGGGCCGGTCACGCACATAGGTGGGCGCGTCGGTGCCGCACATGCTCGCGAACTGCTGCACGGGTTCGGGCAGATCCGATGCGTCCATCACATGGCTGCCGCGCACGTAGTTGTAGTCGGCGCTGCCGGCGCGCTGCTGGTCCTCCGTGATGGAGACGTTGAAGTCGTAGTTGAAATCGCTGCCCACGGACGAGGCCCACGGAAAGCGCCAGCCCATGCGCCTGCGGTACTCCAGCAGCTTCGCCAACGGCCCGCGCGACACCGCCATCAGCGTGACATCGTGGTTGGCCAGATGCGTGACGAACCCGTCAAAGCCGTCGGCAATCATGGAGCACGACGGGCAGCCGGCCTTGTAATCGGGGCCGAACATGAAGTGATAGACCAGCAACTGCGAGCGGCCGCCAAACAGATCGGCCAGTGAAGCGCTTCCCGCCTCTGTTTCAAAGCGATAGTGCTTGTCGACGCGGACCCACGGCAGCGCCTGGCGGCGGCGTGCCAGTTCATCGCTACGTCGGGTCAGCTCCTTTTCTGCCTTGAGCAATTCCAGCCGCTCGGCCAGCCAGGCATCGCGGGTTCCGATAGGGTGCACTGCGCTCATGGTTCGCCTCCGTTCAGGTAATGGGTCGTGCTAGATTAGGCGCCGACCTCAAACGGCGGGAGTGACAAGTGTGGCGGGATTCCGATGGATTCACTGATCACGGCAGCCGCGCGCGCACTCGCGGCCGGTGACCCATTTGGCGCACTGAACCGCGTCGCCCTGCGCGACGATGCACCGGCACTCGCGCTGCGCGGCATCGCCATGGCCCAACTTGGTGACCTCGCCCGCGCCAAGTTTTTGCTGCGCCGCGCCGCACGTGCATTCGGCGTAAAAGAGGCGCTGGCACGTGCGCGCTGTGTTGTCGCGGAAGCCGAAGTCGCGCTTGCCTCGCGTGATCTGAACTGGCCATCCAAGACACTGGACACGGCACGCGCCACGCTCGAAGCGCACGGCGATCACATCAACGCCGCCCACGCGCGGTATCTGGCGATCCGCAAACAGCTGCTCATTGGCCGACTCGACGATGCGGAACGTGCGTTGGCGGCGCTGACACCGGCGCGCTTGCCGGCGCCGCTGCGTGCGGCCCATGCACTGGTCATCGCGGGTATTGCCATGCGCCGGCTGCGAACCGCCGCTGCCCGGCAGGCGCTGACCAACGCCGCCCGTGCCGCGCGCGAAGCCGGCATCCCGACACTGACGGCGGAAGTCGAGCGCGCCACCCTCGCCTTGCATGCACCGGCCGCAAGGTTGATCGCGCACGGCGAAGAGCGTGTCTTGCGGCTCGCCGAAGTGGAGGCGCTGTTCGCATCGGATGCGCTGGTGGTCGATGCGTGCCGCCTTGCCGTGCGTCGTGCGGATACGGTTGTGTTGCTTGCGACGCGCCCGGTGTTGTTCACGCTGGTTCGGCTGCTGGCACAGGCGTGGCCGGCGGATGTGTCGAGAGACACCCTCATCGCCCAGGCCTTCCGCACCCGGCACGCCGACGACACGCACCGCGTGCGCCTGCGCGTGGAAATCGGCCGTTTGCGCAGCGCGCTGACAGGGCTGGCAGGCATCCACGCCACGCGGCAGGGTTTTGCACTGGCGCCGCATGACGCACGCGAAGTCGCCGTGCTGGCGCGGCCGGTGGAAGAACCATACGCCGCCGTGCTGGCCTGTCTGGCCGATGGGGAATCGTGGTCGAGTTCGGCTCTGGCGCTTGCGCTGGGCGCCAGCCAGCGGACCGTACAGCGCGCCCTGGATGCACTGGCGGCAGCGGGAAAGGTGCAGTCGTTCGGCGCAGGGCGCGCCCGCCGCTGGGTGACACCACCGGTTCCCGGATTCGCGACCACCTTGTTACTCCCGGCTCCGCTACCCAGCGACTAGCATGGAAGCTCAACAATCCACCCCGCAGGACACCCCATGAAGCGATCCGCCGCAGACATCGTGCGCGAATACGGCCCCTTCCCTGACGCCAACAACGTAGGCGGCGTGACCTACGACGGCCAGCATGTCTGGTTTGCCGGCGGTGGCGCGCTGGTGGAACTCGACCCTGCCAGCGGCGAAGCACTTCGCTCCATCGACGTACCGGCCCACGCCGGCACCGCGTTCGACGGGCGCTATCTCTTTCAGATTGCCGAAGACCGCATCCAGAAGATCGACCCGCAAACGGGCAAAGTGCTAGCCACCATTCCCGCGCCCGGCGCCGGGGGCGACTCCGGCCTCGCCTGGGCCGAGGGCACGCTGTGGGTCGGGCAATACCGGGAGCGCAAGATCCAACAGATCGACCCGGACACCGGCGCCATCTTGCGCACCATTGAATCGAACCGCTTTGTCACCGGCGTCACCTGGGTCGACGGCGAACTCTGGCATGGCACGTGGGAAGGCGATACAGGCGAGCTACGCCACATCGATTCGCACACCGGGGAAGTACTGGAGCTGATCGACATGCCGCCCGGCGTGGGGGTGTCCGGGCTGGAATCCGACGGGGCTGATCAGTTCTTCTGCGGCGGCGGCAATAGCGGCAAGATCCGTGCGGTGCGGCGCCCCGGAAAAACCGCAAAAACCCCCGCAAACACCGGCGCCGAATGACCCAAAATGGCGCATCCAGCTCCAGCCCGCTACCCCGCGGGCTTTTTCTTTGCAGTGCGGGGTCTTGTTTGAAAACCCCATAACATTTCGCCGAAGTTCTCCTTGTACGATGGCCGCGCTCGCAATCGTCTTTCAGGAGAGACACGATGCCCTACGATGGAAACCGCGCGGCCAACTACGCCGACAGCCACGCACAGCCGAACAGCACCGGAAACTGCGCCAAATACGTCCGCAAAGCCCTGGAATGGGGCGGCGCAGAACTCGGCCGCACGCATTACGCCAAGGACTATGGCCCTGTTCTCGAAGAAGCCGGGTTTCACGCCATCCAGACCCCGGCCCGCAAGGGTGACGTGGTGGTGATCCAAGCCGCGCCCGGCCATCCGTCCGGACACATGGCCATCTATAACGGCACGGTGTGGGTGTCGGATTTCACGCAGAACGCTGGGCCGCAGGGCTTCTATCCGGGCCCGGCGTATCGCACCGCCCAGCCCGCCTATCGCATCTATCGCCACGACGATTGAGGCCCGCCATGAAGAATCGATTTTTCAGAATGCTGGCCGGGCTCGCTCTCGCGATCGGCATGCTGGGGGCGCACACCGCCATGGCCCAAGGCAAGGCCGCCACGCCGGAAGCCAATACCAAGGCCTTCTACGCTTGGTACATCAAGCTGCAGGCCAAGTCGGTCTACCCGCTCACAGACAGCGGCATCACCACGTACGTATCGAAAGACACCGTAGACCGCCTGCGCGAAGCCTACCGCCGCAACGAACTGCCGGGCGACGTTGATTACTTCACCAAAGTGCAAGACTACGACGAGAAGGACTGGTCCGAGCACACCATCGCCCGCGCGTCGATCCTGCTCGAAGACGTGGCCGTGGTGCCGGTCACCTTCGGCTCGAAGGACAAGATCAGCGTGCTGGTCTTCCTGCGCAAGCTGGGGGATGGCTGGAAGATCACCAAGGTTGAGGATACGCAGGATTTTCAGTGAAGAAGTGACTGGCGGCCAAGACCACCGCACACGCAAGGAAGCCCGCAGCAATGCGGGCTTTTTTATGCAAGGTGGCCCATGCCTTCGTCCATGACGTCTTCCCTATTCGGACGGGATCGTCATCGACCTACGCTTTCCAGGCAGCACCCTCACCTGGAGAGCCCATGAGACCGATCATCGATATTTCGCAAGTTGCAAACAACCAAGCCTTCATCAGCCTGGACCACGCCTTTGGCCTGGCTGGACGGGTCAACCTTTACAACAACGCAACGAACGACGCCGATGCACTCCGCTACATCGACGCCATGCTCAACGTGCTCGATCGCGATGACTATGCCCGCGACCTGATCCGGCAACGCGGGCTCACGCAGGCGGCGGGCACCGCCCTCGCCGCGCTGGAGTACGCCCGCCGCACCATTCAAGGCGATCCCCCTGCCATCGCATTCAACAGTCAGTCCACTGCCAACCGGCTGGTTCTGACGCCCTGATGACGAGCGCCTTTCACACGGTCATAGAGACGCCCGCGACGACGCGGGCTTTTCTGTACTGGCAAATGCGAATCACTCGTGCCGCTTCGTGAGCTGTACATCTGCGACCGCGTCTAGACGAGCTCACCCTTTCTCGGGAAAATCAAAGCCCTGCCAACGCAACCGCCGGCGGAACCGGACACCGGACACCGGACACTTCAAGGGCACCATGATCGACAGCACCCCGCACGCAGTTCAAGCCCGCGCTTCCATTCGCGACCTCGCAGGCTCGCTGATCCGCGAAGTCGCCAACAGCGGCATGGGCCGCGCCGATGTCCTGCCGTTCTGGTTTGGCGAATCCGACCAGACGACCGCTAGCTTCATCCGCGATGCGGCGGCGCGCTCGCTGAGCGAGGGCGAAACGTTTTACTCCCAGAACCTGGGGCGCCCCTACCTCCGAGAGAACATCGCTGCGTACCTTTCGGAGCTGCACGGCCGGCCCATCGGGGTGGACCGCATCGCGGCGATCAGCTCGGGCGTCACGGGGCTCATGATCGCGTCGGAACTGCTGCTGTCCGTGCAGGATCGCGTGGTCGCCATCACGCCGTTGTGGCCCAACGTGTGTGAGATTCCCAAGATCCTGAGCGCGCAGGTCGAGCGCGTTCCGCTCGCTGTTCGAGATGGCCGTTGGACGCTCGATCTGGATCGGCTCCTCGACACATTGACGCCCGACACCAAGGCGCTGATCGTCAATTCGCCCAACAACCCGACCGGCTGGACCATCGACGAGCCGAGCATCACAGCCATCCTGGAGCATTGCCGCAAGCACGGCATCTGGATCCTCTGCGACGACGTGTATGAGCGACTGGTCTACGACACCCGACTGCGTTCAGCCCCTTCGTTCCTGAAGCGCTATGAAGATGGTGACCGCATCATCTCGGTGAACAGCTTTTCCAAGGCGTGGTCCATGACGGGCTGGCGGGCGGGCTGGATGGTCGTGCCCGAAACGCTCTCGGCAGATCTGGCCAAGCTGATTGAGTACAACTTTTCGTGCATGTTCGAGCCCGTGCAGCGCGCCGCATCGGTGGCGCTCCAGCATGGCGAGCCCGAAGTCGCGCGGCTCAGGGGCATGCTGGCGCATACGCGGTCGCTTCTCACAAGCGCGCTGACCACGCTGCCGGGCATCGAGGTGCCGGATGCCGGCGGCGCGATGTATGTCTTCTTCCGCCTTGCCGGCCATCACGACTCGCTGGCCCTGGCCAAGCAGTTGGTGAACGACGTCGGTCTTGGCCTGGCGCCCGGTTCGGCGTTTGGCGACGAGGGCAACGGCTGGCTGCGCTGGTGCCACGCCATCAGCTCGGACGCCAAGCTGCTCGATGGCGTCGACCGGCTCGCCCGCTTTCTCGCTCGCTAACGTCCCGCCGCGGCCCCGGGGCCCGAGGCCAAGGCCCAGGTTCACAGCCCCCCCCTCATCGCGTATGATCCGGCGACGAATGATGGTGCCCTTTCAGGGTGAAACGGGAATGCGGTGCAACGCCGCGGCTGCCCCCGCAACTGTATGTGACGAGTCCACATCACGCAGGCCACTGGATGCTTCCGGGAAGGCGATGTGAGGCGATGATGCACAAGCCAGGAGACCGGCCATCATCTCTTGTCGACGTGGGATGAACCTGGGCGGGGTGTACTGGGGGATACGCAAAACGGCTCGGCCGCTTTGCTCTTGTGGTCCGATCTCGCGGCGATGATCTTGCAAAGAGGCCTTTCATGGCATCGCCGCTCCTGCGCCGTTTCGCATCACCTTCTCGTACGCCAGCCAGTCTGCTGGTGGTCCTGATTGTCTTCAATCTGCTTGCCTGGGCATGGGCGCTGACCGCGTTTGCCGGACAGCCCGCGCTGCTCGGCACCGCGTTGCTGGCCTACGTATTCGGATTGCGGCATGCCGTCGATGCCGACCACATCGCCGCCATCGACAACGTCGTCCGCAAGCTAGTACAGCAGGGCCAACGCCCGTTTGCGGTGGGTTTCTTCTTCTCCATCGGTCATTCCACGTTGATCATGCTGGCAGTGCTCATCGTCGTGACCGCGAGTGCGGCCATGGGTGCGCGCCTGGGCGCCTTCAGGGAAACCGGTGGCGGTATCTCGACGGCCATCTCCGCGCTCTTCCTGCTGATCATTGCGCTCACGAACCTCGTCATCCTTCGCTCGGTGTGGAAGCAATTTGTTCGCTTCAGAAGAGGCGAACCGATTCGCAATGAAGACATCGACATGCTGACCTCCGGCAATGGCCTGCTGGCGCGGCTGTTCCGCCCAATGTTCAAGCTGGTCACCAAGAGCTGGCATATGTTTCCGCTGGGTTTCCTGTTCGGCCTCGGGTTCGACACCGCCACCGAGATCGGCCTGTTCTCGATCTCAGCAGCGCAGACGCCCAAGGGGGTGCCGTTCCTGTCGGTCATGGTGTTCCCCGTGTTGTTCACCGCTGGCATGGCGTTGATCGACACGCTGGACAGCATCCTGATGGTGGGCGCCTACGGCTGGGCGTTCGTCAACCCGATACGCAAGCTTTGGTACAACATCACGATCACGCTGACCTCGGTGCTGATGGCTTTCGTGATCGGCTCCATCGAGGCACTCGGCCTGCTGGCCAACCGCCTGGGCCTGAGCGAGGGGCCGTGGGCATGGGTTGCCTTGCTCAACGAGCGGCTGGCGGAGTTCGGCTATCTCGCCATCGGTCTCTTCATCCTCAGTTGGGCGCTCTCGGCCGGCATCTACAAATGGAAGGGCTACGATCGGCTGCCCTCACCCGCGCTGATGAAGGGTGACGCGCCATGAGAACGCACGATCGGCATGTCTTGATGTGTACCGGCCCGCGCTGCACAGACAACGTCGCTGACAACGAAAGCAGCGCGGAAGCCATGTTCAAGGTGCTGGGCCAAGCCATCGATGCGTGCGACGGCCTGCGGGTCAAGCGCACTCGCACCCATTGCTTCGCCGTCTGCAAACAGGGACCCATCCTGGCGGTGTATCCGGATGGCGTCTGGTATCGCAATGTCGACGCGGCTGGCATCCAGCGCATTGTCAGCGAGCACCTTGTGGGCGACTGCCCGGTCGAGCCACTGATCTTTCACCGCCTGGGTGTTGGCGACGTTGAACCGGAGCCGACTGTATGACGGCGCGCACTTCCCCCCGCATCGTCTTGCTCAGCCATGCCGGCACCGACCTGACCGCGCTGGCGCGTGCGCGCGCCTTGCTGCCCGGCGATTTTGTGGACGTCGATGCGGTGAACCTGCAATCCGTCGACACCGCCGAGCGCATGGACGCCCTGCTTGCCACCACCCTGCTGGAAGCCCGCGTCATTGTGGTGCGATTGCTCGGCCGCGCGAATGATGTGCCGGGCTTCGACGCGCTGCGCAAGGCGGCATCGACGCGCCGCCAAGCCTTGATTGTCGTCAGCGGCACGGGCGAGCCCGACCCGGAGCTAGCGGCGCTGTGCAGCGTTCCGCCGGCCTTGCAGCACGAGGGGATGGCCTACCTGCAGGCGGGCGGCGTTGGCAACATGGCCCAGCTGCTGCGCTGCCTGTCCGACCGCCTGTTGATGACCGGCTTCGGCTACCTGCCGCCGGCTGCGCTGCCCGAGCACGGCATCTACCACCCCGAGCTGCCCCTCCAAGCCACGCTGCGGGACTGGACTACGATCCGCAACCCACAGTGGCCCACGGTCGGCATTACGTTCTACCGGGCCCACTGGCTCAGCGGCAACACGCGTTTTATCGACATGCTGGTCGACATGCTGGCCGAACGTCGCATCAACGCGCTGCCCGTCTACACCGCATCGCTGCGCGAGCTGAACACAGCCGGCTTGCCCGCCGCGCTGGGGCTGTTTACGGCCGAAGCAGACTGTCAAATCGACGCGCTGATCAACACCACGTCGTTCGCCATGGGTGACGTGAGCGCGGACGGCCCAACGCAGCCTGGCTGGTCGGTCACGGCGCTTGGGCACCTTGATGTGCCGGTCATTCAGGCCATCACCAGCAGCATGACGCAGGCCCAGTGGGAAGCGTCCGAGCGCGGCCTCAATCCGCTCGATACGGCGATGAACATTGCGCTGCCCGAATTCGACGGGCGCATCATCGGCGTGCCGGTCTCGTTCAAAGACACGCAGAGCGACGCACGCGGCGAGACCCATTACGCGCCGCTGGCCGACCGGATGCGCCGGCTGGCCGGCATTGCGGCACGTCAGGTTGCCCTGCGCCGCACACGGCCGGAAGACAAGCGCGTCGCCTTCATCTTCACCAACAGCAGCAGCAAAGCCTCGCAGATCGGCAATGCGGTGGGGCTGGATGCACCGGCCTCGCTGTTTGCGCTGCTGCATGCCATGCGCGCGCACGGCTATCGGATCGACGGCCTGCCCGAATCCAGCGACGCACTCATCCACGACCTCATCGATCGAGGTGCCTATGACGAGGCCTACCTGAGTGCGGATCAGCTTCGGCATGCGGTTGCGACGGTGCCGGCGGCGCGCTACGCAGCGTGGTTCGACCAATTGCCGCCGACGCTGCAGCAGCGGATGCGCGATCGCTGGGGCGAGGCTCCTGGCAGCGCCTACGTTCACGAAGGCAAGCTCGTGTTTGCGGGCATGGAATACGGCAACGCCTTCGTGGCGCTGCAGCCGCCGCGCGGCTACGGCATGGATCCCGATGCGATCTATCACACGCCAGACCTGCCGCCCACGCACCACTACTACGCCCTGTATTGCTGGCTGCGCGACGCGTGGCAGGCAGACGCCATCGTCCACGTGGGCAAGCACGGCACGCTGGAGTGGCTGCCCGGGAAGGGCGTCGGCATGTCGCAAGACTGCTTTCCGGATGCGCTGCTGGGTGACATGCCCATGCTCTATCCGTTCATCCTGAACGACCCGGGCGAGGGGTCACAGGCCAAGCGCCGCGCGCATTCGGTGATCATCGACCACCTCACCCCGCCGATGACGACCGCAGACATGTACGGTCCGCTGGCGCAGCTGACGCAACTGGTCGATGAGTACTACCAGGTCGAAATGCTCGACCCGGCCAAGCTGCCGTTGTTACAGCAGCAGATCTGGAACCTCATCAAGGAAGCTCGGCTCGATACCGATCTGGCGGCGATGCGGAATCACGCCCATGAGCACGCCCATGAGCACGACCACGCGCACGAGCATGACCACAAACATGAGCACGCGCATGGCCACCATGACCATCCCGCACAGGCCGGCAAATATCGCCCGCTGCCGGCCAAGACAGCGATCGCGCCTGCCAGGAAAAAGACTGGCACAGCGAAGTACGGTCTGGCCCCCGCCGGCAAGAAGCATCACGCCCATGGCAGCCACGGTCATCACCACCATCATCATGACCACGACGGCCATCATCACAGCCATGATCATGATCACGATGACGACCACCACCACGGCCACGACTGGGACGCCACGCTGAACCAAGACGGCGTGCCACAAACGCTGGCCAAGATGGAAGGTGTGGACGTCGCCCACTTGATCGAAGACATCGACGGCTACTTGTGCGAACTGGGTGCAGCGCAGATCCGTGACGGCCTGCACGTGCTGGGCAAGGTTCCCGCCGGCGAGGCGCTGGTGGACATGGTCTGCGCACTGGTGCGCTTGCCCAATCTTTCGGTACCGGGGCTGCCGGCCAGCGTAGCTGCCGCGCTCGATACCGACTGGACGGCATTGCAGGACGACAAGGGCCACCGGCTGGACGGTGTCTCCCCTGCACTTGCGCAGATCGCTGGGCGAGCACTCGTCACCCGCGCTGATGCATTCGATGCCATCACGGCCCTTGGGCGGCAGTTGGTGGGCCGGCTGGCTGCGAGCGGCTTCGACGCCAATACGATCCACGCAGCGCTGGCCGACGTACTACCTGGGGTGGTAGGCACCGACGCCATCCGGCAGACGCTCACCTACGTCTGCGACGAGTTGGCACCCAATCTCGCGCGCACCTCGGAAGAGATCGACAACCTGCTCAGGGGCCTCGCCGGAGGCTACGTGCCGGCGGGCCCCAGCGGCGCGCCCACACGCGGCATGGCACACGTGCTGCCCACCGGCCGCAACTTCTATTCCGTCGACCCACGCAGCTTGCCGTCGCAAGCCGCATGGCAAATCGGCACCGAGCTGGCCAATGAGGTGCTGGCCCGCCATCGTAACGAGACAGGCCGGCTGCCCGAGTCGGTCAGCATCAGCGTATGGGGCACGAGCGCCATGCGCACCCACGGCGATGACATCGCGCAGATTCTGGCTCTGCTCGGTGTGCGGCCCCGCTGGCAGGCGGAAAGCCGCCGCGTCATCGGTGTCGAGCCGATTCCTCTGTCTGAACTGGGCCGACCGCGCATTGACGTGACGGTGCGCATCAGCGGCTTCTTCCGCGATGCGTTCCCGCATCTGATCCACCTCGTGGACGAAGCGGTGCACATGGTGGCCCGGCTGGACGAGCCCCCAGAGCAGAACTTCCTGCGCAAGCACTACCTGGCCGACCTCAAGCACGAGCTGTTCTGCCAAGTGCAGGGCAAGGCTGTCGAGCAGCGCGCGCTCTATCGCATCTTCGGCTCCAAACCGGGCACCTACGGCGCGGGCATCCTGCCGCTGATCCAGGAACAGAACTGGCAGGACGACGCCGATTTCGCCACGGCCTACATCAACTGGGGTGGCTACGCCTATGGCCGCGCTGATGACGGCACCGATGCGCGTGCCGATTTCCGGCATCGCCTGTCTGGCGTCGAGGTGGCCCTGCACAACCAGGACAACCGCGAGCACGACATCTTCGACAGCGACGACTATCTGCAATACCACGGCGGCATGATCGCCACCATCCGTAGCCTGACGGGCCGCCAACCGCACCACTATTTCGGTGATAGCCACCAACCCGACAACCCCGCCGTGCGCGGGCTGAAAGAAGAAGTGCTGCGCGTCTTCCGTTCGCGGGTGGCCAACCCCAAGTGGATCGCCGGCATCACGAAACACGGCTACAAAGGCGGCCTGGAGCTGGCGGCCACGGTCGACTACCTGTTCGGCTACGACGCCACCGCGCATGTGGTGGACGACTGGGTCTATGAACAGGTGGCCGAGACCTACGCCTTCGCACCCGAGATGCAGCAGTTCTTTGCGCAGAGCAATCCCTGGGCGCTTAACGCCATTACGGACCGGCTTCTGGAGGCTGCGCAGCGTCAGTTGTGGGCTGAACCGAAACCGGAAACCCTCGCTTCACTGCGGGCGCTGCATCTGCGCAGTGAAGCCCTGCTGGAAGCGCGCGGCGAGGGCCACGCAAACGCCCACGCCAAAGCCCGCCAACCATGAGACACCACTACCCGTTCACCGCCATCGTCGGGCAAGCGCAGCTCAAGCGCGCGCTCCTGCTGTGCGCCATCGACCCGACACTGGGCGGTGTGCTGATCCGGGGCGACAAGGGCACCGCCAAAAGCACCGCCGCGCGCGGCTTGGCCGATGTCCTGCCGCCGATTACCCGAGTGGCGGGTTGCACGTTCAATTGCGAGCCGGATGCGCCATTGGCGGAATGCAGTGCCTGCCAGGACAATGCGCGCGACGTGGCCAGCGCGCCCGTGCCCTTCGTCAACCTGCCGCTCGGCGCAACGGAAGACCGCGTGCTGGGCAGCCTCGACTTTGAGCGTGCCCTGAAAGACGGCAGGAAGGCCTTCCAGCCCGGCTTGCTGGCCGCCGCGCATCGTGGGCTGCTGTATGTGGATGAGGTCAACCTGCTGGCCGACCACTTGGTCGACATGCTGCTCGACGTGTCGGCCATGGGCCGCAACACGGTGGAACGCGAAGGTCTGGCCATCAGCCACCCCGCGCGCATCACGCTGCTCGGCACGATGAACCTGGAGGAAGGCGACCTGCGCCCGCAATTGCTGGATCGCTTTGGCCTGATGGTTGAGGTGAGTGCGCCGCGCGACCCCGCCGTGCGTGCTGAGGTGGTGCGCCGCCGCTTGGCGTTCGAGGCTGACCCCGCCGCGTTCATCGCCGACTGGCAAGTGGAAACCGATGCCCTGCGGGCCACGATCCGCACTGCGCAACAACAGATCGCTGCGGTGCAGTTCCCTGACTCGCTGTTCGATTTCATCAGCCAGCTCTGCTGCGAATTCGAGGTCGCCAGCCTGCGCGCGGATATCGTGATGCACAAGGCGGCACGTGCGCTTGCCGCGCTGGATGGCCGCGACGTCGTCAGCGCCGAAGATGTGCGCGACGCCGCTGCGCTGGCGCTGCCGCATCGCCGCCGACGCAAGCCGTTCGAGCAAAGCGGTCTCGATCATGACCGCCTGGATGCGCTGACTCAGCAACAGCAGCAACGCACCCAACCGCCCCCTCCCGCTGATGACACGGGTGCCGGGCACGACCACGAAACCGCCGCGCCAGAGCCTGCGGAGGACAACGCCGATGGCGCAGCCGAGCAAGTGTTTGCGGCGACTTCGGCCGCCGAGATCGGCCGCATCAACGTGGTGGCATTGCAAGCACACGAGGCCAGTGGCCGTCGCAGCAGCATCACGGGTGTCAGCCGCGGCCAGGCCATCCGCGCCGTGCCAAGTGAGGCGCCCAGCCAGCTTGCGGCGGATGCCACGCTGCGCCACGCACTGATGCGCAACCCGAGCGACTTTGCGGTGACCCGCGCAGACCTGCACGACAAGGTGCGTGTGGGTCAGCAGTCCAACCTGATCCTGCTCGTGGTGGATGCCTCCGGCTCGATGGCGGCGCGCCGGCGCATGGAAGTCGTCAAGTCTTGCGTGCTCGGCCTGTTGCAAGACGCCTACCAGCGCCGCGACCACGTCGCCGTGATCTGTTTTCGGGGCGAGCGTGCCGAGCTGGTGCTGCCGCCCACGCGTCAGGTCGAACAGGCTGAACTGGCCTTGCGCGAACTGCCGACCGGCGGACGAACGCCGCTCGCGCACGCGTTGCAGCTGGCTGCCTCCACGCTGGCACAGCGTGATGGCGCGACGCCGCTGCTCGTCGTGCTGAGCGACGGACGCGCCAATATCGCGCTCAATGAAGGCGCCGATCCGTGGAAGGAGTCACTGGATGCTGCACAGGCGCTGGCCGCACGCGGCACGCCGGCACTGGTGCTCGATACGGAGCAGGATTTCGTGCGCCTGGGCCGCGCCCACGAACTCGCGCAGGCGCTACACGCGGACTACCTGCCGCTGGACCAACTGAGCGGCGAACAACTGCGCCTGACCATCCGCGAAAGGCTGCCACGATAGCCACACGCCCAGCACACACAAGGAACGAACATGATTGTCTGCATCGGAGCCGGCCCCGGCGATATCGGCTACCTGCCGCAACGCTCCGCCGAGCTGATCCGCAACGCCGACGTCGTCGCCGGCTTCAATGCCGTCGTCAACGTCGTGCAGCCGCTGATTCCCGACACGGCCGAGGTCGTGCTGATGGGCTACCGCGACCAGGTCGCCCAGCTCGACAAGGTGGCGCAACTGCACCACGCCGGAAAGAACTGCGTGGTCGTGTTCATGGGCGACATCCACTTCAGCGGCTTCCAGTATCTGGAGCGCGTTGAGCGCGCGTGTGGTCATCCGGTCGACACCATTCCGGGGATATCGTCGGCGCAGATTCTGGCGTCGCGCGCCAAGGTGTGTTTTGACGAAACCACCTTCATCACCTTCCACCGCCGGGGGGATCTGACGCCGTTCAAGCGCCACCTGGTGCATGTGCTCGAAGACCAGCGCAACGCCATCGTCATCCCCTGCCCGTGGGACGAGGCGCGCTCGTTCATGCCCTGGCACATCGCCGCGTACCTGCTGGAAAATAGCATCCCCGCGCAGCAGCCGGTGGAGGTGTGGGAGCACCTCACGCAAAGCGAAGCGCAATGGCGCGGCACGTTGGCTGATTGCGCGCATCAGCGTTTCTCCGATATGAGCATCATGTTGATCCGCACCCTGCAACCCATGGCGAGCCAGATCGAGCCACCGCCGGAGGCATCGTGAGCGCGCGCGACGACTACGCCATCGTCCTGGCCGGACACGGCAGCCGGGACCCGGACGGCATCGGCGAATTCAATGCGCTGGTCGACTTGTTACGCGAGCGCGCTGGCGGCCGAACCGTCACGCATGGATTTCTGGAATTCGCCACGCCGACCATCGACGAAGCCGTCAACGCTGTCATCGCGGGAGGCGCGCAGCGCGTGGTGATGGTGCCCGGCGTGCTGCTGGCCGCCACGCATGCGAAGAACGACATGCCCAGCGAGCTGCTCGCGCTGCAGCAGGCGCACCCGGGCGTCGACTTCCATTTCGGGGCGGCGATGGACTTGCACCCGAAGCTGTTGCAGCTCTGCCGAGAACGCATCATCCAGGCAGAAGCGCTGTCGGCGAATACCGTGGCGCGCGCCGACACCTGCCTGGTGGTCGTCGGGCGCGGCACCTCGGACCCCGATGCGAATTCGGAGATCTCCAAGGTTGCGCGCATGTTGGAGGAAGGGCTCGGCTTCGGTACGTCGTTCGTCTGCTATTCCGGCACCGCACGGCCGCTGGTGGCCGATGGCCTCCGGGCAGCAGCCTTGCTCGGGCACAAGCGCGTCGTCGTGCTGCCCTACTTTCTGTTTGATGGCGTGCTGGTCAAGCGCATCTACGCTGCGGCCGATGATCTTGCTGCACGCCATCCGGAACTGGAAGTGCTCAAGGCCGGCTATCTTGGCGCGCACCCGCACGTGGCCGATGTCTTTCTGGAGCGCGCTGCAGAAGGCATCGAAGGCCGCGCCACGATGAACTGCGCGCTGTGCAAATACCGCGTGCAGATCGTCGGCTTTGAAGAACAGGTTGGCACGCCGCAGCAGGCGCACCATGGTCTGGTGCGCGGACTGCTCGGGCGAGACCCAGCGGCGGAAGCCCCCACACCCGCTGCAGCGTGGCCACCGTACGTACCGCACCCGATCGAAGCCGAGAGCATGCGCATCATCGACGAGGGGCGAGACTGGTCCGGCGTGCCCGACGATCACCAGATCGTGCTCAAGCGCCTGGTCCACACCAGCGGCGATTTCGACATCGTCGATGATTTGTATTTCTCTCCCGGCGCGGTCACGACGGGCATCCGCGCGCTGCTGCGCTGCCGCCGCATCGTCGCGGACGTGACGATGGTGCAGACGGGGCTCAAGCGCGCGGTGCTCGATCAACTCGGCATGCAGACGTGGTGCGGCGTGCACGATGAGGAAACACGCCTGCTGGCCGAGGCGCATGGCATCACACGCTCCGCTGCTGGCATCCGGCGCGCATGGCAGAAGTTCGGCAACGACGTCGTCGTGGCCATCGGCGATGCACCCACGGCCATCATGGAACTGGTGCGGCTGGTGCGCGAGCAGGGCTGGCGCCCGCAACTCGTCGTCGGCCTGCCGGTGGGTTTTGTCGGCACGCGGGAATGCAAGGACGAATTGCGCCGACTGCTGCAGGTGCCGCGCATCACCAACCGTGGCACGCGCGGCGGCTCACCCTGGGCCGCATCGGCCATCAACGCGCTGATGATCGCGGCGATTGACCAAGTCTACCGCCAGAATCAGAACCCCATGCCGTGACCGACAACACGCAACGCCGCCCCTTCGATCTCGCAGCGCTGGCCCCGAATGGCCTGCGCCGTGGTCGCACGACCGGCAGTTGCGCAACGGCCGCCGTCAAGGCCGCGCTGCTTCTACTGTTGCGCGGCGAGGTGGTGGACGAAGTCGAAGTCAGCCTGCCCGACCCGGACTACTACCTGGTCGTGCCGGTCGAGCACGTGGAACGCCTGGCAGACGGCTCGGTACGTGCCGACGTGAAGAAATATGCTGGAGACGACCCCGACAATACCGATGGCGCGACGATCTTCGCCAAGGTTGCAATCAACCATCAAAGCAAGGTGCGCTTTCTCGCCGCCGAGGGCGTCGGCATGGTCACGCAGCCCGGCCTGCGCGTGCCACCGGGCGAAGCGGCCATCAACCCCGTACCGCGGCAGATGATGCAAATGGCCGTGGACGAAGTCCTGAACGGCGCAGCCAACCCCGGCTTCGACCTTGCCATCGGCTGCGTCGACGGCGAGAAGATTGCCAAGCGCACCTTCAACCCGATGCTCGGCATCGTCGGCGGCATCTCCATCCTGGGCACCAGCGGCATTGTCGAGCCGATGTCGCTGGCGGCATGGATGGCGTCGATCGAGGTATATATCCGCGTCGCGCTGGGCGACCAGCCGGACGCCATCGCCTTCACCCCCGGCAAGATCGGGCGCAGCTTTGCCGCTGACACGCTGGCCTTGCAGAAGAAAGAGGTGGTGCAGATCGCCAACTTCGTCGGCGCGTCGCTCGACTATGCCCAGCAAGCGCTGGACGAGTCGCAAACGCGCCTGAAAACGCTCTGGGTGCTCGGGCACCCCGGCAAGCTCGCAAAGCTGCTGGACGGCGTGTGGGACACGCATTCCAGCAAGAGCGGCATGGCCATGCATTCCGTGGCGGCCGTGGCGGTCGAACTCGGCTTTGCCAGCGCACTCACCCAATCCATAGAACACGCCAATACCGTGGAAAACATCGTAGAAATCATGCGCAATGAACCCGCCGCGCAAGCGTTCTGGACCCACGTCGAACAACGGCTGGCCGCGCTGATGCAGCCCAAAGTGCCGAGCGTCGACCGCGTGGCGGTGCGTCTGTTCGCCATGGATGGCACCCCGCTGGGAGCCGCAGCATGAGCACGCTTGGCCAATTCGTTGGCGTGGGCGTCGGGCCGGGGCCCGCGGGGCTGATTCCGGTTGCAGCACTGGCGGCCTTGCAGAATGCCGACCGCATCTACCTGCCGCGTGCGCGTGGCAGTGAAACGTCGGTCGCACGCCAGTGCTTGGCCGGTCTGCCGATTGCGGAAGCCAAATTCCGCGAAGTCGAATTCCAGATGGACCCGGACCGCACCGTCCTGTCGGAGCACTACGGTGCGCTGGCGGAAACCATCGCGGCCGAACTGCGTCAGGGGCACAACGTCGCCTACCTGACCATCGGCGATTCGATGACGTATTCCACCTACGGCTACCTGCTGGCCGCCCTGCGCGACAAGGTGCCCGGCTTGCGCCACACCACGTATCCGGGCGTCACCAGCTTTGCCGCCACCGCAGCGGCGCTGTCATGGCCGCTGGGCGAGGGCAAGGAGCGCATCCTGATCCTGCCCTGCCCCGACGACATGGCCGAACTGCGCGCCGACATCGAAAGCCATGACATCGTCGTGTTGATGAAGATCGGCGCACGCCTGCCGGCCGTCTTGCAGTTGCTGAACGCGCTGGGCATTGCCGAGCACTGTGCATTCGCACGCCGCATTGGCCTGTCGGGCGAGGTGCTTTGCGACGATGTATCGCAATTGAACGCCGATGCCAGCGGCTACCTCGCCACCATGCTGATCCGCCGTACCGCCAGAGAGAAACGTCACGCATGAAAGTGTTTTTCATTGGTGCCGGCCCCGGCGCCGCCGACCTCATCACGCTGCGTGGCAGCCGCATCCTGGGGAGCGTGCCGATGGTGCTGTATGCCGGCTCGCTGGTGCCGACCGAGATGCTGCAACACTGCCAGCCGGACGCCGAGAAGTTCGACACGGCCGAGTTGTCGCTCGATGCGCAGGAGGCGCTCTACCGCCGTGCGCAACTCGAAGACAAGGATGTGGCACGGCTGCATTCGGGTGACCCGTCCATCTACGGTGCCACCGCAGAGCAGATGCGCCGGCTGGAGAAGCTCGGCATCGAATACGAGATCGTCCCCGGCGTGTCGTCGTTTACCGCAGCAGCAGCCGCGCTTGGCAGCGAACTGACGCGGCCGATGGTCTCGCAGTCCGTCATCCTGACGCGGGTGTCGGGCCGCGCATCGGCCGTGCCGGAGCTGGAATCCGTCCTCCGCTTTGCCGAACATCAGGCGACGATGTGCATCTTCCTCTCCGGCCAGCGCCTCAAGCAGACCGTGGCGGACTTGCTGGTGCACTACCCGGCGGACACCCCAGCGGCACTGGTGCGCCGAGCAAGCTGGCCCGATCAGGCCATCCACCGCAGCACGCTGGGCACGCTGATGAGCGAGGTGCAGAACAAGGATTGGCTGCTCACCACGCTGCTGCTGGTCGGCCGCGCACTGGCGCATGAGGACGGCGTGGAGTCCAGTCTCTACGCCGCCGGCTTCACGCATATCTTCCGCGATGGGACGGACCGCAAAACGCGGCGCCCACGCAAGCCGCGCACGGCAGGCGCGTCGACAGGAGAACCGGCATGAGACCGGTCGCCATCTGGCTAACGCGCAGCGATGCCCTCCCGCTTGGCCGCCGACTCGCCGCCGGGCTGGATGCCGACCTGTACCAGCCCTGGCTACACGCCGATGAAAGCCCACGCGAGCACTTTCGCCGGCACTTCCGCCTGCACCGGCAGTGGGTCATGGTGAGCGCGAGCGGCATCGCCGTGCGCTACCTCGACGGCCTGCCGCAAAGCAAATACGAAGACCCCGCCGTGGTGGTTCTCGACGAAGGCGCGCGTTTCGCCATCCCCCTACTGAGCGGTCACGAAGGCGGCGCCAATGCACTCGCCTACGCGGTCGCCAGGCTCACGGGCGCAACCCCCGCCGTCACCACGGCAACCGAAGCGCTCAAACCCCTCACACTCGGCATCGGCTGCCGGCGCGGCAAATCTGCCGAGGCCATCGAGCAAGCGGTCGTGCATGCATTGGGGGGACGCAGCCTGACCGAAGTGCGGGAAGTCGCCACGATCGACCTGAAGGCCGACGAGGTCGGGCTGCTGGCGTTCTGCGCGCATCACCAGTTGCCGTTGCGCGTGATTGCACAGGCCGATGTCGCCACGCGCGCCTGGGTCGGCCAGCCATCCGACTGGGTGCAGCAGCAGATCGGCGTGGACGGCGTGTGCGAGCCGTGCGCACTCATCGCCAGCCCGCGAGGGCGACTGATCGTGCCGAAGACCGCACTGGACGGCGTGACTGTCGCCATCGTTGAAGACCATCCGCACCACATTGAACAAGACTGACCCCACCATGACCGGCAAACTCTATTTAGTCTCCGTCGGCCCAGGCACACGCGAGTTGATTCCGCCGATGGTGGAAGCTGCTCTGCAGGCCAGCGATGTGATCGTCGCCTACGAGCTGTATCTCACCTGGATTCAGCCCTGGATCGCGGGCAAGACCATCCACACGCTGCCGCTGACCCAGGAGCGCGATCGCGCCCAACTGGCTATTGCACAAGCACGTGCAGGCAAGACCGTGGCGCTGATCTCCAGCGGCGACATCGGCATCTACGCCATGGCGGCGCTGGCCTTCGAAGACATGGCCGAGGACGACCGCTACGACGTACAACTGATTCCCGGTATCACCTCGGCCAACGCGTGTGCATCGTTGCTGGGCTCGCCGCTGTCGCATGACTTCGCCACGCTGAGCCTGTCTGACCTGCTCTGCCCTTGGGCGTGGATCGAAACGCGCGCGCGCCATATCGCCCAGGCGGATCTCGCCGCCGTGTTCTACAACGTGCAGAGCAAGCAGCGTCAGGAAGGCGTCTACCGCGTCCTCGACATCATGCTCGAGCACAAGCGCGCCGAGACCCTGTGCGGCATCGTGCGCAATGCTTATCGGGAAGACCAGACTGTCGAGATCATCACGCTGGCCGAATTACGCACGCGGCGTTTCGACATGCTGACCACGCTCGTGATCGGCAACCGCTTCACCAAGCGCAAACGCGGCTGGATCTACACGCCACGCGGTTATGGCAACTGGGACGACGCACCGGACACCATCACCGCCAACCACCTGCCCCACGGCGCGACCTGGGTGTTCTCCGGCACTAGCGATGGCAATGCCCTGGCGCGGGAGATCGTGGCGGCGGGACATCAAGCTGTTGTGTCCACTGTCAGCGAATACGGCGCTGAGCTCGCGGCACAAACCTGCCCTGGCGCCACGCCCCTCGCCGGCCGCCTCGGCATTGAGCGCCGGCGCGAACTGCTGCGAGACACCCGCGCCCGCGCGATTGTCGATGCAACCCACCCTTATGCCGTAGAGATGTCGCGGCAGTTGATCGCACTCTCCCGCGAACTCGATCTGCCCTACCTGCGCTATGAGCGTCCACGCACCGCCGCCGTACAAGGCGCGGTTCGCGCGGCGTCGATCGAAGACGCGACGCAGCTGGCCATGCAGCACGGAAAGCGCATCTTCCTGGCCACGGGCTCTAAAGACCTTGCGCACTTCGTGCAGGCGCCTGGCGCGTCGGAACATCAATGGTTCGTACGCGTGGCGCCAGACCCACAGCACCTGCAGCGCGCCATCGACGCCGGCATCCCACGCGCGCATATCGTCGCCATGCAGGGCCCCTTCTCCCAGGCCGCCAACGAAACGCTGTGGCGCGACTGGGCGATCGACTGCGTGGTCACCAAGGATTCCGGCGACGCTGGCGGCTATCAAGCCAAAGCGGCTGCGGCCGAAGCGCTCGGCATTCCGCTCATCGTCATCGACCGGCCCAGCCTCGACTATCCGGCCGTGGCCTCCGATTTCGCCTCGGTGCTGAACACGCTGCAGGAGTTGCACGCATGAGCCAGCCACGCATTCCCGTCACCGTCATCACCGGCTTTCTCGGCGCCGGCAAGACCACGTTGCTGTCGAATCTGCTGCACGACTGCAAGCAGCGTCGCCTCGCCATCCTGGTCAATGAATTCGGCGAAGTGTCCATCGACGGCGCGATCCTGCGCGAAGGTGACCACAAAGCCGGCGAGGTGGAAATCCACGATCTGTCCAACGGCCTGGTGGCCTACGACGACGACGCGGATTTCCTGCCGACCATGCAAGCGCTCTGGGAGCGCCGCAGCCTGATCGACCATGTGCTGATCGAAACCTCCGGCCTGGCGTTGCCGACTGCCGTGATGGAGCAACTGCAAGGCGAAGCGCTGGCGCCCTACTTTGTACTCGACGCCACGCTGGCGGTGGTCGACACGCCGTTGCTGTTGGCGGGCGAATTCAGTCAGGCCAGTACTGCGAGCCAGCCGGAACTGGGTCAACCGGTGGCCCACCTGTTCGAACAGCAACTGGCCAACGCCGACATCGTGGTCTTGAACAAGATCGATGCGCTCGACGAGCCCGCCATGCTCGACGCCGAGGCCCGCGTGCGCGCGCTTGCGCCGTCCATCCGCTTTATTGAGTTGGCGTACAAGGCGAAGCTGGATACGCGTTTGACGCTGGGGCTGCGTCTGCACGAGCCGGCGGATGCTGGTGCGGGGCATCAACACTACGGGCCGGTGGCGACCATGCCGGGCTTGAAAATGCGCCCGCTGGCCAACCAACGCCTATTCGATGGCCACAGCCACGGCAGCCTTGGCGCCCACAGCCACGGGTTGAGCACACACAAGCATTTTCATGAGCAGGATCCGGGCTGGTTGTCGTTCATGCTGCGCAGTACGCAAGCGCAAGACGCCGACACGCTGCGCGAGGCCATCACCACCATCGCGCGCAGCGAACCGCTGCTACGCATCAAAGGCTTCGCACCACCGGTCAGCGGCGACGGCCGCTTGCTTGTGCAAGGCGTACGCAGCCGGATCGAGCTGCGGCATGAAGCTGATGCCGCACCGGCGCGGCACGCACAACTCGTCTTCATTGGCTATCACCCAAGCCGCACGCGTGTTCTGGAAAAGCTGAACGCGTTAACAGGCACCGCATGGCGCTAAGTGGACGACCAGCAAACGAACACCGGAAGGAACACACCATGCAGACCGACCCGACCGCACACCAGCGCATGACCGAGCGCCGCAAAGCCGGCTTCGAAAAGAAGAAGGCCGCGGCCACGCTTGAAAAGGGCTTGCTGATCGTCAACACCGGCACTGGCAAGGGCAAGAGCAGCGCCGCCTTCGGCATGGGCCTGCGCGTGGTTGGCCACGGCATGCGCCTTGGGGTGGTGCAGTTCATCAAGGGCGCGCTGCACACCGCCGAGCGCGACCTGCTGGGCAGTTTTCCGAACTGCGACTTCCTGACCACCGGCGATGGTTACACGTGGAACACTCAAGACCGCGATGCCGACGTCGCCACCGCCCGCAAAGGCTGGGACGAAGCGTGCCGCATGATCCTGAGCGGCCGAGGTGACGAAAACGACTACGACATGGTGATCCTCGATGAACTGAACATCGTGCTGAAGTACGACTATCTGCCGCTCGAGGAAGTACTGGCCGTCTTCGCGCAACGCCCGCCTGCCATGCACGTGGTGGTGACCGGCCGGCACGCACCAGAGGCGCTGATCGAGGCCGCCGACCTCGTCACGGAGATGCGCCTCGTCAAACACCCTTACCGCGAACAAGGCGTCAAGGCGCAGCAAGGGGTTGAGTACTAAGCCATGTCCACGCAGAACACCCCGCGCGCCTGTCCCGCGTTGTTCCTGACTGCACCCGCATCGCATCAGGGCAAGACCACGCTCACCGCTGGCCTTGCGCGCCACCATCGCGATCAAGGGCGCAATGTCCGCGTGTTCAAAACGGGGCCGGATTTTTTGGACCCGTTCATCCTCGAACGTGCGTCCGGCAACCCGGTGTATTCGCTCGACCTATGGATGACCGGCGAGGCCGATTGCCGCCAGCGGCTATACGATGCCGCCGCCAGCGCAGACCTGATCCTGATCGAAGGCAGCATGGGGCTGTTCGATGGCACGCCATCGAGTGCCGACCTCGCCGTGGCGTTCGGCGTGCCGGTCGTCCCGGTGATTGACGTGAGCGGCATGGCGCAGACCTTCGCGGCGGTCGCCCATGGCTTGGCAACGTTCCGGCCCGACTTGCCGTTCCACGGCGTCGTCGCCAATGGCGCGGCCAGCGCCCGCCATGCCGAGATGCTGCTTGAGATGCTGCCGCCATCGCTGCGTTGTGTCGGCGCGGTGATGCGCGACGACGCCATGACGCTGCCCGAGCGCCATCTCGGCCTGGTGCAGGCACAGGAGATCGACGACCTCGAATCGCGCATTGCAGCGGCGGCTGCGCGCATTGCGGAAACCCAACTGGTCGAACTGCCGCCGCCAGTGGTGTTTGCTCCTGCACCCGTGGCGCCCGTGCCACCGCTATTGGCGGGCGTGCGGATCGGCGTGGCGCGCGACATGGCGTTTTCGTTTCTCTATCCGGCCAATCTGGAATTGCTTGCCGCGCTGGGGGCGGAAGTCGTGTTCTTCTCGCCGCTGGCAGATGAACCACTGCCCGCCGCCGATGCGGTTTACCTACCGGGCGGCTACCCCGAGCTGCATCTCGAAACGCTCAGCACCAACGGAGCCACGCGGGCTTCGCTGCACGCGCACGTCGCGGCCGGCAAGCCGCTGTACGCAGAATGCGGAGGCATGCTTTACCTGCTCGATGCATTCACCGATCGCACCGGCACCACGGGCACCATGCTCGGCCTCTTGCCTGGTCACGGAACGCTGCACAACCGGCTTGCCGCGCTCGGCCTGCAATCCGTCGAGCTGGGCGGCGAAACATTGCGCGGTCATGCCTTCCACTATTCGACCTTAGAGACAACGCTTTCGCCTGCCACGCGCGCGCGCCGCGCCAGTGGAACGGCTGCAGGCGAAGCCGTCTATCGCCACGGCAGCATCGTGGCCAGCTACCTCCACGGCTATTTCCCGTCCAACCCGAAAGCCACCGCGGCGCTGTTCAAGCTATGAGCCGACATCGCTACAGCCAGGGGGAAATCGATGCCGTCTATCGCGTCATCCGGGAGCGGCGCGATGTGCGGCATTTCCGGCCCGATCCGATCGCGCCCGACGTGCTGCAACGCTTGCTGCATGCCGCGCACCTCGCGCCGAGCGTCGGCTTCATGCAGCCCTGGCGCTTCATCCGCATCACCGACACGTCACTGCGCACGCAGATACACGCCCTGGTCGACGCCGAGCGCAGGCGCACGGCTAACGCACTCGGTGAGCGTGAAGACGAGTTCATGCGCCTCAAAGTGGAAGGCATTCTGGATTGCGGCGAAGTGCTGGTCGCCACGCTGATGGATGGACGCGAGCGCCACATCTTCGGCCGCCGCACCATGCCCGAGATGGACCTCGCCTCGGTCGCCTGCGCCATTCAGAACCTGTGGCTGGCTTCGCGCGCCGAGGGCATCGGCATGGGCTGGGTGTCGCTGTTCGATCCGCAGCAACTTGGGGCGTTGCTGCAATTACCGGACGATGCGCGGCCGGTGGCCGTTCTGTGTCTGGGCCATGTTGACGGCTTTTATGAGAAGCCCATGCTGGAACAACAAGGCTGGGCCGAACGGCAACCGCTCGCAGACATGGTGTCTGAAAACACCTGGAAGACGGCGTAACCGTTCTCTGAACAATCTTTGGCGCCTCGGAAAGCGGAAGATATCGCGCGCTGACACAAGTGCTACTGCCGATGTCGCTGCAGCCTGTCCACCTCGCGCCATTCTTTCAGTAGAACCTGCCTACGACGAGGGTAGCGCTCCGGCTTGACTGTCAAAGCGGAGATGCGATCCGTTCTAAAGTGACGGAACTCTTGCCTGAGTTCGCACCACCCGGCAAGCATCCGAGCGTCATCAAAATAGCCCAATGCAACGGGCCAGATCGTTCGCTCTGAACTGGAGCCATTCAGGTCCAAATATTGGATGAGGACCTTATGTTCGACGCGAATGGCCTTTCGAATTTGCGACAGATCGATGGCCTCTGTTTCGGTGTGCTCCCCTTTCCCGACCATCAATGAATTGGTATCCAGCGCGGTCCGCAGGTGTTGGGGCAAAACAAAAGCAATCTTCGATAACGCGCCTTTTGCGGCTCGACTCAACTGGAGGTCGGCACGCTCGGACACCCACCGAGAGCCCAAGACAAGAGCCTCGATTTCCTCCTCGGTAAACATCAATGGCGGCAGCATAAAGCCAGGGCGCAAAACGTAACCAAGCCCGGGCTCGCCTTCAATGTTGGCGCCTTGGGCCTGAAGCGTTGCGATGTCTCTGTAAAGCGTACGGATGCTGATCCCAAGCTCTTTGGCCAAATGGCTGCCCGTCACCGGGAAGCGATGGCTTCGCAGGGCCTGCATCAGATCAAATAGTCTTTCGGTGCGAGACATGGGTGGCTTTGTGGGTGCAGTGATCTGGGCGAGATCCTGCCATCATTTGGCAGCAACCCCAAGAACGGATTGCCTCATCGCTACTGCCAGTTTCCGTCAGCATGCAGCAAGACAATGCGCACCTTGATCACTCACCAAGGAACGCAAAGCATGCGCCTTTACTACCATCCCGCATCCACCTGCAGCCGCCGAGTACGGATGGCCGCGCATCACCTCGACATCAAAGTCGATCTCGTGCTGGTCAATTTGTTCAAGGGAGAGCAAAACGCTCCTGAATTTCTGAAACTTAACCCGAACCATCGGGTTCCAGTGCTCGAGCATGATGGATTTGTTCTTTGGGAGTCTTACGCCATCATGCAGTACTTGGCAGACATGGCCCCTGGCCAAACCATTTATCCCGTCGAACCCCATGGCCGCGCCGATGTTAATCGCTGGCTCTTTTGGTGCGGGCAGCATTTCATGCCGGGCATCGCCATGCTTAACTGGGAGAACTCGATCAAGTCTTTGGCTGGAATCGGTTCGCCCGACCCCACTGAGGTCGCTCGCGGGGAGCAGCTCGTGATTGAGGCGGCAACAGTTCTTGATGCGCACCTTAGCAATAGAGAGTGGATTTCCGGCACCGGCCTTTCCCTTGCCGATTTTGCGATAGCCGCACCGCTGGCTGACCAACACAACGCCAAATTCCCCGTCACCGGTCTACCCAACCTGCAGCGATGGTTCACGCAAGTTCAAGCGCTTGATGCTTGGAAGCAGACGGAAGCCGGTGCGCTATAGGCTCAAGGCGTCAGACAGGCCCGCATGGCCCTGAAAATGCAAAACGGCTTGGCAGTCACCAAGCCGTTCTTGTCCCAATGTGTCCAAACTCGAGTTTGGACGGCGGACGAACTGAGAACCCTGTATCGAGCGATTTAAGGCGCCACCGAATGCTGGACTAGACCGGTGGCCTACCTCATTGACTGATCGTGGCGCTTATTCCCACTCAATCGTTGCGGGCGGCTTGCCTGACACGTCGTACACGACCCGGTTCAAACCGCGCACTTCGTTGATGATGCGGTTCGATGCACGGCCCAGCAGCGAATACGGCAGATGCGCCCAGTGTGCCGTCATGAAGTCGGTGGTCTGCACGGCGCGCAGTGCCGTCACGTAGTCGTACGTACGGCCATCGCCCATCACGCCCACGGACTTGACCGGCAGGAACACGGCAAACGCCTGGCTGGTCAGGTCGTACCAGCTCTTGCCGACATCCGCTTCGGTGCACAGGCCGGCAGTCGCATCTTGCGCCGTGGCCTTGGTGCCGCGCAGTTCTTCGATGAAGATGGCATCGGCACGACGCAGCAGGTCTGCGTATTCACGCTTGACCTCGCCCAGAATCCGCACACCCAGGCCCGGGCCCGGGAACGGATGGCGATACACCATCTCGTGCGGCAAGCCGAGTGCCACACCCAGCTCGCGCACTTCATCCTTGAACAGGTCGCGCAACGGCTCGAGCAGCTTCAGGCCCAGCGTTTCCGGCAGGCCACCCACGTTGTGGTGGCTCTTGATGGTCGTTGCCTTCTTCGTCTTGGTGCCGCCCGATTCCACCACGTCCGGGTAGATCGTGCCCTGCGCCAGCCACTTGGCGTTGGAGAGCTTCTTGGCTTCAGCCTGGAACACCTCGACAAATTCGCGGCCGATGATCTTGCGCTTGGCTTCCGGGTCGGTCACGCCGGCCAGGTGGCCGAGGAACTGTTCGGACGCATCCACGTGCACGACCTTGGCGTGCAGGCGGCCGGCAAACATGTCCATCACCATCTTGCCTTCGTCCAAGCGCAGCAGGCCGTGGTCGACGAACACGCAGGTGAGTTGGTCACCGATTGCACGGTGGATCAGCGCAGCCGCCACCGACGAATCGACACCACCCGACAGACCCAGGATCACCTCTTCATCGCCCACCTGTTCGCGGATGCGCTTGACAGCTTCCTCGATGTGGTCGCGCATGATCCAGTCCGGCTTGGCACCGGCGATCTCCAGCACGAAGCGCTCGAGCATCGCGCGGCCCTGCAACGTGTGCGTGACTTCCGGGTGGAACTGCACGGCGTAGTAGCCGCGCGCCTCATCGGCCATGCCGGCAATCGGACAGCTCGGCGTGGAGGCCAGCAGCTTGAAGCCCGGCGGCAGCTCGGCAACCTTGTCGCCGTGGCTCATCCACACCTTGAGCATGCCGTGGCCTTCCGGCGTGGCGAAATCCTGAATGTCCTTCAGCAGGCGGGTGTGGCCATGGGCGCGCACCTCGGCATAGCCGAACTCGCGGTGGTCACTCCACTCCACCTTGCCGCCCAGTTGCACGGCCATGGTCTGCATGCCGTAGCAGATGCCCAGCACCGGCACGCCCAGATCCCACACGGCTTGCGGCGCGCGCAGTTGGTGGTCTTCGTAGGTGCTGGCGTGGCTGCCGGACAGGATGATGGCCTTGGGCGCGAACTCGCGCACGAAGGCGTCGGACACGTCGTTCGGATGGATTTCGCAGTAGACGTGGGCTTCGCGCACACGGCGCGCGATCAGCTGCGTAACCTGCGAGCCGAAATCAAGGATGAGGACTTTGTCGTGCATGTTGTGGAGGAATGGAATCGGCAATCGTGTCGACTTCAGTGCCGGGGCCGTAGCCGGGCGGCGGCATGTAACCGGGTTCTTTGCGCTGCGCCTTCTCAAGGCGTTCGCGTTCGCGGGCAGCCACGGCTTCGTCCTTGGCCTTCTGCGCGCGCTCGCGCTCATGGGTGCGCACGCGTCGCGAGGCGGGAATCTGCACGGCCGAGAACAGCGCCAGCACCGCAGCAAACGTCGGCAGCCAGATGCGGCCCGCGCCTTCCACCGGCAGGTGGAAGAACAGCAGCCACACAATCACCAGCACGGCCACAGCCAGGTTCACATGGCCGATGACCTGCGCCACGGCGCTGGTCAGTTGCCCATTGACAGTGGCATACCAGAGCAGCCAGGCCACGCCGATCAGCATGACGCCGAGCAGTTGGCCATACATGGCGGGTTCCGGTTGCGGCAGTTGCAGCGCGCCGAAAATCGATGTCAACGGCGAAGCGAGCAGGACGAGACCGACGCACAGTGCGACAGCCGCATCCAGAAACAGAACGAGACGCAAAAGCGCTTTCATCAGTGTCCCCAGTTGCGGGTGGCCGCCCGTGCGCCGGCCACCGAATTGAATCGGCCGGAGCGCCCGCGCGCCCCGGCGGCAGTACTGCTTGCCTTCTATCTTGTCTGCGTTGATCGAAGCGATCAGTCGCGGTGATAGTTCGGCGCTTCCTTCGTGATCTGCACGTCGTGCACGTGCGATTCGTTCATGCCAGCAGCGGTGATCTCGACAAACTGGGCCTTCTCGTGCCACTCAGCAATCGATGCACAGCCGCAGTAGCCCATCGACGAGCGAACACCGCCCGTGAGTTGATGCACGATCGGCAATGCCGAGCCCTTGTAGGGCACGCGACCTTCAATGCCTTCCGGCACGAGCTTATCGACGTTGGCGGTGTTGTCTTCCTGGAAGTAACGGTCGGCAGCGCCATCCTTCATCGCGCCCACCGAACCCATGCCGCGGTAGCTCTTGTACGAGCGGCCCTGGAACAGGAACACCTCACCCGGGGATTCATCCGTGCCGGCGAACATGCCGCCCATCATCACGGTGTGCGCACCGGCAGCCAGCGCCTTGGCCACGTCGCCCGAATAGCGGATACCGCCGTCAGCGATGAGCGGCACGCCTGTACCCTTGAGCGCTTCAGCCACATTCGACACCGCAAAGATTTGCGGCACGCCCACGCCAGCGACGATCCGCGTCGTGCAGATCGAGCCCGGGCCGATACCGACCTTGACGCCATCCGCGCCATGATCAACCAGCGCCTTGGCCGCATCGCCGGTGGCGATATTGCCGCCGATCACCTGCACTTGCGGGTAGTTGTCCTTGATCCAGCGCACGCGGCTGAGCACGCCTTGGCTATGGCCGTGCGCGGTATCAACCACGATCACGTCCACGCCAGCCTTGACCAGCAGATCGATACGCAGATCGTTATCCGGGCCCACGCCCACGGCAGCACCGACGCGCAGCGAACCGCGCTCGTCCTTCGAGGCCAGCGGGTATTCCGTGGCCTTCTGGATATCCTTGACGGTGATCAGGCCGCGCAGCTCGAAAGCCTCGCCCACCACCAGCACGCGCTCCAGGCGGTGCTTGTTCATTAGGCGCTTGGCCTCTTCCAGCGAAGCGCCTTCCTTGACGGTCACGAGCTTCTCGCTCGGCGTCATCTTGGCGCGCACCGGGGCGTCCAGTTCTTCTTCAAAGCGCAGGTCGCGGTTGGTGATGATGCCCACCACCTTCTTGCCTTCCAGCACCGGGAAACCCGAGATGCCGTGCTGTGCCGACAGCGCCATCACGTCGCGGACCTTCATGTCCGGGCCGATGGTGATCGGATCGCGCAGCACGCCCGATTCAAAGCGTTTGACCTTGGCGACTTCGCGCGCCTGTTCTTCCGGCTTCAGGTTCTTGTGGACGATACCGATGCCACCTTGCTGCGCCATGGCGATGGCGAGCCGCGCTTCCGTGACCGTATCCATGGCGGCGGACACGAGCGGAATGGCAAGTTCGATCGAACGGGTGAGCTTGGTGCGAAGGGACGTATCGCGGGGCAGGACGGCCGAATAGGCCGGGACGAGCAGCACGTCATCGAATGTGAGTGCTTTCTGGACAAGACGCATAGCAATTTCCTCTAGGCGCAAAATCGGATTATACGGGAATTCGCCCCACGGTTGTAGACACCCGTGCTATGCTCGATAAATTTTTCTTCGCGCACGCAGCAAAAGCGCCTGACGCAACTGTGGCCGCCAGCGGCCGCGCGGAACTGGCTTCTTGAGTGCTCGAATGGGAATCGGCGTATTGTGCGCCCTGCTGGCTGGGGCTATGTGGGGCATGGTCTTTATTGCGCCCCGCGCGCTGCCAGCGTTCTCGCCATGGGAACTGGCCCTGGGCCGCTACCTTGCCTACGGTGCCATCGCAGCCCTTGCAGCTGCCCCCATCCTCCCCCGCATTGCCCGCAAGATCACCCGCGCCGATTGTTTTGCGCTGGTACGCCAATCTTGCGCCGGCAACCTTGCTTACTACGTCCTGCTCGCCTTTGCCGTGCAATTGGCCGGCGTCGCACCCGCTTCGCTGATCATTGGCATCTTGCCGATCACCGTGACCGTGCTGGGCCGGCGCGACCATGGCGCGGTGCCGCTGTCCCGGCTGATCTGGCCGCTACTGGTGGTCGCTGCCGGCATTGTCTGCATCAACGTTGATCTGTTTGGCCACGCGGCCGCAGCCACGGCAGCCAACGCCCGCCCCGTCTGGCAGCGCATTGCCGGCATCGCCTGCGCGGCCGGCGCACTGTGCAGCTGGACGTGGTACGCCGTCGACAACGCCCGCTACCTGCAACGCAATCCGCACTTTTCCGGCAACGAATGGTCCGCGCTGTACGGCATCTCAACGGGCATTCTGTCGACCGCACTCGCGGCAATCGGGCTGCTCGTCGCCGGAACCGGATGGGCGCATGGCGGTGGCCGCATATGGACCACCTTCTGGGCCGTGAATGCCGCCTTGGCACTGGGCGCGTCGCTGATCGGCAACAACTTGTGGAACATCGCCTCCCGACGTCTACCACTCACGCTGTCGGGCCAGATGATCGTGTTCGAGACGCTGTTCGCGCTGGCATACGGCTTTGTGTACGACGGCCGCTGGCCCCGCACGCTGGAAATCGCGGCAATTGGCTTGTTGATCGTGGGCGTCGGTTGGTCGGTGCGCTTGCACGCCGAAGACAAGTCTGCATAAACTGGGCGCCTTGCCGGGGGGCGAGTCGAGGGCCGAGCCAGGCCATCGTCCAGAACAACGCGTGGCGATCACGTCACCGAGCCTCCGTGCGCGCCGAGGGGCCGTCGTCGGGTCGGCCAGCGCGCCACCGGCAGTCTATCGAACGAGAACTCCATGAAACGACTGCACGTCCTGTTGCCCGCCACCGCTACTCTGATCGCCCTCGCCTGCCCGCCGGCGCTTGCGCAGTGGGCCTGGCAATGGCGCGACGACAAGGGCCACATGGTCTACAGCGACGCCGCTCCGCCGCCGTCGGTGCCGGCCAACCGCATCATCCGCAACCCGAACACCCGCACGGCGACGGCCTATGAAGCGCTGCCCGCGCCGGCTTCGGGCGTCAAGGCCGCAGACCCTGCCGCCAAGCCCGCCTCTGGCGTCGCCGCGTCGAACCCTGACGACGAGCTGCGCAAGCGCTTGGCGGATCGCGCCAAGAAGGAACAGGAAGAAGCGAAGCAAGCCGAACTGGCCCAGCGCAAACAGGCGGAATGCCAGCGCCTTCGCAACGAGACCGCCTATATGCAGCAAGGCCGCCGCGTCGGCACGCCGCAGCCGGACGGCTCGCTCTCCTATATGGATGACAACCAGCGCGCCGCCAACATTCAGCGCAACCAGGCCGCTCTCAGCGTCAACTGCAGCTAAGCGCGCGTTACTCGAGGACGTCGTCTTTGGGCGGCGCCGCGTTACGCAGCCACCTCTGGCCTTCACGCGTACCGGTGGCCCGCACCTTCTGCACGCGACTCCGACGCGCCGTTTTCGGGTCGGCAATCAGCGGGCCGAGAATCTCCACTCGGTCCCGCGCATGCAGCGGCGCATCCGCTGTCTTGCGCTTGCCGTAGACAGCCAGACGGCACGTCTCGGTCGTCAGGTCGGTTCCTTCCAGCACACCAGCAGCGCGCACCGCATCTGCCGCCGTGGCATTGGCCGGCACTTGCACACTCACCAAGCGCGGCGGCGTGACCGTCGCCAGGCACACCATCACGTCAATTCGCTCAGGATTCGCCATAGACGGCCTCGGCGCGTTTGACGAAGGAATCGACGAAGGTGTTGGCGATCATGCTGAACACCGGGCCGATCAGCTTTTCCAGGATCACGCTGGAAAACTCGTAGTGCAGGTGGAAGTTGATCTTGCAGGCATCCGCGCGCAGCGGCGTGAACACCCAGAAGCCGGTGAAGCTCTTGAAAGGCCCGTCCGCGAACGTCATATCGATGCGGGTGGGCCGCGTTTGCACGTTGCGCGTGCGGAAGAACTGGTGGATGCCCTTGAAGGCGATGTCCACGCGTGCATCGAGTGACGTTTCCGTCTGCTCGTAGATTTCCACGCCGCCGCACCACGGCAGGAAGTTCGGATAGTCCTTGACGTTGGTGACGAGGTCGAACATCTGTTCGGCCGAATGCCCAATTAACACGGTTTTTTCAACGTCTGCCATGCGCCATCCGAAAGCTTTGCGCGCCGTTTGCCCGTAAGGCTCGCGGCGGATTTGTTAAACTCGCCATTTTATCGCAGCGCATGCCGGATTCATCACCCCGGGGCGCTCACCGCACATTCCAACGTATGACCATCGCCGATAACAAGAAAGCCTTTTTCGATTACTTCATCGAAGAGCGCTATGAGGCGGGCATGGCTCTCGAGGGCTGGGAGGTGAAGGCCATCCGGGCCAACCGTGCGCAGATCAAGGAAGGCTACGTCGTCATTCGTAACGCCGAACTGTTCCTGATCGGGGCCCACATCAGCCCGCTGCAATCGGCCTCCACGCACGTCCACCCCGACCCCGTGCGCACCCGCAAGTTGCTGCTGCACGCTGAAGAAATCAAGAAGCTGATCGGCAAGGTCGAGCAGCGCGGCTACACGCTCGTCCCGCTCAACCTGCACTACACGCGCGGCCGCGTGAAGTGCGAAATCGGCCTCGCCAAGGGCAAGAAGCAATTCGACAAGCGCGAGACCGAAAAAGACCGCGACTGGCAGCGCGAAAAAGCGCGCCTGATGCGCGAGAAGGCCTGAGCCCTCTCGCACGCTACCGTTACGCGTTGGGCCGCTGCTGCTTCACGATCGTCAACGCTGACGCAATCATCGTGCTCAGGTCACCCATGTTGCCCGGCACGATGAGCGTGTTGCCCTGCTTGGCCAGGTTGCCGAACGCGCTCACATACTCTTCCGCCACTTTCAGGTTGACCGCATCGACACCGCCTTCGGTGCGAATGGCCTGACCGATCTTCTGGATCGCTTGCGCATTGGCTTCCGCCACTGCCAGAATCGCTGCCGCCTCGCCCTGGGCCTTGTTGATGGCGGCTTGCCTTTCACCCTCCGACTTCTGGATGGCCGCTTCACGCGCGCCGGATGCCAGGTTGATCTGTTCCTGACGCTTACCTTCCGATGCAGCAATCAGCGCACGCTTTTCGCGTTCGGCGGTGATCTGCGCCTGCATGGCGTGCAGGATTTCCTTCGGCGGCGTCAGATCCTTGATCTCATAGCGCAGCACCTTCACGCCCCAGTTCGATGCCGCCTCATCCAGCGCGTTGACCACGCTGTGGTTGATGAAGTCGCGCTCTTCGAACGTCTTGTCGAGCTCCAGCTTGCCGACCACCGAGCGCAGCGTGGTTTGCGCGAGCTGCGTGATGGCGACCACGAAGTTGCTCGAACCGTACGACGCCCGCATCGGGTCGGTCACCTGGAAATACAGGATGCCGTCCACCTGCAGCTGCGTGTTGTCCTTGGTGATACAGATCTGGCTCGGCACATCGAGCGGGATTTCCTTGAGCACGTGCTTGTAGGCCACACGATCGACAAAGGGCAGCACGATATTGAGCCCCGGCGAGAGCGTGGCGTGATACTTGCCCAGCCGCTCCAGAATCCAGGCGTGCTGTTGCGGCACGATCTTGATGCCTTGCGCGATGAGCACAATGGCGGCAAACAGGACGATGATCGCGAGAGTCCCCAGCTCGAACATAGAACCTCCGTGGTTGGGTGTATTGGTTGTTGTTGGTGGTTATTTAGGCGCGACGACAAGCACACTGCCGCGGACTTCAACAATGCGGAATTCCCCGCCGCTTGCGGGCGCTTTGGGTGCCAGCTCGACATCCCACGCGGCGCCGCGATACTGCACGCGCGCACGGCGCTCGGGTGACCACGCATCGACGCGCAGCACTTCACCGATATCCAGATTGACGTTGCGATTGCGGGCCGCATCTTCGCGCGCGATCCGGCCGTAGCGTGTGCGGCGCAAACCAACGATGCCAAACACCGCAACGATGGCGGCCACAATGGCCTGCGCTGGGAATGCAAGACCGATTAGCGCGGCGATACCTCCCGCCAGCAAACCAATCGCCACCATCAGTAGATAGAACGTCCCCGTCATCAACTCGCCAATGACGAGCAGCATGGCCAGCGAGAACCAGACGGTCTGAGCCGACATACTCTCCCCCTCCCTGAATCCAAGAAAAAACCCCCGCGACGCTGCACGTCTGCGGGGGCATGTCGCTCGGCCCCCGCCAGCATTGGACAGCCGCCGGGCACTTCGCGTTCTTGTTGGCGCGCACCATGTCCGGCACGCGCCTTTTCTACCTTACTGCAACATCAGGCCGAACCCAACTTCTGCCAGGTGGCGATCACCGAATCCGGGTTCAGCGAAATCGACGAGATGCCTTCCTTCGCCAGCCACTGGGCGAAGTCCGGATGGTCGGACGGGCCCTGGCCGCAGATACCAACGTACTTGTTCATCGACAGCGCCGTGGAGATGGCACGCTGCAGCATGAACTTGACCGCCGGATCGCGCTCGTCGAAATCCTTGGCCAGCAACTCCATGCCGGAGTCGCGGTCCAGACCCAGCGTGAGCTGCGTCAGGTCGTTCGAACCGATCGAGAAGCCGTCGAAATGCTGCAGGAACTGCTCGGCCAGAATCGCGTTGGACGGCACTTCGCACATCATGATCAGACGCAGGCCGTTCTCGCCGCGCTTCAGGCCGTACTTGGCCAGCAGCTCGACCACCTTCTCAGCCTGACCGAGCGTACGCACGAACGGCACCATGACCTCAACGTTGGTCAGGCCCATTTCGTCGCGCACGCGCTTCATGGCGCGGCACTCCATCTCGAAGGCTTCTGCGAAGTCTTCGGCGATGTAGCGCGAGGCGCCGCGGAAGCCCAGCATCGGGTTTTCTTCATCCGGCTCGTAGCGCGAACCGCCGATCAGCTTCTTGTACTCGTTCGACTTGAAGTCCGACAGGCGCACGATCACGGGCTTCGGATAGAACGCCGCCGCGATGGTCGCGATGCCCTCGGCCAGCTTGTCGACGTAGAACGCGCGCGGGCTGGCATGGCCGCGGGCCACGCTTTCCACGGCCTTCTTCAGGTCGCTGTCGACTTGCGGGTAGTCAAGAATCGCCTTCGGGTGAACGCCGATGTTGTTGTTGATGATGAATTCCAGACGCGCCAGGCCCACGCCGCCGTTGGGGATCTGGCAGAAATCGAACGCCAGTTGCGGGTTGCCGACGTTCATCATGATCTTAGTGCTGATCGTCGGCATTTCGCCACGCTGGACTTCCGTGATTTCGGTTTCCAGCAGACCGTCGTAGATCTTGCCTTCGTCGCCTTCGGCGCACGAGACCGTCACCAGGGTGCCGTCCTTCAGCAGGTCGGTGGCGTCGCCGCAGCCGACCACGGCCGGCACGCCTAGTTCACGCGCGATGATGGCTGCGTGGCAGGTACGGCCGCCACGGTTGGTGACGATGGCCGAAGCGCGCTTCATCACCGGCTCCCAGTTCGGGTCGGTCATGTCGGCGACTAGCACGTCGCCGGGCTGCACGCGTTCCATTTCCGCCGGATCGTTGATCACGCGCACCGGGCCCGTGCCGATCTTCTGGCCGATGGCGCGGCCAGTGGTCAACACCGGTGCCGAGCCCTTCAGGCGGAAGCGCTGCTCGACCTTGCCATGTGCCTGGCTCTTCACCGTTTCCGGGCGGGCCTGCAGGATGTAGATCTTGCCGTCCTTGCCGTCGCGGCCCCACTCGATGTCCATCGGGCGGCCATAGTGCTTCTCGATGATGACGGCGTACTTGGCCAGTTCCGTCACGTCTGCATCGCTGATGGAGTAGCGGTTGCGCAACTCGCCCGGCACGTCGACGGTCTTCACGCGGCCGGCTTCGCCCGGCGCGGTGAATTCCATCTTGATCAGCTTGGAGCCGATCGAGCGGCGGATGATCGGGTACTTGCCGGCGGCCAGCGTCGGCTTGAAGACGTAGAACTCATCCGGGTTCACGGCGCCCTGCACCACCGTCTCGCCCAGGCCATAGCTGGAGGTGATGAAGACGACATCCTGGAAGCCCGATTCGGTGTCGATCGTGAACATCACGCCCGAGGCGCCGCAGTCCGAGCGCACCATGCGCTGGATGCCGGCTGACAGGGCCACCACGTCGTGGGCAAAGCCCTTGTGCACGCGGTACGAAATCGCCCGGTCGTTGTACAGCGAGGCGAACACGTGCTTGATCTTGTCGAGCACGTCGTCGATGCCGAGAACGTTGAGGTAGCTCTCTTGCTGGCCGGCGAACGAAGCGTCCGGCAAATCTTCGGCCGTGGCGGACGAGCGCACGGCGAACGATGCCTCGGCGCCTTCACGGGCAGCCACGCGAGCGTACGATTCGCGAATTTCCTGCTCCAGACGCGGCTGGAACGGTGCGGTGGCGACCCACTCGCGGATCTCCTTGCCGGCGGCAGCCAGCGCCTTGACGTCGTCGACGTCCAGCGCGGCCAGGCGCTGCGAGATGCGCTCGGTCAGGTTGTTGTGTGCAAGAAAGTCACGGAACGCCAGCGCCGTGGTGGCAAAACCGCCCGGAACGCGCACGCCGGCGCTATCCAGCTGGGAAATCATCTCGCCCAGCGATGCGTTTTTACCGCCAACGACCTCAACATCCGTCATCCGCAGTTGCTCGAACGGCAGCACATAGGCGCCGTCTTGCGACAGGTTAGTCATACAAGCCTCTGAACTAAGTAAAAAACCGGTCGGATACGCGCGGGGCATTGTTCTTGTCGTCTGACCGCGCGAATCGCTTGGCTAAGCCATCCGAAAAAGCGCCAGAACTGTCGTCGTGACATTGTCTGGCGCCGGACGGGCCCGAATTGCTTAGCTAAACGATCGCCGCTATTCTACCGTGCCGCAGCACGATTTCCTGCCGGCGTGCTGGAAAAACCCCTCGTTTTCAATGACCGACCTCGCCGCAAAGCCGGGCGTCCGCACTGTTTTCATCGTGTCGGATGGCACCGGGATCACCGCAGAAACCTTTAGCCACTCCATCCTCGCCCAGTTCGAGATGAAGTTCCGCCAAGTGCGGATTCCCTTTGTCGACACGATCGACAAGGCACATGTGGCGGTGGCCAAGATCAACGAGGCGTTCCACGCCGAAGGGGTGAAGCCGATCGTCTTCACCACGCTGGTGGATGCCCAGGCAAACGAGATCGTCCATCGGGCCAAGGCCACCATCCTGGACATGTTTCAGACCTTCATCGAGCCGCTCGAGAAGGAGCTGAACCTCAAGTCCACCCACGCCATCGGCCGCTTCCACCAGAACGCGGATACCGAGGCGTACAAAAACCGCATCGAAGCGATCAACTTTTCACTTGCGCACGACGACGGCCAGTCGCACAAGAACCTGGCCGAGGCGGATGTGATCCTGGTGGGGGTGTCGCGCAGCGGCAAGACGCCAACCAGCCTCTACCTGGCCATGCAGTACGGCATGAAGTGCGCGAACTACCCGCTGATTCCAGACGACTTTGAGCGCGGCAAGCTGCCGTCGGTGCTGTACGACTACCGGAGCAAGATTTTCGGCCTGTCGATCGACCCGCAGCGCCTGTCCGAAATCCGCAACGAACGTCGCCCGGGGAGCAAGTACGCCGCGCTGGAAAATTGCCGCTACGAGGTGAACGAAGCCGAATCGATGATGCGGCGCGAGGGCATCAAGTGGCTGTCGTCCACGCACAAGTCGATCGAAGAAATTGCCACGACGATCCTGCAGGACGTGAAGATGGAGCACAACAACTACTGAGCGCGAGCTCGGGAACAAGAACGGCCGGCATTGCACCGGCCGTTTTGCTTTTCTGGCGCCGGGTCAAGCGCGATCGCGCACCCAATTGCCGCCGTGTGCCGCGGCCTGCGCTGCCGGGGAGGTCTCCAGATAGGCCAGCGCCTGCTCGGTTGAGCCCTCATGATGTGGCGAATAGCTTGGCCGGAAATAGCGCAGCGCGGCGCCCAGCATCTTCCAGAAGGACGGCAAGCAATTGCGCCGCGAGCCATGCCACCAGCCGCGGATGAAACCGGGGAACCGGCCCGCGCCCGGATCGCGCTTGTGCATGAAGCGGAAGCCCGTCACGAGGAAGTACAACAGCAGGATGATGGTCGTCAGCATGTGGAAGCAGCGCTCGAGGTAGGTGCCGCCCATGTGGCGGAAGATGTCGAACGCCACGGTGCGGTGTTCGACCTCTTCCGCGCCGTGCCAGCGCAGCAGGTCGAGCATGACGGGGTCGGCTTTGGCGGCGTCCAGCCCCTTGGCATTGAGCACCCAATTGCCGAGATAGCCGAAGAAGTGCTCAAGCGCGGCGATGATCCCGAGTTGCTGCCGCAGCCAGAAACGTGTGTGGCCGATCTTCAGGCCGAGTGGCTGTTCGCCGAGCACCTTGGAGAACAGCCAGTCCAGCCGCTTGGTGAACGGCTGCGTGTCGATGTCATGAGCCTTGTAGTAATGCGTGAGCACGCCGCCGTGCGAGCGCGAATGGACGGCCTCCTGACGCAGGAAGCCCTCGGCATCGGCGCGCAGCTTCGCGTCGGTAATCAACGGCAGCGCCTTGTTGTAGACGCGGCAGAACCACAGTTCACCCGCCGGGAACAGCAGATTCAGGATGTTGATGATGTGCGTGCTGGACGGGTCACCGGGAATCCATTGGATCGGCGTGTCCTTCCAGTCGAAGCGGACGTGGCGGGCTTTGATGAAGTAGTCGGGCGCGGTCATGGTCATCTCCTGTGTTCTTGTCAAAGCCGGGTTCAATGTCCGGCCATGCTCACGCGTGCGATCAGCCGGCTGAGCCATTGCGCATAACGCGAAATGAAGCGCGACGCCTTTGCCTCGATGCCAATCGTGACGACCGGCTTGTTGTGCAGGACTGCGCGTAGCATCGCCTTGGCCACGGTCTCGGGCTTGAGGCCGCGTAACTGGTAGAGCTTGGTCGCGCGGGCGCGCAGTTGGGCCTGTTGCGCCTCCGTTGTGCCGGCGTAGACGGTGGAGGCCATGATCCCGGTCTCGGCAAAGCCGGGGCAGATTGCCGACACGCCGATGCCCTGCCCGGCCAGTTCGCCGCGCATGCATTCAGACAGCATCAGCACCGCAGCCTTCGTCGTCGCATAGGCAGCAAGATCGCGCGACGGGGCAAAGGCTGCCGCCGACGCGGTATTCAGGATGTGCCCACCGTGCCCGCGCGCCACCATCTGCCTGGCGAACAACCGCGCACCATGGATCACGCCCCACACGTTCACGTGCAGGATGCGTTGCCAGTCGCGCTCAGACGTGTCGACAATGCCGCCTGCCATGCCGATGCCCGCGTTGTTGACGACGATGTCGGCGCCGCCGAGCGCCTTGCCGACCCAGTCCACCAGCGCTTCCATCTGTTCAGCGTTACCAACGTCGACGGTACGTGCCCACGCCTTGCCGCCCGTCAGGCGGATGAGCGTGGCGGTGCGTTCTGCGTCTTCGGTGCGAATGTCGACGGCGACGATGGCTGCGCCCTGCTCCGCGAATTCCAGCGCCGCGCAACGACCAATGCCGCTGCCTGCCCCCGTGATGACGGCCAGCTTGCCGGACAGCGGTTTGCGCTCGCCATGTTGACGCGCGCGTTGTAGTGCTTCGGATTCCGGCTTGCCCTCGGCGTGCTCGATCAGCTCGCGCGCCATCTCGGCCATGCGTGCGGCATGCGTGACCGGCAGCCAGTGCCGCGCTACAACTTCGCGCCGCCAATACTGCGGCACCCAGCGTGACAAGTCTTCCGACAGCGCGGGGCTGACGTACTTGTCCAGCGTGGGCACGATCACCTGCACCGGCGCGTGTGCGTATCGCTTGCGCGGCGTGAACAGGCTGCGGATGAAGTTAGCGCGATACAGCGAAACGCCATGCACGCCGTCTGCCGTTTGCGTGGCGCGCGGTGCGATGGTGGTCTTTTCCACGCGACGCAGCACGCGCGGCCAGGCACGCCCCAGCCACAAGCGCCAGCTCAACTCCGGCACCATCGGCAGGTGAAACAGCAGCACGTACCACGAGCGCACAAGTTGCCCCAGCATCTTGCCCAGCGACGACGGCGTCGGCCGCAGCAGGCGCTGGCGCATCCAATAACCAACGTGGTCTAGGCAAGGCCCCGAGCACGACGTGTACGAGGCAATGCGCCCGCGCAGGCGCTCCTCCGTCACGAACTCCCACGACTGGATCGAACCCCAGTCATGCGCGATCAGGTGGACAGGTTTGCTTGGGCTCAGCGTATCGATGACGGCAATGAAGTCATCGGTGAGCCGCGCGAAGGTGTAATGGCGAAACCCCTTCGGCGCGCTCGACCGCCCGGCACCGCGCACGTCATAGGCGATGACGTAGTAGTCGCGCGCGAGCAGCGGCGCCATGTCGTGCCAGATCTCGCTGTTGTCGGGATAGCCATGAACGAGCACGACGGTCGGGTGCGCCGGGTCGCCCCAGGTCTTGACGGCAAGCGTGACGTTGCCGGATTGCACGGAGCGATCGGCACGTGGACGCCCGGCGGCCGGTTCGAACAGCGCCAGCGGAGCCTCTTCGAGAAGCGTTTTCATCGGAGCCTCCTCGCGCGTCAGGCAGCACGTTGCTGCGCGAGCTGGCGTCGCTGCCAGCGGCGCACGTGCGGCAGGTCGTCGTCGAGCCAGTAGGCGTCGTCTTCGGTAATAACGAGCAGCTCTTCAAACTTGGCGCCCACGCCATGGAAGCCCAAGTGCGGCTCGACGGCCCACAGGCCCGGCACGGGTGCGTGCTCGGAGCGGCGATCGATCGACCACAGTGGCGACCAGCCTTCCTGCTTGCCGCTGCGCACTTGGTCAAGGATCAGGTTGCGCGTGGCGTTCAGCCCGAAGCGCGCCACGAAGTGCGGCTTCGACGTTTTCTCTAGCTTGGCGACGCGATGCGCCAGCACCTTGAACGGGTACGCCTTGTGACGCGGTTCCACGCCCTGCTTCATGCAAAGCTGATCCACTGCCCGCGCCACTTCGGCCATGGGGCGGCGCTCGCGGATCAGGCGCACGATCAACTCACGGTGCGCCATCAGATCATCCAGCAGCTGTTCGAGGATGGCGTTTTCGCCGAGACACATCGCGTAGCCCACATCGGCGATCACGCCATCGCGCACCGGCGCCACATCGAGGATGACCGGCATGTTGGCCTCCAGCCGCCGCGACGACGGGAAGAACGCCAGGTTGAAGCCCGCCATGTGCGTCAGGCCGGAAAAGCCCTGGAACGCCGTGCGATCGCCAAACCAGGCGAACGGCTTGTGCAGCCAGTCATGGACGCCGCGGTCGCCCAGCCATTCCGTGAGCAGCTTGGCGGCGTCTTTCTCCGTCATGCCGGGTCGCAACATTGCACCGACCGCCTCGACGCACTGGTAGGCGAGCTGCTGGATTTCGCGAAACTGCGCGAGTTCGTCGACGTTGACCTGCGCCACCGTGGGGTTCGGCATGGCGGTCTCCTTGAGTTTGGTTATCGAGGGGCGCTCAATGGCACCGATCTCAATGTTCCATTACTCAATGTCAAAGTCAATGCGGAATGTTTCTGGCGTTTGAAAACGCCATGTGATGCGTAGTCGACGAGAAAGGGGGAGAAATCAGCCAGCGCGACGCTGGCGCACGGCCTCGAACAGGCAGATGGCGGCCGCGGCAGCCACATTGAGCGATTCCATGCCGCCCGGCTGCGGAATGACGACGGGCGTGGTCACGGCGGAAAGCCAGGCGTCGGACACGCCAGCGCCTTCGCTGCCGAAGACCCAACCGACAGGCGCCTTAAGCGGCACATCAAACACCGCCTGCTTTGCGTGTGAAGACGTCGCCAACAGCGGCACCTGCAGGCGCGGCTGCACGCTCTCGAAGGTGCAGTGCTCGACGATATTGAGATGGAAATGCGCGCCCATCGCCGCGCGCAGCGTCTTGGCCGACCACGCGAATGCGCAACCCGCGGTCATGAAGACATCGCGCACCCCCGCCGCTGCCGCGCAGCGCAGGATGGAGCCCACATTGCCGGCATCCTGAATGCCGTCGAGGATCACGCAATCCGCATCGATCGTCTTCGGCAGATGGCCTTCCGGCGTATCGATCACGGCCATCAGATCGATGCCGTTGACGACCGTCGTGAGCTGCCCAAACAGGCTGTCGGCCAGCAGGATGATGGATTGCGAATCGACGCGTTTAAGCAGCGGCGCCACCTCCGGATGCGCAACATGACGCTCGGAAACCAGCACCTGAGCGGGTGTATGCCCGGCATCCAGGTAAGCCGCGACCAGATGCACGCCGTCGAGCACGGATTGACCCGCACGCCGCCGGTGCTGCGTCGAGCCTGACAGCGCCTTGAGATGCTTGAACACCGCGTTGTCGCGGGAGGTGATGTGCTTCACGAAACGGTCCAGCGGAGGAAGGTCAATCGTCCCAGGCGGTGGCTGCGGTGGCGGCTTCGGCGTTGATCGCCGTCAGGCCCTCCAGCGCACGGCGCACGGGTGCGAACGAACGGCGGTGATGCGGCGTCACGCCATGCAAATCGATGGCGGCCAGATGTTGCGGCGTGCCATATCCGGCATGGACGTCGAAACCATAGTGCGGAAACTCAATATGCAGCGCGGCCAGTTGGCGGTCACGCGTGACCTTGGCCAGGATCGACGCCGCAGAAATGGCGGGCACCAGCGCATCGCCCTTGACGATGGCTTCCACCGCAAACGCCACCTGCGGGCAACGGTTGCCGTCCACCTGCACGAGGTCGGGCAACGTGCCCGATGCCGCCACGCCCTGCACCGCACGCTGCATGGCCAGCATGGTCGCGTGCAGGATGTTGATGCGATCGATTTCCTCGACCGTCGCTTCGGCCACGTGCCAAGCGACCGCCTTTTCGACGATTTCGTCGTACAGCGCCTCGCGCTTCTTGGCGGTGAGGATCTTGGAGTCGGCCAGGCCTTTGATCGGCTTGCGCGGATTCAGGATCACGGCAGCGGCTGTCACAGGCCCAGCCAGCGGCCCACGCCCAGCTTCGTCCACGCCGCAAAGAATGCGGCGCGCGCGCTTGGCCGCCGGTTCTTGCGACAGCGGCAGACCAAGCTGATCGGGATCGGGTTTACGGGAAACCATGGCGTCAGTACCAGCTTAGAGCTTGCCGCGGCTGCGCAGGAGGTCGGCCACGACTTTCGCGCCGATCTCCGCCATGTTCTGCTTGAGCGTCAGATGCATCTGCGTGAAGTGCTCGCGCAGGAACGTGGCGTTGCCGTGGTCGCTCAGTTGCAGCAGCGTTTCGCGCGCGAGCGCCTCGGGCGTTGCGTCGTCTTGCAACAGCTCGGGCACAACAAAGCGGCCCGATAGGATGTTCGGCAGCCCCACGTACGGCAGATAGCCTTTGCGCTTCATGATCTGCGCCGTCAGCCAGGGCACCTTGTAGGTGATGACCATCGGCTTTTTGTACAGCGCGGCTTCCAGCGTGGCCGTGCCGCTAGCCAGCAGAATCACGTCAGCCGCTTCCATGGCCGCATGCGATTGGCCATCGACGACCCAAAGGTGCAGACCCGGATGCTCGGCACGCATGGCATCGATGCGCTCGCGCAGGGTGGCGTTGGCCGCGGGCAGCACAAACGCCAGATCGGGCTCCACCAACTGCATGCGCGCCATGGCGGCAAACAGGGTCGGCCCGAGATGCTTCACTTCGGAATTGCGGCTACCCGGCAGCACTGCCACGACCTTGCGGCCCAGCGGCAGCCCGAGGCGCGTACGTGCGCCTTCCACGTCCGGCACCAGGGGGATCTCATCCGCCAGCGGATGGCCCACATACGTGGCCGGAATGCCTGCCTTGGCGTAAATCTCCGGCTCGAACGGGAACAGACAGAGGATGTGATCAACCGCCTTGGCGATCGTCTTGATACGCCCCGCACGCCACGCCCAGATCGACGGGCTGACAAAGTGCACCACCGGCACACCCGCCTGGCGCATGGCGATCTCGACGTTGAAATTGAAGTCCGGCGCGTCAACGCCGATGAAGGCCAGCGGCGGCTTGGCCAGGAGATCCTGCTTGAGTTCCTTGCGGATGGTGAGGATCTCGCGCAACTGGCCAAGCACTTCCACGTAACCGTTGACCGACAGCTTGTGCATCGGCCAGTTCGACTGGAAGCCCTGCTCCGCCATGCGTGCACCGCCGATGCCGTTGTAGGCGATGTCGGCGGGCAGCTGTGCGTGCAGCCCTTTCAGCAGCAGCGAGGCCAGCAGATCGCCGGACGCCTCGCCGGCCACCATGCCGATGCGGCGTGCCGGCATGCTCTGCTGGTTCAACGCACGATGCCGCGCTTGGTGGCGGCGATGAAGTCAGCGAACGCGGTGAGCACCTCGCGGGTCGGGGCGTCGTCAGCCTGCGTGATCTGCGCAGCGATTTCCGCCTTGGCTTGGTCGAAGCTCAGGTCGCTCTTGTAGAGCAGCTTGTAGGCCTGGCGCAAACCGGTGATCTGCTCAGCCGTAAAGCCGCGACGGCGCAGGCCTTCCACGTTGATACCGTGCGGCGCGGCCTTGTTGCCACCCTTGTCGCTCGCGGCGATCACGAACGGCGGCACGTCCTGCACCAGCGCGGAAGCACCGCCCAGCATGGCATGCGCGCCAATGCGGACGAACTGGTGCACGCCCGACATACCGCCCAGGATGGCCCAATCGCCCACTTCCACGTGGCCGGCAATCTGCGCGTTGCTCGAGAACACCGTGTGGTTGCCCACGCGGCAATCGTGTGCGATGTGCACGTAGGCCATGATCCAGTTGTCATCACCGATGGACGTGATGCCGGCATCCTGTGTGGTGCCGGTGTGGATCGTGGTGAATTCGCGGATGGTATTGCGATCGCCAACGATCAGCTGCGTCGGCTCGTCGCGATACTTCATGTCCTGTGGGCGCCCGCCCACCGACGCGAAGTGGCCGATGCTGTTGTCGCGGCCCAGCGTCGTGTAGCCCTCGACCACCGTATGGTGGCCCACACGCGTGCCCGCGCCCATGCGCACATTCGGACCGACGACGGTAAACGCGCCGATCTCGACGCTCGAATCCAGTTCAGCCTTCGGATCGATCTGCGCGGTCGGATGGATCTTCTGTGCTTGCGTCATGCCTCGCCCTTCGGTTCGTCCTTGATGATGGCGCACATGATTTCCGCTTCGGCAGCCAGCTCACCATCCACCATGGCGAACACCTTGAATTTCCAGAAACCGCGCTTGCCACGCAGCAATTCGGCATGCAGGCAGAGCTGGTCTCCCGGCACCACCTGGCGCTTGAAGCGCGCGCCGTCGATGGCTGTGAACAGATACAGATCGTTTTCCTGGCGCTTGTGATCCGGATCCCCAAACGTCAGCAACGCGGCGGTCTGCGCCAGTGCCTCAAGGATCAGCACACCCGGCATCACCGGATGACCCGGGAAATGGCCGTTGAAGAACGGCTCGTTGAACGTCACGTTCTTGATGGCCTTGATGCGCTTGCCAGCTTCCAGCTCCACCACGCGGTCCACCAGCAGCATCGGGTAGCGATGCGGCAGCAGGTCGAGAATCTTCTTGATGTTGAAATCGCTGACGAGGCTGGTCGTCGCGCTCGTAGCATTCGTTGCTTCGGTCATGATTCTTTTCGCAGGTCTTTGACCTGCTGTTCCAGTTGTTGCAACCGTTCGCGCATGCGCGTCAGGCCTCGGACGATGGCCGCGTTGCGTTCCCAATCGCCATGCGGCATGAAGGGGAACACGCTGGTGAAATGGCCACCGGGCTTGGTAATGGATTTGGTGATGGACGTGCCGCCGGACACCGTCACGCGATCGGCAATCGTCAGGTGGCCGGCAAAGTTGGCCGCGCCGCCGATGATGCAGTAGCGGCCGATCTTCGTGCTGCCCGAAATGGCCGCACAGCCTGCGATGACGGTATAGGCGCCAACATGCACGTTGTGCGCGATCTGCACCTGATTGTCGATCTTGCAGCCCTGCTCGACCACCGTGTCAGCCATCGCACCACGGTCAATGGCGGTGTTCGCGCCAATCTCCACGTCGTCTCCGATCACGGCGCGGCCAGTCTGCGGAATCTTTACCCACTCGCCGCCCTGCGGGCCGAAATCGGGTGCAAAGCCGAAGCCGTCCGCGCCGATCACCACGCCGCTGTGCAAAATGCAGCGCGCGCCAACGACGCAGCCGTGGTAGATCGAAACATTGGCATTGAGCAGCGTGTCGTCGCCGATACGGGCATCCGCGCCGACAAAGCTATTGCCGGCAATGCGCACGCGCTCACCGAGTACGGCACCCGATTCGATCGTGACATTCGGGCCGATCGAGCAGGACGCCGGCACCACAGCGTCTTCGCCCACGCTGGCACTCGGGTGAACGCCCGGCACAACAGGCCGCGCCGCCAGCGCAACAAAGCGCTGGGCAACACGCGCGAATGCAGCATACGGATTGGCTGCCACCAGCCAGTTACGACCAGCAACGTGGCCCTGGCCTTGGAGCGTTTCCAGATCACGGGGCGATACGATGATCGCACCCGCGCCGGAGCTCACAGCCTGATTGAGGTACAGCGGATTCGAGAGAAAAGCGAGCTGATCTGCGCCGGCCTGGTCGAGCGGCGCGATCGACTTGACGATCAGGCCAGCGTCACCCTGGACGGTCGCGCCGAGCGACGCGGCAAGTTCACCAAGCGAAAACGACATGCAAACAACCTCATTTCGCCGATTGCGAATTGAGCGCCTTCAGCACCTCGTCGGTGATGTCGATGCGCGGGTTCACGTACACGGCCTCTTGCACGATCAGGTCGTACTTGCGTTGCTCGGCGATCGAGCGGATCACGCGATTGGCGCGCTCCAGCACTTGCGCCAGCTCTTCATTGCGGCGCTGGTTCAGGTCTTCGCGGAATTCACGCTGCTTGCGCTGGAAATCGCGGTCCAGATCGGACAGCTCGCGCTGGCGGCGGGTACGGTCCGAATCGGCCAGCACGGCGGAGTCCTTATCGAGCTTGTCGGACATGGACTTGAGCTTGGCAGCCATGTCCTGCAGCTCGCGATCGCGCTTGGCGAATTCGGTTTCCAGCTTGGCCTGGGCGGCCTTGGCCGGCTGCGAGTCGCGCAGGATGCGCTCAGAATTGACCGCCGCAATGCGGGCTTCCTGGGCAACGGCCGGCATTGCAACGGCCATGGCGATTGCAGCAAAAGCAGCGGACACGCCCATGCGGGACAACGTGATGCGCGTGGTTTTCATGATGAATGCGGTCATTAGAATGCCGTTCCGATCTGGAACTGGAAGCGTTGAGTTTGGTCTTCGGCCTTGCGCTTGATCGGGAAGCCCATGCTGATCTTCAGCGGACCGATCGGCGACAGCCACGACAGGCCGAAACCGGTCGAGTAGCGCATGTCGCCCAGCTTGTACGGCTGGCCTTCGGCGAACACGTTGCCGTAGTCGAAGAACGTGAACAGACGGACGGTACGGTCGACGCCCGAACCCGGCAGCGGGAAGATAAATTCGACGTTGCCGATGAACTTGCTGGCACCGCCGATGGCCACGCCATTGGCATCACGCGGCCCCAGCGTGCTGGTTTCGTAACCGCGCACCGAGCCGATACCGCCGGCATAGTAGTTCTTGAAGATCGGGAAGTCCTTGCTGCCGTAGCCATGGCCGTAACCGATTTCGTTGTTGAACGCCATCGTGAACGACTTCGACAGCGGATAGAACCACTGATGCTGGTAGTACGCACGGTAGTACGTCACGCCGCCCGGCATGCCGACTTCCAGGTTGGCCTGCTGATAGCGCCCGCGGGTCGGGACCAGTGCGCTGTCACGCTGGTCCTTCGACCAGCCGATCGTGAACGGGAAGTTATTCGTGACGCGACCGTTCTTAGCAACCCAGTTCTGGTAGGCCAGCGGCGTATTGCTCGTCACATCGATCGACGTACGCTCGTAACCGAGGCCGAAGAATACCGTGTCGGTTTCCGAGAACGGCACCCCGAACTTCAGGTTGCCGCCTTCCTGCACCACGCGGTAGTCCTGGTCACCCGTGTAGTACAGCGGGCGATACGTGCGGTAGTACAGCTCGGTCGAGCGGCTGATACCGTCGGTCGTGAAATACGGGTCGTACTGTGTGACGGCGATCGTACGGTTGGACTTGGACGTGTTCACGTCCAGACCCAGGCTGGTACCCGAACCGAACACGTTGTCCTGACGGATACCCGCCGACAGCACCAGCTTGTCGGTCGACGAGAAGCCCAGGCCCAGGTTGATCTGGCCGGTCGGCTTTTCGGTCACGTTGACGTTCACATCGACCTGGTCAGACGTGCCCGGCACATCTTCGGTCGTGATGTTCGCGTCGGTGAAATAACCCGTGCGGTTGATGCGGTTCTGCGAAAGCTGCAGCTTTTCACCATCGAACCACGAGGCTTCCATCTGGCGCATTTCGCGGCGCACGACTTCGTCGCGGGTCTTGCTGTTGCCGACCACGTTGACGCGACGCACGTAGACGCGGCGACCCGGGTCGACCACCAACGTGAGCGCCACCGTGCGGTTCTTCTGGTCGATCTGCGGCTGCGGGTTGATGGTCGCAAATGCGTAGCCATACGTGCCGAGCAGGTCGGTAATCGACTTGGTCGTCGACGACAGCTTGGCCGACGAGAACACATCGCCCTGCTTGAGCTTGATGAGCTTTTCCATCTCGGCCTGCTTGCCGAGCAGCTCGCCGGTCAGCTTGATATCCGACACCTTGTACTGCTCACCCTCGTGGATGTTCAGCGTCAGGTAGATGTCCTTCTTGTCCGGCGTGATGGAAACCTGGGTCGACTCGATGGCGAATTCCAGATAGCCGCGGTCCAGATAGAACGAGCGCAGCGCTTCCAGATCAGCCGTCAGCTTCTGCTTGGAGTACAGATCGTTCTTGGTGTACCAGGACAGCCAGTTCGGCGTGGACAACTGCATCTCGTCGCGCAGATCGCCTTCCTTGAAGGCCTTGTTGCCGACGATGTTGATCTGGCGAATCTTGGCGGTCGGGCCTTCGTCCACCGTGAAGGTGATCGACACCCGGTTGGCATCGACCGGCGTGACCGTCGTCGACACCTCGGCGGCGTAGTAACCGCGCGAAACGTACTGGCGCTTGATTTCCTGCTCGGCGCGGTCGATCAGCGACTTGTCGTAGTAGCGGGCTTCGGCCACACCCACGCCGCGCAGCGTGCGGCGCAGTGCTTCCTTATCGAATTCCTTGAAGCCGATGAACTCGAGCTGCGAGATGGCCGGACGCTCTTCCACGCGCACCACCAGCACATTACCTTCAGAACGAATCTGCACGTCCTTGAAGAAGCCGGTGTTGTAGAGCGCGCGGATGGACTCGGCGCCCTTGTCGTCGGTGAAGGTCTCACCCACCTTCACGGGCAGATAGCCGAACACGGTACCCGGTTCGACGCGCTGTACCCCCTCCACGCGAATGTCCTTCACGACGAACGGCTCCACTGCATGAGCCTGACCGGCAGTCACGGTCAGAACGGAAGCCGCCAGCACGCTGAGCGGGAAGCGATGTTGTCTGATCAATCTAATCCCCTAAATTGGATCCGGTTGGAATCCACTTCCGAGTGTTTTCAAAACCCTGGGTTGCCCGCTCACGCTGTGGGCAACGATGCGACTTGCCGATGCAGCTTTAAATACGGCCTAGCCTCGAGTCAGAAACAACCGACTCAAATCGTTGTACAAGGCGAGCGAAGTGAGAAGCAGAATACAGGCGACGCCGATCTTTTGAAGTACTGCTTGCCAGGATTCCGGCACGGGTCGGCCTGTTAAAAATTCCACGCAATAATACAGCAAATGCCCCCCATCCAATACCGGAACGGGTAACAAGTTCAGGACACCAAGGCTGACGCTGATCAACGCGAGAAAGCCCACAAACGGCTGCCAGCCAAGGCTCGCCGCTTTGCCAGCAAAGTCGGCCACCGTAATCGGGCCGCTCAGATTCTGCAGCGACGCCTGCCCCACGATCATCTTGCCCAGCACCTGCAGCGACAGCATCGACGTCTGCCAGACCTCGTGCACGGCATGCACCAGCGCGGCGCCTGGTTCATCACGAATCAGTGCCGTTTCGACCTTTTGATTGAGTTGCGCACCGAGCTTGCCGATCTTGGGGCCGTTCGGGTTCTTGGCGTCGGTGTCGGCATCCGGGCGGACGGGCAGCGTCAGCGGCTCGCCGTTGCGCAAGAGGTCAATCGAGGCGTTCTGCTCCGGCATGGCGCGAATCTGGCGGATGAGATCCATCGCCTGGTCCGCCGGCTGGCCCGCAAAGCGCACGATCTGATCGCCGGCATGCAAGCCCGCGCGTGCGGCGGCGCTATTGGGCAGGACGTCGACAATGGTCACCGGGCCACCCAGCAGGCGCAGGCCGATCTGGTCGATCACGTCGGCTTGCGGCGTACGCGCGGCGCTCGGCAGGCCTTGCAGACGGACGGTACGCTCGGCCCCATCGGTGCCACGCACCTGGACAAGCGCATCGTGACCACCAATGCCGGCCGAGTACAGACGCATACGCACCTCGTTCCAGCCTCGCACCGGCACGGGCGCTTCGCTTTCAGTGCCGATGGCGACCACACGATCGTGGGCCCGGAGATCGGCCTGCGCGGCGATACTGCCCGGTGGCGGCGCACCGAGGATGGGCAGTGGCTCCACCGCCCCCACCCACGCCAGCACGGCGTACAGCGCGATGGCCAGCAGGAAGTTGGCGATCGGCCCAGCAGCCACGATGGCGAATCGCTTGTAGACCGGCTGGTGATCAAACGTGCGTGGCAGGTCTTCGGGGAGAATCGGCGGGTCTTTTTCGGGGTCGCGCGCGCCCTCGCCCAACATCTTGACGTAACCACCCAGCGGGATGGCGCAAATGGTCCACTCGGTATGGTCGGGGCCACGGCCGACCCGGCGGAACAGCACCTTGCCGAAGCCGACGGAGAACCGCAGCACTTTCACGCCGCACAGGCGGGCGACGCTGTAGTGCCCCAGTTCGTGAATGACGATCAATACGGCGAGCGCAAAGACAAACGCTAAAACGGTCTGCAAGAACCTTCTCCGGATGCACTGAAGGGTACGCGCGGACACTGCCGCGCGAACGCGCTATGTTACCCGCTTGCTCTGATGAGCCGCTTTTTTACGCAGCAGACAACGGCAAGCACGCCGTGGCGATATAGCGCTCGGCCTGATTGCGCGCTGCAGCATCTGCCGCAAAAACCGTATCAAGCGAATCGGCCGGCACAATGGAGGTGCGCGCCAGCGTATCGCCGACCACGGCGGCAATGTCGGTAAAGCGGATGCGGCGCTGCAAAAACGCTTCGACCGCGACTTCGTTGGCGGCGTTCAATACAGCAGGTGCTGTACCGCCAGCACGCAGGGCGTCGAACGCCAGCGCCAAGCACGGGAAGCGACGCAGATCGGGCGCCTCAAATGTCAGGGTGCCGGTTGCTGCCAGATCCAGTAGCGGCACACCTGCGTCGATCCGCTCGGGGTAAGCCAGCCCGTACGCGATCGGCGTGCGCATGTCGGGGTTGCCGAGTTGCGCCAGCACCGAGCCGTCGTCGTAGCCGACCATCGAATGAATCACACTCTGCGGGTGAATCAGCACTTCGAGGTGTTCGACAGGCACGCCGAACAACCAGAACGCCTCAATCACCTCCAGCCCCTTGTTCATCATGGTGGCGGAGTCGACCGAGATCTTGCGTCCCATGACCCAGTTCGGATGCGCGCAGGCTTGATCGGGCGTAACGTCGACTAACGTTTCGACATCGCGCGTACGGAACGGGCCACCAGAGGCCGTCAGGACGATGCGCGACACGCCGCGCCCGAACTGCGGGGATTGCTGCGGCAGGCTCTGAAAGATAGCGTTGTGCTCGCTATCGACGGGCAACACGGTCGCACCGTGGCGGCGGACCGCCTCCATGAAGAGCGCACCGGACATCACCAGTGCTTCCTTGTTGGCCAGCAACACGCGCTTACCAGCGCGCACCGCGGCGAGCGTCGGACGCAAGCCCGCCGCCCCGACGATGGCCGCCATCACCGCGTCGCAATCAGAGTGGGATGCAGCTTCTTCCAGGGCCTCGGCGCCGAAGCGGATTTCGATGCCAGCGGCATCGGCACCCAGATGCTCCCGCAACGCGTCGGCACCAGCCTCAGAACCGAGCACGGCCATCTGGGGACGAAACTCTCGGCATAGCTTGGCCAGCTTGTCGGCCTGCGCGTTGGCGGTGAGCGCGAACACGCGGTACTTGTCGGGATGGCGGCGCACGACGTCGAGCGTGCTGTCGCCAATGGAGCCGGTGGCGCCAAGAACGGTCAAACGCATCATGTTCAGACGCCTCAGGAAATCAGCAGCGCGGCCAACGGGAACACCGGCAGCAACGCATCAATGCGGTCGAGCACACCACCGTGACCGGGCAGCAAGCGACTGCTGTCTTTCATGCCGACTTGGCGCTTGAGCAACGATTCAAACAAATCGCCGCCAACGCTCGCGGCCACCAACAGGATGGTCAGCACCAAGGCGACGCCCGCCCCACGCTGATCGAACTCGTGCGAAAACCACGTCGGCGCAAACCAGTGCGTCACGCCCGCCACCGTTGCGATCACCGCCACCAGCACAGCCCCCCCGATCGCGCCTTCCCAAGACTTGCCCGGGCTGATGGTCGGCGCCAGCTTACGACGACCGATCGCCTTGCCAACGAAATACGCGCCCACATCAGCCGCCCACACTAACACCGCCACCGACAGCAGAAAGGCGATGCCCTGTGCGCGCAGCACGCTCACGGCGTGCACGAACGCGGGCAGCATGATCCAGCCCAGTAGCGCGAAGATCGCCCGTCGCGCAGGGCTAAGCTCGCGCACGCCACCAGCCAGCAGTCCCCAGGCGACGACCCACGCGATCACAGCCAAATAGAACAACGGGCGGACATCGCCACGCGCCGGCATGTCGTGCCAAGCAATCGTCAACAACACGGCGACGACAGCATAGACAACCGGGCCCCACCAGCCGGGCAAGCGCACAAGCCGGCCCCACTCCCAGGCAGCGAGCGCAGCAAACACCATCACCAGCCCGACCAGGCCGGCGGGCGGCGCGAAGAACAGAATGGGCAGGATGACAATCAGCAGGCAGACAGCGGTAATGACGCGAGTCAGCAGCATGTGTCAGGCTCCAGCGGACAGCACGGGGGGAATACCCGGATCGAGCTGCGCACTGGTGCGGCCAAAACGGCGCTCGCGGTTGCGATACCAGGCGAAGGCGCGATCGAGTTCGGCGGCATCAAAATCCGGCCAGTAGCGATCGGTGAAGTACAACTCGGAATAGGCGAGTTGCCAGAGCAGAAAGTTGCTGATGCGCTGCTCGCCACCGGTGCGGATAAAGAGGTCAGGCTCCGGCGCATAGGCCAGCGCCATATACGGCGCAAGCATCTCCTCGGTGATCGCCTCAGGTGCAATACCCGGCTGCGCTGCCACCAGGGCACGCATGGCCTGGAGAATGTCCCACCGGCCGCCGTAGTTGGCGAGGATGGTGACCGTCAGGCCTGGGTTGCTGGCGGTTTTGGCCTCGGCCTCACGAATCAGCAACTGGATGCGCGGGCTGAATGCCGACAGATCGCCCACCACGCGCACGCGGATGCCGTTCTCATGCAGCTTGCTCACCTCGCGGCGCAGCGCCGTCATGAACAGCTTCATCAGGAAGGTGACTTCTTCGGCGGGGCGACGCCAATTCTCGGAGCTGAACGCAAACAGCGTCAGATAACCGACGCCGCGGCGCGCTGCGGCCTCGACCGTTGCGCGCACGGCATCGAGGCCACGGCTGTGCCCCGCAACGCGCGGCAGATGGCGCTCGGTTGCCCAACGGCCATTGCCGTCCATGATGATGGCGACGTGGCGCGGCGTGTCGGCGGTGTCTGGCACCGCCAGTGTGGAGCTGATATGCATGAATCGAGCTTCCCACCGCGCGCGCAGAGCACGCGTGGCAGGAGACGGCCTTACACCGTCATGATTTCCTTGTCTTTCTCGGCGACGAGCTTGTCGATCTCGGCGACAAACTTGTCGGTCAGCTTCTGGACTTCGTCACCGCCACGGCGCTCGTCGTCTTCCGAGATGGCCTTGTCCTTGACCAGCTTCTTGAGCTGTTCGTTGGCATCGCGGCGCAGGTTGCGCACGGCGACCTTGGCATCTTCGCCCTCGCCCTTCACGACTTTCGTCAGCTCCTTGCGGCGCTCTTCGGTCAGCGCGGGCGTCGGCACGCGGATGATGTCGCCCATGGTGGCGGGGTTCAAGCCGAGATCGGCTTCACGGATAGCCTTCTCGACGGCTTGCACCATCTTCTTTTCCCACGGCTGCACGCCGATCGTACGCGCATCCACCAGCGTCACGTTGGCGACTTGGCTAATGGGCACCATCGAGCCGTAGTAGTCGACTTGCACATGATCGAGCAGGCCGGTGTGGGCACGGCCAGTACGGATCTTGGCGAGATCCGTCTTGAGAGCCTCGATCGACTTTTGCATCTTCTGCTCGGTATTCTTCTTAACATCGGCGACGCTCATACTTCCTCCGAACGATAACGGCGGCCTGCCAGACATGCGCCCCGGAATTGGACACAGGGCAGCGGCAAGACCAAAAAGACAATAGGCGATTTTACATGGAAGCCGCACGCCAACGCCATTTGCGTTGACTTAGCGGCCTCGGGTGAAACAGGCGCTCGGGCCGCCTCAGACGTGCACCAGCGTGCCCTCGTCCTCACCCAGGATGACGCGCTTGAGCGCACCCGGCTTCTGGATCGAAAACACCTTGATCGGCAGCTTCTGGTCGCGGCACAGCGCGAAGGCGGTCGCGTCCATCACTTGCAGATTGCGCGAGATGGCCTCGTCGAACGTGATGGTGGTGTAGCGGGTGGCGCTCGGATCTTTCTTCGGATCAGCGGTGTAGACACCGTCGACCTTGGTGGCCTTCAGCACGATCTCGGCGCCGATTTCCGAGCCGCGCAGCGCGGCGGCCGTGTCGGTGGTGAAGAACGGGTTGCCGGTGCCGGCCGCGAAGATCACGATCTTGCCCTCTTCCAACTGGCGGATGGCGCGCGGTCGGATGTACGGCTCGACCACTTGGTCCAGGCGCAGCGCCGATTGCACGCGGCCTTCGAGGTTGGCGTGGCGCATGGCGTCCTGCAGGGCCAGCGCGTTCATCATGGTGGCCAGCATGCCCATGTAGTCGGCCGTGGCGCGATCCATACCGGCAGCGCCGCCCGCGACACCGCGGAAGATGTTGCCGCCACCGATCACCACTGCCACTTGCACGCCCAGCTTCACGATTTCAGCGATGTCGTTGACCATCCCTTCGATGGTGCTGCGGTTGATGCCGAAAGCATCGTCGCCCATCAGGGCTTCGCCGGAAAGTTTGAGTAGAACGCGCTTGTAGGCAGGCATGGAGATCCTCGTGACGATTCCTGGTACGGGAAACAGGAAGGGGGAAATGACAGTCGCGGCGGGCGAAACGGAGTTCGCCCATCCCGCAACCTTCTTGCGCGGAAGCCGTCCGGTCACAGTCACCGATCGGCGCCCGCGCAAGCAGGCTGCACCTGCAAACAGGGCACCTTGCGGTGCCCTGTCTGTTCGGCATTATACGATCGCGCCGATGGAGAGAAGTTGCCCAGCCGGCCTCGTTGGCCAGCCCTGGTGGGCGGATCGACTCGCCATCGGAAGCAATCGGTGCAGCATTACGCCTGTTGCTTGGCGGCAGCCACTTGGGCAGCCACTTCAGCAGCGAAGTCGTCTTGCTTCTTCTCGATGCCCTCGCCCACCACGTACAGCGTGAACGCCTTCACGGTCGTGTTGGCGGCCTTGAGCATCTGCTCAACGGTCTGCTTGTCGTTCTTCACGAACGGCTGGTTCAGCAGCGAAACTTCCTTCAGGTACTTCTGCACGCTGCCTTCCACCATCTTGGCGACGATTTCAGCGGGCTTGCCCGACTCGGCAGCCTTCTGCTCGGCAACGCTGCGCTCCTTGGCGACCAGATCGGCCGGCACATCGTCAGCCGACAGCGACACCGGCTTCATGGCAGCAACCTGCATGGCAGCATCCTTAGCTGCAACTTCGTCACCTTCGAATGCCACCATCACGCCGATGCGGGCGCCGTGCAGGTACGAAGTCAGCTGGGTGCCATCGAAACGCTGGAAGCGGCGGATCGTCATGTTCTCGCCGATCTTGCCGATCAGGCCCACGCGCACGTCTTCAACGGTCGGACCGAAGCCGTCTTGCGACAGCGGCAGCGCGCCGACAGCGGCAACGTCAGCCGGTTTGTTCTTGGCAACCAGTGCAGCCACCGAGTTGGCAAAGGCCAGGAACGAATCGTTCTTCGAGACGAAGTCGGTTTCGCAGTTGATCTCGACCAGCGCGCCAGTGGTGCCTTCGACGGCAGCCGCCACCACGCCTTCAGCGGTGATGCGCGAGGCAGCCTTACCTGCCTTGTTGCCCAGCTTCACACGCAGGATTTCTTCGGCCTTTTCCAGGTTGCCTTCAGCTTCCGTCAGGGCCTTCTTGCATTCCATCATCGGCGCGTCGGTCTTTGCGCGCAGTTCTGCCACCATGCTTGCGGTAATTGCCGCCATTTCATGCTCCTTGTTTCAGATCGTCGTCCGGTCGCGCGCTGAAACGGTCTTTGCGTCTTCGCTTCGCGCCGGCCTGTCGTCCGGTTTCCATCCGGCCGCCCCACGAGATACGACGCGCGTGGGACATCCGCATGACAAATTAAAAAAAAGGGGCGTTTGTTACGCGCCCCTGTCTGGCCCTCACCTTTGATGCAACGCGTTTGCAATGCATCATCGACATGGCCTGACGCGCTTCCCGCTCGGCAATGCGGCGGGCGCGCGCCTTCTTGTGATTTAGCCTTCTTGGACTTCGACGAAGTCGTCGCCGCCGCGAGCGGCTTCCACGACCTCCTGAACCGCGTTGGCACGGCCTTCCAGGATCGCGTCGGCCACGCCGCGCACGTACAGTGCAACAGCCTTGCTCGAGTCGTCGTTACCCGGGATGACGTAGTCAATGCCTTCCGGCGAGTGGTTCGTGTCAACCACGCCGATCACCGGAATGCCCAGCTTGGCAGCTTCGGTCACAGCAATCTTGTGGTAACCAACGTCCACCACGAAGATGGCGTCCGGAATGCCGCCCATGTCCTTGATACCGCCGATGGACTTGGTCAGCTTGTCCATTTCGCGTTCGAACATCAGCGCTTCCTTCTTGCTCATGGTCTCGGTCGCGCCGGCTTCCTTGGCGGCTTCCATGTCCTTGAGGCGCTTGATTGAGGTCTTGACCGTCTTGAAGTTGGTCAGCATGCCGCCGAGCCAGCGGCTGTCGACGAACGGCATACCTGCGCGAGCAGCTTCTTCAGCCAGGATCTCACGCGATTGGCGCTTCGTGCCGACGAACAGGATGGTGCCCCGGTTGGCTGCCAGTTGGCGCACATACTTCAGTGCGTCCTGGTACATCGGCAGCGTCTTTTCCAGGTTGATGATGTGAATCTTGTTGCGATGGCCGAAAATGAAGGGGGCCATCTTGGGGTTCCAGAAGCGGGTTTGGTGGCCAAAGTGGACACCGGCTTCCAGCATTTCGCGCATGGTCACGGACATGAAATTCTCCAGTCGGGTTAGGTCTGAAGCCGCCCCAGACACCCCTCGCATGCGATACCGCATCTGACACGAAAGGCACCCGCGGTGAAGCGGCTCGCGATTTCAAGCACTGCCAGCCACACGGCCAGCAAGTGCTTAGCCAGCGATTATAGCGGCAAAAACCCAATCAACTCAAGACCTTCGGCAGATTGCCTGCCCGCATCGGCAAGACCCCCACTGGGCGCCCGAGAGCCCCGGCCGGCTCGCTTTGGTGCGATAATTCATGCTTTAGCCACAACGCAACGCCTTGCGCGCTTGCGTGCAGAGAACGTCACAGCATGGCCGTTACCATTCACACCGCCGAAGACATTGCGCAGATGCGCGTGGCCTGCCGGCTTGCGTCCGAAGTCCTGGATTACATCACGCCGTTTGTGAAGCCGGGCGTGACCACCGGCAAGCTTGACCAGCTGTGCCACGCCTATATGCGTGATGTGCAGGGCACCGTGCCAGCGCCGCTCAATTACGCGCCGCCCGGCTACCCACCCTTCCCCGCCTCGATCTGCACATCGGTTAATGAAGTCATCTGCCATGGCATTCCGGGCGACAAGGCACTCAAGAACGGCGATATCGTCAACCTGGACATCACCGTCATCACCAAGGAAGGCTATTACGGCGACACCAGCCGTACCTTCATCGTCGGCGAGGGCTCGATTCTGGCCAAGCGCCTGACGCAGGTGACGTTCGAATGCATGTGGAAGGGCATTGCCGCGGTGCGCCCGGGCGCACGTTTGGGCGACATCGGCCACGTGATCCAGCAGCATGCGGAAGGCGCCGGCTATAGCGTGGTGCGCGAATACTGCGGCCACGGCATCGGCAAGGTCTTCCACGAAGATCCGCAGATCCTGCATTACGGTCGTCCGGGCACGGGCATGGAACTCAAGGCGGGCATGATCTTCACGATCGAGCCGATGATCAACGCCGGCAAGCGTGACATCCGCACGATGCCTGACCAGTGGACCGTCAAGACGCGCGATCGCAGCCTCTCGGCGCAGTGGGAACACACGATCCTGGTGACGGAAACCGGCTATGAAGTGCTGACCGTGTCGGCGCTGACGCCTCCGCCGCCGGAGTTCGTGCGCGAAGGCACCCCCGCCACGGCCTGATCGAACGCCGCGGGCGCGCCGCAGCGGCCGCGCCCGGCCAATCTTTGCAGCGACCGGACTTCCGCGCCGGTCGCTGTTTCATTCACGCTCCATTCATGCACACCGCTGCCGCCGTCCCTGCCGAAATCTCCCCGCGCGACGCCCTGAAGGCCGAGCGTGCTCACCTGTTCGCGCAGTTTGACCAACATGCCAATGCGCATCAGTTGGTGACCAAGCTGGCGCGGGCGGTGGATCGCGCGCTTGTCCAGCTCTGGCAGGACGAGCAGATGCCGGCAGACTGCGCGCTGATCGCCGTGGGCGGCTATGGGCGTGGTGAGCTGTTCCCCTATTCCGACGTCGATATCCTGCTGCTCCTGCCGCAAACCGCTGACGAGGCGCCCGATGCCCTTCAGGCGCGCCTGGAAGCCTTCATCGGCCGCTGCTGGGACATGGGGCTGGATATCGGCTCGTCGGTGCGCACGGTCGACGAGTGCATCAAGGAAGCCGAGCAGGACGTCACGGTGCGCACGTCGCTGCTGGAAGCGCGCCTGCTCACTGGTGACGAAGGCCTGTACCGCACGTTCGAGACGCACTATCAGGGCCATCTCGATGCGGAAGACTTCTTCCAGTCCAAGCTGCTGGAAATGCGTCAGCGGCACGCGAAGTATCAGGACACGCCCTATTCGCTCGAGCCGAATTGCAAGGAAAGCCCTGGCGGCCTGCGCGACCTGCAGGTGATTCTGTGGATGACGCAGGCGGCGGGCTTCGGCTCGAGCTGGAACGAATTACTCGTCAGCGGGCTGCTGACACGCCGCGAAGCGCAGGAGCTGGCCAGCAACGAGCGCCTGCTCAAGACCATTCGTGCGCGCCTGCATCTGTTGGCGGGGCGTCGTCAGGACGTGCTTGTCTTCGACCTGCAGACGCAATTGGCCGAGGCCTTCGGCTACCGCCCGACCACCGCCAAGCGGGCAAGCGAACAGATCATGCGTCGCTACTACTGGGCGGCCAAGGCAGTGACGCAGCTCAACACCGTTGTGTTGCAGAACATCGAGGCGCGGCTGTTCCCGACCGAGCTGGGCATCACGCGCAAGATCAACGAGCGCTTTGTCGAACGGCAAGGCATGCTCGAGATTGCCGACCCCGACCTGTATCAGCGTGAGCCGTCGGCCATTCTGGAAACCTTCCTGCTGTATGAGCAGACGCGCGGCATCAAGGGGCTGTCAGCCAGCACGCTGCGCGCGCTCTACAACGCCCGCACGCTGATGGACGCCAAATGGCGCCAGGACCCGGCCAATCGGGCGCTGTTCCTGACGATCCTGCAACAGCCGCAGGGCATCACGCACGCGCTGCGGCTGATGAACCAGACCAGCGTGCTGGGCCGCTACTTGGTCAACTTCCGGCGCATCGTTGGCCAGATGCAGCACGACCTGTTTCACGTCTATACCGTCGACCAGCACATCCTGATGGTGGTGCGCAATATTCGCCGCTTCGCCATCGTCGAACACACGCACGAGTTTCCGTTCTGCAGCCAGTTGATGGCGAACTTCGACAAGCCATGGGTGCTGACCGTGGCTGCGCTGTTCCATGACATCGCCAAGGGTCGCGGCGGGGACCACTCCGTGCTCGGCATGTCTGATGCGCGGCGCTTCTGCAAGGAACACGGCATTGCCAAGGAAGATACCGACCTGATCGTCTGGCTGGTCGAGCACCACCTGACGATGAGCCAGGTCGCGCAGAAGCAGGATGTGGGCGACCCAGACGTCATCCGCAATTTTGCGGAGTTGGTCGGCAGCGAACGGCGCCTGACCGCCTTGTATCTGCTGACGGTGGCCGACATTCGTGGCACCAGCCCCAAAGTGTGGAACGCCTGGAAGGGCAAGCTGCTGGAAGACCTGTACCGCATGACGTTGCGCGCCCTGGGCGGCGCCACGACCGACCCGCACGCCGTGCTGGAGGGCCGCAAGGAGAAAGCGCGCGCATTGCTGCGTCTGGCCACACTGGACGATGCCTCGTATGAGGCCCTGTGGAAGCAGCTCGACGTGGGCGTGTTCATTCGCCATGGTGCGAGTGACATCGCTTGGTTCACACGGCATTTCTATAACCGCGTCAACACCGACGCCCCCATCGTGCGGGCGCGCATTTCGCCGGTGGGCGAAGGGCTGCAGGTGGCGGTGTATTCGCCGGACCGGCCGGACCTCTTCGCGCGCATCTGCGGGTACTTCGAGCGCAAGAGCCTGACCATTCTCGACGCTAAGATCCACACCACCAAGCACGGCTACGCGCTCGACACCTTCCAGGTGGCCGACCCGGGTACCGGGCTGGTGGAGCCCGGCCGCTACCGCGACATCATCACGCTGGTCGAGCACGAACTCGCGGAGCAGATTTCGCGCGAGACCGCCCTGCCCGAACCGCCGCGCGGACGCATCTCGCGCCAGTCGCGCAGCTTCCCGATCAAGCCGCGCGTGGACCTGCGCCCCGACGAGCGCGGCCAGTACTACCTGCTATCGATCTCCGCCACGGACCGCACTGGCCTGCTGTACGCCATTGCCCGTGTGCTTGCGCACCATCGCGTATCGGTGCACACCGCCCGCATCAACACGCTCGGTGAGCGTGTGGAAGACATCTTCCTGGTCGACGGCACCCGCCTGACCCAGGACAACAAACTGCAGCTCGCGCTGGAAAGCGAGTTGCTGGATGCGCTCGCCATTTGAGCACAGGGCCTGTTCTCATATGAGAGCAGGCCCCAACCTTACCGGTCTAGATTCATGACTACCGATTCCGACGATTTTCCGGGCAATCCGGACGACAACGACAAGCGCCGCACTGACCCGACTCAACGTGCGACCCGCCCCGGCAAGCGCACCACACTCGGCGTGCGCCGCGACGACGAGGGCAACACCGTGCGTTCCACCGGCAAGCCCCTGCGCGCGTCCGACCTGAACCGCGACCGCCTGCCGCTGCGTCCTTCGCAACGCCGCCCCAAGCCGGAAGAAGGCGCTGGGAAGCCGCCGCGCCAGCCCCGCCGCGATAACGATGGCCAGCCGCCGCGCGATGCCAAGCCGCGCCGCATGCAAGGCGACCGCCCACCGCGACGCTTCGATGACGAACGTCCGCCGCGTCGCTTCGAAGATCGCCCGCCGCGCCGCTCTGACGATGAGCGTCCGCCGCGCCGGTTCAACGATGAGCAACGCCCACCCCGTCGATTCGACGACCAACGCCCACCTAGGCGTTTCGATGACGAACGCCCGCCGCGTCGATTCGAAGACCGTCCGCCGCGTCGCTCCGACGATGAGCGTCCGCCGCGCCGGTTCAACGATGAGCAACGCCCACCCCGTCGATTCGACGACGAACGCCCACCCCGTCGATTCGACGACGAACGCCCACCGCGTCGCTTCGAAGACCGCCCACCGCGCCGCTTTGACGATGAGCGTCCGCCGCGCCGGTTCAACGATGAGCAACGCCCACCCCGACGTTTCGATGACGAACGCCCGCCGCGTCGCTTCGAAGACCGCCCGCCGCGCCGTTCTGACGATGAGCGTCCGCCGCGCCGGTTCAACGACGATCAACGCCCACCCCGACGTTTCGATGACGAACGCCCGCCGCGTCGCTTCGAAGATCGTCCGCCGCGCCGTTTTGACGATGATCGTCCGCCGCGCCGGTTCAACGACGAGCAACGTCCGCCCCGTCGATTCGACAACGATCAGCCTCCGCGCCGGTTTGACGAAGACCGTCCGCGCCGTTATGGCGACGACCAACGCGGCCAGCGCCGTGACGGCGATCAGCGTCCGCCTCGTCGCTTTGATGACGAACAACGCCCACGCCGTTACAGCGACGATCAGCGCCCTCCGCGCCGATTCGACGATGAGCAACGCCCCCGTCGCTATGGCGACGATCGTGCACCGCGTCGCTTTGACAACGATCGCCCGCCGCGCCGCTTTGAGGATCGGCCGCCCCGTCCACCGCGCCCCGAGCGCGAGGAACGTGCACCGCGTCAGGCTGAAGAGCGCGCTCCGCGCCCGACGCCGGAAGCCGAATCGGCCGGACTGGTTCGCTTGTCCAAGCGCATGTCGGAGTTGGGTCTGTGCTCGCGCCGCGAGGCCGATGAGTGGATTCCACGCGGCTGGGTGATCGTGGACGGTGAGCCCGTCACCGAGCTGGGCTCGCGCGTGCGCCCGGATGCCATCATCGAGATTCACCAGGCGGCGCGTTCCGAACAGGGCGAGCGTGTGACCGTGCTGCTGCACAAGCCGGTCGGCTATGTGTCTGGCCAAGCGGAAGACGGCTATCAGCCGGCCGCCGCGCTGTTCGTGCCGGAGAACCAATGGGAAGGCGACCCGACGCGTAAGCGCTTTGCGCCGTGGCAGCGCAAGGCGTTGGCACCGGCCGGCCGACTGGACATCGATTCCACCGGCCTGCTGGTGTTGACGCAAGACGGCCGCGTGGCGCGCCACCTGATCGGCGAGGATTCGACGGTGGAGAAGGAATACTTGGTGCGCGTGGTGTGGGACTCGCCGGAAGGCCGGGTCGAGCACGACATCTCCAAGGTCTTCCCGGAAGAGTTGATCGAGAAGCTGCGCTTTGGCCTGTCGCTCGACGGCGAGGAACTGAAGCCCGCGAAGGTGAGCTGGCAGAACGAGGAGCAACTGCGCTTCGTGCTGCGCGAGGGCAAGAAGCGTCAGATCCGCCGTATGTGTGAGCAGGTGGGGCTTGAAGTGGTGGGCCTCAAGCGCATCCGCATGGGCAGTATCGTGCTGGGTGACCTGCCGGTTGGGCAGTGGCGTTTCCTGGGGCCGTTCGAGAAGTTCTGAGTCCGGTCGCCGCCAAAGAAAAACCGGTCAGCGTATTGCGCGCTGACCGGTTTTTTTACGTCCGCACCCTGGCTTCAAAGGCGCGGTGCTTGGCAGGCAGCCCCGCTGGTGTTGGACGACGCTGGCATGCCGAACACCGCCTGCGCGCCGCATCGCGAGCCGAACATCTTCGCCTGATCGTGCCCCACGCCCACCACCTCGTGTGCATGGTGATTGACGCGCTTGCGACCCGCCAGATGGTGCTCATAGCGCCAGTAGTTGCGCGCACGATCCAGACGCGTCGGGCCTTCGGCCTCGGCACCGCAGAGTTTGTCGAGCACGCGGTGGTTCGGGTCGTTGTCGTCTGTGCCCACCAGGTAGGTCACGTGGCGCTGCGAATAGCGGTTGAACAGTTGCTTGCCGCTCTTGCCCACGGCATACGGAACCATATCGACCATGCCGTACTTGTAGTGATCGTAGTCCGGGCAGACGTCCGTGCTGTACCGTGCAAAGCCCTTGCCTTGCGGCCCATTCGGACGTTCGGGCGTGAAGTAGAGATACGACGAGGGATTGGCAACCACGTAGTTCAGGTCAATGCCGCGCTTGCGGATGACCTCGTCCACGTTGTTGAGCACCGCGTAGCGCTGCACGATCTGGCCGCCGCCTGAGTGGCCCGCCACGGTGACACGCTTGACGTTGGGCGCGCGCGCCGGGTCGGTCACGTAGGTCAGCAGATCGTCGAGCACCTTGAGCGAACTCAGCCCGGTGTATGGCGGGTTGGTCGCGTTGAAACCGCCAATCCAGCCATCGACCGACCACACTGGCATGCCGTCAAAGCCCTTGCCCTCATCGGGCGTGCCGGGGAAGTTCGGGGCGACAAGCAGGACCTCATCCGGATTGCGCCCGCTGGCCTTGAGCAGATCGGCGCCGGCAGCGTAGTAGTCGTTGCCGTTGCGCTGCAGGCCGTGCTGCACGAACACGACCTCGCGGATGTGCGTCAGGTCGCCATCAAGCGGATGGTTGGCGTAGACGGGGAAATCGTAGGCGGCATCGCTGCCCAGATGCACGCGTTGCCAGGCAGAGCCTTGGGGCTTCTCGGCGACCGTGCTCGTGGCCGCTGTGTCCGGCGCTTGCGGGCCCGCGCACGCAGCCAACCCGAGCATCGCTGTCATTGCCACACCCAAGGCCAGCCGGCGCCAGCTCATCAAACCATCGCGCTTCATATCGTCTCCGTGGGAGGTGGAACACGCCCACCCGGCGCCCACCCGCCCCCGCGAGTGCAGCGCTCCCGCTTGTTGTTGTGGCTTCGACGATCAGTCGTCGTAGTTGGCGGGCAATTCCGGGAACAGCACTTCGGTAAAGCCGAAACGGGTGAAATCCTTCACGCGCATGGGGTACAGCACGCCTTGCAGGTGGTCGCATTCATGCTGCACAACGCGGGCGTGGAAGCCCTCGGCAATACGGTCGATGGCGTGGCCGTGCTGATCGAAACCGGTGTAGCGCAAACGCGTATAGCGCGGCACCACGCCCCGCAGGCCGGGCACCGAGAGGCAGCCCTCCCAGCCCTCTTCCATGTCGTCGGAAAGCGGCTCGATGGTGGGATTGATCAGCACGGTCTTGGGCACAGCCGGCGCATCCGGATAGCGCTCATTGCGGTCGAACCCGAAGATCACCACCTGCAGGTCCACGCCGATCTGTGGAGCGGCCAGGCCGGCGCCGCGCGCGGCATCCATGGTGTCGAACAGGTCTTCGATCAGCGCCGTCAGCTCGGGCGTATTGAAGCGTTCCACCCGTTTGGCCACGCGCAACAGGCGGCTGTCGCCCATCTTGAGAATGTTTCGAATCACGCCCGTCTCCTCCTGGCTATTTTTGTAACAGCGCGAGCATACCCGCTTCGTCCAGAACCTTCACGCCCAGTTCTTCAGCCTTGGCGAGCTTACTGCCGGCCTCTTCGCCAGCAACGACGTAGTCGGTTTTCTTCGAAACCGAGCCGGACACCTTGGCGCCCGCTGCCTCCAGCATCGCTTTGGCTTCGTCGCGCGTCAGCGTGGGGAGCGTGCCGGTCAGCACGACGGTCTTGCCGGACAGCACACCGTCTTCTGCTGCTTCAGCAGGCATGGTGGCGAGCAGTTCCTCGCGTAGGGCATCGAGTTTGGCGAGCTGCGCGCGGTGGTCGTGCGCATCCAGCCATTCGAGCAGCGATGCCGACACATCTGCAGGCAGACCCGCCAACTGTTCGCTCTGCACACTCGCCAGTTGATTGAGCGTGGGCGCCACCACGGCCAGTTGCTTGGCGCGTGTGGCCGTCAGCTTGGGCACGCCCAGCGTGGCATACAACTCGGCGGGCTCCAGCTTTTCGCGCAGCTTGGCATTCGGTGCGTGCTCGCCCTGCGGCACAACGCCGGCTTCGAGCAGCGCATCCAGCGCCTGCTGGTTCTTCGGCTCGGCAAAGAAGTCGGCGATGGCCTCGGCGACGATGGCACCGACATCCGGCAGCGCCAACAGCAGCGGCGCCGGCGCACGACGAATGACTGCCAAGCTGCCCAGCCAGTCGGCCAACGTCTTGGCAGTCGATTCACCCACGTGCCGGATGCCCAACGCAAACAGGAAGCGCGCCAGCGGCGGCGTCTTGCTGGCGTGGATGCCCTCCAGCAGGTTTTCGGCCCACTTGGTGGCGATCTTGCCGGCGGCGACCGTCTCTGGAGTCACTCCGTCACGCTCGTCCGCGCGACGCTTCATTTCCAAGAAATCGTCGAGCGTGAGCTTGTACAGGTCGGCAATGCCGTGCACGTAATCCAGCTCGACCAGGTTGTCGATATAGCGCTCACCCAGGCCTTCGATGTCCATCATGCGGCGGCCGGCAAAGTGGCGGATCGCCTCCTTGCGCTGCGCCGAGCAGAACAGCCCGCCCGAGCACCGCGCCACCGCCTCGCCCTCTTCGCGCACCACATGCGAACCGCACACCGGGCACATCTTCGGCAACAGATACGGACCGTGCGCGGGCACCTGTTCCGCGTGAAAAAGATCGCGGCCGGGCTGCTCCACCATCGGGCGACGCTCCAGCACCACGCTCACCACCTCGGGGATCACGTCACCGGCGCGGCGCACGATCACGGTATCGCCCACGCGCACATCCTTGCGGCGGACTTCGTCTTCGTTATGCAGCGTCGCGTTGGTGACCGTCACGCCGCCAACAAACACCGGCACCAGCCGCGCCACCGGCGTAATGGCACCCGTACGGCCCACCTGCACGTCGATGGCCTCGACGGTGGTCAGCGCTTCCTGCGCCGGGTACTTGTGTGCCACCGCCCAGCGCGGCTCGCGCGTGCGGAAACCCAGCTCGCGCTGCAATGCCAGCGAATTGACTTTGTAGACCACGCCGTCGATATCGAACGGCAGGCTGTCGCGCTTGGCGCCGATGGCGGCGTGAAACTCAACCAAGCCATCGCCGCCCTTCACCGCCGCACGTTCCTTGCTGACCGGAAAGCCGAAATCCTGCAGTGCATCGAGCAAGCCGGAATGGGTCTCGGGCATCCGCTTCCAGCCCACCACCTCGCCCAGGCCATAGGCGAAAAACGACAGCGGGCGCTCCGCGGCCATCTTCGGGTCGAGCTGGCGGACAGCACCGGCTGCCGTATTGCGCGGATTGACGAACGTCTTGTCGCCGCGCTCGCGCTGGCGGGCGTTGAGCTTTTCAAAATCGTCGCGGCGCATGTAGACCTCGCCGCGCACCTCCAGCACATCGGGCACCTCACCGTTGACCGGCGAAAGCCCCAGCGGAATCTGGCGGATGGTGCGGATGTTCTGCGTGACGTCTTCGCCCGTGGTGCCGTCGCCGCGCGTGGCGGCCTGCACAAGGTAGCCGCCCTCGTAGCGCAGGTTGATGGCGAGGCCATCGAACTTCAGCTCGGCTGCGTATTCGACGGCCGGGTCGGAATCATCGAGGCCCAATTCACGACGCACGCTTGCATCGAAGGCGCGTGCGCCATTGGGCGTGGTGTCGGTCTCAGTGCGGATCGACAGCATCGGCACCACGTGCCTGACCGGCGCGAACTCGGGCAGGATCGCCCCACCCACGCGATGCGTGGGCGAATCGGGCGTCTTCAGTTGGGGGTGTTCGGCTTCCAGCGCCTCCAGCTCGCGATAGAGCCGGTCGTATTCCGCATCGGGCACGCTGGGCTGGTCGAGCACGTAGTACTCGTGGGCGTAGCGGTTCAGCGTGGCACGCAACCACGCTGCCCGCGTCTCGGGTGTCGTACCGGACGCGGGTTCAGCAGTCTTGCTCATGGAAAATTGGGGAGTCGCGTCAGTGGCTGAACAGGCGCACCGCGGTGCTGGAACCGGCCGGAATGCCACGCGATTCGAGCTTGTCGTACAGCACCCGCAGATGCTTCTGGATGGCGACGAACGATTGTTCAGTCAGCGGGCGCAGGTTGTCGTCCACCACCTGCGCGCCCATGCGCTGCGACAGCGTGTAGGCGTATTCGCAGACGAGCTTGAACGGCTTGGTGGCTTCTTCGGCCAGCGGCACGTCGAGCAGCAGCGTGATCTGGCGGCCCGCCTTGACGGTCAGGTCGTCGCGCAGGAAGTTGGTGTCGCCAAACTGCAGCGTGAACAGCGCGCGCTGCACGCCATCCGCACCGGCGTGGAAGCGCGTGAAGCGCGTGCCGTCGCGCGACAGCACCAAGCCGTCCTGCGTGGCCACCGTCTGCACGTAAGCAGCCGACCACGGCGCGCCATCGGAGATCACACTCACACCCAGTTGCACGTCGCATTCGGCGGCAAAGGCATCCAGTTCGCGCGCATTGGCAATCGTCTCGTTCATGTCCGGCAGTTCGGGCACGGCATCGGCGGCTTCCGACAGCGGATCAATGGCGTTGATGAACTCCGAGAACTCCAGCGCATTGAGCGGGCCCGAGCGGTTGGCCAGTTGCACGGCTACCTGCACGTCCAGGTAGCGCTGACCCGCGCGGATCGCTTCCCATGCATTGGCGGCGGGGTTCAGGCCTTCCACGTGGATCTGCTTGGTGCCCGCGCGACGCAGCTTCGTCATCGCCGGCAGCAGCCGGTCACCGGACACTTCGCGCTCCGGGTGCAGGGGGACGATGCAGTCGATCAACGGATCGATCACGCCGATGGCCGGCTCCAGCGAGCCCGGTGCGGGCTCTGCAGCAGCTTCCGCCACGTCGGCGTCGGCCGCTTCGAGCACGGTCTCTTCGCCGGACGGCGCCAGTTCCGCGCCGATCACACCGGCTTCGGTTTCGGCGCTGCCCGTAGCAGGGGCATTCGGCTTGGGCGAGAAGCCGGGCTCAAAGCGCGGCTCAACGCGACGCACATCCTCGGGCTCGCCACCGAGTGCGGGCTCAGCGCGTTCGGTCCAGCCGCCTTCTGCGTGATCGCGGCGCGGCGCCTCGTCGATGTGCGGGTTGTACGCCTCGGGGCGACGCGCCTTGCGGATCTGCCACTGGTTGTAAACCACGATCACCAGCACGAAGACCACGCCGGCGCCCAACAGCGCCATCACCAGGTTGTTGTCCTGTCCGAGCTGCATTTAGGCTGCCTCCGCCATGGTCAGCGCGGCATCCATATCCACCGCCACGATTCGGGACACGCCCTGCTCCTGCATGGTCACACCGATGAGCTGTTGCGCCATTTCCATCGCAATCTTGTTGTGAGAAATAAAAACGAATTGGGTCTTGTCAGACATGCGCTTGACCATGTTGGCGTAGCGCTCGGTGTTGGCGTCGTCCAGCGGCGCGTCCACCTCGTCCAGCAAGCAGAATGGGGCCGGGTTCAACTGGAACATCGCGAACACCAGCGCAATCGCGGTCAGCGCTTTCTCGCCGCCCGACAGCAGGTGAATGGTCGAGTTCTTCTTGCCCGGCGGCTGCGCCATCACCTGCACGCCCGCGTCGAGAATCTCTTCGCCGGTCATGATCAGCTTGGCCTGGCCGCCACCGAACAACGTCGGGAACAGTTCACCAAAGTGGTAGTTGACCTGGTCGAACGTGCCTTGCAGCAGCGAGCGCGTTTCCTGGTCGATCTTGTGGATCGCGTCTTCCAGCGTGGTGATGGCGTCGTTCAAATCGGCCGACTGCGCATCGAGGAAGCCCTTGCGTTCGCGCGCCGCAGCCAACTCGTCCAACGCGGCCATGTTGACGGGGCCGAGCGCGTTGATGGCGTTGTTGATGCGCGTGACTTCGCCTTGCAGATACGAAGGTTTGAGATCGCCGGTCAGGCGTTCGGCCAGCGCGGCTTCGTCCACGTTGGCAGTGGCAAGCTGCTCGGAGAACTGCTCCTGGTTCAGGCGCGCGGCCTGTTCCTTCAACTGCAGTTCGGTGATGCGATCACGCAGCGGTTGCTGGGCGCGTTCGGCAGTCAGGCGCTGCTCATCGAAGGCACGCAACTGGGCCGTCAGCGCATCCAGTTCAATGCGCGCTGCGCCGAGCTTTTCTTCCTTCTCGGCACGGCGCTCCAGCGCTTCCTGCAGGCCGGTATGCGCAGTCTGCTCGTTGATCGTTTCAAGTTCGGCGCGGGCGTTTTCCAGCGTCAGCACGATCTGCTGCGCCTGGTCGCTCGCCACCTGGATGTTGCGCTTCAACTCGGCAATGCGGTTACCCAGGTTGCGCTCGGCAAAGTGCGCTTCCTGCGCACCGCGCTCCAGATCGCGCAGTGCGTTGCGGGCGTCGCCCAGGCGGGCTTCGAGTGCTTCGAACGCCTGCTGGTTGTCTTCAAAGCGCGCCTGCATATCGGCGAGTGCCGCATCGTGCTGCTCGAAGGAGGCTTCGGATTCGGCACGGATGGCACGCTGCTCTTCAATCTGCGCGCGGATCTCTTCCAGCTCGCTGTCGATCTGGCCGCTACGCGCCTTGTAGCGGTCCATTGCTTGCGACAGCTTGAGCACGTCCATCTGCAGCACGTGTACGCGGCGTGTGGCTTGCTCGGCGCGGGCGCGCACCATGGTGAGCGTCTGGCTGGCCTGGGTGTAGGCCGCTTCGGCGCGCACCGCGTCGCTCTTGGCTTCGTCCGACAGCAGCATCTGCGCACGCACCTGCTTCTGCAGGTTTTCGATTTCCTGCGCGCGGGCCAGCATACCGGCTTGCTCGGAATCGGGCGCGTACAACTGCACCGACGATCGCCCGATCAGGTGCCCCGCCTTGACGACAAACGTGCCGCCTTCGGGCAGCATCTGGCGTGCATTGAGTGCAGCCTGCATGTCGTCGGCGATGTAAACGTCGGCCAGCCAGTCTTGCAGCACTGCGCGAATGCCCGGCTCCGTCACTTGCAGCAGCGACATCAGCGGACGCAACCCTGCTGGTGCCTCGATGGGCTTCGCAGCTGGCGGCGGCGCATAGAAAGCCAGCTTGGCGGGCGGCGCATCCGCGGCAAACGCCTTGATCCAATCGAGGTTGGAAACCTCCAGCGCGCCGAGCTTCTCACGCAGCACGGATTCCAGCGCCGGCTCCCAGCCCTGCTCGATCTGCAGCTTCTTCCAGAAGCGCGGCAGTTCGCTCAGTTCATGCTTGGCTAGCCACGGCTGGACTTTGCCGTCGGTCTGCACGTTCTCCTGCAACTGCTTGAGCGCGGCAAGACGGGCTTCCAGGCTGGCGATGGCGGCCGCTTCCGATTGCACGCGGCCCTGTGCGGCGCGGCGGGCTTCGTCGAGCTGCGGCACTTGGGTTTCGGCGTCTTCCAGCGCGGCCTGCGCTTCGGCCAGCACCTCTTCCTGCTCGGCCAGCTCAGCGCGCAGCGTTTCGAGTTGCACTTCGTCCGGCTTGTCGAGACCGCTGGATTCCTGCGACAGACGTTCGCGGCGCTGATCCAGTTGCAGCAGCGCCTGATCGGCATTGCGCTGGTGTGCGGCTTCCAGCTTGAGCGCCTGTTCCGATTGCAGGATCGCGGCACGCTGGTCATTCAACGCCGTCTGCGCGTCGCGCCATTGCGCTTCCATGGCCGGCAGTTCGTCCGACTTGCGGGCGACTTCTTCTGCGGCCTGGGCAGCGCGTTCCTCGGCCATGGCGAGTTGTTCCTCCGCCGCTGCCAAGTCTTCCTGCGCCTGCTCGCCTTGCGTGTGCCATTGGTCTTGCTGCGCGGTCAGCGTGGCGATCTGCTGCTGGATGCGGTTGCGAGACTCCACCACGTAGCGGATCTCGGCTTCCAGGCGGCTGACTTCGGCGTTGGCCTCGTACAGGGCGCCCTGCGCGGCGTGCATGGCGTCAGACGACGCGTAGTGCGCCGCGCGCATCGTTTCCAACTCGGCTTCGATGTGGCGAAGCTGCGCGGTCTGCGCTTCGAGGTCGACCTGCGCTTGCGAAATGGCGCGCTGATGGCGTTCCTGCTCGCCTTGCGCCTCGCGCTTGCGCAGCAGCCACAGCAGGTGCTGTTTCTCTTCACCGTCGGCCTGCAGCGCCTGGAAGCGCTGTGCGACTTCAGCTTGGCCCTCGAGCTTTTCGAGGTTGGTGCCGAGTTCACGCAGGATGTCTTCCACGCGCGTGAGGTTTTCGCGCGTATCGGACAGGCGGTTTTCGGTTTCGCGGCGGCGTTCCTTGTACTTAGACACACCCGCGGCTTCTTCCAGAAAGATACGCATGTCATCGGGCTTGGCCTCGATGATGCGCGAGATCATCCCCTGCCCGATGATGGCGTAGGCGCGCGGCCCGAGGCCCGTGCCGAGGAAGATATCCTGGATGTCGCGTCGGCGCACCGCCTGGTTGTTGATGAAGTACGACGACGTACCGTCGCGGCTCAAGACGCGCTTGACCGCCACTTCGGCGTACTGGCTCCACTGGCCGGCGGCGCGGCCTTCGGCGTTGTCGAACACGAGTTCGACACTGGCCCGGCCGGCCGGCTTGCGCTGCGTGGAGCCGTTGAAGATGACGTCCTGCATCGATTCACCGCGGAGTTCTGCCGCGCGTGATTCGCCGAGCACCCAGCGCACGGCGTCGATGATGTTGGATTTACCGCAACCGTTCGGGCCGACGATGCCGACGAGCTGGCCCGGAACGTGGAAATTGGTCGGATCGACGAAAGACTTGAAGCCTGCGAGCTTGATCGAAGAGAGGCGCACGTTGAGTTCGTCTCGAAGGGTTCAGCAAAGGGGATAAAGCGGGCGCCCGAGGAACGCGCCTTGGTCGCCACATTCACGCCGGGCGGCGCGAACAGGCAAGGCACGCCCCAGGGGCGCGGATGGCGCCATCATACCATTCGCGCCCTGCGCTCCCGCCAATCAAATGGCTACCAAAATGGACGAAATTTGCCGCACTGGAGGGCGAATTACTGCAAATTTGTCAGCAGTTTCACCTTCATGACAAGTTGCGTCAGTCCGGACGGCGTGTGCGCGAACGCTCCGGACTGGCCAGCCAATCGAGCAGCGCTTTGTGCAGCGCATCAGGGTCCTGGATCTGTGGCGCATGGCCCGCATCGGGAAACTCCACCAGCGTGGCGCGCGGGATGGCCTTCACCGCCGCCCGACCCAGTTCGGGGTAATGGCCGAGTTGGGCTCGGACCTCCGGCGGCGCGACATCTTTGCCGATGGCCGTGGTGTCCTTCTGGCCGATCAGCAGCAGCGTGGCCGGGCGCAAGTTGCCAAACTCATAGACCACGGGCTGGGTGTAGATCATGTCGTACAGCAGCGCGGAATTCCACGCCACAAGGTCGCGCCCCGGCCCGCGATACATGCCGGCCAGCATCTGCACCCATGGCTCGTAGTCCGCACGCCATTGGCCGGCGTAGTACGTGGACTGCTCATAGGCGCGAATGCGCTCGGCGGTGGTCTGCTTTTCGCGCGCAAGCCACTGGTCGACCGTCATCGACGGCACGCCCTTGGCTTTCCAGTCTTCCAGGCCGATCGGGTTGATCATCACCAACCGCGAGACTTCGCCCGGAAACATCAGCGCATAACGCGTGGCGAGCATGCCGCCCGTCGAATGGCCGATCACGATGGCCTGCCGGATACCGAGCGAAGCCAGCAGCGCATGCGTGTTGTTGGCCAACTGCTGGAAGGTGTACTGATACGCATGCGGCTTGCTGGATTTGCAGAAACCGATCTGGTCTGGCGCGATCACGCGATAGCCGGCATCGGTCAACGCCTGGATCGTGCCCTCCCACGTGGCCGCGCAGAAATTCTTGCCATGCAGCAGCACCACCACCTGGCCGTTTGGCTGTTTCGGGGCGACATCCAGGTACGCCATTTCCAAGGCATTGCCCTGCGACTCGAACTTGAACAACTTGACCGGCGCGGGGTACGTGAAGCCCTCCAGCCGCGGGCCATACGCGGGGCCATCATCTGCCGGCGCGGCATGCGCCGAAACAGCGGCCATCGACACGATAATCGCCAGCGCAGCGGAAATCGCACCCGGCAACGAACGCAGCAACATCAGTACACCTCGCTTGGTTTGCACGGCCTTGTTTTGCACAGCATTACTTGCGCCGCGACAGCCCCGACAACGCCCCTGCCAGGATGATCAACGCACCGCCCACCATTTCCTGGGCAGACAATCGCTCCGATGTCAGCAGCGCCGACGACACAGCCGCCACCACAATCTCAAACAGCATCAGCAGCGCAGCGCGGTTGGCCGGCAAGCGTTGCAGGCCACGCTGCACCAGTGCATTGCCGCCGACGAGCACGCATGCCATGCCAAGCAGCAGCGCCCAGGTATTCGCCTGCGCGAGGGCCGCCGTGGGCACCGCCTGCACGCCATCCACCAACATCGCCGCCGGCAACCCGACCGCCGCGCAGCCGGTAAACACCACCACAGTGCGCATCTCCGGCCGCATGGTCGGATGGCGCTGCCCTGCCAAGCGCGACAGCACGTTGTTACACGCAAACGCGAGCCCCGCAATCAGCCCCGCCCATTCCGCCGCCGAGCCCGGCCACGGCGTGCCGGCCTCGCCAGACCACAGCATCATCACCGCGCCCGACAGTGCCAGCGCGAGCAACGCGCCACCGCGCCAACCCAACCGCTCATGCAGCCACAAGCGCGCCAGCAGCGCCGTCCACACTGGGGTCAGATAGAACAGGAGCAGCACACGCATCACCGTGCCATGCACCGTGCCCCAAACAAAGCCGGCGTTGGTCACGCCGGCTGCCAGCGCTAATGCCAGAATCACCCACGACCACTGGAAGGTGCGGAAATGGCGTCGCAGCAACACGGCGGCCAGCACGGCCGCCACGGCACCCGTCGTCGACGAGGCCAGCATGCTGCCCAAGCCCCTGCTCGCCAGCAGGCGATACGGATACCAGGAAATGCCCCACACCGATGCGCCCAGCAGGATGAAGAGCGCGGCTGTCCATTGCGGCTCGTGGTGGGTGGCGGCGTTCGCCGGGGTGCCCGATACAGGCGCCGAAGACGTCATCATTGTCATGAATTCAATAAAAAACGGCGGAAAACCGCCGCTTCCTGCAATGTTCCGGGGTTATGCGGGTTCTCTTAGGGCGGTCAACACACGTTGGCCGTATAATTTCGGGCTTCCCGCCAAGCGCCACGCTGGCTTACCCAACCCGCCCCGCACCGTGAATCCGCGCCTGTCCGCCCTGCAGCCGTATCCGTTCGAAAAACTGAAAGCGCTCGTCAAGGACGTGACGCCCAGCGCCGCCCATACGCCGATCAGCTTCGGCATCGGCGAGCCCAAGCACCCGACGCCTGCGCTCATCAAAGATGCGCTCGTGGCCGCGCTCGGCGGGCTGGCGAATTATCCCACGACGCTGGGCTCCGATGCACTGCGACAGTGCATCGCGGCATGGCTGGAGCGTCGTTACGGCTTGCCGAAGGTTGATCCGGCCACCGAGGTCATCCCCGTGAACGGTTCGCGCGAGGCGTTGTTCTCATTCGCCCAGACCGTGATCGACGGCAGCAAGCCCGGCGCCCGTGTGCTGTGCCCGAATCCGTTCTACCAAATCTACGAAGGCTCGGCCCTGCTGGCTGGCGCGACGCCGCTGTTCGCCAACAGCAACCCGGCACGCAACTACGCGCCCGATTTCGATTCGATCACGCCGGAAGAATGGCGCAACGTGCAGCTCGTCTTCGTGTGCAGCCCGGGCAACCCGACCGGCGCCGTGCTCACGCTGGAAGACTGGAAGCAGCTCTTCGCGCTGTCGGACGAATACGGTTTCATCATCGCGTCGGACGAGTGCTATTCCGAAATCTATTTCGACGAAGCCAATCCGCCGCTGGGCGCGCTGCAGGCTGCGCACCAACTGGGCCGCGGCTTTGAGCGGCTGGTGATGTTCTCCAGCCTGTCCAAGCGTTCCAACGTGCCGGGCATGCGCTCCGGCTTCGTGGCGGGCGACGCCAAGCTACTCAAGGCGTATCTGCTGTATCGCACGTATCACGGCAGCGCGATGAGCCCGTCGGTGCAATCCGCTAGCATCGCCGCGTGGAACGACGAAACGCACGTGCGCGACAACCGCGCGCAATACGTCAAGAAGTTCCAGCAAGTCACGCCGATGCTGGCCGAAGTGCTGGACGTGGCCCTGCCCGACGCGGCCTTCTACCTGTGGGCCAACGTTAAGCGCACGGGCCTGTCGGATACCGAATTCGCACGCCAACTCCTGGCCGCCAAGAACGTCGCCGTGCTGCCGGGCAGCTACCTTGCCCGCGAGGCACACGGCACGAACCCTGGCCAGGACTACGTGCGCATCGCGCTGGTGGCCGGCGTGGACGAATGCCTGGAAGGCGCGCGCCGCATTGCCGAGTTTTGCCAGCAACGCTGATCTCTCATCCCTTTTTCGAATCTCTCCTAGAGCCAACAAGCCATGACGCAACAACTGCAATCCCTGATCGATCAAGCGTGGGAAGACCGCGCCAACCTGTCGCCCAAGGCCGCTCCGGCCGATGTCCGCGAAGCTGTGGCCAACGTGATCGGGCAGCTCGACAAGGGCGCGCTGCGCGTGGCCGAGAAGAAGGACGGCGAGTGGATCGTCAACCAGTGGATCAAGAAGGCCGTGCTGCTGTCGTTCCGCCTGGAAGACAACGCCCCGATGGCTGCCGGTGGCTTCACGCAGTTCTACGACAAGGTGCCGAGCAAGTTCGCCAACTACACGGCGGAAGACTTCGCCGCTGGCGGCTTCCGTGTGGTGCCGCCGGCTGTGGCACGCCGTGGCTCGTTCATCGCCAAGAACGCCGTGCTGATGCCGTCGTACGTGAACATCGGTGCCTATGTGGACGAAGGCACGATGGTCGACACGTGGGCCACCGTCGGTTCGTGCGCGCAGATCGGCAAGAACGTTCACCTGTCGGGCGGCGTGGGCATTGGCGGCGTGCTGGAGCCGCTGCAGGCCAACCCGGTCATCATCGAAGACAACTGCTTCATCGGCGCACGCTCGGAAGTGGTGGAAGGCGTGATCGTGGAAGAAAACTCGGTGATCTCGATGGGCGTGTACCTGGGCCAGTCGACCAAGATCTACGACCGCGAAACCGGTGAAGTCAGCTACGGCCGCATCCCGGCGGGCTCGGTGGTGGTGGCGGGCAACCTGCCGAGCAAGGACGGCACGCACAGCCTGTACTGCGCCGTGATCGTCAAGAAAGTCGACGCCAAGACGCGCGCCAAGGTTGGCCTGAACGAGCTGCTCCGTGGTGACTAAGGGCGACTAAGCCGGAACGGTGGGCGTGTCGTGTAGTCTGACCGGCACGCCAACCAACCTGAACGCAGCATGTCTGGAAAATTCGACAAACTGCGCCAACGCATCATGGGTCTTGATCCCAACACCATCGGTACCGTCTTGTCGCTACTGCCCACCATCCTGGAGCAGGCGAACAAGACCATCGATAAGTTCAAGAACCGCAGGAAAGCCGGCACCGAAGCTGCACGCGCAGAAGGTGCCGCGCCCGACCCGAATACCCGGATTGCCGAGCTGGAAGCGGCGATCCTGCAGCAGGCCGAATCGGTCAAGCTGCTGGCCGAGCAGCACGCCATCACCATCGATGCCTTGCGCGACGAAGCCGCGCGGCTCGAACGTCGGCTCAAGCGCATGACGTGGCTGGCATCCATCGGCTTTGCGCTGGCCATCGCTGCACTCGTCATCGCACAGCAAGCCTCTCGACACTGATAGCCAATCCCATCATGACGACCCTGCACGGCATTCCCAACTGCGACACCGTGAAGAAAGCCCGCACGTGGCTCGAATCGAACGGCGTCGCGTACACCTTCCACGATTTCAAGAAACAGGGCGTGAGCGCCGACATGCTGGCCGGTTGGCTCAAGCATGTGCCGCTCACCACGCTGATCAACCGCAAGGGCACCACGTGGCGCGCGCTGTCGGATGCCGACAAAGCCCGCGCTGAAGATGAAACCGGCGCGATTGCGCTGATGCAGGCCAACCCGTCGCTCATCAAGCGGCCGGTGCTCGTGCGCGGCAAGACCGTCAACGTCGGTTTCTCGGCGGACCAGTACGCCTCCCTGTTCTAACAATAACGACAACACCGTCACTGTCATGCAGCCCACGCTTGCCCTCACTGAAGACCTGATCCGCCGCCGCTCCGTCACGCCCGAAGACAAGGGCTGCCAGGACGTGCTGATCGAACGACTGACTGCTGCCGGCTTCACCTGCGAAACCGTGGTCAGCGGCCCGGACCACTTCCGCGTGACCAACCTGTGGGCCGTCAAGCGCGGCACGGCAGGCACCGCAGGCAAGCTGCTCGTCTTCGCTGGCCACACTGATGTGGTGCCCACCGGCCCCGTCGAGCAATGGCACTCCGACCCGTTCGAGCCCACGCACCGCGACGGCAAGCTCTACGCACGCGGCGCGGCAGACATGAAGACGTCCATCGCGGGCTTCGTGGTGGCGTCGGAAGAATTCGTCGCCAAGCACCCCGACCACGCAGGCTCGATCGGCTTCCTCATCACCAGCGACGAAGAAGGTCCCGCCCACGACGGCACCGTCAAGGTGTGCGACCTGCTGCGTGCGCGCGGCGAGCGCTTGGACTACTGCGTGGTCGGCGAACCGACTTCGGTATCGACCCTCGGCGACATGGTCAAGAACGGGCGACGCGGCTCGCTGTCGGGCAAGCTCACGGTGAATGGCGTACAGGGCCACATCGCCTATCCGCATCTGGCCAAGAACCCAATCCACCTGGCCGCACCAGCACTGGCTGAACTCGCTGCCGCCACCTGGGACGACGGCAACGAATACTTCCCGCCGACCACGTGGCAGATGTCGAACATCCACGGCGGTACGGGCGCGACGAACATCATCCCGGGCCATGTCACGATCGACTTCAACTTCCGCTTCTCGACCGCGAGCACGCCGGATGGCCTGAAGGCACGCGTGCACAGCATCCTCGACGCACACGGCCTCGACTACACGCTCGACTGGACGCTGGGTGGCGAGCCATTCCTGACCGAGCGCGGTGACCTGTCCGAAGCCCTCGCCTCCGCCATCCAGGCCGAGTGCGGCGTGACCACTGAGCTGTCGACGACCGGCGGCACGTCGGACGGCCGCTTCATCGCCAAGATCTGCCCGCAGGTGATCGAGTTCGGCCCGCCGAACGCGAGCATCCACAAGATCGACGAGCACGTGGAAGTGGCTTTCATCGAGCCGCTGAAGAACGTGTATCGCCGCGTGTTGGAAACGTTGATCGCCTGATGGCACGCAACGTCGAGATCAAGGCGCGTGTGCGCGATGTGGCAGCGCTGCTGGAACGCGCTGCCGCCATCGCCGATTCGGGCCCCGAGCGCATTGATCAGGACGACACGTTTTTTGCCAGCGCCCACGGACGGCTGAAGCTGCGGCAGTTCTCGCCCGAGCGTGGTGAACTGATCCACTACTTCCGCGCCGACAGCACCGGCCCGCGCGTGTCGAGCTACCACATCGTGCCGACCAGCGCGCCCGATGCGCTGCGCGACACACTGGCCGCCGCCATCGGCACCAGCGGCCGCGTCATCAAGGTGCGGCAGCTCTATCTCGCCGGCCAGACGCGCATTCACGTGGATGCGGTCAAAGACCTCGGCGATTTCGTCGAACTTGAAGTCGTGTTGCGCGATGAGCAATCCGAAGACGACGGCGTGAAGATCGCCCACGCTCTCATGCAATCCCTCGGCATTGCCGAGGCCGACCTGCTCGACGTCGCCTACGTCGACCTGCTGGCTGCCAAACAACACTGAGCCAAACATGACCACCCACACCCTGCCCGCCTCCCACCCGTTCACCACGGTGCGCGACCTGCTGCGCTACGCCGTGTCGCGTTTCACTGCTGCCGGCCTCGTCTTCGGCCACGGCAGCGAGAACGCCTACGACGAAGCCGCCTACCTGATCCTGCACACGCTGCACCTGCCCATCGACACGCTGGAGCCGTTCATGGATGCGCGCCTACTGCCCGAGGAAGTGGCTGCCGTGCTGAAGGTCATCGAGCGCCGCGCCGTCGACCGCGTGCCCGCTGCCTACATCACGCATGAGGCGTTCATGCACGGCATGCGCTTCTACGTGGACGAGCGCGTGATCGTGCCGCGCAGCTTCATCGGTGAATTGCTGGAAGACGGCTTGGAGCCCTGGCTCGACCAGGAAGACGGCCCGACCGATGTGCTGGAGCTGTGTACCGGTTCTGGCTGCCTGTCGATCCTGGCCGCGCTGCAATGGCCGAATGCGACCATCGACGCGGTGGATCTGTCACCGGATGCGCTGGTGGTGGCCAATCGCAATGTCGACGAATACAAGCTGGAAGACCGCATCCGCCTACACGAAGGCGATTTGTATGCGCCGCTGCCGCCGGGCGTGCACTACGATGTGATCCTGACCAACCCGCCGTATGTGAACGAAACCTCAATGCAAGCGCTGCCGCCGGAGTACCTCGCCGAGCCGCGCATAGCGCTGGCTGGCGGCAACGACGGCATGGACATCGTGCGTCGCATCCTGGCGGACGCACCCCGCCACCTGAAGCCGCACGGCGTGCTGGTGGTGGAGATCGGCAACGAGCGTGAGAACGTGGAAGCGGCCTTCCCGGATCTCGACCTCGTCTGGCTGCCGACCAGCGCCGGCGAAGACCAAGTCTTCCTGGTCACCCGCGAAGCGCTGTAAGCGCACGGCGTTCCGAACTCGACATTTCACATTCGGAACCGGCCGTTTGAGGTTTACCAATACGAAACGCCGGGCTCAAAGCTCGGCGTTTTGCGTTCCAGACGACGTGGTTGAGGTTCCGAACTCGGCGCGTCGCGTTTTGAACCTCAAGGGGACGGCGTCCGGAATCTCGCATTCCCCGTTGGGGACCCCGTGATTGCTCCTCCGAACCTCACGTTTGGCGTTCGGAACGCGGTGCGTTGAGTGCGACACACGGAGGAAGCCGGTGCCACCGCGCTGGCGTCAGGACCGCACCTCATCGCACGCGTCTTTCACGACGCAAATCGAAAAACGCTTGTCGAACACCTGGCCGGTCGGGCAGTGGTCGAAGACGGCTTGCAGTTGGGCGTCGCAGGTGGCGTAGGCCGTGGTGCAGTTGGTGCGCAGGGGCTGCTTGGGGCCGCGATTGGTGCCGTCGTCGAGCATGAAGCGGGCGGATGGGCCCGGGCATTTGAAGTCGGCACTGGCTTTGGCTAGTGCTGCAGCGGCCTGTTCGGCTTTGCTTGTGTGCGGTGTCGGCGGGCTGGATGGGCGGCGGTCGCAGGCCGTTACCGTTACGACTGCTAGCGCACACAGCAGTGTGGTGAGTGTGAGTGCGCGGGTCATGGGGGGGCTCCTTCGGGGTTGGATACCCTGAAGTTTACGCTGGGGTGTGCGTTTGTGGGCTATCCCTTGTTTCGTCCCCTGCCGGGGCCGACTTACTTTCTTTGTCTTGCCAAAGAAAGGTAGGCAAAGAAAGGCGCGCCCGAGATGGCGAACCACTCCTTGAATTTCCGTAACCGGGCAGAGACGGGAAAAACTCGCTTCGCTCAGACAGTTTCCCGTCTTTTTTCCGCCCGCTTACATAAATTCAAGGCGCCATCAAGGGCATCAACGGCCAAACCGTCTGGGGGCGTAGGTTGGTGCTATGGCTTGCGCTGCGTCTTTCTCAGCGCAGCATCGCCGACATGGCGGACAGGCTGTTTAGCATGCGCACGGCATGTTCGACGGAATCGGCGGCGAAGCGCAGCATCGTGCCGTCCATGCGTTCGAGTGCGGGCCATTGGCAGAACAGGTCGGCCAACGCGGGCGTTTGCGTTTGCAAGCGGCAGACGATGGGCGGTTGGATGCGCAACGGCACGCTGAAGTGCCCGCGCTGTACGCTGGCCTTCACTGCGGCGTAAATGGCGTCGCACGATTGCTCGGGCGACAGCGATACGCCTGCGTTGACGCCTTCGGCCTGCTTGGTTTCGACGAACGTGGTGTGCGGCAGCAGCGGCCGCGTTTCTTTGATGAAGACATCGTCGCCGCTGGCGACGGCTACGGGCACACCACGCTCGCCAGCCAATGCGCCGTAGATACCCGCCTCGCCCAGCTCCTGGTCGTTGAACCAGACACGCGTGAACGCGAAGCTGTTGATGGTGTGCGCGAGCACACCGCGGCTGCCGGCACGTGCGTGGTAGCCGATCATGCAGACGGCATCGCAGCCGTCCACGCCGGCCATCATGCTCAGGTAGCGCGGTTTGCCGAGCACGAAGCGCGCTCGCTGGTCGATCGACTCTGGGATGAGGTTGCGGAAGCCGCCGTGCGAATCATTGACGAGCACGTCCGTGGCGCCGCCGTCAAAGGCGCCGCGCACGGCGGCATCAGCCTCGGCGGTCATCCAGCGGCGGGCGCGTTCGTATTCGCCGTTGCCGGCACGCGTCTGCTCGGGGTGGAAGACGTTGGCTACGCCTTCGATGTCGGCGGAGATCAGGATTCGCATGGGGTGGGGCAGATCAGTTCGGTCAGTGCACGGCGCGTGTTGCCGTCGCGGCCGGTAACGGTTTCGGCATGGAAGATCGCGTGCACGATGGCTTGTTCGACGCTGTCGGCGGCAGCCTGGAACAGCGGGTCGAGGTGGGATTCGTGCGTCATGGCGATGGCCGGCATGGCGCGCATGCCCTGGTGCGGCACAGTGTAGGCCGTGGAGAATGCCAACGCGATGTCGCCGCTGCCGTGGCCGAAGACGGAGCCGGTACGTGCTAGTCCTGCACCCGCGCGCAAGGCGAGGCGGCGCAACTGGCGGGCGTCGAGCGGGGCGTCGGTTGCCAGCAGCATGATGATCGAGCCCTTCTCTGGCTCGGGTGCGCGAGCGGCCAGGGCCTTTGCCAGTTCTGCGCCGACGTGGCGCCCGGCCAGCGTCAGGTTTTCCGTCACGCCAAAGTTGGACAGCACCAGCGCGCCGACCGTGCGTTGTGTGCCGTCCGCCAGCGTCACCACGCGCGAGGCGGACCCGATGCCGCCCTTCACACCGAACGACGACATCCCCCGCCCTGCGCCGATCGCGCCCTGCTCGAATGTCTCGGCCGCTGCGGCATGCGCAGCGTCGTAGTGCACGTCCTGCACGGCAAAGGCCTGCAGGTCATTCAGGTAGCCGTCATTGCATTCGAAGACGAGCGGATTGACGGTGGACCACGCGCGGCCGATCTGCGGGTTGGCAGCCACGGCCTGGCGGATCTGCGCCTGCGCCACAGCGCCCACGGCAAACGTATTGGTCAGCGCAATCGGCGTTTCCAGCACGCCGAGTTCCTCGATCTGTACTAGGCCGATGCTCTTGCCGAAGCCGTTGATGACAGCGCATGCAGCCGGCACCTTGTCGACGAACGGGTCGCCGGCATGCGGGCGCACCACGGTCACGCCGGTCTGGATGTCGCCGCCGGCAAGCGTGGCGTGGCCGACGGTCACGCCTGCCACATCGGTGATGCTGTTACGCGGCCCGGCCGGCAGTATGCCGATGTTGGGAAGACTGACAGGCATATCAACGGCGGTCGATCTTCGGGTCCAGCGCGTCGCGCAGGCCGTCGCCCAGCAAGTTGAACGCCAGCACGGTCAGGAAGATCGCCAGGCTCGGGAAGATCGCCACGTGCGGCGCCGTCACCATGTCGGCGCGCGCTTCGTTGAGCATCGCGCCCCACTCCGGCGTGGGCGGCTGTGCGCCGAGGCCGAGGAACGAGAGGCTGGCGGCGGTGATGATCGACGTGCCGATCCGCATCGAGAAGTACACGACGATGGACGAGATCGTGCCCGGCAGGATGTGCCGCATGATGATCGTCCAGTCCGATGCGCCGATGCTACGTGCGGCTTCCACATACGTCAGGTGCTTGAGCATGAGCGTGTTGCCGCGCACCAAGCGCGCAAACGCCGGGATGCTGAACACCGCCACGGCAAAGATCACGTTGATCATGCCGTTGCCCAGGATGGCCACGATGCCAATCGCCAGCAGAATGCCGGGGAAGGCGAACAGCACGTCGGAGATGCGCATGACGATGCGGTCCCACCAGCCTTCGTAGTAGCCGGCCAGCAGGCCGAGCACGGTGCCAATGATGGCGCCGATGATGACCGACACAAAGCCCGCTTCCAGCGAGATGCGCGTGCCCATCAGGATGCGGCTGAAGATGTCGCGGCCCAGCGAATCGACGCCGAACCAGTGCTGTGCCGACGGGCCCGCGTTGAGCGCGTCGTAGTCGAAATAGTTTTCCGGATCGAACGGCACGATGTGCGGCGCGAGGATGGCGATCAACGCCAACGCGATCACGAACACACCGGCGCCCATCGCCAGATGCTGCTTGCGGAATTTGCGCCAGAACTCGCTCCACGGGGTGCGAACGGGCTCTGTGGCGGCTTGCGGCACGACTGCCGGACTGGTTGCTTGCGTCATGGCCGGCTCCTTACTTCTTGTAGCGGATGGTGGGGTTGATCACGGTGTACAGCATGTCCACCACCAGGTTGATCAGGATGAACTCCAGCGAGAACAGCAGTACTTCGGCCTGGATGACCGGGTAGTCGCGCATCTCTACCGCATCCACCAGCAGGCGCCCGAGGCCCGGCCAGTTGAATACCTTCTCCACCACGATCGAGCCGCCCAGCAGGAAGCCGAACTGCAGGCCCATCATGGTCACCACCGGAATCATCGCGTTGCGCAGGCAATGCTTGATGACCACCACCGTCTCACGCACGCCCTTGGCACGGGCGGTGCGCACGAAATCTTCTTGCAGCACTTCCACGAACGAGGCACGGGTGAAGCGCGCCATCACGGCGGCCACTGCGGCGCCCAGCGTGAGCGACGGCAGGATGTAGTGTTTCCACGTATCCGCGCCGATGGACGGCAGCCAGCCGAGCTGCACCGAGAACACTTCCATCAACAGCATGCCCAGCGCAAACGCGGGGAACGAGATGCCAGAGACCGCGAGCGTCATGCCCAGGCGGTCCGGCCATTTGTTGCGCCACACGGCGGAGGTAATGCCGATCACCATGCCAAAGATCACCGCCCACACCATGCTGGCGATGGTCAGGTTGAGCGTCGGCCAGAAGCGCTCGCCAATCTCTTCGCTGACCGGGCGCTTGGTGCGGATCGAGTTGCCGAATTCGCCGCGTACGGCGTTGGTGAAGAAGCGCACGAACTGCTCGTGCATCGGCTTGTCCAGGCCCAGGTCGGCGCGGACCAGCTCGACGGTGGCCGGGTCGGCTTCGGGGCCGGCAGCCAGTCGCGCCGGATCGCCCGGCAACAGGTGCACGAACAGGAACACCAGCACTGCCACGATCAGCAGCGTCGGGATCACGCCCAGCACACGTTTAATGAAGTAGTTCAGCATGGCAAATCCACCAGAGGCGGAAGATCAGTGGCCCGCGCAGGCTGCGCGCGGGCCGATACAACTTTGAGACTTACTGCTTGATGTCGATGTCGTCGAAGCTGAACGAACCGTCCGCCGCCACGTAGGCGCCCGACAGACGCTTGGCGCGTGCGTAGACGATCTTTTCCGTCACCAGGAACGCCCACGGCGCGTCTTCCCAGATGTGCTTTTGCGCGTCGGTGTACATCTTGGTCTTGATAGCGCGATCGGTCGTATGCAGCGCACCGGCGATATCGGCATCGACCTGATCGTTCTTGTAGTACGCCGTGTTGAACGAGCGCGGCGGGAACGACTCCGAAGCCAGCAACGGACGCAGTGCCCAGTCGGATTCGGCCGTGGACGAGGACCAGCCCGTGTAGTACATACGCACGCCAGCGTCTTCCGGCTTCGGCACGCTCTCCACGCGCTCCACGCGCTGGCCAGCTTCCAGTGCCTGCACCGATGCCTTGATGCCGACCTGCGCCAGTTGCTGCTGCACGAACTGGATGATCTTCTGCGCCGTTGTGTGGTTGTAGGCCGACCACAGTTGCGTCTCGAAACCGTTCGGGTAGCCCGCTTCCTTCAGCAGCTCTTTCGCCTTGGCCGGGTCATACGGCCACGGGCCCAGCTTGACGGCGTAATCCACCCCCGGCGGCACCACGCCTTCGGCCGGCACGGCGTAGCCCGAGAACGCCACCTTGGTCAGCGCATCCTTGTTGATGGCGTAGTTGATGGCCTGGCGTACCTTCGGATTGTCGAACGGCTTCACGCGCGTGTTGAACGTGATGTAGCGCTGGATGATCGACGGCGAGGCAATCAGATCCACCTTCGAGCTGCCCTTGAGCACGGCAGCCTGCTCGAACGGAATGCTGAACGCGAAGTCCGCTTCGCCCGTCTGCATGACGGTGGCGCGGGTGTTGTTGTCCACCACTGGCTTCCAGGTGATGGTGTCGATCTTCGGCAGGCCGTGCTTCCAGTAGCCGTCGAATTTCTTGCCCTTCAGGTAGTCGGTCTGCTTCCACTCGACAAACTCGAACGGGCCGGTGCCAACCGGGTGGAAAGCGATGTCCTTGCCGTACTTCTGCAGCGCGGCAGGCGAGATCATCGCGGCAGACGGATGCGCCAGCACATTGATGAACGGCGAGAACGGTTCCTTGAGCGTCACGCGTGCGGTGTTGGCGTCCACCACTTCGGTCTTGGCCACGCGGTTGAACAGCGTATAGCGCTTGAGCTTGTTGGCCGGGTTGGTCACGCGGTCCAGATTGGCCTTGACGGCGTTGGCATCGAACGTGGTGCCGTCGTGGAACTTCACGCCCTTGCGCAGCTTGAAGGTGTAGACCAGGCCGTCCTTGCTCACGTCATAGCTTTCGCACAGTACGTTGACGAGCTTCAGGTCCTTGTCCAGGCCGAACAGGCCTTGGTAGAACGATTTGGTGGCGCTGAACGACAGCGTGTCTTGCGCGTCGTACGGGTCCATCGTGGTGAAGGTCGAATAGACCGCCATCACGGCGTCCTTGGCGGCAAAGGCCGGCATGGTGAATGCCGCCAAGGCCAGGCCACTGGCAACCATGGCTGCGCGCGGGCTGAAAGCAAAGCGATTGAACATTTCCTTCCTCCTCATCAAAGATGACGTCTTACTGCGTTCTGTCTTGCGATTAATACGCGCCGCCAATCGAATGGCGGGCAACAAAGTGGTCTGGCGCCACTTGCACCAAGGGTTGCACCACCGGCAAGTCGCCAATGGCGCGGATCGGACTTGGAATTTCGTGCGTGGAAAGCTCACGCTTCAGGTGGCGACGTGCCGGGTCCGCAATCGGCACCGCCGACATCAGCTTCTTCGTGTACGGGTGCTGCGGGTTCTCGAAGATCGCGCGGCGCGGGCCGATCTCGACGATCTGGCCCAGGTACATCACCGCCACGCGGTGGCTGATGCGCTCCACCACCGCCATGTCGTGCGAGATGAACAGGAACGCGACGCCAAATTCCTTCTGCAGATCGAGCATCAGGTTGACGATCTGCGCCTGGATCGACACATCTAGCGCGGAGACCGATTCATCGGCAATCACCACCTTCGGGTTCAGCGCCAATGCACGCGCAATGCAGATGCGCTGGCGTTGCCCGCCAGAGAACTCGTGCGGATAGCGCGACGCATGCGCGGGCTGCAGGCCCACCTTGTCGAGCAGCCATTCCACACGTTGCTGTGCCTCTTTGCCGGACGCCACCTTGTGCACCAGCAGCGGCTCCATGATGGAGTAGCCCACCGGCACGCGCGGGTCCAGCGAGGCGAAGGGGTCCTGGAAGATGAACTGGATGTTTCGGCGAAGCGTCTGGAGCGCGGGCCCCTTCAACTCGCCGATGTTCTGGCCGGAAAATTCGATGCTGCCGCTCTGGCTGTCCACCAGACGCAAGAGCGACCGTCCCGTCGTCGACTTGCCGCAGCCCGATTCGCCGACCAGCGCCAGCGTCTCACCAGGGTAGAGATCAAAACTGACTTGCTCCACCGCATGCACCCGGCGCGTGACGCGGCCAAAGATGCCCGTGGGCACGTCAAAGCGCGTGACGAGATCACGCACGCGCAGAATGGGTTGGACTTCGTGCGAGGCGGCCGGTTGCGGTGTCGTATCGACCGCAGCGACTGTCCCGTCCACACGCAACAGGGGAAAACGCGCCGGGCCATCGGTCCCTTCCATCGAACCCAGGCGCGGCACGGCGGAGAGCAGCGCGCGCGTGTACGGATGCGCGGGCTGCGCAAACACCGTAGCCGACGGGCCCTCTTCCACGCGATCGCCCTTGTACATGACGAGCACGCGGTCGGCCACTTCCGCCACCACGCCCATGTCGTGCGTGATGAACACCACCGCCATGTGCAGCTCCTGCTGCAGCGCACGGATCAGTTGCAGGATTTCGGCCTGGATGGTCACGTCCAGCGCGGTGGTCGGCTCATCTGCAATCAGCAGCGACGGCTTGCACGACAGTGCCATCGCAATCATCACGCGCTGACGCATGCCGCCCGACAGTTGATGCGGATAGCGCCCCAGCACATTGCGCGCTTCCGGAATGCGCACTAGCTCCAGCATGCGCAGCGCCTCGGCCTTGGCCTCGCTGGCCGACTTGCCCTGGTGCAGGCGGATCGACTCGGCAATCTGCTCGCCCACGGTGAAGACCGGGTTGAGCGAGGTCATCGGCTCCTGGAAGATCATCGCGATATCGGCGCCGCGCACATCGCGCATGGCCGACTGGCTGGCGTTCGCAAGGTCCAGCAACTCGCCGTTGCGGCGGCGCAAGTGCATCTGCCCGCCAACGATCTTGCCGCCGCCGTGCTCCACCAGCCGCATCAGCGCCAGCGACGTGACTGACTTGCCCGAACCCGATTCGCCCACAACTGCGAGGGTCTCGCCACGGTCCACATGGAACGACAGGTTGCGCACCGCGTCGACCACGCGCTCAGATGTGGCAAAGCGCACGCTCAGGTCTTGGACCTGCACGATGCGCTGATCGGGCATCGCAATCGCGGTGTTCGCGGTTCGCTGTTTGGTGACACTCACGGCAACTCTCCTGCTTTCCTACGTGCTTAGCGGTAGATCGACACGACGGGCGCTTCCGCCCCACGCGCGAATCCGCGGTACATCCCTTCGGTGTTGAACGGCAAGGCGACGTTGCCCTGCGCATCGACTGCGATCATCCCGCCGCGGCCTTCGATGGCGACGAGCTTGCGCATGACCACATCGTCGGCAGCGTCAGCCAGCGACTTGCCGGCGTATTCCATCTGCGCGGCCACGTCATAGGCGGCTACGGCGCGGATGAACATTTCACCCGTGCCGGTGCACGACACTGCCGCCACGTTGTTGGCAAAGCAACCTGCGCCAACGATGGGCGTATCGCCCACGCGGCCAACCTTCTTGTTGGTCACACCGCCGGTGGAGGTGGCTGCTGCCAGGCGGCCTTGCGCGTCGCATGCCACGGCGCCTACGGTACCGAACTTGCTGTCTGGGTCGATAGGCGCGTTTTCCTTGGCCATGAGCGATGCCGCATCGTGATCGAGCAGCGCCATGCCGTCTTGCTGGCGGGCGCGCTGCCACTGGGCATAGCGCGCTTCGGTGTAGTAGTAATCGGGTTCGACGAACTCCAGCCCCTGTGCCTGCGCGAAGGCCTCAGCGCCCTCGGAGGTGAACAGTACGTGCTCGCTGCGCTCCATCACGGCACGGGCTGCCAGGATGGGATTGCGCAGGCGCTTGACGCACGTCACGGCACCGGCGGCCAGCGTGGTGCCGTCCATGATCGACGCATCGAGTTCATACGTGCCGACGCTGGTGAGCACCGCACCCTTGCCGGCGTTGAACAGCGGGCACTCTTCCAGCAAACGCACCGCTTCGGTCACGGCGTCGAGCGCGCTGCCGCCATCGACGAGGATGCGTTGGCCCGCTGCAAGAATGTCGTTCAGCGCCTGGTGATAAGCGACTTCCGCGTCGGCGCTCATGGCCGATCGGGTAATGGTGCCGGCACCGCCGTGGATGGCAAGAATGGGCGTGGTCATGCGTGGCTCGATGAAAATCAGTTTTCAGCGGTGCGCTTGCGGCCGCGTTTTGATGGAGTGGGTGCGCCACCGGCCTCCGCGCGCGATGCCTGCCCGGTATGCAGCCAGGGCAGCACGAACGCGGTCAGGCGCTCAGCCGATTCCAGCGAATGCGCCGAGCGATGCGCCACCGCACCGCACAGCGCCTCGAACAGCGCCACGGCAGCCGTGTCGGATGTGGCCGAGAACTGCCGCTCCGGACGCGCGTACAACGCAATGTCGGCCAGCGGGGCGAGCGGCGACGTCGGGCTATCCGTGAGCGCGAGCACTTGGCAGCCTTGATCGCCGGCTTGCTTGGCCAGGGTGATCGTGTCCGCGGCATAGCGCGGAAAAGCGATGGCGATCAGCAAGTCTTTCGCGCCGATCTTGCGCAACTGACGCGCCGCGTCGGATGCCCCGCCCGCCTGCGAGACCGAAATCACCGTGTCGCAATACAGATCCAGCCCGTGGCGCAGCAGACCGGCTAGGTAGCCGCTGGCGCCAAAGCCCATCACGTAGATGCGTTGAGCGCCCAGGATGGCGTCCACGGCGCGGTCACAGGCGGCGGCGTCGAGCATGCGGCGCGTGGCGTCGAGGTTGGCGATGTCTTCGTTGAGCGAGGCGGCGAAGATCTCTGCGCTAGTGGCCGGGCGGGCCAGCTCGTGGCGCAGTTTTTCGACGGGTGCGAGGGTTGCCTCAAAGCCGCGCAGCAGCTCGGCGCGAAATTGCGGGTAGCCATCAAAACCCAACGCCAGCGCGAACCGGTTGGCAGTGGCAATGGACGCGTCCACCGCGCTGGCGAATTCGTCGATGCGCATGGTGGCAGCGCGAAACGGGTTCGCCAGCACGTATTCGGCCATGCGTTGGTGCGCCGGCGTGAGCGTCGCCACTGCCGCCCCAATGCGCTCCGAGACGGTCGCATCGGCGGCAAATGCGCCCTTCGACACATCCGTACGCTTGCTGGTGGGCTTCGCCATGTTTCCGAACCATAAAAATTTTATGTAAATGTATTTTCATGAACCGGACATGTAAAGAAGAAAACTTTCATGGCGACCTATGGTTTTCCCTAGGTCGAAAGCCCATGCACAGGCAGCGGGCGTCGGCCGCCTCATTGCGGTGCCATGCACCAGGCCAAACCGCGCCGTCGCGCCAGAACCGTGCGGTGCAGCAGGCTACAATCGCGGTCTTCTCCGATTTGTCCTAAGCGCAGTTTTTCGTGATCCGATTCGACGACCTCGTCCTCCAGCGCGGCACCAAGGTGCTGTTCGACCACGCCACCGCCACCCTCAACCCTGGTGAGCGCGTCGGCCTCGTCGGCGTGAACGGCAGCGGCAAATCCACACTGTTCTCCATGCTGCGCGGCGAGTTGCATGCCGATGGTGGCGAAGTCGCCATCCCGCCCACCTGGCAGGTCGCCCACGTGGCGCAGGAAACGCCAGCGGTGGACCGCAGCGCGCTCGACTACACGCTCGACGGCGACACCCGCCTGCGCGACATCGAACGCCGGCTCGCGGCAGCCGAAGCGGCACACGACGGCCACGCGCAAGCTGAAGCCCACACCGCATTCGCCGATGCCGACGGCTATACCGCCCCGGCACGCGCGCAGGCGCTGCTGCTCGGCCTCGGTTTCACGATGGCGCAGACCACGCAGCCGGTGGCGAGCTTCTCCGGCGGCTGGCGCATGCGCCTGAATCTGGCCCAGGCACTGATGTGTCCATCCGACCTGCTGCTGCTCGATGAGCCGACCAACCACCTGGACTTGGACGCCGTGGTCTGGCTGGAAGACTGGCTTTCCCGCTACGCCGGCACGCTGGTGATGATTTCGCACGATCGCGAATTCCTCGACGGCGTGTGCAACGTCACGCTGCACATCGAGCACCAGAAGCTCAAGCGCTACGGCGGCAACTACACGCAATTCGAAACACAGCGCCTGCAGCAGATGGCCCTGCAGGAAGCGTCGTACGCGCGCCAGCAGAAGCAGATCGCGCACCTCGAATCGTTCATCACGCGCTTCAAGGCCAAGGCCAGCAAGGCCAAGCAGGCACAGAGCCGCGTCAAGGCACTGGAGCGCATGGAGCGCCTCGCGCCCGTGCACGCGGCGGCCGGCTTCTCGTTCGAATTCCGCGAGGCCGATGCGGCGCCCAACCCGATGCTCACGTTCGAGGGCGTCGATTGCGGCTATCCCGGCCCGACCGAAGATCAGCCCATCACGATCCTCAAGCACCTGACGTTCTCGATCCAGACCGGCCAGCGCATCGGCCTGCTGGGTGCCAACGGCCAAGGTAAGTCGACGCTGGTGAAGACGCTGGCGGAAACGCTGGCGTCGCTGTCGGGCACGATCCGCCGCGGCAAAGGCCTGCAGATCGGTTACTTCGCCCAGCATCAGTTGGAAACGCTCGACGACCACGCCTCGCCGTTGCTGCATCTGGCGCGCCTGGCGCCCGACGTGCGTGAACAGGAGCTGCGCGACTTCCTCGGCAGCTTCAACTTCCGCGGCGACATGGCGACCTCGCCTATCGAGCCGTTCTCCGGCGGCGAGAAGGCCCGCCTGGCGCTCGCACTGATCGTCTGGCAACGCCCCAACCTGCTGCTGCTCGACGAGCCGACCAACCACCTGGATCTCGACACGCGCGAAGCGCTGACCATGGCGCTCGCCCAGTTCGACGGCACACTGATCCTCGTCTCCCACGATCGGCACTTGCTGCGCGCCACGACCGACCAGTTCCTGCTGGTGGGTCAAGGCACCGTCGCCCCGTTCGACGGCGATCTGGACGACTACCGCGACTGGCTGCTCAAGCAGGCCGCCGCCAAGCGTGCAGCCGCCAGCGCGCCAACAGCATCCGCCGATGCGGATGGCGCACCTGTCACCAACCGCCGCGATCAGAAGCGCGAAGAAGCCGCCGAACGCCAGCGCCTGAATGCGCTGCGCAAGCCGCTGCAGAAGGACGTCGACGCCATCGAAAAACGCATGGCGCCGCTGCAGAAGGAAAAGGCCGAGCTTGAAGCGTTCCTGGCCGATGGCGCCGCGTACGAGGAAGCCAACAAGACGCGCATGATGGAGAGCCTGCGCCGCCAGGCCGAGATCAACACCGAACTCGACACGCTGGAAGAACGCTGGCTCGAACTGCACGAGCAACTCGAACAGATCAGCTAAGGCTGGCGTGTCCGGCCAAGAAGGAGACGCTTGAATGACATCCCCCTCGCCGCCGGACACAACCTGCGCCACGCACCAACCACTGGCCGGCGTACGCGTGCTCGACCTCACGCGCCTGCTACCCGGCCCCGCCGCCACGCGCCACCTGGCCGACCTCGGCGCCGAAGTCATCAAGATCGAAGACCCCGGCCCCGGCGACTACGCCCGCGACATGCTGCGCTCGGCCGCCGACCGCGCGGCCGAACGCCCGAGCCTGTTCTTCCGCGCGCTCAATCGCGGCAAAACCGAAATGCGGCTCGACCTGAAAGCTGCTGAAGACCGCGAAGCCCTGATTGAACTCGTGCGCCATGCGGATGTGCTGATCGAAAGCTTCCGCCCCGGCGTGATGGCGCGTCTCGGCGTCGGCTGGGACACGCTGCGCACGGCCAACCCGGCGCTCGTGATGTGCTCCATCAGCGGCTACGGCCAGGACGGCCCGCTCGCGCAAGCAGCCGGCCACGACATCAACTACGTCGGCTACGCGGGCATGCTAGACCAACTGGCCAGCGCTGATGGCACGCCCATCGTCCCGAATGTACAGATCGGCGACCTGCTAGGTGGTGCGTTGACGGCGGTGGTCGGCATCCTCGCTGCGCTGGTCGATGCACGCGCCACCGGTCGCGGCCGGTACATCGACGTATCGATGACGGACTCCGTATTCGCGCACAATCTCATGGCGTTCTTTGCCGTCGGCGCACATGGCAAAGCAAGCCCCGCCGGCACCGACCTGCTCAACGGCGGCGTGCCGTGCTACGGGGTCTATCGCACAGCAGATGACCGTTTCATGGCCGTCGGCGCGCTGGAGTTGAAGTTCTGGCAGACGATGTGCGACGTACTCGACAAGCCTGAATGGAAAGACCGGCACTGGGCGCTCGGCCAGCGCATCGGCGGCAAGGAGGCCTGCGCTATTCGCACGGAACTCGGCGCGCTGTTCCTTACCGCCACCCAGGCCGAATGGGTTGCACGTTTTGCCGGGGTCGATTGCTGTGTCACGCCCGTATTGCGCATGGAAGAGGCGATGCAACACCCGCTCTTTGTCGAGCGCAACAGCGTGATCCAGGAGAATGGCGAGCCAGTGCAGCTCGCCCTGCCGCTACGGTTTAGCGACTGATCCGGCGCGTTCCAACGCGTCCAGCAGGCGTGCGGCGTCTTCCAATTGATGCTGGCTGAACACGCGAATGCCGTGCTGACGCAGCAGCGCGGCAGTGACGCCCTCACCCGGTTGCAGTTGGCTGGAAAACGTTCCGTCGTAGAGAAATGCGGAACCACACGATGGGCTGCGCTCGGTGAGTACGGCGACTTGCACACCGGCTTCTTGCGCAGCCTCCAGGGCTCGTTGCGCACCCTGTACAAAGGCTTCGGTCACATCATGGCCGTGATGCTCGACCACGCGAGCCATCCCTTGCAATACGGCTGCACCACCACCTGCGCCATGGATTTCTGCAGGCAGGCGCGGCACGGGCAAACCGCCGGCCATCTCGGGGCACATCGGCACGATGCGCCCTTCCATCTGCCAACGCGCCAGAATGCCGCCTTCGGTGACGACCGTGCCGCCGTCGTAACGTACCGGCTGGCCCAGCAGGCAGGCGCTCACCAGTACGCGTTGCATGGTTGACGGCTCCGGCTTAGCGACGCTCGCGGCGGATCATCGCCACCACCAGCGTCAGGGCCAGAATCACCATCCACACCAGCGACCACGCCGGAATCGACAACCCAAAGATCGGCGGCGTAGGCGCCGTGCACAGACCGTCGGATTCAAACACCTGCGGCAACCACTTCGCCGTGGGTAGCGCGTTGACCCAGTTTTCGATCGGATCGATACCGCACGTCGCCGTGGGGTTCAGCAGCAGCGACACGTGATACCCGGCCACGCAAATGCCCGCCAGCGCGGACAGCATGCCCAGCCCATGCCACAGCAACCGCGTGGCCGACGACAACGCCGCCAGCAACGAGAACACGCCGATGCCCACAAACGCAAACCGCTGCAGCACGCACAGCGGGCAAGGCTGTAGCCCCTGGACGTGTTGCAGGTACAGCGCATAACCGACCAGCCCGAAGGCGATCACGGCAATCAGCAGGAAAAAGGCGCGCGAATTGGCTTGCATAGCGGCGTCAGGTCAGAAGAGTCACGGAGAAAAGTTGGCGGATTATCGCACTGCAACGGCACGCGCATTGCCAATGGCAGCAGCGACACCGTTGCAAATATTTGAAGGATCAAGCCTCCAACGCCCGCACCCGGTCAATCGCCTGTTCAATGCGCTCAACCGCAATCACCTCCAGCCCATCAATCGACTGCTTCGGCGCATTGGCTTTCGGGATGACGGCGATCGAGAAACCCAGCTTAGCGGCCTCCTTGAGCCGCTCCTGGCCGCGCGGCGTCGGGCGAATCTCTCCGGCCAGGCCGATCTCGCCAAACACCACCAGACCGCGTGGCAGCGGCTTATTGCGCATGGACGAATGAATCGCCAGCAACACCGCCAAGTCGGCCGCCGGCTCGGTGATCTTCACCCCGCCCACGGCATTGAGAAACACGTCTTGGTCAAAGCACGCAATGCCGGCGTGGCGATGCAGCACCGCCAGCAGCATCGCCAGGCGGTTCTGCTCCAGCCCCACCGCCAGGCGACGTGGGTTCGGCACGTTGGCCGTATCCACCAGCGCTTGGATTTCCACCAGCAGTGGCCGCGTGCCCTCCTGCGTGACCAGCACGCACGAGCCCGGCACCACCTGCTCATGCTGCGACAGAAACAGCGCCGACGGGTTGGCCACCCCGCGCAGCCCGCGCTCCGTCATCGCAAACACGCCCAATTCGTTGACGGCACCAAAGCGGTTCTTGAACGCGCGCACCAGCCGGTAGGCCGAATGCGTATCGCCCTCGAAATACAGCACCGTATCGACGATGTGCTCCAGCACGCGCGGGCCCGCCAGCGCGCCTTCCTTGGTCACGTGGCCGACGAGGATGGTCGTCACGTCGAGCCGCTTGGCGATGCGCGTGAGCTGCGCCGCGCATTCGCGCACCTGCGCCACAGAGCCCGGCGCCGAGGTCAGCGCCTCCGAGTACAGCGTCTGAATGGAATCGATGACGACGACTTCGGGCTTCTCCGTCTCGATGGTCGCCTGGATGCGCTCGAGCTGAATCTCCGCCAACAGCGCCAGGCTGTCGCTTTCAATGCCCAGGCGATGCGCACGCAGCGCGATCTGCGCGCCGGATTCTTCGCCGCTCACATACAGCACGCGGCGCGTGGCCGACAGGTTGGCCAACGCCTGCAGCAGCAGCGTCGATTTGCCGATGCCCGGATCGCCGCCGATCAGCACCACACCGCCGCCAACCAGGCCACCGCCCAGCACGCGGTCAAATTCGTCGATGCCGCTGGAGAAGCGCGGCACGTCCACCGCGTCGATGTCCGACAGCTTGCGCACGGTCGCGCTCAATGCCAGCGACTGGAAGCGCGCGCCCGCGCCGGATGTCGGCTGCGCCACGGTTTCCACCAGCGTGTTCCATTGCTGGCAATGCGGGCACTGCCCCGCCCATTTCGGTGCCGTGCCACCGCACTCGGTGCACGTATAGACCGTCTTGCTCTTGGCCAAACAACCCCCTGCTGACGGCGCCGCACGAGCGGCGGCTGCCGTTTGATTTTCTAATGACGGTGCTGCGCTTACGCGGCCTTGCCCAGTTCGCTGGCGCCTGAAGTGCTAACAGGCTCGACCACCACCGGCACGCGCGGCGCCAAGGCGCACATCAACTCATAACCCACGGTGCCCGAGGCTTGCGCCACATCGTCGATGGGCAAGCCTTCGCCCCACAGCGTGACCGCCGTACCGACGCGCGCTTCGGGCACGCTGGTCAGGTCCACTGTGATCATGTCCATCGACACGCGACCCACGATGTGCGTACGTACGCCATCGACGAGCACCGGCGTATGGTTGCCGTCCCAGCCCGGTGCATGGCGCGGGTAGCCATCGGCATAACCGCACGCCACGATGCCGATGCGCATCGGCTGCTCCACCTTGAAGCGCGACCCGTAGCCCACCGTTGCGCCCGGCTGCAGGTCCTGGATGGCGATCAGTTCGCTCTTGAGTGACATGGCGGGCATCAGGCCGGTGCCTTCAATATCGGCGGCCACACCCGTTGGCGAGGCGCCATACATGATCACACCCGGGCGCACCCAGTCCCGATGCGCCTTGGGGTGCCACAGCGTGGCGGCGGAATTGGAAAGTGATGCTTCGCCGGGCAGCCCTTGCGTGGCCTGCTCAAACGCGGCGATCTGGTGATCAATCCCGCGCGGGCCATCCGCATCGGAAAAGTGCGTCATATGGACGATGGTGCCGATGCCCGAGATGGCGCGGGCACGCTCCCAGGCGGCACGGTAGGCAGCGGGCGCAAAGCCCAGGCGGCTCATGCCCGTGTTGATCTTGAGTTGCACGCTGATGGGCCCTTTCAGGCGCGCCAGTTCCAGCATGCGCAGTTGCTCTTCGTTGTGGACAGTCGTGGTCAGGCGGTATTGCTCGACGATCGTAAGATCTTCCGGCTTGAAGAAGCCTTCGAGCAGCAGAACCGGCCCCTGCCAGCCGAGTTGACGCAGGCGAACGGCCTCGTCCAGGTCGAGCAGGCCAAAGCCATCGGTCTGGCGCAGCCCTTCATACGCGCGCTCAATACCGTGCCCATAGGCATTGGCTTTGACGACCGCCCACACGCGCGAATTGGGCGCGTGGCGGCGGGCAACCTGGAGATTATTGGCAAGTGCGGAGCCGTGGATGACGGCTTGGATAGGTCTTGGCATGACGACAAACCTGCAGAACGTGGGAGCGACAAGTGCGCTTGTAGCGCGAGGTCGATGTTGCAATGCAATAAGCACGCGATTGGGCCAAACGGATGCGCCCGGCCCCTCGCGACGAACGTTCTATTTGACCACAGCGCGCCCGGTGGTTCGCGCTTTCCCGGCGGGGTCGCTCAAAAGAAAGTGTTTCGGCGTCACCGGGAGGGCACAAGTTTCATGATATAAAGCCGTTCAATTTAGGCATGGGAACACCGACGTGATGCGCTGGCTGCATAAGGAAAGTTGGGCAATGACCACTTCTCTTTACGCGACAACGTTACAAGCGGCGTCACATCCGGTTTGAACATGCAACCAGGCGAAAACAAAACCCGCACCGGGCGGAACGCATGTCCCGGACGCCTGTCAGTGAAGATTCCCGCGGTTGTCCGGCGATGCCTGCCTTGCAGCATGAATCGGGCCCCGCGCCAGGGAACCACAGCAAGGGGAGCCCGCGCGGGCACCGGCATGGATGCCGCAATCGCGCGCGTGTGCGCTGCTCGGCCGGTCAGCCGATGCGCCGCATGGCCGGCTACCCCAGGGGGAAGCTTCCGAATGCCGGCTCGCTGCCGACACGTCGCGAAGACAGGAATGGCACCGCGGTCTACGGGGACGAATTCGAAGGTATGAAGAAGGGCTTTTACACCATCATGGCGGCGCAGTTTTTCTCGTCGCTCGCCGACAATGCGCTGCTGATCGCCGCCATCGCCCTTCTCACAGAGATGCACGCCCCGCAGTGGATGACGCCGCTACTCAAGCTGTTCTTCGTGCTGTCTTATGTTTTGCTTGCTGCCTTCGTGGGTGCGTTTGCCGATTCCCGCCCCAAGGGTAAGGTGATGCTCATCACCAATGCCATCAAGCTGCTGGGCTGCGGCGTCATGTTGACGGGCCTGCACCCCTTGCTGGCGTATGGCGTGGTCGGTTTTGGTGCAGCAGCGTATTCACCAGCCAAGTACGGCATCCTGACTGAACTCCTCCCCCCAGAAAAACTCGTTGCCGCCAATGGCTGGATCGAAGGGCTGACCGTCGGCTCCATCATCCTCGGCACCGTGCTGGGCGGCGCACTGATCTCCAAGCATGTGTCGACGTGGCTGCTGTCATTCGACATTCCCGGGTTGGAACGCATCGACACGCCAGCCGAAGCGGCCATGCTGGTGATCATGGCCATCTACCTGATCGCGGCGCTGTTCAACATGCGCATTCCCGATACCGGCGCACGCTACCCGCAGCAGGAAAAGAACCCGGTACGTCTCGTTGCAGAATTTGCCGACTGCTTCAACGCCCTGTGGCGCGACAAGCTGGGCCAGATTTCCCTGGCGGTGACGACGCTGTTCTGGGGTGCAGGCGCCACGCTGCAATTCATCGTGCTGAAGTGGGCCGAGCAATCACTGGAGCTGAACCTGTCACAAGGCGCCATCCTGCAGGCCGTGGTTGCCGTGGGCGTGGCTGCCGGCGCCATGGCCGCCGCCGTGAAGATACCGCTGCGCCGCTCGCTCGACGTGCTGCCCGTGGGCGTGGCGATGGGCGTGGTGGTCATGCTGATGGCGTTCTACACGAAGCACACGATTCCCGAGGTCACCTTCCACATCGGCGAGATGAAACTGCCGCTGTACATGCTGATCGCCTACCTGTTCCTGATGGTGGTGGGCGCCATGTCGGGCTTCTTCGTTGTGCCGATGAATGCGCTGCTGCAGCACCGCGGGCACGTACTGCTCTCGGCCGGTCACTCCATCGCCGTGCAGAACTTCAATGAGAACGTTTCGGTGCTGTTGATGCTGTGCCTGTACGCTCTGCTCATCAAGCTGAATGTGTCGGTGGGCGTGGTGATCGTCTCGTTCGGCATCTTCGTGTGCGTGACAATGGCGCTGGTCATGCAACGCCATCGCCGGAACGAACGCGTATTCCACACCGCCGCCCTCATCGGCGAAGACAAGCACCACTGACTGATCAACTGCGGCAGGGGCAGCCGCCCCGTCAGGCGAATGCGGCTTACTGGCCGCCGCGCTCCGCATAGACCTTGCGCGCCAGGCAAAGGTCTTCCCACGCACGGGCCTTGTCGGTAAGCGTGCGCAGCAGATACGCCGGGTGATACGTCACCACCACCGGCACGCCTTCCACCTCGTGCACCTTGCCACGCAGTTTGCTCACGGGCGTCTGCGTCTGCAGCAGGTTTTGCGCGGCAATACGACCCAGCACGACGATGATGCGCGGCTTGACCAGCGCAATCTGACGCTTGAGATACGGGTCGCACATCGCAGCCTCGTCCGGCTCTGGGTCACGGTTCCCCGGTGGCCGGCACTTGAGCACGTTGGCGATGAACACGCCTTTCTCGCGCGACAGGCCGACGGCACGCAGCATGCTGTCGAGCAGCTTGCCAGCCTGACCGACAAAGGGCTCGCCTTGCTTGTCCTCGTTCTCGCCAGGAGCTTCGCCAATCAGCATCCACTCCGCCTGCCGATCGCCCACGCCAAAGACGGTATTCGTGCGGCGCTCGCACAGCTTGCAGGACGTGCAGTTGGAAACGGCAGCTTCGAGTTCCGCCCAGTCGAACGCGGCGATGCGCTGGGCCCGGGGGATAGCCGTATCAGACGGAGCCTCTGCGGCGAGCGCTTCGACTTGCGCAATGACAGGCTCGGCCACAACGACGGCAGCGGCAGCGGCCGCCTCAACCTCTACCGCAACCGGCGGTTCGGCCACGGCAACCTCGACGGTCTCCAGCATAGCCGGCTCAGCGCCGCGCAATGTCCATTCGGTGGAAACGCCCAGCGCTTCCAGCATGCGGGATCGACGATTCATGCGGCTTCCACCCCACTGGCTTCGCAGGCGATGCGCATGACGACCGCATCCTCCCGCGTGTTGTTCTCGGCCGGGTAATAGCGCTTGCGTCGCCCGATCTCGGCAAACCCGACACGGCGATACAGCGCAATCGCGCCGGTATTGGACGGTCGCACCTCGAGCAGCAAGCTCCCGAAGCCGTGCACCAGCGTGAGCGCCACCGCCAGACGCAGCAGCCAACGGCCCAGACCTTGCCGTTGCCACGTGGGCGCGACGGTCACATTCAGCAGGTGCATCTCGTCGACCACGGGCATCAGGATCAGGTAGCCCGCGACCTCGTTGCCGCCATCGCGCAACACGATGCCGAGGTGGCCCGACTTGAGCGAATCCTCAAAGTTGCCGCGCGACCACGGAAACGTAAAGGCCGTCTGCTCCACAGCGGCGACACCAGCCACGTCCAGTGCGGTCATACGCTCCGCACGCCAGCCCGCCGGCAGCGGTGTCTGCGTGATGACGCTGGCGAGCGCGCTGTCGATCAGGCTCATGGCTGCGCACCTGTTGCGGCTTTGGCTTGCTGCACGGCTTGCCGCTCTTCAATGGTGAGCGCCACCTTGTCGCGCACATAGAGCGGCGCTGCGTCTTCCGGGCGCACCGTGTGCCCCGCGGCCAGCAGGCGTAGACCGATGGTCACGATCTCGCGCGCATGCGGCGCGACTTCGGGCAGCACGGCGGCCGCACCGGTCGCAATGCTCAGTTGGTCACCGAACACCGCGGCGGCGTTGCCGGCCAGCCAATACGGCTGCGGCGGTGCTGCCACGCCCTGCGGCCCACTCACCTGAATGGCGGACAACGCGTGCCAGCCAGAAGCATCCTGCGCGACATCGACGGGGATAAAGCTGGCCCAATAGCACTCGTCCATGCGGGCATCGAGCGCGACGGTCACGGCTGTACCGACGGGGAGCGTCGCACGCGTCTGCTCAGCACAGGCAACCAGCGAATTGACCTGCACGATCGGCAGGTCGGCGCCAAACGCCAAACCCTGCGCCACACCGCACGCAGTGCGCAGGCCGGTGAACGAGCCCGGGCCGGCACCAAAGGCAATCGCGGCACAATCGGCCAGGGCGATGCCCGCCTCGGCCAGCAACTCAGCGGCCGCTGGCAGCACGCGGCTGCTTGAGCGCGGACCGGTGTGTTCATGGCGGAACAGCGTGCGCGTGCCGTCACCAAGGGCGACGGAACAGAACTCGGTGGAGGTATCGAAAGCGAGAATCCAAGGCATGGCGGCATTGTACCGGCTGGTGTGGCGGCTGAACGCCCAAACCGGCACCCGCTCACCCCGAAACCAAACGGAAAACCGAAGCCATCCTCGAATTCAAACGGCACGACCGCGCGACCCCGGCGCTATCATCGCCAGACCATTGATTTCAGCCGGGAACCATCATGAGCGACTTGCAAGCCCGTTTCGACCAAGCCCAAATCGACGTCAAGGGCCTCTCCGAGCGCCCTGCCAACATGACGCTGCTGCGCCTGTACGCGCTCTACAAGCAAGGCGCCGAAGGCGACGCACACGGCGACAAGCCGGGCTTTACCGACATCGTCGGCCGCTACAAGTTTGAAGCGTGGGAAGGCCTGAAAGGCACCTCGCAAGACGAGGCGAAGCAGAAGTACATCGACCTTGTCGAAGAGCTGAAGAGCGGCGCGACGACCTGATCGTCGAATCGCCAGTCGAAGAACCGGGCCCAGCGCCCGGTTTTTTATTGCGCGGCGGGAATGGCGGACGGCATATCGCGCCGGCGCATGCGCCACGCGGCCACCACCGCCAGCGCGCAGAGCGTACCGAGAAAGATGAAGGTCTCGTCGAAAGCGAGGATGCGTGCTTCGGGGTCGACCGCTGCGCCGTGCACCGTCTCGATGCCGCGTGTCGCCAGTCGCCATTGCAGGAAAATCCCCGTGGCGGACACGCCGATCGCCCCGCCGAGTTGCCGCAGGAAATTGACGGCGCTGGAGCCCTGCGGGATCAACGTGAAATCGACGCCACGCATGGCGCCCAGGCTGAGCGACGGCAGCACGAAGCCCAACCCGATGCGCCCGATGATGGCGATGGCGATCAGCAGCAGATAGCTCGTGGCGCGCGTGTTGGTTGCCATCAGAAAGAAGGACGCCGCCAGCGCGGCGAGCCCGAACGACACCAGCCGGAACGGCTCGATGCGATTGGTCAGGCGCCCGGCCAGCATGATCGTCACGGCGAGCACCAGCCCGGCGGGCAGCAGCACCAACCCCGCGCGCGACGGCGCATATGCCAGCGCCACCTGCATGTACACCGGCACCAGATACGTCGAGCCGTACAACCCTGCCCCATAGATGAAGGCAACCACCGCGCCCATCGCAAACTGCCGGTAGCTGAAGAGTCGCAGATCCAGCAATGGTGATTCCACCCGCCGCTGCCAGAACACAAACCCCGCCACGCAGACGGCCGAGATCAGCATCAGCACCGCGCCGTGCACGGTATCGCTATGCAGCGCCACCAGCCCGTTGAGCAGCGAGACGGTCGCGGCGCCGATCAGCAGCAGACCGCGCCAGTCGAGCGGCTTGGGCTCGCCCGCCATCGACGAGTTGATCGCCATGAAACGCCGCGCCATCGCCCAGCCAATCAACGTGAACGGCATCACAACAAAGAAGATCGAGCGCCAGCCGAACAGCTCGACGAGAAAGCCGCCCACGCTCGGGCCGACAGCTGGCGCCAGCACCACGCCAAAGCCGAACAGGCCGAACGCCTTGCCCTGCTCGCGCTCAGGAAATACGCGCAGGATCAGGATGTTGGGCAGCGGCTGCATGATGCCGGCGGCAACGCCCTCCACCACCCGCATGGCAATCATCACGCCGTAATTGGGCGACAAGCCACCGGCCAACCCGCCTACACCCAGCAGCAACAGCGCGCCGATGAACGTGCGCCGCAGCCCGAAGCGCAGCAGCAGCCAGGGCGTGAGCAGCATCGACAAGGTCATCGCCACCATGAAGCTGGCCGACACCCACTGCGCCCGCTCCTGCCCCAGCACGAAATGCCGGCTCAGATCGGGAATCGCCACGTTGACGATCGTGGCCGAAATGACGGACGACACCGCGCCCACCATCAGCGTGAAGAGCACGAGCCACTTGAAGCGCTCGCCGTAACGCGCGCGCAGGGCCTCCAGGGTGGGCGTGAATGTCGTCATGGTCTCGTTCTAGTGCTGTGTGAGACGACTATGTGGGCGAGCAAACCCGGCCAGCGCCTCCTCCAGCGCCGGCCGGGTGGGATACGTCAGCCGAGACGGCCGGTAGCAGCAATCTCGCGGATGCGTCGCACCGTATCGATGTCGGATTCGCGGTAGGCGGATTTGACGATCTCGGCGTAGCGCGTGTCGCCGGTTTCATCGGCGTTGGGCAGCGTGGTGTCGTAGACGAAGCGGATGAACGTGCTGTTCGCGTCGTTCGACTCGATCGTCATGGTGAGCGAGCCGCCGGCGTGTTCCCCGGTAGCGGCCGTGGTGTAGGTCACACGCTTGTGCGGTTCCAGCGTCACGCGGTCTTGGATGCGCGCCTTGCCGAAGACAAGTTCACGCTCGACCCAGCCGTCGCCTTCGGCGGTGATGTTGCATTCGTCCAGGCTTTCGACGAATTCGGTCTGTTCTCGCACGCGCAGCACCAGGCCTTGCCAGATCTGGTTCAGGGTGAGCGTATCGATGAGGGGGTTCAGTGGATCGTTGACTTCCACCAGGTGTTCAAAGCGCAAAGCGGCCTCCGCAAGATTTTCCGACATTATCGCGCGGCAGCGCCGAAATGAAAAAACGCCGGCGGGTTGCCCCAGCCGGCGTTTCCATTGCGACCTAAGCGTCGCTTAGCTTCAGATCTCTTCGTACAGCGGCAGCGTCAGGAATTCCGCAAAGTCTTCCGACGTCGACATCTGTTCGAAGATCACTGCAGCGCGGTCAAAGTGGCCCACCGCGCCCGTCTCCTTCACCTTGGCCAATTCTTCCGGGATCAGCTTGCGCACGAGATCGGCCGTGACCTTCGTGCCGTCTTCCAGCTTGCCCTTGGGCGAGCGGATCCACTGCCACACTTGCGAGCGCGAGATCTCAGCGGTGGCGGCATCTTCCATCAGGTTGTGGATCGGCACGCAACCGTTGCCGGCCAGCCAGGCACCCAGGTAGTGGATGCCGACGTTGATGTTCATGCGCAGGCCATGTTCCGTGATCGGCGTTTCCGGCTGGAAGTCCAGCAGGTCGGCGGCCTTCACTTCCACGTCCGGGCGTTGCTTCTCGAACTGGTTCAGCTTGTCGCCCAGCACGGCCACGAATTCCTTCATGGCCGGTTCGACCAGACCCGGGTGCGCCACCCAGCCGCCGTCGTAGCCGTCGGTCGCGTCACGCTTCTTGTCGCCGATGATGCCGGCCATGGCGATGGCGTTCTTCTCCGGATCGTTCTTGATCGGGATCAGCGCGCTCATGCCGCCAATGGCGGGCGCGCCGCGCTTGTGGCAGGTCTTGAGCAGCAGCAGCGCATAGGCACGCATGAACGGCGCGGTCATCGTCACCTTGGCGCGATCGGCCAGGCAGAAGTTCTTGTCGACCTTGAACTTCTTGATGCACGAGAAGATGTAGTCCCAGCGGCCGGCGTTCAGGCCCGCGCTGTGCTCGCGCAGTTCATACAGGATTTCTTCCATCTCGAACGCGGCGAGGATGGTTTCGATCAGCACGGTGGCCTTGATCGTGCCTTGCGGCAGGCCGATCTCGTTCTGTGCCATCACGAAGATGTCGTTCCACAGGCGCGCTTCCAGATGGCTTTCCATCTTCGGCAGGTAGAAGAACGGGCCCGCGCCGCGAGCAATCTGCTCCTTGGCGTTGTGGAACAGGAACAGCGCGAAGTCAAAGATGCCGCCGGAGACGCGTTCGCCGTCGATCAGCACGTGCTTCTCGTCCAGGTGCCAGCCGCGCGGACGCACTTGCAGCGTGGCGATCTTGTCGTTGAGCTTGTACGTCTTGCCGTTCTGCTCGAGCGTGAGCGTGCGGCGGATGGCGGCCTTCAGGTTGACCTGACCCTGGATCTGGTTGTGCCAGTTGGGCGAGTTGGAATCCTCGAAGTCGGTCATGTAGCTGTCCGCGCCGGAGTTGAACGCGTTGATGACCATCTTGGCGTCCACGGGGCCGGTGATTTCCACGCGACGGCAGTGCAGCGCCTGCGGGATCGGGGCAACCTTCCAGTCGCCTTCACGGATGGCCTTGGTCTCGGCCAGGAAGTCCGGGCGCTCGCCGGCGTCCAGGCGTTTGGCGCGCGCAACGCGGGCAGCCAGCAGCTCTTTGCGACGCGGCTGGAAGGCACGGTGCAGCTTGGCGACCAGCGTCAGTGCTTCGGGGGTCAGAATGTCTTCGTAGGCCGGCAGGATCTCGGCCTTGATCTCCATGCCTTGAGGCAGCGTGAGCGCCATGGTTGTTCTCCAGAGGATGATGTGAGGGTTGAACGCGTTTTTTCTGACTTTGGTCCTATGGTTGGACCGATTAAGTCAATTGTCTTGCCTGTACAAACTGAAGCAGGTCCCGCATGTCGTGGCCAGCCGCGGTGGGCGCCACGTCGAGCGCCTCGGGCGGATGCCCCAGGCGGTTGATCCAGAAGGTTGTGAAGCCGTACCACGTCGCGCCGCAGGCATCCCAGCCGTTGGACGACACAAACAGAATCTGTTCCGCCGGCACGCCAAAGGCATGGGGCGCCAGCGCATAGGCTTGCGGCGCGGTCTTGTACAGCTTGACCGCATCGACAGAGAGTACGTGATCGAACAGCCCCGACATGCCCGCGCTCTTCACGGCAATGTCGAGCATCTGCGGGTTGCCGTTGGAGAGGATGCCCAGCGGCAGCCCCATCTCGCGCAGGCGACGCAGTGCAGGCACGTTCTCGGGAAACGCCGACAGGCACGCATATTCGCGCATCAGCGTGGCTTCGTCATGAGCGGACAGCTCGACGCCGAGGCGGGCCGCCGCATAGCGCAGCGCATCAACGGTGATGTCCCAGAACGGCTTGTAATGCTCCCCCGCTGGACCTGCCAGCGAGCGAATGCGCGTGTAGTCGATCTGCTTGTCGCGCCAGAGCACCGACAGTGCCTCCCCCTTGCCGACAAAGAGTTGCTCGGCGCGCGCAGCCACGGAATACACGTCGAACAACGTGCCATAGGCATCGAAGACCACCGCGCGAATCGAAGACATTGAGCCAGCTCCACGGACCCGAAGATCGTGCACCCTGCTTGTTCTGGTGTGTTCCACCCGGCAGAACGCCTCTCCGACCTTCGCAACGAGGCTCATTCTAGAAAAGCTGACGCGCTGCACAAAGACGGCAATGGTCACTTGATCTTTAACTTTTACCCAACGAATGACGAGTGATAACCTTTATATTCGTCACTATCCGCGCTTTCCGATACATTCCATCCCATGTCGTTGTGGACACAATTTTGGTCAGTCGTGCAGTTCATCCCGGTTGCACGACTTGCGCTGTATGGCGTGCTCGCCTTGGTCGCCGGGCTGACGTTCGGCGTCTTGGCAGCATGGTTGTTGCACCGCGCTGGGCTGCTGCGTCGTCAGACGCGCGCCGGACATTGGGCGGCGCGGCTGTACTTCGTCTACCTGCCTGCGGTGCTCGCGCTGTTTGCGATGCAGGCCGCGCTGGTGCTGTGCGTGGAAAACACGCTAACGGACCATCTGCAAGCGGCGCGCCCGGCCATCCGGTCCTTTACGCAGCAAGCACTGGGCACCGCACGGCCTCAACTGCAGGCACTGCTTGATCAGAATCCGCAGTTGTCGACCGTTTCCATCGAAGGCGTGGCGGACGCCGCCATCGACGGAGCAGCGCAAACGCCGGGCGCACTGACCGACGGCGCGCTGCGCAAACTGGCTGCCGCTGGCGCAGTCGTGCTGGGTGCGCACGCTTTCCGCGAAACCATCAAGGACGTGCTGGCGCATCAACTGGAAAAGCTCGCCCATATCGATGCGCAGACCACGCGTATTGCACTGAGCCAGTCGCTGGCAACGTTAGCCGATGGGGAGTTTGTTGTGCGTGTGCTAGCCCAGCGGATGCACGTGTTTTTTGTTTCGCTCTATCGCGGTGTCGGGTTGCATTGCCTGTTCTGGCTCGCCCTGGCTGCGGTGGAGATCGGCTTCGCGCGGTGGCGCTGGCGCAAGACATCGCGCAAGACACCGATATCGCGGGAGTGTCCCACCCCGCAGCACTGAGATCAGCATGGCTCAACTCAAGCAGCTCGAAACGTTTGTCTCCGTGGCGACGCGCGGCAGCCTGTCTGCCGCGGCTGCGGCCGAGGGTGTGGCGCCAGCCATCATCGGGCGCCGCATCGATGCATTGGAGGAGCGCCTGGGCGTGAAGCTCCTCGTGCGCACCACGCGGCGCATCACCCTGACGTTCGAGGGTTCGGCGTTTCTGGAAGACTGCCAGCGCATTCTCAACGACCTGCACAACGCCGAGGCCAGCGTTTCCGCCGGCGGCGTGAAGGCCAGCGGGCACCTGCGCGTGACGGCGCCGGCGGGCTTCGGCCGCCGCCACGTCGCGCCGATGGTGCCGGACTTCATCGAGGCGCATCCGGATGTATCCATGACGCTGGACCTGGGTGACCGCGTGGTTGACCTCGTCAACGAAGGGTTCGACTGCGCGATCCGCCTCGGGGATCTCCCCGACTCCAGCCTGGTGTCGATCCGCCTGTGGGAGAACCGCCGCGTGGTCGTGGCCGCGCCAAGCTACCTGGAACGCCACGGCGTGCCCACTCAGGTGGAGCATCTCGCCAGCCACAACTGCCTGGCCTTCGGCGCGAGCGCCAACGTGCAGCGCGGCTGGGCATTCCAGCAAGGCGGCAAGGCCGTCACCGTAAAGGTATCGGGCACCATGGAATGCACGGACGGCGCGGTGCTGCGCGAGTGGTGCCTGCAAGGCCATGGCCTGGCGTGGCGCTCGTGGTGGGAAGTCGGGCACGACATCGCCACGGGCAAACTGGTGACGGTGCTCGATGCGTTCGAAGCGCCGCCGATCGGCATCCACGCGGTGTTTCCGCAGCGCAAGCACTTGCCATTGCGCGTGCGGCTGTTCATTGATTTCCTGAAGAATACGTACGGCAACCCGGCGTACTGGCGCCGCGCAGATGCCCTCATCGGAATGGACTAGCCATCACCCCGAGTGGGTGGGGCATGGCGTGCGGCCTACAATCAAGACAACGCACCCCTGCGCGTTTCTCATCCCTTGGAGGCCGTATGTTTCAGCACATCCTCATCCCGACCGATGGTTCTGAACTGTCGCGCAAGGCGGTGGCAGGCGCGCTCGACTTTGCCAAGACGCTCGGCGCGCGCCTGACGGCCTATACGTGTCTGGAGGAATATCCGTACACGCCCTTCTCCGAGATCGTCGTGGAGACCCCGCAGGCCTTCAAGGAACGCGTGGAGGCGCAGGCGCGCGTGGTACTCAAGGACGTTGAAGACGCCGCCCGCGGCGCCGGCATCGAGTGCGACACCGACATGAGCTGCTTTGCCGTGCCCTACATGGGCATCATCGACGCGGCCGAGCGCCATGGCTGCGATGTGATCTTCATGGCATCGCATGGCCGGCGTGGGCTCGCCGGATTGCTGCTTGGCAGCGAAACGCAGAAGGTACTGACCCACACCGAGATTCCCGTGATTGTGTATCGCTAGCTTCACATCCGGCCGCATCGCGCCGCGTCCGCATCGCCCGCCCAGCCGCCTTTTCGAGGCGGCTTTCTTTTTGTCCTTGACTCTTGGCTTGTCGATGCATACAACTTTGTACACAAAACTAAATATTCATGTGTACAGATTTGCGCACAATGACCGCACGGTTTGAAACCGGCATAAGGACCAAGGAGACAGCATGACCACGACCACCGCTTCGGCGGCACCCGCGGTGCATCCGCCTGATTCGCACCCCCACGTCATCCTCAAGCCGCAGTACGACCCGCGGCTCACCAATGAAGACCTCGCCCCGCTACGCAAGCAAACCTGGGGCAGCTACAACATCTTCGCGTTCTGGATGTCCGATGTGCACAGCGTGGGCGGGTATCTGACCGCTGCGAGCCTGTTTTCGTTGGGCCTTTCCAGCTTGCAGGTGCTGTTTGCGCTGCTAGTCGGCATCGTGATCGTGCAGTTCTTTTGCAACCTCGTTGCCCGGCCGAGTCAGGCCACCGGCACACCGTATCCGGTGATCTGCCGGGCGTCGTTTGGGGTGCTGGGTGCCAACATTCCGGCCATCATCCGCGGGCTGATTGCGGTGGCGTGGTACGGCATCCAGACGTACTTGGCGTCGAGCGCGTTCCTGGTGCTGGCGCTGAAGTTCATGCCGCAGCTCGCGCCGTATGCGGATGTCACGCAGCACGGCTTTGTCGGCCTGTCGACGCTCGGCTGGGCGGCGTTCATGCTGCTATGGGTGCTGCAGGCGTTTGTGTTCTGGCACGGCATGGAATCGATCCGCAAGTTCATCGACTGGGCCGGCCCGGCGGTATACGTGGTGATGATCGCCCTGGCCCTTTGGCTGGTGCACAAGGCAGGCTGGGAGAACATCAACCTCACGCTCTCGTTCCTCAAATACCAAGGCTGGGATGCGGTGCCGGTGATCCTCGGCGGGATCGCGCTGGTGGTGTCGTACTTCTCCGGCCCGATGCTCAACTTTGGGGATTTCTCCCGCTACGGCAAGGATTTCACCTCGGTCAGGCGTGGCAACTTCTGGGGCTTGCCGATCAACTTCCTGGGCTTTGCGCTGCTGACCGTCATCACCACATCGGCCACGCTGCCGGTATTTGGCGAACTGATCTCCGACCCGGTGGCCATCGTGGCGCGCATCGACCACGTGACGGCGGTGGTCATCGGCGCGTTGACGTTCATGATCGCGACCATCGGCATCAACATCGTCGCCAACTTTGTCTCGCCAGCGTTCGACTTCTCCAACGTGGCGCCGCAGCACATCAGTTGGCGTACGGGCGGCATGATCGCTGCGGTGGCGTCGATCTTCATCACGCCATGGAATCTCTACAACAACCCCGAGGTGATCCATTACACGATCGACGTGCTGGGCGCGTTCATCGGCCCGCTGTTCGGCATCCTGATTGCGGATTACTACTTCGTGCGCCGCAAACACGTGGATGTGGACGACCTCTATTCGATGCGCCCCACGGGCCGCTACTGGTTCCGCAACGGCTACAACCCGGCCGCTGTATGGACGATGATCCCGTCCGCGTTGATCCCGATGGCATGCGTGGTCTTTGAACGGCTGCACGTGCTGGCCAACTACAGCTGGTTCATCGGCGTGGGCATCGCGCTGGTGCTGTACACCGTATTGAGCCGCAAGCAAGGCGACTTCCCTCGTTAATTTACGCACCAACGTCACGCACCAACGTCACGCACCAACGCCAAGCATCCACATCATGGACATTCGCATCATCAACCCCAACACGACCGCCAGCATGACGGCACTCATCGGCCGCTGCGCCCAGGCTGCGGCCGCACCGGGTACGCGCATCCGCGCAGTCAGCCCGAGCATGGGCCCCGCCTCCATCGAGAGCCACTATGACGAGGCGCTCTCCGTACCCGGCATCCTCGAAGAAATCCGCCATGGTGAACGCGATGGCGCTGACGCCTACGTCATCGCGTGCTTTGGCGATCCGGGTCTCTACGCTGCACGCGAACTGGCGCATGGCCCCGTCATCGGCATTGCGGAAGCCGCCATGCACATGGCAAGCCTGATCGGCAACAGCTTCAGCGTCGTCACCACGCTGGAGCGCACCTGCGGCATGGCGTGGCACCTCGCCGAGCGCTACGGCATGCGCCATGCCTGCCGCAACGTCCACGCCAGCGACTTGCCCGTGCTTGATCTGGAGAAACCCGGCTCGGACGCGCGCAACGTCATCCTGCGAGCCTGCCGCGATGCGCTCGCGCAGGACCGCAGCGATTGCATCGTGCTCGGCTGCGCCGGCATGGCCGATCTCTGCGAAGACCTGAGTGCCGAACTCGGCGTGCCCGTGATCGACGGCGTGGTCGCAGCGGTGAAACTGGTCGAGGCGCTGGTCGGCATGCGGCTGTCCACCAGCAAGCGCGGCGATTGGGCCAAGCCGCTGCCCAAGCCCTACACGGGGATGCTGGCACCGTTTGCGCTGGCGTAGTGCAGCCAGGCGGGGTGTGTACATTCGGCATTTGCTACCATGCACCATCCCGCTTTTCTTCTGCACGCTCATCCGCCATGCCCGCATCCGTACGGGAACCCGCCGACAGCCAACCGGCTGCCGAGCCCATCTACCAAGGCCTGCTGACGGCCATCATGGAGCACCGATTGCCCGCCGGCACCAAGCTGGTCGAAGAGCGTTTGTGCGAAGCCACTGGCGCGGGCAGGCCGCGTATCCGCCAAGTCCTGGCGCGATTAGCGCATGAGCAACTGGTGACGCTTGTGCCGAACAAAGGCGCTTTCGTCGCGCAGCCCTCCGTGAAGGAAGCGCGCGACGTCTTCCAGACACGTCGCATCATCGAACCCGAACTCGCCGCCATGCTGGCGCGCGCATGTACGCCCGCCCAGGCCAAACGCCTGCGCGAACACATCGCTGCCGAACATGCTGCACGCGAGCACGGCGACCGCGCGGCCACCATCCGGCTCTCCGGCGAATACCACGTGCTGATCGCCGAGATGGCCGGCAACCACGTACTGGAGCGGCTCACGCGCGAGGCCGTCTCGCGCACGTGCCTGATCATCACGCTCTATGACCGCCCCGGTTTGCCGGCCTGCCCTGAGCACGAGCATGACACGCTCACCGAAGCCATTGCCACGGGTGATGCCGCACGCGCGCACAGCCTGATGCGCGAACACCTGGAGCACATCGAGCATTCGCTCGACCTGAGCGCAACGCCACCCTCTGCGCTGGATCTCGAATCGATCTTCAAGCGCGCCTGAATCGCTCACCTGCCGCGCCACAAAACGGCACCCATTTCCTAAGCGGCTTTGCCAACAATGTGTCCCCCAACACACTCTGGAGGAGACACCATGCAAGCCCGCACGATCACAGCCCTGGCGCTGTCGATTGCCGCATCCTGCCCGCTGGGCGCCAACGCAGATGTTGAACTCGACGGCCGCAATGTCACGCCGGAAGCCATCGCGCGTATCGCGCACGGCGAGCCGGTCCGCATCACCCCGGCTGCACGTGAACGCGTCGCTCAATCGCACAAGCTGCTGCTGGATGCCGCCCGCCAAGGCCAACAGATCTACGGCCTGACCGTCGGCGTCGGCGAAAACAAAGACCGCGAAATGGTCGACGCCAGTGGCCAACTCACGCCCGCCGTGATCGACGCCTCGCGGCGCTTCAACATTGGCCTGCTGCGCTCGCACGGCATGGGCACCGGGCCGGATGCCTCGGTAGAAGACACGCGAGCAGCTATGGCGGCACGCCTGAACGGCATGCTGGCGGGCGGCTCGGGCGTGCAGCCCAGCGTGGTCGAGACTTACGCTGCGGCGCTCAATGCGGGGGTCACGCCCGCCATGCCGGCTGCGGGTTCAGTGGGCGAGGCAGACATCACCCTGCTGGCCCACATCGGCATCGGCCTCATGGGTGAAGGCGATGTCTACTATGGCGGTCGCAAGCAGCCGGCCGCACAGGCGCTCAAAACCGCCAACATCCAGCCCATCCAACCGTTCGGCAAGGACGGCCTGTCGATCCTGAGTTCGAATGCCTATAGCGCCGGCATGGCCGCCCTGGCGTTGCACGAGATGGATCATCTCAATCGCGTGGCCAAGCAGGTCTACGCGTTGAGCCTGCAGGCGCTCAACGGCAATGTGTCGCCGTTTCTGGAAGATACGCTGGCGCTGCGCCCTTTCCCGCAGACCGTGCGCGCAGGCGCGGACTTGCGCCGCCTGCTCGACGGCTCCAGCCTGTGGGCGCATGATGCCGCGCGGCCGCTGCAAGATCCGCTCAGCTATCGCACCACCGTCTACCTGCTCGGCGAGCTTGACCGTGCCGCCGCCACGTCGCGGTCGTTGATCGACATGCAACTCAATAGCTCGGACGACAACCCCGGTGTGGCATTGGGCGTGCGGCCGAAATCCAACCGCGCGCAAGAATCGCAAGGGTATCTGGATGGCGGCGCGGTCCTCCCGTCGGCCAACTTTGAGCCCCTGCCCTGGGTGCTGGCGTTTGAAGGGATGGGCATCGCGCTTGCGCAGCACGGACTGACGGTTGCGCAACGTGTGGTGAAGCTCAACGATACGAAGTTCACGGGCCTGCCCCGCTTCCTTGGCACAGAAACCGCCGTGCAGGCTCTGGCAGAAATCGAGAAGCCCGCGACAGCACTCGCCATGGAAACCAAAGCCCTGGCAGAGCCCGTGTCGCTCGACTATCTGCCCATGGCTGGCAATATCGAAGACGTGGCCACCAACGCGCCGGCCGCCGTGCAGCGCGTGCGCAAGCAGATCGACAACACGTACGCGCTGCTCGCTATTGAGGCCGTGCAGGCTGCGCAAGCCATCGACTTGCGCCGTCGCAAAGCGCCGGGCTTCACGCTCTCCCCCGCGACGCAAGCGCTGTACGACGCGTTGCGCGCCCGCGCCCCATTCATTGACCAGGACCGCTCACTGACCGATGACTTCCGCGCCGCCAAGCTGGTCTTGCAGAACATCCAGTAATCACGCGTCCATAAAAAAACCGCGTCACTCACGGGACGCGGTTCGAGGGGGCCGGCGTGTGGTCAGTACGCCGGCTCAGGTGGTCTTGGATACCCGATGCGTCGGTAACCTCAGGCCGCCTTTTGGGCTTGCGCCTTTTCTTCGAAGAACTGTTCGTCTTCCGTCGAGCCCTTGAGCGCGGTGGTGGACGCCTCGCGCTCGATGGTTTGCGTCACAGCATCGAAGTAGCCCGTGCCGACTTCGCGCTGGTGCTTCACTGCAGTGAAACCACGCTCTGCCGCCTTGAACTCCGCCTCCTGCAACTCGACGAAGGCGCTCATCTGGTTGCGGGCATAGCCGTAAGCCAAGTTGAACATCGAGTAGTTCAGCGCGTGGAACCCCGCCAGCGTGATGAACTGGAACTTGTAGCCCATCGCACCGAGTTCCTTCTGGAACCGGGCGATCGTCACATCGTCGAGGTTCTTCTTCCAGTTGAACGACGGCGAGCAGTTGTAGGCCAGCATCTTGCCCGGGAACTTGGCGTGGATGGCCTGCGCAAACCTCTTGGCGTATTCCAGGTCCGGCTTGCCGGTTTCGCACCAGACAAGGTCGGCGTACTCGGCGTAGGCCAGGCCGCGCGAGATGGCTTGCTCCAGGCCCGGCTTCGTGCGGTAGAAACCTTCCACAGTGCGCTCACCCGTGCAGAACGGGCGGTCATTGTCGTCCACGTCAGCGGTCAACAGATCAGCGGCTTCCGCGTCGGTGCGGGCAATCAGCACGGTTGGCACACCCAGCACGTCGGCAGCCAGACGTGCGGCCACCAGCTTGCTCACGGCTTCGCGCGTGGGCACCAACACCTTGCCGCCCATATGGCCGCACTTCTTCACGGCGGCCAGCTGGTCTTCGAAGTGCACACCCGCAGCGCCCGCTTCGATCATGGCCTTCATCAGTTCAAACGCATTCAGCACGCCGCCGAAACCGGCTTCCGCATCCGCCACGATCGGGGCGAAGAAATCGATGTCGTCCTTGCCTTCCGACCATTGGATCTGGTCAGCGCGGGCGAATGTGTTGTTGATCTTCTTGACCACCTTCGGCACCGAGTCCACCGAGTACAGCGACTGGTCCGGGTACATCTCGCCGTTGCTGTTGGCATCGCCAGCCACTTGCCAGCCCGACAGGTAGATCGCCTTCAGGCCAGCCTTGACCTGCTGCATGGCCTGGTTGCCCGTCAGCGCGCCGAGGGCGTTGACGAAGGGCTCGTTGTTGATCAGGTCCCACAGCTTCTCGGCACCGCGCTTGGCGAGCGTGTGCTCGATCTGCAGCGAGCCGCGCAAGCGCACCACGTCTTCTGCGGTGTAGCCACGCTTGATGCCCTTCCAACGCGGGTTGGTGTCCCAATCCTTCTGCAGTGCTGCCACTTGCTGTTCGCATGTCATTTCAATCTCCTGCTTGATCGCATCACTCAATAGAAACCGGGTAACTCCGCCGCCGCCTTGGACCGGCAAGCGACGCGAGTCATATGTCTTATATAAGAGTTTAGAAATGACAGATGCAGCGCAACAAGGGGAACCTCGCTCAAGGCTGAAATTTTTATTCCTTATTTTTCAGTCACTTGCCTGCAGTTTTTCATGATACGGAAATAACTTCCCCATCATGAAAGAGCGTGATGGTGCTGTGCGGCGTGCAATTTTTGCGGACCAAAAAGACTTTCCGCATTATGAAAAATCGACCGCGCGCGTGGACCATGGCAACGCCGCATGCCAGGCAACACAACACATCATTTCGAAACCAGCAAGTTCAGTTTTCTTGACGCGGCGAATTTGTGAAAATACGATACTGAACCGTTCAGTTCAGTTTATTGCTGCAATTCGCCCCTGCCGAGGAAACCCCCATGCGCTCCATCTCGCCTGCTGTGCCGCCCCTTCTTGCCGCGCTGGCTGCGGCTGCCCTGCTTGCTGCCTGCGGCAAGCCGCCCGGTGGCCCGCCGCCGGCCGAAGGTACGCCAGTGATGGGCGTCATAACGGTGCAATCGCAGCGCGTGGCCCTCGATACCGAGTTGCCCGGTCGTACGGTTCCGTTCCTGATTGCCGATGTGCGGCCGCAGGTCAACGGCATCATCAAGGCGCGCAAGTTTCGCGAAGGCAGTGACGTCAAAGCAGGCGAGCCGCTCTATCAGATTGACCCCGCCACCTACCAGGCCACCTACGACAGCAACGTCGCCGCCTTGGCCAAGGCACAGGCTAACCTCAAGACCACGCGGCTGAAGGCCGAGCGCTATAAGGAGCTGGTCGCCATCCAAGCAGTCAGCCAGCAGGATTACGACGATGCCGCCGCCGCCCTGGGCCAGGGAGAAGCCGATGTGGCCTCCGCCCGCGCCAACGTGGAAACGAGCCGCATCAACCTCGCCTATGCCCGCGTCGATGCCCCGATCTCTGGCCGCATCGGCAAATCGAGCGTGACGCCAGGCGCGTTGGTGACCGCCAACCAGAGCACCGCCCTGGCGACGATCCAGCAGCTCGATCCAATCTATGTGGACGTCACGCAGCCGAGTGCTGCATTGCTCCGTCTCAAGCAAGCCATGGCGCGCGGCGACTTGCAGAAGGCTGGGGCGAATGCCGCCACCGTGCGGCTGCAATTGGAAGATGGCACCGCCTATCCGCTGGAAGGCAAGCTGGAGTTCTCGGATGTGACGGTGGATCAGAACACCGGCTCCGTCACGCTGCGTGCGGTGTTTCCCAATCCGAATGCCGTGCTGCTGCCAGGCATGTATGTGCGCGCCGTGCTGGCGGAAGGCGTGAAGGACGAAGCCGTGCTCGTGCCGCAGCAGGCCGTGGCGCGCGACAGCACCGGCAAGCCATTCGCCTACGTGGTGGGCGCGGACCACAAGCTGCAGCGCCGCACGCTCGAAACGGATCGCACGGTTGGCGACCAATGGCTCGTGCGCACCGGCCTGCGCGCGGGCGATCAGCTCGTTGTTGATGGCTTGCCGCGCGCCGTGCCGGGCGCCGAGGTCAAAACCACGCCGTGGACGACAAAGACGCCCGCGCCGTCGCCCACCAAACCGGCGACCGTGGCCGCCAACTGACCGGGATCCGACTATGGCACGCTTCTTTATCGACCGCCCCATCTTTGCGTGGGTCCTGGCCATCATCGTGATGCTGGCCGGCGCGCTGTCCATTGCCACACTGCCGATCGCGCAGTATCCGAGCATCGCGCCGCCGGCCGTCGCCATCACGGCCACGTACCCCGGGGCATCGGCCAAGACGCTGGAAGACACCGTCACCCAGATCATCGAACAGAAGATGAAGGGACTGGACCACCTGAGCTACATGGCGTCCACCAGCGAGTCTTCTGGCAGCGTCACCATTACGCTGACGTTTGAAAACGGCACGGACCCGGACACCGCGCAAGTGCAGGTGCAGAACAAGCTCGCGCTGGCCACACCTTTGCTGCCACAAGAGGTGCAGCAACAAGGCGTACAGGTTGCCAAGTCCGCCACCAACTTCTTGAACGTGCTCGCGTTCACCTCGGAAGACGGCAGCATGAACGGCTCCGACCTGTCCGACTACGTGGCGGCCAATGTGCAAGATGCCATCAGCCGCGTAGAGGGTGTTGGCGATACCACGCTGTTCGGCTCGCAGTACGCCATGCGCATCTGGCTGGACCCGAACAAGCTCTCCAACTTCAGCCTGACACCACTGGATGTGAAGACCGCCATCCAGGCGCAGAACGCACAGGTATCAGCCGGCCAGCTGGGCGCGATGCCGGCCGCCGCTGGGCAGCAGATCAACGCGACCATCACCTCGCAAACGCGCCTGAAAACCGCCGAGGAGTTCGGCAACATCCTGCTGCGCACGCAGACCGATGGCTCCCAGGTGCGCCTGCGCGACGTGGCCCGCATCGAGCTCGGCAGCGAAAACTACAACACCGTAGGCCGCTACAACGGCAAGCCCGCGGCCGGCCTGGCCATCAAGCTGGCGACCGGCGCCAACGCGCTCGACACCGTCAAGGCCATCGACGCCCGCGTGGCCGAGCTGGAACGCTTCTTCCCGCCCGGCATGAAGGTGCAGAAGCCATACGACACCACGCCGTTCGTGCGCATCTCCATTGAAGAGGTGGTGCGCACCCTGGTGGAGGCCATCGTGCTGGTGTTCCTGGTGATGTATCTGTTCCTGCAGAACTTCCGGGCCACGCTCATTCCCACCATCGCGGTGCCGGTGGTGCTGCTCGGCACGTTCGGCGTGCTGGCCGCGTGCGGCTTCACCATCAACACGCTCACCATGTTTGCCATGGTGCTGGCGATCGGCCTGCTGGTGGACGACGCCATCGTCGTGGTGGAAAACGTCGAGCGCGTGATGAGCGAAGAAGGCCTCTCGCCCAAGGAGGCCACGCGCAAATCCATGGGACAGATTACCGGTGCGCTAGTGGGCGTTGCGCTGGTGCTGGCTGCAGTGTTTGTGCCGATGGCGTTCTTCAAGGGCTCCACGGGCGTGATCTACCGCCAGTTCTCGATCACGATTGTCTCGGCGATGACGTTGTCGGTGCTGGTGGCGCTCGTGCTCACCCCCGCGCTGTGCGCGACCTTGCTCAAGCCCGTGCACAAGGGCCATGCGCAGGCCACCACCGGCTTCTTCGGCTGGTTCAACCGGACCTTCGACCGGGGCAACCACCGTTACCAGGGCATCGTGCGCCATATGCTGGGCAAGGGACGCCGCTACATGGCCATCTATGGCCTGCTGTTTGCGCTGGTGGTGGTGGGCTTCATGAAGCTGCCCGTGGGTTTTCTGCCCGATGAGGATCAGGGCACGCTGTTCGTGCTGGCCCAGTTGCCGCCAGGCGCCACCAACGCACGCACAGAAGCAGTGCTGCGCCAGGTCGAACACCACTTCCTGGTCGACCAGAAAGAGGCTGTATCGGGCGTGTTCTCGGTGGCGGGCTTCAGCTTTGCCGGCAGCGGCCAGAACATGGGCTTCGCCTTCATCAAGCTGCGCCCGTGGGATGAACGCAAGGGCGAGGCGCTCAGCGTGACCGGCGTGGTAGCCAAGGCCTTCGGCTTTTTCGGCACCCTCCGCGATGCGCGCGTGTTTGCCTTCGCGCCGCCGGCCGTGGCGGAGCTTGGCAACGCCACGGGCTTTGACCTGATGCTGCAAGACCGCGCCAACCTCGGCCATGACGCGCTCATGCAGGCACGTAACCAGTTGCTCGGCATGCTCGCCAAAGACCCACGCCTGGTGGCCGTGCGGCCCAACGGGCAGGAAGACACACCCGAGTTTCAGCTGAAGATCGACGCACACAAGGCCGAAACGCTGGGCGTGTCCATTTCCGACATCAACAACACGCTCGCTACGGCCTGGGGCAGCAGCTACGTCAACGACTTCATCGACCGGGGCCGCGTCAAGAAGGTCATGCTGCAGGCCGACACGCCATACCGCATGAACCCCGGCGACATCGACACGTGGTACGTACGCAATGCCGCTGGCAGCATGGTGCCGTTCACCGCGTTCGCCAAGGTGGACTGGAGTTCCGGCTCCCCGCGCCTTGAGCGCTACAACGGCGTGCCGTCGATGGAAATCCTCGGCATGGCCAAGCCGGGCAGTGCATCCAGCGGCGAAGCGCTGGCCATTGTGGAAGACGCCGTCGCCAAGCTGCCGGCCGGCATCGGTTATTCATGGACGGGCCTGTCGCTGCAGGAGAAGGCGTCCAGCGGTCAGACCACCCTGCTCTATACGCTGTCGATCCTCATCGTGTTCCTGTGTCTGGCCGCGCTGTACGAGAGTTGGGCGATCCCGTTCTCCGTCATCATGGTCGTGCCGCTGGGTGTGTTCGGCGCGCTGCTGGGCGCCATCCTGACCTGGAAGATGAACGACGTGTATTTCCAGGTCGGCCTGCTCACCACCATCGGCCTGGCGTGCAAGAACGCCATCCTGATCGTCGAGTTTGCCAAGGAACTCAACGAACACGGCAAGAGCCTCGTCGAGGCCGCCATGGCAGCCGTGCGCATGCGCCTGCGCCCCATTCTGATGACCTCGCTGGCGTTCATCCTCGGCGTCGTGCCGATGGTGACGGGCACGGGCGCGGGCGCCGGCGCGCAGCACGCGCTGGGTGTCGCCGTCATTGGCGGCATGGTGTCCGGCACGGTGCTCGCCATCTTCTTCGTGCCGCTGTTCTTCGTGTTGGTGCGTGGGCTGTTCGAGCGCACGCCGCGTACGCAGGCAGCCACTGCACAACCGGCAGACGCCGCCGCTTCGTGAGGATTTTCGAGATGATCCGCTTCCCGTTTTCTTCGACCCTGATCCCGCTGACAGCCATGTTGACCGGCTGCACGCTGATGCCCGCCTACGAGCGGCCCGCCGCGCCAGTGCCGGCGGCCTTTGCCGAAGTCGCCACTGCTGCGCCTCGGCCCAGCGCTGAGCCAGCCACACCCGTTCCAGCCACATCCGTTGCCGACATCGGCTGGCATGAGGTCTTCACCGATCCGCCATTGCAACGCGTGATCGACATGGCGCTGGAGAACAACCGCGACTTGCGCGTGGCCGTGCTGAACATCGAGAAGGCCCGTGCGCAGTATCGCGTGCAAGACGCCGAGCTGTTCCCGTCCATCAAGGCCAGCGGCAATGAAAGCGCCAGCCGCACGCCCGCAGACCTCTCCGGCACCGGGAAACCGCTGGTGGCACACAGCTACAGCGCCACGCTCGGCTTCAGCGCCTATGAGCTCGACCTGTTCGGCCGCGTGCGCAGCCTCAGTGCGCAGGCATTGGAGCAGTACCTCTCCACCGCCGAGGCGCGCCGCAGCAGCCAGATCAGCCTGATTGCCGAAGTGGCCACGGCGTACCTCACCCTCGCCGCAGACCAGGACCTGCTCAGGCTCGCGCAGGACACGCTCGCCAGCCAGAGCGATACCTATCGGCTGAACCAGCGCAGCTACGAACTCGGCACGGCATCGAAGCTGACGTTGCGCCAGTCGCAGACCAGCGTGGACAGCGCGCGCGTGGACGTCGAGCGCTATACCGCGCAGGTCGCGCAAGACCGCAACGCACTGGTGCTGCTGGTGGGCGCCGATCTGCCTGCCGAGTTGCTGCCCCAATCGCTACCTGACACATCGGTCGCAAACAGCAACGTGCTGGCGAACATTCCGCCCGGCCTGCCATCGGACTTGCTCCAGCGGCGGCCCGATATCCTCCAGGCCGAGCATGACCTGAAGGCCGCCAATGCCAACATCGGCGCGGCACGGGCAGCGTTCTTCCCGAGCATCAGCCTGACCGCCTCGGCCGGCACATCGAGCGCCAGCCTGGCCGGCTTGTTCAAGGGCGGCTCGGGCATATGGAGCTTCGGGCCGCAGATCTCCTTGCCGATCTTTGACGGAGGCGCCAACCGTGCCAATCTGGACATCGCCAAGACCAGCCGCGACATTGCCGTGGCGCAGTATGAGAAAGCCATCCAGACGGCGTTCCGTGAGGTCTCCGACGCGCTGGCCCAACGCAACACGCTGGGCCGTCAGCTTGAAGCGCAGCAATCGCTCGTCGATGCCACGGCCGACAGCTATGCGCTGGCCACCGCACGCTTCAAGCGGGGCGTGGACAGTTACCTGAACGTGCTCGACGCGCAGCGCTCGCTGTACACGGCGCAGCAGAATCTGATCAGTACGCGCCTGTCGCGCTTCACCAACCTGGCGACCTTCTATAAGACACTCGGTGGCGGCTGGGTGGAAAACACCGGTGCGGCCAACACGCCGGTAGGCGCCGGCGCCTGATTGGGGAGGCCGCCATCGGCGTATTTTCCGAGCGCGATGTTCACGACACCGCGCGACAGGACGTGGCCACGCGCGCGCGCTGCGTAGAACCACGTCTCCGGCAAGGCAGCACTGTTGATCACTGGCACATCAGCTGAGCAGCGCTTGCGCCATTGCGGCGTATTTCGATGGCATACACTCTCGTTTCGCCGCGCTGGTGCGGCGCCGGATCAGGAAGTCCTGCATGCGCAAGAAGACAGAAGAAAAGCGGCAAGCCATTATTGACGCCGCTTTCCGCGTGTTCGTGGAGGTCGGGTTCGACCAGGCCTCGATGTCGGACATTGCCGCCCGCTCAGGCGCGTCCAAAGCCACGCTGTACAACTACTTCAGCTCAAAGGAAGAGATGTTCGCGGAGATCATGAGTGGCACCGCCGCCAATGAGATCCGCGACGCCTTCGCACAGTTGAAGCTCTCCGCCCCCATGGTCGAGACGCTGACCGCGTTTGGTGAGCACTACCTGAATGCCATCCTGCGGCCATCGGTGCTGGCGATCCGTCGCCTCGCCATTGGCGAGGGGGAACGCTCCGATCTCGGACGCACCTTCTACGAGCGCGGCCCCAAGATCGGCTGGGGCATGCTGACGGAGTTTCTTGGCATCGCCATGGAAGCGGGCAAACTCAAACGCGGCAACCCGGAGATCGCCGCCGCGCATCTGCACGCCTTGTACGAGGCGGAATGCGTCGAGCTATGTCTGTTCGGCGTGCCAGTGGAGATCAGCCCCGCGCGGATCTCCGAAATCATCGAGCGCGCGGTGGCCGTATTCATGGCGGCGTATGGCGTGCCGCAAACCGAGGCGACTGGCGGCTAGAGCACCGTCCCGGCAGCCTGCAACTCAACACGTTGATCAGCGTGGGGCACGCGCCAACCGGTGCGCCACCCAATCCCCGCCCGTAATGACTGTCCGCCCGGCGATGTGCTGCGCGCTGACCGGATAGACGATGCATTCCACCGGCTCGCTGCCCAGCATCACGGCATGGTTTTCACGCAGAAACAGCGCATCGCCGCCGGGATAGACCTCTTCAATCTCATCCAGCACGGGAACGAGCGCGACATCGATGCGGTACACGTCCCCGCGTACGGCGGTGCCAGTCGGGTCCAGCACCAGGCCGGGATAGGCGCCGAAGTCGTACAGACGGCCATGCAGGGTGGCGGTGCCCAACAGTTCCGGTTCAGCAATGCCGCGCTTGGCCGCCGCAACGCGCAAATCGTTCGCCTCTCCGGCGCGCAACGTGCCGTAGACAAATACGTGGATGGCGTTGGCGCGGTTCATTCGAGCTCATCCTGTGAAACCAGCACGCCGTCCTCATCGGCATAGATCCACTCGCCCGACTGGATGTAGGCGCCAGGCATCTGCACGCCCACATCGCGTTGGCCGACATTCTTCTTGATGCTCTTGCGCGGGTGCACTGCCAGGGCGTGGATGCCCACATTGCATTCCGCCAGCTCGCGCGTGTCACGCACGCAGCCATTGAGCAGAATGCCCTCCCAGCCGTTCTCTTCTGCGAGCTTGCCGAGATTGCCGCCCACCAGCGCGCAACGCAGTGAACCACCCCCATCGATCACCAGCACGCGGCCTGCGCCCTGCTCTTCCAGCGTGGCGCGCACCAGGCCGTTGTCTTCAAACACCTTGATCGTCGCCGCCGGGCCGGCAAACGCGGCGCGCTTGCCAAAGCTGCGGAACACCGGCGCGAGCACACGCAGGGTTCCGTAGACGAGCTTGTCTTCGTGCATGTCGCACAAGTCGGTTACGGGGATCATCGTCATGGCAATGGGTCAGATTAGCGTTGGCGAAAGCAGGGTCAGCGGCCGGCGCGCAGCGAATCGATCGTCGCACGCGGGCTGATGACATTGGGATCGGTCTGCACTTCGATGATGCTGGCTACCGGGGCCACCAGTGCCGCCTCCACGGCAGACTGGAAACCTTCGAGCGAACGCACGGTATGCCCCTCGGCACCGTACGCACGCGCCAGCGCGGCAAAGTCCGGGTTGCGCAGCTCGGTGCCACTCACGTGGGCCGGGTATTCGCGTTCCTGATGCATGCGGATGGTGCCGTACATGCCGTTGTTGACCACGATGAAGATCACCGGCGCGTTGTACTGCATGGCCGTTGCCAGCTCCTGGCCGTTCATCAGGAAGCAGCCATCGCCGGCCATGCAGATGACGGGCGTGTCGGGGCAGACAATCTTGGCAGCCACCGCAGCCGGTGCGCCGTAACCCATCGCCCCGCTGGTCGGCGCGAGTTGCGTGCGCGAGCCAGACGCCAGCGCACCATATTGGTAAAAACGATGCAGCCACGTGGCGTAGTTGCCCGCGCCGTTGGTCAGAATGCTGTTGTGCGGCAGGCGCTCCCGCAGCCACTGCATCGCACGGGCCATGTCGATGCCCTGGCCGTTGAACGGCGGCGGCGCGATGTTGGCGAGGTAGTCGGCATGCGCGGCTTCGGTCCATGCGGACCAGCGCGGCGGCATATCCGGTGACACGCTTTCCAGTGCCTCGGCAATCGCAGGCATCGACGCTTGAATCATCAAATCGGCTTGGTAGACGCGGCCCAGTTCTTCCGCACCAGCATGCACGTGGATCAGCGTCTGCTTCGGGCGCGGCACGTCGAAGAGCGTGTAGCCGGAGGTCGTCATCTCGCCCAAGCGCGGGCCGATGGCGAGCACCACGTCGGCGTCTTTCACGCGCGCGGCCAGCTTCGGGTTGATGGCGATGCCGACATCGCCGGCGTAATTCGGGTGGCGGTTGTCGAACAGATCCTGCCGGCGGAATACGCAACCGGCCGGCAAGTTCCAGCGCTCGGCAAACGCCTGCATGCGGGCGGCAGCCTGCGGCGTCCAGCCGGAGCCGCCCAGCAGCAGCATTGGGCGCTCGGCGTTCTGCAGGAGTGTCTTCAGTTGCGCCAGATCATGCGGGCCGGGCCACGCCATCGCGCGGGGCATGGGCGGCACGTCGGCCACGGTGGCCACTTCGGTCAGCATGTCTTCGGGCAGCGCTAGCACCACCGGGCCGGGCCGGCCGGCCGTGGCGGTCTGGAACGCCCGCGCGATGTATTCGGGAATGCGCTCCACGCTGTCGATCTGCGCGACCCACTTGGCCATCTGGCCGAACATGCGGCGGTAGTCGATTTCCTGGAACGCCTCACGGTCAACAAAATCGCGGCCGACCTGGCCGATGAACAGAATCATCGGCGTGGAATCCTGGAAGGCGGTGTGCACGCCAATGCTGGCGTTGGTGGCGCCGGGCCCGCGCGTGCAGAAGACGATGCCGGGGCGGCCGGTCAGCTTGCCATAGGCATCGGCCATGGTGGCGGCACCGCCCTCTTGCCGGCAGATGATGAAGCGCGCGCGGTCACGGCGCTGGTAGAAGCCTTCGAGCACCGACAGGTAGCTCTCGCCCGGTACGCCGAAGGCGATGTCCGCACCGTGGGCGACGAGTGCATCGACGAGGATTTGTCCACCATGGCGCGGCGCCATTTCAGTGGATGTGTTGCGTGCGACTACGGTCTCCATGGCGGCTTGGTCTCGCTCTGATTCGTTGACGACACAACGGATCATAGCGGAAGGCGCGCCGGGCGCACACGCCCCCGTTGGAACTACATCTGCCGAAACAGATGCGCGTACTGCCGCGCCACGGGCAGCGTCTCCGTACGCCCGCGAATCTTCAGGCCCAGGCGGCCCAGCGACAGATGCACGGCGCTCGACACATGCGCCACGTTGACGACCGTACCGCGATGCACCTGCCAGAAATGCTCGGGGTCGAGTTGCGTCAGCAGATCACGCAGGCTGGTGCGGATGAGCGACTCGCCACCGCTGGCCACCACGTTGACGTACTTGTCGGTGGCTTCCAGATACAGCACGTCATCCACGGGGATGAAGCGCACCTCCTGCCCGACCAGCGCCTTGATGAAACGTAGATAGCTGCCCTGCGGCGTCACACGCGTTTGCGCGGCGCCTTGCAAACCCGCAAGACGCTCGACGAGTTCGGCCAGCGTCTGGGCGGGATCGGCGGCGCCGTTACCGTTCAGTCGGGTGCCGAGCCGGTCCTTCAGGCGCTTGACGGTTTCGGCCAGACGCTCGGTCTGTACGGGCTTGAGCACGTAGTCCACCGCGGCCTGCTCGAAGGCATCGAGGGCGAACTGGTCATACGCGGTCACGAACACCACGAGCGGGCGGTCTTCCCGATCCGACAGTTCACGCGCTACGTCGATGCCCGACAGCCCCGGCATGCGGATGTCGAGAAACACCACATCAGGCCCCTGCCCGGTCGCTGCATCGTCGATCACGTCGAGCGCGGATTGCCCGTCATGCACCGGCGGCAGCAGCGTGGCTTCGGGCCAGAGCGCAGACAGTTCCGCAACGAGGTTCTCAGCCAACGCCGGCTCGTCGTCGGCAATCAGCAGGCGGGGGGATGACGGCATCGATCAGGTTCCGGCAGGCGCGCGGGACGATAGCGCGGGGTTGGTAACGGGGCGGGAAAAGCGGCAGCGCCATTCGGGCGCACCGGCGGCAGTGTCGGCGTGGTCGGCCACCTCGTGCGCCAGCGGCAGCTCTACGATGACCGTGACACCGTGCGGTGCGGTTTCGCTGATGGTCAGGCGTGCGTCACCGTCAAACAGGCGTGAGAGCCGTTCGCGCACATGGGTGAGGCCCAGCCCCGAACCCGTACCGCCATCGTTGCCGAAACCGACGCCCGTATCGCGTACTTCCAAGATGAGGCGCTCGCCTTCATCGTGGGAACTCAGCCGGGCCGAGAGCGCGATCTCGCCACCTTCTCGCGCGGGTTCAATGCCGTGCACGACGGCGTTTTCCACCAGCGGCTGGATCAACATCGGCGGGATAACGAGGTTGGCAATGGCGTCATCCAGCGCCAGCGAGAACCGCAGCCGGCTACCGAAGCGCAGCGCCTGGATATCGAGATACGCGTGCAGCAGCGCGAATTCTTGCGCCACCGTGCACTGCTCAGCCCGGGCGTGCGAGAGCGATGTGCGCAGGAAACCGATCAGGTGCTGCAGCAAACGCCGCGCGCCGTTCGGGTCTTTCGCAATGAGCACGTCAACGTGGGCCAGCACGTTGAACAGAAAGTGCGGCTCGATCTGCGCCTGCAGCGCCATCAACTGCGCACGCACCACCTGCTTTTCGGCCTCTTCGCGGTCGAGCGCGTCGAGCGCGGCCTGGCGCTGCAGCGCTGCGAGCTTGCCGCGCGACCAGTAGTAATACGTCGCGCCCAGCGCCGCCAGCATGGCGATGATGAAGCTCATGCGCAGGCTGTCCGCTCGCCACGGTTCAGGGTTGACGTTGTTCAGGCACAGGATGGTGCGCGCCACCCATTGCCCGAACGGCACACCGATCAGCACGGCACCCAGCACGATCCACGGAAAGACTTTCTTGTTGGGCGGCCCGTCGCCCCACAGCACGTGTCGCGGGATATCGATCAGCGCGATCATCGACAGGCCAATCGCTTGGCTGAAGACAAAATCTTTCCAGAAGGATTCTTCCGGCCGGATGCCGAAGGCCAGCACCGCCGCGATCAGCGTATTGACGATGACGACGACGGCAAACGTCTTCCCCGCCCGCGCGGCAATGCGCAGGCAAGCGGCAAGCGAAGGAAGCGACACATTGGCGAACATGCGAGCGATCTTACCGGAGGGCTCTGCGGCGTTGAAGCTTGGGGTTTCCCGCATTACTGGCGGCCGGCCTGCTGCCGCAGACGGGCCAATTCCTGATCGACCATGCGTTGATAGCCATTGCCCATGCTCCACGCCAGGCTCAGGCCGTGCGCGGCCAGCCCCATCCCCCAGCCGAGCAACGGCCAGACAAACCAGAATTGCCCGCGCGACAGCGCAATCGCCGCCAGTACCGCGTTCACGGCCAGAAATGACAGCAGGTGGATGCGGAACCCCATGCGTGCGCCGGCGCGGTGGCGTGCTCGGCGCAGGAGCGCATCGTCGGATTCGGTGGAGTGTGCGTAGGGGATGGCGGACATGGTGCGCTCCGGTGAAACCGAGGATGTCCGCAGTATAGAAATGGCGCCTGGGCAGGCGCCATGGGGGTGCGACGAATGGTGGGATTGGCGGGATGAACAGCCGTCATTCCGCCTCGGCAGGGCGTGGTGCTTACGCCGCCAGCGCCTCCCGCACCGATTGCGTCACCACCGTAGACGCCACCGCCTCCGCCACCGTCTCGCGGGACAGATGCGGCGCGAACATCCCGATGAAGTCGTGCGCATAGCCGCGCAGATATGCCCCTCGGCGCACCGCCACACGCGTGGTATTCGGCTCGAACAGGTGATCCGCGCCGATGCACACGAGGTTGTCGTCCTTGCGCCCGTCATACGCCATCGAGGCGATGATGCCCACGCCCACATCCAGCGCCACGTAGGTCTTGATCACGTCGGCATCCATGGCGGTCAGCACGATCTCGGGGTGCAGGCCAGCGCTGGCAAACGCCGCGTCGATGTTGCGGCGGCCCGTGAAGCCGGCGTCGTAGGTAATGAGCGGATACTGCGCCACGTCTTCCAGCGTGGGCAGCGGGTTCTTGGTCAGCGGATGATCGGGACTGACCACCAGCACGTGTCGCCAGCGGTAAGCCTCGAATGAGGTCAGTCCCGGTTCGTTGGCCACAGCTTCGGTAGCGATGCCGATATCGGCCTGCCCCGTCAGCAGCAATTCGACGATGTGCGATGGCGAGGCCTCCTGCAGTGCCAGCGTGACGTGCGGGTACTCCTTGCGGAACGACTGCACGACTTTCGGCAGCGCATAACGTGCCTGCGTGTGCGTGGTCGCCACCGTCAGGCGGCCAGACTGGCGACCGGAGAATTCCTCGCCGGCCTGACGCAGGTTCTCGGCTTCGAGCAGCAGGCGCTCGACAATGCGGACGATCTCGCGGCCCGGCTCGGTCAGACCGGTCAGGCGCTTGCCGTAGCGCTCGAAAATCTCCACACCCAACTCATCCTCCAGCTCACGGATCTGCCGCGACACACCGGGCTGCGACGTGTACAGCGCGTTGGCGACTTCGGTCAGGTTGAACTGGCGGCGCACCGCCTCGCGGATGGAACGCAGTTGCTGGAAATTCATGGCTCGTGTCCTCTCGTATTGGTTGTCGTCTGAGCGTGAGGTTATGCGGTGGCCTGCGCGGCGGCAGATGGCTTGTTCTGCGCGAACACGCGAATGGCACGCGGACGCACCACCAGCGTTTCGCCTTCACGGAAGCGCTCGGCACGGAAGCGCTCGATGGGCAGGGAGACTTCGATGATGTCGTCGGTGTCTTCGCGCTCCAACTCGAGCTGCGCGATGGCACCCAGCGTCAGCGCGCGACGCAGCGTCACTGGAATGCCTTCGGCGCCAGGTGCATAGCGTTCCAGATCAATCTCGTGCGGGCGTACAAACGCGACGGCTTGGTCTGCGCGCGATGAATCCACACCGCCCGACGGCACGCTAATCGACGAATCGCCCACATGCAGCACGCTGCCGCCCTCGCCTTCTTCCAGGCGGCCGTGGAACAGGTTCACGTTGCCGAGGAAGCCGTAGACGAACGGCGTGGCGGGCGTGTTGTAGACCGCATCCGGGCTGCCGACCTGCTCCACTTGCCCGCGATTCATGAGCACCACGTTGTCGGCCACTTCCAGCGCTTCTTCCTGATCGTGCGTGACGAACAGGCTGGTGACATGCAGATCGTCGTGCAGGCGACGCAGCCAGCGGCGCAGCTCCTTGCGCACCTTGGCATCGAGCGCGCCGAACGGCTCGTCGAGCAGCAGCACGCGCGGCTCCACTGCCAGCGCGCGCGCCAGCGCAATACGCTGACGCTGTCCGCCAGACAGTTGCGGCGGGTAACGATCGGCGAGCCAATCAAGCTGCACGAGTTCCAGCAGCTCCTTCACCTTGGCGCGGATCTGCGTTTCGCTCGGGCGCTGCGCACGCGGTTTCACGCGCAGGCCGAAGGCCACGTTCTCGAACACCGTCATGTGCTTAAACAACGCGTAGTGCTGGAAGACGAAGCCGACCTGGCGCTCGCGCACGTGCTGGTCCGATGCATCCTCGCCATTCAGGTGGATGCTGCCCGAATCCGCATGCTCCAGCCCCGCGATGATGCGCAGCAGCGTGGTCTTGCCGCAGCCGGACGGGCCCAGCAGCGCGGTCAGTTCGCCCTGCTTGAAGTCGAGCGAGACATCGTTGAGAGCAACGAAATTACCGAAGCGCTTGGTGATGTGTTGAACCTGAATGCTCATGCTGCGCTCCCTTCGAGCGGAGATTGCACGGAGATGTGCGAGTTCGAAATCGATGTGGGTTGCTGTGCAACGCGTGCGCCCGGGCCTTCACCCACACCTGCATCTGCATCGGCTAGCTCGCGGCGGCTGCGCCATTCGACCAGCGTCTTGAGCGCCAACGTCACCAGCGCCAGCAGCGTCAGCAACGAGGCCACGGCAAACGCGGCCGCGAAGTTGTATTCGTTGTAGAGGATCTCGACGTGCAGCGGCATCGTGTTGGTCAGCCCGCGAATGTGGCCAGACACCACCGACACCGCGCCAAACTCGCCCATCGCCCGCGCATTGCACAGAATCACGCCATACAGCAGGCCCCACTTGATGTTGGGCAGCGTCACGCGGAAGAACGTCTGCCAGCCCGACGCGCCGAGCACGATGGCGGCCTCTTCCTCTTCGCTGCCCTGCGCCTGCATCAGCGGAATCAACTCGCGCGCGACGAACGGGAACGTGACAAACACCGTCGCCAGCACAATGCCCGGCACCGCAAAGATGACCTTGAAATCGTGGTCCGACAAATAGGGCCCGAACCACCCTTGCGCGCCGAACAACAACACATAGATCAAGCCTGCAATCACCGGCGACACCGAGAACGGCAAATCGATCAACGTAAGCAGCAGGTTCTTGCCGCGAAACTCGAATTTGGCGATGGCCCACGCTGCCGCCACACCAAACACCACGTTCAGCGGCACGGCAATCGCCGCGACGGTCAGCGTCAGGTAGATGGCGGAGAGCGCATCGGGCTCGATCAACGCTTCGAGATACACGTCGATGCCTTTCTTGAACGCCTCGTAGAACACGCTCGCCAGTGGCACGAACAGGAACAGCGCGAGGAAGACGAACGAGATCAGGATCAGCGTTGCGCGCACCCACGCGGATTCGGCAGTCGCACCCCTTCGTGCGGACGGCCCCGCAGCGGGCGCCTGACCAAGTTGACGAGAAACGGTACCGGCCATGTCAGGCTCCTGCTGCCGCACTGGCGGTCAAGGTTTCGGGGGCGCGCTCGATGGTGTCATTGCGATTGCCACGGCGGCGCGTCCAGGCTTGCAGCAGGTTGATCACCAGCAGCAGCGTGAACGAAATACCCAGCATGACGACAGCGATGGCCGTGGCGCCTGCGTAGTCGAACTGCTCAAGCTTGGAATAGATCATCAGCGGCGTGATCTCGGAGACCATCGGCATGTTGCCGGCGATGAAGATGACCGAACCGTATTCGCCGGTGGCGCGTGCGAAGGCCAGCGCAAAACCGGTCAGCAGCGCGGGCAGCAAGGTCGGCAGGATCACGCGAATGAACGTCTGCCAGCGCGTAGCACCGAGGCTCGCGGCCGCTTCTTCGAGTTCGGTTTCCAGATCTTCGAGCACCGGCTGCACGGTCCGCACCACAAACGGCAGGCCGATAAACGTGAGCGCCACCACGATGCCCAGCGGCGTGAACGCCACCTTCAGCCCCAGCGGCTCCAGGCGCGAGCCGATCCAGCCGTTCGGCGCATACAGCGCGGTGAGCGCGATGCCGGCCACTGCGGTCGGCAGCGCAAACGGCAGATCCACGAGCGCATCAATCAGGCGCTTGCCCGGAAAGCGATAGCGCACCAGCACCCAAGCGACGATCAGGCCGAAGATGAGGTTGATCACTGCCGCAATCAGGGAGGCGCCAAAGGTCAGCTTGTACGACGCGACCACGCGCGGCGCGGTGACCGTCGTCCAGAACGCATCCCATGTCATGGTGAACGTCTTGAGCACGGTCGCCGACAGCGGGATCAGGACGATCAGCGCCAGGTACAGCAGCGAAAAGCCCAACGCCAGCCCGAAACCCGGGAGCACGTTGGCAGGCTTACGCCGCTTAGAGGGGGACAACGCAGAGGACAGGCTCATCAGCGCAACCGAAAAGAAAAGGCCCCAGAGCAACTGCGCACTGCGGCCGATATGCAGATGAACCTATTGTGGCGAACCGTTCTTATGACGAAAACGAATATTTACGCATGTGCATCATCGTTTTAGATATAAGGGGTGCTCGGTAAGACATCCCACTGGGCTTGCCAGTCGGCGCCGTCGCGCGTGGTGTCTTGTGCACTTGCACGGGTCACCACGCGCTCGAGCAGCGCCAGGCCAGCATCCCAGTCACCCAGGTTGGAATCGGCGTTGATGTGGCCGGCCTCGCCCGCGTCGACAAATTCCACGCCCCAGCGGGCAGCCCATTCGATCGCGTTGGGCTGGGGCATCCAGGGGTCGTTGCGGCTGGCGGCAAGCACCGCCGGGAATGGCAAGGCGCGCTGTGGCAGCGCATCGCGCACGCCGAACTTGTCCGGGTCCGCCGGGGCGATCAGCAACACGCCGGCCACAGCCTCCCGCGCCTGGGTCGCCCAGTGCAACGACGCCAGGCAGCCAAAGCTATGCGCAACCAGGATCACACGGCGCTTTTGACGCCCCTGAGGGCGGGCGCCCAGCGCATCGCGCACGGTCTCGCCCACCCGGGCAGACCAGCGCGGCAGGTCGGGCGTGGACCAATCGCTCTGTTCGACGCGGCGCCAGTCCGGAAAACGCGCTTCCCAGCGTGTCTGCCAGTGCTCGGGGCCGCTTCCGTACAAACCGGGAACGGTCACGATGGCTACGTCGGCCGGCCAGTGCCAATCGGTCGGTGCCGATGAAGTTGCGAGTGCGCTGCGTGCCATGGCGTCGTGCTCACTCCGTCAGAAAAAGGCTGGCGCACTGCTGCTGTTGCACCACGGGTGCCTGCGCCATCGGTACCACCAGCGGCGTGGGCGCGGCTTCCGCATCGGCCTCGGGTTCGGCACCCGGCAGGATGGTGCCTTGTACGTAGGCAATCCCCGCGGCACGGGCCAGTTCGAGATCGCCCGGCCGTTCGCAGCGGCGCAGCGCGAGCGTCACACCCAACTCTCGCGCAGATTCGGCCAGCGACACCACGTGCCGCGTCACCCAATCACGCCGCGCATCGAGCTTCAGATACGCCGGCTTGGCGTGCACGAGCAACGCGCCCGCTTCGGCCGGGTCGGATGCCTGCACCGCCACGGCAAACCCGTTTCGCCGATAGTTGTCCACCACGAACAGCAGCAGCCCCAGGTCATCATTGGCCGTGGACGGCACCTGGATGACGAACTGCTCGGGCGACAGCCCCAGCGCCGTAACCGCGCGCTGAAATGCCTTGCCATGGTCAGCCGCCACTGCCGCCAGCAGGCGACCGTGCACATTCAAGACCAGCCGCTTGGCATCCGTGCGGACAAAGTAGTTGAGCGTATGCATCAACCGGCACAGGCGATCGAGTTCCACCAGCGTGCTGTCGTCCGACGCCAGCGAAAACACCTTCCACGGGTTCAGGCCCAGATCGCCGTCGCGCGTCCAGGTGCGCATCAGCGCTTCGTGGCCGGCAGGGGCAAGCGTGCCGTCAGCGGCAAGCTGCCACACCGGTTCAAACAGGCTGGTGAGCGAGCTATGGAAGAACTGGCCCTGCACGCGGCCACGGGCGTCACGCCACAGTTGACGATCTGGCGTGGGCGCGCTCGGCAGCGTGCCGAGAAATTGTGCGAGTGCGGTGGTATGCATCAGGCTCATGGGTGAGGCTCCTGGATGTTCCTACGAGGTCGCCGTCTCCTCCCCGTCCTCACAGTTTGGCGATCGACACTTCTGTCGCCTTCACCAGCGCCACCACTTCACTGCCGATCTTCAGGCCCAGGCTATCGACCGAGCGCGTGGTGATGACCGAGGTGACGATGCCAGCCGGGGTCTCCACGTCGATCTCCGAGAGCACATCGCCCCGGATGATCTCTTTGATCTGCCCGCGAAATTGGTTGCGTACGTTAATCGCTTGGATGCTCATGATGTTCCTTCTTAGATGACAACGACACAACGTGCCAATGAATGTTTTCAGGAGAAAGGTTTGCTGCGTCTTACACCGCCCAGCGCACGGCCGTCGCCGGCACGTCCAGGGGTGATGCCCACGCCGTGTGCGAGCGCACATCGGTCACTTCATTGGCCACCTCACTCGGATCGACCTTGCGCTGCATCACGCGGTTGAGGATGGCTTCTTCCAGCCGCGCAAACGCCGGTGAACCCCGGTGGCGCGGACGCGGCAGATCGATGCGTTCATCCAGCGCAATGCGGCCGTCTTCGATCAGTACCACGCGGTCGGCCAGCGCCACCGCCTCGGCCACATCGTGCGTGACCAGCACTGCAGTAAAGCCCAGGCGCTGCCATAGACCTTCGATCAGGTTCTGCATGTCGATGCGGGTGAGCGCATCGAGCGCGCCCAACGGCTCGTCGAGCAGCAGCAAGCGTGGGCGATGCACCAACGCGCGGGCGAGTGCAACACGCTGGCGCTGTCCGCCCGACAGGCGCGCCGGCCACTCCCCTGCCCGCTCGGCCAGGCCCACTTGCGCAAGCACTTCGGCGGCCTGTGCACGCTGCGTCTTTGGAAGGCCGAGCGCGACGTTGTCGAGCACCTTTTTCCACGGCAGCAGGCGTGCGTCCTGGAACATCACGCGCGCATCGTCATGCAGGCCATCTTCGGCGTCGCCATCGCGGCGCAGGTGACCGTCATCGACGCCTTCCAGCCCGGCAATCAACCGCAGCAGCGTGCTCTTGCCGCAGCCGCTGCGCCCGACGATGACCACAAACTCGCCCGGCGTAATGTCGAGATCGATGCCGTGCAGCACTTCACGATCGCCATAGCGTTTGACGACCCGTTCGATATGCAAGGCCGTGCCGGCCAGCGCGGCGTGTTCGGTAGCGTTGCTTTGCATCATGTTCTCCTCAGGCAGCGGCTTGATAGCCGGGGTGCCAGCGCAGCCAGAAGCGCTCCAGGGCACGCGACAGCAAGTCGGCCAGCTTGCCCAGCAGCGCGTACAGCAGGATGCCGAGCAGCACCACATCGGTCTGCAGGAACTCGCGCGCGTTCATCGTCATGTAGCCGATGCCGGCTTGTGCGGAGACTGTCTCGGCGACGATCAACGTCACCCACATCAGCCCGAGCGAAAAGCGCACGCCCACGAGAATCTGCGGCAGCGCGCCAGGCAGGATCACCTCGCGATACAGTTGCGCACGCGACAGGCCATAGCTGCGCGCCATCTCCACCAGCGCCGGGTCCACCGAGCGGATACCGTGATACGTGTTCAGGTAGATCGGAAAGAACACGCCCAGCGACACCAGAAACAACTTGGCCGATTCATCAATGCCGAACCACAGGATGACCAGCGGAATCAGTGCCAACACGGGGATGTTGCGGACCATCTGCAAGGTCGTGTCGAGCAGCGTTTCTGCCGTGCGGAAGGTGCCGGTCAGCAGCCCCAGCGCCAACCCCAGCGAGCCGCCAATCGCAAAGCCCACCAGTGCGCGCCACGTACTCACCGCCACGTGCGTCCACAACTCGCCGGAACGCGCCAGGGCGATGGCGGATTTCGCCACGTCCAGCGGCGCCGGCAAGATGCGATTCGACAGCCAGCCCCACTGGGCCGATGCCTGCCAGAGCACCAGTAACACCAGCGGCACGATCCACGGCGTCAACCGCTGACGTGCGCTGCGCAGAAAGGTGCTGGCTGCGGATTTCGATTCGGAGGCCATAGTGCGCTCCTTCAGCTTGCGGCCACTTTGGGCACGATGCCCGTGGCAATCACCTCGCCAAACGGACCATTCAGCACGTTGCCCGGCAGCTTGTCACGCACTGAGCGCGGCAGCAGCGGGAACACCAGCTCGGCAAAGCGGTATGCCTCTTCCAGGTGCGGATAGCCCGAAAAGATGAACGTATCGATGCCCAGATCGGCGTATTCCTTCATGCGCGCCGCCACGGTTTCGGGGTCGCCCACCAGCGCCGTGCCGGCACCGCCGCGCACCAGGCCCACGCCTGCCCACAGGTTCGGGCTGATCTCCAGATCGGCGCGGCTACGCTTGGCGCCACCCGCATGCAACGCGGCCATGCGCTGCTGGCCAGCCGAATCCATCTTGCGGAAGGCCTCCTGCGCTCGGGCGACGGTGTCGTCATCCAGCTTGCTGATGAGCTGGTCGGCAGCGGCCCAGGCTTCATCTTCCGTCTCACGCACGATCACATGCAGGCGGATGCCGAAGGTCACCTTGCGGCCATGCTTGGCGGCGCGCTTGCGCACGTCGGCAATCTTTTCGGCCACAGCGGCAGGCGGCTCGCCCCACGTCAGGTACGTCTCGACCTGCTCGGCGGCCAGCTCATGCGCTGCCTCCGACGAGCCACCGAAGTACACCGGCGGATGCGGCTTCTGCACCGGCGGATACAGCACCTTGGCGCCCTTCACGCTGAGGTGCTTGCCGGTGTAGTCCAGCGCCGCGCCTTCATGGCTCGCAGCCAGCGTTTCGCGCCAGATGCGGATGAATTCTTCCGATTGCTCATAGCGCTGCGCGTGATCCAGGAACAGGCCATCGCCCGCCAGCTCGCCCGGGTCGCCGCCCGTGACGAGGTTCACCAACAGACGCCCGTTCGAGAGGCGGTCATACGTGGCCGCCATGCGCGCGGCCAGCGTCGGCGCCATCAGCCCGGGGCGCACCGCCACCAGAAAGCGCAGGCGCTTCGTCGCGGGGATCAGGCTGGCGGCCACGATCCACGGGTCTTCGCACGAACGGCCGGTGGGAATGAGCACACCCTCATAGCCGAGCGTATCGGCGGCCACGGCCACCTGCTGCAGATAGGCATGATCGACCTGGCGCGCGCCTTCGGCAGTACCGAGATAGCGACTGTCGCCGTGGGTGGGGATAAACCAGAAGACTTGCATGATGGTTTCCTTGGATTGTGTTGTTCTCAGATCAACTCACGCGCGGGCGATGGCCAATTGCGCCGGTGTCGGATGCCACACGATGTCCAGTGGCTTGACCGCGCGGGGAATCAGCCCCAGGCCGTGGAAGGCATCCGCCACGCGCTGCTGCTCGGCAATCGCCTCAGGCGTGACCGGCCGCACAGGCGATGGCGGCCGCCGCGACAGGAACAGATGCACCGTCGCCAGCGACAGCCCAGAGAAATCCGCAATGCGCTGCGCAGCCTCCTTGCGGTTCTCCTGCACGAGCCGATCCGCGCGCGACAGCTCCGCAAAAATCGCGGCGATGGTGTCGCCGTGCTTCTCGGTAAAGGCCGTCGGCGCGAAGTAGAACGAGTTGTTGGACGACAGCGTGCGGCCCGTCGCGAGCACGCGCGGCTTGATGGCGAGTTCCGTGGCGGCGTAGTACGGGTCCCAGATGCCCCAGGCGTCCACGGCGCCGCGCTCGAAGGCGGCACGCGCGTCGGCGGGGGTCAGGTACACAGGCTGGATGTCGGCAAAGGTCAGGCCGCCCTTTTGCAGGCCGCGCACGATCAGGAAATGCGCGCTCGAGCCCTTCTGCAGCGCCACGCGCTTGCCTTTCAGATCGGCCAGCGTCTTGAGTGACGAATCCTGCTGCACGAGGATGGCCGAGCTGTCCGGCTTGGGCGGCTCCACGCCCACGTAGCGCAAGTCCTTGCCGGCCGCCTGCGCAAACACGGGCGGCGTGTCGCCGGTAATCGCCAGGTCCAGGCTGCCGGCGGACAGCGCCTCCAGTTGCTGCGGCCCGGCCGGAAACTCCAGCCAGCTCACTTTCGTGCCTGGAAAGCGCTGCTCCAGCGCGCGGTTCTCTTTGACGATCACGAGGTTGACGGCGCTTTTCTGAAAACCGATGCGGAGTTGCGCAGGCGGCGTGATCTTCGGCAGGTTGGCCGGGGTGCCAGCAGCGTTCGCCGCATGGGCGACGGAGCCAAGCGCCGCCAGCGATGCACCTGCAGCCGAAGCCGTCAGCAAACGGCGGCGTTGAATATCGATGGTCATGGCGATCAGCGAGCCGCTTGTTGTGTGGTCGGTGGCGTGGTCGGTTGTGCGCTCGGGTTCCACGCCGAATCCGCCACCTTGACCGGGCGCGGAATCAGCTTGAGCGCGTGGAACGTATCGGCAATGCGCTGCTGATCCGCCAGGGCTTCCGCACTCACGGGCTGGATGCCGTAAGCGATGCGCGAGACGGAGCGAGCCACCACCGCCGGTTCCAGGCCGAGTTGCGGGCCAAGGATCGTCGTCACATCCTTCGGGTTGGCGGCGGCCCAGGTGTCGGTCTTCTTCAGCTCGTCCAACACGATGTTGAGCACATCGGGCCGTGCGGTTGCATACCCCTTCGAAGCCAGGAAGTACTGCGAGTTGTTGACCACGCCCGTACCGTCGGCCAGCACGCGCGCGCCAAGTTGATGTTCTGCGGCGGCGAAGAACGGGTCCCAGATCACCCACGCATCGACGGCGCCACGCTCGAAGGCGGCACGCGCATCGGCGGGGGTCAGGTAGACAGGCTGGATGTCGCTGTAGGGCACGTTGGCCTTTTCCAGCAGCTTGACCAGCAGGTAATGCACGTTCGACCCCTTGTTGAAGGCGACGCGCTTGCCCTTCAGGTCGGCCACGCTCTTGAGTGGCGAACCCTTCGGCACGATGATGGCCTCGCCAGCCGGTGCGGGCGGCTGGTTGCCGACGTAGACGAGATGCGCGCCCGCAGCCAGCGCGAAGATCGTCGGCGCTTCACCCGTGGTACCGAAATCGACGGCGCCCACGTTCAGGCCCTCGAGCAACTGCGGGCCGGCAGGAAACTCCGTCCACTTCACCTCGATGCCTTGCGCGGCCAGGCGCTTTTCCAGCGTACCGCGCGCCTTGAGCACGGTCAGCGTGCCGTACTTCTGGTAGCCGATGCGGAGTTGTTTGGCGGCGGTCGGCGGCGGTGCGTCGCTGTTGGCAAACACGGTGGGTGCGCCGAGCGTGGCGAGCACCGTCGCGAGGGTCACGGAAATGCGGGTGAAGGTCCTACGCAGGGGCGAGTGGGTTTTCATGATTCAGTCGATGCGGGAGATAGGGGCGGCACGATCCGCGCGCAGACGCTGCGCGGCATGACAACAACAGGAAACGTGGAGAACCGGGATGCGCTCAGCGCATCAGGCCAGACATCGCATTCGGTCCGCGTCGGGAGCCTGGAACGTGGCGCGCACCGCGCTGCGGCTGGAAACGATCACCTGCGCCACGGCCGGGTGCCGTGCCAACGCCAGGGCCTGGTGCACGCGCTCCACGCCATCATCCAAGCGTTGTTGCAGCGATGGATCGACCACCACGCCATCGTCTTCCACGACGATCTGCGAATCGACCGCAAAGATGCCGGGCAGGATCGACTTGGCCGCCAGCGCCGTCAGCACGGGACGCAGCGCGTAGTCAATCGCCAGCGTATGGGCGAGGCTGCCACCGGTGGCGATCGGCAACACGACCTTGTCGCGCAGCCCCGTCTGCGGCAGCAGATCGAGAAACGTTTTGAGCAGGCCGCTGTAGGCGGCCTTGTAGACCGGCGTGGCCAGGATCACCACGCCTGCCGCTTCCACCCGCGCCACCGCATCAGCGATGGCGGGGTCGGACACCTGCGCGCCCAGCAGCGCATCAGCCGGCAGGCTGCGCAAGTCCAGGTGGTCCGCGGTCTCACCGGCGCGCTCGAGCTGCGCACGCACGTGGCCCAGCAAGCGCGCAGACCGCGATTGCGCCGAAGGGCTGCCGGAGATGGTGAGAATGCTCATGATGCGGACACACCTGTGGGTTGCTTGGGCTTACTTGCCCGGTTGATAGAGCTGATCAAATTGGCCGCCGTCGGCAAAGTGCGTCTTCTGCGCCTTCTGCCAGCCGCCGAACGTGTCGTCGATGGTCACGAGCTTCACTTTCGGGAATTCGCTCTCGTGCTTCTTGGCCACAGCCGGGTCGGTCGGGCGGTAGAAATTCTTCGCGCCGATCTCCTGCCCTTGCGGCGTGTACAGGAACTTGAGATACGCCTCCGCTGCCTTGCGGGTGCCCTTCTTGTCGGCCACCTTGTCAACCACCGCCACTGGCGGCTCGGCCAGGATGGAAATCGACGGCACCACCACGTCAAACTTGTCCTTGCCTTCCACGCGCGCGGCCAGCAGCGCCTCGTCTTCCCACGCGATCAGCACGTCGCCGATACCGCGTTCGGTAAACGTCGTGGTCGCACCACGCGCACCCGAATCGAGCACCGGCACGTTCTTGTAGAGCTTCTGCACGAAATCCTTGGCCGTCGCGTCCGAACCGCCCGGTTGCTTGAGCGCATACGCCCACGCGGCCAGGTAGTTCCAGCGTGCGCCGCCCGACGTCTTCGGGTTAGGCGTGATGACGGCAATGCCCGGCTTGACCAGATCGTTCCAATCCTTGATGCCCTTCGGGTTGCCCTTGCGCACCAGGAACACGATCGTCGACGTGTACGGCGACGCGTTGTGCGGCAGGCGTTTCTGCCAGTCCTTGCCCGTCAGGCCCTTCTCGGCAATGGCGTCGATGTCGTAGCCGAGGGCCAGCGTCACCACATCGGCATCCAGCCCGTCGATCACGGAGCGGGCCTGCTTGCCCGAGCCGCCGTGCGACGCGCGCAGGGTGATGTCCTCACCCGTCTGCGCCTTCCACTGCTTGGCGAATTCGGTGTTGATCTCTTTGTACAGCTCGCGCGTCGGGTCGTACGACACGTTCAGCAGCGTCGTTGCCGCGTGCGCACCTACCGCATGCACCGTGGCCCCCACCACAATGGCAGCCGCAATGGTGCTAAACACAAACTTGCGAATCATCTTGCTGACTCCGTTTCTTATCTTTGATGGATTTGGAATACGAGCAAGACTACCGAGCGGGCCTTGTACGGGGAACGAATGAATTCAGGGAATGTTCATCGGTTTTTGCATATAGAGGCACGCCCGTCATGTCACCGATCTGCAGGCCCCTCGGCGTCCCACTCCCGGCCGTGCAAACCAAACTTAACCGCCTCTTGGCCGTCCTGCGCCATCAGACCGATTGGGTGCGTCTTGGCGAAGACCGTCCTATAGGCACCGCCAAGTTGATAGCATTGCACTTTCACCCGCATCGACAGCCCTGGAGCCTATGAGCCGAAACGCCCTCCTCGTCCTTATCAAGATCGCACTCACCGTTCCGGTGGCATACGCGTTGGCTTACCCATTCTTCAACGCGTCCGCAGCTGGCGGCGTTTTCAAGGAAGTTGAGTTGCTTGGCGTGTTCTGGGGCGCCGTCCTTGTGATCGCTTTTTTCACATTGATCTTTCTGTATTGCCGCGATCTTTTTCGATCCCTTTCCTTGGTACGCCCGAGTGCGCGAACGGCATCCCCGCGAAGTGTTTGGCTCATGTTTCTGCTGCCCTACAACTTCGTTGAGGACTTTTTCATCATCGCTAACGTGGCCAATTCCTTACGGAGAGAGGCGCAACACAATCGTGCGCTTCATCCGTTCCAGCGTTTCGGCATGGTGTCCGGCATGGGCTGGTGCACCGCACAGATCATCTCTTTGCTCCCAAACGACGTGGGCTCGATAGCGGGGGTTTTGGCCTTGCCACTCTGGATTGTTCACTGGCGATTCATCCGGCAGGTGAATCAGGTCTTGAGGGAAGCCAGCCGTGCCGGCATGAAAGCGAACCACGCCCTCGGCGATGCATGAATTCAAACTTGGGCTGCTGCCGGTTAAGTGGACACCGACTTAAGCTTCTCAAGCTTGCTCAAACGGCATCGGACTGACGTAGCCGAGCGTTGAATGAACCGCCCCGGCTTTCGAGGAGGCCGGTTGGTTTAAGTTGAGACCATTGAGATCCGAGCGTGCGGTACATGCCCAGAGACACGCTCTGCACCGAGTTACCGCCCATAGCACGAGCAGCCGAAGTTTCCCTAGCGATGCCACAGCAGGGTCGTTCATGCGCTCAAGGAGGTATGAGGGTGCTGCGCCCATTTGCTCAGAGACCGCCAGCCTGCAGATCGGCTCGCGTATAGGCCGTGCGGTGGCCCGAGAGCGCCACTGCCAATTCAGTGAGCCAGCCCTGCGTGGGGGTGCGCTCGCCGTGCTGAACCCCCATGAGCATGAGCACACACAGCATCACGGCTGCCGCCGCAGGGCTGCACTCTCGCCGCCAGTGCGTCATGCCCAGAAAACCAACACCAACGACCAGCCCTAGCACCACACCCGCCACCACTTCAGCCAGAGAGTGGTAATGCAAATGCACGCGGGAGTAAGCAACGCTCAGCCCGAGCCCCACGCCGGCAACAGCAGCCGCCCACTGCCAACGCAAGGACGCGCCCGGCGCCAGCAGCCAAGCCACGACCGGCAGCACCAGGCACGCAAACATGGCGTGGCCGCTGAACCCAGTGAAATCCATCATGGCACTCCCGATGCCCCACCCCATGAACGCCAGCTTGCTGCATAACACGAAAAAACCCGCTCCACCCACGGCCATCAACCAGATCACGGTCGACCGTAGCCCGGCCCGCTGCCCGATGGCCAACGAAACTGCGAGTGCCGCAGGCACCAGTACAGCGATATCCCCAAGATGGGTGATCGATGTCCACGACACCACGCATCAGCTCCGGGTGCGGCGAGTCTTGGCCTTGAGCAGCATCCAGGCAAACACGGCGTTGGTGCCAAGGTACCGGCGCCACATCCGACGGGGCTCCTGCGCCAGCCGAAATAGCCACTCCAGCCCCGTGCGTTGCATCCACCGTGGCGCGCGCTTGATACGCCCTGCCACCACGTCAAACGTGCCGCCCACGCCCATAACGAAATCCACCCCCAGGCCCGTGCGCCAGCGTTGAATGAACACTTCTTTGCGGGGCGACGTGATCGCCACAAACAGCATGCGGGCGCCAGATTGTCGGATGGTGTCCACCATGGCCGCCTCGTCCTCCCAGAAATAGCCGTGGTGGATGCCGGCAATCTGCAGGGTCGGGTGTTGCCCCCGCAGGCGCACGGCTACGGCATCGGCAACGCCCTCCACGCCACCGAGCAAGTACACCGGATACCCACGGCTGGCTGCCAGCGCGATGAGTTCTTCAAAGAGGTCTACGCCGGCCACGCGCTCGGGCACGCTCTTGCCAAGCCAGCGCGCGCCCCATACCACGCCCATGCCATCCACATTGACGATGTCACACCCGTTGACTGACTCTGCCAGCGCCGCGTTCTTCTGCATGGACACCAGCTTGGCCACGTTGATCACCACATGCTGTGTAAAACGCCGGGCCGAAATACGCGTATCGATCCAGTGCACGGTGTCTTGCATGCCGATGGCGTGAAACTTGGCACCAAACAGATGGCTCGGCGTACCGTAGCGTGCCTCGTTCATGGTTTCCCCTCTTGCGTGATTTCGAGAATGCGCACCGGACCGTAGACCAGCGTGCGGCTGATAACGGCTTCGGGCGCCTTTTGCCAATGGTCCGGGTCGTACAGGCCGATCTTGAGATAGGCCTGGCTCTCAGCCGGATAAGCGTTCGGCCTGCCCGCACCGTCATAGACGACCCGCCCTCCTTTGCGCAGTACGGTGAGGGCCTCTTTGCCAGTGCTGTCGGGCTGATAGTCGAGCCTCCACGTAACCCACTTGCCGCGGTCAGCGTCAGCACAGCAGATTGCAACGCCTGCGCCGTGCTGCGTATGCACACCGCCACGCACGGAAATGGTGTACTGGCTACCGGTGAGCGTGAGCATGACCGGCGGCGGACCGCTGGCTTGGCGTTGGTGAATTTGCGTCATGATTTCCGTGTGCATGCCGTCGAGCGAGTAGTCCGGAGGAATCCACGTCTGCCACGCAATGACGTAGCGCTTGCCCGACGCAAAACGCGCCACGTTGGAAAACACGGCTTCCGCGCGCGGCGCGCCATTGGCAACGCGACTGAAATCGGCATCGCGCCGGATGCGCACATGCAAGCGGTGCGCCGGCATCTGCATGCCGAGAGCGTGTTCCACCCAAACGTCGCTGGGCGCGGCGGCTTGCACACCGAGGCGCACATCAACTCCTGCGCGCCAGTCGGTTTCAAACAGCAGTCGTTCTGCGGCTGCGGCCAGGGGCTTATGGCTCACCAGCATTGCCGCAAACATCAAGCACAGCCGCCGCGGTGTCATCGGCCGATCTCCTGATAGCACGCAATGTATTGCTGCAGAACAACTCGGGAAGAGAAGTATTGGGCGGCACGTTCCCGCCCCGCCATACCCATGCGCTGGGCGGCATTTGCATCGCTCAGCAAATGCTGCACGGCATCGGCAATCGCAACAACATCGCCTACCGGTACCAACCAGCCGGTTTCGCCACGCACCACAACGTCTGGGAACCCGCCAACGTCCGTACCGATGACGGGAAGACCTGCCCACATCGCCTCCAGCGCGGCGATCCCGAACGACTCATGGTGGCTTGGCATGCAGAAAAGCGCAGCGTCCTGATACAGGCGTTGTTTCTCCGGCCCCTCCACCCAGCCCGCCCAGGTCAGCAGGTCGGCAACGCCCAGGTCGTGCGCCCGCCGCATCCAGTGTGTCAGGTTGCCACTACCTGCTACACAAAGCCGGGGCGCGCAGCCGCGTGCACGCAGGATGCCAATGGCTTGCAGCAATTCATCCAGACCTTTCTGCCGCGTCAACCGGCCCGCAAAGAGCACATAGCCCGTCGCGGGCGCAGTGGGCCGCGACGTGTTAAAGCGCTGCTCGAAGGCAGCCGCCGTGTTTGGAATCACGCGAATGGGCTCGCGCACGCTACAGCGCTGGCGCAACGCCTCGGCCATGGGGTGTGACACGGTCACGACCGCGTCGCATGCATCGATACAGCGGAGGACCACGCGGCTCAACCACGCCGGCAAACGCTGCATGTAGTCAGGAAAATCACCGCCGTGAACGTGAAACACGGTGGCCTTGCGCAGCAGACGCGCCAACGTGAACAAACACAGCTTGCGCACCAGTGAGCCCCGGGCGCTGACGTGCAAGTGCACGACCTCCACGCGCAACAAATGGACCAGAAAGCGCGGCACATCCAGCAGCAAGAACAATGGCAACCCCGCCATGGAGCGAAAACCGTGCGTCGGAAAATGCATAACGGCAATACCCGCCTGCGCAAACGCAGGCTGCCATGCACAGACCTCGTCAATGACGGAGGCCACGCCGCCGCGCTGCCCATACCCCGGACCAACATGCAAGACCGTTCGCATGGTCATACCTCGCCCCGCGCACCGCGCCGCAGCGTTTGCCCGAGCAGCGCCAGATACAGCGCAACGCCGCCCGACGCAAGCACGTGGCCGGCCAGATTGGCGAGCAGCAACAGGATGACCAAGACGAGCCGTCCATAGAGGTCATGGCGATGCGTTACTGGGATTGTTCGTGTAAGAAACGGTGCGCACCACGCCACCAGGTAGATCGTCAAGACAGGCAAGCCCAGGACGATGGCCAGGTCGGGAAAATCCATCTCCACCAGATACGATGCGGCGGGATACCCGCCAACCAGCAGCGGCAGCCAGATGGACTGTGCAAGGGTCTGCCACACCTCGAGCAACTTGACGTTGCGCCCAGAGGCCACCATGCCGACCACGCTGTCGGCGTTGCCGGGCTGATAGCGATCCGTGAAATAGGCCAAGGTCACGTCAGCAGCTTCGCGCACGGAAGGCACCAGCCCATAGGCGGAAAACATGACGGCCAGACCGACCAGCAGAATCGCCAGAGCCGGCAAGACCGCCCCATGCCAGCCACGTTGCGCGACTAGGTAGGCCAACGTCATTAAAGCCACGTTGCCGATGGCGGCCTTGGTGCCAACGCACATCGAGGCCAGCACCACCACACCGACGAACGCGGCGCGATACGCGCTCCAGCCACCTCGCAAGACCAAGAGATAAGCGGTGGCGAGCGCGACTGCCATCAGTGCAGACACCTCATTCTGTGCCACGAAGATGCCCTTGTAGCCCGAGCGGATCTGTACGTCAGCCTGATAGCTGCGGAACATGTCGATGGACAGCCCCGCTCCTGCCAGAATGGCTGCCGCGTAGACGGCCAGCGTTACCCCTCCCAGCACGCCAACGACACGAAATTCTCGCGGGTCTAGTGTAGCCATGGCCGCGCCGTAGACGAATACGGAGAACACTTTGACAACGAACACCATCTGCTCGAACAGTGCCCCGGCGGCGTACACAGAATCGGCCCACAACCAGGCCGCCACGACCACGCAGTAAAGCGCGGCGCATGCCAGGCGGAGCCCTTCACGCGAAAGCCGGCCTCGAGACAACAACAGGCCGAACAATGCCACCGTCACTGCCGCGCGCAGCAGCAACGACACGCGCGCCCCAGCCCCTGCCACGCCACCCCCGGCCCATACCGAAAGAAAGTCCGCCACGGGCCCCAGCGATATCCCCACGCACAGTACCCGGTAGATGCTCTGCCGCAGGGCCGCACTGGGCGCGCGCGCGGGCGCGAGAAATGTCGGCGACGCGTGAAACGGGAGCACGACTGTCATCCGACCATCCGCAGGGACAGCACCCACAACCAGCGCACCAATGCACGCCCCACGCGCAACGGTGGCAGCACAACGGCCCGCCATCCGCGCCCTCGTGCCCCGCTCAGCCGTTGCCGCTCTGGCTCAAGCGAGCTGCTGATGCGCTCGTAGTCCTCCCACACGACGTAGGGCCGTATCTCTGCCACCCGCACCGGTGCGGCCATGGCGTGGTATGGCCAATCATCCAGCAGTGCCGTCATGCGATGCGAGCAGGCCTGCACCATGCGCGCAGCAGCAGCCGGGGTAAGCCGGTAGCCGACCGCACCCGAAGTCCACAATTTGAATGGCGCACCGATACTGAAACCGGCGATACGCACTACGTTGCGCAGCGGCTCGTAGAACGCCACAGACCACCGCCGCCGTCGTACGAGCTTCGAGCGCCCGAGCAGGAGGACGTCTGGCAACCGGGCCTCGTCATGATCGTCCAACGCCCGAAGCAGCCGCGCGAAGCCCGGCATGAGCAATGCATCGTCTTCGAGCACGATACCCGGCCGCCCACTGCTGACGATTCGGTTCCACACTGCACGGTGGCTCAGGAAGCAGGCCACCTCGCCATCCGTCAGTCCGCGTCCGTAACGGAGATGGGTTGCTGTCGCGTCATGCACCGCTACGATGTGCTCGGGCGATAGTTGTTGCGCGTCCACGGCATCGCAAAACTGGTAGCGCAGGCCGAACGCCGCCAACTGGCGCGCAATGGTCTCGCGTCTGCCCGCGCGCTCGAGCGACACGATATAGATGTCATGCATGGGCCACTCCCGCTACCGGCGGACGGCGCCAGAGATGTGCGCGCATGGCCGGTGTGTGATGGATCGTCCAGGCGAAGGCCACGAGAATGGCCGCCTCTGCCAGCACAATGGCGGCAGCTGCGCCGGTCGCACCCCAACGAAGGCTCAAGGCGCCCGCCAGCGCCAGGTTCAAAACCCCGGCGGCAAACATGACGCCCGTCCGCAGGCCTGCGCGCTGGAAAGGCAGCAGTACCTGCAAGCCGAGCAAGTACGCTGCATTACCGAACAACGTACCCAGCGTCAGCCATGCAAGGACCGGCGTCACACCGGAAAACTCGCGCCCCAGCACCCAGGGCACCGCCCACCAAGCCAACGTCCAGACGGCAACGACCCCAACCAACGTAACGCCAACCGTGGCAGCCAGCGCCCGACGCGTGAGCGCGGCCGCCTGGTCCGGATGTGCGGCAAACAAGGTGTTGACGCGTGCGTAGCACACAGTATTGATCTGCGCGGGCATCAGATTGGCCACCGTCTTGAGGCGATCTGCCGCTGCATACAACGCGGCGCCCACCGCACCCACCGTCGCCGACAGAATGACGATATTGCTGGCCGCAAACAGACTGACCGATGCCGTGGAGACGAAGACATGCCACCCGCCGCGCCACTGCGCCAGCATGCCCGTCCACGTCACCGCAATTGGCCCCACCAAGCGCTGCCTGCGCACCATCCAAAGCGACAACCCGCCGGTGACAGCCACGCCAGCGGCCTGCACCGATGCAGCAATCCACGCATCGTCAGGCCCGCGAACCAACCAGAACGTCATCGGCAAGGTCAGTAGCTTGCCCACCAGCGTGACGGTGGCAAACAGCTCAAAGCGTTCCAACCCCTGAAAGAGCCATGACACGCAAAGCACGCTGCCCGGCACGCACAGCCAGCACGCCAGCGTGACCGCGGCGGCCGCACGCAAGCCGGGCAACGCAGCCAACCATGCCAGCGCCGACAGCAATGCCATCAGGGAAAGCAGTGCCAGAATTGCCTTTGCCATCAGCGTGTTCCAGAAGAGCGCGGTAACGGCTTCCCGATCCTGACGCATCTGAGCAATCGCACGCGAGGCGCTAAGGTTGAAGCCCCAGTCGGTCCAGATGAGCGCATAGGTCGACACCGCCATACCGATGCCTAGCGCGCCGTAGGCTTCAACGCCCAGCGTGCGCGTCAGATAGGGAAACGTCAGCAGCGGCACCAGATAGGTGCCGGCCTGCCACATCACCATGGCGACAAAGTTGCGGCCCAATGACGGCAACCGCAAACGACCGCGCAGCACACGCATGGCTTACACCCGTGCCAGTGTCGCCCGCCTGGACGACCACATGCCGCGTGTGTCGATCACTGCCTTGGTTTGGAGGCGGTCTGTATCCACCCCGGCAAATGCCTTGTGGTCGACCAGCAGCACAATCACGTCAGCGTGGGCCATCGCCTGTGGCAGATCGGTCAACTCTGCCTGTGCGAGCTCGGGCGGCAGCGATTTGACATGCGGCTCCACCACGAGCACGCGACCCACATCTGCCTGCAGCAGCGCGCGCAGGATATCCACGCTCGGGCTCTCACGCAGGTCGTCAATATTGGCCTTGAAGGCCAATCCCAGGCAGGCGATCACCGGGTTCTTCAGGCGGCCAGCGACTTGGCGAATGCGGTCCACCACATAGCCCGGCTTGAGGTCATTGACCGACCGCGCCGCGCGAATGAGCGGAGTACGCTCTGGTGCGGAGTCGACAATGAACCACGGGTCCACCGCAATGCAATGCCCACCCACGCCCGGACCGGGCTGGAGGATATCAACGCGCGGATGCCGGTTCGCGAGCTGGATCAACTCCCACACGTTCACGTCCAGCGCGTCGCAGATCATCGACAGCTCATTGGCAAAGGCGATGTTGACGTCGCGAAAGGCGTTTTCCGTGAGCTTGCACATCTCGGCAGTACGCACGCTGGTGAGGTGGCAGTTGCCGCGCAGGAATACCTCGTACAGCGATTGCGCCGCCTCGCCACAGCGCGCCGTCATGCCGCCGATCACGCGGTCGTTCTCGACCAGCTCGCGCAACACGTGTCCAGGCAGCACCCGCTCCGGACAGTGCGCAATGCGGATATCCGACTGCTCGCCACGCTGCTGCGGGAAGCTCAGATCCGGCCGCGCCTCGGCCAGCACCTGCGCCATCTGCTCGGTCGTGCCGACCGGCGAGGTGGACTCCAACACCACCAGGTCACTGCGCTTGAGCACGGGGGCAATGGCGCGCGCCGCGTCCATCACGTACGACAGATTCGGCTTGCGTTGATCGTCAAACGGCGTGGGCACGGCAATCAGGAACGCGTTGGCTGGCTCGGGCTGCATGACCGCACGCAAATAGCCTTGCGACACGGCCGCCTGCACCAACATGTCGAGATCAGGCTCGACGATGTGTACCTGGCCACGATTGATTGTCTCCACCGCATGTGGGTTGACGTCAACGCCAATCACCTTGAGCTTGCGTGATGCGAAAACGGTAGCAGTCGGCAGGCCGATATAGCCGAGCCCAAGAACAGAAATGGTTTCAAAAGCCATGTGGGTGTTATGCAAGAGCAGATCCAAGCGGAATCGGGGGCCAGGGCGCCGTGCCGGCATGCAGCTCTGCGGCAAGAACACGGCAGATGTGCGCGCAGGCATGGCCATCGCCATAGGGGTTGTGCGCGCGGCGCATGGCACGGTGGCGCTCGGTGTCGTCAAGCAATGCGACAACTGCCCCGACAATGGCTGCGGTGTCCGTGCCGACCAACTGCACAGTGCCCGCCGCAACCGCCTCGGGACGTTCGGTGTTCTCGCGCATGACGAGCACGGGCTTACCCAGCGAAGGCGCTTCCTCCTGAATGCCGCCGGAGTCGGTCAGCACCAAGTGGGCGTGCATCATGAGTTGCACGAACGGCAGGTAGTGGAGCGGCTCAAGCAGGTGGATATTGGGGATGCCACCCAACACGCGCGCGACCGGCTCCCGCACCAGCGGGTTGAGGTGCACCGGGTACACGATGTCGATCTCGGGCCGCGCCAGCGCGAGTTGTGCCAGCGCCTGGCAGATGCGCTCAAACCCCGTACCGAAGCTCTCTCGCCGATGCCCCGTCACCAAGACCATGCGCCGCTGTGTCGGGCGATACGGAATTGCTGACCATGCCTGTTCCGACAACCCGCGCTCATCACGAAGCCGGCCATGGATCAGCATGAGGGCATCAATCACGGTGTTGCCCGTGACATGGATGGTTGACGCTCCAACCCCCTCGCGGATAAGGTTGTCGCGCGCCTGCGCAGTTGGGGCGAAATGCAACCGCGTGAGGACCGATGTGAGCCTGCGGTTTGCCTCTTCCGGCCAGGGGGAATCGAGGTTTCCCGTTCGCAAACCGGCCTCCACATGGCCAACGGGAATGCGCTGATAAAACGCGGCCAGCGCGGCCGCAAATGTGGTCGTGGTATCGCCGTGCACGAGCACCATATCCGGTGCCAGGTCCGCCAGCACTTGCCGCATGCCCGTGAGGATGGACGACGTCAGCCCCGGCAACTGCTGCCCGGGGCGCATGACATCGAGGTCATGATCTGCGCGCAGGTTGAACAGCGCCATGACCTGATCGAGCATCTGCCGGTGCTGCCCCGTCACGCACACTTGGCACGAGATGCCGGGCGTCTGACTGAGCGCATGCACCAACGGCGCCATCTTGATCGCCTCGGGCCGGGTGCCGAATACCGCAAGAACGCGCTTCATGCGCTGGCCCCTCTTCGTTGTACGGGCGCCAACGTGGCTCGGCGCTGAATGAGCGATGGCACATCGTTCAGCACGGTGCCCATCACTTTGCCGCCAGCCAATCGCCAACGATGTACGGCTTCGCGCAGTTCCGTGGCGCCATCTCGCCCAGCACGTGCCGTCAGCAAAAGCCAGTTGGCAGCCGGCACGAGCGCCTGCGCATCGCCACCGGCCAGGATGGCTGGCAACACCAGTAGAACCATGTCGTAGCGTGTGACGGCCTCGGCCAGCAGACTGGAGAGCCGCTTGGTCGCGTAGTGCGGCAATGCGTAGGGCTGGACACCGCACGGCAGGACATCCACGTTGTGGACGGTGGTCTCATGCGTATAAGCCTTCAGTGCGCTATTACCTTGCAAGGCATCGCACCACCCCGGGGCAGAGGGCACATCAAACCAGGCATGGACGCGCCCAGGAGCGCCAGCCGCATCGATCAACAAGACCCGCTGCCCTTGATTGGCCAGCATGGCGGCCAGATTGACGGCAAGGAATGCCGCGCCAGACCCCGCCGATGCCCCACCAACCCCAATTGCCTTGGCGCCGGCGCTTTGCATCATGAAGCGCAGCGTTGCCGCCACACCCACCAACGCCTTGCCTGCAGGCGAATACGGGGCGTGGGATGCCACCAAATTGGCAGGCATCGGTACCACGCTGGCGCTGCCCATGGGCGGATCGGCGCGGGGCACCACACCGCACACGCGCTCGCCTGTGGCCTCCTCAATCTGTGCGGGCCAGCGTACGCCTCGGCGGAACAGCTCGCGCATCACCACCCAGGCGACGCCGAGCACGCCGCCCGCCAGTGCCGATACTGCAATCACCGCTAGACGTTTCGGCTTCACTGGCGTTTCCGGCGCAATCGACGCATCCACCACGCGGACCGACCGAGCCTTGCCCGTACCCACCAGCTTCACCTGCTGGATGGCCAACGCCAGCGATTGCACGAGTTCGCTATTGACCCGCACGTCGCGCGCGGCACGCTGGACCAGCTCGTCCTGGCGAGGCAATGCCTGCAGGCGTGTGTCCAGCCGGCTCAACTCGCGTGACTGCTCTGCAATCTGCGCATCCACTGCCTGAATGCTCGGATGCTCTGCGGCAAAACGTGCGGCCAACTCTGCGCGCTTCTGGCGCAGTGCCACCCACTCGGCACGCGCATCGGTTGAGCGCTTAATCAGCACCCGGGCCTCCTCCACTAGATCGGCGGCACCATACTGGGTGCGCAGCGCACTGTATTGCCCCTCTGCCGTTTGCAGCTTGACCCGAAGTTGCACCAGCGTTTCATCCAGCGTCGCCAAGGCATGGCGAGCTTCACGCTCTTTGCGCTCAATGCTCTGGCGCAGGTATTCGCTGGCGATCTGGTTGAGCGTGTCTGCGGCGCGCCGCGGGTCTTCATCGCGCAGTGCCAGGCTGATCACACCTGATCGCTTGCCCAGCTCCTGAATGAACAGGGCACGCTGCAGTGCGTCCAGCGCTTGCTGATCGGATTGCCGCGCGAGCATGAAGCTTGCGCCCGGCTGCGCCAACATGTGGTCCACCGCCAAAATGACAGACCCGCCCGTCAGATCAATCCGCAGCGGTACGCCCACTTCGCCAGTCACGGGCAGCGCATACCCCGGCACCCGCAACGCATAACGTTGCGCACCCAGCACCGTCAACTCGAAGACTTGGTCCAAGCGCGACGCCGGTACATCCAGGCGCGACACCACAATGGATTCACGCCCCCACGCATGGCCCCCCCACCCAAACACGCCCGGCGTGGACAATCCACCGGCGTAGCGAGCAAGCGCACGGCCAATCAGTGGAAAGCGCTTCGGTACCGCACGAATGCCCCGATGCAACACCTGCACGGCGGGCAGCACCACACGCCGCGAGCGCAGCACTTCCACCTCACCCGCAGCCTCTGCCTTGATCTCGAACAACGCCGACGCATCGCCCATCAGGCCCTGCCGGGCCTCGACCGGTTCTTCCACCTGCAGCATCAGGTTGGCCTCATATACAGGCTGTGACAGAAGCGCATACAACGCGCCCAGCAACGCCGCCAGCAGCAGGCAGCCGGCAATCCTTCCGGGCTGCGCTGCGCACGCGCGTACCAGTCGACGCAGTTCGAGCCCCGCCGCCTCGCCAGCAAGGTTGCCTGCCACAAGAGGGCCGATATCCAGCCGCTTCATTTGGTGGCGCTCACACTGGTGAAGAGGGAGTTGGTGGTCGGCAGCAGCAGATTGATGAACCGGCTCCAACGCACGATAGGGGCGGCATCCACGTAGACGACGTCTTTGGGCTGCAACTCAAACCCCTCGGCCAGCGCCAGTGCCACCGGAGACTGCGCGTCCAGGTGGTAGACCTCGGTATCGGCGCCAGGCGCGGCGGCGCGGCGTATCACGTAAATCTGCCGAGGGTTGGCGGTGGTCGACAACGGCCCGCCGGCCTCGGCCAGCGCCTCGTTCAGACTCAGGCGGCCGTTGCGCAGCGTAGGCGTGGCCGGCCGGCTGACCTCGCCCATCACGAACACCTTGCGATCCTGCCGGGCCGCAATGCGCACCACGTCACCATCGCGCAGCATCACGCGAGTCGGGTCTAAGCCAGACTGCCGCTGCCCGATCAGATCCAACACATAGCTCCGCCCGCCGCGGCGCAATGACACGAAGGCCAGGTCCCCGTCTTCCGCCGCACCGCCGGCCTGCGCAATCGCATCGGCTAGGTTGAGCGGAACATCGTTGAGCGCCACGGCCCTGGGCGATTGCACACGCCCCTCCAGGTACACGCGTTGACTGCGGTACGACACCACCCGCACGCTCACTTGGGGCTTGTTCAGATAGGGCGACAACGCCTGTGTGACCGTGCGTTGGGCCTGTTCCTGCGTCTGCCCCGCCAATTGAATCAACCCAGCGTACGGATATTGGATATTGCCGTCCCGCCCAACAACATAACCTTGCGCAACAAATCCGTTGGCGGGCAATGTGGCTTGTGTTGTGCCAATACCGAGACTATATGTGACTGTCGGCAAAGCGAGTTCCGGGTGGTCCCACACCACCACGGAAACAATATCCCCAGCTTGAATAAAATAAGAAAATTCTGACGCTGAATTAAGAATTTTACCCAACTCATATAATCCACCCGCGCTCGCGGCCGTCCGCTTTTTCTTAATCTTATCGATCACCTCTGCGGAAATCGGCGTGATGTGAGGCGGCGCGGCCTCAACTGGCTGCCAATCGCCTTGGGGCCCGCGCATTCCGGGGGCAAACACACATCCTGCCAGCAACAGCCAACATGCCGTGCAGCATCTTTTGAGAATCTCAAGCATAGACATCCATTAGCCCGGCGCAGTGCAACCCAATCACTCACGTCCTTTTCTATATGGTATTCAAACAAACCCTCCATCGGCATTCGTGCATTTGTCAAATTTTCTTAATTCAGCATAAGATCTATTTAATAAAACTAACCTCATAGAAAAATGACTCAGCCAATTTTGTTATGCCCCCCTCACCGCCAAACCTCGCCCAAGAAGCGAGGCAAAAATAGCGTCAGGTTTTATGCCGCGTTGACGTTGATTTTCGATATGGCAGCCATCCTGGCTGGCGGCATGCTTGCAACCTACATGCGCTTTGGCGACGCGCTGCCCAGCGAGCCGCCGCATGAGACCATGCTGTCAATGGCAGTCGCGTTCGGCATGCTGGTCTACGCCTATCTGTGGCAGGAAGACCGAGCACGCCGGCCGTACTTTGTGGCTGGCATGCTTCGGGGGGTGGGCGCATGGTTTGCCATCTGGCTCGCGACCATCCTGGTGTGCTTCGCAACACATCAGATCGGGGCGCTCTCTCGAATATGGTCGGGCCTGTGGCTCGGTATCACTGCGGGATTGCTGCTGGGCGGTCGTGCATTGGTCTATGCCGTGCTGCGGTGGCTACGTACGTGCGGGCGCGATAAGCGCAGCGTGGTGCTTGTCGGTTTTGGAGATCAGGGTCGGAGGCTTTACCGGCACGTCGCATGCAATCCGGCTGCCGGGGTGGAGTTGCGCGCCGTGTTGGCGGATGACCCCGACGCGGACGTTCCTCCAGATCTGGACCGCCTGCTCAGCCTAGATGCCGTCCGCGCTTACTGCCGCGCTCATCATGTGGATGAAATCTGGGTGACATGGCCCTTGAAGCAATCACAGCACATGCGTGAGCTGCTCTATGCCCTGCGCAACGACTTCTTTGACGTACGCTGGTTGCCTGACCTGAGCGATTTGAACTTGCTCACGCACCGCTCCAATGAAGTGCTTGGCGTGCCCTGCATTGACCTGACGGTGCCACCCAGCCATGGCATCCGAGGCCTGGCAAAAGGCGCCTTCGATCGCGCCTTCGCCGCGATGGCCTTGCTTGCGCTGAGCCCACTCCTGTTACTGATTGCGCTGGCAATACGCCTGTCCGGCCCGGGCCCAGTGCTGTTTCGTCAGCAGCGCCTTGGCATGGATGGCAGGCCATTCGATGTGCTGAAGTTCCGCACCATGCATATCCATCATGACGCGGGGGGCGTCACGCAAGCCAAGCGCGGCGACAAACGCGTCACCCCGGTGGGCGCCATCCTGCGGCGCACGAGCCTGGACGAACTGCCTCAGTTCATCAACGTCTTGCGCGGCGAAATGTCCGTCGTCGGCCCGCGCCCGCATGCCATGGCCCACAACGACCTCTACAAAGACCAGGTCAGACACTACATGCTGCGGCACCGCGTCAAGCCAGGCATTACGGGTTGGGCACAGATCAACGGCCTGCGCGGCGAAACAGAAACCGTGGACAAAATGACCCGCCGCGTGGAATACGATCTGTACTACATCCGCAACTGGTCGTTCCGTATGGATTTGTCGATCATCGCGCGCACCGCCATTGGCGGTTGGTCGAACGGAAATGCCTACTAGCAGCACTCCAGCAACAAACGCGCAAAGAAAAGCCCGGCGCGGGCCGGGCTCTTCCATTGCAGCGACTGGCGTGTGGCTCAGTGCACCACGCGCTCAAACGAAAACTGCCCATCCCGATAATCCACCGGCACCACATCCTTGGGCGCGAACTTGCCCTCCAGAATCATCCGTGCCACCGGATTCTCAAGCTGCTGCTGGATCGCCCGCTTCAACGGCCGCGCCCCAAACACTGGGTCGTAGCCCGCGGATGCCAGCTTGGCCACCGCCTCGTCGCTGATCTCCAGCGCCAGATCCATATGCGCCAGCCGCGCTGCCAGCCGCTTGAGCTGAATCCGCGCGATCGATTCAATGTTGCGTTGGTCCAGCGCGTGGAACACCACAACCTCATCGATCCGGTTCAGGAACTCGGGCCGGAAATGCGTCTTCACTTCCTGCCACACCGCACCCTTGATCACATCCGCCGGTTCGGTCGCCATCTGCTGGATGAGTTGTGAGCCGAGGTTGGACGTCATCACGATCACCGTGTTCTTGAAGTCAACCGTGCGGCCCTGGCCATCCGTGAGTCGGCCATCGTCCAGCACCTGCAGCAGCACGTTGAAGACGTCTGGGTGAGCCTTCTCGACCTCATCCAGCAACACCACGCTGTACGGCTTGCGGCGCACGGCTTCGGTCAGATAGCCGCCTTCCTCATAGCCGACGTAGCCCGGAGGCGCGCCGATCAAGCGGCTCACGGAATGCTTCTCCATGAACTCGCTCATGTCGATGCGGATCAGGTGCTCTTCCGAATCGAACAGGAAGCCGGCCAGCGCCTTGCACAGCTCGGTCTTGCCGACACCCGTGGGGCCGAGGAACAGGAACGAGCCGTAGGGCTTGTTCTCGTCCGCAATGCCGGCACGCGAGCGGCGGATGGCATCCGACACCAAACGCACAGCCTCGTCCTGACCAACCACGCGCTCGTGCAGGCGATCCTCCATCTTGAGCAGCTTCTCGCGCTCGCCGGTCATCATCTTCGACACGGGGATGCCCGTGGCACGGCTGACAACTTCGGCAATCTCTTCGGCGCCCACCTGCGTGCGCAGCAGCTTGTTCGGCTGCTTCTGGCCAGTCGCTTCGGCAGCGGTGGCGGCCTTCAGCTTGCCTTCCAATTCGGGCAGCTTGCCGTATTGCAGTTCGGCCACCTTGTCGAGCTTGCCTTCACGCTGCAGTTTGGCGATCTCCAGCTTGATCTTCTCGATCTCTTCCTTCAGCGCAGCCGCACCTTGCGCGGCGCCCTTCTCAGCCTTCCAGATTTCATCCAAGTCGGCGTATTCCTTCTGCAGGCGTTCGATTTCCTGCTCGATCAGCTCCAGGCGCTTCTGCGAGGCTTCGTCGGTTTCCTTCTTCACCGCTTCGCGCTCGATCTTGAGCTGGATCAGACGGCGGTCAAGCTTGTCCATCGCCTCGGGCTTCGAGTCGATTTCCATCTTGATGCGCGCGGCCGCTTCGTCGATCAGGTCGATGGCCTTGTCCGGCAGGAAGCGGTCGGTGATATAGCGGTGGCTGAGTTCAGCCGCGGCCACGATCGCCGGGTCGGTGATCTCCACGCCGTGGTGCAGTTCGTACTTCTCTTGCAGGCCGCGCAGGATGGCGATGGTCGCCTCAACGCTCGGCTCATCGACAAGCACCTTCTGGAAGCGGCGCTCCAGCGCGGCATCCTTCTCGATGTACTTGCGGTATTCATCCAGCGTGGTCGCGCCGATGCAATGCAGCTCACCGCGCGCCAGCGCCGGCTTGAGCATGTTGCCGGCATCCATCGCGCCTTCGGCCTTGCCCGCGCCCACCATGGTGTGGATCTCGTCAATGAAGAGGATGGTCTGGCCCTCTTCCTTGGCGATATCGTTGAGCACGGCCTTCAGGCGCTCTTCGAATTCGCCGCGGTACTTGGCACCGGCCAGCAGGCCTGCCATATCGAGCACCAGCACGCGTTTGTTCTTCAAGCTTTCGGGCACCTCGCCGTTGACGATGCGCTGCGCCAGCCCTTCGACGATGGCCGTCTTGCCCACACCCGGCTCGCCGATCAGCACCGGGTTGTTCTTGGTGCGGCGCTGCAGGATCTGGATGGCGCGGCGGATCTCGTCGTCGCGGCCGATGACCGGATCGAGCTTGCCGATGCGGGCCATCTCGGTGAGGTCGATGGTGTACTTCTTGAGCGCTTCACGCTGGCTTTCGGCCTCAGCGCTGCCGACGGTCTGGCCGCCGCGCACGGCATCGATGGCGGATTCCAGTGCCTTGCGCGCCAAGCCATGTTCGCGTGCGATGCGGCCGGCCTCGCCCTTGTCGTCGGCGACGGCCAGCAGGAACAGCTCGCTGGCAATGAACTGGTCGCCGCGCTTGATGCCTTCCTTCTCGGTCTGTTGCAGCAGGCTGCCCAGATCACGGCCGACCTGCACCTGCTCGCCACCTTGCACTTGCGGCAAGTGCTTGATGGCGCGGTCCAGCGCGGTGTCCAGCGCACCCGTATTCACGCCGGCGCGGGCCAGCAGGTTCTTGGTGGCCCCATCCGGCTGGCGGAGCATCGCCAGCAGCAGGTGGATCGGTTCGATGTACGGATTGTCGTTGCCCAGCGCCAGGCTCTGCGCGTCGGCCAGCGCTTCCTGGAAGCGGGTGGTCAATTTGTCCAAACGCATTAAAAACCCCTTGCGGAAAATGTTTCACTGCTCCGAAAGATAGGGAGCTTCAGTGGCATTTCAAGCGCAAGAGCGCGGGTTTTGATGCGAATTTGCGCCAGAACAAACGGCGGCACGCCAACTGGCCGTGCCGCCGTCCCAACGCTTTCCATGTGATTAGATCACCGCTTCAATGCGGCGAAAGCGTCGCGTGCCGAACAGGCCGGCGATCCACTCAACTGAACGTGCGCACCGTCCACAGCCCCAGCAGCGTCAGGAACAGCGAGCCGCCCAGATGCGCCACGATGTGCAGCACGCCGACCATGTAGTCGCCGGCAAGAATGTTGCCGACGACCTCGCTGGAGAAGGTAGAGAACGTCGTCAGCCCGCCGAGGAAGCCTGTCACTGTAAGCAAGCGCCATTCCGGCGGCAGACCGGTGTGGGTATCAAAGAAGCCCACTGCCACGCCAATCAGATAGCCGCCCAGCAAATTGGCCAGCAACGTGCCATATGGCAGCGCCGGGTTGATTGCATTCAACAGCACAGCAAACAGCCAGCGCAGCCATGCTCCCAGTGCAGCGCCCACGCCCACTGCCACAAACCCCATCCCGCTCATGCGGTTGCTCCTTGTTATTCGTAGTCGTTTGGCTGGGCAGGCACCCCCTGGCCGCCCGCAGCATTGTTCGTGGTGATGCCCCAGCGGGCGAGCGCCTTGTCGTCCGTCACACGCGCATCCACCCACCGCGCGCCCTCGGGCGTCTGCTCCTTCTTCCAGAACGGCGCCTCGCTCTTGAGGTAATCCATGATGAATTCGCACGCGGCAAAGGACTCGCCGCGATGCTTCGAGGCCACGGCCACCAGCACGATCTGGTCTTCGGGCTTGAGCTTGCCGACGCGGTGGATGACCAGCGCATCGATCAGCTCCCAGCGCTCCATGGCCGCGCTGACGATGTTGGCGAGCGCCTTCTCGGTCATGCCGGGATAGTGCTCCAGCTCCATCTCCGAGACGCCGCTGCCCTCGTTGATGTCGCGCACGGTCCCGATGAAACTGGCCACTGCGCCGATGCTCGGGCGGCCGGCACGCAGCGCGGCAATCTCGGCGCCGAGGTCGAAGTCGGCTTCTTGCACGCGGACAGGCATGGTCGTTTTCCTCCGCTCAGCCGCCGGTGACGGGCGGGAAAAACGCGACTTCGCAGCCCTCATGCAAGGCGGTGTCGGCCGGAAGAATCTGGTGGTCCAGCGCCATGCGCAAGGCACGGCCTTGGGCCAGCGTTTCGCTCCACACCGGGCCGCGCTGGGCCAGCCAGGCGCGCACGTCACCCAGGGTGCGAACGGTGTCGGGCACCACGGCCTTCTCCTGAGAGACACCCAATTGCTCGCGCACGCTGGCAAAGAAACGCAATTCAATCTGCACGGTCATCGCTCCTTACACCAACTCCGCAAACGGCAGGAAGCTCACGACATCGCCCGGCGCAATCGGCTGGTTGGGCGGGTTGTCGATCAGGCCATCGCCCCACACGGTGGAGGTCAGCACGCCCGAGCTTTGGTTGGGGAACAAGTCGAGCCCGCCGTTGGCGTTGATGCGTGCACGCAGGAATTCGTTGCGGCGATCACCCTTGGGCAACGCAAAGTCGGCGCGCATCGGGATGCGCTTCGGCGCGACATCTTCTACACCCTGCAGACGGAGGATGAACGGCCGCACGAACAGCAGGAACGTGACGAAGCTCGACACCGGATTGCCCGGCAAGCCAATGAAGAATGCCGTCGGCCCACCCACCATCCCTTCCGGCCGACGCACCTCGCCAAAAGCCAGCGGCTTGCCTGGCTTGATGGCGATCTGCCACAGGTTCAGGCGCCCTTCGGCTTCCACGGCGGGCTTGATGTGGTCTTCCTCGCCCACCGATACGCCACCGGAGGTGATGATCAGATCGTGCGCCTCCGCGGCTTCGCGCAGCGTCTCGCGCGTGGCTTGCAGCGTATCGGGCACGATGCCGAAATCGGTGATGTCGCAACCAAGGTTTTCGAGCAGCGCGCGCAGCGTGAAGCGGTTGGAGTTGTAGATAGCGCCAGGCTTGAGCGGCTCGCCGGGCATGGCGAGTTCATCGCCGGTAAAAAACACGGCCACGCGTGGGCGGCGCACCACGTGCAGATTGGCGCAACCGACGGAAGCTGCCAAGCCCAACTGCTGCGCGCCCAGGCGCGTGCCGCGCGCCAGGATTTCGGCGCCAGCGGCGATGTCCTCCCCTGCGCGGCGGATCCATTCACCCGATGCCGGTACGTGGTCGATGACAACCGTGCCCGCGTCCGGATCGGCCTTGCATTGCTCCTGCATCACCACCGCATCAGCGCCCGGCGGAATCATCGCACCGGTAAAGATACGCGCCGCCTCGCCAGCATTGAGCGGTTGACCCACATGCCCTGCGGGAATGCGCTGCGCCACCTTCAGGCGCGTGCCCGGGGCGGTAATGTCGGCGGCGCGCACGGCGTAGCCGTCCATCGACGTATTGTCTGCGGGCGGCACATTCAGGCTGCTGTGCACGGCTTGCGCGAGGATGCGGCCATTGGCGTGCAGCGTCGGCACGGTTTCGGTTTCGGTTTCGTGCAACGGGCGCACGGCGGCGAGCAGTTGCGACAGCGCCGCATCGAGCGTCAGCAAAGACGGTTTGACGGCGGGAGCATCGTTGGCGGACATGCGGAAAGCGGTATCAGGGGACAGATTTTGATTGTATCGGTTCTATGACAGCGCCATGCATCAGCGCCGGCATATCACGCGAATGCGCTGGCCAGTGCCCCGCGCAACGCCGGCACGATGCTCACATCGAACCATGGGTTGTGCTTGAACCAGGCGAGATTGCGCGGACTCGGGTGCGGCAGCGGAAACAGCACACGGCCTTCGCCGTCCTGCACGGGCCCATTGCGGACCACATCGGTGAGTGACCAGTCGCGCGGTACATCAAGGTAGTGACGCTGCGCATAGGTGCCGACCAGTAGCGCGAGCTTCACTTCAGGCATGGCCGTCAGCAAGGGGCGATGCCATTTCGGCGCACATTCGGGACGCGGCGGCAAGTCCCCATTCGCGCCGGTGCCGGGAAAGCAGAACCCCATCGGCACCACGGCGATGCGCTGGTCTGAGTAAAAATCGTCGTACGGGATTTGCAGCCACTGGCGCAGGCGATCGCCAGAACGGTCGTTCCACGGGATGCCCGTTTCGTGGACGATGCGCCCAGGCGCCTGCCCGATGATCAGCAAGCGGGCACGGCGGTCGGCCAGCACGACGGGGCGAGGCTCGTGCGCCAGCGCGCCCTTGCATTCGCGGCAGGCGCGGATGTCGTGTAGGCAGCGCTCGAATGCTGCTCCAGCCACGTCATCCGGCCCTGCTTCCATCGTTTTAAAGACCCGTGTGTTGCGCGATGTAGGCCTTCACGCGATCCACATCGGCCGGCATGACCTCGAAGCGCTGCGGCAGCGATTCGATATCCGCATAGCCCGCCGGACGCTCCGGCTCACGGTCCAGCGCTTCGCGGATGGTGTCGCCGAACTTGGCCGGCAGCGCGGTTTCCAGCACCACCATCGGCACGCCCGGCGTCAGGTTTTCGCGCGCCACTTTCACGCCGTCGGCAGTGTGCGTGTCGATCATCGTGCCGTAGCGGGCAAACACGTCGCGAATGGTGTTGACGCGGTCCTCGTGCGAGCTACGGCCGGAGACAAAGCCGAACTCGGCGATGCGGTCGAACTCCGGCTTGCCGGTCATCGAGAAGCCACCCTTCTCGTCCACGTCGCGGAAGAGCTGCGTGAGGCGCGCCGGATCGCGGTCGAGCAGGTCGAACACGAAGCGCTCGAAGTTCGACGCCTTGCTGATGTCCATGCTCGGGCTCGACGTGTGATATGTCTGCGCGGCCGAACGCACGCGGTAGGTGCCGGTGCGGAAGAACTCGTCGAGCACGTCGTTCTCGTTGGTGGCGACGACCAGCTTGTCGATCGGCAAACCCATCATGCGCGCGATGTGGCCGGCGCAGACGTTGCCGAAGTTGCCCGACGGCACGCAGAACGACACCTTGTCGCCAATCTTCGGGGCGGCCAGCAGATAGCCCTTGAAGTAGTAGACGACTTGGGCAACCACACGCGCCCAGTTGATCGAGTTGACCGTACCGATCTTCTGGCGCGCCTTGTACTCATGATCGTTCGACACCGCCTTGACGATGTCCTGCGCGTCGTCGAACACGCCTTCGATGGCGATGTTGAAGATGTTCGCGTCTTGCAGGCTGAACATCTGCGCGGTCTGGAACGCGCTCATCTTGCGGTGCGGGCTCAGCATGAACACGCGCACGCCGCGCTTGCCGCGCATGGCGTATTCGGCCGCGCTGCCGGTGTCGCCGGAGGTGGCGCCGAGGATGTTCAGCTCGGCGTGCTCGCGGTCGAGCGCGTATTCGAACAGGTTGCCCAGCAGCTGCATCGCCATGTCCTTGAAGGCCAGCGTCGGGCCGTTGGACAGGCACAGCAGCGACAGCGATGTACCGCCCTCATCGCCCAGCTTGTGCAGCGGGGTGATGTCGGCCGTGTTGTCACCCTGGCGTGCGTTGCTGTAGACCTCGGCCGTGTAGGTACGGCGGGTCAGCGCGCGCAGGTCATCCTCGGGGATATCAGTGGCGAACTTGCGCAGGATCTCGAACGCGAGATCGGCATACGGCAGGTCGCGCCAGCGGGTCAGCTCTTCAACACTGACTTGCGGATACTGCTCCGGCAGGTACAAGCCGCCGTCCGGCGCCAGGCCGCCCAGCAGGATGCGGGAGAAGCTCTGCGGCTCGCTGTGGCCGCGGGTCGATCGGTATTGCATGCTCATGGCTATCTCGAAAAAGCGTGGTGGCGCTTAAACCTGTTCATGATCCGTAGCGAGCGGCTCAAGGTTGGTTCGACGCATTGACCAGAATCGGCAGCCGTACATGAGTACGGTGAGCATCGCAGAGCCAAGATTGGGCCGCGCAGTAGGATCATGAGCAGGTTTTCAGTTCAGTTCTTCCATGCGGATACGCTTGACCTTCGACAGCACGGTCGGCAGCGCTTCGATGGCGGCAATGGCACCGTTCACGTGTTTCTCGACGGCCGTGTGCGTCAGCATGATGATGTCGGTCTGCGGCTGCGGCTCGCCCTCGCGCGATTCCTTCTGCAGCATGGCGTCGATCGAGATGCCGGTCTTGGCCAGAATCTGCGTGATATCAGCCAGCACGCCAGTCTGGTCGGCCACGCGGATGCGCAGGTAATAGCTCGAACGCACTTCGTCGATCGGCAGCACCGGCGTGTCGGACAGCGCGTCCGGCTGGAACGCCAAGTGCGGCACGCGGTGTTCCGGGTCAGCCGTGTGCAGGCGCGTCACGTCCACCAGGTCGGCAACGACAGCCGAGGCGGTCGGCTCGGCGCCAGCACCCTTGCCGTAGTACAGCGTCGGGCCCACTGCGTCGCCATTGACGACCACGGCATTCATCGCGCCTTCCACATTGGCGATCAGGCGCTTGGACGGCACCAGCGTCGGGTGCACGCGCAGCTCGATACCGGCTTCGGTGCGACGCGTCAGGCCGAGCAGCTTGATGCGGTAGCCGAGCTCTTCGGCATAGCGGATGTCGACGGCTTCCAGCTTGGTGATGCCTTCCACGTAGGCACGTTCGAACTGCACCGGCACGCCGAAGGCGATGGCGCTCATGAGCGTGAGCTTGTGCGCGGCGTCAAAGCCCTCGATGTCAAAGGTCGGATCGGCTTCGGCGTAGCCCAGGCGCTGGGCTTCCTTGAGCACCGTATCGAAGTCCAGGCCCTTGTCGCGCATCTCCGACAGGATGAAGTTCGTGGTGCCGTTGATGATGCCGGCAATCCACTCGATACGGTTGGCCGTCAGGCCCTCGCGCAGCGCCTTGATGATGGGGATGCCGCCAGCCACTGCGGCCTCGAACGCCACCATCACACCCTTGTCCTGCGCGGCCTTGAAGATTTCGTTGCCATGCACGGCCAGCAGCGCCTTGTTGGCGGTGACGACGTGCTTGCCGTTGGCGATGGCGCGCAGCACCAGCTCGCGCGTCAGGTCATAGCCGCCGATCAGCTCCACCACGATATCGATCTCGGGCGAATCCACCACGGCAAACGGGTCGTTGACCACCGGCACGGTCGCGCCGGCTTCTTGCACGATGGCGCGCGCCTTTTCGACGTTGCGCACCGCAATCAGGGCGACTTCAATGCCGCGCCCCGCGCGACGACGGATTTCTTCCTGGTTCCGTTGAAGAACCTTGAGCGTACCGCCACCGACGGTACCGAGCCCGAGCAGGCCGATCTTGATGGGATTCATGGGACGTATCGTTAAAACTGAAAGCAAAAAACAACAGGGGCAGACGCTTCGGTCTGCCCCGCTATAACAACTGATCTGGCGGACGACCGAGTCTAGGCTGCCCGGATGCCAGTACCGTGACGCTGACGGTACCGCTCCAGGAAGCGCGAAATTCGGCCAATCGCTTCACGAAGGTCATCTTCGTGCGGCAGGAAGACGATGCGGAAGTGGTCCGGCGAATGCCAGTTGAAGCCCGTACCCTGCACCAGCAGCACACGCTCCTCTTCCAGCAGTTGGCGGATGAATTGCTGATCGTCTTCGATCGGATACACAGCCGGATCGAGGCGCGGGAACATGTACAGCGCGGCCTTGGGCTTCACGCAGGTCACGCCCGGAATAGCAGTGATTAGCTCGTGCGCCAGATCACGCTGACGACGCATGCGGCCGCCCGGCGCCACCAGATCCTTGATGCTTTGATAACCGCCCAGCGCGGTCTGGATCGCCCACTGGCCCGGCACGTTGGCGCACAGACGCATCGACGACAGCATGTTCAGGCCTTCGATGTAATCCTTGGCCGGGCGCTTGTCGCCGGAGACGACCATCCAGCCCGCACGGTAACCACACGAGCGATAGCTCTTCGACAGGCTGTTGAACGTGATGGTCAGCACATCCTCCGACAGCGAACCGAGCGCTGTGTGCTTGTTGTCGTCAAACAGGACCTTGTCGTACACCTCGTCGGCGAAGATCACCAGACCGTGCTCGCGCGCAATCGCAATGATGCCGCGCAGCAGATCATCGGAATACAGCGCGCCCGTCGGGTTGTTCGGATTGATGACGACGATGCCCTTGGTGTTGGGCGTGATCTTGGCGCGAATGTCGTCCAGATCCGGCATCCAGCCGTTGGCTTCGTCGCAGATGTAATGCACCGGCGTGCCGCCCGAAAGGCTGGTCACCGCCGTCCACAGCGGGTAGTCGGGCGCGGGCAGCAGCAGTTCATCGCCCTCGTCGAGCAGCGCGTTGGTCGCCAGGGAGATCAGCTCCGATGCGCCATTGCCCAGGTAGATGTCATCCAGCGTGACGTTCTTGATGCCCTGCTCTTGGGTGTAGTGCATCACCGCCTTGCGCGCCGCGAAGATGCCCTTGGAATCCGAATAGCCGGCCGAATTCGGCAGGTTGCGGATCATGTCCAGTTGGATTTCTTCCGGGGCATCAAAACCGAACACGGCCAGGTTGCCGATGTTCAGCTTGATGATCTTGTGGCCGTCTTCTTCCATCTGCTTGGCCTTTTCGAGCACGGGGCCGCGAATGTCATAGCAGACGTTGTTGAGCTTGGCGGATTTCTGGATCGTTTTCACGGGCGATTGAGCGGGCTTGGGATTGCGGAGATTTTGTATTGCAGCAAGGCAGCCGGGGTGGCACTGCTTGTGCGGGCAAGCGCTGCGCTCTTCCTTGCCGGGCGTCGCTTGTGGCGCGGCGGGCAAAGGAGAGAAAAAGATATAATTTAGCCCATTATGACAGACTTCGGCGGGCATTTTTGCAACGCAGCGAGATGGCCCCGAAAGTCTGAAACCTAGCGCCCCTGCCGCCGTATGCGTCCATATGTGCCGCAGCCATCGCGCCCGATGGGATTCCCGCCTTGAAGCTCCATTCATCCGATTCGTCCACCGTCCTCAATACCGTCACCGGCTACGGTGACGGCTACATCGAAGTCAACAAAGTGCGCTACGAGCACTCGGTGCTGGTCATGCCCGAAGGTGCCGTCGTACCGTGGGACGTAGCGCACTTTGAAGACCTCACGCCCGAGCATTTCGCCCACCTGCTGGAGATGGGCGCCGAAGTGGTGATCTTCGGGACCGGCAACAAGCTGCGTTTCCCGCATCCGCGTCTGACTGCGCCGCTCACAGGCAAGCGCATCGGCGTGGAGGCCATGGACATCCAGGCGGCCGGACGCACCTACAACATCCTGATGCTGGAAGGCCGCAAGGTGGCTGCAGCGTTGCTGATCGAGCGCGCCTGACACCGCATGCCGATCAACCGTTCCGCCAACGCGCCTGCCCTGCCCTGGCGCAATGCTTCCCTGTGGCTGCTCGCCGCCGCGTTTCTTGCCATCTGGCTCGGCACGCTGGGCTACCGCCACCTGATTCCCACCGACGAAGGCCGCTACGCCGAAATCGCCCGCGAGATGTTCACCTCCGGCGACTGGGTAACCATCCGCTACAACGCGCTCAAATACTTCGAGAAACCGCCGCTGCAGATGTGGGGCACGGCGCTGGCCTATACGCTCTTCGGTATCGGCGATTGGCAAGCGCGGCTGTTCACGGCGCTTTCCGGCATCGTCGGCATTGTCTTTACGATGCTGGCGACGGCCCGCTGGTGGGGCAAGCGAACCGCCGTCATCAGCGGGTTGGTGCTGGCAAGTGCGCCGATGTGGAATGTCGGCTCGCACTTCAACTCGCTCGACATGGGCGTGGCGGGCTGCATGACGATGGCCCTTGGCGCGCTGCTGCTGGCGCAACACCCGGACGCCACACGCGCCCAGCAACGCAACTGGATGTGGGTGTGCTGGGCGTCGATGGCGCTGGCGGTGCTGAGCAAAGGCCTGATCGGCGTGGTGCTGCCGGGTTTTGTGCTGGTGGTCTACACGCTGGTCGCGCGCGATTGGGCACTGTGGAAACGCCTGCATTTGCTGACTGGGTTGATCGTGTTCTTCGCCGTGAGCGCGCCCTGGTTCGTGCTGATTTCGGCCCGCAACCCAGAATTCGCCTGGTTCTTCTTTGTGCATGAGCACTTCCAGCGCTTTACGTCGACGGTGCACAACCGCAACGCGCCGCTCTGGTACTTCGTGCCGCTGCTGCTGGCAGGGTTCCTGCCTTGGCTGGCACAGTTGCCCGCCGCGGCGCGCCTGACCTTCGCGCGCACAGAGACCGCCTCCAACGGCTTCCGCCCCACGCTGATGCTTGGGCTGTGGGCCACCCTGATCTTCGCGTTCTTCAGCATCTCGGATTCGAAGCTGCCGGGCTACATCTTCCCGATCATCCCAGCGCTGGCGATGCTCGCCGCACTCGTCCTGGAGCGCACCAGTGAACATGCATGGCGCTGGCAGCTCAAGGCGTTCTTGGCGCTTGCTGTGATTGGCCTGGCGGCCAGCGGCTACGTGGCGACGATGTCTTCGGACATGTACCCGAATGCGGTGTTTTCGCGCTTCGCGGTGTTTCTGGCGGTGGCGTTCGCGGCTGGCGCGGTGTTCACGTGGCTTGCGCTGCGCCTAGCGAGCCGACGCTTCGAAAGCCTGGGGGCGTTTGCCTGTGCGTGGTTCCTCACGTTCACGGCGGCCACACTGGGGCACGAGGCGTTCGGGCGCTCGATGTCGGGTATCGATCTCGTTTCAGCCGTCAAGCCTTGGTTGAAGCCGGGTGTGCCGTTCTATGCGGTGGAGCGCTTGGACCATACAATGCCGTTTTACCTCGGCACGCCCACCACCATGGTGCAGGAGCCGGATGAACTGGCATTTGGCGTGCAGCAGGAGCCCGCCAAGTGGATTCCAACCACCGACGCTTTCGTGGCCCGCTGGAAGGAAGGCGGCCAAGCCGTCGCCATGATGGGGCCGGGCACGTATGACGGACTGGCCGCTCGAGGCGTGCCGATGATCGTGATCGCCCGAGACGCCCGCCGCGTGGTCGTCAGGCGCAACTAGGTTTCACCCGCCGCGGAATTGAAAGAAGCGTGCAAGCGGATTTGTCGTAACATGCGCCCCTGCAGCGCAGTCGCGGGGCAAGCGCTGCTGTCGTAAAACACCAAAACAACACATGAATCTGGTCACTTTCGGGTTGATCCTGACGGGCGTCATGCTCAATGCCTGTGCCCAATTGCTGCTCAAGGCGGGCGTCAACAACATCGGTCGCTTTGCGTTTTCGGCCGACAACATCGTGCCGATCGGCATCAAGCTTGCAACGCAGTGGCCCATCATCGGCGGGCTGTCGTGCTACGTGATTTCCGTGGTCGTGTGGATCCTCGGGCTGTCTCGGGTGGACGTGACCATCGCGTACCCGATGCTGTCCCTGGGCTACGTGGTCAATGCCTTCCTGGCGTGGTATCTGTTTGGCGAAGTGCTGACCATGCAGCGCCTGATCGGTATCGGGATCATCCTCATCGGCGTGTTTGTGCTGGCGCGCTCGTAAGCCGGCCGCCTGTGCATCCAACCTCATTCAAGTCCGCATCTGCCCAATGACGCAAACCACCGCAACCGAACAACCGTTCCTGCCCTTTGTGCGCCCGACCATTGACGAGGCGACCATCGCCGCCGTGGCCGACGTGCTGCGCTCGGGCTGGATCACCTCGGGCCCCAAAGTGGCTGCATTTGAGGCCGCGCTGTCGGAATACTTTGGTGGCCGCATCGTCCGCACCTTCGCCAACGGCACAGCGACGATGGAAGTCGCGCTGCGCATTGCGGGCATCGACCCCGGCGATGAGGTCATCACCACGCCGATCTCGTGGGTCGCCACGTCCAATGTGGTGCTGACCGTCGGCGCCAAGCCGGTCTTCGTTGATGTCGATCCGGTCACGCGCAACATCGATCTGGACAAAGTCGAAGCCGCCATCACGCCGCGCACGAAGGCGATCATCCCGGTCTACTTGTCCGGCCTGCCGGTCGACATGGACCGCCTGTACGACATCGCGCGCCGCCACAAGCTGCGCGTGGTGGAAGATGCGGCGCAGGCCATCGGCTCGCGCTGGGGCAACAAGCGCATCGGCGAGATTGGTGATCTGGTCAGCTTCAGCTTCCAGGCCAACAAGAACATCACCACCATCGAGGGCGGCGCGCTCGTGCTGAACACGCCCGAGGAAGCCGTGCTGGCCGAGAAGTACCGCCTGCAAGGCGTCGTACGCACCGGCTTCGACGGCATGGAAGTCGACCTGGTGGGCGGCAAGTTCAACCTGACAGACGTGAATGCCGCCATCGGGCTGGGCCAGTTTGCGCAACTGGAGACCATCACCGCTCGCCGCGCTGCCCTCGCCCGCCGCTACTTTGCCGCCATGCGCGCCGCCGACATCGAATCGTTCGGCGTCGAGCTGCCGGTGGAAAACTTCACGCACACGAACTGGCATATGTTCCAGATCGTGCTGCCACTGGATCGCCTGAAGGTCGATCGCGCCGGCTTCATGGCCGGGCTGAAGGCGCTGGGCATCGGCGCGGGCGTGCACTATCCGCCCATCCACCTGTTCAAGCTCTACCGCGAACTCGGCTGGAAACCGGGCATGTTCCCGGTGGCCGAACGCATCGGCCGCGCCATCGTCACGCTGCCGATGTTCGCTGCCATGGAAGATTCCGACGTGGATCGCGTGGTCAACGCGGTCCGCCAACTTTGCGCCCAGTACCAATAAGCCAATAATGAAGACACCCGCTCTCTCGGTCGTCATTCCTGTCTACAACGAAGAAGACGGGCTCGCTGCGCTGTTTGCGCGCCTGTATCCCGCACTCGATGCGCTCGGCATTTCGTACGAAGTCGTGTTCGTCAATGACGGCAGCCGCGACCGCTCCGCCGCCATGCTGGCCGAGCAATTCCGCGCACGGCCGGACAGCACGCGCGTCGTGCTGTTCAACGGCAACTATGGCCAGCACATGGCTATCCTGGCCGGCTTCGAACACGCGCGCGGCGAACGCGTCATCACGCTTGACGCCGACCTGCAGAACCCGCCGGAAGAAATTGGCCGCTTGGTCGAAAAGCTCGACGAGGGCTACGACTACGTCGGCACCATCCGCCGCAACCGCCAGGACAGCTGGTTCCGCCGCACGGCGTCGCGCGCCATGAACTCCCTGCGCGAGCGCATCACGCACATCAAGATGACGGACCAGGGTTGCATGCTGCGTGGCTACAGCCGGACCATCGTCGACACCATCAACCGCTGCCGCGAAGTCAACACCTTCATCCCGGCACTGGCTTACTCGTTCTGCAAGAACCCGACCGAAATCGAAGTCGATCACGAAGAACGCTTTGCGGGCGAATCGAAGTATTCGCTGTACAAGCTCGTGCGCCTGAATTTCGATCTGGTGACGGGCTTCTCCGTGATCCCGCTGCAATGGTTCTCGGCGATCGGGATGCTGCTGTCGTTCGCTTCGGCCATTCTGTTCATTCTGCTGGTGGTGCGCCGCTTTATCCTCGGCGCAGAAGTCCAGGGCGTGTTCACGCTGTTCGCCATTACGTTTTTCCTGATGGGCGTGCTGCTGTTCGGCATTGGCCTGCTGGGCGAATACATCGGCCGCATCTACCAGCAAGTGCGTGAACGTCCGCGCTATCTGGTGCAGGGCGTGCTGGAAGACACGCCCCACCTGCACGAAGCCGGCGCAGCAGATCTGAAGCCGGGCTCGCAACGAGGCGTCGCATGAGCGGTGACATCAAGCGCCGCGCGGTCGTCTTTGCGTACCACAACGTTGGCGTGCGCTGCCTGCGCGTGCTCGCGGCACGCGGCATTCAGGTCGAACTCGTTGTCACGCATGAAGACAACGCTGCCGAGAACATCTGGTTCGGCAGCGTGCGCGCCACGGCACAGGAACTGGGCATCCCGTTCGTCACGCCGGACAACGCCAACGGGGAAGGCCTCCACGCCCGCATCGCCGCCATCGCGCCGGACTTCATTTTCTCGTTCTACTACCGGCACATGATCCCGATGTCGCTGTTGAGCCTCGCCAAGTTCGGCGCGTTCAACATGCACGGGTCGCTGCTGCCCAAGTATCGCGGCCGCGTGCCGATCAACTGGGCGGTGCTGCATGGCGAAACCGAAACCGGTGCCACGCTGCATGAAATGGTGGAAAAGCCGGATGCCGGTTACATCGTCGACCAGACAATCGTGCCGATCCTGCCGGACGACACCGCACATGACGTGTTCGAAAAGGCCACCGTGGCCGCCGAACAAACGCTGTGGCGCGCACTGCCCACAATGATTGCCGGGCAAATCCCGCAGCACCCGAATGTGCTCGCCGACGGCAGCTACTTCGGCGGCCGCAAGCCCGAAGACGGCCGCATCAATTGGTCCAAATCGGCGCAGCAGGTCTACAACCTGATCCGCGCCGTCGCGCCGCCCTACCCTGGTGCATTTACGGATGCCGGCAAAGGTGACGCCAACGCGCGCTACATCGTCGCGCGCGCGCGTCTGGCGCATCAAACCTTCACGAATTTGCCCCCAGGCTTGCACGTCGTGGATAATGCGATGTTCGGCGTGTGCGGCGATGGGGGAGCCATCGCCATTCACGAGCTCTGGCGCGTCGAGCCCCAAGCTGCCAGCGGTACGTCCGTCGTGACCGCGCAGCAGCTCGCCAGCCAGCTCGCCCTCTTCTGATTTTCGGTTTGCCCTCATGAAAAAAGTACTAATCCTCGGCGTCAACGGCTTCATCGGCCACCACCTGTCCAAACGCATCCTGGAGACCACCGACTGGGAGGTCTACGGCATGGACATGCAGACCGAGCGCCTGGGCGACCTGGTCAACCACCCGCGCATGCACTTCTTCGAGGGTGACATCACCATTAACAAGGAGTGGGTCGAGTATCACGTGAAGAAGTGCGACGTGATCCTGCCGCTGGTGGCCATCGCCACGCCGTCGACTTACGTCAAAGATCCGCTGCGCGTGTTCGAGCTGGACTTTGAAGCCAACCTGCCGATCGTTCGTTCGGCTGCCAAGTACGGCAAGCACCTAGTCTTCCCGTCGACCTCCGAGGTCTACGGCATGTGCAGCGACTCGGAATTCGATCCCGAAGCCTCGCCGCTGATCTATGGCCCGATCAACAAGCCGCGCTGGATCTACGCCTGCTCCAAGCAGCTGATGGATCGCGTGATCTGGGGTTACGGCATGGAAGGCCTGAACTTCACGCTGTTCCGCCCGTTCAACTGGATCGGCCCGGGCCTGGACTCGATCTACACCCCGAAGGAAGGTTCGTCGCGCGTTGTGACGCAGTTCCTCGGCCACATCGTGCGCGGTGAGAACATCAAGCTCGTCGACGGTGGCAGCCAGAAACGCGCCTTCACGTACATCGATGACGGCATCGACGCGCTGGTGCGCATCATCGCCAACAAGGATGGCGTCGCCTCGGGCAAGATCTACAACATCGGCAACCCGTCGAACAACTACTCGGTGCGCGAGCTGGCCAACATGATGTTGGAGCAAGCCGCCAAGATCGACGAGTACAAGGACACCGCCAAGCAAGTCCAACTGGTGGAAACGACCTCCGGCGCCTACTACGGCAACGGCTACCAGGACGTGCAGAACCGCGTGCCGAAGATCGCCAACACCATGGACGAACTCGGCTGGAAGCCGACCACCACGATGCAGGACGCGCTGGCGAACATCTTCGAAGCGTATCGCACGCACGTGGCCGACGCCCGCAGCCTGGTCGAAGAAGGCAACGGCAACAAGTAACAGCACCACCCCGCGCAGGTCCATGGCTCTCATCGTTCTCAAGATCGACGTCGACACCCTGCGCGGCACCCGCGAAGGCGTGCCCAATCTCTCGCGCATGCTGCGTGAGCACGAGGCAGGCGCGACCTTCCTCTTCAGCCTCGGCCCGGATCACACCGGCTGGGCGCTGCGCCGGGCATTCCGCCCTGGCTTCCTGAAGAAAGTTTCCCGCACGTCCGTGGTCGAGCACTACGGCTTGCGCACGCTGATGTATGGCGTGCTGCTGCCCGGGCCCGACATCGGCCGCAAGGCTGCTGCCGAGATGCGTGCCATTGCGGAGGCAGGTTTCGAGACCGGCATCCACACGTGGGACCACGTCCGCTGGCAAGACAACGTCCGCCAGCGCGACGCCGCTTGGACCGCCCGCCAGATGAGCGCCGCGCACGCGCGCTTCGTGCAGGTCTTCGGCCAGCCGCCCGTTACGCACGGCGCCGCCGGCTGGCAGATGAACGACCACGCTTTCCGCCAAATCGACGCCTGGGGCATGGCCTACGCCTCCGACGGCCGCGGCACGCATCCATACATTCCGAGCGTCGATGGACAGGCGCTCAACCACGTGCAATTGCCGACCACGCTGCCGACGCTGGACGAACTCATCGGCGTGGATGACATCACCCTCGACAACGTCGCCCGGCACATCCTCAAGATGACCGAATCCGACCGTGATCAGGTGTTTACCTTGCACGCGGAGCTTGAAGGCCAGAAACTCGCCCCGATCTTTCGCCAGTTGCTGCAGGGCTGGCGCGCGCAGGGCCATCGGCTGGCGTCGATGGGCGATTACTACGCGACGCTCGATCGCAGCACCCTGCCCGTGCAGCCCGTCACGTGGGGCGAAATTGCCGGCCGCAGCGGCAGCCTCATCGTTCAGCCGGCCTGATCTGCATTGATCGGCTGCGGGCGGGCTGCACTTTCCCCATCCGCGAGCTTGCAGTCCTTCTCTGGGGTTTTCCGGAATACCACCATGCCCGTCACTCTCGACAAGCCTCTTCCCGAGTTCTCCGCGCCCGCCACGAGCGGCATCACGTTCTCGCCGGCGTCGCAGCGCGGCAAGATCGTCGTGCTGTATTTCTATCCGAAGGACAACACGCCCGGCTGCACCACCGAGGCGATGAACTTCCGCGACCAGTACGACGCCTTTGAAGCCACAGGCGCCGTGGTGTTCGGCATCTCGCGCGACAGCCTGAAATCGCATGAGAACTTCAAGGCCAAGCTAGAGATGCCGTTCGAGCTGATCTCCGACGCGGACGAAGCCGTCTGCAACCTCTTCGACACCATCAAGATGAAGAAGATGTACGGCAAGGACGTGCGCGGTATCGAACGTAGTACGTTCCTGATCGATGCCAAGGGCGTACTGCGCAAGGAATGGCGCGGCGTGAAGGTCCCCAACCATGTGGACGACGTGCTGGCGGCGGTGCGCGCGCTGTAACCCGCAGCGGGTTGCCGATGGGTCACGAAAGCGCCGCACAGGGCACCCTGGCGCTTCCCCTAAGGGGCAGTTTCGCGGGACTGCAACGCGGCGCTAGACGTCACATGTCACAGATTGCAAATACCAAAAGCTTCCGATACAGTCGGAACCGATGAGTACGAAATCCGGATGCCATTCCGATTGCCCACGACGGTACCGGCGGCCAAGTTGGCCTGATACCGCATCGGCGTTTTCCCCAGCGGCAAGGCTGGGCAGAACGTCCGAATCGTGCAGCTTGTTGTGGCGTTCATCTAGGCCGCCCCACCTCTCGCAGGTCATGGCGGCTTTTTTGTGGCCGTCGCTCACGCGTTCATGCACGCGGCGCGCCGCCACTTCCCTCAGCGTTTTCCATCAGCATCGCCTCGCCATCAACGAGTGCGGTGTTTCGTCGTTGTTTCCTCCAGAGAGGTAATCGAAGCATGCCGCTGCCGACCATGCCCACCCAGCCAGCCCAATTGCTCGACCCGGCTGAATTCAAGCCTTTCGGCAAAGCCGGAAAGCCCAAGGCGGGTCAGGAACCTCGAAAACCAGTGCCCGCACTCGAACGCGAGGCACTGTCCGAAACCGGCCGAGCGCAGCCTAAACGTGGCGCGGCCCAGGCACGCGCGGGGGAATCCTCTCCAGTCGCCAAGGAAGAGGCTCGCCAGCGCCCTGCCAGCATTCTCAAGGCCGTCGACAAGACGCCCGCGACCGGCAAGTCAACCGAAGCCGCGCCCCGCCGCCGCGCCCGCCGCGATGAGGGCCCGACCAAGCTGTTCGTGCTCGACACCAATGTGCTGATGCACGATCCGTCCTCCCTCTTCCGCTTTGAAGAGCACGACGTCTATCTGCCGATGATGACGTTGGAGGAGCTGGACAATCACAAGAAGGGCATGAGCGAAGTCGCGCGTAATGCCCGTACGGTCAGCCGCACCTTGGACCAGTTGGTGGCCGGTACCGAAGGCACGATGGACGACGGCCTGCCGCTGGCCAAGCTCGGCAACCGCGATGCGCAGGGGCACCTGTTCTTCCAGACGCGCCTGAACGACATCAAGCTGCCCGACGGCTTGCCGCAAGGTAAGGCGGACAACCAGATCCTGGGCGTGGTGTCGGCGCTGCAGCAACAGCGGCCGGATCGCCATGTCGTGCTGGTGTCGAAAGACATCAACATGCGGATCAAGGCGCGCGCCCTCGGCCTGCCAGCGGAGGACTACTTCAACGACCGCGTGCTGGAAGACACCGACCTGCTCTATAGCGGTGTGATGGCCCTGCCGGCGGATTTCTGGCAGAAGCACGGCAAGAATATCGAGAGCTGGCAGGATCCGAAGACGGGCACCACGTTCTATCGCCTGTCGGGGCCGCTGGTGCCATCGTTCCTGGTCAACCAGTTTGTCTTCCTGGAGCCGAATGACGGCAGCCTGCCGCTGTACGCACAGGTCCGCGAGTTGAACGGCAAGACAGCGGTGCTGCAGACGCTCAAGGATTTCACGCACCAGAAGAACAACGTCTGGGGCGTGACGGCGCGCAACCGCGAGCAGAACTTCGCGCTGAACCTGCTGATGCATCCGGAGGTGGATTTCGTCACGCTGCTGGGCTCGGCCGGCACGGGCAAGACGCTGCTGGCGCTGGCCGCAGGCCTGGAGCAGGTGCTGGACCAAAAGCTCTACAACGAGATCATCATCACGCGCGCCACCGTGCCCGTGGGTGAAGACATCGGCTTCCTGCCCGGCACGGAAGAAGAAAAGATGCAGCCATGGATGGGCGCCTTCGATGACAACCTCGAGGTGCTGCAGAAGTCCGATGACAACGCCGGCGAATGGGGCCGCGCGGCCACGCAGGAGCTGATCCGCTCGCGCATCAAGGTCAAGAGCATGAACTTCATGCGCGGCCGCACCTTCGTCAACAAGTTCCTGATCATCGACGAGGCACAGAACCTGACGCCCAAGCAGATGAAGACCTTGGTCACGCGTGCGGGCCCGGGCACCAAGATCGTCTGCCTGGGGAACATCGCGCAGATCGACACGCCGTACCTGACAGAGGGGTCGTCGGGCCTGACGTACGTGGTGGACCGCTTCAAGGGCTGGAGCCACAGCGGCCACATCACGCTGGCGCGCGGCGAGCGCTCGCGACTGGCGGATCACGCGTCGGACGTGCTGTAAGTACCACACGACAGCAAATCCGCCCGCCGCCAACCCTTGTGCCATCTAGGCCGCGCATTTGCGCGGCCTTTTTCTTGCTGCGTATTGGGCACCTCTCCCTTTTTCTCATGGAGGCCCAATGATGCCCATGCAACGAAATCTGCAGACCCGATCGCGCATGACCTTGATGTCGGCGGCGCTGGCGATGATGCTGTCCGCCGGCGCCTCCGTGGCGCTTGCCGACAACCTCACCCCGCAGACCTCCGGCCAGATCAGCTACGTCTGCGGCGGCGTTGCAGAGGACGAGCAGCAGGCGCTGAACGCGGAGGCGCGCAACTACAACCTGTCGCTCCTGTTTACGCAGGGGCCACGCGGTGAATATCTCTCCGACGTGAACGTTCAACTCACGCGACACGGCAAGGAGGTCGCCAATTTCCACGCCGACGGCCCGCGCTGCCTCATCAAAGCACCGCCCGCGAGCTATAACGTGATCGCCACCTACGAGGGCGCCACCAAACGCGCCACTGTGCAGACCGGCAGCACGCGCAACGTCCAGCTTCGCTGGTAACGCTGCCCGCAAAGCGCGACGCCATCGGGCCAAAGTCCGCAGACCCGCTCCCCGCTTGGCGTTGCGCCCCACCAACACGCCGCGCCGCCTGGTTTGGCATTCTCGCGCCGCGCGCATAGCATGCGACCTATCCGGACTTTTCTGATGGCGCATGCCGAAGCAGCACGGCTTTCTTCACAGCGACACGCGACTGGCAGGCGCAGCCCTGCTGGCGTTGGTGTGCCTGCTGTCTGCTTGCTCGTCCACGCCAACGCGCTCGACGGCTTCGCGCGACCCTGGTGCGCTTCGCACGCGAGGCGCCCCCATCAACGACCCGAGCGCCGGCCTCGAAGAAATCTCCATCGAGGCCATGGCGCTGGTCGGCACGCCGTACCGCTACGGCGGCAACACGCCAGACAGCGGCTTCGATTGCAGCGGGCTCGTCCGCTACGTCGTACAGCGGGCCGCCGCTGTGAACCTCCCGCGCACCGCCGCCGAAATGGGCCGACGCGGCACGGCACTCGAGCGCCGCGACGTTGCCTCGGGCGACTTGGTGTTCTTCAACACGACCGGCCAGGCGAACTCGCATGTCGGCATTTATGTCGGCCAAAACCGCTTCGTACACGCGCCCGCCACGGGCGGCACCGTCCGGCTGGAAGACATGACCAAGTCGTATTGGGCGAGCCGCTACATGGGCGCACGCCGCGTGGTGGCGGTCAGCAACCTGCCAGATGCGCCCGGCCCTTCGAGTACGCCAATCCCTGCGCCGGCTACCCCTGCGCGCCCGATCGATGAGGATCCGCTCGGCACCTTGGCGCGCACCCGTAGCGCAACAGCTGTCGTCGCCGCGCCGGCGGACGATGACCCCATCGCCCGCTTCGCCACGCAGTAGCGCGCAGTAACGCTTCTTCGCACCCGCCAATGCAAAACGCCCACCGGAATGGTGGGCGTTTCGTTTTAGGTGATGCGAGCAGACTTACAGCACGTGCTTGCCGATCCACCAGGCAATCGCCGCCATGAAGGCCGACGCGGGAATCGTCAGGATCCACGCCCAGACGATGTTGCCTGCCACACCCCAACGCACCGCGGATGCCTTCTGCGCCGCGCCCACACCGACGATGGCGCCGGTAATCGTGTGCGTCGTCGATACTGGCACGCCCAGCGCCGAAGCGAAGAAAAGCGTCAATGCACCACCAGTTTCAGCGCAGAAACCGCCCACCGGCTTAAGCTTGGTGATCTTCTGGCCCATCGTGCGCACAATCCGCCAGCCGCCCAGCAACGTGCCCAGGCCAATCGCCACATAGCAGCAGACGATCACCCACACCGGCGGCGTCTCGGCCGTTGCGGACGCATAACCGCCCGCGATCAGCAGCATCCAGATGATGCCGATGGTCTTCTGCGCGTCGTTACCGCCGTGGCCCAGGCTGTACAGCGAAGCCGAGAGCAACTGCAAGCGCCGGAACCACCGGTCCACCTTCGAAGGCGGCGTTCGGAAGAACAACCACGACACTGCCACCATCAACAGCGAGCCCAAGATGAAGCCCAGCAGCGGCGAAATCAGGATGAACGCCACCGTCTTCAGCAAACCGCTCGCCACCAGCGAGCCCGTGCCCGACTTGGCCACCGCCGAGCCGATCAGCCCGCCGATCAGCGCATGCGACGAGCTGGACGGAATGCCGTAGTACCACGTGATGATGTTCCACGCGATGGCACCCACCAAGGCGCCGAAGATGACGTAGTGATCAACGATGGACGGGTCGATCGTATCCCGCCCCACCGTCGTGGCCACCTTGAGGTGGAAGATGAAAATGGCGATCACATTGCAGGCCGCGGCCATCGCCACCGCCTGCTGTGGCTTGAGCACGCCGGTCGACACCACCGTAGCGATGGAGTTGGCCGCGTCGTGGAAGCCATTCATGAAGTCGAACACGATGGCCAGCGCCACCAGCAGGACGATCACCCAGAGACTGATCTGAAGCGTATGCATGAGGCGTCGTCTCGTCAGGCGTTTTCGAGCACGATGCCTTCGATGATGTTGGCGACATCCTCGCAACAATCGGTGACGCTCTCCAGTTGCTCGTAGATGGCCTTGAGCTTGATCAGCAGCTTGATGTCGTTTTCCGTGCGGAACAACTTGGCCATGGCGGCGCGCATCACGCGATCAGCTTCCGACTCCAGTCGGTCGATTTCCTGCGCAATGGTCAGAATCTGGCGGCCGTTATTCATGTCGTCGAGCAACGCCACGGCCTTGCGAACCTCTTCGCAGCACGCCACACAGATGGTGGCAAGCTGGCGCGCCTCGTCCGTCACGTTGGTGACGTCGTACAGCGAGATGGTGAGCGACACGTCTTCCATCAAGTCGAGGATGTCGTCCATCGTCGTGATCAGCTTGTGGATCTCATCGCGATCCAGCGGCGTGATGAAGGTCTTGTGCAGCAGCTCAACCGTGTCATGCGTGATGCGATCGGCTTTCTTCTCGAAGTTCTGCACATTGCGTGCATGCATTTCAGCATTGGGCAAGTCATTGACCAGCTCTTTGAGCGCATGGGCCGCTTTGACGGCGCACTCGGCGTGCTGGTTGAAATACTCGAAGAACTTGCCTTCGGTGGGCATGAAGCGACCGAACATGATGATCCTTGGGAACGGGAAAAGCAGGAGTCGTAAAAACAGCGCCGAACGGGATCACCGTCGGCGCTGTCATTAAAACGCAATATTTTACCGGAACCGGCCCCGTGCCATGCGTGGCACGTTGTGGCGGTCCGACATGAAAAGACGATTATGTGTCGTTATCGAAGAAAGCGTTGCCGCCGGTGAAGTTGTCGAACTTCGTGTATTCACCCAGGAAGGTCAGGCGAACGGTACCGATGGGGCCGTTACGCTGCTTACCGATAATGATTTCGGCGGTGCCCTTGTCCGGCGAATCCGGGTTGTAGACCTGGTCGCGATAGATAAACAGGATCACGTCGGCATCCTGTTCGATAGCGCCGGATTCCCGCAAGTCGGACATCACCGGGCGTTTGTTCGGGCGCTGTTCCAGGCTTCGGTTCAGCTGTGACAGCGCGATCACCGGGCAGTTGAGTTCCTTCGCCAAGCCTTTGAGCGAACGGGAGATTTCCGAGATTTCGGTCGCGCGGTTTTCGCCGCTGCCCGAGCCCGACATCAGCTGCAAGTAATCGATAACGATCAGGCCGAGCTGCCCGCACTGACGCGCTAAGCGACGTGACCGCGCGCGCAATTCCATCGGGTTCAGCGCCGGCGTTTCATCGATGAAGAGCTGCGCATCGTTCATCTTCTGGATGGCGTGCGTCAGGCGTGGCCAATCTTCGTCGAGCAGGCGGCCGGTCCGTAGGCGGTGCTGATCCAGCCGACCGACGGAACCCAACATACGCATCGCGAGCTGCGTACCCGCCATTTCCATCGAGAACACGGCCACCGGCAGACCCTGCTCCACCGCAACGTGCTCGCCGATATTCAGTGAGAACGCGGTCTTGCCCATCGAGGGACGGCCGGCAACGATGATCAGGTCACCGCCCTGCATACCGCTGGTCATGCGGTCGAGGTCGACAAAGCCCGTCGGCACGCCGGTGATATCGCTCTGGTTGTCGCGGTGGTACAGCTCGTCGATGCGCTCGACCACCTGTGTCAGCAGCGGCTGAATTTCCAGGAAGCCCTTCTGACCGCGAGCGCCCTCTTCAGCAATCGCGAACACCTTGGACTCGGCCTCGTCCAGCAGTTGGCGCACGTCGCGCCCTTGTGGGTTGAAGGCACCCGCAGAGATTTCGTCGGCAATCGTCACCAGCTGACGCAACACGCCGCGGTCGCGGACGATTTCCGCATAGCGGCGGATGTTGGCCGCACTCGGCGTGTTCTGTGCCAGCGCGTTCAGATAGGCCAGGCCGCCCACCTCTTCCGCCTTGCCTGCCGCCTGCAACTGCTCATACACCGTGATCACGTCGGCCGGCTTGGCCTGCGAGATCAGCTTGCCGATGTTGTGGAAGATCAGCCGGTGGTCGTAGCGGTAGAAGTCGTGCTCGTTGATGAAATCGGCAATGCGATCCCAGGCGGCGTTATCCAACAGCAACCCGCCGAGCACCGATTGTTCGGCCTCGATGGAATGCGGAGGCACCTTGAGGGAATCGAGCTGGGGATCGGAGGGCGCGTTCATGGCGGGATTATAACGGCGCTGCTCGGTCTTCAATCTGCACCCCTGAACAAAGGACAACAAAAAAGGCAGAGACTTTCGTCCCTGCCTTCTTGACTCGCGCTGACCGATTTCCCGGGCGCCGCGAGTTAAAGCGTACGTGCTTAGACGGTCTCGCCTTGCACCGACACGGTCACGTCAACTGCCACATCCGTGTGCAGCGACACAACGACCGCGTGCTCGCCCACGGTCTTCAGCGGGCCGTTCGGCAGACGCACTTGCGCCTTCTCGACCTTGAAGCCTTGTGCGTTCAGCGCATCGGCGATGTCGTGGTTGGTGACAGAGCCGAACAGACGGCCATCCACACCAGCCTTTTGCGACAGTTGCAGCGTCAGGCCGTTCAGCTTTTCGCCTTCGGCTTGTGCGGCTGCCAGCTTTTCAGCGGCCAGCTTTTCCAGCTCAGCGCGGCGGGCTTCGAATTCCTTGATGGCGGAATCGGTAGCACGGCGGGCTTGCTTGTTCGGGATCAGGAAGTTACGAGCGTAACCGTCCTTCACGCGCACCACGTCGCCCAGGTTACCCAGGTTGACGACCTTCTCGAGCAGAATAATTTGCATTGTGAGTTCTCCTTATCCCGCTTGATTAGTGCTTGTGCTGATCGGTGTAGGGCATCAGCGCGAGGAAACGTGCACGCTTGATGGCCGTGTCCAGTTGGCGCTGATAGATCGCGCGCGTGCCGGTCAGGCGGGCCGGCGTGATCTTGCCGTTCTCGCCGATGAAGTCCTTGAGCGTGTCCAGATCCTTGTAGTCGATCTGCTCAACGCCGGCCACGGTGAAGCGGCAGAACTTCTTGCGCTTGAACAACGGGTTTTGCTGCTGGAAGCGCTTCTTGTTCTTCGCGTCGCGCTGCTTCTTGTTCATGAATGCCATGATTCAATCCTTTACGAATACGTTACATCCGGAGATGTGAAAGACCACTGTCTTGCTGCTGCGGTGCTTGCGAGCCAGGAACCCGACGCAATCCAGGACAGTGCCTGGCGCAATCCGATCCAGAACAGAAGCCATCTTGCCGGCTGCCAGCGCTTCCATCGAAAACTCGATCTGTCGCACTGTCTGCGCTTCCATCGCCTGCCCGCTGTAGTTCAGCAGACAATTGACGATGGGCACGCCGGCCGGGGTGTACCGCATCACCTCGCGCTCGACCAATGTGGCGACGAGCTGCAGACGGTTGATAGCGTTGTCCCCGAAGGTTTCGTTCATGCTCGCGGTGCGTGATGACATGGCACCGCACCGCGCAACATCAGGCGGCCTGTTCGGTCTGAGCGGCGGCCTTCTTGGCCTCTTCGCGTGCGACTTCCTTCATCATCGGCGACGGCGCCGTTTCAGCCTTCTTGGTCTGAACGATGAGGTGACGCAGCACGGCGTCGTTGAACTTGAACGCGTGCTCGAGTTCAGCCAGGGTTTCCTTGCCGCACTCGATGTTCAGGCAAACGTAGTGAGCCTTGGCCAGCTTCTGGATCATGTAGGCCAGTTGACGACGGCCCCAGTCCTCGACGCGGTGCACTTGGCCGCCTTGCGTGGTGACCGTGCTCTTGTAGCGCTCGATCATCGCGGGCACTTGCTCGCTCTGGTCCGGATGGACGATGAATACGATTTCGTAATGACGCATTGACGCTCCTTGTGGATTAAGCCGCCCGGGCGTCACACTCCGGTGCAGCAAGGTTGAATAGCCTGCCATTATACGCAGACTCATCCGATTTTTTCAATACCGATCAATGACTTGCTGCAGGGAAGCAGTTTCTGCCTGGGCGCGCCCTGCAGCAATGAGCAGCATCAGCAGCACACGCGCCTTGTACGGGTTGAGCGTGCCAGTCGACGCCCAACCCCGTACGTCATGTTGCGCCGGCACGATACCCGCACCTGTACGTGTTGAACGCAGCACAAAAACGCCCTGCTCGCTGGCGCGATTGAGCGCAGCTTCCAGATTCACGTGAATGGAACCGGCGCCGGTCGCGGCAACCACCAACCCCTTCACGCCTGCAGCGACCAGCGCATCGACGACCCGCGCATCCGGCTGCGCATAGCTGACCAGTACCTCCACCCACGGCCACTGGCCGACGGACGGCATCGGCAACACGTCCGCCGACTCCGGGCGCTGAGCGACACGTTGAAACTGCACCTGGGTATCGAGCACGAAGCCCACCGGGCCAACGTCCGGCGAGACAAACGCCTCCACCGCGTAGGTATGGGCTTTCTGCACATCACGTGCGGCATGCACCCGTTGATTCAGCGCCACAAGCACCCCACGCCCCCGCGAGGCCGGGCTCGCCGCGAGCCGCACCGCGTTCAGCAGGTTCAGCGGGCCATCGGCCGACAGCGACGTCGACGGCCGCATCGCTGCAGTGACCACGATAGGCGTATCGCCCTGCTGCGTCAGGTGCAGCAGCATGGCGGTTTCTTCGAGCGTGTCCGTACCGTGTGTGATGACCACACCGTCTACCCGCTCCACGTCAATCCAGTGGCGAATGCGAGCGACCAGCTTTTCCCAGACATCGAAAGTCAGATCCTTGCTGTCGATCTGGGCGACCTGCTCGGCGCGCACATTGGCAATGCGCTCCAGACCGAGCTTGCTCGCCGCGAGCAGTTGATCGATGGGAACGGCGCCGGCGCGGTAGCGTGCGGCGGAGCCAGCGTCGTCAGCGGAACCGGCGATCGTGCCGCCGGTGGCGAGGATGGCGATGGTAGGCAAGGACATCGTTGCAGGGATCCGTGATGAGGAAGCCGCGCATTGTATCCGCGTGTCACGCCTTTGCCGACGCGGATTTGCCCTCGCCCCGCCACAAACGCAAAACGCCGACCCAGGTGACATATGGGCCGGCGTTTGCAGCGGATGCGGTGTCGCTTATTTCTCGACGAAGGCGCGTTCGATGACGTAATCCCCCGCCTCGCCCATGCGCGGCGAGATCTTGAAGCCGCGCGCGTCGAGCAGCTTGCAGGTGTCTTCCAGCATCGCGGGGCTACCGCAGATCATGGCGCGGTCCACAGCCGGATCCAGCGGCGGCAGGCCGATGTCAGCGGAGAGCTTGCCGTTATCGGCCAGATCGGTCAGACGGCCCATGTTGCGGAACGGCTCACGCGTGACGGTCGGGTAGTAGATCAGCTTTTCGCGGACTTGGTCGCCAAAGAACTCGTTGTTCGGCAGCTCGCTGGTGATGAAGTCGGCGTAGGCCAACTCACTCACCTGGCGCACGCCGTGCAGCAGCACGACCTTTTCGAAACGCTCGTAGGTTTCGGGGTCTTGAATGATGCTCATGAACGGCGCCAGGCCGGTGCCCGTGCCGAACAGGTAGAGGTTTTTGCCGGGCAGCAGATCGTCCAGCACTAGCGTGCCGACGGGTTTCTTGCTCACCAGCAGCTTGTCGCCCACCTTCAGATGCTGCAGGCGCGACGTCAGCGGGCCGTTCTGCACCTTGATGCTGAAGAACTCCAGGTGTTCTTCATAGTTCGGACTGGCGATGCTGTACGCACGCATCAGCGGCTTGCCTTCGACTTCGAGGCCAATCATCACGAAATGGCCATTGTGGAAGCGCAGCGCTTGGTCGCGCGTCGTCTTGAAGCTGAAGAGGGAGTCGTTCCAGTGGTGGACGCTCAGAACGGTCTCTTGATTGAAAGCGGACATGATGTTCGGGCCGGCCTGTGAGCCTATGTGGCAGTGCGGAATACGGTCAAGGCCTTGATTTTATGCGATTCGCCACGGTCGCGCCTGCATGGATTGCGCATAAGCTTCTAACCAGCCGCATGGGTTTTGACGTGGATCAGCCGTACGCGCACCGACGATTCACGCCTCCAGCAACAAGTCACAACAAAATCACTTGCGCTTCCCGTGTCACTGTATAAAATCACAGCACCTGTTCAGATATACAGTACGCCGATGGCCACCCTCACTCCCCGCCAGCAGCAGATTTTTGACCTGATCCATCAGACGATCCAACGCACCGGCTTTCCGCCAACGCGCGCAGAGATCGCCGCGGAGTTCGGGTTCTCCTCGCCCAATGCCGCCGAGGAGCATTTGCGGGCGCTGGCGCGCAAGGGGGTGATCGAGCTGACGCCGGGCGCCTCACGCGGGATTCGGTTGCGCACGTTGGGCGATGCAGCACAGCACCAGTTTTCGTTGCCATCCATGGGGTTGATGCAGTTGACGCTGCCTCTGGTGGGCCGTGTGGCTGCCGGCAGCCCGATCCTGGCGGCCGAACATATCGACCGCCAATACCAGGTGGACCCGTCCCTCTTTTCCGCGCAGCCCGATTTTCTCCTGAAGGTCCGTGGCATGAGCATGCGCGATGCGGGCATTCTGGATGGTGACCTGCTGGCGGTGCAACGCGCCACGGAGGCGGCCAACGGCAAGATCGTCGTCGCGCGCCTGGGCGATGACGTGACGGTCAAGCGATTCCAGCGCAAGGGGCGTCATGTCGAACTGATTGCCGAGAACCCCGATTTCGAGCCGATCCACGTGAATCTGGATCGCGATGAGTTTCACTTGGAGGGCTTGGCCGTCGGTCTGATCCGGCCTGCTGCTCCGTAAGTCTGCGGCGCATATCGCGCCAACTCTTTCGCTGTTTTGCCCAACTTGGAGGTGAGCCACCGGCTCGCCAGGGCGGCTGCTTGCTGTCGATTTTTGCCGCTCGTCTTTCCATCCGAACCTACGAGGTCTGCCATGCGACTCGGATCGATGTCTTCCCGCCGCCGCCCGGTTCATCCGGTGCCCTTCCGCCAAACCCAGGGCGTGCGCATCTATCAAGGGGAACAGCGCCGCACGATGGTCGGCAGCATGGAGGCCATCTGCCGAATGCTGGATGCGATTCCCGCAGCCTCGCGCGCAGCCGGTGTTGAGGTTTTTTGAACTGTTTGAAGCGCGCTACGACAGCGATCAGGGCATACCCCAATGCTGTCGCCGCAACTGATTTCATACACTGGCCGAGCCCTGAGGACAGGGCTTTCTTCAACTGATTTTCGGCCCGCCATTTGAGCGGGCTGTTTTTTCAGTCTCGTGTCGATGCTGCGGCACATTGGCGAATGCTTCCCAACAACACGGACGTTTACCCGGATGTTGTTTGCCGCGCGTGACAGTAGTATTGCCAATGCCCTCAGGGGCAATGAGATCGCTGAATTGGAAGCCCGCACGTCGCGGGCTCTTTTTTTTCTACGGCCGGCCGGCGCTAAACGCTCCCCGCCTTCTCGACAACGAGAATCCGCGCCTCGCCGCGTGGGTGGGCCACATGCTCGCAGCCAACCCCTGCAAAGAAGATGTCGCCCGCTTGTAGCGTCGCGACTTTCTCCTCTCCGGCTTCGCGGTAGTGCATGTCGACCGTGCCATCGAGCACCACGAAGACCTCCTCGCCGTCGTTCACGTGCCAGCGGTAGGGCTGATCCGTCCAATGCAGGCGCGTGGTGATGCCGCCCATGTTGGCGATGTCGAGTGCACCCCATGCACGCTCGGCGGTAAACGATTTGGCGCGGATGATCTTCATGGCGATCGCGTGGCGATTACTGCATCGACTGCAGATTGCCGATGCGCACCAGCATCTCGGTGAACATCTGCATATCGAGGTCGAGGTCCGGCACTTCCTTGTACTCGTTGGCGTTGTGCGCGGTGTACTTCTTGCCGGGCATGGCCGGGCCAAAATTGATGGCATTCGGCATCAGCTTGGCAGTGGTACTGCCGGCGGTCGGCACGGGCTTGGCGTCCAGGCCGGTCGTATCGCCGTAGATGTTGAGCAGCGTCGACAGCCAAGCGCCCTTCGGGTCACGTGCCATCCAGTTGCCCTGGTCGTAGCTGATCTCCAGCGCGATGTGGTTGGTGTTGGCCCACGCGTTGATCTTGTCGGCAACCTCGCCGCGCAACGCATCGGGCGTCTTGCCGCGCGGCATGCGCACGTTGGCGGTCACCTCGACGCGGCCGTTCTTGTCGCCGATCACGTTGGGCGACATGGTGAGCGGCCCCATGAAGTCGTCCTTGTAGGCGAGGCCCATGGTGCTGCCGAGATAGTCGGTGCCATACAGGTCGGTGATGTAGCGCACGGCATGGGCGTAGGCGTTGTCGGCCAAGCCAAGATCGGCTGCGCGCAGGAACAGCGCCAGGCGAGGCAACGGGTTGACCCCCTCTTCCGGACGCGAACCGTGGGCCGACGTGCCGGTGACCTTCACGACAATGCTGTCTGCATTGCGTGTGATGTCGATTGAGAACTTGCCCTGCGCTGCCAGGCTGCTGACGAACGCATCGCGCTTGGCTTCAAGCGCAGCCGCCGCGACACCCAGATCCCCGCCCTTGAGCGTAGCCGTCGCCGTTTGCGGAACGGCGTTGGCGGAGGCCGCGCCGCTCATCGACACGATGGCCGTGCGGGCCGCATCTCCAGCCTGCGCGGGGAAGAATACCTTCAATGCGCCCGAACCCTTCTCTGCCACGACAGCGGGGTATTTGCTGTCGAGCACGATGTTGTACGCGGGCAATTGCGTGCGCTCGCGGTAGTACTTCATGCCGTCGCCGCCGGTTTCCTCGGTGGTCTCGATCATCAAGCGGATCGTGCGGGCGAGCGGCACACCGCTGTCCTTGACGGTCTTCATGGCGTACATCGCGGCGGCAATCGAGCCCTTGTCATCGATCGTGCCGCGGCCATACAGCAGATTGCCCACACGCGTGACCTTGAACGGATCAAGCTTGGTGCCATCGCCGAGTACCCACTCTTCAGCCTTTGCAGGCACGACGTCGGCGTGGGTCAGAATGCCGAACTCATCCGAGCCGGTGCCCGGCAGCGTCACTTCGAACACGCGGTTGTCGACGTTGCGGAATTTCAGGCCGAAATCGTGCGCCATCCCCTCGACCAACTTGCCGAAGGCCACGATGGCGGGGTTCTCGTGCTGCGGGATCTTGTCATCGCGCACCGTCGGCAGCGCGACCATTTTCTCGATGGATTCGATCACCGCCTGTTGGTTGTGCAGACGGTTGTACACGCCGAGCAAGCGGCCAACGTTGACAAGGTCATCCCCCGTCAGCGGCGCTTTCTTGCGATACGCAGCAACGCTACGCGCAACTTGCGGGTCGGCCTTGGCGGCCGCCGACAGAAAACGGTTCAGGTTGTCCGACGCCTTGGTTTGCTCGGCGGCAATCAACGCATCCAACTGTGGCTTCTGAAGCGTGGCAGCAAAAGCGCCGCCATTCAGGGTGAGCGACAGCGCAAGCGTCAGGGTGGACAAGCCAATACGGGCAGAACGTTGCATCGATGCGGTTCCAGAAAAGGGAAGGCGCCATCATAGGGGCGATGCCGGCTGCGCGCATTGTGCGGCGCAAAAAGCGCGCAGCTGCATCGGCGCACGTTATGCTGGAGCTTTCCCGGGAGGCCTGCCACATGGAACCGCGTCTGGATACCGACCCTGCCCTGCTTGGGGTGCTTGAGGAACTGAAGCGGCTCGAACCGATCTTCCACCGTCCCGAACGCGCGACCCGCCGCGAGGATTTCGAGCGGATGATCACGGAAGACTTCTGGGAGGTCGGCGCCTCTGGCCAACGTTACAGCCGCAACTACGTGCTCGGCGTGCTGGAAGCGCGGCGCGGCCACATCGGCGAAGACTTCTGGCAGACGCGTGACTTTCGCTGCCAGGAAATCGCGCCGGATAATTACCTGCTGACTTACACGCTGGTGCAATCGAATCGCATCACGCGTCGGGCGTCGTTGTGGCGGCGGACAGCTGATGGCTGGAAGGTGGCGTTCCACCAGGGGACAGTAGTGGCTGATGTATAGACGTAAAAAAGCCCGCAAAAAGCGGGCTTTTTTACTGAAACCTTTTGGGGTGACCGATGGGATTCGAACCCACGACAACCAGAATCACAATCTGGGACTCTACCAACTGAGCTACGGCCACCGTAGTACGAACAGCTTGAACTGATTGCTGCCCGACGAAAAATGAGATTATACAAACATTCTTCCAGCGTGACTAGGGGGCAGCGAAAATTATGCGGCAGCCACCTCTTCATTGGATTCATCGCCACGCCGCAGATAGGCCCGCGCCTCGTCAAACAACGCGTGCGCATCGGCCAGCGTCTTGACGCGGCCGAGCGCCTTGGAGTCCGACAGCACGCGCCGCCACCCACGCGCACCCGCCACGCCGCGATACAGCCCCAGCATGTGGCGCACCGCCGCGCCGGCATAACCGCCCCGCTCCACCCAGCGGCCGACGTAGTCGATCATCGCGCCCTCAATTTCGGCGCGCGTTGGCGTGTCCGCGTCTGCACCGTAGTACTGCGCATCGAACGCCGCCATCAAATACGGATGGTGATACGCCTCGCGGCCGATCATCACGCCGTCAATGTGTGCGAGATGCGTGTCGATCTGTTCGAGCGTCTGCACGCCGCCGTTGAGCAGGATTTCCAGGCGCGGAAAATCCCGCTTGAGCTGGTAGACGACTTCGTAGCGCAGCGGCGGAATCTCGCGGTTCTCCTTGGGGCTCAGGCCCTTCAGGATGGCGTTGCGCGCGTGGACGATGAAGGTCTCGCAGCCGGCCTCGGCGATGGTGCCAACGAAATCGCGCACAAAATCGTAGGTTTCGATCGCGTCGATGCCGATGCGGTGCTTGACCGTCACGGGAACCGACACCGCATCACGCATTGCCTTGACGCCCTCCGCGACGAGCTTGGGCTCCGCCATCAGGCAAGCACCGAAGGCACCGCGCTGCACGCGCTCCGATGGGCAGCCGCAGTTGAGGTTGATCTCTTTGTAGCCCCACTTTTCCCCGAGCCGGGCGGCCTGGGCTAGGTCGTCGGGTTCGCTGCCGCCAAGCTGCAGCGCCACGGGATGTTCCACCCCATTGAAATCGAGGTGGCGCGGCACATCGCCGTGCAGGAGCGCGCCGGTCGTCACCATTTCCGTGTACAGCCAGGTGTGGCGCGAGATCTGGCGGTGGAAGTAGCGGCAATGTCTATCCGTCCAGTCCATCATCGGGGCAACGGACAGGCGGCGCGGGTTTATGGTGGGGCGTTCAGCGGTCACAGCAGGATCAACAATTCAATTCAGGCGCGCAGTTTACCGGTTCTAGTCCGACAGCCCCAGCAGCGGATGCTGCTCGCGGCGCCACGGCGAGACGAAGAACGCAGCCACCTCGTCAGCACGTACGGCGTCAACGTTGGCGTGCTTCCATTTGGGCGCGTGGTCCTTGTCGATGGCGAGCGCGCGAATGCCTTCGATGCCGTCACCTTCAGCAAACACGTGCGTCATCATGTCCAGTTCGCGGCGCAGCTCGTCAGCCAGCGTGGTGTGCCGGCCGCGGCGGATCAGCTCCAGCGTGACGGCCATCATCAGCGGCGAGCGTTTGGCTATGTGAGCGGCGGTTTGCGCGGCCCATTCGGTGTCGGCGCTGCCCGCCAGGTTGGCCAGGATGCCTTGCACGGTGTCCTGGTTAAAACACGCATCGATTGCGTCGCGATGCGCGGCGACGATGGATTTGGATGCATCCGGCTCGGTCGCCGCATCCGTCAAGCACGCGGCGATCTGCTCGGCGCTGTGCCAATTGCCGTCGCGCAGGCGCTGCACAACAGCGGCCAGTGCGTCCCTAGTGACGTGGCAATCGGCCAGCCCCACCGACAGCGCATCCGCCGCTTCGATCATCTGCCCGGTCACCCCGAGGTATTCGCCCACGCTGCCCGGCACACGCGCCAGGAACCAGCCGCCGCCCACGTCCGGGAACAGGCCAATGTTGGTTTCAGGCATGGCCATCTTCGTGCGCTCGGTCACCACGCGTAGCGATGCGCCTTGCGAGATCCCCATGCCGCCGCCCATCACCACGCCGTCCATCAACGCGATGTAGGGCTTGGCATAGCTGAAGATCAAGTGGTTGAGGCGGTATTCCTCGGTGAAGAACGTGATGAGCTGCGGGTCACCCGCCGTCGCAGCGCGGTGGAAAAAACGGATATCGCCGCCAGCGCACAGGGCCTTGCCGCCCTCGCCGCACAGGATCACGGCGTGCACCTCCGGATCGTGCTGCCACGCCAGCAGCGCGTGCGACATCGCTCGGATCATCTCCAGCGACAGCGCATTGAGCGCCTGCGGCCGGTTCAGCGTGAGCCAACCGATACCGCCGCGTACTTCAGCGATCACGTTGGACTGAACATCGGCCTGCGAAGCCACGGAGGCAGTTGATGCGGTGGATTCCATGTCTCTTGAATGTTGTGGATTGTTGTACGAATAACGGGTCGCACTGTACACGAGCAGACCAATTTGCGAGGGCGGGCTCTAGACCGCCCTCTTTCGCGCGGCACGTGTTGGGCGTATATCTGCCGGCTGGAGACAACCCACATCACAACAATTCAATGGCCCCGACCCATGACGCGCCCGCGTCGAGTTTTGACCCCGGCTTGATCCTGCTGGCATTTGCACCGGTCTTCCTGCTGACCATCGGCGCGGAGGCGTGGTACTGGCGCAAGCGTGATCCCTCCGTCTACAGCCTCAAGGACACTGTTTCAAACGCCTGCCTCGCGCTCATGCACCAGGCATCGGACGCGTTCTTCCTGTGGCTGATGATCAAGACGGTCTACGCGTGGACATATAACCATGGCCTGCGCGCCGCGCCTGAGACGGGATGGTCGTTCGCACTACTCCTGCTGCTGCAGGATTTTCTGTACTACTTCTTCCACCGCGCCAGCCACCGCGTGCGCTGGATGTGGGCATCGCACGTGACGCACCATTCGTCGGAAGGGATGAATTTTTCGACTGCATTTCGCCAGAGCCTGACGTATCCGATCTCGGGAATGTGGCTGTTCTGGATTCCGCTGGCGTGGATCGGTTTCGCGCCGGATTGGGTGATCCTGGCCGTCGGCCTGAACCTGGCGTTCCAGTTCTTCGTGCATACGCGGCTGGGCGCGCTGGATTCGCGCCACGCGGGCTTCTGGCGATGGCTTGGGCAGTACGTCAACACGCCGTCGGTACATCGCGTGCACCACGCCAAGAACCCGCAGTACATCGACCGCAACTACGCCGGTGTGCTGACCCTCTGGGATCGCATGTTCGGCAGCTTCGTCCCCGAAGAAGAGGCACCGACCTTTGGCATCACGCGGCAAGTCCACACGCACAACCCGATCACCCTCACCTTCCACGAATGGCGCGACATGTGGGTCGATGTGTTTCGCGATCGGGACATCCGCTACCTGTGGAAGCCGCCTGAATGGCGCAGCCCCCGTTCGACGTTGACGGCCGAACCGAGCGGCATTGGCTCGCCTTCCTGAGCACGAGCACCAAAACAAAAACGCCCCGAAACCTCGGGGCGTTTTTATCAGCAGATCGCCTGGCGATCAGACCGCTTCTTCACGCGAGGCGCGCTTGCGCTCGTGTTCCTTTAGGTGACGCTTGCGCAGGCGGATGCTCTTCGGCGTGACTTCCACCAGTTCATCGTCGGCGATGAATTCCACCGCGTATTCCAGCGACATCTGGATCGGCGGGACCAGGCGCACGGCTTCGTCAGTACCCGACGCACGCACGTTGGTCAGCTGCTTGCCCTTGATCGGGTTGACGACCAGATCGTTGTCGCGGCTGTGAATGCCGATGATCATGCCTTCGTACAGCGCATCGCCCGGCGACACGAACATGCGACCGCGGTCCTGCAGCTTCCACAGTGCGTAGGCCACGGCAGCGCCGTCGTCCTGCGAGATCAGCACGCCGTTGTGACGCTCGCCCAGATCGCCTTCCTTGACCGGGGAGTAGTCGTCGAAGATGTGGCTGATCAGGCCGGTGCCGCGCGTCAGCGTCAGGAATTCACCCTGGAAGCCGATCAGGCCACGGGCCGGAATGCGGTATTCCAAGCGGGTACGGCCCTTGCCGTCGGACGCCATGTCGAGCAGTTCGCCCTTGCGGCGGCCCAGCTCTTCCATCACGCCGCCCTGGTGGCCGTCTTCCACGTCCACGGTCAGGCGTTCGAACGGCTCGCATTTCACGCCGTCGATTTCCTTGAACACCACGCGCGGGCGCGACACAGCCAGCTCGTAGCCTTCACGGCGCATGTTTTCCACCAGAATCGTCAGGTGCAGTTCGCCACGGCCCGACACTTCGAAGATCGTGTCGTCGCCAGTGTCCTTCACGCGCAGTGCCACGTTGGACTTCAGCTCGCGGTCCAGACGGTCGCGCAGTTGGCGGCTCGTCACGAACTTGCCTTCGCGGCCAGCCAGCGGCGAGGTGTTGACGCAGAAGTTCATCGTCAGCGTCGGCTCGTCCACCTTCAGCATCGGCAGTGCGTCCTGGGCGTCCGGCGCACACACGGTGCAGCCGATACCCAACTCTTCAATACCGTTGATCAGCACGATGTCGCCGGCTTCCGCTTCCGGCACGATCTCGCGCTCCAGGCCGCGGAACTTCAGCACTTGGTTGACACGGCCCTTGATCGGCGCGCCTTCCGGGCCGAACTTGACCACCACATCTTGCAGCGGACGCACGCGGCCACGCGTGATGCGGCCCACGCCGATCTTGCCGACGTAGCTCGAGTAATCCAGCGAGATGATCTGCAGCTGAAGCGGGCCGTTCGGGTCATCGTCACGCTGCGGCACTTTCTCGAGAATGGTCTCGAACAGCGGCTTCATGTCGCCGCTGCGCACGTCGTCGGTCAAGCCGGCGTAACCGTTCAGGCCCGAGGCGTACACGATGGGGAAGTCGAGCTGCTCGTCACTGGCGCCCAGCTTATCGAACAGCTCGAAGGTCTCGTTGATCACCCAGTCCGGACGTGCACCCGGGCGGTCCACCTTGTTGATCACGACGATCGGCTTCAAGCCCAGGGCCAGCGCCTTGCGCGTCACAAAGCGCGTCTGCGGCATCGGGCCTTCTTGGGCATCCACCAGCAGCAGCACACCGTCAACCATCGACAGCACACGCTCCACCTCGCCGCCGAAGTCGGCGTGTCCCGGCGTGTCGACGATGTTGATGTGCGTGCCGTTGTACTCGACCGCGCAGTTCTTGGCCAAGATCGTGATGCCGCGCTCTTTTTCGATGTCGTTCGAATCCATCACGCGCTCGGTGAGCTGCTCGTTCTCGCGGAACGTACCGGCTTGGCGGAGGAGCTGGTCGACCAGGGTGGTTTTGCCGTGGTCAACGTGGGCAATGATGGCGATGTTGCGAAGCGCGCGCATGGGATGTGAACTCGAAAAGACGTGACACGAGCTCAAAAACAGCTCGCGGAATAACCTGACATTCTAGCATGCTGCGATGCGCAACAGATGACACTCCTTGATCGATCCATGAACGAACGTTGCGAGAGCGGCTTATAGTTCACTCATTATTTCTAAAACTGGAACCACATATTCAACACCTTGCCCTTTGATGCGCGGATTCGTATATTTGTCCAGACAATGATTGTGCATACATAAGATGTCCGAACAGACAAGACCCTCCACAGAAGTTATCGCTCCCGGAACGCTCTTCCGGGTGGAGGACTACCGCATGTGCGAAAGCGTGGGCTACCTCGTCGGGCGCGCCAAGACGGCGCTGTCCATGGCGATCGAGCAGGAAGTTGCCGCAATGGACGTAACGCACTCCCAGGCCAGTTGCCTGGTGCTGCTCGCCAACGGCCGCTGCCAGACCGCCACCGACCTCGGCCGCGAACTGAACACCGATATCGGCTCGCTCACCCGCATGCTCAGCCGCATGGAAAAGCGCGGCCTGATTGAGCGTGTGCGCAGCGAATCCGATCGCCGCGTGGTGCATCTGGAGGTCACGGCGGCTGGCCGTGAATTGGCGGACCGGATGCCCGCCATCTATACACATGTGCTGAACCGCTTCTTCGCAGGCTTCTCCCCTGCTGAAGTGCAAACGTTGCGCGGGCTGCTGCAACGCGTGCTCGACAACGGCACCGGACCGGAAGGCCACCGCGTGCGCACTGCTGACCACTGACGCCGCTCATTGCCCCCACTTTCGCCCGAACCGCCCCAACGTTCCACCCGATTGCTTCCCCTATCAAAGAACATGAACGCCTCGAACCCCGCCCCTCAGGCATTGCCGACTCTGGGCCGCGCGCAGACGCAATGGCCGGTGCGCTTGGGCGTGGCCCTGTCTGCCATCGCACTGGCTGCGCTGGCCGGTTGCGCCTACCTCGGCAATTCGCACAGCACGCAAACGCTCAACTCACCCGGGCAAATGGCCAGCGCCAAGACGCTGCCTTCGCAAGGCGGCCAGTGGCCGTCGCAGAACTGGGTGGATCAATTCAATGATCCGCAGTTGCGTGCGCTGGTGGACGAGGCGGTCAAGGACAACCCGAATCTGCAAGTCGCTTTTGCCCGCGTGCGTGCCTCACGTGCGATGGCTGACGTAGCACGCGGCAACCTGTATCCGAGCGTTGGACTCAACGCCGACATGACGCGCCAGCGCCTGTCTGAGTACGACATGTTTCAAGGCACGCCGCTGGCCGGCAACTGGTTTACCGAATCGAAGATCCAGCTGGGCGTGAGCTATGACCTGGACTTCTGGGGCAAGAACCGCTCGGCGCTGGAAGCTGCACTGTCCGACGACAAGGCCATGGAAGCCGAGAGCCAGGCCTCGCGTCTGATGCTGTCGACCACGGTGGCGCGCACCTACGCCAAGCTGGCTGCGCTGTATGCGCAACGTGACGTGGACGAACGCAGCATCGCGCAACGCAAGGACCTGACCTCGCTGGCCGGCCAGCGCGTGCGCGCCGGGCTGGATACGCAAGTCGAAACCACGCAGGCGCGCGCCAATGTGGCCGCCGCACAGACCGAGCTGGAACAAGTCGAGGAGCAGATCGCACTGACCCGCAACCAGCTGGCTGCGCTACTTGGCAAGGGCCCGGATCGCGGCCTCGCCATTACGCGCCCGACGCTGCTGGCACAAGGCACCCCCAAGCTGCCGGACAACTTGACCATCGACCTGATCGGCCGTCGCCCCGACCTCGTGGCCGCGCGCTGGCGTGTCGAAGCCGCGTCGAAGGACATCGACGTCGCGAAAGCAGAGTTCCTGCCGGACATCAGCCTGACGGCGTTCCTGGGGCTGGCGTCGATCGCGCCGGAAAACCTGCTACTTGGCGCATCGCGTCAGCTCGGTATCGGCCCGGCGCTCAAGCTGCCAATCTTCCAGGGCGGCAAGCTGCGCGCCAACCTGCGCGGCAAGTACGCCAACTACGACGCGGCCGTCGCCAGCTACAACCAAACGCTGAACGAAGCCCTGCACGACACCGCGGACCAGATCACCGCGCTACGCAGCATCGATTCGCAGATCACCATCCAGCGCACCGCACTAAGCGAAGCCGAGCGCGCCTACAGCCTGGCGCGCACGCGCTACGGCGCTGGCCTCGGCACGCAACTCGTCGTGCTGAATGCCGAGACGACCGTGCTGCAGCAACGCAAGCTGGCCACCGATCTGCAGGCCCGCCGCCTGGACGCGCAGATGGCGCTGATCAAGGCGCTCGGCGGTGGCTACACCGCTGAGGACCTGCCTGGCGCCAAGCCCGAGACCACGGCATCGCATAGCTGATCCGGACCTGAATTGAACTGAACTGACCGTTCCAACGCATTCTTTCGAGCCAACATCATGAGTGACAACAAGCCCCAAGCCGCCCCGTCCGCAGCCCCAGGAGCTGGACCCGCAGCCGCGACACCCGCGGCCGCCCCGAACGGCAATGGCAACGGAAAGCGCAAGCGCATGCTGACCACGCTGGCCGCCGCACTGGTGGTCGCCGGCGTCGGCTATGGCCTCTACTGGGGCCTGTACGGCCGCTGGTTCGAGTCGACCGACGACGCGTACGTGCAAGGCAACGTGGTCCAGGTGACGCCGCAAGTGGCCGGCACCGTGGTGGCCATCCGCGCGGACGACACGCAGCTCGTCACCTCCGGCCAGCCCGTGATCGAACTGGACCGCGCCGATGCGCGTGTCGCACTGGAACAAGCCGAAGCCGCGCTCGCCCAGACCGTGCGCCAGGTGCGCACGCTGTACTCGAACACCAGCGCATACACCGCCACGCTCGCCATGCGTGAAAGCGATCTCGCCAAGGCAAAGGACGACCTCGCCCGCCGCAAGCAGATCGCCGGCACGGGTGCGGTATCGCAAGAAGAAATCTCGCACGCGCAAAACGCCGTGCAGGCCGCGCAATCCGCACTGGAAGCCGCCAAGGAACAACTGCAAGGCAACCGCGTGCTGACCGAGCAGACCACGCTGGAGCGTCACCCGAACGTGCTGCAGGCCGCCGCCAAGGTGCGCGAGGCCTACCTCGCCTACGCGCGGACGAGCCTGCCGGCTTCGGTGACGGGCTATGTGGCCAAGCGTTCGGTGCAGGTCGGCCAGCGCGTCGCCCCGGGCACGCCGCTGATGGCCATCGTGCCGCTGGATCAACTCTGGGTGGACGCCAACTTCAAGGAAGTGCAGGTGCGCCACATGCGCGTGGGCCAGCCGGTTGAACTGGTGGCCGATGTGTACGGCAGCAGCGTGACATACCACGGCAAGGTGGTCGGCTTCTCGGCCGGCACGGGCTCGGCGTTCTCGCTGCTACCGGCACAGAACGCGACGGGCAACTGGATCAAGGTGGTGCAACGCCTGCCGGTGCGCGTGTCGCTCGACCCGAAGGAGCTGAAGGACCACCCGCTGCGCGTGGGCCTGTCGATGGAAGCCAAGGTCGATATCCACGACGAAGGCGGCCAGAGCCTGGCCACCGCACCGACTGCTTCGCCGCTGCAAACGACGGTGTACGACCAAGCCGGCAAGGACGCCGATCAGGTCATCGCCAGCATCATCGCGGCCAACGCCGGCCGTGGTGGTGCCACGGCACCGGCACCGGCACCGGCCGCGGCCGCGGCCGCCTCGCGCGCTTCGCAACCCGCACCCAAGGTCTGACGCATGGCAACTGCCGCGCCCAAGCCGCTACAGCCCCTGACCGGCGCCAAACTGGCGATCGGTACGGTGGCCTTGTCGCTGGCGACGTTTATGAACGTGCTGGATTCGTCCATTGCCAACGTGTCGATCCCGGCCATCTCGGGCGACCTGGGCGTGGCACCGAACCAGGGCACGTGGGTCATCACCTCGTTTGCGGTGGCCAACGCCATCTCGGTGCCGCTCACGGGGTGGCTGACGCAGCGTTTCGGGCAGGTGCGCCTGTTCGTCACGTCGATCCTCCTGTTTGTGCTGGCATCGTGGGCCTGCGGTCTGGCGCCCAACATGGGCATGCTGATTACCGCGCGGATCATCCAGGGTGCGGTGGCCGGCCCGATGATTCCGTTGTCGCAGGCGTTGCTGCTGTCCACCTATCCGCCGGCCAAGAGTTCCATGGCGCTCGCGCTCTGGGGCATGACCACGCTGGTCGCGCCCGTCATGGGGCCGATTCTCGGTGGCTGGATCTCGGACAACATGACCTGGCCGTGGATCTTCTACATCAACATCCCAGTGGGGATCGGGGCCGCGTATGCGACGTGGGTCATCTACAAGGATCGTGAGTCGCCAACGCGCGCGCTACCGATCGATAAGATCGGCTTGGCGCTGCTCGTCATCTGGGTCGGCTCGCTGCAGTTGATGCTGGATCGCGGCAAGGAACTCGACTGGTTCAACTCCACCGAGATCGTCGTGCTGACGGTGGTTGCGGTCGTGGGCTTCGCCTTCTTCCTGGTGTGGGAGCTGACCGAAGACCACCCGGTGGTGGACCTGACGCTGTTCAAGGGACGCAACTTCAGCGCAGGCGTGGTCGCCATCTCGGTGGCATACGGGCTGTTCTTCGGCAACCTCGTGATTCTGCCGCTGTGGCTGCAGACCATCGTGGGCTACACCGCCACGGACGCTGGCCTGATCCTGGCGCCAGTGGGTATATTCGCCATTCTTCTGTCGCCCGTGATCGGCAAGAACCTGCCGAAGATGGACGCGCGCTGGGTAGCCACGGCTGCATTCGTCACCTTCGCCCTGGTGTTCTGGATGCGCTCGCACTTCACGGTGCAAGTCGACACCCGGACGCTGATGATCCCGACGCTCATCCAGGGTGCGGCCATGGCGATGTTCTTCATCCCGCTTACGTCGATCATCCTGTCGGGCCTGCCGCCCGAGCGGATTCCGGCGGCGTCGGGCCTGTCGAACTTCGTGCGGATTATGTTCGGCGGCATCGGCGCGTCGATCTCGACCACGGTGTGGGATAACCGCTCGGCCCTGCACCACGCGCAACTCGTCGAGCACGCCAACCCGTACAACCCGGCATACACGTCCTCGATCAACCAATACACCCAACTGGGCATGCCCAACCTGCAAGCCAATGACACGATCGAGCGCATCATCTCGCAGCAAGCCGCGATGATGGGCGCCAACGATATCTTCTGGATTTCGGCGGTGCTGTTCATCGTGCTGATCGGGTTCATCTGGCTGACGAAGCCGGCGAAGTCGGGGGGCGGCGGTGCTGATGCGGCGGCCGGTGCGCACTGACTGAAGCCCTATCGCGCAAACAAAAATGCCACGCAATCACGCGTGGCATTTTTGTTGGTCGCAGCAGTCGCAGACGAGCTTAAAGATGCACAAGCCGTTCTGGTCGCAGCACCCCGCCCTGCCAGGCTGCCACGCCCAGCAACGATGCCGAGTCCGCATCCCGCACGCCATACACGCGCACCTGATCCGCATTCGGCAACGCCAATCGCAACGGCAAGCGCTGACCATGCAAAAAGCGGCGGCTCTCTTCCGCATTCAACTCCACGCGCGGCAGCGTCTGCAGCAGCGCATCGACCGGCGCTAGCAATGCGGCACGCGCATCCTCGGCGGCCGCGTCCAGCGCTTCGAGTGTCACCGCGCCTTCCAGTGTCAAGTTGCCGACTTGCGTCCGGCGCAGCGCAACCAGATGCGCACCACAGCCCAACGCTTCACCAATGTCTTCGCCCAACGTGCGGATGTAAGTGCCCTTGCTGCACGACACACGTAACGTGACCGTCGGCTCCGCAGTCTCCAGATCAGTCGCGAGCACATCGATGGCGTGGATCGTCACACGGCGCGCGGCGCGCTCCACCGTCTGGCCGGCGCGCGCGTACTCGTACAGCGGCTTGCCGTCCTTCTTCAGCGCAGAGTGCATCGGCGGCACTTGGTCGATCTCGCCGACAAAGCGCGCGATGCTGGCCTGCAGTTGCTCCGGCGTGACGGATACCGGGCGCTCACTCAGCACCTCGCCTTCCGCATCCGCAGTACTCGTCTTGATACCAAGGCGCACGACGGTCTCGTAGGTCTTGTCCGCGTCGAGCAAATCCTGCGAAAACTTCGTCGCCTCGCCGAAGCACAGCGGCAGCAAGCCGGTGGCGAGCGGATCGAGCGTACCGGTATGCCCAGCCTTCTTCGCCCACAGCAGGCGCTTGGCGCGGATCAGCGCATCGTTGCTCGACCAGCCGATCGGCTTGTCCAGCAGGAGCACACCGTGCACATCGCGGCGCGGCGGCTTCACCGGCTTGGGCGTGTGTTGCTCAGACATCGTCAGTCGTCTTTGGCGCGCGTGGCGTTGGCTTCGTCGATCAGGCGCGACATCTCGATACCGCGCTCCACCGAACCATCAAAGTGGAAATGCAGTGTCGGCACCGTGTGGATGTGCAGGCGCTTGAACAGCAACGAATGCAGGTAGCCCGCCTTCTCGTTCAGGATGGCCGCCGCAGCTTCGGGCTCAGCGCCCAGCACCGTGAAATAGACCTTGGCGTGTGCGTAGTCCGGCGTGAGCGTGACGGACTGCAGCGTCACCAGGCCCATCGCCGGGTTCTTGATTTCGCGCTGGATCAGCTCGGCCAGATCGCGCTGGATCTGGTCAGCAATGCGCACGTTACGGCCCGAGGCCGATCCCGATTTCTTCGGCATAGTGTGTTCCTCACATGGGCAACCCAGCACGCGCTGGCGGCCCCAAAAAGACAAAACGGTGGCGCGGGACGCGCCCGGGCCACCGTCGCAAAATCGAGCCGGACACCGTAGCGTCCGGCTACCGCATTACAGCGTACGCGCCACCTCGGTGATCTCGTAGATCTCGAGTTGATCGCCTTCCTGAACGTCGTTGAAGTTCTTGATCGACAGGCCACACTCAAAGCCTTGCTTCACTTCCTTCACATCGTCCTTGAAGCGCTTGAGCGAATCGAGCTCGCCCGAGAAGATGACCACGTTCGCACGCAGCACCCGCACCAGCGAGTTGCGCTTGACGAAGCCGTCCAACACCATACAACCGGCCACCGCACCCACCTTCGGCACGTGGAAGACCTGACGCACCTCGACGAGGCCCGTGGTTTCTTCCTTCTTCTCTGGCGACAGCATGCCCGACATCGCCGCCTTCACCTCATCCACAGCGTCATAGATGATGTTGTAGTAGCGGATGTCGATGCCGTGGTTCTCGGCCAGCTTGCGCGCACCAGCATCGGCCCGCGTGTTGAAGCCGATGATGACGGCCTTCGACGCGGTTGCCAGGTTGACGTCCGACTCGGTGATACCACCCACGGCGGCGTGCACAACCTGCACACGCACTTCGTCGGTCGACAGCTTCTTGAGCGAATGCACCAGCGCTTCCTGCGAGCCCTGCACGTCGGCCTTGATGATCAGCGGCAGCGACTTCACGTCGCCTTCGCTCATCTGCTCCAGCATGTTTTCCAGCTTGGCAGCCTGCTGGCGTGCCAGCTTCACATCGCGGAACTTGCCTTGGCGGAACAGCGCAATTTCACGCGCCTTGCGCTCATCCGGCAGCACCAGCACTTCTTCACCAGCGCCCGGCACTTCCGACAGACCCTGGATTTCCACCGGGATCGACGGACCAGCTTCCTTCGCCGGCTTGCCGTTTTCGTCCAGCATGGCGCGCACGCGGCCGTAGGCCGTGCCCGCGAGCACCACGTCGCCGCGCTTGAGCGTACCGCTCTGCACCAGCACCGTCGCAATCGGGCCCTTGCCCTTGTCCAGCTGCGCCTCCACCACCAGACCCTTGGCCGGCGCATCCACCGGTGCCTTCAGTTCCAGCACTTCGGCTTGCAGCAGCACGTTTTCCAGCAGGCTGTCGATGCCTGCGCCGGTCTTGGCCGACACCGGCACGAACGGTACGTCACCGCCGTACTCTTCCGGAATCACGCTTTCAGCCACCAGTTCCTGCTTGACGCGGTCCGGGTTGGCTTCGGGCTTGTCGACCTTAGTGATCGCCACGACGATAGGCACGCCAGCCGCCTTTGCGTGGGCGATGGCTTCCTTCGTCTGCGGCATGACGCCGTCGTCGGCCGCTACCACCAGAATCACGATGTCGGTCGCCTTGGCACCGCGCGCACGCATGGCCGTGAAGGCCTCGTGACCCGGGGTGTCCAGGAAGGTGATGACGCCGCGATCGGTTTCGACGTGATACGCGCCGATATGCTGCGTAATACCACCGGCTTCGCCCGCCGCAACCTTGGCGCGGCGGATGTAGTCCAGCAGCGAGGTCTTACCGTGGTCGACGTGGCCCATCACCGTCACGACCGGCGGACGGGTTTCGGCTTCGGCGTTGGTCTGTTCCTGCACGCCCTCAACCAGCAGCGCTTCCGGATCGTCCAGCTTGGCGGCGACCGCCTGGTGGCCCATTTCCTCGACCACGATCATCGCGGTCTCCTGGTCCAGCACCTGGTTGATCGTGACCATCTGGCCGAGCTTCATCATCTGCTTGATGACCTCGGCGGCCTTGACCGACATCTTGTGCGCCAAATCGGCCACAGAGATGGTTTCCGGGATGTGCACTTCACGCACGACCGGCTCGGTGGGTGCCTGGAAGGCATTGCGATTGTCGTCGCCATGACGGTTGCGGCCGCCCTTGGAGCCCGAACGCCAGCCGTCGGCACCGCCACCGGTGTCGCCACGGGTCTTCAGACCGCCACGCTTACCGCTACGGTTATCGTCTTGCCAGCCCGACTTGCCACGACCGCCCTTCTTGTCGCCGGACGGCGAGCTCGGTGCAGCAGTAGCGGGTGCCGGTGCAGCGGGCTTCTTGGCAGCCGCAGCGGGGCGTGCTTCGCCAGCCGGCTTGACCGGCTTGTGCAGCGTGCCCATTTGCTCGGCCTTCTTGACTTCTTCGGCCTTGCGCTCAGCGGGCGTCTTCAGCACGCGAGCCGGTGCGCTCATCATTTCGCGGATGGCGCGGGCTTCGGCTTCGGCTGCTTCGCGGCGCTTGCGCGCGGCATCTTCCTCGGCCTTGATCTTGTCGGCGGCAACGCGGGCTTCGTCCGCAGCCTTCTGCGCGGCTTCGCGCTCGGTTGCCAGACGTGCGGCGTCTTCTTCTGCCTTGCGGCGCGGGGCTTCGTCCGACGCTTCAGCCGCAGCGCGAGCAGCCACGGCTTCCTCTTCCGCCTTCTTGGCAGCGAGTTCAGCCTGGCGCTTCTGCTCGGCTTCGGCGGCTTCCTGGCGGGCGCGGCGCTCGGCTTCCTCGCGCTCCATCGCTTCCTGGCGCGCCTTCAGCTCGGCTTCCTGGCGGGCCAGCAATTCGGCCTGGCGACGCTGTTCTTCCTCGCGACGTGCAACTTCCTCGGCGTCGATCACCGGAGCAGCCGGTTCAGCTTCAGCTTCTGCCGGTGCTGCGCTCGGCTCGTCACGCTTGACCAGCACGCGCTTCTTCTTGACTTCCACTTGCACCGTGCGTGTCTTGCCGGTGGCATCCGCCTGGCGGATCTCACTGGTTTCGCGCTTGGTGATCGTGATTTTCTTGCGCGCGCCATCCTCGGCGCTGCCGTGTGCTCGCTTGAGATAGTCGAGCAGACGGGTCTTGTCCGATTCGGTGATGACGTCTTCCGGCGTCGCCTTTTGCACGCCCGCGGCCTGCAACTGTTCCAGCAGCGCCGAAGCACTACGGTTCAATTCGCCAGCGAGTTGGGCAACTGTTGTGCTTGCCATTCAAACCCTTTCGATGCTTGGTTTTAAGTGAGATTGCGAAAAACGATCAACGCTCGGTCGCAACGTCACGAAAACCAGTGTTCACGCGCCTTCATGATCAGCGCCTTGGCTTGTTCTTCGTCGACGCCGGTCATTTCGACCAGTTCGTCCACGGCCAGCTCGGCCAAGTCGTCGCGCGTCTGGATGTTCCCCTCGGCCAGCTTGCCGATCAGCTCCGGGGTCAGCCCCTCGAGGTCGCGCAGGTCTTGCGACACCTTCTCGACCTTTTCTTCCTTCGCCAGCTCCATCGTCAACAGCACGTCACGGGCGCGGTTGCGCAGCTCGTTGACGGTGTCTTCGTCGAACGCTTCGATTTCCAGCATTTCCTGCAGCGGCACGTAGGCCACTTCTTCGAGCGAGCTGAAGCCCTCTTCGATCAGGATGTCGGCAACCTCTTCGTCCACATCCAGCTTCGCCATGAACAGCTGGCGAACCACGGAGCTTTCTTCAGCCTGCTTCTGCGCAGATTCCGCCGGCGTCATGATGTTGATCTGCCAGCCGGTCAGCTCCGATGCCAGACGCACGTTCTGGCCGCTACGGCCGATGGCCACGGCGAGGTTTTCCTCGTCGACCACCACGTCCATGCTGTGCTTTTCTTCGTCCACGACGATGGACTGGACTTGCGCCGGCGCCAGCGCGCCGATCACGAACTGCGCCGGGTCTTCCGACCACAGCACGATGTCCACAGCCTCGCCGCCGACTTCATTGCGCACCGCCGTCACACGCGTGCCGCGCACGCCAACGCAGGTACCGATCGGATCGATCCGCTTGTCGTGCGCAACGACTGCGATTTTCGCACGCACGCCCGGGTCACGCGCGGCTGCCTTGATCTCCAGCAGGCCCTGTTCCATTTCCGGCACTTCGTTCTCGAAGAGCTTGATCAGGAAGTCCGGGCAGGTGCGCGACAGTTCGATCTGCGGGCCACGTGCGGTGCGGTCGACATTCAGGATGTACGCGCGGACGCGATCGCCCGTGCGCAGGTTTTCCTTCGGGATCATCTGGTCGCGAGCCAGCAGCGCTTCCACGCGGCCGGTCTCAACGATCAGGCCCTTCTTGTCGGCACGCTTGATCGTACCGGTCATGACCTTTTCGCCACGATCCAGGTAATCGTTGAGGATCTGCTCGCGCTCGGCATCGCGGATACGCTGCAGGATCACCTGCTTGGCGGCTTGCGCGCCGATGCGGCCAAATTCGACCGACTCAATCTGCTCTTCGACAAAATCGTCGACGTCGATGTCAGGATCCTGCTCCTTGGCTTCGAACAGCAGAATCTGCTTGTCCGGCTCCTGCAGGCCTGCATCGTCGGGAACGACGAGCCAGCGACGGAAGGTTTCGTGTTCGCCCGACTCGCGGTCGATCGCCACGCGCACATCCACGTCTTCTTCAAAGCGCTTCTTGGTCGCCGAAGCCAATGCGGCCTCCAGCGCCCCGAACACCACATCCTTGTCGACGTTTTTTTCGCGCGCAAGCGCATCGACGAGCAACAGAACTTCGCGGCTCATTGCTTGTTCCCTTTGTTTCGATTTCCTTTGAAGTCCAGCACGGGCACCAGCCGGGCGCGGTCCAACTCCGCCAGCGTGAATTCCAGCAGTGCCGGGCCATCCTTGCCCTCGAATTCGAGGCCGATCCGTTCCTGACCCGGCTCCCCCGTCGGAGCCTGAATGATCCCCGTGAAATTCTTCTGTCCGCCCACCGGCAGACGCAGCGTCACCTTAGCCTCAAGGCCGGCGAAGCGCGTGAAATCGACCAGCGTGCGCAGCGGGCGATCCAGCCCCGGTGACGACACTTCCAGCCGCTCGTAGTTGACGTTTTCAACCTCGAACACGCGCGTGAGCTGATGACTCACTTTTTCGCAGTCTTCAATGACGATACCGTTTTCCGCCTGATCGATATATACGCGCAGCAATCCAGCCGGCGCGCGTTCCACTTCCACCAGCTCGTAACCCATGGCGGTGAGGGTTTTCTCAATCAGATCAGTCAGATGCACGTTTTTCCTGAAGAATTTCCCGGTCTGGCCAACCTGCTGAAGCAAAAAAAAATGGGCGCAACGCCCATATCATTCGCCCATCTTCTGCAGGATGACTTTTGATTAGACTCACATTGTAATCCGTCTCGGGGCAAAACGCAAAGTCTGCCCCGAGAGATCGCAGAATCCGCTGTGCGGCGGATTGCACCCACAATGCTCAGCGCTTGCCGCCGCGCTTCCCGCCACCGCGCGGCGCCTTGTTGCCGTTCGGCATGCCGCCACCGCTCTTGCCACCGGGGCGTTTGCCGCCGGGTGTGCGATTGCCATCACGCATGCCTCCGCCAACACCACCAGAGCCACCACGCCCGTCCGGGCGCGCGCCCATCCGGGTACGCGCAGTCAGCGTCGTTGGGCCGCCCACGTTGATGTAGCCCATGGACGTCTGCATCGGATCCGGCTGGCGCGGGGTCGACTGACGGCGTTGCGCAGGCTGAGCGCGGTTGCCATTCTCAATGCCCATGCCGCGTGATTGGAAGTTCGCTTCGCCGGTAAAGCCCGACGACATCGGCCCCATCAGCACCGGCGCCGGCTGGCGACGACGATCACCCTGGCGACTCTTCTCACCCGAGCTGGCGGTCGGGACCTTCATGCCCAGCGTGCCCATCAGCGTGCGCACATCTTCGGGCGAGACCTCTTGCCAGCGCCCACGCTTGAGGCCGCGCGGCAGCACAAAACTGCCATAACGCGTCCGGATCAGGCGCGACACGGTCAAGTTGACCGCTTCGAACATGCGACGCACTTCGCGATTGCGGCCTTCCGTGAGCGCAACGTGGTACCAGTGATTGACGCCCTCACCACCGCCGTCGGCGCAACGCAGGAAATTGGCTTCGCCATCCTGGAGCTGGATGCCGTGCAGCAGCTTCTGACGGTCCGTTTCAGGCAGTTCGCCCAGCGTGCGCACCGCGTATTCGCGCTCAACGCCATAACGCGGATGCATAAAGCGATTCGCGATGTCGCCAGACGTCGTGAAGATCAACAGACCTTCGGTATTGAAGTCCAGGCGGCCGACGGCGACCCACTTCCCGGTCTTCATGCGCGGCAGCGCGTCGAACACGGTCGGACGGCCATCCGGATCGGACTGGCTGACGATTTCGCCGGCCGGCTTGTGATACAGCAGCACGCGCGGCGGCTTATTGGGCAGCTTGCGCTGAATCAGCTTGCCGTTCACGCGCACCTGGTCGGTGGCGAGAATGCGTTGACCGATGTGCGCCGGCAACCCATTCACGGAGACGCGACCTTGCAGGATCAGGTCTTCCATGTCGCGGCGCGAGCCGAGGCCGGCGTCAGCGAGGATCTTGTGCAGCTTGGGCGCATCGTCCTCGGCGGTCAGTTCGCGCACCTTGCTGGACTGCGGCGCGCCGCCAGCATCGACTTCGGCGTCGTACGCGCCGGAAATCACATACTGGAAGACGTCTTCCGACCCCTTGCCACCCTTCGGACCCTTGCCGCCACGATTCTGGCTCGGGCTGCCAGCCTTGCCTTGCGGCTTGCCGTTGCGGTTCTGACCCTTGCCGCGGCCACCGGCTTGCTTGCCACCAGTGGCGCCGTCAGTACGCTCAGTGCGCTCCGCAGCCGGCTGCCCTTCGCCTTGGCGACGACGGTTCTTGCCGAAGCGGCCGCGCGGGCCACGTCGCTCACCCTGGCCCTCTGCCGGTGCCTGCTCCGCTGGGGCGGCGCCTTCAGCCACAACTACAGGCTCGCCAGCGACGTCCTTTGGCTTGCGCGCCCGTGGCGCACGGCTCTTGCGGGCTTGCGCAGGTTGGCCGGCCTCCGTGCCTGCGGCATCGCCGGACTCGCCTTCTGGGCGACCCTCTTGCGGCTGGCGGCGCGAGGCCACAAGGTTGCGCAGACCGCGGCGCAGTCCTTTACGGCGCGGCGCGGACTCGGTCCCGTCACCGCCCTCTTGTCGTGGCGGCTGAGCGTCGGCATCGGCCGGCATACGTGTATCCATGGAATCTGGCTGGGTACTCACAACGTCTTTAAAAAATCTAAGGGATCAGGCCACGTGCCGACTCTACGGCTGGCATGGCATTACGAATGTTCGTTCGATGTAGCCGAAGATGGCTCGGCCATGGTCTTGTGCTCGTCTTCCGATTCGCCCTTCAGCGCGCTGGCAAGGGGCGATTCGGCCTCCGCAGCAGGTTCGCCGTCAGCAACGGGAGACTCGCTCGATGCCTCAATCGGCGCATCGGCATTCCCATCGGCTTCCGGTACGCCGTTATCGGGGGCTTCGTTGACCAACTCGGTCAGTTCTGCCACCGCAATGGCGCCACCCTCGAACTCGATAGCGCCCTGCTCCAGCAGGCTGGCCTGCGCCTGGGCGCGGGCATCCTCCAGCGGCGGCAGCTCATCCAGCGAGCGCAGTCCGAGATCATCCAGAAACTGCTTGGTGGTCGCGTACAGCGCGGGGCGACCAGGCACGTCGCGATGACCGATCACCTCGATCCAGCCGCGGTCCTCAATCTGCTTGATGACCTGCGTGTTGACGGTCACGCCGCGAATATCTTCGATATCGCCACGCGTGACCGGCTGCCGGTACGCGATGATTGCCAGCGTTTCCATCACGGCGCGCGAGTACTTGGGCGGCTTTTCCGGATGCAGGCGATCAAGATACACACGCATCTCTGGGCGGCTCTGCAGGCGCCAGCCCGAAGCCAGCGCGACCAGCTCGACGCCGCGATTGAGCCAATCCTGGCGCAGCTCTTCGAGCAACACGCGGATGGTATCTGCGGAAACATCTTCGTCGAACAGCTTGCGCAAGTCATTGACTCGCAATGGGTCTTGCGCGCAGATCAGCGCGGTCTCGAGGACGATTTTCGCCTCTTGGGTATTCATTAGGTTGAACGGTTCGTCATTGCTCGCGCGCGGCAGGTCGCCGTCACGCTTGAGGTTTGTCGTTCCGCCGCGACGCACGCGGCATTTCAGAATGCTGTTGCCCGCCCGGGCCCGGCGCGCGATGGCCAATTGATCCAATTGGGCCATGCACCGTAACGCAGTGGCTGTGCCCGCAAAAAAAGGGCCGGAGGAGCGAGTTGATCCGGTGCCAGTCTGGCACCACTAGGGCAATTTCTTCCGCCGCCATGGGGACGGATACTGCACCGGGCGGCTGCCGAAGAGACTGGCCACCTGCCCGAATCGACGGTCCAGGGCGGCATTGCCGCTGGATGGCGTCGCCTGGTGCCGCGCTTGGGATTGTTAATTTGCGCGGAGGGCGAGTCGAATTGTCGTCGATTGTAGGGCAATTTCTGGCGGCGCCGCAACCGGGAAGATGTTTGAACTGCCGCCCCGGGCGGGATCACCATCTCCGGCGCTTCAAACGGCTACAGCACCAGACAGAAGCCATGTGCGTTGAGCATCTCTGGCAGCCAGGCGGCGCAGACCAACCCCCAGATACCGAATGCGGCAATGGTGGCGCCCGCTGCGCCCCGCGCCCATCGCAGGCGGGACAATCCGCGCAGCCAGCCGGCGAGCCCCGACATCATCAGAAGGTTCGGTAGCGTGCCCGCACCAAAAGCCAGCATCACCACCGCGCCGGAGGCTGCGTTGCCCGCCAACAACGCGACGGCAAGCGCGCCATACACCATGCCGCACGGCACGAACCCCCAGGCCAGCCCGATGACGTAGCGGCGAACCAGCGGAGGTTGCGCCCCCAAGCCACCGCCTAACCGTGCGGCCAAGCCCGACAAACCGCCCGTCAAGCGACCAAGCACCCGCTCCACCGCCGGTGCGCGCCAAGCATCTCCTGTTGTGCGCATGAGCAACAAAAGCCCATATGCCAGCAACAACGCGCTGGCCAGCGCAAACAGTCCGCGCTGGATTGGCAGCCACTGCTGACGCCAGACCGTGGCCCCCAGCGCGCCCATGGCCGCCCCGAGCAACGCATACGTGGTCAGCCGCCCGGCGTGCATGACCACCTGCTCAAACCACAACCGGCGGCGCGACACCATGCGCACCGGCGCTGCCCCGCGCTCCGCGGCAAGCGCAATGCCACTGCACATCGCCAAGCAATGCACACCCCCAAGCAGCGCGATCAGGAAAACGCTCAACAGCGCAGCCGCACTCATCTTTTTGATGCTCTTTTGATATGGACCAAAGTTATGGTTTTACGCGCGGGAATCAAATGAATTTCCCGCGATTCACGCCATCGGAAACGTCCGATAGTGACAAGGTCGTCGCTATAATACGGCCCAGTTGCACCATAAGAATTTCTCATTTCACTTCCTCGAAATTCACTCGCCCCCACCCGTGCTCACACGAATCGCGCTCTCCGACCAAGCCTCGCGTTGCTCTACCTGCGTACTCGGGCAAATCTGCCTGCCGGTGGGCATGAATTCGGATGACGTGCGCAAAATGGACGAGTTGGTTACCGAGCGCATCCGCATCAAGAAAGGACAAACGCTGTATGCGCTGGGCGATCCGCTCGAGGGCGTGTATGGCATTCGGTTTGGCACACTCAAAACACATCTGACGCTGGAAGACGGCCGCCACCAGATCACCGGTTTTCACCTGCCGGGCGAGATTGTCGGCTTGGATGGCATTGGCGATATGCGGCATGTGTCGGATGCCACGGCGCTGGAAGACACCGAAGTCTGCGTGGTGCGCTATGACGAGTTGCAGCAGCTTTCGCGTCGGCTGCCGTCGCTGCAGCATCAGTTTCTGCGGATCATGAGCAAGGAGATTTCGCAGGACCACCAGATGCTGCTGACGCTCGGTTCGATGCGCGCCGAGGAACGCCTGGCCGCGTTTCTGCTGAACCTGTCCAAGCGTTCGGCGCAGCGCGGGTACTCGTCGACCGAGTTTGTGCTGCGCATGAGCCGTGAAGAACTCGGCAGCTATCTGGGCCTGAAGCTGGAAACCGTGAGCCGCCTGTTCTCGCGCTTTGCCGAGGCGGGCCTGATCCAGATCCGCCAGCGCCACGTCAAGCTGATCGACATGGCCGGCCTGCGCCAAGTGATGAGCGGTCAGGCCAGCTGAATCTGCTTTCGGCATCCGCTCAGATGAGCGGATGTTCATGCGCTTCAAGCTTGCCAATGCCCGGCGACACGTACAACGTGAGCGCGCTCGACAAGCCGCACAACAGCCAGAACACAAAGAACGACACCGTGTAGACCGCCTCGGCCGACACGGTGATCTGCTCGCCGAAAAAGCGCAGGTCTGCGGGGTCAACCACCGCAAAGACGACCAGCTCGGCCAGCGCGGCACACAAGAACGCCGGCCACAAGATCCACATCAGGATGCGGCGTTTCATCGGACCTCCGCGTGGGCCGAATCGACTGCATGCGCGGGCGATGCGGTGGCGCTCTTTTCGATCACCAAGCCCCGTCGCACAACGTTGTCCTGGATGACCGGGTCGGGATGGGACACAGCCAGCCAGATGGTGACGCCGCAGCCAAGCATGGCAACGAAGGGGCCGGCCATCAGCAGCCACGGCCAGGGCTCACGCCACCACGGTCGGGCTTGGGCGGAAGTTTGCGTTGCGTGCATCTGTGCCTCCTGTTGGGGATGTCGCTGAAGACCGCGTTAGCGCGGCACGATGAAGCTGGACGGTTCGCGCAACACAAGGCTGTCGCTATCGCTATCTGCCTGGATGACGAAACGGATCTTGTGCGAGCCGGCCGGTATGTCATCGGCAGGACGGCGCACGAGCACAGGCAGCAACCGATTGGCTGCGGGCGCCAGTTCAAGCGTGGTCGATTCACCGCTGCCACCGAGCACTTGCAGCGCCGGCAGGCCTTCTGCCGTAACCGTTACGCGCACGGGACGCTCGGACGCATTCATCAGTTGCAGGCGGTAGACGTTTTCGATCTTGTCGCCATCCACTTCGCGCGCGAGGGCACCGCGATCGCGAATCACATCCACCTTGAGCGGCTTGCGCATGGCCAGTGCCGTTACGAAACCGGCGATGAGCACCAGCATGATCGTCGTGTAGATCAGCACACGCGGACGCAGCAGGTGCCGGCGGGCTTGCTTCGGCGTCAGGCGCTCGTGCATCGCACGCTCTGAGGTGTAGCGGATCAGGCCGTGCGGGTAGCGCATCTTGTCCATCACCTGATCGCACGCGTCGATACAGGCGCCGCAGCCGATGCACTCGTACTGCAGCCCCTGGCGGATGTCGATGCCGGTCGGGCAGACCTGCACGCAGATGCTGCAATCCACGCACGTGCCCAGGCCCTGCGCTTCAAAATCTGCACTGCGTGAACGGCTGCCGCGCGGCTCGCCGCGTTCCGTATCGTAGGTGACGACGTAGGTGTCGGGGTCGACCATCACGCTTTGGAAGCGTGCGTACGGGCACATGTAGCGGCACACCTGCTCGCGCATGAAGCCAGCGTTGCCCCACGTAGCGAAGGCGTAGAACAGCAACCAAAAGGTTTGCCACGGCCCGAGCGAGAACGTCCACACTTCCATGCCCAACTCGCGGATGGGCGTGAAGAAGCCGACGAACGAGAAGCCCGTCCACAGTGCGATCAGCACCCAGGCAGAGTGCTTGGCTGCTTTCAGGCGCAGCTTGCGCAGGCTCCAGCGCTCACCGTCCAGGCGGATGCGGGCAAAGCGGTCGCCTTCAATATGCCGCTCGATCCACATGAAGATTTCCGTGTAGACCGTTTGCGGACAGGCATAGCCGCAGAAGAGTCGCCCCGCCACTGCCGTAAACAAAAATAAACCCAACGCCGACAGCACGAGCAGCAGCGTCAGGTAGATCACGTCCTGCGGCCACAGCACAAGGCCAAACAGGTAGAACTTACGCGCGCCCAGGTCGAACAGCACCGCCTGGCGCCCATTCCACTGCAGCCACGGCAACCCGTAGAAAACGAGCTGAGTGGCCAGCACCAGCCAGACCCGCCAGCGCGCGAATGCGCCCGTCACGGCGCGCGGATAAATCTTGCGCCGCACCTCATACAGCATCTGCTCGGTCGGTGCATCTTCAACACCCGCCGCCGAGGTCGATGTAGCGGCAGCGGTTGTCATGGGGCGCCAGGCTGGTTCTTGGTCGCTCATTGGGTGTGACTCGGATTGCTATTCGACAGCCCCCAAACGTAGGCCGCCAACATTCGGATCTTCTCGGGCGAGAGCAGGTTCTCGTGTGCCGGCATGGTGTTGTCACGGCCCTTGAGAATGGTCTCGACGATGGTCGCTTCCGAACTGCCGTACAGCCACACGCGGTCGGTCAGGTTGGGCGCGCCCAACGCCTGGTTGCCCTTGCCGGTGGCCATATGGCAGGCCGCGCAGACTGACTTGAACGTCGATTCACCGCGCGACGCCTTGATCGGGTCAGACGACAGACCCGACAGCGAACGCACATAGTGGGCAACGTTGACGGCCTGATTGCCATCCACCACCGCTGCCAGCGACGGCATCACGCCATGGCGGCCCTTGGTGATGGTGGTAAGGATCGTGTCCGGATCTCCGCCATACAGCCAGTCGCCGTCGGTCAGGTTGGGAAAGCCCTTGGAGCCTGCCGCGTCCGAACCGTGGCATTGCGCGCAGTTGTTCAGGAACAGGCGCTGGCCGATCTCGTGCGCCTGCGGATCTGCGGCGATCTGCTTGATGTCCATGTTGGCGTAGCGCTCGTAAAGCGGGCGCACCTTCGCATCGGCTTCTGCACGCTGGGAGGCCAATTCACCTCGCGTTGAGAAGCCCAGCACGCCGGCGTACGAACCCAGCCCCGGATAGAGAACCAGGTACCCCAGGGCGAAGATGCACGACAGCAGGAACATCCACATCCACCAGCGCGGCAGCGGGTTGTTCAACTCGCGCAGGTCGCCGTCCCACACGTGGCCCGTATCGTCACCGGCGCTCTGCCCCGGCGGAATCTGGATACGCCGCTGCGAGAACAGCAGCCAGATACACCACACGATGCCCACCAGAGCAATCGCCGCGATGTAATACCCCCAAAACTCGGAAATGAAGTCGCTCATGATCTTGTGTCCTTATTGATGCGAGCGCGACGCACGAACGCGTCCACTGGCGACCTCGGCTTCATCGGGCAGCAGGAACGGCAGCATGGCCGATTCCTCGTTGGCGGCGCGTCGATGCGCCGAGAACGCCCACCAGCTGATCGCCACGAACAGCACCAGGAAAACCGCAGTCGCAATTCCACTCAGGATGGCCATGGCTTACTCCTTGGCGGCAACGGTGGCGGCCGATTCATCGGCGGGCTTACCGGCCATCTCGCGCACGTTGCGCAGCTCGACACCCAGGCCCTGCAGATAGGCGACTACGGCGTCTTCTTCGGTCTTGCCGGCAAGCTGCTCACGTGCGCCGGCAATCTGCGCATCGGTGTACGGCACGCCAAGCTGGCGCAGCACGTGCATCTTCTTTTCGATGTCGCTGTTGTCCAGCGGCGTCTTGGCGAGCCACGCGTACGACGGCATGTTCGACTCCGGCACCACCTCGCGCGGATCACGCAGGTGGATGCGGTGCCAGTCATCCGAATAACGCTTGCCAACGCGCGCCAGATCCGGCCCCGTACGCTTGGAGCCCCACAGGAACGGATGATCGAACACCGACTCGCCAGCCAGCGAATAGTGGCCATAGCGCTCGGTTTCCGCGCGCAGCGTGCGCACCTGTTGCGAGTGGCAGCCGACACAGCCTTCACGGATGTAGACGTCGCGCCCTGCCAGCCGTAGCGGCGAATATGGCGCGATCCCCTTGACCGGCTCGGTGGTCGAATGCTGGAAGAACAGCGGCACGATCTGCACCAGCCCCGCGATGCTGACGACGATGAGCGTCAGCACGATCAGCAGGCCGATGTTCTTTTCCAGCGTCTCGTGCGTGAAGAAACGATTGTTGGATTGGTTGCTCATGTTCGTCTCCTCACTGTGCCGCGACCAGCGGAGCTTGCGCGGGTTGAGGGATCGGTGCGTCCACCGCCCTGTTGCCCTGGACGGTCTTGAACACGTTGTAGGCCATTAGCAGCATGCCGCCGAGGAAGCACAGGCCACCCATCAGGCGGATGAGGTAGAACGGGTACGTGGCCTTCACCGCTTCGACAAAGCTGTAGGTGAGCGTGCCGTCGGCTTCGGTGGCACGCCACATCAGGCCCTGCATGACGCCGGCAACCCACATGGCGGCGATGTAGAGCACCACGCCGATGGTGGCCACCCAGAAGTGCACCTCGATCAGGCGCGTGCTGTACATGCGCTGCTGGCCGAACAGGCGCGGGATCATGTAGTACATCGAACCGATGGTGATCATGGCCACCCAGCCCAGCGCGCCGGAATGCACGTGGCCGATGGTCCAATCTGTGTAGTGCGACAGCGCGTTGACGGTCTTGATGGACATCATCGAGCCCTCGAACGTCGCCATGCCGTAGAACGACAGCGCCACCACCAGGAACTTCAGGATCGGATCGGTGCGCAGCTTATGCCAGGCACCCGAGAGGGTCATGATCCCGTTGATCATGCCGCCCCACGACGGCGCCAGCAGAATCAGCGAGAACACCATGCCCAGCGACTGCGCCCAGTCGGGCAGCGCGGTGTACTGCAGGTGGTGCGGGCCCGCCCACATGTAGGTGAAGTTCAGCGCCCAGAAGTGGACGATCGACAGACGGTACGAATAGATCGGACGCTCAGCCTGCTTGGGCACGAAGTAATACATCATCCCCAGGAAGCTGGTAGTCAGGAAGAAGCCCACCGCGTTATGGCCGTACCACCACTGCACCATCGCATCCTGCACGCCGGCGTAGGCCGAATACGACTTCCACAGCGACACCGGCAGCTCGGCGTTGTTGACGATATGCAGCAGCGCAATCGTGATGATGTACGCGCCGAAGAACCAGTTGGCCACGTAGATGTGCTTGGTCTTGCGCTTGATGATCGTGCCGAAGAACACGACGGCGTAGACCACCCACACCACGGTGATGAGGATGTCGATCGGCCATTCCAGCTCGGCGTATTCCTTCGAGCTGGTGATGCCCAGCGGCAGCGTAATGGCCGCCGCCACGATCACCGCCTGCCAACCCCAGAACGTGAAGGCGGCCAACGTGTCAGAGAGCAAGCGCACCTGGCACGTGCGCTGCACGATGTAGTACGACGTGGCAAACAGCGCGCTACCGCCAAACGCAAAGATGACGGCGTTGGTATGCAGCGGACGCAGCCGGCCGTACGTCAGCCAGGGCACGCCAAAGTTCAGTTGCGGCCAGATCAACTGGGCCGCGATCAGCGCACCGACCGCCATACCGACGATGCCCCAGACGATCGTCATGATCGAGAACTGGCGGACAACCCGGTAGTTGAAGGTCTGGGTGTGCTGCAACGCGCTGGATGGTTCCATGCTTGCTCCCCAAGGTAGTTGGTTTGATGCGGTCATGTTAAGAACCGGACGACTTGGGGGTCTTGACGTGCATCAAGGCACCCCAGCCATTGGTCGTAGGTCGTTCAGTCCTGCAGTTCAGTCGCGCCGTGTCGCGCTTCGCGCGGGGGTGTCCGGGTCGAGCAGAATCGATTCAGCCGGGCTCTTCATGTCGTCGTATTGGCCCGAGCCGACTGCCCACCACAGCGCCCCCACAATGGCGACCACCGCCATCAGCGACAGCGGGATCAGCAAGAACAGTGTTTCCATTTCCCCTCCTCAACCGTCCGTTAGCTCGCACGCGTCAGGCGCCACGCATTGAGCGCCACCAGCAGCGACGACACGGACATACCCACGCCGGCCATCAGAGGCGACAGCCACCCCAGCGTGGCGAGCGGAATGCTGATGGCGTTGTACGCAAAGGCCCAGCCGAGGTTCTGGCGCACCACGCGCAATGTCCGGCGGCCGATCGATACGGCATCGCTGATGGCCGCCAAACGCGGCTCGGTGAGGATCGCGTCGGCGCCGGCCTGGGCCAGCGGCGCCCCAGTGCCAATGGCGATGGACACCTGCGCCTGCGCCAGCAACGGCGCATCGTTGATCCCGTCGCCGACCGCCAGCACGCGCGCGCCCTCGGCTTGCAACTTGCGCACATAGGCGCGCTTGTCTTCCGGGCTGGCACCGCCGATGGCGTAATCGATGCCCAGACGATTCGCCCACCAGCGCACGGTCTCGGGGGCATCGCCGGATACCAGACGCAAGCGCAGACCCTGCGCGCGCAGCGCATCCAGGCAAGCCGGCGCATCCGCACGCGGCGTATCGGCCAGGGTGAAGCGCGCAAGCGGTTCGCCATCGCGGCCGAGCCAGATGGACGTGCATGCCGCTGCCGGCGGGACCTCTTCCATGGGGGCTTCGCCGCCATAACGGGTAGAAACGACCGGTTGATCCGCGTAGCGCGAGGCGGCAAACGCCTGCGTGCCGAGCCGCACCGGTTGGCCATCCACGTGCGCCTGCACGCCCTGTCCTGGCACGTTGGTGGCGGGCCCCATAGCGGGTGGCGTCAAGGCCTCGGATGTGGCAGCGCGCAGCGATTGCGCGATAGGGTGGTTTTCCGCTTGCTCCATCGCGCAGGCCATCGCCAGGCAGGTCTCGGCATCCACGTGGGAGAACGTTTCGATGCTGAGCAGGCGCAGGCGCCCTTCCGTGAGCGTCCCGGTCTTGTCTAGCAGCACGTCTGTCACGGCGGCCAGGCTCTCGATGGCATGCCCCCGCGTGACAAGCACGCCGCGCCTTGCCAGTGCGCCACTGGCGGCGGCCAACGCGGAAGGTGTCGCCAATGACAACGCGCACGGGCAGCTCACCACCAGCACCGCCACCGTCACGGCAAACATGCGGTCCGGGTCGATCCACCACCACGCAATCGCCGTCAACAGCGCCCAGCCCAGAAGCACGGCGACGAAGCGGCCCGCCACGCGATCGGCCAGTTCAGCCATACGCGGTTTGTCGTTCAGTGCGCGATCCAACAACGCGACGATGGCGGCCAGCCGTGTCTGCGCACCCACACGGCTCACGCGCACACGCACGGCGCTGACCACGTTGTAGCTGCCGGCCAACACGGCCGCGCCAGCGCTGCGCGCACGCGGCACGCTTTCGCCAGACAGGAGAGATTCATCGATCTCGGTCACGCCTTGTTCGATGACGCCATCTGCGGGAAGCACCTCGCCGGCGCGCACCTCCACGCAATCGCCCACAGAAAGCGCGGCGACGGGAATGGTCTGCAGCTCGCCGGAATCGGCGTCGAGACGGCGACACGTCGCAGGCAACTGGCGCACCAGCGCTTCCGCGCCAGAGGCCGCACTCTGCCGTGCGCGCAATTCCAGATAGCGCGCCGCCAACAGAAAGGCGACGAACATCGTCACCGAGTCGAAATACGTTTCGCCGTGGCCTTGCAGCGTGGCCATCACACTGGCGACGAATGCTGCACCAATGCCCAGCGCCACTGGCACGTCCATGCCGACATGCGCGTGCCGCAGCTGCTGCCACGCACTACGGAAGATCGGCCCAGCAGACACGACCACCACGGGGGCCGTCAGCACCAGGCTGGCCCACTGCATCAGGCGCGTCTGGCCCAGCGGAATCTCGCCGCTGTAGAGGTACACCGGCCACGCGTACATCATCACCTGCATCATCCCCAGCATGGCGATGCCAAGGCGGATCAGCAGGCTGCGGCGCTCGCGTGCTTCGGCGGTGCGGCGCGCGGACGGTTGATCTGGCCAAGCCTGATAGCCGACGTTGGCGATGGCGGCAAACACCTCGGACAAGCGCACGGCGCCCGCATCGCCAACAATGCGGGCACGCTCCGTGGCGTAGTTGACAGTGGCTTCGCGCACGCCAGGCACACGCGACAGCGCCCGTTCGATCAGCCAGACACAGGCCGCGCACCGCATGCCGCTGATGGCGAGGGAAAGGTCTTCGGAGCCGTCATCGCGTGGGCGCACAAAGCGCTCGCGCATGACGGGCAAGTCGTACGTCGCCCACACGGCTTCGGCTTCCGCACGCTGCTCGCCATCGATCGGTTTGGCGAAGGCGATCGGGCCGTCGTAGACGTGCCCCATGCCCGACGCGTGCAAGGTCTGCGCGACCGCCTGGCAGCCGGCGCAGCAAAAGTCATGGACCTGGCCGGCAATCTCGCCGTGGAGCGCGGTGCCCGCGTCGAGATCGGACCCGCAGTGGTAGCAAGTGACATGCGACACGCGCGTCCCACCAGCCTGGGTCGGCAAGCTTGTACCGAGAACCGGTGCGGTCGGGAGATTGGGGGCGAGTGTCGTCGTCATTATGAGGTGATGCTAGCCAGCATCCCCCAGGGCCCCCTTGATACGAATCAAGCGTGTCCAACTAAAAATGGAACGGAATAAGCGCCTTTTACGGCACTCTAGACACACGGTGCGGCCCCACAAAAAAATACGGCGCCTATAGTGAATAGCTGCACTGGGCAAACAGGAGGGCGCCGTGGCAACCGAATTCAGCCTGTACAACATTCACTGCGAATGGGGCGAGCACGGGGCATCCGCGCTGGCACCGCATTGCGACGTAGTCATCGTGGTGGACGTGCTGTCCTTCTGCACTTGTGTGGACGTTGCCGTCGCGCGCGGCGCGCGTATCTACCCGTATCCGTGGCGGGATGGCAGCGCCGAAACGTTTGCCCGCCGCGCGGGCGCCATGCTGGCCGGCACCAACCGCAGCCAACCGGGCTACACGCTGTCGCCCGCTTCCCTGCGTGAATTGCCGATGGGCAGCAGCCTCGTCCTGCCCTCGCCGAATGGGGCGACGCTGGCACTCGCCACGGGGTCAACGCCGACGTTTGCTGGCTGCTTGCGCAATGCACGCGCCGTGGCGGAAGCGGCCTCTCGACTGGGTCGCCGCGTGGCTGTGGTGGCATCCGGCGAACGCTGGGCCGATGGCAGCCTTCGCCCTGCCCTGGAAGACTGGCTGGCGGCTGGCGCCATCGTCCATCACCTGTCGGAGACGGTGGCCGGCTTCCTACCCCAGGCGCTGTCGCCCGAGGCCCTGGCCGCCCGCGCCATCTACCGCGAAGCCTCCCAGACGGGAATGATGAAGGCGTGGATGCTGGATTCCGTTTCGGGCCGCGAACTATGCGAACGCGGTTTTACCGAAGATGTGACCATCGCCTCGCAGACGGATGTGAGCAACATCGCGCCGATGCTGGTGGAAGGCGCGTTCCGCAACGTCAATCGCAAGAACGAGCCCATGGCGCAGGACTTCTTTGGCGCGAGCCTGCGGCCGGCGCCCACGCCGTCTTCGCACCGCAACCCGCCGCTATCGCACTAGGCGGATCAGCAGTCGTCAGGTCAGCGACGTATCGACCTCGCGGCGCGGCGCCTCGAGGTATTCACGCGACTGCATTTCGATGATGCGGGAGACGGTGCGCTGGAATTCGTTGGCCATCTGGCCTTCGGTATAGAGCTCGTCTGCCGGCACTTCGGCCGACATCAGCAGCTTGACCTTGTGGTCGTAGAACACGTCGATCAGCCACGTGAACCGGCGCGCTTCAGAGGCCATGCGCGGCGTCATCTTCGGCACGTCAGCCAGGATGACGGTGTGGAAGCGCGAGGCGATTTCCAGGTAGTCGTTCTGCGAGCGTGGGCCGCCGCACAGCGTGGCGAAATCGAACCACACCACCCCACCTGCCTTGCGCGCGGCACGAATCTCACGGTGTTCAATGTGCAGCACCGGCGAGTCATCCGGTCCCTCTGCCACCGCAGCAAACGCGTCGCGCAACGCCGAGTTGGCCTTGGCGCCCAGCGGCGTGTGATACGCCTGCACCTGTTCCATCGCGCGCTTGCGGTAGTCGATGCCGGCATCGACGTTCAGCACGTCGAGTTTCTCTTGCAGCAGCGCAATGGCGGGCAGCACACGGTCGCGGTGCAGGCCGTCCGGATACAGCAGATCCGGCCGGTAGTTGGACGTCATCACGAACTGCACACCGTTGGCGAACAGCTGATCGAGCAGCCGATGCAGGATCATCGCGTCAGCGACGTCGCTGACGTGGAATTCATCAAAGCAGATCAGGCGGTATTTCTTGGCGATGCGGCGCGCCAGTTCGTCCAGCGGATCGGCGCGGCCACGCAGCTCTTCCAACTGGCGATGCACCTCGCGCATGAACTCGTGAAAGTGCAGGCGCGTTTTGCGCACCAGCGGCACGCAGCTATAGAAGGCATCCATCAGGAACGACTTCCCGCGCCCTACTCCGCCCCACATGTACACGCCGCGCGGCAGCTCCGGGCGCACCAGCATCTTGCGCAACGCACTTGAGCGCCGAGCCTTGTAGGCGCTCCATTCGTCGTAGCACTGCTGCAGGCGATCGACGGCACGTTGCTGCGCTTCGTCGGGCTGATAGCCGCGCGCCTTCAGTTCCTGTAGGTAGGTTTCCTGGACGTTCATCTGCTTTGGTAACAGTGAGCCCTCTTTCGACGGCCCAAATGGACCGATGCCCGGCATCTTGCGGATAGCCGGGCACCGTGCTCGCTGTTCAGCGAGTCATTACATGTTGAGCTGACGCTTATCGACAGCCAGCGCAGCTTCGCGCATCACTTCCGACATCGACGGGTGCGGATGGCAGATGCGGCCGATGTCTTCGGCTGCAGCCTTGAACTCCATCGCCACAACCGCCTCGGCGACCAGATCCGACGCGTTGGCCGCCACGATGTGCACGCCCAGGATCTCGTCGGTCTTCGCATCGGCGATGACCTTCACGAAACCGTCGGATGCGCCCATGCCCAGCGCACGGCCGTTGGCCATGAACGGGAACTGGCCAGCCTTGATCTCACGGCCCTCGGCCTTGAGTTGCTGTTCCGTCTTGCCGACCCATGCGATTTCCGGGAAGGTGTAGATCACCCACGGAATGCAGTTGTAATCGATGTGCGGCTTCTGGCCGACGATGCGCTCGGCCACGGCCACGCCTTCGTCTTCTGCCTTGTGCGCCAGCATCGGGCCACGCACCACGTCGCCGATTGCCCACAGGTTCGGCAGCTTGGTCGCGCAGTGGTCATCCACCTCGATGAAGCCACGCGGGTCCGTGGCCATGCCGATGGCTTCCAGGCCCAGGTTGTCGGTGTTCGGTACGCGGCCGATCGACACGATCAGCTTGTCGCACTCCAGCACTTGCGCAGCGCCGGCAGCGTCGGTGTAGTTCACCTTCACGCCCTTGGCCGACGATTCGATCTCGCCAACCTTCACGCCGACGTTGATCTTCAGGCCCTGCTTGGTCAGCAGCTTGTTGGCTTCCTTCGCAACGGATTCGTCAGCCGCGCCGAGGAAGCTCGGCAGCGCTTCGAGAATCGTCACTTCCGAACCCAGACGGCGCCACACCGAGCCCAACTCCAGGCCGATCACGCCAGCGCCGATCACGCCCAGCTTCTTCGGCACTTCGGCAAACTTCAGTGCGCCTTCGTTGTCGGCAACGATCACGTTGTCCACCGGCACGTTCGGCAGGTGGCGCGCCTTCGAGCCCGTGGCGATGATCACGTGCTTGGCGGTCACGACTTCCGTGCCGGCCTTGCCTGCGACTTCCACTTGGTAACCAGCGTCGGTCTTGCTGACGAACTTGCCGTAGCCCTTGAGCAGCGTCACCTTGTTCTTGCGGAACAGGAACTCGATGCCCTTGGTCATCTTGCCGACGATGTCGTCCTTGCGCTTGAGCATCTTGGCCACATCGACCTTGACGCCGTCCACCGTGATGCCGTGGTCGGCCAGGTGGTGGTTCACGTTTTCGAACTCTTCCGACGAGGCCAGCAGCGCCTTGGACGGAATGCAACCCACGTTCAGGCACGTGCCGCCCAGACGCGGCTCGCTCTTCGGATCGTCGTAGGCGTTGCCTTCGCAGCACGCCACGTTCAGGCCCAGCTGGCCAGCGCGGATGGCGGCGATGTAGCCGCCGGGGCCGGCGCCGATCACCAGCACGTCAAATTCTTTGCTCATGGAGAAATCCTTTGGTCCGTCGTTCCCGCCTAAGCGGGAACGTCAACAATCGGTTTAAACCTGTTCACGGTCCGTAGCGAGCGGCCCGAGGTTGGCCTGAGAAGCGCAGCCGTACATCGGTACGGCGAGCATCGCAAGGTCAAGATCGGGTCGCGCAGTAGGACCGTGGGCAGGTTTACAGGTCCAGCAGCAGGCGGGCCGGGTCTTCCAGCGCTTCCTTCATGGCCACCAGGCCCAGCACGGCTTCGCGGCCGTCGATGATGCGGTGGTCGTAGGACATGGCCAGGTAGTTCATCGGGCGAACCACAACTTGGCCATTCTCCACCACGGCGCGATCCTTGGTGGCGTGCACGCCCAGGATGGCCGATTGCGGCGGGTTGATGATCGGGGTCGACAGCATCGAACCGAACGTACCGCCGTTCGAGATCGAGAACGTGCCGCCGGTCAGGTCGTCCAGCGTCAGCTTGCCGTCCTGGGCCTTTTTGCCGAATTCTGCAATCTTCTTCTCGATGTCGGCCAAGCTCATCTGGTCGGCGTTGCGCAGGATGGGCACCACCAGGCCGCGCGGCGAGCCGACAGCGATACCGATGTCGAAGTAGCCGTGGTAGACGATGTCGTTGCCGTCCACCGACGCGTTGATGACCGGGTACTTCTTCAGCGCGTGCACAGCGGCCTTCACGAAGAACGACATGAAGCCCAGCTTCACGCCGTGGGTCTTCTCGAACTGGTCCTTGAACTTGGCGCGCAAGTCCATCACCGGCTTCATGTTGACTTCGTTGAAGGTGGTGAGGATGGCGTTGGTCGATTGCGATTGCACCAGGCGCTCGGCGATACGGGCGCGCAGGCGGCTCATCGGCACGCGCTCTTCCGGACGGTCGCCCAGGGCAGCGAAGTCCACCGGAGCAGCCACTTGCTGCAGCGCCGGACGCGCAGCTTGCGGAGCAGCAGCGGCAGTCGTGGCCGTGGGCTTGGCGCCACCAGCCACGGCACCCAGCACGTCGCCCTTGGTGATGCGACCATCGCGGCCCGTGCCGGCCACTTGGCCAGCCGACAGGTTGTTTTCAGCCATCAGCTTGGCAGCCGACGGCATGGCCACGCCACCCGTGGCAGCAGCGGCAGGCGCGGCGGCTGCAGGTGCGGGAGCGGCAGCAGCAGGTGCCGGTGCGGCAGCGGCCGGAGCAGCAGCGCCTGCCTTGCCTTCGGTGTCGATCTTGGCCAGCAGCTGTTCCGACGTCACGGTTGCACCGTCCGCCACCAGCACTTCAGCCAGCACGCCAGCCGACGGAGCCGGCACTTCCAGCACGACCTTGTCGGTCTCGACTTCGATCAGGATTTCGTCCTGGGCCACGGCTTCGCCCGGCTTCTTCTTCCAGGAGATCAGCGTGCCTTCTTCAACGGACTCGGAAAACTGCGGGACCTTGACATCAACGATAGCCATTTCGGTGGTTCCTTGGATTCATGTGTGCGCGCCCTTCTCAGCGGGGCTCGCTCAATTCGATATACGGTGGAATTCGGGTGCGAAGATGCGCCAAGGCGACAGCCGAAGCTGCCGCCTTGATGCGCGCGTCGCTTACTTGGTCAGCACGAAGCCCTTGAGCTTGGCGAATGCCGCATCGATCAGCGCCTTCTGCTGCTCGTTGTGCTTCGCGTAGTAGCCCACGGCCGGCGATGCCGATGCCGGGCGGCCTGCGTAGCCCAGCTTCTGACCGTCGTTCATGTTTTCCATGATGTAGTGCTGCACGAAGAACCAGGCGCCCTGGTTCTGCGGCTCATCCTGGCACCACACCACTTCGGTCAGGTTCGGGTACTTCTTCAGCTCAGCCGCGAACGCCTTGTGCGGGAACGGATAGAGCTGTTCCACACGGATGATGGCGGTGTCGGTCTGGCCGCGCTCCTTGCGAGCGTTGACCAGGTCGTAGTAGACCTTGCCCGAGCACGCCACGACGCGCTTCACCTTGGCGGCGTTCAGATCTTCGGCCGTATCGGCGATCACCGTTTCGAAGTGGCCCTTGGCCAGATCCGACAGCGGCGACACAGCGTCCTTGCTACGCAGCAGCGACTTCGGCGTCAGGATGATCAGCGGCTTGCGGAACATCCGGATCATCTGGCGACGCAGCAGGTGGAAAATCTGCGCCGGCGTGGTCGGCTGCACCACTTGCATGTTGTGGTCTGCGCAGAGCTGCAGGTAGCGCTCGAGACGCGCCGAGCTGTGCTCCGGACCTTGGCCTTCGTAGCCGTGCGGCAGCATCAGCGTCAGGCCCGAGGCGCGGCCCCACTTCACTTCACCCGACGAGATGAACTGGTCGATCACGACCTGCGCACCGTTGGCGAAGTCACCGAACTGGGCTTCCCAAATCACCAGCGTGTTCGGCTCAGCCGACGAGTAGCCGTATTCGAAGCCCATCACGGCTTCTTCCGACAGCACCGAGTCGATCACGGTGAACGGTGCCTGGCTTTCCGACACGTTCTGCAGCGGGATGTAGCTGCCGGCGTCCCAACGCTCGCGGTTCTGATCGTGCAGCACGGCGTGGCGGTGCGTGAACGTACCGCGGCCAGCATCCTGACCCGTGATACGCACCGGGTAGCCCGAAGCCACCAGCGAGGCGAAGGCCAGGTGCTCGCCCATGCCCCAGTCCAGCGACAGCTCGCCCTTGCCCATCTTGGCGCGGTTGTTGACGACGTTCTCAACCAGCGGGTGCAGCTTGAAGTGGTCGGGGATGGCGGTGATACGCTCAGCCAGACGCTTGAGCTCAGCCATCGGCACAGCCGTATCAGCCGAGTCCGTCCACTTGCGGTTCAGGAACGGCAGCCAATCCACCGCGAACTTGTTCTTGAAGTTCGACAGCACCGGGTCAACCGTATGCTTGCCGGCGTCCATAGCGGCGCGGAATTCCTGCACCAGGGCGTCCGGTTCTTCAGCCTTCAGCGTGTTCTGCGTGACCAGCTTGTCAGCGTAGAACTTGCGCGTGCCAGGGTGCGTGCCGATCTTCTTGTACATCAGCGGCTGCGTCATCGCCGGCGTGTCTTGCTCGTTGTGGCCGAGCTTGCGGAAGCAGATGATGTCGACCGCGATGTCCTTCTGGAACTCCGTGCGGAAGTCCACGGCCAGTTGCATGGCCAAGACAACAGCTTCCGGATCGTCGCCGTTCACGTGCAGAACCGGCGCTTCGATCATCTTGACCACGTCGGTGCAATACAGCGTCGAGCGCGAATCGCGTGGGTCCGACGTCGTGAAACCGATCTGGTTGTTGATGACGATGTGGATCGTGCCGCCCGTGCCGTAACCACGCGTTTGCGCGAGGTTCAGCGTTTCCATCACGACGCCCTGGCCTGCGAAGGCCGCGTCACCGTGCACTTGCACCGCCAGCACTTGCGCGCCGTGCTTGTCGCCACGACGCTCCTGACGTGCCTTGACCGAGCCTTCCACGACCGGGTTGACGATTTCCAGGTGCGACGGGTTGAACGCCAGCGACAGGTGAACGGGGCCACCCGGGGTGGTCACATCGCTCGAGAAGCCCTTGTGGTACTTCACGTCGCCGGCCGGCAGGTCGTCCACGTGCTTGCCTTCGAATTCGGCAAACAGATCCGCCGGCATCTTGCCCAGCGTGTTGACCAGCACGTTCAGACGGCCGCGGTGGGCCATGCCGATCACGATTTCCTGCACGCCCTTGGCGCCGGAATGCTGGATCAGCTCGTCCATTGCCGCGATGAAGCTCTCGCCGCCTTCCAGCGAGAAGCGCTTCTGACCGACGTACTTCGTATGCAGGAAGCGCTCGAGGCCTTCAGCGGCCGTCAGGCGTTCCAGAATGTGCTTCTTCTTTTCAGCCGAGAACGTCGGCTTGGAGCGAATGGTTTCCAGACGCTCTTGCCACCAGCGCTTTTGCGCCTGGTCGCTGATGTACATGAACTCGGCACCGATCGAGCCGCAGTACGTTTCGCGCAGGTTGTTGACCAGCTCGCGCAGGCTCATCGATTCCTTGCCGAAATACGTGTTGCTGGCGTTGAAAACGATGTCCTGGTCGGCTTCGGTGAAACCGTAGAAAGCCGGGTCCAGATCCGGCACCGGCGGGCGCTCCTGACGCTTGAGCGGGTCAAGATCGGCCCAACGCAGGCCTACATTGCGGTAAGCAGCCACCAGCTGCGTTGCAGCCACGCGCTTGCGACCCATATCGGAATCAGCAGACGCGACGATCGTCTTGATCGGGCCAGACTTGGCGCGCTCAGCGAACGAGGTAACGATGGGGGCGTGGGGGATATCCCGGGCGTTGGAACCGTCGACGGCGGGGACGTTCTGCAGCGCATCGAAGTACGCGCGCAGTGCCTCGCTAACGGACGTGGGATCTTGGAGGTACGCTTCGTACTGATCTTCAACGTAGGCGGCGTTACCGCCGGACAGGTACGAAGTGTCCAGATACTGCTTATACAGCTCAGTCATGGGGCGCTCACTTTTCTCCGGGTCTGCCGGAGTTCAGCGGGTTCATCAACCTTCCGCGACACGGCTTGACCGGTTAGCGGATCGCAAACTAAATCGCCTGAAATCACCTGATCGGACCGGATCGCGCATGGCAGAAAGGAGGCACCGAGACAGCTTTTACAGACAAGTTGTGCGGGAAGGACCTAAGTCTTCACGGGCGGGAAGCATAGCACGTTTATAACGAATATTCCGATTCCTTGACGTGCCAAGAAACCGTTGTTTTGACACATCAAAGGATCGCTTTCCTCACATTCCCACAGGCGAAATCCGGTCGACCCAATCCGTAATTAGGCCGTCCAGGCCGGCGCCCCACAGCAACTGCGCACGATCGACGTCATTGACGGTGTAGCAGCAGACGCGGAAGCCGGCAGCGTGTGCCTCGCCAATGATCTCGGGCGTGAGTTCGCGGTGGTTGGCGTCGAGCGCCACGCAGTCGAGCGCGCGCAGGCGGTCGAGCCAATCGGTGGGCAGCTTGTCGAGCAGCAGCGCGCGCGGTAGTTCCGGTACTGCTTCCCGCGCGGCGGCCAGCGCCTCTTCCGAGAACGAGGACAACAGCGGTGGCACGTCTGCGCCGGCCCACAACGAGTGGGCATCGAGCGCCACGGCTGCGCCCGTGCGCCACTCTGCGCCCGGGACTGGCTTGATCTCGATGTTCGCGAGGAAGTTGTTGGCGCGCAGATAACGCGCGATGGCCGCCAGCGTGGGCACCGGTTCACCCGCGTAGGCGGCGCTGTGCCAACTGCCCGCATCCAGTTGCGCGATCTGGCCGAGCGTCAGTGCGTCGAGGCGCCCGGTGCCGTTCGTGGTGCGGTCCAGCGTGGCATCGTGCAGCAGCACCGCAGCGCCGTCGCCCGAGAGCTTCACGTCGAACTCGAACATGCGATAGCCGAACGAGGCGCCGTGGCGGAACGCGGCCAGCGTGTTCTCGGGCGCAAGCTTGCCGGCACCGCGATGCGCAATGACACGCGGATACGGCCAAGCCGGCAAGGCGCGTGCGTCGCTCATGCCAGGGCCTCGATGCGGCGGGTGGTCTGCGGGTCGAACCAGTGCAGGTGATCGGCCGAGGCGGTGATCGGCAGCTTATCGCCGGCCCTCACGCTGGCGTGCGGCTCCAGGCGAACGACAATCGGGTGACCGGCCAGCGAACCGTAGGCAAACGCATCGGCGCCGAGCGCTTCGACTACGCGCACGTCAATGAATGCGATGGCCTGATCCGCCGAGCACGGCTCAATGTGCTCAGGGCGCAGACCCATCAAAGCGTGCTCGGGCAGATGCAGGCCCATTGGCAGGTGGCCGAGCGTTGCCGCAACATTCCCCTCCTTCGCGCCATCGACGCGGATCTGCGCGCCCTCACCTGCATGGCGCGATACCGGCACGAGGTTCATCGGCGGGGAGCCAATGAAGCCGGCGACGAATGTGCTGGCCGGGCGCGAGTACACCTCCAGCGGCGTGCCGATCTGCTCAACCCGGCCGCCGTTGAGCACCATCATGCGATCGGCCAGCGTCATGGCTTCCACCTGATCGTGCGTGACGTACAGGCTGGTCGTGCGCAGACGGCGATGCAGATCCTTCAGCTCCAGGCGCATCTGCACGCGCAGCTTCGCATCGAGGTTGGAGAGCGGCTCGTCGAACAGGAACACAGCAGGCTCACGCACGATGGCGCGGCCCATGGCGACACGCTGGCGTTGACCACCAGACAGCTGACGCGGCTTGCGATCAAGCAGTTTGCCGAGCTCCAGAATGCCCGCAGCCTGTTCAACACGCGCCTGGATATCGCTCTTGGGCAGGCCGCGAATCTTCAGGCCATACGCCATGTTGTCGAACACGCTCATGTGCGGATACAGCGCGTAGTTCTGGAACACCATCGCGATATCGCGCTCGGCCGGTTCGAGTTCGTTGACGATGCGATCGCCGATCCATACCTCGCCGCCGGTGATGGGCTCCAGGCCCGCCACCATGCGCAGCAGCGTGGATTTACCGCAGCCCGACGGGCCGACGATGACGATGAACTCCCCGTCGCCGATTTCCATGTCGATGCCATGCACGACCTGGAGGTTGGCGTAGTGCTTCTGGACGTTGCGTAGAGACAGTTTTGCCATCTTGAGTCTTCTATTCTTTTATTTTTCGGTTTCCACCAGGCCCTTAACGAACCACCGCTGCATGCCGATCACCACCGCCGCGGGCGGCAGCATCGCCAGCATCACGGTGGCCATCAGCAGGTTCCAGTCGGTGGCGGAATCGCCGGAGCGGGAGATCATCTGCGTCACGCCCAGCACGATGGGGGTCATGCTCTTCTCGGTCGTGATCAGCAGCGGCCAGAGGTACTGGTTCCAGCCGTAGATGAACTGGATCACGAACAGCGCTGCGATGCTGGTGCGCGAGAGCGGCAGCACCACGTCCCAGAAGAACTTGAGCGGCCCGGCGCCATCGATGCGCGCGGCTTCGGCCAGTTCATCGGGAATCGTCAGGAAGAACTGCCGGAACAGGAACGTGGCCGTGGCCGACGCGATGATCGGAATCGTCATCCCTGCGTAGCTGTTCAGCATGCCGAGGTCTGACACCACCTTGTACGTGGGCAGAATCCGCACTTCCACCGGAAGCATCAGCGTGACGAAGATCAGCCAGAAGAACGTCTTGCGCAGCGGGAATTTGAAATAGACGATCGCAAAAGCCGAGATGATGGAGATCGCGATCTTCCCGAGCGAGATGCCCAGCGCCATGATCAGGCTGTTCAGCAGCATGGTGCCGACCGGCGTGGCCGAGTTGCCCATGCCGTGCGTGAGTACTTCGCGGTAGTTGTCGATGAGGTGCGAGCCCGGGATCAGCGTCATCGGCGCCTGCAGCACTTCTTCGGTCGTGAGCGAGGATGCGACGAAGACGACGTACACCGGAAAGGCGACGATCACCACGCCCAGGATCAGCACGACGTGGGTGAGGAAGTCCAGGAATGGACGGCGTTCAATCATGATCTGATGCCCTCCTTTTAGTATTGGACTTTGCGTTCAACGTAGCGGAACTGGACGATCGTCAGCACGATCACCAGGCCCATGAGGATGACCGACTGCGCGGCCGATCCGCCGATATCGAGCCCGCGCACGCCGTCTTGGTAGACCTTGAACACCAGCGTCTCCGTCGCCTTGAACGGCCCGCCCTGCGTGACCGAATCGATGATGGCGAAGGTGTCGAAGAACGCGTACACCACGTTCACCACCATCAGGAAGAAGGTCGTGGGCGACAGCAGCGGAAACACGATCGACCAGAAACGCTTCCACGGCCCGGCGCCATCGATGGCCGCCGCCTCGATCAGCGATTTGGGGATGCTCTGCAGCCCCGCCAGGAAGAACAGGAAGTTGTAGCTGATCTGCTTCCACGCCGCGATGATGACCACCAACGTCAACGCCTGCCCGCCGTTGAGCACGAAGTTCCAGTCCACGCCCATCTTGCGGATCACGAACGACACGATGCCCAGCGACGGGTTGAACAGGAAGCTCCACAGCACGCCCGCCACGGCCGGCGCAATCGCATACGGCCAGATCAGCAGCGTCTTGTAGAACGTGGCGCCGCGCAATGCGCGATCAGCAAAGTACGCCAGCGCCAGCGAAGTGCCCAGACCGACCAGCGCCACGCCAATGGCGAAGACCGCCGTGGTCTTGAATGACCCGAGATAGGTCGGATCGGCAAAGAGGTCGTGAAAGTTCTCCAGGCCCACGAATTCGAGGTTGATGCCAAAGGCATCCTGGCGCAGCAGCGACTGATATAGCGCCTGCCCCGCCGGCCAGAAGAAGAACACCAGAGTGATGACGATCTGCGGGGCCACCAGCACATACGGCAGCCAGCGCGATCGAAAGACGACGCGTTTTTCCATGCGACATTCCAAAAACGCACCGCCGGCCGGTGCAAGCGCACGTGGCCGGCGGTTCAGACGAGCGCGATGTTGCGCTTATTCCTTGACGGTCTTCTCGAAGCGGGCGAGCAGTTCGTTGCCACGGGCAACGGCTGCATCCAGCGCTTCCTTCGGCGTCTTCTTGCCGGCCCAGACGGATTCCAGCTCTTCGTCGATCACCTGACGGATCTGCGGGAAGTTGCCCAGACGAATACCGCGCGACTTGTCCGTCGTCTTGACGATCATCTGCTTGACTGCCACATCCGCGCCCGGATTCTTGTCGTAGTAGCCCGACTTCTTCGTCAGCTCATACGCCTCCATGGTGACGGGCAGATAGCCGGTGGCCTGGTGCCAGTCGGACTGGACTTCCGGACGTGACAGGAACGTGAAGAACTTGGCGACGCCCTTGTACTCCTCGGCCTTGTGGCCGCCCATCACCCACAGCGAGGCGCCGCCGATGATGGTGTTCTGCGGCGCGCCGGGCACGCCGGCTTCGTACGGCAGCGGTGCCGGGCTGAACGCGAACTTGGTGCCCACACTCTTGCGGATGTTCGCCAGCGCCGCCGACGAACCCGTATGCATGGCGCACTCACCCGCAATGAACTTCGCCTTCGGCTCGTCCTTGCGGCCGGCGTAGGTGAAGTAGCCCTTCTTCTGCATGTCGGCCAGGTTCTCGATGTGCTTGATCTGCACCGGGCCGTTGAAATTCAGGCGCGCCTTTGGGCCACCAAAGCCGTTGTTCTCGGTGGCGAACGACACGTTGTGCCAGGCCGAGAAGCTTTCCAGATGCACCCACGATTGCCAGTCGGTCGTATAGCCGCACTGGAAGCCCGCGGCCTTCAGCTTGGCCGCATCGATGGCCACTTCCTGCCACGTTGCTGGCGGCTTGTTCGGATCAAGGCCGGCCTTCTTGAAGGCGTCCTTGTTGTAATACATGATCGTCGTCGAGCTATTGAACGGGAACGACAGCATCTCGCCCTTGTTCGACGTGTAGTAGCCCGCCACGGCCGGCACATAGGCCTTCGGGTCGAACTTCTCGCCGGCATCCTTCATGATCTTGGCCACCGGCACAATGGCGCCCTTGGCGTTCATCATCGTTGCGGTGCCGACTTCGAAGACTTGCAGAATGGCCGGTGCGTTGCCGGCACGGAATGCCGCAATGCCCGCTGCCAGCGATTCATCGTACTGGCCCTTGTAGACCGGCACGATCTTGTAATCCGACTGGCTGGCGTTGAACTTACCGGCGATCTCGTTCACCTTGTCGTTCAAGGCGCCTTCCATCGAGTGCCACCATTGGATTTCCGTCACAGCGTACGCGCCTTGCGCAAACGTACACGCAGCCAGCACAGCTGCTGCCCCCGCAATCTTCTTGATCGTCATTGTTTCTCCTGATTTCGTGTGCCTCGACGTTGTGGCGGGCTCCCTCGCTCCGCCCCACGGCGCGCCGACTCTAAACGAACGGTCGGTCACTTTTATGACAGCGGGATGTTACTTGTCTTTCTGTCACAAAGAAATTGGGAAAACCCTCCAAGGTTTGCCTTGCAACGGCCGTTAGAATGAGTTGAGACCACCCCATATTGCACGTGCAGCATGTTCGCCCCGCCCACCACGCCCACCGCCCCGGATTCGCCTGAAACCGCCCCCGTCATCGCCGCGCGACGCATTCCCCAAGCGTTGCACCAACTCTCCGATGATGCGCTGCGCAATATCAAAGGCGTCTTCACCGACGTGGACGGCACGCTCACGACGCGGGGCAAGCTGCCGGCGCAGACGTACGCGGCGCTGGAGCGGCTGCACCGCGCCGGCATCAAGGTCGTGCCAGTCACCGGCCGTTCGATTGCCTGGTGCGAAGTCATTGCACGGCTGTGGCCTGTCGACGCCGCCATTGGTGAGAACGGCGCCTTTGCCATGCGCGTGGATGCGCGCGGTCATCTGGCCACCGATTTTGTCGACGACGCCCAAACGCGCCATCGCAATCTCGAACGCATCCGCGAGGTGGGCGCCGAGATCCTGCGCGCCGTGCCGGGGTCCGCGCTCGCGTCGGACCAGGCGTGGCACGCGGCTGACCTCGCCATCGACCATGCCGAGCAAGTGTTGCCGCTGCCCCAAAGCGCGGTCCGGCACATCGTCGACATCATGCGCACCCACGGCATGCACGCGACCGTCAGTTCGATCCACGTCAATGGCTGGTTCGGCAAGCACGACAAGTTGAGCGCCAGCGTGGCACTCGCTCGCCGTGCCTTCGGGGTCGAACTGCACGCCGAGCGCGAACACTGGGTGTTCGTGGGCGACTCGGCCAACGACGCGGCGATGTTCGAGTTCTTCCCGCTCTCGGTGGGCGTCGCCAACGTGCTGGATGTGATCGACACGCTGCCCGTGCCGCCGGCCTACCTCACCTCCGCAGAGGGCGGCGGCGGCTTTGCCGAAGTGGCCGAGCGCATTCTTGGGGCGCGCGCCCCTGCCCTGCCCGCACCGCGCGGCTGAGGCAGCATCCTGGGCTTCCGCGCCCTCAGCCATTCTTCAGGTTTCTGGTCGCGCCGCATGCCGCACGCGGCACGGCGTTTGCGCCTTGTTGGGGCGTTGCACCACTTCGCACCATGTGATTGCCTCATAACGGTGCGAGCGGCGCCAACGCCTTTTTTCAACGCACCGACAGGAGCCCCTCATGCAAACCCAGAAACTGCGCCAACGTTTTGAACATGCGGAAAGCACCATCGCTGAACTGGCCCGGACCTGTTCCTCGCACAAGGATGTGCCCGACGCGCTGAAGCAATCGGTCCAACAACTGGACGAGCAAGCCCGCCAATGTCATTCGCGCCTGGAAAACGCACAGGACGAACAAACCTTCGTCGAGGCCATCGACAAGCTCGAAGCCGCTTCCGACCGCGCCAAGATGGCCTGCCAGAACGCCAGCAGCAAAGTGGACCACGACGTGGAAACCGCCGTCATGCGGGCGCACGAAGAGTTGTCGCAGCTGAAACACCGCCTGCATTAAGCGACATGGAGCGGCATTGAGCGCCCCGCGCTGGCCGCGCACAAAAAAAGAGGCGGATTCCCTCGTCGGAAATCCGCCCAATCCCAATCGCCAAGCTCGACGATATTCGGTGGGGCCAGCTTCGCTGATGCGTCAGTCGAAGCCGAGCTCCTGCAATTTGCGCGTGATGGTGTTGCGGCCGATGCCCAGACGCGTGGCCGCCTCAACGCGGCGCCCGCGCGTGACACCCAACGCGGCCTCCAGAATGGCCTTTTCAAAGCGGCGCGTCAGCACGTCCATGACGTCGGGCTGACCGGCCTCCAGCATGGCTTTCGCCTCGCCCGCCAGTGCGCGCTCCCACCCAGCGGCAATGGAAGCACCGACCGCCTGCGTGTCTGCCGACGGCGCCACGCCATACGGCTCACCGCCGTGCGAGGGCTCGCTGCCATACACCGGGCGCACCGCAGCCACGTCCCCCGCTGCGGGCAGCATCTGAGCGCTCCCGCGTACGAGGTCGTAGGGCAAGTCCTTGATTTCGATCATCTGCGCCGGCGCCATCACGGTCAGCCAATTGCAGAGGTTTTCCAGCTGCCGCACGTTGCCCGGGAACGGCAGCGTGGCGACATGTGCCAGCGCATCGTCCGACATGCGCTTAGGCTCCACGCCCAGTTCCTTCGCACTCTTCTGCAGGAAATGGCGCGCCAGCAGCGTGATGTCTTCCGGGCGTTCGCGCAGCGCGGGCAAGCGCAGGCGGATCACGTTCAGGCGGTGGAACAAGTCCTCGCGGAACAGGCCATCCTTGACGCGCGTTTCCAGGTTCTGGTGCGTCGCTGCGATAACGCGCACGTTGGCCTTGAGCGGATTGTGGCCGCCCACGCGGTAGAAATGCCCGTCTGACAGCACGCGCAACAGACGTGTCTGCAGGTCGAACGGCATGTCGCCGATTTCATCGAGGAACAGCGTGCCACCCTCGGCCTGCTCGAAGCGGCCGCGGCGCATGGTCTGCGCACCGGTAAAGGCGCCGCGCTCGTGGCCGAAGAGTTCGGATTCCAGCAAGTCTTTCGGAATCGCCGCCGTATTCAGAGCGATGAACGGACCGCTCGCGCGCGGACTGTGCTTGTGCAACGCGCGGGCCACCAGCTCCTTACCCGTACCGGATTCGCCGGTGATCAGCACCGTCACATTGGACTGCGACAGCCGGCCGATCGCGCGGAACACATCCTGCATGGCCGGCGCCTGGCCGAGAATTTCTGGCGAATCGCCCAGGCGATCGTCGATCTCTTCTTCGCGCAGACTCTCTTCCAGCGCACGGCGGATCAGCTCGACCGCGCGATCCACGTCGAACGGCTTGGCGAGGTATTCGAAGGCGCCGCCCTGGAATGCCGCCACCGCGCTGTCGAGGTCCGAATATGCGGTCATGATGATGACCGGCAAGCCAGGATGCTTGGTCTTTATGGCTTGCAGCAGGTCCAGCCCCGAACCGCCCGGCATGCGCACGTCGGAAATCAGCACCTGCGGCGTTTCTTCATCCAGCGCGTTGAGCGCATCGCGAACGTTGGTGAAACTGCGCGACAGCAGGCTCTCGCGTGCCAGCGCTTTTTCGAGGACCCAGCGGATGGATTGATCGTCGTCGACTATCCAGATTGGCTTCATGTGTTGGTTCGTCTGCTTGACTTCGTGTTGCCTGGGCCCTCGCGCGCTGCACTCAATGCAGCGGCACGAGAATGCGGAAATCCGTCAGACCTGGCCTGCTCTCGCATTCGATCAGGCCATCGTGCTGCTGCACGAAAGTCTGCGCGAGTGTCAGGCCCAGTCCGCTTCCCCCCTCCCGTCCAGACACCAGCGGGAAGAAGATTCGCTCGCGGATGTCGTCCGGGATACCAGGACCGTTGTCCACTACATGCAAGTCCAATGCCAGCTTGTAAAGACGTTTTGCAATCGTGACTTGTCGTGCCACGCGCGTGCGCAAAATGATCTCGCCATCGCCCTGTGCGATGCGGGGCCCGAGGGCGTGCGCTGCGTTGTGGACGATGTTGAGGACCGCCTGAATCAGTTGCTCCTTGTCCCCACGGAACTCCGGCAGGCTGGCGTCGTAATCCCGCACGATGCGCAGGCCATGCGGAAACTCCGCCAGCACGACGGAACGCACGCGTTCCAGCACCTCGTGGATGTTCACGTCGCCCACGATATGAGGGTGCCGGTGCGGCTCCAGCAGGCGGTCCACCAGCGTCTGCAGCCGGTCGGATTCCTTGATGATGACCTGGGTGTATTCGCGCAATGAGCGCTCGGGCAGTTCGAACTCCAGCAACTGCGCCGCACCACGGATACCGCCCAGCGGGTTCTTGATTTCGTGCGCGAGGTTGCGGATCAGCTCCTTGTTGGCGGAGGTGAGGTCCAGCAGACGCTCTTCGCGCTCGCTGCGGATCTTCTGCTCGTTGGGAAGCAACTCCAGCAGCACGGCGCCCGGCGCAAAGTCGAGGGCGCCCACCACCGCGTGCGCATGCAAGGGCTCATGGCCGGGGCGTTCGAGCGACACATCGCGCCGTTTGGCGTCGAACTGGCGAGCAGCCACCGTAGCGATCATTTCCGCCAACTCGGACGGATCTGCAAACAGCTCATGCAGCGAGATCTCCACCAGCTGGCGGCGGGACACGGCCAGGGCGGCTTCAGCGGCAGGGTTAGCGTAGTAGATCGTCAGCGACGGATGGCGGACGAACAGGATGGGATTGGGCACCGCGTCGAGCCCGGGGTACGACGGCGGCGCATTGTGCGAGAACGGAATGGGCGGTGGCCCATCGATGGTGTCGCCGGTGTCGAGGTCAGAACCGGCGAACGCGGACGGCGCGGGGGGCGTCGTCTGTTCCTTGTCATCGCGGCGGGCCGCTTTGCGGATCAGTCGACGCATCGTTGTATTACTCCCTTAGGTTGCCCAGCTCCCGGCGGATGGAATCGACATTGGCCTGGCTGCGTTCGATGTCGCTCTTCAACTGCGCGGTGCGGTCCAGATACTTCTGATAGTTACGCTCGTTGCCCTGGCGCTCGGGTTGGCCGTTGTTGTATTCGGCCTTCAAACCTTGGAGCTTGCGCTCCTCTTCGGCCAATTCGGCCTCCAGCACCTGGCGGCGTTCGCCGTCACGTGCCTTTTGCGTGGCGCTGTCCACGCGCGGGAAACCACCACCCGCATTGCTATTGCTGTTCTGCGCTGGCACCGGTGCAGCCCCTGCGCTGCGCGGGCTGCGGGTGCCCGGCACGGTCACCACGTCGGGCAGCGTCAGCTTCTTGCAGCCCTTCACATTGCCGCTGTTGCGGTATTCCGGCACGCCATTCGGGCCTGTGCACAGATAAACGTCATCAGCGTACGCAGGTGCCTGCACGGACAACGCGGCAAACACCGCAGTGCTGGCAAGCAGTCCGAATGCAATGCGTGAGGAAGGACGGGGCATGAATGAAACCTGGCGGAAATGTCGATCGGGCGCCGGAAATCGGTTGCCCGATTCTGGCGGTCGCTCATTCTAGCCACAAACCTTCCCTTCACAAAAAGGAAGGGCGACCTTCGCCGCCCTCCTTTCACAACCGTCGCGTTGCCCCGACACATAGGCCGGAGCGCTCGCAAATTACAGCGAGTAGTACATCTCGAACTCGAGCGGGTGCGTCGTCATGCGGAAGCGCGTGACTTCTTCCATCTTCAGCTCGATGTACGCGTCCAACATGGCGTTGGAGAACACGCCACCGCGGGTCAGGAACTCGCGATCCTTGTCCAGGTACTCCAGGGCCTGATCCAGGCTCGAGCACACGGTCGGGATCTTTGCGTCTTCTTCCGGCGGCAGATCGTACAGGTTCTTGTCGGCAGCTTCGCCCGGGTGGATCTTGTTCTGCACGCCATCCAGACCGGCCATCAGCAGTGCCGAGAAGCCCAGGTACGGGTTCATCAGCGGATCCGGGAAGCGCGTTTCGATACGGCGGCCCTTCGGGTTGGCCACGTACGGAATACGGATCGAAGCCGAACGGTTACGTGCCGAGTACGCCAGCTTGACCGGAGCCTCGAAGCCCGGCACCAGACGCTTGTACGAGTTCGTGCCCGGGTTCGTCAGCGCGTTCAGCGCGCGAGCGTGCTTGATGATGCCGCCGATGTAGTACAGCGCGAATTCCGACAGACCGGCGTAGCCGTTGCCTGCGAACAGGTTCTGACCGTCCTTCCACACGGATTGGTGAACGTGCATGCCCGAACCGTTGTCGCCCACGACCGGCTTCGGCATGAACGTGGCGGTCTTGCCGTAGGTGTGCGCGACGTTCTGGATCACGTACTTTTGCAGTTGGGTCCAGTCGGCGCGTTGCACCAGCGTGCTGAACTTCGTGCCGATTTCATTCTGGCCTTGGCCAGCCACTTCGTGGTGGTGCACTTCAACCGGAATGCCCAGCGATTCCAGGATCAGGCACATTTCCGAGCGCATGTCTTGGAACGTGTCGATCGGGGCGACCGGGAAGTAGCCGCCCTTCTTGCCCGGACGGTGGCCCGAGTTGCCGTGTTCGAAGTCCTTGCCCGACGACCACGGGGCTTCTTCGGAATGGATCTTCACGAAGCAACCCTGCATGTCGATGTTCCAGGTCACGCCGTCGAAGATGAAGAATTCGGGTTCCGGACCGAAGTAGGCGGCGTCGCCCAGGCCGGAGCTCTTCAGATAGGCTTCGGCGCGCTTGGCGATCGAGCGCGGGTCACGGTCGTAACCCTTGCCGTCCGACGGTTCGACCACGTCGCAGGTCATCACCAGGGTCGGTTCTTCGTAGAACGGGTCGATGTGGGCGGTGTTCGAATCCGGCACCAGCAGCATGTCCGACGCTTCGATGCCCTTCCAACCGGCGATCGACGAACCGTCGAACGCGTGGCCGCTTTCGAACTTGTCTTCGCCGAAGTGCGAAACGGGGACCGAGACGTGCTGCTCCTTACCCTTGGTATCGGTGAAGCGGAAATCGACGAACTTGACGTCGTTTTCCTTCACGAGCTTCATCACGTCTGCAATGCTTTGGGACATGCCATTCTCCTGGTAGCGCAATAACGCAAATCATTGTGAGCCGGTTGTGTGACGGATCCGTGCGACCGCCCTCACCCCGAAACATCTTCTTTCCAGCCAGGCCGCCCGGTATTACCTGACGCCCCCGAAAAAGACCGCGGAAATCTTAGCAGAAAGCATGCCAATCACGACCCGTGGACGGGCATGGCCTCCCGCAAATAGTGCAACTCCTTGGCAGCCCTTGGCTGGCACGGTGCTCGGGCCGGTGCAAAGACCCGCACGAACGTGCAACCGCACTACCGCCAACAGTGTCCGGCTGCCCAGCCAGCATAGCCAATGCACCATGGTAGTGCCCAACAATCGATAAAGCACTGTTTACGTGCGCCAGCACCAAATACGCACCATTCCGGTGATTCACTTCTGTACCCCTGGCCGGCGGGGCTAGAATGTTTGCTTTCCATTCCCGCCATCGCCATGACTGCCACCACACTCACCCGCGAGTCTCTGCTGGAAGCGGCTGCCGCCCGCCGTGAAGCGGACCAGCTGCCGTATTTCGGCGCCCTGTCGCCGCAAGAAGCTGTGGCGCTCCTCGCTGCAGACCCACAAGCCCGCCTGGTGGACGTGCGCACGCGCGCGGAATTGGATTGGGTCGGCACACCGGACGTATCGCCCGGTCAGTTTGTGCATGTGGAGTGGAACCAGTACCCGGGCGGCGTGCGCAACCCGAACTTCCTCAGCGCCCTGGAAGCCACCGTGCCAAAGGATGCGCCGGTGCTGTTCCTGTGCCGCAGCGCAGCGCGGTCAAAGCACGCCGCCGCAGCCGCCGCGCAAGCCGGCTACAAGCAGGCGATGGATGTGCTGGAAGGTTTTGAAGGCGCCAAAGATGGCGAAGGCCACCGCAAAACCGTGGAAGGCTGGTGCTTCCGCGGCTTGCCGTGGCACGGTGCGTGAGCCGATCCGGCCCACGTAGTCAGGACGCCGCTGCGGCGTCCGTTTCGATGATCTCGCCGCCCAGCGCCAGCGCGCCTTCGCGCAGCACCACATAGGCACGCGCCACCGCTTCCGGCGCGCCCTTCACGCCTAGGTCGATGTGCGAGCGGGCATAGCGCTCGCCGCGCGCGGCATCGCCCACGCTGGGCAGGCTGAAGACCTTCACGCCATCGAACTCCGCTTCGATGCGCTCCATCAGCGGCGTCAGCCGTGACTCCGGCAGGCCGAACACCAGGAACGAGCGCTCTTCACGCGGCGCGCGGTGGAATTGATCGGCGTAGTAGGTATCGAGCACCCACTCCATCATAGGCCACGCCATCACCGGGAAGCCCGGCATGAAATGGTGATGCGCCACCGAGAACCCGGGGATGCGGTTGTAGCTGTTCGGGATGATGCGCGCGCCCTGCGGAAACTCACCCATCTTGAAGCGGTGCTGGTTTTCGGGCGTGGACAGATCCCCCTTGACCGGATCACCTGCCGCCGTTTCGGCGATGCGCAGCGAGATCTGCTCGCGCGCGTCCGGATGCAGTTCCAGCGGTACGCCTAACGCGGCAGCAGCGCATTGGCGCGTGTGGTCGTCGGGCGTGGCGCCGATGCCACCGGTGCAGAACACCACGTCGTCGCTGGCAAACGTGCGCTTGAGCACATCGGTGATGCGCGCGGGCTGGTCGCCGACGTACTCGGCCCACTCCAGCGTGAGGCCCCGCTCACCGAGCACTTCGATCAGCTTGCGCAGGTGCTTGTCTTCGCGGCGGCCGGAGAGGATCTCGTCGCCGATGATGATCATGCCGAAAGCCATGTCAGTCCTGATGGTTCTGATTTCTGATGGTTCTGATTATTCGCGGGGCAATTCAATGGTGGTGACTTCGATCACGCTGGCTTCCACCATGCGCGCGGGCGGCGCCTCTGCCCGCAAACGGGCCAGGGCGCGCAGGCAGAAATGGCCGAACCACAGCGCCGAGAAGATGAAGATCAGCACATAGAGCCAAATGACCGCAATCGCGATGATCGGGAACAGCACGATCGTCACCACCGACGACACCCACAGCAGCGTCGGCGCAGAGCCCAGCATGCCAACCGCCACGCCAATGCCGAGCAGCGGCAACCGGTAGCGCTGCATGATCGCGCGGCGCTCCTCGGCCGTGGCGTGATCGGCCAGCGCGTCATAGGTCATCAGGCGATAGGTCAGCCAGCCCCACAGCAGCGGCGGAATCAACGCAAAGAACGGCGGGATCAGCCACAGCGGCAACGTGATGATGGCCACGAGGAGGAACACCAGCGTGCACAGCAGCGCATGCACCGCGCTGCCCATCAACGACCCGCCCTTGCGGCGCTCGAGCTGCGGATAGCTGCGATCCAGAAAGCGCATGACCGGCGGCACCGCCGTCACGCTCACGAACACCAGGATCGACACCACGATCACCGGCACCAGCAACGTGATGACCAGCAGCGGCGCAATGGCCGACCACAAACCCGCCATGCCGATCGTGTTGAGGCCGCTCTTGATCCAGCCCATGAACGCCCAGCTCTCAACAGCACTTCGGGCGATACCGTTCATGGCATCCCAGCCGAAATACAGCACGGCGCCCCACGCCACCACGGCAACGATGAACGGCAACACTGTCAGGAACAACATGCGCGGATGCAGCTGCGAAAGCAGTGCGCGGCCAAACGAGCGAATCAGATCGTTCATGCAGGAAAACAGGGGAAATCAGGGAGCGGACAGCCTAGCACAGCGGGCCGACATGCCACCGGCCCCACTTTATGCGCGGCCGAACAACCGCTTGATGCCAAGCCACTGCTGGCGCAACACACCGCGCCCGTAGTCGCGGGAGCGGCCCTGCGGCGCGGGAAGTTGATCGCGGATACCGGTGGCGTGGTATTCCGGCGAGAAGATGGCGGTACCGAACAGCATGTCCCACCACGGGAACAGCACACCAAAGTTGCAGCCGCCCAGCACGCCCGGCTTGCCCGGCACCTCGTGTCCCAGGCCGATGGCATGGTGCATCCGGTGGAAGCGCGGCGAGATCAGCAACCGCTCGCCCAGCCAGCCGAAGTGCAGCCGCACATTGGCGTGTTGCAGGCTCTGCAGCAACTGTGAAATGGCGACCAGCAGCACGTACTGGGATGGCTCCACCCCAACGACCAGCGCCGCGATCGCAAACACTGCGCCGCGCAACACGTCGTCGAGAATGTGATTGCGGTCGTCCGACCACAGCGTCATCTGCTGCTGGCTGTGGTGCAGCGAATGCAGGTTCCACCACCAATGGAACTTGTGCGACAGACGGTGATACCAGTAGTCGAGCAGATCAAACAGCACCAGGTAGATCAGGAAGCTGACAATGGCGACCGACGTGACGCCTGGCCACCAGTCTTCCACATTCAGGTGCGCCCAGCCCCAGAAACGCAGCTTGCCGTCCAGCGCGTCGATCAGCGGCTGCAGCGTGAAGAACAGCAACAGCGGGAAGAAGCCGAGCCGGTGGAACAGCGTGTAGACAATGTCGGCGCGCACGGCCTTGCGATCGTGCATCGGCTCCACCGGGCGCCAGCGCTCCAGCGGACGAAAAACCAGCAGCAACACGGCGATCTGCACCAGCCCCATCAACAGCCATTCGGTGCCGGGGTACGCATCTTCCACGTAGCCACCCAGGCCGATGGCGTAGGTGATCGGCATCACGACGTGCTGGAACAGCAGGTCCTGCGCTTGGGTGAAGGTGTCGGCAATCCAGTCGAACATGTCAGCGCGCCGCCGGGTGGGCGGCAAACCAGGCCTTGTACTGCGGATGATCGCGCAGCGTGGCGAAGCAGAAACCCTTGCGTTCCAGACCGGTGATCAACGGGTCCAGATCCGCCGGCGCCCACGGGTCTTTGCGCGACCAAATACCCAGGTGCGCCATGGTGATGTCGCCATCGCGCAGGTTGGCCAAAGCCTTGTCGAGCAACATGGCATTCGGATAGCGCTCGGAGGGCAATTCATCGCCCAGAAAACCAGCCGGCGCCCAAGCCACGTGGGCAAAACCACACTGCTTGGCCCAACCTTCGGTGGTTGTCGAAAGATGCCCGCCCGGCGCGCGCCACAGCGGGTCCATCGGCTGGCCCGTCATGGCCTTGAAGCGGTCCGCGCTGCGTTTGAGTTCTGCACAGAATTCCGGCTCGCCCCAGACGACATTGCGGCCGCCCTGCTCGCCAAACTGCGGGCGGAAGCGCACTTTGCCAGCGCCGGCCTCGCCCTTGTAGTAGACGTGGTCGAACGTGTGCGTGCCAAAGGCGTGGCCATCAGCCGCGAGCGATTTCCAGTACGGTGCCCAGCCGTCATCGAGCGTGCTGTCGCCGTGGATCGTCTTCTCGTTGGCGAGGAAGAACGTGGCTTGGATGCGATGGCGGCGCAGCGTGTCGGCAATCAACTGCGCCTGGCTCATGCTGCCGGTGTCGAACGTCAGGTAGACAGTGCCCTTGCAGGCGCCGGCGTTCACACCACCCGGCGCAGCCGTGGCCAGCGCGCACAGTCCCAGCGCCGCCGTGGCGGCCATCGTGCGGAGCATCGACAGGCCAGATTTCATGATCGTCACGCTTTAGAGGAGCGGCGCGCGCGAACGGAAGTAGATGCCGTGCGGCGAGCGCCCGACCTTGATCTTCTCCACCACCGACCGGCTTGCCACATCGACGATCGCCACCGTCTTGGCCCAGCGGCAGGTCACCCAGAGCTGCTTGCCGTCGGCGGTCAGTTCCATGTCGTCCGGGCCGGGCGGCAGGCCGGTGATGTCGCCGACCTTGGTCAACGTCTGCTGATCAATGATGCTGATCGTGCCCGACACGCGGTTGGACAGGAACAGGTGGCGCTTGTCACCCAGCGCACGGAAGTTGTGCGCGCCCTTGCCGGTCGGGATGCGCTTGACGCTGGTGCGGGTGTGCCAGTCGATGACTTCAACGTAGTCAGCGCCGGTCATGCCCACCAGCAGGTATTTCTGATCCGTCGTGACCCACACACCGGCCGGCGCGGAGCCGATGGTCATGCGCCACATCACGGTCTGCGTGGGCAGGTCGATCGCCATCACCTCGTTGGAATCCTGCACGGTGATGAACGCGATCTTGCTGTCTGCCGTGAAGGCGATATGGCTCGGCGTCTTGGCTGCCGGGATTTGCTTGGCGAGGGTGAGTGCGTGGCCGTCCCAGCGGTAGATGTCAACCCGGTCCAGGCGGTTGCCCGTGGTCAGGAACCACTTCTGGTCGGGCGAGAAGCCGATCTGGTACGGGTCATCAATGCGCGGCACGCGTTGCTGAATTTTGCCGGTGATCGGGTCCAGGAAGACCAGATCGTTGCCGACCGCGTTGGCGACGATCAGGGATTTTTCGTCCGGCGTGGCGATCAGGTGATGTGGCTCCTTGCCGATCGGGAAGGTCTCCAGCACCTTGCGGCTATCTTTGTCGATCAAAGAGACGCTTGCGTCGCCCGAATTGAGCACGGTGACGACTTCAGCACGCGCCACGTGCGCGACCATCAAAGCAGCGGTCGACAGGACCAGCGTGGAAAACCAACGGGGGGCAAACGAGGCGCGCGAGGCAGACATAGCGAGAAGATTCAGCAACTTAGCCAATCATTCTAACGCCCGCCCTGACCTCGTCGCTGACACAAATCAAAAAAGAAAGTTGGAACCTTTGTGGCTGGCGACAAAGCAAGCCAGGCTATCGCTGCATGGATTCCCACACCTTCTGCAGCCGCTTGATCGACATCGGCACCGGCGTGCGCAACTCCTGCGCAAACAGCGCGATGCGCAACTCCTCCAGCATCCATCGGAACTCCTCCATGCGCGGGTCGGTGCCGCCCTGCCCTTGCACGCGCAGTGCCTTCTCCGCGCGTTGGTACTGTTGGACGAGCGGCGCCATCTCCTGCATGCGCTGCGTGTCACGCGTCGGATCGGCCTTGAGCTTGTCGATGCGCAGCGCGATGCCCTTCAGGTAGCGAGGGAAGTGCTGCAATTGCGCATACGGCGTCGCTTCGATAAAGCGCTTGTGCATCAGCGTCTTGAGCTGCGCGTCGATATCGGCATACGCGGCTGCGAACGGCTTGGCAATCTGCAGCTTGCGCGGCATCTGGGCGTATTCCGCCAGGATCGCGCCGACCAACCGTGCAATTTCCTGCGCCAGCAGCGTCAGGCGGGCGCGGCTTTCGTCCTTGCGGGCGCCGAAAGTGGCGTCGTCTGTAGGCAGCGGGTCTTGCAGGCAGGCGCGTTCCAGCGTGGCATCCAGAATCTGGTCGCGCAGTTCGTCCTGCGTACCGAGGTTCATGAACTGGATGGCCATCTGCGATAGCCCCGGGATGTTCTTCTCCAGGTACTTCAACGGCTCGCGCAGTTGGATCGCAAACAGCCGGCGTAGGCCCAGCCGATGGATGCGCGTGGCCTCGGCCGGATCGTCAAAGACTTCGACATCGCAGTGGTCGCCCGCGTCGACGAGTGCGGGATAGCCGAACAGCGTTTGGTTGCCTTTGCGGATCTCCAGCAGCTCGGGCAGCTCGCCGAAATTCCAAGTGGTGAGGCCGGAATACAGCGCCGCATTGGACGGCGCTTCGCCCTTGCCGCTCTTGTTCGGCTTCGCATTCTCCTGCGCGCCGATGACCGCCGCGTCTTTCGCCGCAATCGACTGGAACGTCTGCTGCGCACGTCCACCGAGTTCTGCGCGTAGCTGGGCCAAGTTGCGGCCCATGTCGAGCTGGCGACCGTGCTCGTCGATCACCTTGAAGTTCATGAAGTGATGCGCGGGCAGCGTTTCGAGCTTGAAGTCGGCGCGCTTGAGCATGATGCCGGTCTGCTCGCGCACGTCGGCGATCAGGCGATCGAGCAAGTCGCCGTCGCCCAGCCGCACGCGCGACACGAAACCGGCGGCATAGTCGGGCAGCGGCACGCAATGGCGGCGCAGCTTCTGCGGCAGGCTCTTGAGCAGCAGATGCACCTTCTCCTTGAGCATGCCGGGCACCAGCCATTCGGCGCGCTGCGCGGGCACTTGGTTGAGTGCGTACAGCGGCACCGTCAGCGTCACGCCATCGCGCGGGCTGCCTGGCTCGAAGTGGTACGTGAGACCCATGTCGATGCCGGCAATCGGCAGCACCTTCGGGAACAGATCGGTCGTGATGCCGGCCGCTTCGTGCCGCATCAGGTCATCGCGATTCAGGTACAGCAGCTTCTGGCCGCTCTTGCCCTGCGCACCGGCCGCCTCGGCATACCAGCGCTCGAACGACACCGTGTTGTAGATGTCCGCCGGGATCTGGCTGTCGTAGAACGCGTAGATCAGCTCGTCGTCCACCAACACATCTTGGCGGCGGGACTTGTGTTCGAGGTTCTCGATCTCGCGCACCAGCCGCTGGTTGTGCGTGAAGAACGGCAGGCGCGTCTCAAACTCGCCATCGACGAGCGCGCGACGGATGAACATCTCGCGCGCCTCTTTCGGCTGCATCGGCCCGAAATGCACGCGGCGCTGCTGGTAGATCGGCAGCCCGTACAGCGTGCCGCGCTCGAAGGCCATCACCTGGCCGGCTTTCTTCTCCCAGTGCGGATCGCTCCACGACACCTTCAGCAGGTGCGCGCCGACCTTCTCCACCCACTCGGGCTCGATGCGCGCGAGCGTGCGGCCGAACAGGCGGCTGGTCTCGATCAGTTCGCCGCCGACGACCCACTTGCCCGCCTTGCGCGCAATGACCGAGCCCGGCCACAGGAAGAACTTGATGCCGCGTGCACCAAGGTATTCGCGGCCCTTGCCATCGGCTTCTTCAATACGCACGCCGATGTTGCCGAGCAAACCCGTCAGCAGCGCCAGATGCAACTGCTCGTAGGTCGGATCGGTTTCATTGAGCTTCCAGCCCTGCTCCGCCACCGTGGTGTGCAATTGCGAATGCACATCACGCCATTCGCGCAACCGCACGTGCGACAGGAAGTGCGATCGGCAATTCTCCTGCAACTGCTTGTTCGATTTCTTGTGCGCGATCGCCTCTTCAAACCACTTCCACAGCTTCACCCAGCCGAGGAATTCGGATTTCTCGTCGGCAAACTGCCGGTGTGCCTGGTCGGCCTGTTGCTGCAGTTCCTGCGGACGCTCGCGCGGGTCCTGCACAGATAACGCGCTCGCGATGATGAGCATCTCACGCAGGCACTGGTGGTCGCGCCCGGCCAGGATCATCCGCGCCACACGCGGGTCCAGTGGCAGGCGGGCGACCTGCTTGCCGAGTGGCGTCAGTGCATTCTCGTCGTCGACGGCACCGAGTTCCTGCAGGAGCTGGTAGCCATCGGCAATCGCACGGCCCAACGGCGGCTCGATGAAGGGGAATTGCTCGACATCGGTCAACCGCAGCGCCTTCATGCGCAGGATGACCGCCGCCAGCGAGGAACGCAGGATTTCCGGATCGGTAAAACGCGGCCGCGCGATGAAATCCGACTCTTCATACAGTCGGATGCAGACGCCATCAGCCACCCGGCCGCAACGGCCTGCGCGCTGGTTCGCCGCGGCCTGCGACACCGGCTCAATCTGCAGTTGCTCGACCTTGTTGCGATACGAATAGCGCTTCACGCGCGCCAGCCCCGTGTCGACCACGTAGCGGATGCCCGGCACCGTGAGCGAGGTCTCGGCCACGTTGGTCGCCAACACAATGCGCCGCGCGTTGGACGGCCGGAACACGCGCTCCTGCTCCTGCACGGAGAGCCGCGCAAACAGCGGCAGGATCTCGGTATGCGCGGGATGGTGCTTGCGCAGCGCCTCGGCCGCCTCGCGAATCTCGCGCTCGCCCGGCAGGAAGATCAGCACATCGCCGGAGCCTTCGCGGGCGAGTTCGTCCACCGCATCGACAAGCGCTTCGTAGAGATCGCGCTCCTTGTCCTTCTCATCGCGCTGGACGGGTCGGTAGCGCACTTCCACCGGATACAGCCGGCCGCTGACTTCGATGACTGGCGCCGGGCCCTTGGGCCCAGCAAAGTGCTCGGCAAAGCGCTGCGCGTCGATGGTCGCCGAGGTGATGATGATCTTCAGGTCCGGCCGGCGCGGCAGGAGCTGCTTCAGGTAACCGAGCAGGAAATCGATGTTGAGGCTGCGTTCATGCGCCTCGTCGATGATGATCGTGTCGTAGGCGCGCAGCAGCGGATCGTTCTGCGTTTCGGCCAGCAGGATGCCGTCGGTCATCAGCTTGACCGACGCACCGGCGGAGAGCACATCGTTAAAGCGCACCTGATAGCCCACGTGCTCGCCCACCGGCGTGCCGATCTCCTGCGCAATTCGCTTAGCCGTCGATGTGGCGGCAATCCGGCGCGGCTGCGTATGGCCGATCAACCCGGTGCCGCCCGCGCCGATGCCCCGCCCGATCGACAGGCAGATCTTGGGCAACTGCGTGGTCTTGCCCGAGCCGGTCTCACCCGAGACGATCACCACCTGGTGCTTGGCGATGGCCTCGGCAATTTCGTCACGCCGGCCCGAAACGGGCAGCGCCTCAGGAAACGTGATCGGCGGAACGCGGTTGGCGCGTGCGCGGCGGGCCTCCAGCGCGGCGGCGAGTTCTTCCGGCGTAGGCTTCGGGCGACGCTGTGGACGACCGTTGCCGCCGGGCTTGCGCGCGGGCGGCGGGGTGTCTTTCGGCTGGGGTCGGGAGGGCGCCGCAGACTGCGGCTTGGCGTGGGAATCTGACATCGGGCGGGATTATAATCCGCGCATCTTTCCCGCGCCCCGTGCCGCCTTCCCTCCTCCGCCCGTGACCGCTCGTTCTTCCGCCCCTGCTCCTGGCGTTCCGCCCGGTGTTTCCTTGGTCGCTCACACGCCCGCCTCTGTCGACGTCGCTCCGATCCCGCCCACGCCTGAGCAGCAACAGTTCGTGGACTGGCTGCGCGAGGTGGCGCCGTACATCCACGCCTTCCGCGACAAGACCTTCGTCATCGGCTTTGGTGGCGAGCTGGTCCAGGCCGGCATGCTCGGCTGGCTGGTCAATGACCTCGCCCTGCTGCATGCGATGGGCATGCGCATCGTGCTGGTGCACGGCTCGCGCCCGCAGGTGGAAGAGCAGCTCGCCCTGCGCAACGTGCAAACCCAGTTCGTGGATGGCGTGCGCGTGACGGACGCCGCTGCGCTGGAGTCCGCCAAGGAAGCCTCGGGCGAATTGCGTCTGGACATCGAAGCTGCCTTCAGCCAGGGCCTACCGAACACGCCGATGGCCGGCGCACGGATGTCGGTAGTCTCGGGCAATTTCGTGACGGCACGGCCGGTGGGCATCGTCAACGGCGTGGATTTCCAGCACACGGGGCTGGTGCGCAAGATCGATGCAGACTCGATCCAGCATTCGCTGGCCAACCGCAAGATCGTGCTGCTCTCGCCGCTGGGCTTTTCGCCCACGGGGCAGGCGTTCAACCTGTCGATGGAAGACGTGGCCGCCAACACCGCCACGGCGCTCAAGGCCGACAAGCTGATCTTCATCACCGAGCTGCCGGGCATCATGGACCGCGTGGGCAAGCTGCAGCAGGACCTGTCGCTGGAAACCGCCATCGAGCGCCTGCGCGACGGCAGCCTGCCGAACGACACGGCCTACTACCTGCAGCACATCGTCAAGGCGATGCGCGGCGGCGTGCGCCGGGCACACGTGATCCCGTTTGCGCTGGATGGCAGCATCCTGCTGGAGCTGTTCCTGCACGACGGCGTGGGCACCATGGTGTCGCACACCGATCTGGAATACCTGCGCGAAGCCACGCTGGATGACGTGGGCGGCATCGTCTCGCTGATCGAACCGCTGGAAGCCGACGGCACGCTGGTGCCACGCGAGCGCCGGCTGCTGGAGCGCGACATCGCCAACTTCTCGGTCATCGAGCACGACGGCATCATCTTTGGCTGCGTGGCGCTGTATCCGTACCCGAAGGACGGCATGGCCGAAATGGCTTGCCTGATCGTCTCCCCCGACAGCCAAGGCACCGGCGACGGCGAACGCCTGCTCAAGCACACCGAAGTTCGCGCCCGCGCGCTGGGCCTCAAGCAGCTGTTCGTGCTCACCACGCGGACGGAACACTGGTTCCTCAAGCGCGGCTTTGTGCGCGCCACCGTGGACGATCTGCCCGAAGACCGCCGCAAGCTCTACAACTGGCAGCGGCGCTCGATGGTGCTGATGAAGAAGCTCTAAGAGCTGCAAGCCCTTAGCTGGCATGCCGGAATCCCGAACATGCCAGTTGGCCGCTTTACAATAACGCCACCTGCGTCGCACACAAGCGGCGCTCCCGCCACACAAGAGGAATCCCCATGGCCCGCATGGTCCACTGCATCAAGCTCGACAAGGAAGCCGAAGGCCTCGACTTCCCGCCCCTGCCCGGCGAACTGGGCAAGAAGATCTGGCAAAGCGTTTCGAAGGAAGCCTGGGCCGGCTGGCTCAAGCATCAGACCATGCTGATCAACGAAAACCGCCTGAACATGGCGGATACGCGCGCACGCCAGTACCTGCTCAAGCAGACCGAGAAGTACTTCTTTGGCGAAGGCGCCGACGAGGCTTCGGGCTACGTGCCGCCGTCGGCTTGATCTGCCGAGACAAACAAAAAGCCGTTCAGCGCAAACTGAACGGCTTTTTTGCTTTCTGGGCACCCGCCCGGCGACTATGCCGGCACGGCGGCGTCCTCCAGCTTGAAGATGGCCACGGCGCGGCGCAGTGCGCCGGCCTGGTCGGCCATGGCTTGCGCGGCGGCGGAGGCTTCCTCCACCAACGCTGCGTTTTGCTGCGTGACCTCCTCGATCTGGCCCACGGCAATGTTCACTTGCTCGATGCCCGTGCTCTGCTCCGTCGAAGCGGAAGAGATTTCCGCCACGATCTGCGTGACACGGTGTACCGAGGCAACGATGTCGTCGATGATGCCGCCGGCCTCGTGTACCAGCTTCGCGCCTGCCTCGACCCGCTCGGTTGACTGACCGATCAATCCCTTGATCTCCTTGGCCGCCGATGCGCTGCGTTGCGCCAGCGTGCGCACTTCACCGGCCACCACGGCAAAGCCGCGGCCTTGCTCGCCGGCGCGAGCGGCTTCTACCGCCGCGTTCAGCGCAAGAATGTTGGTCTGGAAGGCGATGCTGTCGATGACGCCGATGATCTCGCCCACCTTGGCCGAACTCTCCGAGATGCCGCGCATGGTCTGCACGACATCGCTCATCACCTGACCACCGCGCGCTGCGGTGTCCGACGCATGGCCGGCCAAGGTGGTGGCCTGCACCGCGCTCTCCGAATTGCGGCGCACGGTGGCGGTCAACTCGCCCATGTTGGCGGCGGTTTCCTCCAGCGAGGCCGCCTGCTCTTCGGTGCGTGATGACAGGTTCAGGTTGCCCGACGCAATCTGCGCGCTGGCCGAGGCCACGCCTTCAGCATTGCGACGGACCTCACTCACCACACTGGCGAGGCTGCGCTGCATGTCCTTCAGAGCGATCAGCAGTTGGGCAATTTCATCGGTGCCCTGCGGTTCATAGATGTTCGCCAGATCGCCCTGCGACACAGTGCGCGCCACATTCACCGCGCGGGACAGCGGCCGCGTGATCGACCGGCTGAATACAAACGCGCCACCCAGCCCCAGCCCGAACGCAGCCAGCATCAGCGCCACGCTGACCACCAGCGCGGTATGCGCGGTCTCTGCGGTCTTGGCCGACACTGCTGCGCTTTCGGCGGCAATTTCAGCGGCCGCCTCGTCCAGCAGGCGCGCGGGTTCACGGTCCACACCGGCCACGACCTTGTCGCCGACCTTCGGGTCAAACGACGCCGCCACAAACATGTCGTGGCCCTTGCGATAGCCCTCGCCCATGTTGGTATGGGCGGCGGCAAACTGCGCAATCAGATCGCGGCTCTTGCCGGCCGGCAACGCGGCCTGCAGCGCCTTCGCCTGCTCGTTCACCGCCTGCTCGCGCTTGAGAAAGGCGCCCCAGTACTTGTCCAGCTTGTCGGGGTCCTGGCCGCGCAGCAGGGTGTCTTTCCATTCCTGCACCTGAGTCTTGAAGGTGACCAGCATCTTCGTCACTGCACGTTCGTCGGCGGCGCGAGCCTGCACGGTGGTGTTGTATTCGACGATGGAGTGATTGAGCGAGGCAATGCCGTAGATCGCCCCGGCAAACATCAACAGCAATGCGGCGGCAAAGGCCAGGGGGAGTTTGAGAGAGAGTTTCATGGTGTTCCGGGTAAGACGATTGCGCTGACGGCATCGACCGCATCTTGTGAATGCGGGCAATGTCAGCGGCATGGGAGCCACTGCGTTCGTCTTATCGACCACTTAACGCATTGCTTAATTCTGTTTTCAACAATATGCACATCGCAAACGCTCAACTGCCGCGAATGTGATTTGCCTGCCGCACAAAAAAAGACCGCCCATGCAGTGAGCGGTCTTTGCCTTGGCACACATAGCGCGTTACTTTGCGGTCGACACCGCCTCGGTAGCGCGATCGACGGCATGTGGTGTGCGGCGCGCATTGGCAAGGCGGATGGCGTCGTAATACGCCGCCGCCGGTGGACGCTTCAGGTACTGCCCCGCCCCGCGCACGGCGCGTAGGTCGCCATTGGCCCAGGCCAGCGCGCCACGTGTGAGCGTATGGGTGGCCACGCCGCGCACCGTCATCCCTTCGAAGATGTTGAAGTCCACCTTCTGGTGATGCGTCTTCACGGAAATCGTCTTGCTGCCCGCCGGGTCCCACACCACCAGATCGGCGTCCGCACCGGGCTGCACAGCGCCCTTGCGCGGATAGAGATTGAAGATCTGCGCGGCGTTGGTGGAGGTGATGCGCACGAACTCGTTGGGCGTGATGCGGCCCGCGTTGACGCCGTGATGCCACAGGATGGAGAGGCGATCCTCAATGCCGCCGCAGCCATTCGGGATCTTGGTGAAGTCTTCCCGGCCCATGGCTTTTTGCGATGCGCAGAACGTGCAATGGTCAGTGCCGGTGGTGTGTAGCTGGCCGGCCTGCAGCCCGCGCCACAGCGCTTCACGATGTTCAGCCGAGCGAAACGGTGGGCTCATGACGTGGGCGGCGGCGCGCGTCCAGTCCGGGTCGCGGTACACCGACTCATCGATCACCAGATGGCCCGGCAGTACCTCGCCGAACACGCGCAGGCCCTCGTTGCGCGCGCGGGCAATCACGTCCACCGCATCCTTGGCCGACACGTGCACGATATACACCGGCACGCCCAGCACCTGTGCGATGCGAATGGCGCGGTTGGCGGCCTCGCCCTCCACCTCGGGCGGGCGCGACAGCGGATGCGCCTCCGGCCCCGTGATGCCGCGCGCGAGCAACTGGCGCTGGAGCTGGAAGACCAGTTCACCGTTTTCCGCGTGCACGGTGGGCAACGCGCCCAGTTCGAGCGAGCGCGAGAAGCTGTTCACCAGGATCTCGTCGTCGGCCATGATCGCGTTCTTGTAGGCCATGAAATGCTTGAAGCTGGAGACGCCATGCTCGTGCACCAGCGCGCCCATATCACGATGCACCGACTCATCCCACCACGTCACGGCGACGTGGAAGCCGTAGTCGGTAGCGGCCTTCTCGGCCCAGCCGCACCATTCGCGAAAGGCGTCCATCAGCGGCTGGCGCGGGCTGGGGATCACGAAGTCGATGATGCTGGTGGTGCCACCCGCCAGGCCCGCCGCCGTGCCGGTAAAGAAATCATCGATGGCCGTGGTGCCCATGAAGGGCAGCTCCATGTGCGTATGCGGATCAATGCCGCCGGGCATGACGTATTGCCCGTGCGCATCAATGACCGTGGCGCCGGCCGGCGCGTCGATCTGCGCGGCCACCTGCAGGATGGTGCCGCCGCTCTCTGGGCTGTCGCACAGCACGTCGGCACGCCAGGTGCGGTCTGCATCGATGACCGTGCCGCCACGGATCAGGGTCGTCATGTCGCTGTCTCCTTGTGGGTTGTGTGGGTGTGCAGGTAGCCAGCTTCAGGCGCTTGCCACGCTGGCGCTCGGGCTGCCGCGCAGCTTCATCCACGCGCTGTAGACCAGCGCCGCCAGCACGAGGCCAACGAACCACGCGTACGTGTAGAGCGTGTTGAAGAACGCCGGCACGTTCGGGAACGCGCTCGGAAAGGCGGTATGCAGAAAACCCGGCAGGTTAGGCAGCACGCCCACGGCCAGCGCCACCACCGCGCCGAGATTCCAGCCGCCGGTGTAGGCGTATTCGCCGTTCTCTTCGAACAGCTCGCGCGCGTTCAGGCGTGTGCCGCGAATGAGGAAGTAGTCGACCATCATGATGCCGGCTACCGGCCCCAGCAGCGCGGAATAGCCCACCAGCCACGTGAAGATGTAGCCCTCGGACGTGGCCAGAATCTTCCACGGCATCATCACGATGGCGATGGTGGCCGTGATCAACCCGCCCGTCTTGTACGAGATGCCCTTGGGCCACAGGCTGGAGAAGTCGTATGCGGGCCCGACCAGGTTCGCCGCCAGGTTGCAGCACATGGTGTCCAGCGTGAGGATGATGAGCGCGATACCCACGCCGATACCGGTCATGCGGCTGGTGAGGTCGATCGGGTCCCAGATGGCCTTGCCGTAGATGACCACGGTGGCCGACGTGACCACGACCGAGATGACCGATAGCAACGCCATCGGAATCGGCAAGCCGATCGACTGGCCAACGATCTGGTCACGCTGCGATTTGGCAAAGCGCGTGAAGTCTGGAATGTTCAGCGCCAGCGTCGCCCAGAAGCCAACCATGGCCGTGAGACTCGGCCAGAACGTTGCCCAGAACAGCCCCTCTTTCTTGCCCCCCGCCACGAACTGCGATGGCGTGGAAAGCATCGAGCCGACACCGCCCGCCTTGGAGGTCGCCCACCACACCAGCACGATGCACATCACGATCTTGATGGGGGCGGACCAGCTTTCCAGCCAGCGGATCGAATCGGTGCCGTGCAGGATGAAGTAAAGCTGCAGCGCCCAGAACAACAGGAAGCACGCAAGCTGGCCGCCCGAGATATCAAGAAACGGCATCGCGGCGCCATGCAGGGCATTGCCCGTCAGGATGTTGGCCAGGGTGTAGATGGCACTGCCGCCCAGCCACGTCTGGATGCCATACCAACCGCACGCAACGATGGCGCGCAGCAGCGCCGGCAGCTTCGCCCCCTGCGTGCCGAACGAGGTACGCACCAGCACCGCATACGGAATCCCGTGCTTGGCGCCCGCGTGGCCGATCAATAGCATCGGCACCAGCACGATCGCGTTGCCCAGCAGCACCGTCGCCACCGCCTGCCACGGCGACATGCCCTGCTCCGTCAATCCCGCAGCCAGCATGTACGAGGCGATGTTCATCACCATGCCGACCCACAGCGCTGCAAAGTGGTACCACTTCCAGGTGCGCTGGGCCACGCCGGTGGGCGCCAGGTCATCGTTGTAAAGACTGCTGCCGGCCGCGAGCGGTTCGGCTGGGTGCGCTGCCTGCTTCATTGAAAGACCTCCACGGATTGTTGGCGCGCTCTGCGGCGCGCGTCAGGCTCATTTGTAGGAATCAAAACCGGTCAACACAAGTGGGATCACGCAGCCTTGGCCGCAGGCGCCGCCTCTGTGCCACCTGCGTCGGGCGCGCTGGCCCCTACCCGCGCCGGGTTGTTCGGGTGCTCAGTCCAGTTGGCGTAACCGCCCGCGTCTACACGCTCCATCGTGATGCACTGCTCGACCGGGCAAACATGCATGCATAAATTGCACCCGACGCATTCGGCGTCGATGACCTCGAAGTGGCGCTTGCCATCCTTCTCGCGCGTGATGGCCTGGTGCGAGGTGTCTTCGCAGGCGATATGGCACAGGCCGCATTGGATGCAGCGATCCTGATCGATGCGTGCCTTGATGTCGTACTTCAGGTTCAGGTATTTCCAGTCTGTCACATTGGGCACGGCGCGGCCGCGGATGTCGTCCAGCGTGGCGTAGCCCTTTTCATCCATCCAGTTGGACAAGCCGTCGGTCATGTCCTGCACGATGCGAAAACCGTAATGCATGGCCGCCGTGCACACCTGCACGCTACCGGCACCCAGCACGATGAACTCCGCCGCATCGCGCCAGTTGGAAATACCGCCGATACCGGAGATCGGCAGATTGGGCGTCTGCGTATCGCGGGCGATCTCGGCCACCATGTTCAGCGCGATCGGCTTGACCGCCGGGCCGCAATAACCGCCGTGCGTGCCCTTGCCGTCCACGGTCGGCATCGGCGCCATCTGGTCCAAATCCACCGCCACGATGGAGTTGATCGTGTTGATGAGCGACACGCCATCCGCCCCGCCCTTGTACGCCGCACGCGAGCCCAAACGGATGTCGGTGATATTGGGCGTGAGCTTCACCAGGCACGGCAGCTTGGTGGTCTCTTTCACCCAGCGGGTCACCATCTCCACGTACTCCGGCACCTGCCCGACCGCCGCACCCATGCCACGCTCGCTCATGCCGTGCGGGCAGCCGAAATTGAGCTCCACCGCATCGGCGCCGGTGTCTTCCACCATCGGCAGGATCCATTTCCAGTCGCTCTCGTTGCAGGGCACCATCAGCGAGACGATCAGCGCGCGGTCGGGCCAATCGCGCTTGACTTGCGCAATCTCGCGCAGGTTCACGTCCAGCGGCCGGTCGGTGATCAGCTCGATATTGTTCAGCCCCGCGATGCGCTGGCCGTTCCATTGCACCGCTCCGTAGCGCGAGCTGACGTTGACCACATGCGGGTCTAGCCCGAGCGTCTTCCACACCACGCCGCCCCACCCCGCCTCAAACGCGCGGTTGACGTTGTAGGCCTTGTCGGTGGGCGGCGCGGAAGCCAGCCAGAAGGGGTTCGGCGATTTGATTCCGGCAATCGTGCAGCGCAAGTCGGCCATGTTCGGCTCCGTGGAAAGTGGTGTTCGAGATCTGGCTCAGGCCGCCTTGGCGGTGAGGCTGGCCAGATAGGCGTCGATAGATGCGGCGGCGACCTTGCCGTCCTGCACGGCCTGTACCGTCAGGTCGATGCCGCCCGTGGCTGCGCAATCGCCACCGGCCCACACGTCAGGCAACGTGGTGCGCCCGTCCGCGCCCACGGCGATGCGGCTGCCGTCAACGGTGAGCAGTTCGCCATCCAGGCCAATCGGCACCAGCGTCTGGCCGATGGCCTTGAGCACCATGTCAGCATCGACCGTAAACCGTTCACCGGCTTCACCCGAGCGCTCGAACTCCACGCCAATCACCTGCCCGCCCTGCCCAATCAAGCGCACCGGCTTGGCGTGCGTGATGAGGGTGACGCCGTTCTTCTGCGCAAACTCGCGCTCAGCCCAGGTGGCAGTCATCGATTCGACACCGCGCCGGTAGACCATCGTCACCGTGGTCGCACCGAGCTTGCGGCTTTGAACGGCCGCATCCACGGCGGTGTTGCCACCGCCAATCACCACCACGCGTCGGCCGACCGGCACGGTTCCCAGCGATGCGGCTTGGCGCACCTGCTCAATGAAATCGACCGCGTTCATCACGCCCGACAGGTCTTCGCCTTCCAACGCCAGCGCGCGCACGCCACCCAGGCCCATCGCCAAGAACACGGCATCGTGCTGCTTGCGCAACGCATCGAGCGACATGTCGCCACCCAATACCACGCCGGTCTTCAGTTCAATGCCGCCGACCGACAACAGCCACGCCACCTCACGCTGCGCAAAATCGTCGACGGTCTTGTAGGCCGCAATGCCGTACTCATTCAGGCCGCCGGGCTTGGCATGCGCGTCGAACAGCGTGACGCGGTGCCCGGCCAGCGCCAGTCGATGCGCACACGCTAGCCCCGCCGGCCCGGCGCCGACGACGGCGACATGGTGGCCGGTTTCCGGCGCCCGCTTGAAGAGCGGCGCACCCTTGGCCATCGCCCAATCCGTGGCATGACGCTGCAGCGCGCCAATCGCCACCGGCTGCGAGTCCTGATCGTTGCGCACGCATGCGCCCTCACACAGGATCTCGGTCGGGCACACCCGCGCACACATCCCGCCGAGTGGGTTGGCGGAGAGGATGTCCACCGCCGCGCCCTTCAGGTTGCCGTTACCGATCTTGCGGATAAAGCTGGGGATGTCGATCTGGGTCGGGCATGCTTGCACGCACGGCGCGTCGTAGCAGTAGTGACAGCGGCTGGCCGCAGCTGCCGCGGCGGTTGGGTCGAGCAACGGGGCAATGTCGGCAAACTCGCACGACAACTGCTCCGGCGACAGGCGGTGCGCGGCAATATCGCCGGTTTCCTTGACAGCCATGGGTACTCCTTCTTCCGTGTGAGGACACAGCCGCGCCCGCCGGCCTCACATGGGCGAGGTCGGGACGGCTTTCGTTTTGAGGTGAAGCGACGACTACAGGATGCGTCTATGAAGCGGGCTCGCACGCGCGTGAGAGCATCGCGTGCAGCAGCACATTTGCGCCGGCCTCGATCCACTCAGGCGTGGCGTCTTCGATCTCGTTGTGGCTGATGCCGCCCACGCACGGCACGAACACCATCGACGTGGGCGCCACTTGCGCCAGATAGCACGCATCGTGGCCCGCACCGGACACCATGTTGCGGTGCGAATAACCAAAGCGCTCCGCCGCAGCCCGCACGGAGGCCACGCACGCGGCATCGAACTTGACGGGCTCGTAGTAGAAGATCTGTTCGAGCTGCGTTTCCAGCCCGATGCCCTCAGCGATCTTGGCGACACCCTCTCGCAACGCGGCGTCCATCTTCGCGAGCACCGCGTCATCCGGATGCCGGAAATCTACCGTGAAGAACACGCGCCCGGGAATCACGTTGCGCGAGTTGGGATGCACCTGCATCATGCCGACCGTCGCGCAGGCAAACGGTGCGTGGTCCAGCCCGATGCGGTTGACCAGATCGACCACGCGCGCGGCACCCAGCAGCGCATCGCGGCGACGCGGCATGGGTGTGGGGCCGGCATGGGCCTCCTGACCGGTCAGTGTGATCTCGTACCAGCGCTGGCCTTGCGCGTCCGTCACCACGCCGATGGTCTTCTGCTCAGCTTCCAGAATCGGCCCCTGCTCGATGTGCAACTCGAACGCGGCGTGCAGCTTGCGACCGCCGCATGGCACCTCGCCAGCGTAGCCGATGCGCTTGAGTTCTTCGCCGATGGTCTTGCCGTCCACGTCCTTGCGCGAGAGGCCGTATTCCAGCGTGAAGACACCCGCAAACACGCCCGAGGCCACCATCGCCGGAGCAAAGCGCGAGCCCTCTTCGTTGGTCCAGATCACCACTTCGATCGGGTGCTCGGTCTCGATGCCGTGGTCGTTCAGGCTACGGATCACCTCCAGCCCGCCGAGCACGCCATAGATGCCATCAAAGCGGCCGCCGGTCGGCTGTGAGTCCGCATGCGAACCCGTCATCACGGGTAGCGCGTCCGGATTGCGCCCGGCGCGTCGCATGAACACATTGCCCATCTGATCGACGGTGACCGAGCAACCGGCCTCCTTGGCCCAGCCGACGATGAGATCGCGCCCTTGCTTATCGAGATCGGTCAGCGCAAGCCGACATACGCCACCCTTGGGCGTCGCGCCGATCTTCGCCGCCGTCATCAGGCTTTCCCACAATCGCTTGCCGTTGACCTGGACCGACGTATCGAGCCGGGTCGTTTCCAACGCTTCGGGTGCTGCACTCATTGCGTGTCGCTCCTTTGGGGTCCGCCGTGTTGATCCGCCAACCACACTCATGCGGTGCAGCGGCAGCCGTGTTTTGGGGCATCTCCGCACGCGGGCGGTGCATGCGGATGGTGTTGTTTCGGACAGCGTTTTCGCGGCATTCCCCGCCAACCAAATCCTGTCCGAATGGACAGGTTGTAGACGAGGATTCCCGTCAAATCAATGTCTTTCGCAGACAGGCTTTTAAAGCGAGAAGCGTGCCATTGCGGCGCAACATGAAGAACGCGCCCGCGCTGTCGAGAGATGCCGTGCTGCCATCGCAGCGACTAGAATGAGGCGCAGCGCGGCATCCCCTGCGCAGACACGCCGCACGAGACCACCATGCGAGACGACCCAGCCGCAGCCGCACCCTCAGAGAACGCCGAAACCGCAGCGCCAATGCGGCGGCGCAAGGCGCATATCCGCGCCTCGAACGAAGCGCATCTGCTGGCCTGCGCCGAAGCTGTGTTTGCCGAGCGCGGGCTCGAAGGCGCGAGCACCGCCATGATTGCCGAGCGCGCCGGCCTGCCCAAGGCGAATCTGCACTACTACTTTCCGACCAAGCTGGCGCTATACAAGCGGGTGCTCGAAGACTTGTTTGAAGATTGGCACCGCGCGGCCAACTCGTTTGAAGACAGCGACGATCCAGCCGAGGCCATCAGTGGTTATGTGCGCGCAAAGATGGAGTTGTCACGCCGCCGGCCATTGGGCTCCAAGGTCTGGGCCAACGAGATCATCCACGGTGCGGAGCACATGCAGGACATCCTCGCCCAGCGCGTCAAACCGTGGTTCGACACGCGTGTGCAGGTCATCGACGCCTGGATCGCACGCGGGCAACTCGCGCCCATCGACGCAGAAACGCTGATGTACCTGATCTGGTCGACCACGCAGCACTACGCCGATTTCGAAGCGCAGATCCGCGCGCTCTCGGGCAAGCGCGCACTCACGCAAAAGGCCTTTGCCGAGCGCACAGAGGAGGTCGTGCAGCTTGTGCTGCGCGCGTGCGGTGTCGCGTCACCCGGCGTGCACGAGGGTGACCCGGGCGACTAGGGCAATCAATACGAGGCGCCAAAACAAACATGCCGTTCAGCGTGAACTGAACGGCATGTCGCTTGATGCCCGGTGGCCTTATGGCCGAGTGGCGATCAGAAATCGCGTCGCTGCACGCCCGCTTCTGTGCCCAGCAGCAGCACGTTGGCCCCACGCTTGGCAAACAGGCCCACAGTGACCACGCCAGGGATGTCGTTGACCACCGATTCCAGCCCCTTCGGATCAGCAATGCGCAACCCCACCACGTCGAGGATCACATTGCCGTTGTCGGTCTTGTAGATCTGACCTTCCTTGGTCATGCGCAGACGGGGCTGACCGCCGAGCGCGGCGAGTTGGCGCGCCACGGCGGCACGTGCCATCGGCACCACTTCCACCGGCAGCGGGAACACGCCCATCGTTTCAACCAACTTGCTGCCGTCGGCAATGCAGACGAACGTCTTGGCGACCGATGCGACGATTTTCTCGCGCGTAAGCGCACCGCCGCCGCCTTTGATCATCGCCCCGGAGGCGTCGATCTCATCGGCGCCGTCCACGTACACGGGAATTGCATCCACTTCGTTCAGATCCAGCACGGTAAAGCCATGGCCCTGCAGGCGTCGCGTCGATGCCTCCGAGCTGGACACCGCGCCGGCAAAGCGTGCCTTGTGCGGCGCCATCGCGTCGATGAACAGGTTGGCCGTCGAACCGGTGCCGACACCCAATACCGCGCCCTCGGGCACGTTGGCCAATACGTAATCTGCGGCGGCCTGCGCCACCAGTGCCTTCAGTTCATCTTGCGTCATCGCAAACACCCCAGGAAGCCGGTCGGAATCGGAAAACCCGGTAGTGTACCGGATCAATACGATGGCTCTCGGCCGGCTGGCGGAGCCAAACCCGCGGAGTACAATCGATTCATCCTTCCACCTCCAGCGCAACGCTGGAACGTACCACGGACTCGCTTCATGACTCAGCTCGATCAACTCAAGCAGTTCACCACCGTCGTCGCCGACACGGGCGACTTCCAGGCCATGCGCGCCTATGCGCCGCACGATGCCACCACCAACCCATCGCTGATCCTGAAGGCCGTGCAAAAGGCCGAGTACCGCCCGCTGCTGGAACAAGCCGTGCGCGACGCGCGTAGTGACAGCGTAGAAGACATCATCGACGCGGTGCTGGTGGCATTCGGTTGCGAGATCCTGTCGATCATCCCGGGCCGTGTGTCGACCGAAGTTGATGCGCGCCTGTCATTCGACACCGAGGCGACCGTCGCCAAAGCCAAGCACCTGATCGCGCTATACGAAGCGCGCGGCGTGGCGCGCGAGCGGGTGCTGATCAAGATTGCCTCCACGTGGGAAGGCATTCGCGCGGCGGACCAACTGCGCGCAGAAGGTATCCGCTGCAACATGACGCTGCTGTTCTCGCTGGCGCAGGCCGTGGCGTGTGCGGAAGCCGGCGTGCAGCTCATCTCGCCTTTCGTGGGCCGCATCTACGACTGGTACAAGAAAGACGCTGGCGCCAATTGGGACCCGGTCGCCCAAGGCGGTGCGAACGACCCGGGTGTGCAGTCCGTCCTGCGCATCTACAACTACTACAAGAAGTTCGACTACGCGACCGAGGTGATGGGCGCGAGCTTCCGCAATGTGTCGCAGATCGTCGAGCTGGCCGGCTGCGATCTGCTGACCATCAGCCCGGATTTGCTTGCCCAGTTGCAGCAATCCGACGCGCCGGTGGAGCGCAAGCTCTCGCCGGACAACGCGCATGCCGCCAACATCGTGCGTCTACCCGCTGATGAGAAATCGTTCCGCTGGCACATGAACGCCGATGCCATGGCAACGGAAAAGCTGGCCGAAGGCATCCGACTGTTTGCGGCGGACGCGGTCAAATTGGAAGCGTTGATTGAGCCGCTGCGCGCGGCCGCGTAAGAAGGAAGCCGTTACTCCAGCATGGCGGGCAAGCATTCGCCCGCCGGCTGGTGGATCACCAAGTCAGCCGTCGCATCGAGCGCGCTTGGCTGCGGATTGACCACGATGACCTTGGCGCCACCGTCTTTTGCGCGCCCCGGCAGACTGGCCGCCGGATACACAAGGCCGGACGTCCCCACCACCAGGCACACATCGCACGTGCTGGCCGCCTCTTCCGCGCGATAGGTGGCGACCAGCGGCAGTTGCTCGCCAAACCACACCACGCCAGGGCGCAGCATCGCGCCGCATGTCGCGCAACGCGGTGGCCGTCCCGGCTCCGCTGTAGCGACATCGCATTTACCGCAGCCGCCCAGCCATTTGTTGGCGAAGAGGTTGCCGTGCAGTTCGATCACGCCCTCACTGCCCGCGCGCTGATGCAGACCGTCAACGTTCTGCGTGACGAGCGTCACCGTCTTGCGCTTGGCCAAGGCGGCAATCGCAAGATGAGCGGGATTCGGCTGCGCTTCCAGCACGCGCTCGCGGCGCTCTTGGTACCAGTCCCACACCATGCGCGGGTGCTTGCGGTAGGCAGCCTCGGTGGCCATGTCTTCGGGCTTGAACTTCTCCCACAGGCCCGTGAGCGCATCACGGAACGTGGCCACGCCGGATTCTGCCGACACGCCCGCACCGGTCAGCACCATGATGCGGTCTGCAGATTCAACCCAGGCACGTGCCTGCGCCAACGCAGCCGCGTCAGGCACAGCCGTCGGTTCGGCAGGCATCACTTCTTGGCTGGTGCGGCCGCGCGTTGACGCACCGCCTCAAAGAGGCAAACGCCGCTGGCCACCGACACGTTCAGGCTTTCCACGCTACCTGCCATGGGAATGCTGACCAGCGCGTCACACGTCTCGCGCGTGAGGCGGCGCATGCCCTCGCCTTCGGCACCCATCACGATGGCGATCGGGCCCTTGAAGTCGGCTTGGTAGAGATCCTGCTCGGCTTCATCCGCCGTGCCGATCACCCACACGCCGCGCTCTTGCAACTCGCGCAGCGTGCGTGCCAGGTTGGTCACGGTGATGTACGGAACGGTCTCAGCAGCGCCGCTGGCCACCTTGGCCACCGTCGTGTTGATGCCGACGCTGCGATCCTTCGGTGCAATCACAGCATGTGCGCCGGCCGCATCGGCCACGCGCAGGCAGGCGCCCAGGTTATGCGGATCAGTCACGCCATCGAGCACCAGCAGCAGCGGCGTGCCTTCAATACCGTCGAGCAGCTCGTCGAGATTGAGCGCCAGCGACAGCGACTCTGCCTTGGCAACCACGCCCTGGTGGCGGTCGGTGCCGGCAATGCCGCGCAGGCGGTCGTTGTCAGCGGGGATCAGGCGTACGCCCGCTGCTTCCGCCGCTTTCAGGAAATCCTGCATGCGGCGGTCGCGGCGGTTGGCCTCGAAGTAGATTTCGTCGATCGACTTTGCGCTGTGGCGCAGTCGGGCGGTCACGGCATGGAAGCCGATGAGGAGCTTGGATTTAGACATGGCGCGATTGTACCTGTCTGCCCTCGCTCCCCGGCCGCCTTTCTACATTTCAGCGCCCCTTCGGCTTCCGCGTAGTTTTGCCGGCCGCCTTGCGCGGCGCGGCGGTTTTGGCGCCGCCCTTGGGCTTAGCTGCACGCGTAGGCTGCTTCTTGCGCGCCGGCTTGGGATGCACATGGCCAGGCGGCACCGCACGCGAGCCAGGCTCGAATACCGGCTGCTCTTCAAAAACGCGGTCCAGCGTCTCGTCGAACGACTCTTCCGGCTTGGCCGTTCCGCCCAGCAGCGCCGCCAATTGACGCGGCTTTTTGCGGCCAACCGGCGGTGCCGGTGTGGCGGCAGCCGGCTGGCGCGCAGCCGCAGCTTCCGGTGCACCGGTGACCTTGGCCGGACGCAACGCCTTCGTCGAGGGTTCCTGGATCAGGCGGAAATCCATCTTTCGCGCATCCAGGTCCACGCGCAGCAACTGCACGCGCACGCGGTCGGTCAAGCGGTAGCGAATGCCGGTGCGCTCACCGCGCAGTTCGTTGCGGGCTTCGTCGTACTGGAAGTAATCGCTGCCGAGCTCCGTCACATGCACGAGGCCTTCCACATACAACTCGTCGAGCTGCACGAAGATGCCGAACGAAGTGACCGCGCTGACCGTGCCCGAGAACTCGTTGCCGAGCTTGTCGCGCATGAAATAGCACTTGAGCCAGGCTTCGACATCGCGCGAAGCCTCATCGGCGCGGCGCTCGTTGGCCGAGCAATGCACACCCAGCTCATGCCAAATGGCCTCGGCCTTGGCCTTGTTGACGACCGCCGCCGGCACGCCCTTCTCGGCCTCGGCCTGCAAGCGACGCGCCTTGGGCGACAGCGCACTGTTCAACTGCACGCCCGGCGCCAGCACCGGCACATAGCGCGTGCGCTGCAGAATCGCCTTGATGGAGCGATGGACCAGCAAGTCCGGATAGCGGCGGATCGGGCTGGTGAAGTGCGCGTACGCCGGATACGCAAGCCCGAAGTGCCCGATGTTGTCCGGGCTATACACCGCTTGCTGCATCGAACGCAGCAGCATGGTCTGCAGCATCGGCGCGTCAGGCCGCGCGGCAATTTTTTCCATCACCTCCGCGTAGTCGGCAGCCTGGGGCTTGTCGCCACCACCCAGCGTCAGGCCGCTGGTCTTCAGGAAGGCGCGCAGGGCCTGCAGCTTTTCTTCCGTGGGGCCTGCATGCACGCGATACAGCGCCGAGTGCTTGTACTTCTCCAGCATCTCCGCAGCACAGACGTTGGCCGTTAGCATGCACTCCTCGATCAACCGGTGCGCGTCGTTGCGCGTGCGCGGCAGGATCTGCTCGATCTTGCCCTGCGCATTGCAGACGATGTACGTCTCAGTCGTATCGAAGTCGATTGCGCCACGCTCGCGGCGCGCCTTGAGCAGCGTCTGGTACAGCTCGTACAGGTCTTGCAGATGCGGCACCAGCGGCGCGCGCTTGGCTGCCTCCGGACCCTTCACGTTCGACAGGATCGCCCAGACCTCGTTGTAGGTCAGGCGCGCCTTCGAGTGCATAACTGCCGGATAGAACTGATACGCCTTGATCTCGCCCTTGGCCGTGATGACCGCGTCGCAGACCATGCAGAGGCGATCCACTTCCGGATTCAGCGAGCACAGGCCGTTGGACAGTTTCTCCGGCAGCATCGGAATCACGCGGCGCGGGAAGTACACCGAGGTCGCCCGATCAATCGCATCCGCATCCAGCGGATGCCCCGGCCGCACATAGTGCGAAACATCGGCAATCGCAACGATCAAACGCCAGCCCTTGCTGCGACCGATCTTGACCGGTTCGGCATAGACCGCATCGTCAAAGTCACGCGCATCTTCACCATCGATGGTGACCAGCGGCACGTCGCGCAAATCAATGCGCCCCGCCAGATCGACATCGCGAACCACGTCGGGCAGCGCCTCGGCTTCGCGCTGCGTCGGCTCGGAAAACTCGTGCGGCACACCGTATTTGCGCACGGCGATTTCGATCTCCATGCCGGGGTCGTCAATCTCACCCAGCACCTCGACCACGCGGCCGATCGGCTGCACGTAGCGGTCCGGATATTCCAGGATCTCCACGCTGACCACCTGGCCGACCTTGGCCTTGCCCTGCCCCTTCGGCGCGATCAGGATGTCGCGGCCAAGGCGCTTGTCCTCAGGTGCCACCACCAGCGTGCCGCTTTCCGACAGCAGCCGGCCGATGATGCGCTTATTGGCACGTTGCAGGATCTCGACGATCTGCCCTTCGGAGCGCCCACGTCGGTCGTAGCCAACGGCGCGCACCAGAGCGCGGTCGCCGTGCATGGCTTTCTGCATCTCGCGCTCGGGCAGGAAGATGTCCGGCTCGCCATCGTCCCGGACGAAGAAGCCGTAGCCATCGCGGTGGCCAATCACACGGCCTTCGATGAAATTGGGCTGATGCGCCAACTCGTAGCGCCCTTTGCGATTGAGTTCGATCTGACCATCCCGCTCCATGGCGGTCAGACGTTTGATAAAGCCGTCATGCTCCTTGCGCGTAACGGAAAGCGCCTTAGCGATGTCGGTGGCAGACAGCGGAGACCCCGATGTGCGCAGCACTCCGAGGATTTCCTCGCGGCTCGGGATCGGATAAGTCGGTTGATTCAATTTTTTCTTCTAGAGTGTTGACAGGTTCGCTGGAACCCGTAATAATTACAGCTTCGGTACACGCACACCTGCCCAGGTGGCGGAATTGGTAGACGCACTAGGTTCAGGTCCTAGCGGTGGCAACACTGTGGAGGTTCGAGTCCTCTCCTGGGCACCAGAGTTTAGAAACGGCGCAACGCAAGTTGCGCCGTTTTTCTTTTCCGCGATCGGATCTGTGTTGCTCAGTAACTGATGCGACATTCCGCGAAGGGCGACGTGCATTGTGTCTTGGCTATCGCGCCAGGGCGCAGCCAGATTCACCGGCCTCACCTGCCCCAAGCGCTGGGTGGGTTCGACGCCCGACACATCCATCAAGACGCGCCGCGCTTCGATCATCCGCGCACTCTGGCCGCAAAGCCAATCCGTACGCGGGTTTCGAGCCAATGTTGCAGCTCGTGTCGTGAGGTTACCGAAGTGGCACGCACGGCGCAAGCTGCACACGCCACTCCATCCATGCTTCGACGCAACCCGCCAACGAATCACACTGCCGGAGCGTCGCCGTTACCTGCCGTGCGCGCCTTGCCGCGCTTGATCCAGGCAGCAAGGTTGTGGGGGCGCAGTGTGTCGTATTCCTCGAACGGCTGGTGAATCCAAGGGTTGGTCGGCAAGAACTGCACAGCGTAGTCCGGCTTGATCTTCGAGCACGCCTTGTGCCACAGCACGGCCGTGCGCACGTCGGTCACAGCGGGATAGCGCTCCTTCAGGTGACGGCCCACGCGCTCCAGCGTGACACCCGAATCGACAAGATCATCCACCAGCAGCACGCGGCCCGACAGGTTGCCACGCGTCATGGTGATGTACTGCGCGATATCGAGGTCACCCTGCTGCGTGCCGGCCGCCTCGCGATAGCTGCTGGTCGCCAGAATGGCCAGCGGCAGGTCATAGATGCGCGAAAGCTGATCGCCCACGCGCAGGCCACCGCGCGCCAGGCACAGAATCTGATCGAACTTCCAGCCCGACTCGTGCACCACCAGCGCCAGACGCTCGATCAGGCCGTGATAGTCGTCCCAGGACACCCACAGATGCGAGTCGTCGTTGATCGGCTGGTTCATGGTGTTCCTCGTCTTGATCGTCAATGCGGCGCGAGTGCCGCTGTCATGTTCTATAAAGCAGCGCCCCAATACAAACTCGCCCGGTGAGTGACCGGGCGAATCGGGGCGATGCGCGTCAGTCCTTGTATGGATGACGCAGCAGAATGGTTTCGTCGCGGTCCGGGCCCGTCGAAATCATGGCGATGGGAATGCCTGCCACTTCTTCGACACGCTTCAGGTAAGCCTGGGCAGTCTCAGGCAACGCGTTCCACTCCTTCAAGCCGAAGGTGGAGGTGTTCCAGCCCGGGAACTCTTCGTAGATCGGCTGGCAACGCGCCACGGTGTCCGAGCCACGCGGCAGGATGTCGACTTCCTTGCCATCGAGCTTATAGCCAACGCACAGCTTGATCGTTTCCAACCCATCCAGCACGTCGAGCTTGGTGATGCAGAGGCCCGACACGCCGTTGATCTGAATCGCACGACGCAGCGCGGCGGCATCGAGCCAGCCCGTGCGGCGCGGACGGCCAGTCACCGAGCCAAACTCCTTGCCGACGTTGGCTAGGCGCACACCGGTCGGGTCTTGGCGTGCAGGGTTATCCGCGTCATACAGTTCGCTCGGGAACGGACCCGAGCCCACGCGCGTGCAGTACGCCTTGGTGATACCGAGGATGTAGTGCAGTTGACCCGGGCCCACGCCAGCACCGGCGGCGGCGTTGCCGGCCACGCAGTTGCTCGACGTGACGAACGGATAGGTGCCGTGGTCGATATCCAGCAGCGTGCCTTGCGCACCTTCGAACATCAGGTTCTTGCCGGCGGCGTTGGCAGCAAACAGCTCAGCCGACACGTCGGCCACCATCGGCTTGAGACGCTCGGCGTACGACAGCATCTCGTCCAGCGTCTGCTGGAAGTCCAGCGCCGGATGGTTCAGGTACTGCGTCAGGACAAAATTGTGGAAGTCCAGGTTCTCGCGCAGGCGCTCGGCAAAGTAGGCCGGATCGAACAGATCCTGCACGCGCAGCGCGCGACGAGCCACCTTGTCTTCGTACGCGGGGCCGATGCCGCGACCGGTCGTGCCGATCTTGGCGGCGCCGCGCTTGAGTTCGCGCGCCTTGTCGATGGCGATGTGGTACGGGAGGATCAGCGTGGTCGCTTCCGAGATGCGCAGGCGGTTTTGCACTTGCACGCCTGCAGCTTCCAGCTCGTCGATTTCCTTGAACAGCGCCTCGGGCGAGAGCACCACACCGTTGCCGATGTAGCACGTTGCGCCATCGCGCATGATGCCCGACGGAATCAGACGAAGGATCGTCTTCTTGCCGCCGATGATGAGGGTATGGCCTGCGTTATGTCCGCCCTGGAAACGAACCACGCCTTGCGCATGATCGGTCAGCCAATCGACGATTTTCCCTTTACCTTCGTCACCCCACTGGGTGCCGATGACGACGACGTTGCGTCCTTGGCTCACTGCTGGTGCGGACATGTTGAATTTGCAGATGGGTTAAAAACGTATTCTACCCTTGTTGCCAGGGTCTTCCCTGAAATTACCGGGTATTTACAGAACGTTATGCAACAGCCTCACGCAGAGGCGTTGCGGGGCTTGACGATCCAGCGGCCGCCCTCTTCCACGAGCTGGCGGTCGTAGGCGAACTCTTCCAGATCTTCCGGATGGCCCGGCAGGGACTGGATGACGATCTCGCCGGCAGCGCGCAAGGCGGCAATCGCCTCGCGCAACTTGGCATCGCCCGACCAGGGCGCATGGATGGCGGCGGAGCGCGCCTCCACCGGCGAAATGCCGGCCACTTCGCGCAAATCGAGCGAGAACCCAGTGGCAGGGCGAGCACGGCCAAAGGCCTCACCAACCTTGTCATACCGGCCACCGCGCGCCACGGCGTTGGGCACGCCGGCCACGTAGGCGGTGAACATCACGCCGCTGTGGTAGTGGTAACCGCGCAGATCGGCGAGATCAATATTGACGGTGGCACCGCCGGCGCGCTCGGCCAGCGTTGCCAAATCGTCCAGCGCACGGCCGATGGCGGGCAACGCAGGTAGTTCAGCACGTGCACGAGCCAGCACATCCACGCCGCCATACAGCGACGGCAGCAAGTTGAGCGCATCGCGCTGCGCTGCGGGCAGACCCGCGGTAATGGCGCGCAACGCCGGCACGTCCTTGGAGGCCAACGCGGTGAACAGCTCATCCTGCACGCTTGCCGCTACGGGCGATTGCTCGAGCAGCGCGGCGATCACGCCGACATGGCAAAGGTCCAGCCGCACATCGGCCAGGCCAGCGGCCGACAGCGCCGCCAGCATCAGGTCCTGAATTTCCAGATCGGCTTCCAGACCGGCATGGCCGTAGATTTCGGCGCCGATCTGCAGCGGCTCGCGCGTGACGTGGAAGCCGCTCGGACGCGTGTGCAATACCGAACCGGCGTAGCACAGGCGTGTCACGCCAGCGCGGTTCAGCAAGTGGGCGTCGATACGGGCGACCTGCGGCGTAATGTCAGCGCGCAGACCGATGGTCCGGCCGGACAGTTGATCGACGAGTTTGAAGGTCTTGAGATCGAGATCATGGCCGGTACCGGAAAGCAGCGACTCGATGTATTCCAGCATCGGCGGCATGACCAGTTCGTAGCCGTAGGTGCGGAACAGGTCGAGCATGCGGCGGCGCAGCTCTTCGATCTTGCGCGCCTCGGAGGGCAGCACATCGGCAATGGATTCAGGCAGCAGCCAGTTGGTCGGCATGGCGGTCTCGGTCAACAGTCTCGGTACGGCAGAATTTCAGCGAATTTGCGAATGGTGCAGGGAAAGCGGGTTGCGGCTCAGTGATGCAGCAAGCGCAGCAGGATCAGCCCTAGCGCCATCGACACCAACCCGATCACGCGTAGCTTTTCGTCGGGCAGCTCGGTCAGCATCTGGAAGGCACGCCGCCAGGCCTGCGGCGCGACGAACGGCAGAATGCCCTCAACTACGAGCACCAGCGCGCACGCGGCCAGCAAAACGGTGGGGAGTGACTCTTCCATGGGGTACGGGTGGCGAACGAACAAAACCCCGGCAAGCCGGGGTCTGTCCGCCTCAAATGATCAGCGACGCATTGTACTAGCGATGGCGCCCCGTTTGAGCAGCCGGCACTGCGGCTGCGCCGGCACCGTTCGGACTGCGCATGTATTTGAAGAAATCGCTGTTGGGCTGCAACACCATCACGTCCTTGCGATCGCGGAACGATGCACGATAGGCCTCCATGCTGCGCCAGAACGCGGCGAACTGCGGATCGCGGCCAAACGCATCGGCGTAGATGTCGGCGGCGCGGGCATCGCCCTCGCCCTTGATCTTTTGCGCATCGCGGTAGGCGTCGGCCAGCACAACTTCACGCTGACGATCGGCGTCGGCGCGGATCTTTTCGCCTTCAGCGGCGCCGGTCGAACGCAGCTCGTTGGCCACGCGCTTACGCTCGGCTTCCATGCGGCGATAGACCGATTCCGTCACGCTGGCCAGCAAGTCCACGCGCTTCAGACGCACGTCGATGATGTCCACGCCGACCGACTTACCGTACTCCTGCACCCCCTTGAGGATGCTCTGCATCACGGCTTCGCGATCGGTGGAGACCACGTCGGACACCGTGCGGCGCGCAAATTCATCGCGGGCGATGGCGTTGATCTTCTGCGTCATGCTGTCCTGCGCTAGGCGGTTGTCGCCCTTGAAGCTCACGTAGAACAGGCGCGGTTCGGCCACTCGCCACTTCACGAACCAATCGACCAGCAAGTTCTTCTTTTCGGCCGTGATGAAGCGGTCAGCGCCGGCCACATCGATGGTCTGCAGGCGCTTGTCCATGAACACGACGTTCTGCAGCGGCGGCGGTAGCTTGAAATGCAGCCCCGGCTCCTTGATGACCTGCTTGATCTCACCAAAGGCGAACACCACGGCGTATTGCCGCTGGTCCACCACAAACACCACCGACGAGAACACCGCCAGGGCGATGACCAGCGCCACGAGGGCAGAAATCAGACGATTCATATGCCCTCCTCTTAGCGGGAATCGCGGTCGCGGTTACGCAGCGCCTCGCGCGAACGCGAGTCGGCGTCACTCATCGACGACGGGTTAGAGGGCGTAGGCACGCCTTGCGCAGCACCACTGTCCTGCGGCGACGCGCCCGGTGCCGACGCGGGACGCGACGTATCGCCCTGCGTCTGCGCAATCAGCTTGTCGAGCGGCAGATACAGCAGACTGCCGTTGCTCTGATCGACCATCACCTTGGTTGCGTTGGCGTAGATGTCCTGCATGGTTTCCAGATAGATGCGATCGCGCGTGACTTGCGGCGCCTTCGCGTATTCGCGTTGCACCGAGCCAAAGCGCGCGGCATCGCCTTCTGCACGTGCCGTGACGCGGGCCTTGTAGCCTTGCGCCTCTTCCAGCAGACGCGCAGCCGTACCCTTGGCGCGCGGCACCACGTCGTTGGCGTAGGCCTGGCCTTCCGAGATAGCGCGCTCGCGGTCCTGGCCCGCCTTGGTCACATCGTCGAATGCCGCCTGCACCTGCTCGGGCGGCTGCACGCTCTGCACGTTCACACTCAGGATGCGGATGCCTGTCTTGTACGCCGAGAGAATGCGTTGAATCGACTCCGCCAGATTACGGCTGACGGCATCACGCCCTTCGTACAGCACCGAATCCATCTTGTTGCGGCCAACGATTTCGCGTACCGACGTTTCAGCAGCCTGCGTCACGAGCTCCTGGTCGCCGTCGCGGTCCGTGCGATTGAAGAACAGGTACTCGACCGGATCGGCAATGTTGTACTGCACCGAAAAGCGCACGTCGACAATGTTCTCGTCCTGCGTGAGCATCGACGAGTCCTTGAGGTTCGTATCCTTGATCTGCGTGGTGCGGCCGATCTCGAGCGTACGCACGCCCGACAGGTTGACGATCTCGTGCGACTCAATCGGATACGGCAGACGCCAATTGATACCCGGCGTCGCCAGGTACTTGAAGCGACCGAACTGCAGGATCACGCCAGTCTGGCCTTCTTGCACGATGAAGAAGCCGCTGGCCGCCCACAGGCCGACCAGCACAGCGAGCAACACGCCGACACCAAGGCCGGAACCGCCGCGGCCACCGCTCGGGCGCAGCGGGGACGGACCACCATTGCCGCCGTTACCGCTGTCCTTGCGGCCGAACAGGTTGTTCAGTCGGCGGTTGAAGTCGCGCCACAGTTCATCCAGATCGGGCGGTCCTTCCTGGGGCGGTTTGCTCTGGCGTTTCGGCTCGTCTTTGTCCTGGCGCTCGGCGTTGGCGCTGTCACTGTCCTTGTCGCCTCGACCCCAACGCGGATCATTCAGAGAAAGCAGCACGCGCAGGCGGTGCCACAAACCTCGCACCGGCGTGGGCTGCGAGGCCATGGAAGATGACTGAGTCGAAATCTCGGGCATGAGCGATCGGGCTGGGTCCTAGTCTGACTGCTAAAGAGGTAACGGGGGATTCTATCAGTCCTGCTCGTCACGTTCGGCTGAAGCGCCGTCGTTCAGCAAGTTTTGCGACAGTTCGTCACGGGGTGCGGACAGCGCATCGCGCCGCGTGTCAAAGCGGGGGTCGAATTCCCCGCCGTTCGACGCCGGATTTTCGCGCAGGCGGATGGCGGTTTCGACCAAGGCCTCGCGCAGCAAATCCAGCCCGGTTCCGTCGATGGCGGAAACAAATACGCGCCGCACCGCGCCGTTTTCGTCGCGCTCGATACGCGGGCCCTGGGCGCGCAGTTCCTCGGCCGCATCGATTTTGTTCATCACCAGAATCTGCGGAATACCGCTGGCGTCGATTTCATCGAGCACGCGATCGACCTGCTCCATCTGCTCATGCTTGACGGTGCTGGCGGCGTCGACCACGTGCAACAGCACGTCGGCGTGCACGGTTTCTTCCAGCGTGGCGCGGAAGGCAGCCACGAGCTGCGTGGGCAAGTCGCGGATAAAACCGACCGTGTCGGACAACACCACGTTGCCCAAGCCCTCCAGATACAACCGGCGGGACGTCGTATCCAGCGTGGCGAACAGCTGATTGGCCGCGTACGTGCGCGCCTTGGTCAGCGCGTTGAACAACGTCGACTTGCCGGCGTTGGTATAGCCGACCAGCGAGACGGAGAACGCATCGTTACGCGCACGTGCGCGGCGTTGCGTGTCGTGCTGACGCTGCAGCTTGTCCAACTCGGACGACAGACGCTTGGCGCGCTCGTCCAGCATGCGGCGGTCCAGTTCGAGCTGGCGCTCGCCAGGGCCGCCACGCAGGCCAACCCCGCCCTTCTGGCGCTCCAAGTGGCTCCACGCCCGCACCAGACGCGCCGACTGGTAGCGCACGCGCGCCAGTTCCACCTGCACCTTACCGACGTGGCTTTGCGCACGCTGACCGAAGATATCGAGGATCAGGCCCGTCCGGTCCACCACGGGGCGGCCGAAAAAGCGTTCAAGGTTACGTTGCTGGGCAGGGCTCAGCGCGTGATTGAAGATGACGATTTCCGCGTCTTCTTCGTCTGCGGCGATCCGCACCTCTTCCGCCTTGCCGGCACCGATGAACAGCGCCGCATCGGGCCTGGAACGCTTGCCGGTCACGGCGCGTACGGGCTCCGAGCCAGCCGTGGAGGCCAGCAGTGCCAGTTCGCTCAGACTTTCCTGAAAATCATGTTTGCCGAAATCCACGGCGACCAGGATGGCGCGCGTCGGCTCCGAATTGGAGGTGGGATGGGATGCCAAGCGGGGAAATGAGAGGGAGGAAATGAGAGGGAGAAATCGAGGGTGGAAGCGTCCCGCCGCGCGGACGGCGGCGGGAGCGAGGCAGATCAGGCGTCGGACGCTTCGTCCACGCGGAAATTCACGGCACGGGCCGGCACCACGGTGGAGATGGCGTGCTTGTACACCATCTGCGTGACGGTGTTGCGCAGGAGCACGACGTATTGGTCGAACGACTCGATATTGCCTTGCAGCTTGATACCGTTGACGAGATAGATCGACACCGGCACATGCTCCTTACGCAGCGCATTCAGAAACGGGTCTTGTAGCAATTGCCCTTTGTTGCTCATGGCACACTCCAGATTTATAGGTTTAGTGATGGGTTATGGGGCTCGGAAGCCCGGGTTCAAGCAGGCGACGCAAAAAAAGTTCGTCAAAAGAGTCGGCCAGATGGGTCTAAACGACGCCAATGGCGCCGAGTCTACAGATACCCAGCGCCATGTCTCGAGAATTTAGCCTTAGAAATCGGGGAAAGCAAACGGAAAACCCGTCACTCCGCCATATGAAATGACAGCCCCGATGGGTGATCCCCCGTTCGATTGCCCCGCGTCACACGCTCCCACTGTCGAACACCGCCGCCTCGATGCTCAATCCTTCGATTCGGCGTACGGATTTTTGTTCGTACGAAATTCGATCCGCAGCGGGGTGCCCTTGAGTTGAAAGGCTTCGCGGAAGCGCCCTTCCAGAAAGCGGCGATACGTTTCGGGAATACTCGACAGCGCATTGCCGTGAATCACCACGATCGGTGGGTTGGAACCCCCTTGGTGCGCATACCGCAGCTTCGGGCGCGACACGCCTGCCCGGCGCGGCTGTTGGAACTCGACCGCCTCCATCAGCACCCGCGTGAGCTTGGGCGTCGGCAACTTGACCATGGCGGCGGCATACGCCGCATCCACGGACTTCAGGAGCGCACCGATACCGGTTTTTTCCTTGGCCGAGATGTAGTGCACGTTAGCGAACGACAGGAACTGCAGCTTGCGCTCCAGATCGTGCTTGATGCGATCGCGTGCGTGGCCCGTCAGGCCATCCCACTTGTTCACGCCGATCACCAGTGCACGGCCCGATTCCACGATAAACCCGGCGATATGCGCGTCCTGGTCAGAAATATCCTGCTGCGCATCCAACAACAGCACGACCACGTTGGCATCGGCAATCGACTGCAGCGTCTTGACCACCGAGAACTTCTCGATCGCCTCGAATACCTTGCCGCGCTTGCGCAGGCCGGCCGTATCGATGAGCGTGTACGGCTTGCCGTTGCGCTCGAAATCCACATAGATAGCGTCGCGTGTGGTGCCGGGCATGTCGAAAGCGATCACGCGCTCTTCACCAATCAGCGCGTTCACCAGCGTCGACTTGCCCACGTTCGGGCGGCCGACGATGGCGATGCGCGTGCCATGGTCGTGCGCATCGGCTGCCTCGGCAAGCTCCGGGCGCTCAGCAAAGGCCAGGTCCAGTGCTTCCGCCACCAGATCATTGACCCCATCACCATGTGCCGCCGAGATGGCAGCGGGGTCGCCCAGGCCGAGCTCGTAGAAATCGCTGGCAACGGCGGTGTACCGCATGCCCTCAGCCTTGTTGACGGCGAGGAGGATGCGGCGCCCTGTCTTGCGCAGGTAGTCGGCGATCACACGGTCCTGCGGCGCCAGCCCCAAGCGACCATCGACGATGAAAATGACCACGTCGGCTTCGACCACGGCCTGCCGCGTCTGCTTGGCCATCTCCGCGACGATACCTTCCTTGGCGACGGGCTCGAAGCCGCCGGTATCGATGGCGATGAACGGACGATCGCCGACGCGGCCTTCGCCGTAGTGACGATCGCGCGTCAGGCCGGGGATGTCCGCGACCAACGCGTCACGCGAGCGCGTCAGACGGTTGAACAAGGTCGATTTGCCGACATTCGGCCGCCCAACGAGGGCAATGACTGGTTTCATGCTTGTGTACCGCACGCGAATAGCGTCACGGCAAATTCCGGTTGTTGCAACTGCAGTTGGCACCCCAACGGTCACCCACAGGCCCACCGAACAGATGCAAGACGCCCGCGGGGTACGCGGGCGCGGGTCCGAGGCGATTGTTCCGCCCCGGGTGATGCGTTTGTCGCCGCGAGCAACTGGCGCGCGGCGACGGGTATTACTTTGGCAGGTAGCCGTACACGCCACCGCCGCTCGTCTGCACGACCAGCGTCTGGCCGGCCACCACGGGTGCGGCGTTGATGGCGCTGCTGTCGGTCTTCACGCGGGCGACGAACTTGCCGTCGTCGCGCGAGAGGAAATGCAGCCAGCCCTCAAAATCACCCACGATGACCGCACGACCAAAGGCCAGCGGTGCCCCGAGGTCACGCCACAGCAGCGCGTCGTTCTTCCACAATTCTGCGCTGTTCGTTGCATTAAAGCCGTGGACCACAGATTTTTCATCCGCCGCAAACAATGCGTCGTCGTCCTGCGTCACGCCGGTCGGCGACGAAAAGTCACGTGCCCACTGTGGCGCACCGTTGCTGATATTGAAGCAGGCGATACGACCCTGGAAGCTCGCAGCGCAAACTTGCGAACCGCTAACCGACGGCGCACCGGTCACATCGTTCAGACGCTCGATTTCGGACACGCCACGCGGATACGACACGGCGGCTTCCCAACGCAGGCCACCGTTGCTGGCTGCCAGCGCACCCAGTTTGCCACCGGCAAACCCGAGAACGATGTTGTCACCGGCAAAGACCATCGGCATGCCGGTACGCAGGTTCAGTGCCGACGGCGAACGTTGATAGATCCACTTGCGCTCGCCATTGCTGGCGTCCAGGCCCAGGATGCGGCCGTCCGTGGTTCGCACGATCACCAGTCCCTGCCCCACCAGCGGCGCCGTCAGCACTTCACCGTTGACGGCAATCTTCCACTTCTGCGCGCCCTTCTCGTCAAAGGCAATCACGGCGCCCTTCTCACCTGCCACGGCGGTCAGCGTACCGTCGCTGCCGGGGCCGGTGGTCAGATCCGCATCGGCCTTGCCCTGCCAGAGCGTGCGGCCGGTCGAGCCTTCCAATGCAGTCACGGTGCCGTTAGCAGCCGACACGTAGACGTTATTGCCCGCGACTGCAGGCTGCATCACATAGCGACCGCTCTTGCCGACGCTCACGCTCCACACCTGACGCACGCCCAGAACCTGCTGTACTTCCTGCAGCTTGGCCGGCTCATGCTTGGTCTTGCTGCTAAACAGCGAACAACCGCCAAGGACAGCTGCTGCCGCCAGCGCTAGCACCGCCACGCGCGCCGATCGTGCAACACCGCGCGCGACACCACCCTGCTCAAGTGCGTGAATCATGAATTCGGAATCCTTTTGTTATGCGTTGAATTGCACGTGGACCAGGCCGATCAGGCGCCGCCCAGAGCATCCAGCTTGAACTGCACGATTTGGCGTGCCGAGGCATCCGCCGTGCCGAATTTTTCCAGCGCGAGCTTATAGGCAGCGCGGGCGTCTTCCGTCTTGTTCTGCGCAGCAAGCAAGTCGCCACGGCGATCGGCATACAGCGCAGCAAAAGCCGGAGCCACGTCGCCGGAGACTAGCGCGAGGCCCTGATCGTAGGCTTTCTCGTCCAGAAGCAAACCGGCCAAGCGCAGCTTCGCCAATGCCTTGTATTCATCGTCATGCGCGTGATCGACGGCCCATTGCAACTGCGCCTTGGCGCCAGCCGCATCGTTCGCTTCGTACAGCGCCTTGGCAGTGGCCAGCGCGGTCATTTGCGCATACGCGGTGCCGCCAAACTTGTCTTCCATGTCGCTCGCGGCGCGCTTGATCTTGTCAGCGTCCTTGCCATCGACGGCCTTCTGCACCTGTTCGTATAGCACAGACGCTTCGCCCGCCTGCTTGCGCTGCCAGTTCTTCCAGCCGAACCAGCCCGCCACGGCCAGCAGCACCACGATCGCGATCCACGTGATCACGTTGCCGTTGTCGCGCCACCAGTGCTTGAGGCTCTCTAGTTGTTCCTGTTCTTCGAGGTCGTAGGCCATGCTTTGCCGAGCTTGATATTGGAGTGAATCGCCGGGGTTAGTCGCTGCTTGCCACCATGGCATCGATCAGGCGGTCGACGAGCTGATCAGACGGCACGGTTTGTTGGGCATCCGCAGTCGGGTCACCACGTAGGGGCTTGATCTGCGCCACGCCCTGGGCGACTTCGTCGTCGCCAATGATAACCGCATAGGATGCGCCACTTGCGTCGGCGCGCTTGAACTGCGATTTGAAGCTGCCGTTGCGCCCTTCCGCTGACGCGTGAAGGATGACGTCGAGGCCGGCATCGCGCAGACGCTCGGCCGCCACCAGTGCCTGCACCTGCGCCTCATCGCCTTGGTGGACGATGTAGACGTCGCAGCCTTGCGCCTCGGGCTCCAGCTTTTCTTCGCGCAACAGTTCGATGATGCGCTCAACACCCATCGCCCAGCCGCAGGCCGGTGCCGCCTTGCCGCCGATCTGCTCGATCAGCGGGTCGTAGCGGCCACCGCCTGCCACCGTGCCCTGTGCGCCGAGCTTGTCGGTCGTCCATTCGAACACGGTGAGGTTGTAGTAATCCAGCCCGCGCACCAGACGCGGGTTGATCGTGAACGGAATGTTGTTGGCCTTGAGCAGCTTCTGCACGCCTTCAAAGTGCGCGCGCGACTCGTCGCCCAGGTAGTCGATCAGCTTGGGCGCGCCGGCGGCCATCTCCTGCAGCGCAGGGTTCTTGGTGTCGAGCACACGCAGCGGGTTGGTGTACAGGCGGCGCTTGCCGTCTTCGTCCAGGATGTCCTGGAAGCCTTCCAGATACTTGATGAGATCGGCGCGGTGCGCGGCGCGCTCTTCCGCCTGGCCAAGCGAATTCAGCTCAAGCTTCAGGCCGACCAGACCGAGGTCGTCCCACAGGCGCTGGCACATCAGAATGACTTCGGCATCGATGTCCGGGCCCGCAAAGCCAAGCGCCTCCACGCCCACCTGGTGGAACTGGCGATAGCGGCCACGCTGCGGACGCTCGTGGCGGAACATCGGGCCCGTGTACCACAGGCGCTTCGGGCCGTCGTACAGCAGGTTGTGCTCGATCACGGCGCGCACGGCAGCGGCGGTGCCTTCCGGGCGCATCGTCAGTTGCTCGCCGTTCAGCGCGTCGGTGAAGGTGTACATCTCCTTCTCGACGATGTCCGTCACCTCGCCGATGCCGCGCACGAAGAGTTGCGTCTGCTCGACGATCGGCGTGCGGATCTGCTGGTAGCCGTAGGCGCGCAGCATGCTGCGCACGGCGTTGTCGAAGTGCTCCCACAGCGGGGCGTCGCTGGGCAGCAGGTCGTTCATGCCCTTGACGCCGGCGATCTTCTGCACGCGTTGTTTTTGTGTATCGCTCATGATGTCACGTTAAAAGCCGGCCGCTTTCGTGGGCCGGCTTGTCAAATCTTGCTCGGAAGCCTTACGCCGTCTCAGTCTGTGCGCCGTAATGCGTGCGCACGTACTCATCGACGATGGTCTGAAATTCTTCTGCGATGCGCTCGCCGCGCAACGTCTTCACCTTCACGCCGTCAACGAACACCGGTGCGGCAGGCGATTCACCCGTGCCCGGCAGCGAAATACCGATATTGGCGTGCTTGCTCTCGCCCGGTCCGTTGACGATGCAACCCATCACCGCCACGTTCATCTCTTCAACGCCGGGATATTGCACCTTCCACATCGGCATCTGCTCGCGCAGGTACGACTGAATGCGCGCCGCCAACTCCTGAAACACCGTGCTGGTGGTGCGACCGCAGCCCGGGCACGCGATGACCATCGGCGTGAAATTACGCAGGCCCATGGTCTGCAGAATCTCTTGCGCGACGATGACTTCCTTCTCGCGCGGCGCACCCGGCTCCGGCGTGAGCGAGATGCGGATCGTATCGCCGATGCCCTCCTGCAGCAGCACCGACAGCGCCGCCGTGGAAGCCACAATGCCCTTGCTGCCCATGCCGGCCTCGGTCAAGCCGAGGTGCAGCGCGTAGGTGCAGCGACGCGCCAACTCACGGTACACCGCGATCAAATCTTGCACAGCCGAGACCTTGCACGACAGGATGATCTGCTTGCCGGGCAGGCCGAGCTCTTCCGCCTTCTGCGCAGACTGGATCGCCGAGGTAATCAGCGCCTCGACCATCACCGCACGGGCATCCCATGGCGTCGCGCGTTTAGCGTTTTCGTCCATGACGCGCGCAAGCAGGTCCTGGTCCAGGCTGCCCCAGTTCACGCCAATGCGCACAGGCTTTTCGTAGCGGCAGGCGATCTCGATCATCTGCGCGAATTGCGTGTCCCGCTTGGCACCCTGCCCCACGTTGCCGGGGTTGATGCGGTACTTGGACAGCGCCTGCGCGCACTCGGGATAGTCCTGCAGCAGCTTGTGGCCGTTGTAGTGAAAATCGCCCACCAACGGCACGTCCACGCCCATGCGATCCAGTTGTTCACGAATGGCAGGCACCGCCGCCGCCGCCGCCGGCGTATCCACGGTAATGCGGACAAGTTCGGAGCCAGCACGTGCCAGTTCCTTCACCTGGATCGCCGTGCCGATGGCGTCCGACGTATCGGTGTTCGTCATCGATTGCACGCAGACGGGTGCAGCGCCGCCCACATGGACGACGTTCGCACCCCAGCGGATTTCTGCCCCGCGCGAATTCCGGCGCGGCAGTGGACCAGCCAAGGCGGGTGCGCAATCGAGAGGCGTGGAGATTTCCATGATCAGACAAGGCGCCGTACCGGGCAGGCACAGCGCCATTCAGCAAAAACGGTTCAGGGCAGCGTGGCCCGTGCCACGCGGTTGCGGGCGTATTTCTGGAGGTCGATCGAAGCACCACCCACGGTCAGCGACTCGACCGCCTCGGCATTGCCGAAGACAACCTTGAACGGCGGCGTGCCACTCAGGTCGCGGGCGTCACCTTCTTTGGCGACGCCACTGGCGAGCGTCTTGCCCGACTTGTCCTTGATTTCGTACCACGATGCGCCGGAGAACCGCACCGAAACCGTGCCGCTACCCGCAGCCGCCTCGGTCGGTTTAACAGACTCACTGGCAGGCATGTTGACGTTGACAACAGCCGGCTTCGCGCCTTCCGCGGCCACTGCGGGTGCGGCCCCACTATCCGATCGCGGAAGTGTAGGCGGCGGCGCCAGGGGTGCAGTCACCACGCCTGAAGCAGGTGCAGACGGCGCTACGGGCGTCAGCGGAGTCGGCATCGATGCTGCCGATGTTTCGGACGGTGCCGATGCGGGCGACGGCGCCGCCTCCGTTGTCGCACGTTGTTCCGTCGGCGCGACTTCCTTCGTGGCGGGCTCTGCGGTTTGAGTGACGGCAGTCTGCGTCGCCAACCACTGCTTCAAGCGGTCCATGCCGGCCAATGCGCCGCCGGCCACCACCACTGCCACCAGTGCACCAATCAGCCAACCGCGGTTACCACGACGCTTGGCAAAACTCGGCTTGTCGGAGAACGACTCGCCCAAGCCGCCCTCGGGCCGCAAACCAATGTTGGCGACCGGAACACGGGCATTCAAGCGCGCCAGCTGGTCGTCAACATCGACCTGTAGCGCACGGGCATACGCGCGGATCAGCCCCTTTGCGAAGGTCATGTCGGGCAATGCTCCGACATCCGCCGACTCCACGGCCGCAAGCTTGCCTGGTGCGACCTTCAGGCGCGTGGCCAAATCCTCGACCGTCAGGCGTTGACGCTCCCGGCCGCCACGCAAGCGTTCAGCAATCTCACGCAACGCATCGTCGCGTTCCGGCGATGCGGCGCTGGGCGAACTCAAGGCAGACCCCGATCCCTGGGAGAGATCAGCAGCGCTTGCCACGTCGCGGTCAGTCATCCCATGCTCCTCGTTCGAAAGCCGCCTCTTCGGGCGCATTGGGGAAACGGCGCTGCAACTGTGCGCTCCATGCGTTCTGCTGCGAAGCGTCACCCAGGCGCCGCGCAATGCGGGCGCCCAACCAGAGGCTTTCGGCCGTCGGGTTGCGGCTATTGACGCGTTCGATGAACGGCATGGCACGCGCGTATTCGCGGCGCTTGTAGTACAGCTGCGCCAACGTTACGTTGGTCAGCGGATTGTTGGCATCGATATAGGTGGCGCGCGTGAGACTCTTCTCCGCGCCCTCCAGATCGCCCTGACGCATCTGGCAGACGCCCAGGTTGGTCCACGGCTTGGACGGGTTGCCGGCAGCCGGTGCCTCGATGGCCCGGCGCAACATCGCCATGCCCTGATCAGGCTTGCCACCCAGCCCGCACAGGAACCAGCCGTAGTTGTTTAAAAGGTCGCCGTCTTGCGGCGTCGCAGCCAACGCACTGCGAAAGCTGTCGTCTGCCTGCTCTCGTTGACCGAGATTCATATAAGCCAGCGCACGAATGTGATACGCATTCGGCACATTCGGATCGATCGCGATGGCGTTCTTGATTTCCTCAAGCGCCGTCGCGTTCTGCCCGGCTTCGAGGTATTGCATCGCCAACTGCAGCCGGATCCCAGCACGGCGACCGGCGTCGGCTTTCTCAGGAATCGTCGTGGGGTCTTGTGTCTGTGTCGGTGGCTGAGCCGGCGGCGGCGACACTGCACACCCGGCGGCTGCCAGCGTGAAGACCAGACTGACAGCAGTCGACCAACGCTTCATGCGGTACCCATAGGTTGAGTGGAATCGGCTCCCGGATTGGCGCCAACCACAGGAACCGAAACGATCTTGCCGAACTTGCCGCGCTCGGCCAGACGCGTGCGGTCCTTGACCTCGCCTGCAAGCTGACCGCAAGCCGCATCGATATCATCGCCACGTGTCTTGCGGATCGTGGTGACGATGCCCGCATCCAGCAGCACTTGCGAGAACCGGCGGATCTGCTCGTTGTTCGAGCGCTTCAACCCAGATTCCGGGAACGGGTTGAACGGGATCAGGTTGAACTTGCACGGCACGTCGGCCACGACGCGCAGCAGTTCACGGGCATGCTCGACGGTGTCGTTGACGCCATCCAGCATGCAGTATTCGAAGGTGATGAAATCGCGCGGCGCGAACTCGAGATAGCGGCGGCAGGCCGCCATCAGTTCCGCCAGCGGGTACTTCTTATTGAGCGGCACAAGCATATCGCGCAGCGCATCGTTGGATGCATGCAGCGACACGGCCAGCGCCACCGGCACGTCGCGCGCGAGGCGGTCCATCATCGGCACTACGCCGGAGGTGGACACCGTGACGCGGCGGCGCGACAGACCATACGCGTTGTCGTCCAGCATCATGCGCAGAGCCGGCACCACAGCGTCGTAGTTCAGCAGCGGCTCGCCCATGCCCATCATCACCACGTTGGTGATGACGCGGTCGTCCTTGGGGCCACGGCCAAGCTGTTTGCGCATGGCGAACTCGGCCATCCAGAGCTGACCGATGATCTCGCCTGTGCTGAGATTGCGTGAGAATCCTTGCTTGCCGGTCGAACAGAACCGGCAGTTGACGGCACACCCCGCCTGAGACGACACACACAGCGTGCCGCGTGTCTCTTCGGGGATGTAGACCGTCTCGACGGCATTACCCTGCCCCACGTCGACCAGCCACTTGCGTGTGCCGTCCGACGAGAGGTGATCGGAAATGACCGCCGGCGCCTGGATGTTGGCTCGGGTTGCAAGCTTTTCGCGCAGCGACTTGGCGAGATCGGTCATCTCGCCAAAATCGGACGCGCCCGACTGGTGAATCCAGCGCTGCAACTGCTTGGCGCGAAACGACTTCTCGCCCAGGCTCTCGCAGTACGCGACGAGGCCCTGTGCGTCGAAATCGAGGAGATTCACCACATCGTTCATGTCTTGCAACCTGAGAGCCGCCAGTTCCAGTCTAGTGTTGACGCTTAGCGGCTGTAAATGTTCAGACCCGGGAAGAAGAAAGCGACTTCCACGGCAGCCGTTTCAGCTGCGTCCGAACCGTGCACGGCGTTGGCGTCGATGCTGTCAGCGAAGTCGGCGCGGATCGTGCCCTTCTCAGCCTTCTTCGGGTCGGTTGCACCCATCAGGTCACGGTTCTTGGCGATTGCGTTTTCGCCTTCCAGCGCCTGCACCATCACCGGGCCCGAGATCATGAAGTCGACCAGATCCTTGAAGAACGGGCGCTCCTTGTGCACGGCGTAGAACTGCTCAGCTTCAGCGCGCGACAGGTGGATCATCTTGGCCGCGACGACCTTCAGGCCTGCGCCTTCGAAACGGGCGTAGATCTGGCCGATGACATTCTTGGCCACAGCGTCCGGTTTGATAATCGAGAGGGTGCGTTCGATCGCCATTAAAAACTCCAAAAAATGAAGGTGTTACGTGAAAGATAAACGTTAGATTCTAACACGGAGCGAGGCCAGGTTGAATGTCAAGCGGTGCACCCCGCCGGAGTGACCGATCATCGCGAAAGGCGGCCTGTCCATCACTCCAGTAGACTGCGGCGACAACTGCGGCCAAAGGCCTTAGGATTGCCTTATCAAGGGCACAAGAAGTCACCCCAACAGCACGTTTTCTAGTCGGATCATGCCCCAGGCGCCGGAACCGCGTGGCATCCTGTTCCCTCCAAGTAAGGACGATGCGGCTTGCAAAAGCACACTTCGGATGCCACATTCGGTGCGTCATCGTATTGTCTGCAATGTCATTCACCCAAGGAGTTCGCATGGACAACCAACTCAACACGTACGGTTTTGGCGCTTCCGGCACCGCCGGCGCGTTGGCCGTCCGCAACCGCGTGCTGCGCAATACCTATTGGCTGCTCGCGCTTTCCATGATCCCTACCATCCTCGGTGCGTGGATCGGCGTCGTCACCGGCTTCAGCCTGATGGCGCGCAACCCGCTGATCGGCTTCGTCGTCTTCATGGCTGTTGCGTTCGGGTTTTTCTACGCGATTGAGCGCTTTAAGAACAGCGGCGTGGGCGTAGCTCTGTTGCTTGGCTTCACGTTCTTTATGGGCCTGATGCTGTCGCGCCTGATCGGCATGATCCTGGGTTTCTCGAACGGCGCATCGCTCATCATGACGGCGTTCGGCGGCACGGCGATCATCTTCGGGGTGATGGCGACGGTGGCCACAGTCAGCAAGCGCGACTTCTCGGGCCTGGGCAAGTGGCTGTTCATGGGCGTGCTGGTGCTGATCGTCGGCTCGGTGGCCAATATCTGGCTGCAACTGCCGGCGATGATGCTGACGATCTCGGTGCTGGCCATCGCGATCTTCTCGGCCTACATCCTGTTCGACGTGCAGCGCATCGTGAACGGCGGCGAAACCAACTACGTGACCGCCACCCTGGCGATCTACCTGGACGTCTACAACATCTTCACAAACCTGCTGGCGATCCTGGGGATCTTCGGCGGCAATCGCGACTAAGCCACATCGCAGCGGTTAGCGAAACAAAAAACCGGCGCCTGGTGCGCCGGTTTTTCTTTGCCTACAACGTCTCGCTCAGTCGCGCTCGAATACTGCAATCGACTCGACGTGCGACGTGTGCGGGAACATGTTCACCACGCCTGCGCCGGCGAGTCGATAGCCGGCCTCGTGCACCAACAGACCAGCGTCGCGCGCCAGCGTAGCGGGATTGCACGACACGTAGACGATCCGCTTCGGCAAGAACTGCGTCGCCTCGCCCCCGCGTTGCGCAAGCTCAGCCAACGCCTTGGACACGGCCAGCGCGCCTTCACGCGGCGGGTCGACAAGCCAGCGGTCGAATTGACCCAGCGCGGCAATATCGTCCGCCGTGACTTCAAACAGGTTGCGGCACGCAAACGTCGTTTTTGAATCCAAACCGTTGTGTTTGGCGTTGGCGAGCGCTCGCGTGGTCAGCACCTCGCTGCCTTCGATGCCCATGACTTCGCGGGCGCGCGTGGCCATCGGCAGCGTGAAATTGCCGATGCCGCAGAACAGGTCGAGCAAGCGATCGCCCGGTTGCGCGTTGAGCAGTTTCAGCGCGCGCGACATCAGCACACGGTTGATCTGGTGATTGACCTGCGTGAAATCCGTCGGCTTGAATGGCATGGTGATGCCGAATTCCGGCAGCGTGTAGGTCAGCGAGCGATCCAGCGGGTAGAACGGATAGACCGTATCCGGCCCCTTCGGCTGGAGCCAGAACTGAACGTTGTACTGGTCGGCGAAGGCGCGCAGCTCAGCCTCATCCTGGGAGGTGAGCGGTTCCAGATTGCGCAGCACCAGCACCGTCACATCCTGGCCGACCGCGAGTTCGATCTGCGGCATGCGCTGGAAAATGGACAGACGCCCCACCAGCCCGCGCAACGGCACCAGCAGCGCCGACACCTGCGGCGGCAGTACCTCGCACGAGGTCATGTCGACCACATAGCTACTCTTGCGCTCGTGAAAGCCCACCAGCACGCCGCCCTTGGCCGCCACGTGGCGCACAGTCAAGCGCGCGCGATAGCGGTAGCCCCAGTCGGGCCCGGCGACCGGCCGGAATACGACGTCCGGACGCAGCTTGGCGAGGTGCCAGAGGTCGTCTTCCAGCACGCGCTGCTTGATCGCCACCTGCGCACGCGCATCCAGATGCTGCATCGAGCAGCCACCGCACACGCCAAAGAACTGGCACCGCGGCGTCACGCGCGAAGCGGACTGGCGCAAAATGCTCACCACACTCGCCTGCTCGTACGACGGCTTGACGCGGTGGCTGCGGTACATCACCTGTTCACCCGGCAGCGCGCCTTCCACGAAGACGACCTTGCCCGGCGTGCCATCCTCATTGGTGAGGCGGCCAATGCCCCGGGCCTCGCCATCGAGCGAGACGATGTCCAGCGGCCCTGCAATCGGCATCTCGGGCTTTTTGCGCCCGCGCGGCGCCTTTGCGGGCGCAGCCGTTGCTGAGTCAGGAGACGAAGGCGTGACGTTGGGTGCAGCTTGAGACACGGGCGAGCCTGGGGTGATTGAGGACAAGGGCGGCATTGTAAGACACCGGAGGACCAGCATGGGCACCGTCATCCTGACGTGGAACATCCAATGGGGCCGGGGCGTCGACGGGCGGGCTGATCTGGCCAGGCAACTGGCGGAAGCACGCGCGATTGGCGACTTCGACGTTTTGTGCCTGCAGGAAGTCACCGCCGGGTTCACCCATCTGCCAGGCGGGCCAAGCGCCGACCAATGGGGCGAACTCGCGGACACGCTGGGTGCGCAATACGCCGTGATCGGCGGGTTTGCGCTGGAGCGCAATGATGACGCACGCGTCCAGCGCTTCGGCAACGCGATCGCCACGCGGCTGCCGGTGCTGTATGTCGTGCGCCATGCGTTGCCCTGCCCGCCGGACACCACGCCCACCATGCCTCGCATGGCCATCGAGGCCGTCCTGCAAGCGCCGTTCGGGCCGTTGCGCATTGTCACGACACACCTGGAGTACTACTCCGAAACCCAACGGCTAGCGCAAGTCGATGCACTGCGCGCGATCCATGCTGAAGGCTGCGCGCGAGCGGCGCACCCGCCGATACTTGGGCCAGAGCCGGAAACTGGCCCATTTCGCCCGCTCGCGCAAACCACAGCCACCGTCATCTGCGGCGATTTCAACTGCAAGCCGGAGTCCACACCGAAACGCTTGCTCACGGTGCCATTCGCCCGCGAACCGGCGCTGCTCGACGCATGGGAAGTTGCTCACGGATCAACACCGCAACCGCCGACCTTCGGCGTGCACGACCGCACCGGCTGGACTAAGCCAGCCTACGCGTGCGACTTCATGCTGATCAGCGAGCCATTGAAGACGCGCGTGTTACGCGTCGAGGTGAGCAGCGCCACGCAGGCATCGGACCATCAGCCGATACTGCTGGACCTGCGAAACGATTGAAAACGAAGAAACGGAGCAGCGGCGCCTTACAGCACCGCGTCCTTGCGCACGCCCTGCGAGGCGAAATGCCGCTTGAGCTTGACCAGCGCTTCTTGCTGGATCTGGCGCACACGCTCGCGCGTCAGGCCCATTTCAGCGGCGAGTTCTTCCAGCGTCGCAGGCTCGATGTGGTTGAGGCCGAAGCGGCGTTCGACCACATAACGGTGCTTGTCTGACAGACGCGCCAGCCACGACTTCATCAGTTGCGACAACTCGCGATGTGCAACTTCCTGATCCGGCGAGGCGCCATGCTCGTCAGATAGAAAATCGAGCAAGCTCGTACCCGGATCGAGGTCGAACGGCGTATCAAGCGAGGTCGTGTGCTCGTTGAGTGAGAGCACGTCCTGCACCTCATCTGTCGTCTTGCCGAGCAAGTGGGCGATGTCCTCAAGGCTCGCGTCGCGGCCATCGACCCCGGACTTCTCCAGATGGCGCTTCGCGCGCAGCACCTGATTGAGTTCGCGAATCACGTGCACCGGCAGACGCACCGTGCGCGCCTGGTTCATGATCGCGCGCTCGATGCTTTGGCGGATCCACCATGTCGCGTAGGTCGAGAAGCGGAACCCGCGCTCCGGGTCGAACTTCTCAATCGCGTGCATCAAGCCGAGATTGCCTTCTTCGATCAGATCGAGCAGCGGCACGCCGCGGTTCAGGTATCCCTTGGCGATGCTCACGACCAAGCGCAGGTTGCGTTCGATCATGACCTGCCGCGCCGCAAACTCACCCGCCTTGGCCAGCGTCGAGAAATGCAACTCTTCGGCCGGCGTCAGCAGCGGCTTGATGCTGATGCGATTCAGATAGTGCTGAACGGTGTCGGCAGCAAGCTCAGCTTGCAGCACCTTGCGGAAGTCTTCCTCAGGGGCGGCTTCTTCTGCCTCCTCGGCGTCTTCCTCATCCTCGTCGGGCTCGTCGATCTCTGCGCTATCGGCGAGGTCCGTTGATTCGCGGACGGGCGCGTCGTCGATCAGCGTATCGACGACTTCGATCTCTTCGGACGGGGATTGTGTGGCGCCGCGCGCGCGCCGCCCCGCACGCCCGTTGGGGGCGCTTTGGCCATCTGCAGCGTCGATGTTGTCATCGGCGGGGGTGGCGGCGGGCGTGGCGGTCTTCTGGCGCGGCATGCATTCCTCTATTGAGGCGGAAGGAAGCGCATCGGATCGACCGGCTTGCCGTTGCGGCGCACTTCAAAATGAAGCTTCACGCGATCCGCATCGGTACTGCCCATCTCGGCGATCTTTTGCCCTTTCTTGACCGTGGATTGCTCGGTGACCAGAACCTTATCGTTGTTGCCGTAGGCGGTCAGGAACGTGTCGTTGTGCTTGATGATGACAAGATTCCCGTACCCACGCAAGGGTCCGACGTGGATCACTTTTCCGTCATCGGCGGCGAGCACCGCGTCACCGCGTTTGCCGCCAATGTCGATGCCTTTATTGCTCTTGTCATCAAAGCGATTGATGAGCGAACCGCGTGCGGGCCATGCCAATGCGATCGCGCTGTCGCTTGCCCCGGCAGCGGAGCCGGACGAAGCTGCCGTCGTCGGGTTGGCAGGCGAGGAATCAACCGGTTGCGTAGCCGTATTGGGCGGGCGAACCGGCGTAACGACGGCGCCACTGCTGCTGACGTCGGCGTTGGGCGGCACCACGCGGATCAACTGATCGACTTCGATCTGATTCGGATTGGCAAGGTTGTTCCAGGCCGTCAGATCACGCGCTGCCTGGCCGTTGCGCAGGGCGATGCTGTACAAGGTATCGCCGCGCTTGACGCGATAGTAGCCGGGGGGCGGCGGCTCCTGCGATGCAGCGCTCGCGCTGCCCGCACGCGAGGTGCGGTCGAAGACAGGTGCCTGGTTGCCGGAGGATGCGCAAGCCGCCAGCAGCGCGGTCGACACCATTGCCACAGCGAGCCGGCTGGCGCCGAAGCTTAGGCGATTCGAGCTTGGACGGGTCATGAAGCTCCGGGAAATGAACATGCTAAACAGTTCCTGATTTTAACGGGACAAAGAAAACGCCTTCAAGGGCAGTACTGTGAAACTGGAAGCGGCTGCTGCGCTCGATCAGCACGAGCTGCTGCGCTGGGCCGCCGCTGCGCTCGGTAGCAACAGGCGCGATCAAACGGCCACCGACGGCGAGCTGATCGAGCAGCGCCTGGGGGACTTCCATTCCGGCGGCGGCCAGGATGATCGCATCGAAAGGCGCCGCCTTGGGCAAGCCCAGCATGCCGTCGCCGTAGTGCAGGCGGATGTTTGGCACACGGAGTGGCCGCAAGTTCGCTTTGGCCTTTTCGTGCAGCGGGCGTACGCGTTCGATCGAATACACCTCATCGGCAAGCTGCGACAGCACGGCCGCCTGATAGCCGCAACCGGTTCCGATCTCCAACACGCGTGCGAGCGGTGCGCCTGGGCGCGCTGGCCGCTGGCGTATCAGCAGTTCGATCATGCGCCCCACTACCGAGGGCTTCGATATCGTTTGCTGGTGGCCAATCGGCAACGCCGAATCTTCATAGGCCTGCGAAGCCAGTCCGGCATCCACAAACAAGTGACGCGGCACAGAACCGATAGCTGCGAGAACGCGTGCATCGCTTACACCTGCCGCTTGGACCCGGGCGACCAACGCCTGACGTGCGCGATCCGATGCCATGCCGCCTGCCGCCGCGTGCGCTGCCTGCGTACGCGCCTGCACGGCGCTTGCAGCAACGGCCCCCACCGCGGCGTCGACGCCGGCAACGCGCTGCGGCGCGGGCGCCGAAGCAGACCCAGCCGCCACACGTTCGACCGAAGCGGTGCGTGCAGGCGTCGGTCGCGACACAGCGCTCACGCCGGACGAAATACGCGTCTCACGCTGACGCTCCACCGGCTTGCGCTCGACGACAGCGTCGAGCGGCAGAGGAAAGCGCCGGTCGCGCGAACGTTCAGACATGGGCCACCGTGGCGATCATGACGTCTGCCAGCGGCGCACAGCGCGCAATTGCGCCGTGTCGGTCAGATCGAGCTGCAACGGCGTCAACGAGACAAAGCCATTGGCGACGGCATGGAAATCGGTGCCTTCGCTGGCATCTTTCGCGTCGCCGGCAGCGCCAACCCAGAAGATCGGCTCGCCACGCGGATTGGCTTGACGGATCACCGGCTGCGACTGGTGCCGCTTGCCCAGGCGCGTCGCACGCCAGCCCGCAAGTTCGCTGTAGGGCAGATTGGGAATGTTGACGTTGAGCAGCACCGAGCCGTCAAGCGGATCGGCCAAATAGCGCTCCACCACTTCACGAACGACGCGCTCGGCGGCGTCGAGATGCGTCCAGCCTTTGTCGACCTGAGAGAACGCAATCGACGGAATACCGAACAGATAGCCCTCGATGGCGGCGGCGACGGTGCCGGAATAGAGCACGTCTTCGCCCATGTTCTGGCCCTGATTGATGCCGGAGACGACCAGATCGGGGCGCTCCTCGATCATGCCGGTGAGCGCGATGTGCACGCAGTCTGTTGGCGTGCCGTTGACGAAGCGGAAGCCCTTCTGGGCCCCCTCGGAGGCTTCGAATACCGACAGCGGACGCTGCAGCGTAAGCGAGTTGGATGCACCGCTGTGGTTCTGTTCCGGCGCGACCACCGTCACGCGGCCCAGGGGCTGCAGCGCGCGGTGGAGCGCGGCGAGCCCCGGCGCGAGGTATCCGTCGTCATTGGCGATGAGAATATGCATGGCGCGGATTGTAACCGAGCAACGTTCATGAATCGCGTTCATCCGCACGTTGTACGCGCTTACAAAAATGCATTGCCAAGACGCTCGAAAGCGGCACTAAAGATGGGGCATCATCGAATCGAACGACCGTGCTTTTATTCGGTTACACTGCCAGACGAAATCGCGTAAGAAGCGCGCGAGATGACGAACAATCCAACGCTAGATTGATCAGGAGACACACCATGAAAACCGTCGTCTGCAAAACCTGGGGCCCGCCCGAATCGCTGGTGATTGAAACGTTGCCGGACCTGGCGCCTGGCGCCGGCGAAGTCGTCATCGATGTGAAGGCCGCGGGGGTGAATTTTCCCGACGTGCTGATCATCCAGAATAAATATCAGTTCAAGCCGGAGCTGCCGTTTACGCCGGGCTCGGAAGTCGCGGGCGTGGTCAATGCGGTGGGCGAAGGTGTATCGCACGTAAAGGCCGGCGACCACGTGATCGCCTTCCTGGGCCACGGCGCGTTTGCCTCGCAAGTGAAGGCATCGGCCAAAGTGGTGATGCCGATGCCGCCCGGCATGGCGTTCGATACCGCTGCGGCGTTCACCCTCACCTACGGTACATCGCACCACGCGGTGATCGATCGCGGGCAACTGAAGGCCGGCGAGACGATGCTGGTGCTGGGCGCGGCGGGCGGCGTCGGGCTGGCGGCGATTGAAATCGGCAAGGCGATCGGCGCGCGCGTGATTGCAGCGGCGTCCACCGACGAGAAGCTCGCTGTCTGCAAAGACCACGGTGCGGATGCGCTCATCAACTATTCGACCGAAGACCTGCGCGAGCGCATCAAGGAACTGACCGATGGCAAGGGCCCCGACGTGATTTACGACCCGGTGGGAGGCATTTACGCGGAACCGGCGTTCCGTTCGATTGCCTGGCGCGGCCGGTATCTGGTGGTGGGCTTTGCCAACGGCGAGATCCCGAAGATGCCGCTGAACCTGGCGCTGCTAAAAGGCGCATCGCTGGTGGGCGTGTTCTGGGGCGAATTCGTGCGCCGCGAGCCGAAGGCGAATCTGGCGAACATGATGCAGATGCTCGGCTGGATGCAGGAAGGCAAGATCCGCCCGCATATCTCGGCGCGCTACCCGCTGGAGCAGACGACGCAGGCGCTGCTCGACATGGCGGCGCGCAAGGTGACGGGCAAGGTGGTGATTCAGCCGTAAGCGCCGTCAACAGGAAAAAAGCCGCGCGGGCAGCAAACCCAGCGCGGCTTTTTCTTTGGCGGACATTGATAAAACCTGTTCACGATCCGTAGCGAGCGGCTCGAGGTTGGCCCGAGAAACGGAGCCGTACATGGGTACGGCGAGTATCGCAGGGTCAAGATCGAGGCGCGCAGTGGGATCGGGGACAGGTTTTCAGGCCGCTTCTTCCAGCGTCGGGTAGTCGGTGTAGCCCTTTTCCTGGCCGCCGTAGAACGTCGAGCGATCCGGCGTATTGAGCGACGCGCCTGCACGGAAGCGCGCCACCAAGTCCGGGTTGGCGATGAACGGACGGCCAAACGCAACCGCATCGGCCAAGCCCGAGGCGACCATCTGTTCGCCCTCTTCCGCCGTGTAATTGCCGCACACGATCAACGTGCCCTTGAAGGCGTCGCGCAGTTGGCGGCGGAAATCGCTAGACAATTCCGGGCCACCCGCCCAATCCGGCTCGGCGATGTGCAGGTAGGCGACACCACGCTTGGTCAGTTCGCGTGCCAGGTACAGCGCGCTTTCTTCAGCTTGCGCATCAGCAATATCGTGTGCAACGAAATGCGGCGACAGGCGAATGCCGACGCGGTCTGCGCCGATCTCGACGATAGCGGTGTCGACCACTTCGAGAATCAGTCGTGCGCGATTTTCCAGCGAGCCGCCGTATTGATCCGTGCGCTGGTTGCTGTTGGTGGAAAGAAACTGGTGCAGCAGATAGCCATTGGCGGCGTGGATTTCGACAAAGTCGAAACCGGCGCGACGTGCACGCAGCACAGCCTGGCGGTATTGCGCGATGACGCCCGGAATTTCTTCCGTGGCCAGGGCGCGCGGCTCGCTGGTCGGCTCGTTGCCGGGGGTGCCGTCGGGGTGGACGACGAAACTCTGCGCGCCCTTGGCGACGATGGCCGACGGCGCCACCGGTGCCTGGCCGTTTTCCTGCAGCAGCGTATTGGAGATACGGCCCACGTGCCACAGCTGTTGCGAGATGCGGCCACCCTTCGCGTGCACGGCGTCCACTACGGCCTTCCAGCCGGCTTCCTGCGCGTCGGTGTACATGCCAGGCGTCCATGCATAACCCTGGCCCTGGCGGGAAATTTGCGTCGCTTCCGTGACGATCAGGCCGGCGCTGGCGCGTTGCGCGTAGTACGTCACGTTCAGCTCGGTCGGTACATCGCCGGGTTGGCCAGCGCGTGAACGGGTCAGCGGCGCCATGACAACGCGATTGGCAAGGGTCGTATGACCGGCCTGAACGGGGGACAGCAGTTGTTGGGTCATATCAGCTCCTAGAAAAGGGACTATTCGACCGGTCATCTAGAACCGGAGTGAAAGAAAAAGCGAGGAACGCGCCTCGCTGGCAAAGCATTTCGACTGCGATCAATGTGCAGGTTTGGCCAACAGGACTTCGGTTTGCGCCACACAGCTCTGGAATGCGTCCACCGTTCGGTGCGCCTTGGCCAGCAGCGCGCCGCCCATCCACATTGCGTACAACCCTTCTGCCAGGCTGCGGGCGTCTGCCACCGGAGCCAGCGAACCGTCGGCCACAGCGGCCTCGATGGCCACGGCAATGCGATCGACCATCCGCGTCATCCCTGTCGACAAGACTTTGCGCATCGGCTCCGACAAATCAGACACCTCCCCCGACAACTTGACCGCCATGCAGGTAACCTCGCACGCGCTGCGCTCATGCAGATCGATCCAGGCGGCGAAATAGCGCAATAGCCGTTCGCGTCCGGTCAAGCGCGTGTCGTTGAACAGGCTGACAACGCCGGCGTCGTAGTCCTGGAAATAGCGCTCCAGCATGGCAACGCCAAAGTCTTCCTTGGACCCGAAGTAGTAATAGAACGAGCCCTTGGGCACCTGCGCGCGGCCGAGAATCTCCGCGAGCCCCACGGCTGAAAACCCACGCCCGAGGATCAGCTCGGCACCGGCGTCCAGAATGCGGTCGCGGGTGTCATGCCGGGCTTCGGCGCCTTCAGCGGTGACGGGTTCGGGATGTTTGCTCATGATGGACGGCATTGTAGTAGACCGACCGTCTAGTTGCATGACCCTGCTGCATACAGGGTCGATGTGACGATTCCGTCTTCAGAGTTTTTCCGTTTCGCCGGTCTTGGGCTGCCAGCGCATCAAGCGTTTTTCCACCAGGCCGACCAGCCAGTCGAGCACCAGCGCAAACACCGTCAGCACAACGATGCCCGCAAACACGGTGTTGATGTCGAACGTGCCTTCGGCCTGCAGGATCAGATAACCGACACCGCGCGCAGAGCCGAGGTACTCCCCCACCACCGCGCCCACAAAGGCCAACCCCACCGACGTATGCAACGACGAAAACACCCAGCTCGTCGCACTTGGCAGATAGACGAAGCGCAAAAGCTGCCGCTGCGATGCGCCCAGCATGTGCGCATTGGCCAGCACCACCGGGCTCACTTCCTTCACACCTTGGTACACGTTGAAGAAGACGATGAAGAACACCAGCGTCACTGCCAGCGCGACCTTCGACCAGATGCCGAGCCCAAACCACACGCCAAAGATCGGCGCCAGGATCACGCGCGGCATCGAGTTGGCGGCCTTGATGTACGGATCGAGCACGGCGGAGGCAGCCGGGCTCAACGCAAGCCACAACCCTGCGCCGAGGCCGGTAGCCGTACCGATGACAAACGCCAGGACTGTCTCGGCCAGCGTCACGCCAAGGTGTTGATAGATATCGCCTTCGGTCACGAACCATGCCCAGATGCGCTGAGCAACGATGAGCGGTTCACCGAAGAAGAATGCGACTTCCTGCGTGCGCGTGGCGAAGTGCCACACACCCAGCGTGACGACCAACAAACCAAGCTGCCAGCTGCGCAGCGCGAATGGGGAAAGCGGACGATTAGCCATGGGTACGATCGATCAGATTCCGTTCAAGCGACGCGACGGTGTTGCGCATAGCCCTTGAGCACTTCTTCGCGCAGCACATCCCAGATGCGCGAATGCAAATCGACAAAGCCGGCCTGGTCGCGGATCTCGGCCACATCGCGCGGGCGCGGCAGGTCGATCGTGAACTCGCCGATCGGGTGCGTGCCCGGGCCCGCTGCCAGCACGACCACGCGGTCGCTCATGGCGATGGCCTCGTCCAGGTCGTGCGTGATGAAGAGCACGGCCTTGCGCTTGGCGGCCCAGAGGTCCAGCACTTCGTTCTCCATCAGCTGGCGGGTCTGAATGTCGAGCGCGGAAAACGGCTCGTCCATGAGGATGATGTCGGGATCGAGCACCAGCGTTTGCGCCAAGCTCACGCGCTTGCGCATGCCGCCCGACAGCTGATGCGGATAGCGGTCTTCAAACCCGGACAGGCCCACGCGGGCCAGCCACGACATCGCCAGATCGCGCGCCTCCTTGTCGGGCATGCCGCGAAACTCCAGCCCGGCCAGCACGTTGTCGAGCGCGCTGCGCCATGGCATCAGCGCTTCGGCCTGGAACATGTAGCCGGCGCGGCGGTTGATGCCGACCAGTGGCTCGCCAAACACCCTCACCTGCCCGGAAGACGGTTGCAACAACCCCGCCGCTAGATTCAACAAAGTGGATTTGCCGCAGCCGGTCGGGCCGACCACCGAGACGAACTCGCCGGCCTGCACATCCAGCGTCGTGTTCTGCACGGCGGTGTAACGCTGGCCGGGGTTGTCGGGTGAGAGGAAGGTGCAGGTGATCTGATCGAACGAAAGCGCGGGATGGGGCATGGGGAATCGTCCAAAGCAATGCGCCCGGTGGGGACCGGGCGCATCGTGAAACTCCGAAAGGCTTACTTGTACTTGGCGTTGGCCTTCTGCACGAAGGTGTTGGTGAAGGTCTGGTCCAGCTTGATCGGCTTGCCCTTCACCTCGGCGTCAAATTCCGCGATCGTGTGCAGCGCCGTGGCCGGGCCGTCGGCTGGCATCGTGCCATCCGGCGAGATGGCCTCGCGCACCTTGTCCCACGCGGCCAGGTACAGCGCGCGGTCACCCAGCAGATAGGCTTCCGGCACGGTTTTCACGATGTCCGAGGGGCCCGCCTTCTGCAACCACTTGAGCGCACGCACCATGGCGTTGGTCATCGCCTGCGTGGTGTTCGGGTTCTTCTGGATGAACGCGGTGGAGGCATACAGACAGCCAGCCGGCATGTTGCCGCCGAACACCGCCTTGGTATCGGCCAGCGTGCGGGTGTCAGAAATCACGCGCACTTCGTTCTTCTGCGTGAGCATCGACATCACCGGGTCCAGGTTGGCCAGCGCATCGATCTGGCCTGCGCGCACGGCGGCAATCGCACCGCTGCTCGGGCCGACGCCGATGATCGACACCTCGTTCGGCTTGATGCCGGCGCGCGCCAGCACGTAGTTGACCATGATGTTGGTCGACGAACCCGGCGCGGTCACGCCGATCTTCTTGCCTTTCAGATCGGCGATCGACTTGTAGTTGGGCATCGTCTTGTTGTTGACGGCCAGCACGATCTGCGGGGCGCGGCCTTGCAGCACGAACTCCTGATACATCTGGCCCTTGGCCTGCAGTACCAGCGTGTGCTCGTACGCGCCGCTCACCACGTCAGCGCTGCCACCCACCACGGCCTGCAACGCCTTGGCACCGCCGGCAAAGTCGACGATCTCAACATCTAGGCCTTCGTCCTTGAAGTAGCCCAGGCGTTCGGCAATCGTCAGCGGCAGGTAGTAGAACAACGCCTTGCCGCCCACGGCGATGGTGACCTTGCTCTTTTCAGGTTTGCCCTGCGCCAGAACGGCCGGGCTCGCAGCCAGCAGGCTCGCCGCGCACAGGGCAGCGCCCATCCATTTTGCCCAGCGGCCGATGCGTCCTGTCCCCATGCTCGTCTCCTGAAATGCGTTGTTCTGCGGCGGTGATTGCCTCGGCGGCGATATTACCGCAACGGTTTGCAACACAACATGCGGGATGGTCCTAGCTACTGAGTGCTCAGCGCTCAGCCCTTGGCCTCGGCGACGATGCCTTGCGACACCAGCGCGTCGATCTGCGCGTCGGTCAGACCATGGCCGCGCAGCACGTCGCGCGTGTGCTGGCCCAGGCGCGGCGCGCTCGCCTGCACGGCGCCTGGCGTGGCCGACAGCTTGGGCACCACGCCCGGCATCTCGACATCGATGCCCGACTGCGCCCGCACGGTTTCGATGACGCCGCGCGCGCGGTAGTGTGGGTCGGCGGCAATATCGGCGATGGTGTAGATCGGGCCGCTGGGCACTTCGGCCTCCTGCAACGCGACCAAGACATCGGCGATGGGCAGCGTGCCCGTCCAGGCGTTGATGGCAGCATCGATTTCCTCCGCGCGGGCGGCGCGGCCATCGTTGCGTGCGAGGCTTGGATCGTCGGCCAGATCCTGCCGCCCCATCTTCAGCATCAGGCGGCGAAAGATGTTGTCGCCGTTGGCGGCGATCAACACATACTCGCCGCCCGCACAGCGATACGCGTTGGACGGCGCGATGCCCGGCAACGCCCCGCCCGCCGGCTGGCGGATCGCACCAAACACCGAGTACTCCGGCAACAGGCTTTCCGTCAGATTGAACACCGATTCATACAGCGCGACGTCGATCACCTGCCCCTTGCCGCCACGCGCATCGCGTTCGTACAAGGCCAGCAGCACGCCCAGCGCGCCGTGCAGGCCGGCAATCGTATCGCCCAGCGACAGGCCCGCACGTGCGGGCGGACGCCCTGGCTCGCCGGTCAAGTAGCGCAGGCCGGCCATGGCCTCGGCAATCGCCGCAAAGCCGGGCTCGTCGCGCTTGGGGCCGGTCTGGCCGTAGCCCGACACGCGCAGCATGATCAGCTTCGGGTTGATGGCGGAGAGCGCCGCGTACGACAGCCCCCACTTCTCCATCGTGCCGGGGCGGAAATTTTCAATCAGCACATCGGCCTCGGCGGCCAGCTTGCGCACGACGTCCTGCCCTTCCGGCACGCGCAAATCCACGCAGACCGACTGCTTGTTGCGCGACTGCGCCTCCCACCAGACGGACGTGCCCTCATGCAGCATCCGCCATTTGCGCAGCGGATCGCCCTGCCCCGGCGGTTCGATCTTGATGACTTGCGCGCCAAAGTCGGCGAGTGTCTTGGCGGCAAACGGGCCCGCAATCAGTTGCCCGAGTTCGAGCACGCGGATGTTCTGCAAAACCTGTGTCGACATGGTGGTACGAAGCACGTTGAGTTCAGAGCGCGGCAGGATTGCCGAGCAGATGGGCCATCAAGAGGCGCGCGGAGCTGGTCAGCGCATCGGGGTCGCGCACGCCGACGAGCAGGCGGCGATGCGCCCATTCGTCATGCAGCGGCACCAGCGCGAGGCCAGCGCCCGGCAGGCTCGACACATGTCCTTGCGCCGCAATGCGCGGCAGCACGCCCACGCCCAGACCGGAAGCAACCATGCGGCAAACGGCCTCGAAGCTGCGCACCTGGATGCGCAAACGCAGCGGCTTGCCCAGGCGCTGACTTTCCTCGAGGAGTTGCGCGGCCAGCGACGTGCCTGGCGGCAGGCTGACGAAATCGAAGTCCACCGCATCAGCAAAGCTGACCTGCTTGCGCCCGGCCAGCGGATGGCCACGCGGCGTGACGAGGGCGAGATCGTCCTCGCGGTAATCGAACGATTGCAGCCCCTCGCACGGCGTGCCGGCCGCGAAGATGCCGAGGTCCGCCCGGTTCTCGCGCAGCGCGGCGACGATATCGCCGCTGTCCTGCTCTTCCAAGGCGATGCGGATGGCCGGATTGGCGAGCATGAAGGCGGCCAGGTCATCGGCCAGAAACTGCGTAATCGACGAGGTGTTGGCCCACACGCGCACCAGCCCGCGCGTGCCGGCGGCAAAGTCCGACAGCGCACCAGCCATGCGTTCCACGTCCTGCAGGATGCCGACCGCGTGGCGAAAGCACGCCTGCCCCGCCTCGGTCAGTTCCACGCCGGCGGCATGCCGATACAGCAGCGGCGCACCCACGGCGGCTTCCAGGTCGGAAATCCGCTTGCTGGCCGCAGCCACAGCCAAGTTCGACTGCCGCGCGCCGGCCGAGATGCTGCCCAGCCGGGCCACCGCCACAAACAGGCCGAGGGTGACAAGATCGAAGCGGGCGAGGTTCATCGTGGACGCAGAAGGTGGGAAATACACAACATCGATGCGGCATCGAGGCACGTTCCGTGCGTGTTTCATCCGGCCGTCACCCGCCCACGGTTACCATGGCGGACTTTTGGCCGTCCCCGATCCAAGAAAAGGATTCTAACGGCCTTCGCCCCCCTTGCTGCCGCTTGTCGTCATGATGCTGCCGTTCCGCCTCCGAGTGCCTCGCCTGACCGCCCTGTCGCCTGTCTTTGCCCTGATGCTGTGCGCCGGGCACGCCTTGGCGGAGGACAACGCATCAAGCTGGGCGAGCAACGATCCGGACCGCTTTGCCGTGCACGGCCAGGCCACCTACGTGTGGCAGCACGACTTGTCGTTTCACTCGCCTTACAGCGGCCAGAACAGCCTGTTGGAGCGATCCACGACCAGCTATTCGGTCACCACCACGCTCGACTTGGGCATGCGCCTGTGGCAAGGCGCGGAAGTGCATATCAACCCGGAAGTCGCCTTCGGCAAGGCCTTCTCGGAATTGCACGGCCTCGGCGGCTTCACCAACGGTGAGTTGGCCAAGACCGCCGGCCCTGACCCCACCGTCTACCGCGCACGCGCTTTCTTCCGTCAGACGGTCGGCCTAGGTGGCCCGAGCGGCGATAGGGAAGACCAGGAAGCCGAGATGAATCGGTTTGCCGGCCCGGTCGACAAGCGCCGCCTGGTCTTCACGGCCGGCAACTTCTCCGTGCTCGACGTATTCGACAGCGTGACCTACGCGCACGACCCGCGCACGCAGTTCCTGAACTGGTCATTCCTCACGCACGGCGCATTCGACTACGCCGCCGATGCGCGTGGCTACACCTGGGGCGCCGCGCTGGAGTATTACGACGGCGACTGGGCCTATCGCCTCGGCCGCTTCATCCAGCCGATTGAATCGAACGGCCTGGCGCTGGATACCCGCGTCGGGCGCCATTACGGAGACGTCTTCGAAGTCGAGCACAGCCATACGCTGGCAGGCCAGCCCGGTAAGCTGCGCGTCATGCTCTTCCGCAACAAGGCCAACATGGCGCGCTATGACGATGCCCTGGCACTCGGCCAATCCACCGGAAGCGCGCCGGACATCAACCTCGTGCGGCGCGAGAACACCAAGACCGGCATCGGCATTGGCGGCGAACAGCAGCTCTATGACGACATCGGCGTCTTTGCGCGCGCGTCGTGGGCAGATGGCAAGACGGAAACGTACGCCTTTACGGAAATCGACCGCGCTGTGTCATTCGGCGCCGTGATCAAGGGCAGCAAGTGGGGCCGCTCCGAAGACACCGTCGGGCTGGCGGCAGCCATCAATATGCTGTCGCCAGATCACCGTCGCTATCTGCAGCAAGGTGGCATGGGCGTCTTTCTGGGAGATGGCAAGCTGAACTACGCACCCGAGCAGATCGTCGAGGCGTTCTACAGCTTCCAGGCGGCCAAGCATCTGTGGATCAGTGCCGATGCGCAGTGGATTCGCAACCCCGGCTACAACGCGGATCGTGGCCCCGCCGTGTTCTTCGGTACGCGCCTGCATACCGAATTCTGACGAGCTAGCGCCAGCACCGGCGCCGGCTCAGAGCTGGCGCCGATCCAGCACCGCGCGGGCGATGGTGCCCGCATCCACATACTCCAGCTCACCACCCACCGGCACGCCGCGCGCCAGACGCGTCGCCTTGATGCCGCGCGCCTTGAGCATCTCGCCGATGTAGTGGGCCGTTGCCTCACCTTCGCTGGTGAAGTTGGTGGCGAGGATGACCTCGGCGCACGGCCCGCCCAGCGCCGGGTCGGTCGCGCGGGCCAGCAGGCGTTCGAGATGAATCTCTTTCGGGCCGATGTTGTCCAGCGGCGAGAGCCGCCCCATCAGCACAAAGTACTGGCCGCGATAGGTCAGCGTCTGCTCGATCATCATCTGATCGGCCGGTGTTTCCACCACGCACAGCACGGACGCATCGCGACGCGGATCCAAACAGGTTTCGCAGACGTCCTGCTCGGTGAAGGTGTTGCAGCGGCTGCAGTGCTGGATGGACTCGGTGGCCTCGCCCAGCGCCTGCGCTAGGCGCGCCGCGCCGTCGCGATCATGCTGCAGCAGGTGATACGCCATACGCTGCGCAGATTTCGGGCCGACGCCCGGCAGCACGCGCAGGGCCTCGACCAACATTTGCAGCGCCGATGGCGTGCCAGGACTGTTGCGCATCAGGGGTGCTCCGCCACCGCGGTGTAGTGCAGCACTTCCGGCATCGGATCATAGAAGTGATGCAGCAGCGCGCGCCAGCGCTGGTATTCCGCCGATTGCCGAAAACCCACGGTGTGGTCTTCCAGCGTCTGCCACTGCACCAGCAGCAGGTAGTCACTGGGCTTTTCCACGCAGCGCGACAGCGTCAACGAAATAAAGCCCCGCATCGCGCCGATGATGTGGCGAGCCTCGTTAAAGGCGGCCTCAAACGCGGCCTCCTCACCTGGCTTGACGTGCAGCAGCGCGGATTCCAGCACCATGGCGCGATCCTGAATTTAGAACGGCAGCTTGAAGCCCGGCGGCAGCATGCCCGCCATGCCGCCCAGGCCCGACGTCAGCGAGCCCATCTTCTCTTGCGTGGTGGCCTCGGCCTTGCGCACGGCATCGTTGAACGCAGCGGCAACGAGGTCTTCCAGCAGTTCCTTGTCTTCGCCTTCGGCCACGAGGCTCGGGTCGATCGACACGCGCTTCACGTCATTCTTGCAGGTCATCACCACCTTCACGAGGCCGGCGCCGGACACGCCTTCCACCTCGATCTGCGCGAGCTGTTCCTGCGCCTTCTTCATGTTTTCCTGCATCTGCTGGGCTTGCTTCATCAGCCCGGCGATCTGGCCTTTCATCATGGTCGTTGCTCCTTGGAATGGGTTATACAAAGCGCGCCGCTCGGTTGGGTGCGCCGGTGTTCAGTGTTCAGACGTGGAAAAGGTTCAGTGCGCGTGCGGTTGAATCGAACCGGGGACGACCTGCGCGGCAAAGTCCCGCACCAGCGCCTGGACAAACGGGTTGGCGGCGATGGCGTCTTCGGCATTGCGCTGGCGCTGTGCCCGCAGCTCGGCGTCCACGGCAGCGGCGGTGGCGCGTGCCGCACCGATATCGCAGGCTACGCGCACGGGCGTACCGAAGTGCTCGGTCAGCGCGGCTTCCAACCGTTCGACAACGCCGGCTTCAGTCAACGCCGGCAGCGGCACACGCAGGCGCAGCGTCACGCCCTCGACAGCCACCAGCTCACTTTGGTGCGCAAGCTGCTGGGCCAGGCCGCGCATCGGCAAACGCGCAGCCAGCGTGGGCCAATCACCGTCGAACGTGGTGAGACTGCTGGCGCTCAAGTCAGGTGGCGTCGCCGCAGCGACAGGCTCGGGCGCGGCAGTCTTGGCCGGCGCGGGCACCGCAACCGGTGCTTCGATCTGCGCAGGACGCGCTACGGGCTCCGATGTGCCAGGACGCGTACTCGAAGCGGAATCCCAGCTGGCAAACGCGGCATCCATCTCTTCAAACGAAGGTGACGCAAATTCGCCGGGCATTTCGTCCCAGGGCGGCGGGCCATCATCGGCGGGCGTGGCAGCCACGGTCGGCTGTTCACGGCGCGGCGGCGAGGAGGCCGGCGCGGCAACCGGATTCTCGCGATTCACAGGATTCGGGCGCGGCCCCGCAGCGGGAGCGGCTGGACGTGCGACGGGTGCAGGCGCAGCCATCGGTGCCGCTGCTGGCGCCGAAGCACCGCCACGGCCACGGCTTGACGCCTGACGCGCAGCCGCCAAGGCCTCCATGGCCGGCGAGCGACGCACCGGCGCGGCCGGTGTGGCAGCAGGCGCCTCGGCAACCGCGGCCACTGGCGCAGGTGCCGGCGGGCTTGCCTGGTAGGTTGCGCGCGGCGTCTCCACCACCGGTTCCTGGCGCACCGCCACCGGCGCTGCCTGGGCAACCGGCGCCGCCATCGGCGCAGTCGCCGTCACCGCCGAGCGTGTCGATGCAGCCGGCGCCGCTGCCAGCGGCATCGCTCGCTTGCCACCACCGCCCGAAGGCGGTGTCGTATCCCCACCCGACTGCCCGGGCTGGAACGCCAGCATGCGCAGCAGCGTCATCGTGAAGCCGGCGTACTCGTCCGGTGCAAGCGCCAGTTCATTGCGGCCCAGATTGGCGAATTGATAGAACAGTTGCACCGATTGCGCATCGAAACGCTCCGCCAGGCGGCGCACATCGTCGGCCTCGGGCCAATCGTCCTGCACGGCAGCGGGCACGACCTGCGCCAGCGCAATCTTCTGCAGCAGCGATGCGAGATCCTGCAGCGCGCCCGAAAAGCTCAGGCTGCGCCCGGCCATCTCATCGGCAATCTCGACGAGCCCTGCGCCGTTCTCGTCGGCCAGCGCATCGAGCAGGCGCACCAGGTAACTCTGATCAATCGCGCCAAGCATGCCGCGCACGGCGGCTTCGCTCACCTCGCCCGCGCTGTAGGCGATGGCCTGATCGGTCAGCGACAGCGCGTCGCGCATCGAACCCTGTGCCGCCGCCGCCAGCAAGCGCAGCGCATTCGGCTCATGGGCGATACCTTCTTCGCCGAGGATGCGATCGAGGTGGGACACGATGTGCCCCGGCGGCATCTGCTTGAGATTGAACTGCAGGCAGCGCGACAGCACCGTCACCGGAATCTTTTGCGGATCGGTGGTCGCGAGGATGAACTTGACATGCTCGGGCGGCTCTTCCAGCGTCTTCAACATCGCATTGAAGGCGTGGTTGGTCAGCATATGCACTTCGTCGATCATGTAGACCTTGAAGCGGCCGACCGTCGGTGCATAGACCGCACGATCGAGCAGCTGTGCCATCTCATCGACACCGCGGTTGGAGGCGGCATCCATCTCGATGTAATCGACAAAGCGCCCGGCGTCGATCTCGGTGCAGGCGCGGCATACGCCACAGGGCTGCGCGGTGATACCGCCCTGCCCGTCCGCGCCCACGCAATTGAGCGATTTGGCAAGGATGCGTGACAGCGTGGTCTTACCGACACCGCGCGTGCCCGTGAACAGGTAAGCGTGGTGTAGGCGCTGCTGTTCGAGCGCATGCGTGAGCGCTTTCACCACGTGTTCCTGACCGACCAACGTGGTGAAATCGCGGGGGCGCCACTTGCGGGCGAGCACTTGATAACTCATGCGGCGGATTGTAGCAAAGCGGTGTGGATTTCCGACGTGCATTCCGAGGGGCCAAACCTCGCACACGCCGAGCGAATTGCAAGGATATTCAGGTGGGGATGCGCGAGTCGGTTACAATGGCGGTCGGACGGGCCTCCTCGCATGGTGGCGCGGTCAACCTGGTCAGGTCGGGAACGAAGCAGCCACAGCCGTTTCCTGCCAGTGCCGAGGGTCAGGCTCGTCCCCCTTCTCTTTTCCCTCCGCATCCCCCTTCCCTTTTTGTGCTTGTTTCGCCCGCGTCAGAACAGCGCGCCTTGGCTGTCGTCGTGTGATGGCTGTGTCGGCTTGGGCAACGCTTCCAGATCGATCCATTCACCTTGTGCAGTTGCTACGCCGGCGCGAACGGTACGACCGGGATACATTGGCGTGACTGCGGCGATGTAGCCGCGCAACTGCTCTGCGTAAGCGGTGCGCTCAACGGGCAGCAGACGCAGCTTGTAGTCCACCACGAGGACTTCGTTGCCCCGCTCGATCAGGCGATCGATACGCAGCAGCGCGCCATCAGGGCTAAACAGTTCGACTTCGTTGTGAGCCGCATCGAAATGCGCGGGGTCAAATACGTGCGCCAGGGCATCGGCTGCGAGAATGCGGCGCACCGCTTCCGCGGCTCGGCTGGCCTCGGTTTGCGTGGTGCCGGTCGCCCCGAACCAACGTGTGATGGTGTCGGCGTCCGGCGCTTGTTCTGGCAAACCATGGCGCGTCAGGCGTTCCAGCACGGCATGCAGCAGTTCGCCCTGGGCGACAGCACCTTGATCAAACACGATATCGGCGCCTTCGGCTTGGGCACCGGCGCCACCGACGCGCACCGTCACCGTGAGCGGCGCGCGGAAGTCGTGATACGACACAGTTTCGCGCTCGGCGGCCCTGCCCTCTGGGGCCACCGCGTCGTCAAGCATCGGCGCTGGGGAGGCGACTCCGGCTGTCGCCAACAGCGTGTACCAGCTGGCGGTGCCGTCCACGTCGGGCACATCACCCTCATCGACCGATTGCGCTGCCGTCGCGTCGCGCTTGTTGGCAACGCCGGAGACGATCAACGCCTGACGGGCGCGCGTCATCGCCACATAGAGCAGGTTCCAGTTTTCACGCTCGGCAAGCGCGTTTTCCTGCGCGAACAGCGGATCGCGCGCGCGGCCCCGCTCGGCGGTCTTGCCGAATGCGGAGAAGTGCGTGGGCGCCTCAGCGCCGGGGGGCCAGTCGATCAGGATGCCTGCGCTATCAGCGCGGGTGTCGCTGTGATGGGTGTCGAGCAGCACCACAAACGGCGCCTCGAGCCCCTTCGACGCGTGTACGGTCAGGATTTGTACGGCATCCAGGCCTTCGCTGGCGACTTCGGCGTCGATGGCGTCTGGCGCTTCTGCATCGGCTTGCGTGCCTTCGTCGGGGCTTTCGTCCTCGTCACCCTGACGGATGGCGCGCAGCTCGGCCATGAACTTGGGCAGGCTTGGGTAGCGGCCGCCATCTAGGTCGAGCGCGAGTTTGAGGAATGCATCGAGGTTGGCGAGTACCTGGTCGCGATTGGCCGCTGGCGCACGTTCTGCGTAGCGGCGCTTGAGCTCGCCGGTGTAGACGATGTGATCGAGCAGATCGTGCACGGGCAACGTGGGCGCGACGGCCAACCAGCGCGCGAGCATGCGATGGGCATAGCGCAATGCCGGAGCGGCATCTGCTTGATTCGACAGTGCGATCAGGCGTTCCCACCACGTCGGCGCGAACGTACTGTCGCCAGCCTGCGCGATGGCGATCAGATCGTCATCCGTGACGGCAAACATCGGGCTGCGCAACACATGCGCGAGCGAAAGATCCGCCTGCGGCGTCATCAGGAAATCGAGCAGCGCGCACAGGTCTAGCGCTTCGAGCGTGGCGAGCAAGCCGCCCCGGCGTGGGCTGATGTAGGGCACACCGGCGTCACGCAGAGCGCGCTCGTAGTCGGCAAGGTAGCGCTTGCGGCGAACGAGCAGCTGGAAATCGCTCCAGCGCGCGGGGCGTTCCATGCCGCCTTCGCGAATGCGTTCGCTGGAGTGCAATGCGCGCAGGCAAGCGGCGACCTGTCGTCCCTCATCGTAGCGCTGCGAATCGCCAGTCTCTTCGCGCGGCTCGGTGAGCGTGTCGCGCGGGGCAGTTCCATCCACCTCCGCAGCCTCGGGCACAGGCACCAGCGGCAACAGCAGCGCTTGCCCGATGGGCGCATCCACGGCGGTGCTTTGCTCGGCGTAGATCGGGTAATCACCGCGCACGCGCGCTTGCAGAAACACGGCATTGACCCATTCCAGCACGGCCGGCGCGTTGCGGCGCGTGCGGTTGGTGCGCAGCACGGTGGCGCCAAACTCGGCAACGAGCATGTCGCGCGCGGCGTCGAACAAGCGCGCATCCGCACGGCGAAAGCGATAGATGGACTGCTTGGGATCGCCCACCAGAAACACGCTCGGCTGCGTGCCGGTGCCTGCATAGCCGGCCAGCCAGCCTTGCAGGATGCGCCACTGCATCGGGTTCGTATCCTGAAATTCGTCGAGCAGCAGATGCTTGTAGCGCGCGTCGAGCCGCACCTGCAGGTAGGCCGCCGTGTCCTCTTGCTGCATCAGGCGGGCGGCTTCCCATTCGAGATCGGTGAAGTCCATGGCGCGCGCCTGGCGCTTGTAGGCTTGGTAGCGGTCGATCAGCGCATCGCCCAGCGCAAACAATGCAGCGTTAACGGCACGCACGTGAGCTTCCTGCCGGCGCGCCTGAATGGTGGTCAGCGCTTCGCACAGCATGGCGTGCAGGGTCACCAGCGTTTGCGCGTGGTCATCGCCAATGACCTTGATGAGTGCCTTGGTTGGCTTGCAGGCGCGCGCCTTGCCCGCCTGCGTGTGGAAGGCGGCAAACAACGCATCAAATGCCTGCGCGCGTGCCGATTCGTCCGACAGATCGATCCCGCGCGCGGCCGTCACCGCAGATTCGATCGCCACCGCGCGCTTGCCTTCAGCCGCGCCGCCCTGCCCCAGCCAGCCTGATACGCGCAGCATGTCGGTCTGCAACGCCGCATCCTGCAATGCTTCAATCAATGGATCGATCGTCGCGTCGTCGCCAAGCAGTGTGTCGAGTGCATCCAACGGGCGGTCGCCCGCCTGCGTCTTGTAGGCCCACCAGTCACTGCGCTGGTGAAACATCGCATCGAGCAATCGACCGGCCTGGAAGTCGCCGACCAAGTCAGCCAGGGTTTCGTATGCCGCGCGCAACTCGGCATGATCCTCCGACAGCAGACCGCGCCAGAACGGCGCCCACGCCTCACGCCGCAGCCGACCGGCATCCTCACGCAACGAGGCGCCCTGCTGTACGCCCGACGACAACGGCGCCCCGCGCAGCAATGAGCCAAACCAACCGTGGAAAGTATCGATCGCCATGCGTTGCGGCGACTCCAACACACGCGCGTACAACCCGCGCGCTGCCTCGACCAGCGCTGGCGCATCACGCTCATCCACCGTGCGCGCGATCAGTTCGCGCACGACGCCGTCATCGTCTGCGCTCGCCAGTTGCGCGAGGATGTCCAGCAAGCGCTGCCGCATCTCTTCGGCCGCCTTGCGCGTGAACGTGATAGCGAGAATGTCGCCCGGCGCGGCGCCCACCAACAGCAAGCGCAGCATGCGCGTAACGAGCAGCCACGTCTTGCCGCTGCCCGCGCACGCCTCCACCACGACAGAACGCAGCGGATCGCACGCGGCGCGCGAAAAATCCTCGGGCGAGACAGCGGCGCCGTCGCGTTCGTAAGCGTGGTCGCTCATGCCTGGCCCTCCGGGTCACGCGGGGCGCCGTTGGTCCAATACCCCTTGCGGCAAAGGCCGCGCGCCGCGCAGTAGCGACACGCCGATTCATCACCAAAAGCCGGCAGCGGCGCACCCGCCGCCAAGGCCGTCATGTCTTTCTGCATTTGCTCGATCAACCAGTCGACAACCTGCGTGAAATCCGGCAGTTCAACATCGCGTTTGTCACCGCGCGCCTCGCCATCGAGCGAGACCCAACCACCCCGATCCGCGCGCGCATCGAGCACGCCATAGAACGGCAACTGGCAATCCTCGAACGGCGTTTTGGCGCGACGCACCAGCACCATGGGCGATTGCGTCTTGTAGTCCAGCACCGCCACACCGCGTTCTGCGTGTACATCAATGCGATCGATGCGGCCCCGCAAGCGCAGCGGGCGTTCATTCGGCAGGGTAATGGACGTGTCCACTTCCACCTCCCCGGCGTCGAAGTGCCACCCGTCGGCTTCGCGCGCGGCCTGCCATGCCAAGTACGACGGCATCACGCCCAGCCAGCGGCGATAGAACCGCAGCGCGTTGCCATCCTCGGCCAGCAACCGGCCGAACAGCTCATCGGTGATGGTCTGCAGCAGCGCCCGGCGATCCGCTGCGTCGTGCATCGGCGTCTCCAGCAACTGCCGGTGAAAGCGATGCAGGATCGCGTGCAGGATCTCGCCGATATCGCGCTTTTCCAGCTCGTCGGACACTTCTTCCAACTCGCCCAGCCGCAGCATGCGACCGACAAAGAACTGATACGGGCAGCGGCGCAGGCTGTTGTAAGCAGCAGCGCTGAGCGTGCCGGGCACCAGCGTGGGCGCTACGGGCGCGGGCATGTCGGTCGGCTGGCTGGTCGTCTGCAGGCTTGGCAACATGACGGGGGTATCGATGCGCATGCCGCCAACGGCCAGCCGGCGCTGCAAGCGCTCGAGCCAACCGGACAGACGATTGGGCTCGCCGCGCCCTCCATGGCGTTGCCAACTCAGCACGACCTCCGGCTGATTGAGCAGCACTTCGGCCAGGTCGCGTGCCTGCTGGGCGAAACGCTGTGCGCGGTCGGGCAACCCCAGTTCGCGGCGCACGTCGTTGGAGAAAAAGAGCCACTCCGGCTGCGCGGAGGGCAACTGCGCGTCATCACAACCCACCACCACCACGCCATCAAAGCGCCGCATGCGCGCGCCGTTCAGCGGCAGGATGACGACGCGCCGGTCCGCCGGCGGTGCAGGCTCGCTGAAGACAGCCGACTCCAGCAACATCGATAGCAACGCGCGCCATTCGACCAACGAGAAACGCGCTCCAGCATCCGCGCTGCCATGCACGGAGGTGCGCAAGCGGTCGATCCAATCCAGCAATTGGCGGCCAGCATCGTCGTTCTGCAGCCCGGTGCGCATGTGCAACCGATCGAGCGTGCCGGACAGTAAGGTCATCCAGGCGTCGAGCGTGGCATTGCCCGCGCGGCGCCACAGCGCTGCTTCATCGGCCAGCACGCCCAGCCGATCGGCCAAGCGACTGACTTGCGGCTCGCCATCCGCATCGTCGGCCGGGCGATCCACCACCAGGCGCCGCAAACGTCCCCACCCACCGGTGACGTTGTGCCGGCGCACACGGCGCTCCAGCTCCGTGACCCACGCGGGCGCGGGGGTGCCAGCACCGGTGCCAGTGTCAGCATCGCGCAGGCAAAACGGGCTCTTGATGAGGTCGAGCAGCGCGGCAGTATCGCCGTCGCCCTGCACGACATCCACCCAGCGCATCAACGCAGCAGCGGCGCGCGTGGTGGAGAGTTTCCAGCCGGTCTCATCACGCACCGGCACGTTCACGCGTGCAAGCAGCGCCCGCACCCGCCGCGCAACGATGCGATCCTGCGCCACCAGTGCCAACGAACGACGCCCAGCGTTCAGCCAATCGACCAGCGTATGGGCGGCAAACGCGGCTTCGTCCTCAAAACGCGCCGCACCAGCGATGCGCAGGACCGGCGCGGAAATCTGGCGATCGGCGTCATCGTCCGCGGCCTGTGCGGGTGTCGCACATTCGGGCCACGCGTGGAGCAGCAGGTTGCGGAAATCCGCATGCGTCGCCGTCTCCGCAGACGATGCCTGCGCCGCATTCCAGTCGTAGCCAATGCTCAGCACCGGTACGCGCTCGGCGGCGCGCTGCAGAAAATCCAGATCGACGGCTTCGGGATCTGTCGGACTCATCCACACAATCGGCCCGCGCAACGCGTCGAGCAAACGCCGCATCGCACGTAATCGCACCGGAATCGGGTCTGCCGCACTCGAGAGCAAGCGCCAGAACGTGAGCACGATGCGCGACTCGGTACCCAAAAAAAGCTCCGACAACTGTGCATACGTGCGCTCGAGCGCCTCGGCAAGCGCACCTTCCAGTTGATCCTGCCGGCCTTCAGCATCGCTATCCGCCGCATCGAGCGTCAGCCACCGCTGAGACAACTCATCGGACACGGTCACCAGCACCTGCGCCACGCCCCAGAGCGCCGCATCGTCTTGCGCACCGAGTGCTTCGCGCAGCCACGCTTGCGTCTTGAGCGCCTGCTGCACGGCCAGCAATCGCGACAGCGCGGTGCGTGCGGCGGGCAATCCGGGCTCGGGCGGCAAATCCAGCAGCCAGTGACCCAACGTCACAATACGCGGCAGCAAACGCGGTGTGCCGGCAGCCTGCGCGCTGGCATGCAGCGCACTACGCACGCCGGGGATTTGCGCGGCGGTCGGCACAACAACGGTGGCAGCGCCAGAAGATTGCGGATGCGCGTCGAGAAAGCGCCACGCCGCATCGGCGGCACGTGAGAGGAATGCTGGGCCGGGCGCGAAAGCGAGCGTCTGCATGCAGCGGAGAACAGGTGACGACAAACTGCAGCTATCGCTATCGGCCTGATAGCGACAATCAACAGTTGAAAAAGGGGGCGCCGGTACTATATCAGCAGCACCCGCACCGACAGTGGCCCCAATACACGCCGGTTCGCGTAATCGTGTAATGTATGGGTTTGGCGCACGTCGCCAGCTTTTACGAAATAACAGAGGTTCCCGCCATGAGCGACCAGATCAAGTATGTGAGCGACGCGTCCTTCGAGGCCGACGTGCTCAAGTCCGACAAACCCGTGCTCGTCGATTTCTGGGCCGAATGGTGCGGTCCCTGCAAGATGATCGCCCCGATCCTGGACGAAGTCTCCAAGGACTACGGCGAGAAAGTGCAGATCGCCAAGATCAACGTGGATGAAAACCAGGGTGTGCCGGCCAAGTTCGGCATTCGCGGCATCCCGACGCTGATCCTGTTCAAGAACGGTGCCGTGGCAGCGCAGAAGGTTGGCGCACTGTCCAAGTCGCAGCTGACGGCATTCCTGGACAGCCACCTGTAAGCCGTATTTGGGGGTAGCGCGCGATCCGTCGCGCTGCCTACACAGACGCTGGCGCACTTCCGCCTGGAAGCCCGCCAGCGTTGTGCTAAGATTGCAGCCAATCTGTTTCTCCGAGCGTTCGCTCGACCTTTCCCCCCTCCCCCGTTTCTCGTTTCGCCGCCCGTTCGGGCCCTTCCCATTCTTTCGTCTATGCATCTGACAGAACTGAAATCCTTGCACGTGTCCCAATTGCTGGAAATGGCGGGACAGCTGGAGATCGACAACGCGCAGCGCATGCGCAAACAAGAGTTGATGTTTGCCATCCTGAAAAAGAAGGCGAAACAGGGGGAAACGATTTTCGGTGATGGCACCCTCGAAGTGCTGCCCGACGGCTTCGGTTTTCTGCGCTCGCCGGAAACCTCGTATCTGGCCAGCACCGACGACATCTACATCAGCCCGTCGCAGATCCGCCGCTTCAACCTGCACACCGGTGACACGATTGAAGGCGAAGTCCGCACGCCCAAGGACGGCGAGCGCTACTTCGCGCTGGTGAAGGTCGACAAGGTCAACACGCAGCCTCCTGAGGCGGTCAAGAACCGCATCATGTTCGAGAACCTGACGCCGCTGCACCCGAACAAGCCGCTCATCCTCGAACGCGACATCAAGGCCGAAGAGAACATCACCGGCCGCATCATCGACATGATTGCCCCGATCGGCCGCGGCCAGCGCGCGCTGCTGGTGGCATCGCCCAAATCGGGTAAGACCGTGATGCTGCAGCACATTGCGCATGCCATCGCGACCAACCACCCGGAAGCCGAGCTGTTCGTGCTGCTGATCGACGAACGCCCGGAAGAAGTGACCGAGATGCAGCGCACCGTGCGCGGCGAAGTGGTGGCATCGACGTTCGATGAACCCGCCGTGCGCCACGTGCAGGTGGCCGAAATGGTCATCGAAAAAGCCAAGCGCCTGGTTGAACTGAAGAAGGATGTGGTGATCGTGCTGGATTCGATCACGCGTCTGGCTCGCGCCTACAACACCGTGGTGCCGACCTCGGGCAAGGTGCTGACCGGTGGTGTCGACGCCAACGCGCTGCAGCGCCCGAAGCGTTTCTTCGGTGCGGCACGTAACCTGGAAGAAGGTGGTTCGCTCACCATCATCGGCACGGCGCTGATCGAAACCGGCAGCCGCATGGACGACGTGATCTACGAAGAGTTCAAGGGCACCGGCAACATGGAAGTGCACCTCGAGCGCCGTCTGGCCGAGAAGCGCGTCTACCCCGCCATCAACCTGAACAAGTCGGGCACGCGCCGCGAAGAACTGCTGATCAAGCCGGACATCCTGCAAAAGGTGTGGATCCTGCGCAAGTTCATCCACGACATGGATGAAGTCGAAGCGATGGAATTCCTGCTCGACAAACTCAAGTCGACCAAGAACAACGCCGAGTTCTTCGACATGATGAAACGGGGCGGCTAAGTCTCTTCAGACGGTCTAGCCACGTATCGAAAAGCGCACCCAATGTGGTGCGCTTTTTTATTGCTTCGGCAATGGCTTGATTTAGCAGCGGATTTTCTCGTCACCGCTGTGAAACTTGCTAGTTCATTTGCATTACGTGCGCCGCCCGCAAGCGTTTGCCGCCCTCGTCCTTAAACGTCATCGCAAAAGCCAACCCCGGCAACCATACTGCAAACCTGCCTGGGCTGAGCCGCCTGGGCAGCAGGGGAAAGACCACGAAAAACGAACGGGGGAAAACCATGCGCGAACCGTCGCTGGAATGTACAAGTGCGTGCCGAACCGTCGTGGTTGCGTCACGCGCGGGGATGGGGGAGATCGACGAAACGGTGCTGGGCGCAGACTGGCACGTACGGCGTGTCACGTCGGTGCGCGAGCTCGGCTGCGCGATCCGCGATGGCGTGCCCAAGGCCGGGCTGATCGACTTTGGCAGCGGGTTCTCCGCCCCCGAGCTGGACTTGCTGGAGCGCTGCATGCAGGTGCCGCACGTGGGATGGGTAGCCGCACTGCCGGCCAACTTGCTGAACCACGAACGCGTGCGCCAACTCGTGCGCGACTACTGCGTCGATTACGTACAGATGCCGCTGCGCACGGACGAAGCCGCCTACTCGCTGCGGCACGCCTGGGGCATGGCCGCGCTGGCGCAAGAGTCCACGCCGACACCCAAACCCAACAGCGCCCGCATGCTCGGCGAATGCCCGGCCATGCATAACCTGTTCCGCGCGATCCGTAAGGTCGCACAAAACAGCGCCCCGGCGTTCATTGCAGGCGAGTCCGGCACCGGCAAGGAGTTGACCGCACAGGCCATTCACGAGGCATCGGCGCGGGCCGGCGGGCCGTTCATCGCCATCAATTGCGGTGCGATTCCCCCGCACCTGATCCAGTCCGAATTGTTCGGCTATGAGAAAGGCGCGTTCACCGGCGCCCACCAGCGTCATATCGGCTGGGTAGAGCGCGCCAATGGCGGCACGCTGTTTCTGGATGAAATCGGCGACTTGCCGCTGGAGAGTCAGGTGAGCCTGCTGCGCTTCCTGCAACAAGGCACGATTACGCGGCTGGGCGGGCATCAGGCGATTCCGCTGGATATCCGCATCATCTCGGCCACACACGTGGACCTGGAAGCCGCGCAGCACCACGGTGGATTCCGCACCGACCTCTTCCACCGGCTCTGCGTGCTCACGCTTTCCGTGCCACCGCTGCGCGAGCGCGGCAGTGACATCGTTCTGCTGGCCGAGCACATCCTCGCCCAGCACGCCAATGAGGCCTCGCACCGCATCCGCGGCTTCACGCCCTGCGCACTGCACGCGATGATGCATTACCCCTGGCCCGGCAACGTGCGTGAGCTGATCAACCGCGTACGCCGCGCGCTGGTAATGACGGACAACCGCAAGATCTCCGCAGCCGATCTGCATCTGGAAGGCTATGCCTCGATCTCGGGCCAGACGTTGGAAGAAGCGCGCGAAGGCGCTGAATCCGACGCCATCCGCACCGCCATCGCACGCAATGGCTTTCATATGGGCATGACTGCGCGCGAGCTGGCGGTATCCCGCGTGACGCTATATCGGCTGATGCAAAAGCACGGCATCCGCGCTGAACACCCGCTGCATACAGCCTGACGCCGACATTCCTCCTCCCGTGCGGGGTACAGCTTGGCGCTGTGCCCCACCATTTCTTTGCCCAACCGCACTGGATACGACCGGTCAGCGGCCGAGGGGTGGCCCGGGTGCCGCACGTGCGGTCGGTGTCGTTTGCATATCGAACACCCCTCCTGCCTTCCGTTAGAAAAGAGTGCCCGCCGGGGGACGGAGCACAAAACCATGCGGCGCAGCCCTGCCGCCATGCCCTACGTTGCGCCAACGCCACATCAATGTGTACGGAGCGCGCAGCGAAGGTGTTGTCCGTGCGTCACCCGTATCCGGCGGGCAATTCTGCGTGGGTCATGCCCAAGCCCGGTGCCATGGGCGGTTGCACCCCCACTTCCGGGGGGGTTGCGCACATGCCCCTTGGCGGAGGATGGTGAAGCCACGCATGCGACGTACTCTGTTCGCCGGCCCAGAACACGGGCTGAGCGAAACCGATGGATGGATCGAATGCGCGGGTGGGATCAGGACCGATGGCGGTTCGCACCGGCAACGTATCGGTGAAAGCGCCACGAATGGCGAAATCGCTGCCTATTGCGAGCGCGGGCACCATGACTGCCATGGCCGCAAGGCTCGCAACCACTCCCGTCCAATCGACCGTCCGCCGCAACGACCAACGCCGAGCACAGCGCTGCGCAATGGTTGGCATGGCTCTCTCCTCCCCACGGGGCATAGAGCGACATCCATGCCATGATGATTAACGCCTTGTTTTTACGGGATATTCCGCGCCCGGAAGAGGGATCGCGCCAAGTTGGCACGCGTTTTTGTGTCGCGCCTGAAACAAGAGCCGCCACAAAACCACGCCATCGCGTCGACCCGCTTCGTAACGAGTGGATTACGCGCCCCGGCACACACTGACCTACAGTGGCTAAGGCGTATCGGCAAGGGTCCCGAGGCATGACCGTGGCAACTGTCATTTTCTTGATACGCCACTAGAATGATTCGGAACGGGGGTCTGCTCCGGCCTGCTGCATCGTCCGGGGCGACAAGGATGTTCGCAAGATCGGTAACAGGTCGAGAACAACGATGAACACTGTTTTGATCGAAGCCCATCCGTTGGTGCGTACGGGCATTGCGCACCTGCTACGGACGCTCAAAGGCGTCACCGGCGTCACTGTCGTCGAACCGGACGACGGCATGTTTGACGCCATCGAAGCTAATGCCGACGCTGGTCTTCTTGTGATTGGCCTGCCACTGCCGCATCTGGACGAGCTGTCCGCCATCGGCGAGATCATGCATCGGCCGCACGCGCGCCACGTGGTCGTGCTGGCCGAATCCGAATCCCCCGACATCATCCGCACGCTCATGCAGATGGGTTTGTCGGGCTACACGCTCAAGCATTCGCCGGGCGAGGTCATCGCGGCCTCGCTGGAACTGGTGCTGGTGGGCGGGCAGTACATTCCGGCCAGCGCGCTACTGCCCGAATCCCGCCTGGACGGCGCGCCCAACCCGGCACTGGCCGGCGATCCGCAGACTGATCCCAAGCTGCTCGGCATCACGCCGCGCCAGTACGAGATTCTGGTGTTGCTGTCGCGCGGACATCCCGTCAAGACCATCAGCCGCATGCTGAACATCTCCGAGGCCACCGCCAAGGCGCATATCAGCACGCTGTATCGGCGCCTGAAGGTTCGTAGCCGCACCGAGGCGGTCTACGTTGCCAACCAGCGCGGCGCGCGGCTGCTCTCCGTCGCCTGACCCTCGCGTCAGGACCCAAGCCTGCGTCGCAAAGCCGCGGGCGGGGTGTCGATATACTGGGCGCATGCTTTCGTCCGTCTTCCGCTGGTTCTCTGGCCGCGCACGGTCGCGGCGCCTGGCGCGCTACGCCATCTCCGACACGCTGTGGTCACGCACACTGGCCGGCCTGCCCTTCCTGCTGGATTGGCCCGAAGCGGATCTCGCGCGCCTGCGTGAAACCGCAACGCTCTTCATCGCCGAAAAGGAATTCACCACCGCGCACGGCTTGCCGCTCACCGATGAGATGGTGGTTGCCATTGCCGCGCAGGCGAGCGTACCGATCTTGGAGCTCGGCATCGCGTGGTATGGCGGCTGGCACGGCGTGGTCATTTACCCGGGCGAGTTCGTGATCCGCAAAGAGGTGATGGACGAAGATGGCGTCGTTCACCACGTACGAGAAGAAGCCGCCGGAGAGGCATGGGAACACGGCCCGGTCATCCTGTCGTGTCAAGACATCGAACTCGGCGGCGCATTGGCCGCCCACGATGCGCAGCCGTACAACGTGGTGATCCACGAATTTGCGCACAAACTCGACATGCGCAATGGCGAGTCCGACGGCATTCCTGCCTTCTCGTCGCAATTGCACGGCAATCTCGATCGTGAAGCGTGGGCCGACGCGCTCTACGCGGAATACGATGCCTTTGCCGATCGATGTGACCACCTTCCCGAACATCGGTGGGCGACGGATCCCATCCTGGCGTTGCTAGACCCATACGGTGCGCAGCATCCAGCGGAGTTCTTTGCGGTGGCGTCCGAAGTGTTCTTCGTCGAGCCTGGGGCCTTGCTCGACACGCTGCCGACCCTGTACGCGCTGCTGCAGGCCTTCTATCTGCAGGACCCGGCGCGGCGGACATGGCGTGCGGAGGTGGCCGGGTCGGATTTTCGCCACAACAAGTGATGAATGGATTGCTTTTCGTCCAGCGGACCTTGCGCATTTTGCCAGCGGCGCGTTGCCCAAGCCTTTGTTTCTCTGGCATAATCGTCGTTTCTCCACCCGGCAAGTGATTCGACGGCTGGTCGCACGGTGTTCTGATTACCCGAGCACCTGAAGCGCGCCCCGAATTGGCTACCTCAACCCCAGGGCCCATCATGAAAGAAGGCATTCACCCGAATTACCGCGAAGTCGTGTTCCAGGACATGTCCAGCGAGTTCAAGTTCATCACCCGCTCGACCATCCAAACCAAGGAAACGATCACGCTAGACGGCAAGGAATATCCCCTGGCCAAGATCGAAGTCTCGTCCGAATCGCACCCGTTCTACACGGGCCAGCAAAAGGTTCTGGATACGGCCGGCCGCGTCGAAAAGTTCCGCAACAAGTTCGGCAGCAAAATCGGCAAGGCTGCCAAGTAATATCGGCGCCGGAGACGGCTCACTACATGGCCCGTCTCACTGGTCAAAAAAAAAGGCAGCTGCGGCTGCCTTTTTTGTTTGTGGGCATCCGGCTGGGCGTTTGCGCCCGCTCCTCTTACGATCGGCACGCTGTCGTGCAACCCTGGCTAGGTTCGCCTGGTCTGACACCCGATGAACACCACCCGCGTCTCGCGCATCCGCCTGACTGCTGCAGCCACTCGCGAACTGCCGCGCTGGCTGCTGCTCGCCATCTGCGTGATCTACGGCCTCTCGGGCCTGTTCTCGCGCGACCCGTGGAAGAACGAAGACGCCGCCGGCTTCGGCGCCATGTGGACGCTGGCCACCGGCAACACGCAGGACTGGCTGATGCCGAACATCGTCGGGCGCCCGGTCGTGCAGTCGGGGCCCCTGGTGTTCTGGATCGGCGGGGCGTTCATCCGCGTGTTCGGGCAATGGCTCGGCCCATCAGACGCGTCGCGCCTGGCCACCGCCCTGTTCTTCTTCATCACCTGCGCCTGCATCTGGTACGGCGCCTACCTGCTCGGCCGCCGGGCAGAGGTGCAGCCCTTTGAGTTTGTCTTCGGCGGCCAACCGAATACGCGCGACTATGGCCGCACGCTCGCCGATGGCGCGCTGCTGATCTTCCTCGCCTGCGTTGGCTTGGCGCAGCGGGGGCACGAAACCACGCCGCTGGTCGGCGCGCTCTGCTTCGTAGCGGTGGCTGTGTATGGCTTGATTCGCGCGCTCGACAAGCCCGTGCGCGGCAGCCTCATCTACGGCATCGGCATCGGCTGTTTGTCACTGGCAGGCGGGCCGATTCTGCCACTGGTGATCACGGTTGCCGTGCTGGTGGTCGCGCAGGCCACGCGTGTATTGCCCGTGCGCCCGCTTCTGACGATCGCGCTGCCGGTATCGCTGGCACTCGGGTGGTCGTGGCCGGCCATCGCCTATCTGCTGGCGACCAATCCGACGGACGCAGTGACGTACATCCGCGAATGGGCACGTTTTGATCGCCACCAGTACGCCGGCCCGACCGCCCATTCGCTTGGCTTTATCGCGCGCAACCTGCCGCTGTTTGCATGGCCCGTGTGGCCGCTGGCCGCCTGGGCATGGCGAAGCTGGAGCGGCATGCGCACCGCCCCGCATATCGCGCTGCCGCTGGCTATGCTGGTGCCGCAGTTGCTGCTCCTGCTGCTGCAACCGGCACCGGGCGACGACAGTTTCCTGCTGCTGATTCCACCGATGGCTGTGCTGGCCGCGTTTGCCCTGCCCACGTTGCAGCGCGGCGTGATCAGCGCCATTGATTGGTTTGCGCTCCTGGCCTTTACCATCCTGGGTGGCACGGTGTGGCTGTTGTGGATCGCCAAGATGACGGGCTTTCCGCCGCAGCTGGCGCGCAACGTCTACCGCATCGTGCCGGGCTATCGCCCCGAGTTCAGCTGGACGGCCTTGGCCTGGGCCCTGCTGGTGACGGCTGCGTGGATACTCATCGTTGCGTGGCGCACATCGCGCGCGCCCAAGGCCATCTGGCGTGCCGTGGTGATCTCCGCCGCCGGCACCACGCTGATGTGGGTGCTAATGATGACGCTGTGGCTGCCCACCATCAACTACGCGAAGACCTACCGTGACGTGGCGCAATCGGCCGCGCTCGCACTGCCGCGCACCTATACGTGCGTGCAGCCGATCCGCATGGGCGATGCGCAGCTTGCCTCGTTCGCCTACTTCGGCCACATCCGCTTCGGCAACGCGGAAGACAACTGCGACATCCTGCTGCGTCACGACCAATACGACTACGGCGCGCCGTCGAGCATCTCAAACTACGAGTGGCGCCTGATCTGGGAAGGCCGCCGCCCCGCTGACCGCGACGAGCATTTCCGCATGTATCGCCTGACCGAGGCTGCCGCCGCAACGCATCCCCCGCCCGCCCCGACTACGACGCGCCGGCGCAAGCTGCGCCAGTAACGACGTCGCGCCTAATCCGCCAATGTTTCTCGCCGACGTTCGCCGCATAACTGCACTGGCCTGGCCGGTGTTGATTGGCCAGTTGGCCGTGATCACCTTCGGCGTGCTCGATACGGCCATGGCCGGGCGCGCCTCCGCTGCCGATCTTGCCGCCATCGGGCTCGGCGGCTCGATCTACGTGACGGTGTACATCAGCCTGATGGGAGTGTTGCAGGCGCTCTCCCCCATCGCCGGGCAACTCTACGGCGCACAAAAGCACGGCGAGATTGGCGAGGAAGTGCGCCAGGCCATCTGGCTCGGACTGCTTCTGGCGGCCATTGGCATGCTGATCCTCTGGTTCCCCGCCCCGCTGCTGCGCCTGGCGGACGCCACGCCCGAGCTAACCGAAAAGGCGACTGCTTATCTGCGCTACGAAGCGCTCGCCTTGCCGGCAGCGCTCGGGTTCCGCATCTACTCTGCGCTGAACAACGCGCTGTCCCGCCCGGTCATGGTGACGGTGCTGCAACTGGCCGGGCTCGTTCTCAAGTTTCCGCTCAACGCGCTGTTCCTATACGGCGGCATGGGGCTCCCCGCAATGGGCGGCCCCGGCTGTGCGCTTGCATCGATGATCATCAGTTGGTTGTCGTTCATCGCAGCGGCCGCCATCTTGATACGCAACCCCGCATACACGCCGTTCTCGATCTTCACGCATTACTCGCCGCCAAACCGGGCGCGATTGTGGGCGCTGATTCGCCTGGGCGTGCCGATGGGTTTCACTTACCTGATCGAGATCACCTCGTTCACGCTGATGGCGATCTTTATTGCGCGTCTGGGTACGGTCGTGCTGGCCGGCCACCAGATCGCCGCGAACCTGGGTGCAGTCGCCTATATGGTGCCGCTGTCCCTGTCGATCGCTACGTCGACACTGGCTGCACAGTCCATCGGCGCTCGCGATCGCGTCGCCGCGCGGCGGATTTCATTGAATGGGATCAAGCTGGCCGTCCTCTGTGCGGCCATCGTCGGCGCAGCGGTGCTTTTCTTGCGGCATGGACTGGTCGGCCTGTACACGCGCGACGCGACGGTGATGGCCATCGCTGTACCGCTGCTGCCTTTCATCGCGTTCTATCAGATGTTCGACGCGCTGCAGGTGATGGCGGCGTTCATTCTGCGCGCGTACAAGATCGCATTGATCCCAACCGTGATCTACGCCCTTTCGCTGTGGGGCGTGGGTCTGGGCGGCGGCTATGTCTTGGGCTTCGGGTTGTTGGGCGATACAGCCGCGACGCTGCGTGGTGCCGCAGGTTTCTGGGCTGCCAATGGCCTGAGCTTGATGGTGGCAGGCGCCCTGCTGGTCAGCTATTTCAATCGCGTCAGCCGCCTTCCCGATTAACTTCTCCATTCCAACGCCACGCGCATCCTGCTGAATGCGCGTTTAAAGGGAAGCGGGGAGGTAATTGAAACGGGAAATACAAAAGAAAAAACCCGCTGCAAGCAGCGGGTTTTGATTTGGCGGAGCGGACGGGACTCGAACCCGCGACCCCCGGCGTGACAGGCCGGTATTCTAACCGACTGAACTACCGCTCCGTGTCGGTTGCAAAACCAGCTAGAGACTGGCTTTGCGAGTGAGCTTCTGGTTAAGCTCTTGTTATGGCGTCCCCTAGGGGATTCGAACCCCTGTACTCACCGTGAAAGGGTGATGTCCTAGGCCTCTAGACGAAGGGGACAGAAACTGTTTTGCAACGCTTTCTGTCTTACGCTGCGAAGTCCGCTACTATATCGAACTTTTCAGCATTTTGGAAGCTTCTTTTCAAATTTATTTTTGAATCGAATCTTCCGGCATTTTGGTGGAGCTAAGCGGGATCGAACCGCTGACCTCTTGCATGCCATGCAAGCGCTCTCCCAGCTGAGCTATAGCCCCAAGTACTGCTAACTACTTCTTACTGCTGGCTTCTTGCTGCGTTTCGCTTCGTGTTGCAGCGAAAACAAGAGTATAGGGGAAGTAATTAGCGCTTGGCAATACCCTTTCGCAAATTTTTTTGCGACGGCTGCGTCACGCGGCCAAACGGCGCAGAACAACGTCGCGACCGAACAGTTCTAGCACGGCGTCGATCGACGGCGTTTGCAGTTGTCCCGCCACCAGCAAGCGCACCGGCATCGCCAGCTTCGGCATCTTCCAGCCGTGCGCGGCCAACACTTCCTTGAAGGCGGCACTGATGGCTTCACGCTTCCACTCCGGCAATGCGCCCAGCTTTTCGGCCAGTGCTGCAATGCCCGGGCGCACGTCGTCCGTGAGGTGCTGCGCGGCGAGTTCCGGTTCGATGGCCAGATCGGTGCGGTAGAACAGCAACGCCGTCTGCGCAACTTCACGCAGCGTGTTGGCGCGGTCCTTCACCAGCGCAACGACGTCGGCGAGCACAGGGCCGCCGTCGACCTTGCCGCCCAGCTCTTCGATGAAGGGCTTCACCAAGCCAGCGAGGCGCACGTTTTCCGCCTGCTTGATGTAGTGGTTGTTCAACCAAGCGAGCTTCTCGGGGTTGTATTGCGCGGGCGACTTACCCAGGTGCTCCAAGTCGAACCATTCGATGAACTGCTCGCGCGAGAAAATTTCGGCATCGCCGTGCGCCCAACCCAGGCGGGCGAGATAATTGACGATGGCTTCGGGCAGGTAGCCGGCGTCGCGGTAGCCGGTCACGCTCATGGCACCATGGCGCTTGCTCATCTTCTCGCCCTGCTCGTTGAGGACGGTCGGCAAATGCGCGTAGACCGGGGGCGTACCGCCCAGGGCGCGCAGGATGTTGATCTGGCGCGGGGTGTTGTTGACGTGGTCATCGCCGCGGATCACGTGGGTGATCTGCATGTCCATGTCGTCGACGACGACGCAGAAGTTGTACGTGGGCGTACCGTCGGGGCGCGCGATGACGAGGTCGTCGAGCTCATCGTTGGAGATTTCGATGCGGCCTTTGACGGCGTCGTCCCACACCACGCTGCCGCCGATGGGGTTCTTGAAGCGCATCACGGGCTGCACACCTGCGGGCGGCGTCGGCAGGACCTTGCCGGGCTCGGGGCGCCAGGTGCCGTCGTAGCGGGGTTTTTCGCCGCGCTCGCGTTGCGCTTCGCGCAGGGCGTCGAGCTCTTCGGTGCTCATGTAGCACGGGTAGACGAGTTCCTTTTCCACCATCTGCGCGATGACTTCGCGATAGCGGTCCATGCGCTGCATTTGGTAGAACGGACCTTCGTCGATGTCCATGTCCAGCCAGTCCATCGCTTCCAGGATCACATCGACGGCTTCCTGGCTGGAGCGCTCCACATCGGTGTCTTCAATGCGCAGGATGAAGTCGCCCTTCATCTTGCGGGCGAAGGCCCACGGGTAGAGTGCCGAGCGGATGTTGCCGAGGTGGATGAAACCAGTGGGGCTGGGAGCGAAACGAGTACGGACGCGCTGTGTCATAGGAATGGCTGGAACGAACAAGGCCGCCTGATGGGATCCATGATGGATCGTGAGCGGCCTTCATCAAAACCGAAATTATAGCAACCGCGTCCCCAGGACTTGACCGGCCTGCCGCCGAACTTTGGCACAATGGCGGCCGACTACAGCGCGTATCCGCGCGCACCACCGAACCGCCCCAACGCTCATGCAACGCCGCCTCTTTCTAGGTGCCACCGGCGCCTCCCTGCTCTCCGCCTGTACCGTGACGGGCTTTTCGTCCGGCAAGACCGAAACGCCGGTGACACCATCCACCGCTGTATTGCCGCCGTCGTCGCAATCGGCCACACCGCCGGTGCGTATCGGCCTGGCGCTGGGGGGCGGCGCCGCGCGGGGCTTCGCACACATCGGCGTCATCAAGATGCTGGAGGCGCAGGGCATCCAGATCGACTACATCACCGGTACCAGCGCGGGCAGCGTGGTGGCGGCGATTTACGCGTCGGGCATGTCGGGGCTGGAAATGAACCGCATGGCGCTCAAGATGGACGAGGCCATGATCGCGGACTGGGCACTGCCCTTCGGCACCCGCTTTGGCGGCTGGCTCAAGGGCGAAGCGCTGGAGAACTACATCAACCGCCTGGTCAAGCAAAAGAGCATTGAGCAGATGCGCGTTCCGCTGGGCATTGTCGCCACGGACCTCACCAGCGGTAAGCCGATCCTGTTCCGCCGCGGCAACACCGGCCAGGCTGTGCGCGCATCGTGCAGCGTCCCGGGCGTGTTCCAGCCAGTGACGATCAGCGGCCGCCAGTACGTGGATGGCGGCCTGGTGGCGCCGGTGCCCGTCACCTACGTCAAGCAGATGGGCGCAACGTTTGTGATTGCGGTGAACATCTCGGCGGATCCGTCCAACCAGTCGGTGTCGGGCCAGGCCAGCATGCTGCTGCAAACGACGGCCATCATGGGCCAGAGCATCAACAAGACCGAACTGGCGCAGGCTGACGTGGTGATCACGCCATCGCTGCCATTCGTGAAGGGCAGCGACTTTACGGCCCGCAACGAAGCGATCCTGGCCGGAGAGCAAGCAGCCCAGGCAGCTATGCCATTGCTGCGCGAAAAGCTGCGCCTGCCGCAAACAACAGCCGCCTCCCCGCAGCCGGCGCACTGAACACACCACACAGACAACAAAAAAGACCGCCGCGGCGGTCTTTTTTTCAGTCGACGTACCAGCGAATCAGCCGCCGTACAACGCCAGGGGCTTGCCAGATGCATTCGGGTCAACGCGCTTGAGTTGCTCGACAAAGTTGTCGGCGCCTTCCTTGATCGACGTGCCGGAATTGCCTTCGATGCGGCGTGCACCGTTGTAACGCGACACCCAGTACGAGGCGGTCATGTCATCCACGCGGATCTTGCTGCCGGTGGACGGTGCGTGCACAAACTTGTTGTCGCCGATGTAGATGCCGACGTGCGAAAACGTATGGCGCATGGTGTTGAAAAACACCAGGTCGCCGGGGCGCAGTTCCGCCATGTCGACGCTCGTGCCGACGCGGCTCATTTCCACGGCGCGGCGCGGCAGCAGGAAACCAAAGGTGTCGTTGAAGACGTAGCGAACGAAGCCGCTGCAGTCGAGGCCCGATTCCGGCGTGTTGCCGCCGAAACGGTAGCGCAGGCCAATCATGCCCAGCGCGTTCATGACCACGTCGCTGGTTTTGCTCATCACGTTGGAGATGAGGCCGGGCTTGGCTTCCGGCTTGGCGTCGGCGCGGACTTCGGTGTCCTTGAAGACCGTATCAGCCTGTACGCCATTCGACACGATCACGCCGCAGCCGATCACAACCCCTACCGCTAGGCGCGCCATGGAATGAAGTACGAAGTGCTGCATTGGTTCTCCCTCGGAAACTCACAATGATCGCACCGACATGTGACAGCGCGAATGAGGCCAGTCCGAATCCTGTTAAAACAATCTCGCAGGATGATAAAAGTGACACCTTGACTTGTCAAAGGTCGTTACAAATTGGCTTAAATTCACAGCCGAATCAAGCACTTACGCATCACTTTAGATGCGCATCCTTACAAAAATGGTGCATCGCAACCGCACCGAACTGGTGCGCGAAGTGCCGGTTTTTACGGGTTATCCCGCGCCGGGACGAGGGAGGCGGCCGCCATCAGCTTGCAGGTGTAGGGGTGGGAAGGTGACGCCAACACCGCCTCAGTGTCGCCCTCTTCCACCACTTTTCCATCCTTCATCACCACCACGCGATGTGACATGGCGCGAATGACGGCGAGGTCGTGGCTGATGAAGAGATACGACAGGTTGTACTTTTTCTGAAGGGCCGACAGCAGCGAAAGCACCTGCTGCTGGATCGACACATCGAGCGCGGACGTCGGCTCATCGAGCACCAGCACCTGCGGCTTGAGGATCAGCACGCGCGCGATGGCGATGCGCTGGCGCTGGCCGCCGGAGAATTCATGCGGATAGCGCCCCAATGCGGTGCGGTCCAGCCCGACCTCGCGCAACGCCTCGATCACGCGGTGGCGCCGCTCGGTGGCATTGATGTGGGGTTGGTGCAACGCCAGCCCTTCCCCGACGATCTCCTCGATCGTCATGCGCGGCGAGAGGGAGCCGTATGGGTCCTGAAAGACCACCTGCATGCGGGCGCACACCGCTTGACGGTCTTCGCGCGAGATACGCAGCAGCGAGTTGCCGAGAAACCGCAAATCGCCGCCTTTGGGCGTCTGTAAGCCCAGCAACGTCTGTGCAAGCGTGGTCTTGCCCGAGCCGGACTCCCCCACGATGCCGAGCGTTTCGCCTTCGCGCAGTTGCAGCGAAACGGCATCGACCGCGGTGAATGGATCGCTACGGAACCAGCCGGCAAAACCGGGGCGATGGCGCTCGTAGGTGACGGTCAGCTTGTCGGCTTCGAGCAGCACGGGCGCGAGCGGCACCAGCGGCAGCACATCGCGCTGCGGGCGGCTTTCCAGCAGACGCACGGTGTAGGGGTGCTTGGGCGCGGCAAACACGTCGGCCGTATTGCCAGTTTCGACCAGCACGCCCTGCTCCATCACGCCGACGCGCTCTGCGAAGGCACGCACCATGTTCAGGTCGTGCGTGATCAGCATGATGGCCATGCCAAACTCGGCTTGCAGCTCGCGCAGCAGTTGCAGGATCTGCATGCGCACCGTCACATCGAGCGCGGTCGTCGGTTCATCAGCTAACAGCAGCTTGGGCGAGCACGCGAGCGCCATGGCAATCATGGCGCGCTGACGCTGGCCGCCCGACAGCTGATGCGGGAACGCGTCAAACCGGCGCGGCGCCTCCTTGATGCCCGTGCGCTCCAGCAGCGCGATGGCACGGGCCTTGGCGGCGCGCTTGTCCAGGCCTTCGTGCAGTTCCAGCGTTTCAACGATCTGGTTACCGATGGTGTAGAGCGGGTTGAGCGCCGTCATCGGCTCCTGGAACACCATGGCGACGTCCGCGCCACGCAGGCCGCGCATTTCGCGCTCGCTGGCGGCCAGCAGGTCACGGCCCTCCAGCAGGATGCGCCCGCTGTATCGCGCATCCGCGAGCAGACGCATGATCGACAGCGCCGTGACGGACTTGCCCGAGCCTGACTCGCCCACCAACGCAAAACGCTCGCCGGCATGCAGGTCCAGCGAGACGTGCTTGACGGCGTCGGTCGTCTCGCCGTGCTCGGAGTCGAAGTGCACGCACAGATCATCGAGCCGAAGCAGCGGGCCGTCGTATTTGGGTGCGGTTGAACGCAGATCGACGCGGGTCATTTGCCCTCCGTCGGCTTCTGGCGCGCCCGCAGTTGCGCGAACGACAGGCGCGTGTCGAAGGCATCGCGCAGGGCATCACCCATGAAGGTCAGCAGTACGAGGGTCAGCACAAGGACCACGAAGGTCGATAGCGAAATCCACCACGCATCCAGGTTGGCTTTGCCCTGCGATAACAACTCACCCAGGCTGGGGGTGGAGGGCGGCACGCCCAAGCCGAGGAAGTCCAGGCTAGTGAGCGCGAGGATGGCCGCGCTCATGCGGAACGGCAAGAAGGTGATCACCGGCGTCAGGCTGTTGGGCATGATATGGCGCCACATGATCTGCCAGTTCGACAGCCCCATCGCACGCGCCGATTTGACGTAGTCCAGCGAGCGATTGCGATAAAACTCGGCGCGCACGTAGTCCGAAAGCCCCATCCAGCCGAACAGCGACAGCAGGATGATCAGCAACCCCAGGCTTGGCGTAAAGATGGACGCGAAGATGATCAGCAGGTACAGCTCAGGCATCGAACTCCAGATTTCGATCAACCGCTGCGAGAGCATGTCGAAGCGGCCGCCGAAGAAGCCCATCAAGGCGCCGGTGAGCGTGCCGACCAATACCCCAATCACCGTCAACGCCAGCCCAAACAGCACCGACACCCGAAAGCCATACAGCAGCCGCGCAAACACATCCCGCCCGCGGTCATCCGTACCGAGCCAGTTCTCTGCCGACGGCGGCGCGGGGTTGGGCTCCTTTGAGAAGTAGTTCAGCGTCTCGTATGAATACGGATTGGGTGGGTAGACGGCAAAGCTGCCCGGCTCCTTGAACTTGTCGCGGATGTACGGATCGAGGTAATCGGTGGGCGTGGGGAAATCGCCGCCGAAGGCTGTCTCCGGGTAGGTCTTCACGATGGGGAAATACCACGTGCCGTGATAGCGGACGACCAGCGGCCGGTCGTTCGAGATGAGTTCGCCGCCTAGGCTGAGCACGAACAGCGCCACGAACAGGATCAGGCTCCAATAACCGAGGCGGTGCTGCTTGAACCGCCGCCACGCGCGCTTGAGCGGCGACGGCGAATGGCGCACCGCGTGCGGCGCCGCGACGTTGGACGGATGGGCGGAAGTGCGGGAGTACTGAGTCATGTCGCTGGTTCGCCTATCGCCCAACCGAGCCGAAGTGGATACGCGGATCCACCAGCACGTAGCACACGTCCGAAATCAGCCGCGCCGCCAACCCGATCAGCGTGAACAGGTACAGCGTGCCGAGCACGACCGGATAGTCGCGCCGCATCACGGCCTCATACGAGAGCAAACCCATGCCGTCGAGCGAGAACAGTTGCTCGATCAACAGGGAACCCGTGAAGAACGCGCCGATAAATGCCGTCGGAAAGCCCGTCACGAGCGGCAGCAGCGCATTGCGGAAGATGTGCTTCCACAACACGCGCCGCTCCGACAAGCCCTTGCTGCGCGCCGTCAGCACGTACTGCTTGCGGATTTCCTCCAGGAACGCGTTCTTCGTCAGCATGGTGATGACGGCAAAGCTGCCCACCACCGACGCGGCCACGGGCAGCGTGATGTGCCACAGGTAATCCGTCACCTTGCCAAGCAGACTCAGTTGATCCCAGTTGTCCGACGTAATGCCGCGAATCGGGAACCATTGGAAGAACGTGCCACCACCGAACAGCACCAGCAACAGCACACCCAGCACAAAGCCCGGAATGGCGTAGCCCACCAACACGATGATGCTGGTCACCAGATCGAACCGGCTGCCCGCCCGCACCGCCTTGGCAATCCCCAGCGGCACCGCGATCAGATACGTGAGAAAGAACGTCCACAACCCGATCGAAATCGATACCGGCAGTTTGGACTTGATGAGCTCCCACACGCTGCGATGCTGAAAGTAGCTCTCGCCCAGATCAAAGCGCGCGAAGCGGCCAAGCATCAGGAAGTAACGCTCCACCGGGCTCTTGTCGAAGCCATACAGCGCGCGAATCTCCTTGATCTTCTCGGCATCCACGCCGCGTCGGCCACGGTAGTCGAAGGCGCCGCCGCCGCTGGCCTCGCCGCCGGCGCCCCGCCCTTTCATCTCGATCATCATCTGCTCGACAGGGCCACCGGGCACAAACTGGATCACCGCAAAGGTGAGCGTGATCACGCCAATCAGCGTTGGAATCAGGAGCAGCAGCCGTTTGATCAAATAGGCAAACATGGCGACGTCACGTTAGCGCGAAACGTTCAATGGCTGGGCGCGGGAATGCGCCACCACGCCGTCAGCACCCAGGCTTCCGCCGAGTAGTAATACGGCAGACGATCCGGATACATCAGGTTCTTGTTGTAGGCCACACGGTGCGTGGGCGAGTACCAGTGCGGAATCACATAGCAGCCGTGCATCAGCACCCGATCAAGCGCGCGGGATGCGGTGATCAGTTCATCGCGGTCGTCAGCACGCAATACGTCGTCGATCAGCGCATCCACGGCAGGCGATTTGAGGCCGATCACGTTGTCCGAGCCGGGCTCGTCGGCCGCAGCGGAGCCGAACCGATCCTTGAGCTCGTTGCCGGGGCTTTGCGAATCGGGAAAGCGCAGCGAGATCATGTCGAAATCAAACTCTTCCAGCCGCTTCTGGTAGAGCGCGAAATCCGTCACGCGCTGGTTCACCTGGATGCCCAGCTTTTCCAGATTGCGCGCATACGCGGCCATGACGCGGCTCATTGCGCCACCGTCATCGAGCATCTCAAAGACGAAGGGCTCGCCCTTGGCATTGCGCAGTGCACCGTCGTCGTACGTCCACCCCGCCTGTGCCAACAGGCGGCGCGCCTGGCGCAGATTGTCGCGCAGCGAACTCGGCGGATCAGTCGAGGGCGGCGCGGCCAACACGCCAAATACGTCGGGATCCACCTTGCTGCGCAACGGCTCCAGTAGCGCAAGTTCGCCCTTGCTCGGCGTACCGGTGAGCGAGTCGGCTGCAGCCAGTTCGCTGTTGGCGAAATAGCTGTCCAGCCGGCGATAGGCGCCGTAGAAGAGCTGCCGGTTCAGCCATTCAAAATCCAGCGCCAACGACAATGCCTTGCGCACCCGCAGGTCTTTGAACAGCGGCCGCCGGAGGTTCATCACAAAACCCTGCATGCCGGCGCCATTGCGATGCGGAAACTCGCTTTTGATGAGTTCGCCGCTGCGGAACTTCACGCCGACGTAGCTCTTGGCCCAATTCTTGGCGCGGTACTCCACCATGGCGTCATACTCACCGGCCTTGAAGGCCTCCAGGCGCGCGGTTTCGTCCTTGTAGAGCTTGTACTGGATGCGCTCGAAGTTGAACGAGCCGCGACGCACATTCAGATCGCGTCCCCAGTAATTCGGATTGCGGCGGAAGGTGATGCCCCGCGACGGATCAAACCGTTCGATCAGGTACGGGCCACTGGCCACCGGCTCCTGGAATGTCAGCTTATCGAACGCGACATCCTTGCCTTCGTTCGGGTCTTCCGGTTTGCCGCTGCCCTTGCCCCATTTTGGCGAGAACACCGGCAGCCCACCGACGATGAGCGGCAGCTCCTTGTTCTTACGCTTGAAGTCGTAGCGGATGGTGGCGGCATCCACCACCGTCACCTTCGCCACATCGGCGGTCATGCTGCGATACGCAGGGCTCGCGCCCTTGCCCATCAGCATGTCGTACGAGTACTTCACGTCCGACGCGCGCACCGGGTCGCCATTGGAAAAGCGTGCACGCGGGTTGATGTGGAAGGTCACCGAAAGGTCATTCGGCGCGACCGCCACGTCGTCGGCCAACAACCCGTAGCCGCTGGCCGTCTCGTCCCAACTACCGATCAGCAGGCTCTCGAATACCAACTGGGTCAGCCCCGGCGCGGACGTCCCCTTGATGGTGAACGGGTTGAACTTGTCGAAGCTCGTACGGCGGTCAGGATTGCCCAGCAGCAGCATGCCGCCGATGGGCGCCTTCGGGTTCAGGTAACCGAAGTTCGAGAAGCCGGCGGGATATTTCAGATCCCCGTATTCGGCATAGCCGTGTGCCGCCCAGCTCGGTGCTGCACCCAGGGCCGCCAACAGGCAAGCCAGTGCCGCGGGAAACCGCCCGTACAGCTTGTATGCCGCTGCAAGCACGCTCATGCCGCCTCGTGCCCCCGTTGTTCTTGCATGTCTTGACTCCACTCCACCGCAGTCTGAAAGCGTGTTTCGGACGATTCTAACGCCCTGTCGACGCAGTCCCGCCAAATCGCCCCCGAGGATCGTCCCGCATTGACAAGGATGGCGAGCATCTGCGGCACTGCGCAAAAGCACGAGTGGGCCGAAGCTTTCCGGTATGATCGCGCCGACAAAACCGCCCCACATGCCGCCACGGAGTGACCGCAGTGGCATACCGGAGCGACGTTGCCCACATTTGTACGGAGAAACCATGGGATTCCTCGCTGGCAAGCGCATTCTGATTACCGGCCTTCTGTCCAATCGCTCGATCGCCTACGGCATCGCCAACGCCTGCAAGCGCGAAGGCGCTGAACTGGCCTTCACCTACGTCGGCGAACGCTTCAAGGACCGCATTACCGAATTCGCCAACGAGTTCGACAGCAAGCTGGTGTTCGACTGCGACGTCGGTAGCGACGAGCAGATCGCCAAGGTGTTCGAAGACCTCGGCCAACACTGGGGCCACTTCGATGGCCTGGTGCACTCGATTGGCTTTGCACCGCGCGAAGCGATTGCCGGCAACTTCATCGACGGCCTGTCGCGCGAGTCGTTCCGCATCGCGCACGACATCTCCGCATACAGCTTCCCGGCGCTGGCCAAGGCTGCGCTGCCGATGCTGTCGCCCAACGCCTCGCTGCTCGCGCTGACCTATCTGGGCGCGGAGCGCATCGTCCCGAACTACAACACGATGGGTCTGGCCAAGGCTTCGCTGGAAGCCGGCGTGCGTTACCTGGCCGGCGCACTGGGCCCGAAGGGCATCCGCGCCAATGGCATCTCGGCCGGCCCGATCAAGACGCTGGCCGCCTCGGGCATCAAGGATTTCGGCAAGCTGCTGAAGTACATGGAAGACGTGGCCCCGCTGCGCCGTAACGTCACCATCGACGAAGTCGGTAACGTGGCTGCGTTCCTGTTGTCGGATCTGGCAAGCGGCGTGACCGGCGAGATCACCTACGTCGACTGCGGCTTCAACGTGACTGCAGGCGTGCCGGAAAGCGTCGGCCAAGACTGATTGCGCTGACACGACGTGTGCGCCATCTTCGGGTGGCGCATGCAAAGTCGATGCTGCAATCGAAAAAGAAAAAGAAAAAGCCCGCATGGCGCAAACCATGCGGGCTTTTTGACGTGCAGTGCAATGCGAGCCGTCACGTCAACTCGACTCGCATCCGCCTGTTGTGTGCGCTTCCCGCGAGAAGCGCCAAACTGGCGGAGACGGAGGGATTCGAACCCTCGATCCAGGTTTTGGCCCGGATGCTCCCTTAGCAGGGGAGTGCCTTCGACCTCTCGGCCACGTCTCCCAAACTGACCGTCACACGAAGGAGCCCGTGCAACGAAGCGCGTATTCTAGCCACTTCACCTCACCCGGTCAACGACAACAGAATGACACGCGGTGAGAATCTGTAGCCCCCGGGGTCGCCACCCCAGCCGTCCGGTGACGGTTCAGCCGATTACGCCTGATCCAGCTCGAACGCCTTGTGGAGCGCGCGCACGGCCAGCTCCATGTACTTCTCATCGATCAGCACCGAGATCTTGATTTCGGAGGTGGAGATCATCTGGATGTTGATGCCCTCTTCCGACAGCGTGCGGAACATCTTGCTGGCGATGCCCACGTGCGAGCGCATACCCACGCCCACCACCGACACCTTCGACACCTTCGGATCGCCCGACACGCTGGCTGCGCCGATGTGTCCCTTCACGCTGTCGTTCAGGATCGCCAGGGCGCGCTGGTATTCGCCGCGCGGCACGGTGAAGGTGAAGTCCGTCTTACCTTCCACCGACTGGTTCTGGATGATCATGTCGACGTCGATGTTCGCGTCGGCGACCGGGCCCAGGATCTGATACGCGATGCCGGGCTTGTCCGGCACACCGATCACGGTGATCTTGGCTTCGTCGCGAGCAAAGGCGATGCCGGAAATGGCGGCGGCTTCCATGTTCGAATCTTCCTCAAAAGTAATCAGCGTGCCCGAGTTCATCTCGACGTCGAGCGGCATCAGCGGGTCGGTCAGCGACGACAGCACGCGGGTCTTCACGCGGTACTTGCCGGCAAACTCCACCGAGCGAATCTGCAGCACCTTCGAGCCGAGGCTGGCCATTTCCAGCATCTCTTCGAAGGTGATCTTGTCCAGGCGGCGGGCGTCGTCCACCACGCGCGGGTCGGTCGTGTACACGCCGTCGACGTCGGTGTAGATCAGGCATTCGTCGGCTTCGAGCGCGGCTGCAACCGCCACGGCCGACGTATCCGAGCCACCACGGCCCAGCGTCGTGATATGGCCTTCGCCGTCGATACCCTGGAAGCCCGTGATGACGACCACGCGGCCGGCATCGAGATCGGCGCGCACGCGCTCGTCGTCGATCGACTGGATGCGGGCCTTGGTGTAGGCGGAATCGGTCTTCACCGGCACTTGCCAGCCGGTGTAGCTGCGCGCATCGATGCCCTCTGCATGCAGCGCGATGGCCAGCAGGCCCACGCTCACCTGCTCGCCGGTGGAGGCAATCATGTCGAGTTCACGCGGGTCGGGCTGGGCCGAAATCTCTTTGGCCATACCCAGCAGGCGGTTGGTTTCGCCGGACATGGCCGACGGAACGACCACGATCTGGTGACCTGCACGGTGCCACTTGGCAACGCGCTTGGCGACGTTCTTGATGCGTTCAACTGAACCCATCGAGGTGCCACCGTATTTGTGAACGATGAGAGCCATCTTGGAAAGATCGAGAGGAGGCGAAGCGGTGCAAAAGCCTTTGAAAATACAGCAATTTGCAGCGATCGGCAAGAAAACGGCGGATTGCGGCCAGTCAAAATGTGTGTCAGAAGGCACTCATTGCCCGGCGGCCCACGTGATCCGCCAGCCCGGGCCGCTCCTCACCGTCGCGTGGTCCATGCCCACCCCGGCAGCAAAGATCAGCGTTTCCCCCGCATACAGTAGCGGCAAACGCCCGCGCTCCCAGGCGGGGATGCCCGCTTCCTGGTATGCCTGTTTGAGCGCGCGCGATGGACCACCGGGGCGCAGCACGATGCGCTCGCCGCCGCGTCGAGGCACCAACGACAAGGGCGCCCGCAACGTTTCGGCGTCGATTCCGCCGGCCGCCACAGGTGAAAACACCAGCACCCCGCCCCATTCACCCACATTCACCCGCTGCTCGACCCGATGTGCCGCATCGAACTCCCCAGCATCAACGGTGACTGCAACCGGGTCAATCACCTCGCTGGCGCGGGTCTCGATCCACGCAAGGCCGCGATAGCGCCTGATCTGCCCTGCCGGCAATGCAATGCACAGCGCGCCATCGTCACGTGCGTCAATCAATTGGGTGCGCACATCCTCCAGGCGGCGGGTAGACAAGGCACGCATGCCCGCATGCGCCAACCATGCCCGCAACACCGCACGCTGACGCGGCATGGATAGGGCAGCCAGCGCTGCGACATCGAGCCCGTCTGACGAGGCAGTGCGCGCCAAATCCGCCTGCGCAATCTCGTCGATCAACGCTGCGGCATCCGCCAGATGCGTCGCACTGCGTGCAAGCGCCTCGCGATACGCCGGGAAATGCTCAGCCATGCCGGTCAACAGCGGGCGCAGCGCGTTGCGTGCATAGCGTGCATCGCGATTGGACGGATCTTCGATCCACGTGAGCGCGTGCGTGTGCGCGTACAGCTCGATTTCGCTGCGCGGCACGTCGATCCACGGGCGCAGCAGCGTGACAGCGCCCGCGCGAACAACCGGCATGGCAGCAAGGCCGTCGACGCCAGCGCCGCGCATCAATTGCAGCAGCACGGTTTCGGCTTGGTCGTCTTGGTGATGCGCCGTCAGCAGCATTGACGCGCCCGCCTGCGCGCAAAGCGCCTCCAGGGCAGCGTACCGCGCATCGCGTGCGGCCTCTTCAACGCCCTGTCCCGCGTCGGTTGCCACGTGGACGCGGCGCGCATGGAACGCTACTCCGGCCGCCTCCGCCATGCGCTCGCAGGCGCATTGCCAAGCATCGGCATCGTCCTGCAAGCCGTGGTGGATGTGCAGCGCGACGAGCCGCACGCGGGCACCCGCATCGCGCCACGCGGCACACGCGTGCAGCAGCGCGGCGGAATCCCGGCCACCCGACAACGCAATCGCCACCGTCGGCGCATCGGCCTCGCCAGAAACAACAAAGGCCGCACACGCGGCAACGCGTTGTGCGACCTTGTTGACCAGCAGCGCAGCCGAATCAGCGCGCGTCGGTTTCCTTGAACTTGCCATAGGCCATCAGGCGCTCGTGACGACGGGCCTGCAGTTCAGACGTCTTCATGCCTTGGAACTGGCGCAGCGATTCGGCCAGTGCACGCTTGAGCATCGTCGCCATGCCCTTCGGATCGCGGTGCGCGCCGCCCAGCGGCTCGTTGACGATCTTGTCGATCAAGCCCAGCGCCTTCAGGCGGTGTGCGGTCAGGCCCAGTGCCTCGGCGGCTTCCGGTGCCTTCTCTGCCGTCTTCCACAGAATCGACGCGCAGCCTTCCGGCGAGATCACGGCGTACGTGGCGAACTGCAGCATGATCACCGAATCGCCCATGGCGATGGCCAGTGCACCGCCCGAACCGCCTTCACCGATGATGGTGGCGATCAGGGGCACCTTCAGGCCGGCCATCACGAACAGGTTGTGGCCGATGGCTTCGGATTGCCCGCGCTCTTCCGCGTCAATGCCCGGGAATGCGCCCGGCGTATCGACGAAGGTGAAGATCGGCAGGCCGAACTTGTCCGCCAGTTCCATCAGGCGCTTGGCCTTGCGGTAACCCTCGGGCTTGGACATGCCGAAGTTGCGCAGCGCGCGCTCCTTCGTGTCGCGGCCCTTTTGGTGACCGATCACCATGCAAGGCTGGCCATTGAAGCGCGCCAAGCCACCCACGATCGACAGGTCGTCCGCGAAGGTGCGGTCGCCGTGCAGTTCGTGGAAGTCGGTGAAGATTTCGCGGACGTAATCGAGCGTGTACGGACGCTGCGGGTGACGTGCAATCTGCGCGACCTGCCACGGGGTCAGGTTGGCGTACAAATCTTTGGTGAGCTGCTGGCTCTTGGAAGCCAGGCGGGAAATTTCTTCAGAAATGTCGACAGCGGAATCGTCTTGCACGAAGCGAAGTTCTTCGATCTTCGCCTCAAGTTCTGCGATCGGCTGCTCGAACTCCAGGAAGGTTGTTTTCATGGATCTTCTGAAAGGCACTTGAAGGCGCGCATTCTACCGGATTTTGACCGCCGATCGGCGCGCCACGTTTCATCGAAATTAACAGATCAATAGGTGGTCGCCGTATCGAGGCTGCGCCACATGTACCACGTGGCCACGGTGCGCCACGGTTCCCAGTTGGCGGCCACCTCGCGGGCTTCGCTGCGGGTGACGGGTTCGCCACTGAAATAATTCTGCGAAATCGCATTGATGAGCCCGATGTCGTCCAGCGGCAGCACATTCGGGCGCATCAAATTGAACATCAGGAACATCTCGGCCGTCCACCGGCCGATGCCGCGGATTTGCGTGAGCTCAGCAATGACATCCTCGTCTTCCATCTCAGCCCACTTGGCCACGTGTACCGTGCCGTTGCGGAAGTGATCGGCCAGATCCAGGATGTACTCGGCCTTGCGCTTGGACAGACCGCAGCCGGCGAGCTTCTCCTGACCAGCACGGATGAACTGTGCGGGCACCAGCTTGGGGCACACGTCCACCACGCGCTCCCACACCGATTGCGCGGCTTTGACCGAAATCTGCTGGCCGACGATCGAGCGTGCCAGGGTCACAAACGGATCACCGCGCGAGGCCAAGTGCGCCGGGCCGTACGCGGGGATGATCTTGCGCAGAATGCGATCCCGCTTCATCAAGTCCGCGCAAGCTTCCTGCCAGTACTCCGGCGGGCCGGACAACACCACCTCTGCCGGCACGGGCATCGCCTCGTTCGTAGCGAGCGTTTCGGGCAGGGGCACCTTGGATGCCGGCGCACGTTTAGCCGGCGCCTTGGCTGCGACTGTCTTGCTCGCGACACCGTCGACCTTCTTGGCTGCCGGTTTTTTGACAGCTGGCGCCTTCACCGGCGGCGCTTTTTTGGCGGTCGTACTGCGCCCAACGCTGACCTTACTGGCCTTCTTGGCCGCCGCGTTCATGCGCGTCTCCACTCAGTGACGCCACCCGGCTTGTCTTCCAGCACGATGCCAGCGGCCAGCAGATCGGCACGGATAGCGTCGGCACGAGCAAAGTCACGGGCCGCCTTGGCGGCGCGGCGTTCTTCGATGTGGGCTTCCACTTCTGCAGCGTCCAGGCCATCAGCCGATACACCGCCTTGCAGGAAGGCATGCGGATCGCGGCCCAGCAACCCCATCACGCCGGCCAAGGCAGACAGCTGATTGGCCAACTCGGGGGAGCGCGTCTTGTTCACTTCGCTCGCCAGCTCGAACAGCACCGACACGGCGACCGGCGTGTTGAAGTCGTCGTTCATCGCCTCGAGGAAGCGCTTGCCGTGCGGTTCGTTCCAATCGGGCTTTGCACCGGGCGTGGCGGGCACGTCCTTGAGCGCGGTGTACAGGCGCGTGAGCGCATGGCGGGCGTCGTCCAAGTGGGCGTCGCTGTAATTGAGGTCACTGCGATAGTGCGAGCGCAGGATGAAGAAGCGCACCACTTCCGCGTCATACACCTTCAGCACATCGCGGATGGTGAAGAAGTTGCCGAGCGATTTCGACATCTTCTCGTCATTCACGCGCACAAAGCCGTTGTGCATCCACATGTTGACGAAGGTCTTGCCGGTGGCGCCTTCGGATTGCGCGATTTCGTTTTCGTGGTGCGGGAATTGCAGATCCGCGCCGCCGCCGTGCAGGTCGAAATGCTCACCCAGCAGTTCACAGCTCATCGCCGAGCACTCGATATGCCAGCCCGGGCGACCCTCGCCCCACGGCGAAGCCCAGCGCGATTCGGCCGGCTCATCCACCTTGGCGGACTTCCATAGCACGAAGTCCAGTGGATCCTGCTTGGCATCGTTGGCGGCCACGCGCTCGCCGGCGCGCAGGTCTTCGAGCGACTTGCCCGAGAGCTTGCCGTAGCCGGGGAACTTGCGCACGGCGTAGTTCACGTCGCCATCGGTGGCCTGGTAGGCCAGGCCCTTGGTCTGCAGCTTGCCGATCATGCTCAGCATCTGCGGCACGTATTCGGTGGCGCGCGGCTCGTGGTCGGGGCGCTGCGTACCGAGCGCCGCGAAATCTTCGTGCATCGCGTCGATAAAGCGGCCGGTGAGCGCGCTCATGGTCTCGCCGTTCTCGACTGCCCGCTTGATGATCTTGTCATCGATGTCGGTGATGTTGCGCACGTAGGTCACGTCGTAACCCGACGCACGCAGCCAGCGCTGCACCATATCGAACACCACCACCACCCGCGCATGCCCCACATGACAGTAGTCGTACACCGTCATCCCGCACACGTACATGCGCACGCGGCCGGGCTCGATGGGGACGAACGTCTGTTTCTCACGCGCGAGCGTGTTGTAGATCTTGAGTGATTCCATGAATCGGTGTCGGGAGATTCAGCGCGCCGCCACGTACTGAGGTACTGGGCTGGATGCCGGCGGGCGCAATTGCCATGTGCGGCTGATGCGCGAGCGCAAATAAGCGGCACATTTTACCGGAACTGCCCCGATGGGTTGGCCGGCCGTGCGATCGGTCTGCTCCCAATCAAGAACCTTTTCCGGCGCGCGTTGCCACTGCTGCGCGCAAAGACGGTTTGTTAGAATGCGGCGGAGTATAACGGAACCGATTCTCATGACCAGACCGCTGCGCGAGCACGCTGCCACCCTGTGCGCTGCCACCCTGACTTGCCTGCTCGCTGTATCGGCGGGACCCGCCCTGGCGCAGACCGCCGGCATTGCCCTGCCAGCAGACCTGACCCCCAGCACGCAGACGCCACCACAGGTCGTGCGTCAGAAGCGCATTGATGACGAGCTGGCCAAGAAGCAGTACACCCAGGCACTGGCTGAACTCGACAAGGACGTCGCCTCGCAGCCGCGCAATGCGCAGGCCCGCTTCCAACGCGGCGTGGCGCTTGCCGGCCTGGGCCGCAGTGACGACGCCATCGTCGCCTTCAGCCAGATGACGCAGGACTTTCCTGAACTGCCCGAGCCATACATCAACCTGGCGGCGCTGTATGCCGAGCGTGGTGAACTGCTCCGCGCCCGTGACACCCTCATCATGGCGACCCGCGTGGCGCCGGAAAATGCGCTAGCCCAATCCAGCCTGGGCGATGTCTACGTTCGCCTCGCCGCACAGTCGTATCAGAGTGCGATCAAACTGAATCCGAAGAACGCCACGGCGCGCGCGCGCCTGGATGCCCTGCCTGACCTGCCGGGCGTGCACCCAGCGGCCGCCCAACCCGCTGACAACACACTGCCCGCTGCCAGCGGCGTGAAGGCCAAGCCGGCCAAGCGTCATTAAGAAGACGCAGCCGACACGTTTTCCCACCCCCAAGCTCTCCCCATCCAGACCATGCTCCGTATTCGCTCCCTCTTTGCCGGACTCGTATGCGCATTGGCCGTAACCGCCACCGCCGCCGCAACCCCTGCACCGCGCGTGCAGTTCAAGACGTCGATGGGCAGCTTCACCGTTGAGGTGTATCCGGACAAAGCGCCCAAGACGGTCGCCAACTTCCTGCAGTATGTGAAGGACGGTTTCTACAAAGGCACGATCTTCCACCGCGTGATGGACGGCTTCATGGTCCAGGGCGGCGGCCTCACAGCCGACATGAAGGAGAAGGACACCCGCCCGCCTGTCGAGAACGAAGCGAATAACGGCCTGAAGAACGACAAGTACACGATCGCCATGGCCCGCAAGATGGACCCGAACTCCGCCACCGCGCAGTTCTATGTGAACGTGGCCGACAACAACATGCTGAACTACCCTGGTCGGGACGGATTCGGCTATACCGTCTTCGGCAAGGTGGTCGACGGTACCGACACCATCGACAAGATCAAGGCGGTGGAAACCACCACCAAGTTCCCGCACCAGAATGTGCCCGTGAAGCCAATCGTGATTGAATCGGCCACCGTCGTCTCCAAGTAACGCCCGAACAACGTTTTTTGCCCCACCCAAGGAATTCACCATGACCCAAGTCAAGCTGCACACCAACCACGGCGACATCACCCTCGCGCTGGACGCGGAAAAGGCACCCAAGTCGGTCGCCAACTTCGTCGCTTATGTGAAGGACGGCCACTACAACGGCACCGTGTTCCACCGCGTCATCAAAGGTTTCATGATCCAGGGCGGCGGCTTCGAGCCGGGCAACGACATGAAGCAAAAGCCCACCAAGGCCCCGATCGACAACGAAGCCAACAACGGCCTGAAGAACGAGCGCGGCGCCATTGCCATGGCACGCACCAACGATCCGCACTCGGCCACGGCCCAGTTCTTCATCAACACGGTCGACAACGACTTCCTGAACCACACCTCGCCGACGCCGCAAGGCTGGGGCTACGCCGTGTTCGGCAAAGTGACCGAAGGCATGGATGTGGTCGACAAGATCCGCTCGGTGCGCACGGGCAACCGCGGCTTCCACCAGGATGTGCCGATGGAAGACGTGATCATCGAAAGCGCTGAAGTGATCGAATGAGTGACGCAGCGCACGCCTCACAGGCCTCCGCGCTGAAGACACCGGTCCGGGTTTCCGGGCCGGTGTTTTTTATTTCGGATCTGCACCTCACGGCCAGCATGCCGGCCACCGCCGCCGCGTTCGAGCGCTTCCTGCGCACGCGTGCCCGCGAGGCCCGCACGCTCGTCATCCTGGGTGATTTCTTCGAATACTGGGTCGGCGATGAAGAGTTGGACGATCCGTTCCACCAGCACGTTGCCAACCTGCTCGCTGAACTGGCGAACGCCGGCACGCGCGTGCTGTTCATGCACGGCAACCGCGACTTCCTGCTCGGCAAGCGCTTCCTGGCCGCCGCGCGCGCGACGCTGCTGCCCGACCCCAGCGTGCTGGAGGTCAACGATGGCCACGGCCAGCGCATCGTGCTCGCCCACGGCGACGCCCTCTGCACGCGCGATACGGCGTACATGCGCTTTCGCCACTGGACGCGCAAGCGCTGGGTGCAACGCATATTCCTGACGATGCCGCTGCGCTGGCGGCTGAAGATCGCGCAAAAGATGCGCGCAGAAAGCGAAGCCGGCCGCGCCATGTCCGCCAACGTGGCAGGCGAGCCGCGTGCCGCTGCGATGATGGGCGACGTCGCCCCCGAAGCCGTGCATGCGCTGTTCAAGGCGTCCGGCACATCCACGCTGATCCACGGCCACACGCACCGCCCGCAATTGCATCACGAGCCGAGCGGTGAACGCTGGGTCCTCTCCGATTGGGACTTCGACACGCCACAACCGCGCGGTAGTTTTCTCAAACTTGAAAACGGCGCGCTAACAGTCGAACAAGTGACAGCGTAGGTTGATGTAACCTCGCGCCGCCACCCGCCCTTCCTTACTTGAGCATCCGCTTCAGCTCGCTCGCATCGAACGGATCGTTCGGCGAGTTCTCAAGGTGCGCGCCCAGGCGATCCAACGCAGAAAGAATCGACTCGATGCGCTCCTGCTGGAGTTCGCTGTGGTCGATCAAGCGCTTGAGCGCCAGCGACACCGGATCGTCCGCATCCGGCGTGATGCCGTAGGCCGAGAACTCCTGCTTGAGCGCCGACTTGGCCTCGGCGGCCGCATCGCGTTCGATGATGCGCGCGGGAATGCCCACCGCCGTGGCACCCGGCGGCACCGGCTTGAGCACCACCGCATTCGACCCCACGCGCGCGCCATCCCCAATGACGAAGCCGCCGAGCACCTTGGCGCCCGCGCTCACTACCACGCCCTTGCCGAGCGTGGGGTGCCGCTTGGCACCCTTGTACAGCGAGGTGCCGCCCAGCGTCACGCCCTGGTAGATCGTGCAATCGTCACCGATCTCGGCCGTCTCGCCAATCACCACGCCCATGCCGTGGTCGATGAACACGCGGCGGCCGATCGTCGCACCCGGGTGGATCTCAATGCCGGTCAAGAAGCGCCCGAGGTGCGAGAACCACCGCCCCATCAGCTTGAAGCCGCCGTGCCAACACGCATGCGCGACCCGATGGACGATGACGGCGTGCAGACCCGGATAGCAGGTCAGCACTTCCCAGCGGCTGCGCGCGGCCGGGTCTCGCTCCATGATGGCGGCAATATCTTCGCGAATGCGTGTGAACATCTTGGTGGTGTGGGTGGATCGTTATATCGATATGCGCGATGCGCTGAGGGCAGTGTAAGGCATCCGCCTACCGCGCTACGGCAAGGGTTTTTGGCCCGACATGCAGGGGATTGCCGCCGCGTGTGGTCAACAACGGGCGGCTTCTAAGCACTCAGCGACAGTCGTCGGCAGCGCCAGTGGGTGGCGCGGGCGGCGTAGAGGCTTCGGCACGGCGGCCGAGCATGCGCTTGGCGATCCCACGCAGGATGTTGACCTCTTCGGTCTCCAACTGCGTGCGGGCAAACAGACGCCGCAGGCGCGACATCAGCTTCTTCGGCTGGGCGGGGTCGAGAAAACCGATCTCGACGAGACCCTGCTCCAGGTGTTCAAACATGCCGTCGATCTGCTCGGCGGTGGCAGGCTCGCCGACAAAGCCGACGCCTTCCATCCGGGTGTCGCCCGTGCCGGTATCGGCCAGCAGCGCCATGCGCACCTCATACGCAATCAACTGCACCGCTTGCGACAGGTTCAGCGATGCATACGCCGGATTGGCCGGAATGTGCGTGACGACATGGCAGCGCTCCACCACCTCGTTCGGCAAGCCGAAACGCTCGTTGCCGAAGACGAAAGCGACGGTCGTATCCGGCGCGGCCAGCAAGGCGGCCACCTCTTCCGCAGCGGCGCGCGGACCGATGCGGCGCGGGCCAAACTCGCGTGGGCGGGCGGTCAACGCAATTGTGAGCGACGCACCGGCCAGCGCTTCGCCAATGTCATCGACCACGCGGGCGCCCGCCAGGACGTCATCTGCGCCGCTTGCCATGGCAACGGCATCGGCGTGGGATTGGGCATGCGCCTCGCGCGGGCGCACGAGTACGAAGCTGCCGGTATCCCCGAAGCCCATTGTCTTGAGCGCGCGTGCCGTGGAGCCGACATTGCCCGGGTGACTGGTTTCGACCAGCACGAAACGGCAGCGCGCGGCGCGCTGGCGCAACGTTTCGGGGTCGGCTGGGGTGGGGGTTGGTATGGTTTCCGGGGCGGCGGAGGCGGGGTTCATATACAATACGGCCACTCTTTTGACGGCGGAATCTTGTCCGCCGTTCGTTCTTCCACAATTCGCTGTGTTGTTCGCCTGGGGCTAAAGACGCACCAGGCGCGGAGATCCGTCATGCATCCGATGCTCAATATCGCCGTCCGCGCTGCTCGCAAGGCCGGTACCGTCATCAATCGCGCGTCCTTCGACGTCGATAGCCTGCGCACCGAGCGCAAACAACACAACGATTTCGTCACCGAAGTCGATCGCGCGGCTGAAGCCGCGATCATCGAAGTCATCAAGACTGCCTACCCCGATCACGCGATTCTAGCGGAAGAGTCCGGCCAATCCTGGGCCGACGGCGAAACCGTCAGCGAAAACGTGTGGGTGATCGACCCGCTGGACGGCACCACCAACTTCATCCACGGCTTCCCGCAATACGGCGTGTCGATCGCACTGATGCAGCGTGGCGTGGTCACGCAGGCCGTGGTGTACGACCCGACCCGCGACGAGCTCTTCACCGCCACCAAGGGCGGCGGCGCGTTCCTGAACAACCGCCGCATCCGCGTCACGCGCCGCGACAAGCTGGCCGACTGCCTGATCGGCACGGGCTTCCCCTACCGCGACATGGCAGGTCTGTACGACTACACGCGCCTGTTCGCCACCATGACGGAAAACTGCGCCGGCCTGCGTCGCCCGGGTGCCGCCGCGCTGGACCTCGCCTACGTGGCGTGTGGCCGCCTCGACGGCTTCTTCGAGCAAGGCCTGAGCAAGTGGGACATGGCCGCCGGCTCGCTGCTGGTGACGGAAGCCGGTGGCCTGGTGGGCAACTACACCGGTGAATCGGGCTACCTGGACCAAGGCGAAATCCTGGCCGGCAACCCCAAGGCGTTTGTGCAGATGATCAAGATCACGTCGCCGTTCTCGCGGTCGAAGGCTGAGGCTTAATAGCCGTCTTGCCCAAAGAAAAAGCCCGCATCGCGCGGGCTTTTTTGTTGCCGCGTCGCAGCCTCGAACACGGAAATTCTGACACTCCCGACAGGCCTGACACGCTCCGCGTCAATGGAGCGTCTTACTCCACCGTCGGACCTCGAAGCTCCATAAGCGAACCCTTTTGGTCCACCCTCGGAGCTCTGAGCTCCATGAACGGACCTTCTGTGCTCCCCCGTCAGAGTTCCGAGCTCCGTGAATGGACCTTTTTGCTCCACGCGCGGACCTCCGAGGTCCGTGAGCGGACCTTTTTTCTCCACCGTCGGGCCTCCAAGCTCCGCGAATGGACCTTCTTTGCTCCGCGCTCGGACCTCCGAGGTCCGTGAATGGAGCTTTTTGGTCCACCGTCGGACCTCCGAGCTCCATGCGTGGACCTTTTAGCTTGGCGCTCGCCCCTTTGAGGCCGGCAAGTGGCGCGCTGAGGTCGGATCGCGCCGGCGACAAACCCTCGCTTACCGCACGGGTTTTGCTGGCCGCGCCCGTCCGTCACAATGCGCCTGATCTTTCACGCTCAGCCGCCCGCAGACCATGAAAACCGCCCTCGCCCTGCGTCACGTTCCATTCGAGCACCTCGGCCTGCTGCAACCGCTGCTCCACGCGCGCGGCTACACGGTCCGCTACGTGGATGTTGGTGTGCAGCCCCTACCGGCAACCGACATCGCCACCGCAGATCTGGTCATCGTGCTCGGCGGCCCGATCGGTGCGTATGACGATGAGACCTACCCTTTCGTGCGCGCGGAGGCGGAGGCGATCGCCCAACGTCTGGCCGCACACAAACCCCTGCTCGGCATCTGCCTGGGTGCGCAGTTGATGGCGCGGGCGCTGGGTGCATCGGTCAAGCCGATGGGTGTGAAGGAGATCGGCTTTGCACCCATCACGCTCACGGCTGCGGGCCAGGATTCGCCGCTTGCACCCTTGGCCGATGGCACACCGGTACTGCATTGGCATGGCGATCGGTATGAGCTCCCACCCGGCGCGCTGCGGCTTGCCTCTACGGCCACCTGCGCAGAGCAGGCCTTCGCCATCGGCAACCACGCGTTGGGGCTGCAATTCCATCTGGAGGCGAATCTGGATGAACTGGAGGCCTGGTTGATCGGCCATGCCGCAGAGCTCGGCGCGGCGGGCATCGACCCGCGCGTGCTGCGGGCTCAGGCACCTGCGGTGGCGCAGCGCTTGTCGCAGCGTGCCGGCGACGTGTTCACCGCCTGGCTGGATCGCGCGGAGGCCGCATGACGCCCCCCACCCCCATCCGCATCGACACCATCCTCACCGGTCGCGCTGTCGATTACACGCGGCCCGGTTCACGCAGTGCCATCAACAAGCGCCCGGTGGCCGACGCGGTGCAGGTCGACAGCAACGGCATCGTTGGCGATGAACAGGGCGACCTGCGCGTGCATGGCGGCCCGGACAAGGCAATCCACCACTACCCCTTCGACCACTATGCCGCGTGGCGCACGGACATCGGCGCCCAAGCGTTGCTCGCCCAACCCGGCGCCTTTGGCGAGAACCTGAGCACCGTCGGCATCACCGAAGCCGATGTCTGCGTGGGTGACCGCTTGCGTGCGGGCAGTGTGGTGCTGGAGGTGTCGCAACTGCGCCAGCCGTGCTGGAAACTCAACGACCGCTTTGGCACACGCGACATGGCACGCCGCGTACAACACACGGGGCGCACGGGCTGGTACTACCGGGTCTTGGAAGGTGGCACGCTGCGCGCGGGCGATACGCTCGAATGGCTCGAACGTCCCTGGCCGCAGTGGTCGCTGGCACGCGTGCTGGATGTGCTCTATCGCAACATGCTCGACCGCGCCGCGCTGGAAACCATGCTGGCGCTGCCGCTCACGCCGTCGTGGCGCAAGCTGGTGGAAGGCCGGCTTGCGCGCGGCGAGGTGGAGAGCTGGGCCAAGCGCATCGATGGCCCAGCGTTGGACGCCTGATTAGAAGGTTTCCCAGTCGGAATCGTCACCCGCAGCCACCAGCGGCTTGGCCTTGACGAGGCTTGCCGGCACGGCGGCGGGCGCTTTCTCGGGTGCTTTCTCGGCCGGTTTGCTGGCCGGCTGGTCTTCACGCTTGCTCAATACGGGCGCCTTGCGCGATGTCAGCTTAGGCTTGGCCGCACCGGGGCTCGGCTTGGCGGGCTGGCGACGCGGCGTGTCGGCCTTGGCGACAACTGGCGCGACCGGGGCAGCTGGGGCCACCGGTGCAACGGTCGGCGCCACCCTCGTCACCGGTGCGGGCGCCGTGCGCAACGCATCGGCGTGCAAACGGAATTGCGCCACGATCTGCGTGAGGCTCACCGCCTGCTCTTCCAGCGACTGCGCAGCGGCAGCGGCCTGCTCCACCAGCGCGGCGTTCTGCTGCGTGGCATCGTCCAACTGTGTCACGGCGTGGCTGACTTCTTCGATGCCCGAGCGCTGCTCCTGGCTGGCCGACGAGATCTCGCCCACGATATCGGTCACGCGCTTCACGCTGGCCACCACTTCGCGCATGGTCTCGCCAGCCTCTTCCACCAGCACGCTGCCGGCATCGACATTGGCTACGGAATCGTCGATCAACCCCTTGATCTCCTTGGCCGCTGCCGCGCTGCGCTGCGCGAGGCTGCGCACCTCGCCGGCCACGACGGCAAAGCCGCGGCCCTGCTCGCCTGCGCGTGCCGCTTCCACAGCGGCATTCAGGGCGAGGATGTTGGTCTGGAACGCAATGCCATCGATCACGCCGATGATGTCGACGATCTTGCGCGAGGACGCGTTGATCGAACCCATCGTCTCCACCACGCGCGTCACCACGTCGCCGCCGCGCACGGCCACATCCGAGGCGGACACGGCGAGTTGGTTGGCCTGCTGCGCGTTGTCGGCGTTCTGCTGCACGGTCGACATGAGCTGTTCCATCGCCGAGGCCGTTTCTTCCAGTGAACTGGCCTGCTGCTCGGTGCGCGAAGAGAGATCCAGGTTGCCGCTGGCGATTTCACGCGTGGCGGTACCGATGGTGTCCGACGCACCCTTGATGCTGCCGATGGTCTGCACCAGCGCGCCGCGCATGCGGCCCATGGCGTAGAGCAAGCTGTGACGGTCGTCCGGGCGGGTGGCAATGTCGACCGTGAGGTCGCCGCCGGCAATGCGGTTGGCTACCTCTGCCGCGTACGCCGGGTCACCGCCCAGCGTGTTCTGCAGACCCCGGTTGGCAAGGGTGCCGAGCGCAATCAGCATGATGCCGACCACCGCCAGCAGGCCACCGGTCTGGTACAGCGACGTCATGAACGCCGCGTTGATGTCGTCGATGTAGACGCCAGTCGAGAACACCCAGTCCCATGGCTCGTAACGGATGGCGAAGGCGGTCTTGTCCACCGGCTCCGTGCCGCCGACCTTGGGCCAGACATAGCTGGTAAAGCCGCCGTTCGGATCTTTGGCGGCGTTGGTCAGGCCAACGTACACCGCATTGCCCTGCGCATCCTTGAAGCCGGACTGATCCTTGCCGATGAACTCGGGCTTGATCGGGTGCATCACCACCACGTTGTTAGAACTGGTGATGGTGAAGTAGCCGTCCTTCCCGTAGCGCAGCGCCTTGAAGCGGTCCAGCGCTTGCTTCTGGGCCTCCTCTTTTGTCAGCGCGCCGCTCTTGGCTAGATCGTCGTACTGTTTGGCGAGGTTGAGCGCCATGCTGCTCACGCTGACCAGGTTGTTCTTGCGTTCATCCATGCGGATAGCGCGCGCCTGATACGCGTTGATCACCGAGATCAATGTCAGGGCCACGAGGCTGATCACCAGCGGCAGCCAGAGCTTTTGACGGAAGCTGAGCTTACTCATTCCAGAGTCTCCGGAGTGGGAGCCCTGCGCAAAAGTGCGCGAGACATCCCCTTGATTTTTAGAGTTCCGGATGGTCTATCGGCAACATCCTCAACAATCTTGAGTCGTCGGCAGCCCGCTGGTGGTCAGCTTGTGGAGGGCCAGCCCCCTTGAGTTGATCTGGATCAATCCCAGGCCGGTGCGATGCCCGATGGGTTGGCAATGCGCTCGCCCCGGTCCAGCTCGGCAATACGCGCCATGTCGGCATCGGTCAGACGCAGGGTGCGGGCGGCCAGGTTGCTTTCGAGATTGGCGCGCCGGGTGGACGACGGAATGACCGAATAGCCCTGCTGCAGCGCCCAGGCCAGCGCCACCTGGGCGGGCGTCGCGCCGTGTGCCTGGGCGATGTCGGCGATGACCGGATCGGCCAGCACCTTGCCCACGCCCAGCGTCATATAGGAAGTGATGTGGACGCCCTGCTCCCGCGCAAAGGCCGCGACCTTGCGGTTCTGCAGATACGGATGCAGCTCGATCTGGTTGGTGGCGAGGTTGTCCGCCCCCACGATGCCAATGGCCTCCTTGAGCAGCGGCACGGTGAAATTGGACACCCCCAGCGCGCGTGTCAGTCCTTGCCGCTTGGCCTCGGCCAGCGCGCCAAGGTATTCGGCCATCGGCACTTCGCCCTTGGGCGACGGCCAGTGGATCAGCGTCAGGTCCACCTGCTCGGTCCGCAGCTTGGCAAGGCTGTCCTTCAAGCTGGGGATGAGCTTGTCCGCTGCAAAGTTGCTGACCCAGATCTTGGTCGTCAGGAAGAGGTCCTTGCGGGCCACGCCCGATTCCGCAATGGCTTGGCCGACCTCGGCCTCGTTCTCGTAGATTTGCGCGGTATCGATGGCGCGGTAGCCGAGTTCCAGCGCAGTGCGCACGGAGTCGATCACGGTCTGGCCCTTCAGGCGGAAGGTGCCCACGCCAAAGGCGGGCACGTTGAAAGCATTGGTCATTGCGTTGTCCTTGTCTTGAAGAGGAAGGGAATCAGTGAGCGGCCGGCATCGGGCCATCAAAGCACGGGCCGACGCCGTTACGGCGGTCGAGCACACCGCTCCATGTCGTCAGGCCCAGCGACACCAGCACCACCAGTGCGCCAATCCACGGCGTATGCATCAGGCCCAGATGCGTGACGATCAGCCCGCCGGCCCACGCCGCCCCGGCAATGCCAAGGTTGAAGGCCGCAATGTTCAGGCCCGACGCCACATCCACGGCTTGCGGGGTATAGCGCTCCGCCTGCTTGACCACATACACCTGCAGCCCCGGCACGTTGCCGAACGCCACCGCGCCCCACAGCAGCACCGTCGCCACGGCCGTCCACGGATGGTGAGCAGTGAACGTGAACAGCAAGAGCACCGCCGCCAGCAACGCAAAGATGATCTGCAGGGCAACAATCGGCCCCTTGCGATCGGCCAGGCGACCGCCCCACAGGTTGCCCACCGCCACCGATACACCATAGACGAGCATCACCCAGCCCACCGCCCCAGCGCTGAAGCCAGCCACGTCTTGCAGAATCGGCGCCAGGAAAGTGAACGGGATGAATGAACCGCCATAACCGATGGCCGTCTTGGCGTACACCATCAGCAGGCGGGGCTGCGCCAGCACCTTGGCCTGCTGCATCAGCGACGCCGGTGCCGACTGCGCGAGTTTGCGCGGCACGAACAGCAGGCTGCCCACAAAGGCGATCGCCCCCAACGCGGACACCGCCAGGAACGTCTCGCGCCAGCCAAAGTGCTGGCCGATGAAGGTGCCCAGCGGCACGCCCGTCACCAGCGCCACGGTCAGCCCCGTGAACATGATGGCGATGGCGCTTGCGGCCTTTTCTTTCGGCACTAGGCTCGTGGCGATGGTCGAGCCGATTGAGAAGAACACGCCGTGCGCCAACCCCGTCAGCACGCGCGCCAGTACCAGCGATTCATACGTGGGCGCACGCCACGCCAGCAGGTTGCCCAGCGTGAACAGCGCCATCAACGACAGCAGCAGCGTCTTGCGCGGCAGGGGCCCGGTCAGCGCGGTCAACACCGGCGCGCCCACCGCCACGCCCAGCGCATACAGGCTCACCAACAACCCGGCAGACGGCAGCGTGATGCTCAAATCCACCGCCACCGTGGGAATCAGACCAACGATGACGAACTCCGTCGTCCCGATGGCAAACGCGCTCAAGGTGAGCGCAAGCAAAGCAATAGGCATGGTGCCCTCCGTTCAATCGATGACCGGAGTGTGGGCGCGCGCGTCTTTGCAAAAAACCCCGTGTTGTGCAGAATACTTTTGACTGGGAATTGATAATCGACGATGAAAACAACGCTCGAAGAACTGCTGGCCTTCCGCACCGTGGTGGACACCGGCTCCGTCACGGCCGCCGCCGAACAGCTCGGCCAGACGGTATCGGGCGTGAGCCGCGCCCTGCGCCGGCTGGAAGAGAAGCTGGAAACCACCCTGCTCTCGCGCACCACGCGCCGTTTAGCGCTCACCGACGAGGGCACTGCCTTCCTGGCCCGCGCGCGTGAGATTCTGGCCGCCGTGGATGAGGCCGAAGAGCACATCGCCCTGCGCCGCCAACAGCCTGCGGGGCGCCTGCGCGTGAACGCCGCCATGCCGTTCATGCTGCACGTGATCGCGCCACTGGTGCCCGACTTCCGCGCGCAGTTTCCGCAGATCGACCTGGAGCTGAACACCAACGACCTGATTATCGATCTGCTGGAAGAAGACACCGATGTCGCCATCCGCATCGGCACGCTGCGCGACTCCACCCTGCGGGCGCGACTGCTCGGCACGCGGCGGCTGCGCGTGCTGGCGAGTCCCGCTTATCTGAAGGCAAACGGCCGGCCGCGCAGCGTCGATGATCTGCAGACACACACCCTGCTCGGCTTCGTTCAGCCCGAATCGCTGAACCACTGGCCCCTGCGCGGCCCGCATGGCGATCGCCTGCACATTGAACCCACGCTCAAAGCCTCCAGCGGCGAAACCCTGCGGCAGCTGGCCTTGCAAGGCGCCGGTATCGTCTGCCTGGCCGATTTCATGACCGCTGAAGACCGGCGCAACGGCAACCTCGTGCAGGTCTTGCCCGACGCCACCGTCGAGGTACAGCAACCCATTCACGCGGTCTACTACCGCAATACGCAGCTGGCCTCACGCATTGCGTGCTTTCTCGACTATCTGGAAGCCCGGCTCGCGGATGACGCGGCAGACAATGTGCGGTGAAAGCGCATCGCGGGTATGCAACAATTGCGCGATTCCACACCTTCCGCGCGCGACCGATTGATCGCGCCGCGCCTGAGTACCCATTTGCACCGCATGGCTGAACAGTCCGCCGCTCCGGCTCTGGAGATCGACCCGAAATACGGCCCGTTGGATAAACACACACCGATGATGCAACAGTATCTTCGGTTGAAATCGGGCCATCCCCATACGCTGGTGTTCTACCGCATGGGCGACTTCTACGAGCTCTTCTTTGAAGACGCCGAGAAGGCCGCCCGCCTGCTCGACATCACGCTCACCGCGCGCGGCAGCTCCAACGGGCAGCCGATCCGCATGGCGGGCATTCCCTTCCACGCGGTGGAGCAATACCTTGCCAAGCTCGTCAAGCTGGGCGAATCGGTTGCCATCTGCGAACAGATCGGTGACCCGGCCACCACCAAGGGGCCCGTTGAGCGCAAGGTCGTGCGCGTTGTCACCCCCGGCACGCTGACGGACGCCGCACTGCTCTCCGACAAGGTCGACAACCACCTGCTGGCCATCGCGCAATTGCCGGGCAAGCGTGGTGCCGCACCGCTGACCGGCCTGGCATGGCTGAATCTGGTTGGCGGCGAATTGCGCGTGATGGAATGCAGCCCCGACCAGCTCGATCGCGAGCTGGAGCGCATCCGCCCCGCCGAAGTGCTGGCCGACGATGCCACGCTCAATGCCATCCAAGCCGACGTTGCCCGCACACGCCTGCCCGATTGGCACTTTGATGTGGAAGCCGGCGCGCGCCGCCTGCGTGAACAACTGGGCGTGGCCAGCCTCGTCGCCTTCGGTGCGGAAACGTTGACGGCGGCCCTCGCCGCGGCCGGTGCGCTGCTGAACTACGCGGCCGCCACGCAAGGCCAGTCGCTGCGCCACGTGATCGGCTTGACGGTCGAACACGAAAGCGAATTCATTGGCCTGGACACCGCCACGCGCCGCAATCTGGAGCTGACCGAGACGCTGCGCGGGCAGGAATCGCCCACGCTGTTCTCACTGCTCGACACGTGCGCCACCAGCATGGGCAGCCGCCTGCTGCGTCACTGGCTGCACCACCCGCTGCGGGATCGCGCGATACCGCAAGCGCGCCAACAGGCCATCGAAGTGCTGCTGGGCAGCGACTGGCAAACATTGCGCGCAACGCTGCGTACGCTGTCCGATGTGGAGCGTATTACCGGCCGACTGGCGTTGCTGTCGGCACGCCCGCGTGATCTATCGTCGCTGCGCGACACGCTCGCGCGCCTGCCGGAAATTCGCGAAGAGCTACCGCAGAGCGATGCCGCCCCGCTGTTGGCCGAGCTGTATGCCGCGCTCACGCTGCCTGAAGATGCCCACGCCCTGCTCCAGCGCGCCGTCATGGCGGAGCCGGCCGCCATGGTGCGCGACGGCGGCGTCATCGCCCGCGGCTACGATGCCGATCTCGATGAGCTGCGCGACATCTCCGAAAACTGCGGCCAGTTCCTCGTCGACCTGGAAGCCCGCGAGCGCGAGCGCACTGGCATCGCTAACCTGCGCGTGGAATACAACCGCGTGCACGGCTTCTACATCGAAGTCACCAATGGCCAGGCCGCCAAGGTGCCCGACGACTACCGCCGCCGCCAGACCCTCAAGAACGCCGAGCGCTACATCACGCCCGAGCTGAAGGCGTTTGAAGACAAGGCGCTCTCCGCACAAGACCGCGCCCTGTCGCGCGAAAAGGTGCTCTACGAAGAACTGCTGCAAAAACTGCTGCCGCATCTGGCCGAGTTCAAACGCATTGCGGCTGCGCTGGCGCAGGCCGACGTGCTCGCCACACTGGCCGAGCGTGCACACGCACTGTCGTGGGCGCGCCCGACGCTGACGGACGCACCTGGCATCGAGTTGACGCGCGCGCGGCATCCGGTGGTCGAACAGCAAGTCGAACAGTTCGTCGCCAACGACTGCGTCTTACAGGACACACGCAAGCTGCTGCTCATTACCGGCCCGAACATGGGCGGTAAGTCGACCTTCATGCGCCAGACCGCATTGGTCGTCCTGCTGGCCTACGTGGGCGCCTTCGTGCCAGCGGAGGCCGCCACCATCGGCCCGATCGATCGCATCTTCACGCGCATCGGCGCGGCGGATGACCTGGCGGGCGGGCGCTCGACCTTCATGGTCGAAATGACCGAAGCCGCCGCCATCCTGCACCGCGCCACGCCCAACAGCCTGGTGCTGATGGACGAAATCGGACGCGGCACGAGCACGTTCGACGGCCTTGCGCTCGCCTGGGCGATTGCGCGCCACCTGCTGTCGCACAACCGCAGCCACACGCTGTTCGCCACGCACTACTTTGAACTGACGCAATTGCCGCAGGAGTTTGCGCAGGCGGCCAATGTGCACCTCTCCGCTGTGGAACACGGCGACGGCATCGTCTTTCTGCATGCCGTGCAGGAAGGCCCGGCCAGCCAGAGCTACGGCTTGCAGGTTGCGCAACTGGCAGGCGTGCCGCAGCCTGTCATCCGCGCCGCGCGCAAACGCCTCGCATGGCTGGAGCAGCATTCCGCCGACACCGGCGCCACGCCGCAGCTCGACCTCTTCGCACTCGCCGCTGACACGCCCATCGAAGATGAAGACGACGCGCCAGCCGAGCCGCCCAACAGCGCGCTCACGGAGGCCCTCGCCAGCATCGACCCCGATGATCTGACACCGCGCGAAGCCCTCGATGCGCTGTATCGGCTCAAGGCGCTGTCGAACCCGCCTGCCTGATGAAGCGCCTCGGGCTGCCTCGCTCGCTGCAATGCCTCGCCATCGCACTGGCGCTGCTGGCGGGCGGTGCCGTGCACGCTGCGTCTGCAAACCGGGCAGGCGCAGCGAATGGATTCAGCTTCGCCGTCATCGGCAACGTGCCCGAACGCGGTGAGGATGTCGGCGCCGCGCGTACCTTGCTCGATGCCATTGACGCCGAACACCCGGCCTTCGTCGTCCACCTGGGCAACCTCAAGGGCCGCGATGAATCGTGCGCCGATACGCTGCTTGAAGCGCGCCATGATCTGCTCGACAGCCTGATCTCGCCCGTCGTCTACATCCCCGGCGACCACGACTGGAGCGATTGCCAGCGCCCCGCCGCCGGTGGTTTTGACCCCATCGAGCGGCTGCTGCGCGTGCGCGAACTGTTCTACCCCGATGACAACACGCTCGGCCAGCGCACGATGAAGGTGATGCGCCAGTCCGACCAGGCCAAGTTCCGCAGCTATCGCGAAAACACGCGGTGGGAAACCGGCGGCGTGCTGTTCGTCACCCTCAACGTGCCCGGCGACAACAACAACTACAAGACCGCCGGCGGACGCAACGGCGAATATGAAGACCGCCTGGAAGCCAACCGCCAATGGCTGACACGCGCCTTCACGGTTGCCCGCCAGCACAAACTGGCCGGCGTGGTGATCATGATGCAAGCCGATCCGCTGTTCGAAGATGGCTGGGAGCGGCGTCGCGCGCCGAACCTGCTCGATGGACTGCTGCGCCGGCGTCCACACGATGGCTATCTCGGGCTCAAGCGCCAATTGCGCGCCCTCACGCGTGAATACGATGGGGCCGTGCTCCTCGTCCATGGTGCCAGCCAGACCCTCATCCTCGACAGACCGCTCAAGGATGAGGACGGGCGCCCCGATCCGCATGTCATGCGCGCACGCACGTATGGCTCGCCAGTGCTCGATCGTTGGCTGGAGGTGTCCGTCACGCCGGGCCGCACGCCGCTTTTTCACATCCGCAGCCGCCGTATCGATAACACCCCTGCCCCGGCACCAGAGATCGCCCCTGCGCCGATGCAATGAAAAACGGGAGCCGAAGCTCCCGTTTTCATATGCGCGCCAGACGATCAATGCAGCGTGTGCGGCTTGTCGTCGTCTTCGTCCTCATCCACCACTTCGAGGCCGTTTTCACCGTGCACGTGGCCGTGCTCGATCTCTTCAGCCGTGGCTTCGCGCACGTCCGTCACTTTCAGCTCAAAGCGCAGCGCCATGCCGGCCAGCGGATGATTGCCGTCCAGCACCACCTTGTCTTCCGCCACATCCGTGACGGTGTAGACGATGGCATCTTCCTCGTCGCCATCTTCAGGCACGCCTTCGAACTGCATGCCGACTTCGAGCGGCTCGGGGAAGCGGTCCCGCGGCTCGATCTTGATCAGTTCCTGATCGTAATCACCGAAAGCATCGTCCGGCTCAAGCTGGAGCTTCGTCTCGAAGCCTTGCTCATGGCCGTCCAGCGCTTCCTCGATCTTGGGGAACGTGCCATCATAGCCGCCGTGCAAATACACCATCGGCTCATCGGATTCCTCGATGACGTTGCCCTGCGCGTCGGACAGTTTGTAAGCCACCGACACCACCGTATTCTTCGCGATTTTCAATTGCGCACTCCATGAACGAAGTCTCATTATACGCTGCCAATGGCGGCGTCCAAGGCAGTGTCCAAACTGCGCTACCAGTGAGTCAGCCCGCACAGTTGCTGGGCGGCTTGTCGCCACGCGAATTCATGCGCACGCACTGGCAGAAAAAGCCTCTGCTGATCCGGCAAGCACTCTCGCCTGAAGAGATGCGTTCGCTGCACTTTCCGCTGTCTCCCGAGCGCGTGCTGGCGCTGGCCGAACGCCCCGATGTGGAATCGCGCCTGATCGCGCAATCGCGTGGGCGGTGGTCATTCAATCACGGCCCCTTCGACGAGCGCCCCCTGCCCTCGCGCAAGACACGCAACTGGTCGGTGCTCGTGCAGGGCGCGAATCTTGTGGAACCCGCCGTCGAAGCGCTCATGCACCGCTTTCGCTTCATCCCAGACGCACGACTCGACGATGTGATGATCAGCTTCGCCACTGACGGCGGTGGCGTCGGCCCGCACTTCGATTCGTACGACGTGTTCCTGCTGCAGGCCCATGGCAAACGTCGCTGGCGAATTTCCGCGCAAGACGACCTCACCCTGGTGCCGGATCTGCCGCTGAAGATTCTCGCCAACTTCCAGCCCGAAGAAGAATTCGTACTGGAACCCGGCGACATGCTGTATCTGCCCCCGCACTACGCGCACGACGGTGTGGCCGAGGGTGATTGCATGACGTACTCGATCGGATTCCGCTCACCGGCGTACCGCGAGCTCGCGGGCCACTTCCTCGGGTTCCTGTCGCAGACGCTGGAAGATGACCCCAACTTCGAGGGCCGCTACGCCGATCCGGATCAGAAACCCACGGAGCACCCCGGCGAACTGCCCGCCGCCATGGTCAAGGCTCTCGCGCAAAAGCTGAACGCGCTGCGCTGGACGCCAGAGCTGGTCGGCGAATTCCTCGGTGCTTATCTGTCCGAGCCCAAGGATCACGTGGACTTCGTGACGCAGCCGCGGCTGCCGCTGGCGCGATTCACTGCTCGTGCGCGCAAGGAAGGCATCGTGCTCGACGCCCGCACGCAAGCGCTGTATGACAATCAACGCTTCTGGATCAACGGCGACACGTTCGAGCCATCAGGAACATTGCTTGCGTGGCTTTGCGCGTTGGCGGACCAGCGGCGTGCGATTGCGGCATCGGTTGACGCGGCCGCCGACCTGCCTGATCTGATGGATACGCTGCACGCCTGGTATGAAGAAGGCTGGTTGCGGTTGGCAGGCCCAGCCCCGCGCTGAATCCCATTGAAACACATGGTTACAAAAGCGCAGAACTTGAGCGTGCGGCTGGCCCCACTCCGCTACACAGGGTAGTCAAACGCCGCTATAATCCAGCGTTAGCTTGCTGCCAAGGCGCCCCTGTGCGAGCTGGCGGCTGGCATAGAAGAAGTCGTACCAGAGCGATAATTACCGGTAATTATTCATCGCCCTTTCTGTTGTTCGCTTTCCATATTCAGTTTAAGGATCGAAAAAATGAAAAAGTCTCTCCTGATCGCCTCGCTGATGGCTGCTGTGGCTCTGGCTGCTTGCGGTAAGAAGGAAGAAGCCGCTGCTCCGGCTGCTGCTCCGGAAGCTTCGGCTCCGGCCGCTGCTGCTTCGGCTCCGGCTGCTGCCGCTTCGGACGCTGCTGCTCCGGCTGCCGCTGCTTCGGACGCTGCTGCTTCGGCTCCGGCTGCCGCTGCTTCGGACGCTGCTGCTTCGGCTCCGGCTGCTAAGCAATAATCGCGTTTCTCGCGAGACAAAAAAGCCGACCTTCGGGTCGGCTTTTTTCATGGGCGCGCGCCAGGCAACATCTCGATCGTCCGGTTGCCACTCCAAGTTGTTTCCGAATCTTACAAGACAAGCAAAGCGCCGCTTATACGGTGCGCCAGGGTAGCCCTTCTTCCTGATCCGCAATGGGTACATCGTGGGCATCAATGCCTAGCGCGACCGCAATGGCTTCCCCAGCTAGCAACGGCGTGTTGTTCTGCTTGGACAAGTGTGCGGCCACCACCGTATGCAAGGCGTCGTGTCGAACACGCGTGAGGATCGCGGTGGCAATGTCGTTGGCCAGGTGCCCGAAATCCCCGCCGATGCGCTGCTTCAATGACCACGGATACGGCGAATTGGCCAGCATCTCGCGGTCGTGATTGCACTCCAGCACGAGCGCGTGCAAACCCTCCAGATGCGCGCACAGATATTCCGTCGACATGCCCGCATCCGTCAGCACACCCAGGCGTCGCGCGCCGTCGCTGAAGACAAACTGGAGGGGTTCGCGCGCGTCGTGCGGCACGGTATAGGGCAAGATCTGCAGGTCACCAACACTAAACACGTCGTCGGCGCGGCAAAAGCGCACGGCAGCGCGATCCGCACCGCGCAATTTTTCAGTCGCGCGATAGGTGCCGTGGCTGGTCCAAACGGGGATGTTGAATTTGGCGGCAACGGCATAGGCGCTGCCGACATGATCGCCGTGCTCGTGCGTGACGAGAATGGCGCTGAGAGACTCCGCTGCACAGCCAAGACGTTCCAGCCGGCGCACGGTTTCGCGGATGCCGAATCCGCAATCGAGCAGGATGCGCGTGCACGTCGTTCCATCGGAGGACTCGACGAGCAGCGCATTCCCTTCACTGCCGCTGCCGAGGCTGGCGAATCGCAGGGTCATCGCTCAGCCCACACAGCAGCGGTACTGCATCACGCTGATCAGCGCAGTTGCTCGTCGAGCAGCGACAAAATGCGCTTGCCGATGTCGCCCGTCTGCGCGGAGCCGTCGTCGTTCTGCACGATAACAGTCGACGCATTGCCGGCGTCCTTGACCACCACGCGATAGCGCTTGGCACGCTTGAGGTCTTCGATCTTCGTACCCGAGAACAGGCGCGAGAAGAAACCCGGTGCGTTGGCTTCGGCCTTGGTGTCAGCGTAACGCACGAAGTACACGCCTTGCGCGCGATCGCGATCATCCACGGTGAAGTTCACGCGATCGAGGGCCAGACCCACGGTACGCCACGCGCGGTCGAAAGGCTCCGGCACGTTCAGCACCGGCTGACCATTTGCCTGCGCCAGCAGCGACGGCCCGGCAACGCGTGCGGCCTGGACTCCTTCCGTCGCCTTTCCGCCTTCTTCCACCGGGTGTGCTGCCTGCGTTTGCGCGAGCTTCTGCTGCGCGGCATCCTTGCTGGCGCCCAGACGCTGCATCAGGCGCGAGAGGAACTCGGCTTCGAGCTCAGGATCCGCCGGACGCGGCGTCCACACGGTCTGGTCCTTGGACGAACCGACCAGTTGCTCCTGTGCGCCACGGTGCGAGATATAGACCTCCACCGTACCGTTCGGGCCCTTCTCGATACGGGTGCGGAACTTGTCGCGCTCGCCCGTCGAATACAGGCCATCGAACACCTTGCCGATCGTGCGACGGAGGATGTCCTGCGGAATCTTGGCGCGGTTCTCAGCCCAGTCGGTCTCCATGATGCCGGTCTCGGGCGAGTCGATCACCAGCAGGAAACCAAGCTCCTGCCAGTACGTGCGCAGCTGCGGCCAGAGCGCATCCGGCGTGGTCTTGACGACCAGCCAGCGCTGATTGCCATCGCGCTCGATGCGCATGTCGGACACGGCGGGCAGCACGTTGTCCGCGCCCGAACCCGGCGTGGTGACCTTCGGCGCCGTCGACGTGTAGGCCGACAACGTGGTCGTGCCCGTGTCCGGCGCGGCATAACGGCGATCCGCCTGGATGCTGGTCAGGTCAGGTGGAACTTCCAGCGTCGGGCCCTTCTTGGCCTGCGATTTGTAATCGATGCGATCCGGCTGCATCACCTCATTGACGGTATCGCAACCGGAAATCAGGGCAACCGACAGCGCGGCCAGCAACAGATGAGCAGACGTCGCCACAGCCCCGCGACGGGTTTGGTGCAGTTTCATTGACTTGCGATCCTTCAAACGAGAACGATGGCTTGAGTAACCAAGGAAGAGCCGTTGAACATCAGGAGAGCAGCCCGGCATCCTTCAGGGATGCGCGCACGACCTCGTGATACTGGGGCGCCAGCGGGGTCAACGGCAGGCGGATGCCGCCTTCCATCTTGCCCATGGCCTGGAGGGCCCATTTGACGGGAATCGGGTTCGATTCCACGAACAGGTTCTTATGCACCGACAGCAGTTGCATATGGATGCGGCGGGCCATTTCCACGTCGCCGCGCATGGCAGCGGCACACAGTTCGTGCATGGCGCGCGGCGCCACGTTGGCCGTCACGGAGATATTGCCGTGACCACCCAGCAGCATCAGTGCGATGGCGGTCGGGTCGTCCCCGCTGTAGATCTTGAACGAGGCCGGTGCAGCCTTGATGAGCTGCGCGGCGCGGTCGATGTTGCCGGTGGCTTCCTTCACGCCGATGATGCCCGGCACGTCGGCCAGGCGCAGCATGGTTTCGACCGTCATATCGGCCACGGTGCGGCCCGGCACGTTGTACAGGATGACCGGCAGGTCCACCGATTCGGCGACCTTGCGGAAGTGCAGGTAGATGCCTTCCTGCGTCGGCTTGTTGTAGTACGGCACGACCTGCAGCGAGGCATCCGCACCGACTTGCTTGGCGTAGGCCGTCAGCTCGACCGCCTCGGTGGTGGAATTGCCGCCGGTGCCGGCGATGATCGGCACACGCTTGTTGGCCTGCTCGACCGCCACGCGGATCAGCTCACGGTGCTCTTCCACCGACACGGTCGGGGATTCACCGCTGGTGCCGACGATCACGATGCCGTCGGTGCCCTCGGCGATATGCCAATCGATCAGCTTGCGCAGCGACGGGAAATCAAGGCTGCCGTCCTCGTGCATGGGCGTGACGATGGCGACAAGACTGCCGGAAATCTGGGTCATGGTTTCGAAAGCAGACAAAAGCGTGAACGTAAACAGTCGGATTGTACCGGATCGTCAGAACGGATTCGCCACATCTGAACCCCGCCTCGAGACGGGTAAGCGGCCGTCCTCAGCAAGTTCAAAGTGCGTAGCGCGGCGCCTGTACCCCGGCCCGCTCGCGCACCGCGCAAATCCGTTGCACATAGGCGTTTCGGGGCGATGCCAGGAAGCCGTCTTCGTAGCCGATCACCCGCAATTGACCTCGCACGGCATCGAGCAGTTCACCCGGCGCCAGCAGGAATGCCGGGTTGGACGGTTTTCCGACGGTTTCGTTTCCAACGGCGAAGGTTTCGTAGATCAACCGTCCGCCCGGGGCAACGGCCGCCAGCAAGTGCGGCCAGAGCGGGCGGTGCAGGTAGTTCGTGACGACGACGGCATCAAACGTGGCGCCGGGCGACAACGGCCACGGACCGCCCTCGATGTCGGCGACGATGGTTTCGGCGACGCCGGAGAGACCCGCGAGCGCTGCCGCATCGCGGTCAATGCCGGTCACGCGCAGGCCGCGCGCCGCAAGCCAGCGCGCATGACGGCCGCTGCCGCACGCCACGTCCAGCACGGACGCGCTGGCCGGCAGTCCAGCCGCCCAGCGCGTCACCCACGGCGACGGCGCAGCGAGCGTGTGCGAATCCAATGCAGCGGCTGACATCGCCCGCGCGTCAGCTATAGGCCAGGCCCATCGCCTCGCGCACTTCGCGCATGGTCTCTTGCGTGACCTTGCGGGCGTTGTCGCAGCCGTCGGCGATGATGGCGCGCAGCAGGGACGGATCGTCCATGTACTTCTGGGCGCGCTCGAGCATGGGTTGCTGCTCGCGCAGGATGCCGTCGATCACGGGCTGCTTGCACTCCAGGCAGCCAATGCCGGCGCTGCGGCAGCCCTTTTGCACCCACTCCTTCGTATCCGCATCCGAGTAGACCTGATGCAGCTGCCACACCGGGCACTTGTCCGGATCACCCGGATCGGTGCGGCGCACGCGGGCCGGGTCGGTCGGCATGGTGCGAACCTTTTTCTCGACGGTTTCCTTGTCCTCGCGCATGCGGATCGTGTTGCCGTACGACTTGGACATCTTCTGGCCGTCGAGGCCGGGCATGCGCGACGCTTCGGTCAGCAGCACCTGCGGCTCGGGCAGGATGATCTTGCGGGCGCCTTCCAGATAGCCGAACAAGCGCTCACGATCGCCCATCGACAGGCTTTGCGATTCGGCCAGCAGTGCGCGGGCCTGCTCCAGGGCTTCGTCCTCGCCGCGCTCCTGATAGGCAGTGCGCAGTTCCAGATACAGCTTGGCGCGCTTGCCGCCGAGCTTCTTGGCCGCTTCCAGCGCCTTCTCTTCGAAACCGGGCTCGCGGCCGTACAGGTAGTTGAAGCGGCGGGCGACTTCGCGCGTCATTTCAACGTGCGGCACCTGGTCTTCGCCCACGGGCACGAAGCCGGCGCGATAGATCAGGATGTCGGCGGCCTGCAGCAGCGGGTAACCGAGGAAGCCGTAGGTGGAGAGGTCCTTCTCCTTGAGCTTCTCAATCTGGTCCTTGTAGGTCGGCACGCGTTCAAGCCAACCCAGCGGCGTACCCATCGAGAGCAGCAGGAACAGCTCGGCGTGCTCGGGCACGCGGCTCTGGATGAACAGCGTGGCTTGCGTCGGATCAACGCCGGCGGCAAGCCAGTCGATCAGCATTTCCCACACGGATTCCTCGATCACCTCGGGCGACTCGTAGTGCGTGGTCAGCGCATGCCAATCCGCGACGAAGAAATAGCACGGGTATTCGGCCTGCAGCCGGACCCAGTTTTTCAGAACGCCGTGGTAGTGCCCCAGGTGCAGGGCACCGGTCGGACGCATGCCGGAGAGAACGCGGTCAGGAAACATGTGGGAAATGGAGTTGAAGACTCAGGAATTCAGGAAAACAGCGCCTGCAGCGGACTCAAAATCCACTGCAGCATGTGAAACAGCAGCGCCATGATCGGGCGCATCCAGACGTTGGTGATGACGTTGGAAATGATCAGCGCCATCACGATAAAGAAGCCAAACGGTTCGATGCGCGACAACGCCAGCGCGGCGCGCGGCGGCAGAAGCGCGGCCAGCACGCGCCCGCCATCGAGCGGCGGCAGCGGGAACATGTTGAACGCGGCCATCACCATGTTCACCAGAATGCCGGCGCGCGCCATGCCAATCAGGAAGGGCTCATTCACGCCGCCCACAGCAAACAGCACCGCCAGCACACCCCAGAGGATCGCTTGGACAAAGTTGGTGGCCGGCCCGGCCAGCGCCACCCACATGCCATGCCAGCGCGGATCACGCAGACGGCCGAAGCGCACTGGCACCGGCTTCGCATAGCCGAAGACGAACGCGCCATTGGTCGCGAAATACAGCAGCAGCGGCATCGCGATCGTGCCGATCGGGTCAATGTGCCGCAGCGGATTGATGCTGATGCGGCCCATGACATAGGCCGTATCGTCGCCGAAATGCTTGGCGACATAGCCATGCGCCGCCTCGTGCAGCGTGATGGCAAACAGGACGGGAATCGCGTAAACCGCGATGTTTTGGATCAGGGTGGGGTCCATAGGCGGGCTATTGTAGCAAGCGCGCGCGGCCGCACGCCGGCCGCCAACGCATGCTTACAGGCCCACGCGGGCCGGATCGCCCCGGCCCCGGCGCACGAGTTCAGGCTCGCCGCCGGTCAGATCGATGACGGTGGTGGGTTCGGCCGGCGCCGGGCCGCCATCGATGACGAGTTCGAGCTGTTTTTCCAGCCGTTCGCGGATGGCCTCGGCCTCGTTGAGCGGCTCATCGTCACCGGGCAGTTGCAGCGTGGCGGAGAGCAGCGGCTCGCCCAGCTCGGCCATTAGCGCCAATGGAATCGGGTGTTCGGGTACGCGCAGGCCGATGGTCTTGCGCGACGGGTGCGAGAGCCGGCGCGGCACTTCCTTGGTCGCTTCCAGCAGGAACACGAACGGGCCCGGCGTGGCCGCCTTCAGCACGCGGTATTGCTTGTTGTCGACGCGCGCAAACGTGGCCAGCTCGGACAAATCCCGGCACATCAGCGTGAGGTGGTGTTTTTCGTCGATGCCGCGCACGCGGCGCAGGCGTTCGACGGCCGCTTTGTCGTCGAGGTGGCAGGCAAGCGCGTAGCAGGAATCTGTTGGGAGCGCGACCAAACCGCCGGCGCGGATGATGTCGGACGCCTGGCGAATCAGGCGTCCTTGCGGCGTGGTCGGGTGAATCTGGAAGAACTGGGACATGCGGGGCGCGGGTGGGTACGAGGTACGGTACGAAAACCTACGACATCCACCGGCTCCACACCGGCGTGAGGTTGTCAGGCAGCGGGGGCAACTCGCCCAGTTCGATGCGGCCTTCACCGGGACCATGGAAATCGGACCCGCGCGACGCCAACAGACCATAGCGGCGAGCCACATCTGCGTACAAAGCGTATTGATCGGGCGTGTGGCTGCCCGTCACCACTTCGACGCCCTCGCCGCCCAGGTCCTTGAATTCGTCGAACAGCGCGCTGTGCTCAACCAGCGAGAGCGTGTACCGCCCCGGATGCGCCATCACCGCGACACCGCCGGCGCCTTTGATCCAGCCGATTGCGTCAGCCAGGCGCGCCCAGCGGTGCGGCACGTAGCCGGGTCTGCCGTCACCGAGGTAGCGGTCGAACACCTCGGAGATATCGCTGCAATGGCCGTGCTCAACGAGGAAACGCGCGAAGTGCGTGCGCGAGACCATGTCGGGATTGCCGGCGTAGCGCAGCGCACCCTCGTACGCGCCTTCGATGCCGAGTTTGGCCAGCGCAGCGCCGATGTCCTCGGCACGGGCGCAGCGGCCGGAGCGGGTGCGTTCGAGCCCCTGCACCAGATCGGCGTTCTCCGGATCGATGCCCAGGCCAACGATGTGCAGCGTGCGCCCCGCCCAGGTGACGGAGATTTCCACGCCCGGCAGATAGGCCATGCCAAGCGACGTGGCGGCCTCGCGCGCGGCGGCTTGGCCACCCACTTCATCGTGATCGGTCAGCGCCCAGAGCGTCACACCGTGGGCGGCGGCACGCGCGGCCACCTCTTGGGGCGCAAGCATGCCGTCGGACACCGTGGAATGGCAGTGCAGATCGGCGTTTCGGGCGGAGGCGGTGGAGACATTTAGCATTCCGCCATTTTACTGCTGCGGCGCGTCACCGTGGGCACCCCCCCAACGACCGGACGGCCCCCGGGGGAAGACCCGACTGCCCGTGGCGGTGTTCGCGGCGCGCCGGTTGCTGCACGCTATAGTGCGCCCATTGTTTCGTTCCCGACGCTTTGCCATGACTTCCGTCGCTACCCTCCCCGCTGAATCCGCCCCGCCCATCGCGCAACGCATCGACGTACTTGTCGTGGGCGCCGGGCCGGTGGGGTTGTTTGCGGCGTTTCAGGCCGGCGTGCTGGGGCTGTCGTGCGTACTGGTCGATGCGTTGGACCGCCCCGGTGGCCAATGCACCGAGCTGTATCCAGAAAAACCGATCTACGACATCCCTGCGCTGGTGTCATGCACCGCGCAGGAACTCGTCGATCGATTGCTGGCGCAGTGCGCGCCGTTCAACTACCCGATCCTGTGCAACCGCCGCGCGGAAACCGTCGAAACGCTGGAGGCCGAGCACGGCCAACGCTTCCGCGTGACCACGAGCGCCGGTGACGTATTCGACTGCGCCGCCGTGCTCATCACCGCAGGCAACGGCGCCTTCACACCGCAGCGCGTGGCCCTGCCCGAAGCCGCCGCGCTGGAAGGCCGCCACCTTCACTACGCCGTGCGCGACACGGCCCGGTTTGCGGGCAAACGCGTCGTTATTGCCGGCGGCGGGGATTCTGCGCTCGACTGGGCGCTGGCATTGCGCAAGTTGGCTGCGCGCGTGACGCTGGTGCATCGGCGAGAGGGCTTTCGGGCGGCCGATGCGAGCATCGCCGAAATGCGCGCAGCCGTGGCCGCTGGCGAGATGGATTTCGTGCTCGGCATGCTTTCTCGTTTGGACAGCACGCCCGACGGCACACTCACCGGCGCGGCCATTCGCGGGCGCGACGGCGAAACTGTCCTGCCCTGCGATGAGCTGATCGCGCTATACGGCCTGGTGTCGGAACCGGGGCCGATCGCCAACTGGGGCGTGGAGATGCGCGCCGGCCGCATCACCGTGGAAACCACGGCGTATGAGACCTCACGCCCAGGCGTCTTTGCGGCGGGCGATATCGCGCTGTATCCGAACAAGCAGAAGCTGATTCTGTCGGGCTTTCATGAAGTGGCGATGGCGCTGCGCCGCGCTTACCGCTACGCGAATCCAGACAAGACGCTCGTGCATACGCATTCGAGCAACGATGCGGGGCTACAGACGAAGCTGCATGTGGCCGCGGAATGACCGCACCGCTGCGCGACATGCACGTCGTTGTCATCGGCGGCTATGGCTTTTTTGGGCGGAGGCTGGTCGAGCGGTTGTCTGCCCACGACTCGATGACCGTGACGATTGCCGGGCGATCGTTGCCACAGGCGCAAGCCTTGGTCGCCGCCTTGCAACCGAAGGCACGCGCCACCCTGCGCGCCGAGGCCATCGATATCCATGCCCCCAGTTTCGATCAGTCTCTGCGCATGCTTGCTCCGGACCTGCTGATCCATACCGGTGGACCGTTCCAAGGGCAGGACTACCACGTCGCGCGTTCGTGTATCGCTGCGGGCGTGCACTACATCGACTTGGCCGATGGGCGTGCCTTTGTGCAGGACATTGCCACGCTGGACGCGGCGGCCAAGCAAGCCGGTGTACTCGTCGTCAGCGGCGCGAGTTCGGTGCCGGCGCTGTCGGGTGCGGCCGTCGACCACCTGACGCGCGACATGGCCTCGGTGCAATCCATTGATATCGGCATCAGCCCGGGCAACCGCACGGAGCGTGGGCTGTCGACCATCCAGGCGATCCTGACGTACTGCGGCAAGCCGCTGCCATCTGCGGGAGCGGGCGAGCCGGTCTTCGGCTGGAGCGGAACATGGCGCCACACCTACCCTGCGCCCGTGGGTGAGCGGTTGATGTCGCCGTGCGACGTGCCGGATCTGGCGCTGTTTCCCCAATGCTATCCGGGAACACCGCACGTGCGCTTCGGCGCTGGGCTGGAACTGCGCTTCCTGCATCGCGGCATGAACGTGATGGCCGCACTGGCGCGGGCGGGGCTGGTCAACAACTGGGCACGCCACACGCGCTGGCTGAAGGCGGCGTCCGACTGGTTCCTGAACTGGGGCTCGGACGTGGGCGGTATGCACCTGCGCGTCGATGGGCTGCTGGCGGACGGCACATCGCGCGCACGCTTGTGGCACTTGATCGCCCTCCGCGGTGACGGCCCGTACGTGCCAACGCTGGCCGCTGCCGCACTGGTGCGCCGCTTTCGGGAAGGCACGTTGCCGCAACGCGGCGCCATGCCCTGCGTCGGCCTGCTGACCTTGGACGACTTTGCGCGCGAAACCGACGGTCTGGCAATCACGATGCAAGAAGCGCACGCATGACCGCCTCGCTCTACGAAACCATCCTCGGCGCGCAGTACGCTGAACTGGCACCGGCGGTGCAGGCGTTCCACCACATTGCAGGACGCGTCGTACTGGACGGCGAGGTCGAGACCGAACCGCCCGCCTCACGCGTGGCACGCTGGCTTGCGTGGTGCATCCGTACTCCACGTACATCAACACGCGGCCCGATCCGTTTCACGCTCGACGCCACGCCACTGCAGGAGACCTGGACGCGCCATTTCCCGCGCCAGACGATGCGTTCGACGTTGTCGCTACATCAGGGGCGCATCATGGAACGGCTCGGCGCCGTGCGTCTGTTCTTTGCGCTGGAAGCGGAGCGCGGCGTGCTGCAGATGCGCCTGGAGGGCTTGCGCTTCCTCGGCATCCCCTGCCCCGGATGGCTGCGGCCTGACGTATTGGCCGAAGAAAGCGGCAACGATGATCGCTTCCACTTCAACATACGCGCCAGCGTGCCGCTGCTGGGCGTCGTTGCCGCCTATCGCGGCTATCTAGACCTGACGACGCTGGAGCGCGAATGATCGTCGTCTACGACGCGCACTGCCTGCTGTGCAGCGGCTCCATCCAGTTTCTGTTACGACACGATCGGCAAGGCGTGCTGCGCTTCGCGTCCATGCAAGGTGAGACTGGACGCCGCCTTCTAACGCAGGCGGGCGTGAATCCGGATGACGTGAACACCGTGCTGTTCGTGCGAGGCGGCCATGCGTGGCGCGAGAGCGCTGCCGTGCTGCGCATCTTGCATACGCTCGGCTGGCCGTGGCGGCTGGCGTGGGTCGGTGGGTTGATCCCGGCGCCGCTGCGCGACGCGCTCTATCGCGGCGTCGCGCGCAATCGCTATCGATGGTTTGGCCGCTCGGAAACCTGCATCGTGCCGCCGCCGGACGCGGCACAGCGGTTTCTCAATTGAGCCCAGCGCTCAGCGCGGCAGGCAGAACTCTTCGATCAGCGCGGCCACCTGCTCGGGCTGATCGTGATGCAGCATGTGGCCGGCATCCGCAATCAGCACCTCACGAAAATCAGGAAATGCAGCGAAGCGCGCCTTGAACTCGGGCAGCGGCACATCGCCCGCAATCGCCTTCAACGTGGGCGAATCGACCGCCTCGACATGCAGCACCGGCGCGGTGACGCGACGCCAGATCTCCATCACCTCGTCCAGCCGATAGAGCTGCGGATTGATGATCTTGTGCGCCGGATCGCCGAGGATTTCCCAACGGCCTTCGGCGTTGCGGCTCGACCAATGCTGCGCCAGGAATGCTGCCTTGTCGGCAGGCAAGCGCGGATTGGTCTTCTGCAGGCGCGCGGCAACATCTTCGACAGAGGCGTAGGTGTTCATGCGCGGTTTGTCCTTCAGCTCATCCAGCCAGCGCGCATACCGGCGTGGCGCCTGCGATGCCTTGGACGCCGACATGCCGAAGCCCTCCAGATCGACCACGCGACGCACCCGTTCGGGCCGGATGCCCGCATACAGGCACACGACGTTCGCACCCAGGCTGTGGCCGACCAACGTGACCTGCCCGTCCGGCTGATAGTGATCAACGATGGCTTCGAGATCGGCCACGTAGTCGGCAAACCAGTAGCTTTCGACGCCCGGCGCATCCGTGGACCGGGCCGACTGGCCATAGCCGCGCCAGTCGGGCGCCACGATGTGCCAACGCTCACGCAGCGCATCGACCAGAAACTGAAACGATGCCGACACATCCATCCACCCGTGGAACAGGAACAGGATGGGCGCACCGGGCTCGCCCCATTCGCGGATGTGATAGCGCAGGCCGCGCACAGGCAGGTAGGTGGAGCGGGAAGCCTGGCGCGCGGCCGGCTGCGAGGTGGAGTCCATGGTTTCCGTCACCGAACAAATAGAAATCGAACGATCGTTCTTTTTCTGACGATTATAGCGGCGGACGGACAGCGCCGTGGCGCTTAGAACGAAGCTTCCAGCGCAGCGATCTCGTCGTCGTCAAAACCGGCCTGGCGGCGGGCGTCGAGATTGAACGGCCCGCGCAGCCGTGGCGCACCGTATTGCTCGGCTAACTGGCGATACGTTGGCACCGGATCCAGCCCCGCCCGATCGCACAGCCAGCGGTACCAGCGGTTGCCGACCGCCACGTGGCCAATCTCGTCGCGCAGGATGATGTCGAGGATGCCGGCAGCCGCCATATCGCCCGCCTGCGCCAGTTTGGCGCGAATCGGTGGCGAGGCATCAAGCCCGCGCGCCTCCAGCGTGCGCGGCACCAGGGCCATGCGTGCAAGCGGATCGGCCGCGGTCTTTTCGGTCATCTGCCAGAGGCCGTCGTGGGCCGGATGATCGCCGTAACGGCAATCGAGCGTGGCCAGATGCGCAGACAGCAACGAGAAATGCGTTGCCTCTTCGGCAGCCACGCGCATCCAGTCCTGATAGAAGGCGACCGGCATGCCAGCAAAACGCCACACCGCGTCGAGCGCAAGGTTGATGGCGTTGAATTCGATATGCGCCAGCGCATGCAGCAGCGCGGCGCGCCCACGCGGCGTATCGATCGCACGCCGACGCGGCACCTGGGACGGCGGCACGAGGACCGGCGCTTCTGGCCGGCCCGGGACGCCGCTCTCCGGTGCCGCGATCGCCTGTTCGATGCCCCAACTTGCGTCGTCAGCGTTTTGGGCGCGTTCGCCCAGGCGCAATGTGGCGTCGACCTTGGCGGCAGGATCGGTCAGGCACAAGGCGGCCAACGCGGCGTGGCGCAGGGAGTCGGGGGGCGGCTGGGGGAAAGGCTGTGAAGCGGTCATCGGCGTACAATTCTGGCTTTCCGCCATTTTAAATCGACGTGTCGGCCGCGCCCCGCCCGGCAGGCTTGAAGACGCGCGCAATTTCCCCATCTACATAGATTCTGGAGACCGATCGCATGGCCCTCTACCAACTCGGCGACGTTGCCCCGACCATCGACGAAAACGCCTATGTGGCACCCGAAGCGACCGTCATCGGCCGCGTGGAGCTCAAGGCACGCGCCAGCGTGTGGCCGGGCGCCGTCATTCGCGGGGACAACGAGCCGATTACGGTGGGTGAGGCCAGCAACGTGCAGGAAGGCTCGGTGCTGCACACCGACCCGGGCTGCCCGCTGAACATCGGCGACCGCGTGACCATCGGCCACCAGGCCATGCTGCACGGCTGCACCATCGGCGAAGGCTCGCTGATCGGCATCCAGGCGGTGGTGCTCAATCGCGCGGTAATCGGCAAGAACTGCCTGGTGGGTGCGGGGGCGATCGTCACCGAAGGCAAGGTCTTCGAAGACGGCACGCTGATCCTGGGCGCGCCCGCCAAGGCCGTGCGCAAACTGACGGAAGACGACATTGCCAAGATGCACCTGAATACCGAGACGTACGCGGTGCGCCAGGCGATGTACAAGCAGCAACTGAAACGGATTGATGGATGACTGACGAGCTGAAGAAATTTGTATTCGACGCCGCGCCCGTGCGCGGTGAACTGGTGCGCCTGGAAGGCACGTGGCAAGAGGTGCTGCGCCGTCGCCGCTACCCCGCCCCAGTCAGCACGCTGCTGGGCGAGATGATGGCTGCTGCCGCGTTGCTGTCGGCCAACCTGAAGTTCAATGGCGCGCTCGTCATGCAGTTGCACGGCGATGGCCCCGTGCGCATGCTGGTCGTGGAGTGCAACTCCGACCTGTCGATGCGCGCCACCGCCAAGATCGCCGAAGGCGCCGAGATTGCCGACGATGCCACGCTGGCTGAGATGGTCAACGTACACGGCCACGGCCGCTTTGCCATCACGCTCGATCCGCAAGACAAGCTGCCGGGTCAGCAGCCGTACCAAGGCATCGTGCCCCTCGCAGACGAAAACGGGCCGCTCGCCACCATCACCGAGGTGCTCGAGCACTACATGCAGAGCTCCGAACAGCTCGATACACGCCTGTGGTTGGCGGCGGACGGCAAAGCTGCCTCCGGCATGCTGCTGCAGCGCCTGCCCTCCTATGGTGGCGCGATGGAAGGCCGCACGGGTCACGCGCCTGCGCAAGTGGGCGAGACCGGTCAGCCGCTGCACAGGGACGTGCAGGAGCAGGACCTCGATACGTGGGAACGCGTCTGCCAGCTCGGCAAGACCCTGCGCCGCGATGAACTGCTCGAGCAGCCCATCGACACGCTCATCAAGCGCCTGTACTGGGAAGAAATGGAAGCCGCTGGCATCCGCATGTTCGAACCGCTGAACCCGCACTTCCGCTGCTCGTGCTCGCGCTTGCGCGTGGGCGCCATGCTGCGCACGCTCGGCCAAGCCGAGGTCGAGAGCATTCTGGAAGAGCGCGAGAAAGTGGAAATCGACTGCGAGTTCTGCGGCCAGCACTACAGCTTCGACGCGGTGGACTGTGCACAGCTCTTTGCGCAGGACACCGTCGCGCAGGGTATTCAGGGCGCATCGGAACAGCGCCATTGAACGCTGCGACATAGTATGAAGATGCATGGCGCGCGGCACTTCAGGGGGCCGCCCGCGCTCTAAGTCGCCAGTTTCGTCATCTGCCGCTTACTGCGGAGCGCATCATGTCTGACTCCACCTTCCAGTCGTTGAATCTGTCCCGCGTTGGCGCGCTGGTATTGCCCATCGTCGTGACGTTGCTGGCGTCTGCCTGCGTCGCCGTGCCACGTGGCCCGGGCGGCACGCCTTACACCGCACGCCTGCCGGCCGACACGCCATCGGCCACAGCCGCTCCGTTGTCAGCGGAAGACCGCAAAAAACTGGATGAGCTGAACGCCAAAGCGCTGCGTGAGTCCGACCAAGCCATTCAGCGTGATGCCGAGGCACGCGCCTACGCGGCAACGCCCTACTACGCGCCCTATCCGTACTACGGGAGCTATTCGGTCTACTACGGGAGTGGGTGGCGCCACCATGGTGGCTGGGGTGTGAGCTACGGTGCGCCTGTCTGGGGCTATCCGTACTACTGGTAAATCCGGGAAATTGCCTTGAAAACGAGCGCGTCATCCACGACGCGTTCGCAAAGCCGCCTCAGTGATGCGCCTGCTGGCCCGCAGGAGGCGGTGGTGGCGGTGGCGTTTGGCTGGTCTTCGGCGCCGGCGCGACAAACTGCACGAAGCCTTCGTCGTCCTTCACCATCCCCAGTTCATAGCGCGCGCGCTCTTCGATGGCGCCCGTGCCTTCCTTCAGGTCCTTCACTTCGCCTTCGAGCTTGGTGTTGCGCTGCTTCAGTTCAGCATTGCGCTGATTCTGCGCGGTCACCTGTTTCTGCATATCCCACACGCGCAGCCAGCCGCCTTTGCCCAGCCAGAGCGGATACTGGATGGCAAGTAGCAACAGCAGCAGAAACAGCGTAATCAGGCGCATAGGGACAAGCGTTGGCGGCACTCAGGCCCCAAATGCCACGCGACCGCCAGAGCGGCGGTCGCACAGTCACATGAGGCGAAACTGCGAGCGATTATCGCAGGTTATAGAACGCCGACTTGCCCGGGTAGCTGGCGATATCACCGAGGTCTTCTTCGATGCGCAGCAGCTGGTTGTACTTGGCCATGCGGTCCGAGCGCGACAGCGAGCCCGTCTTGATCTGACCAGCGTTCGTGCCAACGGCGATGTCAGCGATCGTGCTGTCTTCCGTCTCGCCCGAGCGGTGCGAAATCACAGCCGTGTAGCCGGCACGCTTGGCCATCTCGATGGCGGCGAAGGTTTCGGTCAGCGTGCCGATCTGGTTGATCTTGATGAGGATCGAGTTGGCGATGCCCTTCTCGATGCCTTCCTTCAGGATCTTGGTGTTGGTGACGAATAGGTCGTCGCCCACCAGTTGGACCTTCTTGCCCAGCTTGTCGGTCAACGCCTTCCAGCCGGCCCAGTCGCTCTCGTGCATGCCGTCTTCGATCGACACGATGGGGAACTTGTCGGCCAGGTTCGCCAGGTAGTTGGCAAAGTCTTCCGACGACAGTTGCAGGCCTTCGCCTTCCAGGTGGTACTTGCCGTCCTTGTAGAACTCGGACGCGGCGCAGTCCAGCGCCAGCAGCACGTCTTCACCAGCCTTGTAGCCAGCTTGCTCTATGGCCGACAGGATGGTGTTCAGGCACTCTTCGTTGCTGGCGAAGTTCGGTGCGAAACCGCCTTCGTCGCCCACGGCGGTGCTCATGCCCTTGTCCGCCAGGATCTTCTTCAGCGCGTGGAAGATCTCGGCGCCGCAGCGCAGGGCCTCGCGGAAGCTCGGCTGGCCAACCGGCATCACCATGAATTCCTGGATGTCCAGGCTGTTGTTGGCGTGTGCGCCACCGTTGACGATGTTCATCATCGGCACCGGCATCTGCATCGCGCCCGAGCCACCGAAGTAGCGGTACAGCGGCAGGCCAGCTTCTTCAGCGGCAGCCTTGGCCACGGCCATCGACACGGCCAGCATGGCGTTGGCGCCCAGGCGGCTCTTGTTCTCGGTGCCGTCCAGGTCGATCAGGGTACGGTCCAGGAAGGCCTGTTCCGATGCGTCCAGGCCCATGATGGCCTCGGAGATTTCGGTGTTGATGTGCTCGACGGCCTTGAGCACACCCTTGCCCAGGTAGCGCGACTTGTCGCCGTCACGCAGTTCGATGGCTTCGCGCGAGCCGGTGGAGGCGCCCGACGGCACCGCGGCGCGGCCCATCACGCCCGATTCCAGCAGCACGTCGCATTCGACGGTGGGGTTGCCGCGCGAGTCCAGCACTTCGCGACCGATGATATCTACGATGGCACTCATGAAAATCCCTCTTGGTCTTTTAAAGCAGGTAATGCAAGCGATCGGTGGCTCGGATACTCAGAGGCCTTCGACCACGATCATGTTCATCTTGGCGGCGTTGGCGCGAGCGTCGCGCGCAGCGCGGTATTCCTCGCTGTCATAGAACGCCTTGGCGGCGTCATAGCTCGGAAACTTGAGCACAACGATGCGGGTGGGGGCCCACTCGCCTTCCAGTTGTTCGGTCTTGCCGCCGCGCACCAGCGGCTCGGCGCCGTGGGCCTGCATGGCCTTGGTCGACAGCACCTTGTATTGCTCGTATTGCACGGGGTCCGTCACGTCCACGTACGCGAGGATGTAGCCAGCGGCCATCTGTCTCTCTCCGGAAGCTGAAACGAAACGACGACGGCAGCATACGCTGCCGCCGGTCGGGGTGGGATCAGTCAATCAGTCGAACTGATTTTCCAGGAAACCGCTGCGCTTGGTGAGCGCATCCAGTTCTTTCAGTACTGACAGCAAGTCTTTCATGCGACGCAGCGGCACGGCATTCGGACCGTCTGATTTCGCGCATGCCGGGTCCGGATGCGTTTCCATGAACACGCCCGACACGCCCGTGGCAATGGCCGCACGGGCCAGCACCGGCACAAATTCACGCTGACCGCCCGAGCTGGTGCCCTGACCGCCCGGCAACTGCACCGAGTGCGTGGCGTCGAACACCACCGGAGCACCCGTCTCGCGCATGATCGCCAGCGAGCGCATGTCCGACACGAGGTTGTTGTAGCCGAACGAAACACCGCGTTCGCATGCCATGAAGTTGTCTTCCGGCAGACCGGCATCGCGGGCCGCATGACGCGCCTTGTCGATGACGTTCTTCATGTCGTGCGGCGCGAGGAACTGGCCCTTCTTGATGTTGACGGGCTTGCCGCTCTGCGCACAGGCACGGATGAAATCCGTCTGGCGGCACAGGAACGCCGGCGTCTGCAGCACGTCCACAACGCTGGCCACCGGCTTGATCTCATCGATCTCGTGGATGTCGGTCAGCACCGGCACGCCCACCTGTTTGCGGACTTCCGCCAGGATACGCAGGCCCTCTTCCATGCCCAGACCGCGGAACGAGGTGTCCGACGAGCGGTTCGCCTTGTCGAACGACGACTTGTAGATGAACGGAATGCCCAGCGCGCCCGTGATCTCCTTGAGCGTACCGGCGGTGTCGATCGCCATCTGCTCCGATTCGATCACGCAGGTGCCGGCAATCAGGAAGAACGGTTTGTCGAGGCCGACTTCGAAATCGCAGAGTTTCATGATGTTCCTGTGCACCGGCGCCTTAGGCGACAGCGCGTTGTGCGGTCTGCTGGTGATGCGCGAGCGCAGCTTCCACGTAGGCCTTGAACAGCGGGTGGCCATCGCGCGGCGTCGAGGTGAATTCCGGGTGGAACTGCACGCCGACAAACCACGGGTGCATCGAGCTCGGCAGCTCCATCATTTCCGGCAGGTTTTCCGACGGTGTGCGCGCCGAGATGATCATCCCGGCCTTTTCCAGCTGCGGCACGTAGTGGTTGTTCACCTCGTAGCGGTGACGATGGCGCTCGTTGACTTCCGCGCCGTAGATCGTCGACGCCTTGGTGCCGGGCTGCACCGGCACGCGCTGCGAGCCCAGGCGCATCGTGCCGCCCAGGTCAGAGTCGGCCGAACGCTTTTCCACCGCGCCGTCGCGATCCAGCCACTCAGTGATGAGAGCCACCACCGGGTGTTCGGTCGCGTCGTTGAATTCCGTGCTGTTAGCGTCGTTCATGCCGGCCAGATGGCGGGCGAATTCGATCACGGCCAATTGCATCCCCAGGCAGATGCCCAGGTACGGCACGCCCTTCTCACGGGCGTATTGAATCGCGCGGATCTTGCCTTCCGTACCGCGCTTGCCGAAGCCGCCCGGCACCAGGATCGCATCCAGCGACTTGAGCACGTCCATGTGGCCCGACTCCAACTCTTCGGAATCGATGTACTCGATATTGACGCGCGTCGAGGTGTGCAGGCCGGCGTGGCGCAGCGCTTCGATCAGCGACTTGTACGACTCGGTCAAATCGACATACTTGCCGACCATGCCGATGGTGATTTCGTGCTGCGGGTTCTCCAGCGTGTGCACCATGCGTGCCCACACCGAGAGGTCCGCGGGCGGCGCATTAATGCGCAGCTCTTCGCAGATGATGCGATCCAGCCCCTGCTCGTTGAGCATCTGCGGGATCTTGTAGATGGTGTCGACGTCCCACACCGAGATGACTGCGTCCTGCGGCATGTTGGCGAACAGCGAAATCTTCGCGCGCTCATCATCGGGGATCGGGCGGTCAGCGCGGCACAGCAGCGCGGTCGGCTGCACGCCAATCTCGCGCAGCTTCTGCACCGAGTGCTGGGTCGGCTTGGTCTTCAGTTCGCCGGCGCTGGCAATGAACGGCACCAGCGTCAGGTGAATGAATGCGGCCTGGTTGCGGCCCAGACGCAGGCTCATCTGACGTGCGGCTTCCAGGAACGGCAGCGATTCGATATCGCCCACCGTACCGCCGATTTCCACGATCGCCACGTCAGCCTTACCATCGTGCGAGGCAGCGGCACCGCGCTCGATGAACGCCTGGATTTCGTTGGTGATGTGCGGAATAACTTGCACCGTCTTGCCCAGGTATTCGCCACGACGTTCCTTGCGGATCACGGACTCATACACCTGACCGGTGGTGAAGTTGTTCGACTTGCGCATCTTGGCCGAGACGAAGCGCTCGTAGTGGCCAAGATCGAGGTCGGTTTCTGCGCCGTCCTCGGTCACAAACACCTCGCCGTGCTGCAGCGGGCTCATGGTGCCCGGGTCGACGTTGATGTAGGGATCGAGTTTGAGGAGGGTGACTTTGAGGCCGCGCGACTCGAGAATGGCCGCGAGCGAGGCGGCGGCGATGCCCTTGCCGAGTGAGGACACTACGCCACCGGTAACGAATACGAACTTGGTCATGACCTAGCTTGCCGAGGAAAGCCGGATTATACCAAAGGTGCTCTGCCCCATCCGTGACAGATCGGTGGAATTTGCCGCAGGCGCGCTCGTTCAGGCAGCGTGCCGCATGGCGCCTGCGTTAGCGCGCATTTCGTTGATCATCTGGCGGATCAGCGCGGCGGTTTCCAGCGGCTTTTCCATGGGATACAGATGGCTGCCTTCGATCCAGCGCAGCCGGCTACCGACCAAGCGGCGGGTCGCGCCCAAGCCGACTTGGCGAATCTCCCGTGAGCGCGTGCCCGCAATAAAGCTGACAGGAAACGGCGTGCCGCCAGCCACTTTACGGCCCATGTTGGTCGGCAAGGTGCGGTAGATCTCGTATTCGACCTCGCGCGAGAAGCGCAGCGTGCGCTCCCCGTCACGGCCGGTGGGCTCGGTGCCGTGTTGCACGTAATCCCGCAGCACGTCCTCGTCCCAACGGTCGAATTTCTTCTTGGCTTTGAAGTGACTCCACACGGAATCGAGATCCGGCCACAGATTGCGCCGGTTCTTGGTCGATGCCGCCGGCGACTGGCGGTCATCAATATCCAACCATTGCGCCACGCGCAGGAGCTTGGCACGCCAACCGGCAATCACCGGCGAGTCCAGCATCACCACGCCACGCACGCGCTCGGGCCGGCGCAACGCGGCCATCAAGCTCAAAAAGCCACCGAGTGAATGCCCGACGAGCCAGACCGGCTCGGGCTGCGCGTCAATCTCGGCCAGCAGCTCCTTGACGAGCCCTGGCCACGCACGCGTGACGGGAAAGCGCGGGTCATGGCCGAAGCGCTCTACCGCGCGAATATCGAATGCGTCGCTCAGCACGCCCAGCATCTTGCGATACGTGCCGACCGGGAAACCGTTGGCATGGGAGAACAGCATCACATCGCACATCGGGGCGGCTCCTGGGCGGTGTCAGTGCGAGTCTTTCGTCCCGCCCGCCACGCGTTGCACCGTGGTGACTTGCTCCAGCACCGGGCCCGGCGCGCGCTGCGGCACGGCGGGCGCATCGGCAAACGGGGGCGCAATGCGGACGGGCTCGACCTGCGTCGACGGATGGCCCTCGCGGCGCAACGGGTGCCCGGGTTCGGCGTGGGTTTCCCAATCCGGATCATCGATTTCCGCAAACACCTGGCGCAGACGCTTGCCCCAGGTGCTGCGGATCATTGCGAAATAGGGGTTCTCTTCGTCAATGGCGACGAAGCGCGTCACGCGCAGGGAATTGGTCTCGTACACCAGTAGATCGAGCGGCAAACCCACCGAGATATTCGACTTCAGCGTCGAATCCATGGAGATCAGCGCGCACTTTGCAGCTTCATCAAGCGGCATGACCGGGGTGACCACACGGTCGATGATGGGCTTGCCGTATTTGGCCTCGCCGATCTGGAAATAGCAGTTCTCAGGCGTGGCCTCGATGAAATTGCCGGCCGCATACACGTTGAACAGACGCGGCCGCTCCTCGCCAATCTGCCCGCCAAAAATGATGCTGACGTTGAAGTCGATCTTCGCCTTGGCCAGGGCGGCCGCGTCGCGGTCATACACCTCGCGCACGGCCTCGCCGACGATGGTGGCGGCTTCGAACATATCGCGGGCCGTCCACAGCGAGCGCGGCTTGTCGCGCGCCTCCGTCAGCACCTGGCGCACCGCTTGGCTGATGGCGAGATTGCCGGCGGTCAACAACACCATGACCCGATCCCCCTCGCGCTCGAACACCGTCATCTTGCGGAAGGTGGAAATGGCGTCGACGCCCGCATTGGTGCGGGAATCCGACAGAAAGACCAGGCCAGCGTCCAGGCGCATGGCAACGCAATAAGTCATGGGCGAAGCAACAGACGAAATCGGGTTGGGAGGATTCTAGCGCGCCAACCACAACCGGTTGTCGCGCTTGGAAGGGGTGCTCAGTTCACTCAGGCGGCCTCGGCGGGCAGGGGTTCGATCGAGATGCTGACGTCCAGCGTCTCCGCCCCACCGCCCTCGCGGATACCGCGAATGGGCGCCGCAGATTGGTAATCGCGGCCCACCGCCAGGCGGATGTGGCGCCCGTCGGTAAAGCATTGATGGGTCACGTCGATGCTGCACCAGGTATGCGTTTCGGCATCGACGCAGATATCTGCCCATGCGTGGCTGGCGAGGTCTTCTTCGCCAACGGCATGGAAATAGCCGCTCACGTAGCGTGCGGGCACGCCCGCCGCCCGGCAGCACGCCACCATCACCTGCGCTTGGTCCTGGCAGACGCCCGCGCCCAGGTTGAATGCCTCGGCAGCGGTGGTACCGACGTCGGTGGTATTGGGCTTGTAGCGCACACGCTGCGCGATGGCACGCGCCAGATTCAATGCCGAGTCCGCATCGCCTGGCACCACCCCGTGTTCGTGCACAAATGCGCGCATTTCCGGCGTGGCGGAAGTCAACGGTGTTGTGGCGAGAAAGTACAGCGGCGAGACGCAATAGCGGCCGTGGCCGGGTGCATCCACAAAATGGTGACCACTCGAAGCGTGCGCTGGAAACGCCTCGACGATGCCGTATGCGTCGATGGTCACATCATCTGTGCGGCCGCCGAGCGTGAAGTGGTGGACCACATTGCCAAAACCGTCGGTGGCGCGTGTCAGGTTGCCTGGGGCGTGGATCTGCCAGCTATCCACTTGCTGCAAGGGGCCGCTGCGAGGCGTCAAGCGCAGTTCATGCACGCTATGTCGCAGCGGCTCGGCATAACGGTAGACCGTCGTATGTCGAATTTGGTATTTCACGATGGCACAGGCGCAGCCCAAAGGCCGCGCCTTGATAAAGACAAAATGCCCTGCGCGTCACACCACATCGAGAGGCACCAGGAAGTCCTGGCTGATGCTGTTACCCAGGTCGCCAATGCGCTCCAGGAAGTTGGTCAACCACGCGTGCAGGCCAACCGCAAAAATATCTTCGATGCGGGCATACCGCAGGTCGGCGTGGAGTTTACCAGCGCGACGCTCGGTCTCGGCGGACTGACTGTTGCGCACGGTGGACAGGATTCCAACCACCTCATCCATGCTGGCCAGCAACGAGCGCGGCATGTCGCTGCGCAAGATGAGCAGTTCGGCCACCCGAGTGGGCGTGATCACGTTGCGGTAGATCTTGCGGTAGACCTCGAAGCCCGACACGGAGCGCAGGATCGCCGCCCAGTGATAGAAATCTGCGTGTTCGGCGGCGCTCTCGTCGCGTGTGGGCGTCGACTGGAACTTGACGTCGAGAATCCGCGCCGTGTTGTCGGCGCGCTCCAGGAAGGTGCCCAGGCGCATGAAGTAAAACGCGTCGTCCTTGAGCATGGTGCCGAGCTGCACGCCGCGCGACAGGTGCGAGCGGAATTTCACCCACTCGAAGAACTGCGACGGATCATCGCGCAGCATGCCTTCGCCAATCAGGCGCTGCACCTCCAGCCAGGTGGTGTTGATGGTCTCCCACACCTCGGTGGTGATGGAGCCGCGCACAGCGCGGGCGTTCTCGCGTGCGCCGCGCAGGCAGCTCATGATCGACGACGGGTTGGTCATGTCGCGGACCATGAAGTCGATCACATCATCGCGTGAGAGCAAACCGTAACGCTCGTCAAAGACGCGCGTGAGTTCAGAGATATCGAGCATCGCCCACCAGCCCTGCTCCGCCACTTCCGCCGATTGCGGCAGCAGCGAGGTCTGATAGTTCACGTCGAGCATGCGGGCAGTGTTCTCGGCCCGTTCGGTGTAGCGCGCCATCCAGAAAAGATGGTCTGCGGTGCGGCTGAGCATGGCGTTCCCTTTGCGTATTCGATTTGTCGATTGCGAGCTGCGACAATGTGCGAGCGCTCAGCGCTCCAGCACCCACGTATCTTTCGTCCCGCCCCCCTGCGACGAGTTGACCACCAGCGAGCCTGCCCGCAGCGCCACGCGCGTGAGGCCGCCCGGCACCATGCGCACGTCCTTGCCGGACAGCACGAACGGCCGCAGATCAATGTGGCGCGGCGCGATACCCGATTCCACAAACGTCGGGCACGTCGACAACGCCAGCGTCGGCTGAGCGATGTACTGGTCGGGGTGCGCCTTCACCACCTCGCGGAACGCTGCAATCTCTTCCTTCGTGGCGGCCGGGCCGACCAACATGCCGTAGCCGCCCGCGCCGTGCGTTTCCTTGACCACCAGTTCACCCATGTGGTCGAGCACGTATTGGAGGTCGTCCGGACGACGGCACATGTAGGTCGGCACGTTGTTCAGGATCGGCTCCTCACCCAGGTAGAAGCGGATCATGTCCGGCACATACGGGTAGATCGACTTGTCGTCTGCCACACCGGTGCCAATCGCATTGCAGATGGTGACGTTGCCCGCGCGATAGACCGACAGCAGACCGGCCGCGCCAAGCGAAGAATCCGGACGGAACACCAGCGGGTCGAGGAAGTCATCGTCCACGCGACGGTAGATGACGTCGATGCGCTGCGGCCCCTGCGTGGTGCGCATGTAGAGGTGGTCGTCCTGCACGAACAGGTCATGCCCTTCCACCAGTTCCACGCCCATCTGCTGGGCCAGGAACGCGTGCTCGAAATACGCCGAGTTGTACATACCCGGCGTCAGCACCACCACCGTCGGGTCGGCAATGTTCTGCGGCGACACGCTGCGCAGCATGTCGAGCAGCAAGTCGGGGTAGTGGGCGACCGGCGCCACACGATTGCGTGCAAACAGTTCTGGAAACAGCCGCATCATCATCTTGCGGTTTTCCAACATGTACGACACGCCAGACGGCACGCGCAGGTTGTCTTCCAGCACGTAGAACTCGCCCTCGCCCGCCCGCACGATGTCGATGCCGGCCACGTGCGCGTAGATGTCGCGCGGCACGTTCACGCCGAGCATGTCCGGGCGATATTGCGCGTTGTTGTAGATCTGTTCGGGCGGGATGACCCCGGCGCGCAGAATGTCCTGCTCGTGATAGATGTCGCGCAGGAAGCGGTTGAGCGCGTCGACGCGCTGTCGCAGGCCGCGCTCCAGCGTGGCCCATTCGCTGGCCGGAAAGATGCGCGGGATGATGTCGAACGGGATCGTGCGCTCGGTGCCGCTGTTCGATTCGTCCTTGTCGCCATACACGGCAAAGGTGATACCGACGCGGCGGAAGATCAGGTCGGCCTCGGCACGCTTGTTTTGCAGCGTGGTGGCCGACTGCGCGCCCAGCCATTCGGCGAAGCGCCCGTAGTGGCCACGTACCTCGCCCTGCTGGACGAGCGCAGCCGGGGCCGGTTCGGCAGCGTGGGGATTGGGTTCCCCATGCCAGTTAAGCATTTCATCGTAGAACCGGACTGCCATGCTTTTCTCCCCTGACGGACTGCCATGCCACGCGGTTGCGCGACATGCGGTTTTTATAGCACGGCGGTTTTGTGCGCCACAATGGGGCCAACCCGCTGTGCAACCAAGTTTTACGGCAGCGCACCATTCGGCACTATGGCTGTCGCCAGGGCTTCCACTTCCTGCGCGGAGGACCAATAGCGTGGCCGCATGGACCGCGCCGTCTGCACCTCCAGTGCATCGCCGTGCGTCTGGATGACGACGGCACCGGTCTTGTCCGTGCGCAGCCGCTCAACGTCGCGCGCCACGTAGCGCTGCCATATCTGCGGGTGCGGATGTCCGTACCGGTTGCGGTAGCCGACCTGGAAAATCGCCACCTGCGGGGAAACCGCGTCCAAGAACGCGCCGCTGGAGCTTGTCTTGCTGCCGTGATGCGGTACAAGCAAGATGTCTGCCATCAGCCGCTCCGGTTCGGCGGACACCAGCGCCGCCTCCTGGGCACTCTCGATATCGCCCGTCAGCAAGGCGGCATGGCGGCCGTTGCCAACCCGCAGCACGCAACTGCGGGCGTTGCTGGAGATGGCCGCACCATCGACGGGCGCCTGCACCGGGTGAAGCACCTCGAAGTCCACGCCATCCCACGTCCAGGCTTGCCCCGCCACGCAGGCTGTCAGCCCGATGCCATGGGTTTCGGCCACGTCGTGTAGGGCATGTTTCTCGGGCAAAGACGCCAACATGGTGCGTACCGGCACCGCGTCCATCACCGTTTCGGTGCCGCCGGCATGGTCGCTGTCTTCGTGGCTGATGACGAGTGTGTCGAGCTCGTCCACGCCATGCCCGCGAAAGTACGGGTTAATAACGCGGGCTGCGGCATCCGCGTCATCGCCATAACGTGGACCGGTATCGAATAGGAGGCGGTGGCTGGCGGTTTCAACCAGCGTGGCGGCACCCTGGCCGATGTCGAACGCCACCACGCGGAATTCGCCCGGCGGCGGCACTGGCACGCGCGCCAGCACCAGCGGCACCAGCAGCACGGCGCCCTGCGCTCGCCAAGCCCACGCGCGAAACCCACCCGGAACCAGCAGCAGCACCACCCCGCCCATTGCCAGGACCAATGCCCACGGCGGCGCAATCGGTGCCACCCACACCGACCAGACCGGTCGCGCCAGCCATTCAAGCCAGTCGACCAGCCAAGCGAAGCTCGCTTCCGACAGCGTGAGCACCGGTTGCGCCAGTGGATCGGGCAGCGCCGCACCGATCAACGCCAGCGGCGTGGTCACAAAGCTCACCACCGGAATCGCCAGCCCGTTGGCCGCCACCGATACCACGGAGGTTTGTTGAAACAGCAGCAACGTCAGCGGCAACAAACCGAACGTGACGGCAAATTGAATGCGCGTTGCGCCGGAGACACCGCGTTGCACACGGCCCCACCAGGGCTGCGCTTCGCAGCTGCGCCGTCCCTCCAGCACCATCTGCGCGGCAAGAAAAATGATCGCCACCGCCCCGAACGACAACCAGAACCCCGCTGACATGACCGCCCACGGGTCTACCACCGCCACCACGGCGGCAGCCCAGCACAGCGATAGGCTGACCGGCTCATTGCGATCGGTCAGCCGGGCGACGGCAACCGTCGAGAGCATCAGCAACGTGCGCTGCGCCGGTACGCCCATCCCGGCAAGCAGGCAGTAGCCAAACGCTGCCAGCATCGCCGCGATGGCACCTGCGCGCGGCGTCGGCATGCGCAGCGGCAACGGCATGCGCAACCAGCGCGCGAGACCGAAGGAGCGGCGCCATAAGGCCATCCAGAGCGTGGCGAACAGGCCCGCAATCATCGTGATGTGCAGGCCCGAAATCGACACAAGATGGCTGATGCCAGTGCGACGGAACAGCTCCCACTCTTCACGGGCAATGCCGCTTTGATCGCCCACCACCAGGGCGACGATCACCGGTGCGTAGCGTGCATCAGGCAGTGCGGCCAGGATGTGGCGACGCACTGCTGCCCGCCGGCGTTCGACGCTTAGCCAGAAGCCTGCTTTGGCATCTTCTAGCGGCGTGTTCTGGGCGCGCTTGCCGGTGCGCACGTAGCCCGTGGCGCGGATGTTGTTGGCGAGCAGCGCGTATTCGCCGTCAAAACCACCCGGGTTGATGAGGCTGTGGGGGCGCTTGACGCGCAAGGTCAACTGCCAGCGTTGGCCGGGTTGCAGGTCGGGAATGCCGGCACGCCGATCGGGTTCGGCGCCCTCCTCGTCCGTCTTACCCCAACCGCGCGCGCCATACCAAGACAACCGCACGCGCGGCGGCAGGGCGTCGCCTGCATCGCTGGATTCGATCTGGAAGAGGAAGCGCGTCGCCTCGTCATCGACTTGCGGCAAATCAGCCACCACGCCTGTCGCGAGGATGTCCTTGCCTTCCCACGCCGGGCTGAGCACAACAGACAGACGTTGCTGCGCACGCCAGTCCGCCCAGCCGAAGCCGGCGGCAATGGCAGATGCCACGAACAACACGGGGAGGAGACGCACCCAGCGTCTCGCCATACACACCAGCAGCAGGCACAGCGCCAGCACAGCCATCGGTTGCCACATGGGTGCAAGCGCGGCTTGCGTCTGCAGCACCATGCAGCCGGCCACAAAGCCGATCAAACCCAACCGCATGTGGCGCGTCAGGCTTGCAGCAGCGGTGCCAGGCGAGGAATGGCCTCGATGCTATTGCGACGCGCCTGTTCGGCCAGCGCCTCGATGGAAATACCACGCAGTTCCGCCAGCGCTGCGGCAATGCGAGCCACCTCTGCGGGGGCATTGCGCACCCCAGCCTGCTCGCCAAACTGATCGTCGGACAGCCAGGATGGCGCGAGGTCTGGCGCGTCGGTTTCGAGCACGATCGCCTCGATCGGCAAGTCGGCTGCGAGCCGGCGCACGCGGTTGGCGCGAGAGAACGTGAACACGCCGCCAAAACCGAGTTTCAAGCCGGCATCGACAAAGCGCCGGGCCTGCTCCGGGCTGCCATTGAAGGCATGCGCAATACCGCGCACGCCGGCCTTGATGGCCGCGCTGCCAACCTGATCCTGCGATTTGCGCACGTGCATCAACACTGGTAGATCGAATTCGCGCGCGATGCGCAATTGCGCCTGGAACACGGCGTTCTGCCGCTCGACATTCGGATCGGGGATGAAGAAATCGAGCCCGATCTCGCCGATGGCCACGAAGCGCGGATCGCCCATCGATGCAGCCACCTGCCGGCGCAGTTCGGCAAGATCGTCGTCACTGGCCTGAGCGGCATGGATGGGGTGGATACCGAGTGCATAGCTGCAGCCGGCATGCCGATGCGCCAGCACCCGCACGGTATCGAAATTCAAGCGCGCGACCGCCGGCACGACAATGTGGTTCACCCCCGCCGCATGTGCCTGCGCCACCGCGGTGTCGCGGTCGGCATCAAACTCACGGGCGTCGAGATGGCAATGGGTGTCGATCCACATGGTCGGTTCTGCGTTGGAAAAACCGGCAACGTACAGGAAAGGCAGACGCGCTGGAATCCGCCAATTCCGATAATGCCGCCCGATCAGCGCTCCTGATGCAGATGGCCGTCGCGCAGGCGCAAGACGCGGTCGCAACGACCGGCCAAGTCGATGTCGTGCGTGACGATGACAAAGCTGGTGCCCAGCGTGCGCGTGAGTTCCAGCATCAGGTCGAAGACGTCGCCAGCGGTGTGGTCATCCAGGTTGCCGGTAGGCTCATCGGCCAGCACGCAAGCGGGGGACCCGACCAGTGCGCGCGCAATGGCCACGCGTTGGCGCTCGCCGCCGGACAGCTCGCCCGGGCGATGCGCCGTACGCGGGCCCAGGCCCACGCGCTCGAGCATCACCTGCGCGGTATGACGCGCCTGCGACTCTTCCACGCCGCGAATGCGCAGCGGCATGGCCACGTTGTCCAGCGCGGTGAATTCTGGCAGCAGATGGTGAAACTGGTAGACGAAGCCCAGCGCCTGATTGCGCAGCGTGTTGCGCTCGCGCTCCTTCATGGCGGTGAACGGCTTGCCGAGCAGCGAGACGCGGCCTGACGTCGGCTCATCCAACCCGCCCAGCACATGCAGCAGCGTGCTCTTACCCGAGCCAGACGCGCCCACGATGGCGACCTTCTCGCCCACGCCGATGCGGATATCGACGCCCTTGAGCACGTCAACATTCAAGCCGCCCTGGCGGAACGACTTCGACAGCCCTTCTGCCTGCACCACTACACCCTGCGGTGCGGCGGCCGGCGCTTCCATGGAAGTCATGACGGCCTCACTCATAGCGCAGGGCCTCCGCCGGGTTCACGCGCGAGGCGTGCCAGCTCGGATACAGCGTCGCCACCGACGCCAGGATGAAGGAAATGATGCCGATCGTTGCAATGTCGTTCACGCGGGGGTCCGAGGGCAGTTCGCTGATGAAATAAATATCGCGGGGCAGGAATTGCACGTGGAAGAGCCGCTCGATGAACGGCACGATCACGTCGATGTTGTAAGCGATGAGCGTGCCAAACCCCACGCCCAGCAACGTGCCGATAAAGCCGATCGCCACGCCCTGCACGATAAAGATCTTCATGATCGAGCCCGGCTGCGCGCCCATGGTGCGCAGGATGGCGATGTCGGCCTGCTTGTCCGTCACCGTCATCACCAGCGTGGAGACCAGGTTGAACGCCGCCACGGCAATGATGAGCGTCAGGATGATGAACATCATCTTCTTCTCGGTCTTCACGGCGGCAAACCAGTTGCGGTTCTGGCGCGACCAGTCGCGGATGTACAGCTCGCCGGTCAGCGTGCGGGACAGTGCCTCGGCCACCTGCGGCGCGCGGTCCATGTCGACCAGCTTCAGGCGCACGCCCGTCGGGCCATCGAGGCGGAACAGGCGCTCCGCATCTTCCATGTTGACCAATGCCAACGAGCTATCGAACTCGTAGTGGCCCGATTCAAACGTGCCCACCACGGTGAACTGCTTCAGGCGTGGCAGCACGCCGGCCGGGGTGATGGTGCCCTGCGGCGCGAGCAGCGTGACTTTGTCGCCCACCTGCACGCCCAAGCCGCGCGCCAGTTCCTTACCCAGCGCGATGCCGAATTCGCCGGGTTTCAGGTCGTCCATGCTGCCAGCTTTGAAGTCCTTGCCGATGTCCGACACCTTCGGCTCATCAGCCGGCGACACGCCGCGCAGCAGCACGCCACGCACCGCATCGTCGCGTGTGATCATCGCCTGCGCGCCCACATACGGCGCCGCACCGATGACTTCCTTGTTCTGCATGGCCTCGTTGGCCGTGCGCTGCCAGTCCGGCAGGCTGTTCGGCGCCATCACTTCGATATGCGCCAGCACCGACAACATGCGGTCGCGCACTTCCTTCTGGAAGCCGTTCATGACCGAAAGCACGATGATCAGCGCCGCCACCCCCAGCGCAATGCCGAGCATCGAGATGAGCGAGATGAAAGAGATGAAGCTGTTGCGGCTGGCGCGCTTGCTTGCACGCGTATACCGCCAGCCGATCTGCCATTCGTATGGAAATTTCAAAGGGGATTCCCCGTGGGTGCAATTTGATGTGATTCTGCCGGCTCACTGGCCGACGAGCCGGAAGTTTACAATCTCGGAGCCATGATTCCTGAACTCACCCTGATTGTCCCGTTTTGCGCGCCCGCCGCCGAGGTAGCGGACGACGCTTACCGTCAATTGACCTTGCCGGGCCTGGAAAGGTTGCTTGCCCGCGCACGCGAGGCAGAACGCGAGCGCCACGACGACGCCTACCTGCCCACGCTGCCGCACGAGCGCTGGCTGGCCAAGCATGCCGGGCTGCCCATTGCGCCGTTGCCCTCCGCGCCGTACATGCGCCTGGCCGACGGCGGCACCGCCGACACGCGCATCTGGGCCTGCCTGCAGCCGGTGCACATCCATGCCGCGCGGGACCATCTGGTGATGCTCGACCCGGCCCAGCTCCGCCTGGAAGCCGCCGACGCCGAAGCGTTGCGTGCCGCCATTGCGCCGCTGGTGGCCGAGATGGGCATCACGCTCGACGCCACGCACGCCGCGCGATGGTACGTCGCCGACTCACCCTTTGGCGACCTCATTGCCGCCGCCCCGCAGCGGGCATCTGGCCACAACATCGATATCTGGATGCACAAGGGCGAGCAGGAGCGCGCCTGGCGCAAGTTCCAGAACGAGATCCAGATGACGTGGTACGACCACCCCGTCAACCAGGCACGCGAGGCGCGCGGCCTGCTGCCGGTCAACTCTGTCTGGCTGTTCGGCCAGGGCGCGCTGGTCGATACCCGCTCGATTGCCGAGCGCATGATTGGCAACGACGCGTTCTTCGCCGGCCTGTGCCACGCCGCCAATGCCACCGAGCTGTGTGCCGAGACGCTGGCCGCGGTGCCGTTCGACGACACCCGTGCGGCCGTACTGCTTGACGCCGCCAGCAAACCGCATCTTTCCGCTGACTGGTACGACTGGATCGAAACCCTGCGCGCGTTCGACCGCGACTGGTTCACCCCTGCCGCCGATGCGCTGGCCGACGGCCGCATCGACGCGGTCTCGCTCGTGCTGACCGGCGATTCGCACTACGCCCACTACCGCGCCACCCGTAAAAACCTGACCGGTTGGCTGCGCCGATTCAGCCGCGCCCGTACCCTGCGCGATGCGCTGTCCCCTCTCTCGATGGCCGCCTGAGCCTGATCCCGCATGACCCGCATCGCTGTCCGTTCGCATTCCACCGACGCCGCCAATACGCTGGCCGGCCACGGCATCCATCCTGTTCTGGCGCGCATCCTGGCCGCTCGCGGCGTCGCCCGGCCCGATGAGCTGTCGACCGAGCTGGCCGACTTGATCCCGCCCTCGCAGCTCAAGGGCATCGACGAGGCGGCGCGCTACCTGGCCGACGCCATCGCCGCCAAGAAGCGCCTGCTGATCATTGCCGACTACGACTGCGACGGCGCCACCGCCTGTGCCGTCGGCGTGCGTGGCTTGCGCATGCTCGGCGCGCAGGTCAGCTACATCGTCCCGAACCGCTTTGAATACGGCTACGGCCTGTCGCCCGAGATCGTGGCGCTGGCCGCGCGCGAGAAGCCGGACGTGCTGGTCACCGTCGACAACGGTATTGCCGATGTGGCAGGCGTGGCGGCGGCCAATGCGTTGGGTATCGACGTCGTCGTCACCGATCACCACATGCCGGGCGCGCAGTTGCCCGAGGCGCGCGTGATCGTCAACCCAAACCAGCCGGGGTGCGGCTTCCCGAGCAAGAACCTGGCGGGCGTGGGCGTGATGTTCTACGTGCTGCTGGCGCTGCGGGCGGAGTTGCGCAAGCGCGGCGCGTTCACGCAGCAGGAACAGCCGCGCCTCGATGCGCTGCTCGACCTGGTGGCGCTCGGCACCGTCGCCGACGTCGTCAAGCTCGACGCCAATAACCGCCTGCTGGTCGCGCAGGGCCTCAAGCGCATGCGCGCCGGGCGGATGTGCCCGGGCATCGCCGCGCTCTTCCGCGTGGCGGCCCGCGAGGCACGGCGTGCGTCGACGTTCGATCTCGGCTTCGGCCTCGGCCCGCGTTTGAATGCTGCCGGGCGGCTGGCCGACATGTCGCTCGGCATCGAATGCCTGCTCACCGATGACTACGATCGCGCCATGGCCATCGCCGCCGAACTCGACGGCATGAACCGCGAGCGCCGCGAAATCGAAGCCGGCATGCAGCAGGAAGCGCTGGCCATCCTGGACAGCATGGCTGCCATGGATGGCGCCGGCCGCCACACCATCGCCGTCTACAACGAGACCTGGCACCAAGGCGTGATCGGCATCGTGGCCTCGCGCATCAAAGACAAATTCCATCGCCCGGTCTTCACCTTCGCGCCCGGCGACGATGGCGTCATCAAAGGCTCCGGCCGCTCCATTCCTGGTTTCCACCTGCGCGACGCGCTGGATGCCGTGCACAAGCGCTGCCCCGGGCTGATCGTCAAATTCGGCGGCCATGCGATGGCGGCCGGCCTTACGCTGCGCGAAGACGGTTTCGACGAATTCGTCGCCATCTTTGAAGCCGTCGGCCGCGAATGGCTGACCGAGGCGCTGCTCTCGCGCGTGCTCGAAACGGATGGCGAGGCCGACCCCGAATGCTTCACGCCGCAGTTCGTTGAGCTGCTCGAAAACCACGTCTGGGGACAGGGCTTTCCGGCGCCGAGCTTCTGCGGCGAATTCGACGTGCTGTCGCAAGCCGTACTGAAAGACAAGCACCTCAAGCTCAAGCTGGGCCGAGGCAAGCAGCATTTCGACGCCATCTGGTTCAACCACGCAGAGCCGCTTGGCGGGTCCGCCTACGTGGCCTACCGGCTCGATAACAACACCTTCAACGGCATCACACGCGTGCAGATGGTGATCGAGCATGCGCAATAAGCACCGCGCCGAACCTTGCGCCAACGCATATCCACATGCCAAAACTGTCTGACGGTGCACGGATGACGCACCGGCTAGGCACGGCGGCTGCGTTACAATGCGTGTTTGCCGGCTTGGCACCCGCCACGACCGTGCTCCCCACGAATTCCTAGCTTCAACTCCAAGCGAAATGACTCACGTCGTTACCGAAAGCTGTGTCCGCTGCAAGTACACCGACTGCGTGGACGTCTGCCCCGTCGACTGCTTCCGCGAAGGCCCGAACTTCCTGACCATCGATCCGGACGAGTGCATCGACTGCGCCGTCTGCGTGGCCGAGTGCCCGGTCAACGCCATCTACGCCGAAGAAGACGTGCCGGCCGATCAGCAGAAGTGGATCGCCATCAATGCCGACCTCGCGCAAGCCGGCTGGCCGTCCATCACCAAGACCAAGCAACCCTTGCCCGACGCCGACGACTGGAAGGACGTGAAGGACAAGGAGCAGTACCTCGAACGCTGATCTCCAATTTTTACCGTCAGCGCAAAAAAGGTGTTGACGGCCAGATCAGAAACTAGTTAGAATTCATTTCTTCGCTGCTACAGCGATTCCCCGATAGCTCAGTCGGTAGAGCGCCGGACTGTTAATCCGTAGGTCCCTGGTTCGAGCCCAGGTCGGGGAGCCAAATAATAGAAAACGCCTCGCTTCGTGCGGGGCGTTTTCTTTTGTGGCGCTGGTGCATGTATTGTCTTGCATCGGCTGCCATGCCCGGATGGTGAAATTGGTAGACACCGCGGACTTAAAATCCAAAGAAGCGCAAGCTCAGGACTACCGCTAGATAGGCATGCATGCCAAGCAATATCAGCGGGCACAGGCAGTTACTTGAGTTGTTCAACACTCGCATGAATGCCTAGCAGGACCGTGAAATTGCCGCCTCACTGTCCCAGCCGCGTCCCAATCTGAGCGACGCTAAATCAACGGATCCTCCCCTGCACCGCCCTCCAGAACCAAGCTAGTGAGGGGATACTCAGGACCGTCCAAGAGCCTCCGAACGACATCAACGGCAACACTCCGAGCTCGCCTCTCAATCTCGTCGTCGCCCAGCTTAACCAGCGACGACTCCATCTGGTCCATGGTTGCACGCGCTTCAAGGAAGAATTGTTCCTGTTCGACGCCGCAGCGCCTTGCGTGGGCCAGCAAGATCAGCAGTGCCCTACCCAGGGTGCCGCCCCGCCAGTGCTGCTCATATTGAACCCCGGAGTCATAGTCAGGAGCGCCGTCATCGTCGGTCGGTGACCAGTATTGGCTGTATCGCAGATAGCCCAAAGGATCGAGCCAGCCGTTCTTTGACGCTTGCGCGGTCATCCTCTGAAAGGTCTCGGGAGCTGGTGCCCTAGTACCCGACGCCAACGCCCGCCAAGCGCGGCCATCCGCATCTTCGGTACCGCTGCCATAGCCCAACTCCCTCGCAAGACTTTTTGCCGAGAGCCCAGAGTTCCGCTTCACCTCTGCCGCCCACAAGCGACAGATGTCTCGCCGCCTATCACGCTCCTCGTCAGCCAGCCTTGGTCGACCACGCCTTTGAACCATTTTTTCCTCCACACATGGTAGGAACAAATAATATCACCTGCATCGACTAATCCCCCTATTTTATTGGCCTTTGCATAGGACATTATTAACAATAGATTGAGTCCATTCAATACACAGGGGATGGACATGCAGAAGATGGACCCGACCGAATTGCCCGAGGCACTCAGGAAGCTGAACGGGCTGCCTGAAGTGCTCCGGATTGAAGATGTGGCAGCGCTGATTGGAAAGGCACCGACGACAATCCGCACATGCGCCACGAACAAGAAGTACGCCCACCTCATCCCCCGCCCGTTCAAGCTGCCAAGCAGCCGCCGACTGTGCTGGTACAGGGATGAAGTCCTGGCCTGGATGGCCATGGCGACGCCCATTCAGCCCTGCGCCAACAAGAAGAAATTTGGCCCTGGCCCATCGACCAAAGCTGAGCGCGCAGCTGCAAAAAGGGTCGGGCTTACAGTGAAAGAGTGGAGAGCTACGCAGTAAGAGGGGGCTTCCAATATGGCACTGCGAAAAGCCCCTATCGAAATCGACTACCGCGCCGATAAGGTACCGGCATGGATTCTGGAGGTCATTGAGACGCACCTTGCGATCGAGGCCGAAGACGCCAAGAGTGCTGGTGCCCTGGGCTACATGGCGCGCGCGCTGGTGAATGCCACCCTGCCGTACAAAGACCCCAAGGCAGATGTGTACAAGCGCGAAAACGGCGAGTTCCACTTGCGCATCGTCGCTGGCTACGAAGGCGGGATTCCGTATGGCATCTACCCCCGCCTTCTAATGTCCTGGGTGGCAACAGAGGCCGTGCGCACCAAAGAGCCAGTCATTGAGCTCGGCAACTCGTTAACCAACTTTCTGCGCGATGTCCTCAACATCCAGCCAGGCGGCGGCAAGCGCGGCAGCTCCACGCGCGTGGCCGAGCAGATGAAGCGCCTATTCGGCTCGCTGATCACCGCTCAATACATCGGCGGTATGCGAGGGCGCGGCTTCAGCTTGCGTAACGTTATCATCGCCGACGGCATGGACTTGGACGAGCAGTCCTTTGAATCACAGCTCGACTCCCTGGATGGCAGTACGCAGTCGACCACCGACGGTAACCATCTTTGGACGCCACAAGTTAGTGAGCTAGCAGGCACATGGAAAAGTAAGGTGCGCCTGTCGGAAAACTTCTTCCGCGAATGCGTTGATCGCCCAGTGCCAATCGACTTGCGCGCGTACAAGGCGCTGCGCGGTTCGCCGCTAGCCATGGACGTCTACACTTGGTTGACGTATCGCATGAGCTACACGCAACGCCGTAGCCGGCCGATCCGCTGGGAAGCCCTTATGGGTCAGGTAGGCAGCAACTATATGACAGCACCTAGTCGCGCCGTGCTGGACTTCAAGAAGGCCTTCCTGGCTGCGCTGAAGACTGTGCAAATCGTCTACCCAACTGCCAAAGTCGAAATTGCCGACAACGGGGTGATTCTGCTGCCGTCGCCTCCGCACATTCCAAAGCAAACGGAACTGTTCTGACCGCCGCTGTCCGCAAGCGGGATGATTTCCATCCACTGCCAATCGAGTTCCGTGCGTTGCAGCAAGCGATGGCGTTGGCTGCCGCTCCCACTCCCCGTCCGCGCCAACAGTAGCAGCCATGCAAGGCCCGTGATGAAGAACTCTCACGGGAACCGCCGGCGCATGTGGAAACGCCTTGTGGACAAGCCGAGTTATCCATGATGAACAACTCCCACGGAAAAACCCAAACAAATCAATGCGCCACAGGACTTACCCACAAAATGGCGTGATGAACAACTCTCGCTGATTGTGATGAACAACTCTCGCGAGTCATGATGAACAACTCTCAGCTCTCATGCAGCCAACTACCTGCTGAGCCAATGCTGGTGCGGCATCACGCGATTTTCTCGGTCATCCCCCTGTATGTGATCCTTTATGCTGTTACCTGTATGTCACTTGTAGTAGAAACCAAGATTTCTGTGGATATCGCCGCCAGGCGACCCAACGTGATCCGCCCATTTTGGCGCCGCGTGCAAAAGAGTTCGGCAGCCCAACTACTAAGCGCCTGATTTCATGGCGATTCCCACTGGAGTACAGCTGAGCGTGGCTTTGCCCTCAATAGGGCCGCAGAAGAGCGTCACGACGCCCCACAATCACTTCTAGCTTCCTTATGATCAAGCACCGGCGGCATCCCAACGAGATGCACACAACTGATGCAGTTGCGGCCGATCCGCTGCAGGCCGCACGCAATCGCGGCGAGCACCGAGCGGCAGCGGAATGGGAAAAGCCTGAGAACCTCCCGCTCGAAGCGGCTGCCGAATATGCTGGTCGCTCCGATCGGGCAATCAATGACGAACGGCAGCAAGGGCGCCTGTATGCACTCGCGCTTCCCGGCAAAGACTTCGGATACCGATACCCACAGTGGCAGTTCGGCGCTGAACCGGAGAGAATGGCGGCGGTTCTTCAGCCATTCGTGCGGGCCGAAGCCAGTTGCTGGGTAATTCACAGTTTCCTGCTCCGCCCGAATGTAGCGCTCGGCGGGGCCTCCCCACGCGCGCGCATCCTCGATCCTACCTATCCGATTGAGCCTGTGATACGACTTGCAGTGGAACGCTACAAGTGGGATCAAGGTGCTCGCTGACGAGCACCAGCAGCCTAGATAACAGCCAAACTGCTGCGGGGCTACTTGGCGACTCATGGTGGGGCGGGACAGCGCAAACGCAAGACCTATCCCTGAAATCCTCCTCCTTGTCTAAGTGCCTGGACCTATACAGCGCTTCGTGTCATCACTGCTCTATCAAGGCCACCGACAACGTTGCCGGGCAACGACGATGCCGACGGAGGCGCCCACAGCACGTACAGGGTGTCAACGGGAGCGCGGCCGTGCTCATAGCCATAGAACTGCTCCCGCGCATCCAGCCTCACGGCATAGGGCAGCACACTCTCCTGTGATTGAGAGTCGTAACGTTCGCTACGGCGCCTTCGCGCAGGAGTGCAACGGGCCTTGATACAGGCGGCGATATCGTTGCGATTCGAGAGCAGATGCTGATCGGTGTCGTCGGGAACGGCAAACGCGGCCAGATCATTGGCCTCTGCGAGTTGACATCCCACCGCTAGGAACGCCTGCACGATCGAATCAGCATCGTGCTCCATATCCACATCAGGAATTGTGTTGATCGCCCGCATCACAAGGGTTGGACGTTCAGCATTAATCGTTATGAGGCGCTGGACGTAGAGCATCGCCATGGCAACAAGGCGTCGGCTCTCCATTTCGAAAACGAGCAAGTGGGAATGGCGAGATTCTCGCCACATCGCCACGTTCTCCTTCGAACAAATATCTGCGCTCACCTTGGAAAAATAGGCGGCGCCATGTTTGGAGACGACAGCGCGATACTCGCGCGTGCCGAGGGATTCTGATGTGCCGGAAAAATTCTCGGATTGCCGGTAGAGCCAACGGCCATAGACTGCTCGTACACGCGCGGCGGTTTGTACTAGTGCAGCATCCAGACCGTCCTGCATCCCAAGACCATGCGCCGGTTCGTCGACTAGACGTCGCGCAAGCCTGCCAGCGGCCACCTCACCGATTTGCTCCGCTAGCACCTTGACCGCTTGAGGCAGTAGATCGCCGAGCTGGACGTCAAACCAATCGCGGAGACGACGCACTGCCTCCTTGCGTCGCGCTGCCTCATGTGATTCGAGGCCAAGCGCCTCGACTTCATTGGCTAGTGCGTCGCTCTTGGCTTCTGGCAGCATGCCGAGCAGCACTCCAAGATGTCGATGGAGTGTTTCCATGCTCGCTACTCGCCCCCCTTGACGCATTTGCTTTGGCGAGAGGTTTTGCCACGCCCGGTCGACATCGGCACTGATGGCCTCCCGAAAGTTCTGGCCATAGTGAATCGCATCAACGAAGGCGGCCAGCCCCTTGCGGTCAATTGGATGTTTCAGTTCAACGTGCTGCCGCGCAAAGCTCATCGGGTACGACCGCAACGCCAGCTGTTCAACATGGTGATCAAGCCCAACCACCTCAGCCCAGCGCGCATCATCCGTCCGCAGATCGATGCCGAATACAGCCGATATGGCGTCGGCCTGCAATTCGTTCAGCTCTGAAGAGTGCGGTCCCTGGCCATCAAGCAATGAAGCAACTTCGCGGTTAAACGAGCCAAGCTCTCCTACCTGCGCTTGTGCGTCTTTCCAGGCGGCGAGAACCAGTCGTTTGGCTAACAGGCCCCCTGTAGCTTGTAGTTGGTGCCGCAGTGTAGGCAGCGCTCGCCGACAAAGTTCGGCTTCGAGTTGGCTGCGTCGTACCCAATAGTCATTGCGGCTCGCTTGATCGGCTCCAACAGGCAAACGGCCGAGAACCGTTTCGACCTCAGCCCACTGCGCCGTCCAAAACGCGCTCATGTTGCGATTGATGTGGCCAAAATACCCGCGCGCCATGGCATCCTCCAGCAGAAGCAAGAACACCGGATCGTCCTGCTCATACGCTTTCACCTGCTCGACGCCACGGGATGTGCGACGCCAAGCGCGCAGCGCTTCGGCCGTCGATAACCTACGCTCCTCAACGGCCCACACGAGCACGCTCTTCGCGATGCGTGCAAATGGACGGATCTCCTGAAAAGCCAAGCGATCACTGATGTTCAGGGCTTGAACAAGGTATTCGAGCGAGTCGAGGTACTTCTCTCCAACATCACAAATCCAAGCGCAGGCTACCGCTGGATCTGTGTGGGCGTCTCTCAATCCGCCATGGAGGGCCAATAGGCGGCCGATGTTTGGCATCGCGAGCCAGGAGCGGTAGGCATCCTGGAACGAGAGCACGGCGTCGGCAGAGCGAAAGCCATAGCGTGCGAGATATGCCAGAAACGAGCGAAGGTCGTCTTCGCACCGCTGTGACACGTAACCTCGACAATCTGCTAGGTGCCGTAAGCTTAGCGCGTGCGGTTCAGACATCAACAGACCAATTGCCTCATTGGGTGCCTGGCAGCGGTCGGAAACAGTCAGCAGAAACGATTGCAGGTACGCCAAGTCATCCAAAGTGGCCCCGCGCGCAAGGAGCGCATGGACTACTTCCGGCTTCGGCAACGTGTCCGCTCCAAGTAGCTGATCAAAAAGTGCAATCTCTCGGATCTCGCTCGCACCGATCACGTCGATCACGAAATCCCAATTGCGTGCATGGCGCGCACGCCATAGTGACTCGCCGAGCGCCTCAAAAAGTCCCGCTTTGTCCGTATACCCCCGCGCAGCAAGTGCCACCAGAGAACGATTCAAGTCGTCTAATCCACACCCACCCCAGAAGTCGAGCAACTTAGGCATGCTCTGCCGGGGTACCCCCAACGCTAGCAATCGTCCCATTGAGCGCCGCACGGGCGCGGACCCTGCGACCTTGTTGCCCCCGTCGTCCCGCTTGTTGCGCCACGGCTCAAGCCATGCGAGCTCCTCTACCGTGCGTATCGCGCCGAGTTCTATGAAGACTGCCAGCTTCTCGGACGGAAATCTGCCCCACGCATCCTGAAAAACCTTGAGTGTCTCCACATTGCGTACCCCGAGCAGCCATGCGTTGCGGGCGCTCCTAAGATCCAGGTACGCGACATCATTGAGGACCTTGTCCGAGATTGGTAGCGCAAAGTGACGCAGCACAAAATCCAATCCGTCGCCGTAGCTAGGAGGATCAATCCACAGGGTCCTCGCGTAGTTCCGGAATACCTGACGGCGAGCTTGTGGCGTACCGATTTGACGCAAGCGCGCTGCGACACGGCGCCACCACGACATTCGTGCCAACGTCCAAAGGAGCTGAAATGCTGCGCTGACCCGACGCGGCAACTGCAGCGGCACATCAGCCGGCAGCCGCAGCGCGCGTCTTGCGAGCAAGCTGTCCAACCTTGGCCCAGAGAGGCCTGTTGCGATCGGTCCCAAGGTGTCTGCAACTTCAGAGCGAAATGCATGGATGACATGACGACCGTAGGAAAGGCCTTGTGCGGGCAGCGGTCCATACGCCCAAGGGTCTGCGTTGACGGACGCCTTCGCCCACGAGTCTTCGATCTGACGCTGAACCGCAGGTGACTCAATAATCCGCGCGCGAAACGTGCGGTAATCCTTGATACTCTTTTGCAGCATTCGTTCTTCCTTCGCCGCTAAGTTGTTGATTTCTAGATAGTCGCAAATTGCGACTGCCATCCTGGCTGCAGAGCGCTCACGGAAGAGATGTCCGCGCTTGGCTCCGTTCATATGACAAAAAAGGCCCTGCTATGCAGGGCCTTCAAGAACTGGGGGCTTGAGCCGTTTGTTGAGCTGCTGAACTGCCGCTTCTTCTCGGGTCGCGCCCCACCTAGACGGTGGTCAAAACTGTGTTGGCAGGTAAGGTAGTCTGCGTGCTCGCAGCTGTCAAATGGCTTGAAGAAGCTGCAGTGGTCCGAGTCATGCGACCGGCCGATATGCTCGTAACGGTAAACCGAGCGGCTTATGTACGTGAGGGCGCTCCTGGGAAAGATGTCCGAGTTCAACACTTAGGGCGTGGCGAGAATCTGCACTCCGATATGCGGCCAACAGGCTGACGCGCCCCTACGGGTGGACATCCGACCTAGCGGCCGGACCGTTGGACAAACCGTGGACGGCGATGGACAACTCTTCGAGTTGCCCACGCGCCGCCCACCGCTTGCCCACTTGCCCACACTGCGGGCCTTGCCTTGCTACGATTGAGAGATACCCCTACAAAGGCACCCCGTGACGCGCAAATACCAACCCCTCACCGTCCAAGAGCTGGCCTCGTGTACCTGCGACCGTTGCCTGCGTCGCCTAACGCCCGATGAACCTGGCGAGTGGCAGGAGCGTCTGTCGATTGACCATTCATGCGGTTTCGAGTCAGTGTTTGGCGACCGCAATACAGTCAGCCTCGACTTGTGTCAGCACTGCGTACGGGAAGTGCTGGGCCAGTGGTTGCGCATCGCCCAGCCTGAATGCGCGCAAGAGCTCAACGCGATGGCCGAGCGCGTGGCGGCCTCCGCCAAAGAGGCGAGTACGGCGCCGGACGACGCACTTTCGCCTGTCGCGGCATCGGACCAGCGGATTGGTACGATGGCGGAAGCGCTAGCCCGCATGCCAAATGTTGGGGAAGACACCGACTTTGCACGCCATCCGCGCCTGGGGAAGTTCGCGGCATTCGGAGCGGACTTCATGGCAGAAGGCCGTAGCGGGTACGAACACTCAGGGCGAGCGAAGGCAGTGCGCCGATTGGGGAGACTTAAAGGTCGAGTTCGAGTGCAGCACAACTTTGATGCCCCATTGTCACTATCCCTTGTCAGCAAGAAGAAATCGAAGAAGCAACCATAACCCGCGACGAATTGAAAGTCCTGGTGCCGGTTCATGGGTCGCCGGCACGCGGCCACTATGCGCGCTTGCGCGATCCGGCATTGCTGGCCAGCATCGCCCAGGATGGTGCCGTTTTTTGGCTAGGTTGCCCGGATACATTGACGCCTGACTGAACCCTGCCCCATCAACTCTGGAGGCGCAGGACGTAATCCGCGAAGACAGGATGCGGCCGTATTACCCAGCACTGCGAAGCCGCTTGATGCTTGATCGCCTGTACGTGGTGGGCCGCAGACCTTTTCGACATTCAAATCAGATTTCAATTTCTTTCAGCAGCCAGCAGGGCCAAGCCCCCGCTAGCATGTCGCGCCCAGCCCGATAGGGGCAGGAGCGAATCGCGCAACTGAAGGAATCCCATGTCCGCAGGCAAGCCCTTTATCGTCGTGGGAGACAGGACCACCCACGGCGGCACCGTCATCACCGGCGACCTCACCTCCTCCATGTACGGCAAAGCCATGGCACGCTCTGGCGACATGACTATTTGCCCCCAGTGCAAAGGCGCCTTCCCGATTCTCAAAAGCAACAGCATCGTTGTCGATGGCGCGGGCAACACCTACGCTCGCCACATGGACAAGACTGCCTGCGGGGCACACTTGCTTGCCAGCCAGTCCCTTGGAACGGCGAGCGATATGGTGTCGGGCAGCGGCAGTGCCGGTCACGCCGCCGATATTGCAGCGCAGGCCAGCCGCATCGCGGCGCCTACCGCATCCGGCGTCTGCCTGGAATGCCTGATGAAGGCTGCCGCCAGCGGCAGCTCCACGGTCATGCGAGGCTGACGATGGCGCTGGATGTTGCTGATCGCCTTGCGCACCTGCGCATGCGCAACCCAGCCTTGCGCCTGTTCGGCCTAGTCGACGGCCTGCAGTACGAGACCCTTCGAGGCGAACGCCTCGACCACCGACACGGCTTCGCCCCGCTCTTCCATGGCACGCCGGACGCTGCTCTCGCACACGCCGGACCGTGGCTAGTAGATGCCGAAGCGGCAGGCGACGCAGTTACTGCCGACTTGGCACGCCTGGAGCGTGAGCTTCCTTCTGTGACCTGGCTCATCACTGAGATGGACCTGCACGGCCTGATGCAACTGCTGCAGCTCCAGCTCGACGCTCGGCTGCCTGATGGGCGCGTCGCCTTGGTCCGCTTCTGGGATCCACGCGTACTCGCCGAGCTGGTCAATGTGTTGACACCCGAGCAACGCGAAACCTTCTTTGCCCACATTCACGAATGGCACCTGCTGCGCAATGGCGAACGCGTCCACATCGGGAGGGCGGATGCTGACATTTGACGAAAGCCAATGGCGTGCGCTGCAGGCCTGCGACACACGCCAGTTTGTAGCTACCGTCTGTGACCAATTTCTTGCAAAGCGACCCGAGCTGGTGACGGCCCCCGGCCGCGAGGTCATCCTTGGGCGCATGCAGGCTGCGCACGACTATGCGGAGCGCGTTGGCTTCACCTCTACTGCGCATATCGTTTGGCTGATGTACATCGCGGCCGATGCCCCCACGCTTGTGAGCGATCCAGTAATCGAGTCCTATCTCCGCAAGCCTGGCGCCACACCGGAGCAACGCCTCGATGATTTAGAAGCTGTGTTGCAAAAGAAGCTGGAAGGAGGGTTCTGATGGCGGCAGCAGCTGCACCGTTTATCGAGGCTGCGCTTGGGCGTCTGCTCCTTGCGCTGGGCCTGACCGTGGCGACTGACGCCACCGTTGACCAAATACGCAAGCGGAAGGAGGAAGCTGACAACGCTCGAACTGCGCCAATCGCAAAAGCCGAGTCGCAAACCAAGGCGAAGGAAAAGTGTAAGGAGTGCCCGCCGGACAAAGGCACGCTGGTGCCGCGCAACTGGAGCATGTCCGATGTCTCGCGGGCCTACCAGGCGCGCATCACCTGTTGATTTGCACCGAATCCTGACCCAGGATTTGCATCGAAAACTGACCCACCCCAAAGGCTGTTAGGTGTTGCTTTGTGCGGGTTGTTTGGCGGTGCGTTTCTCCTTCTTGGGCTGGGTGGTGCTGTGCTTGAAACGATAGCTATCGTTGCCGGTTTCAACAATGTGGCAGTGGTGCGTGAGGCGATCCAATAGCGCGGTGGTCATCTTGGCGTCCCCGAAGACGCTGGACCATTCGCCGAAGCTCAGGTTGGTGGTGATGATGAGGCTGGTGCGCTCGTAGAGCTTGCTGATCAGGTGGAACAGCAATGCACCGCCGGTCTGGCTGAACGGCAGATAGCCCAGCTCATCGAGGATCACCAGGTCGGCATACATGAGACGTGTGGCCAGATGGCCTGGTTTGCCGGAGACCTTCTCCAGTTCCAACGCGTTGACCAGCTCCACGGTCGAGAAGAAGCGCACCCGGCGGTGATGGTGCTCCACCGCCTGCACGCCGATGGCAGTGCCGAGATGGGTCTTGCCGGTCCCGGGGCCACCGACCAATACGATGTTGTGCGCTGACTCCAAGAACTCACAGCGGTGAAGCTGCCGCACCAGCGCCTCGTTGGCCTCGCTGCAACTGAAGTCGAAGCCAGTCAGGTCTCGGTAGGCCGGGAAGCGCGCCACCTTCATCTGATAGGCCAGCGAGCGCACCTCGCGCTCGGTGAGCTCGGCCTTGAGCAGACGCGACAGGATGGCCACGGCCGACTGGTAGGCCGGCGAGTCCTGCGCCGCCAGGTCGCCCAGCGCTTGTGCCATGCCGTGCAGCTTCAACGACTTGAGCATCTCCAACATGACTTCATGCTGCATGATGCACCTCCCGATCTCGCAAGCTGTCGTAGCGGCCGACGTTGGCCTGCGGTTCGACGTGCAGCGCCAGTGCCTGTGGTGAGGTGATCGGTGCCACGGGCTCGCCTTCCAGGAGGCGGCTGAGGATGTTCAGGATGGTTTGCTTGGACGGGGCACCCGCCTCCAGTGCGAGCTCCACCGCAGTGAGCACGGCCTGTTCGTCGTGCAACAGCACCAGCGCCAGGATCTCGACCATCTCGCGATCGCCACCAGGGCGTTTGAGCAGTGTGGATTGCAGGCGTCGGAAGCCCTCTGGCAGTTCGGCGAACGGTGCGCCGTTACGCAGCGCACCGGGCTTACGCTGCAGCACCGCGAGGTAGTGGTGCCAGTCATAGATTGTGCGCCCCGGAAGATGGCTACGGTCGATGTGCCGCACGTGCTCGGCAATCACCTGGCCTTCGGCCACGAACACGAGCCGATTGGCATAGACGCGCAGACTGATGGGCCGGTTGGCAAACGACGCCGGTACGCTGTAGCGGTTGCGCTCGAAGGTCACCAGGCAGGTTGGTGAGACGCGCTTGATGTGCTCCACAAAGCCATCGAACGGCTGCCCCACGGGCATCAGGTGTGGCCGCTCCAGCGACCAGGCCTCCCAGAGGGTCATGTCCAGCTCAGGATGGCGGGTCTGCTGCCACAGCCGTACGCACTGGTCGGCCAGCCAGTCATTAAGTGCCGCCAGAGAGCCGAATGCAGGGATGCGTTGCCAGATGCGGTGACGGCTGTCCTGCACGTTCTTCTCTATCTGCCCCTTCTCCCAGCCCGAGGCCGGGTTACAGAACTCGGCGTCGAACAGGTAGTGGCTGACCATGGTGCTGAAGCGCAAGTTGACGTCACGCAACTTGCCCAGGCGCACGCGATCCACGGCGGTCTTCATGTTGTCGTAGATGCCGCGACGCGGGATACCGCCCCAGGCCACAAAGGCGTGGTGATGGGCATCGAACAGCATCTCGTGGGTCTGCAGCAGATACGCGCGCAGGAAGAATGCGCGGCTGTGGCTGAGCTTGAACTGAGCCACTTGCAGCTTGGTGCGCTCGCCGGCGATGACCGCCCAGTCCTCGCTCCAGTCGAACTGGAAGGCCTCACCCTCTGCGAAGCGCAGTGGGATAAAGGTGCCTCGCCCCGACGTGCGGGCTTGCTCCTGTTGCTCCTGGCGCCAGCGGCGAGCGAATGCGGCAACGCGATCGTAGGAGCCGGTGAAGCCCAAGGCACACAGATCAGTGTGGATCTGCTTGAGTGTGCGCCGTTGCTTGCGTGGCTTGTTGGCCTCGGTCTTGAGCCAAGCGGAGAGCTTGGCGGCATGGCCGTCGAGCTTGCTCGGACTCTGCCGTGCAGGATAGGCCGGTGCCGTGGTGTCAGCGCGCAGATAGCGCCTGACCGTGTTCCTGGAGATGCCCAGGCGTCTGGCGATCTCGCGCAGCGGGATCTGGTCGCGAAGATGCCAGCGTCGAATGATGCTCAGTATGGCCACGTCGATCACTCCGATCTCCCGCTCGTTGCCGAGCGGGACAGTGTTCTATACGTGGGTCAACATTCGATGCAAAAACCTACCTCGGGTGGGTCAGGATTCGGTGCAAATCAACAGGCTGTCATCCCTCCGCTCGACGAAGCGCGCGCAAGTTGCTTGCTCGTCCGTGTCCAACAGGACCACGTCCACCTCCTTGTGGGCCAGGTAGACCGCCAGATTGCTCGCTATCGTCGATTTGCCGACGCCACCTTTTTCTGCTGCCACAAGCACGATCATCTTGAGTCTCGCATCCGGTGAGTTGAGTTTATGAGTTGATTTTTTGAGTGCCAATGCGTTTGCAAATAATCGTGTCGGCGATGTTCTAGTAGAACAATCCACTAAATCAGTCACTTGCGCGCGGCGAAATGCCGACGTTGAACTTTTCAAGCTTGCTCCGCAGCTCTTGCTGCACGCTCACGTCCGAGAGCCCCAGTTGGCCATCGGTAACCACCAGGTGGCATCGATCGGCATCGGCCCACTCGACGATGTCGTCGTCGATGGCAAGCCATCGCGTGACGCGGTATAGGTCGACCCATCGCCGCACTTGCTGGTAGCGGCTCGCGGTTTGCCAGTACGAGAACTGGAAGCCATCTCTATAGGCGGGTTCTGTGCGAATGCGGTGCCAAGTCGAGCCGATGACGCGGTCGCGTAGGTCCGGCGGCAGATAGCCGCGCACTTGCATGTACGGCAGATGCCTCGCCCAGCTCGTGCTCAAGACAATCTGCACACGGGGATAGTCGGTAAGCTCTTCGGCCAGCAAGTCCGCCCACATGAACAACGAGCCTTCCCCAGCCAAGTCGGGGCCATGCCGCCCCATGTAGGCCTGCGACGGGTGAAGAACACCATCGAAGTCGAGGAACAAGATCATTTTTCAGGTTTGCCTTTCTTGGGGGCACGCACATACATCGCCGGTCAGGCAAGGCACGCAGTGTGGGCAAGTGTGGACAACCTCGTGGGCAGGGTCGTGGGCAACCCACAGGGTTGTCCATCAGCCTGCACATCAGGTTATCCACACGCGCCGCGCAGCGGCTGTCCACATGAAGAGCCGCGTCAGTACAAGGAGAGCTAGGGGTCGAGGCATATTCATTTCCTCCGCTGCGAGAAAATGAGGTGCACTGCATATCGCGGCGCGGTAAACTAGAGAGCTTGCCCGGATGACGAAATTGGTAGACGTAGCGGACTTAAAATTCGCGCCCGCAAGGGGTACGGGTTCGATTCCCGTTCCGGGCACCATCACGCGGCCTGTTGCGACTTGGCTAACTTCTCGGCGAGACTTTCGCCCGTCGGGTGGTAGTACCGCAATGCCATCTGCAAGGTACGCCAGCCGAACATCTTTGCCAGCTCCTGAGCGGCGAGCACGGCAGCCCATCTGCTTGCAGCCTCATGCCGCAAATCGTGAAATCTGAGGCTCTGGAGCCAGCCGACGGCAGGCGCTTTCCCGCTCTGCTGTTCGTAAAGTTCGCGCCCCTTCTTGCAGGCCTGGTTGAATGCCCGGATGAGCCGGTCCTGGCTGACCTCAAAAACTCTTCCCCCAGCGATTGGACGGGCTAAGCCGTGCAACACGTCCAGCGCCACAGGCGACAAGGGGACATCGCGAGGATCTCCTGACTTCGTGTCGGCTAGGCGGATAAACTTGCGCTTCGAATCCACGTCCTCCCACTCCATCTTGAGAAGCTCGGACTGACGCATTCCAGTCTCCAGCGCCAAACGAATCAGTGCTCGCATGTTGGCAGTCCGTGGCATGACCACTTCGATGCCGGTCAGCAGCCATGCTTCCTCGTCTGGCAGCAGCCTCCGCTCACGCTTGTTGCTGCCGCCGGGGGCCTTAATCATCCTCACCGGATTCGCAAGCCCCTCCATGCCCCAATCTCTGCGGGCCGTCTCATAGAGGGCGGAAAGTAGCGCAAGGTCCAGCCGAATGGTGTTCTCGGCCTTGCCCTCGGCGCGTCGATCATCGCGGAACTTGGCGAGATCCTTGCCTCGAATCCTCGCCAGCGAGCAACTGGCCAGCGGGCGCTCCTGCCAACGTTTGATGCGGCTGAGCTCTGCTCTGGCCCCCTTCTTTCTCGGCGTAACCTCGCGGCTGTAGCGCCCCAAGGCGTCGCGCAGCGTGGTCGCTTCGGCCTCAGACCGATCCAAGAAGATGCCGCGATCCATCTCGCGCTCGACATCCCTGGCCCAAGCCTCCGCATCTGCCTTTGCCGCGAACGTGCGGGACTGCGGTGGATAGCCCTTGCGTCGAATCTTTGCCTGCCACTGCAGATCCCCGCGCTTCGTGATCGTTGCCAAAATTTCTCCCTGCCCTTGTCAAGGGGTGTCCCGGATTTGTCCCATTAATTCAGTTTTCTTCCAGAACACCGCGTCAGTGCTAGAGATGCATTGTGACTTAAAATCCGCTGCGCCCTAATCGGCGCGTGCCGGTTCGATCCCGGCTCCGGGCACCAATCCCTTTCCCGCCTTCTCCTCCCCTCTGTCTTACGACGTGCAGCACGCGTGCGGTTTCGGTGTGTCTTCGTATTCGTCGTGACGGCGCACCCATGACATGGGGCCGGTCTCGTTGCGGCCCAGCGGCGCGCGATCAAGCAAGAGCAGCGTGCCAACCATGTCTTCCAACCCACGCGCATACGTTGAATACGTATGGAAGATGTTGCCGTCCTCATCCTTATAGAAGGCACTCATGCCGGGCAACTCGTCGTGCGCCTGCTCGCGCGGCGTGGCGGTGTAGTTGTAGTCGACCGAGCCGCTGGCCAGTTCTTCGGGCGTGAAGCTCACGCGATAGTCATGGTTGAAGGTTGTGCCAAACGATGACACCCACGGGAACCGCCACCCCATGCGTTTCTTGTAAGCCGCGATCTTATCCATCGACGCGCGGGAGACTGCGGTGAATGTCACGTCATGATGGTTTAGATGCGGAAGCATTCCATCGACATGGTCGGAGAGGAACGAGCACCCAGGGCATCCAGCCTCCCAATCGGGCCCGAGCATGAAGTGATAGACCATCAGCTGGCTGCGCCCGGCGAACAACTCAGCGAGGGTCTTTTTGCCTTCGGGCGTATCGAACACGTATTGCGTATCGACCTTCACCCACGGCAACGCCTGGCGCTCCGCATTGATGGCGTCGCGCAGGTGGATCGCTTCCTTCTCGCGGGCCAGCAGTGCCCGACGCTTGATGAGCCATTCGTCTCTTGAAACCACGGGATGCTGCGGCATGGTGAGCCTCCGTTTCTCCGGGAGGCTTTCATACTAGGTCGCATCTTCGAAAAACATCAGCCCCGCGTGCCACCAAGCGACTTGCTCGTCTTCCAAGAGAATTTGCCGTCGCTGCACGTATGCAGCGCACGCACGGTCACCCCAGCAGCCAGCGCACACCCACATTGATGAGCGCGCCGCCCGCCACTAGCCCCACCCACAGCACGGCCGCACACAGCAGCGGCCGCACGCCAGACTTCAGCAGCATCAGCACATGCGTCTGCGTGCCGATGGCGAACATCGCGCAAGCCAGCATGGCGGTGTCGATGGCGTCGATGGGGGGGTGCCATGCGGCAGGAATGGCACCTGCCGAGTTCAGCAGCGTCACGCCCAGCAGCCCGACAGCGAACCACGGCATGGCTTTCCAGGCGTGACCGGCGGCTTTGCGCAGCGCAGCCTTACGCGACGGGCGGGACTCACTGACCGGCCCGCTGCCCTCGGCCGGCGTCGTGCATGCCAGCACCACCAGCAGCGGGGCCAACGCCAGCACGCGCACCATCTTGCTCACCACGGCCGCATTCGTCGCGTCATCGCCCAGCGGCCGCGCTGCCGCGATGACTTGCGCAACCTCATGCACGGTCGAGCCGATATAGACGCCAAAGTGCTCCGGCGCGATGGCCATGCCGGCATGCGGCAGCAGCCCATACAGCCACGGATACAGGAAGATGCCCACCGTGCCGAACAGCACCACACTGGCAATCGCCACAGCGGTTTCGCGCGGCTGCGCCCTGACAACCGGGGCCACGGCCAACACTGCAGCCGCACCACACACGGCACTGCCAGCCGCCACCAGCATCGCCTGCGTGCGAGCAAGGCCAAACCAACGCGTACCGATCCACGAACCGGCCGCCATGGTCAGCGCCAACACCACCAAGGGGATCGCCACGCCCGAAGCGCCGAGGTCGTGGATCTGCGTCAGCGTCAGCCGCGCCCCGTAGAGGACCACCCCGGCGCGCAGCAACGTGTGGCGCGCAAACTGGATGGCACTTGGCGTTAGCCAGCGCTGATGCCCCGGCACGTGCCCCACGGCCATCCCCAGCAAGATGGCCAACGTGAGCGCGCTCAAACCCAGCCGGCCCGTCCACGCCATCCCACCCAGCACAACCGCCACCCCCGCGCATCCGAACAGCACGCCGATACCCACCAACGCGCGACCATCGAACCACGGGGCGATGCCTTGGGGTGCCAGCTGTTTCTGTGCAATTGTCATCACATCCGCCTTGCTTATTCGCTATACGCATAACAATATGCAGCGTGTGATAACATGTAAAACAGGTAATTTTTATAATAACAACCAGTTTTATGGATAACAAAGCCCCGCGCGTTACCCTGCGTCAATGGGCCACGTTTTCGGCCATCGCCCGGTGCGAGACGACCTCCGCTGCCGGCGAGCAACTCGGCTTGTCGCAGTCGGCGGTGAGTGCCGCATTGGCGGAGTTGGAAACCACGCTCGGGCATCCGCTGTTCGACCGGCACGCGCGCCGTCTGCATCTGAATGCGCTCGGCCGCCAATTGCTGCCGCAGGCGCAGGCGCTGCTCGACCACGCCGATGCGCTCGAACACGCTACGCAACACGCCAGCGTGCGGCTCAAGCTCGCCGCCAGCAGCACGATCGGCAACTACGTATTGCCCGCCCTGCTCGCGAGCTTTCAGCAGCAGATCGCGCCTGGCAGCCAGCTCGACGTGCTGATCGGCAATACGCAGGATGTGGTCGACGCCGTGCAGCGCTTCGAGGTGGATATCGGCCTGATCGAGGGCACCTGTCGCGGCGAGGCGCTGGAAATCGAAACGTGGCTCGACGATGAAATGGTGATCGTGGCCGCCCCAGGGCACCCGCTCACGCAGGCTGGAACCCCCGTCTCGCACGCTGCGCTGCGCGAAGCCGGTTGGCTGATGCGCGAGCCGGGCTCGGGCACGCGTGAGCTTGTCGACAGCCGTATCGCCTCGGTGGTTGGGCCCCTGCACGTAGCGCTGGAGCTCGGCCACTCCGAAGCCATCCAGCGCACGGTGGCTGCGGGCTACGGCATCAGTTGCCTGTCGCGCCACGTGGTGGCCGATGCGTTGCGCGACGGCCGCTTGGTGGAGGTGAACAGCGGCCTGCCCCGCATCGCCCGACCGCTGCTCATCGTGCGCCACCGCGACAAACATCCGACACACGGCGTCGCCCAATTCATCAATGCGCTACACGTCCATGCGCGCGACTCGAAAAAAATTGCACGAGGGACTAGCGCGATCTGAAAAAGGTTGATATAGTCTCATTTCTTCGCGGGGCGTTAGCTCAGTTGGTAGAGCAGCGGACTCTTAATCCGTAGGTCGAGTGTTCGAGTCACTCACGCCCCACCAGAACTCGCGTAGAAAGCCCAGTCCTCACCGACTGGGCTTTTTGCTTTTTGCGCACAGCAAAACTCGTTAGCGGGCGGCATACATCTAGCCACCCCACTCCTCCCATCAAATCACGAGCGCCGGTTTGCTCTGCTGCCTGGGCGCCCGGTCAGACACCGACGCCTTGCTCCCGCGCAACAGCACGTCGATCGGGATGCCGGTCAACGTCTTCACGGCGCCTCGCACCGCTTCGACCATGCATGTGCGCTGCGACGCCCCATCTTCCGCGGAGACGTTTCGCATAAGCGTGGTGTGCGTTGCCCGGAATGCGGGCACCTGTGCGGTCACGTCGGGCTCGGGGCGGCGGCTCAGGCCGGTGATGGCGTGACAAACACGATCGGCGCCGAGCATCGTTGAATCGTATTGCACGACGACCACCAGGCCGGATGTGTCCAGCACTTGGCTGAAATCGGTGGAAATCAAATCGGCAATGACTTCGCCAGCGTTGATGGAGCTGTCGCCATAAGCTGCGACGGAGGCGCCATGGCTGGTGCTCGCAATAAGAAGGTTCAAGAGAACGGTGACTGCAATGCGATTCATGAACTTCGGACAGAAAACTGCGATGGCCGTTGGCCGGATGTCGAGCGCCCCCGCCCGGGAGCGCCCTTGCGGAAGGTCCCCCTACGCCACGGCAGATGCCTTCGTTTTCTTCGTGGTGCGCTTGGCTGCGGGCGCTTTTGCAGATGCCTTGGCGACAGGTTTGCTCTCGACCTCAGCTCGCAACGCAGACACCAGCAGCTTGAATATCTCGCGGTGCTCCAGCAGTTGGGCACGATCGAGCGCGCTGAGCATGGTGCGTGCGTCTTTCCGAACCTCGTCCAGATAACTCAAACGATAGGACGAGGTGCATAGCCACCTGTAGGAACCATCGTCGCCAAACGAATCGGCTACGGCGTCGATGTCGAACGCGTCCCACTCGGATTCTTCGGAGTCTGTCAACGCGCCGAGGTAATAGTCGATGGCGTCGTACTTGAAGTCATCCGGATCATCAAACTCGCGCGCGTCGTGGATCTTGCGAACCGTGTCGCGCATCCATTGCGAGGCGCTGTCCGCCAGACGCGTTTTCTGGGCGCCGTCTTTGCCTTTCTGGTGCACGAGGGCAGCAAGCATGGCCTTGGCGGCCTCCTGTGCGCTCAGGTATGTGGTGGTGCTCATGCGATACCTCCTTGCTATGGCGGCACGTTGCGACGCGCCAGCCAGTTCGATCACAGACATCTGTCGGCACCGCAGATGCGGCGCACGACGCCACTTCGTCACACCTTGCTGATCTTCGGAAACGCCCGGGAAGACAGGTTGGCGTAACTACCGGATCTGGGGCCACCGTCGTAAACCAACTCCATTGAAGCCGGCTTGTTCAACTCAAGTCGTGTAATGAAGCGTCGGCACGACACGCGGCTTTCGACCAGCCCACCGCAGAGGAACACCCCGCCATCGGGGCCAAAGGCGATACCGGTGTAATGCGCGTCACCTCCGGGCAACCCCGGTGCCGTGCATAGAAGCCGCGCGATCCATTCGGTCTCGGAACGCGTGTCGTCTACGATCCAGATGGCACCTTCGTTGCCAATCAAGTAAGCACGATCGTCACCATCAAAGGCAACATCGGTGACCCAGCTTGACCGCTGCGACCCAAACGGCACCGGCCGCGTGCCGGGAGCCGGTTTGATGACCAAGCGCTTGCGCTGAAACTGCGGCGCGGCCGACGGATCATGTTTGAAATGAATGACCTCCGGCTTTTGTGCATAGAACGCAAATGCCGTGTCGTCCTTCCGGAATGTCATCGAATCGATCGACGGCCATCCACCCAACTTATCCAAGGCTGACAGCCGCTGCGCCTTCTCGTCTGTAATCCTCCTCCGATAGATTTGGGTCATGTTCCAGACGAAGTAGTGCCAGCCATCCGATGTAATGCCGTTGCTTTGCCCAATGGCGGCTTGGTTATTGACGAGCTTGTGCCTCCATTTGCCAGTCAGGGCGTCGTGCAGATGGATGTCGCCGTTGTCATCGCTGTTGCCTTTCCATTGATACCGGTTGTCGACCATGACGATCGCGTACAACTCGGTGGCGGCCGCCTCAACGTGTTCCTTTTCAGGAGGCGGCGCAGCTGGCGATTCCTTTTTGGGTGGAACTTCGGGCTTGCCGCAGTCTTCGCAAGGCACATCCTCGGCGCTGCCGGGCGTGGTGCGGCTGCCGCAGATCACCTCCTCCAATAACTTCTGAAAGCCGTTGAGCGCATCCTTGGCGGTAAAGGCTTTACCGCCCGTTTCATTCGATACACGTGCAAGTTCGGACTCGAGCTTCTTGCGCTCCGCAGCCTTCACTTTGCTGGTGCCGAGGTACGTATGTACGCGCACCTCACCGGCCTTTGCAGTCTTGATTGCGGCGGTGGCAGCGTCGATGTCCTCCTGATCGACCAGGCCACCGCCATACAGCGCTTCATCGGTGAGATAAAGAATGGCTTTCTTGGCACCTTGCCGCCAATCGAAGTGGTTCGTCACGTCTTCGATGGCCAGCGCGCCGTCTTCCTGTGCGCCCCCATCGCCCACCTTGCCCTTGAGCCGGCCCTTGAGCTTGGCCGGGTCAGCCTTGGCCCTGTCCGTCAGGTACTTGCGCACGGTGGTCGTGAACTTCGTGTCGGAGAAGGTGCCTTCCACACCAAGGTATTCCACCCGCAAGTCCGACGGGCAACTCACCTTGGCCGCCTCGATGGCACTGCTCACCGCTTTGCTCAGGTCCACCGCTTCATCGCGCATGGACGCGCTGCTATCAATCACCACCACTAGGTCCACCGCCGGGATGGACGAAGCGCCTGCTTTTGTGTCGGCCATGCTCTGCCTCCTAATAGGTTCGAAAGAAATGCTCGATGGATGGCCCGATCACACCTTGGCGAATTTCGGGAATGCCTGCGATGCCAGATCGCCGTAGGAGCCCGACCTGGCGCCGCCGTCATAGACGAGCTGCAACTTGCCGGGGGAGCCCATCGGGAACTTGGCGATGAAGCGTCGCGACCATCGTTCGAACTGGCGTGAAAACAGTCCTCCAACCCTCACTGGCTGCGGGGTCTCCGTCACCCCGCCGGACAGGTACACCGTGCCTTGCGCATCAAACGCGATGCCGAGGTAGCGGGCATGCCCCGGCAACGGCAGGGAGCCAACACGGCACATGTGGCGCGCCGTCCAGTTGGTGAGCGAGCGCGTGTCGTCCACCACCCAGATGTCTCCGTGATATCCGAGGAAGTAGGCTCGATCGTCTCCGTCGAAGGCGAGGTCGGTCGTCCATTGATTCTCGTTGCTACCCAGAAGCGCAGGCCCGCCGCCTTGATGCCGAACGGTCAGTCGCTGAATGCCGATGTTGGTTGTGTTCGGGTCGTGCTGGAAATGCGCGATCTGCGGGTTCTTCATATGCAGAATGAAACCCCGGTCGTCTTTGCGGAAAGCGAAGCCGTCGGTTGAATAACCCATGTTGAGAGAAAGCGACGCCAGCTTCTGCTGTCTGCCGGCTTTCTCTCGCCAGACAGTGGTGAGGTTCCAGATGTAGTAGCTCCAGCCATCGGATGTGATGGCGTTGCTCTGCCCCATGGCCTGCCCGTTGTCGATCTTCCGCTTGATCTGGCCCGTCCTGGCATCGTGGACGTAGATATCGCAGTTGTCGGCAGCATTGTTAGCGTGCCAACCGACCCGGTCGATGAGCACGATCGCGTACAGGTCGTCGTTCACCACGCGCGGCGGTTCCTTCTGCGCCGGCGGGTCCTCCTTCACCGGGGCTTCGGGCTTGCCGCAGTCTTCGCACGGTACGTCGTCTTTGCTGCCGGGCGTCGTGCGGCTGCCGCAGATCACCTTCTCCAACAACGCCTGAAAACCGCCGAGCGCATCCTTGTCGGTAAAGGCTTGACCGCCCGTTTCGCTCGACACACGTGCAAGCTCCGATGCCAGCTTCTTGCGCTCCGCAGCCTTTGCGCTGCTGGTGCCGAGGTATGTATGCACGCGCACCTCGCCCGCCTTCGCAGTCTCGATTGCGTCGGTGGCGGCTTTGACATCGTCCTGATCGACCAGGCCACCGCCATATAGCGCTTCATCGGTGAGATAAAGAATGGCTTTCTTGGCACCTTGCCGCCAATCGAAGTGGTTCGTGACGTCTTCGATGGCGAGTGCGCCGTCTTCCTGCGCGCCGCCCTCGGCCACCGTGCCCTTGAGCCGGCCCTTGAGCTTGGCCGGGTCCACCTTGGCCTTGCCTGTCAGGTACTTGCGCACGCTGGTCGTGAACTTCGTCTTGCCAAACGTACCTTCCACGCCAAGGTATTCCACCCGCAGGTCCGATGGGCAATGGTCCTTGGCAGCCGCAATGGCACCACTCACCGCCTCGCTCAGGGCGACGGCTTCATCGCGCATGGAGGCGCTGGTATCGATCACCACAACGAGGTCCACCGCAGGAACGGACGAACCGCCCGCATTTGTATCGGCCATATCAAATGACTCCTAGATTGATTCGATGGAAAGCCCGCACGCCCCACGGCCTGCGGGCAAGTGGATCACTTCGCTGCGTTGGGGGTGGCTGCGGGCGCCTTGAAGCCGGTCACCAGCTCCTGACAGCACGCGCAGCACGGCGTGGTGATGGTGTATTTCTGCTTGCTGCCGCAGATCACCTTTTCCAGCACGTCCTTCAAGCCCGACAACGCGGAGGCCTTGGTAAAGGCCTGCCCGCCGGTTTCCTTGGCCACGCGCGCAAACTCGGCGGCCAGCTTCTCCTGGTCGGATTTCTTGTAGGCGACATCGCCCAGATAGGTATGCACGCGCATGTTGTTGCGCTGAGCCACGGCGATGGCCTGGGTGGCGGCAGCAATATCTTCTTCGTCGACGCGGCCACCGCCTTCCATGCCTTCGTCGCTGAGATAGAGCATTGCGCGACGGGCCTCGGGCCGCCAGTCGAACAGTGTGGCAATGTCTTCGATCAGGCGCGCGCCGTCTTCCTGCGCACCGCCTTCGATCACGCTGCCGCGCGGGCGCTGCCGCAGCTTGGCGGCGTTCACGCCCACCGTCTTGACGAGGTAGTCGCGCGCCGTCTTGTCAAACTTGGTGCCCTTGAACGTGCCTTCGAGCCCGAGATAGACCACGCGCAAGTCGGACGGGCAGTGCTTGCTGGCCGCGTCGATTGCAGCGCTCACGGCATCGCTCAACTCCTGCGCTTCATCCTTCATCGACGCGCTGGTGTCGATGCCGATCACCAAGTCCACTTTCGGCACGATCAGCTCTTCGCGCTCTTCCACCACCGGTTCCGGCGCGGGCGCGCGGCTGCCGCAGATGACCTTTTGCAGCATGCTCTGGAAATCTGCCAGCGTCTTCGGATCGTCGGCGCTCAGGTTCTTGACGTCGTTTTCTTTGGCCGGACCACTGCCGCTGGTGTAGGCATCCGACCCGGCGTAGGCAAAGGCTTGACCGCCGGTTTCCTGTGCGACGCGCGCAAGCTCCGCGCGAAGCTTTTCGGCACCCTCTTTCCTGAGCCAGGTCTTACCCATATAGGTATGAAGACGGACACCCGCTTCCTTCGCGGCCCGAATGGCGTCATTCGCTACGGCAATGTCCCCCGCGTCCACCGCCTCTTCTGGTTTCAATCCGCTACCGCCATCCAACGCTTCATCGGTGAGGTAGAAGATCGCCCTCAGTGCGTCCGACCTCCAATCGTGGAAGCGCACCACGTCCTGAATTGCGCGCCCGCCATCCTCGCGCTGCGAGCCTTGGAACAACCCGGCTTTCTCCACCTGCTCCTTCGTGCGCATCAGGAGTTCACTCTCTTTTCCTTTGACCGTGCCTTGGGTGGTCAGATACTTGCGCGCAGTCTGATCGAACTTCGTATCGGTAAACCAGCCTTCGACGCCCAGATAGGTCACGCGCAAGTCGGAGGGGCAAGTGCTCTCGGCGGTTTCAATGGCTTTGCTGACGGCCTGGCTCAGGTATTGCGCCTCGTCCATCATCGAATAGCTGGTGTCGATCAGCACCACTAGGTCCACCGCAGGCACGATCAACTCGCCTTCTGGCACGATGTTTTCACGCGGGAAGCCAACGGTGCGACCCTGGTTGGCATAGTCTCCGTCCACGCCCCGATGGACCGATACCGTGCCGGCAGACTCTTTGGACGCCGCTATCGTGGTAATGCCAACCTCGCCCGCACGCGCCGCCGCGAAAGAGAAACGCGTCGAGCCCTCCGTGCTGAACTCCAGCGTATCCAGATCAAGCAGACCCAGCGTGCCAACAACAGAATCGTGGTACCAGAAGTTCTCGATCTTGGTGGGGCCTGGACCTGGGTGCTCCAGCGTGACGGCGCCCGGCGTGCCGTGATAACTGAAGCACCCTCGCCCGAATTCCGAGCCATCGGAGTTGAATACCGTAAATGCCTGGCCGATTACCACGGGATTAGTCATCCTGCACTCTCCATGAATATCTCAATTGAATCCCCCAATTTTGTTTTTGTAAGAAACACCATCTCCCACGCCACTTGATTGGCATGATCTGGGCATCCCTTTTCCTATTTTCAAACCCACCGAAGGTATTGCAGTTTGCGATGGGCGAACGCATCCACGCGACGCTAAAGCATCGATTCAAAAATGCTGAATGGGTTGGATGTCGGCGCCGCTAGCTGAACGCTACGGCAAACGTTTGATGCGCACTAAGAACGCCGTCGACGCAGCGTCCTGGGATGATGAAGGGGGTCACCCGACCCGCCGATATTGAGGCCAGCGAGCCAGGCCGGCCCGCCACAGGCGGACCACCATCGATACGGGTCGATGGCAAGGGGCGCAAGACTAAAGGACTGCATGGCAATACCAATCCAGAAAGACTGCGTACGGCATACGACGCACTCAGCCCGATTCACCAACTCGATCAGTTGGGCTCTCGGTTGATTGTTGCAGACTGGAACGTCGCGGTTGGTTTCCTCGGCATTATTCCCAAGCGAACGACCGATCGCAAATTCGATGTACTTTTATCTCACTTCAATGTAAATCGCGACACATGCAACGCCGTACATAAATTCAATCATAATCGTCGCCACCCTCAATTTTTCTCACACAAAACAAAACGGCCCGAATAATCCGGGCCGTTTCAATGGAGACGTTTTCTTTCAATTGTCAAAGTGGATGCGTAAGCGCATCCTCAGACTGAGTGTTTCGCCGGGCTCGAGCACGCGCAGGCCCGTCCCCTCCCAGCCCTGCTCGGCCAGATTGATGGCATCGGCCACGTGCGAAATCGGCTCCAGGCAGACATACGGCTGCCCTTGCGGGGCATGCAGAATGAAATGATCGAGCGGATCGCTTGCGCTCAGCGTCAGTGTGGCGCCGCCTTCGTATGACACGACGGCTTGCTGGCGCCAGTCGCTGTAGTAAACGCTCAGGCCGGTGTTGGGCAGCACGCGTGCATGGCGGAAATCCTCGCGTGCTGTGATGGGCTCCCGGCGGATGGCGACTTCGTCGGCATCGGTGGGCCACATCGTTGCGGCGTCGAACTGCACACGCATGCCCGGCGTGCGCGTGAAGTACGGGTGGAAACCGCCGCCAGCGGGCATGTCGCTATCGCCATCATTGCGCAGCGTCATGACGGCCTCCAGACCTCCAGGGCTGAGCACCAGCGTCTGCGCGGCCGTGAATGGCCAAGGCCAGTTGTCGGCCTGCGGCGTGTAGCGCAGGCCGAGCACGATCGACGACGCAGTGAGCTGCTCGACCGTCCACGCACGCGCATGCGCCAAACCATGCATGGCGTGCGGCTGGCCAGGGTGCGGCGCGAGACGGACCTCACGCCCGCCCCACTGAAAGCGGCCATCGCGGATACGGTTGGAGAACGGCAGCAACGGATAGCAGCCCGTCTTTGGCCATGCCAGACCGTCGAAGCCGTCACGCAGGCACGCCTCGGACATCGGCGCCAGCCAGTCGATGCGGTGACCATCCTCGCTGGCCGAAGCCAGCGAGGCAATGCGGCCACCCGCGGCCGGCGCGACATCCATCGTCAGCGCGCCGGCGCGCAGCGTGTGCACTGGGCCAGGCGCCAGCCACGCTGCCGACGTCATCAGAAGAAGTGGCGAATGCCGACCATGCCGACAAACTGGCTCGGGCCGTTCGACGGTGTGCCGTTCTGCGAGTCGCCCACCGACGCCACGGCATTGACGATGCCGCCCGTCGAACTCAGCGTCTGGCCGCTCGCCTTCTGATAGGCCTCAATCGCATAGAGCGCCGTGCGCTTGGAGAACGAATACACCTGCTCCATCGTGAACTGGTGATAGCGCGCCGCCTGGTCGACACCGTTGCGCTTGTTCTCGGCGGTGTAGCTGTAGCCGGCCGCCACGGTCAGCGCGGGCGTGAGCGCGTAGGTGGCAATGGCACCGAACGTGTTGAAGCTCGCCGTCTGCGCAAACCCTGCCGGCGACGTCGCGCCCGGCTTGTACTGCACGTTGGAGTAGTTCAACCCCATCATCAGGTTGCCCACGGTGTAACGGGCTGCGGTACCGATGATCTGCGCGCTGTCGGCCGTTGCGTAGCCCTTGTTGATGGGGGCGTTGTTGGCGAAGTCACCGCTGTTGCTCTGGAAGGTCGGAACGTTCTTCAGGCGGATATAGCCGGCCGACCACGCAAACGCTTGATAGTCATAACGCAGCGCCGCGCTGAAGGCACTGCCGTTGGACATGCTGCCCGCCTGCTCGCCCATGCCGTATTGCAGGCCGCCCTGGAAACCACCGAACGTGGGCGTCGTATAGGTGATCGAATTCGGCACGCGCAGCGTGGTGTCCATCGCGTCGATATCACCCGGGTGCGCGCCGACGGCGCCAGTCAGCACATTGGTCGGCCCGAGTGCGGCCACGTACTGGAAGTACGGCGTGTACTGACGGCCCATCGTGATCTGGCCGTAGGCCTTGTTGGTCAGGCCAACATAGGCCTGGCGATTGAAGACGAAGTTCGCCTTGCTTTGCGCGCCCGTGTCGGCTGCAAAGCCATTTTCCAGGCGGAACAGCGCTTGGGTACCGCCGCCCAGGTCTTCCGTGCCATACAGGCCGAACTTGCTGGCGGCCAGCGCGCCGGAATTCATGTAGACGTTGGAATGCCCACCCTGGTTGCTCGAATAGGCGATGGCGTTGTCGACCACGCCGTACAGCGTCACGGTGCTTTGCGCCGATGCGTGCATGGACAGTCCTGCGGACAGCAGCGCGACGCACGCGCAAACCGGCTTGATGGTGAACTTGGCTCGTGCAGTTTTCATAGCTTTCATCGTTCTCTGTGGTGGTCTCCAGCACCGGGGAATCGCGCAGCAGCGGGGCTCTCCTCGCCCCGCCAAAGCGCACAGGTAGGCAGTGTGGTTACGGCTGCAACTGCAAGGTCAGCCGACGCCATCCGCCCGAAACAGCCTGCCCGACAACGCGGGCCTGCGGGGTCTGCAACTGCCGCGTTTCCGCAGCCGGCAGATGAATTTCAATGGTATCCGCTTGCGTGGGCATCCGGCCTTCGCGCGTCACATTCAGCACCACGGTTTGCGCATCCGACACGGCACGCACGTTCCAGCGGCCGTGCTCGCCATTGCGCCAGGCTTCCGTTTCGCCATCGTCTTCGATACTGCCGCCCTGGGCCTCACCGGCGCCTGCCATCGGCACGACCAGGAAGCCGCGTTGATCAGCACGTTGGTCGAAATGCTGCTCGGCAACGTTCAAGGCGATCACACCGCCCTCGCGGATCAGCATCGCTGGTTGATCCCACGGCGCGGGCAAGGTCACGGTCTGCCCGCCTTCAAACGCCTCGCCGCTCCAGTACGACACCCAGCGCTGGCCGGCCGGCAAATATACCGTGCGTTCGGTCTGCCCTTCTTCCACCGTCGGCGCCACCAGCAGCGACGTGCCGAGCATAAAGTCGTCGCACTCTTCATAGCAGCGGCGGTCTGCGGGGAACTCGGCAAACGTCGGACGCAGCACCGGCTCGTAAGCCTGCGTCGACTGCCACAGCAGCTCATATAGATACGGAATCAACCGATAGCGCAGCTTGATCAGCGAAGCAATCTGCGAGGTGGCCTGCGGATACATCCACGGCTCGTTGACGGTCTTGTCATCGTTCCACGAGTGGATGGAGAAGCGCGGCATGAACACGCCAAACGCCACCCAGCGCACCAGCAATTCCGGCGACGGGGCCGGGCCAGCAAACCCGCCGATGTCGTGGCCAATGTTCGACACGCCCGACAGCGCCAGCCCCAACCCCATCTTCAGGTTGTAGCGCAGCGTTTCCCACGAGGTGTAATTGTCGCCCGACCACGTCTGCACATAGCGCTGCATGCCGACGCCGCCCGAGCGCGACACGAGGAACGGCCGACGCTGCGGCGCGTATTCCAGTTGCGCCTCGCGCGACGCACGCATCATCAGCATGGTGTGCAGCACCTTCGCCTCGCGGATCGGTGCCTTCTTGCCGAAGCCATGCGCGAACGCGTTGGGCGTCCAGACTTCGAACTCGTTGTTGTCGTTCCAGGTGGAGGCCATGCCGTAGTCGAGCAATGCGCTCTTTACGTTCGTCTTCCACCAATCGAGCGTTTTCGGGTTGGTGAAATCGAGATACGCGCCCACCTCATCCCAGAACTGCACCCAAGCCGGCTCGCCCTTGTCGTCGCAGATCAACAGGCCGGCTTCCTTGGCCTCGGCAAACTTCGGGTGGTCTTGCAGCAGGCAAGGCTTGATGTTCGGGCACAGGCGAATGCCAGCATCCAGATAGCTCTGAACGAAGCCGCGCGCATCGGGAAACTTGTCCGTGTTCCAATTGAAGACGTAGCGCTTCGGCCCGATGGAGGTGTAGCCCGACGACAGGTGGAACGAATCACACAGGATGTCGTGTTCACGACAGCCCTTGATGAACTCGCCCATTTGTTCCTGCGCGTTCGGTGCGTCGGTGTACGTCATGGTCGAGCCGGAATAGCCCAGGCCCCACTTCGGCATCCACGCCGGGCGGCCGGTCATCCACGTGAAGCGGCGCGTGGCATCGAGCGGCGTGTCGGGCGACGCAATGAAGTAGTAATCCAGATCGCCATGCGGCGCCACGAAGTAGCGATAGAGGCCGTGGTAGTTATCCAGCTCGCGGCCCATGTCGAAGCTGCAATCCGACAGCGTGTCGTAGAACAGCCCGAAGCCGGTGGCGTTCTCCGGCTGCCACGTCACGTAGAACGGGATGTGCTTGTACAGCGGATCGGTCGTGCGGGCGCTGTAGCCCATCGCGTCGATGTTGCGCATCTCGTAGCGTTGGTGCGCACGGTTCGTGTCGCCGGCGCGCTCGCCGAGGCCGAAGTACATCTCGCCCGGTTCGCGGCGCACGTAGTGGTAGACCTGCTCGTCCCAGTAGCCAAAGTTATAGGCCTGCGTGGCGCGATCGTGCAGCACGGCGTGCCATTGCCCGGCACGGCGGATTTCCCAGTTGCAGAAGCCGCCGGCCAGAGCAACCGTCAAACGGATCTTGCTCGTTTCGATGCGCAGCGTGTCGGCATCGGATTGCACTTCGAACCCCGGCAGCGAGAAACCGCGGAGGTCACGGCGGTCACGCCCTTCCAGCGGCGTATCGTCACCGCCCGGTGCGATCGACCACGTGGCGGGGCCGCGCAGATCGCCCTGCGGCAGCACCAGTACGCGAACGATGTCCTCCTCCAGCACGAAGAGTTCGATCGCAGCGCCTGCGCTGCTGGCCAAGCGCAGGCGGTTGCCTTCGCGCGCTTGAAGTTCAAAACGGGGAGGATGCAACATGGACATCGTTTTCAGCTCAATTTGAGGCAGACAAATTCATCTTGCGTGCAGCACGCTCTTCCGCCGACTGGCCGCGAATCAGTACGATCAGCAGCACGGCAGCGATCAGGTCAAACGCACCCAGCAGGCCGAACAGCGGGCCGTAGCCAACCGTGTCGGCCAAAGCGCCCACCACAGCGGTGAAGGCCAGGCCGCCAATCCAGCCAGACATACCAGTAAAGCCATTGGCGGTGCCGACTTCCTGCGGGTCAAACACGTCTGCGGAGAGCGTGTTGACCGACACCGAGATCATCTGGTGCGCAAAGCCGCCCACGCAGAACAGCGCGATGGCCGTGTACGGCGACGCCACCAAACCCACGCATGCCGGGCCGATCATCATCAACGCGCCAATCACCACGCCGCCCACGCGCGACCAGATGAGCGGCAGCTTGCCAAACTTCATCAGGAACGGCGACAGATACCCACCGGCCATCCCGCCCAAGTCAGCCGCCAGGAACGGCAGCCACGCAAACATGGCGATCTGCTTCAGGTCCATGCCGCGCTCCTTGAAGAAGTACAGCGGAATCCAGAAGCTCAGGGTCTGCCACGCGGGTTCCGTAAAGAAACGCGCCAGCGCAATCGCCCAGAAACGGCGCGCACCGATGATCTTGCCGATCGAGCGCTTCTCAGCCGGCTTGTCGCCCGCCGAACGCAATTGCCCGTCGGTAATAGTCTTCAGCTCCTCACTGGACAGACGAGGATGCTGCTGCGGCGAGCGATAAAACGCAAACCACAGCGCCGCCCAGAAGAAACCCAGCGCGCCCGTCACCACAAACGCGGACTGCCAGCCATGCCGCATCGACAGGAACAGCACCAGCGGCGGCGCCAGCATGGCCCCAAACGACGTGCCCACGTTGAACCAGCCCGTGGCCACGGATTTTTCCTTGTCAGGAAACCACTCCGCCACCGCCTTCATGCCGGACGGAATGGCCGCGGCTTCCGTCAACCCCATGAACGTACGAAAGCCCGCCAGCGACAGCCAACCCGTTGCCCCCGCGTGCAGCACACCGGCGAACGACCACAACACAGCAAACAGTGCAAAGCCGATGCGCAAGCCGATCAAGTCGACAATGAAGCCGCACACCGGCTGCATGAGCGTGTAGCCGAACTGAAACGCCATCACCACGTAGCCGTACTGCTGCGTGGTCATGGACAGCTCTTGCTTGAGCGTGGGTGCCAGCACGCCCAGTGAGTTGCGCGCCAGGTAGTTCATGATCGTGCCCAGACACACCAGCACGATGATCCACCAGCGCAAGCCCTTGATGGTCTTCACGGTTTCGTCTCCAAATATCTTTGTAGTTTTGATGGGCAGCCTCGGGCCGCCCAGACATCACACAGCTTCAGCGCACCATGCAGGGACGCTTGTTATCGAACTTCCAGTTGGGAATCAGTTGGCCCATGGCAATCGCATCGTCGCGCGCGCCCAGGCCGTGCTGCTTGTACAGTGCATGCGCCTTCTCGATCTGCTCCATGTCGATCGTCACACCCAGGCCCGGCTTGGCCGGCACATCGATCTCGCCGCCAACGATCTGGAACGGCTCACGCGTCAAGCGCTGACCGTCTTGCCAAATCCAGTGCGTGTCGATGGCGGTGATGTTGCCCGGCGCGGCTGCGGCCACGTGCGTGAACATCGCCAGCGAGATATCGAAGTGGTTGTTAGAGTGCGAGCCCCAGGTCAGGCCCCAGTCGTCGCACATCTGCGCCACGCGCACCGAGCCTTGCATCGTCCAGAAGTGCGGATCGGCCAGCGGAATATCGACCGAGTGCAGTTGGATGGCATGCCCCATCTGGCGCCAGTCGGTGGCGATCATGTTGGTGGCGGTCGGCAGGCCCGTGGCGCGGCGGAATTCGGCCATCACCTCGCGACCGGAGTAGCCGCCCTCGGCGCCGCACGGGTCTTCGGCGTAGGCCAGCACGTCGTGCTTGTCGCGGCACAGGCGGATAGCCTCCGCCAGCGACCACGCGCCGTTCGGGTCCAGCGTGACGCGAGCATCGGGAAACGCCTCGGCCAGCGCGGTGGTCACGACCATCTCGTCATCACCGCTCAACACGCCGCCCTTGAGCTTGAAATCCTTGAAGCCGTAGCGCGCATACGCCGCCTTAGCCAAGCGCACTACCATTTCCGGCGTGAGCGCTTCCTCATGACGCAGTCGGGTCCAGTCGTCGGTGGCGTCGCTGCCGTCGGCGTAATCGAGGTTGGTGCGTTTGCGATCGCCCACGAAGAACAGGTAGCCCAGCACCGGCACCTTGGCACGTTGTTGACCCTGCCCCAGCAGCGCCGCCACGGGCACGCCCAGGTGCTGGCCGAGCAAATCGAGCAATGCGCTTTCCAGCGCGGTCACGGCATGCACCGTGGTGCGCAAATCGAAAGTCTGCAGGCCACGCCCACCAGCATCACGGTCGGCAAACTGATGGCGCACGGTGTTCAGCACATTGTTGTAGGCGCCGATCGGTTGTCCGACAACCAGCGGTGTCGCGTCTTCGATGGTCTTGCGAATCGCCTCGCCCCCCGGCACTTCGCCCACGCCGATGTGGCCTTCGGAGTCCTCCAGGATGGCGATGTTGCGCGTGAAGAACGGGCCGTGCGCACCGCTCAGGTTCAACAGCATGCTGTCGCGCCCGGCAACCGGGATGACTTGGAGGCGGGTAATACGGGGCGTGCGCGTTTCAGCAGAGAGGTGATTCATGGTCGTCACGTATGTCATCAGTCGTCGTACAACATGGAACGGGAATATAATTGACGCATTCCTACTGGGCCAGCCCTGGTAAACCCGAAATTCCAGCCCCCCACGATCGGAGATCGCATGTCCGGCAGCTCCCCCGCAACGCTTGTGCGCCGTACCCAAAGCCTGGCGGACGTGGTGGTGGACCACATCAAAGGGCGCATTGCGACGGAATCGCTGCGCCCCGGCGACAAGCTGCCGACGGAATCCGCGCTCATGGAAGCGCTTGGCGTCAGCCGCACGGTGGTGCGCGAAGCCATCTCCCGCTTGCAGGCCAAGAGTTTGATTGAAACGCGCCACGGCATCGGTAGCTTTGTGTTGCCACCGCGCGCCGACAACAGCATCCAGCTAGGCGACGCTTCCACGCTGCACGACATCCTGTCCATGCTGGAACTGCGCATGGCCATTGAAACGGAATGCGCCGGGTTGGCCGCGCAACGCATTACCGCGGACGAGATCGACACCTTGCGTGCCGCGCTCGAAGCCATCGAACAAGACCAGGCGGATGGCAACGACAGCGCGACCTCCGACCTGCAGTTCCACCTGAGCATCGCCCGTGCGACCGGCAATGAGCACTTCGTGGGCGCCCTCGCCCAGCTCGGCAAAACGCTGATTCCCCGCACGCGGATGAGCCTGGCACAAGTGGGCTACCTGAACGCCCCGGAGCTCCGCGCCACGGTCAACCGCGAGCACCACAGCATCTTCGAAGCCATTGCGCGCAAGGACCCGGAAGCCGCCCGTGCGGCGATGCGCATGCACCTCTCCAACAGCCGGGAACGCCTGCGCCACGCGCACGAGACGGCTAGCAAGCTGATGCAGTCAACTTTGGCCTGAACCAAGGTCAGGACCCGAAATCCCGCCCGGTTGTACGATGTCTTATGGCCGGAGGTGTCTTGTGCCCTCGCTCCCTCCGAGACAGCTGTTGATAAAGGTTTGCATTCCTCCACTCCCAGCCACGTAATCTGTGCCTGTACCTACCCTCGTGGGTGCGCTCCGGCCGCAGAAGAGAGAGCTGCGGCCTACTTCGCCCTGATGCTGCTGCTTTGAGTATCAGGGCGTTTCTTTTGGGTCCTTCCTCGGTGTCTGCTTCAGCAATGAAAAGGCCCCGATATTCGGGGCCTTTTCATTGCCGTAAAACGCGGTCAGGTCAGTAGGCGGTCGCGCGTTCCATAACGCGCTCCAAGCAGAAGCCCTGCCCATAGATTGCCCGCAGGCGCAGGCCGTTTGCGGCGCCCAGCGCCAGCTTCTTACGCAGCCGCGAGACATGCGTATCGAGCGTCCGCGAATAGGGGCTCAGTTCGCGGCCCCACAATGCCAGTTCGATATCCGCGCGTGACAGCACCCGACCCGCGTTGGCGAACAGCAGCAGCGCCAGTTCGAACTCGCGAGCATGCACTGGCACGGCGGTATCGTGCACGCGGATGGATCGGTTCTGGCGATCAATCGTGTACGGCCCCAGCTGGATTTCCGATACGCGAACCGCGCGGCTGACCGCAAAGCGGCGGATCAGCGCATCAAGCCGTGCAAGCAGCTCGGACGGACGAATCTCGCCCTGAAAGCACAGGTCAGCGCCATGGTTGAGCGCGTCGGCGGTTTCGGTGTCGGCGTGTCCGTCGCCCAGGTAGACGATGGCCATGCCGGCACCAACGCGCTCGCGCACGCTGCGCACCAGCGATAGGCCCGGCACGTCGTGCGCGTGCGCGCCCACCATCAGCAGATTGATGCCATGCACGTCGATTGCTTCGAACACCTGGCGGGAAAGAAACAGCGGAACGCATTCAAAGCGCGACGGCTGCAGCGCGGAATGAATCGCCTGCTGGCGGCTGATATGTGTGTCGATCAGGCCGATTTTCATGGCTTGGTGTCTGGAATGCCCGTGCGCCGCGCGATCAAACCGAGGCGTGATGGTCATGGTATGCATGGGCCCACTCCTCGTCTGCGGCACACGGTTTGGATAAAAGCCGACCGGCCTGCCAGACGCGCACACCCCGCGATGGGTTCCCGTCGCCATGCAGGGCGTGGTGCAGTTGCGTGCGAATGCGTTCGTAATCGCATTCGCTCAGCACATCGGTTGCGGTCTTGCTCAACATACGTAGCGCCTGGGTGGCCGGTAATGCATCGGTTGCTATGCCTGTGCTGCCGGTTCTCGCCCAGATGGCGCCATCTCTCGTTCGGGCGTGTGGCCCGCGTATGTTGTGCCGGTCGACCAATGCAATGTAGGGCCGCCAGGGACCCGGAATGCAAATGATTGAAAAGGGCATGTGGCAAACGCCACAGTGGAGTGCGCCGCAGTGCCCGGCGATCAGGCGTCGCGGTGTTGCGGCGCGCGCGGCAGCAATACGGTAAAGGTGGAACCCAGGCCCGGCGCGCTTTGGACGGCAATGCGCCCGCCGTGACGGTCGACCACCGTCTTCACGAACACAAGCCCGAGCCCGCTGCCCGCTGGGGCATTGGCCGTCCCTTCGTGCAGGCGATGAAACGGCTGGAACAGCCGGGGCTGATCGGCCAGTGCAATGCCAACCCCCTGATCTGCGACCGCCACAGTGAACATCGTCTCGTCCTCGCCCAGCGACACGGCAACGACCGAACCCTCGGCACTGAACTTGATAGCGTTGTTGAGCAGATTCACCAACGCCCGCACCAGCAGGCGCGGATCACCACGCACGGGCGCTTCAATGTCAGCCACCACGCGCACTTCCACGTGATGGCGATTCGCCAGTGCCCACACCTCATCGGCAGCGTCGAGCACTAGCCCCACCAAGTCGACATCCTGCAGCCTGAGCGCCTGCGATTCTGCGCGCGCCAGATCGATAAAGGTGTCGGCCAGCTCAAGCGTGCGCGAAGACAACTGCTCGATTCGCGACAGCAGCGCTTCCCGATCCAACGCGCGAGACGTATCACGCTGCAGCTCGATGAGCGCGAGGATGGCGCTCTGCGGCGAGCGCATGTCGTGCGAGATGAAGCGCAGGGCTTCTTCGCGGTGGCGCTCGGCCTGTCGCACCGGCGTGATGTCAGCAAAGCTGACGATGATGTCGATGGGCTGGCCCGCGTCATCGCGCAAGGCGGCGGCATGCATCAGCATCGAGCGGCCGTCATGCGTGCGCAGTTCGATGGGTTCCAGCGTCACGCCCGGTTCGGCTTGCCACCGCGCCCAGTACTGTTGGCCGGCGGCAGGGTCTGGAAACGCGAGCGCTAGCAGCGTGGGCAAGTCACGCAGCGCAGCGGCGCGATTCTGCCCCGATGTGTGCAACTGGCCAGCAAGGTCCGCACTGCGGCCATTGGCCAGCAGGATTGCGCCATCGGGCGCACAGATGACGGTGGCATCGGGGAGGCTCTCTAGCGCATCGGCCAGAAAGCGGCGCAGGCCGCGCAGCTTGTCCGTCAGCGAGGCGACGGCATCCATGTGGGCACCCAGCGTGCGGCCAGTACGGGCCAGCGGTGCATCGGCCAGGACGCCAGGCTCGCTCGCCAGGTGCTGCATCTCCTCACGCAAAAAGCGCAACGCGGCCTCTTGCTGGCGCCAACTCCACAGCGGGTACAGGACCAGCGGCCCCACCATCGCAGCAAACGGCGGCAGCCAGCGATGCAGCCCCACCAACGCGAAGACGGCCCCAAGCAATACCAAGACCGCGCCGGCCAACGACACCGCCAGGGCCATGCGCGGCGTCAGCCAACGCACCGCCCAGGCCGCCATTAGCAACGGCAGCAGCGTCATGATCCAGAACAGCTCAGGCGCCACTGGCAGAATCGCGCTGCCGTCGAGCACCGTCTGCGTAGCGTTGGCCAGCACTTCCACCCCGCTCATCGTGCGCGAGGTGGGCGTCGCAAAAATATCCGACACGCCAGACGCCGTCGCCCCGATCAATACCAGCTTGCCGGCAAAGGCTTCCGGGCCGACGCGGCCGTTGAGTACGTCCAGCGCCGGCACGTGGCGGAAGGTACCGGCCGGGCCCGCAAAATTCAGACGGATCGGCGTGCGGCGCGTCCAGCCCTCGGCATCGGTTTCTGCATCCGCTGGGGCCAACATGGAGACCGGCGGTCGCGCTGCCTGCCGGGCAAGCTGCATCGCTAGATGGTCAAGCACATGCTCACGCGGCCCCTCGGCCAGATAGACGCCGCGCACGACGCTGTCCGCATCCGGTGCCGCATTGATATGTGCGACCGCGGCACCGAGACCCAGGAACGGATAGTGATAGACGCGCGCCTGCTCGGTGCGCTCCGGCAGTGCGGGCAAAATGACATGCCCCGCCTGCGCGATGGCCGCCGTCAGGGCTCGGTCGCCTTCCGGGTGGGCAAGATCGGGCTCGATCAGCAGAATATCGATGCCGATGCCGCGCGGCCGCGCTTGTCCTACTCGCGCAATCAGCTCAGCGAGTCGGCTGCGAGGCCAGGGCCAGCGGCCCACGGCGTCAAGGCTTTGATCGTCGATGGCCACGATGACGATGTCGTCACGCGGCGCATGTCCATGCAGCGTGGCAACGGCGTCATACAGCGCCGCATCCAACCGCGCCACCACACTCCAGCGCACCGCACCGACCGTCAGCAGTGCAGCCAGCGCCACCAACACGACCCATTCCACCAGCGAGCGCAGCGCCGATCGCGGCGCGGCCGGGCTCACCGGCGCCGGATCAACGGGACCAGTCATTGAGCAAGAGGTTGCCGCCCCCGCTTTGCACCGGGCTGCGCGATGAATCGCCGACAAAGCTGCCGACATCGATGCGCTGCGGCTTGGCATAGATCACCGACGCCGCATCACCGAGGTCCACACCCGTGCGCAGGTAATACACGCCGGCCGGCGGCTGCGGAATGACCGCCTCATTGCCATCACTGACGATATCGGCGATGGGCTTGGCGAAGGTGGGTTCGGCAGCAAGCTGCAGGCGCGTATGGGCGCCAGATGCCGACAACTCCGGCGCCAGCGCGGGCCAATGGGCGTGCAGCTTGCCGTCATCCGCAGCATCGACAGAAGCCTGGGGCGCGGCATCTGGTGGCACGTCGACCACCCGGAAGTTCAGCGCATCGCTCCAAGGGCCCGTCTTGCCATCTTCGGCCACCGAGCGCACGCGCCACCACCACGTACCCGCGGCCAGCGGTTTGATCACGCGGACATCCGGTCCGTGCTGCTGGACAGTCGGCGACGTAAAGGCCTGCGCATCGGCCACTTCCAGGTCATAGCTGCGCGCGTCGGAAACCTCCGCCCAGGCGAAAGCCACATCGCCGCTGCGATAAGCCTTGCTGCGTGCCGGCTGAATCGTGTACGGCGCCTCCGGATGCAGGCGCACGGTAAACGGCCGCGTGGCCGAAACGCTCGTCAGCCCGAGTGCATCGACACTCTGTACGACCAGGGTGTAATCGCCGTCCTCGTCGCCGCACAGCGTTGCGCCGGGCGTCTTGCTGAGTTGATAGGCGCTCAGTTCGGTCAACGCAGCATCGCGCGCCACGGCGGCACGGTAGGACACCGCGCCCTTCACCGGCTCCCACGTTGCCCGCCAGCACGGCGTCTGCACCAGCTCCGGCATCGCATTGAGCTTGGGTGTGGCTGGCAACGCCGCACGCTTGATGCGGCCATCTGCGGCCTGCACACCAAACCCCGCCTTCACCGCCTGCGATTGATGGCCCGCCTTGGCGGCCACCTCGCCTTCGAGCACGGAACTGGTCGATCCCGATTCACTGGCTTGTACGCGGAATCGCGTTCCGCGCACGCCTGTCACCAACGCGGGCGTCGAAATCTCGTAACGACCCACGCCGCGCTTTTTGGGCGACACCGTCGATTCGGCTTCGCCCTGCTTCACATGCATGCGCACGTCGATCAACCCGGCGCGCGCAAACGCACGCACGCGTGACAGCGTGATATGGCTGCCCGGCGGCACCGTCACCCGCGTGCCGTCATCAAACGCGAGCGTCACGGCGCCTTTGTCACCGGTATCGATCTGTGCGTCTTCAGCCAGCTTCATGCCGGCTTGCAGCGGTTTGCTGCCGCCCGTGGTGGCATCCCGCGCAAACACCACCTGCGCTGTCGCCGGCACCACGGGAATGCGGTCGAACGGAATACGCAGCACCGAGCCAGGCTTCAGGTGGTAGGGGTCAGCCACGTGGTTGCGCTGCTGCAGCAGGCGCCAGCCTTCGACGCTATCCATATAGCGGTCGGCCAGGCTGATGAGCGTGTCGCCCTGCTGCACGCGATAGAGGAACTCCGCCCCATCGGCGCCCGAGGGCTGCGCCATGACGCATTGCCACGCGCCCGCAAAAATAACGAACGCGCCGACACACGCGGCGCGTCCCATCCGAGGCTTTGGTGTAGCGTCAGTTGGCTTCACTCTCTTCCTGCATGGTTTCGAGTCGATAGCCATGCGAATACACCGACACCAGCCGCACGCCATTCTTCTGATTGAGATCGAGCTTGAGCCGCAACTTGGAAATATGCGTCGCCAGCGTGCGCGAATCCGGGCCGATGCTGCGCCCCCAGACCGCCTGCTCGATCAGCTCGCGCGGCACCAGCTTGCCGATATTGCGGAACAGGTACAGCGCCAGATCAAACTCGCGCGGCGACAACTCGACCGGCGAGCCATGGAGCATCAGTGCGCGCCCGACCGGGTCCACCGCATACGGCCCCACGTGAATGCGCTCCACCGATTCGCCCGTACGCGGCGCGGCGCGGCGCAGCAACGCACCCACGCGCGCGACCAGCTCCGCGCGGCGCACCGGCTTGATGACGTAATCATCCGCACCGGCCGCCAGCCCGCGCACCACATCGTCTTCCAGCGAGCGGTTGGTCAGGAACAGCACCGGCAGCGCCGGGCCGACCGTCTGCCGCACCCAACTCACCAACTGGATGCCGCTGATGTCGGGCAACTGCCAGTCCAGCAACAGCAGATCGAACGTGCGATCCCGCAGCGCTTTGACGAAGGCATCCCCGCTACTGAAACTCTCGCATTCGTATCCGGACGACGTCAGGATTTCTCGGATCAACTCCGATTGCGCCTGATTGTCTTCCACCGAGGCAATTCGTATCGCCATCTGGACTGCCCTTTTCCCCGTTTCTGACCTGGCCGCGTTGTCGGCCCCGGCCACCGTTATGGGTCTCTGTCGTTGTTATCGGCTTAGCGCCGGCACATTGTTGTACGAGCCCCACCCTCTCCTGCGCGATCCAGCTGCTAGCTGGAACCGAGGCCATCCTAGAAGCACAGCCCCGCCGCACTCAAAACAAATGTAAAAAGCACGCTCGGCGCGGATATGGGTGTCGTTCTATCACTTTTTGTTACGACAGAACAAGATGCGGGGGCTATTCAAGCGCCACATAGATGGCCGCAGCCTCACCCAGGGAGGAACGAGGCCGAAGAAAGGACAGCTGGGGAGCGGCAAACAAAAAGCCCCGAACATGTCGGGGCTTTTGGCTTTGCATTCTGGAGGCGGAGGCCGGAATCGAACCGGCGTACACGGCTTTGCAGGCCGCTGCATAACCACTTTGCTACCCCGCCAAGGGTTCAGCACCGCATTGTAGCAATTCGTAGCGAACTGCGTCTGGGCCGTGCCGATAAAGAAAAAGGGAAGCAAGGCTTCCCTTCGGGATTGGAGCGGGAAACGAGGCTCGAACTCGCGACCTCAACCTTGGCAAGGTTGCGCTCTACCAACTGAGCTATTCCCGCGTAACCGGTTATGCCGCCGCGCCACCACTTCAACACGGCCACACATTTCAAACTGGAGCGGGAAACGAGGCTCGAACTCGCGACCTCAACCTTGGCAAGGTTGCGCTCTACCAACTGAGCTATTCCCGCATTTTGGCTACCAGCACTGCCGTACTACCTTTGTGCTGCCAGACCGTTTCGTCACATCGCTGCAACGAGAAAGAGATTATGGCAAAAAAGAATCGCGCTCGTCAACACTTTTGCGCAAGAGTTTTTGCAGGCTCATTTCGCGCGCTCACGGATCTGCGGCCAGGCGAGCTTCATGTAGTACGCCATCGACCACAGCGTGAGCACCGCCGCCACGTAGATCAGCCACGTGCCCCACACCTGCGCGTCGATCACGCCGAGCAGCCTGTCCTGAAACAGCAGCAGCGGAATCGCGATCATCTGGAAGGTGGTCTTCAGCTTGCCGAGCATATTGACGGCTACGCTCTTTGACGCACCGATCTGTGCCATCCACTCGCGCAGGGCCGAGATGGTGATCTCGCGGCCGATGATGATGAGCGCGATGACGTCTGACACACGGCCCAGTGCCAGCAGCACCAGCAGCGCAGCGGCCACCATGAGCTTGTCTGCCACCGGGTCCAGGAACGCGCCAAAAGCGGAGGTCTGATTCCAGCGACGTGCGAGGAAGCCGTCGAACCAGTCCGTCAGGCTCGCGACGATGAAGAACACCGCGGCGGTCAGGTTTTTGGCGGGCAGCGCCATCCAGGTGTCCGGCACGTAGAACACGCCCACCACCAGCGGGATCATGGCCACACGCAGCCAGGTCAGGAGGATCGGGAAGTTGAAAGGCATGGCAAATCGAGAGGACAACTGCCGCGCGGGCCCAACCCGGCGCGGCAAGATTGGGCATTGTCGCCGATCAATGCAGCTGACGGTAGATTTCTTCGGCGAGCGTCTGGGAGATGCCTTCGACCGTGGCGAGTTCATCCACGCTGGCGGCCATCACGCCGCGCAGCCCGCCGAAGCGCGCCAGCAGCCGCTGCCGGCGCTTGGCACCGATGCCTTCGATCTCTTCCAGTCGCGAGGTGTTGCGTGCCTTTGCCCGCTTGGCGCGCATGCCGGTGATGGCGAAGCGGTGCGCCTCGTCACGAATCTGCGCAACCAGCATCAGCGCGGCGCTGCCCTGCCCGAGTTCCAGCGACGGGCGGCCGTCGGCGAAGACCAGCGTTTCGAGGCCGACCTTGCGGCCCTCCCCCTTGGCCACGCCGACGAGCAAGCCAATATCCAGCCCCAGCTCTTCAAACACCTGCCGTGCGACTTCCACCTGACCCTTGCCGCCGTCGATCAGCACGATGGTCGGCATGTTGGGCGCACCTTCGCCTGCCTGCTCGACGATCTTCTGATAGCGGCGCGTGAGCACTTGGCGCATGGCCGCGTAGTCGTCGCCGGGGGTGATGTCCTGGATGTTGTAGCGGCGGTATTCGCCGTTCTGCATGTCGTGGCTGTGAAAGACCACGCATGAGGCTTGCGTCGCCTCGCCGGCGGTGTGGCTGATGTCGAAGCACTCGACGCGCAGGGCGGCCAAATCTTCAAGATCGATGCCGATGGTCTCGGCCAGTGCGCGCGTGCGAGCCTGCTGGCTGCCTTGCTCGGAAAGCCGGCGCATGAGCGAAAGCTCCGCCCCCTTCTGCGCCATCTCGAGCCACGCGCGACGGCCGCTCTGTGGCTGGCGCACCACCGAGACACGGCGCCCGGCCTGCTCAGCCAGCGCGTCAATCAGCTCGGTCGCGTGAATGGGGTGGCTGACCACCAGCACCGGCGGCACGAACTGATCCAGGTAGTGCTGCGCGACGAACGCTTCGAGAATGTCGCTGGCCATGCGCTCGGGGTCGCGTGGGGTTTCGGCGTCGGTCGCGGCCTCGACCTCGGCCTCTAGGTCTTCACCGACGATGGCGGCGCCTTCCTCCACGTGCGTCGGAAAGTAGGCCTTGTCGCCCAGGTGCCGCCCGCCGCGCACCATCGCAAGGTTCACGCAGGCGTGGCCGCCCTTGATAGCGACAGCCAGGATGTCGATGTCGCTGGCGGCACCGACCTCTTCCACGGATTGCTGCGTGAGCACCGCCGAGAGCGCACCAATCTGGTCGCGCACGATGGCGGCCTGCTCGAACTGCAGCACCTCCGAATAGCGGAGCATCTTGCCCTGCAGCGTCTGCATGACCTCGTCCTGACGGCCCAGCAGAAAGCCCGCCGCGTTGCCGACGTCGCGGGCGTAGTCTTCAGCGCTGATCGCCTGCACGCACGGGCCGCTGCAGCGGTGAATCTGATGCAGCAGGCAGGGGCGCGTGCGGTTGTTGAAGACCGTGTCTTCACACGTGCGGAGCTGGAACACCTTCTGCAGGATCTGCATGCTCTCGCGCACCGCATGCGCACTCGGGAAGGGGCCGAAGTACTGATGCTTGCGATCCGTCGCGCCGCGGTAGTACGCCATGCGCGGATACGCATGCTGCGTGAGCTTGAGATACGGATACGACTTGTCGTCGCGGAACAGGATGTTGTAGCGCGGCGCCAGCGCCTTGATGAGGTTGTTCTCCAGCAGCAGCGCCTCTGCCTCGCTGCGCACGACGGTGGTGTCGATGCGGGCGATCTTCGCGACCATCATCGCGATGCGTGGAGACAGCAGCGTCTTGTTGAAATAGCTGGAGACGCGCTTCTTCAGGTCACGCGCCTTGCCCACGTAGAGCACATTGCCCTGCGCATCGAAATAGCGATACACGCCCGGCAAGTTCGGCAGGCGCGCGATGTGCGCTTTCGCGTCGAAATCAGGCACATTCGCGGGTTCGTTCGGGGGGGCGCTCTGGGGCGTCTCGGGGGTGTCGGATGGCATGGCGTTCGCAAGCTCAGAGGCCGTCAGTGTAGAACAAGCCGCCGACTACAATGTCGGGCCATCTCGCTCTCCTCACCTTGCCGCATGCGCACCATCACGTCCTGGGATCTCTTCTGCCGCGTCGTCGACAACTATGGCGACATCGGCGTGTGCTGGCGCCTGGCCCGGCAACTCGTACAGGAGCATGGTCATACCGTTCGCCTGTGGGTGGATGACCTGCGGTCATTCGAAAAGCTCTGCCCCGCCGTGGACGCTGCGGCCGACGCGCAGCGCGTCTCGGGTGTCGACATCCGCCGTTGGGGCGACGATGCCCAAGTGGCAACGCTGCTTGCCGCCGATGCGCATCCCGCACCGTATGACGTGGTAGTTGGCGCCTTTGCATGCCCGACCCCGGAGCCGATATTGACGCACATGGCCGAGCAGGCCGCGCACGGCACCGCGCCGGTCTGGATCAACTTGGAATATCTCAGCGCAGAGAACTGGGTCGCCGAGCACCACGCGATGCAATCGCCACATTCGCGCCTGCCGCTGGTCAAGCATTTCTTCTTCCCAGGCTTCGCCCGCAACACGGGCGGCGTACTCCGCGAATCGCACCTCGGCGCCCAACGCGCAACATTCGAGGCAAGCCCCGCAGCCCACCAAGCGCTCTGGCATCGCCTCGGCGTAGATGATCTGATGCGCGAGCACCCCGACGCCCTGCGCGTCAGCCTGTTTGCCTACGCCAACGAAGCCCTGGCCCCGCTCGTGGCCCAGTGGGAGGCATCGCCCCAGCCGATCCTCTGCCTCGTGCCGGAGGGCTTGGCGGCCACGCAGATCGCCGCCCTTTTGGGCAACGCCGGCGCCGCAAAAGCTGGCGCCCGCTGGTCGCGCGGCAACCTGATTGTCGCCGTAGTGCCGTTTGTGCAGCAGGAGCACTATGACCCGCTCCTCTGGGCGTGCGACATCAACTTCGTGCGCGGCGAAGATTCGTTCGTGCGTGCCCAATGGGCGCTGCGGCCGTTTGTCTGGCACATCTATCCGCAAAGCGACGACGTACACCTCACCAAGCTCGACGCATTCCTGGCCCGCTATACCGCTGCCCTGCCCCAGGCCGAAGCTGATGCGTTCATCGCGTTCTGGCATGCCTGGAATGGGGCGCCCGCATCACTCAACTGGACCGACTTCGTCGCCGCTGCGCCAAGCCTGCGTACCCGAGCGATCACGTGGGAGCAAAGCTTGATGCAACTGGGCGATCTCGCCGCGAATTTGGTGGCATTTTGCGAAAAACAGGTAAAATAGCGGGCTGATTTGTATGCGGCCCCGGCTTTGACCTGATTCGCGCGACCCGAGGGTATCGCGCGGTGCTTCGTTGCTTGGCGCGCATCGAACCCTCTTACTCTCAGGAACTGTGAAATGGCTTTGAAAATCGCGCAAGAACTCCGCGCAGGCAACGTGTTCATGATCGGCAACGACGCAATGGTCGTGCAAAAAACCGAGTACAGCCGCTCGGGTCGTTCCGGTGCCGTCATCAAGATGAAGTACAAGAACCTGTTGACTGGCGCACCGAGCGAATCGGTCTTCAACGCCGACGACAAGTTCGACCAGATCATCCTGGACAAGAAGGAAGCCGAGTACTCGTACTTCGACGGCTCGCGCTATGTGTTCATGAACATGGGCACCGGCGAGCAATACGAAGTGGACGCCGAAAACATGGGCAGCGCGCTGAACTACCTGCAAGACGGCATGCAAGTGGAAGTGACGCTGTACAACGACAACCCCATCTCGGTCGAACTGCCGACCACGGTTGTCCGCGAAATCATCTACACGGAACCGGCTGTCAAGGGCGACACCTCGGGCAAGGTGCTGAAGCCCGCCCAGATCAACGACAACGCCGACTTCAAGATCCAAGTGCCGCTGTTCTGCAACACCGGCGACAAGATCGAAATCGACACGCGTACCGACGAGTACCGCAGCCGCGCCAAGTAAGCTGGCGTCGCAGGAATGAGAAAGGCTCCCTCGGGAGCCTTTTCTTTTGCGATCGCGCTTGTTGCGCATTGGGACTATGCGATGAGTTTCGCCTCCCGCAACGTACGCAGCGCCTGCTTGTAAGCCGACTGTTGCTGCAGCTTTGCCCAGTCCTTCACAGCCTTGCCGCCGAACAGCCGGCGCACGCGCCGCAGCGACGCCTTGCCGATCGTCGCATCCAACTCGCCCAGCAGCCGATCGGCCTTGTCCGGCGCGTTGCAGATCAACACCATGTCGCAGCCAGCCGTCAGCGCTGCACGCGCACCATCGACCACCGAGCCAGCGACGCTCGCACCTTCCATGCTGAGGTCATCGCTGAAGATCACGCCATCGAAATTGAAATGCGCGCGCAGCATGTCCTGCAGCCAGAAGCGCGAGAAGCCGGCCGGGTTCGGATCCACCGCCGAGTAGATGACGTGCGCCGGCATGACCGATTGCAGGCCGATGCCCATCCAGCCGTAGGGCTGTGCGTCGTCGTTCAAGATGGCTTCGAGCGGGCGCACATCCACCGGCACGGCGATGTGCGAATCGGCTTGCACGTAACCGTGGCCGGGGAAGTGCTTGCCGCAGTTGGCCATGCCGGCCAGACGCAGGCCGAGCGTCAGGTGGTTCGCCAGCATCGTCACCACACGCGGGTCGCGGTGGAAGGCGCGATCGCCGATCACGCTGCTGGTGCCATAGTCGAGGTCGAGCACGGGCGTGAAGCTCAAGTCGATGTCGCATGCGCGCAGCTCGGCGGCCAGCACGTAGCCGCAGGCAGTGGCGGCGCGCGTGGCGGCCAGCACGTCGGTGTCCCACAGCTTGCCCAACGCACCCATGGCGGGCAGATGTGTGAAGCCGTCAGTCTTCGCGCGCTGCACGCGGCCACCTTCGTGGTCGATACAGATCAGCACGTCTTCACGCACGGCGCGGATGGCCTTGGTGAGCGCCGTCAGCTGCGCACGCGATTCAAAGTTGCGCGCGAACAGGATGACGCCGCCCGTCAGCGGATGCGCGATGCGACGGACATCATCGGGGCCGAGTTCGAGGCCGGCCACATCGAGGACGATCGGGCCAGGACGCTTTTGCTTGTTGGTTGAAGTCATGCGGAAGGTTTCGTTTGCAACTCGGCGACAGCGAAAGCAACTGCGTAGTCGCGCTCGTCCGTCACACTGATCTGGATATGGAGGCCATGCTGGGCGATCCAGTCGGCCAGTTCGCCGCTGTAGCGCACCACCGGCTGGCCGGAGGGCAGGTTAAGCGTCTGCACCGCACGCCACGTCATCGGCCAGCGCATGCCCAGGCCGATGGCTTTGGACACCGCTTCCTTGGCAGCGAAACGCGTGGCGAGAAACGCCAGGCCGCGCCGTTCAGAGCGCACCTTACGGGCATGGTAGACGCGCAGCTCATCGGGCCCGAGCACCTTTTCGGCGAAGCGGCCGTTGGTCCGCTGCATGACGCCTTCGACACGCTCGATCTGGATGATGTCGGTGCCGATGCCGTAGATGGTGCCGGACACCGAGGCGGCTGCAGCCGGCGTGTTCATACGGGCACGCCTGGGTGTGCGGCGGCCGGCGTTGTCGACGACAACCGCGCTGCCACCATGATCGCCTTCATCTCGCGCACCGCGTTCTGCCAGCCGGCAAACACCGCGTGCGCCACGATGGCGTGGCCGATATTGAGTTCATGGATGCCGGCAATGGCCGCAACCGGCTGCACGTTCGTGTAATGCAAACCATGCCCGGCATTCACGCGCACACCCCAGCGGATGCCCTCTTCCACCGCCGTTTCGATGCGTACGAGTTCAGCCTTCACTTCGGCATCGTCGGTGGCTTCGGCATAACGGCCGGTATGCAGTTCGATGACGGGCGCGCCTGCGGCAGCGGCTGCCTCAATCTGCGCGGCATCCGGATCGATGAACAGCGACACGCGGATGCCCGCATCGGCCAGTTGCTTGCACGCCGCCTGCACCTTGGCGAAACCGCCCACCACGTCCAGCCCGCCCTCGGTGGTCACTTCCTGACGACGCTCCGGCACGAGGCAAACGTCCTGCGGGCCGATGTCGCACGCGATGTCGAGCATCTCTTGCGTGACCGCACATTCGAGGTTCATGCGCGTACGCAATTGGGGGCGCAGCGTGCGCACATCGGCGTCCTTGATGTGACGACGGTCTTCACGCAGATGCAGGGTGATGAGATCGGCGCCGGCCTCTTCGGCCAACAGCGCCGCCGCGATCGGATCCGGATAGACGGTGCCGCGTGCGTTGCGCAGCGTGGCAACGTGGTCGATGTTGACGCCCAGGTCGATGACCCCCGGCGAGGCATGGAAGATCATAGTTTCTGCAAGTCGATGAGGATCTGGCGCGTCGAAAGCGGCGTGCCGTGCAAATGATAATGCAGCAGGAAACGCATCAGGCTACGGCTCTGCTGGGCAGTCGTCGGGCGCGACGCGTAATCATCGCGCTCCATATCGAGCAACGTCTGGCCGCGCAATACGGGCCACGAGGATGGATCGCTCGGCAGCGTGCGCCGGATGCCGCGTTCGGGGTGATAGACGTAGTCGCCATCGGCTTGCACCGGCTCGCCATCAATGCAGCGATCGAGCTGCGCGGCAAAGCCGGTCTCGCGCAACAGCACGCGCTCGAACGCACGCAGCGTAAAAGCCGCAGGCTCACCATGCGCCAGTTTATTGAGCGTTTCGACGTAGTGCGCGAACAGCACCGGGTGGCCGTCTTCGCGGGCGACGAACTTGACGAGCAGTTCGTTCAGATAGAAACCGGAGAGCAGGCCTTCCCCGCCCAGCGGCAGCATGCCGCCCACCCACTCGGCACGCGTGAGCGTGCGCACGTCACCGCGACCACTCCAGGAGACTGACAACGGTTGAAACGTCTGTAGCACCGCGCGCAATGCGGAATGCGGCCGTTTTGCGCCCTTGGCAACCAGCGCCATGCGCCCGTAGTCGGGCGTGAAGACGTCGATGATGAGACTGGTTTCGCGGTACGGGTAGCTGTGCAGCACGAAGGCTGGCTGTGCCGCGACCCGCGTGTCCGAACGCCCAGCGGGAAAGCTCTTGCGCGGCGCGGCGCCAGCCACGCCTTCCTCGGCCAGCCATTCCGCCGCCTCGTCCGGAATCGGATCGGATCGTCCCGCCATCGAGCGTGTATGGAGTGGCGTGGCTGCGCAGTTATTCGTAGCCGTAAGCGCGCAGGCCGGCTTCGTTGTCGGCCCAGCCGCTCTTGACCTTGATCCAGACCTCCAGATACACCTTGCCGTCGAACAGTTTTTCCATGTCCATGCGGGCTTCGGTGGAGATCTGCTTGAGCTTGGCACCCTTGGCGCCAATGATCATCGCCTTGTGCGCGTCGCGGTCGACCAGGATGGTCACGAACACGCGGCGCAAGCGGCCTTCGGTCTCGAACTTGTCGACGACGACGGTGCTGGAATACGGCAGCTCATCGCCCGTCCAACGGAAGACCTTCTCGCGCACGATCTCGGCAGCCAGGAAGCGCTCGCTGCGATCAGTCAGCGCTTCCGGGTCGTACATCGGTTCGCCTTCCGGCAGGTACGGGCGCACGATGCCGAGCAGGCGGTCGATATCGTCGCGATTCTTGGCGGACATCGGCACGATTTCGGCAAACGGAAACACCTGCGCCATGTCTTGCAGGAACGTGGCCACCATCTCGGCACGCGTGTAACCATCCAGCCGATCGACCTTGTTGACGATCAGGATCACGGGCGTTTCGCGCGGCAGCAGCGAGAGTACCTTCTCGTCGTCCGGGCCATAGCGACCGGCTTCGACCACGAACAACACGGCGTCCACCGAAGTCAGCGTGGACGTGACGGCGCGATTGAGGGATCGGTTCAGCGCCGTGGCGTGGCGCGTCTGGAAGCCCGGCGTATCGACGAAGACGAACTGCGCGTCTTCCGTCGTCTGGATGCCGGTGATGCGGTGGCGTGTAGTCTGCGCCTTGCGCGACGTGATGCTGACTTTCTGGCCCACCAGGGCATTCATCAGCGTGGATTTGCCGACGTTCGGCCGCCCAACAATGGCGACCATGCCGCAGCGGAACCCCTCCGGCACGCCAGATTCTGGCTGCGGAGGCTGCAATGGGGTGTCGCTCATTTACCTGATTATTCCTTCAACCTGAGAGACAACTGCGGATCGGGCGGCGTGGCTTGCTTACGCGTCTTGCCGGTGCGCTCGGCGCGGCTGCGCTTGACGAGCTGCGGCACCAAGCGATGCGCTTCTTCCAGAGCCAACTTGGCCGCCGATTGTTCGGCCGCGCGCCGCGATGCACCGCTGCCGGAGACGCGAATCTCCAGCTTCGGGATCGTGCACTCGACCTCGAATTGCTGATTATGCGCCGCGCCGTGGGTGGCAACCACCGTGTACAGCGGCAGCGCGATCTTGTGACCTTGGAGGTACTCCTGCAGCAGCGTCTTGGCATCCTTGCCAAGCGTGCGCGGGTCGACCTGCTCCAGGATCGGGATGTAGAGCTTGCGGATCAGTGTGCGGGCAGCGTCGAAACCGCCATCGAGGAACACCGCTCCGAAGATGGCTTCCAGCGCATCCGCCAGGATGGACGGCCGACGGAAACCGCCGCTCTTCAATTCGCCCTCGCCCAGCCGCAGCGCATCAGGCAACTGCAGCATCTGCGCGATCTCGTACAGCGCCTGCTGCTTGACCAAGTTGGCCCGCACGCGGGAGAGATCGCCTTCATCCAGCTTGCCGAACATGCCGTAGAGCATGTCGGCAACGGCGCAATTCAGGATCGAATCGCCAAGAAATTCCAGGCGCTCGTTGTGCATCGCGCTGTGGCTGCGATGGGTGAGCGCCTGCTGCAGCAACTCCGGTTTGCTGAAGCGGTAGCCAAGACGTTGCTGTAGTGCTTCCAAACTCATCTCAACGCTGGGTCCCCGAGAAGGTGATCACCATGCCAATAGGGCCATACAGCGGAATTTCCCGCTTGTACGAGAAGTGCACAGCCTGAATGGAACCGCCGGCATCCAGCACTTCGAGGTCTTCACCCTTGAGCGACGTGATGTCGTCGATCGCCGCTTGCTTGTCAAAAGCGGAGGTAATGTCCTGCCGCGTAGACGCACGCTCGCGCGCTTGCTTCACCGCACGCGTGATGGCCTGGTACTCCATCAGGCTCGGAATGGACCGGATCGCCGGCAACACAGCCGTGATCAGCACGATGATGCCGATCAGAATGCCGAACATCGTAATCCCGCGCGACGGGCGTTTCAGCCCAGCCTGACGAATCCGCATTGCATTTCCCCCGTTGTGCAAGTGCCGAGTTTAAATAAGAGACTTAGTGATCACTTTCGTGGATCAACGGAAGCTGCCAATCCGCTTCAGGTCACCCAGGTTCATCCAGATAAAGAACGCCTTCCCGACGATGTTCTTGTCCGGCACGAAGCCCCAATAACGGGAGTCCGCGCTGTTGTCGCGATTATCCCCCATCATGAAATAGTGACCCTCAGGTACCTTGCAGGTAAACCCGGCCTGATTGTAAGTGCAGTTTTCGCGGAACGGAAAATCGTCCGGGCCGGAGACATAGGCGGGGCGATCGGCGTCGTTCAGGATGTTGTGGGAAACGTTGCCGAGCGTTTCCTGATACTGCTTGGAATACGTGAGACGCTCGCCGTCGAGGTAGTCCGATTGCGGCGTGTACGAGGCAGGCTGGCCGTTCACCGTCAGCCGCTTGTTGTCGTACTTCACCACGTCGCCCGGCACGCCAACCACGCGCTTGATGTAGTCCATCGACTCATCTTTCGGGTAGCGGAAGACCATCACATCACCGCGTTGCGGCTGATTCAGCGCGACGATCTTCTTGTTCACGATCGGCAGGCGAATGCCGTACGTGTACTTGTTGACGAGGATGAAGTCACCGATCTGCAGCGTCGGGATCATCGAGCCCGACGGAATCTTGAACGGCTCGATCACGAACGAGCGCAGCAGGAATACCGCGGCGATCACCGGGAAAAAGCTTGCGGTGTACTCCAGCCACCACGGCTGGCGCAGCTTCTCGTCAGCCAACTGCAGACGCGCGGCACCGATGTCGCCAGCGCCGCCGTACTGCGCTTGTACCTGGGCGCGCGCATCGAATTCAGCCAGCGCAGTTGCTGCTGCGGCTTGACGCTGGCGCTGGAATACGAGCTTGTCAGCCACCCACGCAATACCGGTGATGACGACGAGAATAAACAGGATCAGGGCGAAGTTCATGGAGGAGAGATCGTCCGAGCGGTGTCCGGGTTATTTTTCTTCGACGCGCAGGATGGCCAGGAAGGCCTCTTGCGGAATTTCAACGGTGCCGACCTGCTTCATGCGCTTCTTGCCCTCTTTCTGTTTCTCGAGGAGCTTCTTCTTACGCGAGATATCGCCGCCGTAGCACTTGGCCAGCACGTTCTTGCGCAGCGCCTTGACGTTCTCACGCGCAATCACATTGGCGCCGATGGCGGCCTGGATGGCGACGTCGTACATCTGGCGCGGGATGATCTCGCGCATCTTGGCGGCGACTTCACGACCACGATACGTGCTGTTGGAGCGGTGCACGATGATGGACAGCGCATCGACCTTGTCGCCGTTGATCAGGATGTCGACCTTGACCACGTCCGACACACGGTATTCCTTGAACTCGTAGTCCATCGACGCATAGCCGCGCGAGACGGACTTCAGGCGATCGAAGAAGTCCAGCACGATCTCACCCATCGGGATTTCGTACGTGAGCTGGACCTGGCGACCGTGGTAGCTCATGTTGATCTGCGAGCCACGCTTCTGTTCGCACAGCGTGATCACGGCGCCGACGTAGTCCTGCGGCATGTACAGATTGACCGTGACAATCGGCTCGAGAATCGCCTCGATCTTGCTCGGGTCCGCCGGCATCTTGGCCGGGTTTTCCACCTGGATCATGGTGCCGTCGCGCAGCTGCACCTGATAGACCACCGTCGGCGCAGTGGTGATCAGATCCATGTCGAATTCGCGCTCCAAGCGCTCCTGCACGATCTCCATGTGCAGCAGGCCGAGGAAGCCGCAGCGGAAGCCAAAGCCCAGCGCCTGGGACACCTCCGGCTCGTATTGCAGCGACGCGTCATTCAGCTTGAGTTTTTCCAGCGATTCGCGCAGCGCTTCATACTGGTTGGCTTCCACCGGATACAGGCCGGCGAACACCTGCGGCTTGACTTCCTTGAAGCCCGGCAGCGGCGCTTCGGCCTTGCGCGGCGCCACATGCGTGATCGTGTCGCCCACCTTCGCGGCCTTCAGTTCCTTGATGCCGGCGATGACGAAGCCCACCTGCCCCGCCGACAGCGATTCGCGCGGCATCGACTTCGGCGAAAACACACCGACCTGCTCCACCAGATGCTGCGCGCCGGTGGCCATCAACAGGACCTTGTCCTTGGCGCGCAACGTGCCGTTCACCACGCGCACCAGCATCACCACGCCGACGTAGTTGTCGAACCACGAGTCGATGATCAACGCTTGCAGCGGCGCGGCCGGGTCACCCTTGGGCGCCGGCACCTTGGCGATCAGCGCTTCCAGCACGTCCGCCACGCCTACACCCGTCTTGGCGGAGCAGCGCGTCGCGTCGGTTGCGTCGATGCCGATCACATCTTCGATTTCCTGGATGGCGTTTTCCGGGTCGGCGGCCGGCAAGTCGATCTTGTTGAGCACCGGCACCACTTCCACCCCCAGTTCGATGGCGGTATAGCAGTTGGCAACCGTCTGCGCTTCCACGCCCTGCGAGGCATCGACCACCAGCAGCGCGCCTTCGCAGGCGGACAGCGAGCGGCTGACTTCATAGCTGAAGTCGACGTGCCCCGGGGTGTCGATCAGATTCAGGTTGTAGACCTTGCCGTCCTGCGCTTTGTACGACAGCGCGGCAGTCTGGGCCTTGATGGTGATGCCGCGCTCTTTCTCGATATCCATCGAGTCCAGCACCTGGGCTTCCATCTCGCGGTCGGAGAGGCCACCACACAACTGGATGATGCGATCGGCCAGCGTCGATTTGCCGTGGTCGATGTGGGCGATGATCGAGAAATTACGGATATTGTCCATCGAATGCGTCGAAAAGCGCCCATCCCGGGCGCATCTGCCGGGCGCGAAGCGATTCCGGCATGGCCAGCGCACGTGAGACGGCGCCAGCGGGAGGTATTGGATTCCAAGCCGAGGCTGCGGCACGAAAATCGTGCACTGCAAAAATCGGCGCTAACAGGCGATTTTACCGGATTTCCGGGGGCTCCCCGCGCCTCTTTTTGCGGCAGCGACGCGTCAGCCGCGCGCCACCTGTTGCGCGAGCCACTCCTGCACGGCAGACGCATCCAGGAAGTAGTGGCACAACTCCTGTGCCCCGCCCGGCGGCGCGTCCGGCGCGCCCGTCATCAGCACCGGCACAAGCTCACCGAAGCGCGCTTCCAACGCGGGATCGCTATCAACATCCACCTCATGCAGCACAAACGAAAAGCCGCGCTGGAACGGCTCCAGCGCGACCTTCATGTCGTCGCACAAATGGCAGTACGAGCGGCCGTATAGCGTCAGCTCAATCACTGGCCACTGCCCGAACGCGCAGTGCTCGGACGCATCGTCACCACCTGGGTCGCATCGCCACGGCGCACAAACACGGCCACCATACGGTTCTTGTCGAGTTTGGCGACCACGTCATTGAACTGCTTGGCGCCCGTAATATCGGTATCACCCACGCGCAGGATCAGATCCCCCGGCCGAATACCAACACGCGCTGCGGGCCCTTCGGCCACCTGCACCTCGACACCGGTCTTGGTCTTGAATTCGCGTTGGGCACCATCCGATAGATCGGCCACCACCAGGCCCAGTGCATTCGGCTTACCCGGGCCCTGCTGGCTGTTGTCCGGCTGCGTGCCCTTGCCTCGCTGGGCGACCTTGGTATCCGACGGAAGCTCGGCCACGGTCACCGTCAAGTCACGCGTTGCACCCTTGCGCCAGACCTGTACGGTCGCGCGCGTGCCGGGCTTGGTCTCGCCGACTTGGCGCTGCAGATCGCCAGCCTTCTCGACGTCGCGGCCGTTGAACTTCAGGACGATGTCGCCAGCCTCGATGCCAGCCTTTTCCGCCGGACCACCCGACTCAACGTTGCCCACGTACGCGCCGCGCGCACGGCCAATGCCGAGCGATTCCGCCGCATCCTTCGGCACGTTGTCGATGGCTACCCCAATGCGGCCACGGGTCACGCGACCCAGCGCCTTGAGCTGATCCGCCACACGCATCGCTTCATCGATCGGAATCGAGAACGAGATGCCCATGTAGCCGCCGCTCTGGCTGTAGATCTGGTTGTTAATGCCGATCACCTCGCCGCGCAGGTTGATCAGCGGGCCGCCCGAATTGCCCGGATTCACGGCCACATCGGATTGAATGAACGGCAGGTAATCCCCCGTATCGCGCCCCTTGGCCGACACGATGCCCGCAGTCACCGTATTGTCCAGGCCAAACGGCGAGCCAATCGCCAACACCCATTCGCCCACGCGCACCTTGTCGGAATCGCCCAGCTTCAGACTCGGAAGCCCAGTGGCATCCACCTTGACGAGCGCTACGTCGGTCCGCTTGTCTACGCCAATCACCTTGGCCTTGAACTCGCGCTTGTCGATCAACGTGACGTAGATGGTTTCCGCACCTTCGACCACGTGCGCATTGGTCAAAACGTAGCCGTCACCCGAAATGATGAAACCGGAGCCTACGCCACGGCTTTGCTCTTCTTCCTGCTGCGGAGGCGCGTTTCGGCGTTTTTGCCCTTGGCCACCCTGACCCGGCATGCCCGGCATCGGCACGCCGAAGAAGCGACGGAAAAACTCGGCCATGTCGTCATCGCTCGGGCCATTGCGCATGCGCACCTTCTCGGTGGTGCGAATATTGACGACAGCCGGGCTGACCTTTTCCACCAGATCGGCGAAGTCGGGCAAGCCATAGGTGCCCGTCGCCGTGCTACCGGTGGCGTTCTGCGCATAGGCTGGCGCAAGCGCACCGCCCACCGCCAGAGCAGCGGCAACACACAGCAAACGCAAAGCGTAGACGGATCGAGCGGTACGCATGGAGGCTCCCCGGAACGAAAACAGATAGAGAAATGTGCTGCGCGGGCATACCGCGCAATTGAGGCAGTTGCCCGACTACTGCGGCGCGCTGGTCGTCGGCCGGTTAGTCCCGGTCACTGCGTTGGCGGAGACGGGCTTATAGTCGACCGCTGCGCCAAACTGCTTGATGGTAGCAAAGGGGACTTCACCCACCACCGTGAGCCAGAAATCAGCAATGCGACGCACCATCACGTGCGTGGCCCCCTGCGAGATGAAGCCCTCACGGCGCGTGCGCTTCTCAGACACCGGCTCGATAAACAGCGACAACCCCGCCAGCCCATCGCTGAACACGACCTGCTGCACCTCGAAGGCCGAGCTTCCCTTACCCGCCGGGGCAATGTCGCCCAACGGACGGCGAACTTCACGGATCTTCTGGAAGCCCTTGATGGGGATGCCGATCGTCCAGCCCTGCTCGGCCAGATTGATCGGTTGCGTGATGATCTCGTACTGATTCCAACCGTTCACGTTCTTGAACGCAGAAACGATCTTCTGCTTGTCCGACGGCACGCCCAGCGCGACCTGTGAGAACGCAACCTGTTCAAGCACCTTGCCATCTTCGTCGATGGTCTGGGCGCGCATCAACAGACCACTGTTGCGCTCCGCCCAGATTCGGTAGGCATAGCGGAAGCCATCCTTCGGATCCAGTTGGAAAACTTCGCAATCCATACCGGCCACCCGCTCCGCGGGCAGATGGCGCATGTCGTACTGGTCAAGCACGTCACCGTTGGTCGTCGCGAGCAACGCGGGGAAACTATCTTTGTGCTCCTGCTTCTCGGTCACAACGAGTTTGACGTCGTAGATCAAGTTCCGGACGACGTCATTCTGGCGCAGCATTTCGCGCTGCTTACCGTCGAGCGTCTCGATACGCTCGTACTCGTTGTTGAACAGATCAGCGTAATGCTGGATGCGTGTGGAGTGCATGCCGGTACCACGCTGATACGTCAGCGTGCCGACATAGTTCTGCTTGAGGGCCGCGCGGTGGATCTTGGTCAGCCAGGAAGCGGCCTCCTTGCGCGGCATGGGATCGGGCTGCGGCTGTGCAGCCGTCGCCAGCGCCGAAACACACAGAAGAAGAAAAACAGACCGGCGAATAGCCAGCAACTTGCGGGCGCCTGCCCCGGCAACGGGGTGCCACACCTTCGACATGGATGCCCGCATTATTCCTGATTGGAGTCCTGGGTGTTTGCCACCCCATTGGCCACTGCGCGCAGATACGGAACCACCATGCCATTGGTAGCGGATTGACGATGGGCACTCAGGTATTCATCCAGACGTGCATCGCGAATCATTGGCGTCGCGTCGGCAGCAGCTACCGTCACCGCTTGCACACCAGCGCCCGGCGTGGCCTTTGCGACCAGTGCAGGCGAACCGTCAGCGCCATCAACGGGGCCGCGTAGTTGCGGCACGACGACCCAGCTAACGGCCGCCACCGCCGCCGCCACAGCGGTCGACGGCATGATCCGGCGGACCCAGGCGGGACTAACAAGGAAACGGTGCCTCTCTTGGGCTTTCGCTCGCTGCGCCACAGTGGGCACGAGCAAATGCGGCTCAGCCTCAAGCTTGGCGGAGAACCGGCTAAGAAAATCCTCGGACGAACGTGCGTGCAGCAACTCTTCCGACCGAAGCGCATCGCCGATCAACTGATACTCGCGCCAGTGCGCCGCACCCTCGCCATCCTTGGCGAGTTCTACGGCCGATGACACCTCGTGCACCGCGACTTCACCGTCCATCAAGGCGGAGATGCGCTGCGCGAACTCCGCTTCTGTCGTCTGCATTTGAGCCTGACCCATTTCCCAACCCCAAAAACTCCAACGTCCAATCAACGATCCGAGAGAAGACTTCCCGAGGTTTCACCGTTTGCGGCCATTTCCAACTCCGACCGCCGGTTTTTCATATCGGCTGGCTACCACCGTTTGCCCTCTACCGTTCCCAGCAGGGGACGCAATTTCTCGGCAATCGCTTCGCGCGCCCGGAAAATTCGCGAACGGACCGTTCCGATCGGGCACTCCATCGCTTCGGCGATTTCCTCATAGCTCAGACCCTCGATCTCCCGAAGGGTGATTGCGGTTCGCAATTCCTCGGGCAGCGCTTCCATTGCACGGTTGACCGTTTCGGCCACCTGCTTGGTATGCAGCATGGAGTCCGGCGTATTGATATCCCTTAGTAGCTCACCGTCGGCAAAAGTTTCAGCCTCTTCGGTGTCGATATCGCTGGACGATTCCGGGCGCCGGCCCTGGGTTGCCAGATAATTCTTGGCCGTATTGACGGCGATGCGATACAGCCACGTATAGAACGCGGACTCGCCCCGGAACTGGGGTAGCGCACGGTAAGCCTTGATAAAGGCATCCTGTGCCACATCCTCGACTTCGGCGGCGTCACGGATCAAACGCGAAACGAGACGGATGATCTTCCGGTGGTATTTGACCACTAGGAGTTCAAACGCCCGCTTGTCGCCTTGCTGGACGCGCTCGACGAGGATCTGGTCGGCTTCGCGTTCACTCACGGATTCTTCACCTGCAGTGTATCGCCTTGAATTTTTGTGACTTGGAAACGTTGTATTTTACCTACGACACACCGGACACCAGCGGGGGCGGGCCGAGGCGGAACAGACTTCTCAGTCGGCGCAGTTGCCCGGCAGCAAACCACGGCGACATCAGCACGACTATTTGTGGGCACCATCCGCCATGCGCAAGCCCGAGGATCAGAATTCGTTCGCCGAGAGGACATACCCATAACAGCGGCGCCGTCCGAAACGCCTGAGGCAGCTGTAGCTTGACTTGCCAGCGTGGTTGCCCCGGCTCGCCATCCCCTTTGAGACGCGCCCGCCACATCAGTTCCATGGCAAGTGGCGAACGGTTGACCAACAGAGGCATGGCAGCCGCAATCGTCAGCACCCCGAGCACGAACCACATCACGGTCGGGAGGGCAAAGCCCCATGCGACGATCAACCAGAACAAGGCAATGCCGAGCAAACCTGCCGTGCCGAGCCGACCAATCAGGCATAAGCGCCGATATGAAGTCGGGAAGGTGATGTGTTCGACAACCAAGGTGAAAATGACAGCGGCGCGGACCTTCAGGCCACGCGCCGCGTTTGTCTTACGGACGCTTGAACACCAGCGTGCCGTTTGTACCGCCGAAACCGAAGTTGTTCTTCACGGCCACGTCGATCTTCATGTCACGCGCGGTGTTCGCGCAGTAATCGAGATCGCACTCGGGATCTTGATTGAAGATGTTGATGGTCGGCGGCGACACCTGATGGTGCAACGCCAGTACCGTGAACACCGATTCCAGACCACCGGCACCACCCAGCAAGTGGCCGGTCATGGACTTGGTGGAGTTCACCACGACCTTGCCGGCGTGCTCGCCGAAGGCAGCCTTGATGGCGTCGGATTCGTTCTTGTCGCCCAGCGGCGTGGATGTGCCGTGCGCGTTCAGGTACTGAACCTGATCGGTATTCACGCCGGCATCGCGCAGCGCGTTCAGCATGCAGCGGCGCGGGCCGTCCATGTTCGGCGCCGTCATGTGGTACGCGTCACCGCTCATGCCGAAACCGACCAACTCCGCATAGATCTTGGCGCCGCGGGCTTTGGCAGACTCGTATTCCTCGAGCACCATGACGCCGGCGCCCTCGCCCAGCACAAAGCCATCTCGGTCTTTGTCCCAGGGGCGGGATGCAGTGGCCGGATCATCATTGCGCGTGGACAGCGCACGCGCCGCGGCAAAGCCGCCGATGCCCAGCGGCGAAATGGTCGACTCGGCACCGCCCGCGACCATCGCGTCGGCATCGCCCGCTTGAATCAGACGTGCAGCCAGACCGATGCTGTGCAGACCCGTCGTACAGGCCGTTACGGCGGCTAGGTTCGGGCCCTTCAGACCGTGCATGATGCTCAGGTGGCCCGAGATCATGTTGATGATTGAACCCGGCACGAAGAACGGCGAAATCCGGCGCGGGCCGCGCTCTACCAAGGTAGCGTGGGTATCTTCAATCATTGGCAGACCGCCAATGCCAGAACCGACCAGCACGCCGATGCGCTCGGCGTTGGCCTCGGTCACTTCCAGCCCGCTGTCCTTGAGCGCCTGCACCCCGGCGGCAATGCCGTAGTGGATGAAGGTATCCATGCTGCGGGCTTCCTTCGCCGGGATGTACTCCTCGACGTTGAAGCCTTTCACTTCACCAGCGAAGTGCACAGCCAGATTGGAATGATCGAATTTGGTGACGGTGGCGATCCCGGACTTGCCGGCGACCAGATTGGCCCACCCCTCGGCGACCGAGTTTCCTACCGGAGAAACCAGCCCAAGGCCGGTTACGACGACGCGACGACGGCTCACTATGCTTTCCTGCAACTCTGTATCAGCGACAAAGGCCACAGAAAGCGCGCCACCCGGTCAAACCGGATAACAGCCCTTTCTGTGGCCCGCGATGTCAAGAGATCGATTAACGCTTACGCCTTGACGTGGGCGGTTGCGTAGTCGATGGCTTGTTGCACCGTGGTGATCTTCTCGGCTTCCTCGTCCGGGATTTCCATGCCGAACTCGTCTTCCAGTGCCATCACCAGCTCAACCGTATCGAGCGAATCCGCGCCCAGATCGTTCACGAACGACGACTCGTTCTTGATGTCCGCTTCGGCCACGCCGAGTTGTTCCGCGACGATCTTCTTGACGCGTGCTTCGATGTTGTCCATTTAACCCTCCAGGGAAGTATTCGACAAAAAGTGCGCGCATTCTAGCAGGTTTGCGCGGCGAAAAACCGCGCCGAAATCCATGCAAAAAGTGCGCCCAACATGATGCTAAAAGCCAGTTAATTCAGCGATTCCGCACGATCTCGCGCACGCGCAAGGCCCTGCACAATCGCCGCCGGGACGGCTTCTTATCCCATGTACATGCCGCCGTTGACGTGCAACGTCGAGCCCGTAATGTAGCCTGCAGCCGGTGACGCCAAAAAGGCCACCGCGTTGCCGATATCTTCCGGTGCGCCCAGGCGGCCCAGCGGAATCTGTGCTTTCAGCGCGATATGCTGCTCTTCCGACAGGACCTTCGTCATATCGGTATCGATAAAACCTGGCGCCACGCAGTTGACGGTGATGTTGCGGCTGCCGATTTCTCGTGCCAGGGCACGAGCCATGCCTTCCACGCCGGCCTTGGCTGCAGCGTAATTGGCTTGCCCCGGGTTGCCGGCCGAGCCGACCACCGAGGTGATGTTGATGATGCGGCCGCCACGCGCCTTCATCATCGGACGCAGCACCGCGCGCGACAGACGGAACACCGCGGAGAGGTTCGTGTCGATGACCGACACCCACTCTTCGTCCTTCATGCGCATCGCCAGGTTGTCCTGCGTGATGCCGGCATTGTTGACGAGGATATTCAAACCGCCGTGCGTCTTGATGGTTTCGTCGATCACGGCCTCGCAGCGCGCGGCATCATTCACGTTGAGCACCACGCCCGCACCCTTCACGCCAGCTTCGGCGAAGTAGGCGGAGATAGCCTGTGCACCAGCTTCCGACGTGGCCGTACCGACCACCGTCGCGCCCTGGCGCGCCAACTCCAATGCAATGGCACGGCCGATGCCGCGCGAGGCGCCGGTCACGAGCGCGACTTGATTGTTCAATGCTTGGGTCATGCGAATCCTGTTGATTATTTGAGTTGGCCCAGCACGGCTTCAAGCGTTGCCGGATCGAAGATCGCATCCCCAACGATGTCGCCATCGATACGCTTGGTCAGACCAGCCAACACCTTGCCCGGGCCACATTCAACCACACGCGTGATGCCATCCACCTTCATCTTCTGGATGGTTTCAACCCAGCGCACCGGCGACGCTGCCTGGCGCACCAGGGCGTCCTTGATGGCAGTGGGATCGCTCACAACAGCCACGTCCACGTTGTTGATAACGGGGATGACGGGCGCGCTGACCGTCACGTTGGCCAGGTATTCACGCAGTCGATCCGATGCCGGTTTCAGCAGCGACGAGTGGAACGGCGCCGACACCGGCAGCGGCAGCGCACGCTTGGCGCCCTTGGCCTTGGCGATCTCGCAGGCTTTCTCGACGGCAGCTTTTGCGCCGGCGATCACCACCTGCGCCGGCGCGTTGAAGTTCACGGCTTCGACCACGCCAGCGGCCGACGCCTCAGCGCATGCTGCACGCACATCATCGTCCGACAGGCCAAGGATCGCGGCCATGCCGCCCTCGCCCACCGGCACGGCTTCCTGCATCGCCTTGGCGCGGAAGCGCACCAGCGGCACCGCATCCTTGAAAGCGATGGCGCCAGCCGCCACCAACGCGGAATATTCGCCCAGGCTATGACCGGCCACGACGGTCGGGACCGGACCGCCCGCAGCCTGCCATGCGCGATAGACAGCAACGGCAGCCGTCAACATAACCGGTTGCGTGTTGGTGGTCAGATTCAGATCTTCGGCGGGGCCTTCGGCGATCAGCTTGCCGATGTCCTGACCCAGCGCGTCGGATGCCTCGGCCAGCGTGGCAGCCACGACAGGATGATCAGCAAACGCGTTGAGCATGCCGACTGATTGGGAACCCTGACCGGGAAAGACGAAAGCGAATGTCATGGCGTATTTTCGTTCTGGAAATTCGTCGCTCAGAAGCGCAGCAGTGCCGCGCCCCACGTAAAGCCGCCGCCCACGCCCTCAAGCATCACGAGCTGGCCGCGCTGAATACGTCCGTCGCGCACCGCGGCGTCGAGCGCCAGCGGAATCGAAGCGGCCGACGTGTTGCCGTGCTCGTCCACGGTGACGACCATCCGGTCGTTGGACAGCCCCAGCTTCTTGGCGGTGCCTTGCATGATGCGGATGTTGGCCTGATGCGGGATCAGCCAGTCGACCTGCGAGGCATCGATCTCGGCGGCAGCCAGCGCTTCGCGCGCGACCTTGTCGAGCACGTTGACGGCCAACTTGAAGACGGCCTGGCCGTCCATGTAGAGGAAGGCGCTGCCCTGAACCACACCCGCTGCCACATTGCCAGGCACGCACAGGATGTTGGCGTGGCTGCCATCGGCATGCAAGGCGGTCGACAGGATGCCCGGCTCGTTAGACGCCTGCAGCACCACGGCACCGGCACCATCGCCAAACAACACGCACGTGGTGCGGTCGTTGAAGTCGATGATGCGCGAGAAGACCTCCGAGCCAATCACCAGCACGTTGCGGTACGCGCCCGAGCGGATGAATTTGTCGGCGGTAGCCAGTGCGTACACGAAGCCCGAACACACGGCCTGCACGTCAAACGCGGCGCAATTATTGGTGATGCCCAGCTTCTGCTGCACGAGGCATGCGGTGCTCGGGAACACGAAATCCGGCGTGGACGTGGCCACGAGGATCAGATCCAACTCCGAGCGATCGATACCAGCCGCCTCGATCGCCCGCTCAGCCGCCTTCACGGCGAGGTCGCTGCATGCAACATCGGACTCGGCGAAATGGCGCGCGCGGATGCCACTGCGCGAAACGATCCATTCGTCGCTCGTCTCGATGCCCTTCTCGGCCAATTGCGCGGCCAACTCATCATTGGTGACGCGCTTGGGCGGCAGGTAGCTGCCCGTGCCGATGATCCTTGCGTAACGTGTCATGTGCGGTGGGGTGAAATCTGACTCGGCAGCAACGCGTTCAAGCTGCGTCAGCGGCCGGAGTGGAAGTAGGGACTGGCGCAGCGACCGCCGCGTCGTGGTGCGATTCGAACGCCTGCGCAATGCGGGCGATCACGCCATTGGCGGCCGCGTCGTAGGCACGCTTGATGGCCCATTCGAACGCATAGGCATCGGCCGAACCATGGCTCTTGATGACCAGCCCGCGCAGGCCAAGCAGCGCGGCGCCATTGTAGCGCCGATGGTCCATGCGTCGCTTCAAGCTGACGATAACGGGCATCGCCACCATGGCCAGCAGCTTGGTGAACCAGGAGCGGCTAAATTCTTCGCGCAGCATCTCGCCGATCATCTTGGCGAGGCCCTCGGTACTCTTGAGCGCCACGTTGCCGACAAAACCGTCGCAGACAACGATGTCGGTCGTGCCCTTGAAGATGTCGTTGCCTTCAACGTTGCCGAAAAAGTTCAGATCCGACGCGCGCAGCAACTCGCCCGCCTGCTTGACGACTTCGTTGCCCTTGATGACTTCTTCGCCGATGTTGAGCAGGCCCACGGTCGGGCGCGGCTTATGCTCGACCACCGACACCATCGCCGAGGCCATCTGCGCAAACTGCAGCAGGTGCTCGGGTTCGCAGTCGGCATTGGCGCCAAGATCCAGCACCGTGGTACCGGCGCCCTTCTCGTTCGGGATTGCCGTGGCGATAGCAGGACGATCGATGCCATCCAGCGTCTTGAGAACGTAACGCGACACCGCCATCAGCGCGCCGGTATTGCCGGCGGAAACGCACGCGTGGGCGGCGCCTTCCTTGACCTGATTGATGGCTACGCGCATCGAAGAATCTTTCTTCTTGCGCAGCGCGACCTCGACCGGATCGTCCATCGACACCACTTCAGAGGCGGGAACGACATGGACGCGGGAGTTCGCGGTGGCGCGGAGTCGTTTGAGCTGCGCCGCGATGACATCGGGCTGCCCGACAAGCAGCATTTCGACGTCGTCGTGCGTGGCAAGAAATTGGATCGCTGCAGGGATCGTCACGCCAACACCGTGATCGCCGCCCATGCAGTCGATGGCAAGCTTGATGGTCATGCGAGTCTGAGTTGCGGTTTCACGTGCGGCTCCAGCATTTTGCGCGCGTATGGTACACAAACCGGTACACGCATTGCCGGATTCTGATCAACAAAAAAGCGGCAATTTTGCTTGCCGCTTTTCTGCTTGCATCATGAACCTGTGTGTTCAGACCAACCCAACACGCTTGCCAGAGGACTGGCAAAACGCATCAGTCGTTCTTGGTCTTCACAACCTTGCGGCCGCGATAGTAACCGTTCGGGCTCACGTGGTGACGCAGGTGCACTTCGCCGGTGGTCGGCTCGACAGCGATCGGGGCCGCCGTCAGGAAATCGTGCGAACGATGCATGCCGCGCTTGGACGGCGACTTCTTGTTTTGTTGAACAGCCATGACTGACTCCTAAGCAATTTGATCGATTTTATCACATCACACGGAGCCGGAGCGTAGCCATTCCGGTAGGCGTGTGAAACGTACTGCATGAATTCGCCACATCGGCGTGCGCCAGACGCGCACGCTTAATGTTTGGTCTTCAGTGTGGCCAGCACCGCGAACGGCGATGGCTTTTTTTCAGCTTCAGCGGCTTCCGGTAAGACCTCATCCGGACAGACTGCATGGCGCGGCGACACGGGCAACGCCAGCAGCAACTCGTCTTCAATCTGCGTGATCAGATCGAAGCTGCGCGAGCCGACGATGACATCGGCTTCGTCGTCATCCAGGGGGGCCGCATCGGCTTCCGCCTCCGAGCGCATGACCTCCAGGCGCGTACGCACCGGCAGGGGTTGCTCGTAAGCTTTCAGGCACCGCTGGCATTGCAGCCAAACCGCGCCATCCACTTCCAGATCGACGAAGAGCCGCTGACGCGGCAACTGACCCGCGCTAGCCTCCTCCTGCACCAAACCCCGCATCTGCCAACGGAACTGCGTATTGGCATTCGCCGGCGCATCGGCAGCCTGCTCGGCAAGCAGACGATGCATATCGGTCAGACTGACCGTGCCGCTGACCTGCTCACCCGCCCGGATGAACGCGAAAAGATCGAATGTACGAAAACCCACGAATCGAACCTGCTGAACGCGTTGCCTGACTTGGCGCTGTGTTGGTGCGCGAACCGGATAGACCGCCTGCAGCGACTGCCATCCCTTGCGCCTGAACGCATGGTTTGCGACACTGCGCGGCCAAACCGCGAAACGCGGGATTATAGCGGGAAAAAACCTCTGGCGTCAAAAGGTTTTCGCTCAAAATCACTGCATCTTCAAGCACTTATGACTTCTGCTTCGCGTCCGCCGCTGATTCTCGCCTCCAGTTCGCCGTATCGACGTGAATTGCTGGAGCGCCTGCGCCTGCCGTTCGAGATCGTGGTGCCGGACATCGATGAGACGCCCGCCCCCGGCGAATCGCCAGACCAGACCGCACTGCGCTTGGCCCGACAAAAGGCGGAAAAGGTCGCAGCCGGATACCCGGGGGCGCTGGTGATCGGCTCCGACCAAGTCGCCACGCTGGACGGCAAGCAGGTCGGCAAACCCGGCGACCACGCCCGTGCACTGGCGCAATTGCACTGGATGCGTGGCCGTACCGTCACATTCCATTCGGCGCTGTGTCTGTACGACGGGCGCACCGGTCAGCATCAGAGTGAAGACATTCGTACGCTGGCGACCTTCCGCGACCTCTCTGACGAGGAGCTGGACGCCTACCTGCACCTGGAACACCCATACGACGTGGCCGGCAGCGCCAAGTCAGAAGGCCTGGGTATCGCGCTGCTCGAACGCGTGGAATCGTCAGACCCGACTGCGCTGGTCGGGCTGCCCCTGATCGCACTGACCAGCATGCTGCGCAACGTGCACTACCCGCTCTTCGTTTAAGCCATGGCCGGCACGCTCTACCTCATTCCCAATACGCTCGGCTTGCGCGATGCAGCCGACCCGCTGCCCGATGTGATTCCCGCAGGCGTTCAGCAGATCACGGCGCAGCTTGATTACTTTGTGGCCGAGCACGCTAAGACGGCGCGCGCACTGCTGAAGAAGCTGGGCGAAACCACGCCGCTAGCGCGCCCGCTGCAGGAAATCACCATCCGCGAACTGAACGTCAAAACGCCAGATTCGGAACTGGAAGCCCTGCTGGCGCCGGTCATTGCGGGGCAGGACGCAGGGCTGATGTCGGAAGCCGGCGTGCCAGCAGTCGCCGATCCGGGTGCGAATCTCGTACGCCTCGCGCATCGGCGTGGCGTACGCGTAAAACCGCTGGTGGGACCGAGTTCAATCCTGCTGGCCGTGATGGCCTCGGGCTTGAACGGCCAGAGTTTTGCGTTCAACGGCTATCTGCCGGTGGACACGGCGGAGCGCAAAACCAGGCTACGCGCGCTCGAGCAGCTATCCCGCTCGGCGGGACAAACTCAGGTATTCATTGAAACGCCCTATCGCAACGGCGCTCTACTAGAAACCATCCAGGCCGGTTGCGCGCCCGGCACGCTGCTGTCGATTGCGGTGGACCTGACGCTGCCCAGCGAGCAGGTGGTGACGCTTCCCGTGAGTGAGTGGCGCGCCGACCGCATGGATCTGCACAAACGGCCGGCCATCTTCTCATTGCTGGCGAGATAAGTGCGTTATTCCTTCATCAAGAGCTTGAGCTGGCCGGTATCGGCCAGCGCCTTGATCGCGCCTGCGCCCATGGCCGTGCCCAGTTTGCGTGCCACGCGCGAAGCAAAGTTTTCCTTGACGGTGTAATCGACCACGTCCGGCGCCTTGATGACACTGCGCGCAACGAAATCTGCGCTGCCGATGGCATCAGCCAACCCCAGATCCACCGCCTTGGCGCCCGTCCAGAACAAACCGGTAAAGAGTGTCGGATCGTCCTTCAGGCGGTTGCCACGGCCTTGCTTGACCACATCGATGAACTGCTGATGCACTTGGTCGAGCATTTCCTGCGCAAACTGCTTCTGCTGCGACGACACGGGTGAGAACGGATCGAGCATCCCCTTGTTCGAGCCGGCGGTCAGCAGGCGGCGTTCCACGCCCACTTTGTCCATCAGGCCGGTAAAGCCGAAGCCATCCATCAGCACGCCAATCGAGCCGACAATGCTCGCCTTGTCGACATAGATCTTGTCGGCGGCAGCGGCCACGTAGTAACCACCCGACGCGCACATCTCTTCCACGACCACGTACAGCGGAATGGTCTTGTACTTGGCCCGCAGGCGACGGATCTCGTCGTTGATCATGCCCGCCTGCACCGGCGAGCCGCCAGGCGAGTTGATCTTGAGGATCACGCCGACCGTGTTGTTGTCAGCAAATGCCGCCTGCAGCGAGGCGTTGATGTTTTCTGCGCTGGCGTTCGTGTTCGCGGCGATTTCGCCATCGAGCGCGACCACCGCAGTGTGACGCCCGGTACTGACCGTTTCCCCCTCGAACGTAGCGAAGGCATAGAAAATCAGCCCAACAATGGCCAGCGACACGAAGCGGAAGAAAATGCGCCAGCGACGCGCGGCACGCTGCTCCCGAACGGTCGCCATGAGTACCTTTTCGAGCACCTCACGCTCCCAGCCGCCCGCCTGAGCGGACGCCGCCGAGATCTTTGGAGACGCGGGCTTGCCTGCCGCCGGATCACGCAATTCGGCTTCGAGCGGGTGATCGGCGTGTTGCGTGACTTCCAGTGCTTCGGGCTTGCCGTCGCCGTGCTTGGGCGCGTCTTCAGGGCCTTTCGGCGGAATCGAGTCGGTCATAGACGAGAGTAAAAACGATCGAAAAGAAGAACCACGCCGTCAAACCGACGGGGCTGGCGCGCGGAACAGCGCATCGGGTTGCCACCAGACCGCCCCATCGCGCTCGGTGATATCCAGCTTTGACAGATGGGCGCCTCGGCATGGGCCGCCCACACAGCGGCCGGTATCCGGCTCGTAAATGGCGCCGTGCGTGGCGCACATCAAATACAGCCCGGAGCTTTCGAAGAACTGGCCTTCTTGCCAGTCCATTTCCATCGGCACGTGCGCGCACTGGTTCAGATAGCCGTGCACGTCACCAGCGTAGCGAACGACAAAGGCGCTTACCGTACGGCCGCGCACGTCTACGGAAAAGCGCACACCAACCCCGCCATCCTCCAGCGCAGCACCCTCGCAAATGCGAACCACGCCCGCCGTATCAGGCATGTTGCAACAACCAATCATGCAGATCCGGCACCGATTTGGCCGAATACAGTGGCGTAAGCGCTTGCAGCACGTCAGCCGGATGGGCGCCGTAAGTGACGGCCACGCCCGCCGTGCCCGCATTGGCAGCCATCTGCAGATCGTGCGTGGTATCGCCAATCATCAGCGTGCGCTCGACGTCCATGCCAAGGTCACGCGTAAGCTCCAGCAGCATCGCAGGGTGGGGCTTGGAAAACGTTTCATCGGCGCAGCGGGTGTTATCGAACACGCCCGTCAGCCCGGTCGCCTCCATCGCACGCTGCAGGCCAATGCGCGACTTGCCCGTGGCCACCGCCAGCAGGTAGTTTTCGCGGCGCAGTGCCTCCAGCATCTCGCGCACGCCGGGAAACAGCACCAGTTGCGAATCGCGGCTCAGGTAATGGAAGCGATAACGCTCCGCCAGCTTGCCGTAATCGGCGGGATCAAGCGTCGGAACTGCGTATTCGAGCGCATCTCGAAGGCCAAGGCCGATCACATGGCTGGCGCGCGTATCGTCCGGCACAGGCAGTTCGAGATCCCGGCACGCAAGCTGGATCGACCGCGTAATGGCCGACGTCGAGTCCATCAACGTGCCATCCCAGTCGAAGACGATCAGGTCAAAGCGCTGTTGCGGCATCGGAATCGGGGCTCTCGGGTTGGAAGGCTTTCAGAAACTCGGCGCATTCAGCAGGCAACGGCGCACTGAACGTGACCGTCTCGCCGCTTTGCGGATGGATCAGCTGCAAGCGATGCGCATGCAAGAACATCCGCCCCAGCCGGGGCGAGGCATTTGCACGCGAAAGCGCCTTGTTCAGCGCGAAATCGCCGTATTTGTCGTCCCCGAGGATCGGGAAGCCTGCATGTGCCAGGTGCACGCGAATCTGGTGCGTGCGTCCGGTCTTCAATTCGGCTTCCAGCAACGTGTACGGCCCGAACACACCCACCTTGTTGAAAATCGTGTGGGAAGCCTGTCCGTCGGCTTGCACGCGCACGCGGCGCTCGCCCTCAGGCGTGGTGAACTTGTGCAGCGGCGCCTTGATGTGCTGACGCTGATGGGGCCAGACGCCCTTCACCGCCGCGAAATAGCGCTTATCCAGGCGCCCCTCTCGGATCTGCTCATGCAACGCCACCAGCGCCGAACGCTTCTTGGCAAGCAGCAGCACGCCGGAGGTTTCGCGGTCCAGCCGGTGCACCAACTCCAGGAACTTGGCCTCCGGACGCGATTGACGCAGCTGCTCAATCACCCCGAACGCCACCCCCGAGCCACCGTGCACGGCCACACCCGCCGGCTTATCGATGACCAGCAGGTGCGTATCTTCGTGGAGGATCGTGAACTCGGCGGCCGGCACGGCGCGCGGCGCTTCTGCCTGCTGCGCAATCCGTAGCGGCGGAATGCGCACCAGATCACCCAGCTTGAGGCGGTATTCCGCGTCGATGCGGCCCTTGTTCACCCGCACCTCGCCGGAGCGCAGGATGCGGTAGATATGGCTCTTGGGTACGCCCTTGGCCAGCCGCATCAGGAAATTGTCGATGCGCTGGCCCTCGGCGTCCTCGCCGATCTCGACATAGGCGACCGATTTGCCGTCGAGTGCGTCACGCACGGCCTCTTGAATGCGGCCATCAAATGGATGGCGTAACTCATTCATTTTCAATATAATTTTCTCGCTGGACAGTCGTACAAGCGCCAGCAAGAGCCGGTCGGGACGAAACAACAGGTATTGTACACAGCCACCGTTTTCGTCTGGAATCGTCCGGAACGTGCCGATGTCTCGCCCACTTGTGTTACAAAGCTAAACACGTGGCCGACTCGATCGGCACGAAAGCAGCACGCACCGCTGTCCCTCTCTGCAAGACGCGAACCAAAGATCACGTCGGCAACGTCGGCCAGCGTAGAACGAGCAGCTGGTAGAACAGAATTCAAAAGCGGGCGCCACATGGTCATCCATACGGCGCCCGCTTGGTGAAAGAAGCCCTTGCCGCACCAAAGTTGGTGCCGGCCGGCTGAGTATCCGGTTACCGCGTTGCCATGGCGGTCCGGCGGCAAAACTCTAACAAGCAGCATGCCGCCCGATCTGCCCGCCGCGGGTTTCGTCCGGACAGGCCGTCCGTCAATTCGCTCTTTGTGGTCGCTTCACGCGACTCGCCGCCGCCGGTCCGCCGCCCGTACAACGAACGCGCTGACCCGTGGCACGAGTGACAGGACGTGCAATACAGCGAAACGCGGCGCTGACCGCGCCCGCAACTCCCGCCCTGCCATCCGTGACGTCCTCATTTCTTTCGCCCGTGCCCCGTCGCGCCGCATCTGTATCGGCCGATACCCTGGCAATTCGTTGACCACCCGCTCCGCCTTTGCGTGCTCCATGAAGCGCCGTGCTTGCACGGCATTGGAGTGAGGTTGCAATGAAACGCATGTTGTTCAATGCGACGCAGCAAGAAGAATTGCGCGTCGCCATTGTCGACGGTCAGAAACTGATCGACATCGACATCGAAACCGCCGGGCGCGAACAGCGCAAAGGCAATATCTACAAGGGTGTCATCACCCGCATCGAACCGTCGCTGGAAGCCTGCTTCGTCAACTACGGCGAAGAGCGGCACGGTTTCCTCCCCTTCAAGGAAGTCGCCCGCGCCTATTTCAAGGAAGGCGTGGACGTGCGCAATGCGCGCATCCAGGATGCGCTGCGCGAAGGCCAGGAGCTGATCGTCCAGGTTGAGAAGGAAGAACGCGGCAACAAGGGCGCGGCCCTGACCACGTTCATCTCGCTGGCCGGCCGTTACCTGGTGCTGATGCCGAACAACCCGCGTGGTGGTGGCGTGTCGCGCCGCATTGAGGGCGAAGACCGCCAGGAACTGCGCGAAACCATGGCGCAGCTGGAAGTGCCGGACGGCATGAGCATCATCGCCCGCACCGCCGGCATCGGCCGCTCGGCGGAAGAGCTGCAGTGGGACTTGAACTACCTGATGCAGCTGTGGAAAGCCGTGGATGGCGCTGCCGTCGACAACAAGGCCCCGCTGCTGATCTACCTCGAATCCAGCCTGGTGATCCGCGCGATTCGCGATTACTTCCAGCCGGATATCGGTGAAATCCTGATCGATACGGACGATATCTACGATCAGGCCCGCGCCTTCATGAGCGTGGTGATGCCCGACAACATGAATCGGGTGAAGAAGTACCGCGACGACGTTCCCCTGTTCTCGCGCTTCCAGATCGAACACCAGATTGAATCGGCGTATTCGCGCATGGTCATGCTGCCCTCGGGCGGCGCCATTGTGATCGACCACACCGAAGCGCTGGTCGCCATCGACGTGAACTCGGCCCGCGCCACCAAGGGCGCTGACATCGAGGAAACTGCCGCGCGCACCAACCTCGAAGCCGCCGACGAGATCGCCCGCCAGTTGCGCCTGCGCGACCTGGGCGGCCTGATCGTGATCGACTTCATCGACATGGAGTCGAGCAAGGCCCAGAAGGACGTCGAGACCCGCCTGAAAGACGCGCTGCGCCACGACCGCGCCCGCGTGCAGATGGGCAAGATCAGCCGCTTCGGCCTGATGGAACTGTCGCGCCAGCGCCTGCGTCCGTCGCTGTCGGAAGGCTCGCACGTCACTTGCCCGCGCTGTAACGGCACGGGTCACATCCGCGATACCGAATCGTCTGCCCTGCAGGTGCTGCGCATCATCCAGGAAGAGGCGATGAAGGAAAACACCGCCGCGATCCACTGCCAGGTGCCGGTGGAAGTGGCTGCGTTCCTGCTCAACGAAAAGCGCCCGGACATCAACCTGATCGAGACGCGCTTCAAGGTCAACGTCCTGCTGATCCCGAACAAGCATCTGGAGACGCCGCACTACAAGCTGGAGCGCCTGCGCCACGACGATCCGCGTCTGGACGACACCAAGGCCAGCTACAAGATGGCCGAGGAAGCCGCCAAGGAACTGGAAGCCGACACCGCCTACAGCACCCGCAAGGAAGCGGCCAAGCCGCGCCAGGAAGCGGCCGTCAAGGGCATCACGCCGGAACAACCGGCACCCGTGTCGGTGCCGCGCGCTGAGCGTCCGCCCCGTACCGAGGCTGCAGCACCTGCGCCGCAAGCGCCGGCTCCGGTGCCGGCCCAGGGTGGCTTTGTTTCGTGGCTGAAGTCGCTGTTTGGCGGCAAGCCGGCTGAGCCGGTGGTCGCCGCGCCTGCCGAAGCGCCGAAGCAACGTGCGGAAGACGGCAACCGCCGTGATCGTGGCAATCGCCAAGACCGCGGCGGCCGTGGCCAGCGTGGTGAACGCGGCGACCGTGGCGAGCGCCAAGGTCAAGGCCAGAACGGCCGCGACGGCAACCGCCAAGGCCGCGACCGCAACGAAGCCCGTGATGGTCAGCAATCGGGCCAGCAACAAGGCCAACGCGAAGGTCAGCGCGGCAACCGTGATCGCAATCGCCAGCCAGCCCAGGTCGAAGGCGCTGCCCGCGAAACGGCAGAAGCCCGTCAACCGGCACAAGGTCAGGAACCGCGCGCTGAAGGCCAAAATCAGGGCCAAGGCCGCCGCGAGCGCAACCAGGAACGCCGTGAGCGCCAGCCGCGAGAGGGTCGTGAGCCCCGCGAGGCCCGCGAACCGCGTGAACCTCGCGAGCGCGATCAGCAAGCCAAGGAAGCCGCAGCCGTTGCAACCGAAAGCCTGATCGACCCGACAGCCGCACCGCAGGTGCCGCAACCGCTGCTCGACACCACTGCCCCGGCAGAAGGCGTCGTGACAGAAGGCGTGACCCCGGGCGCAGAAGGTAACGGCGAGGGTGAAGAACGCCGCCGCCGTGGTCGCCGTGGCCGCAACCGCTATCGTCGTGACCGCGAAGGTGCGGAAGGCGTGCGTGCGGAAGGTGAAGCTGAAGACGCCGAAAGCACGGAAGACGCCGTTGCCGAACTGCATGCTGCGCCGGAAGGTGGCCAACATGTCGAGCCCGCGCTGCACACGACCGTGACGGAGCCGGTGCAGACGGCATCGTTCGCGCCGATCGAGCCAGTGGCTCCGGTGGTGCATGAGCCCGTGCCCACGACGGAAGCCGTGGCACCTGTCTCCGCCCTGCCCGATGTGCAGCCGACCGAACCGGTAGCCGCCCCCGCACCTGCCGCCGTGGAAGTGGCCGAGGTGCCAGAAGTGGCCATCGTGACGGCCTTTGCTGAAGTGCCGGCCCCGGTCAGCACGGTAGCACAGGCATCGCCGCTGCCGATCGAAACGCTGCAAAGCGTGCTGGACAACGCTGGCATGACGTGGGTGCACACGGATGCGCAGAAGCTGGAGGCTGCGCAAGCCGAAGCCGCCCGCGCCGTCACCCCGCCGCGCGTGCCGCGCGAGCGCAAGCCGCTGCCGCCGGTCCAGCAAGGCCCGATGGTTCTGGTCGAGACCAGCCGTCCGGCAGGTGGCGCAGACCAGCAATAAGTAATCCGTGATGTTCCCGGCGGGCAACCGCTGGCACATTGCAAGGGGCGGCTTCGGCCGCCCTTTTTCCTGTGCGCGACACGCGGGGCCTGAACTGTGCTCCCCGCTTCAAACAGGGGCTGCGCTACACTCGACCTTGTATCGAGCGCAACCGTCCCGCCCCGTGGACTGACGCGCCGCACCGCACCATGACCGAAACCGTCATCCCCATCTATGACCTGCGTGATGGTCAGCACCATCGCGCTACGGTGCCCGCCGTGCCGGACACGCTTGTCCCCGCGCAGGGCTGGCTGGCCGATACGCGCGGCCGCCGCCTGCACGATCTGCGTATCTCGGTGACGGACCGCTGCAACTTCCGCTGCGTCTATTGCATGCCGAAGGATGTGTTCGACAAGGACTACCGGTTCCTGCGGCACTCCGAGTTGCTGTCGTTCGAAGAGATCGAGCGCATGGCAAGGCTGTTCATCGAGCACGGTGTCGAAAAGATCCGCCTGACCGGCGGCGAGCCGCTGCTGCGCAAGAACATCGAACGCCTGGTGGAAATGCTCGCGCGCCTGACCACGGCTGATGGCAAACCGCTGGACATCACGCTCACCACCAATGGCGCCCTGCTCGCACGCAAGGCGCAGTCGCTCAAGGACGCCGGCCTCAGCCGCGTCACCGTCAGTCTGGACGGCATCGACGATGCGACCTTCCGCCGCATGAACGACGTCGACTTTGCCGTCAGCGAGGTGCTGAACGGCATCGAAGTCGCGCAGCAGGTCGGGCTGGCGCCGATCAAGGTCAACATGGTCGTCAAGAAAGGCGATAACGATGACCAGCTCGTGCCGATGGCGCGCCACTTCCGGGGCAGCGGCATCATCGTGCGCTTTATCGAATACATGGACGTGGGCACGACCAACCACTGGGACATGCGCTCCGTCGTGCCGTCGGCGGAGGTGATCCGACGTCTGTCGAGCGAGTTTGCGCTGGAACCGCTGAGCGCCAACTACAACGGCGAAACCGCCGAGCGCTGGCGCTACATAGATGGTGCGGGCGAGATCGGCGTGATCTCCAGCGTGACGCAGGCGTTCTGCCACGAGTGCACCCGCGCGCGGCTGTCGACCGAAGGCAAACTGTATCTCTGCTTGTTCGCCACCGAGGGGTTCGACCTGCGTGCCCTGCTGCGAGGCGGCGCGAGCGACATCGAACTGTCCAATGCCATCCGCACGATCTGGCAAGGCCGCGCCGACCGCTACTCCGAGCTGCGCGCCAGCGGACAAGCACCCGCCTCGGCCGGGCGACGCATCGAAATGTCCTACATCGGCGGCTGACGGCCGGCCGTTTCACTTCACATGATTTCCACATCCGACATTACCGGCCTGATCTTGGCCGGCGGCCGGGGCAGCCGTATGGGCGGCGTCGACAAGGGCTTGCAGACGTTCCGTGGTGCGCCGATGGCGATGCATACGTTGATGCGCTTGTCGCCACAGGTCGATCACGTGCTCATCAACGCCAATCGCAACCTCGCTGCGTACGAATCGTTCGGCGTGCCGGTGGTGGTGGATTCCGTCCCGGATTTTGCAGGGCCGCTGGCGGGTATCCTGGCGGGGTTGGAGCAATGCCAGACGCCCTATCTGCTGACGGCCCCATGCGATTCGCCGTTCGTGCCGACCGACCTGGCCGCCAAGCTGGCCCAAGCGTTGGAAGATGCCGACGCGCGCATCGCCATGCCTGTCACGCTGGAGCCGGATGCGCAGGGTCAACCCCGCCGGCAGGTGCAGCCGGTATTCTGTTTAATCGATGCGCGACTGGCCGACGACCTGACTGCCTACCTGCAAAGCGGTGGGCGCAAGATTGAAACCTGGACCGCCCGCCACGCCACGGTAGATGTGCTGTTTGATGACAGCGCCGCCTTCGCCAATATCAACACGCTGGCAGAACTTCATACGCTGGCCGAGCGCCGCTAGAGCGCCGCAGATGCACTTACCTTCGACATGACCACCCTCGCCTCCGTCGTCTCCTGCCTGTCCGACTACGATCCGAACGCGCTGCCCGTGGAAACGGCCCAAGCCATCATGCGCGGCTTCGTGCAGCCCGTAAGCGGCTTTGCGCGCGTGCCGATTCGCAGCGCGCTCGACCGCGTGCTGGCCGAAGACATCCTGTCGTCCATCGACGTGCCCTCGCACGACAACTCCGCGATGGATGGTTTCGCCTTCTCCAGCGCCGAACTGGCGCGCAATAACGACGATATTGGCGGAGAAGTCACGCTGAAGGTGATCGGCACCGCGTACGCAGGCGTGGCCTTCGACGACGCACCGGGCACAGGCGAAGCCGTACGCATCATGACCGGTGCTGTCATGCCGGCCGGCTGCGACACCGTCATCCCGCAGGAATTCACGCAAGGTGATGCCACCACCGTGCACTTTGCCCGCGATGCCGTACGCGCTGGTGACAACCGCCGCCTGCGTGGCGAAGACCTCGCCTGTGGCAGCGCGGCACTGTCCGCTGGCCGCATCCTCCGCCCCGCCGACATCGGCCTGCTTGCCTCGCTTGGCATCGCCGAAGTGCCGGTGCGCCGGAAGCTGCGCGTGGCGTTCTTCTCCACTGGCGACGAGCTGCGTTCCATCGGTGAACCGCTCGACGCCGGCTGCGTGTACGACTCCAACCGCTACACGCTGCACGGCATGCTCTCGCGCCTGGGCGTGGAGTTGCTCGACATGGGCGTCGTGCGCGACGACCCGGCCGCGCTGGAAGCCGCTTTCCGCACTGGCGCCGAAAACGCTGATGCCATCATCACATCCGGCGGCGTCTCCGTTGGCGAAGCGGATTTCACCAAACAGATGATGGCCAAGCTGGGCGATGTGACGTTCTGGAAGATCGCCATGCGCCCCGGCCGGCCAATGGCTTTCGGGCGAATCAACTCGAACGGGCAGAACGCGTTTCTGTTCGGCCTGCCGGGCAACCCCGTGGCGGTCATGGTGACGTTCTATCACTTCGTGCGCGGCGCGCTGCTGCGCATGATGGGTGCCACCGAATCCGGTGCGCCGCTGGTGCCGGCCGTCAGCGCAACGCCCATCCGCAAGCGCCCAGGGCGGACCGAATACCAACGCGCCATCGCCGCCTTGAATGACCGCGGGCAGTTGGAAGTGCGCTTGACGGGCCAGCAAGGCTCCGGCGTGCTGCGCTCCATGAGCGAGGCCAACTGCTTTGTCGTGCTCGCGCATGAGCAAGGCCAGGTCAACGCGGGGGATTCGGTGCAGGTGTTGCTGTTCGACGGCCTGGTGTAGCGGAAGCGCGCCCCACGGTAGTGCACGGCGCTGTCGGTTTTTTGCGTCACCCTCTGGGCGCGGGTATCGGCGCGTCGGTCGATTCGCTACACTTTGCGCCAATTTGAATGCTTTGAGCTTGCCCACGTTTGAGTAATGCCATGACGAAACAGGAGATTGTTTACCTCCACCCGGCCCACACTGCGCGTGCGCTGATGTTGGTGTACCTGTGCTTCTCGCTCCCGATCGTGGGGTTGGTCTTTTTTACCGGCTTTGTTCGCACAGGCGAACTGCCGGCGATTGCCATCTTGAGTGGCCTGATTCTTAACGCGCTGATCGGTTTTGGCGCACTCTGGCTGGGTTGCCACGCCTATAACTGGGTGGCTGCACGCTTCGGCGGTATCGAGATCGCGCTGCGCGACGTGCCGGAAGAAGCCTGATCTCGGTATCTACGGATAAAAAAAGGGGCGGAAATTTCCGCCCCTTTGCTTTTGCTGATGCCGACGGCTGTTACTCAGCCTCGGTTTCATCATCCTGCCCATTCAACGCCGGCGCCGTTTCCAGCCCCAGCACGTTCTGTGCAGAATCGCTCGGCAGCGCTTCTACCGCCTTGAGTTTGCGGTTCATCTGGCGCGTGCGCACCTCGGCCTGTTCGATGTTGCTGACAGCGCGTTCCAAGGTCTTCTTGGTCGCGGCCAATACGTCGCCAAACTTACCGAATTCGCTCTTCACCGCGCCCAGCACTTGCCACACCTCGCTGGAGCGCTTTTCCAGCGCGAGCGTGCGGAAACCCATCTGCAGACTGTTCAGGATGGCCGTGAGCGTAGTGGGCCCCGCCACCGTCACGCGGAATTTGCGTTGCAGTTCATCGGTCAGGCCGGGGCGGCGCAGCACTTCGGCGTAGAGGCCTTCCGTCGGCAGGAAGAGGATCGCAAAGTCGGTCGTGGCCGGCGGTGCGATGTACTTCTCGTGGATGGTCTGCGCCTCCTTGCGCACCGCCACTTCCAACTCACGGCTTGCGACAGCGGCGGCCTCGGCATCCGCGCGCTCCTGCGCGTCGAGCAAGCGTTCGTACTGCTCTTTGGGGAACTTGGCGTCGATGGGTAGCCAGACCGTCGCGTCACGGTCCGCATCGGTCTTGCCGGGCAGCCGGATGGCGAACTCCACGCGCGCACCGGTGCCGCGCACGGTCTCGACGTTCTTGTCGTACTGCTCGGGCGTGAGCATCTGTTCGAGCAGCATCTCGAGCTGGACTTCGCCCCAGGTGCCGCGCGTTTTCACGTTGGTCAGCACCTTCTTCAGATCGCCCACGCCTTGGGCCAGCGCCTGCATTTCGCCCAGGCCGCGGTGTACCTGCTCGAGACGGTCCGACACCAGCTTGAACGATTCGCCCAGGCGCTGCTCCAGCGTGGCGTGCAGCTTTTCGTCGACGGTGCGGCGCATCTCGTCGAGCTTGGTCGCGTTGTTGGCCTCGATGTCCTTGAGTTTTTGCTCCAGCGTGGCACGCACCTCAGCCAGACGGCGCTCGTTGCCCTCGCCCAGTTGGGCGAGCTGCTGCTGCATGGTCTCGCCGAAGCGGCGCAGCGCGTTGCCCTGCTCTTCGCGCGCCTGCTGGGCCTGCTGCTGCAGGCTCTGGCGCACCGCCTCGAGCTGCTGCGTGTTCGTCTCGGTCAGCTTGGTCAGCTGCTGTGCGAACGTGTCGATCTGGTTGTTCTGCAGCGTGGCGACGCTGGTGAGCTGCGTGGCCAGCACCTGCTGAAACTGCCCGAGTTGCTGTGTGACATCGCTGCGGCCGATGCGGGCCGTCTCTGCGATTTCGCCGCGCAGTTCGCGCTCCACGCGTTCGTTGCCCCGTGCAAGCTCATCGCGCAACGCGGCGAGCATCGGCGACACATCGTTGGCCGCCGGACGCGACACACCGCGCCAGATCAGCACACACAGCACCGCCACCAGGGCCACGCCCAGCAGCGTCAACAAAGCCAACCAATCCATGGAGATATTCGATCAGGAAGAGGCGCGCTGGACCGCCAGCACGTCCGGGTTCAACAAGTTGGGCGGCTGCCCTGCATGCGGGCCAAAACCCAGCGCGGCAATCAGGTTGTCGGCCGCCAGGTTCGCCATGCCCAGGCGTGTGCCGTGCGTGGCACTGGCGATATGCGGCGTGAGCGCAACGTGTTCTGCCTCCAGCAACGCCGGATGCACGTTCGGCTCGCCCTCGTACACGTCCAGCCCAGCCGCAAAGATGCGCTTGTTCGCCAGTGCCTGCGCCAGCGCCGCATCATCGACGATGCCGCCGCGCGCCAAGTTGACCAGCGTGGCCGTCGGCTTCATCTGCGCCAACTCTGCCGTGCCAATGGCGTGATGGCTCTCCTTGGAATACGGCAGCACCAGCACGAGGTGGTCGGCCTGCTTCAGGAGTTCCTCTTTGCTGACATACGTGGCACGGGTGTCCTGCTCGATCTCGGGTGCGAGGCGGCTGCGGTTGTGATAGATCACCCGCATCGAAAAGCCGCTCGCACGCCGCGCCAACGCCTGGCCGATACGGCCCATGCCGAGGATGCCCAGCGTGCTGCCGAACACCTCGGCGCCGAGGAAGGCGTCGTACGTCCACCGCTGCCACTGCCCTGCGCGCAACCAGCGTTCGGATTCCGACACGCGGCGCGCGGCGGCCATCAGCAAGGCCCAACCAAAGTCTGCGGTGGTCTCGGTCAGGATGTCCGGCGTGTTGGTGGCCAGGATGCCCGCGCGCGTCATCGCCGGCAGGTCCAGGTTGTTGTAGCCGACCGCCATGTTCGCAACCGCACGCAGCGTGGGCACACGGGCGATCAACTCGGCGTTGATCGTGTCGGCAGCGTTGGCAAGCAGGCCCACGCGGCCTTGCAAGCGCTCGGCCAATGCCTCGGGCGGATAGACGACATCCGCCTGGTTGTCGATCACATCGAAGGATTCACGCAGGCGCTCCAGCACTTCCGGGAACATCGCGCGGGTGACAAGGATTCCGGGTTTCATACGTTCAACACGTCCGGTTAGCGGAAGAACACGAAAGTCATCAAAACAAAGATCGGCACGAGAATCCCCACCGACCACAGCATGTAGCCGAAGAAACTCGGCATCTGCAAGCCACGGCTTTCCGCAATGGCTTTGACCATCAGGTTGGGCGCGTTGCCGATGTACGTATTGGCGCCCATGAACACAGCCGCGGCCGAGATGGCGGCCAGCGTGGCGGCACCCTCGCTCATCAGCATTTGGGCGTCACCGCCGGCAGTGTTGAAGAACACGAGATACGTCGGCGCGTTGTCGAGGAACGACGACAGCAGGCCCGTCGCCCAGAAGTACATGGCGTTGTTGGGCTGGCCGGTGCCGTCGTTCACCAGATGCACGATCGCGGCAAACGGGCCGTCCACCCCCGCCTTGAGCATGGCAATCACAGGGCCGATGGTGATGAAGATGCCCGCGAACAGCTTGCCCACTTCCAGGATGGGCTCCCAGTTGAACTCGTTGCCCGAGCGCGCGCTACCGGGCGTGAGCCACAACGACAACAGCGCGATGAGGACCAGACCGACATCACGCACCACGTTCTGCAGCAGCACTTCCGTGCCCATCACGTGGAAGACGATGCCCGGCTTCCACAACCCGCTCATCAGCACGAGGCCCAGGATGCCGCCCAGCAGCACAAAGTTGATGTTGCCCTCGAAGCGCAGCGGGCCCGCGTCGTCGGGCGTGGCGTCGGTGATGTTGGGCAACTCTTCCTTACCCGTGTGGTAGTAGTAGCTATCGACGACGAAAAAGACGGCCAGCAGCAACACCCACATCGTCAGCGTCTGGCGCCAGAGGAATTTCGCGGTCCAGAAGAAATCGACGCCTTGCAGGAAACCAAGGAACAGCGGTGGATCGCCCAGAGGCGTAAGCGCCCCACCCGCGTTGGCCACCAGAAAGATAAAGAACACGACGACGTGCGCACGATGCCGGCGCGCCTCGTTGGCGCGCAGCAGCGGACGGATCAGCAACATGGCGGCACCGGTCGTACCCATGATGCTGGCGAGGCCCGTGCCGAGTGCAATCAAACCCGTGTTGAGCTTGGGTGTACCGTGGATGTTGCCGCGAATGCAGATGCCGCCTGCCACCACGTACAACGCGGCAATCAGAGCGATGAAAGGAATGTATTCGGCAAGCGCCGCGTGAACGACGGAAGCGATCGCCGCCTCGCCGCCAAAGCCGATGCCGAACGGCACCAGAAACGCCAGCGCCCACGCGGCCGCAATCTTGCCGTAGTGGTCGTGCCACAGCTTGGGCGCCACCAGCGGCGCAATCGCAATCGACAGCAGAATCCCCGCGAACGGCACGCCCCACCACAGCGGCAACTCGGCGCCATTCACATCAGCGGCGCGCGCGAAACCACAGACAAACAGGAAGACAAGGGGCCAGAGGCGTTTCACGTGGGCGTTCTCCTTAGCAGCGGCGCGCAGCCAAGCCAGGCGCGCCTCACGGGCAAAGACGCCAGTGTAAACGCCTAGGTCGCGTTGCTCGGAAAACGTCCACACATGTTTGACAGCGCAACGGGGCGAATTGGCCCAATACACCTGATGGCCTCAGGCCTCCGTCACAACGATCACGTGAACGCGGTACGGGCCGTGGGCGCCCAGTACGATGGTCTGCTCGATATCGCCCGTACGCGACGGCCCGCTGATGACGTTGGTGGCGCGCGGCAATTCTCCGCGCTCCGTACGGACCAGCGCGTAGGCATCTTCCAGGTTGGCGACGATGCGCGAACGCGGCACCACGGCGATATGCGTCTCCGGCAACAGCGCCGTGGACGCGACATTCTCCGGCCCGGACAACAGCATCAGCGAACCCGTCTCCGCAATCGCGCAGAAACAGCCCGTAATGCCGACGAGATCGCCGTGGTCGTGGTCCGCTTGGGGTTCGCACACCGGGGGGCGGAATTCGACGGTGATGCCGGCTGCCGCCCAATCGAGGGATTGCAGCGTGGTCCACGCCACAGCGGTTGACTTCAGGTCCAGGCCGGCCAGATAGCGCGCCACGGCAGCCGGAACATCGGCCAGCATGGCGACCGACTCCAGTGTCGACGCCATCTTCAGCGCCTGCTCGGCAAAGTGAGCGGCGACATCTTCCGGGATGGGTGGACGCGGGCCTGCCGGATGACGCGCCAGGTAGTCCGCCACGGCATCGCGTTCGCCCTGGGTCGGCTGCGCGGGACGATGCTGCGCGTTGCGGATGCGCGCGAAGATGGCGTCGCGGGCGCGGGTCGTGTCGAGCGGGTCGACGGGGGTATCCGGTCGTGATTCCATGGCGGCTCCGAAAGATCGGTCGATTATACGAGCCGCGTTCAGCTCGGTCCGCCAACGCCGGTGAAACTTATTCGGCGTCGGCGTGAGCCCGATTGCACGCAAAACTACTGCACGCCAAAGACTTGCTTCAGATACGTCAGGTAGGCCGGGTCGTCGCACATGGTCTTTTCGGGTGCGTCCGACAACTTGGCGACCGGCTGCCCGTTACAGCGAACCATCTTGATGACGATCTGCAGCGGCGTGTAGCCGAGATCATTGGTGAGGTTTGTCCCCACGCCAAAGGCCAGCTTGCAGCGATCGTGGAAGCGTTCGTACAAGCCGATCACCTTGGGCATATCCAGGCTATCGGAGAAGATCAGCGCCTTGGATTTTGGCTCGACGCGCATCTCTTCGTAGTGCTTGAGCATGCGTTCGCCCCACTCGAACGGGTCGCCGGAATCATGCCGCACGCCGTCGAAGAGCTTGCAGAAGAACATGTCGAAATCGCGCAGGAAGGCGTCGAAACCGTAGGTGTCCGACAGCGCGATGCCGAGATCGCCCCGGTATTCCTTGGCCCAGGTCTCCAGCGCGAAGGTTTGCGAATCGCGCAGGCGCGGGCCCAGCGCCTGGCAGGCCTGCAGGTATTCGTGCGCCATGGTGCCCAGCGGCGTCATGTTGTGCTTCATAGCGAAGTAGACGTTGCTGGTGCCGGCGTACTGGGCGCCGAGTTGCGTGCGGGTCTCCATCAGCACGTGCTCATGCCACGTGTGCGAAAAGCGGCGGCGCGTGCCGTAATCGGCGATGCGGCATGCCTCCAGACCCGGGCGCATCAGCGAGCCCAGCTTCTCGGTCAAGCGGCGCTTGCCCTCCTCCCACTGCGGGTGGCTTTGCGTACGGCTAAAGAAGACCTCGTTGACGATGGCCAGCACCGGCACTTCAAACATGATCGTGTGCAGCCACGGCCCGGCGATGACGATCTCGATCTGCCCGTCATTGCTCGGCGCCGGACGCACCTCGATGTACTTCTCGTTGAGGTGGAAGAGGCCGAGAAAATCGACGAAATCGCTCTTGATGAAGCGGAAACCGCGCAGGTAATCGAGCTCGGCCTCGGTAAAGCGCAAGGTGCAGAGCTGGCGGATTTCCGCGCGGATCTCTTCGATGAACGGCACGAGATCAACGCCGGCGTTGCGACACTTGAAGCGGTATTCAACGTGCGCACCGGGAAAGTGATGCAGCACCACCTGCATCATCGTGAATTTGTACAGATCGGTATCGAGCAGCGAGCGGATGATCATCTGGGCAACGCCAAAAACCACGGGAAGTGGGCGTCATGCTAACCGAACCCCAGCCGGGCGCCAGATGGGGCGTACAAATCTCTTCCAAAACACGGCTTTTACCGGCCCGCGCAGACGGGGAACCCCTTGATTCCGCTATAATTTCTGGTTTCCGACCGGATTTTTGCACCATGGAAGCAGAACGCCTCAACGCCATCCAGAACACGTTGGCCGACCTGAAGTCGCGTGCCGACGACCTTCGGAGGTATCTTTGACTACGACGTCAAATCTGAACGTCTAGTTGAAGTCGACAAGGAACTCGAAAACCCCGAGGTCTGGAACGACCCCAAACGCGCCCAGGAGCTGGGCCGCGAAAAAAAATCGCTGGAAACCGTCGTGCTGGCGCTGACCAAGCTCGACGAAGACCTGACGGGCGGCGCCGAGCTGTTCGAGCTGGCCCGCGAAGAAGGCGACGACGACACCATCGAAGCCATCGAAGCCGACACGGCCGGCATGCGCGCCATTGTCGAAGACATGGAATTCCGCCGCATGTTCTCCGGCCCGATGGACGCCGCCAACTGCTTTATCGACATCCAGGCCGGCGCCGGCGGCACCGAGGCGTGCGACTGGGCGTCGATGCTGCTGCGCCAGTACCTGAAGTACTGCGAGCGCAAGGGTTTCAAGACCGAAGTACTGGAAGAGTCCGAAGGCGACGTGGCCGGTATCAAGAGCGCTTCGATCAAGGTCGAGGGCGAATACGCGTTCGGCTTCCTGCGCACCGAAACCGGCGTGCACCGTCTGGTGCGTAAGTCGCCGTTTGACTCGGCGGGTGGTCGTCACACGTCGTTCTCGTCGATCTTCGTGTATCCGGAAGTGGATGACTCGATCGAAATCGAGGTCAACCCGGCGGACCTGCGCGTCGATACGTACCGCGCGTCCGGCGCGGGCGGTCAGCACATCAACAAGACCGATTCGGCCGTGCGGATTACGCACATCCCGACCGGCATCGTCGTGCAGTGTCAGAACGACCGCTCGCAGCACCGCAACCGCGCCGAGGCGATGACGATGCTGAAATCGCGTCTGTATGAGCACGAGCTGCGCAAGCGCCAGGCCGCTGCCGACGCGCAGGAAGCCGCCAAGACCGACGTTGGCTGGGGCCACCAGATCCGCTCGTACGTGCTGGACCAGAGCCGCATCAAGGATCTGCGCACGAACGTAGAAATCTCCAACACGCAGAAGGTGCTGGACGGCGATTTGGACCCCTTCATTCAGGCCAGCCTGAAGCAAGGCGTCTAACCGAGCCCGAGCGACCGCCATGTCTGACACGTCTTTGTTCATCCTGACCGGCACCTCGCGCGGCCTGGGCGCCGCGCTGGCCCAGGCGCTGATGCAGCCGGGCAATCGTCTGATCTGCGTGGCGCGCGGCGACAACGCCGAGTTGCGCGCGCAGGCGGCTGCCGCTGGCGTTGCACTCGACTGGCATCAGGTCGACCTGTCCGACGCGCACGCCGCCGAGGCCTGGATGACCAAGACGCTGGCCGCCCTGCCCGCTTTTGCCAACGTGACGCTGGTACTCAACGCCGGCGCGGTTGAGCCGATCGGCACCATCGACACGCTGCGCGCCGATACCCTGCTGCCGCACCTGCAACTGAACCTGGCTGGCCCAATGGCGCTGACGGCTGCCCTGCTACGCGGCACCGCTGCCTGGAATGCGCAGCGCCGCGTGCTGGCGATCTCGTCGGGCGCTGCGCGCCGACCGATCGCCGGCTGGGCTGCGTATTGCACGGGCAAGGCCGGGCTCGACATGTTCGTGCGCGCGCTCAACGCCGATGGCGACGCCAGCGTGCGCGCCGTAGCGCTGGCCCCGGGCGTGATCGACACCGACATGCAACGCACCATCCGTGGCGCCGAATTTGCCGGCGTGCAGCGCTTCCGCGATCTGCACGCGCACGGCGAGCTGGTCTCGCCGCAAGACGCCGCCGCGCGCATCGCCGCCTACCTCGTCCGCCCCGACTTTGGCGCGACCGAGATCGACGACCTGCGCAACTACGCCTAACCAGCGCCTGACAAGACTCTCCTCTCATCACCATCATGACCGAACAGAACAACCCGGCCACAGCACCAGTCGCGGCGCAGGATGACAACAAGATCATTGCCGAGCGCCGCGAGAAGCTGGCCGAGATTCGCCAGCACGGCGTCGCCTTCCCCAACGATTTCCGCCCGACGCATCACGCTGGCGATCTGCAAGCCAAGTACCGTGAGTTCGAGCAGACCGCGCTGGAAGCCGAGCCGGTGCAGGTGGCCATCGCCGGCCGCATGATGCTCAAGCGCGTGATGGGCAAGGCCAGCTTTGCCACCGTGCAGGACAGCACCGACCGCATCCAGTTCTACATCAGCCGCGACGCGGTGGGCGAAGACGTCTACGCCAGCTTCAAGAAGTGGGACCTGGGTGACATCGTGGCTGCCCGCGGCACGCTGATGAAGACCAAGACCGGCGAACTGTCGGTGGCCGTGACGGAACTGCGCCTGCTCTCCAAGAGCCTGCGCCCGCTGCCGGGCGACTTCTATGGTCTGGCCGATCAAGAAGTGAAATACCGCCAGCGCTACGTCGACCTGATCGTCTCGAAAGAAACGCGCGACACCTTCCGCGCCCGCACCAAGGCCATGGCCTCGCTGCGCAATTTCATGGCTGGCAACGGCTTCATGGAAGTGGAAACGCCGATGCTGCACCCGATTCCGGGCGGCGCGGCGGCCAAGCCGTTCATCACGCACCACAACGCGCTGGACATGCAGATGTTCCTGCGCATCGCGCCGGAGCTGTACCTCAAGCGCCTGATCGTCGGCGGCTTTGATCGCGTGTTCGAAATCAACCGCAACTTCCGTAACGAGGGCGTGTCGCCGCGACACAACCCCGAGTTCACGATGATGGAGTTCTACGCGGCCTACACGGACTACCGCTGGTTGATGGACTTCACCGAGCAGCTGATTCGCCAAGCCGCGATCGACGCCTCTGGCACCGCCACGTTGACGTATCAAGGCCGCGAGCTGGATCTGTCCAAGCCGTTCCATCGCCTGACGATCTGCCAGGCCATCCAGAAGTACGCGCCGCAGTACACCGACGCACAACTGGCCGACGTCGACTTCCTGCGCGCCGAACTGAAGAAATTCAAGATCGACACCAACGCGCCGCAGTTCTTGAACGCCGGCGTGGGCACGCTGCAACTGGTGCTGTTTGAAGAGACGGCCGAGTCGCAGTTGTGGGAACCGACATTCATCATCGACTACCCGGTCGAAGTCTCGCCGCTGGCGCGCGCCTCCGATACGCAGCCAGGCATCACCGAGCGCTTCGAACTGTTCATTACCGGCCGCGAAATCGCCAATGGTTTCTCGGAGCTGAATGACGCGGAAGACCAAGCCGAGCGCTTCCGCAAGCAAGTCGAGCAGAAGGACGCCGGTGACGAAGAAGCCATGTTCTACGACGCCGACTACATCCGCGCGCTGGAATACGGCATGCCCCCGACGGGCGGCTGCGGCATCGGCATCGACCGCTTGGTGATGCTGCTGACCGACAGCCCGAACATCCGCGACGTAATCCTCTTCCCGCACCTGCGCCGCGAAGATTGATTGGCCGGAAAGCCTGTCTCAGAGAACGCCCCTTCGGGGGCGTTTTTGTTGGGCGCGCAGCCGCGCAATCGACACGTCTACCCTGCTATTTGTAACATCCCCACGATGCCACAACATGTATCAAAACCCGGCAACCCATTGATTTTTAATAGAAAAATAGGACTACAGATGCTTACAAATTAAAACGGCATCCGTTTGGGCGATGCACCACACTGTGATCATCAAAACGCCGAACCGATCACGGCGCAGGAGAGCGAAGATGAACAACAACGTCCAATCGAACCAAGGTCAACAATATGCCGCCCCGTCGCCGGGCCAAGTGCCGCCGTCGTCGCGCCGCATGCATCCGCTGATGACGACGGCCGCTGTGGCCGTGATCATCGCCAGCCTGACGGCGGTGGCCGCCATCACCGGCGTCCTGCCGACGTCGAAGGCCACGCAAGGCGGCACCGATCCGAACGTGGCAGCCCAGTCTGCAGCAGCGATGCCGGGGGCCTCCGCTCCCATGGCGTTGGCCGCTCCGGGCCAAACGACGCAGCCGAATCAGGCCGCGCCGTATCCGGCGCAAAACGTGGCACCCGCTCCCGCCCCGGCACGTGCGCGTGAGCCCTCGTATGCCGAACGCGCCCCGTCGACCAGTCCGCACTACGCACAAACGCAGCCGCGCCAATCGGCCAGCCCGTATGCCGGCCGCGTGACGTCGATCACCCCAATCACCACGCAAGCCAAGGAAACCGGTCTCGGCATGATCGGCGGTGCAGTGGTGGGTGGCCTGCTGGGTAACCAGGTCGGCCGCGGCAATGGCCGCACCCTCGCGACGGTGGGCGGTGCGCTGGCGGGCGGTTACGGCGGTCACGTGGCGGAGAACTACTACCACCGCGACACCGAATACCGTGTGAACGTGCGCATGGACAACGGCACCAACCGCAGCTTCACCTACAAGGCTGCCCCGGGCTTCCAGCCGGGTGATCGCGTACACATCGAAGACGGCTCGCTGGTGGCCGGCTGATCCGGCATCCGCTTCGCACCCAAAGAAAAACCGGCCTTCGGGCCGGTTTTTTCATGCGCGAGCGCTTGAGGCTGTGCGCTTATTCTGCCTCGTCGATCCAGGCTTGCTGGATCGCCTCGAGAAACTTCTCGCCGCCGCGCTTATGGTCGTCGTCAAAGCCATCGAGGCTGACGACCTTGTTGTGCAGGTCGACGAAATTCAGGCGCGTCGGATCAACGTCGGGGTACTTGTCGTACAGCGCTTCGGCAATCTGCTGGATGTCGTTCCATTTCATGATGGGGCTCTCTCTCACCGTTTGGAACCTGTTCACAATCCGTAGCGAGCGGTCCGAGGTTGGTCCGAGAAGCGCAGCCGTACATGAGTACGGCGAGCATCGCAGGGCCAAGATCGGGCCGCGCAGTAGGATCGTGAGCAGGTTCTCAGTGGTTTTCCTTGGCGTGGTTAATCGTGTACTTCGGGATCTCGACCGTCAGGTCCGTATCCGCCACCTTGGCTTGGCACGACAGACGCGAGTTCGGCTCCAGGCCCCAGGCCTTGTCGAGCAGATCTTCTTCCTTCTCCGAAGCCTCATCCAGCGAGTTGAAGCCCTCGCGCACGATCACGTGGCAGGTCGTGCAGGCGCACGATTTTTCGCAGGCGTGCTCAATCTCGATGTCGGCGCCCAGCAGCGCATCGCAGATGGTCGTGCCGGTCTTGGCTTCGATCACGGCCCCTTCCGGGCAGTATTCGACGTGAGGAAGGACAACGATTTGAGGCATGAAAAACTCGTTCGATAAGGGTGTTTGGGGACGCGATCGGCAATCAGCCGAGCTCCTCGATGCGTTTGCCGGCGAGCGCCTTGCGGATGCCGCGGTCCATGCGGCGCGCGGCGAATTCGTCGGTGCCGTGCGACAGCGCATCCACGGCGTCCTTGATGGCGCGGTGGTCTTCACTCTGCATCGTGGTGCGCAGCGCGGCGATTTCGGTGTCGATGGCGGCGCGCTCTTCGGGCGACAGCAGGTCGCCATCGGCGGCCAGCGCCTGTGACAACGCTTCAAGCAGGCGCTCTGCTTCCACACGCTCTTCCGCCAGCGCGCGGCGGCGCATGTCGTCTTCAGCCGATTGGAAGCCTTCCTGCAGCATGCGCGCGATGTCGTCATCGGCCAGGCCGTACGACGGCTTCACGGTAATCGACGCTTCCACACCCGACACCGTTTCGCGTGCAGCCACCGACAGCAGGCCATCGGCATCCACTTGATACGTCACGCGGATACGTGCGGCACCGGCCATCATCGGCGGAATGCCGCGCAGCTCGAAGCGCGCCAGCGAGCGGCAGTCGCTCGCCAGTTCGCGCTCGCCCTGCAGCACGTGGATCGCCATGGCGGTCTGGCCATCCTTGAAGGTGGTGAATTCCTGCGCGCGTGCCACGGGAATCGTGCTGTTGCGCGGGATGATCTTTTCGACCAGGCCGCCCATCGTCTCCACGCCCAGCGACAGCGGGATCACGTCGAGCAGCAGCCAGTCTTCGCCCGGTGCACGGTTGCCGGCCAGCAGGTTGGCCTGCATGGCGGCGCCGATGGCGACCACCTGATCCGGGTCCAGATTCGTCAGCGGCGTGCGGCCAAACAGCTGACCCACGGCTCGGCGGATGATCGGCATGCGCGTCGCGCCGCCGACCAGCACCACGCCCTTCACCTCTTCAACCGTCACACCGGCATCGCGCAGTGCACGACGCACCGGCGACAGCGTTTTCTGGACGAGGTTGGCAGTCAGCTCGGCGAAGGTCTCGGCGCTCAGTACCAGGTGCACGGTCTCGCCGGTGGAGAGCATCGCGTCAATCTCGGTGCTGTCGGCGGTGGAAAGCCATTCCTTGGCGGCGCGCGCCTTGTTCAGCAGCAGGCGGGTGTCTTCGGCAGACAGCGGTTGCAGACCGGCTTGCTCGACGATCCAGCACACGATGCGCTGGTCGAAGTCATCACCGCCGAGCGCTGAATCGCCACCCGTCGACATCACCTCGAACACGCCCTTGGTGAGCTTGAGCACGGAGATATCGAACGTGCCGCCACCCAGGTCGTAGACCGCGTAGACGCCCTCGGCCGCGTTGTCGAGGCCATAGGCGATGGCCGCTGCAGTCGGCTCGTTCAGCAGGCGCAGCACGTTCAGGCCGGCCAGCTTGGCGGCGTCCTTCGTGGCTTGGCGTTGCGCATCATCAAAATACGCCGGCACCGTGATGACCGCGCCGACGAGTTCATCGCCGAGCGTGTCTTCCGCGCGCTGGCGCAGCGTGGCGAGAATCTCCGCCGACACTTCCACCGGGCTCTTCACGCCGGCGACGGTCTTGAGCTGCACCATACCGGGCGCGTCGACAAAGTCGTACGGCGTGTTCTCAATGTGGGCGACATCCTTCAGGCCACGGCCCATGAAGCGCTTGACCGAGATGATGGTGTTCTTCGCGTCGCGCACGGCTTCGGCCTGGGCCTTGTAGCCGATATGCGCGCCGCCTGTGGGCAGATAGCGCACCACGGAAGGCAGCAGCGGCCGACCCTGATCGTCAGGCAGCACTTCCGGCACGCTGCTGCGCACAGCAGCCACCAGCGAGTTGGTCGTGCCCAGGTCGATACCTACCGCCAGACGGCGCTGGTGCGGTGCGGGGGATTCGCCGGGTTCGGAAATCTGCAGTAAAGCCATGGGGATGTCTCGATTGCGCGGAATACGCAGGATGCCGGCCTCGGCAAACCCGCCATTGTCGCAAATTCTGGGTTCTAGTCTTCCAGCCGGTCGATGGCCTCGGCGGTGTCGCGTTCGATCTTTTCGATGAACATCAACTGGCGCACGGCATCCGCCGCAGCCGCGTTGTTGCCATCGCCATTGAGCAAGCCGGACAGCGCCTGATAGCGCGCGCGCTTTTCCTTGCGCAGCATGCCGAGCAGATCGTCCAGCGCATCCACGTTGCGCTCGGCCTTGGCATCGCCCAGTGCTTCGCGCCACTCCATCTGCTGCATCAGGAACGCCGGTGGCATGGCCGTGTTGTTCTCAGCCTGCACGTCGATCCCGCGCAGGTGCAGCAGATACGTCGCCCGCTTGAGCGGGTCACGCAGCGTCTGATACGCCTCGTTGGCGCGCGTGGCCCATTGCATGGCGACACGGCGCTCAGCGTCACCTGCATGCGCGTAGCGGTCCGGGTGCGCCTGCGATTGCACGGTGCGGTACGCAGCGTTCAATGCGTCGTCGTCGACCTCGAAGTGCTCGGGCAGGCCGAAGAGGGAGAAATGCGTACTCGCAGGATTCATGAATAAAAAAAGCGGCCGCGCCGCCTTGGTGTTGCTGACTTGATCGGCTCAACTGCGCGGCTCAACCTCGCGGTTCACCCCGATCGCACTTCAGGCATTCCACCACCACGCCGATCTTGCTGGCGCGCCCCGCTTCGGTTTCAGTCCAGGGCCGCTGTTGCCAGGGCGGATCGTGGCGCATGTGCTGCCCATGTCCGCAGGCGAGACGGGCGACCCAGTGGCCTTCCTCGTCCCGCTCGAAACCGACAATCGCTTGCTTCAAGCTGGCCCGCTCAAACGCGGAACGACTCGCCGCAGCCGCACTCGTCCTTCACGTTCGGGTTGTTGAACTTGAAGCCTTCGTTCAACCCTTCGCGTGCAAAGTCCAACTCGGTACCGTCGATGTACGGCAGGCTCTTCGGATCGACGATCACCTTGACGCCATTGGATTCGAACACCTGGTCTTCGGCGGCAATCTCATCCGCATATTCGAGCTTGTAAGCCAGGCCCGAGCAACCGGTGGTCTTCACGCCCACGCGCAGGCCCACGCCCTTGCCACGGCGGGTCAGGTAGCGGGTAACGTGCTGCGCGGCCTTATCGGTCAGGGTGATCATGCTGCATCCTTTCTATCGGTCTGGCTCAAGCAACCTTCTGCTCGGCAGCGGCGCCGTGCTTGTCCTTGTAGTCGGCCACGGCCGCCTTGATGGCATCTTCCGCCAGGATCGAGCAGTGGATCTTCACCGGCGGCAGCGCCAGTTCTTCGGCGATCTGCGTGTTGCGGATCTCCAGCGCTTGGTCCAGCGTCTTGCCCTTCACCCACTCCGTCACCAGCGACGACGAAGCGATGGCCGAGCCGCAGCCGTAGGTCTTGAACTTCGCGTCTTCGATCACGCCCTGCTCGTTCACCTTGATCTGCAGCTTCATCACGTCGCCGCAAGCCGGCGCGCCGACCATGCCGGTACCGACCGTGTCGTCGCCCTTTTCGAAGGAGCCGACGTTACGGGGGTTTTCGTAGTGATCCAGAACTTGGTTGCTGTAAGACATTTCACACCTCTTTCAATCGTTGGCTGGCGCGGGGGCGCCCATTGTTCGTCAAACGCCGCGCTTAGTGCGCCGCCCATTGAATGCTGCTGATATCCACGCCGTCCTTGTACATCTCCCACAGCGGAGACAGGTCGCGCAGCTTGCCGATCTTGCTCTTGAGCAGTTCGACCACGTAGTCGACTTCCTCTTCCGTGGTGAAGCGACCCACCGTGAAGCGGATCGAGCTGTGCGCCAGTTCGTCGTTGCGGCCCAGGGCGCGCAGCACATACGACGGCTCCAGCGAGGCCGACGTGCAAGCCGAGCCCGACGACACGGCGACATCCTTGATCGCCATGATCAGCGACTCGCCTTCCACAAAGTTGAAGCTGATATTCAGGTTGTGCGGCACACGGGCTTCCATGTCGCCGTTCACGTACACCTCTTCCATCGTGTTCAGGCCGCGATACAGGCGATCACGCAGCATACGGATGCGCTCGTTCTCAGTCGCCATCTCTTCCTTGGCGATGCGGAAGGCTTCACCCATGCCGACGATCTGGTGCGTGGCCAGCGTGCCCGAACGCATGCCGCGCTCGTGGCCACCGCCGTGCATCTGCGCTTCGATGCGGATACGCGGCTTGCGACGCACGTACAGTGCGCCGATGCCCTTCGGGCCATACGTCTTGTGCGCCGAGAACGACATCAGGTCGACCTTCAGCTTCTGCAGGTCAATCTCAACCTTGCCCGTCGCCTGCGCAGCATCCACATGGAAGATCACGCCCTTCTCGCGGCAGATCTCGCCGAGCTGTTCGATGTCCTGAATCACGCCGATCTCGTTGTTGACCATCATCACCGAGGCGAGGATGGTGTCCGGGCGGATGGCTTGCTTGAAGACTTCGATATCGATCAGGCCGTTGTCCTTCACGTCCAGATACGTCACTTCGAAGCCCTGGCGCTCCAACTCACGCGTCGTGTCCAGCACAGCCTTGTGCTCGGTCTTAACGGTGATGATGTGCTTGCCCTTGCTGCTGTAGAAGTTGGCGGCACCCTTGATCGCCAGGTTGTCGGACTCGGTGGCGCCCGACGTCCACACGATTTCGCGCGGGTCAGCGTTCACCAGCGCAGCGACTTGTTCGCGTGCGGTCTCAACAGCTTTTTCAGCTTCCCAGCCAAACGGATGGCTGCGCGATGCTGGGTTGCCGAAGCTCTCGCGCAGGTACGGAATCATCTTGTCGACCACGCGCGGATCCACCGGCGTCGTCGCGGAATAGTCCATGTAGATGGGAAGATGCAGGGTGCTCATTGTCTTGTCTGCCTTGTGTGGGGGGCGATGTTCTATATGTGGGATCGGCGTCTTGGCCGGACCTCACGCTGGGGCAATCATGCGATCACGACTGCGCCAGACTGAAAACGGAATTGACTAGCGGCGCGCGCTTGACCGGCTCTGCCGGCACTGCGGTGGCAGGCGCATCCGCACCGCGGGCACGGGCCGGTGTGCGCTCACGACGTGCCGGACGGGCTTCACGCATGTCCTGAATCACATCGGGCTGGCGCTCACGTTGCTGATCGACCAGGTTCTGCAGCGACACCGAATCGAGGTACTCGACCATCTTCTGGTTGAGCGTGGCCCACAGGTCGTGCGTCATGCAGCGGCCGGCCTGGCCGTTGTGTTCTTCGCCGCAATTGCCCTTGCCACCGCACTGGGTGGCGTCCAGCGGTTCGTCCACGGCGATGATGATATCGGCCACCGTGACGTCATCCGCACGGCGCGCCAGGCTGTAGCCGCCGCCCGGGCCGCGCACGCTTTCCACGATTTCGTGGCGGCGCAGCTTGCCGAACAGCTGCTCAAGATACGACAGCGAAATCTTCTGGCGCTGGCTGATGCCGGCCAGCGTGACCGGACCCTGCTCTTGGCGCAGCGCCAAGTCAATCATGGCGGTGACCGCGAAGCGGCCTTTGGTGGTCAATCTCATGGGCGTCGGGGAAATACCTGATCGTTTTGCTCAAGTATAAAGGAACCCGACAAAATCGGTCAACTAAGGTGTCGGGGGATTCCGCGTCGCAGCAAGGGGATTTGCTGGTCCCGCTCAGTTGGGAAACTGCGACGGGCAGCGCGCGGCAGGCCGTATTGTGGACTAAAACAATCAACCACGTCGGATAGGGCTATCACGCCGCATCTTGCAGCGCAGCTTGCGAATGTCGTGCGCCAGCGCAGCACATGCGGGTTTCCACTTATGCTGCGGCCAACTTAAATCCATTGACTTTTGTTACGCGGCAACCGAGACTACTGGATACGCAAACGTTTGCGAACACTGTGGCGCGATTGCCCTTTTGAATGGCTTAGGACAGCGACGCCCGCAATCCCTCTTAGACCGGCCTCTTCCTGGAGGAGACACCATGGATATCCGCCGTCGCCGCGCGCTGCAACTTGGCGCGGGCTCTGCCGTCGCCCTTGCCCTGCCCCTGCCGTTTTCCCTGGCGCACGCCGCCAACCAGCCGCCCAAGGTGGCGCTGGTGATGAAGTCGCTCGCCAACGAGTTCTTCCTGACGATGGAGAACGGTGCGCGCAAGCACCAGAAGGAACATGCGTCGGACTACACATTGCTGGCCAATGGCATTCGTGATGAAACCGACACCAGCGGCCAGATCCGCCTGGTCGAGCAGATGATCGTGTCGAAGGTGGATGCGCTAGTGCTGGCACCGGCCGATTCGAAGGCGCTGGTGCCGGTGGTCAAGAAGGCCGTGGACGCGGGCATCCTCGTCATCAACATCGACAACCGGCTTGACCCGGCGGCGCTCAAGGAGAAGGGACTGAACGTGCCCTTCGTCGGCCCGGACAATCGCAAGGGCGCACGGCTCGTCGGTGACTTCGTCGCCAAATCGCTCAAGCCGGGCGATGCGGTTGGCATTATTGAAGGCATCCCGACGACGACGAATGCACAGCAGCGCACCGCCGGCTTCAAGGATGCCGCTGAAGCCGCCAAGCTGAAGATCGTCGGCGTGCAATCGGGCGAGTGGGAAATCGACAAGGGCAACAAGGTGGCGGCCGCCATGCTGCGCGCCCAGCCCGAGCTCAAGGCCCTGCTGTGCGGCAACGACAACATGGCGATCGGCGCAGTGTCTGCGGTGCGCGCAGCCGGCAAGATCGGCAAGGTGCTGATTGGCGGGTACGACAACATCGACGCCATCAAGGCCATGCTCGCCGATGGGCGCGTGGTGGCCACGGCAGACCAGCACGCCGATCAGCAAGCCGTCTTCGGCATCGAGACCGCCCTGAAGGCGCTGGCCAGCAAAACACCGCAGGCGAAGCTGTCGGGTGTCGTCGAGACACCCGTCAACCTCGTGACGCGCTCGTAACGCGCCCCGACAGGCCAGCCGCCGCCAGCCATGTCCACCAGCCAAGAACCGCGCACGCCGCTGCTGCGCGTCTCCGCCGTCAGCAAGCACTACGCCGCGCCGGTGCTACGCGAGATCGATCTCGACGTACACGCCGGCGAGGTGCTTGCCCTCACGGGCGAGAACGGCGCAGGCAAGAGCACGCTCTCCAAGATCCTCTGCGGGTTGGAGACGGCGACGTCCGGCTCGATGTCGCTGGCCGGCGCGCCGTATGCCCCCGCTTCGCGCAACGCGGCGGAGGCCCTGGGCGTACGCATGGTGCTGCAGGAACTCAGCATGGTGCCCACGCTCACGGTGGCGGAAAACCTGTTCCTGGGCGAACTGCCGCGCAAGCTGGGCTTCGTGGATCGGCCGACGCTGCAGCGCCAGTCAGAGCAGGCCCTGGCGCGTGTCGGGCTCGACCTCGATCCATGGACGCCCGTGCATACGCTGGGCATCGGCCACCGGCAGATGATCGAGATTGCGCGCGCGCTGGCCAGCGCCTGTCGCGTGCTGATCCTGGATGAGCCGACCGCCATGCTGAGCGCGCACGAAAGCGCGACGCTCTTCGCGCGCATCGACGCGCTGCGCCGCGAAGGCGTGGCGATCGTCTACATCTCTCACCGGTTGGATGAACTGGCGCGCATTGCCGACCGCATTGTCGTGCTGCGTGACGGCAAGCTCATCACCGACGCACCAGCCGCGACGGTCACGCAAGATGCGCTGATCCAGGCGATGGTCGGGCGCGCGGTGCCAGCTGAGGGCGGTGCTTCGGATACCGAGCGCACCGCACGCGAACCCCTGCCCGGCGACGGTACGCCCGCATTGCGCGTGACCGGCCTCACACGTGCGCCAGCCGTGCGCGACGTGAGCTTTGAGGTCGCGCCAGGCGAGATCTTCGGCATCGCCGGCCTGGTGGGCGCGGGGCGCACGGAGCTGCTGCGGCTGATCTTCGGCGCGGACCGCGCGGACGCCGGCACCATCGAAGTGGGCTCGCCGCTCAAACCCGTGCGCATCCACTCGCCCGGCGACGCGGTGCGCCACGGCATCAGCCTGCTCACCGAAGACCGCAAGGACGAAGGCCTGATGCTGAGCCTGCCCATCGCCACCAACATCGCGCTGGGCAACATGGCCACGGTGACGAACCACGGCTGGCTGCAACCCGCGCGCGAACGTGCGCTGGCGCAGCGGCACATCGGCGCGCTGCGCATCCGTTGCGGCGGGCCAGAGCAGCCCGTGGGCGAACTCTCGGGCGGCAACCAGCAGAAGGTGGCGATTGCCCGCTGGCTGGAACGTGACACGCCAGTGCTGCTGTTCGACGAACCCACACGCGGCGTAGACGTGGGCGCCAAGTTCGACATCTATGCGTTGCTCGATGCGCTGGCCGCGCGCGGCAAGGCGCTCGTCGTGGTGTCCAGCGACCTGCGCGAGCTGATGCAGCTGTGCGATCGCATCGGCGTGATGCGCGGCGGACGGCTCACCCACATTTTCCAACGCGGTAGCTGGAGCCAGGACGCCCTGCTCGCCGCCGCTTTCGGTGAGTCGGCCGAATTGGACCAGCGCGACTCGCCGGCTTCCCCATCGTCTTCGGAGACCGCAGATGCGCTCTGACTCCACCCTGCCACCCTCGCCTGCCACCCAGCAGGGCACGCGGGCCCTGCTGGGTATCTCGCTCGGCGCCATCGGCGGGCTGCTTGCGGCGCTCGTTGCCATGCTGGTGCTGTTCAGCACGCTGTCGCCGACGTTCTTCTCGGTGCCCACCTTCACGACCATCGCCAACGAGATCCCCGATCTGCTGGTGATGGCCGTGGGCATGACGTTCATTTTGATGATCGGCGGGATCGATCTTTCGGTGGGGTCAGTGCTGGCGTTGGCCGCGTCGGTGTTGTCGATTGCCATGACAAAGTTCGGCTGGGGGCTGCTGCCGGCCGCGCTCGCCGGCGTGCTGCTTGCCACGGCAGCCGGTGCGCTCACTGGCGCAGTGACGGTGCACTGGGGCATTCCGTCGTTCATCGTGTCGCTCGGGGTGCTGGAAATGGCGCGCGGTCTCGCCTACAGCCTCACGGATTCGCGTACCGTATATATCGGCAGCGCGGTCGATTGGCTGGCCAACCCGATCGCGTTGGGCATTGCGCCGTCGTTCCTGATCGCGATTGCCATCACGGTCATCGGGCAGATCGTGCTGGTGCGCACGGTGTTCGGACGCTACCTCGTCGCCATCGGCACCAACGAAGAAGCCGTGCGGTTGGCCGGCGTGAACCCGCGCCCGTACAAGATTGCGGTGTTCGCGCTGATGGGATTGCTGTCCGGCCTGGCGGCGATGTTCCAGGTGTCGCGCCTGGAGGCCGCAGACCCGAACGCCGGCGTCGGCATGGAATTGCAAGTGATCGCGGCCGTGGTCATCGGTGGCACCAGTTTGATGGGCGGGCGCGGGTCGGTGGTGCGCACGCTGTTTGGCGTGCTGATCATCTCGGTGCTCGAATCGGGCCTCGCACAGATCGGCGCTTCCGAGCCCACCAAACGGATCATCACGGGCGCGGTCATCGTTGCGGCCGTGGTCATGGATACCTATCGAACCCGGCGCAACCGGGTCACCACACATTAGAACGACACAGGGAGCTTCAACATGGCAACGATCAAGGACGTCGCAGCGTTGGCGGGGGTTTCGTTCACCACCGTCTCGCATGTCATCAACAACACGCGCCCTGTGAACGCAGAAACGCGCAAGCGCGTGGAAGAGGCCATCCGCGCCACGCGCTACGTGCCCAGCGCCGTGGCGCGCTCGCTCAAGCACCGCACCACGCGCACCATCGGCGTGCTGGTGCCCACGGCCACCAACCCCTACTTTGCGGAGCTAGCGCGCGGCATTGAAGACGTGTGCGCCGCTGCCGGCTACAGCGTCATCCTGTGTAACTCCGACGACGACCCGCGCAAGCAGCGCGACTACCTGCGCGTGCTGATGGAAAAACGCGTGGACGGCATCATCGTCAGCAGCGCCGGGCCCGACACTGCGCTCATCGACGCGCTAGGCGAATCCTTTCTGCCCGTGGTGATGGTTGACCGCCCGACCGAAGGCATCCAGGCCGATCAAGTGCAGGTCGACCACGAAGAAGGCGCCCATATGGCCACCCAGCACCTGCTGGAACTCGGCCACCGACGCATTGCGTGCATCAGCGGGCCTGCGGACCTGAGCGTGACGGCAGGCCGTCTGGCGGGCTTTCACCGTGCCTTGCGCGAAGCCGGCGTGCCGGAGGGCTCTGCCCGCGTGGCGGAAGGCGACTTCACCAGCCCGGGCGGTTACCGCGCTGCGCGCCAACTGCTAACCGAAGGCGAACAGCCGACCGCCATCTTCGCCAGCAACGACCTGATGGGCATTGGCGCGCTGCGTGCCGCTGCCGAGCTGGGGATTCCCGTGCCGAAGGCGCTGTCGATCATCGGCTTTGACGACATCGAGTTGAGCCGCTACGTCTATCCGGCGCTATCCACCGTGGGCCAGTCGATCCGTCAGCTTGGCGAAACCACCGCGCAAACCCTGCTGCAACAGCTGACCGACGCCGCCATGCGCCATCCGGTGGATGAACGCAAGCCCCGCCGCATCGTGCTGCCACCGCGGTTGTCGCTGCGCGAGTCGACCGCTGAGCCGGCACGCCCTGCCCGCGCTGCGTGACACCCAACCTGGTCCAACCCATTCCTGCTCTCTTAACGTAGTCCCGCCATGGTGGCCAAGCGCCCTTCCGCCTCTCTCGCCCACGCGGCTGCCGACGTGCTCATCGTCGGCAGTCTCAACATGGATTTGGTCATCCGCACACCTCGTTTGCCGTCGCCTGGGCAAACGGTTGCGAGCCCGGCTCTGGAGACCATCCCGGGTGGCAAAGGCGCCAACCAGGCCGTGGCTGCGGCCCGCCTGGGGGGCCGTGTCGCCATGCTCGGCTGCGTGGGCGACGATGCGCACGGCATCGCCCTGCGCGATGGCCTGCGCCGTGAAGGCGTGGATACCGCGATGGTGTCCGCCCACGCCGGCGTCACCACCGGCATCGCCTGCGTCACGGTGGCCGACAGTGGACAGAACACCATCGTCATCGTGGCGGGAGCCAACGAGCTGCTCACGCCCACCATGGTCGAAGCGCAGCGCGCCGCGTTCGAGCGGGCCCGCGTCATCGTCTGCCAATTGGAATCCCCACCCGACGCGGTGGAATGCGCGCTCAAACTCGGCCGGCGGCTGGGCAAGACGGTCATCCTGAACCCGGCGCCGGCCCTCGGCCCGTTGCCCACGCCATGGCTGGCCGCCTGCGATTACCTGATCCCGAATGAAACCGAAGCGGCGCTGCTGACTGCCCGCCCGGTCGACTCCCCGGAAGCCGCGCTGGATGCCGCCACGGACCTGCACGCACAAGGCGCCCGACACGTGATCATCACCCTGGGCGCACGCGGCATTGCCTATGCCGATGCCGCCACGCGACTGTTGCTGCCCGCCCCCAGCGCGCAGGCCGTGGACACCACCGCCGCCGGCGACACGTTCGTCGGCGCGCTGGCCACGGCACTGGCCGAAGGCGCATCAGCCGATGCCGCCATCCAGTTTGGGCAGGCGGCGGCAGCGGTCTCCGTCACGCGGCTGGGCGCGCAACCGTCCATCCCCTTCCGCAGCGAAATCGCGGTGCTGGCCGCACAGCCGAGCTAGCACGGTCGTGGGGTTCAGAACTCCAGCCTTGGGGCTCCGAACCCCGGCAACGGAGCGCCGAACACCATCGATGGACCTCCGAAGCGCATGCATGGTCCGGATCGGTGCATCGCATCGAGTCTTTAAGCAGGACCGACGAGCCTCTGAACTCCGACGTCGACGTCCCGAACCTCGAAAGCGGACCTCAATCGCTCAGGACCGCACCTATTAGGTGCAAGCCTGGACCTCGGCAACCTCACGGTCGGACCTTCAAGCTCCGACGCCGGGGCTCCGAACACCGATGCCGGCCCTCAAACCCTCGCGAGCCCATCTTTTAGGGGCATCGTTGGGGTTCTGAACGCCATAGGTGTCTCTTTTTGCTCCGACATTGCGGTTCAGAACCTCAGCGGCGAGGTTCAGCGCTCCAGCACCGGCGCACTGGAGCGACGTACCGCACGTACTCAGGCCGGTGTGCTGCTGCCGGGCGGCGTGGCCTCGGTCGCCGGGCGCGGCACCAGCAGGCACAGCGGGTCACGCAGAATGCGCCGCCACACCGCCCCGGTAATGCGCTTGCGATCCAGCCCACGCAGATTGCGCGAGCGCATCGCCATGTTGAACGCCAGCGCAAACGACACCAGCACATTCAGCACGCCCATCAGCGCAATGCCGGCCACGGCCAGCCAGAACGGCGCCGTATGCATGACGGCCGGCCCCAGCACGCCCACGGCGGTGGCAACCGCGCCGGTCGACAGCGTGACGTGGCGCACCTCCACGTGCGGCCCGAAGAACGAGACGATCTCCGGACCCAGCCCGAGCATGAACCCCAGCGAGACGTTGGCCACGATGCCCGACAGGTTGCGCTTCCAGAACCCGGCAATACGCTGCGCGCCGCGCGTGCCCACCATGAAGCGCAGGCGCCGGTGGAAGGCAATCACGTCGTGCACGCGGTGCAGCGCGAACCAGTTGTCGGCCCAGCCGGCGGCAAGGCTCGACGCCCACAGCAGCACGCCCGTGAAAATCGCATACAGCGGCGTCGGCCCAAGGATGGAAAACGAATCGATGGTCGCGACCGCCTTCTCGGGCGAAATCAGGTTCGCGTGGAAGAACCGCCCCGCCAGCCACTGCACCACAAACGCCACGGGCGCCACCGCCACGAGGTTGCCGAAGATCGCCGCCGCGTTGGTGCGGATCATGGCAACGGTATCGTCCACGAAGCGCTCCAGGCCCTCGGGGCGGCCGACTTGGTCCAGCCGATGCGCCAGCGCGGGCGCCGTCATGGCCGGCTGCTTGGTGGCCAGCGTGAAGTGCGCAAAGTGGATGCCGAGAAAGCTGACCGCGTAGTTGATCGACGCAAAGAAGCCCTCGGTAAAACGCGACAGGTGCGCCCCGGCAATGAAGAACTTGATGTACACCGTGGCGGCCGTGATGACGCCGCCGCCGGCCGCCGCCTTCACCATCGCACCGTATTCCTTGCCGTCGCGGGTGATGTAGTGCTCGCCGCTCTCGGCAGAACGCTCGACCACCTTGCGCGCAAGGTCGGCAAACGTGGCGCGCACCAGATACCCCACGCTGCGGCGGTGCTGGCTGGCGGACACGAGTTCCGCCGTCAGATGGGTGAAGCGGCGCGTGGCGCGCGTATCGGCCCAGGCGGTCAGCAGCAGATCAATGCGGCCCAGCCACGCCTTCATCCGCTCCACCTGGAACACCACTTCGACCGACACGCCATTCTCATCCAGGTGCTGGTAGACGCTGGCCGTAGCCGTGCGACATTGATCCAGCACCGCGCGGAAATAGTTGAGTTGCTGCGCGAACTGTTCGGGCCGGGCAGGCGCCTCGTCGGGGCGCTCCAGAAAAATGGCATTGGCCGCATCCGCCAGCCGGTAGAACGGCAATTCGGTCACGTCGCCATGGTCCATGCGGCTGCGGATCGCGCGTGACAGCCCCGCCGCCCGCACCTGGCTGATCAGGATCTGGATGCCGATGCCCAGGCTGCGCTCCAGCCGCGTCTGGCCGGCGAGTTCATCGGCATCGTTCAAGCCGGCGCGGAACAGCGCATGCAGACGCGTCACCAGTTCATCGTCCATGCCATCGACCCAGGCAGCGTCGTACGGGCCGACAAACAGCAGCGCGAACAACGCGGCCAACTGGGGCTCGTTCGGTGCGGGCGGCAGGAAACGCGCCTGCCAGCGATCAATCAATTCACCCCAGAAACCGGAACGCGAAGAGAGCCCCGTATCGCACAGCAGCGACACCGGGTCGTTGTCCTGCACGATGGTGCGCAGCGTCTGCCCAACGCGGGCCGCCAGCGTCGGGTTGTTTTCCAGCACCTGCAACAGATAGCGCAGACGCGCGTAGCGCCAGGACTCAGAGGTCGCCCCCTCAGGCCTATCCGCGCGGCGCAGCCAGTAGGCCAGTTCGATCAGCCATTCATTGCGCTCGGCCAGGCTGCGCGTGGGTTCGAACTGCGCCAGGATGGCGTCGAGCTGGTGACTGGCGTGTCGGGAAGCGCGCCATTTGCGCCACGGATTCAGCAAAAATTTGAACATCAAACTCCCTTGATGACAGGCACGTGTGTGCCGATGGCGACTTAACGTGCCGGTTCCCCAATCAGGCGACGCGCTGCGCCTGAATTTGATCTGAAATTGTGTCAACGACAACCCGCCGACGGCTTCGCAGCAGCGCGGCGGGTATCCGACAACCCATGCGGTCGCGAAATTCAGGCGGCCGGAACGATGTGGTCTTCGCCGCTCGCCCCGAAGAGCTGCGACTTGAGCTTGGCCAGTTGATCGCGCACCTGCGCCGCCTTTTCGAATTCGAGGTTCTTGGCGTGGTCGAGCATCTGTTTCTCGAGGCGTTTGATTTCCTTGGACGCCTGCTTCTCGCTCATGTCTTCGTACTTGGCGGCCTCTTGCGCGGCCTTGAGCTCGGCGCGCGCATCGTCGACGTTGTACACGCCGTCGATGATGTCCTTGATGCGCTTGACCACCCCGCGCGGCGTGATGCCATGCGCCTCGTTATGCGCGATCTGCTTGGCGCGGCGGCGCTCGGTTTCGCCAATGGCCTTCTTCATCGAATCCGTGATGCGGTCGGCGTAGAGGATGGCGGTGCCGTTCACGTTCCGCGCCGCACGGCCGATGGTTTGGATCAGCGAGCGCTCGGCGCGCAGGAAGCCTTCCTTGTCCGCATCCAGAATCGCCACCAGCGACACCTCGGGAATATCCAAGCCCTCGCGCAGCAGGTTGATGCCGACCAGCACATCGAACGTGCCTAGGCGCAGGTCGCGGATGATCTCCACGCGCTCCACGGTGTCGATGTCCGAATGCAGGTAGCGGACCTTGACGCCGTTTTCCGACAAGAACTCGGTCAGCTGCTCGGCCATGCGCTTGGTCAGCGTGGTGACGAGCACGCGCTCGCCCGCTTCCACGCGCAGGTGGATCTCGGAGAGCAGATCGTCGACCTGCGTCGTGGCCGGACGCACTTCAATGGTCGGATCGACCAGGCCCGTGGGGCGCACGACTTGCTCGACCACCTCGGTACCGGCGGTTCTCTTTTCGTAGTCGCCCGGCGTGGCGGACACGAACGTGACCTGCCGCATCTTGGTCTCGAACTCGGCGAACTTGAGCGGCCGGTTATCGAGCGCGGAAGGCAGGCGGAAGCCGTATTCGGCTAGCGTTTCCTTGCGCGCGCGGTCGCCGTTGTACATGCCGTTGAGCTGGCCGATCAGCACGTGCGATTCGTCCAGGAACATCAACGCATCGGGCGGCAGGTAGTCGACCAGCGTCGGCGGCGCCTCGCCCGGTGCCGCGCCAGACAGATGCCGCGAGTAGTTCTCAATGCCCTTGCAGAAGCCGAGCTCCTGCAGCATCTCCAGATCAAAGCGCGTGCGCTGTTCCAGCCGCTGCGCTTCCACCAGCTTGTTTTCCTTGTAGAAGAAATCGAGCCGCTCACGCAGTTCCACCTTGATGGTCTCGATGGCCTTCAACACGGTCTCGCGCGGCGTCACGTAGTGGCTGGACGGGTAGACGGTGAAACGCGGAATCTTCTGTCGCACGCGCCCGGTGAGCGGGTCGAACAGTTGCAGCGATTCGACCTCGTCGTCGAACAGCTCCAGGCGCACGGCCATCTCGGCGTGTTCAGCGGGGAAGATGTCGACCGTGTCGCCGCGCACGCGGAACGTGCCGCGCTGGAAATCCGTCTCGTTGCGCGTGTATTGCATGGCGATCAGGCGCGCGATCACGTCGCGCTGGCTGACCTTGTCGCCCGCGCGCAGCGTCAGGATCATCTGGTGGTATTCGCTCGGGTTACCGATACCGTAGATGGCCGACACGGTGGCCACGATCACCACGTCGCGGCGCTCCAGCAGGCTCTTCGTAGCCGACAACCGCATCTGCTCGATGTGCTCGTTGATCGACGAATCCTTCTCGATAAAGAGATCGCGCTGCGGCACATAGGCCTCAGGCTGGTAGTAGTCGTAGTACGAGACAAAGTATTCGACCGCGTTGCGCGGGAAGAAGTCGCGGAACTCCGAATACAGCTGCGCCGCCAGCGTCTTGTTGGGCGCAAACACGATGGCCGGGCGCCCCACCCGGGCGATCACATTGGCCATGGTGTAGGTCTTGCCCGAGCCCGTGACGCCCAGCAGGGTCTGGTACGACAGGCCGTCTTCAATGTTCTCGACGAGCTGGCGGATGGCCTCGGGCTGGTCGCCGGCCGGCGGATACGGCTGGTACAACTGGAACGGCGAGCCCTCGAACGTCACGAATTTCGACTCGTCGTGCGAGTTGTCGTGCTGATGGGGGACTTGGCTCAGATCGGTCATGGCGGCGGGGGTGGATGGCAGCGCAGGAAGTCGACAAAGTGACTCGCACGTCCCCAGCAAATGAGGGCGGCGGCGGCAATTGCAACCAATCGTCTAGTGTAGCGTGCCGCTCTGGCAATCGTTTGGAGGTCTGGAATGCCGCATCTGTACCGCCCACCAAATCGCTTTATGCCCCTGTTCTGCAAGGATTTTTCGGGCGATTAGAGCCTGTATTCGGTACAATTCGGTCTTGTGCCCGCTTCATGCATTCGGCGTCGGCAGCCCTGCCGACCGCTTGCGGCGCACCGCCTGCAGCACTCCACCGAATTCCGAACCAACCGATCGAGACACATCTCATGTCGCTTTTCTCCGCCGTCGAACTGGCCCCGCGCGACCCCATCCTGGGCCTGAATGAAGCTTTCAACGCCGATACCCGCAGCACCAAAGTGAATCTGGGCGTGGGCGTGTACTTCACCGACGAAGGGAAAATTCCGGTGCTGCGCGCCGTGCAGGAAGCCGAAAAGGCTCGCCTGGCGACTGTCGCTCCGCGCGGCTACCTGCCCATCGAAGGCATTGCCGCCTACGACCAGGCCGTGCAGAAGCTGCTGTTCGGTGCGGATTCTGCGCTCATCTCCGAAGGCCGCGTAGTCACGGCGCAAGCCCTGGGCGGCACCGGCGCACTGAAGATCGGCGCCGACTTCCTCAAGCGCCTGTACCCGAACGCCAAGGTCGCCATTTCCGACCCGAGCTGGGAAAACCACCGCGCGCTGTTCGAATCGGCTGGCTTCGAAGTCGTCAACTACGCGTACTACGATGCCCCGTCGCACGGCCTGAACTTCGCTGGCCTGCTGGATTCGCTGAACAGCTACGCAGCGAACACCATCATCGTGCTGCACGCTTGCTGCCACAACCCGACCGGCGTGGACATGACTGCCGACCAGTGGAAGCAGGTCGTCGAAGTCATCAAGGCCAAGAATCTGATCCCGTTCCTCGACATGGCCTACCAAGGCTTTGCCGACGGCATCCAACAAGACGGCCTGGCCGTGCAACTGTTTGCGGAATCGGGCCTGCCGTTCTTCGTGTCGAGCTCGTTCTCGAAGTCGTTCTCCCTGTACGGCGAGCGCGTCGGCGCCCTGTCGATCGTGACGACCAGCAAGGACGAAGCCACCCGCGTGCTGTCGCAAGTCAAGCGCGTGATCCGCACCAACTACTCCAACCCGCCCACGCACGGCGGCACGGTGGTCGCCACGGTGCTGAACAGCCCCGAACTGCGCGCCATGTGGGAGCAGGAACTGGGCGAAATGCGCGACCGCATCAAGTCGATGCGCAATGCGCTGGTCGACAAGCTGGCTGCCAAGGGCGTGAAGACCGACTTTTCGTTCGTGAAGGCGCAGCGCGGCATGTTCTCGTACTCGGGCCTGACCTCGGCACAAGTGGATCGCCTGCGTAACGAGCACGGCATCTACGCTGTGTCGACGGGCCGCATCTGCGTGGCCGCGCTGAACACGCACAACATCGACGCCGTAGTGAACGCCATCGCCGACGTGCTGTAAGGTGCTGCAAGCGCCACGCGGTAGGCGCAATTGCAAAAAGAAAAGCGGCTTCGGCCGCTTTTTTGCTGGATAGAGGGCAACTGACACGGGCGCATCATATAAGCCGCGCAACACTCTGTTATCAGGGTTTGTGCTGCATCGCAGTAACATACACCTGAGCGCATAATCGTTTGCGTTTGCCCTCGCCACCACAGACCGGTCCAGCCATGCTTTACCAGCTCCACGAATTCCAGCGCGCCCTGCTCAGCCCGATGACGGCCTGGGCTCAAGCGACCGCCAAGACTTTCACCAACCCGCTCAGCCCGCTGTCCATGGTGCCCGGCGCGCAACGCTACGCCGCAGGCTACGAACTGCTGTATCGCCTAGGCAAGGAATACGAGAAGCCGGAATTCGGCATCCGCTCCGTCAAATCCAACGGCCGCGACATCCCGATCGTCGAGCAGACCATCATCGAAAAGCCGTTCTGCCGCCTGATCCGCTTCAAGCGCTACGCCGACGACGCCGAGACCATCAAGCTGCTCAAGGACGAGCCCGTGGTGTTGGTGTGCGCCCCGCTGTCGGGCCACCACTCCACGCTGCTGCGCGACACCGTCCGCACGCTGCTGCAGGACCACAAGGTGTACGTGACCGACTGGATCGACGCCCGCATGGTGCCGCTGGAAGAAGGCGCGTTCCACCTGTCGGACTACATCAACTACATCCGCGAGTTCATCAACCACATTGGCGCCGAGAAGCTGCACGTGATTTCGGTGTGCCAGCCGACCGTGCCGGTGCTGGCCGCCATCTCGCTGATGGCCTCGGACGGCGAAAAGACGCCGCGCACCATGACCATGATGGGCGGCCCGATCGATGCGCGTAAGAGTCCGACCGCCGTCAACTCGCTGGCGACCAACAAGTCGCATAGCTGGTTCGAGACCAACGTGATCTACACGGTGCCGGCCAACTACCCGGGCCACGGCCGCAAGGTGTATCCGGGCTTCCTGCAGCATGCCGGCTTCGTCGCCATGAACCCGGACCGCCACCTGTCGTCGCACTACGACTACTACCTGAACCTGATCGAAGGCGACACGGAAGACGCTGAAGCCCACGTGCGTTTCTACGATGAGTACAACGCCGTGCTCGACATGGCCGCCGATTACTACCTGGAAACCATCCGTGACGTATTCCAGGAATTCCACCTAGCCAATGGCACGTGGGTGATCGAAGGCAAGCCGGTGCGCCCGCAGGACATCAAGAACACGGCGCTGTTCACCATTGAGGGCGAGCTGGACGACATTTCCGGCAGTGGCCAGACCGAAGCCGCGCATGAGCTGTGCTCCGGCATCCCGAAAGCGCGCAAACAGCATCTGACGGCGCCCAAGTGCGGCCACTACGGCATCTTCTCTGGCCGCCGCTGGCGCGAGCAGGTCTATCCGCAACTGCGCGACTTCATCCGCCAGTACGACCAGAACACGCCGCGCATCAAGGCCGTCGCCTAAGCCAGACGCACTAGGACGTACCCACGAAAAAGCCTCGCAGATCGCGAGGCTTTTTTGTTTGCAGTGGCGCGCAGATCAGCCTTTTGGCCGCTCCAGATAGGCCAACAGCATCTTGATGTGCAACTGCGCGAAGGCCTCGTGCTCATCCGCCGAGGCGATGTCGCGGCCCACCACCGCGCTGATGGTGTAGCGGTTGGACAGCACGTAATACCCCAGCGCTGAAATCGTCAGATACAACCGGGACACGTCGACATCTTCGCTGAAAACGCCGCTACGTTGCCCGCGCTCGACCACGCCGCGCAGCACATCGATGACCGGATTGACCAGTTCGCCCAGGTGCGGCGAGGTCTTCAAATGCCGTGCCTCGTGCAGGTTCTCGCTGTTGAGCAGGCGGATGAACTCGGGATTTTCGTAATAGAAATCCCAGACGAAACGCGCGAGCTGGATGACGGCTTCGCGCGGGTCGGATGACTCGATCTGCACCTGTTCCTCCGCCTGCTTGAAGCGGAAATACATGTGCTCGAGCACGGTGAGGAAGAGCTTCTCCTTGCTGCCGTAGTAGTAATACAGCATGCGCTCGTTGGTCTCCGCGCGCTTGGCAATGGCGTCGACGCGGGCACCGGCAAAGCCGCCACGCGAGAACTCCTCGAGCGCCGCTGCGAGGATGCGGCGGCGCGTGCCGGCCGGATCGCGGCGTACGCGTGGCGTGGCGGGATCGCTGGGGGAGTCGATGGCTTCGACGTCGGAGAACGGCGCGGCGGGGTAAGACGACATGGCACGTCGGTCCGTTTAGAACGAAAGAATTATGTCACATGGTCAACGGGTGACTTGGCGCAAGCGGCGTCAGGGCATGCACCCCTTGCGCGCCCGGCAAATCGGCGATAATGGCGGGCTATTCAAACGACAAGTCCCATCGTGGTTTCCTTAGCCGACCGGCTCGAAAACCTCCTGCCGCAAACCCAGTGCACCAAGTGCGGCTACAACGGCTGCCGCCCCTACGCTGAGGCCATGGCCAACGGCGAAGCGCTGCCCAACCGCTGCCCCCCGGGCGGCGTGGAGGGCATCCGCCGCCTGTCCGATGCGCTCGGCCGCACAGGTGAACTGCTGCCGCTCGACCCAGCCAACGGCGTCGAACAAGCGCGCGCAATCGCCGTCATCGATCCGCAACGCTGCATCGGCTGCACGCTATGCATCCAGGCTTGCCCGGTCGACGCCATCGTCGGCGCGCCCAAGGCGATGCACGTGGTGCTCGAAGACTGGTGCACGGGCTGCGACCTGTGCGTTGCGCCCTGCCCCGTCGATTGCATCGACATGGTGCCCGTCACGGGCGACCGCACGGGGTGGAACGCGTGGAGCCAGGAACAAGCCGACATCGCCCGCGACCGCTACGTCTTCCGCAACGCGCGCCTCAAGCGCGAGCAGGCCGAGAACGAAGCCCGCCTCGCCGCCAAGGCCGCCGCCAAGCTGGCTGCCGTGAGCGCGGAGCAGCCCGCTGATGAAGCAGAACTGGCAGCACAAGCGCGCAAGAAGGCGATCATCCAGGCCGCCATCGAACGCGCACGCCAGAAGCAGGCCGAGATGGCGGCGCGCGGGCAAGGTCCGCGTAACGTGACCGATGTGCCGGCCGACGTGCAAGCGCAGATCGACGAAGCCGAGGCCCGCCGCAAGCGCATCGCTGAGCAGATCGAGCACCGCGCCAAACCCGACGCCGACCACACCTAACGCCCCGACGATGAATCCCGCCAAGCGCCACGCCATCTTCGAGACCCTGCGCGAGAACAACCCGACGCCAACCACCGAGCTGGAATACACCACGCCGTTCGAGTTGCTGATTGCGGTGCTGCTGTCGGCGCAAGCAACGGACGTGGGCGTGAACAAGGCCACGCGCAAGCTGTTTCCGGTGGCCAATACACCGGCCAAGATACTGGCCTTGGGCGAGGAAGGCCTGACGGAATACATCAAGACCATCGGCCTGTACCGCACCAAGGGCAAGCACATCCTGCAGACGTGCCGCATCCTGCTCGACCAGTACGGCGGCGAGGTGCCACGCGACCAGGCCGCGCTGGAATCCCTGCCCGGCGTGGGCCGCAAAACGGCGAACGTGGTGATGAACACGGCCTTTGGCGTACCGACGATTGCGGTGGATACGCATATCTTTCGCGTGGCCAACCGCACCGGGCTGGCACCCGGCAAGAACGTGCTGGAAGTCGAGCTGAAACTGCTAAAGGTGGTGCCCGAAGAATTCCGCCAAGACGCCCACCACTGGCTGATCCTGCACGGGCGCTACGTGTGCAAAGCGCGCAAGCCTGAATGCTGGCACTGCGCGATCGAGCCGCTGTGCGAATTCAAACCGAAGACGCCAGCGCCGAAGGAATAAAAAAAAGCGGGGGACTCAACATCCCCCGTTTCTTCTTTGCACGATCGCTGTCGATCAGGCGATCTTGCACGCCTCTTCAAACGACAGGCGCGGGTTGCGCGGGTGCAGCTTCTCCGCATCGCCGTAGCCGATGTTCATGATGAAGTTGACCTTCCACTGGCCATCGGCGAAGAACGTTGCGTTGACCTTGTCGGCGTCGAAACCGGCCATCGGGCCGCAGTCCAGGCCCAGCGCACGTGCGGCGATCACGAGATAGCCGCCTTGCAGCGAGCTGTTCATCAGCGCGGCGGCGTTGATCTTGGCCTGGTCACCGGCGTACCAGGAGCGCGCATCGGTGTGCGGGAACAGCTTGGGCAGTTGCTCGTGGAACTGCGTGTCGTACGCCACGATCACGGTCACGGGTGCCAGGCGCGTCTTCTCTTGGTTGCCGGCCGACATGCACGGCACCAGGCGCTCCTTGGCAGCCGCACTCTTGACGAACACGAAGCGCGCCGGCGTGCTGTTGGCGGCGGTCGGGCCGTACTTCACGGTGTCATACAGGGTGTGCAGCAGTTCGTCGTCGACCGGCTTGTCCAGCCACACGTTGTGAGTGCGGGCTGCGTGGAACAGTTGGTCCAGCACGGACGGTTCAAGCATGGGCATTGCTAGGCGCTCCAGGAAGAGTTGAGGAGCGCATTGTAATGCGCTGTGCCGCGCTCCGCAGGCCCCGTTCGGGCACCAAGATGGGGCGATCCCATCGTTAAGGCGGTGAAAAATGACATGCGCGGCTTGTAGTTAATCGCCTTTTGATAACACCGAACAGAATCACGAATGTCTTTTTTACCAGCCAGCCGCATGCGACGAAAAACAGACCTTTACAACGGTTTCCTTACGAACTACTTTTTGGTTCGTCGTTGAATTACCCGAGGTCTGGAGACGTTCGGCCGGCGCTTTCATTTAAATGAAGCGACGGACATATTCGCGCTAACGTTTTCGCATAGCAGCAATCAACTTTGCGCAAACGCGCCTGCGTATTGACTCTATGGAATGCTTTGTTTTGAGACTCTGATGAGTTTCAGGGAGAAGCCTTGCCCAATCGAAAATCATTGCATTAATTTCCCATCAATATACGGGAAACCAGAATATCCGCTTTGCGCCGGATAGAAATTACAAAACGCAATCCGGATATGGAGCCCACTTAAAACCATCCGTTTTAAGTGATGGCGTTCGTCACCCTGAAAAAGGCCATTATCGCCATGAAGAAATCCAGGTTATCGACCAGTGATTTTGCAGGTTTGCCCAGAGCCATGGGCGCATCGTTTGTGGCAGCGGCGTTGTCCGCCGTGCTGCTGGCGGGTTGCGGCGGTGGAGACTCATCCGCCAGCGCCAGCCCCAGCGGCGTTGCCGCCAACGCGGGCAACGCGACCACGCAACCGGTCACGGCCGCCGTGCCGCCCGACCAGCCTTATGTGGACCCGAACGTCTACGGCACCGGCCCCAACGACGCGCTCGCTGCCGATCCGGGCGAAAACGCTGCCATCACGCACCACACAGTCACCATCGGCGGCAAGAGCATCGCCTACACCGCCACCGCCGGCCACCTGACGACCATCGACCCGGTCACCTCGCAGTCCAACGCGACGATGTTCTACGTGGCCTACACGCAGGACAATCCCGACCCGTCCAAGCCGCGCCCGGTTACGTTCTTCTATAACGGCGGCCCGGGTTCGTCGTCGGTGTTCCTGCTGCTGGGTTCGTTTGGGCCGAAGCGGCTGCAGTCGTCGTTCCCGAACTTCACGCCGCCTGCACCGTACAAGCTGCCCGACAACCCCGACAGCCTGCTCGACCGATCCGACCTGGTGTTCATCAACCCGGTCGGCACCGGGTATTCGGCCGCCATTGCACCGGCCAAGAACAAGGACTTCTGGGGCGTGGATCAGGACGCACGCTCGATCGACCGCTTCATCCAGCGCTACCTGACCAAGTACTCGCGCTGGAACTCGCCCAAGTTCCTGTTCGGCGAGTCGTATGGCACGGCGCGCAGTGCGGTGGTGTCGTGGGTGCTGCATGAAGACGGCATCGAGCTGAACGGCATCACGCTGCAGTCGTCGATCCTCGACTATGCGAATGCGCTCTCGGCCGTCGGCACCTTCCCGACGCTCGCTGCAGACGCGTGGTACTGGAAGAAGACGACGGTGAACCCGCCGCCCGCCGATCTCGACAGCTATATGGCCCAGGCGCGCGACTACGCGGACAACACGCTCGCACCGCTGGCACAGGCACCGAGCGCAGCGGACGGCGGCTTCGTCAACGTGCGCCTGAACCTGAACCTGGCGACGGCGCAGACGATGGGCTCGTACATCGGCACCGATCCGCTCTCGCTGATCCAGACGTTCGGCAATCCGGCGGCGCTGGGCAACGTGCCATCGCAGAACAACAACCCGCCGTACACGTTCTTCCTGACGCTGAACCCGGGCATCCAGATCGGCCAGTATGACGGCCGCGCCAACTACACGGGCAAAGGCATCGCACCGTTCATCCTGCCGAATTCGGGTAGCAACGATCCGTCGATCTCCAACATCGGCGGCGTGTACACGGTGCTGTGGAACAGCTACCTGAACACCCAGCTCAAGTACACGTCGACCTCGTCGTTCGTGGACCTGAACGACGCCGTGTTCAACAACTGGGACTTCAGCCACATCGACCCGACGGGTGCCAACAAGGGCGGCGGCAACACGCTGTACACCGCCGGCGACCTGGCCTCGACGATGAGCCTGAACCCCGACCTGAAGGTGCTGCAGGCCAGTGGCTACTTCGACGCCGTCACGCCGTTCCACCAGAGCGAGCTGACGCTGGCGCAGATGCCGCTCGACCCGACCATCAAGGCGAAGAACCTGACGATCAAGAATTACCCTTCGGGCCACATGATCTATCTGAACGATGCGTCGCGCACCGCGCTCAAGGGTGACCTGGCGTCGTTCTACGATGGCGTGTTGGCGGATCGTCCGGCGCTGATGCGGGTGCAGAGCCTGCAACGCCTGCCGAGCGGGCCGAAGAAGTAATCGCCTGAAGGCTGAAACGCAAACCGCCCGACCGGGTTCAGGCCTGGTCGGGCGGTTTTTGTTTGGACATCGCGCCGGCGTCAGGCCATGTCTTCTGACCCATGGCCGGCAGGCTTGGCATCTGCACGCGTGAGCCACAGCACGCCCACTAGGATCAGCACGCCGCCCGTCATCTGCATGGGTGCAATCGATTCGCCCAGCAGCAACGCCGCCAGCAGCACGGTCACCACGGGCTCCAGCGTCGACAGCATCGACGCCTGCGCCGCGCCCAGCTTCTGCAGCCCGGCAAAGAACGTCAGGATGGCCACCACCGTCGACAGACCGGCAATCGCCACGGCCGCCGCCCACCCGCCGAACGTGCCGGGCAGATGTGCAGGCGCGCCGACCAGCGCCATGCCCGTGTACACCACGGCCGCCGCAGTGCAGATGACCGTCGTACACGCCAGCGGATCGAGCCCGCGCGTCACCCGTGCACCCACCGTGATGTAGATCGAGTAGATCACCGCCGACGTCACGCCCAGCGCAATGCCAAGCAGGCTGCCGCCCGTCAGGCCCGCGCCGCCCACCGTCAGCCCAGCGCCAACCGAGCACAGCACGAGCGCGATGATGGCCGTCGCGGTCAATCGTTCACGCAGGAAGATGGCCGCCAGCACCGTCACGAACATTGGATACAGATACAGCAGCAGCGCCACTAAGCTGGCCGGAGCGTAGTTCAGCGCGGAGAAAAACGTGAACGACTGCCCGGCATAGCCAATGCCGCCCATCGCCGCCAGCCCCGCCACACGCGACCACGGCGGGATACCGATGCGGCGCACGCGCATCACCACCATCAGCGCCGCGGCTGCGATGACGAAACGCACCATCAACAGGCCCACCACATTGGCACCGCTCGCATAGGCGTAGTGCGTGAAGATAGCCATCGCGCCAAATGACGCGGCGGACACGGCAATCAGCAGCACGCCGAGCAGCTTGTCGGCCGCGCGTGCAGCGAGAGGGGAATCGGCGAGTGGTCTCATGGTGTGCGGCATTGATGGTGGGCGTGCCGTCTGCGGTGTGGACGGCCATTGTAGCGTTGGCGTCGCACCGGCACGCAGCGGGGCACGCCAGTACAATAGCGGGATCATGTTCAATCCCTCCCGCGACGAAGTTCGCCAATTCTTTTGCGGCGCCTGGCGCAAGCACCGTCAGGCTGAAATCCTCACGCCGCTCGAAGCCATGGCGGTCGACTGGATGCAGCAGCATCCCGAATACCACGACACCCTGGAAGCCGGCGACGAAGCCCTCGCCCATGACTACACGCCCGAGAGCGGCCAGAGCAACCCGTTCCTGCACTTGTCGATGCATCTGTCGATCAGCGAACAGGTGTCGGTGGACCAGCCGCGCGGCATCCGTGCTGCGTATGAAGCGCTGGCTCAGCGGCTGGATTCTCCGCACGAAGCCCAGCATCAGGTGATGGAGTGCCTTGGCCAGATGCTGTGGACGGCGCAGCGCACCGGTCTGCCGCCGAATGGCGAGGCCTACATCGAATGTGTGCGCAAACGCGCCACCGCCCGTTAAGCAACCGCATCCGCCAATAAAAAACCGCTCCGAAGAGCGGTTTTTCTTTGCCTGCGGATTGCCCGATTACTTCTTGAGCACCAGCGAACCCGGCAGCGATTCGATGTAAGCAGCCATGTCCTTCAACTCTGCCTGCGTGAACGGGTGCGGCTTGCCGTCTTTGTCGTTCTTGGAAGGATTGGCATTCACTTGACCCGCCATGATGGCGTTGCTGCGGCCCATCAGCGGGTTGTTGCTGGTCTGATAGGCCAGCAGTGCGTGGTAGATGTAATCACCATGCTGGCCGGCGAGCTTCGGATAGTCCGGCGAGATGGGCGCATTCAGGCCGGCACCATGGCAAGCCACGCAGCCGCCCTTCTCCACCAGTTGCTTGCCCTTTTCCAGATCAGCGGCTTGCGCCGAAACAGCGGCAGCCAGCATCAACACGCCCAAACCAAGCGAGATCTTTTTCATATTCGTCCTCGTCACTTCTGGGGGTTGTTCTGGGTCGCGGCCGTCTGCTGCGAGTAGTACGCAGCGAGGTTGGCGATGTCCTGATCGTTCAACGAGCCAGCGATGGCGCGCATGGTCGGATGCTTGCGATCACCCTTCTGATACGCATGCAGCGCGCTTTCGATGTACTTGGCGTTCTGGCCACCCAGATAGGGCACGCGATACACCTCGGGGAACGACGTCTTGTAGTCCGGAATGGCATGGCAGCCGATGCACATGGCGACCTTGTTTTCGGCAGCGGCCGCGTTGCCCTGAACGTCGGCTGCGGTGGCGGTGTTGGCGGCGGCCAGCGCGCCTAATGCGCCCAATGCGCCCAATGCGCCCAATGCGGCCACCATGGTGAGGATCTTTTTCATCTCGTTCTTAAGCGTGGAGTTTCAGAATCCTGCCCGCCCTGCCCGCCTCACTGTCTGCTGGCTGTCTCTTTGGGCGCCTTGACCGGCTGCTGGCTGCGGTCTGCTGACTCTAGCCATAAGACGGTCGTTTGAGGTGCGTCAAACCGGCGCATTGTAACGCACGGTTTTTTTCTCAGTCCAGTTAGGGGTCCCGTGACTTGACAGCGGGGAATGGCGCGCCCGGCACGCCCAATAAGCACGCCCCCAGCGCCCGGCGGCAAACGGCCAAATGCTCTTATACTGGCCGTTTCCCAATCTTTTACCGCTCAGTAGGCTTGACGATGAACACCACTACCTCGCCTGCCGCATCCGGCCAGCGTGCGCGCTTCGAAGGCTCCGAACAGTACGTCGCCACCGATGACCTCAAGCTCGCCGTCAACGCATCGATGACGTTGCAGCGCCCGCTGCTCATCAAGGGCGAGCCGGGTACGGGCAAGACCATGCTGGCCGAGGAAGTGGCCGCCGCGCTGGGCATGCCGCTGCTGCAATGGCACGTCAAATCCACCACCAAGGCGCAGCAAGGCCTGTACGAGTACGATGCCGTCTCGCGCTTGCGCGATTCGCAACTGGGCGACAAGGAAAGTAGCCAACGAGTCCACGACATCCGCAACTACATCGTCAAGGGCGTGCTGTGGCAGGCGTTTGAGGCGAACCAGCCCGTCGTGCTGCTGATCGACGAGATCGACAAGGCCGACATCGAATTCCCGAACGACCTGCTGCGCGAGCTGGATCGCATGGAGTTCTACGTGTACGAGACGCGCGAAACCATCCGCGCCAAACACCGCCCGCTGGTCATCATCACGTCGAACAACGAGAAGGAGCTGCCCGACGCCTTTCTGCGCCGCTGCTTCTTCCACTACATCAAGTTTCCGGATGCGGAAACGATGCAAGCCATCGTGGATGTGCACTACCCGGGCATCAAGCCGGCGCTGGTCAAGGCCGCGCTGGACGCGTTCTACGAGATGCGCAACCTGCCGGGGCTGAAGAAGAAGCCCTCGACCTCCGAGCTGATCGACTGGCTCAAGCTGCTGCTGGCTGAAGACATTCCGCCGGAATCGCTGCGCAGCCAGGACAAGAACGCGGCCATTCCGCCGCTGCACGGCGCGCTGCTCAAGAACGAGCAGGACGTGCATCTGTTCGAGCGCCTGGTCTTCATGAACCGCGCCAACCGCTGAGCTGGGCCGCAACATGTCACGCCTGATCGAACCCGTCACGCTGTCGGGCCAGCACGCCTGGCTGGAGCCGCTCGGCGCCGAACACGTGGACGAAGTCCGCGCCGCAGCCGCCGACGGCGATTTGTGGAAGCTCTGGTACACCTCCGTACCTTCGCCAGATAAGACCGTCGACTGGCTGGCCACTGCGCTGGACATGCGCGAGCGCCTGGGTGCCATGCCCTTCGTCGTGCGCGAGATGCGCGACGGGCAACCCGGCAAGGTGGTCGGCGCCACACGCTTCTTCAACGTGGATGAGGCCAACCGCCGGCTGGAAATCGGCCACACGTGGTATGCCAAATCGGTGCAGCGCACGGCCATCAACACCGAATGCAAGTTGCTGCTGCTTACGCATGCGTTCGAGACACTGCGCTGCATTGCCGTGGAATTCCGCACGCACTGGATGAACCACCAAAGCCGCGCCGCCATTGCCCGCCTGGGCGCCAAGCAAGACGGCGTGCTGCGCAATCACCAGCGCATGCCCGACGGCAGCTTCCGCGACACGGTGGTGTTCTCGATCATCGAATCGGAATGGCTGACCGTGAAACGCCATCTGCAATACAAGCTGGAGCAGCCGCGCGGCTGAACGCCGGAGGATCCCCATGCTCATCGATTTCTTCTTTACCCTGCGGCACGCCAAGCTGCCGGTCTCGGTCAAGGAATACCTGACGCTGCTCGAAGGGCTCAAGCAGCAGGTCATCGCACCGTCACTCGACGAGTTCTACTTCCTGGCGCGCATGACGCTGGTGAAGGACGAAAAGCACTTCGACAAATTCGACCAGGCCTTCGGCGCGTACTTCAAGGGCGTGGAAGGCGCAGTCGACTGGCGTGCGGACATTCCGTTGGACTGGCTCACCAAGAAGCTCGAGCGTGAACTCTCGCCGGAAGAGAAAGCGAAGATCGAAGCCATGGGCGGCCTCGACAAGCTGATGGAGCGGCTGAAGGAACTGCTGAACGAGCAGCACGAGCGCCACGAAGGCGGCAACAAGTGGATCGGCACCGGCGGCACGTCACCGTTCGGGCACGGCGGCTACAACCCTGAGGGAATCCGCATCGGCGGGCCATCCAAGGGCAACCGCACGGCGGTCAAGGTGTGGGAAGCGCGCGCCTACAAGGATTACGACGACACCGTCGAACTCGGCACGCGCAACATCAAGGTCGCGCTGCGCCGCCTGCGCAAGTTCGCGCGTGATGGCGCAGATATCGAACTGGACCTGGACGACACCATCCACTCCACCGCCGCCAACGCCGGCCTGCTCGACATCAAGATGCGCCCCGAGCGGCACAACAACGTCAAGGTGCTGATGCTGATGGACGTAGGCGGCTCGATGGACGACCACATCAAGCGCGTGGAAGAGCTGTTCTCTGCGGCCAAGACCGAGTTCAAGCACCTGGAGTACTACTACTTCCACAACTGCGTGTACGAGCATTTGTGGAAGAACAACCGGCGCCGCCATGCGGAGCGCTTCTCCACGTGGGACGTCATCCGCAAGTACCCGCCCGACTACAAGCTGATCTTTGTGGGCGATGCGACGATGAGCCCGTACGAGATTCTGCAGGCCGGGGGCTCGGTGGAATACAACAACGCTGAGGCCGGTGCGGTGTGGCTTAAGCGGTTGATTGAGCAGTTTCCGAAGTTTGTCTGGCTCAACCCGGAGCCGGAGGGCTTGTGGGAGTACCGGCAGTCCATCTCGGTTATCAACCAGATCGTGAAGACGCGGATGTATCCGGTGACGATTGCTGGGTTGGAATCGGCGATGCGACTGCTGTCGAAGTGATGGGCTGTGATTTGGGGTTTGGGCCTTGGTGGTCCATCCCTTGTTTCATCCCCTGCCGGGGCTGACTCACTTTCTTTGTCTTGCCAAAGAAAGTAAGCAAAGAAAGGCGCGCCCGATGCGGCGACAACCTCCTTGAATTTCTGTCGCAAGGAGGGAGGGGAGGCAAACTCGCTGCGCTCAGACAAGCCTCCCCTCTTTTTCCTCCTTGCAACAGAAATTCAAGGCGCCGCATAGGGCAGGAAAGTCAAAGGACAAAAGCCAAACCCTCGGGGCACCAGCCCAAACGACAAGGCCAACCTCACGATGGGTTGGCCTTTTTCTTTTGACGTTGAGCCCTTGATGGCGCCTTGAATTTTCGTAAGCAGGCGGAAAAAAGACCGGGAACTGTCTGAGCGAAGCGAGTTTTCCCGGCCTCCGCACGGTTACGCAAATTCAAGGAGTCTGTCGCCATCTCGGGCGCGCCTTTCTTTTGCTTACTTTTCTTTGGCAAGACAAAGAAAAGTGAGTCGGCCCCGGCAGGGGACGATACCGGGGATGGACCACCAACAAAAAATCAAATCGCCAGCGCGTCCTCTTGACCAGCATTAGCGTTACGCAACCCCTCAACCCACCCCTTAGTCGGCAACTTAAGCGAAGCCTGCAGCGCAGCAGCACGTTCCTGCACGGCCTCCCAACTCACCTGCAGGGGCGGCCCATTGAACGCCAGCGCAATCACATTCCCGTCATGGACTTCGGGGAAGACCAGCACGCGGTTATCAAACGCATCGCAAATCCGCTCGATATTGCGCGGGAAGCTGGTGTGGTCACCAAACAGGTTGATGGTCATCACACCCGGTGAGCGCAGCACCTGCCGGCAGGCCTTGTAGAACGCGGGCGTATCCAGCACCGGCCCACGCGCCGTGGCGTCGTACAGGTCGATCTGCAACGCATCGACAGTGCCATGGTGGTTGGCATCCATCACCCAATCGTAGGCGTCCTGCTCCAACACGTTCAGGCGCGCATCGTTGAACGGCATGTTGAACATGCTGTGTGCCGCGACGATGACCGAGGGATTCAACTCCACCGCAGTCACCTGCGCGGGCGCGAGTTGGCGGTGGCAGAACTTGGTGAGCGCCGCTGCGCCCAGCCCAAGCTGCACGACATGGAAATCCGGCCGCGAAGCCGGGTCAAGAAACAGCAGCCACGCCATCATCTGCCGGGCGTACTCCAGCTCGATGGCGTCGGGCTTGGACAGGCGCATGGCACCCTGCACCCACTCGGTGCCAAAGTGCAGATAGCGCACGCCAGCCAGTTCAGAGAACGTGACCGGGGCAAAGCGCGGCGCCATGCGCTTCGGTTCGTCATCGTGGTCCAGGCGGTCTTCGCGCTTGGCGCGGGCCGGGCGGCGCGAGGCCACTGCCTCGATGGATTTGCGTTTCAACAGCGTCATAAAACGATTCAGGCGGATCAACGGGAAGACGATTGGGCAGCTTGCGCGCGCTGCAGCCATTCGCGATTGTGGTCTTTGGCGTAGCGCGTCCAGTGTTTGGCATCGCGCAGGATCTCTTCAAACAGGGCCTGGGCGCGCTGTTTGTCGGCGTCGTTGTTCTGGGCGAGCAGCCATTCGCCGAACAGGCAGCGGGCGGCGGCATCGTTGGCGCACGTCAGGGCCTGCTCGAAGGCCTCGCGGGTGTTGGGTGCGTTCGTCGCGGCCAGCGCGCGGGCGTACAGCAATGTCGGATCGGGCTGCTGACGCGTCACGCGGTGCGCTTCGAACAGGGTGTCGAGCGTGCTCTTGGTGAGCGCTGCATCGCCGGTGGCGAACTGCGCGCGGGCCAAGCCCAACAACACGGCCGGGTCGCCAGCAAAGGGGCCGGTCGCGGCCTGCTCGAAGTGCTCGCGCGCTTCCTTGGCATCGCCGGCTTCCAGCAAGGCTTCGCCCAGGCGAAGGCGGTGTTGCACGGTCGGCGCACGGTCGAAGTCGTTGCGCGCTTCTCGCACGGCACGCTTGGGGTCGATCAGTTGCGTGACGGCGCGGCTAGCAACGCGGGCACCACGCGAGTGGCGCATCTCCGGCAAGTAGATCGCGAAAAAATACACCACGCTGCCAAACAGCGGGAAGGCAAAGAGGATGAACAGCCAGTACATGTTCTGGTTGCTGCGCACGACGTGCACGGCAAAGAACAGCGCGACGATGACGTGAAACCCGATTCCAAGAAACGGCATGTTAAGGCCCGATAACAGACAGCGCCGACACCCCCCGTGCCGGCCACGGGCGCGATTGTGACACGCGCGCAGCCCTTCGGGCCCGCGCGAGCCAGGGCTGCCGCATTCAGGCGCGGCCGAGATAGTCCTGCTTGCCGATCTCCACGCCGTTATGCCGCAGCAGCGCGTAGGCCGTGGTGATATGGAAATAGAAGTTCGGCAGCACGAAGCTGCGCAGGTAGTCGAGTCCATTGAACTGCAGTTCGCGCGTGGGGCTCTTGAGCGTGACCTGACGATCTTCGCTGCCGGAAAAGGCCGCCGCGTCGATGCTGTTGACGAACGCCAGCGTCTTGGCGATACGCGCCTTCAGCTCATCAATGGACGCCTCCGTGTCGGCATACGACGGCACCTCGGTGCCCGACAGGCGTGCGGCGCCACCCTTGGCCATATCGCACACAATCTGCACCTGTCGCGTGAACGAATGCATGTCGGGCGCCAGACGCGCGTTCAGCAGATTGGCCGGGTCGAATTTCTTGGCTTCGGCATGCGCGGCAGCCTTGTCCAGCAGCGCGGTCAGGTTGCCGAGCATGCGGTTGACGGTGGGCACCAGAAATTCGTACATCGACGGGGTGGTCATGTGAAAAGCGCTCCTTGTGTAATGGATGTGGCCGGCGGTACTTGCCTGGCGTTGCGCGTTGGCGCGCAGCGCACAGTGTAGGCGGAGGGTCAGATCGCCGCTCGATGCATCCACAGCGGAGCAAGGGGCACGAAGCGCTATCAGCGTTCACTGAGGACCGGCGCGTGCCACGCCAGCAACACGAGCATCGGAACCCCGAATCGCCGACCTACCTACCCTACCCGGGGATACGCTCGAAGGTGTCTGCGTTAGTCACGACCGCATGCGGCCACGCCTGCTTGTCCGACACAACGTGCCAGACGGTCTGCATCTTGCCCTCGCGCAATACGCCTGTGAACGCGCACACCATGTCGCCCTTGGGCGTCGACCCGGCGAACGCAAACGCAATGCAATCGCCATGGCACGTTCCGACCACCTCGTAGTCCCGTCCAAAGAAACCGCTGTCATGCAGCGCGGTCCGGAATGTGCCGGACAGGCGGTTACCTTCTTCGTTCAACGTCACGACGGAGCCGTATTGGTTCCGCCAGCTTCCAGTCCAGGTTGCCATCTCGCCTCCTCGTCCTGCCGAATAGGTTGGCAGTAGGCACAATGGGCAGCATGGCGCGTACCTGTTCGCGCGTGTCACACAGAGGCGATGGTCGGCATTGCGTGGCAGTCAGCCACAGCTCACGTGTCGACTATGCCCGCAAAAAAACCGGGCCCCGCTTTATAAGTACGTGGGGGCCCGTCGATGGACAGTTGTGCAAACGTCGTTTCGCTTAGCGTGGCGCCGTACTGCTGGACCCAGTAGCTGCCCCGCTCGCGCTGCCGCTTGAGCTTGTGCCAGTCCCATATCCCGGTTGAGACATCGAGCCCCCAGGCGTCACACTCCCTGAGCCTGCAGCCGAACCCGTTCCGCTACCGGCGGCAGTACAGCCGGCCAGAACGCTGGCGATGACAAATGCAAGTGCACTGATTGAAGTTGTCTTCCTCATGTGGTCCTCCATCTTTTGGGTGATCAGTCTTCCCAGGGCACTCAGGTGAGGTTCCTAGGGGACTGTGATGACCCAGGAGCAAACGCCGTTCCAACCCGTCCACATGCTTCGAGTGAAGGGGCAAACATCGAGGGCAAGACATACCGATGGGACATGCAGTGCAGTCGCGCACCAAGCTGATTGGGTACGGGATGGAAAAGACGCGGGCGCAGTCCGCGGTCGGACGACAAGAACGAGAAGCCGCCGCCGCGCTGGGCTTGCTGCCTTGGCTGTATTCGCCCAGACGCTGTCAGTCAGGCATATCCAGCCATGACCGCAGTTGCCGCCAAACGCGCAGCTTTTCGGAGTACGGAACCGTATACGCCGGACTACTGGAAGGAAGCCGCAGGATGTGATGCCGATCACCATGCTGCCCGAGCGCCGTTATACCAATGCGTTCAGCAGTCCCACCATTGAAAGCAATCACAGACAGCTTCGGTAGCGATTCGATTAAGCCCACCAAATCATTGCCGGCGTGGTCTTTGATCTTGCTGTCCAGACTGCCCTCGCGCTTGGCTTCGGCCACCACGTCCCACAATCCAACGTGATGCGCCAGCAGCGTTTGCAACCGCGCGGCATATTGCATGCCACGCAGGTCCTCGCCGATGACGTCGCCAACAAGCTCCCAAAACTTGTTGTGCTTGTAGGCGTAGTACTGCGCTTGCGCAAGCGATGCTTCGCCGGGGAGGCTGCCCAGGATCAACACGCGTGTATGCGCGTCGACCACGGGTGGGAAGCATCGCTTGAGCGTCACGTTGGTCGTTAGGCCAGCAGACGGTTCACGCGTTGCACGTAGGTCGCCGGGTCCGTCAGCGAGCCGCCTTCAGCCAGCAGAGCCTGATCGAACAGCACGTGCAGACGATCTTCAAACGCAGCGCGATCCGTCTCGCTGCTCGTGACGGTTTCTAGCAATGCGAGCTTGCGCACCAGCGGATGCGTCGGGTTCAGCTCCAGCACCGGCTTGCTATCAGGCGCTTGCTGACCAGCCTGCTTGAGCAGGCGTGCCAGCGTGCCGCTGATATCGCCCTCGTCCGCCACCAGGCACGACGGCGAATCCGTCAAGCGATGCGTGATGCGCACGTCCTTGGCCTTGTCAGTCAGCACCGCTTTCGCACGCTCGACCAGCGCCTTGAACTCGCCTTCCACCTTGGCGTGCTCGGCCTTCTCGGCTTCGTCTTCCATGGCGCCCAGGTCCAGATCGCCACGCGCGACCGACACCAGTTCCTTCTCTTCGAAGTCGTGCAGGAACGAGAGCATCCACTCGTCCACGCGGTCGGTCAGCAGCAGCACTTCCACGCCCTTCTTGCGGAAGATTTCCAGGTGCGGGCTCGACTTGGCGGCCGTCCAGTTCTCGGCGGTCACGTAGTAGATCTTGTCCTGGCCTTCCTTCATGCGGCCGATGTAGTCCGTCAGCGAGACGGTCTGGGCGCTGTCTTCGTTGTGCGTAGAGGCAAAGCGCAGCAGCTTGGCGATGCGGTCCTTGTTGGCGTGGTCTTCGCCGATGCCTTCCTTGAGCACCTGGCCGAAGTGCTGCCAGAAGGTGGCGTACTTTTCCTTCTCGGCGGCGTCATCCGACTCGGCCATCGATTCGAGCATGCCGAGCACGCGCTTGGTCGAGCCCTCGCGGATGGCCTTCACATCGCGACTTTCCTGCAGGATTTCGCGCGACACGTTCAGCGGCAGATCGGCCGAGTCGATCACGCCCTTCACGAAGCGCAGGTAGCCCGGTAGCAGTTGCTCGGCGTCGTCCATGATGAACACGCGCTTGACGTACAGCTTCAGACCGCTGCGGCGCTCGCGGTCCCACAGGTCAAACGGCGCGTTGGTCGGGAGGTACAGCAGCTGCGTGTACTCGCTGCGACCTTCCACGCGGTTGTGCGTCCAGGCCAGCGGCTTGCCGTTTTCGTGCGCGATGTGCTGGTAGAAGGCGATGTACTGCTCGTCGGTCACGTCGGCGCGCGGGCGGGCCCACAGGGCGCTGCCTTGGTTGATGGTTTCCCATTCGTCCTGGGGGACCATCGCCTTCTTCTCTTCGTCCCACGTTTCCTTGCGCATCTGGATCGGCAGAGAGATGTGGTCCGAATACTTCTGCACGACCGACTTGATGCGCCAGGCGGAGAGAAAATCGTCCTCGCCCTCGCGCAGGTGCAGCGTGATGGTGGTGCCGCGTTCGGCACGCTCGATGGTGTCGACGGTGAATTCGCCGTCGCCGGTGCTTTCCCAGCGCACGCCTTCATTGGCGGCCACGCCGGCGCGGCGCGATTCCACGGCCACGCGGTCGGCCACGATGAAGGCCGAGTAGAAGCCCACGCCAAACTGGCCGATGAGGGCGGCGTCCTTCTGCTGATCGCCCGAGAGCTGGCTGAAGAACTCGCGCGTGCCCGAGCGGGCGATGGTGCCGAGGTTGCGGATGGCCTCGTCGCGGCTCATGCCGATGCCGTTGTCGGCAATCGTGATGGTGCGCGCGGCGGCATCGAAGCCGATACGGATACCCAGCTCACCGCCGCCTTCGAGTAGCGACGGATCGGCGATGCCTTCGAAGCGCAGCTTGTCCACCGCATCCGACGCATTGGAAACCAACTCCCGCAGGAAGATTTCCTTGTTGCTGTACAGCGAGTGGATCATCAGATGCAGAAGCTGCTTCACTTCTGCCTGGAAAGCCATCTTCTCGTGCGGTGCGCTCATGGTGTGCGTAAAAAGTCAGAAAAGTGGAAAGAGAAGCGGGCTACACCTTGCGCGTGCGCCCGCATGAATTTGTGAGGCTAGATAAGGCGGATGGCTCGGTTTTCAAGCCCCGCGATCGAGCTGCTCGGCCAAGAAGCGGAGCATGTCGGGGTCCGTGCTGGTGGCGATGTTGAAGCGCATCCACGTGGACGGCATCTGCGACGGCGAGAACAGGCTCCCCGGGGCAAACACGTAGCCCTGCTCGTGCCCCGCCCGGGTGATGGCGTTGGCATCCTGCCCGGTATCCGCCCAGAGGAACATGCCTGCGCCCTGCTGGGCAAACAGCTTCAGGCCCATGCGTTCCAGATTGCGCTGAACGCCATCCCGAGCGCGGTCCAAGCGGCCGCGCACCCGGTCGACATGCTTTCGGTACTGGCCTTCGGTGAGGATCTTGTACAGCACGCGCTCGTTGATCTCGGGCGTGGTCAGGCCCGCCAGCAGCTTGCCGTCGGTCAGATTCTTGGCCAACTCCGGGTGGCAGGCGATAAACCCCACGCGCAAGTTGATCGCGAGCGTCTTGGAAAAGCTGCTCAGGTAGATCACCCGGCGCAACTGGTCGAGGCTTGCCAGGCGCGTGCCCTGGTGCCCGGGCGGCGCGAGGTCGCCATAAATATCGTCTTCGACAATCAGAAAGCCGTACTGCTCGGCCAGCCTCAACAACTGGAACGCCTTTGCGGCGGAGAGCGACGTGCCCGTCGGGTTATGCAGGATCGAGTTGATGATCAGCAGCTTGGGCCGGCGCACCTGCACCAAGCCCTCCAGCGCAACCAGGTCCGGCCCTTCCGTGGTGTACGGCACGCCAATCACCTGTGCGCCCTGCGCGGCAAAGCGGCCGAACATCAGGAACCATGCTGGATCGCCCACCAGGACCGTATCGCCGGGCTGCACGTACTGACGCGCAATCAAGTCCAGCGATGAGGTGATGCCCGAGGTCACGACAATCTGCTCAGGGCGCGCGCCAATCTCCAATTCCGCCAGACGCGTCTGCAACTGCTGGCGCAGCGGCAAGAAGCCCTGCGGCAAACCCGGCGCCAGAAACTGGTTGCCGTTCTGGCGGCCCAGCGTGCGCAAGGCGTTGGCGATCAACTCTCCGTCCAGCCAGCCGTTGGGCAGAAAGCCGATGCCCGGCGACTTGCGCGGCTCGGCCGACAGAAACATGTTGCGCAACAGCCAGGTCACGTCGATCTTGCGCCCGACTGCCTGCAGCGGCGGGGCGGGCTCCTCGGGCAGCGGCGTTTGGCGCTCCTTCACATAGAAACCCGAGCCGCGGCGCGATTCCAGATACCCCTGCGCCACCAGCCGCTCGTACGCCTCCACCACGGTGAAGCGCGAAATGCTTTTCTCCTGCGCCAATTGCCGGATCGACGGCATGCGCATGCCGGCTCGGAAAACACGCTCGTCGATGCGCATGCGTGCCCACTCGGTCAGCTGATCCACCAGCGTCATCTGCGCCGAGGGGATCGGGTCGGGCAACTGCTCTGCCGCCGGGCGGGCAGCCGCTCGCCGGGCATCCAGGCTGACGATTTGGGAGGAAGCGGTCATGACAAGGTGGGCAAGGAGGAACCGAAAACTGTACAGAAAGCGCCACGACAAAGTGTACAGGTACTGTACAGACACACTTCGGTACGATCAAGGTCAGAAATCCGCCCCCAGCGAATCGGAGACCCCGCCATGCCAACGCTCAAACGCTTCGACGAAGACGCCTACCGCACCACCTGCGACGCCACCGTTGTTGCCGTACACCCGGAGGGCATCGAACTGGACGCCACGGTGTTCTACGCCCGCAGCGGCGGCCAGGCCGGCGACACCGGCACCCTCGCGCTGGGCGACGGCCAAACTATCGCGATTGCCGACACCGTCTACAGCTCCGATCGGCAGACCGTGCTGCACGTGCCGGCTGAGGGCGCGGACGTGAGCCGACTCATCCCCGGCACGCCCGTCACCGCTTCCATCGACTGGGAGCGCCGCCACCGGCTGATGCGCTTGCATACGTGCCTGCACCTGTTGGGCTCGCTGATCCCGGTGCCGGTCACGGGCTGCGGCATCTCGCCGGATTCGGGCCGCATCGATTTCGACCTGCCCGAATCGACGCTCGACCGCGACACGCTCACCACGCAACTCAACGAGCTCATCGGCCGCAATACGCCGGTGCGCATCGACCTGATTACGCCGGAAGAGCTGGCAGCGCAGCCGGAACTCGTGCGCACCATCGGCGCTGCGCCGCCGGCGGGCGCGTCGGCCATCCGCATCATCCATATCGACGGCATCGACCGCCAACCCTGCGGCGGTACCCACGTGCGCGCCACCGGCGAAATCGGCCGCGTGGTCGTCACCAAGATCGAGAAAAAGAGCCGCCAGAACCGCCGCGTGGCGGTGGCGTTTGCCGATTGAACGCACGCGCCCCATGAACAAATCCGCCACCCTGCCCCTGCACCACACGCCTGACCACGCCGAACGCCGCGGCTTGCTGCTCGGCTTCATTGGCGTGGCCATCTTCAGCCAGACGCTGCCATTCACGCGCATGGCTGTCGCCGAGCTGGATGCCACCTTCGTCGCATTGGCGCGCGCGGTGCTGGCGAGTGTGCTGGCACTCGGTCTCTTGGCGGCCACCGGCGCGTTCTCCGCCGCCAAACGGCCGCGCGGCGCCCAATGGTGGCAACTCGCTGTCACGGCGATGGGCGTGGTGGTCGGCTTTCCGCTGTTCTCATCGCTGGCAATGCGCGATGTGCCGGCCGCGCATGGCGCCATCATCACCGGCCTGCTGCCACTGGCGACTGCCATCTTTGCCGCGTGGTTCGGGCGCGAGCGGCCATCGACGGGGTTCTGGCTGTGCGCGGTGGTGGGCAGCGTGCTCGTCGTCTCGTTTGCGCTGCTGCGAGGTGCCGGCACCCTGCACCGGGCGGACTGGCTGCTCTTCGCCGCCATGGTGACGGGCGCTCTCGGCTATGCGACCGGCGGCCGGCTCGCCCGCGAACTGGGCGGCACGCAGACGATTGCCTGGGCGCTGGTCGTCTCGCTGCCGGTGCTGTTGCCGATGGTGGGCGCGCTGGCGTGGCTGCCGTCAACGCATCAGGCCGAAGCACTGGCGCACGCGTCGTCCCGCGCCTGGATCGGAATGGCTTACGTGTCAGCCTTCTCCATGTTCATCGGCTTCCTGTTCTGGTATTCGGGCCTAGCCGCGGGCGGTGTGGCACGGGTCGGCCAGATACAATTGCTGCAACCTTTCATGACGCTGATCGGCGGCTGGCTGTTGTTGGGCGAGTCGCTCGACGTGGCTACCGTGCTGTTTGCGCTGGCAGTGATTGCCGTGGTCGGCATCGGCCGGCGGACTTCGGTGCGCCGCTAGCGTCATCTCTCCGTCTCACCCCAACACACCAAGGAGTTTTCATGACCGCTTCGCACGACGCCCAGGCCAAGCTCAAGCAACTCGGCATCGAACTGCCCGCTGCCGGCGCGCCCGCCGCTGCCTACGTCATGGCCGCGCAAACCGGCAACCTGGTCTTCCTGTCGGGCCACATTGCCAAGAAAGACGGCAAGCCCTGGGTCGGCAAGCTCGGTGCGGACATGACCACAGAAGAAGGCAAGGCCGCCGCACGCAGCATCGCCATCGACCTGATGGCCACGCTGAACACCCACCTAGGCGGCGACCTCGCCCGCGTCAAGCGCATCGTCAAGGTCATGAGCCTGGTCAATTCCACGCAGGAGTTCACCGAGCAGCACCTAGTGACCAACGGCGCATCGGAACTGCTGGCCGAAGTGTTTGGCGACGCCGGCAAGCACGCCCGCAGCGCCTTCGGCGTCGCGCAGGTTCCGCTGGGCGCCTGCGTCGAGATCGAGCTGATTGCAGAAGTCGCTTAAAGCCCGCATTTGCCCCGCACTGCCCGTGCAACGCCGGGGCATCCCCTGCTATTCTTTTCGTTTTGCCCACCTGTGGCGCCCGCTCACGAGGTGGGCGCCGCGCAACACTAGGACCACACCATGGACCACACCGCCTGCACCTTCTCCAGCCGTGCGCAAAAACTGACCAGCTCGGCGATCCGGGAAATCCTGAAGATCACCGAACGCCCCGAGGTGATTTCGTTTGCCGGCGGCCTGCCTTCGCCGGTCACCTTCCCGGTCGAGGCGATTCAGGCGGCGTGCGCCCGCATGTTTGCGGACAACCCGCAGGCGGCCTTGCAGTACGGCCCGACCGAAGGACTGTCGGGCCTGCGTGAATGGATCGCCCAGCGTCATGGCACCACGGCGTCGCGCGTGCTGATCACGACGGGCTCGCAACAGGGCCTGGACCTGCTGGGCAAGATCTTCATCGACCCGCAAAGCAAGGTGATGGTCGAAACGCCCAGCTACCTCGGTGCGCTGCAATCGTTCTCGCTGTTCGAGCCGGCCTACGCATCGGTGCCCAGCGACGACAAGGGCCTGCTACCCGAAGCGCTCACGCCCGAGTTGACCGCCGGCGCGCGCTTCTTCTACACCATTCCGAACTTCCAGAATCCGACTGGCCGCCGCCTGCCGCTGGACCGCCGCCAAGCCCTGGTGGCCCGCGCAAAGGAACTCGGCGTGCTGCTGGTGGAAGACGATCCGTACGGCGAACTGAGCTACACCGGCGATCAACTGCCCTCGCTGCGCTCGCTCAATCCGGACGGCGTGGTCTACATGGGCTCGTTCTCGAAGATCCTGGCACCGGGCATGCGCCTGGGCTACATCATTGCGCCCGAGCCTATCCACTTCAAACTCGTGCAGGCCAAGCAGGCTGCCGACCTGCACACGCCGAGCTTCACGCAGCGCGTGGCGTACGAAGTGCTGAAGACGGGGCTGCTCGACACGCACATCCCGACCATCCGTGACCTCTACGGCAAGCAGTGCGAAGCGATGCTCGATTCGCTCAAGCGCCACATGCCGGCCGGCGTGCACTGGAACCGTCCGGAAGGCGGCATGTTCATCTGGGTGGAAGTGCCGGAAGGCATCGACACGATGGCGCTGCTTGAAAAGGCCGTCGCGCGCAACGTGGCATTCGTGCCGGGCGCGCCGTTCTACGCCAATGCGCCGCGCCGCAATACGCTGCGCCTGGCCTTTGTGACCGTCCCGCCGGAGCGCATCGAACAAGGCATCACCGTGCTGGGCGAACTGCTAGGCGCGGAAATTGCAGCGCTCACGCCCAAGGCTGCCTAAATCAAGTCAGTACGTCACTCAATCAAGAAAGGAGCCGTCGTCGATGTTGCGGATCTGGGGAAGACTCTCTTCGGTCAACGTGCAGAAAGTGGTCTGGTGCGCGCGTGAGCTATCGCTGGACCATGAGCGTATCGACGTCGGCGGCGCCTTCGGGGGCGTCAATACGCCGGAATTCCTGGCGATGAACCCGAACGGCATGATCCCCGTCATCGAAGACGGCCTGAACGATTCCGGCGATACGCGCTTCGTGCTGTGGGAATCCAACGCCATCGTGCGGTATCTGTCGGCACGTTATGGCCCGGGCAACCTCTATCCGCTCGAACTGCATGAACGCGCCGACGCCGACCGCTGGATGGATTGGCAGACCACGACGTACAGCCCCTCGATGGTGGATGCATTCCTGCAGCTCGTACGCACGCCGGAAGACCAGCGCGACGCCGCGCTGATCGAGCGCTCGCGCAAGGCAGCGGAACGTACCACCGCCATCCTCGATGCGGTGTTAGCCAAGCAACCCTACGTCGCCGGCCAGCGCTTCACCATGGCAGACATCGCCTGCGGCTGCGCCACGCACCGCTGGCTGGGTCTGCCGATCGACCGCCCCGCACGCCCCAACCTTGAACGCTGGATGACCCAACTGCGGGATCGGCGGGCGGCGCAGGAAGTGCTGGCGTTGCCGGTGGTGTAAGCCTCCGCCCAACCCACCTGCGGTAGCATCCTCAACCGCGCACGGTGCATGCCACCGGCGCGGTTTTTTGTTTCGATCGAGGGAACCTCGAATGCCATTCCAGAAAGCTTCCACCACCGTCGCCACCCTCCTGTGGGGCGCGCTCTACCTGGTTGCCGCCATCGTGTCACACCGCCTGAACGGGCCTGTCGACATGACGGGGTATGTCTGGCTGCCGGCGGGCGTGGCCATGGCCGCGTTCATGCTGCGGTCCTACCGGGAATGGGCGGGGCTGGGCGCTGCGTTTGCCGTGGCGCAACTGGCGCTGGCCGCCATCGAGCGCACCAACCCGGCGCACGCCATGCTGTTCGTGCTCGACGAGGCAGGCAGCGCGGCGCTGGCCGTGGCCCTGGTGCGACTGGCACGGGTACCGCTCGAAGGCTTGTACTTCGTGCGGGCGATGTTGGTGGCCGGCGCCATCAGTGCGGTCTCCGGGGCGCTGTTTGGGGCGGCCTGGTTTGCGTGGTCGCAGGGCGGCGCCTTTGGGCACGTGTTCCGCATCTGGGGCGCTTCGGACTTCCTGGGCGTGCTGATCGTCACGCCGGTGCTGGCGGCATGGTCGCGCTTTCGCGCGTTTCGCTCGGGCGGCACGGACCGCGCCGATTTCCTGCTCGGGTTGGCAGCGTTCGTTGCGCTGGCGCTGTCGGCGTACGCGATCTTCGACGGCAACAGCGTCACCAAATTCGGCAGTGGCGTCGGCTTTGCGCTGACCTATGTGCCCCTGTTCTTTGCCGTGGTGGTGGCGCTGTTGTGGGGTGGCCGCGGTGGTTCGATGGCGGTCTTGCTGCTGACACTGGTGGCGCTCATGCAAACCGCCGAAGGCGACGGACCGTTCGCCGTGCTCGATCGCCACTACGGCCAGTCGCTGCTGGAAGCGCAGTTGTACCTGGGCATTGCCGCGCTGCTGGTGCTGCTGGTGAGCGCGCTCAAAACCACGCGCGAGCAACTGCACGAACAAAGCGCGCAATGGCAGAACCGCGTGGAACTGGCGCTCGCGGCATCGAGCCAGCTCGTCTACACCATTGACCCGGCCAGTGGCCGTATCGAGTGGGGCGGCGATGTGGTCCTCGCCTTCGGGCATGCGCCAGAGAGCATGGCTTCCGTATCGACCGTGCTGCAGCTCGTGCACCCCGATGACCACGACGCGCTGCGGGCGCGCTGGCTGGGGGCAACCTCGCTCGACGACGAAGCCTCGACGCCCGCGCGTCGCCAGACACTGCGCATCACCGCACGGGATGGCACGTTGCACACCGTCGTCGATACGGGCGGGCCACTCACGGATGCCATGGGCAACACGGCGTTGGTGGCCGGGACGTGGTCGGTCGAGACCGCGCTGTGACATCCACTCTGCACGGCAGCACCGCCGTGCTGCTGATCCACGGCCTGGGCGGCACGGCCTATGACCTGGGCGTGCTGCAAAAGGCGCTGCGCAATGCCGGCGCGGTCACGTACGCGCCCACCCTGCCCGGCCACGGCACGCACCCGGAAGACTTGATTGGCACGCCTGCCGAGGCGTGGCTTGAAACGCTCGCGCAAACGTATCACCAGCTCATCGCCGAACACGACACCGTGCACATCGCCGGCATGTGCATGGGTTCACTGTTGGCACTGGTGCTGGCGCAGCGCGTGCGGCACGGCGTGGACCACGCGCCCGGCAAGCTCGCGCTGCTGGCCACGCCCATGTACGTCGACGGCTGGTCGACACCCTGGTATCGAGCGCTGCGTCACGTGGTGTATCGCGTCCCCGGCATGGCTGCGCGCATGCGTGTGGAAGAAGACGAGCCATTCGGCATCAAGAACCCGTTGCTCCGACGGATCATCAAGGCCAAGCTCGCCCGTGGCGACAGCTTCCACTACCCGTGGGTGCCGCTCACGTGCATTCGCGAGGTAGATCGGCTGCGCGCGTGGGCGCATGCCGCCGCGCCGCAAACGCATTGCCACACGCTGGTGATCCACGCCCGGGAAGACGAACTCACCAGCCTGCGTTCGGCCGACACACTGCAAGCCACCCTACCCAACGCACGTACCGTGGTGCTGGAAAACAGCTACCACATGATCTGCGTGGACAACGACCGCGATCAGGTCGCGGCCGAGGTGCTGGGTTTCTTCGGATTCGATCCGGCAACGGTCAAGCGCAAGAGCCCCGCCATTGCCGATTGATCGGTAGATCAAGCGGCAGATCAGGCAGCAGGCCCCGCTGCCTCGTGCTCATGCGCGGCGTCCAGCTTGCGCTGCCGCTCGCTGGCCTTGAACACGCGCCGCACCACCACAAAGAACACCGGCACCAGAAACACCGCCAGCACGGTCGCCGTGATGATGCCGCCCAGCACACCGGTGCCGATCGCGCGCTGGCTGGCCGACGCAGCACCGCTCGCCATGGCCAGCGGAACCACACCAAAGGCAAACGCCAACGACGTCATCACGATCGGCCGGAAGCGCAGGCGTGCGGCTTCCAGCGTGGCGTCGATCAGCCCCACGCCCTGCGCATGCAAGTCCTTGGCGACTTCGATGATCAGGATCGCGTTCTTGGCCGACAGGCCGATCGTCGCAATCAGGCCGACCTTGAAGTAGATGTCATTCGGCAGGAAGCGCAGCGTGGCCCCCAGCAGCGCACCGAGCACCCCCAGCGGCACCACCAGCAGCACGGCCAATGGAATCGACCAGCTCTCATACAGCGCCGCCAGGCACAGAAACACGACTAGGATCGACAGCGCAAACAGCGCAGGCGCCTGTGCCCCTGACAAGCGCTCCTCAAACGACTGGCCGGTCCACTCATAGCCAAAGCCGTCGGGTAGCCCGCGTGCGATCGATTCCATCGCAGCCATGGCCTCGCCGGAGCTGTGGTCGGGCGCGGGCGAACCGGTGATCGTCATCGACGGAAAACCGTTGTAGCGGTCCAGCTTGAGCGGCCCGACGGTCCACGTTGCGGTGGTAAAAGCGGAGAGCGGCACCATGCCGCCCGCAGCATTGCGCACGTGCATGCGGCCAAGCTGCTCGACCAACACGCGCTGCTTGCCCTCGGCCTGCACGATCACGCGGCGCACCTGGTTGCGGTAGACGAAATCGCCCGCGTAGTCGGAGCCGAACATCACCGCCAGCGTGCGGTTGATGTCGTCAATGGCCACGCCCATCGACAGCGCCTTTTTGCGATCCACATCGATCAGGATCTGTGGCGCGTCGCCCTGGCCGGCGAACGTGACCTCCGACAGCGCCGGATGCTTCGCCGCCTCCGCGAGCATGTGGTCACGCGCCTGCGCCAAGCGCTCGTAGCCGGCGCTGCCGCGATCCTGCAGGCGGAGGTCAAATCCGGGCTTGCTGCCGAGTTCGGGCAGCGCGGGCGAGTTCATCGCCATGACCGTGGCGTCCTTGATCTTGCTAAACGCGGCATTGGCGCGCCCCACCACGGCATCGACGTGCTGTTCAACACCCTTGCGTTGCGTCCAATCCTTGAGCGTGAGGAACAGCATGGCTGCGTTCTGCCCGTTGCCATACAGGCTGAAGCCGGTAATGGCGAGCGTGGAAGCCACAGCGGGTTCGTTCGTCATGTAGTACTGCTCGGCCTGACGCACGATGTCGAGCGTTTGCGCCTGCGTGGCACCGGCGGGCAACTGAACGATGGTCATGAACTGGCCCGTGTCCTCTTCCGGCAGAAAGGCGGTCGGCAGCTGCGTGAACAGCAACACCACCACACCGATGACCGCCCCGTATGCGACAAGCGCACGGCCTGTGCGATTCAGCAGCCGGGCCACGCCGCCCTGGTAGCGCGTCGTGAGGCGCCCAAAACCCCGGTTGAACGCCCCGAAGAACCCCTTGCGCTCCGTGCCGTGGCCCGGCTGAACAGGCTTGAGCAACGTGGCGCACAAGGCCGGCGTCAACGTCAGCGCCAGAAACGCCGAGAACACCATCGACACCACCAGCGACAACGAAAACTGCCGGTAGATGTTGCCCACCGCACCGCCAAAGAAGGCCATCGGTACGAACACCGCCGTCAGCACCAGCGAGATGCCGACAATCGCCCCACTGATCTGCCGCATCGCCTTGGCCGTCGCCTCGCGCGGCGACAGCCCTTCGTCATGCATCACACGCTCGACATTCTCCACCACCACAATGGCGTCATCGACCAAGATGCCGATGGCCAGCACCAGGCCGAACAACGTCAGCACGTTGATGGAGAAGCCCATCGGCAACATCACCGCAAACGTGCCCAGCAATGCGATCGGCACCACCAGCGTGGGGATGAGCGTCGCGCGCAGGTTCTGCATGAACAGCATCATCACCAGGAACACCAGCACCACGGCTTCGAGCAGCGTCTTCACCACCTGCTCGATCGCGATGCCGACAAAGCGTGAGCTGTCGTACGCCACCTCGTAGCGCACGCCCGGCGGGAAATGCGTCTGCGCCTGGTCCAGCACCGCGCGTACCCGCTTGGCCACGCCGACAGCGTTGGCACCCGGCGCGAGCTTGATGCCGATGGTCGTCGCCGGCTTGCCGTTCATGCGCGACAGGTAGAGGTAATCGCTGCCGCCCAACTCCACGCGCGCCACGTCGCGCAGCAGCACCATGCGGCCTTGTGCGTCCGCGCGTAGCGGAATCTGCCCGAACGCATCGGGCGTGGTCAGCCCATCGTCGCCGGTCACGCTCGCGTTGATGGCCGCGCTGCCCGGCACCGCCCCGCTGCCGATCTCGCCCACGGTAATGCGCGCGTTGTAGCGGCGCACGGCGTCGCTCAGATCACCGGGCGTGAGGCCGAGCGCGGTGAGCTTGTCCGCATCGGGCCAGATGCGCATGGCGTATTCGGCGTCGAACAATTGCGCAGTGCCGACGCCGGGCACGCGGCGCAGTTGCGGGATGAGGTCGGACGACGCCAGATCGCCAAGGTCGATGCCGTCGAAGCGGCCGCTATCCGCCGCCAACGACAGGTACATCATGTAATCCTCGGCGGCCTTCTCGATGCGGATGCCGTTGCGTCGGACCACTTCGGGCAGGCGCTCCTCGACGATCTTCAGGCGGTTCTGCACCTCCACCGCGGCCAGGTCCGGGCTGGTGCCCTGTTTGAACGCGAGGTTGATCGACACATTGCCCGCCGCATCCGACGACGACGACATGTACAGCAGCCCCGGCGCGCCGTTCATCTCGCGCTCGATGATGGCCGTGACGGCACTCTGCACCGTGCGTGCGGAAGCGCCCGGATAGTTGGCCGAAATGCTGACGTTGGGCGGCGCGATGGTCGGGTACTGCGCCACCGGCAGGCGCGGCAGCGCAAGCAGGCCGGCCAGAATGATGACCAGCGCAATCACCCAGGCAAAGACCGGGCGGTCGATAAAGAAACGTGCCATGGTCAGCCCTTGCTTGGCTTCGTTTCGATGGGCTTGATGGCCATACCCGCCTCCAGCGTCTGCATGCCGGGGATGGCGACGCGTTCACCGCCGGCCAGGCCGCTCGTCACCCGCCATTGATCGCCGGCCAGCGTTTGCGCCGTAACGGGCTGGGCGGCCAGCGTGTTGTCTGCCTTCACCACGAATACCGACGCACCATGGCGATCCCGCTGCAACGCGCTCTTCGGGATCGTCACCGCGCCCTGCTGCACGGCGTGGGATAGCTTCACACGCACGTACATGCCGGGCAGCAGCAGGCCATCCGGGTTGGGCAGCACAGCGCGCATGGACACGTTGTCTGTCGCGCGATCGACCACCAAGTCGGAGAACAGCAGCCGGCCCGGGCGCTCATACGCAACACCGTCGCTCAGGATCACCTGCACGCCGATGTCCTGGCCGGACAGCGCGGACGCCTGCCCCGTCTTCAGCGCACGCTGCAGGGCGAGCACTTCAGCGGCGGGTTGCGCGAAGTCGACGTAGATGGGGTCGACCTGCTCAACAGTGGTGAGCGGCGTGGCAGCGCCTTCCTTGACCAGCGCGCCTTCGGTGACCTGCGCACGACGCGAACGGCCGCCGATGGGCGCCGTGACCGTGGCGTAACCGAGGCGCAGTTGCGCGGTCTCCAGCGCAGCGCGGGCGGAGACGACATCGGCCGCCGCCTGTCGCTCGGTGGCTTGCGCTTCGGCGTATTCGAGTTCGCTTACCGCGCGTGTGGCGGCCAGGCCTTTGTAGCGCGCGGCTTTGTCATGTGCGATGGCCGCCTGGGCCTGCGCACGCGCCAGCGCGCCTTGTGCCGCATCCACCTGGGCCTTGAGCGGTGCCGGATCGATACGGAACAGCACTTGCCCCTCCTTAACCACCTGCCCCTCTTCGTACGCGCGCTTGAGCACGATGCCATCCACGCGCGCACGCACTTCCGCCGTGCGATACGGCTCGATGCGGCCGGGCAGCTCGGTCACCAGCGGCGCATCGGAACGCTGCGCCACGGCAAATTCGACTTCCGGCGGGCCATCGGGCTTGGCGGCGTGGTCTGACGACTTGCCACAGGCTTGCAACGCCGCCAGCGCGCACGCGCACAACAGCCATCGGGACGAGCGAAGACGGTGGGACAACAGCGAGAACATCATGGGAAGGGGGCTGGGCGCGACCGCGCTCGAGGTCTTGAACAAACGGAGCGCAAGGCTAGCACGCACGTTTGCCGCAACCTGACCGATCGATTTCCCAATCTGATCAAGGCCTTACGACCACCCCGGCCGGCGACGCACCCCCGCCATCGCGGCCGGCAATGCCACGTGGCAGCGTTCGCTCAGAACACGCGGCCCAGCTGCAGATAGACGTTCCACACGCCCTGCGGCGCCACCGCAAAACCGAAGTACAGCGGCCCGATCGGGCTGTTGCCGCCCACGAACAGGCTGCCGCTCTTCAGGTAGCCGCCACTGCCGAAGTTGTTGCGCAACTGCCAGACATTCCCCGCCTCCGCGCTGGCGCCGAATACCGGCGCGCGCAGGCCGAGCAGATCGTCGATGCGCAAGTCGTAGAGATACGTGAGCCGACCGTACAGCAGGTACTGCCCGTTGAACTGGTCTTGCGCATACGCCGACAGGTGCTGGAAACCGCCCAGAAAGAACCCCTCGTTGGCGCCACTGCCGCTGTTGCCGCCGTTCTCTCGTGTCGGGCTGTTGGCGCCAAACTGCCCTGCACCCTCCAGCGCCACATTGAAAGTGTGGCGTCCGTAGCTGGTCGCCCACAGGCCCTTCGCCTGTGCGGTGTTGTACTTCTTCTCCAGCGAGCCGAAGCCTGTCTCCACGCTGCTGAAGAGGTAGTAGCCCCGGCGTGGGAAGAGCGCATCGTCAAGCTGGTCCACCGTCAGCTGCGCGCGGAAGGCGGGCTGCTGCGCGCGCAGGGTCGGCAAGTCAAACGCACCGACGGGAGTGCCCGACGCGTCCGTCTCCAACGACAGGTAGTTGAACGTGGCGGTCTTGCTCACGTAGTTCACGCCCAGGCGCAATTCACCCTTGCGGCCCAGGGGAACGCCCAGATCCACACCCGCCCGCGCGGTCTCGATGGTCACGGCATTGAACGGCTTGGCGTCGCGGGTGGGTGCTTCGTCGTCGAAATAGAGATCCGAGCGGCGGCGCGAATATTCGGCATACGGTGCGACGTAGAAGCCGCGCGCCTGCCACAGCGGCTGGCGCAGTTCGGTGTGGAGACTGGCCCGGTTGCTGCCCAGCACGATGTCGTTGCGCCACTCCAGCCCGCTCTGCGTGAGCCACGGATACCGGTGCCCCAGGTTGACGTTGAACGCGCCGCGCCCGTCGAAGTTGGTCGACATGCCCAGCCCGAACAGGAAGAACTGGTTGCCCCACGATTTTTCATGCGCGTCGATCTTGAGCGTGTGCACGCCGTTCTCGTCGACCAGCCGCTGCGTGACGGTTTCAAAGTCGCCGGTGGTAGCCAGGGCAGAGAGGTCACGGTTGAGCGCCTCGACGTCGTATGCATCGCCCTCGTGCACGTTCAGCAGTTGGCGCACGCGCGCCACGGGCACGCGGCCGCTGGTGGTCACGTCAATGGCGTCGATGCGCGTGCCCTGCGCAAGCGTGCCCTGCGACGCCTGTGTGGCCCGATCCGAGACATAGGCGGCATAGGCCTGCGGCGAGAGCGACAGCCCCGCCAGCTTGGCTTCCACGCCCTGTGCAGCACGCTCGCCCTCCCGCACTCCCTGCGCGCCCTTGGCAAAGTCGGTGAGCGACAAATCCTTCAACTCCGGCTCAATCAACACGTCGCGGCCGCGCAGCAACGCCTTCTGCGCACGCACGTTCTGGCCGACAAGGATGGTGATCATCTGCTGCGTCACCGCCGCTGGCGAGGCCAGGTCTTCCGGCCGCTGCAAGTCCGTGCCGATGTTGACGGCGATGATGATGTCTGCGCCCATGTCGCGCGCCAATTGCACCGGCAGGTTGCTCACCAGCCCGCCATCCACCAGCGTGCGCCCGTCCACCTCGATGGGTGCGAACAGGCCCGGCACCGCCATGCTGGCGCGCATCGCCAGCGGCAGCGAGCCATGGTCGAGGATCACCCCATCGCCCGTGGCCAGGTCGGTCGCCATGGCCTTGAACGGAATCGGCAGCCGCGCGAAATCGGTGTTGTCGGGCCAGCGGGCCGTCCAGTTCTTGAGCAGTGCCAGCAGCCGGTTGCCCTGCACCAGCCCCGTGGGCAGCTTGAACTTGCCCTCGCCATAGCCGGCGGACAGCCCGATCGGATACTGGAAATCGTCCTCGCGCAGCGATTGCGGCAGCTTGGCGCGCTCGTTGCGGTCAAACGCGATGTCGCTCAAATCCACCTGCGAAAGCTTCTGCTCAAGCTCATCCGCACGCAGGCCGCTGGCGTACAGCCCACCCACCACCGCGCCCATGCTGGTGGCGGCAATCACGTCCACGGGAATGCGCATGCGCTCCAGCATCTTCAACACGCCGATATGCGCATAGCCGCGCGCTCCGCCACCCGACAGCACCAGGCCGATGCGCGGCCGCGCCGGCTCCGCTCCCGGTTGGCCGGGTGCCACGCCCTGGCCATGGGCGGGCGACAGTGCGGCAAGCAGGAGCACGGCGGCGACCAGCCGAGACCCGTGGCGGCGAATCAAAGAGCCCGTCTGGAAAGCCATGGCGTGAGGGACGATTCTGGTTAGGGGCGAAGTTGCAGGCGCAATGATTCCACAACCGGGATTTACCCGGTGCAATTGCCTGCACCGCATCGCAGCAGGCACGGGCGCCGATGAATACTTTTCAGGGCGAAAGTGACAGAATATTGCCCAGACCCGGACACGCTTGTTCCTACAATCCGCGGTTGCCTCTTAAAAGAAAAGGGGCGACAGAAGACGTTCGGTATCGAGAAGAACTGAAACGCCCAAACAGGAGGAGACCAAGATGTGGAATCAAGTCTATGACCCGCTCGGCAGTGCCGTGTGGTCAACCATTGCGGCCGGGGTACCGGTAGCCGTGCTGCTGTGTTCGCTGGCGTTCTTTCATATGCAGGCCCACTTGGCAGCGGGCCTCGCGTTGATTGTCGGGGTGGGCATCGCCGCCTTCATCTTCGGCATGCCGGCTGCGATGGCGGGCAAGGCGGCGGGGCTGGGCATCGTCTCGGGCCTGTTCCCGATCGGCTGGATCGTCCTCAACATCATCTTCCTGCACCGGCTCACCACCTTGAACGGCTCATTCAAGGTCTTGCAGAGTTCCATTTCCGGCATTACCGAAGACCGCCGCCTGCAACTGCTGCTGGTGGCGTTCAGCTTTGGCGCGTTTTTTGAAGGCGCGGCGGGTTTCGGCACGCCGGTGGCGGTGACGGGCGCCATCCTAATCGGGCTGGGCTTTTCACCGCTGGCGGCATCGGGCCTGGCGCTGATCGCCAACACCGCGCCGGTGGCCTATGGTGCGCTGGGTGCGCCGCTCATCGGGCTGGCCTCGGTGACGGGGCTGGACTTGCTGCAGCTCTCGGCCATGGTCGGCCGCCAGTTGCCGTTCTTCTCGGTGCTGGTGCCGTTCTGGCTGATCTGGGCGTTTGCGGGCTTCCGCGGCATGCTGCAGATCTGGCCGGCGATCCTGGTGGCCGGCGTGTCGTTCGCCATTCCGCAGTTCCTGGTGTCGAACTTCCACGGCCCCTGGCTGGTGGACGTGATTGCCGCGCTGGTGTCGATGGGTTCGCTCACACTGTTCCTCAAGGTGTGGAAGCCCAAGATGATCTGGACGTCCACCGCCCTGCGCAACCGCGAAGACAACTCCCGCGTCGACCCCGAAGCCGCCGCAGAAGCGCGCCAAGCCACCACGGGCACCGACGGCAAGATCAGCCGCGCGCAAGCCTGGCTGCCCTGGGTGATCCTGACCGTGTTCGTGTTCATCTGGGGCGTGCCGCAGTTCAAGGCCTTTGCCGACGGCCTGTGGGCGTTCAAGTTCGCCATCCCGGGGCTGGACAAAATGGTGCTCAAGGGCCCGCCGGTGGTGCCCAAGGTGATTGCCGAAGGCGCGGTGTTCAACTTCAACGTGCTGTCGATGGCGGGTACCGGCATTCTGGTCTCGGCCATCGTGGGCGGCCTGCTGATGGGCTACTCGCTGCCGCGCATGGCGAAGGAATACTGGAACACCATCAAGCTCACGCGCTATTCGCTGCTGACCATCTGCGCGATGTTCGGCATCGGCTACCTGACCCGCTACTCGGGACTGGACGCCACGCTGGGCCTCGCCTTTGCGCACACCGGCGTGCTGTATCCGCTGTTCGGCACCATGCTGGGCTGGCTGGGCGTGGCGCTCACGGGGTCGGATACGGCATCGAACGTGCTGTTCGGCGGCCTGCAGAAGACCACCGCCGAGCAGCTTGGCCTGTCGCCGATCCTCATGTCGGCGGCCAACAGCTCGGGCGGCGTGATGGGCAAGATGATCGACGCGCAGTCCATCGTGGTGGCCTCCACCGCCACCAAGTGGTACGGCCACGAAGGCGACATCCTGCGCTACGTGTTCTTCCACTCAATCGCGCTGGCCTTCCTGGTGGGGCTGATGATCACCCTGCAGGCCTACGTGGAGCCATTCACGCGGATGGTGGTGCACTGACCTCCAACGCTTCAACGCACGAACAAGCCGCTCCACCGAGCGGCTTTTTTCATGGTGCGATGGATATGTGGAGCGGCCGGTTCGCCAGCCTCGACACGTTTTCGCTTCAGCCTCCATCGCGTCCGGCGGGGCACCACTAGGCTCGCACTCTGGCGGCTTTTGGATAACACCGTGATGCGGCCCGACCGGGGCTGACGCTGCCGGACGCCGAGCACGCTCACGCCCCAGTCCGAGCGCTGCCCTGGGTTGCGGCCGCATCCCGGTGGCTGCTTAGCCGGATCGACTGCATCCCCGCTCTTCGGGCTGTTTTGCGCAGCCAGCACGCCCTTGAACCACTCGCCCACCCTTCAAACAGGAGCAGGTATGTCAGTTCATATGCCCTCATCCAATACCGCCAGCCGCGAAGCGAAGCACGCCTCGCTAGGCGACTACGCCAATGCTGCACTGGACACCGCGGCGTCCTTTGCCGGCATTGGAGGCACCCCCAACCCGCAAAGCCCGTCCGACCCGACACAGCTGAGCCTCTACCAAGGCATCAGCGCGAAGCTGGCCGCATCGCTCAGCAACGAAAACGATGACGACGATGACGACGACGATGTCACGCAAAACAGCGGCAACCGGCATGTGGCGACGCCGCCCAACTCGGCAGCGCCTGAGCAGGCTCAGCCACAGCAGGCTCAGTCGCAGCAATCCACCGTGACCTGGAACGGCGGCACGCTGAGCCAGACGGAGGTGCAAATCGTGTCGGTTCTGGATCGGCACAAGGACCAGTGCCCGCTCAGTTGGGATGGCCTTCAGGACAAGATCAACGACCCGTCCACGCCGCCCGATTTGAAAGCGGCGCTGCAGGGGCTGGCGCAAGACCAGCGTTTGTTCATCGCTATCGGATCGCAAGGCGACGGCCGTTGCGGCGGCAAGATCAAGGCCAATGACCTGGATGCCTTCACTGCCGAGCACGCGCAGGTCAGCGCGTTCAACGAGCAGCAGGCCAAGAGCTTCGAGCAGAACTACATCCCTTCGGACGGCAACGCGAATGGCCAGCCCTCCGTCATGACGGAAAGCGATGCCCTGCGCGAGCTCTACAAGTATTCCGACAACCTGACCAAAAAGCTCGGGCAGGACGAGTTCCAGCAGATCGTGGATGGCGATGCCAAGACCGGCAAGACGCCACCGCAAGTCATTGCCGCAGCACAGTACTTTCTCGATCATCAGGACGCCTGGAACCGCCTGACCGGTGGCGGCGAAGTCAAGAAGGAAGACTTCTTGCAGGCCGCGTCGTCGTCCATGAGCCTGACGCAGAGCGAGTTGAATACGCTCAAGACGATGAACGGCAGCCAGCAAGCGTTCTTCGGCGATGGCGACCTCACGCGCGACAAGCTGGCGAGCATGGCGAACAACAAGCAACTCGACGCGAATGTCCGCCAGGCAGCGACCCATCTGCAGCAAGACCCGGTGTTGTTCAGCCTGCTGAATAACGCCATCACGGGTTACAAGACGCACCACGGCTTCTTCGATTTCGGCGGTGGCCATACGGTCGACTCCGGCAATATCGCGGGCCGCGACTTCCAGAAGTTCTACGGCAACCTGTCGCAAGCCAACCAGACGGTTCAGAAGCCGCAGATCCATACGCCCAAAACCGACGCCGACAAGAATGCGGTCGCCTGCATGCTGATGGGCACTGCTGACCAGCCCGAGATCAAGTCGCCCAAGCACAACGGCGGTTTCCTGATGCACGCGATCGACGAAGCACTCAAGGTCGAAGGCAAGCTGCTGGATTGGGCATCCATGGCGGTTGGCGCGCTGAGTTTCATTCCCGGCGTGGGCGAACTGGCGGACGCGGCATCCACGGCGTTGGAAGCCGAGTCTCAAGGCTGCAACATCCTGCATACGATGGTCAGCGGCGGCAACGTGAAGAAAGCGCTGGAGGAAGCGGGCCTCAATCTGGCCGCCGCCGCCATCGGCAACATCGGCGGCCCCGAGGTTCGGCTGGCGATGAAGGAAGGCATCACCAAGATCATCGCCGAGAAGGCCATCAATGCCGGCATGGACATGGCGGTATCGCAGGCACAAGGCTATGCGGAAAACTATCTCGCCGGCCTGAAGAGTCGACTGGAAGATCCCGCGCAATCCCCTGCGGGGCAAGACCCCACGCAGGCAGACAGCGACTCCGCTTCTATGTTGGCGGCCAGCAGCCCGCAGGTGCCACAGCAAAAGACGGACGACGACGACGGCGACGTGGTGTAACAGCCTTTGCCATGAAGGGCTCGCCGGTGCCCAAGCCGGCGGCCCATCGGGTCGGCCTGACTGCCACCCTGTGTCAGGCAAGGGTGGCAGCGGGCGCGTATCATGCCTCCTCCCGCCTTTTTGCGCGTCCCGCTCCGAGGCACCGCCCCGCCCGGTTCGCCGTGCCCCATGCCATTGCGCCGCCTCGAAAAGCTCGTCGACCCGTTTCACCCCCTGCCTGACAGCCAGCCACCGTCCGGCGTCTGGCGCTTCTATGCCTATTACCTGCGCGAGGTGCGCGGCATCTTCGTGTTCCTGCTGGTGGTAGGACTGTTGGGCTCGCTGATCGAAGTCGCGCTGTTCGACTTCCTGGGCCGGCTGGTCGATCTTGCACAGAGCACGCCAAGCGCGGATTTCTTCGCGCGCCACCGCAATGAGTTGCTGTGGATGGCGTTCGTGGCGCTGATCGCCCGCCCGATCATCTTCGGCCTGCACGATGCGCTCGTGCATCAGGTCATCAACCCGAACCTGTCGAACCTGATCCGCTGGCAAAACCACCGCTACGTGCTCAAGCAAAGCCTGGCGTTTTTCCAGAACGACTTTGCGGGCCGTATCGCACAGCGGATCATGCAGACGGGCTTCTCGCTGCGAGACTCAGCAGTACAGACGGTGGAAGCACTCTGGCACGTGGTGATCTACGCCGTCAGCGCGCTGGTGCTGTTTGCGCAGGCGGACTGGCGCCTGATGGTGCCGCTGCTGCTGTGGATCGTGTGCTATGTGGCCGCCACGTCGTACTTCGTACCGCGCGTCAAGGCACGTTCGGTCATCGCCACGGAATCGCGCTCGCAGCTGATGGGTCGCATTGTGGACGGTTACACCAATATCACCACGCTAAAACTGTTCGCCCACACGCAGCTGGAAGAAGCGTATGCGCGCGATGCCATGGCCGATCAGACCGAGAAGACGCAGTTGTCCGGGCGCATGATCAGCGCCATGGATTTCACCATCATCACCCTGAACGGCCTGTTGATCGTCAGCACGTCAGCGCTGGCCCTGTGGCTATGGAGCCAAGGCCGCGTCAGCGCCGGCACCATCGCCCTGACCACGGGCCTGGTGATCCGCATCAACAACATGTCGAGCTGGATCATGTGGGTGGTCAACGGCATCTTTGAAAACGTCGGGCAGGTGCAGGACGGCATGCAGACGATTGCCGTGCCGCGTACCGTGACCGACCGGCCGGATGCCAAGCCGTTGCATGTCAGCCAAGGCGAGGTGCGGTTCGAACAGGTGGGCTTCCACTACGGCAAGGGCGGCGGTGTCATCGAAGGGTTGGACCTCGTGGTCCGCCCCGGTGAACGCATTGGCCTAGTGGGCCCGTCGGGTGCAGGCAAATCGACGCTGGTCAACTTGCTGCTGCGCCTGTACGACGTCGAGCGCGGCCGGATTCTGGTGGACGGCCAGGACATTGCCGCCGTCACGCAGGAAAGCCTGCGCGAGCAGATCGGCATGGTCACGCAGGATACGTCGCTGCTGCACCGCTCGATTCGCGACAACCTGCGCTACGGCAAACCCGATAGCAGCGAGGCCGAATTGATGGAAGCTGTGCGCCGCGCGCGGGCGGATGGATTTATTCCGCACTTGTCGGATGCACAAGGCCGGCATGGCTTTGATGCATTGGTGGGCGAACGCGGGGTGAAGCTTTCGGGTGGTCAGCGCCAGCGCATTGCCATTGCGCGGGTGCTGCTCAAGGATGCGCCGATCCTCATTCTGGACGAAGCCACCTCAGCACTCGACTCGGAAGTCGAAGCCGCGATTCAGGAAAGCCTGGAAACGCTGATGCAGGGCAAGACGGTGATTGCGATTGCGCATCGACTGTCGACCATTGCCCGGATGGACCGGCTGGTGGTGCTGGATGGTGGGCGGATTGTTGAGAGCGGCACGCACGCTGAGCTGCTGGCGCAGGGTGGGCTGTATGCGCGGTTGTGGGCGCATCAGACGGGGGGGTTTGTGGGGGTGGATTGAGGGGGGATTGGGTAGGAATGACCTTTTGTTTTGGCCTTGGCGGTCCATCCCCTGTTTCATCCCCTGCCGGGGCTGACTCACTTTCTTTGTCTTGCCAAAGAAAGTAAGCAAAGAAAGGCGCGCCCGATGCGGCGACACACTCCTTGAATTTATGTCGCAAGGAGGGAGAGGAGGCAAACTCGCTGCGCTCAGACAAGCCTCCCCTCTTTTTCCTCCTTGCAACAGAAATTCAAGGCGCCGCATAGGGCAGGGAAAAGCAAACCCTCGATTGCCAGCGCGCCACTTCGTCGCCATTGAGGGCGGCGCTATGCGTACCCCTTTCGCCCTGGCGCTCGCACGAGTGTCCCGTCGGTTTGGCCTTTGACGTTCCTGCCCTTGATGGCGCCTTGAATTTCTGTCAGCGGGCGGAAAAAAGACGGGGAACTGTCTGAGCGCAGCGAGTTTTCCCCGTCTCCGCCCGGTGACATAAATTCAAGGGGAAGTCGCCATCTCGGGCGCGCCTTTCTTTGCTTACTTTCTTTGGCAAGACAAAGAAAGTGAGTCGCCCCCGGCAGAGGGTGAAACGGAGATGGACCAACAAGGCCGTCCCGGCAGGGAATGAAACAAGGGATGAACCACCAAGGCAAAAACCCACACCTTGAGCAAATCAAACCCACCCCATCCCCCCCACCAACGCCCCAATCCCTACCAGCGCCAGCGGATGCACCCGCGTAAAAGTACAAGCGAGGACGGTCGCCACCGTCAACGCAATCGTGCCAACACTGTTATCAGCCCCACGCGCAAGCACCCACCCGGTGGCGAACATCAGCCCGATGGTGAGCGGCGCCAGCCCCCGCCGCACCAGCGCAATCCATCGCGCATCGGGCTTGCGATCCATCACCCGCGCGATCACCGCGGCAATCACGCACGACGGCCCGCAGATACCCACCAGCGAGGCAATCGCCCCACCCAGCCCGGCTGCCTGCCAGCCAAACAACTCAACGAAGAGCACGTTCGGCCCGGGAGCCGCCTGCGAGATGGCGTACATGGCGCTCAACTGCTCGCTCGTCATGTAGTGACGCGTGTCGACCAGGAAACGGTGCATGTCCGGCAACGTCGAGCTGGCTCCGCCAATGGCCAGAAACGACAGCACGAGGAAGTGCCAGAAGAGATCGAAGACGGTGGTGAGATACGTCATCGCATGGCCCTCCACTCCAGCACCAGCGCGAGCGGAATCAGCACCAGCATGACCGGTAGCAACGGCCACTGCAGCACGCCAATCGTGAGGAACACCGCCAGGCCAATGCCGACAGCGCGCCACGTGCGCGACTGCCCTTGCGCCAGTTTGACCGCGGTTGAAAGCACTAGCCCCGCCGCCACGGCCGCCATGCCCTTGAGCAGGTTCTGCGTAAAAGCCAGCGCGCTGAAGTGGTCGTACACCAGCACGATCAGCAACAGCAGCACGGCGGGCACCATCACCAGGCCACCCATCGCCGCAGCCGCGCCGCGCACGCCGTGGTAGCGGTAGCCGAGCATCACTGAGAGATTGACGACGTTCGGGCCGGGCAGCACCTGCCCAAGGCTCAGCAGTTCAGCAAACTCGGCGTTGGACAGCCACCCGTTGCGGTCGACAATGCCGGCACGCGCAAACGGCAACACGCCGCCAAAGCCCGATAGGCCCATGCGCGCAAACTCGGTGAAGAGGGTGCGGCACGATGGAACGTTGGCCTTTGCGTCTGCAACGGCTTCAGGCTCGGCGTGCGGGTCGCGCATCGGATCAGGCGGCTTCGGGTGCGGGCTTGGTCAGCGAGAGCTTCGCGTCACGCAGCTTGGGCTCGAGCGTCTTGCCCTTGCGTGCACGCTTGCTGGCGTAGGCCTCTTGCGCGCGGGTCGTCATGGTCTGTTCGACTGCCTTGCCGCCACGCGGGCCAGTGCCCGAAAGCACGAAGCCGGCCGCACCGAAGGCCAGCGCCTGCAGCAGCGTTTCGTTCTTCTCCAGCTCCATCAGGATCACGCCACGGCCACCGCTGGCGAGCGTCTTCAGCTCGCTAATCTGGAACAGCAGCATGCGCCCGCCCTCCGACAGACAGGCCACGCCATAGGCATCGGCAGGCGCCGGCGCAGGCTTGTTCGGTTGGTCGCCCTCATCCAGCGTCAGGAACGCCTTGCCCGCCTTCTGGCGGCCGACCATGTCGCCCACCTTGGCCAGGAAGCCGTTGCCGCCGCGCGTGGAGATCACCAGGTTCTGCTCGGCATGGCCGGCGAACGTGTGGGCAATATGCGTGCCCGGGGCGAGTTCGATCAGCGTGGTGAGCGGCACACCGTCGCCACGGCCGCCCGGCAGGTTGGCCACGGCGACCGAGTAGACGCGGCCCGTGCCCTTGTCGTCGCGCGTGCCGAAGATCAGCAGCGCATCCGTCGTGCGGCATTCAAAGGTGTCATACAGCGTATCGCCCGCCTTGAAACCGAACTGCGTGGCATCGTGGCCGTGGCCCTGACGCGTACGCACCCAGCCCTTCTGCGAAACGATCACCGTCACCGGCTCGTCGACCACCTTCACCTCGGCGGCGGCACGGCGCTCTTCCTGGATGAAGGTGCGGCGGTCGTCGCCGTATTGCTTCGCGTCGGTCTCGATCTCCTTGATGATGCGACGGCGCATCATGGTCTCGGACTTCAGCAGCACGTCGAGATCGGACTGTTCTTCGCGCAGGTTCTTCAGCTCCTGCTCGATCTTGATGGCTTCCAGGCGTGCGAGTTGGCGCAGGCGGATTTCCAGGATGTCTTCCGCCTGGCGGTCGCTCAGATTGAAGACCTGGATCAGCGCGGCCTTCGGCTCGTCGCTCTCGCGGATGATGCGGATCACGTCCTCGATGCGCAGCAGCACCATCTGCCGGCCTTCGAGGATGTGGATGCGGTCTTCCACCTTGCCCAGGCGGTGGCGCGTGCGGCGCGTGACCGTGGCGAAGCGGTACTGAATCCATTCAACGAGGATGTCGCGCAAGCCCTTCTGGCGCGGCCGGCCATCCGTGCCGATCATCACCAGGTTGATGGCGGCGCCCGACTCCAGCGACGTGTGCGCCAACAGCGCGTTGGCAAATTCCTGCTGGTCGATGTTCTTGCTCTTGGGCTCGAACACCAGGCGCACCGGCGCATCCTTGCCCGACTCATCGCGCACCGCGTCCAGCAGGCCGAGCATGGTCTGCTTCATGGTGAGCTGATCCGGCGACAGCGACTTCTTGCCGGTACGCACCTTCGGGTTGGTCAGCTCTTCAATCTCTTCCAGCACCTTCTGCGACGAGGTGTTGGGTGGCAGTTCGTTGACCACCAGTTGCCACTGGCCGCGTGCGAGTTCTTCGATCTTCCAGCGCGCGCGCACTTTCAGGCTGCCGCGTCCGGTTTCGTACACCTGCGCGATGTCCGCCGCCGACGAAATGATCTGCCCGCCGCCCGGAAAGTCCGGCCCCGGCATGTGCTGCATCAGGTCGGTACTGGTGAGTTTGTCGTCGCGGATGAGCGCCACAGCAGCGTTTGCCACTTCGCGCAGGTTGTGCGACGGGATTTCGGTGGCCATGCCCACCGCGATGCCCGATGCGCCGTTGAGCAGCACGAACGGCAAGCGCGCGGGCAGCAGCTTCGGCTCGTCCATCGAACCGTCGTAGTTCGGGACGAAATCGACCGTGCCCTGGTCCAGTTCTTCGAGCAGCAAGCGCGAGATCGGCGTCAGGCGCGCTTCCGTGTAACGCATCGCCGCAGCACCGTCGCCATCGCGCGAGCCGAAGTTGCCCTGGCCGTCGATCAGCGGGTAACGCAGCGAGAAATCCTGCGCCAGGCGCACCAGCGCGTCGTATGCGGATTGATCACCGTGCGGGTGGTATTTACCGAGCACGTCGCCCACCACACGCGCCGACTTGACCGGCTTGGCATCGGCGCGCAGGCCCATCTCGTGCATCGCAAACAGGATGCGGCGCTGCACCGGCTTCTGGCCGTCGGCCACCTCGGGCAGTGCGCGGCCCTTGACCACGCTGATGGCGTAGTCGAGGTAGGCGCGCTCGGCATAGGCGCCAAGCGTGAGCGCTTCGGCCGGCTCGCTAGGGTCGAAGAGGATGTCTTGTTGTTCCATGGAGGCTCAAGCGAAAGCGGCGCACTTCAACATGGCGGCGCCGCCAGGATCAATGTTGGGGGATGTTGGTGGCCACGCCGGTGGCCGGGTCCAGCACGAGTTCGATACGCGCCGGCCGGCCCGTGCGGCCAGGCTTGCGCGTGGCCATGACGCCGTTGGCGCTCACGTTCATCAAGCCGGGCACAGCCGCAACCGGGTTGTAGTAGCGATAGAACTGCAACACCGTCTTCACGTAGTTCTGCGTTTCGGCGTAGGGCGGAATGTCGTTGCCGTGCTTCTGCACCGCGCCCTCGCCCGCGTTGTAGGCGGCCAGCACAAGTTCAAGGTTGCCCGAGAACATGCGCAGCAGGTCGCTCAGATAACGCACGCCGGTGGTGATGTTGATCTTCGGGTCGGCTAGTTTCTGCGCGGCCGTACGGCGCGCGTCGCCGGTCACGCCGTAGCGCGCGCCGGTATCCGGAATCACCTGCATCAGCCCGATCGCGCCCTTGGGCGACACGGCCTGCGGGTTGAAACCGGATTCGGCGGCAATCACCGCTTTCACCAGTGCAGGGTCGATGCCGTGCTTGCTGGCCGCCTGGCGGATCAGCGGCTCGACCGTCGGCACGTTCGGGTGCTGCAGCACCGCGCGCACGAGGCGCTGACGCATGCCGGCGTTGTCGAGCGCATCACGCTTGCTGGCGTTGAGGTAGGCGTCCGCGTCGGGCAGTTCAGTAGCGGGCAGCGCGATGGCGGTGTCGGCCTTCTCGTCTGCCTTGTCGGCCTTGCCAGCTACGGCGGCGCCCTTCATGAAGAGCACGTAGCGATCATCCACGCGTTCGGAAGCGAAATGCGCGAGACCGTTCTCGTCGATGTAGCCGTAGACGTCCGCGCGCGCCGGCTGGCTGGCCAGCAAGGCCAGCGCCGTGAACACATAAGCGGAACGTCGGAACAGTTTCATCGTGATCGGTTGGATGTCAGATGTCGGCTTCGACTTCGTTGCCGCGCGCTTCCAGCCACGTGCGGCGTGCGCCGGCTTCGCCCTTGCCCATCAGCATATTCATCATGTTGATGGTCTGGTCCTGATCCAGCGCGCCCAGTGCCACGGGCAGCAGACGGCGCGTGTCGGGGTTCATGGTGGTTTCCCAGAGCTGCTCGGCGCTCATTTCGCCCAGGCCCTTGAAGCGGGAGATCTGCCAGGCGCCTTCCTTCACGCCGTCCTTGCGCAGCTTGTCTTCAATGGCTTCGAGTTCGCCGTCGTCCAGCGCGTAGAGTTTCTGCGCGGGCTTCTTGCCGCGCGCTGGCGCATCGACACGATACAGCGGCGGGCGCGCCACGCATACATTCCCGCGGTCGATCAATTGCGGGAAGTGCTTGAAGAACAACGTGAGCAAGAGCACCTGGATGTGCGCACCGTCCACGTCAGCATCGGACAGGATGCAGATCTTGCCGTAGCGCAGGCCGGACAGGTCAACCGTGTCGGTCGGCCCGTGCGGGTCGACACCGATGGCGACCGCGATGTCGTGCACTTCGTTGTTGGCAAACAGGCGGTCGCGCTCGGTTTCCCACGTGTTCAACACCTTGCCGCGCAGCGGCAGGATGGCCTGGTATTCCTTGTCGCGGCCCATCTTGGCCGAGCCGCCGGCGGAGTCACCTTCCACCAGGAAGAGTTCGTTGCGGGTGATGTCGTCCGATTCGCAGTCGGTCAGCTTGCCGGGCAGCACGGCCACGCCGGAGCCCTTCTTCTTCTCGACTTTCTGCGCCGCGCGCGTACGCGCCTGCGCCTGCTTGATCACGAGTTCGGCCAACTTCTTGCCGTGCTCGACGTGCTGGTTCAGCCACAGCTCCAACGTGGGGCGGCTGAACGTGGAGACGAGGCGCACCGCGTCGCGGCTGTTCAGGCGTTCCTTGATCTGGCCCTGGAACTGCGGGTCCAGCACCTTGGCCGACAGCACGAACGAGGCACGCGCAAACACATCTTCGGGCATCAGCTTGACGCCCTTGGGCAGCAGCGCGTGCATCTCGACGAAGCTCTTGACGGCCTGGAACAGGCCTTCGCGCAAGCCGGATTCGTGCGTGCCGCCGGCCGGCGTCGGGATCAGGTTGACGTACGACTCGCGCACCGGCGAGCCCTCTTCCGTCCACGCCACCACCCACGATGCGCCTTCGCCGAAGGCAAAGCCTTCTTCGCCGGGCTTGTCGGGGTCGGCAAAGTGCTCGCCTTCAAACAGTGGGATCACCGGCTCGGCGCCGCTGCCCTGTGCAAGCGATTCGACCAGGTAGCCACGCAGGCCCTGGTCGTATTGCCATTCGATCGTCTCGCCGGTTTTTTCCTGCGTGAGCGTGACTTTCACGCCCGGCAGCAGCACGGCCTTGCTGCGCAGCAAACGCTGCAGCTCAGCCTGGGGGATGTTCTCGGAATCGAAATACTTGGCGTCCGGCCACACGCGCACGCGGGTGCCGTTCTTCTTCTCGCCGCGCTCGGCCTTGCGGGTGGCGAGCGGCTCGATGACGTCACCGCCGGAGAACGTGAGCGTCGACACCTGGCCATCGCGCCAGACCGTCACCTCCAGCCGCGTCGACAGCGCGTTCGTGACCGACACGCCCACGCCGTGCAGGCCGCCGGAGAACGCGTACGCGCCGCCGCGGCCCTTGTCGAACTTGCCGCCCGCATGCAGGCGCGTGAAGACGATCTCGACCACCGACACACCCTCTTCCGGGTGAATGCCGACAGGAATGCCGCGCGCCTCGTCTTCCACGCTGACGCTGCCGTCCTTGTGCAGCGTCAGCGCAATCAACTTGCCGAAGCCACCCAACGCCTCGTCAGCGGCGTTGTCGATGACTTCCTGCACGATGTGCAGCGGGTTGTCGGTGCGCGTGTACATGCCCGGTCGTTGCTTGACCGGTTCCAGGCCCTTGAGGACCTTGATCGACGATTCGCTGTATTGGGAGGTTTTGCTCATGGAAGGCGGAAAAACTGACCAGGCCTGGGTCTGTCCACAGGCACCGGGAATGCAGCGCGCATTGTAAAGGAAGCTGTCTTGAACAATGCGGAGGGATTGTCAGTTCCGGGATGCGGCGCATGACCGACATCCCGTTGACATATTGAGGGGGTCCGGACGATCAGGCCGTACCGGCACGCTTGCCTTCGAGTGCTTCCCAGCGCTCAAGCGCTTCCAGCAGTTCCAGCTCGATGGCTTCGTGGCGCTCGGCCAGCTTCTGGGCGCGCTCCGGGTCGCGGCCATAGATCGTGCCGTCTTCCAGCTCGGCGCCGACCTGCTTCTGCTCGGTCTCCAGCGCCTCGATGGTGGCAGGCAGCGCATCCAGCTCGCGTTGCTCCTTGTAGCTGAGCTTGACCGTGGCGCGCTCGCGTGGCTTGGCCGCCTCGAGCTTCTTCTCCTCGGCGACAGGCTTGGCGGCCTGCGCAAGTTGCGCCGAACGTGCCGATTGCGTCTGCCAGTCCGAGAACCCGCCCACATATTCGCGCCAGCGGCCCTCGCCTTCGGCCGCGATCACCGAGGTGACGACGTTGTCGACGAAAGCACGATCGTGCGAGACCAGGAACACCGTGCCGCTGTATTCCTGCAGCAGTTCTTCCAGCAGTTCCAGCGTGTCGATGTCCAGATCGTTGGTCGGTTCGTCCAGCACGAGCACGTTGGCCGGACGTGCGAACAGACGCGCCAGCAGCAGCCGGTTGCGCTCGCCGCCCGACAGCGACGCCACCGGCGAGCGCGCACGCTCGGGTGCGAAGAGGAAGTCGCCCAGGTAGCTCATCACGTGCTTGCGCTGGCCGTTGACTTCGATCCAGTCGCTGCCCGGGCTGATGGTGTCGGCCAACGAGCGGTTGAGGTCCAACTGCGCGCGCATCTGGTCGAAATACGCGACCTGCAGATTGGTGCCGTTGCGCACCGTGCCCGAATCCGGCGCCAGTTCGCCGAGGATCAGCTTGAGCAGTGTGGTCTTGCCGACACCGTTGGCCCCCAGGATGCCGACCTTATCGCCGCGCATGATGGTCGCAGTGAAGTTGTCGACCACCGTTTTGTCGCCGTAGCGCTTGGTCACGTCCGTCAACTCGGCGACGATCTTGCCGGAGCGGTCGCCCTGCGAGACCTCAAGCTTCACGTTGCCCTGCACCTCGCGACGTGCCTGGCGCTCCACACGCATCTGCTCCAGCCGCGCAACACGGCCGACGCTGCGCGTGCGGCGCGCTTCCACGCCCTTGCGGATCCACACTTCTTCCTGCGCGAGCAACTTGTCGAAGCGGGCGTTTTCCAGCGCTTCGGCCTCAAGTTGCTGCGCCTTGCGCTCCTGATACGCGGTGAAGTTGCCGGGGTACGAACGCAGCTTGCCGCGATCCAGCTCGATGATGCGCGTGGCAACGCGGTCGAGGAACGCGCGATCGTGCGTGATGAACAGCACGCTGCCGCGGAAGGCGAGCAGCAGGTCTTCGAGCCAGCGGATGGAGTCGTAGTCGAGGTGGTTGGTCGGCTCGTCCAGCAGCAGGATGTCGGGCGCGCCCACCAGCGCCTGCGCCAGCGCTACGCGCTTGGTCAGCCCGCCTGAGAGCGAACCGATGCGCGCACCGGGCTGCAGGCCAAGTTGCGCGATGGTGGTTTCCACGCGCGTGTGCAGTTGCCACGCATCCGCCGCGTCGAGTTGCGCCTGCAGGGCATGCAGCTTGTGCAGCGCCTCTTCGTCGTGGGATTCCCCCATCGACGCGACGAGCGCTTCGTATTCCGCCAGCAGGCCAGCAGCATGCGGCACGCCCATCGCCACGGCTTGGGCCACGGTCTGGTCGGGGTCGAACACGGGCTCTTGCGGTACGTAGGCGGAGGTGACGCCGCTCTGGCGCGCGATCAGGCCGTCGTCAGGCGCCGTCGTGCCAGCGACGATCTTCAACAGCGAAGACTTGCCGGTGCCGTTGCGGCCGATCAGGCCGACGCGCTCGCCAGCTTCCAGCGAGAAATCGGTATGGTCGAGCAGCGCCACGTGGCCGAACGCCAGTTGTGCATCGGTAATGGAAAACAGGGCCATGCTGGAGTGAAAAGGGTGCGGGCCGGATGGGGCCGGAAGGCGCGTATTGTACGGCCGCCGCCATTGCGCTTGCCTGCGCGGGTGCTATAACGCTTGTGCCGCCGCGTGCCCTTTTGCGCGGCGCCCATCCACATCAAGCCAGGGGGCACCCATGCGCGGACTGTTCGGGCTGTTGATCATCCTGATCGTGGCAGGCATTCCGGTGCGGCAGATCTTGCTGCGCACCGGCTTCTCTCAATGGTGGGCACTGCTGGTGGTTGTGCCGCTGGTGAATTTGATTGCGCTGTGGATCTTCGCGTTCTCGACCTGGCCGAGGCAGTCGCCCCTGCCTGGCAACGTGCTGCCCGACCAACGTTAGGAAGCGAACGCACCAAAGAAAACGGCCCGCTTTCGGCGGGCCGGAAGAGTCTCTCCTCGATGCCTTGCGAACAAGACATGGGCGGAGCATAGCGCCCCTTTCCACTCTCGGGCAGTCAGGACAAACCCGGTAGGGAAAAACGCCGGTTTCTTTCCGCAACGCCAAGCACTATGCGGGTTTGCACCGCAACAACGCATGCCGCGTCAAGCATGCGCATGGCGCACCGCGAGCGTGTCGAGCGTCCCCGCTGGCGAGCAGTTTTTACACACGATGTGCGCGCTGCGCACCATAACGGGGCGACCGTCTCAAGCTCGGCTTCTAGAGGGTTCAATCGGCCTTGCTGCCTGCTTACAACACTACAAAAGCGGGGCCAGCACGTTGCGCCATCGCGTCTTATCATGCGGCAGGCCCTCCGGCCATGAGCCGGGCATAACGATAAGGCGGGCCGCCATTTTTCTTTCCGGGGGATACAACCATGCTGTACTTCAAGCGCACGCTGCCTTGCGCCGCGCTGCTTTCTGTCTCGCTGTCCACGCTTGCGCCCAGCGCAGCACTGGCGTCTTCCACACCGGTGCTCGACCGCATCCGCGACACGGGCGTCATCCGCATCGCACACCGCGAAAGCTCCGTGCCCTTCTCGTTCTACGATGCCGACAAAAAACCCATCGGCTATGCCGTCGACCTGTGTCTGCGCGTGGTCGACAAGCTGCGCACGGAGTTGAAGCGGCCAGACCTCAAAGTGCAGTACGTCATGGTCACGTCGTCTTCGCGGATTCCGACCATCGCCGAGGGCAAGGCCGAACTCGAATGCGGCTCGACTACCAACACCCGCGAGCGCCGCGAAAAAGTGGCATTCACCATCCCGCACTACATCGCCGGCAGCCGGATGATCGTGAAAACGTCTTCGGGTATCCACAAGTGGGACGATTTGCGCGGCAAAACCGTGGTGTCCACCAAAGGCACCACCAATATCACCGAACTGCGCAAGGTGAACGATGCCCGCGTGCTGGGCATGAAGATTCTCGAAGCGAAAGACCACGCCGAAGCCCTTGCCATGGTTGAGAGCGGCAAAGCCGATGCCTTTGCAATGGACGACGTGCTGCTCTACGGCTTTCGCGCCAACGCCAGGAACCCGGGCGACTACGCCGTCGTTGGCGACATGCTGACGGTCGAGCCGTACGCGATCATGCTCAGCAAGGACGACACGGAGTTCAAGCGGCTTGTCGATCGCGCGATGACAAACGTTATCCTCGACTACGAAGCCGATAAGCTCTACAAGAAATGGTTCCAGCAGCCGATTCCGCCCAAGGGCGCAAAGCTCGACATTCCGATGAACTTCCTGCTGCGCGATTCGTTCAAGTATCCGAGCGACAAGGTCGCAGACTGAACGAAGCCGTGTGAGCCGTCCACGCCGCCATACCAGGAGGCGTTTTTTATGGATGCGCGTTTCAACGCTGCGACGGCAGCATCGGCTTGCCGAGCATGCGCGAAAGCACCGCTTCGGGCGAATGCGTGCGATCGGCAATCGCTACCGGGTCCAGATAGAAGGTCTGCTCCATCATCGCGCGGCCACGCATGGCTGCGTGCAATGCCTGGTCGCTGAAAACCACCCACGTTGCGCCAGGTGCAAACTCGAACATCTGCTGCGGGGCGCTTTGCTGATAGTGCAGATCGGCCTTGGCCAGATCATGCAATTGCAGCATGCGATGGTCATATTCCGAACGCGGGCGCTTGGTGATGCGCAGCTTGTGCATCAGCCACGACTGACCCGGCAGCATGCCGCGCGTCTTGGGCACAAAGCGTTGGGCAAAGTCCGCAAACGGCTCGCCAACGCGCCAGACACGCGAAGCATCCGAATCAACGTTGTGAAACACGCGCAACAGCCGCTGACCATGCAGCGGATTCGACGGAAATGCATCGACGTGCAAGCGCGTATCGTCCTTGCGCCAACTCACCGGGCGCCCGGCAATCTCTGCGGGGCGCAGGGAGGTGCCGGCGCGCTTGAGGTGCGGGCCGTAATCGGGAAATAGCGTCAGCACGAGACGCTCTGCCGCATCGGCATAACGGCGGATCAACGCTGCCAAGTCACGCAGATCGGCCGGCGCGCCGACAGCACCGCGCACCGACGTGTCATTGGCGCGCAGATTGATGTTCTTCGTTTTGCCGTCAGACCAGCGTGCGTCGAGAAAGCGCTGCTCGCGTGCATTGAGGGGAAAATCCAACGCCGGAAAATGCAGCACGTTGCCGCGCTCCAGCGCAGTGCGCATCGCAGCGGCTTCGTTGAGCGTCACGGCAGGCGCCCACTCACGCACCGGCCATGGCACGACCATGTCAATGGTCGGCGCTGTCACAGGCGCGGCTTCATCTGCCGCAAATGGCTCACGCGGTACAGGTTGGGTGGGCACAAACCCCGGTTGCAGACTGCTCATACACGAATCACGCACTGACTTAAATAATCGCGAATGATAGTGCGTTCACCATCTCAGTGCATCGCCGAAAGACACAACATTGCAGTGACAGACATGCCACCACGGCAATGCGCGGCGCGTATGCGCCGGGTTACAGGAAGTGCTTAACGACCTGCTCTTCCAAACCGACAAAGCGCACGAGCTGACGCGAGCCGTCGGGGAATTGTTTGATGACGTGGCCGTCAGGCGTGTCGGTGTGCCGAAAGTAGATGGGCCGGGCAACGGTGCCGTGCCGCTGCCTAGGGAGCACGCTCTCCAACGACGGCTCCACCGTCCACGGATCGTCCCGCTCTTCGGATGTCAGCATGTTCGTCGCTCAGGGAAGTCTGGATTGGGCGAGAAGCATAACTTCGGTGAACATTTGCGCAAAGTTCGTAATACTTAAATCTGTTTCTTTCGCCGATCGTTCGTTTTATTTAGCGTTTGCGCTGGAGAAACCAAGGGTCGAGCGTGGGACATTGCCCACAGAATCTGGGGCGTCATCGTCCTTTCATGCACAGGAGGTACCCCCGGGGTTGTCTGGTCTTGGTCGCGCAAATTGCGTAGAATCGCCGCTCGCTCGGGCGGCCTTGCGCGTCACTCGGGTAGGTCACTCGCCGTAGCACAATGGATAGTGCACGCGCCTCCTAAGCGTGAGATACAGGTTCGATTCCTGTCGGCGGGACCACACACAGGCAACAAAGCCAGGCAGATCGCCTGGCTTTTGTTTTTTGCGGCCGCAGAAACGACGAGGCCCGCCACCAGCGGGCGGGCCTATGGTTGCGGATGGCCCCGGGCCAGTCTGGGTCAACCCTAGGTCAACACCGGCAGCGCTTCGAGCAGGAGCAGCCCGATCAGCACCCCGATGATCGTCAGCAGCACGCGGATCCCTACCCGCGCACCTCGGATCACCAGTGGCGCGGACGCCAGTCCGATCACGCCCGCCACGCAGACGGCGAGCAACAGGTACAGGTTGGAGAAGGCCATCGGGAATTCCATCATCCGCCCCTTAGCGGCCGTAGGTGGCCGGTGTTTCGAGTATAGGCCGCGCATCCGATCCGGCAACCGTCGCAATATTCCTTTGACGCACTGCAAAAAATCGTGCTATAGTCCGCAACTTGGCTGCTTACTGCCCTGAGTGCATGCGCAGCCGATTGCCACTGTGCTTGGCATCGTCTCCGATCTCCCGCGTGGATTCACATCACGCCGAAGGGACCGCCGCCCCACCTCGCTGATCCATGTGACTCACATTCAGCTTGAGGCCGGCCCACTCCCCCGCCTGTCCGTTCTGCAGCCCGTCTGTCGAACCGGCCTTATCCGATTGGCGCCGACGCCCGTGATTAACCGGTCGCCGTATCCCATTTCCGCCGTTCGCATCCATTGATGCGGTTGGCGCGGCAGCCTTACTTAAAAGCTATTCGACATGACGCAGCCTCAAGACGGCAGCGGCGCTATTGCGCACGCTGAAACCACGATTACCCCGAATTCCGACAACCTCATCGCCGACGCCGCGACCCGTGCCAGCGCCTTTGCCGCGCTGGGCCTGGACGAACGCATCGTCCGCGCGCTGGGCGAAGTGAACTACACCAACCCGACGCCGGTGCAGGCGCAAGCCATTCCGGCCGCGCTGGCAGGCAGTGACCTGCTGGTCACGAGCCAAACCGGCTCGGGCAAGACCGCAGCCTTCATGCTGCCGGCCATCCAGCGCATCAGCGAGCAGCCCGAGCCGCAACGCCCGCGCATGGACGGTCCGCCGCAACGCATGAAGGGCCGCCGCCCCCGCCCGGCCCCGGCCAAGCCGTCGCTGCTGGTGCTCACGCCCACGCGTGAACTCGCCCTGCAGGTGACGACCGCCGCGTCGCAATATGGCCGCCATATGCGCCGTATCGTCTGCGCGAGCATCCTGGGCGGCATGCCCTACCCGAAGCAGCTCGACATGCTGGCACGCATGCCGGACATCATCATCGCCACGCCGGGCCGCCTGCTCGACCACATTGATTCGGGCCGCATCGACCTGTCGGCGCTGAACATGCTGGTGTTCGATGAAGCCGACCGCATGCTAGACATGGGTTTCGCTGACGACATCGAAGCCATCGTCGGTGCGACGCCCGCAACGCGTCAGATGCTGATGTTCTCGGCCACCATGGACCGCCGCATCGAACAACTGGCCGAGCGCATGATGCGCGACCCGCAACGTATCGAAATCGCTGCCGCCAAGATTGACCAGAGCAACATCGAAGAGCGCCTGCACTTCACCGACGACGTCTCGCACAAGCAGCAACTGCTCGACCACCTGCTGCGCGATGCATCGCTCAAGCAAGCGATCGTCTTCACGGCGACCAAGCGTGACGCCGACTCGCTGGCTGATCGCCTAACCGAGCACGGCTTCTCCGCTGGCGCGCTGCACGGCGACATGCACCAAGGCGCGCGCAACCGCACGCTGACGGCCCTGCGCCGCGGCCAGCTGCGCGTGCTGGTGGCCACCGATGTGGCCGCCCGCGGTATCGACGTGCCGGACATCACGCACGTGGTCAACTTCGACCTGCCCAAGCAAGCCGAAGACTATGTGCACCGTATCGGCCGTACGGGCCGTGCCGGCCGTAGCGGTATCGCCATCAACCTGGTGAACCACAACGACACGTTCCAATGGCGCCGCATCGAGCGCTTCGTGGATCGCCGCATCGACGCCTCCGTGGTGGAAGGCCTGGAGCCGAAGCGCTCGCCCAAGCCGCGCACCGGCGGCCCGCGTGCCGGTGGTGACCGTGGCGGCTACCGTGGAAACGGTGGCGGCAATGGCGGCGGCTACCGCGGCCAGCGCGAAGGTTACGGCGCACGCCAAGGCGGTAACGGTGGCAATGGCGGCAACAGCGAAGGCCGCTTCCAGCGCAGCTTCGGCGGCGACCGCGAAGGCTTCGCCCCGCGCCGCGATGACCGCAACGGCAACGGCGGCGGCTACCAAGGTGGCCAACGTGAATGGAGCCGCGACGACCGCGCCCCGCGTCAGTCGTACGGCCAGGGCCAGCAAAACCGTGGCGACTGGCAGCAGCGCCCGGCCCGCACGCAAGACGGCAACCGTGGCTACGGCAACAGCACCGGCGGCAACGGTGGCGGCTATGGCAACCGTGACGGCAACCGCGAGGGCTTCGGCAACCGCGAAGCCGCACCGCGTCGCTTTGGCGACAACAATGGTGGCAGCCGCTTTGGCAACGACAACGGCAATGGCGCCGCCCGCCGAAGCAACAGTAGCTATGGCAATCGCGACGGTAACCGCGACAGCTACGGCAGCAAGGGCCGTTCGCGCGACTTCGATCGTTGATCGACTGAACGCATCGCCCCAATAAAAAAGGTCCCTCCGGGGACCTTTTCTTTTGCCTGTGCCAAACGCGATCTCAAAGCGCACACGTTCGAAAGCCGACAAAAACATCATCGCGTTCCGGCAGCAGAAAGCCCCGAAAGCGAACGTGCCGTGCACGTTGCGGTGTGTGGGCAGCAGCGCCGCGCACCGACTGCATCGTCATGAAGTGCGGCACCGACAAGCGCGCCACGCGCCCATGAGGTGCCCCGGGCGTGAAATCGGGATAGGGCTTGAACGGCGACGCGGTCCACTCCCACACTTGGCCCCAATGAAAACCGGCGCGGCCCTGCACGGCCGCCAGTTCCCATTCGTCTTCGGTCGGCAGGCGCCGACCTGCCCAGCGGCACCATGCCTGCGCCTCGTACAGGCTGACGTGGCGCACGGGTTCATCGCGGTTGAGCGTGCGGGCCTCGCCGTAACGCAGCGCCTGCCATGTGCGCGTGGCCCCTTCGTCCAGACTACGCTGCCAGCCCAGCGGCGCAGACCGCTCCTGCATCATCAGCCACTCCATACCGGCTGGCGACCACCATTGCGGATGGTCGTAGCCACGGTCTTCGATGAACTCCAGGTATTGAGCGTTGGTGACGGGCTGCGCGTCGATCTCGAAGGCCGGCACGTACGTGCGATACGGCGGGCGCTCATTGTCGAAGAAGAAACCATCCGCATCCGGCCAGCCCATCTGGAAGCGGCCACCGGGCAGCGAGAGTGTCTGCGCGGCGGGAACCGCTACGGCAGCCAGTGGCGGTTGCCCTGCGGGCTGCAAGCCAAGCATCTGCAGCAAACCGTGGAGATGTTCGGCACGTAGGTCTTCATGAAAGACGGCCCAGCGGAACGGCTCCAGGGCTGCGTCATCATCGGTGCCGAGCGTGGCCAGCTTGCGCAGCACGCGGTCAAGCACGTCGTGCGCGTATTGCTTGATCAGCGCAATGCCGGGCAGCGTCAGCTCCCAGCAGGCGTCGGGCGGCATGCGGTCCATGTCGAAGAAGCTGTCTGCGCCATCGAGCGCGGCGGGCAGCGTGGCTTGCCAGCGCGGCACGGCCCACTCCGCGCCAGTGCCGTCTTCGATGGTTTCGTTCTTGACGCGGCGTGGCTCGCGCAGGCACCAGAACTCCGCAAACCAGGCAAGCTGCCCGAGCGTCCAGAGCGGTGGCGCGTGGTGTTCGACACGTTCGATCTGCCAACCGCGCTGCGTATCGCCAAACGCGGCGAGCAACGCCAGCGTGCGGTTGCGCGCGTCGACCAGGCTGTGTGCAATGCCCTGGCGTGGCAGGCGCCGGCCGTCGGTCCAGTCAGAAAGTGATCCGATAAAGGTCGGATCGGGGAGCATGAAGAATTCAGCCATCGCGGCACACCTCGGGCAGGGATCGGTTCATTATCGCACCGCCCCTCCCTGCCTCCGGATCATCGCGCTCGCGCGCTACCGGCCGACACTGGCATGGCAGACGGCAAAGTCGCCGCCCGCATCTGTCCAGGCGTGCAAGTCTTCGAAGCCGGCGTCAGCAAACAGCGCCTGCAGGCTTGGCAAGTCGTATTTGACGGAGTTCTCGGTGTGCAGGCGCTCGCCGGCGGCAAAGGCGCGAGTTCGTTTGCCCCAGCGCACCGTGACATCGCCCCGGGCTTCCAGATGCATCTCGATACGGTGAGCGTCGACGCGGTACAGCGCGACATGTCGCCAATCGCGCACGTCGAAGTTTGCCCCGAGCAGGCGATTCAGATTGCGCAGCACGTTGAGGTTGAACGCTGCCGTTACGCCAAGCGGGTCATCATATGCGGCTTCGAGCCGCCGGGCGTCCTTGATGAGATCGATGCCGATCAGCACGCTATCGCCCGGCGCGGACGCGTCATGAAGCCGAGAGAGAAAGGCCCGCGCCTCTTCCGGCGTGAAATTGCCCAGGCTCGAACCGGGGTAAAACCACACGCGTCGGCCATCACCCACCGCATCGGGCAACACCAGCGGTGCACACAGATCGGCCCCGATGCCCACCATCGGCAACTGCGGATGCTGGCGCGCCAATGCACGCAACGTATCGCGCAGGAAATCGGCCGAGATATCAATCGCCACGTAGCGCGATGGCGCGAGCGTACGGAACAAGCGCGCCGCCTTCTCACAATTACCGGCGCCCAGGTCGATAAGCGTGGCGCCGCGCCCGACACGCAAGGCAATTTCTGCGGCGTGCAGGCTGAAGATGGCAGCCTCGGTACGCGTCGGATAGTACTCAGGCAGATCGGTAATCGCTTCAAACAGGCGCGAGCCCAGCGCATCGTAGAAAAATTTGGGGCTCACGCTCGCAACAGGCCCGAGCAAGCCCGCCTCGGCCTCGGCACGCAGCGCCGCATCATCTTCGGTAAAGAGCTGGTAGAAGGTCAGCCCTGCGCCGACGGCGTCGACGGTCGGCTGCGGCTGGATCAACCTGGCCAGCGCGCGGCGGGCATAGGCATCGGCGGACGGCTTGGTGGCCTGCATGGTCTCTCCCCTGGGTGGAACGGCACGGTGTTGCATGGTCATGAGGGCCGCTGGCAGCGAGAAATGTGCCAAGGGGCTCCGCGCGTCCAGTGCACTGGACGGCACCGGCAAAATTGCAGCGTAGACGCCGCCTTGTGACAGCGCCACCGTTCTTTCACCCGAGAACGCGGCAACGTTGCATGTCGGCGAGCGTAAAAATCGGCACTGCCGCTGAAAAAAGCACGCAGATCGCTTTGCAACGCCGACGTCGCATTTTTGCAGCGCAACATGAATCTGTTGCGTTACAATACGGGCTTCCTCAAAGGGGAGTAGCTCGGGGGTTCTTCAGCCCCAGGCACGATCGTCAAGACGAGGCAAAAAATCGCCTCCGGTCGTGTCGGCTCAGCAGGTTCCCAACCTGTTTGTGTCGAGCAAGACCTTTGCAACCGGATTTCATGGTCTGCAAAGCGTCTCGCCCCAGCATTCCATGCAATTCGGTCAACCGGTTTTTATTGTTGTTTTGACCTGGAGCCACCATGGAATGGTTGTCTGACATTTTCACCATGCAGTTTGCGGCAGCGCTGGCATCGATCATCGTGATCGACCTTGTGCTGGCGGGCGATAACGCCATCCTCATCGCGCTGGCCGCGCGCAACCTGCCGCCCGAGCTGCAGAAGAAGGCCATCCTCTGGGGGGCAGCCGGCGCGATTGTCGTGCGTGCCTTGATGACGCTAGCGGTCGTATGGCTGCTGAAGATCCCCGGCCTGATGCTGGTGGGCGGTCTGGCGCTGGTGTGGATTGCCTGGAAGCTGCTGGCCGACGACGGCCAGGACGACGGCGAACACGGAGCCGGCAGCACCACGCTCATGGGCGCAATGAAAACCATCATCATCGCCGACGCTGTCATGGGCATCGACAACGTGCTCGCCATTGCCGGCGCCTCGCACGGCAGCTTCCTGCTGGTGGTGCTGGGTCTGCTGATCAGCGTGCCGGTTGTAGTGTGGGGCAGCGGCGTGGTGTTGCGCCTGATTGAACGCTTTCCCGTCATCATCTACGGCGGCGCTGCGGTGCTGGCTTACACGGCGGCACACATGATCGTGGCCGAGCCCGTCCTCAAGGCCTTCTTTGCTGAGCAGCAGCCGCTGAAGTGGGCCGTGTATGCCCTGGTATTCGTGGTGGTGCTGGGCGGCGGCTGGTTGGTGCAGCGTCGCCGCCAGGAGCAGGCACAGCAGGCCTAAGCCTGAAACGACTGACCGGCGAGAACCCGCGCTAGCAAGGCACGGTCGATGTTGCCGCCGGTCAGCGGCAAACCCACGCGCAAGCCGGCAATCCGCTCGCGCTGCTGCCATGCACCCGCCAGGGCCGCGGCAGCAGCGCCTTCCGCCACGTTGTGCGTGGTCGAAAAATACAAGCGGATGGCTTCCGCGACCTCATCGTCTGTCACCGCGACAATCTCATCGACGCCGGCACGGATCACCTCCAGTGCCTCCGCATCCGGCGTACGGCAAGCCAGCCCATCGGCCAACAGCGTCGACACGGGCGCCGACACCACAGCGCCACTCGCGAACGCGAGTTCATAGCATCGTGCGTGCGCTGACACGACACCAACAATCTGCGTCGACAACCCCAACGCATCGCGCACCTGCACGGCTGCGCTGATACCCGAGCCCATGCCGATCGGCACGTAGACCACGTCCAGCGGCGTCGCTTCAAAAAACTCCAGCCAGTAGCTCGCCACCCCGGCAACCAGGTCCTCGTGGTACGAGGGCACAAAGTGCAAGCCACGGTCGGCGGCCAATTGTTCGGCCAATTCACGGCTTGCCTGGAAATCGTTGCCCGCTTCGATCAGTTCGGCGCCGAGCGCCCGCATGGCGGCGTTCTTTTCCGTGCTGTTGCCGTGTGGCACGACGATCGTGGCCGTCATGCCGCACCGGCGTGCCGCCAAGGCGATCGACTGACCATGGTTGCCGCGTGTCGCTGCAATCACACCGGACAGCAGCGGTTCACGGCGACGCAGCGCGTGCAGATAGGTCAGACCGCCACGCATCTTGAAGGCGCCCACTTCGGTGTGATTCTCGTGCTTCACCCACACTGACGCGGCCAGCGCCCGCGAGAGCAGTGGCCAATCGTACTGCGGTGTGGGAGCCACCACCGCATGAACGACCTCAGCGGCCGCGCGCAGACGGCGCAATTCGGCAGCGCGGTCGAGTGAAACGGGGTGGGTAGACAGCATGACGGTCTCCAGCAGACAGTGAGAAGTAATGGCCTCATCTTGCCCGCCTGCGATGCCTCGGAACATCGACAATTCGGCAGTCCGTCACCCCAACTGGGCTGCCCGTTCGACCAGGCCAGTTTCCGGACACTGCCGGTACAGTCGGGGCCGCGCCGGCCAAGTTACAATGCGGCTCAATCTTTTTTAGATCGTCGTTAGACGCCGCCGAGCCGCAATGCAGCCCTATCTCGACCTGATGCGCCATGTCTACGAACATGGCACCGACAAAGCCGACCGCACCGGCACCGGCACGCGCTCCGTGTTCGGCCACCAGATGCGCTTCAACCTGCAGGAGGGCTTTCCGCTGGTGACGACCAAGAAGGTCCACATCAAGTCCATCGTCTATGAACTGCTGTGGTTCCTCCAGGGCTCGACCAACGTGCGCTGGCTGCAGGACAACGGCGTGACCATCTGGGACGAATGGGCCGATGCCGACGGCGAACTGGGCCCGGTTTACGGGTCCCAATGGCGCTCCTGGCCGACGCCCAACGGCGAACACATCGACCAGATTGCCGAACTCATCGCGCAGATCAAGCGCGACCCCGATTCACGCCGGCTGATCGTCTCGGCCTGGAACGTGGCCGACATCCCGCGCATGAAGCTGCCACCCTGCCACGCGTTCTTCCAGTTCTACGTGGCTGACGGCAAGCTGTCGTGCCAGCTCTACCAGCGCAGCGCCGACATCTTCCTCGGTGTGCCGTTCAACATCGCCAGCTACGCGCTGCTCGTACATATGGTGGCGCAGCAGACCGGCCTGGATGTGGGCGACTTCGTCTGGACCGGCGGCGACTGCCATCTCTACAACAACCACTTCGAACAGGTGGAGACGCAACTCGCACGCGAACCGCTACCGCTGCCGAAGCTGCTCATCAAGCGCAAGCCGGAGAGCATCTTCGACTACCAGTACGAAGACTTCGAGATCGTCGGCTACCAGAGCCACGCTGCGATCAAAGCACCGGTGGCCGTATAAACGTATGACGATCCTCACGCTTATCGTCGCCCGCGCCCGCAACGGCGTGATCGGCCGCGACAACACGCTGCCCTGGCGCCTGCCCGAAGACCTCGCACACTTCAAGCGCACCACCATGGGCGCGCCCATCGTGATGGGGCGCAAGACGTACGATTCGATCGGCCGACCGCTGCCGGGCCGCCGCAACATCGTCGTCACGCGTAATGCCAAGCTGGAACTGCCGGGCTGCGAGATCGCGTATTCGCTGGAAGATGCGCAACGCCTGTGTGTCGGTGTTGAGCAGATCTTCCTGATCGGTGGCGCACAGTTGTATGCGGATGCCTTGCCGAGTGCGGATCGCCTGATCGTCACCGAGATCGACGCGGATTTCGAGGGCGATGCGCACTTCCCGGAGTTGGATCCGAAGGTCTGGCACGAAGTCGCGCGCGAGACGCATCATGCGGCCGCGCCCAACGATTTCGACTACGCCTTCGTCACGTATGAACGTCCGCCTTCGGACGAGCAGTAACCCACCGCAGGCAACAAAAAACGCGCTCAGTTTCGAGCGCGTTTTTCATTTCGGCTGCGGCAGTTTATTCGCCGGCAATCGTCATCTGCTCGATCAGGATCGAGCCGGTTTCCTTCGTACCGCGCACCAGCGCATCCGCGCCAATGGCCACGATCTGGCGGAACATGTCGCGCAGGTTCCCGGCGATGGTGATCTCCTCCACCGGATACTGGATCACGCCGTTCTCGACCCAGTAGCCCGACGCGCCGCGCGAATAGTCGCCCGTCACGTAGTTCACGCCCTGGCCCATCAGTTCGGTCACCAGCAGGCCCGTGCCCATACGGCGCAGCATGCCGGCGAAGTCGTCTTCCGGCTTCGTCTTGTCGGAGAACAGCGTCAGATTGTGCGAGCCACCCGCGTTACCGGTGGTCTGCATGCCGAGCTTGCGTGCGGAATACGTCGACAGGAAGTAGCCCTCGACCACGCCGTTCTTCACCACATCGCGGCGCTGCGTACGCACGCCTTCTTCGTCGAACGGCGCGCTGCCCATGCCGCCCGGAACGTGCGGATCTTCCTTGATCTGCACGTGCGGCGCGAACACTTCCTTGCCCAGCGTATCGAGCAGGAACGTCGACTTGCGATACAGCGCACCACCCGACACCGCTTGCACGAACGCACCCAGCAAGCCTGCCGCCAGCGGCGCCTCGAACAGCACCGGGCACTTGCGCGTGGTCAGGCGCCGTGCACCCAGACGTGCCAGCGCACGTTCCGCTGCGTACTTGCCGATGGCCTCCGGCGCGGCCAAATCCTTGGGCGAACGCTTGGACGAATACCAGTCGTCGCGCTGCATATGCGCGCCCGACCCAGCAATCGGCGCGGCCGAAATGAAGTGCCGGGAATACGGATAGCCGCCCATGAACCCGCGGGACGTGGCCAGGACGAAATGCGAATGCTGGGCGGAAATGCTCGAGCCATCGCTGTTGCGAATCTTCGGGCTCACGGCAAAGGCGGCGGCTTCTGCGGCGCGGGCGATTTCGACAGCCTCCTCGGCATCGATCATCCACGGGTGATAGAGCTGCATGTCACGCGGATGCTTCTCCAGCAGTTCTTCTTCGGCCAGGCCGGCAGCGTCGTCATCGGCCGTAAAACGGGCGATGTTGTATGCGGCCTCAACCGTGGAGCGCAATGCCGCCGGCGAGAAATCCGACGTGCTGGCGTTGCCGCGTTTCTTGCCCAGCATGACCGTCACGCCGACGATCTTGTCGCGGTTCTGCTCGATGGTCTCGATCTCGCCCTTGCGCACCGTGACCGACAGGCCCTGGCCTTCGGAGATTTCCGTCGCGGCGTCGGTAGCGCCGAGTTCGCGTGCAATGCGCAACACATCGGTGGCCATCTCTTCGAGCTGTTCGCGGCGGTAGGCAAACACGGGGGCAGTCTTGGAATCGAGCGTTTGAGACATAGGCGAGGAAGGGGGAAAACGGGCCGCGATTTTGGCACAAGTGGGCGGAAGCGCCCATCATAGCAAGATACAATGCGCGCCATGAGCCGAGCATCCCGACACAACCCAACGTATCTGCAACCCGTCGTGCGCCTGGACATTGGCGACGAGGACGATCCGGATACGCCCAAGAGCAAATCGCAGCGCAAGCGCGAGGTCAACGCCCTGCAAGACCTGGGCACCGCCCTGGAAGCGCTGCCCAAGGACAAACTCGCCAAGGTACCGCTGCCCGAAAAGCTGGTGGACGCCCTGCGCGAAGCCAAGCGCACCACTGCCCACGAAGGCAAGCGCCGCCAGATGCAGTACATCGGCAAGCTGATGCGCGCCCTGACCGACGAAGAAGTCGAAGCCATCCGCCGCGTACTGGCCACCTTCGTTGGCGCCTCCAAGGCCGAAACGGCGCGCCTGCACGCCATCGAGCGCTGGCGCGACCGCCTGATCGCAAGTGACGACGCCATCACCGAGTTCATCGCCGCCCACCCGGACACCGACGTGCAGGCCCTGCGCACGCTGGTGCGCAACGCGCGCAAGGAAGCACAGCTCGCCAAGCCGCCCAAGTCGTCGCGCGAAATTTTCCAGATGGTTAAACACGCCCTGGAAGGCAACGACCGTGAGGACGACGACGCCGACCAACCCGAAGCCGAAGACGACGAAGCATGACCGCCTCCGCTCCACTCACCCGCCGCCACGCTGACGAGCTGATCGTCGGCTTTGTGTCGATTTCGGACCGCGCCTCGGCAGGGACGTATCAGGATGAAGGGATTCCGGCGCTGCGCGACTGGTTTGGCGCCGCGCTGTCGTCGCCGTGGCAAGGGGTGGAACGGCTGATTCCAGATGACCAGGCAACGATTGCCGAAACGCTGATCGACCTGGTCGACCATGCTGGCTGCGATCTGGTGCTCACCACAGGTGGCACCGGCCCGACCCGCCGTGACGTGACACCCGAAGCCACGCTGGCGGTCGCCACCAAGGAAATGCCCGGCTTCGGCGAGCAGATGCGCCAAATCAGCCTGCATTTCGTACCGACAGCGATCTTGTCGCGTCAGGTGGCGGTGATCCGTGAAACACCGTCACGGGCGGCGCTGATCATCAACCTGCCGGGCCAACCGCGTGCCATCAAGGAAACGCTGGAAGGCCTGAAGGATGTGGAAGGCCGCGCCACGGTGCCGGGCATCTTTGCAGCCGTGCCCTACTGCATCGACCTGATCGGCGGCCCGTATGTCGAAACAAACGACAGCGTGGTCAAAGTCTGGCGGCCCAAGCACGCTGTCCGTGCCAAGCCGTTGCAGGCTTAGGGAGCGACCGAGGAGGCCAATGCTTCGGCCTCCGGTGCCTGCCGCTCGTCGCGGATGAAGTGCTCGCGGTAGTAACGCAGCTCTTCGATGGACTCGATGATGTCCGCATGGGCGGTGTGCCGCTGGTGCTTGGTAAAGCCCTTGGCAATCGCCGGCTGCCAGCGCTTGCACAGCTCCTTGAGCGTGGAGACGTCCAGGTTGCGGTAGTGGAAATACTCCTCCAGCTTGGGCATGTAGCGCGCCATGAAGCGGCGGTCCTGGCAAATGGAGTTGCCGCACATCGGCGACTTGCTCTTCGGCACCCACTTCTTGAGGAAGGCCAGCAGTTCCGCTTCGGCTTCGGCTTCCGTGGTGGTCGACGCCTTGACCTTGTCGATCAGCCCCGAGCGGCCATGCGTGCCCTTGTTCCAGGCATCCATGCCGTCCAGCAGTTCGTCGGACTGATGGATCACCAGCACGGGGCCTTCCGCCACGATGTTCAGCTCCGAATCCGTCACCACCACGGCCACTTCGATGATGCGATCGTTCTCGGGGCTCAAGCCGGTCATCTCCATGTCGAGCCAGACCAGGTTGTTATCGCTCTTGGCGGCAACACGGCTGGGGGTCGCGGACGATGCGGCTGGCTGGGGTGCAGAAGTACTCACGGAATGCCTTGAGAAAATGACTGAAGGCTATAATTTTCGCATATCTGATAGGTGTTTCCCCACATGCCCGCCTTTACTGTCGTCTTCCTGCTTGCCCTTGTATTGATGTCCGCCACACGGCTGTGGCTGGCCGCGCGGCAGATCCGTCACGTGGCGCGCCACCGTGATGCCGTTCCCGCGCAATTTGCCGAATCCATCACGCTGGACATGCACCGCAAGGCCGCCGACTACACCATCGCCCGCACCCGCCTGGCGATGCTGGAAGTACCGGTTCAGGCCGCCCTACTGATCGCGCTCACGCTGTTCGGTGGGCTGAACTGGATCAACCAGGCCTGGCTGGGTGTGTTCGGGCCGGGCTATGCGTATGGCGTAGCGCTCATCGTGTCAGTCATCGTCCTCAGCAGCGTCATCGAACTGCCGTTCTCGCTGTATGCGCAGTTCGTGGTCGAAGAGCGCTTCGGCTTCAACCGCATGACGTGGAAGCTTTGGCTGGCCGACAACCTCAAGGGGATGGCCATCGGCACCGTGCTTGGTTTGCCGCTATTGCTGGCTGTGCTCTGGCTCATGAACAAGATGGGCACGTACTGGTGGCTCTATACCTGGATCGTCTGGATGGCGTTCATGCTGTTTGTGCAGGCGATCTACCCGAACGTCATCGCGCCGCTCTTCAACAAGTTCACCCCGCTGCAGGACGAGGAAATGCGCGCGCGCATCGAGAGCCTGCTCAAACGCTGCGGCTTTGCCAGCAAGGGCCTGTTCGTCATGGACGGCAGCCGCCGCAGCGCGCACGGCAATGCCTATTTCAGCGGTTTTGGCGCAACCAAGCGCATCGTCTTCTTCGACACATTGCTCGAGCGGCTGAACCCATCGGAGATGGAGGCGGTGCTCGCGCACGAGTTGGGCCACTTCAAGCGCCACCACATCACCAAGCGCATCGCCGTGACGTTCGTATTGAGCCTGGGCGCGCTGGCGCTGCTCGGCTGGCTGATGACACGCACGTGGTTCTACCTGGGCCTGGGCGTGGCGCCCAACCTGCTCTCCGACAATCACGCGCTCGCGCTGATGCTGTTCTTCCTGGTGCTGCCGGTGTTCACGTTCTTCGTCTCGCCGCTGGCAAGCCTGTCCTCGCGCAAGGATGAATACGAAGCCGATGCCTTTGCCGCCGAGCATGCGGACGCCAAGCAACTCGTCTCGGCGCTGGTGAAGCTCTTCCAGGACAACGCCTCGACGCTCACGCCAGACCCGGTCTACTCGACGTTCTACTACTCGCACCCGACAGCGTCGCAGCGTGTCGCACGCCTTGTGCAGGCTAGCGCCTGATGGGCAACAACCTGCACAGCAAACCGGGCCGCACCCCGAAGAAGGCTCCTGCGGGCGAACACGGGCTCGTGATCGCCGCCCACGGCCGGCACTATCTGGTTGAACGCGAAGGCGGCGGCTTTCTGCAATGCTTCCCGCGCGGCAAGCGCAGCGAATGCGCCGTCGGCGATCGGGTCGTTTTTGAAGCCACCGCAGTAGATCAAGGTGTGGTCGTACGAGTGGATGAGCGCCGCAACCTGCTCTACCGCTCCGATCAGTTCAAGTCGAAGATGCTCGCGGCCAACCTCGACCAGGTCATCATCATGCTTGGCACCGAGCCGAGCTTCTCCGAAGACCTGCTCGGCCGCGCACTGGTGGCCGCAGAATCGCTCGGCATCACACCGCTGATCCTGCTCAACAAGATCGACCTGACCGCACGCTTGGAGACGGCCCGCTCGCGGCTGGCACTGTACCGGGAGCTTGGCTACACGATCGTCGAATTGACGGTGCATGGCGCGCCGGAAGCCGCGCATGCCACGTTGGAGCCCCACGTGGCTGGGCGTGCGTCGATCCTGATTGGGCAATCTGGCATGGGCAAATCGTCGCTGCTGAATCTGCTGATCCCCGGGGTGGATGCGCAAACGCGCGAGATCTCTGAAAAGCTCGACTCCGGCAAGCACACGACCACGTTCACTCGGCTCTATCACCTGCCTGTTGAATGGGGCCAGGGCGGCGTGCTGATCGACTCGCCGGGGTTCCAGGAATTCGGCCTGCACCACCTGAGCGAAGGCATGTTGGAACGCGCTTTCCCTGAATTCCGCCCGCGCTTGACCGAATGCCGCTTTTATAACTGCCGCCATCTCCAGGAACCCGGCTGTGGCATCCTGGGAGCCATGGCCGACGGCAAGATCGATCCGCGCCGGCATCAGCTCTACGCGCAGTTGTTGCACGAATCAGAGCAGCAGAAGCCCTGGTAACGGGGAAACGAAGTTCGGGGAGGCTGGGATGAAACTGTTGATCAGCAGTCCATCGCTTGGCATGGCAGCACACTGGCAGAACGTGCTGTCGGCTGCTGGCATCCGTACCGAGCTGCGCAACATCTATCTAAGCAGCGTGGCGGGGGATGTTCCGCCACAAGATTGCGCGGCGCAGGTCTGGTTGTTGAACCCGGCGCAGGAAGCGCAGGCGCAAGCGCTGCTCGATCAGGCGCGTCATCCGCCAAGCGGCCCTGCTTGGCGCTGCGCCCATTGTGAAGAGCTGCATGAGCCGCAGTTCGCCCAGTGTTGGCGCTGCGGCAAAGACCGCGAAGATGCGGCCTGAGCCTTTAGAACCAGACGCGCTGCCGTCTCAACCCAGCCACACGGCGATCGACAGCATCGCCAGCAGCAGCATCCACAGCACCACGGCGCGCCACACTAGGCCGACCGCCGACTGCAGCGTGCGCACATTGGGCTCCTGCCCGACTTCCATCGGATAGGCGCCGTCCTCATCGGCAATGCTCTCTGCGGAATCACGCTGCGCGATCGGCGTGCCCAGGCGTACGCCCAGCGCACCGCCACCAGCGGCCAGCAGGATGCCGTTCACTTCATCGCTCCACTTGGCCGCGCGATTGCGCCAGGCGTAGACGGCATCCTCGAAGTTGCCGACGATGGCGAAGCCGATCGCGGTCAACCGCGCAGGAACGTAGTCGATGACGAAGAACGCCTGACGCGAAAACAGGCCCAGTGCCGGACTGCGCTCCGTCGATGTATCGCTCCAATGGCGCGCCAGATATTCGGCACCGCGGTAGAGCACGACGCCCGCCGGACCCATCGGCACCAAGAACCAGAAGAACACGCCAAACACGTGACGATGCGCCGCCACGATCGCGCATTCGAGCGTGTGGCGAACGACCTCGTTGACGGGCATGTCGGTCGTGTCGCGCCCCGACCACTCATTGAGCAGCAGCCGTGCGGTGACGATGTCGTCGCTGCGCAGCGCCTCGTGGATGTCCGTGAAATAGTGGCTGAACTGGCGGAACCCGAGCGTCAGGTACACCATCAGCACGTTCCACAAAAACGCGAGCCCCAGGCTGATCGACGAGAGCAGGTAGTGCACCAGCGCCACAACCAACACAGCCGGCAGCGTGACCACGCACCAAGCGAGCACAGCATCGCGGCGATGGCCGGTATCGAACCATTCTTCGGCCCGTGCAGCCAGCACGCGCACAACATCGTAGATCGGGTTATCCCGGCTGAGCGCACGGAATTGCTCGAGGATGAGCGCGCAGAGTACGGAGAAAAAGGTCATGGGAAGGGTGTTGCGAGGCGCGTTTCACGCCGTGAATGCGATGTGCATGACGATAGCACACGGCGTGCGCGTCACAGCGCACCGTGCCTTGCGCGCTACGCTGCCAGCAAGTGATAAAGGTTGCGCAGCATGCCCGCCGTCGCGCCCCAGATGAAGTGGTAGCCGCCATCGGACTTCCGATACGGCATCGCATAGAAACGCCGCACGCGGTCTTCCCAGCGAAGCTCGCGCACTTCGTGGTTGGCCGGATCCATCAGGAAAGCGAGCGGCACCTCGAACACCTCGGCCACTTCGCTCGGGTCCGGGTTGAGCGTGAAATCGGGGGAAAGGAGCCCGACAACGGGGCTCACGTGAAAACCAGTTCCGGTGATGTAGTCAGGCAGTCGGCCGACGACCTCGATGAATTCCGGGCCAATGCCGACCTCCTCCACCGTCTCGCGCAGCGCGGTGGCAACCACATCGGAATCGACCGCCTCACGCCCGCCGCCCGGGAAGCTGACCTGACCGGCATGCTGGCTGAGCGACGCATTGCGTTGGGTCAGCAGCACCGCCAGACCCACCTCGCGCTGCACCAACGGCACCAGCACGGCCGCTTCGCGCAGCTTGAGCGATGCGTCGATCAGGCGGGATTCGTCAGTATGTTCCGGCTCCCACGCAGGTTGCGTACGCAAGCGTTCGCGCACGAAATCGGCCGTCAACCGCGAAACCTCAAGCGCCGGCAGCGGTGTTGACGACGGCAACACCGGCAACTGCTCAGGGTCGAACACGGGACGGCGCATGGGGCAAGAATGGAATGATCGTCAGTGGAAGATGCATAGCGTTACTAACGACACGTGAGGGCAATCTTCCACCGCAAAAGAGAAAAAAGGCACCCGAAGGTGCCTTTTCGCAACGCGCGCAGATTACTCCGCAGCGGCTTCCTTGCGCTTGAAGGTCAGCTTCTCCTTGATGCGAGCCGACTTGCCCGAGCGCTCGCGCAGGTAGTACAGCTTCGCACGGCGCACATCACCGCGACGCTTCACTTCGATGCTGGCCAGCAGCGGCGAGTACAGCTGGAACGTACGCTCCACGCCTTCACCCGAAGAGATCTTGCGAACGATGAACGACGAATTCAGGCCACGATTGCGCTTGGCAATCACGACGCCTTCATACGCCTGCACACGCTTGCGGTTGCCTTCAACGACGTTCACGTTGACGATCACAGTGTCGCCAGGGGCGAACGGGGGGATCGTCTTGTTGGCCGTCAGGCGCTTGATTTCTTCCTGCTCGATTTGCTCGATGAGATTCATCTTTTTCTCCTTGACCATCATGCCGGCGTTTTGCCTGATCGATTGATCGCGGCCCCGGTAGAGGATGGGAACATCACTTGGCCGAGGCTTCCGGTGTGGAAGCTTCCGACCCCTTTGCCGTTATCGCCGCGGCAGCGAGGAAGACCTCATCGCTGCGGGACAACAAACCTTGCTCGCGCGCGGCATCGATCAGATCGGGCCGCTTGCGCATGGTATTCAACAGCGCCTGCTGGCGGCGCCATTTTTCAATCTCGGCGTGGTGGCCGCCCAGCAGCACATCGGGCACACGCACACCTTCGTACTCTTCCGGGCGCGTGTAGTGTGGGCAATCCAGCAAGCCATTGACGAAACTGTCTTGCACCGCCGACTGCGCATCACCCAACACGCCGGGCAACTGGCGCACAACCGCGTCGATGATGGCCATCGCCGCAATCTCGCCACCGGAGAGGACGAAATCGCCAAGGCTGATTTCCTCATCCACCCGGCGATCGACCAAGCGCTGATCAATCGCCTCGTAGCGTCCGCACAGCAGCGTGAGCGCCGGCAGTTGCGCCAACTCCATCACCCGCTTGTGCGTGAGCGGCTTGCCTTGCGGCGACAACAGCACCACATGCGACGCTGCCGGGGCTTGCGCCTCGGCAATGGCATCCAGTGCAGCGTCCAGTGGCTTAGCCAGCATCACCATGCCGGGGCCGCCGCCGTAAGGCCGGTCGTCCACGGTACGGTAATTGTCCGTCGTGAAGTCGCGTGGGTTCCAGGTGCGCAACGTGTACACCTGCTGTTTGGCTGCGCGGCTGGTGATGCCCCAGTCCGTCAGCGCCCGGAACATGTCCGGAAACAACGAGATGACATCGAACTGCATCGCCGAATTCTCCGGCCGCATGTTCAGTAATCCAGACCCCAGTCGACGACGATGCGCTTGCCAGCCACATCCACCGACTTCACGTAAACCTCGACAAACGGCACGAGCCGCTCGACCCCGCCCTCATCAACGATGCGCAGAATCTGATGCGCGCCGTTGTCGATCAGGCCGGCCACCGTGCCCAGCGTTTCCTGTTGCTCGTTGACGACCGTGGCGCCGATCAGATCGACCCAGTAGAACTCGTCATCATCCGGCTCGGGAAAGTCGGCTCGGCTGACCCACACGACACATCCGCGCAGCGCCTCGGCAACATTGCGGTCGGGCGCAGCAGGCGAACCTGCCACCACCGTGCCGCTATGCTCGCGGGACGTATCGACGGGAAACACCCGCCAGTCCGTTGACGTTGCCAGTGCACCGGTTGCTGGCTTGAGCCACCAAACCTTGGCATTCAGCAGCGCATCTGCGTCGCCGTGCGGCTGGACCTTGATCCAACCACGAATACCGTAGGCACCACCCACGTAACCCACCTCGATGAGGTCATCGGGGAGCGCGGGGTTGGCGCCCGTGCCTGGACGCATGGCCTGCAAGCGTTCGGCGACCTTTTGCGAGGTCGCTTGCGTTGCCACTGCCACGGGACCAGGCCGTGTCGATGCAGCGCGCGTCACAGCAGAATGTGCTCGGACGGCACCGACGATCGACGCATGCTAAAACTTAGGCGGCTGCCTTCTTGGCGCCTTGCTTCACCAGACGGGCGACCGTCGGCGACAGCTGCGCGCCCACGCCTTCCCAGTAGGTCAGGCGGTCTTGCACGATGCGCAGACCTTCTTCGCCTTCACCGGCGAGCGGGTTGTAGAAACCGACGCGCTCGATGAAACGGCCATCACGGCGGTTACGCGAGTCAGTCGCAACGATGTTGAAGAACGGGCGCTTCTTGGAGCCACCGCGGGCCAGACGGATCACGACCATGGATCTTTTCCTTGAAAAACTGGGTATGCGTACAGAGAAACACGCAAGTATAGCCCAATTTTCCAGACCAAACAAACACTTAGCTACAACCCGGCGGCAGCGCGGCTGGCGCACATGGCTTGCCCGGCATATTGGCGAGGCGTTTGTGCTTGCGGCTTGGCTTGCAGTGGCGCTGCCTGCACAGGCCAAGCTACCCATCGACACGTTGCGCGTACCGCCGGGCTTTCAGGTCGAGGTGCTGACGGATGCGATGCCTGCAGCACGTGAAATGGCGCTCTCCCCGGCCGGCATCCTGTATGTCGGCAGCCGGGCGGGCAAGGTGTACGCGTTGCCATTACAAGCACCCGGCGCACGCGTGCACGTGGTGGCTTCAGGGTTGCAGCTGCCGGTGGGCGTAGCTTGGCACGACGGCAATCTCTACGTGTCGGCCGTGTCGCGCGTGGTACGGCTCGATGGCATCGACAGGCGACTCGACAATCCGCCTGAGCCTATCGTCGTCAACGACAAGCTGCCGACCGAAACGCATCACGGCTGGAAATTCATCGCATTCGGACCAGATGGCAAGCTGTATGTGCCAGTGGGGGCGCCGTGCAATGTCTGCCATCTTGACGAGAACCGTTACGCCAACCTCATGCGCATGAACGCCGACGGCAGCGGCCTGGCGCTCGTTGCACGCGGCATCCGCAATACCGTGGGCTTCGACTGGCACCCCATCACGCACGAGTTGTGGTTCACCGACAACGGGCGTGACCTGATGGGCGACGACGTGCCCGACGACGAGCTCAACCGCATCAGCAAACCCAACCCGCATTTCGGCTATCCGTTCTGCCATGCGGGCGACATCCCGGACCCGGAGTTCGGCGCGGGACACCCGTGCAGCCAATACGTACCGCCCGTTGCCAAGCTGGGGGCGCATGTGGCAGCGCTGGGCATGCGCTTCTACACGGGCAGCAGTTTTCCGGCGGCGTATCGCAACAACATCTTCATCGCAGAGCATGGCTCGTGGAATCGATCGTCCAAGGTCGGCTACCGCGTCGTGCGTCTCGTACTGGATGCGACCGGCAACGTCACTAGGCAGGAACCGTTCGTATATGGCTGGTTGCAAGGGGAGCGCGCGTGGGGCCGCCCCGCCGATGTACTTGTTGCGCCCGACGGCAGCCTGCTTGTTTCCGACGACGAAGCGGGGGCCGTGTATCGCATCCGCTACACCGGAAAATGACGCGCACGACGCCTGCCGCCTGGGCAACGCGTGCGGGAAACATCTCGTTACATGGGTAACGTTCGGACAGTGGATGCCTGCTGAGTGAAGCCTTACATTGACAGGCATGAACACGCGCTGCCGACCTCTTTTTCGCATATCAGCCAGCGGCGCGTGGCGCTTTCGAACCCTCGCCCGATAGGAGATAGCCATGCCGATCCGCGCATTGCTTCGCCCCTTGGCTGCGGGTGTTCTGATCGTCGCCTCTGCGGGCGCTGTGGCTGCCAACGCATCGGCGCGTCAGGCCGCCGCTGCCTTTGCACAATCCGTCATGCCCGCGTGGACGCAAGCCACCGAGGCCGCACCGCGCGCACCCCGAGCGGTAGCGCAAATCTTCTTCGTGGATTCCCGTGGCGAGCAGGCTGCACGCATCCGCGAGCAGATGGAACGCATGGAAGCGCGTGCCCGCGCCGATGACCGCTTGAACGGCCGCGTGCAACCGCACGAGAGCGGTGGCCGCGGCGACTGGCAGCAGCAGGAACGCTTCCGCCAGGAACGCGGTAACGGCGATCAAGGCGGCAACTGGCGCGGCTCGCGCCGGGGCTGATTCTCCGCCCCGCATTTCACATCCCGGAACTTGCCGGCGGGCGCCTCTGTCGTATTGGACGATGAATGACACACGTTTGCAGTGCGCCATTCATCACACCCATCACAACGACAATAGGTGCCCCTATGCTGTCCTTACTCCACCGCCATGTGCGGCTGATCCTCGGTCTGATATGGACCTCTGCCTTCATGCTGATGCTTGCTCACCTGCTCTATGGTGAGGTGAGCCTGCGCCAACGCGCGCCCCAACTGCTGCAAGATTTGATGGCGTCGACGAGCGTGTCCGCTCCGCGTCTGGTGCCGATTTAGTGACCCTACCCCACCCGCCGCAGGCGACTCTCAACGCTGCGCGCGTCCGACCGAACTGACGGCCAATTCCCCGAACTGCTGATGCGTCTTTAGGACGCGTTCCCGACGCCGCCATCTGGCCGCGTCGCGGATGATGTTGGGCGTAGAATGCGCGGCGCTGTGTTGTGTTGCCGTGTGTTCTCCGCCTGCCATGTCTACGACCGCTCTCCAGAAAAAATCCAAACTGCTGACCGTGCTGCTCGCCTTCCTGTTCGGAAGCGTGGGCGCGCATCGTTTCTATCTCAAAGGCGGACGCGACTTCTGGGCGTGGTCGCAGGTGTTTGCGATGGTGCTCGGGGCGATTGGCGTGGCGCTGTTGTGGTCCACCCAACGGGCGAGTGTGCCGGGCTGGGCCTGCGCGATTATCGGCGGGGCGTCGGTGCTGGCGGGGTTTCTATCGGCACTGGTGTATGGCCTACGCCCTGACGACAAATGGGATGCGCAATTCAATGCAGACGGCACGCCCACGCGCTCAGGCTGGCCGGTCGTTCTGCTGACAATCCTCACGCTGATGATCGGCACCGGCCTGTTGATGGCCGGCCTCGCCATCACGTTCCAGACCTACTTCGAGACGCAGGTGCAGGCAGCGAAAGAGCTATCGCAGTAATCCGCCGTCAAAACAAACTGCCCTGCCGATCGTCAACGGGCTTTCTTGGCTTGACTGCACGTGCCGGCGGCTTGAACTGCGACGTGTCGAGCACCAGTTCGTTGTAGCGGTGGTAGTGGAAGCCGAGCTTGTCGGCCGCCTTATAGAAGCGCTGCCGTAGTAGGTCTGCCCAGATGCCCGTGCCGCGCATGCGCGTGGCGAAATCCGCCTTGTAGTCTTGCCCGCCGTGCAGATCGCGGATGCGGTTCATCACGCGTTGCGCGCGGTCGGGGAAATGCGCCATCAGCCAATCCTGGAACACGGCGTTCAGCTCATTCGGCAGGCGCAGCACGATGTAGCTCGCGTAGGTGGCCCCTGCCCCGCGCGCCGCTTCCAGGATCTGCTCCATGTGATCGTCGGTGATGAAGGGAATCATCGGGGCGACGCTCACGCCCACGGGAATACCCGCTTCAGCCAATGTGCGAATCGTGCGCAAGCGGCGCGATGGCGTGGCAGCGCGCGGCTCGAGCTTGCGCGCGAGATCAGCGTCCAACGTCGTGATGGTCACGGCGGCGACGACGAGGTTCTTGGCGGCCATCGGCGCGAGCAGATCAATGTCGCGCTCGATCAATGAGGACTTGGTGATCAGCCCGACCGGGTGATCGCAATCGTGCAGCACCTGCAGCACATCACGCGTAATGCGCAGTTCTCGCTCGATGGGCTGATAGGCGTCGGTGTTCACGCCCAGCGCAATCGCCTCGCAGCGGTAGCTGGGCTTGGCGAACGTTTCGCGCAACACTTCCGCAGCGTTGGCTTTGGCGAACAGCTTGGTCTCGAAATCCAAGCCCGGCGATAGCTCCAGATACGCATGCGTGGGTCGCGCAAAGCAGTACACGCACCCATGCTCGCAACCGCGATATGGATTGAGCGACACACCAAACGGAATGTCCGGCGATTGGTTGTGGCTCAGGATGGAGCGCGCGCGTTCGACGGAGACGGTGGTCTCAATGCGCGGCGGTGCGTCGTCGGGATCAAGCTGCCCGACAAGCGGTTGCCAGCCGTCATCGACGCGTGAGCGTTCATCGCGTTCAAAACGGCCTTGCAGGTTAGAGGTGGCGCCGCGTCCCTTGCGAGGAACGTGGCGGTCGGACATGTCGGACACAGCGGAACGGATCAGATGCGGGGGCTTGCTGATCGTATCGCATCCGCCCTTGCTCCGCTGTGAGTGACGCGGGCTACGCCTCCGGATCGAGCTTCACTTCCCAGAGCGATTTGCCATCGAGATCGTGCAGCGACACATGCATCGTGCGCGTGGCAGGATCGATCTTCGCGCGGCCATAGTACTGCTGCAGCGCGGCGGGTGATTGGTTCTGCGGATTGTCCTTCGGGATGCTGACGTAACGCACATCCGGCCCGAAGGTCTGGTCGACCTCGTTTGGCCCGAACGTGCCCGCGTTGATCGGGCCGCCGACGAATTCCCAGAACGGCTTGAACTCCGTGAACTTCGCGCGCGACGGGTGGTAGTACGTAGCCTGCGCGTAGTGCACATCGGCCGTCACCCACACCACGTTCTGAATGTTCTCCTGCTTGATGAAACGCAGGATCTCGGCCAGCTCTAGCTCGCGGCCGGACGGCGCGCCGTCATCGGCATTCGCCCACGCTTCGTAGGTGCCCTTGGGCACGTCGGGGTTCAGATCTGGCACGACCAGCGAGATCGGCATGTCGCTCGCAATCACCTTCCACGTGGCCTTCGACTGCTTTAGCGATTGCTTGAGCCACGCTGTCTGTTTCGGGCCGAGGAAGGCGGAATCGGCATCCAGCGTGGCCTGGCGGTTGGGCGAGTTGCGGCCGCGATAGCTGCGCTCATCCAGCATGAACACGTCGAGCAGCGGGCCGTACTGGAATGCGCGGTAGATCTGCTCGGGGTCGATCGGGTTGAAGCGGAACGGGTTGTATTCGAACATCGCCTGCTTCGCGCGCGCTGCCAGCACCGATGCGCTGCGCTCCTGGTATCGCTTTTCCTCGGGGCCGATCTGTTGGCCGGGGTACCAGTTGTTGCGCACTTCGTGGTCGTCCCACTGCACGAGGAATGGCACTTCGGCAGCAAAGCGGCGCTTGTTCTTGTCGAGCTGGTTGTACGCAAAGGCGCCGCGGTAATCGTCGAGCGTTTGCGCGACGTGCGACTTCGCTTCGGTGACGAGGTTGGTCCACAGCGAGCCATCGGGCAGCTTCACTTCGGCCTGGATCGGGCCATCGGCGTAGATCTGGTCGCCGGAGTGGATGAAGAAGTCGGGCGATTCGCGGCGCATCGCTTCGTACAGGCGATAGCCGCCAAAGCGCTCGTTGATGCCCCAGCCTTGGCCGGCCTCGTCGCCGGAGAAGACGAAGCAGATCGGGCGATTGGCCTGCACCGGTGCCGAGCGGAAGCGACCGGTGACGGGCTGGCTGAACGCCTTGTCGTGGACCGAATCCTGGAAGCGCACCCGATAGAACAGGTCGGCACCGTCAGGCAACCCCGCGAGGTCGACACGTGCGGTGAAACCACTGGCTTCGGTGGCTGCCGGGCCGACACGGCGTACGACTTTCTTGAAGGCGGCATCGGTCGAATATTCGACGATCATGCGCGCCGGGCGATCGGTGCGACTCCAAACGATGGCGCTGTCGGCGGTGATGTCACCGCTCATCACGCCGCCGGGCAGTTGTGGGCGCAAACGCTCGGCGGTCACCGCGGCTGGCGCGACACCCTGCGCCAGTACGTCACCGATGCGCGAGCCCAGCAGCGCGGTGCCGCTGGCGGAAACAAGACCTTTGATGAGCGTGCGGCGGGTCGGCTTGAAGATGGGCTGGTCGGACATGGCATCGACATACGGGATGGACATGCCGGCCAGCGTAAGGCGCTTCCGTGACAGGGTTACGTCACGCCCCCTCTTCCGTCACGTCGATGGCGAGCGTCTCCTTGATCTCTTCCATCACGATGTAGCTCTTGGACTGCACGGCGCCCGGCAGCTGCAGCAGGATGTCGCCCAGCAGGCGCCGGTATTCGCTCATCTCGCGGATGCGCGCCTTGATGAGGTAATCAAAATCGCCCGAGACGAGATGACACTCCAGCACCTCCGGAATGCGCAGCACCTCGCGCCGGAACTGCTCGAACATGTTGCCGGCCTTGCTGCCCAGGCTGATTTCCACGAACACCAGCAATGAGGCCCCCAGCATGGCCGGATTCAGCCGCGCGTAGTAGCCAAGGATGAAGCCCTCGCGCTCCAGGCGTTTGACGCGCTCGATGCATGGCGTGATGGTCAGTCCGACCGCATCCGACAGGTCTTTCATGGAGAGCCGCCCATCCTTCTGCAGCAGGTCGAGGATGCGGCGGTCGAGCTTATCGAGGGCTCGGACGGGCTTGCGTTGGGTCCGCATGAGGCAAAACGCTCCAAAACCACAGTTGTTCCTGTTTTCATGAAATATACAGAAACAATGACTGGTTAGGTACGAATACGATAGCGACATCTATCGTATATGCATCCCCGGGGAGTATCACCATGCGCGTGCTCGTTCTTGGCAGTGGCGTGATCGGCGTAACCAGCGCCTATTACCTCGCTCGCGCCGGCCATGAAGTCACCGTCGTCGACCGCGAAGCGGGCCCGGCGCTGGAGACCAGCTTTGCCAACGCAGGCCAGATCTCGCCGGGCTATGCATCGCCGTGGGCCGCGCCGGGCGTGCCGCTCAAGGCCATCAAGTGGATGTTCCAGGAGCACGCGCCGCTCAGCATCCGCCCCGATGGCACGCTGTTCCAGCTCAAGTGGATGTGGCAGATGCTGCGCAACTGCGACGCTGCCAGCTATGCGCAAAACAAGGAACGCATGGTCCGTCTGGCTGAATACAGCCGCGACTGCATCCGCGAGCTGCGCGCCGACACCGGCATCGCCTACGAAGGCCGCCAGCAAGGCACGCTGCAAATCTTCCGCACCCAGCAACAGCTCGACGGCGCCGCGAACGACATCGCCGTGCTCGAGCGCGCCGGCGTGCCCTACGAACTGCTTTCGCGCGAAGACCTCGTGCGCAGTGAACCAGGCCTGGCCGCCACCCGCCACAAGCTGGCTGGCGGCCTGCGCCTACCCAATGACGAAACGGGCGATTGCCAGCTCTTCACCACGCGCTTGGCCGCGATGGCCGAGCAGTTGGGCGTGCGCTTCCGTTTCAACAGCACGATCAACAGCCTGATCTTCAAGAATGACGCGGTGCGGGGCGCGCTGGTCGATGGCCAACCGATGGAAGCCGACCTCGTGGTCGTGGCGCTGGGCAGCTACAGCACGCCGTTCCTGAAGAACCTGGTGAACGTGCCGGTGTATCCGCTCAAGGGTTTCTCGATCACCGTGCCGATGACGGATGCTGAAAAGAGCCCGGTCTCCACCATCCTGGACGAAACCTACAAGGTGGCCGTGACGCGCTTTGACGACCGCATCCGCGTGGGCGGCATGGCGCAGATCGTCGGCTACGACAAGCGCCTGGACCCGGGCAAGCGCAAGACGCTGGAGTTCGTGGTCAACGATCTGTTCCCGGGTGCGGGCGATGTGTCGCGCGCATCGTTCTGGACCGGCCTGCGCCCGATGACGCCGGACGGCACGCCGATCGTCGGCCAAACGCCGGTGCGCGGCCTGTGGCTCAACACGGGTCATGGCACGCTGGGCTGGACCATGGCGTGCGGCTCGGGCAAGCTGCTGTCGGATCTGGTGTCGGGCCGCTCGCCGGCGATTCGCGCGGATGATCTGTCGGTGTATCGCTACATGGGCGGTACGCCAGCACCGGCGGGCAAGCCTGCACTGGCCTGATCGCCGACGACACAGCATCAACAAAGAAGGGAGGCTTAGCCTCCCTTTCTTTTTTTCGTGCTCAAACCCACAACCGGTACGCCCAGAACGCTTCGTCTTCGACAAAGCGCTCGGCGAACTCGCCGGGCGAGAAGCCCGTGATGCGTTTGGCCGTGCGGCTGAAATGCGCCTGGTCGGCAAAGCCCTCATCCTGGGCCAGCCTGGCCCAGTCGAACGGCAAGCCGGCGGCGTGCCGATCCATCGCCGCAAAGTAAGCGCCCTCGGTTTTCACCAGTGCTTGCCACTCGCGTAAAGACCGTCCGCTGAACGACTTGATGCGCCGCTCCACCTGGCGCGGACTATGGGTGCGTCGCCACTCATGCGCCTGCCATGCAAGACGCTCCACCCAATGACGGCCCGCTCGGCGCAGCGTCGACATCACGGCGCCCTGCCCCGCAATGGCGTGCCAGCGCGGGGCAAGATGCTGCTCCAGCACAGCTAGCGCAGCCGCATCGTCCTGGGTATCGAGCAACGCATCCAACAACGGCCGCCACGTCGTGCCCAGTGCGGCATCAGCGTCGACAAAGCGATCGGCTGCCGCAGCCACGTCGATACCGAACAAGGTCTGCGCAACATCCGCCGTAAAGCACACCATGCCGCCACGCCCTGTGGTGGGGGCCCAACTCACCGTCGGCTGGGATTGGCTGCCCGACAGCACGGCCGCCGCGCCAAACGAGCGCCATTGCGCGCCGCTTTCGGTGCGCTCGACAAGCCCACCGTTGCAGCCCTGATACCACGACAGCGACACCATCGGCGAAGCCGGGAAATGCGTCAGGCGCTGCGCATCGGTGAGCGCAAAACCCCGTGTATCGCGGCAGAGAATCGCCACGATGGCGCCCTGCAAAGCAGGCGGCGCAAGATACAACCGCGAGGCCGGCACGCAGCCGTCACGCGTCGCAAGCGGCGCTCGCGTAAGGGGATCGGGACAGTCGAAAGGGGCAGCCATGGCGGCGCAGTATAGGCAGGCGTGCGGGTGGTGTCGATGTCGTTTGCGTTCAAGACAGGCCGCGCCAGCAGGCGAACAATACCAGCCATCCCAAGACGCATCTGGAGGCCCGAATGGACTCGACCTCATCCAGCCAATGTCCCTTCCACGGGACGACACCCTCGCCCGCCACCACCCTCCATCCGCCGGGCGTGTGGCCACCCGGGCCATCTGCCGGGCTGACCGGCTGGAGCCTGCTCGCTCGCATGTCGCGCGACTTGCTGGGGTCATTGGCGACGTGGCAGCGCGACTTCGGCGACGTGGTGCATCTGCGTTTCTGGCCCGAACACGAGATCGTCGTGACCGACCCAGCGCTCGTGCGTGAGCTATTGGTGACGCATCACGATGCCCTCGTCCGCTGGGAGCGCGGCATCCGCGTGTTCGCGCAGTTGCATGGGCACAGCGTGCTGATTGCCGAGGGCGACGCCTGGCGTGGCAAGCGGCATGCCCTGCAACCGAGCTTCACGCCCAAGGCCGTGCAGGCCTTCGTGCCCACCATTGCCGCCGCCACCGGCAAGACGCTCGCGCAGTGGCCGAAACGCGATGCGCGCTGGCCCATCGAGAGCGCGATCACATCACTGACCATGGACGTCATCACACGGATGATGTTCTCCAGCGAAATCGGCGACGAGGCCCGTATTGCGGAGCAAGCCGTCCGCGTGGTCGGAGCCGCCGCCAATGCCGAGTTCTACTGGCCCGCAAGCTTGCCGGACTGGGTGCCCTGGAAGCGCGCGAAGAGGCGCGCCCTCACGGCGCTGCATGGCTTGATCGATCGCCACCTGCAAGCGCGATTGGCCCTGCCGCGAGATGCCCGGCCTAACGACCTGCTAACGCGCCTGCTGCAACTCCACTCGGACGACCCCGCGGCATGGCCCCTGCACGCCGTGCGCGACGAATGCATGACCGCGTTCCTTGCAGGACATGAAACCACCGCGGCCACGCTGATCTGGTGGGCTTGGTGCATGGCGGCCAATCCGGCCGCGCAGGCGCTTGCGCGCGAAGAAGTCCAGCGAGCCCTCCAAGGCCACGCACCGAGCGCCGACACGCTGGGCTCACTGCCCTACCTCACGCAGACACTCAAAGAGACACTGCGCCTCTACCCTGCGGCGCCAGTGCTCATCAGCCGCCGGAGCACGCAGCCCATCGCCCTGGGCGCATGGCAATTACCAGCGCGCACCATGTTCCTGATTCCGGTGCAGTTGATGCACCACGACTCGCGCTGGTTTCCCGAGCCGTTGGCATTCCGCCCCGAACGTTTTGCCGACGAGGCGCCGGAGGTGCCGCGTGGCGCATACCTTCCTTTCGGCACTGGCCCGCGCGTCTGCCTCGGACAACATCTGGCCATGTCGGAGATGACGGTGATTGCCGCGATGCTATTGCAGCGCTTCAAGTTGTCCGCGCCAGACGGCATGCCTGCACCGCGCCCAGTGATGAACGTCACGCTGCGGCCAGATCCACCGTTGCACCTCACCATCACGCCGGTCTGATTTGCGTTGCGCCAGCAAAAAAGGGAGGCCGAAGCCTCCCTTTCTGACGTTCACACGTACCGCTTAGAACTGCACTTCCGGCACCGCACCGATGGTCTCGCCGCCGCTCAGCACGCTCTGTGCAATGCTAGGCGCCTGCGTGAGCAGCACGTCGGCAAACACGCGCGCCGTGGCGATCTTCGCACCGTAGAAGTTCGGGTCTTCGCTCTCACGATCGATGGCCACCAGCAGCGCACGCGCCATCTGCCAGCCCGACAGCACGATGCCGCACAGGCGCAGATACGGCACGCTGCCCGCGAACACGGCGTTCGGCTGCGCCTTGGTCTGCGCGACCACAAAGCGCACCACCGATTCCATTGCCTCGCGGCCCGCGGCCAGACGTGCACGCATCGCTTCGCAATGCGCACCGCCCTTGGCGGCGAGCGCGGCTTCCACCTTGGCAATCTCAGCGCAGATGCCCAGCGCGACGGCACCACCATCACGCACCGTCTTGCGGCCGATCAGGTCGTTCGCCTGGATCGCCGTCGTGCCTTCGTAGATCGGCAGAATGCGCGCATCACGGTAGTACTGCGCAGCGCCCGTCTCTTCGATGAAGCCCATGCCGCCGTGCACCTGCACACCGAGGCTCGTCACGTCGATCGACATCTCGGTGCTCCAGCCCTTCACGATCGGCACGAGGAATTCGTACAGCGCTTCGTTCTGCTTGCGTGCAGCGTCATCGGCAGCGTGATGGCCGGCATCGCATGCGGCAGCGGCCACATAGGCCAGCGCGCGAGCGCCTTCCGTCATGGCGCGCATCGTCAGCAGCATGCGCTTCACATCCGGGTGATGAATGATCGGCACCGCCTTGGCGGCCGAGCCATCCACGGGGCGGCTCTGCACACGCTCGCGCGCATACGCCACGGCCTTCTGGTACGCGCGCTCCGACACACCGATGCCCTGCATGCCCACCGCATAGCGCGCGGCGTTCATCATGATGAACATGTATTCCAGCCCGCGGTTTTCCTCGCCGACCAGCGTACCGATCGCACCGCCGTTGTCGCCGAATTGCAGCACGGCCGTCGGGCTCGCCTTGATGCCGAGCTTGTGTTCGATCGACACGCAATGCGCGTCATTGCGCGCGCCCAGCGAGCCGTCTGCATTGACCATGAACTTCGGCACCACGAACAGCGAGATGCCTTTCACGCCCTCCGGCGCACCCGGCGTACGCGCCAGCACGAGGTGGACGATGTTTTCGGCCATGTCGTGCTCGCCCCACGTGATGAAGATCTTCGTGCCGAAGATCTTGAACGTGCCGTCGCCCACCGGCTCGGCGCGCGTGCGCACGAGTGCCAGGTCGGAACCGGCTTGCGGCTCGGTCAGGTTCATCGTGCCGGTCCATTCGCCGGAGATGAGCTTGGGCACGAACAGTTGCTTTTGCTCTTCTGTGCCGGCGGTGAGCAGTGCCTCGATGGCACCGTCGGTCAGCAGCGGGCACAGCGCGAACGACAGGTTGGCCGCGTTCAGCATCTCGATGCACGCTGTGGCGATCAGCTTCGGCAGGCCCTGGCCGCCGTATTCCAGCGGGTGCTGCACGCCCTGCCAGCCGCCCTGGCCGAACTGCGCGAAGGCTTCCTTGAAACCAGGTGTAGCTGTGACGACACCGTCCTTCCAACTGCTGGGGTTGCGGTCGCCTTCCACATTGAGCGGCGCGACCACTTCACCGGTAAAGCGCGCGCTTTCTTCCAGCACAGCCTGCGCGGTATCGGCAGTGGCGTCTTCAAAGCCGGGCAGCTTGGCGACGTTGTCCAGGCCTGCGAGTTCGTTCATCACGAACAGCATGTCCTTGACGGGGGCTTGATAGGTCATGTCTCTCTCCAACTCTTGTTAAGCGCGATCAGGACAGGGCGTCGGCGGGTGGCGCATGACGCGCTCTTCTGATGGCGCTCACGTATAAAAAAGCCGTTTCCAAACGGGTCGGAAACGGCTTTGCGTGGGGCATTGCGATGCGCCTTACATCAGACGCATCGCGTGGTTCGATCAGCCCAGTGCGCTCACCAGCTCCGGCACCACGGTGTTCAGATCGCCCACTAGGCCGTAGTCGGCCACCTGGAAGATCGGCGCTTCCGGATCCTTGTTGATCGCCACGATCACCTTGGAATCCTTCATGCCGGCCAAGTGCTGGATCGCGCCCGAGATACCGACGGCGATGTACAGCTGCGGCGCGACGATCTTGCCGGTCTGGCCGACCTGATAGTCGTTCGGCACGAAGCCGGCGTCCACTGCGGCGCGCGAGGCACCCAGTGCAGCACCCAGCTTGTCGGCCAGCGGCGTCAGCACCTTGGTGTAGTTCTCGCCCGAGCCCACGCCACGGCCACCCGACACGATGATCTTGGCGGCAGTCAATTCCGGGCGGTCGCTCTTCGTCACTTCACGCGAGACGAATTGCGAGATGCCAGCGTCAGCCACGGCAGTCAGGGCTTCGGTTGCGGCCGAGCCACCGGTGGCGGCAGCCGGGTCGAACGCCGTACCGCGCACGGTGATCACCTTCACCTTGTCGGCCGATTGCACGGTGGCGATCGCGTTGCCGGCGTAGATCGGGCGCTCGAAGGTGTCGGGGCTGTCGACCTTGGTGATGTCGGACAGTTGGGCCACGTCCAGCTTGGCGGCCACGCGCGGCAGGATGTTCTTGCCGTAGGCGGTGGCGGGCGCCAGGATGTGGCTGTAGTTGCCGGCAATGGCCAGGGCCTGCTCGGCGACGTTTTCGGCCAGGCCATCGGCAAACTGGGGGGCGTCGGCCACCAGCACCTTGGTCACGCCGGCGATCTGCGCAGCGGCCTGGGCGGCTGCGCCGCAGCCAGCGCCGGCCACCAGCACATGGACATCGCCGCCGCATTGGGCGGCGGCCGTCACGGTGTTCAGCGTCGCGGCCTTGATGGATTGGTTGTCGTGTTCAGCAATAACGAGTGCGGTCATCTTGATCTGCCTGTTCGGTGTGCTTGAAGTTGCGTGCGTTGCGGAACAACCGCTTACAGCACCTTGGCTTCCGTTTTGAGCTTGGACACCAGCGTGGCCACATCGGGCACCATCACGCCGGCGCTGCGCTTGGCGGGCTCAACCACCTTCAGCGTCTTCAGGCGCGGCGCAACGTCTACGCCCAGGTCTTCCGGCTTGACCGTGTCGAGCTGCTTCTTCTTCGCCTTCATGATGTTCGGCAGCGTCACGTAGCGCGGCTCGTTCAGGCGCAGGTCGGTGGTGACCACGGCCGGCAGCTTGACCGACAGGGTTTCCAGACCGCCGTCCACTTCACGGGTGACCGAGGCCTTGCCGTCGGCAACCTGCACCTTCGAGGCAAACGTGGCTTGCGGCAGGCCGGCCAGCGCAGCCAGCATCTGGCCGGTCTGGTTGGCATCGTCGTCAATCGCCTGCTTGCCCAGGATGATCAGCTGCGGCTGTTCCTTGTCGACCAGCGCCTTGAGCAGCTTGGCGACAGCCAGCGGCTGCAGTTCTTCGGTGGTCTCGACCAGGATGCCGCGATCGGCGCCGATGGCCATGGCGGTGCGCAGGGTTTCCTGGCACTGCGTCACGCCGCACGACACGGCGATCACTTCGGTAGCCACACCCGCTTCCTTCAAACGAACCGCCTCTTCCACGGCGATCTCGTCGAACGGGTTCATGCTCATCTTGACGTTGGCCAGATCGACACCGCTGCCGTCGGCCTTCACGCGAGCCTTCACGTTGTAATCGATCACGCGCTTGACTGCGACCAGGACTTTCATGCGCTCACTCCACTAATTGATAAGACGATTTTGCAAAACGCCGGCCATTATAAGGGGGGCCGGTCGGCCGCGTTAAATTTCCGAACGGTCGTGCTATTTTAACCGTGAAAAATTGCCGGACGCCAGTAAAACGTCCGGCAATCTGTTTGGTAGAGCCCTCTATCGGATCGCCCAAGCGATCACAAAGTGGTTACCAAGCCACAATCACGGCGTCCTTGTACTTCGTCTTCACGAAGGCCTTGACCGCGTCGGAATGATACGCCTTCACGAGCTTGGCAACCCAGGGTTGATCCTTGTCGGCTGCACGCACGGCCAGCACGTTGGCATACGGGCCCTTCGGGCTTTCGATGGCGATGCCGTCCTTGGTCGGGTCCAGGCCAGCCTTCTCGGCGTAGTTGCCGTTGATCGCGGCGGCATCCAGATCGTCCAGCGAGCGCGGCAGTTGGGCGGCGTCCAGTTCGACGAACTTCAGCTTCTTCGGATTCTCCGCCACATCGCGCGGCGTAGCCTTGAAGCCGGCGTTCGGCTTGAGCTTGATCACGCCCTGCGACTGCAGCAGCAACAGCGCGCGGCCGCCGTTGGTCGGATCGTTCGGCAGGCCGAAGCGCGCGCCATCCTTCAATTCCTTGAGCGACTTGATCTTCTTCGAGTAGACGCCCATCGGGAAGGTGATGGTCTGGCCAACGCTCACAAACTTGTAGCCGCGCGTGGCGATCTGGTCGTCCAGATACGGCTGATGCTGGTAGCTGTTAGCGTCCAGATCACCGGAGGCCAGGGCGGCGTTCGGCTGGATGTAGTCGTTGAATTCGACGATCTGGAGCTTCAGGCCGTCTTTCTCGGCGACCTTCTTCACTTCTTCCATGATCTCGGCGTGCGGGCCGGCGGTCACGCCGATCTTGATCGGCTTGCTCTGCGCCATTGCGGCGCCGGTTGCCAGTGCCAGCGCAGCACCCAGGCTCGCGGACCATTGCAGCAGTTGACGACGATTCATTGTGTTCCCCTTGTCTGTGAATTGATGAAGGAGGCGTCGCAAAACGTAGCGAGCGTGCCGAGGTTGGTGCGAGAAGCGCAACCGTACGTAAGTACGGTGAGCATCGCAGCGCCAAGATCGGGACGCGCAGTAGTTTTGCGGCGTCTCCTTTAACGATGGCTCAGGCGGCGCACGAGCCAATCGCCCGTGGATTGCACCGCTTGCACAAAGACGATCAGGATGACGACGACCGCCAGCATGATGTCCGATTCATAGCGCTGATAACCGTAGCGGATGCCCAGATCGCCCAGGCCGCCGCCACCAATGGTGCCCGCCATCGCCGAGTAGCCGACCAGGCTGACGAAGGTGATCGTCAGGCCAGCCAGGATGCCGGGCATCGCCTCGGGCAGCAGCACCTTGTAGACAAGTTGGCCGGTGGTCGCGCCCATCGATTGGGCGGCTTCGATCAGGCCGCGATCCACTTCACGCAGGGCGGTTTCCACCAGGCGCGCGATGAACGGAATCGCCGCAATCGTCAACGGCACGATGGCCGCGGCCGTGCCGATGGACGAGCCCGCCAGCAGGCGCGTGAACGGAATCACCGCCACCAGCAGAATGATGAACGGCACCGAGCGCACGGCGTTGACGATCAAGCCAGCGACGCGATTGAACACCGGCGCCGACAGCACGCCACCCGAGGCCGTCAAATACAGCAGCACACCCAGCGGCACGCCAAAGAGCGCCCCAATACCGCCGGACACGCCCACCATCGCCAGCGTTTCCCAGAAGGCCGGCAGAAACAGATCGGTCAGGTCAGACCACATGATTGATCTCCTCGACCACCACGCCTTGCTCGCGCAGGAAGTGCATCGCGTTGTTGATGTCAGCCGTTTCACCCGTGGCCAGGATCGCCAGCGAGCCGAAGGCCTGGCCCTGAATCTCGTCGATATGGCCGTGCAGGATGTTGAAGTCGAAGCCGTAAGTGCGGACGGCTTGCGCCAGCACGGGTTGGTCCACACCCTCGCCGGTAAAGGCGAGTCGGAACAGGTGGTCGCGTCCGCCGTGTTCGCGGGCAACCAAGCGGCTTTCAACCCGCGCCAGTACCGACGGCGGCAGTTCTTGCGAGATGACCTCGCCGATCAGCGCGCGCGTCACGTCGTGATGCGGCTGCAGGAACACGTCGATCACGCGGCCGAGTTCGACCACGCGACCGGCATCGAGCACCGCCACGCGATCGCAGACTTGCTTGATGACTTCCATCTGGTGCGTGATCAGCACGATGGTCAGGCCCAGCTCGCGGTTGATTTTGCGCAGGAGGTCGAGGATGGAGCGCGTCGTCTCCGGGTCCAGCGCGGAGGTTGCCTCATCACAGAGCAACACTTCCGGCTGGCTCGCAAGCGCGCGCGCAATACCAACGCGTTGCTTCTGCCCGCCCGAAAGTTGCGCCGGATAGCGGTCCTTGAACGCGGACAGGCCAACCAGGTCCAGCAGCGGCAGCACAATCTCGCGGATGCGCTCGCGCGAGGTGCCGGCCAATTCCAGCGGTAGGGCCACGTTGTCATACACCGTGCGCGACGTCAGCAGGTTGAAGTGCTGGAAGATCATGCCGATCTTGCGGCGCGCCTGGCGCAAACCGTCGGCGTTGAGTGCGGTGAGTTCCTGCCCCGCCACCGTGACGGTGCCGGCGGTCGGCTTGTTCAGCAGGTTGATGACGCGGACCAGCGTGCTCTTGCCCGCGCCGCTACGGCCGATGATGCCGAAGACTTCACCACGCTCGATGGTGAGGTCAACGTCGCGCAGCGCGTGGACGTCGGCGCCGCCCGCCCCCCGGAAGTGCTGCGAGATCCCCTTGAGTTCGATCATGAGTCCATACAAAAACGGCAACCGCCGCGAAACCAGGCCGTTGCCGTCTCTTTCTTATTTGAATGAGGCGCTAGTGTAAGGCAGCCACTACATGCGAGGAACGATTCTTTAACGATGTCTTTATTACTTTTACGAATGACATTGATGAATCGTTGGCGTCCATCGCCTAAAGCTCGGCCAGCGCCTTCACGTGCGCAACCACGCTGCGGCCGAGAGCGCTGAGATTGTAGCCACCCTCCAGGCAGCTGACGATGCGGCCTTTGGCGTGCACGCGCGCCAGCTGCATGAGCTGCTGTGTGATCCAGGCGTAGTCGGCTTCGACCAGGCCCATCTGGCCGAGATCATCTTCACGGTGCGCGTCAAAGCCGGCGGAGATGAACAACATCTCCGGCTTGAACGCTTCCAGGCGCGGCAGCCAGATCGTTTCCACCACCTCACGCACCGTCAGGCCATTCGTATAGGCGGGCAGCGGAATGTTGACCATGTTGGCCGCCACCGCTTCCGTGCCGGAATACGGATAGAACGGGTGCTGGAAGATGCTGCACATCATCACGCGGGGCTCGTCGCGGAAGGCCGCTTCGGTGCCATTGCCGTGGTGCACGTCAAAGTCGATGATCGCCACGCGCTGCAGGCCGTGGTGTTCCAGCGCATGGCGCGCGGCCACGGCCACGTTGTTGAAGAAGCAAAAGCCCATCGCGCGGCCGGGCTCGGCATGGTGGCCAGGCGGGCGCACGCTGCAGAAGGCGTTTTCCAGTTCGCCGGCAATGACCCTGTCCGTCGCATCCACCGCCGCACCTGCCGCCAGCACAGCGGCCATGTAGGTGTGCGGGTTCATCGAGGTATCGGGGTCGATCGGCATGTAGCCGGCAATCGGTACGCTGGATACCAACTCGCGCAGGTACTCGGGGCGGTGCACGCGGCACAATTGCGCCTCGGTGGCAGGCCGCGCCTCGCACGGCACGAGCAATTGGTCGATGCGGCTGGCGATGAGCTGATCTTCGATCGCGCGCAGGCGGTCCGGACATTCGGGATGGTGCGGGCCCATCTCGTGCCGGAGGAATTCGGGATGCGTGTAGAGGCCGGTCGCCATGTTGGTGTTGTGATCCGGGTGCTTCGGTGTCTCCAGCCGCTACGTTAGCACGGGTGCGCGACAACGCCGCACGACGGGGCGATCCACCAGAGCCATCCGCTACAATGCCCCGATCCTGTTTGAAGCCTGCCCATGAGCCAATCGCCCTCTTCCCGTCGTCCCGTATTGCGCGCCCTGATGGCGGGTGCCGCGCTTTCCGCACTGTCTTTCCCGGCGCTGTCGCTGGCGGCCAAGAAAGCGAGCAAGTCGCCCAAGCGCCGCGTTGCCGTGCATGAAGAAGAGATCGACCCGGATCGCTACCGCAACAATCCGCAGACGCAGGCCTTCGTCAACGAGTTGGTCGGCAAGTACAACTTCGATCGTGCATCGCTCGATGCGCTGTTTGCGGGTACGGCGTACTCCGCCACCGTTGCCCGGCTGATCCTGCCGCCGGCCACACCTGCACGCCGGAGCTGGACCGCTTATCGCGGCCGTTTCATCGAGCCCATTCGCATCAACGCGGGCGTGCAGTTCTGGCAGCAATACGGCGACACGCTGCGCCGTGCCGAGACCGAATTTGGCGTGCCGGCCGATGTGATCGTCGGCATCCTGGGCGTGGAGACCATCTACGGTCGCGACATGGGCAACTTCCGCGTGATGGACGCGCTGTCCACGCTTGCCTTCGACTACCCCGACACGCCCAACCGCGAAGACCGCAGCACGATGTTCCGCAACCAGCTCAAGGACTACCTGCTCTGGTGCCGCGACACGGGCACGGATGCGTTTTCGGTGCTGGGTTCATATGCCGGCGCGGTGGGCATTCCGCAGTTCATGCCGACCAGCATTCGCGAATACGCGGTGGACTATGACAAGGATGGCCACATCGACCTGCGCAACAGCGCGGTGGACGCCATCGGCAGCGTCGCGCACTTCCTGCAGATGCACGGTTGGGAGCCGAACCGCCCGGTGATGTGGAACATCGCCGGCGATGCGGACAGCCAGGGCATTGCGGCTGCAGCGGCCGATGGTCAACCGTATCCGCGCATGACGCTGTCCAAGCTCACGCGTGCTGGGCTGGCGCTGGCACCCGGCGTGGATACCGCTCGCGAGCAGGAAACCGAGGTGCTGATGATCGACCTGCCCACACCCGGCCAGCCGACCGAATACCGCGTCGGCCTGCGCAACTTCTACGTGCTCACGCGCTATAACCGCAGCTTCTTCTATGCAGCGGCGGTGTACGAACTCGGCCAGGCCGTACGACAAGCGATGCGCGGTTGAACGCCAGCATCCGGGCAAAGAAAAAGCGCAGCTTCGGCTGCGCTTTTTTATGCGACGTGGTGAGTCATCAGGCCGGGAACACACCCGTCGACAAGTAGCGATCGCCACGATCGCACACCACGAACACGATCGTCGCGTTCTCGACTTCTTCCGCAATCCGCAGCGCCACACACAGTGCACCGGCTGCCGAGATACCGCAGAAGATGCCCTCTTCGCGCGCCATGCGACGTGCCATGTGTTCGGCGTCAGACTGGCTCACGGGTTCGGTGCGATCAATAAACTTCGGATCGTAGATCTTCGGCATATACGCTTCCGGCCACTTGCGAATGCCCGGAATGCGCGAGCCCTCCTCCGGCTGCGCGCCGACGATCTGGATGGCCGCGTTCTTCTCTTTCAGGAAGCGCGAAACGCCGGTGATGGTGCCCGTCGTGCCCATCGCCGAAACGAAATGCGTAATGCGTCCCTCGGTCTGCTGCCACAGCTCGGGGCCGGTGGTCTCGTAGTGCGAGAGCGGGTTGTCTGGGTTGGCAAACTGGTCGAGGATGACGCCCTTGCCTTCCTTCTCCATCGCATCAGCCAAGTCCCGCGCGTATTCCATGCCGCCCTTAACGGGGGTGAGGATGATCTCCGCGCCATAGGCGGCCATGCTCTGACGGCGCTCCACCGACAGGTCTTCCGGCATGATCAGCACCATCTTGTAGCCGCGGATGGCAGCCGTCATGGCCAGCGCAATGCCGGTATTGCCCGACGTGGCCTCGATGAGCGTATCGCCCGGCTTGATGCGGCCGCGTGCTTCCGCGTGCTTGATCATGGACAGCGCGGGACGATCCTTGACCGAGCCAGCCGGGTTGTTGCCTTCCAGCTTGCCGAGGATGACGTTGCCGCGTCGCGCATTGGCTTCGCCAGGAATGCGCTGGAGCTGCACCAGCGGCGTATTGCCGATGGTGTCTTCAATGGTGGGATAAGCCATGGTGCGTAGGGAATGGAATCGAACCATTGTAATGCAGCAGGACAACCCTGCCCCGCGCATGGCAAAACGCCCCGCATGGGCGGGGCGTTGCGGCGGTCAGAAAATGCGGCGCTTATTTCTTCTTCGCGTCTTTGCTGTCCTTCTTGGCGGCTGCCGGTGCAGGTGCGGGTGCCACCGCACCGAACGTCAGGCCAGCGTTTTCCAGCTTGGCGAGCGTCTTGTCGCCAATGCCCGGCACGCGTGCCTTGAAGTCGGCGGCGTCCTTATAGGGGCCGTTCTTGGTGCGCTCTTCGATGATGGTCTTGGAACGCTTGGGGCCAACGCCCGACAAGGTCTCCAATGCAGCTTGGTCTGCCGTATTTGCATCCACCGCTGCCCATGAAACCGACAGCATGGACAACGACATCAACGCAGCGGCCAACAGCTTCTTCAACATAGGCTCCTCCAGATATTTTGGGGTAAGAGAAAAGAAAACCGCCACACGAGGTGACGGTTTCAGATCATCTTAAAGAGCATCGCAAAGATGCTGCTGCGTGCGCACAAAAAGTGACGCGCTGTCTGATCGAGCGGCAGATCAAGCCGGTTGTTTCAGCAACCACTGGCAGTAGCGCTCGACGCCTTCCTGCACTGTCAGGAACGGCGCCGTATAACCCGCCTCGCGCAGGCGCGATTGATCGGCTTGCGTAAAGCACTGGTACTTGCCGCGCAGCGCATCCGGGAACTTCACGTATTCGATCAGGCCTTCCTGTGCCAGCTCTTCGGTGGAGAGCACCGGCTTGCCTTCCGCCCCACGCAGCGTATTCACCACCGTGGTGGCGATGTCGTTGAACGGCTGCGCACGACCGGTGCCGAGGTTGAAGATGCCCGACTTGTCCGGGTTGTCGAAGAAGAACAGGTTGACCTTCACCACGTCTTCCACCGACACGAAGTCACGCATCTGGCCGCCCTGCGGGTAGCCGTTGTACTCGCCGAACAGTTTGACCGTGCCTTCCGCGCGGAACTGGTTGAAGTTGTGAAACGCCACGGACGCCATGCGTCCCTTGTGTTGCTCGCGCGGGCCGTACACGTTGAAGTAGCGGAAACCGACGATCTGCGACAGCGCCGTCGGCATGACGCGACGCACGACCTGGTCGAACAGCAGCTTGGAGTAGCCGTACACGTTGAGTGGGCGCTCGAACTCGGGCTCCTCGCGGAAGGTTTCCGACGCACCATACGTGGCCGCTGACGACGCATAGAGGAACTGCACGCCCTGGTCCAGGCACGCGCGCATCACCGCCAGCGTGTAGCGGTAGTTGTTGTCCATCATGTAGCGGCCGTCGGTCTCCATGGTGTCGGAGCAGGCACCTTCGTGGAAGATCGCGCGGACCTTGCCGAAATCGCCGCGTGCAAAGCGTTCGACGAATTCGGTCTTGTCCAGGTAATCGCTGATCTGGCAGTCGACGATGTTCTTGAACTTGTCGGCGCGCGTGAGGTTGTCGACGGCGATGATGTCGGTCTCGCCGCGCGCGTTCAGGCCCTTGACGATGTTGGCGCCAATGAAACCCGCTGCGCCGGTAACGATGATGGTCATGATGCTTGAGAGAAAAGTTCTGCGTGAGTAACGACGGCCGTGCCCAGCTTGCCGACCACGATGCCGCCCGCGCGGTTGGCGTACTGCACGGCTTCCTTGATGTTGGCGCCTGCGCCCAGCATTGTGGCCAGCGTCGCGATGACGGTGTCGCCTGCGCCCGACACGTCGAACACCTCGCGCGCCTGTGCCGATACATGCAGGACTTCGTGTTCGGTGTAGAGCGTCATGCCCTCTTCTGAGCGCGTGAGCAGCAGCGCTTCGAGCTGCAGTTCGCGACGCAGATTCTGTGCGCGGATGGTGAGGTCCTGCTCCGATTTCCACGTGCCGACCACCTGACGCATTTCCGCACGGTTGGGCGTGATCATGGTCGCGCCCTTGTAGCGCGAGTAGTCGTCGCCCTTCGGGTCAACCAGCACGCGGCGGCCTGCTTGGCGCGCGGCCTCAATCATCTTGCCCACGTGCGTGAGGCCGCCCTTGCCGTAGTCGGACAGCACCACCACGTCGTGCTGCAGCACCAGCGCGCCGAAACGATCGAGCACCGACATCAGCACTTCATGCGTGGGCGCGTTCTCAAAATCGACGCGGATCAACTGCTGCTGACGCGCCAGCACGCGCAGCTTGATCGTCGTGTTGACGGCCGGATCGCGATGCAGATGGCCAGTGACGCGGCTCTCACCAAGCAGCGTTTCGATGCTGCGGCCGGGTTCATCGTCGCCAATCACGCCGAGCATGCCGGCCTGCGCACCGAGCGCCGCGACGTTGCGTGCCACGTTGGCGGCGCCGCCCAGGCGCTCATCCTGGCGCTTGATCTGCACGACAGGCACCGGCGCTTCCGGCGAAATCCGATCGACGTCGCCAAACCAGTAGCGGTCGAGCATCATGTCGCCAACCACGAGAATGCGGGCGGCGTGGATCTGTTCGGAAGCGGACGTAGTCATGAGTCTAGGGTGTCGGCAGCAGCCGAGGTCACAGCGATTACGATTGAGTGGAGCGCCCGATGGCCTGGTATTCAAAGCCCGCATCGCGCATGGCTTGCGGCTCGAACAGATTGCGGCCGTCGAACACCATCGGCGTCTTCAGCAGCGCTTTCACGGCATTGAAGTCCGGGCTGCGGAACGCCTTCCACTCGGTCACGATGACCAGCGCGTCGGCGTTCTTGAGCGCGTCCATCTGACCTGCACAGAACGTCACACGTTCCAACTGTTCGGCAGAAAGATCGAGCGCCAATGCGTGACGCGCCTCTTCCATCGCAACCGGGTCATACACCTGCACGCGTGCGCCGCGCGAGAGCAGTGCCGCGATGAGGATGCGGCTCGGCGCCTCGCGCATGTCGTCAGTGTTCGGCTTGAAGGCCAGACCCCAGATCGCGAACGTGCGGCCGGTCAGGTCCGCGCCCATGCGGTCTTCGATCTTGGCGACCAGCACTTCCTTCTGCTTGTCGTTGACGGCCTCGACTGCCTCCAGCACGTGCAGTGTCTGACCGTATTCCTGCGCGGTGCGCACCAGCGCCTGCACGTCCTTCGGGAAACACGAGCCGCCGTAGCCGGTACCGGCGTAGAGGAAGCTGTAGCCGATGCGCGGGTCGGAGCCGATACCTAGGCGCACGAGTTCGATATCGGCGCCCACTTTGTCGGCGAGGTTGGCCATCTCGTTCATGAACGAAATACGCGTGGCCAGCATCGAGTTGGCGGCGTACTTGGTGAACTCGGCCGAGCGCACGTCCATGTAGAAGGTGCGTTCGTGGTTGCGATTGAACGGTGCATAGAGCGTGCGCATCATCGCCTTGGCCTTCAGGCCGTCGGCGTCACCATACGTGCCGAGCACGATGCGGTCCGGGCGCATGAAGTCGTCCACCGCCGCGCCTTCCTTCAGGAACTCGGGGTTCGACACCACCGAGAAACCGACGTCGGACTTGCCGCGCGTTGCCAGCACTTCACTCACGGCATCGCGCACCTTGTCACCCGTCCCAACCGGCACCGTCGACTTGTCGACGATCACCTTGAAGCTCGTCATGTGCTGGGCGATGTTGCGTGCCGCGGCCAGCACGTACTTGAGGTCCGCCGAGCCGTCTTCATCGGGCGGCGTGCCGACGGCGATGAACTGCACGTCGCCGTGTGCCACGCTGGCCGCCACATCGGTCGAGAATTGGATGCGCCCCGCGGTGCGGTTGCGCTCGATCAGTTCCTTCAGGCCAGGCTCGTAGATGGGCACGCCGCCGGCGTTGAGCAGGTCGATCTTCTTCTGGTCGACGTCGAGGCAGAACACGTCGTTGCCCAGTTCCGCCAGACAGGCGCCGGTAACCAGACCGACATAGCCACTACCGATGATGGTGATTTTCATACGAACACTTCAATGATTGAAAAAGCGCCGGCGCGGAGCACGAAAGCAAGCCGCACCGGACTGAATTACATGCTGGCCCCACCGCTGCCGCCGAGTGTCTCGGTGCGGCGCGGCGCGTAGGTTTCCCAGCGGTTGCAGCCGGGGCACTGCCAATAGAACAGGCGCGCGCGGAAGCCGCACTCCTGGCACGTATAGCGCGCCAGATTGCGGGTGCGGCTTTGCAGCAGATCGCGGATGGCGCCGAGATCCTGCGCGCGCTGGATGTCGGCGTTGCTGCCCGCTTCCACCGGATCGGCCAGCGCACTCTCGGCCACATCTGCGGTCGCCGGCGCTTCATGACCCACCGCCTCCGATGCGCGCGATGCCTCGGCCTCCACCAGCCGCGTCAACGCCATCAACGAGGGCTGGCGGCGGATCTGCTCACGCATCAATGCCACGGCATCATCAATGCCGTGCACATCCAACTCGTATTTGTAGACCGTATCGAGCAATTCAGGGCCCAGGCGCGCATCCATCTTGGAGCGCAGCCATGCGAGCCCCTCAGCCGCTCGGCCAAGTTGCACATACGCCTTCATCAGCCGCTCAGCCACCAGCGGCAGGAATGACGGATTCTGCTGCTCGATGCTGCGCCAGCGCTTGATGGCGCCTTCAACATCGCCCTGACCCTGCGCCACATCGCCGAGTTGGATGGTGGCGCGCACGTTTTTGGGGTTCTCATGCAGCGCACGTTCAAGCCATTCCACCGCAGTCGCCACATCCTTGCGTTGCAGCTTTTCCTGGGCCAACTCACAGCAGAACTGCGCGACCTGCACGGAATAATCCTTGCCTTGCAGTGCCTGCAGCTCGCGGGCCGCGTCGATGGCCTTGCCCCACTCCTTCTCGATTTCGTACAGCTCCAGCAGCACGCGCTTGGCCGGCTCTGCAAACGCGCCTTCCATCAGCATGCGCAGGGACTCTTCCGCACGGTCCAGCAAGCCTGCACGCAGAAAGTCTTGCCCCAGCTCGTACAGCGCGTGATCACGCTCGTTGGCCGGCAAGTCGGGGCGGTTGACGAGGTTCTGGTGCACCCGGATTGCTCGCTCGGTCTCGCCACGGCGGCGAAACAGGCTGCCCAGTGCAAAGTGCAGTTCAGTGGTTTCCGGATCCAGGCGTGCGACTTCGATGAAGGCGTCGATCGCCTTATCGGGCTGCTCGTTGAGCAGGAAGTTCAGCCCCTTGAAATACGAGCGCGGCAGCGAGGACTGCTCGGTGCGCAACTGGCGAGCATCAAGGCGGGCAGCCACCCAGCCCAAGCCAAACACCAGGGGGATGGCCAACAGCCACCAGAGATCAAAATCCATGCGTCAGACCTTGGGGCCGGGAACGTGATACGGGGAATCGGCAACGACGGGGCCAGACACTTCAGCCGGTGTCACCGTCTCTTCAGCCTTTTTCATACGGCCGATCTGGCGACGCAGGCGGCTTGCGGTAAAGCGATGCCGCATCACACGCGGCGCCATCGCCAACATGGCCAGCAGGATGCCAGCAGCGAAAAAGACCAGCGCAATCAAGATCAACGGCGCGCGCCAAGTCACGCCAAACGGCAGCACCAGCGAGACTTCCGCCGTGTTATGCAGTGCCAGCACAAAGAGCAGCACAAACAACAGGATGCGGATGACCCAGACGAGAAATTTCATGCGGATTCGGAAGCGGACGGCGGTGCAGCGACTGAGCGTGCGAATGCCGGGTTGTGCCGCATTGTAGCGGATTCATCTGTCAGCCAGCCACGCACGAGCGCGTACGCACGCGGGCTGCGCCAATAAAAAAACGCCCCGGCAAACCGGGGCGTTTCTGAAACCTCTTTGCAACCAAGGCTCACCGCGACATGACCAGCGGCACTGCCGTGTCCGCCGAAAATGCAGCGGCTTGGCGATTGCTGTCAGCCTGTCGAGCAGCCTTCACTGCCGTCAGCGACACCGCTGGCTCGCCCTCCGAAGAGAGTTCACCTTGTCGCTCCAGACTGCGGTCAACCCGTTCGCGCAACTCCTTGCCTGCCTTGAAATGCGGCACCCGCTTTTCGGGGACCAGCACCTTCTCGCCAGACTTGGGGTTGCGACCGACACGGGGCGGACGACGATTCAAACCGAAGCTGCCGAATCCGCGGATCTCGATGCGATGGCCGTCCGCCAGGGCGTCGGACATCGCATCCAGGATCGTCTTGACCGCGATGTCCGCATCCCGCAGCAACAGCTGCGGAAAGCGGGCGGCCAGCTTTTCCACGAGTTCGGACTTGGTCATGGGCATCGTGCGCGCGTCCTCGTCGTTCTGTAGGGTCGACCCGGTGGATGCTTACTGGTTGGTTTCGTTCAGCTTGGCCTTCAGCAGCGCGCCGAGGTTCGTGGTACCAGCCGTGCCGGTATCCGCCGAGAACTTCTGCATCGCTTCTTGTTGGTCAGCGCTGTCCTTCGCCTTGATGGAGACGTTGATGTTGCGCGACTTGCGATCGATGTTGACGATCATCGCGGTCATCTGTTCGCCTTCCTTCAGCACGTTGCGGGCATCTTCCACGCGGTCGCTCGAGATTTCCGAGGCACGCAGGTAGCCTTCCACGTCGTCAGCCAGTTGCACCACGGCGCCCTTCGGATCAACGGTCTTGATCGTGACATTCACGATCGAACCCTTGTCGTTGGTCGACACGAAGTTGTTGAACGGGTCGCCCGACAGTTGCTTGATACCCAGCGAGATGCGTTCCTTGTCGATGTCGATGGCCAGCACAACGGCTTCCACCTCGTCGCCCTTCTTGTACTTGCGAACGGCTTCTTCGCCGGTTTCTTGCCACGACAGGTCCGACAGATGCACCAGGCCGTCGATGCCGCCCGGCAGACCGATGAACACGCCGAAGTCGGTGATCGACTTGATCTGACCCGACAGCTTGTCGCCCTTCTTGTGGTTACGGCCGAAATCGTCCCACGGGTTGGCCTTGCACTGCTTCATGCCCAGGCTGATACGACGCTTGTCTTCGTCGATATCCAGAACCATGACTTCCACTTCGTCGCCCAGCTGGACAACCTTCGACGGAGCCACGTTCTTGTTGGTCCAGTCCATTTCCGACACGTGCACCAGACCTTCGATGCCGGCTTCGATCTCAACGAACGCGCCGTAGTCGGTCAGGTTGGTCACCTTGCCGAACAGGCGGGTGCCTTGCGGGTAACGACGCGAGATGCCGACCCACGGATCTTCGCCCAGCTGCTTCACGCCCAGCGAGACGCGGTTCTTCTCTTGGTCGAACTTGAGGATCTTGGCGGTGATTTCCTGGCCAACCGACAGCACTTCGCTCGGGTGACGCACACGACGCCATGCCAGGTCGGTGATGTGCAGCAGACCGTCGATGCCACCCAGATCCACGAACGCGCCGTAGTCGGTGATGTTCTTGACGATACCGTTGACGATCGCGCCTTCCTTGAGCGTTTCCATCAGCTTCTGACGCTCTTCGCCCAGCGTGGCTTCAACCACGGCACGGCGCGACAGCACAACGTTGTTGCGCTTGCGGTCCAGCTTGATGACCTTGAATTCGAGGGTCTTGCCTTCGTACGGCGTGGTGTCCTTGATCGGACGCACGTCGACGAGCGAACCCGGGAGGAATGCACGAATACCGTTGACCATGACGGTCAGGCCGCCCTTCACCTTGCCGGTCACGGTACCGGAGATGATCTCGCCGGATTCCAGTGCCTTCTCAAGGTTCAGCCACGAAGCCAGGCGCTTGGCCTTGTCGCGCGACAGGATGGTGTCGCCGTAGCCGTTTTCCAGTGCGTCGATTGCGACCGAAACGTAGTCGCCGACTTGCACTTCCAGCTCGCCCTGGTCGTTCAGGAATTCTTCGACCGGAACAAATGCTTCAGACTTCAGGCCCGCGTTCACAACGACGAAGTTGTGGTCAATACGCACAACTTCCGCAGAGATCACTTCGCCAGCCTTCATATTGGACTTGGCGATCGACTCTTCGAACAGGGCGGCAAAAGATTCGTTAATTTGGGACATAAAAAATAGGCATCCGCAGAACATGCCTCGCAGAGCGTTCGCTCAATGACGAATTGGCGAAGACACGCGCATGCGGGGTTACGAGTTGAACAACCGCCAGCAGCAACATGCCACCGGCACCGATCGGACCAATTCAGCCGGGTCAGCTCGCCTTGTTGGCGCCCTGCACCTGCCGGTACCAGTCCAGTACCTGCGCAACCACTTCATCGACCGACATGTCGGACGAATCCAGTTGCCGCGCATCTTGCGCCGGACGCAGCGGCGCGACACTGCGGGTGCGATCCCGCAAATCACGCGCTTCCAAGTCCTGCGAAAGACTTTCCACTGTAGCAGAAAAACCCTTTGCAATCAATTGTTTATAGCGCCGCTCGGCGCGTGCCTGCACGCTTGCCGTGAGGAACACCTTGAGCACCGCTTCGGGGAAAACCACCGTGCCCATGTCGCGGCCGTCAGCCACGAGGCCGGGTGCTTCCAAGAACGCGCGCTGACGTGCATGCAACGCCTCGCGCACCGCGCCGTGCACCGCAATCGCGGAAGCCTGGTTACCCACCGACTCATGACGTAACGCCAAGCTCACATCTTCGCCCTTGAGCCAGATGTGATCTGCCTTGAAGCGCACATCCAGTTCGCTGGCGATGCGGACGAGACTGGCGACGTCGTGATCATCGACGTTCTCGCGCATGCTGACGAGCGCCACCAAGCGGTACAACGATCCGCTGTCCAACAGGTGGAAGCCGAGCAAATCGGCAACCTGGTGCGCGACCGTGCCCTTGCCGGATGCGGTCGGGCCGTCGATGGTGATGACCGGGTACGGCGTGGAAGCAGCGGTGTCGGACATGATGAAATGCTGTCGGTTAATTGCGTTTCAAGCAGCGATACTGCCGAACGCCGTGAAATATTCGGGGAACGTCTTGGCGACGCAGCGCGGGTCGTTGATCCGCACCGGCACCGGGCCAAACGCGGCAAGCGAAAACGCCATCGCCATGCGGTGATCGTCGTAGGTGTCGATGCCGCCAGCGGGCGGGGTCCATTGCGATGGGGGCGTCACGCGGATGTAGTCGGCGCCCTCTTCCACTTCGGCGCCGAGCTTGCGCAGTTCGGTCGCCATCGCGCTCAGGCGGTCGGTTTCCTTGACGCGCCAACTGGCGATGTTGGTGAGCGTCGTGGTGCCGTCGGCAAACAACGCGGCCACGGCCAGCGTCATCGCCGCATCGGGGATGTGGTTGCAATCCAACTCGACTGCGTGGAGCTTGCCGTCGTCGCGCTCGACGCCACGGACTTCGATCCAGTTGTCGCCGGCCATGACGTTGGCCCCCATGCGGTTGAGCGCGTCGGCAAAACGGACGTCGCCCTGAATGCTCGACATGCCGACGCCCTCCACGCGGACCGGCCCGCCACCAAGCGCGCCCGCAGCCAGGAAGTACGAAGCAGACGAGGCATCGCCTTCCACGAAAATCTCGCCCGGCGCTTTGTACGCCACGCCCGTCGGCACGGTGAACGATGCCCAGCCGTCACGCTCGACCTGCACGCCAAAGCGCGCCATCAGATTCAGCGTGATCTCGATGTAGGGCTTGGAGATCAACTCGCCGACGACTTCGATCGTGACAGTGCCGGCGGACTCCACCAGCGGCAAGGCCATCAGCAGCGCGGTCAGGAACTGGCTCGACACGTCGCCGCGCACGCGGATCGGCGCGTCGATCTTGACGGAGGCGGCGTGGATCGCCAGCGGGGGGTAACCCTCGTTGCCGGTGTAGTCAATGCGCGCACCGACTTGGCGCAGGCCGTCGACCAGATCGCCAATCGGCCGCTCGTGCATGCGCGGCACGCCGTGCAGCGTGTACTCACCGCCTTGCAGGGCGAGCGCCGCAGTCAACGGGCGGATGGCGGTACCGGCGTTGCCCATGAACAAATCCGCGGACTTGCTCGGGAAACGGCCGCCCGTGCCGACGACGCGGTAATCATTCTCGCCCAGGCGCTCGACCGAGACGCCGAGCTTGTCGAGTGCAGCCAGCATGACGCGCGTGTCGTCAGAATCCAGCAGTTCGCGCACAACGGTTTCGCCCTGCGCGAGCGCAGCCAGCAGCAGCACGCGATTGGAGATGCTCTTCGAGCCCGGCAGCTTGATGGTGCCGCGCGCCGTCTTCAGCGGACCGACGTCGAGATGTTCCATGAATCCAGTGAGTTCAAAACAAACGTTATTCGGGTTGCGTGTCGGCGCCATTTCCTGATGCCACGCGCTGCGGCCAGGCCAGACGCGCGTCGCTGGCGCGGCGGAACACGCGTTCCAGCGCCGCGCCGTCGCGCTCGGCAATCATCGCTTTCAGGCGACCGATGACGGCTTCGTAGGTGTTCAATTCGCGCAGCAATGCCTCGCGGTTCGACAGGCAGATATCGCGCCACATCTCGGGCGACGAAGCAGCGATGCGCGTGAAATCACGGAAGCCGCCGCCGGCGAAATCCAGCTTAAGGTCGGCGTCTTCGGCATTGATGATCTGCGCGACCAGCGCATACGACAGCACATGCGGCAGATGGCTGACAGCAGCAAACACCGCGTCGTGCTGCACGGCCGACATGATGTGGCAATACGCACCAGCCGCTTCCCACATCGCCTGCACACGGGCGACATCGCTGCGGCGGTTTTCCTGCAGCGGGCACAGCACAGTCTTCTTGCCGACGTAGAGATCCGCCAGCGCGGCTTCCACGCCGTTCAACTCGCGGCCGGCAATCGGATGCGCCGGCACGAACTGACTAACCTGGTCGCCCAGGGCCGTTTTGGCAGCCATGATGACGTCGGACTTGGTGCTGCCGGCATCCGTGACGATGGTGTCCGGGCCCAGGTGCGGCTGCATGGCGAGCAGCAGCGGCAGCGTCTGCGCCACCGGCGCGCAGAGCACGACCATGTCGGCGCCCCGCACGGCTTCTTCCATCGGCAGCGCCTCGTCGATCACGCCCAGGCGGATCGCTGCTTCCAGCGACGCGGCCGAACGCCCGACGCCAACGATATGCCCGACCACACCCGCACGGCGCAACGCCAGTGCCAGCGAACCGCCGATCAGGCCAACGCCGACAATCACCAACCGGGAACTGGAAAAAGAAGAGGCCACAACACCGCCCTGCCAGAAAAAAAGCAAAGCGGCATTGTAGCCCGATGTGCGCGGTGCCCGATGCCCGCGCGGGGGGCGCAACAGAAGTTACGCGGCGGCTTTTTCCTGCGCCAGCGCCACTTCCAGCGCCTCAATAAACGTGGCGTTCTCTTCGCGCAATCCAATGCTGATGCGCAGCCACTGCGGCAGACCATAGTTGCCGACCGGACGCACGATGACGCCCTGCTTAAGCAGCGCAACGTTCACGCGCGCACCGGCGCTATTGTCGTCGCCCACGCGCACCAGCACGAAGTTGCCCGAGGACGGCACGTACTCCAGGCCCAGACGATCGAACGCCTCGGTCAATTGCGCATAGCCAGCGGCATTCAGTTCCGCCGATTGACGTAGGAATTCCGCGTCATTGAGCGCAGCAACGGCTGCAGCTTGCGCCAAGCTGTTGACGTTGAACGGCTGACGAATGCGGTTGAGCAGATCGGTCAATTGCGGCTGCGCAATGCCGTAGCCCACGCGTAAACCGGCCAGCCCGTACGCCTTGGAGAACGTACGCGACACCAGCAGGTTCGGATACTGACGCACCCAGGCCGTCGAGTCGTATTGCTGCTCGGGCTTCAGGAATTCGTTGTACGCCTCGTCCAGCACCACGACCACGGTCGGCGGCACCTTGGCCAGGAACCCGGCAATCTCGTCGGCCGACAGGAACGTGCCAGTGGGATTGTTCGGATTGGCGATGTAGATCAGGCGCGTGTCCGGCGTGATAGCGGCAGCCATCGCATCAAGATCGTGGCCATAGTCGCGGGCCGGCACTTCAATGGCGCGCGCGCCTACTTCCTGCGCTGCCAGCGCATACACGGCAAACGAATGCTCCGCGTACATCACGCCCTGCCCGGGTTCCACAAGCGCGCGTGCTGCGAGTTCGAGAATGTCGTTGCTGCCGTTGCCGAGCGTGATCCACGTTTCGGGCACGCCAAACTTGGCATGCAGCGCAGCCTTCAGGCTGAAACCGTTGGCATCGGGGTAGCGCGCCAGTTCGTCAATCGCAGCGGCCATCGCGTTCTTGGCCGATTGCGGCATGCCCAGCGGGTTTTCGTTGGATGCGAGCTTGATGATGCGCGCCGCATCCAGGCCGAACTCGCGTGCCACTTCGGAAATCGGCTTGCCGGCCACATAGGGGGCGATGGCGCGGACATACTCAGGGCCGAACTGCAAAGACATCGGGTGCTCCTTTGGTATCGGCGCCCCGCCCATGCGAGGCGCGCTTCTGAATCCCTCGGGAGCGCTGCAAACCAGCGCCGGTTTGCCTCGTTCCCGCTAGTGTGCCGAGGGGTACGACCCCAGCACTTTGAAATACGCTGCGTCATGACGCAGCTTTTCCAGCGCCCGCGCCACCTGCGGGTCACGCTGATGGCCTTCCACGTCGACGTAGAAGTAGTACTCCCACGCGCCGCTGCGTGCCGGCCGCGACTCGAAGCGGCACATCGACACGCCGTTGTCCGCCAGCGGCGCCAACAGTTTGTAGACCGCACCGGCCTCATTCGGCACCGACAGGATCAGCGAGGTGTGATCGCGCCCGCTCGGCTCGGTTTCGTAGTTGCCGATGACGACGAAACGCGTGCGATTGTGCGGATCGTCTTCCACGTTGGCGCGCACCACATGCAAACCGTAGCGGTTGGCTGCCTGCACGCTAGCCAACGCCGCAACCGTCTCGTCTTCACCTGCCATGCGCGCGGCCTCGGCGTTGCTCGACACCGCTTCGCGCGCCAGATGCGGATAGTGCGTGTTCAGCCAGCGCTGGCACTGCGCCAAGGCCTGCGCGTGAGCGCACACCACCTTCACCTGCGACATGTCGCCCGTCTTGTGCAGCAGGTTGTGGTGCACCCGCAGCGCAATCTCGCCGCTGATCTTCAGCGACGTCTGCAAGAACAGATCCAGCGTGCGCGAGACCACGCCTTCCGTCGAATTCTCGACCGGCACCACGCCGCAATCGACCGAGCCTGACTCCGCCGCACGAAACACCTCGTCGATACTCGGGCACGGCACCGGCTGAATCTCGTGGCCAAAATGCGCGATCACCGCCTGTTCCGAGAACGTGCCCGCCGGGCCGAGATAACCGATGCGCAGCGCCTGCTCCAGGCCGCGACAGGCGGACATCACCTCACGCCAGATCGCGGCGATGCTCTCGTCGTGCAGCGGACCCGCGTTGCTCGATTGCATCTTGCGGATGACCTGCAGCTCACGGTCCGGCCGGAACGCCGGCGACGAATAGCGCTTCTTCACCTCACCCACTTCCTGCGCCACCTTGGCGCGGTCCGAGAGCAAGGTCAGCAGTTGGCTATCGATGGCATCGATCTGCGTGCGCAACGGTGCCAACTCCGCCGACAATGCGGCGTCCTTGTTTTGTTTCGTATCGTCTGACTGACTGGTCATTGTAAGAATCGGGTTCGGCAACGGATTGCAAATTGCCGCGCGAAGCGGGCGCTTCGCGCAATGTTCTGCCGTGGTTTGACGTGCAGCTTAAGCGGAGGCCCGCTCAAACTCGCGCATGAAGTCGACCAGCGCTTCCACACCTTCCAGCGGCATCGCGTTATAGATGCTCGCCCGCATGCCGCCCACGGACTTGTGGCCCTTGAGTTGCACCAACCCGCGTTCGCGCGCCTGCGTGAGGAACGCCTCGTTACGGGATTCGTCGTTGAGGAAGAACGGCACGTTCATGCGCGAACGGCAGGTCGGATCGATTTCGTTACGATAGAAGCTGCTGGCGTCGATGAAGTCATACAGCATCTTCGACTTGATGATGTTGCGCGTCTCCAGCGCCTCAACGCCGCCCTGGCGCTTGATCCACTGAAACACGAGCCCGGCGATATAGATGGCGTAGGTGGGCGGCGTGTTGTACATCGAGCCGTTCTCGGCCACGAGGCGCCAGTTGAACGCCGATGGGCACAGCGGGTGCGCATGGCCCAGCAAATCCTTGCGCACGATGGCAATGGTCAGGCCAGCGGGGCCGATATTCTTTTGCGCGCCGCCATACAGGACCTGGTAACCGTTCCAGTCGATCGGTCGCGAGAGGATGTGGCTCGACACGTCGGCCACCACCACGCGCCCGTGCGATTGGCCGATATCCGGTGTCTCTTGATATTCCACCCCGACGATCGTCTCGTTCGTGCACAAGTGCACGTAGGCCGCATCGCTCGACAACTGCCACGTCGACACATCGGGAATCTTGTGGAACCGCTCGGCCTCGCTGGTGGCGGCGATATTCACGTCGCCGTACTTGCGCGCTTCCTGCTGCGACTTCACCGACCACGTGCCGGTAACGACGTAGTCGGCCTTCGGCGCATCCACCGACAGCCGGCGCATCAGGTTCAGCGGCACGATGGCGTTCTCGGCGATGGCACCACCCTGGAGGAACAGGATCTCGTAGTTCTCGGGCACCGCCAGCAACTCGCGCAGATCACCAAAGGCTGCGGCCAAGATGCTTTCGAACTCGCGGCCGCGATGGCTCATTTCCATCACGCTCATGCCGCTGCCATGCCAGGAGAGCATCTCCTTTTTCGCCTGTTCCAGCACTTCGGCCGGCAGCACCGCCGGACCTGCCGAAAAGTTGTACACGCGCGCGTGGCTGGCTTGGAGAGCTCGATCCGCTTGGTTCATGGGGCGAAGGACAAAAGAAAATGGCTGTCTGGGCGCAAACCCAAACAGCCATTATCTACCAACTGGCGGCGCGACGGGGATTGCGCCCCAATCGTCCACCTATGTCAGTCAATTACTTCGAAGCCGCGGAAACTTCCTTGTCAGCCATGTCGCGCATCTTCTTGCCGACTTGCGGACCATACTTTTGCATCACACTGCCCCACACGTCTTGCATGGCCTTGCCTTGATTCTGCATGAAGGCTTGGCCGCTCGGCGTCTTCAGGAATGCCGTCAGATCCTTGATTTGTTGCGTGGTGTAGACCTTACCCAGCGAGTCATAGTGGGCTTGCAGAGCATCCTTGCGGAACGCATCGGTATCGAAGTCCTTGCCAGCACCGTCAGTCATACGTTGCACAGCGCCGTTCTTCTTCAGCTTTTCAACGGCAGCCTGCTTTTGCTTGTCGTTCAGGGTCTTGTTTTCGACCAGAGCCTGCTCCAGCACCAGCGGGGCTTCCTGCTTGGCGCCATTAGCCAGCACTTCACCCTGACCCTTGATCGCTGCGTCGACGTTCATCGTCGTCAGCAGGTCCTTGATGGCTGCCGTCTTGTCGGCATCGCCAGCTTGGGCGAAAGCAAACAGCGGAGCGAAGCCGGCCACCACGATCAGATGTTTCAGTTTGAGACTCTTGTGCATTGTTGCTCCCTTAAGATAAGCGTTGCCGTTGGGCCGGGCGGGTGATGTAAAAGTTCCAATCCCTTGCCGCGCACAGGTCCGGCATCATGACAGAACTGCGCTCTGCGGCAAGCAAAAGATGTTTCTAATTATGTCTCGCTGCTGTCATCCGACTGTGCGTCCGCGTCGGGCGCAGCCTCTGCCGCATCAGCGTCCTCGACACTCTCAGACCCTTCTGCATCGGACTCCACCACGCGCTGCAGCCCGGACAGCTTGTTGCCCTCGCCCACCGAGATGAGCGTCACGCCCTGCGTCGCGCGGCCCATTTCGCGGATCTCGTCCACACGCGTGCGGATCAGCACGCCGCCGGTCGTGATCAGCATGATTTCGTCTTCCGGCGCCACCAGGGCGGCAGCCACCACCTTGCCGTTACGCTCGGAGGTCTGGATCGCGATCATGCCCTTGGTGCCGCGACCATGACGGGTGTACTCGGAGATCGGCGTACGCTTGCCGTAGCCATTTTCGGTGGCGGTCAGCACGCTGCCGATGCTTGTCTGCGCGCCCTCGCCTTCGGCTTCCGTCTCAGCCGGCGCCACCAGCATGGCGATCACCTGCTGACCCTCTTCCAGGTTCATGCCGCGCACGCCGCGCGCCTGGCGACCCATCGGACGCACATCGTTCTCATCAAAGCGCACGGCCTTGCCTGCATCCGAGAACAGCATCACGTCGTGCTGGCCATCGGTAATGGCGGCGCCAATCAGGAAGTCGCCCTCGTCCAGATCCACGGCGATGATGCCGGCCTTACGCGGGTTCGAGAAATCGGTCAGCGCCGTCTTCTTGACCGTACCCTTGGAGGTGGTCATGAACACGAAATGCTGCTCGTCGAACTGCTTGACCGGCAGGATCACGTTGATCTTCTCGCCCGGCGACAGCGGGAACATATTCACGATCGGGCGGCCACGCGAGTTGCGGCTGCCAGCCGGCACTTCCCACACCTTCAGCCAGTACAGACGGCCGCGATTCGAGAAGCAGAGGATGTAATCGTGCGTGTTGGCGACAAACAGCGTGTCGATCCAGTCATCTTCCTTCGTCGCGGCGGCTTGCTTGCCACGGCCACCGCGCTTCTGCGCACGGTACTCGGAAATCGGCTGGCTCTTCATATAGCCGCTGTGGGACAACGTCACCACCAGATCTTGCGGCGTAATGAGGTCTTCTGTATCCAACTCCGTGGCATTGTGCTCGATCTGCGAGCGACGCCCATCGCCGAATTCCGCGCGGATGGCGGTAAGTTCCTCGACGATGATCGCAGTAATGCGCTCCGGGCGCGCCAGGATGTCCAGCAGATCGGCGATCTGCGCCATGACTTCGCGGTATTCCTGAACGATCTTGTCCTGCTCCAGCCCGGTGAGGCGTTGCAGGCGCATCTGCAGAATTTCCTGCGCCTGCGTGTCCGACAGCTTGTACAAGCCATCGCCTTGCATGCCAAATGCGGGCAGCAGACCTTCCGGGCGATAGGCGTCACGCCCGCCCGCGGTTTCACCTTCGGCACGCGACAACATTTCACGCACCAGACCGGAATCCCAGCTACGGCTCATCAGTTCAGCCTTAGCGACCGGCGGGGTCGGTGCAGCCTTGATGATGGCGATGAACTCGTCGATGTTGGCCAGCGCTACGGCCAGGCCTTCCAGGATGTGACCACGCTCGCGCGCCTTGCGCAGATCGAACACCGTGCGACGTGTCACCACCTCGCGGCGGTGCAGCAGGAAGCACTCCAGCATCTGACGCAGGTTCAGCAGGCGCGGCTGGCCGTCGACCAGCGCAACCATGTTCATGCCGAACGTATCCTGCAGCTGCGTATTCTTATAGAGGTTGTTGAGCACAACCTCCGGCACTTCACCGCGCTTGAGTTCGATCACCACGCGCATGCCGGACTTGTCCGACTCGTCGCGAATGTCCGAGATGCCCTCGATGCGCTTCTCCGTCACCAGCTCGGCGATGCGCTCGAGCAGCGTGCGCTTGTTAACTTGATAGGGCAGCTCGTCGACGATGATCGCTTGGCGCTGGCCGCGGTCGATATCCTCGAAGTGCGTTTTGGCGCGCATCACCACCCGGCCACGACCGGTGCGGTAACCCTCACGCACGCCCGAGATACCGTAGATGATGCCGGCGGTCGGGAAGTCCGGCGCGGGGATCAACTCGATCAGCTCATCCACCGTTGCGTCCGGATTACGCAGCAGATGCAGGCAACCGTCGACAATTTCGTTCAGATTATGCGGCGGAATGTTGGTCGCCATACCGACCGCGATGCCGGACGAACCGTTGACCAACAGGTTCGGAATGCGCGCCGGGAGGACCGAGGGCTCGCTTTCGCTGCCATCGTAGTTCGGCTCGAAATTGACGGTTTCCTTGTCGAGGTCGGCCAGCAGTTCGTGGGCGATCTTCGACAGGCGGATTTCGGTGTACCGCATGGCTGCGGCGTTGTCGCCGTCGACCGAGCCAAAGTTACCTTGCCCGTCGACCAGCATGTAGCGCAGCGAGAAGTTCTGCGCCATCCGCACGATAGTGTCGTATACAGCAGTGTCGCCGTGGGGGTGATACTTACCGATCACATCCCCGACGATACGTGCGGACTTCTTATAGGGACGGTTCCAATCATTGTTCAGCTCGTGCATCGAGTAGAGCGCACGACGATGCACCGGTTTGAGACCATCCCGTACATCTGGAAGGGCGCGGCCCACGATCACGCTCATGGCGTAAGCGAGGTACGAACTGCGCATTTCCTCTTCGAGCGATACCGGGAGTGTCTCTTTGGCGAATTGATCCATTGGGCGAACGGTGGGAGGCCCGGCAGTGACCACGATCGTGAGCACTACAAGGCGCTGCGGTTGCGCGAATAACAGAACATTTTACCATGCCGCAAGCCCCCTCCCCTCACACAGACGTGCGGCGCATGCTCAACCCGGGCACGTTCCCTGCGAAGGAGACCAAAACCGCCGACCCAATCCCCATAAGGGTTTGCGAGCCGTTTGCTGCCTTGTTGCGTACACACCACAAGGCCGTGGTGCCCCGTTCGAATCGCTTATATTTGCTTTTTAGGAGTGCGTGCTTGTGGCACAATCCCCCAGCGAAGAGGCAGACATTGTTCGAAGTGGCGAATTCGCTACATCGAGGATGCTACACTCCGAAGAATGTATGACTTGTTTTCGTCCCATCTGCTCGCAGTCTTCTGCGGTGATCTCATCCTGAGAGGAGAAATATGAAAAAATTTGCCAAGCTCGCGTTCGCTGCAGCTGCGGTAGCCATGGCTGCGTCCGCTTACGCTCAGTCGGTGCCCTACGAAAAGAAGGCCGTCAACGACAACTGGGGTAACGGCACGAGCGAGTGGGTCTGGAAGAACGGCACGAACGAACTGTGCTGGCGCAATGGCTTCTGGACGCCGGCAACGGCCAACGCTCAGTGCGATGGCGCACTGGCTCCGGCAGCTGCTCCGACGGCTGCTACGCCGACGGCTCCGACGCCGGTTGCCCCGACCAGCGAGAAGGTCACGTTCGCTGCTGACACGCTGTTCGACTTCGACAAGGCTGTGCTGAAGCCGGAAGGCAAGGCCAAGCTGGACGACCTGGTCTCGAAGCTGCAAGGCATCAACCTGGAAGTCGTGATCGCCGTTGGCCACACCGACTCGTTCGGTTCGGACAAGTACAACGACCGCCTGTCGGTCCGTCGTGCTGAAGCCGTCAAGGGCTACCTGGTCAGCAAGGGCATCGAAGCCAACCGCGTGTACACGGAAGGCAAGGGCAAGCGCCAGCTGAAGGTGGATCCGAAGTCGTGCAAGGGCGCTCGCAAGGCACAAATCGCCTGCCAGCAACCGAACCGCCGCGTGGACGTGGAAGTGGTCGGCACCAAGAAGTAATTCGGTTCCTGCCAAAGAAAAAGCCCAGCTTTCGCTGGGCTTTTTTTTGCCCGCGTGTCGGGCGCCGATGCGTTGCTTAGCTCGCCGACATGCGAGGCTGCAAAAAGGCGGTGACGCGCATGCGCCACCGCTCGGACTTCTACCTGCTCTATCTCTATTAGTAGGACGGCGTCGCCTGATCGTTGGCGACCATGGCGCGATCACCAACGCGGAGGTTGTTCGGGTTCTTTTGCGTGACGGTGGCTACGCGGCCATCATCCAGGCGCACGCTGATGCGATACACCGTCTGCCCGCCGGCACCCGCCCGCTGCTCGACCTGGTTACCTGCGTAGGCACCGAGTGCCGCGCCACCGATGGTCGCGACTGTGTTACCCGTACCGCCGCCCACTTGATGGCCCAAAATACCGCCCGCCACACCACCAATGATCGTGCCCAGGATGCCCGGGCTATTGGCTGGCACCTGCATCGGCTGGATCGACTCCACCCGACCGTACAATGCGCCCGGCTGCTGCTGCGGCTGGCCACCATAGGCCGGCGGCGGAGCATACCCGCCACCGCCATATCCGCCGCCATAACCTGGCGCGGCGCAACCAGCCAGCACCGTCAGGCCCACAATCCCGAGTCCCGCCAGAATTTGTTTGGATTTCATGATCTCTCCTTGAAGGAAGGGTGACAGTTGGAGAAAGCGCATGCGCGTTTGTTCACCTCTGTTTCAATGTGAAACCTTTTTCCTGGTGTGCGTCATTTGGTGGGGACGGTGCTTTTTGGTACATTTCCTCACCTAGCCGAACCGCCCAGGCGCAGCGCAACATGACCACCACTCACGCGAACGCCGATCCCGGCGAACTCGAAAAATTCAGTGAACTCGCCCACCGCTGGTGGGACCCGAACAGCGAGTTCAAACCCCTCCACGAAATCAACCCGCTGCGGCTTGACTGGATCCAGTCGATCGCGCCGGTGGCGGGCAAGCGCGTCGTCGACATCGGCTGCGGCGGGGGCATCCTCTCGGAGAGCATGGCGCGTGCCGGGGCCAGCGTCAAAGGCATCGATCTGTCACGCAAAGCATTGCGGGTGGCCGATCTCCACAGCCTGGAAGCCGGCGTGGCGGTCGAATACGAAGAGATCGCTGCAGAAGCGCTGGCGGCCCGCGAGCCGGCCAGCTTTGACGTGGTGACTTGCATGGAGATGCTCGAACATGTGCCGGATCCGGCATCGGTTGTGCGCGCTTGCGCGACGTTGGTGAAGCCGGGCGGTTATGTGTTTTTTTCGACCATCCACCGCAACGCGAAGGCGTATCTACTGGCGGTGATTGGTGCGGAATACGTGCTGAACATGCTGCCGCGCGGTACGCATGACTACGCCAAGTTCATCCGCCCGTCAGAGCTCGCCGGCTTTATCCGCACGGCGAGGTTGGAGCCGCAACAGATGCGCGGTCTCGAATACAACCCGATCACCGGCCGCTACGCGCTCACGAACGACACCAGCGTCAACTACCTGATGGCCACGCGCCGCCCCGATAACACATGACGGCCGGCAAGTTTCCGAATCCGCTGGGCGCGGTGCTGTTCGATCTGGATGGCACGCTGGCCGACACCGCGCCGGACCTGGCCGCGGCAGCCAACAAGGTCCGTACCGACCGTGGCCTCGAACCGCTGGCCTACGAGGCCTTTCGCCCGGTCGCCTCACACGGTGCGCGTGGGCTGATTGGCGTTGCCTTCGGCGTGGGGCCGGGGGATGCGGAATTCGAATCGTTGCGGCTGGCCTTTCTGGCCAACTATGAAGCCGACATCTGCGTGCACACGCGGCTGTTTCCGGGCATGCATGACGTGCTCGCCGAACTCGGCCGGGCCGGTATCCCGTGGGGCATCGTCACCAATAAATCGGGGCGGCTGACCGTTCCCCTCGTGGCACAACTGACGTTCCCGGTACCGCCAGCCTGCGTGGTCGCGGGCGACACTACGCCGCATGCCAAACCCCACCCCGCTCCGCTGCTGCATGCGGCCGAATCGATTGGGATCGACGCACGGCAAATCGTCTACGTGGGCGACGACCTGCGCGATATCGAAGCCGGCCGCGCCGCTGGCATGCCTACCATTGCGGCCAGTTACGGCTATTGTGGTAATGGACCGTCGCCCGTTGAGTGGCAGGCCGATGCACTGATCGCGAGTGCCACCGAGCTGATTCCGCTGCTGCTCGAATCGCAGCGCACCTAAGCGGGACTCCCGGGCCTATGCCCGGCACCTTTCATGACCGCCGCCTCCTCCCCAGGACACGGCGGTCGACCGACTGACGAAGCACGCCACGCCGTGGCCGGACTGACACCAGCATGAGCACCTCCTCCGATTCGCGTCCTGATCTGCCATCGAACACCAGCGGCTGGCGTACACGACTTGAACGCGTGCGTGGAGCGGCAACACAGGTCGGCACCTCACGGCGCACCAAACGCATCGGGCTGGGCGTACTGATCTTTCTAGTGGTGTTTGGGCTGCTGGGCGCGTTCGGTGGGCCGCCGTTGCTGCATCATCTGGCGGAAACCCAGCTCAGCAAACTGCTGGATCGGCCGGTGTCTGTCGGCAAGATCAGCATCAACCCATACACGCTGCGGGTGGATGCGGATCAGCTCCACATTGCCGAGCGCGACGGCAAAACGCCGTTCGTCGATGTGGGCCATCTGCACGTCAATGCATCGTGGAGCTCGATCTTCCGCCGCGCACCCGTCATCGAAGAATTAAGCATCGACGCGCCCCGCGTGCACCTCGTGCGCACCGCCGAACAGCGCTTCAACTTCTCCGACATCGTCGACAAGCTGAGCCAGCCGGAGAACCCGCCCAAGCCGAAGTCCACCGAGCCGGCGCGCTTTGTGTTCGCCAACCTGCAACTGACCAACGGTGCCATCGACTTTGTCGACCAGCCGCTCGGCGCGCAGCACAAGGTGGAGGGGCTGCAGATTGGCGTGCCCTTCCTCGCGAGCCTGCCGGCGGATGTGGACATCTTTGTGCAGCCGCTGCTGGCAGCGACCATTGACGGCGCACCGCTGCACTTTGCCGGCAAGACGAAGCCGTTTGCCGATTCGCTGGAATCGAACCTGAACATCAAGATCGACGGCCTAGAGTTGCCCCGTTACCTCGGCTACGTGCCCGGCCCGCTGCCGGTGACCGTGCCGCAAGGCAAGCTGACAACCGACCTGACGATCGACTTCCAGAAACCCAAGACCGGCGCCCCAGTGCTGCGCGTGCATGGCACCGCTGGCCTGGACAACCTGGAAGTGACCGACGCCAAGAAGGCACCGCTGGTCGCCGCCAAGCAAGTGCGCGCGACGCTCGTCGACGTGCGCCCGCTCGACAACGTCTTCCACCTCGATGCGCTGACGCTCGACGGTGTGCGCGTCGATGCCGCGCGTGGTGCGGATGGCGCCATCAACTTTGCACAGTTGGGTGGCAAACCTGCACCAGCTGAAGCGAAACCCGCCAAACCGGAGCCGGCACCCGCTGCAAAACCGAAGCCGCTGGACGTAGCGGTCAGCAAGCTCCAACTCGCCAACAGCAGCATCCACTGGCGCGATGCCACCACGCAACCGGCCGCCGATCTGACGCTGGAAGACCTCCACGGCGATGTGGCCGTGCGCACGATTGGCGCACCCAGCACATTTGATGTGGGCGCCAAGCTCGCCCAGGGTGGCACGCTGAATGTCAAAGGCAACACGTCGCTGGAGAAGAACAACGGCGAACTGGAGTTGAAACTCGACGGCGTGAAGTTGGCTGGTATCGGCCCGTATCTGCGACAGGCCGGCGCGCCGCAATTGCAGAACGGGGCGCTGTCGGCGGACGGCAAGGTCGCGCTCGACTTCGGCCCGGACAAATTCAACGTCCGCGCAGAGCCGCTGACGGCAGCCCTCGCCGACGTATCGATGGCACCGGCATCCGGCAAAGACACCGCGCTGCGCGCCAAGGTACTGCGCGCTGACGTGAAGAGCTTCGACCTGGCCACTCGCACCATCGCCCTGAACGAAGTACGCGCTGACGGGCTCCAGGTCGACGCGCTGCGCAAGAAAGACGGCACCACCACGCTAACGTTGCTCGACGGCCCCCAACCGGCTGCGACCAAACCCGTCGCACCGCCGGCCAAAGCCAACGCGCCGGCAGAAAAGCCATGGGCCGTGACCGTGCAGACGCTGAAACTGGACAACAGCGCCGTCGGCTTTGAAGACCAGACCAACGCGCATCCGGTGAAGGTGCGTGTCGAACCGTTGAACGTGGTCGTCCAGAACGCCTCGAGCGACCTCGGCAAGCCGGTCAACGTGCAGATCAGCGCGGGGCTTGGCAGCAAGGGCAAGCTCGACGTGCGCGGCGATGTCGTGCCGCAACCGCTCAAGGCCGACCTGCGGGTGAACTCGCAGAACCTGTCGCTGGCGGGCTTCGATCCGTATCTCGACAAGTCGCTGAATGCGTCGATCACCAGCGCGCTGCTGACGATGGACGGACGCCTCGTGCTCAATCAGGGCAAGGCGCTGACGGTCAACTACCAGGGCAACGCCACGCTGGGCAACGTTCGCTTGCAGGACCGCGTGAGCTCAGACGACTTCCTGCGCTGGCGCTCACTCGCGCTCAACCGCATCCAAGCCAACTACGACGGCAACACGCCGCACGTGCGCGTGGGCGCAGTGGCGCTCTCGACGTTCTACGCACGGGTCATCATCAATCCGAACGGTCGCCTGAACCTGCAGGACATCCGCGTGAAACCGGAAGAGGAACGCCGTTCGCTGACGCAGGCTGAACCAGCATCGGCTTCTACACCTGCCGCGCCCGTGGCCGCTTCCGCGCCGGCAGGCACGCCGGCCTCGGCCGTTGTCTCCAACCCACCGGCGCCCAAGGCCGGCGGCGCCGATCTGCGCATCGACGCCATCACGCTGCAGGACGGCAACATCCGCTTCACCGACAACTTCGTCAAACCGAACTACACCGCCAACCTGACGGCCATCGGGGGCAACGTCGGCACGATCAGCACCGCTGCCAACCAGCCGCCCGCGGACGTCACGCTACGCGGCAGCGTCGACGGCACGGCGCCGGTCGACATCCACGGCAAGGTCAACCCGCTCGCGCCCACGGCCTTTGTAGACCTGACCGCCAAGGCCGACGGCGTGGAGCTGACCAACCTCACGCCCTACTCCGCCAAATACGCCGGCTACCCGATCACCAAGGGCAAGCTGACGATGGACCTGCACTACCTGCTGGACGGCGGCAAGCTGACGGCCGACAACCACATCTTCATTGACCAGCTCACCTTCGGTGACCGTGTAGAGAGCAAGGACGCGACCAACCTGCCGGTGCGCCTGGCGGTGGCGCTGCTCAAAAACTCGCGCGGCGAGATCGACGTGCGCGTGCCGGTGTCGGGCTCGCTCGATGATCCGCAATTCAGCATCGGCGGGGTGATCCTGCGTGCGTTCGTCAACCTGATCGCGCGTGCAGTGACGGCGCCGTTCTCGCTGCTAGCCAGCGCATTCGGCGGCGGTGGCGAAGAACTCGGCTACATCGAGTTCGACCCCGGCACGTCAAACATCAGCCAGGCATCGGTCGCCAAGCTCGACAAGCTGGCCACCGCGCTGAAGGATCGTCCGTCGCTCAAGCTCGACATCGTCGGCCGCGTCGACCCGGAATTCGACCGCGACGGCCTGCGCCGCGAAGCCGTGAACCGCCAGATCCGCGAACAGAAGCTCAAGGACGCAGGTGACGCCGCCGAGGCCGACACCACCGTCAAGCCCGAAGAGGAGAATAAGTACCTTGAACGCGCTTACAAGGCCGCCAAGTTCCCCAAGCCGCGCAACGTAATCGGCCTGGCGAAATCGCTCCCGCCGGATGAGATGCGCAAGCTGATGGAGACCAACGTGCAAGTGACCGATGCGGACCTGCGCGAGCTGGCCCAGCGCCGTGCCAACGCCGTGCATGTGGCGCTGGCCGAACGTGTGGACCCGGGCCGTCTCTTCGTGGTGGCGCCCAAGCTCACGGCCGAAGGCATCAAGGACAAGGGCAAGACGACACGGGTTGATTTCTCGCTGAAGTAGCCCATCTATGGGATAATCTTCTCTTCTTTACTGGGGCCGACCTGGTTTCGACGTGGGTTGCGAAGCAGTGAGGGCATACCGAGGACCCGTCACCTCGTTAATCAATGGGAATGCAATAACTGCTAACGACGAACGTTACGCACTGGCAGCCTAAGGGCCGCCGTCCTCGCACTGGCTCGCTGACGGGCTAGGGTCGCAAGACCAGCGAGGTCATTTACGTCAGATAAGCTTTAGGTGAGTCACGGGCCTAGAGACGAAAACCTAGTGAATCGCCGTCGTAGAGCGTGTTCGTCCGCGATGCGGCGGTTAAATCAAATGACAGAACTAAGTATGTAGAACTCTCTGTGGAGGGCTTGCGGACGCGGGTTCGATTCCCGCCGGCTCCACCAATACACCGCAGTACCAAAGATTACGAAAGACAATCTAAGCTGTTGATTTGACGGGCCTTCGGGCCCGTTTTTCATTTGTGCGGTGTTGTCGTTGATGGTCTCCCATGGCCCTTGAAAGTCCACGCAAAGTACACGTGGAGTGCACGCAGAGCGACACCATGGGGCCGCGCCCTGATAGGGCACCCTGCTCACTTCGTTGGACAGACTGCATGCTCAACGAATTCTGGAACACTGTCTGGAACGATGTCGAAGCTATCCGATTGGTTCCGGCTCTCCACTAGGTTTCCATTCAAATTCCAAGTCATGGTCGAAACCGTGGTGGTCCCTTGCATGCAGTCGATGGACTGCCGATACATCAGGGTGTCGAAGGGTTTTCCAGCAGGACCGTTACGCGGCGAGACAAAGATCTCGCGGACCCACACTTGCACATGAGATCCGTCTCGTCGCATCGAGTCTCTTTCGACTTCCACTCGCTCAAACTTACTTTCTCCGATTGGCGTCCAGTTCGATGCAAGAGCCATATTTGCAATGCATGCAAGCGACAAAGCCAAAACTACTCCCTTCATCTTCTCCCCCCCGCCAAATGCTGCAGCTGGAGTCTAGCAATTGCACAGGCTGAATGCATAAATCCGCATAATTCTCCCAGGGTACCGGACACCCTGCCGCGCCTTGCTGCGAGCCGTTTCAGCGCTTCCATGCACCTGCATAAAAACCACTCAATGAAGCGCGCAGGTGAGGCGGGGTCCCAACCGCGCGCGCTGGGCCGTTTTGAGCCCCGGAGAGCACCCCCACCACCCCGCGCCGATGGCCCTCCCGCCGCCCAAATGGGCCACAGAGCGACGAACGCACGCCGGACAGCGCCCGTGCTAGGTGCGTCCGCAAAGCGCTCATAGGGCCGCAGGTGCAGTCTGAGCCACGTCTGCAATGTCTACGTTGACGGACTTGCCGGTGGCTCAGATACTGTATGCATATACAGTGATCACGCCATGCCCTACCCCCTCCGCATCCAATACCCGGCCCTCTCGCGGGAGCAGCTCCGGCGGATCAGCGACCGATACGGCGCCGATCCCGTCGTGCATCGGCTGCTTGTCGAAGTACGCGCGCTCCAGGTGATCGTCCGCCGCGCGTACCAGGTAGCGGAAGCAGCGGGGCCAGGCAATCGAACCGACGTGTTCGGAATGGCAACTGCAGCGTTACACCGCGAGCTGGAGGCCGAAACGTGGTTCCAGGAAGACCTTGCTGAGCGGCAGGCCTACCGTGACCGCCTCGCCGCCGGCGACGTGTCGGAGCATCACGAGCGCGCAGCGCGGCGCGCGCGCAAACCATGACGGCGTGCCGATGTCGAAACCAATTCGTGAGCGCTTTGCCGCGCTGTCGCTTGGCGAGCTCCATCAGCTTGCCGAAGAGAATCGTGACAACGAGACCGTGACGCGCCTCCTATGGGAGATCCGCGCGCTCCACGACGTGGCCTATCACGCTTGGCGCGTGGATGTCGAACAGCATTTCGTCTACCCGGATAACCCCCTCGGCGCTGCACTTTTCGATTTGCGCAGGTCGTTGCAGCAGGAGCATTGGCTGTCCGAAATGATTGCGAAGATCAATGGGCGCAGACCACCTGGCGGCCAATGGTGAACTGTCGCCCGGCGTATGATGAGACAGCCCATCCGGGAGGCCTGCGCCCATGTGCTACTCCGCCCAAATCGAGGCCGACTATCGACGCTTCGTCCACGAGTACGGCGCCATCATGTCGTTGGACGAATTCACGCGGATGGTGGTCGCGTACTTCGACAATCCGAAGATGCGGGTCCCCAAAGCTCTGACCGCGCCCTTCCTCGAATCACCCGAGACCGACGAGGAGCGCAAGATTGCCGAAGTGATACGTGCCCGCATGGCGGCCGACGAACTCGAGCTGCTGCAGGAGTTGGCGAAGCAAACAGAACGCCTGGAGAATGCCCAGCAAGCCCTTGCAGTTAAGGCGACCAAGAAGGCCTCCGAAGACGCGCGGATCGCTACCAACAAGATCGCGTGGATCAAGGGCAAGCTGGAAGAGCTGAACAGCAAGGAAATCACGCCGCGCGACGCGCGCATCTTCCCCGGCTGGTACGCACCCGTCATGGTCATGGAGAATGGTCGGCGCGTCGTCAAGCCGATGCGCTACCAATGCCGCCCCGCCGGCAAACCGGCGTTCTACGACACACAGTTCCCACGCACCTACAACGCCCGCCGAGACAACCTGCGCGGCTTCTGGAAGGGCCAATACGGCCACACGCACGGCCTCGTGCTGGTGGATGCCTTCTTTGAGAATGTTGCTGGGCCAGAAGGCAAAAGCGTCGTGCTGGAATTCCGGCCCGAGCCACCGCAGACCATGCTCGTCGCATGCTTGTGGTCCCGATGGACGAAGCCGGGAGAAAAAGACCTGCTGTCCTTTGCCATCATCACCGACGATCCGCCGCCAGAGATTTCCGAAGCCGGCCACGACCGCTGCCCCATCGCGATCAAGCCGGAAAACATTGATGCCTGGTTGAATCCCGACGCGAGGGACCTGGAGGCGTCCGACGCGATCTTGAGCGACAAGCTGCCGGTGTACTACACACACCGCGACGCCACATGAATGTGACGCCCGCCTGAAGCTTGTTCAAATCAGATTTCAAATTCTTTCAGCAGCCAGCGGAACCAACGCCCGCTAGCATGTCGCGCCCGGCCCAGTAGTGGCAGGTGCAACACGCACAACTGAGGGAATCCATGTCCGCAGGTAAGCCCTTTATCGTCGTGGGAGACAAGACCTCCCACGGCGGCACCGTCGTCACTGGCGACATAACTTCCACCATGTATGGGAAGGCCATGGCGCGCTCAGGCGACATGACGGTTTGCCCGAAGTGCAAAGGCACCTTCCCTATCCTCAAAAGCAGCAGCATCGTGATCGACGGAGCGGGCAACACCTACGTCCGCCACATGGATAAGACCGCGTGCGGGGCACACCTGCTCGCCAGCCAGTCGCTTGGAACGGCGAGCGATATGGTGTCGGGAAGTGAAAGTGCCAGCCACACCGGCGAATTGGCGGCCCAGGCCGCCAGCATCGCGGCACCGACCACCTCCGGCGTCTGCCTGGAATGCCTGATGAAGGCTGCCGCCAGCGGCAGCTCTACCGTGATGCGGGGCTAACGATGACGCTGGACGTTGCTGAGCGCCTGGCGCAACTGCAAACGCGCAATCCGGCCTTGCGCCTGTATGGCTTGGTCGACGGCCTGCAATACGAGACACATCGTGGTGAACGCCTGGACAGCCGGCACGGCTTCGCCTCCCTCTTCCATGGCACACCTGACAGCGCTCTCGCACACGCGGGGCCGTGGCTGGTGGATGTCGAAGCCGTGGGCGATGGCGTCACAGCGGACCTTGCGCGCCTGGAACGGGAAGCGCCTTCAGTAACTTGGCTCATTTCTGAGGCTGACCAGCATGGCTTGGCGCAACTGCTGCAATTGCAACTCGACGCCCGGCTGCCTGACGGGCGCATCGCCCTGGTGCGTTTCTGGGATCCGCGCGTACTCGCTGAGCTGGTCACTGTGTTGAACCCGGAGCAACGCGAAACCTTCTTCGCCCACATTCACGAATGGCACCTACTGCGCAATGGCGAACGCGTCCACATTGGGAGGGCTCGTGCTGACGCTTGATGAAAACCAATGGCAAGCGCTGCAGGCGCTCGACGCCCGCCAGTTTGTCGGTGCGGTGTGTGACCAATTTCTCGCCAAGCGGCCGGAGTTGGTGAGAGCCCCGGGCCGAGAGGCGATCCTAGGCCGCATGCAGGCCGCGCACGACTATGCGGAGCGCATTGGGTTCACCTCAACGCCGCACATTGTCTGGCTGATGTACATGGCAGCCGACGCGCCGACCCTTGTGACCGATCCCGTCATCGAAACGTATCTGGCCAAACCGGGCGCAACGCCCGAGCAAAGATTTGATGATTTGGAGGCTGTTTTGCGAAAGAAACTCGAAGGAGGCCTCTGATGGTCGCCGCCGCGCCCGTACTCATTGAGGCGGCGCTAACGCGCCTCTTGGTCGCCCTAGGCCTCACAGTCGCCGGCGGCGCCGCCATTGACGAGGTGCGCAAGCGCAAAGAAGAAGCGGACGAGGCTCGCACCGCACCCATCTCGCAGACTGAGGCGCAGACCAAAACGAAGACGAAGGAAAAGTGCAAAGACTGCCCGCCGGACAAGGGAACCCTGGTAACACGCAGGTGGAACATGTCTGACGTATCGCGCGCCTACCAAGCGCGCATCACCGGCTTTGCGCCGTACACTGAGTGGAATTTCGGTGGCGTGGACTTCGACGGCTTCCGCTCGTCACAGTGCTTACTGCAGGAAGCAAAGGCGCTCTACGACCAATTCTTTGACCCGGAGGACGGAGAACCGAAATTCTTCTTCCGCCTCAGCGGCGGTGATCGCAAAATTGTTCGGCAAGCCCAGGCACAAACCGCCATCGTGATTGCCAGCTCACCGACGCGATTGAACTGGTATTTCATGCAACCCCTGTCGTATCGCTATTTCACGCGGCGTTTCGGCCGCGAGGGCGTAGTGGCTGCCACTCTACTCCAGCCGTAACCATGGAAATCACATCAACGTTCCGTCTTGACCAGCAAGTGCTGCCGACAGAGTCACAGCAACTCCAAGATCTGTGGCGAGTTGCCAAGTTGCTCGAGCCGCTTGGCCTCCCACTCCACGGTTGGTACCCGCCTGCCGATACTCCGGAGCACTCCCTCCTTAACAAGGCATTCGATGAGACGGGCCCAACGCAAGCCGCAGTGTCTATCTTGAAAGCACAGAATCAAGAAAAGGAGTTACCAGGATGGCGTGAGGCAGCTGTATGGAATGGCACCGAGGGAACTGGAGGAGCGCTCTTTACGAGTTCGCTCACCACGGCATCGAAGCCGTTCCGCTGTACGTTCAATCTGAGCACCAAACGCATAGACTCATTCAGCAACAAAGAACTCGTGTTACCGCTTGTCTTGAGCCTTCTGGAAATCTGGCCTGCGATGACTCTTGAGGTCCATCCCTACAAGTACGGCACCATGCAGCAGGTGTTCCCGGATCGCCCAGGCGTTGGCTGGATGCTGTACTTACCGCAAGTGCTGACGGCGCAGGAAGTGCCCGAAGCCGGCGCGCTGATCCCGGTGCTCGGCGAGAAGAAGAAGCAGACCGGCACCATCATCGTGAGCGTGGCAGACGAGCCGTTCTCGTCCGACAATCCCGAGCACGTGGCGATCGCAAACAAGATCGAGGTCCGCCTAGTGGACCAAGACCTGCTGCCTCGTCTCATGGACTTGTGACCATGGGCTTTGAAGTTTTTCTCAACAGCTATGACCGTGGCGAGCCTGCTGAACTGATCCCGATGTCCTTGTTGGAATCGGCGTTCGGTGCGGCAATCAAGCTTCGGGAGGTTAGTGCAGACGGCTCTTTATTCTGGCGAGTGGAGTATGAAGCCGAGCAGCCTCCAGACATGCCGAAAACCATCGTTATGGATGGACGTGAATACCCCGTGTTGGTGCAGGATAGTTCGGACTTGTATATCTCGGTGGACGCAACTGGTGAGCGGACTGGCGGATTCATGGCTGCAGGCCCAGCGGGCAACATTCGGTTCTATGAGTCGTTGCTGATGATTCTTCAGGCAACGCACTCCGCGCTCTATTGGCCAGGCGAGAACTCGCTCGTGATTGGTAGAGAGGATGCTAGGCAGCATCTCCATGAAAGCATGATCGAAACGCTCGGCGAACCCTTCTTGATTGCGCATCCTGAGCAAATAATCGAGCGGATTCGCCAATCGTAGGCGGCTATTTTTGGGAAAGAGACACCTGACCGTTCCGCCCGAGATTCGCTAAACCCTCTCCGCCGCTCGCGGTCAGCGCTACGCAGATTTTTGAGCCTGTCACGGCGAACAGCGATCCATTGTTCCCCTCACCCCTTTCTAAAGGAATAGGACATGCGTTATCAACACGCCATCGTGGCCATTGCAGCAGCAACGTCGCTCTGCAGCGCGCACGCACAGGTTGCCAACCTTCCCGTTACGGACATGACGCTGGTCATGACTCCGGCAGGCCTCCCGGCAGTGCAAGGCGTCCTGCACAACAAAACCGGCCAGAAGACTCGCCAAATCTTCATCACCTTTGCGCTCCTTGATGCCGCAGGCTCACAACTGGGCATTACCATGGCGAGCACAACGGCGCTCGAACCCGGGCAGTCGTGGCGCTTCGAAGCCATGTCGCCATACAGGGACGTGGCCAGCGCAAAGATTGTCGAGGTCAAGGCGTACTAGAGTCCGGCCCTTGAAGAGCTCACGCTGCGGCGGGCTGAGTCCCGTCCAGCGTGTACGGTGCAAATCGCACCACCTCCTCCCCCACCCAATCGTTGATTGCCAGCAACCGGTCCTGTAGCGGCTTCACCTCATTGCGCGCAAACACCTTGGCTGCCTTCTCCACGTCCCCGAAGCCGCCGGTGTTCGACGGAATGATCCCCATGAGTTGCGGCGGCACTCGGTGTGCGGCAAGCTGGTCGTCGCGCGTCACGTTCTTGATGTTCCAGAACTCGTCTTTCGCGGCCACCTCCGACACCGGCAAGAGTTGAATCCCGTCCTTCTTGCCGTTGGGCGCGTACATGAACAGGTTGCGGAAATTGCCCGGCCCCTTCGCGCTCTTCATCGCCTCACGCAGCTTGTTCACATCGTCCTGGCTGTGCGCCGCGTCGGTCATGTACAGGATGAAGCCCGCGTGCGATCCGTTCTTGTAATAGCGCCGACGAAACAGCGTGGCAGATTCATTCAGCCACGTGGCGTTGAGCGCCGAGAGGTATTCCGGCAAGCCGTACACCTCCTGGTTGATGTCCGGCTCCTGCAGGTGAAAGATGGTGCCGGGTGCGAACTCATGCGGCTGCTGCCAGTTCTGCACGAAGTAGTAGGTCGAAAGATCCAGCCCTCGCCGCATGTACTTGGCCAACGCCGGCTGCAGCCCCGTGCTGGTGCCGGCCCGGCTGACGCGGTTCTCCAGGTACGCGTTTCCGAACACCTGCCAGTCGAGCACGAACCGTTCAAAGGCTTGGCGCGACAGCAGCAGGTGCGGAACGAACGTGCTCACTAGGATGTTGCGCTTCACGAAGATGGCGGAGCTGTGGTGCGCGGCCGCGCGGAACGAGCGCGCTAGGCCATCGAGCGGCATCGGCGGCTCGAACCACTTGCCCACCCGCATACACTCCACGTAGTCCAACAGCTCGCGGCGGTCGAGCACTTCTATCGGGTCGCCAAACGAAAACGCCTCGGCCCGAGGAGCGCGATCGGTGTGTCGCGCTTCCGATGCCCGCGCCTTGGCATTCCGGACGTGTGCCGTGTTGGCGCCAGCGCCGCGGCGATTCTTGTTTCGACTCATGAGAACTCCAGGATGCTTGAATTGGTGGATGTGGCGCCTTCGAGTGGTTCGTGCGAAAGCGCATGCATGCAGGCCCACGCCATATCAGCGTGGCTGGTCTCTTCCGATCGGCCCGCCTGGTAGGTGACGCGGCCACCGGAAGCGGTGACGGTTTTCTTGATGGACATGAAGGACGCGGCAAAGTCGGTCCAGCCGGCGTCGAATTCCAGGCGGCCTTTGCTGATGACATCGAAGGCCTTCAGCACGAGGCGGATCTTCACCTCCACCGAGTACGTGTAGCCACGCGCGTCCGGCCGCGACTTCGTGACGAGCTGGTACACGGCGTCGCCAATGCCGGTGCGGTCGATGCCGATGAAGGCAACGTTGTATCGCTCGCACACGCGCAGGATGGCCGTGGCCTGCTCTTCGTAGTCGATGCCACGGAACTGGTGGCGCTCGAGGACGCGGAACTTTCCGCCCGCGACCGCCGGCGGCGCGACCACCACCAGCGCGGCGCTGTCGCCGCCCCCACCGTTCGGGTCATAGCCGACCCACACCTCGCGCGCACCGAATGGGCGCGGCGCGAACGGCCGGAAGTCCGGCCACACCTCCCAGCTATCAACCATCCCGCGCATGAGCATCGAGAGCGGGAAGACCGACGCCGTGTCGTCCACAAACTCGCACATGAGCAAGTTGGCGTAGTCGAGGTCGCTGTATTCGCGAAGCAACTGATCGAGGTCGAACAGGTTGCAGCCGCCGCGCAGCGCGTCCTCCACCGTCACGATCTGTCGCCACTGGCCGTCTGCGCAGCGCATGCCATCGCGCAACGCGGCGTGGCTCACGTCGATCTTGATCTGCTTGTCCTTCGGCTTGCCGCGATTGAACAGCGTCCCTGACCAGAACGGGTAGGCCTCGTGCGCCAGGCTGGAGGGCGTCGAAAAATACGTCTGCCGCCAGTGCTTGTGGATCGCCATGCCGGAGGCGACCTTACGCAGCTCCTGGAAGCGCGGCACCCAGAAGTACTCGTCGAAATACAGGTTGCCGTGGTAGCTCTGCGCGGTGCGCGCGTTCGTGCCCAGGAAGTACAGCGTGGCGCCATTGGGCAACACCATCGGGTCGCCTTTCAGCTCCACGCCGGCAGCGTCCTTGGCGAACTGCACCATGTATTGCTTGAAGACGTGCGCCTGCGCCTTGCTGGCCGAAAGAAAAATCTGATTGCGCCCCGTCGTCAGCGCATCAATGAAGGCTTCACGTGCGAAGTACCAAGTCGCGCCGATCTGCCGCGACTTGAGGATGTTGCGGATCCGCTCTGCCTGGCCGGCGCGGTGCCACACCTCCTGATAGCCGAACAATGAATCGCGGAAGGCCTCAACGAGCTGCCTCTGCTCATCCGGGCTGACGGCATTACGCTCGGCCTTCTTGCGTGGCCCCGCGTTGCGATTCGCCACCTTCGGGTTGAGGTCGGTCTCGTTGCCGCCGTCGCGGTAGCGCTCGCGCCGCGCCACGCTGTTGAGCTGACGGTTCAGCAGGTCGATCTCTTTGAAGTCGCGCCCTTCCTTCTGCTCCTTCGCCACCAGGCGCATCAAGCGCTCTTCGATCGTCAACGCAACGCGCTCATCAGGTGTCGTGTCCGCCCACCCGTCGCGGCGCTTCCAACTGTGGATCGTTACCGCCTTGACGCCGAGCATTTCGGCGATGCGCGCGACGCGATAGCCCTGCCAGTACAGGGTACGTGCGATGCGTCGCGGGTCCTTTTCCGGGTCGATCGTGAGGGAGGCAATGGGCGGCAGCGTAGTCATGCCGCAACGCTACCGGCCGCGCGCGCGCGTGCCACGCGGCGCCTGTTGTGGCGCGGGTTTCCACAACATCAACGCGTTGTCCGCGCGACCCCCAGCGCAGAAGATGGCATCACCACCGAACCACTGACCACAGAGGAACCCATGGCCGTAAAGACCGACAAGTTTTTCCGCATTGCGACCGAAGGCGCGACGAGCGACGGCCGCGTTATTGAACGCGCAGACCTCCTGCAGATGGCGAAGAACTACGACCCGAAGGTATACGGCGCGCGCATCAACATGGAACACATCCGTGGATACACGCCGGACGGCCCATTCAAGGCATACGGCGACGTGATCGCGCTGAAGACTGAAGAGATCGATCTGGCTGGCAAGAAGAAGCTTGCCCTGTTCGCACAGCTCGACCCAACCTCCGATTTGGTGGCCCTCACCAAGGCCCGCCAGAAAATCTACTCATCGATGGAGATTCAGCCGCAGTTTGCCGACACAAACGAGGCGTACCTCGTCGGACTGGCTGTCACAGACAACCCCGCCAGCCTGGGCTGTGAAGTGCTCCAGTTCAGCGCTACCGCCAAGGTGAACCCACTGGCCGCCCGCAAGCAGAGCCCCGGCAACCTAATCACCGAAGCGGTGGAAGTGGATTGGGACTTCTCACCGGCACCGGCCACCGCCTACTCCGCCGTGACTCAGCCCAACGGGTTCGCCGAGTCGATCAAGCGACTGTTCACCAAGCAGGACAAGACAGACGCCAACACCGAAGCGCGCTTCGCTGACACAGAGGAAGCGATTCAGACTGTCGCCGCACAGGTGCAGACCATGGGCGAACAGGTTGTCACCGGCTTCAAGAGCATCAACGACCAACTCGCCGCACTCAAGACGCAAGGCGAGCAGCGCGACCAGGCCTTCAACACCTTGAAGGGCGGCCTGGAGAGCACGCAGGCCTTCACCTCGCGCCCGCCGGCCACAGGCGGCGACAGCGCGGCCGCCATCAAGACTGACTGCTGATCCGGCCACCGGACCCCGCACCACCCCAAGACCACACACCGGAGTCATCACATGCGTAACAACACCCGCCGCCTCTTCGACGCCTATACGGCCGAAGTCGCCAAGCTGAACGGCGTCGACCGCGTCGACGTGAAGTTTTCGGTCGAGCCGACCGTGCAACAACGCCTGGAAGACAAGATCCAGGAATCGAGCGAGTTCCTGCAGAAGATCAACATCCACGGTGTGACCGAGCAAGAAGGCGAGAAAGTCGGCCTGGGCGTCTCGGGGCCGGTGGCAAGCACGACCGACACGACCAAGCAGGACCGTCAGACATCGGACATCTCCACGCTGGATGGCCGCCGCTATCGCTGCGACCAGACCAACTCGGACACCCACATCACCTACACGAAGCTGGACGCTTGGGCCAAATTCCCGGACTTCCAGACGCGCATCCGCGACGCCATCATTCGGCGCCAGGCACTGGACCGCATCATGATCGGCTTCCACGGGGTGAAGCGCGCACCGACTTCCGACCGTGCCGCCAATCCGATGCTGCAGGACGTCAACAAGGGTTGGCTGCAGGAGATGCGCGAGCAGGCGCCGCAGCGCGTCATGAAGGACGGCAAGACCGCCGGGAAGATCGTCATCGGTGGCGCGGGCGGCGACTACGCCAATCTGGACGCCCTGGTCTACGACGTGACGAACCACATGATTGACCCGTGGTACGCCGAAGATCCGGAGCTGGTTGTGGTGTGCGGTCGCCAGTTGTTGGCCGACAAGTACTTCCCCATCATCAACCAGACGAACCGCCCCACCGACGCAATGGCCGTCGACATGATCGTCAGCCAGAAGCGCATCGGCAATCTGCCGGCGGTACGCGTCCCCTACTTCCCGGCCAATGGTCTGTTGGTGACGCGTCTGGACAACCTCTCGATCTACTTCCAGGAAGGCAGCCGCCGTCGCACGATCGTGGACAACGCCAAGCGCGATCGCATTGAGAACTACGAGTCGAGCAACGACGACTACGTGCTGGAAGAACTCGGCTGCGCCGCGCTGGTCGAGAACATCACGTTGGCCGCGTAATGAGCAGCCCGGCCCGCAACCATTTCTTGCGGGCCTCCGCCGCCCTCGCGGCGCAGGCCCAGCAGGACGCCAACCCGCTGCGACACGCAACGGGCTACGAGCTCATGCTCGCGCAGCTCGGCGAGCACAAGCGCGCGCTCAAGCAAGTGCAGTCAGTCGAGCGCAAGGCCGAGGCCAAACGCAAGATGCTGCCCGAGTACGCCGCCTGGGTGGCCGGCGTCTTGGAGGCCGACAGCGGCGTGCAAGACGAAGTCTTCATGACCGTCATGGTCTGGCACATCGACGCGGGCGACTTCGCTGCTGCCCTGCCCATGGCCGCCTATGCCATCCGCCACAAGCTGTCCATGCCGGATCAGTACCAGCGGACGACGGCATGCCTGATCGCGGAAGAGTTCGCGAACCTGGTGCTCAAGGCGCCCGATGCAATTCGCCCAGAAGATGTGGGCGCGCTGGTGGAGCTGGAAGCCCTGGTGAGCGATGAAGACATGCCCGACGAGGTACGCGCCAAGCTGCACAAGGCTCTGGGCTATGCGATCAGCCAGGCTGGCACCGGCATGGACGCGGCCACCTTCCGCGAGCTGCAGACACAGGCGCTTGCGCACCTCCGCCGCGCGCTGGAGCTGCACGACAAATCCGGCGTGAAGAAGGACATCGAGCGCATCGAGCGCGAGATCAAGAACGCAGCCCCGCCCGGCGCCCAGGAGGGCGACGGGAAGCGCTGACACCGAGCGTGACCCCGCGCATCAGGCGGCACGGGGCAGTCTTCCGGCGTGCCGCGAAGTCTCGCCCCGTCCACCGCCTCCCAGCCAACTGAACCCATGTCTTCTTTCATTGCAGCCGCACCCGTACCCGCGCCGGCACAGCCTGGCGGCGCGCCTGTCATCAACGACGGTTTCTTCCCCAATATCGACGTCGACCAGGCATACGCGGCCATGCGCCTGGATGGCACCGTCACGCCGCAACGCCTGCGCGCTTCGCTGGTGGAAGCTGTCATCTCGGTCAATGCCGAGCTGGAGGCCTGGAAGACGGCGCAAGTGGCATTCGGCCGGTTGACCCTGGCCGATGTGCCGGCGCCGAAGATCGACGGCAAGAGCGCACACCTGCACCGCTACCACCGCGCGGTCCACTGCATGGCGGCCGCCTGGCTGATCGAGCGGTACCGAACCATCGACGCCACGGCCGCCGGCGACCGAAAGGCCGACGCGGAGAACCTGGGCGTGGACGATCTGCGCCGCGACGCGCGCTGGGCGATCAGTGACCTGATGGGCGTCGCCCGCACGACCGTGGAGCTCATCTGATGCGCTTACGGGCCCTCCAGGGTGACACCGTGGACGCCATCTGCCTGCGGGTCTACGGCCGCACGGCAGGCGTCACCGAAGCCGTCCTGTTGGCCAACCCGGGCATTGCCGACCTCGGGCCGGTCCTGCCGCATGGCACCGAGCTCGACATGCCCGACATTTCCCCGCAGCCGGCCGTGCCCATGGTCCAGCTCTGGGACTGAACCCAAGGAACCCCTATGGCTGAACCCATTTCCACCAGCACCACCGCCACGCTCGCTGTGACGAGCGTCGGCGCGCTGTCCATCTTTCTGCCTGGCGTCGACCCGGGCGCCGTGCTTGGTGCGTTCGCTGGCGCGGCCGTGTTCGTGCTGAACAGCGGCGAGCTCGGCACCGTGAAGAAGCTGGGCTTCCTGGTTGCGTCGATCGTGGCCGGCCTGCTGTCGGCACCGCTGGCCGCCGCGCTGATCGCCAAAGCACTGCCCACCAACACCGAAGTCAGCCAGGCCGTGGGCGCGCTGGTGGCGTCCGCCGTCGTGGTGAAGCTGCTGCTGGCGCTCATCCGCCTGGCCGACAACGGCGACCGCCTGGGCGCGATCTTCAAGGGCATGCCGGGCAACGGCGACAAGGGAGGCAACCAACCATGAAAGCTCTGTTCATCGTGCAGGCGGCGCTCTGCGCGCTCATCGCCCTGCGCCTGCTGCTGTTCAAGCGTGACGGCGCCGCGCATCGCCCGTGGGCCGCACGCCTGGCCTACTGCCTGGTTGTGCTGACTGGTGCCGTCACGATTGGCGTGCTGTTCGGCCGCTACGACTGGGCCTTGGCAGCACAGAACGGCATCACCGCTGTGCTGTGTATCGCAGTCTTTGCCGTGCGCGGCAACGTGGTCGAGCTCTTCCGCATGGGCGGCCCCGACCAGTCCCGGTTTGTCCGTTTTCTCCGGAGGTCTACGTGAGCATCCTGCGTGAAGGCATGATTGGGGCGGAGGTGCACGAGCTGCAGCGCCTGCTGATCGCCGCCGGCTTCAACGCCCCTGATTCGTGCGTCTACTGCCCCGACACAGCAGCAGCCGTGCGCGCCGTGCAACAGCGCTTTGGCCTGGTAGTCGATGGCATCGCCGGCCCCAAGACGGTGGCCGCTCTGCAGTCTGGCTTACGCAGCCCGCGCCACTTGACGGCTGCCGACCTGCAAGCGGCGGCAGATACGCTCAAGGTGCCCCTGGCCGCTGTGCGCGCCGTCAACGAGGTAGAAAGTCTCGGCAGCGGCTTCCTGGCTGATGGCCGGCCGGTGATCCTGTTTGAGCGTCACGTGATGTACGACCAGCTCAAGAAGGCCGGCAAGGACGCCGACGCGCTGGCGCTCCAGTTTCCGAACGTGGTCAACAAGGTCCGCGGCGGTTATGTCGGCAAGGCCGGCGAGTACATGCGCCTGGCCCAAGCCATCCAGATTGACGAAACCTGCGCCCTCTCGTCCGCGAGCTGGGGCCTGTTCCAGATCATGGGTTACCACGCCCGACGCCTGGAGTACCGCGATGTGCAGGAGTTCGCTACGGCCATGCGGACCAGCGAGGCCGCGCAGCTCGAGGCGTTCGTGCGTTTCATTGCTGCGGATCCTGCGCTGCAGAAGGCGCTCGCCGGCAGGAAGTGGGCCGCGTTCTCTGCCGGCTACAACGGCCCGGCCTACAAGACCAACCTGCACGATGTGAAGATGGAGCGGGCATTCGAGCGCTACCAGGCCGACGAACAGGTGGCGGCATGAACCGCGTCCTACCGTTGCTGGCGCTGCTGGGCACGCTCATCGGGTTGTGGGTGGGCCACCAGTACAACTCAGCCGTTGCGCGAGCTGAAGAGGCCGAAGACGCTAACGAGAAACTGCACGACCAACTTCGGAACGCCAAGGCCGCAACAGTCACCGTCACGCAGTACGTGGACCGTGAGCGCGTTATCCGCCTCAAGGGCGACACGATCATCAAGGAGGTGCCCCGTTATGTCCCTGCTCAAGCTGACGCTGCCTGTGTCGTTCCTCGCGGCTTTGTGCGCCTGCACGACGCCGCAGCCGCCGGCACAGTGCCAGATTCAGGTGCCGGAGATGTTGATGCGGCCGCCTCGGGCATTGCGCTCTCTGCCGTCGCCAGCACCGTCACCGGCAACTACACCGACAGCCACGCCAACAGCGAGCAATTGAGCACGCTGCAGCAGGCGTTGCGCGACCAGGGCGTGACGATCATTGGTGAGGGTACCGCGCCATGATGAAGGCCACCAGCCTGCGCGAGGCGTTGACGGTGGCCGTGCCGCACCTGGCCGCCCACCCGGACGCGCTGCACGTGTTTGTGGATGAGGGCCGCGTGGTCGGAACCGGCGCGCGCTCGCTGGGGTTCGAGTATCAGTACACGCTCACGCTGATTGTCACTGACTACCCGCACAGCTCCGACACGATCGTCGTGCCCACCCTGGCCTGGCTGCGCACCAACCAGCCCGACGCCTTCACCGACCCAGACAAGCGGCTGGATGCTTTCAAGTTTGAGGCGGAGATCCTCAGCCATGAGGCGGTCGACATCTCCATCAAGCTGCAGCTCACGGAACGGGTCACGGTGACCGTGGCAGGCCACGGCTACCAGGTGGAGCACCACCCCGAGCCGATCAACGAGAACGACGACCCGGCGACCTGGAGGCCTGCGTGAGCGGTCTACACGAGCTCGACGCCTACCTGGCCGGATTGCTTGCCAAGCTGGAAGCGCCGCAGCGCCGGGCGCTGGCGCGGGAAGTTGCCGTGGAGCTGCGCCGCCGGCAGTCAGCGCGCATTGCCGCGCAGCGCAACCCGGACGGCACGCCATACGAGCCGCGCAAGCCGCAACTGCGGCACAAGCGCGGTGGCATCCGTCGCAAGATGTTCACGCGTCTGCGGATGGCGCGTTACATGCGCATCGAGACAGACCCAAACGTGGCCGCCATCACCTTCGCCGGCACCGCGTTGCGCATCGCGACAGTCCACCACTTCGGGCTCCGCGATCGAGTTAGCAAGAATGGCTTGATGACCAAGTATCCCGAGCGCGAACTGCTGGGTTTCGATGATGGCGATGTAGGGGCGCTCACTGAATTGGTGCTAGCTCAACTTGTCGTCTAAGATCGCCCACACAGAGATCAGCCATGGTGCGCTATGAGTATCGCTCCCCCCACAGTATTTCTCCGTACGTTTGCACCGGAACAATGGAAAGAAGTCGACTACTTCAAGAAGTTCTACGCCGGTACGTATCAATTGAAGTCGGAGGACGAGAAGGCCTTGCGAGGAGTGACCAGCCATTTCCGTAAAGCGCACGTTTTGCTCAGTTTGGCAGGCAGACTGGCGCCACAGCTGGAGATTGATCTTCACCAGATAAATACGCAGGGCTACACCCCTGCGGTGAATGCCGAGGAATTTTCGGCGGTGATCGAGGAAGTCTTTACCGAGCTGTACTCCTCGATTGACTGCGCCCGGTTCGTCATTGTTGCAACGAATCAAGGCTGCAAAGGCATGCCGACAAAATCGACCCGCAAACTGTTTCGCGCTGTCACTGAGGGGACGATCAGTACCGATTTTCCCGCGCCACTTAGACGAGCAATTCTTGACGCGGAGTGGTACGCCGACCTGCTGTTCCTTAGAGATGCGCTCACCCACCGCAACATTGGGACTTGCCATATCGACCGGGCAACCAAGGAAATTTACTACATGCACAATGACATCGAGAAAGCGGGGAAGCCTCTCGTCATTGACCATGTCATTGAGCATGCAATCAGCCTGTGCAAGAGCGTTGATGCGTTCCTGACCCAGGTTTTCACCCATCTGAACGGACAGCTCAAGCCCCAGGTCGTCGACGAAGTCTGCGGCATCTTCTCCAGCCGCATCTACATGAGAAAACTGCCATCTACGCCACCGATCACCTTCGATAGTGGCACCTGCATTGCCCGCAATTGGTTCGATAAAGACGATCGCTTCCGGTGCCCATTTGCAGACACTTGTGCCGCATACAACCGTGCCGGTGCACAGACATCGGAACTGGGTGCTTAGAAGCTATTCAAATGCAATGAGGTGGCATGCAAAGCAGCGGTTGATCAGGACGCCAATGGCAACTCTCTCGATTCCCTCCCTCCTCCGGCTTCGCGACGTTTCGCACTCTGATCGTGTTTCCACGTATGCAGAGATCGCAGCTCGCATCGACGCATGCCGGCGTGCTCTTGCCGACATCGGATTGACGATCAAGCCAAATAGCGCATTGAGCCAACTGTTCGCCAAGGCGGACCGGCTCAACAGAGCTTGGATCGCACAAGACGACAGCGAGGACGTCTTGACACTCTGCGCGACAGACGAGGCAGCGTGGATAGCGGACGCAATCCTCGGGGCGATTGACGAGCGTGGTTCGCATCAAGCAATTCGCCGGATAGCAAAAAGCGATATGCGTCTTTCGCAACGCCATTCCTCGCAGGGCAAAGACGCCTTGTGGGAATTGTCGTTGCGGGAGTTTCTTCGACTTCGAGGGGTGACCACGACTTTCAAGGACCCTCCCGACCTTGAAATCCCCCTCCCTGACATGCTCGGAGACGTCGGCATCGCATGCAAGAAGGTCTATTCGGAGGAGTCGGTTGAGAAGCAATTCTCAAAAGGACTCGCTCAACTAAAGCCATATTCCGGCGTCGGTATGGTCGCCTTCAATCTTGATGACCTGATACCTGGTGGACGAATTCTGCGAGTCGAGAACGCAGAAGAAGGCATGAGCATGTTGCATTCGTTCAACCTCGCCTTCATTGATCGCCATCGCAGCTACTTTCAAAAGGCGGTGAAGGACGGAAGATGTCTTGGTGTGTGGGCCGCCACCACCATGCAAATGGACGTTGCGGACCAACCGACTCGATTCAGTCGCGCTACTCAACACGATCTTTGGACCCTTACCGACGCGAACATCGCGGCTAGAATTCGAACCTCCGAGTTGGCACGTCTCATCAATGCTGCAGACTAGCCCTCGCGGCTGAAGTCTGATCTTTGGTGTTGTAGCTCACAGCACTACAACAACCACAGCGTGACCCACACGCGCGCGCACGGCACTCTGCAGGCATGGACCTCGCAGAACTCGCCCGCCTCCTCGAAAACCTAATCCGCATCGGCACCGTGGCCGACGTGCGCCACAGCGCGCCGCCGGCCGTTCGTGTCTCCGCCGGCGGTATCACCACTACCTGGTTGCCCTGGTGCGAGCGTCGCGCCGGCGGCACCCGCACCTGGAACCCGCCCAGCAAAGGCGAACAGGTTGTGTTGCTGTGCCCGAGCGGTGACCCGGCCAACGGCATCGTCTTGTGCGCCATCCCATCGGACGCCAACGATGTGCCCAGCCACGCGCCGAACGAAACCCTCACGCTGTACCCAGATGGCGCGCTGGTGAAGTACGACCACAGCGCCGGCATGCTCAGCGTCCAGGGCGTCAAGACAGTATTCCTGGAGGCCGCCACCAGCGTGCTGGTGAAGTGCCCGGACACCACCTTCGATGGCTCGGTGACGGTCAAAGGCTTGCTCTCGTTCATGAACGGCATTGCCGGCCAGGGCGGCGACAACGGCAACGTCATCAAGGGCGACGTCACCCACCAGGGCGGCAAGCTGTCGTCCAACGGCGTCGTGCTCGACAACCACGGCCACGGTGGCATCAAGCCCGGCGACGCCTGGACCGAGGGCACGCGATGACCGGTATGAACGCCACCACCGGCCGCGCGCTAGAGAGCGCCGCGCATATCGCACAGTCGATGCGCGACATCCTGTCCACACCCATCGGTTCGCGTGTCATGCGCCGCGACTATGGCTCGCAGGTGCCTGACCTCATCGACCAGCCGCTGAACCCAGCCACACGCCTGCGCACCATGTCGGCGGCCGTAACGGCGATCGTGCGCTGGGAGCCGCGCGTGCGCGTGAGCTCCGTGCGCTTCTGGATCGATGCCGGCGGTAAGCCCGTGCTCGATGTGGAAGCCGAGCGAATCGACGGGCCGCGCCGCGAGTCATTGGGTGCGCTCAGCATCCCGCTGGGAGGTTGACCATGGGCGCTCTCATCGACCTGTCGCAACTGCCGCCGCCGAACGTGGTGGAGGCATTGGACTACGAGACCATCCTTGCCCAGCGCAAGGCGGCGCTTGTCGCACGCTACCCCGCTGACAAGCAGGCCGATGTGGCCGCCGTGCTGGCGCTCGAATCCGAACCGCTGACCAAGTTCCTGGAGGAATCGGCGTACCGCGAGCTGTTGCTGCGCCAGCGCATCAATGAGGCCGCACGCGCGGTGATGCTGGCCTATGCGCAGGGTGCAGACCTGGAGCACATTGCGGCGCTATTCGGCGTGTTCCGCCTGGTCATCAAGCCCGCAGACCCGATCGCCGGCACGCCGGCCATGATGGAGAGCGATGCCGACCTGCGCCAGCGCGTGCAGCTCGCGCCGCAGTCGTTCTCTGTCGCCGGCCCGGAGGGTGCCTACCGCTCGCATGCGCGTGATGCAGACGGCCGCGTGCTGGACGCCTCGGCCACCAGCCCCACGCCTGGCGAGGTCTGTGTCACGGTCCTTTCGCGCGAGGGCGACGGTACGGCCCCGGCTGACCTGTTGGCGAAGGTCGAGGCCGCCCTGCGTTCAGATGACGTCCGTCCCCTGACGGACTTCGTGACGGTGCAATCGGCGGCGATCCTGCCCTATGACGTTGTGGCGATTCTCCACCTCTTCCCTGGCCCCGATTCCAGCGTCGTGGTGGCCGAAGCGCGCAGGCGCCTGGCGATCTACGTGGAGGTCTGCCACCGCCTGGGCCGCGTGGTGGCCCGCTCGGGCCTGGATGCTGCGTTGCACGTGGCAGGCGTCGAGCGCGTGGACCTGCAGTACCCCGCAGACGACATTCGCGCCGATCTGACCCAAGCCCCCTATTGCATTGGCGTCGACGTCAAATCGGGAGCCCAGCGTGCGTAGCCTGTTGCCACCCAACGCCACAGAGCTGGAGCGCAACGCCACGGCCGTGGCGGGCACCATCAGCGATCTACCGCTGCCGCTGCGCTCGCTGATTGATCCGGACACGATCCCCGCGCACCTGCTGCCGTGGCTGGCGTGGCACCTGGGAATCGACGCCTGGAAGGACTACTGGCCCGACCAGGTCAAGCGTGCCCGTGTGCGCGCGGCCATTTCGATCGCTCGCAAGAAGGGCACGGCCGCTGCGGTGCGCGAGGTCGTGGCGTCCTTCGGCGCCAACATCGCGCTGCGCGAGTGGTGGCAGATCGAGCCGAAGGGGCCGCCGCACACCTTCGAGCTGGTGATGACGGTGAGCGAGCGCGACGACATCCCATCAACAGCCGATTTTGTGGCGGACATCGTGGCCGAGATCGACCGCACGAAGCCGGTGCGTGCCCACTACACCTTCACCCAAGGGTTTAACCGGCGGGGGGGACTCGGCGTTGCCGTAGCGATCCGCCCTGCCCTCTTTGTTCGCCTCTCACTCACGGACGCCTGACATGGCAGGAACGACCCTCAATATCACCGACGCCGGCCGCGCGGCGCTCATTGCTGGCGACCACACCGGCACCAACGCGCGCAAGGTCGTACAGGTCGGCTTTGCAACCGCACCGTTCGACTTCTCCCCAGCCCTCCAGGTACTGCCGAGCGAGCTCAAGCGGGTCTCCACCATCGCCGGCGAGAACATCGCCCCGGACACCATCCACGTCACGATCCGAGACGATGGCGCCGACCAGTTCAAGCTGTACGGCTTTGGGCTCTATCTGGATAACGGCGTGCTGCTCGGCACGTACTGCCAGGCTGCGCCCATCATGGAGAAGTCGCCAGTGGCCATCCTGCTGCTGGCCGTCGACGTGGTGTTCAAGTCGCTGGACGTGACGGCGCTCACCGTTGGCGAGACCAACTTCACGAACCCGCCAGCGACCACTGAACGCGTGGGCGTGGTGGAGCTGGCCACCGACCAGGAAACGCAGGATGGCACCGACAAGCTGCGCGCGGTCACGCCTGCTGCGCTGGCCGCCCGGACGAGCACGGAGAGCCGTACAGGCATCGTGCAGCTCGCCACCGATCCGGAAGTCGTGGCCGGCAAAGACGACGCCAAGGCCGTGACCCCCAAGAAGCTCGCCGCACAGCTCACCAAGAAAGCCGACCTGGCCGGGTCCAACAAACAGGCCTTCGCGGTGGCAAGCGCTGCGGCCGTCGAGCATGCCGTCCCCCTCGGCCAGGCCGACGAGCGCTACGCCACGCCGGCGGCAGTCAAGGACGCCAAGGACACGGCCGCCCGTGCCCTCAAAACAGCCGAAGCGGCAGTGCCATCCAGCGGCGGCGATGTCACCGGTCCCGTCAACGTGAAAGGCCCGGCGGGCGAGCTGCAGTTCACCGACGCGGTAGAACCTGTGACGGCGGGGCGTTTCCGGATGGTGGCTGCTGGCCGCAGCTTCGTGCTCGATCGCAATACTGCCGCCGCCGGCGACTTCTCCACCTACCTGCGAATGCTCCAGGTCGATGGTTCTGGGAATGCAGCCCTGGCCGGCAGCGTCACGGGCAACGGCTTCAAGACGCGAACCAACGTCAGCCTCCCTGCCTACAACAACGACGGAAAGGGCTTCTTGGAGTTCGGCGGCGATTCGCCGGCCTGGCGCCTGTACGCGGTCAGCGCATCGGGCAACCTGGTCTTCAACACGTACAACGCTGACGGCAGCCACAAAGACACGCCGCTGGTCATCAACTACGCGAGCGGTCAGGCGAGCTTTACCGCTCGCCCCACGTTCAACGGGGCCACGCCGTACGACACAAAGAACCTGGTCAATCCGCTGACGGCCGAAGGTGGACCGCTCAACGCCAACAAGGGCTTCAATTTCAGCGCTGGTTACGGCCGCACAGCACTCACGGTTTCGCCGGTCGGTGCGGACAGCATTGGCGGCTCACATGGCGAATGGTCGGCCACGCGCGCCCCTGCGCTGCAGATCGACTGCCCGAACAACCAGGCGGCGTACATGGGCCTGCGCTGGACCCAATGGGGCGCCAGGCATTTGGCGGCGATCGATTGTTATGCCGGCGGCAGCAATGGCTCTGTCCCTGTGCTGTCGATGCACGTTGGCGGCCGGGCAAATGCTTTCACCTTTAACGGCAACGGCGACATCGCTATTCAAGGCATGTTGTATGTCGGCGCCGGCGGCGCCCTGTCGGGCGACGGCAACGTGTACATGCCGTGGGCCGGGCAATGGCTGTCCACCTACCTCACCAACCTGAACAACGGCAAAGCCGCCGTCGGGGCGCAATGCCAACGTGCCGGAGCCACGCAATCGTTCGGAGTGATCTCCGGCAACCCGGTACTTCCTCACCCATGGGTTGTCGTGGGCCTAACGGGGCCGGGCAATGGCACCGCAAACGCCATCACCGTGTATGGCGACTGGATGCGCAATCAATAAGGAGTCTGACCGATGATGACCGTGGAACACCTGGCGTATGTTCTTGCACAGGCCTACCCAACGCTGGCCCGCTGGCGGGACTACTGGGTCTCGCACCCGGTGGACAGCACCACGCTGGAACAGATCGGCCCCGCATGGATTCCGGAGTGGATACCAACCGATCCACCCAAGCCCACCGATGACGACATCGCCCGCCTCTGGTCCGTGCACGGCGAGGCCGCGACCCGCCACGTACTTGGCGCCGAGATGCGCACCAAGCGGGATGCCCTGCTGGCCGAGGCCGACCGCCTGGTGATGAAGGCGGAGGATGCGGAGGACACCGAGAAACTCTCGGCAGCACGTCGATATCGCAAAGCCCTGCGCGACGTGCCCCAACAGGCCGGCTTTCCAGATGCCGTCGAATGGCCTGAGATGCCGGCGTCCCTCACTGAGTAGGTTCCGCGCGGGCGGTTGTTGTGGCCGCCCGCTGCACAACAGTTCCAGCGCGACTTTCGCGCGCGTGCACAGCATCCTGCAGGTACACCCATCCACCTGCTGGAGACTGCATGCCAAGCGACTATCACCACGGCGTACGCGTCGTTGAAATCAACGAAGGCACCCGCCCCATTCGCACCATCGAGACCGCCGTGGTCGGTGTCGTGTGCACGGCCGATGATGCGGACATCGCCACCTTCCCACTGAACAAACCGGTTCTGCTGACCAACGTGCAGGCCGCAATCGGCCGCGCCGGCACCAAGGGCACGTTGGCGCGCACGCTGCAAGCCATTGCCGACCAAACCAGCCCGCTGACCGTCGTCGTGCGCGTCGCCGAGGGCAAGGCCGAGGGCGAGACCAACACCAACATCATCGGCACCACCACGGCCGAAGGCCGCTTCACCGGCCTCAAAGCCCTGCTGGCCGCACGCAACCAGCTCGGCGTCACGCCGCGCATCCTCGCGGTGCCAGGCCTCGACACACTGCCGGTAGCCACCGAGCTGGTCAGCATCGCGCAGAAGCTGCGCGCCTTCGCCTATGTGAACGCGACCGGCTGCGCCACCAAGGAAGAGACCGCCACGTACCGGCAGAACTTCGCCGCGCGCGAGCTCATGGTGCTGTGGCCTGAGTTCGTCGGCTGGAACACCGCCTCCAACGCCGAGCAGACGCTGTGGGCCACCGCCCGCGCCGTGGGCCTGCGCGCCAAGATCGACAACGAGACCGGCTGGCACAAAACGCTCTCCAACGTGCCGGTCAATGGGGTAACCGGCCTGTCGCGCGACGTGTACTGGGACCTGCAGAACCCGGCCACCGATGCCGGCTATCTCAACGCGCACGACGTGACCACGCTGATCCGCCAAGACGGCTTCCGCTTCTGGGGCTCACGCACCTGCAGCAGCGACAAGCTGTACGCCTTCGAGAACTACACACGCACGGCCCAGGTGCTGGCCGACACGATGGCGGAGGCGCACATGTGGGCCATCGACAAGCCGATGACGCCCTCTCTCGTGCGCGACATCCTGGAGCAGATCAACGCGAAGCTGCGCAACATGGTGCGCAACGGCTATCTGCTTGGCGGCGAGGCCTGGTACGACCCGACCGCCAATGACAAGGACACGCTCAAGGCCGGCAAGTTGGCCATTGACTACGACTACACGCCGGTGCCGCCGCTGGAAGACCTCACCTTCCGCCAGCGCATCACCGACCGCTACCTGATGCAGTTCGCCGACGCCGTGAAGGCGGCTTGAGCGGCCAGCGCCAACCCATCTGACAAGGAACGAACATGGCACTTCCCCGCATCCTCAAGCACTTCAACGTCTTCGCCGATGGCGTGTCGCACGCCGGCGAGGTGGAAGAAATCGACCTGCCCAAGCTCACGCGCAAGGTGGAGGAATACCGCGCCGGCGGCATGAACGGCCCCGTCGAAATCGACCTTGGCAACGACAAGCTCGAGCTGGAAACCACGTACGGCGGCTTGATGCGCGAAATCCTGCAGCAGTACGGCACGACCACCGTCGATGGCGCGATGCTGCGCTTTGCCGGTGCCTATCAGCGCGAAGACTCCAGCGAAATCGACTCGGTCGAAATCGTCGTGCGCGGCCGTCACACCGAAATCACCTTCGGCAAGGGCAAGGCGGGCAGCAAGGACCCGTTCAAGGTCAAGTCGGCACTGACCTACTACAAGCTGACCGTCAACGGCGAAGAGTGGATCGAAATTGACCACGTGAACTTCATCGAGCGCGTGTTCGGCAAAGACCGCCTGGCCGCGCAGCGCAAAGCCATCGGCCTCTGACACCGGTAATCGCATCACGGCCCGCCTGCTGCGGGTCGCTCGCCCCACAAGGGCCTCCCATGTCTTCTCACAGCCAAAACCACCATGGAACAAATGAACACCACCATCACCCTGGACTCGCCGATCAAGCGCGGCGAACAGATGATCGACGTCATCACCGTACGCAAGCCGGGCTCCGGCGAGCTGCGCGGTGTGAGCCTCATGGACCTGATGCGCATGGATGTGACGGCACTGCACACGGTGCTCCCGCGCATCACCCACCCGACACTGACCACAGCGGATGTGAGCAAGCTGGATCCGGCCGACTTGGTGAAGCTCGCCAGCGAGGTGACGAGTTTTTTGCTGCCGAAGGAAGCCAAGGAGGACGGCTACCCGACCGAATCGAAGACGCCGCAGCCGACGTTGCAGTGATTTTCGGTTTCCGCCTGGAGGAGCTATACGCCATGGGCGTCATGGAGCTGATGGAATGGCGCGAGCGCGCCCGCGAGCGTAGCGAGGCGCAGGAATGAGCGATGCGCGACGCCTGCGCCTGGAGGTCGTTCTGCAGGCTGTGGACCGGGCCACGCGCCCGTTCCGCAGCTTGCTGAAGACCAACAACGAGCTGGCCCGCTCGATGAAAGCCACGCGCGACCACATGAAGGCGCTTGAGCGCGCGCAAGGCCTGACCGAGCAGTTTAGCAAGCTGCGCGGCGGCATCCGCGAGACCGTTACGGCGCTGCGTGAGGCCCGCGAGCGTGTTGGTCGCCTCACCCAGGCGATGCAGGCGGCCGAGTCGCCCAGCGCCAGGCTGACGCAAAACCTTGGCAAGGCGACGGCAGAGGCTGAACGGCTGACCCGGAAATTCCAGGCGCAGCGTGCCCAGCTCGTGGAAGTGCGCCAAGGCCTGCAGGACGCCGGGCGCGGCACACAGACCATGGCGCAGTACCAGGAACAACTGCGGACGGCCACCAGGGACGCCTCGCGCGCCCTGGCCGAACAGGACGCCCGCCTCAAGGCACACAACGCACGTGCACGCGCGCAAGCCGGTGCCCAGCAGACCGCAGACAGGATCCGCGCTCGCGCCGGCAGCCTGGCCGCCGCCGGCGCAGGCGCGTCGGTCGCCGGCATGGCCACCGGCGCTCCCATCTGGAAGGGCCTCGGCGAATCGAAGCACTACGAGCTGGAGAAAGCCCGCATGGGCGCGCTCGGCCTGGGCGATGCCGCGACCAAGGAATCCATCGAGTTCGCCAGGCAGATGAAGGCGTACGGCGTGAGCCAGGTCGAGAAGGCCGAGCTCATGCGCGACGCACTGAGCGTGTTTGCCGACGCCCACCATGCAGAGATGGTGCTGCCCACCCTCGCCAAGATGAAATTCGCCAACAAGGCCGTGTTCGGCCAGGCACAGGGCGAAGACAACGAACGCATGTTCCTGGACCTGCTCAAAGTCGTGGAGCTGCGTGGCGGCCTCTCCAGCCCCGAAGAGTTCAAGAAGCAGGCCGACATGGTGCAGCGGGTCATTACCGCTACCGGTGGCCGCGTGCAGTCCGACCAGTGGCTGCAGGTCATCAAGCGCGGTGGCCTGGCCGCCAAGGGCATGGAGAACGAGTCCTTCTACTACGCGCTGGAACCGCTGGTGCAGGAAATGGGCGGCAATACGGTCGGCACCGCGATGATGAGCGCGTACCAGAACCTGTACCAGGGCAAGACGACCAAGCGCACGCTGGGCAACCTGGACCGACTGGGCCTCATTGCCGACCGCAGCAAGGTCAAAGAGGACAAGGCCGGCCAAATCTCGTTCATGGACCCCGGCGCGCTCAAGGGCGCGGACGTGTTCCGCCGGAGCCAATTCGAGTGGATGGAAACGGTGCTGCTGCCCACGCTGGCGGAGAAAGGCATTACCGGCCGCGACGAGGTGCTGGACGCCATCGGCGGCATCTTCTCCAACCGGACGGCGTCCGGCCTGATGTCGCAGATGTACCTGCAGCGTGACCAGATTCACAAGAACATGCGCCTCAATCAGGGCGCCGACAGCATCGACCAGCTCGACGCACGCGCAAAGGAGCTGCCGCAGGGCAAGGAAGCGGAAACGCTCGCCAAAGTCCGCGACCTGCAGAAGGAGATCGGCGAGAAGGTCCTGCCGCTGTACGCCGGCGCCCTGGAGTGGGTTGCGAAGGCGGCCGACCGCGTGACGAAGTTCATGCAGGAGAACCCCGGCGTTGCCAAGGCCATGGCTATCGGCGTCGGTGTGTTAGCCGCTGCCCTGCTGATTCTCGGCCCCATCATGCTCGCCATCGCCTCTGTGCTGGGGCCGTTCGCAATGCTATCCCTCGTGATGGGAGGCGTGGGTGGCGCTGGCGGCATGCTGTCGGGCGTTCTGCAGGGCCTGGGGACCGCCTTCACGTGGGTCATGCGCGCGGTCGGCTTGCTGGGCCGCGCCTTGCTGATGAATCCCATCGGCCTGGCGGTAACGGCAATCGCCGTCGCGGCCTACCTGATCTACGAATACTGGGAGCCCATCAAGGGGTTCTTCCTGAGCCTGTGGGGCCAGGTGAAGGAGGCATTCAACGGCGGCATCCTCGGCGTGGGCGCGCTGTTGCTCAACTGGTCACCGCTGGGGCTCTTCCACGCTGCATTTGCCACGGTGCTGCAGTGGTTCGGGATCGACATGCCGACCAAGTTCACCGAGTTCGGCACGAACATGATTCAGGGCTTGGCCAACGGCATCAAAGGCGCCATCGGCTGGGTTGTGGATGCTGTGAGCGGCGTAGCGGATCGCACCATCGGGCTCTTCAAGGAAAAGCTTGGCATTCACTCGCCAAGCCGTGTCTTTGCCGAGCTGGGCGGCTTCACCATGGCCGGCCTGCAGGAGGGTCTTGCCGATGGCGAGGGCGGCCCGCTGGGCACCGTGCAGCGCATGGCATCGAAGCTCGCCGGCATGGGCGCTGGCATTGCGATCGGCAGTGCCCCCGCGATCGCCGCGCCGGTGTCGTTCGACACCCGCCCGGCGCTCACCACGAGCAGCGGCGGAGCAACCGCGGCGCCTGCAGCAGCGGCGCCCATCACCATCAACATCTACCCGGCCGCCGGCGCCGATCCGCAGGCAATCGCCCGCGCGGTGCAAGACGAGCTGCGCAAGATCGACAACCAGAACGCGGCGCGTGCGCGCTCGCGCTACACCGACAGGGACTGACCATGATGATGGCACTGGGCCTGTTCGTGTTCAGCCTGGACACGGCCCCCTATTCCGAGTTTCAACGCCAGGTTGGCTGGCGCCACCCCGGCAACAGCCGCGTCGGCCGCCGGCCGTCGCACCAGTTCATCGGGCCGGACGATGAAACCATCACGCTGTCGGGCAAGCTCATGCCCGAGCTGACGGGCGGCGACCTGACGCTCGCCGTGCTGGAGCTCATGGGCGACACGGGCGACTCCTACACGCTCATCGAGGGCACCGGCCGCTACTACGGCCAGTTCGTCATCGACAGCCTGGACACGAAGAAGTCCGTGTTCTTCCAGGACGGCAAGGCGCGCGTGTGTGACTTCACGGTCAAGCTGACGCGCGTGGACGACGGCCTGCTGTCCAAGGTTCTCTCGACGGTCACCAAGGCGCTGCTGTGATTGAAGAGTTGTTGACCGCCGGCCGAGAGCCGCGCCCCATCTATCGCCTGAAGGTCGGCAACAAGGACGTCACCCGCCGCTTCCGGGATCGGCTGATCGAGCTCACGCTCACCGACAACTGCGGCTTTGAGGCGGACCAGCTCGACATCGAGCTCGACGACACGGACGGCAAGCTGAACCTGCCCGAGAAAGGGGTACGGTTGTCGCTGGCTCTCGGCTGGGCGCATTCGGGCGTGGTCGATAAGGGCACGTACAAGGTGGACGAGCTCGAGCACACTGGGCCGCCGGATCGGCTCACCATCCGCGCGCGCAGTGCGGAGATGGACGGAGGCCTTACCACGCGTCGTGAGAACTCCTACGTGGGCAAGACGCTTAGCCAGGTTGTGCAGGCGATCGCACTGCGCAACCGGCTTCGGTGGCTGGTAGGCAAGACGCTCTCCGACCATGTCATTGCCCACGTTGACCAGACCGGCGAGTCGGACGCGAACTTTCTATCGCGCCTGGCGAAAGAGTTCGACGCCATCGCCACCGTGAAAAATGGCACGCTGCTCTTCATTCCGGCGGGCGAGCCGACGAGCGGTTCCGGCCTGGTGCTGCCCACGGTCAGCATCACTCGTGCATCGGGGGACAAGCACCGTTTCCTTGTTGCGGACACCGAGAACTACAACGGCGTGAAGGCCTACTACCAGGACACGCGCGCCGGCGTGCGCGGCGAGGTCATCATCGACGCTTCCAACGCTACCGTCAGCAAAGAAAAGCCGGCGCCCAAGGGCCAGAAGGCGCGTAATACGGTTGAGACCAGTCCCAACCCGGAAAACGTGAAGGTGTTGCGCCACACGTATGCATCGAAGGCAAACGCAGAGCGCGGCGCCCGTGGCGAGTGGCGGAAGATTCAGCGCGGCGTGGCGACTTTCAGCATTACGCTGGCGCACGGCCGGGCCGAGCTGTTCCCTTCTCTGCATGCGAAGCTGAAGGGCTGGAAGCCACAGATCGACAACACGGAATGGAGCGTTGGTCGCGTGATCCATCGGCTCAATACCAACGGATTCACGACCTCGCTTGAGCTAGAGATCAAGCCGGACAAACTGGAAGAAGCAGCGTAGCGGGCTGATAACGTTTTGCGCGCGCAAAAAAAAGCGCCCTGCACACCGGGCGCAGACGCCCCCCCTTCATTGGCGTCTCAAACGCGGGTGACAGGAGAGAACCGGGCAACCCTGCGTGAATTCAGTATTGTTGATTTGGCAGGCGGTTGAATCCATCAATAGAGGGGGATGGCACCGGCATTTCAAGGAAATCGGTCTAAGCCTGCATCACGCAAACGCTTGCACACCGTTGTCGAACCTGCCTCTACAACACGCCAGACGTGAAATCTGGCGCGCGCGCGGCTACTCTGCCGCCTCGTTGTAAGCAGGACGTAGTACATGCAGGACATCCGATGCGGACAGTGTTTCCGCAAGCTCGGCGCAGGACAGTATCTGCGCCTCTCCATCAAGTGCCCGCGCTGCGGGACATTCAACGTTCTGAGGGCCGAGAGCCCCGCACCAGAGAGCCGTCGAGCTTCGTACAGTGGAGACCCCACCCATGAGCACGACCGCTCGCGCCCACGCGCAGCTCAACCACCTTCACCGCGCTGACGCCATCACCGTTTTGCGTGCCCTGCCCGACGCCAGCATCGACCTTGTGTTCACCGATCCGCCGTATTCGTCAGGTGGCCTACACAGCGGGGCGCGCACGCAGGCGCCAGGACAAAAGTACGTCAACGCAAGCCGCGACAAATACCCAACCTTCTCGCACGACAACAAGGACCAGCGCTCTTGGACGTTCTGGTGCATGACCTGGCTTGCCGAGGCCTACCGAGCAACGAAAGACGGCGGCTACCTCGCGTGCTTCACTGACTGGCGGCAACTGCCGAGCCTGACCGATGCCATTCAAAGCGCCGGCTACATTTGGCGTGGGGTAGCCGTGTGGGATAAGACACCGGGGCGCGCGCGGCCGCGTGCCGGCGGCTTCTCGCAACAAGCGGAGTTCCTAGTGTGGGCAACGAAGGGCCCAATGCTGCCGAACGCCGGTGTGTACCTGCCCGGCGTGTTCCCTGATCGCTTGGCTTTCCCCAAGCAGCATATGACCGAAAAGCCGATCGGCATGGCCCGCGAAGTCGTTCGCCTGGTGCAGTCAGGTGGCATCGTGTGCGACCCGTTTGCCGGCTCTGGCACGTTCCTCGTTGCTGCGAAGGAGGCAGGCCTAAAGTGGATTGGGTGCGAGCTGGAACCCGCGTATCACGAACTTGCGTTGCGACGCTTGGCCGCTTCCTCGGCAGGCTCCCAGGAGGCAACACCTCCTTCCGCCGGCGGCGCGCAGACGTAGAGCTGGCTGTCTGCCATGCGAGCAACACCACCTGGTGAATGCGCCTTGCCCTCGTAGTGACACAAGCTGCCCTGCATCGTCTGTGCTAGGTCTGGAGCTTGTCCGCCAGCTATCGCCGCATAGCCGGCGACGGTACAAGCCACCAGCGCTAACGCGCCCGTGGCGATCAACCATTGGCGCAGACGCGCATGGTGTTGCTGTGTGGCGGCGCAGCTCGGGCATGGCGCCGGCCGATTCATACGACCTTGCATCGTGAGGGACCTGGCATCGTTCACGGCAGAGCCGTGGTGGTGAATGTTGATCACGTTGCGCATCTGGTTGTTGGCTGTTGCGCCGTCGTGCGTGGCATCGCCAGCAACAACCTGACCTGCATCCCCCTGAACTGAAATTTGCTTCTCTTGCATCTGTTGTTGTCATAGACCGCCCCGTGGCCGGGCGTTAAACACCTTCTGCAAGAACGCTCCCCAATTGAAAAGGCCCGCCGGTTTTTGGTGCTTTGGGCGGGCCTCCTTACTGCCTGTGCTGTCGGCGATGTCGCGCGTACGCGCATCGCTCGTTGTTACCGCTTCTTCTTCCCCTTGCTCATGTCGATCGTGAACGGTGTGTTGATAGGCCCATCGACATACTGGCCGACACTGCCCTGCACCTTGATCGAAGTTCCACCTTGGGACTGCATGCCGCCTATGAGTGCCAGGACACCGGCGCGGCCGCGTGCGTCAAGCTTGCGATAACCCGCCAGCACCATTTCTTCTTCGGGTAACGACTCAGCCAAATTGCGACGGCCAGTGACGACGTACAACACGTCCACGCCGACCCGTGCCACTTCAAGCAGGAACTCCGCGTTGGGCGTTGCAGTGCCCTTTTCCCATGCGAGTTGGGAGCCTTTTGATGCTCCACCGATGGCAGCGAATGCCGGCTGAGAGAAGCCCAGGCGCTCGCGCTCTTCTTTTAGACGAGCACCGATGAGAGTTCTTTTTTCTGTGCTTTCATCGTTGACCGTATCAGTTTTCTGTACCATACTTGCGCCGTAGTGCATCACTAACTCGGAAAAGTATATCGCCATGGGTATGCCATCCCTCCCGCGAAAGCGGGCTCCAAGAGGTTGCTCAAAGGAGCGCATCTATACGGCCCTCATGTCAGCAGAACTGTTGGCTGTTGATGCGCATGCCGAACGCGAACACCTCACTCGCTCTGCCATGGCTCGCATCCTGATCCTTCGCGGGATGGCCGCTGGCGAGAAACAGCCTACGCCTGCTGTCACGCAACGTCACACAACTTCGATTGCGGAGGACTGAGCTATGCGACCACCTCAACTGATCGAGCATGCATTGCGCCGCGCACTGTCAGGGCCGAAGCGCCAGGAAGTGGCCCAGGCAGTCGGCTGGGACAACGCAGCCATGAGTCGCTTCCTGAATGGCGACCAGGGCATCACCATCGACAAGATGGACATCCTCGTCCGTGCCGTGGGCTACATCCTCGTCACCTGTAAGTACCTGGATGCCGTGGCGACTCTCGGTGAAGTCGGCATGTCGTGCGAGTGCGCGCGTCAGGGCCTGGGTGAATGCGGGAGGAACACGCAATGAGGTTTTACTGCCCCCACTGCAAGACGCGCATGGTGACGCGTACCAGCCGGCCGCTGTCCCTGCTGTCGGGCGAGGAATACCTCCAGTGCCCGAACATTTTTTGCGGTCTCACCTGCCGCGTCCTGGCATCGATCACCCACCAGATCGTGCCCAGCCTCAACCCGAACCCGATGGTGTTCGTGCCGGTAGGCAGAACAACCCGGCTACCGCAGAACCCCCACCAGCTCGATCTGCTGACCGACTGACGGCCTAGCCCAATCCCGTCCCCCGCGTTTGTTTTCGCGCCTCTTTAGGCGCGGGGGACTCCTTTTGCCTTGAATTTGCCGCACTGCGGCGTTTTGGAGTCACCGCTATGCAACAGCCCGTACTTGCTTTCGTGGTCCGCGTCACCAGCACCACCGGCGTGCGCCAGCGCTTCCTCGTCCTCGCCCGCTCAAGCATCGATGCACTGCTCCTGGTACTTGGCCGGCGCGGCGTTGATCCGCGTGGCGCGTCTGCCCGCCCTGCACGGAGGGCCGCGTGATGCTTGCACTCGTCAACCTCTGGATGCTCGCCACGGCGTTGGTGTCGATCGCCTTGCTGAACTACGCCCCGCACACGCAGCGCTGGGGCGCCCTGGTGGGCCTCCTCGGCCAGCCGGCCTGGCTGTACCTGACCCACGTCACAGGCGAGCCCGGCATGTTCACCGCCAGCCTCTTCTTCACAGTCTGCTACGGCCACGGCGTGTGGCGTGGCTTCGTGATGGGCGCCCGCCATGGCTAGGCCCGTCATCACAGAAGACGACGAGCGGTGGGCGCACCGCTACCTGCGTTTGTCGGTGCCCTTTGAGGCGCTGTCGGCGCCGGTACGCAAGGCAGTGGCCGCAACTGCCGCCGCGCTTGCCCCTCGCCTACGCCGCCGCCCGAATCGATTTCAAACGCCGCGCCGCCGGCGACCTGGACGACTGACCTTCATCGAGACAAGACTATGAAAACAGCCATCACCTTCAACATCGATACCGACCGCCTGCAGAGCTATAGCGACGAATACATCGCGGCGCTCTGGCACATCGCCCAGGTCAACCCGGCACCCCACGCCGACCACGACGCCGGCGTGCTGGTGGAGCACATCGGCCGCGAAATCATTCTCCGCTGGCTGCGTGGCGTTCCCGTGCCGGTCTGGAATGTCCAGGGCCGGGACTACTACCACCAGCAGCTCATACGGTTTGCTCGTTGGAACGGCACCGCGTGGGAGGAAGGCCCAGCAGCGCAGTCGACATGGCCGGAGGTGCTGTGATGCGTGCCGCCAACACGATGAAAGAGAACAAAGAGAGCAATCACAAGGAGCGCCCGATCTTGTTTTCCGGCGACATGGTGCGCGCCATTCTTCACGGTCGAAAAACGCAGACGCGCAGGCTCATCAAGGAGTCCGACATCATCAGTATCAAGTACGACTCCGATGGGGAAGGTTGCTTGGTGGCTCACGAGACCCGTCGCTGCTTCTATGGCCTGCCGGGCGACCGGCTGTGGGTCCGAGAAACGTGGCAGCACAGCAACCACCCATACGGGCCATATGAGCCCGGCTGCGAGACGTTCTATCGCGCTGACTACTTGGACGATCCTCTAGGGCCGAATCTGGAGCGGTCACCTGATGGCATTCGCCGCCAGTGGCGACCAAGCATCCACATGCCACGTGCGGCGTCTCGCATCACGCTGGAAATCACCAGCCTGCATGAAGAGCGCCTGCAGGACATCAGCGAGCTGGACTGTCTGGCCGAAGGCTGCGCGGGCGGCCATGGATCGATCCCCGGCTACCCCTACCACGCTACGCCACGAGAGCATTACCGGTGGCTCTGGAACAGCCTGAACGGCGCCGGTGCATGGGAAGACAACCCTTATGTGTGGGTGCTTCAGTTTCGACCGGTGACGGCATGAGCGCAGAAATCCTTTGCCAAAGGCGCCCATCGCACCCACCAGCCGCACGCTTTGCTGTGGTCTCCAACCCCGGAACCTTGTTCCAGCGCATTGAGGACTATGCGTCGACTCTCACGGGCGCCCACGAGTGCATGAGTTGCTACGACTTTCCGGTGGACGTGATGCTCATCACGCCTTCCGGCGCGCTGACAACTGAATTCTGAAATACCAAGAGGAACGCTTCATTCAATGGCCTCGATCGAAGAACTGAAACAACGCATCGACCTGCATGACCTGGCCGAGCGCCTGGGCATCAAGCGCGGCCCGGGCGGCGACAAGGCGCTCTATCACTCACCGCTGCACGCAGACAAGACGCCGTCCTTGTCCATCTTTGTCAACCATCCCACGCACGGCACGGGCTGGAAAGACCACAGCTCGGGCGAAGGCGGCTCCTGCATCGACCTGGTGATGCTGACGCACGGCTGCGATGTGTCGGAGGCGGTGAAGTGGCTGCACGACGCCTACGCCATTCCGCGTGACGTGCCCACGGGCCAGCAGGAACGCCGCGAGAAGTCCAAGGCCGAGTACATCGCCGATCGCTGCCACGCCGACCGCGAGCATGCGCGTGAGTACCTGAAGGGCCGCGGCATTTCCGATGCGGCCATTGACGCCGCCTTCCGAGCCCGCACGCTTGGCTACAACGCCTGGACCAGCTCGACGGTGCCTGCCGGCTCGGTCGGCCACGGCGGGCCTGCAGCTGCCTTCATTGTCAAGTCGCTCAACACCAGCCAGGTGGTGGCCGTCGACATGCGCTACCTGGACCCGGTGCAGAACGGCAACGTCAAGACGCAGAGCCAGGGCGAGAAAACCGGGCACGGCTGGACCTCAGACCCCGCACGCCTGGCGCGTGCCCGACGCGTGTTCCTGGTCGAGTCCGCCATCAACGCGCTGTCGATCGACACGTGCAATCTGCCAGGCGCAGCAGCGTTTGCCCTGCGCGGCCTGTCCAACGTCGACGGCATCGACTTCTCGTTCCTGCAGGGCAAGCAGTGCGTCATCTGCATGGACAACGATGCGCCGTTCGAGAGCGGGCACCCGCGCGCTGGCCAACGCCCCGGCCCAGAGGCCGCATGGGTGCTGTACGAACGTCTGACCGCGTTGAACATCAGCGCCATGCTGGTCGACCAAACCGAGTGGGTGCGTGGGCTGAACGACGACAAAACGTCGGCCGAGTCGATCAACGACGTGAACGACTACCTGCAAGAGCACGGCGCCGAGCGGCTTGCCCGGGCACTGGACAAGTTCGAGCCGTGGATCATCGCCGGCATGGCGGGCGACGAGACGCGTCGCGGCCGGCCGCGCGTCTACCTGCCGGCGCATGACTTTGCGCAGTACTGGCGCTTCCGTGTGAAGACGGATTTCACCAGCTACATCACCAAGATGGACCGCCAAGGCGAGGGCGACGTGGAAACGCCGGTGTACACCGACCTCTGCGGCTTTCGCGTTGCGTCGATCAGCCGCGTGTCGGTGGCCAGCGCCACGTCGACCATGACGGGCGATCCCGACCAGTCGCCCACGGTGTACTTCGCGGTGTCCGTGCAGGCGCCGCGCCACGGCGCGAAGCTGATCCGCCGCGTGATGATGGACGACCAGCTCCACAACACCGACCTGTGGGGCAAGTTCGGCCCGATCTGGGCGCCGGCGCCGTTCAAGCGCATGGTCAACATCCTGGAGCGCACGGCCGACCTCGGCGCACGCGATGCGGCCAACTTCGTGGGCCTGGCCTGGCGCGATGGCCGGCTGATCGTCAACGAGGGGCCGGACTGCTATTTCACTGAGCCAGAGAAGCAGTGCCCGTATCACAACCTCACCTTCCCCAGCGGCCCGAAGCAGGACGCCCGCACGGTGCTGGAGGCTTTCCAGGCGACGTTTAAGCAGAACGCCGCCACCATCCCCCTGGTGTGGGCGCTCGGTGGCCACCTGAAGGCATTGTTGGGCTTCTGGCCGCACATGACGGTGCAGGCCGACAAGGGCGCGGGCAAATCGACGCTCATCAAGCGCCTGGAGCGCGCTCTGGCCTTCACGATGTTTTCGGGCCAGAGCCTGCAGACCGAGTTCCGCCTGCTCACCAGCGTGTCGCACACCAGCCACCCGGTGGGCTGGGAAGAGCTGTCCGCCCGCCGGCAGGAGATCATCGACAAGGCCGTGGGCCTGCTGCAGGAGAACTATCAGTACACCGTCACCAAGCGCGGCACCGACATGACGGAATACCTCATCAGCGCGCCTGTGATGCTGGCCGGTGAAGACGTGCCCGTGCGCAGCCTGCTCGGCAAGCTGGTGCGCACTACGCTCACCGGCAAGAAGGGGCCGATCATGCCCGACGACCTGCCACGCTTCCCCGTCAAGCAGTGGCTGCAGTTCCTGGCCAGCCTGGACAAGGCCGTTGTCTTGGCCGAGTACCGGAAGATCCACGCCTACTGCACGCGCATGGCCCGGGCCTCGGGCCAGGACGAGGGCGCCAGGCGCATGCTGACCAACTATGCGGCGGTCATGACGGCCTGGTACTACCTGGCGGAGTTCGCTGGCGTCCACCACAGCACCGGCAACTTCATCAACGACCTGCTGGCCGAGATGAACACGCACATCGCCGAGACCAGCGCCGACCGCGAGCCCTGGGTGTGGATCATGGAGACCGCGCTGTCGGAAGTGGACGCCGGCAAGTTCTCGTTCCCGCACGCCTTTGACACCGTGGAGGGCGAGCGCTGCATCCTGCTGCGCACCAGCCACATCATGGACCACATCGCGCACAGCAACCCGCTGCGCGAGAAGTGGAACAGCCTGCCGGTGAAGTCCGACCGCGTGTTCAAGAAGCAGCTCTATGGTGCCGGCGTGGTCGCGGGCGAGAAGGAAGTCGAGCGCACCATCTTCAGCCGTCGCGTGGCGCACCTGACGCCGATTTCGCTCACTCGCCTGGCGGGCTACGGCCTGTCGGTCGCGGTTCGGGAGGATGCCCATGTCCATGCCTGACGCCATCACGCTGGCCACCGTGCCTTCCCCGTTCCATGCGGCCGCAGGCCGCTTCGTCAACTGCGCCCTGGCGCACTTCAGTCTGCCGGCCTGCGGCCGCGTTGTGGCTTTGTCTGGCGCCCACGGCGTGCCGTGCGGCAGCGTCCTGCAGGTGACGAGGTACGGCGCCGGCGGCGACCTGGTTGCTGTCTCCCCCGTACCCCCTTCGAGAGAGAGCCGGCCGGGAGCCTTCGGCCAGGCGCTGGAAGCAAGGGGCGCGCATAGGTTTTTTCAATGGAGGGACACGGGCAGCGCAGAAAACCCGTGGAAATCGACCCTCGGTCCCGCTAAGTCATTGATTCTGGAAGCGATGCCGTCCACAGGTTGGGGGCGCTTTTCCACAGGTTACGGCCATTTCTCCACAGGTCGCGTTTCGGCCGTTCGCCCCGCCGCCCCTTCTTTCTCTCTCTCTAAATCATTGAAAGAGAAGAAGAAAGAACAGGGAAGGAAGCAGGCAGGGCGCGCGCAAGGGTATCCACGGGTTGAGGGCGTTTTTCCACGGGTTCGGACCCCTGCCTATTTTTTCATCCACGGATTCCACAGATCGGAAAGGACCAACCCGTGGAAATCCGTGGAATGGAAAGCCTTTGCGATCAATGACTTATGCGACGAAGAGTGGGCATCCACGGATCCACGAGTTGCGCTGCGTGTGGTCCCCACGCGAGCGAAAGAAATCGGCTACAACGGAGGTGCCCGGTGAAGTGGGTAAAGCTGAAGAAGTACTGTGAGCTGTCCGGCGACACCTCGGCGGCAGTGCACGCAAAGCGGAAGAAAGGGAGCTGGCTGGACGGCGTTCACTGCAAAGTCGCCGCAGACGGCAACTTGTGGATCAACACGGAAGCGGTAGATAAATGGGTGGAACAAGGGGATCGGGCGACAGTAAGCGCCCTGCGCGCGGGGTAACGATCCGCGAACACGCGAACGTCAAGTCGCTGCAGATTTTCTTTGTCTACAAGGGGGTGCGGTGCCGCGAGAGCCTGCGGCTTGAGCCCACCGGCCCCAACATCAAATTTGCCGAGGGCCTGCGCGCCGAGATTCAGCGCCGCATCGCGAACGATTCATTCAAGTACGGGGACTATTTCCCCGACTCGCCGCGCGCCAGGCTGTTCGGCCACGTCGTGACAAAGAAGACGGTGGGCGACCTGCTACGCGGCCAACTGAAGGCCTACGAGTTGGCCGTGGCCAACGGTCAAATGTCGCCATCGACAGCAGACGGCTACGCCAAGATCATCAACGGCAGGCTGCTGACCGAGTTCGATACCACGCCGGTTGCTCAGCTCGCCCCATCCGTGCTGCGTGAGTGGGTCGCCTCGTTGGGCGTCACGGCGAAGACAGCTCGCAACATCCTGTCTGTCTTCCGCTCCACGCTGGACGATGCCGTCAACGATGAGCTGATACCGCGCAACCCGCTGGATCAAATCGCGCTCAAGAAGCTCTTGAGCCGCACGACCAAGAAGTCCGCCTACGAGCCGGACCCGTTCGATACCGCCGAGAAAGAAGCGATCCTGGCCGCCGCAGAAGGCCAGGCCAAGAACCTCTTCCAATTCGCTTTTTGGTCAGGGTTGCGCACCTCTGAGCTGATCGCCTTGGAATGGGGCGACATCGACTGGATCAACGGCTTTGTGCGCGTGCAGCGCGCGGTCGTAGTGAAGACTGAGAAGGAAACAAAGACCGAGGCAGGTACACGGGACGTCATCCTGCTGCCGCTCGCGCGCGCGGCGCTGGAAGCGCAAAAGGCGTACACGCTGCTGGAAGGCAAGCGGGTGTTCCACAACCCGCGTACTGGTCAACCTTGGGAAACCGATGGGCAAATCCGCAAGACCTGCTGGGTGTACATCTTGAAGCGCGCCGGCGTGCGATACCGGAACCCGTACCAGACGCGGCACACGTACGCCTCGACGCTGCTGTCGGCCGGCGAAAACGCGTGGTGGCTAGCTGGTCAGATGGGCCATGTGGACGTTGAAATGATCTTCCGCCACTACGGCAAATGGATACCCGAGAACCAGACCAACGCGTATCGGTTCGCCAATGACTGGAGCCAGGGGCGCGCCACCCGCCAAGCCTAAAAGTACACGTAGAGTACACGCAGCAAATGGCGAAACTCAGAAAACGTTGCTCTGTATGGTTTTGCGGGCGCATGGACCGGGGTTCGATTCCCGCCGGCTCCACCAGCATTCCGAAGCAAAAAAACCCGCGACTGCGAAAGCGTCGCGGGTTTTTTCTTGCTCATCCTCTTGGTCATGCCCTGGAGGGCTGGGCCAGCGCCACACACCGCTTGGCCAGAACATCCGTCGGATCGACTAGCGCGACGGTAGCACCCTCCACCGGAAACGCATCCGTCTGCGCAAAGATCAGTGGCAGCTCCGTGCAACCGAGTATCTGCACCTGGGCACCGCGATGCTGCAAGTGCGCGATAGCAGCACGCAATTGCTCGGCACAGCGGCCTTCCGTGTGACCTGCCTTCACGCCCTCAGCACCGTAGATCGCCTCCATCACCTGCGCCTGGAACACCGGCTCGGGCGCGATGAGCTCCAGTTGCCCGGCTGCCACATCGTGATACACGCGGCTTTCCACTGTGCCGGAGGTGGCCAGCAAGCCGACCCTGGTGCCCTGCCCGTACTTGGCAACGATGTGCCGCACCGTCTCGGTCAGCATGTTGACGATGGGCACCGAGAGATGTGACTGGATGCGCTCCACATACGCATGCGCCGTGTTGCACGGGATGGCGATAGCGTTGGCGCCTTCGGATTCCAGCCGCTTGCAGGTCGCGTACAGCGCGACGGTCGGGTCGGCCTCCTGGCGCAGCAGGTTCGCGGTTCGATCTGGAATTTGCGGGTTCTGCTCCACGACCATCTTGATGTGGTCCTGGTCCTTGGCTGCCTTGGTGTTCTTGACGACCTTACCCATGAAATCCACGGTGGCGGCCGGCCCCACTCCACCAACGATGCCGAGCTTGAACGCCACATCGACACGCCCATCCACCAACGATGTGGCGTAGTCTGCGTAGGCCTGGTTGACGTCGATGATCGCGATGCCGCGCCGTTGCAGCGCAGGGGCCACCAGCGACAGCTCGGTCATGCCCGGGACAATCATGGCAGCGCCCGCCTCCACCAACTCCTGACATGCCTGATGCACGTATTCCAGGCCAAGCCCTTCGGTGTTGCCCGCGCGAATGCCGTCCGCCCCGTACACGGCGTCCATGAGCTTGGCTTGCATCGCCTCGGTCGGATACACGATCTCGAAACGCTCGCCAAACCGACCTTCAAACAGGCGCGCGTGGCGCACATAGTCCGACGCCAGAACGCCGATCTTGCCGCCATTCGGTAATGCATCGTCCAGCGCGCGTGCCAGCGCATCCATCATGTTGACGATGCGCACGGACAGCTCCGCCTGCAGCTCTTCGCGAAACGTATGCGAGGCAAAACACGGCATCAGCACCGCGTCGACCTTCCTCGCCTCGAAAGACTGGCAGGTCTTGAACACATAGAGCTTGCGACCCGTCATGCTCACATCGCGCGTGAGCGGCAACGTCACATCGCGAAACGGGTGCTGCTCGAACAGAAAGTGGTAGCGGCCCTGATCCGCCATGACGGCGCGGCTCTTCACGAGCTTGAGGAAGAGGTCTGCCCCGGCAAGCGTGCCGAGGCCGCCGATGATTCCGAAAGTGAGGTCTTGCATGCTGTGGGATGGATCGTTGTCCTGGCCGATGTTGGCGCGATCTCATTCAGCCTACACGATGGACGCCGGGTGGATGGCCGGCTCAGCCTGCGTGCCATCCACGTCGGTCACGGGCGAAGTTTCATTCTCCAGCTTGGCGACCACCGCAGTGGCGATGCTGTTGCCGACCACGTTCGTCGCCGTGCGGCCCATGTCGAAGAACTGGTCAATGCCGATGATGAGCAGCAGGCCCGCCTCCGGCAGGTGGAACATCGGCAATGTTGCCGCCACAACCACCAGCGACGCACGCGCAACACCGGCCATGCCCTTGCTCGTCACCATCAGCACCAGAAGGATGGTCAACTGCTGCGTGAAGCTCAGTTCGATGTTGTAGGCCTGCGCAATGAACATCACCGCAAAGGCCTGGTACATCATCGACCCATCCAGATTGAACGAATAACCCAGCGGCAACACGAAGCTCGACACGCGCTTGGACACACCAAAGCGCTCCAGCGCGGTAATCGTTTTGGGGTAGGCAGACTCGCTGCTCGCAGTCGAGAACGCCAGCAGGATCGGCTCGCGGATCAGCTTGGCCAAGCGGCCCGTGCCCCGGCCGAGGAACAGGTAGCCCACGCCAAACAGGATGACCCACAGGATGGCCAGGCCGAGGTAGAACTCGCCGACCAGCTTGCCGTAGCTGACCAGCACGCCGATGCCCTCAACGGTAATCGAGGCAGCCATGGCGGCAAACACGCCCACCGGTGCAAAGCGCATCACATAGTCGGTCATGCGGAACATCACCTTGGTCAGCTCTTCGATGCAGCTGACGATGGTCGACTTGCCGGTGCCCTTCACGTAAGCCAGCGCCGCGCCAAAGAACAGCGAGAACACGAGAATCTGCAGGATCTCGTTGTTGCCCATCGCCTCGAAGATGCTCTTCGGAAACACGTGGGTGAAGAATCCCTTCAGGCTGAAATCACCCGTCTTCAAATTGGTGGCGGCAGCCACGTCGGGCAACGCCAGGTTCAAATGCGCGCCCGGCTGGAAGACGTTGACGAGCAGCATGCCCAGCGCCAGCGAAATCGCCGAAGCCGACACAAACCACACCATGGCCTTCAGCCCGATGCGCCCCACCGCCTTGCCGTCCGACATGCTCGCCAGACCGCCCACGAGCGTGGCGAAAACCAGCGGCGCAATGATCATCTTGATCATGCGCAGAAAGATGTCCGTGACGATGCCGAAGTAGCTGGCGATGTCCTTTGCGGCTTGCGCGTCCTTGGCAACCGCATGACAGAGCCAGCCGACGGCAACGCCCGCCACCATGGCGACCACGATCTGCGTGGTCAGTTTCTTTGTATTCATGTTGTCCTCCACCTGTGGGTGATGTGTTCCGGAACGTCGATGCGTTCCGGTGTTATTTATTGGTTGAGCGTGATCGGTGCACGCGGTGCGGTCAGCACCTCGGGGCGCAGGATCTCCGCCAAAGCCGCGGCGGAAAGCAGGCCACGCTCAAGCACGATGTCCGCGACCTTGCGGCCGGTCTCCAGCGCCTCGCGCGCGACTTCCGTCGAGTTGGCATAGCCGATGTACGGGTTGAGCGCCGTGACCAGCACGATCGACCGGTCGAGCACGTCGCGCATATGGTCCTGATTGGCCGTGATACCGCGCACGCACTTTTCGTCCAGCGTGGCGCAGGCCTGCGTCAGGTGGCTGATGCTGCGGAACAGCGAGTACGCGATGATCGGCTCGAACGCGTTGAGCTGCAGTTGCCCCGCCTCGGCGGCCATGGTGATGGTCATGTCGTTGCCGATGACTTCGAACGCCACCTGGTTCACGACTTCCGGAATCACCGGGTTGACCTTGCCAGGCATGATGCTGGAGCCGGCTTGCATGGGCGGCAGGTTGATTTCACCAAACCCCGCGCGCGGCCCGCTGGAGAGCAGGCGCAAGTCGTTGCACACCTTCGACAGTTTCACCGCAATGCGCTTGAGCACACCCGAGAGCTGCACGAACGCACCGCAATCCTGCGTGGCCTCAATTAGGTAAGGCGCGGTATGCAAGGGCAAACCGCTGACCGCGCACAGATGCTTACGCACCAGCACCGCATAGTCCGGATGCGCGTTGATGCCAGTGCCAATCGCCGTGGCACCCAGGTTGATTTCGCAAATCAACGGCAGCGCTTCACCGAGCCGCTGGCGGTCTTCGCCCAGCATGACCGCGTACGTGCCGAACTCCTGCCCAAGCGTCATGGGCACCGCGTCTTGAAGCTGCGTGCGGCCGACTTTCAGAAAGCTTCGGAACTCCGCCGACTTGCGCTCGAACGACGCTTCGAGCAACGCCATCTGCTCGAGCAGGCGCTGCGCGCTGCGATACGTCGCCATCTTCAGCGCCGTGGGGTACACGTCGTTGGTCGACTGGCTCATGTTGACGTGCTCGTTCGGGTGCAAGACCTCGTACGTGCCGCGCGGGTGGCCGAGCAGATCGAGCGCCTTGTTGCATACGACCTCGTTGGCGTTCATGTTGGTCGACGTGCCCGCACCGCCTTGGATCAGATCCACCGCGAACTGGTCGGCATGCTGGCCGGCCCGAATGGCCTTGCACGCAGCGACGATCGCCTGGCAGCGGATGTCGTCGAGCAAACCAAGCTCATGGTTGGCCAGCGCGGCGGCCTCTTTGATGTCGACCAACGCGACGATCAGCTCCGGATATTTCGAGATCGGGTCTCCCGAAATCGGAAAATTCTCCAGCGCCCTGAGCGTATGAATGCCGTAATACGCCTCGGCAGGGACCTCGCGGTACCCCAACAAGTCGTGCTCGCGCCGCGCCCCCTTTACCTTTTCTTGAATAGCCATCGCCTTCCTCGTCCATGCGCCTCCTTGGCGCATTCGGATTCTAGGAGCGCAAAACAAATAACTTGATGAGGATGCGCGCTGAAGTCATTCCACTTTCGCATAGTTATGGAAATGCACCCGATCCGACGATAAGCTAGGGGCTTCCTTCGCCTTTCCGAGCGTTCTTTATGCAACTCAAGTGGATCGAAGACCTCCTCGCCATCGAGCAGACGCGCAGTTTCTCCAGGGCATCGGAATTGCGCTTCGTCACGCAGTCAGCGTTGTCCCGCCGGGTGAAATCGCTGGAGGAATGGGTGGGCGTGGAGCTGGTGGATCGCGGCACCTACCCGATCGAACTCACCCCTGCCGGCAAGCGGTTCTGCGAGCAGAGCAAGGAATCGGTTGAAGCGCTGACGGACCTGCGCTCTCACCTGCGGCTCGAAGCGAAGATGCCGGGGCGCTCGATCCAGATTGTGGCCGGGCACACGCTCTCGCTCACATTTCTGCCGAAATGGCTCCAGCAATTTCATCAGCGAACCGGCGACTTCAACGCTCGCGTGGTGGCCGCCAATGTGCATGACGCGGTCATCGCGCTGGCCGAAGGCAGTTGCGACCTGATGATCGGCTACCACCATCCGCTGGCGCCGATCCTGCTGGATCGCGACAAATTTGCGAGCCTGACCCTGGGCCGTGAAGACTTCATCCCCGTGTCCGCGCCGGGCCTGCGCGGCGCACCGCTGTTCGCCCTGCCCGGCTCTGCCGCCGCACCGCTGCCCTATCTCGCCTACACCGCAACCACGTTCATGGGCCGCGTGGTCGACATGATCCTGAATAGCGCGGATCGCCCCCACCACCTGCGCAGTTGCTACGAGGCCGACATGGCGATGCTGCTGATGAAGATGGTCGTGGAAGGCTACGGTGTGGCGTGGCTACCCTTCAGCGCGGTTCGCGACGAGATCGAAGCCGGCCGACTGGTGCGCGCGGGTGGCGATGAATGGAGCACGCAACTGGAGATTCGCTCCTATCGCGCGGTATCGAATACCAACCCGACGATGCAGGACTTGTGGGCGTCATTGGAAGAAGCCGTGTCGGCAGAAGATGAACCGCGCACCCACGCCCATCCCCGCTAGGGCCACGCCGGCCGTCATTGCGCTGCCTTTTCCAGCCGCAGCAGCGTGATTTCCGACGGCGCGCCGAATCGCTTGGGGGGCCCCCAATAGCCGGTACCGCGGCTGGTGTAGACCCACAGCCGCCCGAGCTTATGCAGGCCTGCAGTGAAAGGCTGCTGCAGCGGCACAAACAGGCTCCACGGCCAGAACTGACCGCCATGCGTGTGCCCGGAAAGCTGCAGGTGAAAGCCAGCCTCTTCCGCCGCAGGCGCGCTGCGCGGCTGGTGCGCGAGCAGAATCGCCGGCACCACGCCGCCCGGTGAGCCCGACAGCGCCCGAGCCGGGTCACTGGCCTGGGACGCATCGAATTTTCCTGCGCTGAAATCGGTCACACCGGCTACGACGAATACCGCGCCTTCGTGCTCGAGCACAGCGTGCTCATTCATCAGCACCCGCATGCCAAGACGCTCAAACTCCGGCACCCACTGCGCCACGCCGGAGTAGTACTCGTGGTTGCCTGTCACCGCAAACACGCCATGGCGTGCGCGCATATCGGCCAGTGGCCCAATATGGGACCGCAGCACTTCCACGTCCCCATCCACCAAGTCTCCCGTAACCGCAATCAAGTCCGGGCCCAGGCTGTTAAGCCGCTCAACCACACCAGCAACATACGACTGCTTGATCGTCGGCCCGACGTGCAGATCGGTGATCTGCGCGATGGTGAAGCCGTGCAGCGGCTCCGGTAGCCCGTCGATCGGCACCGCCACATGCGCAACACGGGGAATGCGCCGTGCGTTGACATAGCCCACGAGCGTCACGAATGCGGCCAGCGCCGGCACCGCTAGCGTCAAGCCATGGCGCCACGACGCGGGCGTCAGAAGCAGCGCGATGTCTCGCAGCAGCGTCAACACCAGCAGTGATGAGAACAGCCCCATCAGCAACGCGCCCAGCCAATGGATGCGATCTGCCAGTTCGGTCGATCGCACGACAAAGCGTGCCGCCATGCCAAACGGAATCATCAAAGCCGATACGCACAAAAACACCACGCCCGCAGTCCACCCCGCGACGCCCAGGCCCAGATCGGGCAGCAGGCGCCAACCGATGTAAAGGTGCAAACCCGCCATCAGCGACAGCGCCGTCAGCAGAAAGCGGCTGACCCGTCGTGGCATGGTTGCTGTGCTGCCGTTGTTCTCTTCATTCATGCTTGTGCTGCTCCGCATTCTTGCGCTGACGGCGCGCCGCTTACAAAAAACCCGCGATGCCTTCGCAATCGCGGGTGTTCTTTTGCGCAACGGCCGCAGTGCTATCCGCCAATCGTCACGTTAAAGACGAACCCATCCGGGCGGACCAGGTAGTAGTCGCCGCCCACGCCGACCCAATGGTAACCGCGCGGCGGCGGTGCGAGCCGGTGCTCGCGCCAGTTGTCGATCATGTATTGGCGATCGCGGTATTCCGGCGGAATACGCTCGCCGCGATTCCAGCGGTGATACTCCATGCGATCGGCGCGGCGGTCCATGTCGACGCGCTCGTCGTGGCGCTCGCGGTCCCAGCGGTGATCACGGTCGCGGTCTTGTGCGTGGCCGGCCAGCGGCACAAGTGCCGAAATGGCCAGCATCAGCGACGTCAGGATCTTGGCTTTCTGCATTGATGTTCTCCCATGAAGCGTCCGGTCCATGCCAGACCTCGCTTGCAGTCTAGGCCCAACGACCCGCCAGGGCTGTCACCAATGCGGTTAAGGATGTAACGGAAGATTTGTGCGCCATTCGCCAGTTGGCCCCTGCGTGCCTTGCCCTTCCGTTGCGCCCCATTTACGCGCTTTTTATATGGCGCGTGATCTCTTTACAGCATCTTTGTGCGGCGATCCGTATAACGAAGCCACTCCCGGCAAGCGCGGGCGAACCCGACCTAACCCGCCGCCGCACATCCACCGTTCAAGGAACCCGCAATGCTCAAGCTTCTGGTCCCCGTCAATGGCTCACAACACGCGCTGGACGCCGTGCGCCATGCGGCGTTTCTCTACCGCGACCACTGTGCATCCGACATCGTGTTGCTCAACGTGCAAACTCCAATCGAGATGGGCCGCGCCAGCGCCTACCACTGCCTGGAGACTTTGCGAAAACTCGAAGAACAAAGCGGTGAAGACGCCCTGCGCCCGGCCCGTTACATCCTTGATGATGCCGACGCACCCTACGTCGCCCAGATCAAGATCGGCCCGGTGGCAGAAACGATTGCGCAAGCCGCGGCCGCCAACCAGTGCGACATGATCGTGATGGGCACGGCCGGACGCACGCCCATGGGCTCCTTCATGGCGGCGCGGCTATCGAATCGATTGATCCGCTTGTCGCCCGTGCCGGTCACGCTGGTGCGCTAACCACGCGGCAAGGACCGATACAGAATCGGTCAATTTTCTGAATTTCTGTACCTGTTGGTCGATTCGTGGCGGGTGCTAGCCTGCAAGCTCTTCCTCTCGTTTGCACGCTCCACCATGCCCACCTTCACCAACCTGCTTACCTTCGCCCTGGTCGCACTCGGCATGGTGCTCACGCCCGGCCCGAACATGATCTATCTGATCTCGCGTTCGATCTGCCAGGGGCGCAATGCGGGGTTGATCTCGCTGGCAGGCATCGCGACGGGCTTCGTCTTCTACATGCTCTGCGCCGCATTCGGTATCACGGCACTGCTGATGGCGGTGCCGTTTGCCTACGATGCGCTGCGCTTCGGTGGCGCGATCTATCTGCTGTACCTCGCCTGGCAGGCGGTGCGCCCGGGTGGTCGCGCGCCATTCCAGGTGCGTGAGCTGCCGGTGGATAGCCCGCGCAAGCTGTACACCATGGGCTTGCTGACCAGCATGCTCAACCCGAAGGTGGCAGTGCTGTATCTGTCGCTGCTGCCGCAGTTCATCGAGCCGGTACAAGGCAACCACGGCAGCGTGCTGGTGCAGTCGGTTTGCCTCGGCATCACGCAGATCTGCGTGAGCGTGACGGTCAATTCCATGATCGCCGCCACGGCCGGCAGCATTGCCGCGCTCCTGTCACGCAAGCCGAGCTGGCTGTCGATGCAACGCTATTTGATGGGCTCGGTGCTGACCGGCCTAGCGCTGCGCATGGCGATGGAAGCACGCAAGTAACGCCAACAAAGCACAAACCCGCGCTCCAAACGACTGCGGGGCGATCCGGCAAGTGGTCCGGATCGCCCCGCAGTGTTTTTGTGCGCTGCGCGTTTAGCGACGGCGCATGTAGAACGTGAAAACCTTATCGTGCTCGCTGTGCTCCAGCAGTTCGTTGCCGGTCTGTTTGGCGAACGCCTGGAAGTCGCGCGTTGCGCCCGGGTCGGTGGCGAGAATCTTGAGCACGTCGCCGCTTTGCATGTCGGCAAGCGCCTTCTTCGTGCGCAGGATGGGCAGCGGGCAGTTCAGGCCACGCGCGTCAACTTCCTTCTGGAACTCCATGTCTTCCTCTGTGGTGCGGGTGAGCAGCAGCGTGCCGCCCACGTGAATCATTCAGCTATTGTAACGAGCCGCGTCGGCTGCCACTGACGCGGCTGCGGCTCGGCGGGTTCGCCGGTGCGAATGTCGATGTAGCTGACCGGCAAGCCGCGTGCCGTCAGGAAATCCGCCACGGCATAACCGGTGCCCGCAGGCCACGGGCGCACCTTGTCGAACGGCTTCAGGCGGTATTCGGCCAGCTCTTCCGACAGCGCAATCTCGCCATCGGCCACCACGTGGTACGCGATGATCAGTTCGTTCTTGCGGATGAACTCGTACACGCCGATCAATGAGATCGACTGCGCATCGAGATTCGTCTCTTCCTTCAGCTCGCGCGCGATGCCTTCTTCCGGCGTCTCATCGCGCTCCATGAAGCCGGTGACAAGCGCGAACATGCCTTCGGGCCACTGCGCATTGCGCGCCAGGAACATCTGTCCGCGATACTCCACCACCGCCGCCAGCACCGGCAACGGGTTGTTCCAGTGGACGAAGCCGCAGTCCGGTGCCGGGCATGCGATGCGCAGGCGGCCGGCGTTGTGTTGCTCGACAAGCGGCGTGGCGCATTGCGGGCAAAAGCGGTAGTCGAAGCTCATGGTGATGAGGTCAGCGGGTTGACGACGTTGAATCAGGCGGCTTGCTCGCACGCAAGCCGGATGTCGGCGGCGAAGGCTTCCACCGTTTCGGGCTGCACGTCCCACGAACACATCAGGCGGCAACCGCCCGCACCGATGAACGTGTAGAACTTCCAGCCACGCGCACGCAGCGCTTCGATGGCAGGCAGCGGCAACTCGGCAAACACCGCGTTGGATTCGGTCGGGAACATGATGCGCACGCCGGGCACATCGAGGATGCGCGAATGCAGCAACTGCGCCATCGCGTTGCCGTGGCGCGCATTGCGCAACCACACGTCGTTCTCCAGCAAACCGAGCCACGGCGCGGAGATGAAGCGCATCTTGGAAGCGAGTTGCCCCGCTTGCTTGACGCGATAGGCAAAGTCCTCAGCCAGACGGCGGTCAAAGAAGACGACCGCCTCGCCCACCGGCAGACCATTCTTCGTGCCGCCGAAGCAGAGCACGTCCACGCCTGCGCGCCAGGTGATTTCCGAGGGATGTACGCCGAGCGACGCCACCGCGTTAGCGAAGCGCGCGCCGTCCATGTGTACACGCAACTGGCGGCGCTTGGCGATTGCCGCAATCGCGCGCACTTCTTCCACCGTGTAGACCGTGCCCACTTCCGTCGACTGCGTAAGCGACACAACCTTGGGCTTGGGGTAGTGGATATCCGTGCGGCGCGTGACCAACGCTTCCACTGCGTCGGGCGTGAGTTTGCCGTTCTCGCCCTTGGCGGTCAGCAGCTTGGAGCCGTTGGAGAAAAACTCGGGGCCACCGCATTCGTCCGTCTCGATATGCGCGAGCTCGTGGCAGATAACCGAGTGGTACGACTGGCACAGCGATGACAGCGCCAGCGAATTGGCCGCCGTGCCGTTGAAGACGAAGAAGACTTCGCAGTCGGTCTCGAACAGGTCACGGATGCGATCGCACACGCGCTGCGTCCAGGAATCATCGCCATACGCGGGCTCGTGGCCGCTGCCGTTGGCTTCCAGGAAGTACTTCAGCGATTCCGGGCAGAAGCCCGCATAGTTGTCGGAGGCGAAGTGTTGCATGGCGGCAGGCATGGGATAAGCGTGCGAATTATTTCTGCTCAGACCACAACACGCCACCGGTGGCCCAGTTCTCGCGCTTGACCTCGGCAATGATGATGTCGACCGCGCCCGGGGCACAGCCGAGGGTTTCGCAGGTCACGCGCGTCACTTCTTCAACGAGCTTCTTCTTTTGCTCGACGGTACGGCCTTCGAACATCTCGATATGGAAAGTCGGCATGGGGTCTCCGGTCGTCAGTCTCGATAGGAAGCGTCGATTTTATCCAGTTTGCGCAACAGGGCTGGCCACTCCATCACACCCTCGATGGCGCCACCGTCTTCGAGTTGTTCGGCAGCGCGGTCGGCCACTTGCGGTGTGGGCGAGACAACCTCGCCGGCCGTCAGCGCCTGGATCTGGATTTCGCACGCCTTGATGAGGGTGGCCATCAGCACGTGCGCTTCGGCCACGGTGCGCCCGATGGTGAGTGTGCCGTGGTTGCGCAGCAGCATAGCGAACTGGGCCCCAAGCGATGCGGTCAGGCGCATGCCCTCTTCCCGCGTAAAGGCGAGGCCCTCGTAGTCGTGATACGCGATGCGCTTGTGAAAACGCAGCGCATGCTGCGACAGCGGCAGCAACCCGTGCGTCTGCGCGGACACGGCAATGCCCGCCGTGTTGTGCAGGTGGATCACGCAATGCGCATCGGGCCGCGCGGCGTGCACGGCAGCGTGCAGCGCAAAGCCCGTCACGTTGACGGACGGACGCGTGACGGCATCGGGCCAATTGCCGACGAGCTGGCCCGCACCGTTGATCTTCACCAGGTTGGATGCGGTGATCTCGTCGAACGACAAGCCAAAGGCGTTGATGAGGAAGTGGTCCGGCTCGCCCGGTACGGTGGCCGAGAGATGCGTGTAGATCAGGTCATCCCAGCCGTTGAGCGCGGCCAGACGATAGGCGGCTGCCAAGTCGACACGCACGGCGCGCTCGGCCTCGCTGATCTCGCCCCCGGGCACGACAGCGCCGGGGCGCAGGGCAAAAGACATGGGGCTCCTCCAATGGAGGAGGCATTCTAGAACGTGCGTGCCGATCGTGTAGCCACGCGCGCTACATGGTGTCCATCACGCACGTATGGGGGAAACACGCTTGACGGCGATGAAGATCGCCACGCCCACCACCAGCGACACCGCCGCCACCGCCAGCGAGGCATTGAAGCCGCCCGTGGCCGCAAACAGCCGGTTTGCCAGCGGCGGCCCCACGATCTGACCGATACCGTATGCCGCCGTCATCAAACCCATCAGACGCGGCGCGGCATGCGGCCACAGGCGACGCGCCTCGCGCATGGCGAACAGCGTGATGGCAGTGAATGGCAGACCGAGCAGCGTACTGGAGAGCGCCAGCCCCGCCACTGTCGGCAAGACGATGCTCACTGTCACGGCAACCGCCTGCATGGCATACGCGGTGGCCAGCAGCGCGCGGTTGTCGCGTGCAAGGCTGATCCGCGTGGAAAGAAATGCGCCGAGTGCCACGCCCGCGCCGAACATCGGCCAGAACAGATCGGGCCAGATGGACCCGGCTGGCAGCACCTTGCGCGCAATCACCGGCAGGAACGTCGCGGTGATGATGTAGCCGAAACCGGCCAGGCCATAGGCGAGCGTGATGGCCGTGGTAGATACATCCAGGCCGGGCGTCGCGCCAGATGTGGTCCGTGCGGGCCCAATATGCGAGCGGGCTTGCGGCCGGATGGTTGGCCACACCGCAGCCGAGAGCAGCGCCGACAGCGCACCGAACGCCAGCCACGCCGATGTCGCATGCCAGCCCAACGCCACCATGCCGCTGGCCGCCAGGCCTGGAAGGGCAATCCCCAGCCCCGGCCCGCAAAAGATGATGCCGCCCAGCGCCGCATGCCCAAGTTCGGTCAGCTTGTGCAGACACCAGCCCGCGGTGAACACGAAGACCAACGCGCTGATCATGCCGGCCGCAAAGCGCAGCGCGAGCCACGCGGGCTGGCCTTGCAGCACGCCCATCCCTGCCGTAAGCAAGACCGTCGCTGCCAGACCAATACGAATGAAACGCGCCGCGTCGCCGCGCAACGCCATGCAGGCCAGCGCACCCACGAAATAGCCCAGGTAGTTGCCGGTGGCCAGCCAACTCCCCTGCGCGAGCGTCAGGCTGCCGTCGCGCAGCATCATCGGCAGGATCGGCGTAAAGGCGAAACGACCGATGCCCATCGCCACCGACAGCGCCACCATGCCCGCGATCGCCACGCGCCAGGCGGTGGCGCGCTGGTGCTGCGCAGCGGCAAAGGTCGAGGGCGACGACAGGGTGTGCTCCATGGAATAGCTCGGGATGACGGCATCGGTACTGCATCGTACGCAGCACCGATCATCATGAAAAATGAATTATATTGAACGAACCCATTAGCATTTGAGATACATCATGGATCTGGCCTCGCTCGAGATTTTCCGCACGGTAGTGCGCGAAGGCGGCGTCACACGTGCGGCGCAGCAGTTGAACCGCGTGCAGTCGAACGTGACGACGCGCATCCGCCAGTTGGAGGCCTCGCTCGGCGTGCAGCTGTTCGTGCGCGAGAGCAAACGCATGGTGCTCACCCCCGCCGGCCAGACGCTGCTGACCTACGCCGACGACATCCTCCGACTGGCGTCCGAAGCGCGGCAGGCCGTGCAGCCGAGCGAGCCGCATGGGCGCTTGCGCATCGCCTCGATGGAAAGCACCGCCGCCAGCCGCCTGCCTACCCTGCTGGCCACGCTGCACCAGCGCTGGCCGCGCGTACAGCTTGAACTGGTGACGATGACCACGCGCCAGTCGCTTCAAGCGCTATCGAACTTCGAGGTGGACTGCGCATTCGTGGCCGAAACCGCCTGCCTGGCCAACACGCGCGCGGCGATGACCACGTTGCCCGCCTTTGCCGAAGAGTTGGTACTGATCGCCCACCGCGCGCATCCGCCCATCCGCCGCGCCACTGACGTGCAAACCGCCGCCCTCCTTGGTTTCGAACCCGGCTGCGCGTATCGGCAATTGATCGAAGACTGGTTCGCTGCCGACGGCGTGGTGCCGTCGCGCGTGCTGGAGCTGGGTTCGTACCACGCCATCATCGCGTGTGCGGCGGCGGGCATTGGGGTGGCGCTGGTGCCGCGCTCGGTGTTGGAGCTGTACACCAATGCGCCGGAGATCAGCGTGCACGCGCTCGGCAAACCGGGCCGCGTCGACACCGTGCTGGCCTGGCACCGCGACATGACCGGCCCCGCCCTGCAAGCGCTGCTGCAGGTGCTGCGCGAACCGCATGCCGAGGCAGGTACGCCCATCAGCGAGGCCATTGCTGCCTAAACTGAATGGAGCACGTGGACCGCGCCGCCGGTCTAATCTGTCAAGCGCGGCAAGTACGACGGAGGCGCCTATGCGACCGTCAACGGTGTCAGAGTGGACGCGGCAATGGGTGGGCAGGCTAGCGGCAATCATCATTGCCGCGTGGAGCAGCCTTGCCATGGCAGCCGCGCCGGTGGTGGTGCTGCCGCTCAACGGCGCCATCGGGCCGGCCAGCGCGGCCTATGTCGTCCACGGGTTGCAGCAGGCGCGCGAGCAAGGCGCACAACTTGTCGTGCTGCAGATGGATACGCCCGGCGGGTTGGATGCGTCGATGCGGCAAATCATCCAGGCGATCCTTGCCTCGCCGGTGCCGGTCGCAGGCTATGTGGCGCCGGGTGGTGCACGGGCGGCAAGCGCCGGCACGTACATCCTCTACGCCTGCCACATTGCCGCGATGGCGCCAGCCACCAATCTGGGCGCGGCGTCGCCGGTGTCCATTGGCATCGGTGGGCATGCGCCCAGTCCGCCAAGTCCGGGGGATGCAGCCAAACCGGCCAGCGCCCCCGCTGCATCGTCCAGCAACGAAGAGACCCTCGCCCGCAAGCAGATGCACGACGCGGCGGCGTACATCCGCGGCCTCGCGCAACTGCGTGGCCGCAACGCCGACTGGGCCGAACGCGCCGTCCGCGAGGCCGTCAGCCTGGACGCGCCCGAAGCCGCGAACCTGCACGTGATCGACCTCATCGCCAGCGACATCCCCGACCTGCTCAAGCAAGTGGAGGGGCGCGCGCTGCGTACGTCTGCCGGTCTCGTCACGCTGCACACGGCTAGCGCACCAACCCTTGTGTTGGAGCCCGACTGGCGCAACCACTTCCTCGGCGTCATTACGGACCCGAGCCTCGCGCTGTTGCTGCTGACAGTGGGCGTGTATGCGCTGATCTTCGAGTTCTCGACGCCGGGGATGGTGGTGCCCGGCATCCTGGGCGCGATGTGCATTCTGGTGGCGCTGTATGGGCTGCAGATGCTGCCGATCAACTACGCGGGGCTGGCGCTGATTGCGCTAGGCCTGGGCTGCATGGTGGCCGAGGCGTTTCTGCCGACGTTTGGCGCGCTGGGCGTAGGCGGCATCGTGGCGTTCGTGCTTGGCGCGGTCATGTTGATCGATACGCAAACGCCCGGCTTTGGTGTGCCGCTGCCGCTCATCATCGGGCTGGCCTTTGTGAGCCTGACCGTCGTGCTGGCGGTCTCCAGCCTGGCGGTGCGTGCGCGACGCCGGCCGATGGTCACGGGCGGCGACACGCTCATCGGCATGACGGGTGAAGTGGTTGACGTCGATACATCGGGCGTCGATGCCGACAGCGACGGCTGGGCGCGCATCCACGGCGAACGCTGGCGTGTGCGCTGCGACGCTGGCATGGCGCGTGGCGATCAGGTTCGCGTGGTCGCGCGACATGGCTTGACGCTGCTGGTGGAACCCGCCGAACCCGTGGCGGCTTCCGCATAAGGAGAAACAACATGGTCTACGGATTTTTCAGCGCAGGCGGCCTGATCTTTCTGGCTGTGCTGCTGGTCATCTCGTCGTTTCGGGTGCTGCGTGAGTACGAGCGCGGGGTGGTGTTTCTGCTCGGCCGGTTCTGGCGTGTGAAGGGACCAGGGCTGGTGCTGATCGTGCCGGCTATTCAGCAGATGGTTCGCGTGGACCTGCGCACCGTGGTGATGGACGTGCCGCCGCAGGATGTGATCTCGCACGACAACGTGTCGGTCAAGGTGAATGCGGTGGTGTACTTCCGGGTGGTCGATCCGGAGCGCGCGATTATTCAAGTCGCCAATTTTCTGGAAGCGACCAGCCAGCTTGCGCAGACCACGCTGCGGGCGATTCTCGGTAAGCACGAATTGGATGAGATGCTGGCGGAGCGCGAGAAACTGAACCTTGATATTCAGAAGGTGCTCGACATTCAGACCGACCCGTGGGGAATCAAGATTGCCAATGTGGAGATCAAGCATGTCGACTTGAATGAATCGATGGTCCGGGCGATTGCGCGGCAGGCTGAAGCCGAGCGCGAGCGGCGGGCCAAGGTGATTCATGCTGAAGGGGAACTGCAGGCTTCGGAGAAGCTGCTGGAGGCGGCGCGGATGCTGGCGCAGCAGCCTGAGGCGATTCAGCTGCGCTATCTGCAGACGTTGACGCAGATTGCGGGGGATAAGAGTTCTACGATTGTGTTTCCGTTGCCGATGGAGGTGTTGGGGGCTTTGAAGAAGGGTTAGTGTTTCGGTTGAGCGTTAGTGGTGCATCCCTTGTTTCATCCCCTGCCGGGGCTGACTCACTTTCTTTGTCTTGCCAAAGAAAGTAAGCAAAGAAAGGCGCGCCCGATGCGGCGAAAGACTCCTTGAATTTCCGTGACCGTGCGGGGAAGGAGGCAAACTCGCTTCGCTCAGACAAGCCTCCTTCCTTTTTCCGCCCGCTCACAAAAATTCAAGGCGCCGCATAGGGCAGGAACGTCAAAGGCCACACCATCTCCATGCGAGTGTTAGCGCGACGGTTAGCGCGTTGCACTGCCCTGCCCCGCCCTGCAATCACAGGTCGATCTTCATGGCTAGCTTGAACAGACGCGGGGCGCCCATCGACAGGCGGTTGTTACCCGCCCCTGCCCAGTAGCGCTTGTCGGTCAGGTTGTCGACGTTCAATTGCAGCGTGGTGCGTTTGCCCGAGAGGCGCGTGACGTAGCGCACGCCGGCGCTGAAGAGCGTGGTGCCGCCGAGCTCGGCTTGGTTGGCATCATTCACCGGGCGTGGACCGAGGTAGTAGGCGCCAGCGTTGAGCGACACCGAGCGCAGCATCGGCAGCGTGTATTCCGCGAAGAGGCTGGCGGTGCTGCGTGGTGTGTTCTCGGGTGTCTTGCCGTCGAGGCCGTTTCCAACGCCGCGGAACTTGGCATCTGTCCAACCGGCAGAAGCGAGTAGCGACAGGTCTTTGGTGACGCGGCCTTGCGCTGTCAACTCGACACCGCGGATGCGCTCGCGGCCGTCTTGCACAAAGAGGTTCGCGTCGTTGGTATAGCTCGCGGCGCGGTCGATGTCGTACACGGCGGCGGCGAGTTGCGTGCCGGCTGGGGTTTCGTAACGCACGCCCACTTCCTTCTGTTCACTCAATGCGGGCGGCATCGCCACGTTGGCGTTGGCGGCGGTATTCGGTGCGCGTGCCCCGGCTTCCAGGCCTTGCGCGTACGACGCATACGCTGACAACGTCGGCGTGAACTTGTAGATGACCGCGCCCAGCGGCGTGGTCTTGCTGGCTTCGTAGCGGTTGGGCGCTTGCTCGCTGGTGTAACGCGTGTAGCGCAGGCCGGCGATCACCTGCCAGTGCTCCGACAAGGTCATGCGGTCCATCGCGTAGACGCCCGTGTCGACGGCGCGTTGCTCGGCGGTAAAGCCGGTGCCGGTGGTGGGCAGCCAGCCGAGGTCGACCGGGTTGTACAGGTTCTGCGCACCGCTAAAACGATCGGAATACACCGCCGCCTGGCGCATGTCAGAACGCGCCACACCAAAGGTCAGGTCGTGCGTGATCCAGCCCGTCTTCTCGGTGCCGTTGATGTCGGCGCGCACGTGGCTGGTGTTCCAGCGGCCGCTCTGGCGTTGGCCGGACAGCGTGCCCGCGCCCGTCACCGGGTTCGTCAGGCGAAATTCCGAGAATGCCCGCGAGCGTGCGGTCTCCGACATGCCGCCTTCCACCGTCAGCAGCCACGCATCGTTGAGCGCGTAGTCGGCGCGCAGCAATGCGTTGGTGTTGTTGCCGTCAAAGTCGGCCCAGCCGGGCGCGATGCGCTTGGTCGGGTCCGGCATTGCAGGCAGGGCAATCACGCCGTTCCTGGCGGCTGGCAACGTCACCACGGATTGCTCGGTGACGACCTTGCGCGAGTACTCCACATCGGCCTTCAGGTTCAGGCGGCTGTTGACCTTCCAGTCGAGCGCCACAGCAGCCAGTTGGCGCGTGCCGTCGATGCCGCTCGTGGGCGATTGCAGCGAACCGCCGGCCGCGTTGAAGCGGATGCCGTACTGGTTGTCTTCACCGAAGCGGCGGCCCACGTCAACGGTGCCGATGGCCGTGCCGTTGCCGTCGATCTGCATGCCCAGCGTAGTGACGGGCGTATTGCCCGCGCGCTTGGTGACGAGGTTCACGACGCCGCCCGGCGTGGTGTAGCCGTAGTACAGCGCCGACACGCCCTTGAGCACCTCCACACGTTCCTTGTCTTCCAGCGGAATGGCCGTGAGCGCCGGAATCGGCATCGAGCCGTTGAAGCGGAAGTTGGTGCGGTTTTCCAGCGTGACGCCTCGGATGGCAAGGTTGTCGAAGGTTTCGCCGGAAAGCTGCTGGCGCGTGACGCCCGCCGTGTTACGAAGCGCGTCAAACAGTGACGCGTCCTGTTGCGCATCCAGCGCCTCGCGCGTCACCACGTTCACCGTGGCAGGGATGTCGCGCAGGGCCATGCCGCGAAACGCGCCTACCTCGGCCGTGGTGGCTGCAAAGCCGCGTTGGCTGCGCGCGGTGACGGTGGTTTCGTCCAGGTCGACCTTGGCGAGGTCGGCGGCGGGTTGGACTTCGTCAGCGCGGGCCAACGTGGAAACGGCGAGAGGAATGGCGGCAAGCGCGCAGGACAATGCGCGGGCCACGAGACGGCAGGTCATCGCAGGCAACGGATCAATCAGGATTGGCGAAACCGGGCGCGCGGCAATGCGCTGGGAAAAGAAAAATGCGCCGCAATACAACACAGCGCGTCGATCCATTGGCTGGCAGGTGAAAACCCGCTGGCTCGCCCGGTAGAAGCGATGGCCAGCGATCAGGCTAGATACCTGCGCCACCCATCAAATGAGAATGATTCGCATTATAAACATTGAAGTGTGATGTAAGCAACGGTTAGATCGTCAATTTCAATTCGCTGGCACCCCCTGCTTCCATTGCGGCCAGCGGTTCACGATGTCGTCCAGCAACGGCTTGGCCGCGTTGACGAGGTTGTGCGTGGCCGGCACGAAACCGCCCTGCTGCGCGTAGTTGATGAGGCCATCGGAAGCGGTCTGGCCATCGTAGGGGCGGTCAAAGTCAGACCCCGAGCGCAGCAGCGCCACGCGGCTGAAATCCACCTTGCCCGCACGGGCGCCGCGCGTGAGCACTTCCAGCGTGGCGTTGTCCTCCTGCGCGGTGGTGCAGTAGGTGCCCTTGTTGTCGGTCATCGTCTTCACCCAGTCACGTGCGCGCTGACCCAGGTTGCGGCCGGCCCACCATGTGTCGGCGGAAGCCACATCGCACTGGATGACCGCGGGCGGCTGGTTGGCCGGCGCGTATGCGTAGTTCTTGCGGAAGGCGACGGCCTCGGGGCTGTCTTCCAGCGTGGCGGATTTCGACAACGTAAAGGCGCGCTGCAACAGCGTCTCGTTCAGCTGGAACACCTCGGTGCGGTAGTCCATCGGCGGCTTCTCGCCCGGGCCCTTGGTGCCGATGCCGAAGTAGCCGTACGGCCAGCCGGCGGGCATTTCACGTGCGTCGATCTCGTGCGACAAACCGTAGTCCACCGCATAGCGTGCCCACGCCGCCGAGCCCAATGTCCCCTGCCCCGGGTCGATGCCCGCAATGCCGGCGATGACGAAGTAGGTGTGTGTCAGGTCGAGCTTGCTGCGATACAGCAGCGCAGAGATGGTGGACGCCGCATTCGCGTAACCCATGCCCGTGGTCACCTGGCAGATGCCGTCGTAGTTGCACAGCATGTTGGGCGCGTCGGGCGACAGGCCAGAGATTGCGACCTTCTCCTTCAGGTCATAGCGGTCAATAAAGGGCTGGGCTTCGCCCTGGAACATGTTGATGACGATGACTTTCACGCCGTCATACGCGCAACTGTTCAACGTGAGTGCTGCCGCGCCCACGGCGCACAGCTTGGCGATCGTACGCAAACGAGGCATGGGCATCTTGAGTCGGGAATCGATCATGGCGAGGGCACTCCGTGTTTCCACACGCTCCAGCGCGTGACGATCTCGTTGACCAGCGGACCGCCCGCCAGATAGAGGTTGTTGAGCGACGGCACGAACCCGCCCGAGTTGCTGTTGACCAGCGAGTCATACGGCGTCTGCCCCGGATACGGTCGATCAAAGTTCGACGCAGTGCGCAGCACGGCCACGCGCTGCAGATCGAGCAAGCCAGCCTTGGACCCACGCGTGAGCGCTTCAAACGTGGCGTTGTCTTCCTGCTGCGTGGTGCAGTAGGTGCCCTGGCCGTCAGTCAGCAGCTTCACCCACGCGGCTTCGCGCTCGCCCAGCTTGGCGCCGTGCCAGTAGGTATTGCCGGCAGCCGTATCACACTGCACGACCTTGGGCGGCTGGTTGGCCGGGGCGCTCGGGTAATTGGCGCGATAGGCGCGCGCGGTGGCGTTGTCATCCAGCACCGCGTTCTTTGAGAGCGCCAGCGCTTGCTGCAGCAGCGCCTCGTTCACGCGGAAGACCTCCGTCTTGTAGTCCAGCGGCGGCTTTTGCCCCGGCCCTTGCGTGTTGATGCCGATGAAACCGTTGGGCCAGTTGGCGGGCACCTCGCGCGCATCGATCTCCCAGGCGAGGTCGCTGTCCACTAGGTAACGCGCCCACGCAGCCGAGCCCAATGTGCCTTGCGACGGATCGATCCCGGCAATGCCCGCCACCAGGAAGTACGTGCGCTGCAGGTCAAACTGTCCGCTGTAGATCAGCGCCGACACCGACGACGCGGCATTCGCCTTGCCCATGCCGGTGGTGAGCTGGCAGACATCGTTGGCGTTGCAGTGCACGTTCGGGTAGTCGACCGACAGGCCCGGCACTGGCACGTCTTGCGTGAGGCCCAGCTTGTCGATCCACGGCTGCGCCTCGGGCGCAAACATGCTGATGATCAGCACCTTGACCTTGCGTGCGTGCGACTCGGGCGCGAGTTGCGCCACAGGCTGCGTCGACGCGCCAATGCCGGCCGCCACCAATACACCGGCAGCGATCGCCCGTAGCAATCGTTTGCTGCGCCGCGAGGCCGATGGCTCGGGCGGCACAGCGTCGACCTTCTCGGATAGGACGCTCATGGTTCTCCTCGGATTTGGGGATAGGGATGGGTACACCAGCGCTGCGGGGAACAGCGCGCGCAACCGATGCAAGTTGCCTGCCAGTTATCACGGAGGCACGCAATCACGACAGAAGCGGCTGCGTTTCCCCGGTATAGGCGATGGCACAACCGCCCTCCACTCCCTGCCATCAGCACCACAACTTGCTTTGTCGCCCTATACAAGTCACCTTCGCGTGCGCTGTACCTCCGGTTGAGCCCCAAAACAAAACGGCGCGCGCCCCGTTGCCGGGAACGCGCGCCGTTCAGCGCATCCGATTGAAAGCGTTACAACATCACACCTTCTGCTGCACCCATGCGGCCACACCGGCCAGCGCTTGCGGCAGCTTCTCCGGCTCGGTACCGCCAGCCTGGGCCATGTCCGGGCGGCCACCGCCCTTGCCGCCAACCTGCTGGGCGACAAAGTTGACCAGCTCGCCGGCCTTGACCTTGGCCGTGGCGTCAGCCGTCACGCCCGCAATCAGCGCGACCTTGCCGTCGCTCACGCTGCCCAGCACGATGGCGGCGGTCTGCAGCTTGTCCTTGAGCTTGTCCATGGTCTCGCGCAGCGTCTTGGCATCGGCACCGTCGAGCTTGGCGGCCAGCACCTTGATACCGGCCACGTCCACGGCCTGGCTCACCAATTCGTCGCCCTGGCTGGCGGCCAGCTTCGACTTCAGGCGCTCCAGTTCCTTCTCCAGCGTCTTGACCTGATCCTGTACCTGGCCGATACGCTGCGTCAGCTCCGACGGCTGCGCACGCAGTGCGGCAGCGGCTTCGTTGATGCGTGTGTCGAGCGTCTGCAGGTAGTGCAGCACGTTGTCACCGGTGATGGCTTCCACGCGGCGAATACCTGCTGCCACACCCGATTCGCCCACGATCTTGAACAGGCCGATGTCACCGGTGCGCGCCACGTGGGTGCCGCCGCACAGTTCCTTCGACGTGCCGATCGACAGCACGCGCACTTCGTCGCCGTACTTCTCGCCGAAGAGGGCCATCGCACCGTTCTTGACCGCATCGTCAAAGCCCATGAGTTGGGCGCTGGTGGCGGCGTTGGCGAAAATTTCGGCGTTGACGCGTGCTTCCACTTCGCGGATCTGCAGCGGCGTCATCGGCGCGTTGTGCGAGAAGTCGAAACGCGTCTTGTCGGCATCGACCAGCGAGCCCTTCTGCTGCACGTGGCTGCCCAGCACTTCGCGCAGCGCCTTGTGCATCAGGTGGGTGGCCGAATGGTTGCGCATGGTGCGTGCACGGCGCACAGCGTCCACTTCCGCGGCCACGGCATCGCCAACCTTCAGCACGCCGGTGCGCAACTCGCCGTGGTGGCCGAAGACTTCCGGCTGCACCTTGAGCGTGTCGGCCACGTCAAACCAGACGGTGGCAGCCTTGAGCGTGCCTTGGTCGCCCACCTGACCGCCCGATTCGGCATAGAACGGTGTGTGGTCCAGCACCACCACGCCGGTCTGGCCCGGGTGCATTTCCTTGACCGACGCGCCGTCGACAAACAGCGCCGTCACGCGCGCGGTGTCGCGTACGAGCTGGTCGTAGCCGTGGAAGGTGGTCTTGTCGCCGGTGTAGTCGAGCGTGCCGGCAGCCAGCTTGAACTTGCCGGCGGCGCGTGCCTGCTCGCGCTGGCGGTTCATGGCGGCGTCAAAGGCGGCTTCGTCGACGATCACGTCGTTCTCCCGGCAGACGTCTTGCGTCAGGTCCAGCGGGAAACCGTAGGTGTCGTGCAGCTTGAAGGCGAGTTCGCCGTCGAGCATCTTGGCGCCCGACGTCTTCAGTTCGCCCAGCGCGGCGTCGAGGATCGACATGCCGTGCTCGATGGTCTCGAAGAAGCGCGTTTCTTCCGTGCGCAGCACCTCGACCACGCGGTCGCGCGCGTCGCGCAGTTCCGGATAGGCCTCGCCCATCTGCGCGACGAGGTCGTCCACCAGCTTGTGGAAGAACGGCGTGCGGCAACCCAGCTTGTAGCCATGGCGGATGGCGCGGCGGATGATCCGGCGCAGCACGTAGCCGCGGCCTTCATTGCCCGGGATCACGCCGTCGACGATCAGGAACGAGCACGCGCGGATGTGGTCCGCAATCACGCGCAGCGAGTTGTTCGACAGATCCTTGGTGTTGGTCTCACGCGCGGCGGCAGCGATGAGCGCCTGGAACAGGTCGATCTCGTAGTTGCTGTGCACGTGCTGCAGGATGGCAGCCAGGCGCTCCATGCCCATGCCGGTGTCCACACAGGGCGCGGGCAGCGGAGTCAGCGTGTATTCGCCGGTAGCCGGATCGAGCTGGCGGTCGAACTGCATGAACACGTTGTTCCAGATCTCGATGTAGCGGTCGCCGTCGGCTTCCGGGCTTCCCGGGGGGCCGCCCCACACGTCCGGGCCGTGGTCGTAGAAGATTTCCGAGCACGGGCCGCACGGGCCGGTTTCGGCCATCTGCCAGAAATTGTCGGAGGCGTACGGCGCGCCCTTGTTGTCGCCGATGCGCACGACGCGCTCGGGCGGCAGGCCGATCACCTTGGTCCAGATGTCGTAGGCCTCATCGTCGGTCTGGTAGACGGTGGCCCACAGCTTGTCGGCCGGCAGCTTGTATTCCTTGGTCAGCAGTTCCCACGCCCAGGTGATGGCGTCGAGCTTGAAGTAGTCGCCGAACGACCAGTTGCCGAGCATCTCGAAGAACGTGTGGTGACGCGCGGTGTAGCCGACATTTTCCAGATCGTTGTGCTTGCCGCCGGCGCGCAGGCAGCGCTGCACAGAGGCCGCACGCACGTACGGGCGCTTGTCGGTACCGAGAAAGACGTCCTTGAACTGCACCATGCCGGAGTTGGTGAACAGCAGCGTCGGGTCATTGCCCGGCACCAGCGGCGAGGAGCGCACCACGGTGTGGCCCTTGCCCTCAAAGAAGGTCAGGAATTTTTGGCGGATATCGGAGGCTTTCATGTCGCGGGGTGCCGGAGTCAGCATTGCGCCCGGGAGCGATGGCTCCGGAGCGCCTTGGATTAGTGCAAACCGTTGATTATACGGGGTTCGTGCCCTATTCGCGCCCATTCGTCGCATGGGGTTAGAGGGACCCCGAGGCGTGGTGTAGAGTGCACCCGTTCCGATTGTGCAGATTCGTTATCCATGGGCGCTCTCAGCCATCTCCGTGTTCTCGATCTCACGCGCGTGCTCGCCGGCCCGTGGTGCGCGCAGAACCTCGCCGATTTCGGCGCCGACGTCATCAAGGTGGAACGCCCCGGCGCCGGCGACGACACCCGCACCTGGGGCCCGCCGTGGCTCAAAGACGAAGCCGGGCAAGACACCGCCGAAGCCGCCTATTACCTGGCCGCCAACCGCAACAAGCGCTCGATCACCGTCGACATCAGCACGCCCGAGGGCCAGGACATCGTCCGCAAGCTCGCCGCGCATGCCGATGTGGTGCTGGAGAACTACAAGGTCGGCCAGCTCAAGAAGTATGGGCTCGACTATGAATCGCTAAAGGCCGTCAAACCGGACCTGATCTACTGCTCCATCACCGGTTTCGGCCAGACCGGCCCTTACGCCGCGCGCGCCGGCTACGACTTCATCGTGCAAGGCATGGGCGGCTTCATGAGCCTGACCGGCGAGCGCGACGACCTGCCCGGCGGCGGCCCGCAGAAGGCCGGCGTCGCCATCTCGGATCTGATGACCGGCATGTATTCCACGGTCGCCGTGCTGGCCGCACTCGCGCACCGGGACCGCACCGGCGAAGGCCAATACATCGACATGGCGCTGCTTGACGTGCAGGTCGCCATGCTGGCCAACATGAACACCAACTACCTGGCGAGCGGCCAGGCACCCAAGCGCTGGGGCAACGCGCATCCGAACATCGTGCCGTACCAGACGTTCCAGGCATCGAATGGCTGGATCATCGTCGCAGTGGGCAATGACGGGCAGTTCCGTCGCTTTGTCGATGCCGGCGGCATGCCCGAACTGGCCGACGATTCGCGTTTCGCCACCAACCCGCAGCGCGTGGCCAACCGCGATGTGCTGGTGCCGATCCTGGCCGAGATGGTCAAGCGCTTCAGCAAGGGCGAATGGATCGACAAGCTCGAAGCCGCCGGCGTGCCCTGCGGCCCGATCAACGATCTCCACGAGGTGTTCGACAACGAACAGGTGCAAGCACGCGGCCTGCGCGTCGACCTGCCCCACCCGAGTGCCGGCACCGTCAAGCTGGTCGGCAGCCCAGTGAAGATGAGCGCCACGCCGCCCAAGGCTGCCAGCCACCCGCCGCTGCTTGGCGAACATACGGAAGCCGTGCTGCGCGACGTGCTCGACCTGAACGCCGAACAGATCGAAGCGCTGCGCACGCGCGGCGTGATCTGAACCCGCCAACCCTTCCCCCACCCCTACGAGGTCAACATGTGGCTTGATGCGTTGCTGGCTTACCTGCATTACATCTCGATCTTCACGCTGATCGTCTTCCTCACCGCCGAGGCCGTGGTGCTGCGCCCCGGCATGACGCCTGAAATCCGCCAACGTTTGGTGCGCTATGACGCGGTGTACGGCTTTGCTGCGCTGGCGGTACTCGTCACCGGCGGGCTGCGCCTGGCCTATGGCGCCAAGGGCTATGGGTTCTATCTTCACAACCCGGTGTTCCACGTCAAAGTCGGCTTGTTCATCCTGGTGGGGCTGCTGTCGATCATGCCGACAGTGACGATCCTGCGCTGGAAGAAGCAGGCCAAGACGCTGCCCGACTTCGTGCCCCCGCCCTCGGAAATCGCCAAGACGCGCCGCTGGGTGATGATCGAATCGCACCTGATCGTCTTCATTCCGCTGGCAGCGGTGTTGATGGCGCGCGGGATTGGGTTGTAATGCGCGGGTTGTAATGCGCGGAATGTAATTCGCGCCCCAGGAGAACCGTTTTGCAGAACGCGCCACACAACCGCCCCCTCATCCGCAGCCATCAGGACTTTGCGTCCGGCCTGATGTTCATCGTCGCGGGCGCGGCGTTTGCCATCCTGGCGCGCAACTACCGCATGGGCACGGCCAGCAGCATGGGCCCCGGCTACTTTCCGTTCTGGCTGGGCCTCGTGCTGGTGCTGCTGGGCGTGGTCGTGCTGGTGCAATCGCTGTCGCGCAAGGGCGTGGCGGATCGCATTCCGCGTTTGGATGTGAAGACGCTGCTGTGGATTCTCGGCTCGGTGGTGCTATTCGGGCTGTTGCTGCAGCCGCTCGGGCTGGTGCTCTCGGTGGTGGCGCTGGTGGTGGTCTCCAGCCTGGCGAGCCACGAGTTCGGCTGGCGCGGGGCCCTGGCGACTGCGGGTGTCATGGTGCTCATCGGCTGGGGCACGTTCGTGTGGCTGCTGAATCTGCAGATTCCGCTCTGGCCCGCCTTCATCGGTTAAGGCGCACGCGATGGATCTCTTTGCCAATCTTGCGCTGGGCTTCTCCACGGCGCTGTCCCTGCAGAACCTGATCTACGCGCTGATCGGCTGCATCTTCGGTACGTTGATCGGCGTGTTGCCGGGCATCGGCCCCATCGCGACCATCGCGATGCTGCTGCCGACCACCTACGCCCTGCCGCCCGTGGCCGCGCTCATCATGCTGGCCGGCATTTACTACGGCGCCCAGTACGGCGGGTCCACCACGGCCATCCTGGTCAACCTGCCAGGGGAATCGTCGTCCGTGGTCACCACCATCGATGGCTATCAGATGGCGCGTCGGGGCCGTGCTGGCGTGGCGCTGGCCACCGCGGGCCTCGGCTCGTTCTTCGCGGGCTGCGTCGCCACGGTCATCCTGGCGGCGTTCGCCAAGCCGCTGTCGGAACTCGCCTTCCACTTTGGCGCGGCGGAGTACTTCTCGCTCATGGTGCTGGGCCTGGTTGGCGCGGTCGTGCTGGCCTCGGGGTCGTTGCCCAAGGCGCTGGCGATGATCGTGCTGGGCGTATTGCTGGGTCTGGTTGGCACCGACGTCAACTCAGGCGTAGCGCGCTATTCGTTTGACGTGCCGGAGCTGGCGGATGGGTTGAGCTTTGTCTCCGTGGCGATGGGCCTGTTCGGCTTTGCCGAGATCATCGTCAACCTGGAGCAGAAGGAGCACCGCGAAACCTTCGTCAACCATGTGCGCAATCTCTGGCCCAGCCGCGAAGACTTCCGGCGCATGATCCCAGCCGTGCTGCGCGGTACGGCGCTGGGCTCGGCCCTGGGCATCCTGCCGGGTGGCGGCGCCACGCTGGCGTCGTTCGCGTCGTATTCGCTGGAAAAGAAGGCGTCGAAATACGCCCACGAATTCGGCAAGGGCGCCATTGAAGGTGTGGCCGGCCCGGAGTCCGCCAACAACGCGGCGGCGCAGACCTCGTTCATCCCGCTGCTCACGCTGGGCATTCCGCCCAACGCGGTGATGGCGCTGATGGTGAGCGCCATGACCATCCACAACATCCAGCCCGGCCCGCAGGTGATGACCAGCAACCCGGCGCTGTTCTGGGGGCTCGTTGCTTCCATGTGGATCGGCAACCTGATGCTGATCGTGCTGAACCTGCCGATGATCGGCATGTGGGTGCGGCTGCTGAAGGTGCCCTATCGCTTTCTGTATCCGGCCATCCTGGTGTTCTGCTGCATTGGCGTGTATTCGGTCTCGAACACCACGTTCGACGTGTTTCAAACGGCGCTCTTCGGGCTGATCGGCTACGTGTTCGTGAAGCTGCGCTGCGAGCCCGCGCCGATGCTGCTCGGCTTTGTGCTCGGCCCGATGATGGAAGAGAACTTCCGCCGCGCGCTGCAGTTTTCGCGCGGGGATTTCTCGACGTTCGTTACGCGGCCGCTGTCGCTAGGGCTGTTGATAGCGGCGGCGGTCCTGATGCTGCTCGTGGTGTTGCCGGCCATCCGAAAAAAGCGCGAGGAGGCGTTCCACGAAGAGTAAGACCTTGCTGCGTCGCACACCAATCAACCGGAGGCTTGCCCTCCGGTTTTGCTTTGCGCACGCGGCGTTGCAGCATTAGAGCCTAACTTCCACTTCGGTTGACGCCCGATGCGTCGCTTCGGATAACGGAGGGCGATCGACCCACAGAGGTCGACCATCCATCCAATGTCCAGGAGACAACCGAATGTCAGACACTTCCGTGGTCCGCGCGGTGCGCGGCTTTTTGCGCACGCACGCGGCCGCCGCCATCTTAGCCACGTCCGCCCTCGCCTTGGGCGCGGTCGCGCCGGCCCAGGCCGCCAGCACCTATGCCGCCACCCAGTATCCGATCGTGCTGGTGCATGGCCTGTCGGGCACCAGCAAGTTCCTCGGCGTGGTGGACTACTGGTATCAGATCCCCGAAGACCTGCGCGCCAACGGTGCCAACGTCTACGTGGCCGATGTGTCTGCCTTCAACGATGAAACCGTGCGCGGCGAGCAGCTCATCAGCCAGATCCGCACCGTGCTGGCCACCACCGGCGCGGCCAAGGTCAACCTGATCGGGCACAGCCAGGGTGGGCTGACCTCGCGCTATGCAGCGGCCGTGGTGCCGAACCTCGTGGCTTCTGTCACCACCATCGGCACCCCGCACAAGGGCTCGGAGTTTGCGGACTTTGTGGAGAGCACACCGCAGCCGTTCCAGGCGCTGGTGAGCCTGGGCGCGGACATCTTCGGCTCGGTGCTCGGCTGGTTCAACGGTGCCAGCAACCCGCAGGACGGCTTTGCCGCACTGCATGTCCTGTCGACGGCGGGGGCGGCCGATTTCAACAAGGCGTTCCCGAGTGCGGGCCTGGCCAGCGGCTGCAATACCGGCAGCGGCACTGACGTGCGCAACGGCAACGTGCAAAAACTGTATTCGTGGACGGGCCGCTCCACCGCCACCAACCTCCTCGACGTGTTCGACCCCGTGCTGGTGTTCAGCGGCGGCGTCATGCAGGCGCGCGGCTCGGGCACCAACGATGGGCTGGTCTCGGTATGCAGCGCGAAGTTCGGGCAGGTGCTGTCGACCGACTACGCGTGGAACCATCTGGACGAGGTGAACCAGTTGCTTGGCCTGATCGGCTGGGGCGCAGCGGACCCGGTGGCCGTCATCCGCACGCAGGCCAATCGGTTGAAGCAAGCCGGCCTATAAGCGCCCCGCCGCCATGAAGACCCGCGCGTCGCCCATGCAACCCATGACGTTCATCGCTGCGGTGCTGGTCGCCATGGCGGCGGCGGGCGGCGTCTTCTGGTGGCACGTGTCAGGCAGTGCACCGGCGCCCACGGCAGAGGCGCCCGCCTCCGCCCGCGGCGCCTCCATCGGCAGTGTCGGCGCCACGCAACCGGCGGCCACGGCGGCGGCGCCGGAACTGGCCGACACGCAGGCGCCCGACGGCTTGCACGTCGATGCGCGTGGCCACCTCGTCATCGAAGCCGCCAACCGCGCGGTGTTCGATTACTTCCTTGACGTGCCGGCTTCGCTGTCTGAAGCGCAGCGCATGTCGATGGCCGAAGCGCATTTGCGCGCAAAACTGGTATCGCCCGCGCTGGACGAGGCGCAATCGCTGCTGCAACGCTATCTCGCGTATCGCAAAGCACTGGCCGCACAAGGCGATGTGGAACGCAGCAAGCCGACCCTCTCGCAGCTTCGGCAACGCCCGGAGATGATCGCCACGCTGCGTCAACAGCTCGCCACCCGCGCCGCGCTGCGTCGCCAGGTCCTCGGCATGGAAGTCGCCCAAGCCTGGTACGGCGATGCGGATGCGGTGGACGCTGCCGAGCTCGAACGTCTGGCCGTGATGACCGATACATCGCTCACCCCAGACCAGCGCGCTGCCCGCATCGCGGCCATCGACGCCAACCTGCCCCCGGCCGTGCAGCAAGCCCGCCGCGACGCCTCCGCCCCGGCCAAGCTCGCCAACGACATGGACGCCTGGCTCAAACAGGGCCTGAGCGATGCGCAGATCCGCCAGCGGCTGTCCGCCCAGGGCGTGGACGCCGTGGTGGCCGACCGCCTGATCCAGGGCAACCGCGAAGAAGCCGACTGGCGCGCCCGCTACGACGCCTACGCCCGCGAACGCGACCGCATCAACGCCTTTACTGGCCTGTCGGCCGCCGACCGCGCCGCCCAGATCGCCCAGTTGCGCCAGCAGACCTTCACCGCCCCGAATGAGCTGTTGCGCGCACAAGCGCTGGACGGTCTGGCCCAGCGTCGATAGGCCACCACAGGCGCCGACCGCCGGGCACGGTAAAATCCCGGGATTGCCGAATCACGCACTCCCATGAGCCAAGACAACGCTACCGGGGCGAACGCCGCCCCCACGTCCAACTTCCTGCGCCAGATCATTGATGGCGACCTCGCACAAGGCACCTACGCCAACCGCAAGGACGCCGCCGGCCAGCCGATTCCGCCCGTCGTCACGCGCTTCCCGCCCGAGCCCAACGGCTACCTGCACATCGGCCACGCCAAGAGCATCTGGGTGAACTTCGGCATGGCCAAGGACTACAACGGCCGCTGCCACCTGCGCTTTGACGACACCAACCCCGTCAAGGAAGACACCGAATACGTCAACTCCATCATCGACGCCGTGCACTGGCTCGGCTATTCGTGGAGCGACGAAGGCGGCGAGCACCTCTACTACGCCAGCGACTACTTCGAGCAGCTCTACGGCTTTGCCGAAGTGCTGATCCAGCGCGGCGTGGCCTACGTCGACAGCCAGAGCGCCGAGCAGATCGCCGCCAACCGTGGTGACTTCACCCGGCCTGGCACGCCGTCGCCGTATCGCGACCGCTCGGTGGACGAGAACCTCGCGTTGTTCCGCGACATGCGCGCCGGCAAGTACAAGGACGGCGAGCTCGTCCTGCGTGCCAAGATCGACATGGCTGCGCCGAACATCGTGATGCGCGATCCGGTGCTGTACCGCATTCGCCACGCGCATCACCACCGCACCGGCGACGCATGGTGCATCTACCCGATGTACGACTTCACGCATTGCATTTCGGATGCGCTGGAGAACATCACGCATTCGCTGTGCACGCTGGAGTTCGAAAACAACCGCCCGCTGTATGACTGGGTGCTCGACCACCTGCGCGATGCCGGCGCCCTGCCCGCAACGCTGCCGCATCAGTACGAATTCGCGCGTCTACACCTGACCTACGCCATCACCAGCAAGCGCAAGCTACTGCAACTGGTAAATGAAAAGCGCGTCGACGGCTGGGACGACCCGCGCATGCCGACGCTGGTGGGCATCCGCCGCCGCGGCTACACGCCGGAATCGATCCAACTGTTCTGCGAGCGCGTGGGCGTGTCGAAGGCCGACAGCTGGATCGACATGAGCATCCTGGAAGGCGCCGTGCGCGACGACCTCGATGCGCGTGCGCCGCGCTCGGTGGCTGTGCTGGACCCGGTCAAGCTCGTGCTCGACAACGTGCCGGCAGATTTCAACGAGCCGTGCTCCGCCCCCGTGCACCCGAAGCAACCGGAACTGGGCCGCCGCGAATTCCCGCTCACGCGTGAGCTATGGATCGAGCGCGAAGACTTTACCGAGACGCCGCCCAAGGGCTACTTCCGCCTCTTCCCGGGCAACAAGGTGCGCCTGCGCTACGGCTATGTGATCGAGTGCACCAGCTGCGATAAGGATGCCGACGGCAACATCACCGCCGTGCACGCCAACATCATCCCGGACACGAAGAGTGGCACGCCGGGTGCTGACAGCGTGAAGGTGAAGGGCAACATCCATTGGGTGAGCGCTGCACACGCACTGGAAGCCGAAGTGCGCCTGTACGACCGCCTGTTCAGCGACCCGCAGCCGGACTCGGGCGACAAGAACTTCCTGGATGCCCTGAACCCGGACTCCAAGAAGATCGTGAAGGCCTACCTGGAGCCCACGCTGGCAACGGCCAAGCCGGAAGACCGCTTCCAGTTCGAGCGCCACGGCTACTTCGTCGCCGACCGTATCGACTCGCAACCGGGCAAGCCCGTGTTCAACCGCGTGGTCGGCCTGAAGGACAGCTGGGGTAAGTAAGCACAGGCCCATGCGCGCGTGGGCCTCATCAAGGAGGCACCATGCGTGCATGGATTCTATTGCTGGCGGGCGCACTCACCGCGTCCGCCCTCCCCGCCGTGGCCGCGCCATTTGCGCCGGACTTGACGCACACATCCGTCTACTTTGGCGCATCGCATTTCGATCGCACCACAGTGCGTGGCCGCTTCGACAAGATCGACGGCGCCATCGATTTCAATGAAGCCAGCAGCCAAGGCGGCCTCGATTTCACCGTCGATGCCGCTTCCATCAACACGCGCCTGCGGGTGCTGGATGGCGTGCTGAAATCCGAGCAATTTCTCGATGCGGCGCAGTTTCCCATCATCCGCCTGCGTAGCGACCGCTTTGTCGTGGAAGGCGGCAAGCTCGTCGCCATCGAGGCCAAGCTGACGCTGCATGGCGTGACGCAACCTGTGCGCCTGGACGTGCGCCGCTTCAGCTGCGGCGACGAGAAAATGCCCGGCAGCACGCGCCACGTGTGCGGCGGCGACTTCCATCTCGCCATTGCCCGCAGCGCCTTTGGCATGACGCGCTTCCTGCCTGAGGTGGGCGACCGCGTCGACCTCGACATCAGCGTGGAAGCCACGCCTCAATAAGCTACGTAGTTCATTTATGCCCAATATCGATTTCGCCCTGACCACCGACTACATCGAGCTGCACAAGCTGCTCAAGCTCACTGGCGTGGTGGATAGCGGCGGCGCCGGCAAGGCGGTCGTTGCCGATGGCGCCGTTACCGTCGACGGCGAACCGGAGCTGCGCAAGACCGCCAAGATCCGCTCGGGCCAGGTGGTCATGCTGGGCGATATCCGCATCGCCGTGCACGGGGCCGAGTAGCGTTTGGGGGAGTGTTTGAACGCGCGGCCTGTGCTACGGTTCGGCACCCAGACTCTCGCCTAGGAAACTGACTATGCCGATCGCCCTCTGGTGCGTTCTGATTGCCGCCGTGCTGCCCTATGTTTGCATGGGTATCGCGCGTGCTTCGGGGCCGAAGCGCGACAACCATAACCCGCGCGAATGGTCGGCCAACCTGACCGGCCTCGCCCGACGCGCCAATGGTGCCCACAGCAACCACCTCGAGGTGTTCCCGTTCTTTGCGGTGGCGGTGCTAGTGGCCATTCTGGGCGGCAGCCCGGTGGATCGCGTCAACTGGCTGGCCATCGGCTTCGTGGCCGCGCGGGCGGTGTACACGGTCTGCTATCTGGCGGACTGGCCGCCGCTGCGCTCGGCGGTGTGGACGGTCGGGTTCGCCATCACCATCGCACTCTTTGTGCAGCCGGCGTTCGTGCATTGATACGACGTCTCACTCAAAAAAAAAACGGCGCTCTGGTGGCGCCGTTTTTTTTTGAGCTTCCCTGCTTCAGTGCGATGTGTCTGCCGGCGGTGCTGACGCCCTGAACAATCGCCACGCCATGCCGCCCAGCACGGCCACTGCAGCCAGCAGCGCGCCCCACAGCACCCATTGGCGTGTCCGGCCGCCTGGCGGTTCTGCCGTGAGCGCATCCGCCGGGGAGTCGCTCATCGTGCCGAGTTGTGCGGGCGCGACCGCCGGGGACGCGCCGGCAAGCAAGTCCGCCCGCGCGATCGGGCTGCTGCGCGCCACCTCCCCCACCGCCAGCACGAAGGGCACATTACCGCGCGCCGCGTACGTCACGGTGGCGGGGCGCCAGCCGATCGACAGTTGCGGCGCGCCGGCTCCCAGGCCACCGGCACGCGTGTCGACCTGCAAGCGCCAGTAGCGCTCGCCGCTGGCGGGCACGACGATGGCCGCGTTTTCCTGCTCGCCTTGACTACCGGCACCGGCCAAACGGAACAAGCGCGCAGACGTCACCGGCCGCCAGGGTGCCTGCGCATCGGCACGCGCATACACGGTGGCCTGCGCGACGGTGTTGGGCTGCGGCAGGCGGATCTTCAAGCGTTCAACGGGGAACACGCCCCCGGTGTCGAATTGATAGTCGCCCGCAGCCGGCGTCTGTACCGGCGCCAGACCGGTGCGCCACTGGATCGCGCTATCGGCGGCCAATGCGGGCGCGCCCGCAGCCAGCTCTGCACGCACGCTTTCGGGCGCGGGCGGCTTGCCTTGCCACGTCAGACGCAGGTACTTCGCGTGCAAGCCGGTGAACTCGATGCGGTCCTGCACGAGCAGGCTGCCCTGGTTGGATAGCCGAAACAACGTCGCTTGGGCGACGGGGCTCCAGTGTTGCAAGTCATCGCTGGCTTGCACGGTCACGCCGCTCTGGTACTCAGCCGTCGGCAGGCCGACCACCAGCGCCGTCACCGTATCGCGGAGCTGGCTCAAATCCACCAGCCACGCGCGCGCAGCGGCCTGTGCGGGCGCAGCACCCGTCGCGCGCAGCACGCCATCGGGGCCGAGTACCACACCGGCGGCGGTCGGCTGCTGCGCATCGTCGATGGGCGTGGTGAACCAGTGCACGTCTTGCAGCGTGCGGGCCTGCGGCGCCGGGTCACGCGGGATATCGATGGTGAATGGCACAGGCTCGCCGTCGCCATTCAGGATGCGCAAGTCCGCCAGGCTGGCCTCGTGCGCATGGGCGTAGACGTCTTCATTGAGCGTGACGGCGTAGTACGCAGCACCGGGCGTGCCCGTCAACGCAAAGCGCTCAGCCCAGGCCGGCGCGCAAAGCAACGACGCCGCGGCCATCGCTAAAACAAGCTTCTTCACACAACCTCCTTGGATTCGCTCTCGGTCTCTGCCTCGCCCTGGGACTTGGGCGGCAGCGGCGACAGGTAGCCGATCAACAGCAACAGCACGCCAATGGCGATGAACGAAACAATGCGTTCGACGCCGGTCACGCGCGACAGGTCGAACAGGAACAACTTGACCACCGTCACGCCCAGCAATGCGCCGCCCGTGAACCACAGCGCGCGGCTCGCACGCCGCGTGGCGACCACCATCACCGCCAGCGCCAGCACCGTCCAGAACATCGACAGCGACGCCTGCACCAGCATCGAGTCACCCAGGTCATCGAGCGTGTACGGCACGTGCGCCCAGTGGTGCAGCGTGCGCAGCAACACGGCATTGGCCCAGATGAACAGCGTCGCGCCGATTGCGTAGCCGATCACCATGGGCTCCGGCACGAGCTTCTGCAACGCCACGCGGCGCATCCACAGCGCGATGGAGAGGAACACCAGCAGCTGCGCCACATCCAGCGGATTGAGGATCGGCAGGTAGAACAGCGGTGCGGCATTGCCGTCGCTGCCCGCACTCGCCAAGCTCCACAGCCACAGCAGCGCGGCCAGCGGGGCTGCGCCCCACAAGAGATAAGCGCGCTCAAAACGAGCAATCGGCCAGCGGATGCGCCAGCCCACCCCGGCCAACAGTGCGAGCAGCGCGCCATACGCATAGGCCCACGCGGCGAAGCTCCACGTGCCTTCGGGCACGTAGGCATCCAGGCGCCAGTAGCCCTCGGTGGCCAGCACGCCGCAGATCAGCCAGAACAGCACGGTGTGCAGCGGCGCCAGGATGGCATCTTTCACATCGGACTCTTGGCGACGCAGCAGCACGAAGGCCAGCACGATCGATGCAATCCACACCAACCCGCCCCAGCCGGCCAGCGGCGACGGACGCCAGTGCTCGATTGCCGCAAGCGCGACCAAGGCGAGCACTGGCGACAACGCCAAAGCGGGCCACTCCGCCAGCGCCCAATCGAGCTTGCGACGCAGGGCGTGCGCTGCCCACGCCGTCAGCACGGCAAACGCGGCGTACAGCGGAATGTCGGGCCGGTCGACTGCCTTGGTGGCGGCACGCCAGGCCCAGCGGTCAATCTCTGCACTGCCACTGCCGAGCCACCACAGCAAACCCCACACGGCGGCCGCGATGCCCAGGACCGGCGCAGCTTTCAGCCAAGCGCGGGCCTCGGCCTTACCGTGCAGCCGCCAGCCACTGAACACGCCCGCCAGCGCGATGAGCAACCCGCCGATATAGCGGCTGTTCAGAACCACCCAGCCGCCGGCCGGCGCCCAATCGAACACCGCATCGACAGCAAAGGCCACCCCCGCCGCCAACTGCAGCAGCAAGCCCGCCGCCAGCGCCACACGACGCTGTTGGCGCACACCCAGCCACACCACGGCGGCGCCTTCCAACGCCCACACGGCGCTGGTGGTGCGGCCGTCGAAGGCAAGCGGAATCGCCAGCGTGATGAAGATCACGCCCAGCGCGAACATCGATTCGTACAGCAGGCCAAGGCTTGCGCGCCTGGGCGTCAGCCACGCCGCGATCGCCAGATAGAACGCGGCCAGCGCCGCAGCACTCCAGGCCACGGCGAATGGAATGTGGTGCACCAGCCCGGCCTGCAACCCCATCGCCACCAGCGGTGTGCCGAACACCAACGTGCCATCCACGTAGTGCTTGAGGCTGACGTGACGACGCAGCGCATACAGCAGCGCAATCCCCACATACATCAGGAAGAACAGGATGAGGAACGGCTCGGTGCTGGCCAGCAGCGCGGGCTGATAGCGCAACACGCCCCACGCGGTGGCAATGCCAAACGTGAAGACGAAGCCGAGCAGATTCAGCGCCCGCCACGCGCGGAACCACGCAATGGCGAAGATGCCCGCATTGAGCAGCGCGTAATAGCTGAACAGCGCCACATGGCTGCCCTGCCCCGTGGAGATCAGGATCGGCGCGAGAAAGCCGCCCGCACTGCCGGTGAACGCCAATGCCGGTGCGTTCTGCTTGACCGCCAGGCCTGCTGCCAACGCGCAGATCAGCACCAGCAGCGGAAACGCCATCCCCGGCGAAAGCAACGGCACCATGCGCGTGGCCGCAAACACCGTCAGATACAGCACGCCGACCCCGCCACCCTGCAGCACAAGCGCGTAGCCGGGGCGCTTCTCGCGCAGGCGCCACCCGATGCCCAGCAGCACAATGGCCCCGACCGCCACACCCGCCAGGCGAAATTCCACCGGCAGCAGGCTGTTGTCCGCCGCGTACTTGAGCAGGAAGGCCACGCCGAAGAACAAGATCAGGATGCCGACCCGCACCACGCTGTTGCCGCCCAGCAGCCAGTCGCGGGCGGCACCCACCGCGCGCTCGACCCAGTCGGGCTCATACGGTTCCAACACCGGGGCTGCCGTCGGCTGCGGAACTGGCTGTGGAGTGGGCTGCGGAACCGCCACGGGCGCGGTCGGCACCGATACCGCAGGCGCTTCCACCGCGGGCAACGCCTCCACCACAGCCGGCGCTGGCTCGGCGGCCTCCTCCACAGGGGCCGGCGCAGCAAACGCTCCGCCCCTGATTTCTGCGATCTGCCAGCGCAGCAGCGACACCTCGTGCTCCAGCCGCGCCACGCGTTCCTGCATCGTGGCGGTTCCCGGCACAGTTGCCGAAGCTTGCTCGGCAGTCTCACCCCCGGTGGGCGGGCTGGCCCATTGCGAACTGGCCCGCTTGTCCATATGCAAGATCAGCGAAGCCAGTCCGACACCGATCAGCGCCCCAAAAAACGCGCCGACAACGCCACCGCCCAGGGCCCCGATCACGAGACCCACGATTCCGAATATCCAACGCATCGTTCTGATTGTCCTGTTGGGATAGGAAAGAGTCGTGCATACCCCCTGCGCTTCCGGCGACCCGACATGGCCGGAAACGCATGCACCGCTTGCGTATACCGCAAACGGGGGCCATTGGGAATGCACCAAACTGCAGAGCGTCATGACAAACGCGTCATCCGCCCGTGCGACAATGCGCGCTTTGCCGAAAACGGCCCTTCTGCCGGCCAACCAGCCGACCACCCGCATGGCCCTGAAATCCACGATCTACAAGGTCGATCTGCAGATCGCCGACATGGATCGCCACTACTACGCCAGCCACGCGCTGACCGTCGCCCGCCACCCCAGCGAGAACGACGAACGCATGATGGTGCGCGTGCTCGCCTTTGCCCGCCACGCCAGCGAATCGCTCGCTTTCACGCGCGGCCTGTCCGAGCCTGATGAACCCGAACTCTGGCAGCGCGACCTGACCGACGCCATCGAGCTGTGGATCGACCTCGGCAACCCCGACGAAACCCGCATCCGCAAGGCCAGCAACCGCGCCGAGCAGGTCGCCGTGTATACGTATAGCGGCAACGCCAGCCGCGTGTGGTGGCAACAGACCGAGACCAAGATCACACGCTTTGCCAACGTGTCGGTGTACGAAGTGGCGGCGGACACCGTCGCCGCGCTGGCCGCCATGGTGGAACGCACCATGCGTCTGCAAGTCACCATCCAGGACGGCGACATCTGGATCGCCAACGACGCGGACAACGTCCACGTCCAGCTCGAAACGCTCAAGGCCGCACAAGCCTGAGTTTGTCTCTCACCCCGTCATTACCCACGAGGCTCACCATGACCATCGAAACCACTGCAAGCGGTCTGCAATATGAAGACGTCGTCGTCGGCGACGGCGCCGAGGCCACGGCCGGCCGGTACGTCACCGTGCATTACACCGGCTGGCTGTATGACAACGACTCGGGCGAAGTCGGCAAGAAATTCGACTCCAGCAAGGACCGCAACGACCCGTTCGCCTTCCACTTGGGCGGCGGCATGGTCATCAAGGGCTGGGATGAAGGCGTGCAAGGCATGAAGGTCGGCGGCACGCGCAAGCTGATCATCCCGGCGGCCCTGGGTTACGGCGCACGCGGCGCCGGCGGCGTGATCCCCCCGAACGCAACATTGCTTTTCGAAGTCGATCTGCTGGAAGTCTGATCCTGCGCTAGAATCCGCACCCGGCTTGCGATACGTCACACGATGCGTCGCAAGCCCCCCTCCCCTGGCGGGGTGGCAGAGTGGTCAATGCTGCGGCTTGCAAAGCCGTATAAGACGGTTCAATTCCGTTCCCCCGCCTCCAAGTTTCCGGCTGCACAGACTCCACCGTTGCGGCCGCGCCATAGTCAGACGCCCCCAAGCCTCGCAACGCACTGTTTCCGCGCCATCGGCCGCCTGCCCGCGTGACCACTCGTAACGATTGCTCTATGCTTGCGACATGGCCGTCACCCGAGAGGATCTCGAACAGAACCGGTTGCGCGCCGCCCTGGGTGATTCGCCCGTCGCGTCGTCGTTGCTGACCGAGGCTGCGCTGGAAGCGTCGCTTGCATCGACGCTCGCGCGGTTGTCGGCTGCGCCCTGCGAGTGCCAGGACGCCTGGGTGTTCGGCTACGGCTCGCTCATCTGGAACCCGATGATTTTCCACACCGAGGCGGCCCCCGCCACGGTGCACGGGTATCACCGCGGCTTCTACCTTTACTCCCGCATCAATCGTGGCACCTGGGACAACCCGGGGCTGGTGCTCGGCCTGGACCGTGGCGGCAGTTGCCGGGGCGTGGCCTTTCGCGTGCCGCGCGAGCATGCCGAGCATGAATTCCGCGTGCTGTGGCGCCGCGAGATGCTGACCGGCGCCTACCTGCCGCGCTGGCTGCCGACCGAGATCAACGGGCGCCGCGTCTACGCGCTGGCCTTCGTCATGAACCGCGCGCACGAGGCCTATGCCGGCCGCCTGCCCGACGAACGCGTGGTCGGCTGCCTGCGCGAGGCCGTCGGGCTATACGGCCCGGCACGTGAATATCTGCAGCGCACGCTGATCGGGCTGGCCAGCAACGGGCTGCACGATGCGTACCTAGACCGTCTGTGGACACGGCTGCAAGCCATGGACGCCGCCAACGCGCCTTCCGCTGCAACGGACAACGCGCCGCTGCCCGATCCCTACCTGAGCGCCTGAGCGCGCGCCCACCATGCTCCTCGCCCCGCATCCTGCGATCAACCAGCTCATCGGCGTCATGCTCGGGCTGGCGCTGGCCGTGGGCGACATGGCCAACGCGTGGCAGGAGCAACATCTGCCGATACTGCGTGTGGCGGCGGGCTCCAGTGCCAAAGCCAGCCCTGGCGCAGCGCCTGTTACGCAGCCAAGCCACCGAAGCAACCCCGCCACGCGCGACCGCGACCTCATCGTGGCCGCGCAGACCGGCAACACCATGGCCATCCAGGCGCTGCTGGCCGATGGCGCCAACCTCAAAGCGCGCGATGCCGACGGCCGCACCGCGCTGATCGCCGCCGTGGCCGCGCACATGGGTGCCGCCGCGCGCCTGCTGATCCAGGCTGGCGCCGACGTCAACCTGCAGGACAACGCGCAGAACAGCGCCTTCCTGCTCGCCGCCGCCCAAGGCGATGCGGAAACCGTACGCCTGGCGCTCTCCCACGGCGCCAACGTGCGCGCCACCAACGCCGATGGCGACACCGCGCTCATCCCCGCCGCACACCGCGGCTATGTGGAAGTCGTGAACGAACTCGTCAAAGCCGGCGTGCCACCCGATGCGACCAACAACCTGGGCCTGACCGCCCTGATCGAAGCCGTGGCCCTGGGCGACGGCAGCGAGAAGTACGAGAAGACCGTGCAACTGCTGCTCGACGGCGGCGCCGACCCCAACCTGCCCGACCGAGGCGGCATGACGCCGATGCGGCATGCGCGCCAACGCGGTTTCCACGGCATCGGCGCGCTGCTTTTCAAAGCGCGCGGACATTGAAAAAGGGGCCACTCGGGCCCCTTTCTCTTATGCGGCTGCCGGCTTCTCGGCGGCTTCGTTCCTGGCGTTTTCCTGCTCCTGCAGAGTGCGCCACATCACCTTGCCCGTACCGGACTTGGGCAGCGCATCCACGAACTCCACCACGCGCGGGTACTTGTAGGCGGCCATGTTGTCGCGCGCCCAGTGGATGATGTCGTCTTCCGTGGTCTTGCCCTTGGCATGCGCCTTGAGCACGACCACCGCCTTGACCGACTCGCCGCGATACGCATCGCGCGTGCCGATGATGCAGGCCTCCTGCACGTCCGGGTGTTTGTACAGCAGGCTCTCCACCTCGGCTGGCCACACCTTGAAGCCCGACGCGTTGATCATGCGTTTCAGGCGGTCCGTGAGGAAGAAGTAGCCGTCTTCGTCCATCTTGCCGAGGTCGCCGGTGCGGAAGAACTGCTTGCCCTCGAACTCGATGAAGACCTCGGCGCTGGCTTGCGGCTTGCCCCAGTAGCCCAGAAACACCTGCGGGCCGCTGACGATGATCTCACCCACCTCGCCAATCGGCAGCTCCTGCAGCGTCTGCGGATCGACGATGCGCGCATCGGTGTTGAACACGGGAATGCCCAGGCACTGCTGCTTCGCCCGGTCGGCCGGGTTGCTGTGCGTGGGTGCGATCGTTTCCGACAGGCCGTAGCCTTCCTGATAGGCCAGGTTGAAATCCTTCAACAAGCGCTCTGCCACGGCCTGCGGCATCGCCGCGCCACCGCCGCCGATGTAGGTCAGGCTCGACAGGTCGAACTCCGCCAACTGGGGGCTCGCCAGGAAGTCGATCACCATGGTCGGGATGTTCGTCCAGTGCGTGATCTTGTAGCGCGAGATCAGCCGCCCGGCAACTTCACGATCCCAACGGGGCAACATCACTACGGTAGAGCCCATGTAGATCGGCGCGTTCATGCCGTACTGCATGCCGGTCACATGGAACAGCGGGATGATCGACAGGCTCACGCCCTCCATCGTCCCCCCCGACCACAACGACCCACCGACAATGTTGTGCATGACGGTGCGGTGCGGATGCATGCAGCCCTTCGGGAACCCGGTGGTGCCGGAGGTGTAGGGCATCACGGCCAGATCGTCGGGCCCCGCCGTATGCGGGCCGGGTTGCAGGCGCTGGGCCAGCACGCCCTTCCACGCCACCGCACCGGGCTGGGCTGGATGCTCTGCTGTGATCCACGCAGGCGGCGCGTCTTCCGGGTATTCATAGGTAGCCGGCAGTGCGTCGGCGTAAGACGTGACCAGCAGATGCTTCGTGCGCTGCGCTTCGGGCAGATCGGCGTTGGCGGCCGTCACGTTGACAGCCAGGTCGGCGCTGCAAATGACCGTGGCCGCGCCCGCATCGGTGATGTAGTGCTTGAACTCTTCCGGCCGGTTCATCGGGTTGACCGGCACGACGACCGCGTCGGCGCGCAGGATGCCGTAATACGCGGCCATGAACTGCGGGCAGTTCTGCATGTACAGCAGCACACGGTCGCCCTTCTGCACGCCGGCCACTTGCTGCAGCCAGCCCGCCACGGCCAGTGCATCGTCGTGTAGCTCGCGGAAGGTCGTGTGCCGACCGTAGAAGATGATCGCGTCCTTGTCCGGATAGCGTCGGGCAGACACTTCCAGGTTGTACCAAAGGCTCGTTTGCGGCGAGTGGATGTTGTGCGGCAAACGCCGGGGCCAGAACTGGAAGTGCGGTCGTGTCATGCCATGTCTCCGTGAATCTGTCTGTTGTTTTTACCGGATGGTATCCGAACGATCGTTCTATTTTCAACCGTTGTCAGGACAGTTATTTCGGCGGGCATGAAAACGGCCGCGGATGCCCCCAAGTAGAATGGGACAAGACCGCGCCGGCATGCACTGCCGGCGGCTTTTTTCCTAGGAGAAACCCGACGATGAGCGACGTCACCTCGCAAGATTTCGCGCAGGAAGTGATCGAAACCTCTCGCCAAGTCCCCGTGCTGGTGGATTTTTGGGCGCCCTGGTGTGGCCCATGCCGCACGCTGGGCCCGATGCTGGAAAAACTCGAAACCGAATATGCCGGCAAGTGGAAGCTCGCCAAGGTCAACTCGGATGACAACCCCGAGCTTTCCGCGCAGTTCCATGTACGCAGCATTCCGTACGTGGTGGCATTTGTGGATGGCAAGCCGGTCGACCAGTTCGTGGGCGTGCTGCCCGAGGGGCAGCTCCGCGCATTCCTGGACCGCGTGATTCCGCAGCCGGCGGACATCGCCTACCGTCAGGGGCTGGCGGCGCAGCAAGCGGGCGCAATCGAAGACGCATGCGAGGCATTCCAGAACGCCCTGGCGCTGGATCCGGGCTTGGATGCTGCGCGCTTTGCGTTGGCCCACCTGCTGTTGGACAGTGGCGACGTGCGGGCCGCGCAAGGCGAGTTCGCACTGCTGTCGCCCAAGGCCCCGCAGGACGAACGCTACGCCCCGCTGCAAACCCGCCTGAACGCCTCCGAACGCGCCGACGCGCTACCCGACGCCGACGCCCTGCGCTCGCTGGTGGAAGCCGAACCGGACAACCTGCAGGCCCGCCTGGACCTGGCCCAGCAGTACATCGCCAGCCAGCAATACGAAGCCGCACTCGAACAGCTCCTCGCCATCGTGGAGCGTGACCGCACCTTCCGCGATGACATCGCGCGCAAGACCATGGTGTCGGTGTTCGACATGATGCGCGACATGCCGCAAGCGGTGTCGCACTGGCGTCGGCAACTCGCCTCCAAACTGAACTGAGAACGACGATGCGCTTGATCTACGTTGCCGACCCAATGTGCTCTTGGTGCTACGGCTTCGGCCCGCAGCTTGCAGATTTGCGTCAGCGCTTGAGCGATACGCTCGGCGCGCCGGTGCCCGTGACGCTCATCACGGGCGGCCTGCGCCCCGGCCAGCGCGAGCCCCTGGCCGCCGACAAGCGCGATGAAATCCTGCACCACTGGCACGCCGTGGCCGAACGCAGCGGCATGCCGTTCGACCAGTCGCCCGACGTGGCCATGCGCCGCGAGGGCTTTGTCTACGACACCGAGCCTGCGTGCCGCGCCACCGTGCTTGCACGCGAGCATTGGGGTGAAGACGACGAGCGCGTGCTCACCCTCTTCCACGCCATCCAGCACGCGTTCTACGCAGAGGGCCGCGACACCACGCAGGCCGACGTGTTGCGCGAAGTCGCCCTCGCTCACGGTGTGGAAGCAGCACACTTCGATGCGACGTTCGACACGGAAGCGCTGCGCAACGAAACCCGCGAAGACTTCCGCCTGTCGCGTCGCTGGGGCATCAACGGCTTTCCCAGCCTGCTGGCTGAACAAGGCGGCACGCTGTATCAGATCGGGCGCGGCTATGCGCCGTCTGCGGCGCTCTATGCGCGCGCCGTGGAAGTGCTACAGCAGCATCCCGCGCCGAGTGCCGGCTGATCCCGACTGATCCGTTTGCCCCGCATCAAACCGGGGCGAGCCGGCCGTCGCTAAGCTGGCAGCCTCGTCCACCTCATTCTCGCCCCGCCATGCCCGTGATCGAATGGTCCGAGGCGCTCCAGCTCGGAGACGCCGCCACTGACGCCAACCACGCTGAGTTCTGCGCGCTGCTCAACGCCGTGGCCGACGCGTCAGACGACAACTTCATCGCCGAGCTCGATGCCTTTATCGCGCACACCGACGTGCACTTTGCCGACGAGAACGGCTGGATGGACGCCGTGGAATTTCCCCCGCGCCATTGCCATCGTGGCGAACACGAGAACGTGCTGGCGCTCTGCCGCGAAGTGCGCAAGCGCGCCGCTGCAGGTGAAATGGAACTAGGCCGCCGCCTGGTGGCAGAACTGCCCGCGTGGTTCGCCCAGCATGTGGATGTGATGGACCGGATGATGACGACGTACTTGGCCCAGATTGGCAACCCCGTGGGCAACATCGCGCACGTCGAATAAGCGCGGGTTGTCGATCGGGCTGGCCCTGCCTAGAGTCAGAGTGGCCCTGCCCGCAGGCCTTCGTTGCGCGGGCGCCCCCCAGTAGGAGTGCCCATGAAGATCGTCAACGATGCCTCATTTCAATCCGACGTGATCGATGCCTCGCAAAGCAAGCCCGTGGTGGTGTGCTTTGCCGCGGAGTGGAGCCACCCGAGCCAGTGCGCAGTCGCCAGTCTCGAAAAAATGGAATCGAGCTACGCGGGGCGCGCCACCTTCGTCACGATGGATTTTGACGAGAACCAGGGCACGGCAGACCGGTACGGCGTGTCCGTCATGCCGGCGTTTGTGGTCTTCGATCACAAGCAGCCGCGCGAGGAATGGTCGAGGGTCTACGCCGACAAGATTCGCGAGAAGCTGGACCAGTTCATCCCGCGATAACGCGCGGAGCCGAGTTGTTACGCGCGTGGTTTGTTACACGGCGGCGATCGCGCGCAGCGCCGTGGACGCTGCCACCATCCCGAACACTGCCGTTACGCACACGGATGACCCGAAGCCCGCGCAAGCCAAGCCCTGCGGCCCTTGCGTGGGTTGCGGCGCCGGCGGGGCGTTGACCACTTCGATCTCACCCGCCGCAGCCAGGTCGTCGATGCCGGCGTGGCTCGACTCGACGGGCAGCGCAACGGCGCAGGCCTGCTGCTCCGGTTCCGGGTAACGCAGCGGCTCATCCGAGAACACAGCATCGATACCGAACTTGGCTTTCGGGTTTTTCGAGAAGCCGTGCTGACGGCGCAGATTGCCGCGCACCTTGGCGAGCAGCGGGTCTTGAATCGTGCGCGCGAGATCGGTCACGCGAATGCGCGTCGGGTCCAGTTGCCCGCCGGCAGCGCCGCATGTCACCACGCGCTTGCCGGTGTGCTTGCAGAACGCGAGGATGGCGGTCTTCACCTTCACCGCATCGATGGCGTCGATCACGTAGTCGAACGCGTGGCCGAGCAGTGCCTCGACGTTTTCCACCGTCACGAAGTCGTCAATGCGGCTGATCTCCGCGCGCGGATTGATCTGCAGGATGCGCTCAGCCATGGCATCGACCTTGGCCATGCCATAGGCGTCACCGAGCGCGTGGATTTGGCGGTTGGTGTTGGAGACGGCAATGTGATCGAGGTCGATCAGCGTCATCTTGCCGATACCGCAGCGCGCAAGTGCCTCAGCGACCCACGAGCCCACGCCGCCGATGCCGATCACGCAAACGTGCGCCGCCGCAAACCGCTCCAGCGCCTGCGGACCATAGAGGCGCGCGACACCGCCAAACCGGCGGGCGTATTCATCATCGAGGACGGGCGGATGCGCGGGCGCGCTGATTGCTACTTGGCTCATGACACAATGAAATCGTGGTTGCGCCGAACTATATAACAATGCGCGCAGTCCGATTTTGTGCTCATACCGACAAGAAAACGATGCGTACACCCGGCAAGCTCGCCCTCGGACTGGTCATCACACCCATCGTCATCGTGGCGGCGGCGGTCATCTTTGTGCTGACGTTCGACTGGAACCGCGCCAAGCCCTATCTGAACGATCGCGTCTCGCAAGCGCTCGGCCGCCCCTTCGCCATCAACGGCGACTTGATGCTCACGTGGAAGAAACCGCAGGGCGAATCGGGCTGGCGTGCGTTTGTGCCGTGGCCTCGGCTGATAGCCAACGACATCACGGTCGGCAACCCGGACTGGACCAAGCAGCCGCACGTGGCGACGATCCACCAACTCACATTTGTGCTGGAGGCGTTGCCGCTGCTGGCGCATCGCATCGTCATCCCCAGCGTGACGCTGGACACGCCCGCCATTGCGCTGGAGCGCGACAAGCAGAACCGCAACAACTGGACGTTCGACCTGACTGGCAATGAGGGCCCAGACAAGAAGCCGTCCGACTGGAAGCTGGAGCTGCAGGAAATCGCTTTCAGCAAGGGCGCGCTGGCGTTGGACGATGACATCAAGCGCATCCACCTGGCCGCCACCGTAGACACGGTGGATAACCAGACGCTGTACACCGCGGCCAACGGCACCGTCATCAAGAGCGACGAGCAACCTGCCCAGGTGCCTACCACTTCCGGCCCCACAGCCTCCAATGCGGCCGCCAAGGCGCCGGTCGCGCCTGATCCGCAGCAACCTTACGGCATCGCCTGGACGGTCAAGGGCACATACAACAACGCAGCTATCACCGGCAGTGGCAAGGCTGGCGGCGTGCTGCGCTTGCAGGATGCCGGCCGGCCCTACCCACTGCAGGCTGACGTGACCGTCGGCAAAACGCGCATTGACCTGGCGGGCACGCTCACCAACCCGGCTAGCCTAACCGCGCTGGACCTGCGCCTGCATCTCTCGGGCGCGAGCATGGCGCACCTGTATCCGCTGACCGGCGTGGTGTTGCCCGATACGCCGCCCTTCGACACACGCGGCCGCCTCATCGGCGAGCTGCGCAAACAGGGCTCAAGCTGGCGCTACGAGAAGTTCACTGGCCGCGTGGGCAGCTCCGACCTGAGCGGATCGCTCACCTTCGCGATGCGCGAGCCTCGCCCGCTGTTAACTGGCGAGCTGGTCTCGCACCAACTGCTGTTTACCGACTTGGCCCCGATCATCGGTGCGGACTCCAACGCCAGCAAGGCAAGACGTGCCGACCCCGGCGCGGAGGCCGACGAAAAGGCCGTGCGCCAGCCCGCCGACAAGGTACTGCCGGTCGAGCCCTTCCGCACCAACCGCTGGAACGCCATCGACGCCAACGTGAAGTTTACCGGCGAGCGCATCGTCCAAACCGCCGAGCTGCCAATCAACCACCTCGTCACGCACGTCAAGCTGCAGGACGCGGTGCTCACGCTCGACCCGCTCAACTTCGGCATTGCGGGCGGCACGCTTACCTCCAACATTCAACTCGACGGCCGCGCCACGCCGATGCAGGCGCGTGCAGCGCTGGCGGCGCGGCACTTCAAGCTCAAGCAGTTGTTCCCGAAGGCGGAAACGATGCGCGCCAGCGTGGGCGAGATCAACAGCGACGCGCGGCTGACCGCCACCGGCAACTCGGTGGCTGCGCTGCTCGGCGCGTCCAACGGCGAGATGAAGATCCTCGTCGAACAAGGCACGATCAGCAAGTTCCTCCTCGAAGCCATGGGGCTGAATGTGGGGAACGTGATCCTCACCAAGCTCTTCGGCGACAAGCAGGTCACCATCAACTGCGCGGCGGGCGACTTTGCCGTGAGCAACGGGCTGGCGCAGGCACGCACGTTTGTGGTGGACACGCAGGATGCCGTCATTGACGTGACGGGCGCGACGAGCTTCAAGCAAGAGGCGCTGGACTTCACCATCCACCCGGACTCGAAGGGGCTGCGCGTGTTGTCACTGCGCACGCCGCTGTATGTGAAGGGCACCTACAAGCATCCGGATGTGTCGATCAACCCGGCCGTGGTGGCGCTGCGTGCCGGTGGCGCCGTGGCGCTGGCGTTTGCCGCGCCGGTGGCAGCGGTGTTGCCGGTGCTGGAACTCAAGCCCGCACCGGACAGTGCTTGCGGCAAGCTGCTCGCCGACGTGCGGCAACGCCCCACCGCGCCGCCACCGGGCAAGACATATCGCAGCAGCAAGCCCGGGCGCACGCCGGAAGGCGATCTCAAAACAACGCAGCCTGCCCCGCCTTCTGCCTCTCCCGCCCCTACCGCGCGGCCGTCGCTTCCTGCGCGCGACTCGATGACGACCGGCGGTTGAGCACCTGCCGGTTTCCTATTTCGCTGACCGCCGCTTCGCAATCGCCTCCGCCGTCATCTGCGGCGTGGCGGGGTCGCCAAACTGCCGCGTCACGTAGTTGGTGAGCGCGGCGAGTTGCGCATCGGAGAGCTGCCGCCCAAATGCCGGCATGCCGATGTGCTTGTCGCCGGCCTTGCGCTCGATACCAAACAGAATCACCTGCACGAGGTTGGTCGAATCCCGCGCGCCAACGGCAGAGTTGTGCAGCAGTGGCGGGTAGTAGCCATCCGGCGTACCGCGGCCATCCGCCTGGTGGCACGTCGCGCAGTTGCCGAGGTACAGGCGCGCGGCATCGATGGTGGTTTCGATCGGCTTGCCGCGCAGCGCGGTGACATCGGTGGCGGGCTTGCCCCAGTCCTGGCGCGCACGTTCGAGGTTATTGCTCACCGCAGGCACGGTACGCAGGTATTCGGCGATGGAGGCGACATCCTGCATCGTCATGCGCGAAAAGCTGTGCTGGATCGCTTCGCCCATTGGCCCTGCGGCTTGTGCCACGCCCGGCACGCTGCCTGTGCGCAGATATTGCACGAGCTGTTCGGGCTTCCAGGCGCCGATACCGCTGGTCGGGTCAGACGTGATGTTGAACGCCGTCCAACCCGCCAACGTGGAGCCGGCCAAGTAGCCCTTGCCGCGCTCGTCCAGCGCCTTCTCCTGCATGGCGAAACCGCGTGGCGTGTGGCACGTGCCGCAGTGGGCGAGGCCCTGCGTCAGATACGCGCCGCGATTCCACGTCGGTGACTTGTCGGCCTTGGGCACATACGGTTCAGTCTTGAGGAAGATCAGGTTCCACAGCTTGAGCGGCCAGCGCATGTTCAACGGCCAGCGGATGGTGCTCTTCGGCCGACGGTGTTCGACCGCTGTTACGCCGTTGCGGAAGTACGCATACAAGTCGCGCATGTCCGCATCGTTGATCTTCACGTACGACGGATACGGCATGGCCGGATACAGGTTGTCGCCGTCATCGTCCACGCCCTTGCGGACGGCGCGCTCGAATTCTTCGTAGGTCCATTTGCCGATGCCGGTCTTCTCATCGGGCGTGATGTTGCTGCTGTAGATGGTGCCCAGCATCGGGATCTGCATCGGCAACCCTCCCGCGAATGGTTTGCCGCCCGGCGCGGTGTGGCACGCTGCGCAATCCGCGGCAATGGCGAGGTATTCGCCCCGCTTGATCTGCGCGGCGTCGGCCGGTGTGTCCTTGGCCCACGCGTTGCCCACCAGCCCCGTGAGCAACAGCAACGAAAAGGAGGCGACTGCTTTCATCTCACGCCTCCTTCTTCAGTTGGTCAGCAATGCGCAGCGCGAGCGCCGCGATGGTCAGCGTCACGTTGACGGTGCCCACTGTCGGCATGGTCGAGCTGCTGCTGATAAACAGGTTCGGATGGTCGAACGTGCGGCAGTCTTTGTCGACCACGGAATCCTTTGGGTCCGCACCCATGATGGTGGCGCCGGTGATGTGGTTGTTGGGCGCGAAATCGTCGTGAAACTCGACATTGGTGCCGCCCAGCACCTGGGCCGCCGTGGCATACACCTCACGCGTGTGGACCGCGCTGCGTTTGACGTAATCGTCGATGTGATACGTGATCTCCGGGCGCGGAATGCCGATGGCATCCACCTCCGTCGCGCTCGGCACGATGCGGTTTTCTGGCAGCGGCAGGATCTCGTGAAAGCTGTCGAACTGCACGTAGCGCGCGGCTTGGTCACGGATGCGCGCATCCAGCTCCGCCGGCTTGATCAGCTTGCCTTCCTTGAAGATGCGCGCGGTCTCCTGCTCGATGCGTGAGATGTTCGACAGGTGCAGCTTCTTGCCCGCCTGTGTGGCGCGGAACAGCCCATCGCGAAAACCGATCAACGAGGTCATCTCCTGCGGCCCGCGCCCCGGCCACAGCTTGCGGTCGGCATAGAAACTCACACCGGTGCCGGGGTGGTCCATCAGGTTGCGGCCAACCATGTCCGAGCTGTTGCCCACGCCCTTGGGGAAATCCTGGCTGGTCGACATCAGCATCAGCTTGGGCGTTTCGATGCCGTTGGCGGCCAGCACAAACCACTTGCCTTCCACGCGGTGCTCGGCGCCTTTCGCGTCCTTGTAGCGTGCCGCCACGATGCGCTTGTTGGGGCCGACTTCGAGCTTGAAGACCACGGCGTTTTCGATCAACCGCGCGCCGGCCTGCTCCGCTTTCTCGACGTGAAAGATGCCGTTGTACATCGCGCCGATCGGGCAGATCGGCATGCAGTTGTTGTTACCGCAGCAGGTGGGGCGGCCGTCGTACGGGCGGCTGTTGCGGGCCACCGGTTCCGTCACCACGTGGAAGCTCGCGTCGTGCGCGTTGAGCGCTTCCTTGATCGTGCGCTCGTTGAAGGAGAGCGGCAGCGGCGCCATCGGATACGGCTGGCTGCGCGGTGAGCCCAATTCCTCGTCGTTCGGCCCCCATACGCCGAGCGCCTCTTCGGCCAGGCCGTAGTAGCGCTCAATGTCCTGGTACTGAATCGGCCAATCCCGCGCGATGCCGTACACGCTGCGCAGCTTGAAATCGTTCGGCAGAAAGCGCCAGGTGGAGGCCGCCCAGTGCCACGTCGTGCCGCCCACCGCGCGGATGTATTGCGAGTTGAACTTGTGCTCGCCCTTCAGGATCAGGTAATCGTTGGGCGGGCCGTACTCCGGATGCGGCGCCCAAGACGTGGACGGATACGGCGCCATGAAGTCCATCTTGTCGGCCTGGTTGCGGAAGCGCTCGACAATCTCCCAGCGCGGCAGGCGCGGCCCGGCTTCGAGCATCAGCACCGACTTGCCGGCGCGGGCCAGCTCGTACGCCACGAGTGCCCCGGCCACGCCGGAGCCCACCACCACGATATCCGCCTGTTGGGCGGCTTGTTGGGTATCAGGCATCAGGCTTGCCTCTCGACAGGTGGCGCAGCCCAGAAGCCCGGCTGGTTGGGGCAATACGTGCGGATGACCAGCGTGTCGGACACCACGCCGTACATCAGCGCCTGCTCGTACGTGACAACGTTGCCGTCGACCACGCCCATGTACCACGCTTCCAGAATCTGCAGCGCCGTCTTCTGCTGCGCATCCGACAACGCGCCCGCCGACAGTGCCTGCGCCAGCGGCCTCAATTGCGCGGCAAAGTCCGCACTTGATTTGCCCAGCGCCGCCAACAGCCGCGTGCCGACAGCGCGATCCAGCGCAGGCCGCGCCGTCAGCGCCTGTGACAACGCCATGAACGCATCCAGCGATTCACCGGGCGCCTGGGCCACCGCGTGCAGCACCTGCGAGCCCACCAGCCCGGCCGCAGCCAACGCCAGCGTGCCCTGCAGCCACTGGCGGCGCGTCAGGCCGGCCGGGGTGTCGGGGGTGTCAGGAGAATGGGAATGGGGGGCCATTTCGACATCCTGTTGAAACTTCTGCGGGGGGAATCGGGCTACCGTCTGGGCCGCCGTCTGCCGTGCGGCCCTTGACTAGCCAATATAGGCGGCACGCAACGGAGCGCCAGAACCGCAGCCGAAGCGCGAAACGTGCCAGCCCCTTGCGTGCGCGCAAAGGGCGGCGGGCCGTGTTTGTCTATACTCGGCCCGTTCGCATGTTGCTCCCTTGCCGCATATGACTTCCATTGCCGATATCCGCACCGAATACGCCCGCGCCTCGCTCGACATTGCCGACGTGGACGCCAACCCCTTGCGCCAGTTCCGCCGCTGGTTTGACGAAGCCCTGAAGGCCGAGGTGGCGGAGGTCAATGCCATGTCGCTGGCTACGGTCGATGCGCACGGCCAGCCATCCGTCCGCATCGTCCTGCTCAAGAATCTGGACGAGCGCGGCTTCACCTTCTTCACCAACTACGCCAGCCACAAGGGCGAAGAGCTCGCCGCCAACCCGCGCGCTGCGCTGCTGTTCCACTGGATCGGGCTGGAGCGGCAAGTGCGCGTTCAGGGCATCGTCGAAAAGGTGAGCGAGGCGGAAAGCGACGCCTACTACCACTCGCGCCCGCTCGGCTCGCGCCTGGGCGCGTGGGCCTCGGAACAAAGCAGCGAAGTGCCGGACCGCGCCACGCTGGAAGCCCGCGAGGCCGAATACAAGCAGCGTTTCGGCGACGCCCCGCCCCGCCCGCCGCACTGGGGCGGCTACCGGCTGCTGCCCGAGCGGCTGGAATTCTGGCAAGGCCGCCCGTCGCGGCTGCACGATCGGCTGGAATATCGCAAACAGGCCGATGGCACCTGGCAGATCGTCCGCCTCGCGCCCTGACACCCACCCGAACGGCTGAGCGCAACGCGTTATTGCGCATTGCGGCATGCCCGGCATGGCGCTTGCTGCCAGCGGACTGACGCGGCCAGCGCCTGTAAGACCCGCACAGCACAATGGGAAAGTTTGTCGTAAGCTAATGTGATCCGTTCGGGCGGCAATCCGATGGCCGCCCCGAAACCGTGCACATCCGGGAGGCGTCGACATGTTTTTCCAACAGGCGATTGACCGCAAGCTCGAACAGTGGATTCACGACATCCGCGAGTCCGCAAACCTCCCGATACGCCTGCGGTTATGGAATGGTGACCAGTACGAGCTGGGCCGTTTCGACCAGCCGCGCGTCACCCTCACGGTGCGTGAAGCCAGCGCCCTGCCGCTGCTGCTCTCCCCCACACTCAACAACCTTGGCGAAGCGTACGTCCAGGAAAAGATCGACCTGGAAGGCAAGCTGGCCGACATCATCAGCGTGAGCTACGGGCTGGCTTCTGCGGCGGCCGCCAAGAGCGGCAATGCGCTGGCCCGCGTGGTACGCCACTTCTCCCACACCAAGGAAGGCGACAAGGAGTCAATCCAGTACCACTACGACGTCTCCAACGATTTCTACAAGCTGTGGCTGGACCAGAACATGGTCTACTCGTGCGCCTACTTCGAAAGCGGCAACGAGACACTCGACGAGGCGCAGCTCAAGAAGATCGACCACATCCTCACCAAGATCCGCCTGCAACCCGGACAGACGCTGCTCGACATCGGGTGCGGCTGGGGTGCGCTAGTGCTGCGTGCCGCGCAGAAGTATGGCGCGCGCTGCCTGGGCGTGACGCTGTCGCAAAACCAGTACGACCTGGCACGTGAACGCGTCAAGGCGGCCGGCCTGGAAGACCAGATCGAAATCCGCATCCAGGATTACCGCGACCTCAGCGGCCAGTTCGACCGCATCACCAGCGTCGGCATGTTCGAACACGTCGGGCGCAAGAACCTGCCGGGCTATTTCCGCCGCATGCATGATCTACTCGCCGATGACGGTGTCGCCATGAACCACGGCATCACCTCTTCCGACCCGGCCGGGGGTGAAACGGCCTTGGGCGGCGGCGATTTCATTGATCGCTACGTCTTCCCGCAGGGCGAGCTGCCGCACATCTCGCTGGCGCTCTCAGCCGCGCAGCAAGGCGGCCTGGAGGCGCTTGACGTTGAAAGCCTGCGCCGCCACTATGCGCGCACGCTCGAGCACTGGGCCGAGCGGTTCGAAGCCAACGGCGAGACCATCCGCAACATGGTCGGCGAGAAGAAGTATCGCATCTGGCGCGTCTACCTGGCCGGTTGTGCGCACGCCTTCGATGCCGACGAGATCTCGATCTTCCAGACCGTGCTGCAAAAGGCTGGCAAGTCGGCGACATCGATTCCGTGGTCGCGCCGCTATATCTACGATTGATTGCTTGACCACCACACCACCCATCGACGATCTGTTCGGCACGCCGCCCGCGCTCAATGACACGGCGGCAGCCGAACCGACGGACTCAGCGGCCAAACCTGCCGCCAAACCCAAGCGTTCCCCTGCGCGACAAGGCGTGCAGCCGGCCACGGTCGCGCCCGAGGTGACAGCGCTTGCGCAGCGTCTGCTGCGCGGGGCGCCTGGATTGCGCATTGGCACATCGTCGTGGTCGTATCCCGGCTGGGATGGGCTGGTGTATGCGGGCGAGTATTCCGATTCCATGCTCGCGCGCAAAGGGTTGGCGGCCTATGCCCAGCATCCGCTGCTGCGCACGGTCAGCATTGATCGTGGCTTCTATTCGCCGATTCCGCTGGCCGATTACGTGGCCTACGCGGCCAGCGTGCCGGAAGACTTCCGCTTTGCCATCAAGGCAACGTCCGCCGTGTGCGATGCCTGGATCCGTGAGTCGGATGGCCGCGGCCGCATGGCCAACCCCGCCTTCTTGAACGCCGAATTTGCCATCCGCGATTTTGTCGACCCGGCCACGCGCGGGCTGGGCGTGCGGTGCGGGCCGCTGGTGTTTCAGCTCTCACCGCTCGGCGCGCTGGCGGAGGATGCCACTGGCTTTGTGGAGCGGCTTGAAGCCTTCCTGACCGCGTTGCCGCCGCTTGATCCGCAATTGAATCCCGATGCCGTGTATGCAGTGGAACTGCGGGATGCGGCGCTGCTCACACCACGCTTCATCAAGATGCTGCGCGCAGCCGGCGTGCGCTATTGCGTGGGATTGCATGAGCGGATGCCCGCAGCGGATCGGCAAGCTGCTGCCGTTGCGCTGCTGGATGAGGGCGCGGGCGGCCCGCTAGTGGTGCGATGGAACCTGAACAGCCGCTATCGCTACGCGCAAGCCGAAGCGGCGTACAAGCCGTTCAACAAGCTCGTCGATGAAGACCCGTTCTCGCGCGACACGCTGGCCGACATGGCCGTGGCCGCGCTCGCTGCCGGGCGCAAGGTGACGATCCTGGTCAGCAACAAGGCGGAAGGATCGTCCCCGCTGTCGTGCATTAAGCTGGCCGAGGCCATTGCCGCGCGCCTGCCGGCCGACGCAGCGTAGCCTCGATTTCCGCCCTCAGCCCTGCAAGCGGTGCGCGAACTGCTTGCGGAACTTCGCCACCTTGGGCGAAATGACGAACGCGCAATAGCCCTGCGCCGGGTGATCGCGGAAGTAGTTCTGGTGCTCATCCTCAGCGCGCCAGAACGTCACCTTGCCGTCCGCGGCGTCCACCAGCTCGGTCACGATGGGCGCTTCGAAGACGTCGCTGCCGCCGAGTTCGTCGATGGCCGTGCGGGCCGTCGCCAATTGCTCGGGCGTTTGCGCAAAGATGGCGGACCGGTATTGCGGGCCGACATCGTTGCCCTGGCGGTTTGGCGTCGTCGGATCGTGAATGGCGAAAAAGATGTCGAGAATCTCGCGATACGAAATCACCGCCGGGTCAAACTGCACGGCCACCACTTCAGCGTGGCCCGTATCGCCGTTGCAGACAGCACGGTAGCTGGGGTGATCGACGTGGCCGCCGGCATAGCCAGACACGACGCTGCGCACGCCCTGCACCTGCTGGAACACGGCCTCCAGGCACCAGAAGCAGCCTCCGCCCAGGACGGCGGTCTCGAGAGCACGTTGTTCAGTCATTCTGTTTCTCCTGCTGGGTTGGATGGGATGCCATTGGTCGGCCAAGGGCGCTTATCCTGACACAGGCGTGGGCATGCGCGCGGCCATGTGTGCACGGCATCACGCAAAACCCTACCTCCGCGCGGCTATCGGGCGTCCGTTACAATTGGGGCATTACTTTCGGTCGTTTGCATGGATCAACACGGAGCCATTCCCATGGATGCGCGCGACAGCGAATCTTCTGCGCGCAAGCCGTCGGCACATCGACGTCAACAGAGCAGCGCCACCCCGCCTGATTTTGACGCTGCGCATTTCCGGCACGCGCTGTCTCAGTTTGCCACCGGCGTGACCGTGGTCACCACGCGCGCGGAAGGTGGTCATGGCAAGCCGGCGTTCGTCGGCGTGACGGCCAGCTCGTTCAATTCGGTGTCGTTGGACCCACCCCTGGTGCTCTGGAGCCTCGGCACGCAGGCGAACTCGTTTCCGCTGTTCCACAGCGGCTCGCACTACGTCATCAACATCCTGTCCGCTGATCAGTTGGATTTGTGCAAGCGCTTCGCCACGCTCAAGGGCGACCGCTTTGCCAACGTCGATTACGCGCTCAGCCCGACGGGCCTGCCGATCCTCGCGCAGTCGCTGGCGTGGTTCGAGTGCCATAACCGCAGCCGCTACGACGAAGGCGACCACGTCATCTTCGTGGGCGAGGTGGAGCGCTGCGGCGTGGTCGATCCGGACGGCGCACCGCTGCTATTCCATCGCGGCGCATTTTCGTCACTCAAGGCGATCGACTAGCTTGTCCCCTTCGGGCGCTTCGCGGCGCCTGCTCCGCCTTTCCCTCCCTCCAACGGCCGCACACCGCGCGATTCCATCAGCAGCGCCAGCCCGCCTTCGCGGTCCTTGATCGTGCGCAGGACGATGTTCGAGCGGATGTCCATCACGCCCGGCGTCTTGTACAGCCGCTCGATGATGAACTCCGAGTAGTGCTGCAGCGTGGGCGCCTGCACGCGCAGGATGTAGTTGCAATCCCCGGTGATGATGTAGGCGGCCACGATCTCGGGCCAACTCTGCACGGCGGCCATGAAGGTCTCGTGCCAACCAGTCACGTCCTGCCGCATCGACACCTGCACGATCGCCTCCAGCTCCAGCCCCAGCGCTGCCCGGCCCAGTTGCGCCCGGTAACCGGTGATGGCGCCGCCCTCTTCCAGCATCCGCACGCGCCGCAGGCAAGCCGACGGTGACAGCGCCACACGCTCGGCCAGGTCCTGGTTGCTAATGCGGCCGTCCTCCTGCAAGACCTGGAGAATGCGCAGATCGGTGGTATCGAGTTGCATCTATCGTGGTTCTTTGCGTGATTTTTTTAATACGTTGAATTTTATGCGAATCCAACGAAACTGCACGCACGAATATGCAAACCCATTGCGCGTGGATTTCCCTATCATTTCGGCACGGATTCACGCTTTTTCACCCGCGTTTTCTGCCTCGGAGCCGCCTTGGAACGCACTTTGTGGGACATCAGCCCCGCCCTTTCCGCCGCCACGCCCACCTGGCCCGGCGACACGCCCTTTTCGCAGGAAATTGCGTGGAAGCTCGAAGGTGACTGCCCGGTCAACGTCGGGCGCATCACGCTGTCGCCGCACACGGGCGCGCATGCCGATGCGCCGCTGCACTATCACGCGGACGGCGCTGCCATCGGGCAAGTGCCGCTGGATGCCTACCTTGGCCCCTGCCGCGTCATCCATTGCGTGGGCGTCACCCGCGTCGAGCCGGAACACGTGCGTGATGCGCTCGCTGACACGCCGCCCCGCGTGCTGCTGCGCACGTACGCACAGATGCCGCAGACCGCGTGGGACGACCACTTCGCCGCCGTCGCGCCTGAAACCATCGAATTGCTGGCCTCGCACGGCGTCAAGCTGATCGGCGTCGACACTGCCTCGCTCGACCCGCAGACCTCCAAGACCATGGACGCGCATCACGCCGTCGGCAAACACGGCCTCGCCATCCTCGAAGGGCTGGTGCTCGACGCCGTGCCGGCCGGTGACTACGAACTGATCGCCCTACCGCTGAAGTTCGCCACGCTCGATGCGAGCCCCGTGCGCGCCGTGCTACGCAGTCTGCCCTGATCCACAGAACACCCACGCATTCATCGCCCCACACTCACCATGACCTTGACCCGCAACTCCTGTCTCGAACGTGACGCGGCTGACCCGATCGCCCCGCTGCGTGACGCCTTTGCGCTGCCCGACGGCGTGATCTACCTGGACGGCAATTCGCTCGGCGCCCGCCCCAAAGCTGCGCTGGCTCGCGCGCAGGAAGTGGTCGCCAATGAATGGGGCGACGGCCTGATCCGCAGTTGGAATTCGGCCGGCTGGTTTGAACTACCGCGCCGCCTGGGCAACAAGCTTGCCCCGCTGATCGGCGCACGCGAGGACGAAGTGGTCGTTACCGACACTACGTCGATCAACCTGTTCAAGGTGCTGGCTGCTGCGATCCGCGTGCAGCGTGAAGACGCGCCGAATCGCAAGATCATCGTCTCGGAAACACACAACTTTCCGACCGACCTGTACATCGCCGAAGGCCTGGCCGACTTGCTGCGTGACGGCTACAAGCTGCGCCTGATCGATTCGCCCGACGAACTGGACGGCGCGCTGGGTGACGACGTTGCCGTGACGATGCTCACGCACGTGAACTACAAGAGCGGGCACATGTACGACATGGCCGCCGTCTCGGCGCTGGCGCACAAGCATGGCGCGCTGGCGATCTGGGACCTGGCGCACTCGGCTGGCGCCGTGCCGGTGGATTTGCACGCAGGCGGCGCCGATTACGCCATCGGCTGCACATACAAGTACCTGAACGGTGGCCCCGGCTCGCCGGCCTTCGTGTGGGTAACGCCAGCTCTGCGTGAGCGCTTCTGGCAGCCCCTGTCAGGCTGGTGGGGCCACGCACGGCCGTTCGCGATGGAATCGCGCTACGACGCTGGCGCGGGCATCGGCCGTTTTCTTTGCGGCACGCAGCCGATCACATCGATGGCGATGGTCGAATGCGGGCTCGACATCTTTGCGCAGACCTCGATGACCGAACTGCGCGCCAAGTCGCTCGCGCTGACCAATCTTTTCATCACGCTGGTGGAAACGCGCTGCGCGGGCTTCCCGCTCACGCTGGCCACGCCGCGTGACCACGCGGTGCGCGGCAGCCACGTCAGCTACGAACACCCGAACGGTTATGCCGTGGTGCAGGCACTGATCGCGCGCGGCGTGATCGGTGACTACCGCGAGCCAAAGATCATGCGCTTCGGCTTCACGCCGCTGTACACAAGCTTTGCCGATGTGTGGGATGCCGTGGAAATCCTGCGCGACGTGCTGGAAACCGGCGCGTGGCAATCGGCCCAATTCAACGAACGTACGCTGGTGACCTGAGATGTCGAATCCGAATCAACCCGCAGCATCCGGCTGCCCCATGCACGGCAACCAAGGCGAAGGCTGGCACGACGCGCAGCTCGATTTCTCGAAGTCGATGAGCTATGGGGACTACCTCGCGCTCGACCAGATCCTGAACGCACAGCACCCGCGTTCGCCGGATCACAACGAGATGCTGTTCATCGTGCAGCACCAGACCACCGAGCTGTGGATGAAGCTGATGTTGCATGAGCTGCGTGCCGCGCGTGACTGCGTGCGCAACGACAACCTGCCGCCGGCGTTCAAGATGCTGGCGCGCGTGTCGCGCATCATGGATCAGCTTGTACAGGCGTGGAACGTGCTCGCCACGATGACGCCGCCAGAGTACTCGGCCATGCGGCCGCACCTGGGGCAGTCGTCGGGCTTTCAGTCGTATCAGTACCGCGAGATTGAGTTCATTCTCGGCAACAAGAACGCGGCGATGTTGAAGCCGCATGCGCATCGGCCTGAGCATTACGAGCAGGTCAAAACGGCGCTGGAAACACCGTCGCTGTATGACGAAGCCGTGCGCTACATGGCGCGGCATGGCTTTGCGTTTGATGCGGATTGCGTGGAACGGGATTGGTCGCGGCCGGTGACTTACAACGCATCAGTGGAAGCGGCTTGGTTGGAGGTCTATCGCGACCCTACGCACCACTGGGAGTTGTATGAGCTGGCTGAGAAGTTTGTTGATCTGGAAGATGCGTTCCGGCAATGGCGGTTCCGGCATGTGACTACGGTGGAGCGGGTGATTGGCTTTAAGCGCGGGACCGGCGGCACTGAAGGTGTGGGCTATCTGCGGAAGATGTTGGATGTGGTGCTGTTTCCGGAGCTTTGGAAGTTGCGGACTGACTTGTGATTGGGGTTGGTGGACCATCCCTCGTTTCATCCCCTGCCGGGGCTGACTCACTTTCTTTGTCTTGCCAAAGAAAGTAAGCAAAGAAAGGCGCGCCCGAGATGGCGACCCATTCCTTGAATTTATGTCGCAGAGAGGGAGTGCAGGCAACTCGCTTCGCTCAGACACGCCTGCACTCCCTCTCTGCAACAGAAATTCAAGGCGCCATCTAGGGCATCAACGGCCAAACCGTCGCGGTGCCCGTGCTGTCGTTGGAGCGATCTCCGCTAGATCGCTCGGGGCCTACATGGCTGGCTCGACCACCTTGCCGAGCCGCGCCGCAAACTCGCGCAGCGCGGGCGCCAGTTCGTCTCGGATGCGCTCGACATCGGCCACCGCGTACGGCGCGCTGCAGCTCACCACATACGGTTCACGCTGACTCGGCACGAGGAACGCGACGGCACACGCATGGATGGCCGGATGCCAGTCGCGCAGCGATACGGCATAGCCGTCGCGCACGCCGGCTTTCACGGCATCGTCTGCTGCCGCACCTTCCGTAGCCCATTGCGCGGGCTGTTGCGTGCGCAGTGCCTCGTAGAGGCGCTCCCGCTTTGCAGGGGATAAGGAGGCCAGATACGCCCGCCCCATCGAACTCGACAGCAACGACAACCGCGAGCCCACGCCCAAACCCGACGAGCCGCTCATCGACGGGCTGTCGTGGCGAATCGTCTCCAAATAGACCATGTCCAGCCGGTCGCGCTTGCCCAGCGAGATCGACACGCCGTACTTCTGCGCAAACGCGCTCATGTGCGGGCGCGCGAGCTGGATGACGTCGCTCGAGGCGAGGTACGCGAAGCCGAGCGCCAGCACGCCGGCGTCGAGCCCGTATTTGCCGAGCGCCTCGTCGTAACGCAGGTAGCTGAGGGAGACGAGCGTGCCCGCCAATCGGCTGACCGTGGCTTTGGGAAAGCCCGTGCGGCGCACGAATTCCTGGTTGCCGAGCAGCGTGTCACCGGGGCGGAAGGCGCGTAGCAGTTCCAGCCCGCGTGCGAGTGCCGTGACGAAGTTCGGGTCGCTCGACTCAGCGGGCGAGGCGTCGAACTCGGGGTCGGGGAGACGTGTCGTGCTCATCGTGAAAAACGGCTGGAAATCATCGGCGATTGGGCTATCATAGCTCTAAATTTCGAAACTGTGTTCCGTATATCGGAACAAAAAAGACTCGGAGACGACTGCTGTGACTGCTCGCAATGCCTTCAACTGGGCCGACCCGCTGCTGCTCGACCAACAACTGACCGACGACGAGCGCATGGTGCGCGACGCCGCCGCGTCGTACTGCCAGGACAAGCTGCTGCCACGCGTGCTGGAGTCGTTCCGGCATGAGAAGACCGATGCGTCGATCTTCCGTGAGATGGGCGAACTGGGCCTGCTGGGCCCGACGATTCCTGAGCAGTACGGCGGCCCAGGCCTGAACTACGTCAGCTACGGCCTGATCGCGCGTGAAGTGGAACGTGTGGATTCGGGCTACCGCTCGATGATGAGCGTGCAGTCGTCGCTGGTGATGGTGCCGATCTACGAATTCGGCAGCGAAGCGCAGAAGCAGAAGTACTTGCCCAAGCTGGCCACCGGCGAGTGGATCGGCTGCTTCGGCCTGACCGAGCCAAACCACGGCTCCGACCCGGCCTCGATGATCACGCGTGCCAAGAAGGTCGACGGCGGCTACTCGCTGTCGGGCTCGAAGATGTGGATCACCAACTCGCCCATCGCCGATGTGTTTGTCGTGTGGGCCAAGCTGCCAAACGACAACGGCGAAGACGAGATCCGCGGCTTCATACTGGAGAAGGGCTGGAAGGGCCTGAGCGCGCCGGCCATCCACGGCAAGGTCGGCCTGCGCACCTCGATTACCGGCGAAATCGTGCTGGACGAAGTGTTCGTGCCGGAAGAGAACCTGATGCCCGGCGTGCGTGGCCTGAAGGGGCCGTTCACGTGCCTGAACTCGGCGCGCTATGGCATCGCGTGGGGTGCGCTGGGTGCGGCGGAAGACTGCTGGCACCGCGCGCGCCAGTACGTGCTGGACCGTAAGCAGTTCGGCCGCCCACTCGCTGCCAACCAGCTCATCCAGAAGAAGCTGGCCGACATGCAGACCGAAATCACGCTCGGCCTGCAAGGCTGCCTGCGCCTGGGGCGCATGAAGGACGAAGGCACGGCCGCCGTGGAAATCACCTCGATCATGAAGCGCAACTCGTGCGGCAAGTCGCTCGACATCGCCCGTGTGGCGCGCGACATGCTTGGCGGCAACGGCATCTCGGATGAATTCGGTGTGATCCGCCACGTGGTCAACCTGGAAGTGGTGAACACGTACGAAGGCACGCACGATATCCACGCGCTGATCCTCGGCCGTGCGCAGACGGGTATTCAGGCGTTCTTCTGATTGCCATCGCGTTTGCACGCGCCCAACAAAAACGCCGCGCAATCTCTGCGCGGCGTTTTTGTTTTTGTGCAGCTGAACGTCAGCGCACGCAGTCGACGAAGTACCCCATCTGGCCATCGACCTCTTCTTCCACCAACCCGTGGATGTCCGTCTCGAAGCCCGGGAACAGCTTGTTGAACTCACGTGCGAACTGCAGGTACTGCACGATCGTCTTGTTGAAGCGCTCGCCCGGAATCAGCAGCGGAATGCCCGGCGGGTACGGCGTCAGCAGGATGGCGGTGATGCGGCCTTCCAGCTCGTCGATCGCCACGCGCTCGGTTTCGCGGTGGGCCATCTTGGCCCACGCGTCCGACGGCTTCATCGCCGGTTCCATGTTAGACAGGTACATCTCGGTCGTCACGCGGGCCACGTCGTTGGCCTGGTAGACGCTGTGGATGCTGTCGCACAGCTCGCGCAGACCGATGCGCTCGTACTGCGGATACTGGCGCACGAACTCCGGCAACACGCGCCACAGCGGCTGGTTGTTGTCGTAGTCGTCCTTGAACTGCTGCAGCTCGGTCACCATCGAGTTCCAGCGGCCCTTTGTGATGCCGATGGTGAACATGATGAAGAATGAGTACAGGCCGGTCTTCTCGACGATGATGCCGTGCTCGGCCAGGTAGCGCGTGACGATGGCAGCCGGGATGCCCGAATCGCTGAACTTGCCGTCCACGTCCAGGCCTGGGGTGATGATGGTGGCCTTGATCGGGTCGAGCAGATTGAAGTCTTCGGCCAGGTTGCCAAAGCCGTGCCAGCGCTCGTTGGCCTTGAGCATCCACGCTTCGCGGTCTTCGATGCCTTCGTCGGACAGGTCGTTCGGGCCCCAGACCTTGAACCACCAGTCATCGCCGCGCCCGTTACCGCCATTCGTGCCGACGTACTCCTGCTCCACCTTGCGCATGGCGCGGCGGAAGTCCAGTGCTTCGGCAATGCTCTCTTCCACCAGCGCGGTACCGCCCGGCGCTTCCATCATCGCGGCGGCCACGTCGCACGAGGCGATGATCGAGTACTGCGGGCTGGTCGACGTGTGCATCAGATACGCCTCGTTGAAGCGGTACGTATCGAGCTTGCGCGTCTCGGAATCCTGCACGAGGATCTGCGAGGCCTGCGACAAGCCGGCCAGCAGCTTGTGCGTGGACTGCGTGGCGAACACCAGTGCGTCCTTGCTGCGCGCGCGGCCGTGGCCGATGGCGTGCATGTTCTCGTAGAACGGGTGGAACGACGCGTGCGGCAGCCACGCTTCGTCAAAGTGCAGCGTGTCGATTTCCGTCGACAGCATGTTCTTGATCATCTCGGCGTTGTACAGCACGCCGTCGTACGTGCCCTGCGTGATGGTCAGGATGCGCGGCTTCTTGTTCTTGGCCTGGCTGGCGAACGGGTGATCGGCGATCTTCTTGGCGATCGTCTCCGGCTCGAACTCGCTCTTCGGGATCGGGCCGATGATGCCGAAGTGGTTGCGCGTCGGCATCAGGAACACGGGAATCGCGCCCGTCATCATGATCGCGTGCAGGATCGACTTGTGGCAGTTGCGGTCCACCACGACGATGTCGCCGGGCGCCACGTTGGCGTGCCACACCATCTTGTTCGACGTGGACGTGCCGTTCGTCACGAAGAACATGTGGTCCGAGCCGAAGATGCGCGCAGCGTTGCGCTCCGACGCAGCCACCGGCCCCGTGTGGTCAAGCAGTTGGCCAAGTTCTTCCACCGCGTTGCAGACGTCAGCGCGCAGCATGTTCTCGCCAAAGAACTGGTGGAACACCTGGCCCACCGGGCTCTTCAGGAACGCCACGCCACCCGAGTGCCCCGGGCAGTGCCACGAATACGAGCTGTCCTGTGCGTAGTCGATCAGCGCCTTGAAGAACGGCGGCGGCAGCGAATCGAGGTAGTTGCGCGCTTCACGAATGATGTGTCGGGCCACGAACTCCGGCGTGTCCTCGAACATGTGGATGAAGCCGTGCAGCTCGCGCAGCACGTCGTTCGGCAGGTGGCGCGAGGTGCGCGTCTCACCGTACAGAAAGATGGGAATGTCGGCGTTGCGGCGGCGCACTTCAGCGACGAAGCTGCGCAGGTTTTCGACCGCTTCCGGTTCCGGCTTGTCGTTGTCCGGGTTGATGAATTCGTCGTCGTCGATCGAGACGATGAAGGTCGACGCGCGGCTCGACTGCTGCGCGAACGAGGTCAGGTCACCATAGCTGGTGAGGCCCGTGACCTCCATGCCCTCTTGCTCGATGGCCTGGGCCAGCGCGCGAATGCCCGACCCGGAGACGTTCTCGGAGCGGAAGTCCTCGTCGATGATGATGACGGGAAAGCGGAATTTCATCGTGGTTCCTTGACAGATGAAATAGAAGACACCGCTCCGGAAACTCGGAAACGGACTACAAAAACTAGGTCTTGGGCAGCGTCACGCCGTGCTGGCCCTGGTACTTGCCGCCACGGTCCTTGTACGAGGTTTCGCACTCCTCGTCGCTCTCGAAGAACAGCACCTGCGCGCAGCCTTCGCCGGCGTAGATCTTGGCGGGCAGCGGCGTGGTGTTGGAGAACTCCAGCGTCACGTAGCCTTCCCACTCGGGCTCGAACGGCGTCACGTTGACGATGATCCCGCAGCGCGCGTACGTGCTCTTGCCCAGACACACGGTCAACACCGTGCGCGGGATGCGGAAGTACTCCATCGTGCGGGCCAGCGCGAACGAGTTCGGCGGGATGATGCACACATCGCCCTTGAAGTCGACAAACGACTTCTCGTCGAAGTTCTTGGGGTCGACGATGGTGCTGTTGATGTTGGTGAAGATCTTGAATTCGTTGGCGCAGCGGATGTCGTAGCCGTAGCTCGACGTGCCGTAGGAGACGATGCGGCGCCCTTCGGATTCGCGCACCTGACCGGGCTCGAACGGCTCGATCATGCCGTGCTGCTCGGCCATGCGGCGGATCCACTTGTCGGATTTGATGCTCATGGAGCGTCCAGATACCTTGGATGAACAAATGGGGGCAGGCTTCGCGGTGCGAAAACTGTCCCCATTTGGTCATGCCGGCCAGGCGGTCGATCTTTGGCCCGGTTTTGGAACGCGGATTGTACTCCCAAACCCGTGACGGAAAACCCATGACGGCGTCGGCCGTTCCCAACGGTTTTCAGGCACCGCCCGTCAGCCCGTTTTACTTGTCGAGGCGCCACGGCACGGCGTAAGGGTCTTGGTAGTAGCGGGCCAGCAGGGGCTCCACTGCCTGAGCATCCAGACCCAACCGTATCCGCCCGCGCTCCGTCGAGTCCAGATCCAGAACGGCTTCCGAGCCAGGCACCGAGTCGCCCTCCGCTTCCGCCACTTCGTGGCGCCGGACGCTCGACCACGGAATGCTGGCAAGTCCCTCAATCAGGACGCCCGCGGAATCCACTCGCACACGCATCGGGGCATCGATCGGCGCGGTGCCGACCCACGCTTGCAGGCGCCGCTGGAGCCTCGGCCCAAAGTACATGCCCAGGTAGCAACCCACGCCCAACAGCGCGATCGCCCTCCAAAGCGCAATACCTGTGTCCACATAACCGCGCCAATGCGCCGACGGGCCGGCAGAGGCGAAGCGTGACAACAAAGTCGCGGACGGCAGCATGCCCAGCAGCGCCAGGCAGAGGCTCAGCCACGGCAGTTGCTGGCGAATCTGCGTCACCTGCGCCACGGTCACCAGCGCGTTCGGCAACGGCGCTTCAGGCGAGCCGGGGGCATTGACGTTTGGTTCGGAGACGTTGCTCCTAGTTATCACTGCGCCGCCACCTTAGGCAGATCACCGCGCGGACCGACCACACCGGTCATCTCTGGCTCGGCGATAAAGCGTTCGCGCCCGGTGTAGAGCAAAAAGTGCCGCCCAGTGCACCGCGCAAACAGACTCAAATTGACGCGCTGGGCCATTTGGTAGCCCATCTGCGTCACGCCCGAGCGCGAGAGCAGAAACGGAATGCCCATCTGCGCGCCCTTGATGACCATCTCGGAGGTCAGGCGGCCGGTGGTGTAGAAGATCTTGTCGCCGCCGCCCATGCCGTCGAGCCACATGCGGCCGGCGATAGCGTCGACGGCGTTATGGCGGCCCACGTCTTCGATGAAGTGCAGCAGCTCGCCTTGCGCATCGAACAGCGCGCAACCGTGTACCGAGCCCGCCTGCTTGTAGATCGATTGCTGCAGGCGGATGGTGTCAACCACGCGGTACAGCGTGGTCTGCGTCATGCGTGCTTCGGGCGGCAAGTGGATGGCATCGATCTCGTCCATCAGCGAGCCAAACACGGTGCCCTGCCCGCAACCGGTGGTCACGGTGCGGCGCGCGGTCTTCTCGTCCAGATCGGCAATGCCCGCGCGCGTGGTGACAGCGGCGGATTCGGTTTCCCAGTCGACCTGGATGGAGGCGATGTCTTCGACGCTGCCGACCAGGCGCTGATTGCGCAAGTAGCCGAGCACCAGGGCTTCGGGTGCGCCGCCCAGCGTCATCAGCGTGACGAGTTCGCGCTTGTCGAGATAGACCGTGAGCGGCCGTTCGCCGGGGATGTAGACGGCGCGCGCGCGGCCCAGCTCGTCGAGGACTTCAACTTCATCGAGCAGGGGAACGGAAGCGTTGGTCAGTTCAGGGCGCAGCGGCATCGATCTCTTCATTCAAACAAAAATGCGCACGGCAAGCGTGCGCATATGCATGTGGCGGGTACCTGCCCTAGCCGTCGGTCGGGGCAGGTACTGCGTGCGGACGATCAGTTCGCCACGATCACGCCACAGGCGACGCGCCCGCCGGAATTGCCGGTGGGCTGGGTGACGTAGTCGTCCTTGCCAGCGTGGACGACGAGCGCATGACCGACCAGGCTGGTGGGCCCAGGCGACAGCGTCACGCCGGAAAGAACGATCGAGCCGACGGCTTTGCCGTTGGCGTCGGATTGCAGCATCGGGATATCGCCAGCGTGGTGCGCACCAGCGCGCGGGTCACCATGCTGTTGGCTGGTCGGATTGAAGTGGCCGCCTGCGCTCATGGCGTCAGCCGAGGAGCAGTCGCCCTTCTCGTGCACGTGGAAACCGAACATGCCGTTGGCGGGCAAGCCGGAAATGTCCACCGCCATGGCAACCCGATTGTCGCCTTGCTGCACGAGCTTCACGCTGCCTTGCACGGTGCTGCCGCTCTTGGGTGCCAGCACGGCCGAAGCCGCCATGGCCCCGTCGCCTGCGCTAGCCGCCTTGGCCGTCGACGTGGTATTCGATGCGCAGCCGGCCATCAGGCCGATCACGGCGAGTCCAATCGCAAGTTGCTTCATGTATCACCTCCAGTCAGGGTTCACTCGGGGAGCGGACGATTGTACTGCCGGATGATGAATGCGCAACATCAGCACCAGCTCAGCCTTTCGCGGCCGGTGCCGGCGCCGCGAACGGGCCTGGATCCACGCACTGCGCACTTGGTTGCGTATGCGCGCCTTTACCGCCCGCTTGGTAGGCGGCCGCAGCCTTGTCCTGCGCTTTGCACAACTGGTATGCGGCCACCTTGTCGCTCCAGGCAGCCTTGGCCTTGGTCAGGTCGGCCTGGGCTTGTTGCTCGGGGGTCGGTGCCGGCAGTTTGGCCATCGCCAGCCCGCTCGTCAGGGTCAATGCGGCAGCAAGCGTCATACCCGCGGCGCGCGTCATCGCAAGTGCATGCATGGTGAGGTTCCTTGAATCCATGACGTCAGGGCTTGGCAGGTTGTTCACTGGGGGTGCGGGGTGCGGGCGGCTGAGAGCGCTGGGCCGGAATCTTGCCGGCCTGGATATCGTCGTACCAGAGTTCGTGGTGCTCCTTGGCCCAGGCCTCATCGACGTAGCCCTCGCGCATGGCGCGGTAGGCGCCTTCCATGCCGATCGTGCCCATGTAGATATGGCCCAGCGCCATGCAGATCATGCCCACCGCCGCAATCGCGTGGATGATCTCAGCCAGTTGCATCGTGCTGCGGTAGTAATCCACGCCTGGAACGATGCGATCCAGCACCCAGCCCGACGCCGACAGGATCAGCCCAAAGAGGACGAGACCGCCCCAGAACCACAGCTTCTCGCCGGCGTTGAACCGGTGGGATGGCGGCTCATGCGCGCCACCCAACAGACCGCCCCCTTTGAGAAGCCATTGCAGGTCGATGGCACGCGGAAGGTTGTCCCGCACCCACATCACAAACGCCACGATGATGCTGACCGTGAACAGCGGCCCGACGAGGTTGTGCAGATTCTTCAGCACATACGTCAGCCAGCCGAACAACTGATGACCCATCAGCGGTAGCAGAAAATGCTTGCCCCACAGCATGGCGATGCCCGACACGCCCAGCGTGACGAACGAGATCGCCATGGTCCAGTGCACGTAGCGCTCGGTGGGGGTGAAGCGTTCGATCTTGCGGCCGGTGGGCGCCTCCTTCAGGCGGATCGGGCCCTTCCACAGGAAGAAGCCGAGGATGGCCAGCGGCACGAGCACCACCAGCCAGCCGCCCCACACGGTAATGACGCCGTTGCGGAACAGACGCCATTTCTGGCCGGTGCGCTGGATCAGCACGCCGGCTTCCAGACCGGGGATGCTGGCGTAATGGGCTTGGTCGGAATTGACCTCGCGCCAGACGGGCGCGTTGTTGCCCGGTTGCCCGACGCGGCGCGCCTTCTGGTCCTGCGCCTCCTTGGCGAGGTCGCGCTTCTGCACGTCAAACACATTCTCCGAGACGATGTTGGAGAACGGCTGCGCCGGCTGCACAGCCGGATTGACGGGCTGCGCCTTGGTGGCTGGTGCGCTGGCCGGCTGCTGCGCGCTGGCGAGCATGGCCGCGCCACCAAGCAGCGCCGCCATCACAACGTGTTTCCAGGAAGCGCTCATGGACGAACCTCCGCTCGTACGTGTCATGGCGTCACGGCGTCTTGTTGTACTCGTTCTGGTACTGGCCGCGTGCGCGGATCTGGTTCTGCCAGCTCGTGCGGTCACCGGGAGTCCAGTTCTTCGCCATGAACGGGTCGCCCTCTGCGCCCTTGTAAGCCGGCGTGTCGTCTTTGCGGTGCGAGGCCATTGCAGTTTGCGAACGCTCACCACAAGCGCCGAGCAACAACACGGCGCCCAGGGCGATCAACAAGCTGGTCGAAATTGTGCGCGGGCTCATGACTGCGCTCCCGGAGTCGAAGCAGGCGCCGAAGGTGCACCAGGCGCCGCGGGTGTAGCCGGCGCTGCCTGGCCACCCTTGCCCTGCGCACCGCCCGCACCACCATACGCCGTGCCCCACCCGAACAACTCCGCGCCCTTCCCCCGCTTCATCACGCGGTTACGCAAAATGTCGGAAATCACATCGCCATCGCCGCCGAGCAGCGCCTTGGTCGAGCACATTTCCGCGCACAGCGGCAGCTTGCCTTCGGCAAGACGGTTGCGGCCGTATTTCTCGAACTCCTCTTCGCTGCCATTCTTCTCGGGGCCGCCGGAGCAGAACGTGCACTTGTCCATCTTGCCGCGCACGCCGAAGGTGCCCTGGCTCGGGAACTGCGGCGCGCCGAACGGGCACGCATACGAGCAGTAACCGCAGCCGATGCAGACGTCCTTGTCATGCAGCACCACGCCGTCTTCGGTGCGGTAGAAGCAATCGACCGGGCAGACCGCCATGCACGGCGCATCCGAGCAGTGCATGCACGCCACGGAGATGGATTTCTCTGCGCCGATCATGCCGTCGTTGATGGTGACCACGCGGCGCCGGTTCACGCCCCAGGGCACCTCGTTCTCGTTCTTGCAGGCCGTGGCGCAGGCGTTGCATTCGATGCAGCGCTCGCTGTCACAGATGAATTTCATGCGTGCCATGTTGATCTCCCCGTTCCTTTAAGCGAACCGCTCGATCTGGCAGACCGTCGTTTTCGTTTCCTGCATCATCGTCACCGCGTCGTAGCCGTAGGTGGTGGCCGTGTTGACGGCCTCGCCGCGCACGATCGGGTGGGCGCCTTCCGGGTAGTAGTCGAGCAGGTCCTTGCCCTGCCACCAGCCCGAGAAGTGGAACGGGATGAAGGCGTGGTCGACACCCACGCGCTCCGTCACCAGCGCGCGCACCTTGATCTGGGCGCCGGTCGGCGTCTTGACCCAGACGAAGTCGTTGTGGCGGATGCCCCGGTCCGATGCAGCCTTCGGGTTGATCTCGACGAAGTTCTCCTGCTGCAGCTCGGCCAGCCACGGGTTGGAGCGCGTTTCCTCACCACCGCCCTCGTACTCCACAAGGCGGCCAGAGGTCAGGATGATCGGGAATTTCTCGTAGACCTTGTTCTCGATATTGCGCTGCTGCACCGTCTTGTACAGCGTGGGCAGGCGCCAGAAGGCCTTCTTGTCGTCGTGCGTGGGGTACTTGGCGACCATGTCAGGCCGCGTGGAATACAGTGGCTCGCGGTGCTGGGGAATCCCGTCGGGGAAGTTCCACACGATGGCGCGCGCCTTGGCATTGCCGAACGGATGGCAACCGTGCTTCATCGCCACGCGCTGGATACCGCCGGACAGATCAGTCTTCCAGTTCTTGCCTTCGGCGGCCTTCTTCTCCGCGTCGGTCAGGTCATCCCACCAGCCGAGTTTCTTAAGGAAGACGTGGTCGAACTCGGGGTAGCCGGTGGTCAGATCCGCGCCCAGCGAATGCGATCCATCTTCAGCCAGCAGGCTCACGCCGTCGCGCTCCACGCCAAAGTTGGCGCGGAAGTTCCCGCCACCTTCCATCACGTGCTTGCTGGTGTCGTACAGGTTGGGCGAGCCGGGGTGCTTCAACTCCGGCGTGCCGTAGCACGGCCACGGCAGGCCGAAATAGTCCCCGGTGAGGTCGTAGCCGGTTTCCGGGTCCTTGCCACCCTTGCAGCGCAGCGTGCGCACATCAAACAAGTGCATGTTGCGCATGTGGGCCTTCAGGCGTTCTGGCGATTGGCCGGTGTAGCCGATGGTCCAGTTGCCGCGGTTGATCTCGCGCAGGATCGATTCGATCTCCGGCTCGCGCCAGGTCATGCCGGCGCGCTTGTATTCAGTGATCTTGCAACCCTTGCTCAACTCGTTGCCGAAGCCGAGGCGATCGGCAAAGGCTTGCATGATGACGTGGTCGGGCTGCGATTCGAACAGCGGCTCAATCACCTTCTCGCGCCATTGCAGCGAGCGGTTGGACGCCGTGCACGAGCCCGACGTTTCGAACTGCGTGGCGGCTGGCAACAGGTAGACGGCGCGATTCGGATTCGGCGGGGTGCCGTCAGCGGCGGGCATGTTGGCCATCGCAGCCGTGGCCGACGGATACGGGTCCACCACCACCAACAAGTCGAGTTTGTCGAGCGCGCGCTTCATGTCCATCCCGCGCGTCTGCGAATTCGGTGCGTGGCCCCAGTAGAAGACGGCGCGGACGTTGTTGTCCTGGTCGATCAGGTCATTCTTTTCGAGCACCGCATCGGCCCAGCGCGAGACGGTGGTGCCGGATTTTTCCATCATCGCCTGCGAGGCGAAGCGGCCCTTGATCCAGTCGTAATCAACGTCCCACACCTTGGCGAAATGCTTCCACGCGCCGGTGGCCAGACCGTAATAGCCCGGCAGCGAATCGGGGTTCGGGCCAACGTCCGTCGCGCCCTGCACGTTGTCGTGGCCGCGGAAGATGTTGGCGCCACCGCCAGACTTGCCGATGTTGCCCAGCGCCAGTTGCACGATGCACGACGCACGCACGATGGCGTTGCCGATGGTGTGCTGCGTCTGGCCCATGCACCACACCAGCGTGCTCGGGCGGTTCATCGCCATCATCTCGGCGACCTTGTGCACCTGTGCCTCGGGCACGCCGCACACCTCTTCGACCTTGTCCGGCGTCCACTTGGCGAGCACTTCCTCGCGCACCTTGTCCATGCCGTAGACGCGGTCGTGGATGTACTGCTTGTCTTCCCAGCCGTTCTTGAAGATGTGGTACAGCACGCCGAACAGGAACGCGATGTCGGTGCCCGAGCGGATGCGCACGTATTCGTCAGACTTGGCCGCCGTGCGCGTGTAACGCGGGTCGACCACGATGACCTTGCAGCCGGTTTCCTTGGCATGCAGCAGATGCAGCATCGACACCGGGTGCGCTTCCGCCGCGTTCGAGCCGATGTACAACGCGCACTTGGCGTTCTGCATGTCGTTGTACGAATTCGTCATCGCGCCGTAGCCCCACGTGTTGGCCACGCCGGCCACGGTGGTGCTGTGGCAGATGCGCGCCTGGTGGTCGCAATTGTTGGTGCCGAAGAACGACACCCACTTGCGCAGCAGGTACGCCTGCTCGTTGCTGTGCTTGGACGAGCCGACGAAGAAGAACGAATCCGGCCCGGTCTCCTGACGGATCGTCTTCATCTTGGCAACGATCTCGTTGAGCGCCTGCTCCCAGCTGATGCGCTGGTAGCGGCCGTCGACGAGTTTCATCGGCGTCTTGAGGCGATATTCGCCGTGGCCGTGTTCCCGCAGGGCAGCGCCCTTGGCACAGTGCGCCCCCATGTTGATGGGGGAATCGAACACCGGTTCCTGGCGCACCCACACGCCGTTCTGCACCACGGCATCCACCGAGCAGCCGACAGAGCAGTGCGAGCACACCGTGCGGCGTACAACGATGTCGCCTTTGCCCTCGGCGGCCTGCGCCTCACCCACGACGGATTTCTTCACCAGGGAGAGCTGCGTAGCTGCCAGCCCTGCGCCGACGCCAATGCCGGAGCGCTTGAGGAAGGTCCGGCGATCCATGGTCGGCACAGTGCCGGCCAGGCTGCGCGCCAGACTACCGGCCAGCGACGACGCGCTCTGGCGGCGGGCCGATGTGGCTTTCGTGTCCTGTACCGCCGGTTTGCGGGTCAGAAGCATGGGGTCACCTGAAGATGTGGGGTGCGTGAGATGGCGAGCACGGCTGCGTGGGCAGCCGCGTCAGATCCACGTCGTCTTGTAGTACTTGCGAATGTGTTCGGTCAGGCGGTAGCCGGTGGCGCCATCGTCGGCGGGCTCGGCCTGCGGCACCACGGAAGCGGCTGGCGTCTGCGCCAGATGGCTTGCCGTAGCGGCCGTGCCGGCTGCCGCAGCCGCCACCGCAGCGCCCATCAGGAAGCGGCGGCGCGTGGGGGCGGACTCAGCGGATTCCGACTGGAGTTGGGCGTGAGGGACGGCGTTCGCGGTGTTCGCGGCGTTCGGATTGGGCATGTCGATGCTCCCCGGCTCAGTCAAACCGATGACCGAATGTAATAGGAAATATTCGACACATTTTAGAAGTAACGGCAGGGGAAAACCATGCCGAAACACCCTCACCCCCGGGTTTTCCTGACGATTTGCCGATGAATTTTTTCAATCGACACAAGTTGCCCCACCCCGTGGTGACGCGGGCGGGGTCTCGTTCTTGAGCGAGTGCTTATTTCTTAGGCAATCGTCTGACGTACCGTCACGCCAGTTCGAGCGCGAGCCGCTCGACTTCAAAGAAGGCTTTCGCCAAACCCGCCACGTCGGCATAAAACCGGGCGCGCGGATGCTGCAATACAGCATCGCACGCGGTGTCGACCCAGGGCGCCAGATGGCGCTGGAAGAAGGCGCGCTGCTCTTGAGTGTGGGCGACGGCAGTGTCATCCCCGGCGATGAGGTAGCGCATGACCTCGCACAGCGTGGCGAGGTGGTCTTCGGTTTCGGTGATGCCCTCGGCGCGTTCAAGGCCGTAGCGGCGCAAGTCGTCGCGCAGTGTCACGAGCGGCTTCTCGTTCAGGAAGCCGGCTTGGTAGTACGAGCCGTACAGGAAGACTTCGGGCTTGCCGACGCCGATGAAGAGTTCGGTGTACTCGTCGTCGGCTTGTTCCGCCGTGGTCTGGCCGGCGCGGGCGACCAGGCGACGCCAGGCCTGGGTGAGAGCGCTACTGGCGGCGGCCTGCGCATCGGCTGGGTCAGCGTCCGCGTCGCCCGCCGGGTCTTGCGGGGCGGCGGCAATGCGCTGCAGCAAATCGGCGTCCGCCGCGTGGAAGAACAGCGTCGCCAGCAGGCCGTACAGATCGGCACGGGCGAGATCCTCGGCGCTGTCGGCAGGCGTGGCGGCGGGCTGAAACTGCAAAGGCTGGGCGTCGGTCATCGGGTTCGTTCGGTTCAGTGTGTGGAGCCGGGGCGTTCGCCGCGCTCCATCATGTCGATCACGCGACAGTCGCCGCACATCTTCAGGCGCTCGGCCGCGGCGCCGAAGAACGCCGGGTGCCCACCGAGCTTGGCCAGCATCGTGGTCACCATCTGTGCGGTCCCAAACGGCTTGTTGCAGCGCACGCAGTGAAACGGCTGCGTTTCGTTGAGCGTGACGGGCTGACGCGCTTGCTCAGATAGATTCAAACGCGGCACCAGGGCGATGGCATCTTCCGGGCACGTGGTTTCGCACAGGCCGCATTGGACGCAATTGCGCTCGATCATGGACAGCACGGGCCGCTCAGCCTGGTCGCGCAACGCCTGCGAGGGGCATGCGCCTACGCAGGCCATGCAGAGCGTGCAGCGTTCGCGATTCACAGTGATGGCGCCAAACGGCGCGCCGGCCGGTAGCGGGATGACGGCTTCGGCGACCTTGGCGTGACGCGCGAGATGATCCAGCGCGAAATCCAGCGTCTCCCGCTTGGCCGCCGCCACCGCGAAGGTCGCAGTCGGCATGTCGCGGCGGAAACCGCGCAGCGGGCCCGACACATCGGCGGCATTCAGGCGAGCGTCCAGCCCAGCGGCATCGGCCGCATCGATCAGCACCACGGCCGGCGAATCCGCTGGCTCGCCAAGCCCCTCAAGCACCGCCTGCGCCACGGCCACCTGCTCGGCGAGCATGGCGCGGTACTGTGGCGCGTCGTCTTCGGTGAGCAGGATGGCGATGCGCGCGGCCCCATATGCAAGTGCCGAAAGCCACAAGTCCAGACCCGTTGATGCGGCGTGAAATATCTCGACCGGCAGCACATTCACCGGCACGCCCTGCGCCTTGCCGATGCGCGCGGCGTGGCCCAGTTGCTCGATCAACGCACGACCGCGCTCCCCGTTGTGCAGCAGGACCACGGCATCACGCCCGCCCGCCGACGCATACGTATTCAGCAACGTCTTGAGCTTGCGCCCCTGGTACGGCGCGCTCGGGTAGGCATAGGTGATGGCACCCGTCGGACACGCCGTCGTGCACGCGCCGCAGCCCACGCACAGATTGGGCGTGACCTGCACGCTGCCGCGCCCGTCCTTCCACTGCGACGAGATCGCCGACGCCGAGCACACCTGCACGCACGCATCGCAGCCCACCTGGCCATTGCGCCCGTGCGCGCAGATCGATTCCTTGTACTGGAAGAACTTGGGCTTCTCGAACTCACCCACCATCTGCAGCAGCGCCAATGAGGCAGTCAACTGCTTGCCGGCGTTCGCACCGGCGTGGAAGTAGCCCTGCGGCGGCTGGTGCTGCGGGAAGACGGGTGTGTCGTTCAGATCAAAGATCAAGTCGAACTGGCCGGACAGCGTCTGAGGCACATCCACGCGGCCAAAGTCGATGGCCATCGCTTCGCCGCAGGCTTTCACGCAGGCGCGGTGGTCGCGGCAACGGTCCAGGTCGATCTGATAGAGCGCGTCGATGGCGTCTTCGGGGCACACATCGATGCAGGCGTTGCAGTGCGTGCAGCGGTCCAGGTCGATCGGATTGCTGTTGCGCCACTGCACCTCGAACGCGCCGAGCCAGCCCTTCACCTCCGCCAGTTCGCCGGCGTGGACGGGCCAGCGGCGTTCCATGGGCACCGACAGCGGCCCGATGGCGCGATCACGGCCGGTGGCGAGCACAGTCACGCTCAGTTGGCCGGCCAGACGTTCGGCCCACGGCATCACGCGCTCGGCCGGGCCGACGATCAGCAAGTTGCCATCGGAGCGGTAGTCCACCACCGGCACCGGCTCCGGCGCTGGGAGCCCTGCCACGGCCAGCAGCGCCGCCGTCTTGGCATGGAAACCGCGCGCATCCCGCTTGGCACCCGCCGACCAACCGCCCGTCTCGCGCACATTGACGAAGTGGATCGGCGCGGTCACGCCCTCCTGCTGCGCGGCCACCTCAGCAAACAGCGCCTTCTCTTGCGTGCAGGCGACGATGACGTCTTCCGTGCCGTCCAGCGCCTGGGTAAAGGCGCCGATCTCGCGGCGGCAGAGCAGATGGTGCGTCTTGCCCGGCACGTCGATGGCGGCGTCGGACGCACGCAGGGCGTCGCTCAATGCATCGGCATCAAGCGGCATGGTGTGATTGCAACTGCAGACCAGCGTGGGCATGGAATCTTGCGTAAGCACCCGCGTCTGTCGCACGGGCTGTGGGGACACGGCCGCCCGGCTCGTAGCCGCGCGGTCCTCTTAGTTATTCTACGGACGGCGGCTTAGGGCCGCCATGCGGGGTTGCCTGGGCGGTGTCATCGACCACGGGCGGCTCGGCGGACTCGGGCGGCGTCTCGCCTGCCCCGGTAGGTGCTGCCTCGGTGTCGGGTTCGAAAGCCGCCCTTTCCGCCACATCTTCATCCAACGGTTCGAACAGCCGCAAACTCGCCGCATGGCGCAGCTCGCGCAGCATGTCGGGGGGAATCGGGTCGGGCTGGGAGTAATCGTCGATATACGTATCGAGCCCGTCCATCACATTGAAATGCGGGTCGGCGAAGAGCTTCTTGAGTGCGGCACGCTTGACGGTCTCGTCCACGCCTTGCGCGACAAATGGGGAGAAATCGTCGGCAGGCGTCAGCTTGGCGGTATCTTCCAGCGTGAGCGGCGGAGGCGCCTCGGCTACAGGTTCGGACGGCGCAAGCTCGGGCGCGGCAACCGGCGCGACTTCGACAGGCGGCGGCGCCTCCGGCTCAGGCTCGCCGCGCCGTTCCGCCGACTTGCGGCGCGACCAGCGCGAGAGGAAAGATTCGTCGCTCACGGCAGCCTCGCTCAGAACTTCGCGCGCTCTTCCGGCGGCAGGAACGACTCGGGCCGGCGCCGTTTCTTCGGCTCGGGCCGGTAGTTCTCGGCCACGTACGCCTGCAGCCACTCGAGTGCGGCGGCGTCCAAGGGCACGTTTTCGACCGTCTCGCCGCCGTCGAGCCAGCGGCCGGCCTCGTTGTAGCTAAGCGAAACCGTATGCGGAATCGCCCTGCCCTCGTCAGCCGTGCCGGCCTCGCCCAATCGCCAGAGCACAAACCAGCAGGGCGCGGCAGAGGTCACGTTCAGGTAGTAGCCCTCGGCCTCGTCGCGGAACAGCGTGACGTCGAAACCGGGCGTGAGCCAGCGCTCTTCAGTGTCCGAGCGATCGAGACAGCGCGGTGCGCTGCCGTATTCGCCCAGATCCGGCACCACCGCCTCCAGCCGCCACTGGAACGGCTGCCAGCGGTTGGCCGTCGGCCTGCGGCACAACACCACCGCCATCCGTACGGACGGGCGCTCGGTCGGCAGCGGCTCGGTGGTGTTGGTGTCCATGGCTTACGTGTTCTGCACGACGATCGACGGGAACTTGCTCGTCATGTCCTTCGCCTTCTCGGCGACGGCAATGGCAACGCGGCGCGCAATCTGCTTGTAGACACCGGCAATCGCACCGTCCGGGTCGGCCACCACGGTCGGGCGGCCCGAATCGGCCTGCTCGCGGATGGAGAGATTCAGCGGCAGGCTGCCCAGGAACGGCACGCCGTACTGTTCGCACATCTTTTGGCCGCCGCCCGCGCCGAAGATGTGCTCCGTATGGCCGCAGTTCGGGCAGCAGTACACCGCCATGTTCTCAACCACGCCGATGATGGGAATGCCCACCTTCTCGAACATCTTCAGGCCCTTCTTGGCGTCGAGCAGCGCGATATCCTGCGGCGTGGTGACGATCACCGCGCCCGTCACGGGCACCTTCTGCGACAGCGTGAGTTGGATATCGCCCGTGCCCGGCGGCATGTCGACGATGAGGTAGTCTAGGTCGCGCCAGTTGGTCTGCTTGAGCAGTTGCTCCAGCGCGGAGGTGACCATCGGGCCGCGCCAGACCATCGGGTTGTCCTGCTCGATCAGGAAACCGATCGAGTTGGCCTGGATGCCGTGGCCTTCCATCGGCTCCATCGTCTTGCCGTCGGCCGACTCGGGCTGGCCCTGGATGCCCAGCATCATCGGCTGGCTCGGGCCGTAGATGTCGGCGTCGAGAATGCCGACGTTGGCGCCTTCCGCGGCCAGCGCCAGCGCCAGGTTCACGGCGGTGGTCGACTTGCCCACGCCACCCTTGCCCGACGCCACGGCGATGATGTTCTTCACATTCGGCATCAGGTGCACGCCGCGCTGCACCGCGTGCGCGACGATCTTCATCGACACCTGCACGCTCACATTTTCGACACCTTGCACCTGGCGCAGGGCGCCGATCACCAGCTTGCGGATCGGCTCGAACTGGCTCTTGGCGGGGTAGCCGAGTTCCACGTCGAGCGACACCTCGCCGCCATCGACCCGGATATTGCGCACCGATTTGGACGACACAAGGTCGCGCTCGGTATTGGGATCCACCACGCCGCGCAGGGCTTCGGTGATCTGTTCGATGGTTACGCTCAACATTGGCTCCAGAAATCTATGCGTCTACTACGGGTCAGGGGACGGCCCATCAGCGGCGCCGCGTGAACTTTGCAATGCATCCGCCACTCTATGTGCTGATTTGCTATTGTATTTTGCCGGCGCGACATTCGCCCGATTCCCCCCAAGAACCGTCAGGCCGCCGGCCATCGGCAAACCAGACAAGAACCGACCCGTTATTTTGGAGAAATTATGAAAGCCAAGCTTATTTCCGTCTCGCTCATCGCCCTGTTGGCGGCCGGCTGCGCCACCGAGCAGCAGAACCAGACCGCCATCGGCACGGGCGTCGGCGCGGCCGTGGGTGCCGGCATCGGTGCGCTGGTCGGTAACGGCAAGGGCGCAGCCATTGGCGGTGCGATTGGCGCGGCCACGGGCGCGGCGGCCGGCTACAACTGGGGCGCGATCAAGTCAAAGCTGAGCGGCGACACGGCTGGTACCGGCACGCAGATCACCGAACAGCCCGATGGTTCGCTCAAGCTGAACATCCCGAGCCAGGTGTCGTTCGATACCGATAGCGCGGTGATCAAGCCGTCATTCCGTGGTCCGCTGGATAGCGTGGCGCAGACGCTCACGCAGCATCCGGAACTGGCTGCCAACGTGGTCGGCCACACGGACAGCACGGGCAACCCGAATTACAACATGACCTTGTCGCAGAAGCGCGCCCAAAGCGTGGCCAGCTACCTGACCGACCGCGGCGTCGCCCGCAACCGCCTCTCCGCCGAGGGCCGCGGCCAGACGCAGCCTGTTGCCGACAATGGCACCGAGGCCGGCCGCGCACAAAATCGCCGCGTCGAAATTTATTTGAAACCAATTCAGGGGTGACCAGTCATAAAAAACGGGTGCCGCTTGCCATACGTTGCTGGCTCGCGATGCATGGCTGACCTCCCGGGCGGCGCCTGATTTCTCCTCCTTTTCCGTTGTGGAAAGCTGCGCCGGCTCAGACCGGCGCTTTTTTTTGTCTCGCGAAACGTGCGGCAACGTGCCGCATGGGTTCTGCCCGCCACGCCCTGGCATTCACTTGTGACCGGCCTCACGCCGCCGGGCGCGCTAAAATACGCGTTTCTCCGCGCGCCGCCCTCGTTTTGCGGCCCGCCCGCACCTTTCTGGCCTGCCCATGTCCGAACGTCGCATCCTCGTCACTTCCGCCCTGCCCTATGCCAATGGCCCGATACACATCGGCCACTTGGTCGAGTACATCCAGACCGATATCTGGGTGCGCTTCCAACGCATGCGCGGGCATGAGACCTACTACGTGGGCGCCGACGACACCCACGGCACGCCCGTCATGCTGCGCGCAGAAAAGGAAGGCCTGACCCCGCGCCAGCTCATTGAACGTGTCTGGACGGAGCACAAGCGCGATTTCGACAACTTCCTCGTCTCCTTCGACAACTACTACAGCACCGACTCTGACGAGAACAAGGAGCTGTCGCAGCGCATTTACCTCCAGCTCAAGGAAAACGGCCTGATCGACGTGCGCGAGGTCGAGCAATTCTTCGACCCGGTCAAGGAGATGTTCCTGCCGGACCGCTTCATCAAGGGCGAGTGCCCGAAGTGCGGCGCGAAAGACCAGTACGGCGACTCGTGCGAAGTGTGCGGCGCGACCTACCAGCCGACCGACCTGAAGAACCCATACTCCGTGGTGTCGGGCGCGACGCCGGTGCGCAAGTCGTCGGAACACTACTTCTTCAAGCTGTCGGACCCGCGCTGCGAAACCTTCCTGCGCGAATGGGTCGCCGACCTGGCCCAGCCGGAAGCCACCAACAAGATGCGCGAATGGCTGGGCGACGATGGCGAAGCCAAGCTGTCGGACTGGGACATCTCGCGTGATGCGCCGTACTTCGGCTTCGAGATCCCGGGCGCGCCGGGCAAGTACTTCTATGTGTGGCTGGATGCACCGGTCGGCTACTACGCGAGCTTCAAGAACCTCTGCGGCAAGCTTGGCCTCGACTTCGATGCGTGGACCAACGAACACTCCACCACCGAGCAGTACCACTTCATCGGGAAGGACATCCTGTACTTCCACACGCTGTTCTGGCCGGCCATGCTCAAGTTCTCGGGCCACCGCACGCCGACCAACGTGTTCGCGCACGGCTTCCTGACCGTGGACGGCGCCAAGATGAGCAAGTCGCGCGGCACCTTCATCACCGCGCAAAGCTACATCGACACGGGCCTGAACCCGGAATGGCTGCGCTACTACTTCGCCGCCAAGCTGAACGCGACGATGGAAGATCTGGACCTGAACCTGGACGACTTCATCGCCCGCGTGAACAGCGACCTGGTTGGCAAGTTCGTCAACATCGCCAGCCGCTCGGCGGGCTTCCTGGTCAAGCGCTTCGAGGGTCGCGTGAACGACGCCGCGCTCGGCCATCCGCTGATGGTGCAACTGCGCGAAGCCGCCCCGCAGATTGCGGATCTGTACGAGAAGCGCGAATACAGCAAGGCGCTGCGTGCCGTGATGGAACTGGCCGATGCCGTCAACGCCTTCGTCGACACGGAAAAGCCGTGGGACCTGGCCAAGGACGAAGCCAACCGCGAAAAGCTGCACGCCGCGTGCTCGATCGCGCTGGAGGCCTTCCGCCTGCTGGCCGTGTACCTCAAGCCGATTCTGCCGACCACGGTCGAGCGCATCGAAGCCTTCCTGAACGTCGAGCCGCTGACCTGGCGTGCGATTGATTCGGCACTGTCGTCGGCCAAGCCGATCCAGCCTTACTCGCACCTGATGACGCGCGTGGACAAGAAGCAGGTGGATGCGCTGGTTGAGGCGAATCGTCAGTCGCTGCAGGCCACAGCCGATGCTCCCGTCGCCGCCGCCAACGGCGCTGCCGCGATCGAGCCGATGGCCGAGACAATCACCATCGACGACTTCGCGAAGATCGACCTGCGTGTCGCCAAGATCGTGGCCTGCCAGCGCGTGGAGGGCTCGAACAAGCTGCTGCAACTCACGCTGGATGTGGGTGAAGGTCAGACGCGCAACGTGTTCTCGGGCATTCAATCCGCATATGCGCCGGAAGACCTCGTGGGCAAGCTGACCGTGATGGTGGCCAACCTCGCGCCGCGCAAGATGAAGTTCGGGATGTCGGAGGGGATGGTGCTAGCGGCTTCGGCGGCGGATGAAAAGGCGCAGCCGGGCTTGTACATCCTTGAACCGCATTCCGGAGCGGTGCCGGGGATGCGCGTGCGTTGATGCGCTGAACACACGCCAGAAGCAACGAGGCCAACCCCATGGGGTTGGCCTTTGTCTGTTGACGCATCACGCGGTCGGTACGCGGTCAGGCTCCATTCAGCCGGTTATCGCTACGCGACGTCGTCGTTACCCGGCCATCCGGCCCAAAGTGGACATTGAAGAACGCCTTCTCGGTCGGGCTTTCCATCCACTTGTAGCCCCAGACCTCTTCCTGCTTCAGCTTGAATGCCTCGACCTTGCCCGGCTTCCCCAGCATCCGGCGGATGTCGTCCTTGGTCTGCCCAGCACGCACGCGGCCGAAGTTCTCGGCAGTCAGCACCTGATCGATTTTCTGTACACGACCGTCGGGGCCGATTGTCACCATCCACGTTGAAGTCCCTTCCGGCCCGCGCGGATACTCCAGCTGTCGTGTGCCACCTTCGTTCTCCCAGATCATCTCGGGCTGGCCGGCGGTGGCCTTCACATCGTCCTCGGTCGATTGCCCGGCCACGATGCCCTTGAACAGCAGGTTGTCCGGCTTGGCCGATTGCCACGCCCGCTTGGCCGCGTCGCCAACCTTGCCGACGGCCTCATCGACCTTCTGCTGATCGCAGCCGAACAACCCCAGCAATGACGCCAGAATGCCCACGGTGACTCCCACTTGTGCGAGTTGACGATGATGCGGCATGGAACCCTCTCGTTCGAAACGTCTATCCGTCGCCATCCTGGCAGCCGGGTAGCCCAATTACCAACGCTTGTTGAACAGCACCGACGCCCCGTTGATCGTGCCGCCGCGCGCGACAACCGACCACCGCCGCGAGAACTGCCACGTCAGCTTGACGATGGAATCGGCGGTGGACAGGCTCTGCTCATAGCCCACCGAAATGCTTTCCGAAATCGCCTTGCCCAGGCTCACCACCTGCGGATCGGTCAGGCCCGAGGTGGACGCACCGATCGAGAATTCATCCAACCCGAAGCGCCGCGCCACGTTCTTGCCCGCCACGTTACCCAGCAGGCCCAGCGCCGCGCCGGACATCGCCTGCTGTTGGCCCAGGCCCGCATTCGACGCGCTGTAGCCGAACATCAACCACGAAAGCTTGTCTTCGTCGGGCACATTGGGCTCGGAGACCAGCTTCACGCGCGGCTGGCGCACGGTGCCGGTCACCTGCACGCCGGCCTCGACCTCCTGGTTGCGGCGCATGGCGATGATATTGAACGATGGGTTGTTGATCGGCCCGATGAAGTTCAGCACGCCTTGGTCGATCGCCAACTTGCGGCCGAAGGCTTCGTAGGTGCTGCCCTGGCGCACGAAGATCGTGCCGGTGCCGCGCAGAGGCACCAGCGGCTCGCTGTGCACGTGCATCTGGCCGCCCAGCGACAGGTCTGCGCCGGCGCCCTTGAAGCGGAAGTTGTCGCCAAAATCCACATCGACATCGACGACCGGGCTGAAGCGGCCGGCGGGCTTTTCTTCGCGCTTGACGCCACGTTCAGCCTGGTTGCGTGCAGCATCGGCACGGCGGACGATGACCACGTCGTCACCCAGAGCTGGCGCGCCATCCTTGGGCAAATCGAACAGGCCACGGTCCACCTTGAACTTGCCGGTGATGGCCACGCGGTCGTTGTCGTTGGCAATGCGCGCTTGGCCAGACAGTACGAGCGTGCGGTCCGGATCAGCAAACAGCTGGAGCTTGTCCGCGACGATGGTGCCGGCCAGGTTCGGATTCGCCTCGCCAAGCTGCACACGACCCTGCGCCCGCACGGTGCCCTCTCCGCCGTGGAACACCACCTGCTGCAGGTCGACCACGTTCTGGTCCAGCGCCACGCGCACAAGACCGCCGGTCAGGCGGATACCCTGGTCGTACAGCGCGACTTCGATGTCCTGACCGGTCAGGAAGCCGCTCACCTTGGGCGCACCCACCGTGCCAGCAAAGGTCAAGCTCGCCGCAAGTTGGCCTTCCGTCGCCACGTCCGGCCCGAGCAGATCGCCAATGCCCTTGAGGTGCGGCAGGCTGATCGTCAACCCGCCGCTCAGTGGCGAGGCCGGCGATGTCAACGCCAACGCGCCCGGTGCGGCATCGCGCGTCAATCCGATACCCGCGTCGAGATAGGCATTGCCTACGCGCGTAGATTGCACGGTGCCGCGCAGCGCCAGGCGCATGCCTTCGCCGCGCACGTCCACCGTGGCTTCGGTTAGCCCCAGTGGAGTAAAGCCGCGCCCGGCGTTGATCGACAGATCGCCGCTGCGCCGCGCAATGTGGACGGTGCCGGTCGCCGTGCTGCCGAGGTCAAGATCCCACTGACCGTCGATGACGAGATCCGTGCGCACAGGCGGTGACTGGCCCGTCCACGTGCGCACCAGCTCCAGCACGCGCGAGATCTGCAAACCGTCGAACCGGCCGGCGCTACGCAGGTGGCCCTGGTTCGATTCGACCCGTTCGATGTGGATGGGTGTCTGATCCAGCGTCAGGTCCGTGCGGCCAACCACCAGACGACCGGGCGCCACCGACACCCGCACCGGCGCCTTCAATTGCAGATTGGGCGCGCCTTGCGCGGACAGGGTCGAGATCGTGCCGTCCCACGCATCGCCGCCGTTCCCGGACGTGAGGGCACCGTCGCCTGCCAGCGCGAACTTGAACGGCTGGTTGCGCACATTGCCGTCGGCATCGGCACGGAAGCGGTGGGCGCGTCGCGTACCGTCCAGCGTGGCGTGCACCTCGCGCAGCGACAGGCTCGGCCCCGTCACGCGTTGCGCGGTCAGTTCGAACTGCAACGGGCCGTCGATGCCATCGCGCATTTGCGCACGGCCATTTGCCAGTTCGATCTTGTTGCCCTGATAGGCGAGCTGGTTGGCGCGGAACGTAGCATCCACCTGCGGCCGCTTGATCGTGCCGGACACATCGCCGGACAGGCTGAGTGCCCCGCTCACGCCAAGCTGCAGGCGCGCAAGCTGCGGCGCATCGACCTCGACATGCAAGCGATCGCCCGCCGCGCCGAAGCTGCCACGCAGACTGGCCTTGTTGCCGGCCACATCCAGCTTGGCATCGCTGGGCAACAGGCGTTCACCAAGCAGGTGGACATTGCCGTCGCCGGTCATGGGCAGACCGGCGTAATCGCTGTCGCGTACGGCAAACTTGATGGCCGCATCAACGGGCTCCGCCAGCGTGCCGCGCGCATCAAACTCTGCATTGATGCGGCCCTTGGCCACCTTCGCCAGCCGCGACGGGTCGAACTCCGCCAGATTGCCCTTGAAGGCGAACGACTGCGCGTCGTCATGCTTGAGCATGCCGGCCAACGTCAGCCGCGAGCGGCCGAGCGACACCTGCGCGCTCTCCACCGCCACCTGCGTCGCATCGAGCACCGCTTCCGCCTGTGCGCGCATATCGCCGCCGGCCAGATCGAGCGCCACGTGCTGGGTGCCGCCCGCAAAATCCACGGTGATGGGGCCGGCGAGCTTCGTCTTCTCCAGCGAGGCATGCAGTGCTTGCAGATCCAGCTGGCGCACATCGACACGCAACGTGCCGTGGCCCTTCTTGACGTCCGCGCTGCCGCTCAGCTGCGCACCGCCGAGCAGGCGCACGTCCAGCCCGGTGAGCTGCTGATCGTCTTCATTCAACCGCACTTGCGCGCGCAGAGACTGGAGCGGCAGCTTCTGCTTGCCGAGCGTGCCAGGCTGCGCGTTATCGATCTGGATGGGGCCCGCCACCGTCAGCGTCTTGGCCTTGTCGTCCGGACGCAGATCCGCGTGGATGGACAGCGACGCTTCGGGCGCACCCGGTGCAAACGCACGCGGATTCACGTGCTCCGCCGATACAACGGCGCGCGACAGCGGCAGCGCGCCGAACGGCGTGGCGTCAATCTGTGCCTGCGCGGTCAGCTTGGCGCCCGTACCGGTGGCATCGATATGCAGCGCTTCCAACGAGCCCGACAATTGCGCCGACACCGATGCATCCTGCTTCTGGCCATTCGCCTCAAACTGCGTGGCCAGTGTGGCTGCGCCGGTGAGCGGATACGGCCGCGTGCCCGTCATGTGCAGCGTCGCGGCCAACTTGCCGGCGGGCGTTTCCATGCCGTCGAGCAGCACGTTGTGGTGCGTGCCATCGGTATGCACGCTGCCGGCAATCGCCTTTAGTTCAGTGGTGGATGCGCCCTCGCGGATGGCGAGCCGATCCACGGCCAGTCGATCCACATCCAGTGCCAGCGGCAGCACCAGCGAGTCCGGCGGGCCACTCGGCGGCGACGGAGGCGTCGGATGCAGGATTACGTCGACATTGCCGGCGCGCAGATACGCGAAGTGCGCATGCCACGGGCCGCGCGTGATGGCCCAGCGGCCTTCCACATGGTCGATACGCACTTCCGTGCTGCCCGCGCGCACGTGCAGATCACGCAGCGACAAGCCCTCGCGCACCGTGCCGCCTTCCAGCTTGCCGGACACATAGGCGTGACCGAAACGCGTGGCAAGCGACCACAACTGCGCCGTGCCCATCTGAGAATGGATAGCCCAGACGAGCCAGCCGGCCAGTGCCAGCACGATCACCAGGACAAGAGCGACAAAGCCTCCGAACCACCGCAGCGTGCGGCGGCCCCAGCGCTGCGTGGGACGTGGTGCTTCGGGCTGCTTGGGATCTGGCGTTTGCGAGTCGGTCATCGTCATGCTCAGAACGCGATGCCCAGCGATACGCTCGGCCGGAACTGCTTCTGCTGGATGCCATAGGCCAGATCCACCTGGATCGGCCCCACGGGGCTTTTCCAGCGCACGCCAGCGCCGACACCGTTGAACCAGCGGCGCTGCGTCCAGTTGTCGGTGGCCGTGCCGGTATCCCAAAACACGGCGGCGCCCCACTGCGGCAGGAACCAGCGCTGATATTCCAACCCGCCAGTGACGAGAAACTTGGCCGGCAACGTGCTGCCGTTGACATCGTTACCGATGCTCTGGAAGTCGTAGCCGCGCACCGATTGCGTACCGCCCGTACGAAAGCGCAGCGTGGCTGGCACGCCATCACCGGGGCCCGACGTGATGACGGCACCCAATTCGCCCCGCGCGACAAAGATGTCACGCTGCCCCACCGGCACGAACTGGCGAATGCGGCTGTACGAACGCACGAACGATTGGTCCGTCAGCACGCCCTTGACCGCCGCTCCGATCTGCGTGGTGATGATGTTGCCACGGCGCGGGAACAGCGGGTCGTCCACATCGCGGCGGGTCCAGGCAAAGCCGGGCACCAGCGCCTTGCTCAACTGACGCTCGGCGCCGTCGGGGCGCAAGTCGTCGTAGTAGAAGTCGACCGTGAACGACGTCTCATAGATGCCGCGCACACGCGTCTGTTTGAAGCCGGAGCGGTAGCTGCGCGTGTCGGTGCCCGAGGTGTCGGTGCGGTCCATGCTGCCGTAGATGCTGTTGACGTATTGCCTGTCATCTGGCGGCAAGGTCACGCTGCTGAACAGGTATTGGCGGCGCTGTTCGATACGCGCCTGCGTGTCCAGCACCCAGGCCTTGTTGAACAGGTTCAGGTACTGATAACGCCCTTCGAGCGAGGCACCCGTGTCGGTGCCATAACCTACGCCGCTGGTGATGCGGTTGGGCGGGTACTCCCGCACGCGCACGCGCACCGGTGCGTTGACCGGGGTCTTCGGATCGTCGCCCAGATCAACAATCGCGTTGGAGAAATACGGCTGACCCTGAATGGCCGCCTGCAACGCCTGCAACCGGTCGGCGGAATAATCCTCGCCCACGCGCAGCGGGTTGACATGGTCGATGATGCCACGCGGATAACGCGACAAACCCTGCACGTCCAGCGGCCCCAGCGTGTACGCCGGGCCGCTATCGTAAGCAACGGAGAGATCAGCCTTGCTCTCGTCGGGGTCGATACGCGCCTGGGAATCCGTCTGCTTGGCCGCGTAATAGCGTTTGCTCTGCAGCGCCGCCAGGCTGTCGTCCTTGGCCTTGTCCCAGCCCGCCTGGCGGAAGGCCGTGCCATGCGAAAGGCCCCACGCTTTCTTCAGTTCGTCGATGCGCTTAGGGTCTTGCGTAATGGCGCCCGTAAAGTCCAGCGCCACGTTATCGATGGTGGTGCGCGGGCCGGGCTCGACCTTCACGTTGATCACATGGTGGTCCGGCGGGCCTTCGATTTTCGCGGTGGCCTTGGGCACAAAGTAGCCCTCGGTCGCTGTCAGCTTGGTGACCTGGTCGCCAATCGTTTCGACCATGTACTGGAGCTGATCTTCGGTGATGTCCTTGCGGTCTTTGTAGCGCGACAGATCAAGATGGCGCTCCAGCAAGTCGCGGATGGCCTTGGGCGCCTCGATCTTGACGTCATACTCCGCGCTCGCCGGCGCGCAGACGAGCGCCAGCGCGCAGCCGGCAGCGAGTGTGGCCGCATGCAAGACGGAACGGGGAAAACGTGACGGTCGCGATGGTCGCTGGGGGCCAATCATCGTGGCAAGCGTGGCGCCGCCCCGTGGGCCGGCTGAGTCGGAAAGAAGCCGTATTTGACCATACCGGTCCTGACGGGTGCCCAGGCAAATGCAACAGAGAGGTCCTTTCAGACCAATCCGAATGCCTTCGCAGGGGCCGTGCCCGTCGGCCAATACGGTAAAATGCGCTGTTTTCCGCCCGGAACGTTCCCGTGCGGGCAAGATCACCCAACCTCACCGACTGCCATGGCCCTGTACAAGTCCGAGATCACCCAGTTCCTGGAAGAACTCAAGACCCAGAAGCCCGACCTGGAAACGCAACAGCGCCAAGGTCGTGCCCTGCTGTGGGACAAGGACCCGATCGACCTGGAAGAGCGCGCACGCGCCAAGACCGCCCGCGTGCCGCAAAAGCCGTACGTCTACTCGCTGGACTGATCGGCCAACGGGTTCCCAGGCGCATCGCCGCATGACCACCACCGCGCAGGACAAGCTGCCGCTGCCCGTCGAGCTGCCCAGCGTGGGGCCCGATCAGGACTCCACGCCCGCGCAGGTCGACGGCCTCGCCTTTGCACGGCTCTATGGCGAGCCGCTGTTCAAGCTCCCGCAGGATCTGTACATCCCGCCCGACGCGCTCGAGGTCTTTCTCGAAGCGTTTGAAGGCCCGCTGGATTTGCTGCTGTATCTGATCCGCCGCCAGAACTTCAATGTGCTGGACATTCCGCTGGCGCAGGTCACGCGGCAGTACCTGGCCTACATCGAGCAGATCCGCGCGACCAACCTGGAGCTGGCTGCCGAATACCTGCTGATGGCGGCTATGCTGATCGAGATCAAGTCGCGCATGCTGCTGCCGGTCAAGAAGACCGACTCCGGCGAAGAACCCGAAGACCCGCGCGCCGAACTGGTGCGCCGCCTGCTCGAATACGAGCAGATGAAACTCGCCGCGCAGAAGCTCGATACGCTGCCGCAGCTCGGCCGCGACTTCCTGCGCGCACAGGTCTACATCGAGCAGAGCCTCGCGCCGCGCTACCCCGACGTCAATTCCGACGACCTACGCGTGGCGTGGGCCGACGTGCTGCGCCGGGCCAAACTTACGCAGCACCACAAGATCTCGCGCGAGGAACTGTCCGTGCGCGAGCACATGAGCCAGATCCTGCGCAAGCTGCAGCACGCGCGGTTCATGGAGTTCACCGAGCTGTTTGAAGAAGCGATCCAGTCGGGCAAGGGCGCGCCCATCGTGGTGGTCAACTTTGTCGCCATGCTGGAGCTCTCGCGCGAATCGCTGCTCGAGATCACCCAGGCCGAACCGTACGCGCCCATCTACGTGCGCCTTGCCTATTCACCGACGTAATTCGGCCTACGTCATTGGCCGACATTAGGCGTTAGCTCACCACCACACTGCATGAAAGTCATCTCGTCCATCCAGGAACTGCGCGACCAGCTGCGCGGCCAGAATCGCGTCGCCTTCGTGCCGACCATGGGCAACCTGCATGAGGGCCACCTCAGCCTGATGCGCCTGGCGCGCCAGCATGGCGACCCGGTGGTGGCATCCATCTTCGTGAACCGCCTGCAGTTCGGCCCGAACGAAGACTTCGATAAATACCCGCGCACCCTGCAAGACGACATCGAAAAGCTGCAGAAGGAAGGCGTGTACGTGCTGTTCGCACCCACCGAGCGCGACATGTACCCCGAGCCGCAGGAATACCGCGTCGAGCCGCCGCACGACCTGGGCGACACGCTTGAAGGCGAATTCCGCCCCGGCTTCTTCAAGGGCGTGTGCACAGTGGTGATGAAGCTGTTCTGCTGCGTGCAGCCGCGCGTGGCGGTGTTCGGCAAGAAGGACTACCAGCAGTTGATGATCGTGCGCCGCATGGCCCATCAGTTTGCACTGCCGGTTGACATCATCCCGGCGGAGACGGTGCGCGCGGAAGATGGCCTGGCGCTGTCGTCGCGCAACGCCTATCTCTCCAGCGATGAACGCGCCGAGGCGCCTGAGCTGTACCGCACGCTGCACCAGGTCCGCCAGGACGTGCTGGAGACCGTGCTCCAAGGCCAAGCCTCGCACGAAGAGGTGACCAACAAGGCAATGGACTATCTGCGTGGCCGCGGCTGGCAGCCGGACTACGTGGCAGTGCGCCGCCGCTCCGACCTGCAAGTGCCGACCCCGGACAACATCGCCGCAGGCGAGCCGCTGGTGGTGCTGACCGCCGCCAAGCTCGGCAAAACGCGCCTGATCGATAACCTCGAGATTTGAGCGAGGCATCGCCCAACGACAAAGCCCGGCAATTGCCGGGCTTTTTTCATGCGGCCGCCGACGTCTCGGCTGGCACGGTTTGCGGAGGCGCATCCCCCAACCAATCGAGGATGCCGCCCCACTGCTCCACGTCCTTTGCCACGCGTGATGGCGCCACGTCCCACAGCGTCAGGCCATGCGCGGCCAATTGCACGTAGTTCTGGGTGTCGCGCAGATAACCGAGGATCGGCACCTCCAACCCCTGCACGAAGCGCTGCAGTTGTTCTGCGGCGCGGGTGCGCATGTCCACACGCATGCCGACCACGCCCAGCTTGACGTCGCCGTGACGGATGGGCTTCTCATCGGCCAGTTTGCGCAGGAAGGTCTGCGTAGCAAGGATGTCGAACATCGACGGCTGCAGCGGCACGATCACGTGGTCCGACAGTTTGATGAGGTCGGTCAGCCGCCAGCCGTGCAGCCCGGCCGGCGTGTCGAGCACCACGTGCGTGGTGCCCTTGGGCGGCTTGGCGATGTGGTCGGCGTTGATTTCCCACGTGCGGATGGGCTTGGCGGTCTCGGGCCGCAAGGCCAGCCACTCCCGGGAGGACTGCTGGCGATCGGTATCGCCCAACATGACGGCGTGGTCCTGCGCGGCAAAGTAGCCGGCCAGATTGGTCGCCAACGTGGTTTTGCCCACCCCGCCCTTCGGATTCGCTACAACGGCCACCGGCATGCCTGCCTCCTTGTCCACATCGCGCGATCGCTGAACCGTGTGTCGAATTCATCACTCGACGATTCTATCCATCCAGTAATTATGGCTCAGCCCGCACGTGGCAGTGCGCCGAACAGCGCGGTGAGGTCAAGGTGCGCCTCGCACATGTCCGCCAGGCGTTCGAGCGAGGCTTCGCGCAGGGCGGCGTAGTCCTGCGCCCGAGCATCCGCCACGCCGGCCCAGGCAAGCAATGCGCGGCAAGCTTCAGGCGCATCGAACAGCCCGTGCAGGTAGGTGGCAAGAATTTGCCCATCGGCGGAGATGGCGCCATCCGCACGGCCATCGTCCACCAGCACAGCCGGCCGCGCGAGCGCGGGTCCATCGGTCACGCCCATGTGGATTTCATAGCCGTGGATGGCTGCGCCGCCTTCCGCTAATTTGCCGCGCACCTGACGCAGTTGCTTGGCGGCTTCCAGCGTGGTCTCGAAGTCCAGATAGCCGAGGCCATCGATGCTGCCGGGTGCGCCCTCCAGGCCCTGCGGATCGTGCAGGCGGCGCCCGAGCATCTGCATGCCACCGCAAATGCCGATCAGCTTGCCGCCATAACGCAGGTGCCGCGCGATGGCCGCTTCCCAGCCGTTGGCGCGCAGCCAGGCAAGGTCCGCCTGCACGCTCTTGCTGCCGGGCAGGATGATGAGGTCGGCAGGCGGAATCGGCTGGCCGGGGCCGATCAAGCGGACGTCCACTTGCGGGTGTGCGCGCAGCGCGTCGAAATCGGTGTGGTTGGACACGCGCGGCAACACCGGAATGACCACGCGCAGCGCGTCGCCTGCAGCAGCGCGCTGCGATGTCTGCACAGCGTCTTCCGCGTCGAGATGCAAGCCCTGCAGATAGGGCAGCACCCCCAACACCGGCTTGCCTGTCTGCGCGGTCAGCCAGTCGAGCCCCGGCGTCAGCAGCGAAATGTCGCCGCGAAACCGGTTGATGATGAAGCCGGACACGCGCGCGCGTTCGCTGTCCGACAGGCAGGCGAGCGTGCCCACGAGGTGAGCAAAGACACCACCCCGATCAATGTCCGCGACGAGCACCACCGGGCAATCCACCGCTTCCGCAAAGCCCATGTTGGCGATGTCGCGGTCGCGCAGGTTGATCTCGGCCGGGCTGCCGGCGCCTTCGACGAGCACGAGGTCGTATTGCGCGCGCAGGCGCGTGTGCGACTCCAGCACGGCAGCCATGGCGGTCGGCTTGTAGGCGTGATACGCACGCGCATTCAGGTCGCAGCGCGGCTGGCCGTGGATGATGACCTGTGCGCCGGTGTCGCTGTTGGGCTTGAGCAGCACGGGGTTCATGTCGACCGTGGGCGCAAGGCCGGCGGCCTGCGCCTGCAACGCCTGCGCACGGCCGATCTCTCCGCCATCTGCGGTGACGGCGCTGTTGAGCGCCATGTTCTGCGGCTTGAACGGGGCCACGCGTACACCGGCGCGATGCGCGACGCGGCACAACCCGGCGACCACCGTGCTCTTGCCGGCGTCGGACGTGGTGCCCTGGATCATCAGCGTGCCCCGCCACGTGGGCGCCGGCACAGAAAACGGAGGCTTCGACATGCGCGGATTATCGCATTCGAGACCATCGGCTCACGGCTAAAATAGCGGGATGTCACGCCGTCTCACACTCGTCCTCGGTGGTGCCCGCTCGGGCAAAAGCCACCACGCTGAACAACTCGCCCTGCAGTGCGCCGGGCCGGTCACGTACATCGCCACCGCGCGCGAGGGCGATGAAGAGATGCAGTTGCGCGTGGCCCTGCACCGTGCACGTCGCCCCGAGCACTGGGCCCTGGTTGAAGAACCCGCGCGCCTGGCCGAGGCGCTGTACACGCACGCGCAGCACGGGGGCTGCGTGCTGGTGGACTGCATCACGCTGTGGCTCAACAACCTGCTCTTCTCCGGGCATCACGAATATCCGGAAACCGGTCTTATCACGCCGCCTGAAGCGTGGACGGCTGAAATCGACGCGCTCCTGACCGCGCTGCCGCTCCTGCCCGGCGAGGTCATCCTCGTGAGCAACGAGATCGGCCTGGGCGTGGTGCCGATGGGCGCCATCACGCGCTTCTATGTCGATGAACTCGGCCGCTTGAACCAGCGCCTGGCCGCGCTGGCCGACAATGTGCACTTGCTCGTGGCCGGCATCCCAATGGTGGTCAAAGGGCCGGCGCTCGGCACGGCATCGTGAGTCTGGGCGGGGTGTTCGACTTAGGATGGCCACTCGTGGCGCTGGCCGCGCTGGCGGGTGTGCTGCTCGATCGGATGTTCGGCGAAGTCCCGCGCTGGCATCCCCTAGTCTGCTTCGGTCGCGTCGCCATCGCCGTGGAACGCGCCATGAACCGCCGGCCTGGCGCGCTGGCGTGGTCGCGCCTCATCGGGCTGACGGCGTGGGCGATCACCGTGTTGCCGTTCGTGTTGCTGGCGGTATGGCTTCTCGTCTCGGTGTGGAGCGCCTCCCCATGGTTGGTGGTCGCGCTCGACGCCATCGCACTGTATTTCGCCATCGGCGCGCGCAGCCTGCACGACCACATCGCGCCGATTGCACATGCGCTGCGTGATGCGGATTTGCCCCGCGCGCGCGCCCTCGCTTCACGCATCGTCTCACGCGATCTCTCACAGGCAACCGATGAACCCATCGCCCGCGCCGCCGTGGAATCCGCACTGGAAAACGGCAGCGACGCCATCTTCGCACCACTGTTCTGGCTGGTCGTGGCCGGCGCGCCAGGCGTGGTGCTGTACCGGCTCGCCAACACGCTCGACGCGATGTGGGGGTACCGCAATGCGCGCTTCACCGGTTTCGGCTGGGCGGCAGCGCGCATCGACGACGTTCTCAACTGGGTTCCCGCGCGACTAACGGCGATGAGCTATGCCCTACTTGGCCAAACTGCCGATGCACTGCGCTGCTGGCGCAGGCAGGCGCCGCAATGGTCCAGCCCGAATGCCGGCCCCGTCATGGCCGCCGGTGCGGGCAGTTTGCGTGTGCGGCTGGGCGGCACGGCGCGCTATGAAGGCGTGGACGAAGCGCGCCCCGTATTGGGCACCGGCGAACCCGCAATCGCGGAAGACATCACCCGCGCGCTGACGCTGGTGTCACGCACGTTGTGGCTGTGGCTCGGTGTGCTGATGCTCGCCGCGGCCATCGTACGGGGCTTGCCATGAGCGGCATCGTCCATGGCGGCAATCTTGCGACCGCGCGCGCGCTATATGGGGAACCTGCCGGTGGCTGGCTGGATTTGTCGACCGGTATCAACCCGCGCGGCTATCCCGTCCCGCCGATTCCCTCGGACGCATGGCTGCGCTTGCCCGAAGACGATGGCTTGGAGGCACAGGCTGCCACGCACTACGGCGTGAGCGATGCGCGCGCCGTGCTGGCCGTTGCGGGCTCGCAGGCGGCCATTCGTGCACTGCCGGCCCTGTTGCCGCACGGCCGCGTCGGCGTGGCGCAAGTCGGCTACAGCGAATACGCGCCCGCCTTTGCACGCGCCGGGCACGATGTTGTGCCGTTGCCCGAATCCGCCTTCTTGGGCGACCTGCCTGACAACGTCCGCCACCTCGTCGTCGTCAACCCGAACAACCCGACTGCGCGCCTGTTACCGGCCGAGCGATTGCGCGACTGGCATGCGCGCCTGCACGCGCGCGGTGGCACGTTGATCGTGGACGAAGCGTTCGTCGAGGCCTTCGACACGGGCCCAACGCTTGCGCCTTTGGCGGGCACGCCCGGGCTTGTCGTGCTGCGCTCGATCGGCAAGTTCTATGGGCTGGCCGGCGCCCGCATCGGCTTCGTGCTGGGGGCGCCCGATGTGCTGGCGGCGCTGCGTGATGCGTTGGGGCACTGGACCGTCAACGGCCCCGCTCGCGCCGTCGTACGCGCAGCCCTGGCGGATACTGCCTGGCAGGCGGCAACCCGCCATCGCCTGCAGTGCGAGGGCGCGAGGCTGCACACGTTGCTGGATCGCCACGGTCTGCCGAACGCCGCGACGCCGCTCTTTGCCTGGGCACCCACAGCACACGCACCCACGCTGCACGCAAGCCTGGCGCGCCGGGGCGTCTGGACGCGCCGCTTCGATGCCCCCATGGCCGGACTGCGCTTCGGTTTGCCTGCGGATGAACCCGGATGGCAACGCCTTGGCGATGCGTTAGCATCGCTGTCGCATTCCGTTTGACCGTCCCCTTGATGATCGTCCGTCTTTCCCGTCTTGCCGGCCATGTGGCCGCGCTTGGCTTGGCTGCGTTGCTCGCTACGGCACCGGCGCTTGCCGCCATTTCCGTCAACGATGACAGCGGTGCCACCGTCACGCTCCAACGCCCGGCACAGCGCATTGTTAGCCTGGCGCCGCACGCAACTGAGTTGCTGTTTGCAGCGGGCGGCGGCGCGCGCATCGTCGGTACCGTGAGCTACAGCGACTACCCGCCGCCCGCGCGCGACATTCCCCACGTGGGTGACAACCGCTCGCTCGACCTGGAGCGTATTGCCGCCCTCAAGCCCGATCTCGTCGTGGTCTGGCGCCACGGGAATGCGCAAAAGCAGATTGATCGTCTGCGCGCGCTGGGCATTCCGCTGTTCTTCTCTGAGCCGCATCGCATGGGCGATATTCCCCGCTCGATTGAGGCGCTCGGCACGCTGCTCGACACCCGCGCCAGCGCCCACGACGCCGCCCAGCAATTCCGCCAACGCGTTGACACGCTGCGCAATCGTTATGCGAGCCGGCCGCCAGTGTCGGTGTTCTATCAGGTTTGGGAACAGCCGCTGATGACGCTCAACGGCCAGCACATCTTCTCGGACATGCTTGCCCTGTGCGGTGGGCGCAATGTGTTCGCCAGCGAGCCGCTGCTGGTGCCCACCGTGTCGACCGAGGCCGTCATTGCCGCCAACCCCGAAGTGTTGCTGACGGCCAGCATGGGCGCCACGCAAGGCAATCGCCCCATCGACACGCTCGACGGGTGGAAGCGCTGGCCGCGCCTGCTGGCCGTGCAGCGCGGCAACTTGTTCAGCATCAATGGCGATCTGATGAACCGCTTCGGCCCGCGCCTCGTCGATGCTGCCGCGCAGTTGTGTGAAGACCTGGAACTGGCACGCACGCGCCGCCTGGGCACGCAAGCCGCGAACGCGGCGCGCCACTAACCGATCCGCATCCGCATCAACGGTTCCAGAACAGCAAGACCGGCACGCCGCCCGGCTGCACGCGAAAGCCGCAGGCCCCGCCCCATTGCAGCGGCCATTGCAGCGTCTCCGCCAGCGGGCGCTGCAACCAATACGCTGCCAACGCGCGCATGCACCCTGCATGCGTCACCGCCCAGACGCACGAGTCGGGCGCGGGCGCGCTTGCCACGGCATCCGCCCACGTCGTCACGCGAGCCAGCAACTCCGCTGCCGATTCCCCGCCATGCGGATTGCCATGCACGAGGTCACGCGCCCAGCGGTCGATTTCTGCGCGGGGGATGTCGTCCCACTGGCAGCCTTCCCAGGTGCCGAAATCGAGCTCCATCAATTGTGCCTCGATCTCGATCGGTGGCAATTCGGCCGCCTGCGCGATCGCCTGCGCCGTCAGGTGACTGCGTTGCAGCGGGCTGGCCAGCAAACGGTGTGGCGGATGCGCGCTGAGTTTGTCGACGATGGCCGAGGGATGCGGGTCCATCGGCTCCTCCAACGGCAGATCGGTGCGGCCATAGCAGAGGCCGGCCGTCATGGCGGGCCGCGCGTGGCGGATCAGGATGAAATCCATGCCAACAGCCCCCACAGAATCAGCAACTCGAACACTTGCTGCGCCATCCCCAGGCAATCGCCCGTGATGCCGCCAATGCGGCGCACGAAGTACCGGCCCAGGAGCCAGCGCGCGATGATCAGTCCGATAACGACAAGCACCGCGCACACCCACCCAAACCACAACAACGGCGCGACGCCGAAGACACCCGCCCACAGCGCATCGCTCCAACGCATGCGTTGTGCGACGGGCTTGGCCTTGCCCTCAGCGCGCACGTAATCGTGCGTGAGCAAATAGCTGACAGCGGCGGCGCGGCTCGCGGCATGGGCCGCCACCATCGCGGCGAGGATCGCCAACCCGTGCGGCGCCATCGCCGTCAGCAGTTGCCATTTGAGCAGCAGCGTCATACACACCGCAATGGCCCCGAACGCGCCGATGCGCGAGTCGTGCATGATGCGCAGCCGGTCTTCGGGCGTGTAGCCGCCGCCAAAACCATCGGCGCAATCGGCCAGGCCATCTTCGTGGAAGGCGCCCGTCAACAACAGCGTAGCCACCATCGACACGGCCACCGCCACGCCCGCCGCCGGCGCCGTGTGCGACACCAGCCAATACACCGCAGCGGCCCCCGTCCCGACCAGCCAGCCGATCAACGGAAAGTAACGCGCCGCGCGATTCAAACCCGCTTGCGAGAACCCCACCGACGCCGGTACGGGGATGCGGGTGAAATACCCGACCGCCGTCCACAACGCCTGCCAGTGCTCTCGCAGGGCGCTCATGACGCCGAGCGCTCGCTCACGCCTGCGCTGGCAAACGTCGCCATCTCGCGCAGGAATGCCACCGCCGACACGACGAGCGGATACGCAAGTACCGCGCCGGTCCCCTCGCCCAAACGCAATGACAACGACAGCAGCGGCCGCGCATCCAGCACCTCCAGCAGCGCACGATGCCCGCGCTCATCCGACGCGTGACCGAACACGCAGAAGCGCAGCACATCGGGCGCCACACGCGCTGCCACCAGGACCGCCGCCGTCGCAATAAACCCATCGACGAGGATGACCATGCGCCGCTGCGCTGCCTCAATCACTGCGCCCACCATCGCCGCGATTTCGAACCCGCCAACGCAGGCCAGCACGTCCAGCGGCGCGCGCGCGTCGGCATGTTTGGCCAGCGCAGCCTCCAGCACGGCGCGCTTGTGGGCCACGCCGTCATCATCCAACCCTGTGCCGCGTCCAACGCATTGCGCTACCGGCAGCTCGCACAAACGCGCCATCAGGCACGCGGCGGCAGCCGTGTTGGCGATGCCCATTTCGCCCAGCGCGATGACGTTGGTGCCCCGCCCCGCGTGGTGGGCCACACGTTGCGCGCCGAGTGCCATGGCACGGTCGCGCTCGTCGGCGGTCATGGCGGGCTGCTCGGCAAAGTTGCGTGTGCCGGGGCCGATGGGCGCATCGACCAGGCCCGGCGTATCGGGCGTCCACAGTGGTGCCGCCACGCCGGCGTTCACCACTTCCAGCGCAAACCCATGCTGACGACAGAACACGTTGATGGCCGCGCCGCCTGCGATGAAGTTGAGCACCATCTGTGCGGTCACCGCCTGCGGATAAGCGCTCACCCCCGCGTGCGCGATGCCGTGGTCTGCGGCAAAGACCACCGTGGCCGGGCGCGTGAGCACCGGCGATTCGGTGTTTTGGATCAGGCCGATCTGCACCGCCAGCGCTTCCAGCCGGCCCAGCGCACCCAGCGGTTTGGTCTTGCTATCCACAATCGCCCGCAAGCGGGTGTTCAGCGTCGGATCAAAGGAAGGGATTTGCATGTCAGACATCGTCATCGGGATCATCCGGAATCAGCGCCGTGCGGTGGCCGTCCGCCACCTCGACAATGGGCGTGCGTAGCACGCGCGCGCAGTGTTCGGGCGTGAGTACATTGGCGGCGGGGCCAGCAATCGTGTGGCCTTCGCCGTCCATCAACAAGGCATGCGTGCCGAAGCGATGCGCCAGATTCAAATCGTGCACCGTCAGCACCACCAGCCAGCCGTGCTTGCGACAGCCTTCACGCAGCAGGCGGAGCACGGCAATCTGTTGATGCAAGTCGAGGTGTGCGACGGGCTCGTCGAGCAACAGCACGCGCGCATCCTGCGCCACCACGGCCGCCATGGCCACGCGCTGGCGCTCGCCGCCGGAGAGCGTGCGTACGTCACGCTGGGCCAGCGACTGCAACTGCAGCGCGGACAGTGCTGCATCAACAGCGTGTGCATCGGCATCGCCCTCCCACTCCCAGCGCGCGAGGTGCGGGTGGCGGCCCGTCATCACCGCGTCGACCACGGTGATCGGGAAGGTGTCATGCAGCGTCTGCGGCAAGAACGCCCGCCGGCGGGCCATCGGCAACGCGGGCCAGTCGGCAAGCGGCATGCCGTCGAGCGTGACGCTGCCGCCATCCGGCGCGCGCAGGCCTGCCAGCACGGAAAGCCACGTCGATTTGCCCGCGCCGTTTGGGCCGACAACGCACCAGAGCTGGCCGGCAGTAGCCGTCATCGACAAGCGCTCAATCAACACTCGCCCATCCACGGTGACACGCAGATCATGCAGCGCGAGTTCAGGCGGCGCGTCCATGTGCGCGAATACGTCGGGCGTGGGCACACGGCGCAGCCAGCTCATCGCCCACTCCGCATCAGCAGGTAGAGAAACGTCGGCACGCCCAGCATGGTGGTGATCACGCCCACGGGCAGTTGCGTCGGGGCCATCAGCGTGCGGGCGATCAGGTCCGCGAGCATCAGCAGACCGCCGCCCGCCATCGCCGTGGCAGGCAGGTGGATGCGCACGTCGCGCGTCCACGCCAGGCGCACCATGTGCGGCACCAGCAGGCCGACAAAGGCGACGGAGCCGGCAATCGTTACCGCCACCGCAGTGCACAGCGAGGCGACCACGTAGATCAACGCCCGCACGCGCGCCACGGGCACGCCCAGGGCGCGGGCGCGCGTCTCGCCCGTCAGCAGCACGTTCAGATCACGCGCATGCGGCAGCACCACGGCCACCGCTGCAGCGAGCGCAACCAACGCACCCACATAACGATCGGCGCCACCGAGGTCGCCGACCATCCAGAAAATCATGCCGCGCAGCTTGTTCTCAGGCGCAACGGTCAAAATCAACGTAATCAACCCGACCCAGCCAGAGGCCATTACCACGCCGCCCAGCAGCAAACGTGCGTTCGCCTCGCCCGGCTCGCCGCGCCACAGGTGCTGACGCGCCAACGCGGCCACCAGCGCCATCGACAGCAATGCCCCCGCACCAGCGCTGGCTTGCACGCCCCACCACGGCAGCGAAAACAGCATCGCCGTAAGCGCCGCCACCGCCCCGCCGCCGGACACCCCCAGCACATACGGATCGGCCAGCGGATTGCGCAACAGCATCTGCATCAACGCCCCCGCAAAGGCCAGCAGCCCGCCAGCAGCAAAGGCGGCACCTGCACGCGGCAGGCGCAACTCGGTGACGATGCCTGCAGCCAAGCCATCACCACCGCCAACCAAAGCCCGCCAGACCTCGGCGGGCGACAACCTCACGCTGCCGAGCATCAACGATGCCACCAGCACCACCACGCACGCGAGCGCCAGCAGCGACCACAGTCGCCAGGCAAAGCCGCGTGCGGGCAGTGCAGGTGTGCTCATCGTTTCGGTTCGTGCTGTTGCCACGACAGCGTGAAGAACACCCCACGCGACGGTGTGTTGTAGCTATAGGCCGTCTGGTAGCTCTTGTTGAACAGGTTCTCTAAGCGCGCCGACAGCGCCCAATCCGGCGTGATTTGATAACGACCCATCAGATTCACCGTGCCATAACCGCCCATCACGTTGGACGAGAACGACGAATCGCGCCGATCGCCGCTCGCGTTCCATTCCGCACCCGCGGAGAACGACCCGAAGGTCTTGCCCAGATACACGCTACCGAAGTGCCGCGCACGGCGCGGCAGCACCTGGTTCGGCGTGGCCGACAAGTCCTGCGGGTTCTGCATGGTAAAGCTGGCACGCACATCCACGCCATAGATCGCACCGCGGTACGAGGTTTCCAGCCCGTTCACCCGCGCGCGGTTCACGTTAGCGGCGGTGCAGTTGAACGCAGCATCACACTGCGAGGTAATGAGGTTGCTGTAGTCGGTCTCGAACACCGTCATACGTACCAAGCCGATCGCGCCGCTGTATTCCACGCCCCCTTCCACCGAGCGTGCTTTCTCAGGCTGCACGTTCGGGTTGCCGTAGTTGGGGAAGTACAGATCGTTGAACGTTGGCGCACGGAACGCGTTGCTCAGGCTCGCCACGGCCTTCCACTGCGGGGTGAATGCGAAGCCGTAACCCGCGTAATAGCTGTTGGCGCTGCCGAAATCCGAGTAGCGGTCACGGCGCAGGTTCAACTGCAACTGGTGCGGACCAAACTTGCCCTCGTAGCCCACGTAGCCCGAGTCGACACGGCGCGATGGCGCGTCATACGCATCACTGTCGATATTGGTCTGCGCGAGCTCCAGGCCCATCTTAAGCAACTGTTCGGGCATGAACGCCCAATCGTTCTGCCAGCTCGCCTGCTGGGTGCGCGTGTTGAAGCGCCCGTTCTGTACCGTGTTCTTAAAGTTGAGGTTCTTGTCGTCGCCTTGCGAGAGCGTCAGGCGCGTCTTCCAATCCTGCGAGATCTTGCCATCCACGTAGGCCGACATCGAACGCACTTGGTTGTGCGCGATGTTGATGTCGGTCTGCTTGCTCCCGAAGCCGGCGTTGTCGTAGCTGACGTCACCCCAAGTCTGGAAGTACGTCAGCCCCGCCTGCCAGTCCGCAGAGAACCGATGCGACAACTGCGCCGACACGCTCTTGTTCGTGTAGTAGTTGTCGTTCGGGTTGGCCTTGGGCGCCTGCTGTGGGTTGATGCTCGAGAAGCCTGTCGTCTTGAGTTCCGACACCGACACCGCAAACGACGTATCGCCGCCCTCGCCCAGCGAGCCGCTGATGCCCGCCTGTGCACGCTTCGTGTTGCGCGCACCATACTCAATCTCCGCATTGGCCAGCGGCGCATGCCCACGGCCGTTGCGCGTGAAGATCTGCACCACACCACCGATCGCGTCCGAGCCATAGAGCGCCGACACGTTACCGCGCACGATCTCGATATGGTCGATCTGGTCGGCCATCAGCTGCGCGATCTGCGTAGTGCCCAGCGTACCGGAACTCACGCGCACGCCGTCAATCAGAATCAGCGTTTGGTTGGAATTTGCGCCGCGCATGAAGAGGCTGGCGGTCGCGCCCGGGCCGCCGCTCTGCGCAATCTCGACGCCGGCCTCGCGGCGCAACAGCGTTACGGCATCGGGTGGTTGCGAACGCTCGATGTCCGCACGGCTGATGACCGTGGTGTGCGGCAGCGCGTCGGACAAGCGCTGCTCGCTCCGTGACGCCGTCACCACCGTCGGATTGAGTTCACCCACCGGCGTGGCTGCCGTCTGGGTGTTGGTTTGTGCCAGGGCAGGTGCAACCGCACCCGCCAGAACCCCCGTCAGCGCGCTGGCAAGCGCGCGCGTGGCCGTCTGGGTCTTCCAGAGTGGCCGCTTTGTTATCAAGCTCATGTTGAAAAGAAAGAAGCATCAGCCGGACCCGTTCCCCCGCAGGTCGTTGGCAGCAGGATCTCGATGCGGTTCCCTCCCAGGTCACACATCGGCTCAGAACCGGTTCATGATCCGTCGCGAGCGGTCCGAGATTGGCCCGAGAAGCGCAGCCGTACATGAGTGCGGCGAGCATCGCAGGGCCAAGATCGGGCCGCGCAGTAGGATCGTGGACTGGTTCGTTGAGATCCACCGTCCTGGCCGGTATCCGGGCTGGCGAAGCGGCCTGTCCGCCTTCCCATTCCCGAGGAAACAGTGGCTGTCTGGACAATCCGCGCGGCGCCCTCCTCTTCTTGCGAGAGATGGCGGGCACACGCGACATTCGCTTACCGTTGCGGGGGCAGCGCAGGTTGGCGCGTCACTTAGGGTGGGCGCTCCCTGCTTCCCGTTTAACTGCAGATGGTGCTGCGAGCACCAGGACGCCGGGCAGTTTACCGGAAAAGGTCCACCCAACAGCCCGGCCGCGCGTTGTGTTTATCCCGTCACCCCTTTGCCGCCTGGCTTCGCGCATCCATATGGAGGACAGGCGCAACAGCAACGATCGGCTAAAATCCCCCCACTCGATTCTGATTGACACCCAATGCTGAACGAACTCGAACACCTTGCCGACAAGTTCGCGCGCGTGCTCCGTCACGCCGATGCGCTTGCCGCCGAGAACCAGCGCCTGCGCGCAGAAGTCGAGCGGCTGACCGCAGAAGCCGAAGTCTCCAAGACCGAACGCGACGCCATGGTCGCCGATCGCAGCGTGCTCAATGCCAAGATCGAAGAAGCGCAACTGCGCATCCAATCGATTCTCGACAAGCTGCCCACGGCCACCGATGCCCGCCAGCTTGACCTCCTCGGCCAGGCCGCCGGCGCCGAAGACGCGACGCCCGCCCCCGCCCCGCACTCGGAGTCCTGAGCATGAGCAGCAAGCAAATTGAAGTGAACATCGCCGGGCAGGCCTACAAGTTTGCCGTCTCTGCCGACAACGAAGCCGCGCTGCGTGAAGCCGCCGCCATGGTCGACAACCAGATGACGCGCATCAAGAACGGCTCGAACACCAAGGGCATCGAGCGCATCGCCGTCATGGCCGCCATCAGCATCGCATCGGACCTGCTCTCGATGCAGCGCCAGGCCGCCTCCGATGCCGCCCTGCCGATCGACTCCATCCGCGCCAAACTGGTCGAACTGAACGCCCGCGCCGACGAGGCCCTGCGTCAGTACGGAGAAGCCATTTAAGCGGCCTTTCACCCGTCAATTGACGCAACACAACGTCTTTGTAACCGGATCGCATCCGGGCTTGGGTTCGGATGCGAAGGGGTGTATAGTGTCACCCAATGGCTACCGGCCAGCTCCCGCAAACCCTTACAGCATAAGGCTTTAGCGGCTACAGGGTCAGCAAACCGGTTGCCTGCAATGAATCTCTCAGACGCATCATCATGGCCCCTCGTGGTGATGCGTCTGACAGTTTCCCTGCCTGGTTCGCCATGGCCATTAATTCCTTGAACCGATAAGCATTTGCTTGGTGCGGGATATGCCGTGTGGGCGAGCGCGTCTTCCAGCGCATAGCGTGCGACGCAAGTCGTGTGCTCCCTGTGCCGGTGATGTACCCAAAATGCGGCTTCCGCTGCCACTCTGAACCTCACTTGGGTTCAGGATGCGGGTCTAGCGGCCAAGGTGGGGACCCAACAAAGGCGGTAGTGCATGTACGTGCGCTACCGCCTTTTTCTTTGCGCGCTGCCGGCGTGTCCGCGTTGGCCGCGTCGCCAATGGCAAGGCCCTAGCGGTGTTGCTATGCTGCGCACACCGTCACTTCCGTCGCCGCCCGTACGCCCCTCCCGATGGCCGCCCAATACTGGTTGATGAAGTCCGAGCCCGACGAGGCCAGCATCGATACGCTGCAAACCGAAGGCACCCTTCCCTGGACCGGAGTGCGCAATTATCAAGCGCGCAACTTCATGCGCGACCGCATGCGTATCGGCGACGGCGTGCTGTTCTATCACTCCTCATGTCCGCAACCGGGCATCGCGGGGCTGGCGGAAGTTTGCTCCACCAGCTACCCCGACCCCACCCAGTTCGACGCCAAGAGCCACTATCACGATCCAGCATCCAAGCCTGAAGCGCCGCGCTGGATGCTCGTCGACGTGAAGTTCGTGCGCAAATGCGCGCTGATCGACCTGCCCACACTGCGCGCGCAGGAGCCGCTCGCCGACATGACGGTACTCCAGCGCGGCAACCGCTTGTCGATCACGCCGGTCACGCCAGCGCAATGGCGCTACATCACCACCAAATTGATGCGCGATCCTGAGTGAATCGCCCACTCGCGATGGGTTTTGTTACAAACGTGATGAACGATGCGCCTAGGCGCCGGTCAGACGCATCACATTGCTTTTCTGGGAGAACACAATGAAGTCCGTCTTGGCCGCAACTATTTTGGGGACTGCAATGATGACGACTGCTTTCGCACAAGCCGCACCGGAGACGAACCATTCGGGCGCGCATTCAGGCGTACTGTCGCTGGACGCGCAGGCCGTGGCAGAAGTGCCCACCGACACCGTCACCCTCACGCTGGGTGCCGAGCAGGAAGGCGCGGACCCGGGTGCGATCTCCACCGCGCTGTCGCGCAAGGCGGACGATGTCATCTCGCAGGCCAAGCGCACGTCGGGGGTACAGGCGGAAACGGGCGGCTTCAACATCTATCCGAACACCGATCGCAACGGCAAGATCAGCGTCTGGCGCGGCCGCGCTGAAGTGCGCATCACGTCGAAGGACTTTGCGGCGGCCTCCAAGCTGGCGGGCCAACTGGCCAACCAGATGCAGGTGCAGAACGTCAACTTCACGCTCTCGCGCGAGGCACGCACTGCAGCAGAAGCCAAGCTGATCGACCAGGCGGTAAGCGCCTTCCGCGACAAGGCGCTGGCGACCACCAAGCTGTTCGGCTACACGAGCTATACGATCCGCGACGTACACGTGAGCGAGGGCAGCAACAACCCGGGCCCACGCCCGATGATGGCGCGGATGGCAGCGGCGCCAGCGTCGTTTGATTCGGCACCGGTGCCCATCGAAGGCGGCAAAGCACAAGTGACGGTGACAGTGTCCGGCGCAGTGCAAATGCTCAAATAAGCGGCCACGCGCTCATGAAAAAAGCCACCGAAGTTCGGTGGCTTTTTCTTTGCATCGATGCCGCGTCAGGCGTGTGCCTGCGCGTTTGTGCCGTCACGACGGGCGCGTCGGTAAGCCCACACCAGCATCGCAATACCCGCCAGGATCATCGGTAGAGACAGCCACTGGCCCATCGACAGGTTTGCCGCGAGCAGGCCGAGGAAGTTGTCCGGCTCGCGCGCAAATTCAGCGGCGAAGCGGAACACGCCGTAGCCGAGCAGAAACGCACCCGACACCGCGCCCATCGGCCGAGGCTTGCGCGCATACAGCCACAGCAGGATGAAGAACAGTACGCCCTCGCCCGCGAACTGGTAGAGCTGCGACGGATGGCGCGGCAGCATGTGGTACTGGTCGAACACGGCCTGCACACCACTCGTGACCGCCTGCTGCGCATGCGAAAGCAGCCACTCGCGATCTTCGCCCTGGGCCTGCGGGAACATCACGGCCCACGGCAGGTTGGGCGATGACACACGCCCCCACAGCTCGCCGTTGATGAAGTTGCCCAGGCGCCCCGCTGCGAGGCCGCACGGCACCATCGGCGCGATGAAGTCCGTCACCTGCATCCACGAGCGGCCACGCATGCGCGCATACACCATCATCGCAATGACCACCCCGAGGAAGCCGCCGTGGAAGGCCATGCCGCCCTCCCACACCTTGAAGATGTCGAGCGGGTGGGCGAAGTACCAATCGGCCTTGTAAAACAGCACGTAACCCAAGCGCCCGCCCAGGATCACACCGAGCACGCCGTAGAACAGCATGTCGTCGAGATCGCGGCTGGTCCAACCTTCGGCGGCGATGTGCGACTGGCGCGTGCGCAGCCGGCCGAACCACAGGAACATGATGAATGCCGCCAGATACATCAGGCCGTACCAGCGGATGGCGAGCGGCCCGAGATGCAGGGCGACAGGGTCAAATTGCGGATGGATGAGCATGAATCCGGGGGTCAGGTTAAGTGTTCGTGCCCGATGACCGGGTCGGCGTAGCGCGTTGGAGGTAGACCACGACGCTCCGCGGCAGGTTGCATCACGGTGCGCGTGGAGGCATCCCCGCCGCTGTGCGCGGCATGATAGCCGGGAATGGTGTCAGCGCTGCGGCGTGTGCCGGTGCGTCGAGAGCGCGTCTTCCAGCGCGGCGCCAAGCCACTCCATCAAGCGTGCTTCCAGCGTGCGGGTGAGGTCCGCCGCCAGTTGCTCGGTCAGCAGCGACAGGCGCGACTCCAGCGCCTCGCGGCATTGCGTTTCAATCAGCGCCGGCCATTCGGTTTGGAAGCGCCACATCACGTGGCCCATGACGCGCGCGGCATCGGTGCCGGCGGGCGGCATGGCGGAAGTTGGCGCCAGGCCCTGCTCGCGCAGCGGGGGCGGAACCCCATCGGCAGATTGTGCATGCGCAGCCGGCGTTGCAACCGGCGCGGCCACCGGCGTGGTGTCATCCAGGTCGACGATTTCCGTCAGAACGGGGATGTTGTTGTCCGCGTGCGATTTGGGATCGTTCATGCGCGCCCCACGTCGTGGTGTTGGATCGGATAGCCCCGATCGCGGTAGAAGCGGAAGCGGTCTCTTGCGGCGGCGCGGTCTGCATCGTCGTCACCGACAATTTCGATCAGCCGCTCGAAGCGCGCAAACAGCGGCGGCGGCTCGCTCGACAGATTGACGAGGATGTCGTGATGCGGGGCGTCGTCCAGCGGCTCGGAAACGTCGGCCAGCAGGATGGGGGTCTGGTCAGCCAGCGGCTGCCGCAGGCCACAGTGCGGCAGGAAATCGAGCTGACTGAAGGTCCACAACTGCGTGTCGAACGCTTGCAGCGCCGCTGGATCGCCCACCACGATCACTTTCTGGCCCGCGCCGTAAGCCTTGCGCACGAGCCGGCAGGCGTAGGCCAGCTTGCCGGGCACGTTGCTGTGGAAATCGACGCGGGTCATACGGTGCTTCGCCTCGGATTGATCAACCGCGGTCCATCAGGAAGCGCGTCAGCAGCGGCACCGGGCGGCCCGTGGCGCCCTTGGCCGCGCCGCTCTTCCAGGCGGTACCAGCGATGTCTAGGTGGGCCCAGTCGTACTTCTCGGTAAAGCGCGCCAGGAAGCAGGCGGCCGTTACGCTGCCGGCCGGGCGGCCGCCGATATTGCCCATGTCGGCAAAGTTGGACTTGAGCTGCTCCTGGTACTCCTCGTCCAGCGGCATGCGCCAGGCGGTGTCGAGCGATTGCTTGCCCGCGGCGGTCAACGCATCCGCCAGTGCATCGCTGCGGGCGTACATGCCCGTGTTGATGTGGCCGAGCGCGATGATGCAGGCGCCCGTGAGCGTTGCCACGTCGATCACCACGGCCGGCTTGAAGCGCTCCACGTAGGTCAGCGCGTCGCACAGGATCAGGCGGCCTTCGGCGTCGGTGTTCAGAATCTCGATGGTCTGGCCCGACATGCTGGTGACCACGTCGCCCGGCTTGGTAGCGATGCCGCTGGGCATGTTCTCGCAGGTCGGCACCACGGCGATGACGTTCTGCTTGAGACCCATCTCGGCCACGGCACGCAGCGTGCCCAGCACCGAGGCCGCGCCGCACATGTCGTACTTCATCTCGTCCATGCCCTCGCCGGGCTTGAGCGAGATGCCACCCGTATCAAACGTGATGCCCTTGCCGACCAGCACCACCGGCGCCTGCTTGGCGGGGCCACCTTCGTAGCGCAGCACGATGAACTGCGGCGGCTCTTCGCTGCCCTTGGTCACGGCCAGGAAGGCGCCCATCTTCAGGGCTTCGATCTGCTTGCGGCCGAGCACCTCGACCTTCAGCTTGAAATCCTTGGCGATCTTGCGGGCGGTGTTGGCCAGGTACGTCGGCGTGCAAATGTTGGACGGCAGGTTGCCCAGGTCACGCGTCAGGTCCATGCCGTTGGCGATGGCGGTGCCGCGCGCGGCGGCCACGCTGGCGGCTTTGGCGTCCGCCGCCGGCACGGCCAGCACGACCTTGCGCAGGCTGCTGGAGGCGCCGTTCTTGTCGCGCTTGCTCTTGAGTTCTGGGTGGCGCTCGATGAAGCGGTAGCTGGTTTCGCGGATGAGCGTGACGGCGGTCAGCACGGCCCAGGCGGTGTCCTTGTCGCGCGCAGCGTGCTCCGTGAGCGTCCACGTCACGTTGGCGGCTTTGGTGCCGGCCAGCGCGCGCAGTGCGGTGCGCACGGCTTCGGCGTAGGCGCGGTCGGTGAAGTCGGCTTCCTTGCCGAGGCCGACCAGCAGCACGCGGGCGGCGCCCACGCCGGCCACTTCGTGCAGCAGCAGCGACGTGCCGCGCTTGCCTTCAAAGTCGCCCAGCTTGATCAGGCGGGTGACCAGGCCCTTGGTGGCCACGTCCAGCGCCTTGGCGGCGCCGGCCAGGGTCTGCGACTCGAACAGACCGATCACGAGGCAATCGCTCTTGGCCGCCAGGGCGCCCGCTTTGGCCCAGTCCAGGGCTTTTGTGCTAAATTCCATCGCGCTTCTCTCTATGAGGCGAGTCAACGAAAGCCCACATTATCCGCGATTTTGCGCGGGGGCTCCGATGGAACCCAGATGGGGCACCTATCGTCCCAACTGCGGTCCCAACCTGGGTCTAGACCTCGCCCACCCTTCCAGCATCCGCATGATTTTCGAACAAGCCCTGCGACGCGAGCTGTCCTTCACCGCCGGCGCCGTCTTCCTCGTGCTGCTGACGTTCATGCTGACCACTCTGGTGATCCGCATTCTCGGCATGGCTGCCAACGGCGAAGCCAACCCGAACGACGTCCTGCTCCTCATCGGCCTGGCCTCGCTGGGCTATCTTGCGATTCTCTTGTGCGCCACGCTGTTCATCTCGGTGCTGCTGGTGCTCACGCGCTGGTACAAGGATTCCGAGATGGTGGTGTGGTTCACCTCCGGTATCAGCCTGACGGATTTCATCCGCCCGGTGCTGCGCTTTTCGCTGCCGTTCATCGTGCTGGTGGCGCTGCTGGCGCTGTTCGGCTGGCCGTGGGCCAACCAGCAGAGCGCGCTGTTCCGTGACCGCTTCGAGCAGCGCGATGTGCTGTCGATGATCTCCGCCGGCCGCTTCATCGAGCCCGCGCACGGCAACTACGTGCTGTTCATCGAGGGCGTCGATAACGGCATGAAGCACGCCCGCAACCTGTTCGTCGCCAACGCGGAACAGGACAAGATCGGCGTAGCGCTGGCCAAGACGGGCGAGTTCACGACCACGCCCAACGGTGACCGCTTCGTGGTGCTCGACAAGGGCCGCCGCTATGAAGGCACGCCCGGCAAGCTCGACTACCGCATCGTCGAATTCGACAAATACGGTGTCAAGGTGGCCAACAAGCCGCCACAGACCGACGCCAACCTGCCGACCAAGAGCCGCTCGACGGCGGACCTGCTCAGCAACCCGACGCCCGAAAACCTCGGCGAACTGGTCTGGCGCATCGGCCTGCCGCTGCTGGCGCTGAACTTCGTGCTGATCGCCATTCCGCTGGCCTACGTCAACCCGCGTCTGGGTCGTTACACGCCCATGATCTTTGCCGTACTGATCTACCTGACGTATTCGAACCTGCTGAACCTGTCGCAGGCGTGGGTCTCGCAGGGCAAGATGAACGTCTTCATGGCCTGGTGGCCCATCCACTTGGCGGCCTTCATCTGCGCGATGCTGCTGTTCCGCTTCCGCCATTACAGCGCAGCGGGCCTGAAGGGCATCTTCGCCCTGCTGGGCTTTGCGCCCCGATCGGCACAAACCAAGGCGGGTGCGTGATGAAGATGCCGGTCTACGAGAAGTACTTCGCGCGCCAGATCTACGGCGTGTTCGTCTTCATCCTGTTTGCGGTGCTGGCGCTGTTCATCTTCTTCGACATGCTGGGTGAGTTGGGCTCGGTGGTCGGACGCTACACCACGCTGATCGCCTTCTTCCACGTGATGCTGCAAGCGCCGACGCGCGTGTATGAAGTGATTCCGGTGGCAGCGCTCATCAGCGCCATCTACGTGTTCTCGCAGATGGCGAGCCAGTCGGAGTTCACGATCTTCCGCGTAGCAGGGCTCGACACCAAGCGTGCGCTGCTGTCGCTGTTCAAGATTGCGCTGCCGCTGGCACTGGTGACGTACATCTTCGGTGAATTCATCGGCCCCAAGGCGGAGGAATACGCGCAGAAGGTTCGCCTGGAAGCGCTGGGCGCGACGGTGTCGGCGGGGTTCCGCTCGGGCGTGTGGGTGAAGGACCGTGGCCCCGCCAAGGCGGACGGCAGCGGCGGCGAAGTCACGCGTTTCGTCAACGTGGGCAGCCTGCAGCCGGATCAGTCCATCAAAGGCCTGCGCATCTATGAATTCGATGCGGACTACCGGCTGAGTTCGATTCGCGTGGCGCAGCAAGCGCGCTATCAAGGGCACCAGAACTGGCAATTGAGCGACGTTACCGAAACGCACTTTATCGAGTTCCCGCGCAAAGCCGGCTCGGTGACGCCGCAAGACACGGTCCAGGCCGTGCCGGGCGCACCCGATGCACTGGCCCCCGATTTCCGTGGCGAGCAGGTCAAGCTGCCGCAACAGGAGATGCGCTCCGAGCTCACGCCGCAGATCCTCTCCGTGCTGATGGTGACGCCTGACCGCATGGCCACGCTCGACCTGTTCCAGTACATCCGCCACCTGCGCGACAACAAGCAGGACACGCAGCGCTACGAGATCGCCCTGTGGAAGAAGGTGGTCTACCCCTTCACCGTGCTGGTGATGATGGCGCTGGCCCTGCCCTTTGCGTATCTGCATGCGCGTGCCGGCGCGGTCGGCCTGAAGGTGTTCGGCGGCATCATGCTGGGTCTGTCGTTCCAGTTGGTGAACAACCTGTTCTCGCACGTGGGCCTGCTCAATACGTGGCCGGCCATCTTTACCGCGATCGTGCCGGGCGCCTTGTATCTCGCGCTCGCACTGGTATCGCTGCGCTGGGTGGAGCGCCACTGATGGCTACGCGCGCGCTCGTTCTGTTTGCGCACGGCGCGCGTGATGCCCGCTGGCGCGAGCCGTTTGATCGCTTGAAAGAGCGGCTCTCTGCTCAGCAACCGGGCGTCGACGTCCGCCTCGCCTTTCTCGAATTGATGATGCCCGATCTGCCGGGCACGATTGACGATCTGGCCGCCGGTGGCGCGCAAAGCGTCACCGTCATACCCGTGTTCTTCGGCCAGGGCGGCCATTTGCGGCGCGATCTGCCCGCACTGGTTGCGCAGTGTGCGCAGGCTCACCCCTCCCTCTCCATCCGCTGCGCAGATGCCGTGGGCGAGGACGATGCCGTGCTCGACGCCATCGCCGGTTACTGCGTGCGCCAGCTCGGCTGAGCGATCTCTTACTGCGGCTCGGCGACGCGTGCAAAACGCGCGTGCACGTTGTTCTCGACGTGAAAGCCGTGGGTATCGAACTCCACCAGCTCCAGCGTCAGCCCGAGGTAGCGGCGCGCGAACACGTCTGCGAGATGTGCACGCATGGCCCCGAACATCTCCGCACAGACCGGCCCTGTCACCGCTTTGGGCCGGCCCGCCTTGATGCGGAACGTCACGTGGATGAACGCGTCGTCTTCCGCGCCGTCGGCCATCCGATAGTGCTCCAGCCGCAAAGCACGCGTGCGGATGCCGCCGATGGGAAACGCATTCGCATGGCCGATGAGGACGTCATTGACCACGCGCATCAGCTCCGGAATGCGCGCATCCGCTTCGACATTGGCGGTGTATTCAATGATGATGTGCGGCATCGCAGGGGCATTCGGAAGATGGGATGAGGTGATTAACGCGCCACAGCGCCTTCAGTGGACAGCGCCGTCTCGAGTGCATCCACTACCCGCGCCAAACGGCCAAGCGACGGGGCACGTTGAACGCAGACATCCCACTCGGCCGGCGCCGATGCCAGCCGATGCAGGGACAGCGCCCCCTCGGCAATCTGGGCGCCAATCAGCCGCACAGGCGCAAACCCCAATCCAAAACCCTCGGCCACCAACGCGTGCTGCAACGGCACGGATTGCACCTCGGCGGCCACGTTTGGCGTCAGGCGATCGGCCTCGTAACGGCCCAGCAGCCAGGCCCGCATCTCGCAGCCGGCGGGGTTGAGCACCCAGGCCTCGTCCCGCACCTGCGCCATCGACAGCGCGTGCGGCAGCTTACGCGCCGGCGCGGCAATCAGGCCGACGGGTTCGGTACCGATGACGCGGATGTCCGCATCCGTGTGGTGACCTCGCGCACCGGACGGCGCCAGCCATAGCGCCACATCGAGTTCGGCGCGTTTGAGGCGCTCGCGCAGCACACCACCCCATTCGCAGCTCAGCCGGAATGACACGGCCGGATAGCGCTCCCGCACCCCCGACAGCAGCCGCGCAAACCGGGCATCGCCCACCGCGTGGCTCACACCTACGCGCAGCACGCCTTCAGGTTCACCGCTGGCGCGCACGCTGCCCCGTAGCGCTTCGAACTCGCCAACGATGGTGCGGCAGCGTGCCAGCACTGCCTCGCCTTCCGCCGTGAGCCGGAACGGCTTGACGCGTCGATCAAACAACACGGTATCGAGCGCGCGCTCCAGCCGCTGAATCTGCTTGGTGACGGCTGGCTGCGTGAGCGGCAGGCGCTCAGCCACACGGGCAATCGAGCCGGTCTGCGCCAACAGCACGAAGGTACGCATTTCCTCCAGCATGACGACATTCCCAATTGTTATGTTCGGCCTGAACAAATTGAATTGGATTCATATTAAGTGACGCGCCACAGTATCGCCATAGGCCTTTCGCCTTGCGTTTTCCTTCACTCCCACCGCGAGAACACCATGAAAGCTTTGGCATTGACCGACGGCTACGGCATCGACGCCCTGCGCACCGTCGAGCGCGACGACCCCACGCCCGGCCCCGACGAAATCATCGTGCGCACCCGCGCCGCGTCGCTCAATTACCGCGACCTGGAGATCGTCTCCGGCACGTTTTTCACACGCTTTCCGTTACCGCTGATTCCGCTGTCGGACGGCGTGGGCGAGGTGGTTGACGTCGGCCGAAACGTCACGCGCGTGCGCCTTGGCGACCGTGTCGCCGGCACGTTCTGGCAGCGCTGGGATGGCGGCGATTTCTGCAACGCCGATACGCGCCGCATGCTCGGCGGCCCCATCGACGGGTGGCTGGCGGACACCATGCGCCTCGACGCGGGTGGCGCGGTGGTCGTGCCGCCCCACCTGAGCGACGCCGAAGCCGCCACCCTGCCCTGCGCCGGCCTAACCGCGTGGCATTGCCTGATCGAAGCGGGCAGCCTGCAGCCGGGCGAGACCGTGCTCGTGCAAGGCACGGGCGGTGTGTCGATGTTCGCGGTGCAGTTTGCGCTGATGGCCGGGGCGCGCCCTCTCGTGCTGTCGAGCAGCGATGCAAAGTTGGAACGCGTGCAGACGCTGGGCGTGCCCGCATCCGACACGATTAACTACCGCACCACGCCTGACTGGCACGAAGCCGTGCTCGCGCGCACGGATGGCCGCGGCGTCGATCACGTCATCGAAGTGGGTGGTGGCGGGACGCTACAGCGCTCGTTGAAGGCGCTGCGCGTGGGCGGGCAGATCCACCTAGTCGGCTATCTGGCCGGGCGCGAAGGCAGCGTGAGTCCGTTGGAGATCTTTGCGCGCAAGGCGGTGATCCGGCCTGCGTCGGTCGGCTCGCGGGCGTCGTTCGAAGCGATGAACCGGGCGCTGGCGGTGAACGGCTTGCACCCGATCGTCGATCAGGTGCTGCCTTGGCAGAACGCACCGGAGGCGTTCCGCATGATGGAAGCTGGGAACGTCTTTGGAAAGCTGGCGCTGGCGTTTTGAACCGCGCTCAGGCGGCCAGGACGTGGCGCTCGCTGGCGGGCACGTCCGGTGCCGTTGCCGTGGCCCGGGCGGCAAATGCATCGCCGATCATCAACAGGCTCGGGTGATCCGGGTTAATCCACTCGGCCGCCGCGCCATCGGCCATCTGCTGCAGCGTGAAGCGCGCCGAACGTTGCTCGGGCGTGGTGGCTGCCTCGACCACCCACGCAGGCGTGGAAGGCGCACGGCCACGGGCGATCAGGTCAGCCGCAATGGAGGCGGCCTGGTCGCGGCCCATGTAATAGACGAGCGAATCGGCCTGTGCGGCAGCTTCGGGCGTCACACCCTCGGGCTGCGGTGTGTCTGGATCGGCCGCCTTGGCTTGGGTGACGAACGCCACGCTGCGGGCCACGCCGCGCTTGGTCAGCGGCTGGCGAATCGCGGATGCTGCTGCCAGCGCCGCAGTGATGCCCGGCACGACTTCGTAGTCAATGCCGGCTTGCTCGAGCGCTTGCAATTCCTCATCGGCACGGCCGAACAGCATCGGGTCACCACCCTTGAGACGCACCACGCGCTGGTACTTGGTCGCCAGATCGACGAGCTGGCGGTTGATGAAGCGCTGCGCGGTCGAGCGCTTGCCGCACCGCTTGCCGACGGCAATCAGCACGGCCTGCGGGCAATACTGGAAGACCTCGGGCGAGACCAATGCGTCGTGCAGCACGACCTCGGCTTCGCCCAACAACCGTGCGCCACGCACCGTGATGAGGTCTGCGGCGCCAGGGCCGGCACCAATCAGGCTCACGCGGCCGAGGGTTTTGGGGGTCTTCGCTTCCATTTGCCTAGCTTCCTTTGCTTTTTTCCTGCGGGGCGCAGACGAGTTTGTAACATGCGGCACCCCATTTACTTTAGGAAAATGCACGGATCATGCCTGCCGCCACCGTATGGTGCGTCGCTTCGTCCACCAGGATGAACGCGCCGGTGGCCGGGTTGTCGCCGTACGCATCGCAGACGATCGGCTTCTGCAGGCTGATGTTGACCGTACCGATGTCGTTCAGCGCGATCTGCTTGCGGCCGGTTTCGTGCGACAGCGTATGCACGTCCAGCACGCGCTCGACTTCCGACACACGTGCGAACACGGTGGCGGTCGTGTGCTTGAGCACGTACTTGCGAGCCGGGTTCAGCTCGTGTTCGTCGAACCAGCAGAGATCGGCGTGCAGCTTCTTGGCGGCGTTGGCGGCAGTCGTCGGGGCGGCGACGATGGTATCGCCGCGCGAGATGTCCACATCGTCCGCCAGGCGCACGGTGATGGTCTCGCCGGGGCCGGCGGAATCGGCTGCGCCATTGGGCGTCAGCACTTCAGCAACAGTCGTTTCGCGGTTGGCGGGCAGCACGCGCACGGCTTGGCCGACGCGCACGGTGCCGGCTTCCACGCGGCCCATGTAGCCACGGAAGTCATCGGCCTGCGAGCCATCCTGGCGCGCCACGAGTTGTACCGGGAAGCGCAGTGCGTCGTCGCCGGTCGGCGCCGTCTCTTCCACCTTCAGGTCTTCCAGCAACGCCAGCAGCGGCTCGCCTTGGTACCACGGCATGGCTTCGGAGGCATGCACGATGTTGTCACCGCGCAAGGCGGACACCGGTACGTAACGCACATCCTTCAGGCCCAGCTGTGCGGCCAGCGCATCGTAAGCGGTGCGAATTTCGTTGAAGCGCGCTTCGCTGTAGTCAACCAGGTCCATCTTGTTGACGGCCACGATCACGTGCTGCAGCTCCAGCAGCTTGACGATGGCCGAATGGCGCTTGGTCTGGGCCAGCAATTGCGCCTTGCCATCCACGGTCGTCACGCGCGTGGCGTCGATCAGGATGATGGCGGCGTGCGCGGTCGAGGCGCCCGTCACCATGTTGCGCGTGTACTGCTCGTGGCCCGGCGTGTCGGCAATGATGAACTTGCGGCGCGCGGTCGAGAAATAGCGGTACGCCACGTCGATCGTGATGCCCTGCTCGCGCTCGGCTTCCAGGCCGTCGGTCAGCAGCGAGAAGTCGATGTCTTCACCGGCGGTGCGCTTGTTCTTGGCACGGGTCAATGCTTGCAACTGGTCGGTCAGCACGGCCTTGCTGTCGTACAGCAGACGACCGATCAACGTGCTCTTGCCGTCGTCGACGGAACCAGCGGTGATGAAGCGCAGCAGCCCTTGGTGCGATGTTTGGTTGCTCATGATCAGAAATACCCTTCCTTCTTGCGCTTTTCCATCGAGGCTTCGCTCGTCTGGTCGTCCATGCGCGTGGCGCCGCGTTCGGTGATCTCGGTGATGGCCGTCTCGGCGATGATCTCAGCCGGCGTGGCAGCGGTGCTCGCCACCGGGCACGTGCAGCTGATGTCGCCCACGGTGCGGAAGCGCACCGACAGGATTTCGCTTTCGTCGCCATCGGCCTTGGGCGTGATCGGCGTGACCGGCACCAGCAGGCCGTTCTTGCGCACAACTTCACGTTGATGCGCGTAGTAGATCGGCGGCAAGGCGAGGTTTTCGCGGGCGATGTACTGCCACACGTCGAGTTCCGTCCAGTTGGAGATGGGGAACACGCGCATCTGTTCGCCTTGCGCCATGCGGGCGTTGTACAGACTCCAGAGTTCCGGGCGCTGAGCCTTCGGATCCCACTGACCGAATTCGTCGCGGAACGAGAAGATGCGCTCCTTGGCGCGCGCCTTCTCTTCATCGCGGCGGGCGCCGCCCATCAGGGCGTCAAAGCCGTGCGATTCAATCGTCTCGAGCAGCGTGACGGCTTGCGCAGCGTTACGCGAATCCGTTTCCTTACGCAGGCGGACCGTGCCGCGCTTGATGGAATCTTCCACATGGCCAACCACCAGACGCGCGCCCAGTTCAGCCACGCGCTGATCGCGGAACTGGATCACTTCCGGGTAGTTGTGGCCCGTGTCGATATGCACCAGCGGGAACGGCAGTTCGATCTTGCGATCGCCCAGTCGGAAGGCCTTGAGCGCCAGGTGCAGCATGACGATCGAATCCTTGCCGCCCGAGAACAGCAGCGCCGGGTTGCGGCATTCGGCCACCACCTCGCGGATGATGTAGATCGACTCGGCTTCCAGCCAGTCGAGGTGCTCGTTCTGCACGGGCGTCAGTGCCGTGCCGGGGATTTCGCTCATGACTCCCATGTTCCTTTCCTTAGCTCTTTTGCGACACGTTGGTCGCATGCAAACCGCATTCTTTGCTATCGCGCGATTCCCACCACCAGCGGCCGGCGCGCACATCTTCACCAGCGCGCACCGCGCGCGTGCAGGGCTCGCAGCCAATGCTGGGATAGCCCTTGTCGTGCAGCGCGTTGGTGGGCACGTTGTGCTGTTCGAGGTAGGCCCAGACTTCAGCCTCGGACCAGTCGAACAGCGGGTTGTACTTGGCGATGCCGCGAGCATCGTCGTCTTCGGCAAACGGCAGATCGGCACGGGTGACGGCCTGCTCGCGGCGCTGGCCGGTGAGCCATGCGTCGGCATCCTTCAGTGCTCGATTCAGCGGCACCACCTTGCGGATGTTGCAGCAGGCCTTGCGCAGTTCGATGCTGTCGTAGAACGCGTTCAGGCCGTTGTCACGCACGTAGGCTTCCACTGCGCGGGCGTCCGGCGTGTACTGCTCGATCGCATAACCGTAGTGCTCGCGGATGCGGTCGAGCATCGCCAGCGTTTCGGCGTGCAGGCGACCCGTCTGCAGCGTGAAGATCGGCAGATGCGCACGCACGGCTTCGGGGCTGCGCAGGATCGCGTCAGTCACGACCATATCTTCGGCGGCCAGGCTGGTGGCGAACTTCGCCACGCCGTGCTTGGCGGCAATCTCGGCCAGGCGCTCGAACAACGCGGCTTCCTTCGCAGCCAGGGCTTCGGCCGTGCCGGTGTAGACCGGACGCGTCCACAGCACCGGGCGCCCGATTGCGGACACCGGCACTTCAGACACGACGATGTCTTGCGTATCGCTCATGCTGCGCTCGCCTCAGACGCACGCTCGCGGCGGAACAGCGGACGCGGCTCATCGACAGCGCCCTGGTACCGCACGCTGATTTCGCCGAAGCCATTCAGGGCATCCTCGATGTTCTTGTCGGCGCGCACGGCGTAGGCGTCGAAACCGCAACGGCGCATGAAGTCCAGTTGGTCACGCAGCACGTCGCCGATGGCGCGCAGCTCACGCGTGAAGCCCAGGCGTTGGCGCAGCAGGAACGCCGTGCTGTAGCCACGGCCATCGCGGAAGACGGGGAAATCCACCGCCACCAGCGACAGGTTCGGCAGATCGGCCTCCAACGCAAACGGCTCGTCATCCGGGGCCAGCCACACGGCCAGCGTGCCGGCGCGGGCGCGCGTCAGCAGCGCGTCGCGATTGGCTTGCCAGAAGGCCAGCGGCACGATGGCGTGCGTGGCGGCATCCACATCGGCTTGCGTCAGCTCACCACCTTCGGGTGCACGCAGCACCGTCCAGTCGTCAGCCACGATCTGGGGGGCACCGTTTTGCAGCTTGATGATCTTGCTCATGTTCGTTTCCCTCGGCATTAGGCTTCTTCACGGGCGTAGACACGTTCCTTGAACGGGGCCATGCCGATGCGGTTGTAGGTGTCGATGAAGCGTTCGTCTTCCGTGCGGTTGGCGACGAAGGTATCGATGATGCGTTCGATCACGTCGGGCATCTCTTCTGCCTTGAACGACGGGCCGATGATCTTGCCGATCGCCGAGTCGTTGCCCTGCGCGCCGCCCAGCGACACCTGATACCACTCTTCTTCGTGCTTATCGACACCCAGGATGCCGATGTTGCCGACGTGGTGATGGCCGCACGAGTTGATGCAACCCGAGATGTTGAGCGACAGCTCGCCCAGGTCGTGCACGTAATCGAGGTCATCGAAACGCGCTTGAATCGCCTGTGCGATGGGGATCGACTTGGCGTTGGCCAGCGAGCAGAAATCGCCGCCCGGGCACGCGATGATGTCGGTCAGCAGGCCGATGTTGGCGGTGGCCATGCCGTGTTCCTTGGCCAGTTGCCACAGGTCGAACAGATCGTGCTTCTTCACGTCCGGCAGGATCAAGTTCTGCTCGTGCGCCACGCGCAGTTCGCCGTAGCCGAAGCGCTCGGACCAGTCAGCCACCAATGCCATCTGCTCGGCCGTCGCATCGCCCGGCGGCAGTGCCGCGCCCGGCTTCAGCGACAGCGTGACAGCGGCATAGCCCGGCACGCGGTGCGGATGCACGTTGCGGCTCACCCAGCGCGCGAACGCCTTGTTCTCCAGCAGGGCCTTCTCATAGCCAGCATCGGTGTCGGCCAGCTTTTCATACGCGGGCGGCGCAAAGAACTGCGCCACGCGGTCGAACTCGGCCTGCGTGATAGTCGACGGACCGTCCTTGATGTGCTGCCACTCTTCTTCCACCTGGCGGGCAAATTCTTCCGCGCCGATGGCCTTCACGAGAATCTTGATGCGCGCCTTGTACTTGTTGTCGCGGCGGCCGTAGCGGTTGTACACGCGCACGGCGGCTTCGATGTACGACAGCAGGTGCCGCCACGGCAGGTCTTCCTTGATGATCGCGCCCAGGATCGGGGTACGGCCCATGCCGCCGCCGGCCAGGATGCGCAGCAGCGTCTGACCGTCCTTCTCATACGCGTAGACGCCGATGTCGTGCAGTTGCGTCACAGCGCGATCTTCGCGCGAGGCCGACACGGCAATCTTGAACTTGCGCGGCAGGAAGGCGAATTCGGGGATGAACGTCGACCACTGGCGCAGGATTTCCGCCAGCGGGCGCGCATCGATCACCTCATCCGGCGCCACGCCCGCAAACTGGTCGGTCGTGATGTTGCGGATGCAGTTGCCCGACGTCTGAATGGCGTGCATTTCCACCGAGGCCAGCTTGCTTAGGATGTCCGGCACTTCTTCGAGCTTGATCCAGTTGTACTGGATGTTCTGGCGCGTGCTGAAGTGGCCGTAGCCGCGATCGTGCTCGGCGGCGATGTGGCTGAGCATGCGCATCTGGTTGGCGCGCAGGTGGCCGTAGGGAATCGCCACGCGCAGCATGTAGGCGTGGCGCTGGTAGTACAGACCATTCTGCAAACGCAGCGGCAGGAATTCTTCTTCCGTCAGTTCGCCCGAGATACGGCGGCGCACCTGGTCGCGGAACTGCTCAACGCGGTCGGCGACAAGGCGGTGATCGTAAGCGTCGTATTGGTACATGACTGTTCAGTCCAATCCGGTCTGTGCCGGCGTGCGATTCAATTTGGGGGAAACGGTTCTTTGTGTGGCTGTTGCCGTCGATTCAACGACAGCAGCAACAACCAAGCAGGGTCGGCATGGACCGGATCGGCATAGCGTCCCGCATCACGACACCAGCTTGATGGCCGTGATCGTCAGCGTGGCGGCAAGCGCGCCGCGCACCAGACGTTCCGGCAGATTCTTGGACAGGCGCGCACCCAGCCAGATACCCGGGATGGAGCCCACCAGCAGCGACAGCAGCAGGTTCCAGTCGATCGTGCCCAGGTACATATGGCCCAGGCCCGCAACAGCGGTCAGCGGCACGGCGTAGGCGATGTCGGTGCCGGCCACTTCGGCGCTTTTCAATTCGGGGTACAGGATCAGAATGAGCGTCGCGCCCACGGCACCCGCGCCGATGGACGACACGGTCACCAGCACGCCCAGCACCACGCCGACGAACACCGTGGCCGCGGCCAGTGCCGCGCCTTGCAGGCGATAGCGCGGGTTGCGGGCCAGCCAGCCCAGCACGCGCTGGCGGAACAACAGCGAAATCACCGTCAGAATGACCGACACGCCAATCGTCACGCGAATGATGTGCATCCACTCCGCATCGAGGGTGCCCACGCTCTTGAGCACCAGCACCGTCACCAGCGCGGCGGGCAGGCTGCCCAAGCAGAGCCGCTTGACGATGTCCCAGCGGACATGGCCGTGGCTGCGATGGGCAATCGTGCCGACGCCCTTGGTCAGCGACGCAAATGCCAAGTCAGTACCCACTGCGGTGGCCGGCGAGAAGCCGAACATCAGCGTCAGCAGCGGGGTCATCAGCGAACCGCCGCCCACGCCCGTCAAGCCGACCAACAGGCCGACCAGCAAACCGGAAACCGTATAGGCAAGCGTCATAGCGCAGGAGAAAAGGGGCAGTGAGGGCGTGTTATCACGGAGTTCGAGCATCGTAATGACGCCGCCTCATATCGCAAACCAATAAAAAATTGTTTGTTTATATGGGCTCGGTTATAAGTAACGATCTGATCGCTCGCTTTTCTTGCATCCGATCGCCAGCCATGAACCTTCACCAATTTCGCTTCGTTCGCGAGGCCGTGCGGCAGAAATTCAACCTGACCGAAGCGGCAAAAGCGCTCTATACATCACAACCCGGCGTCTCCAAAGCCATTATCGAGCTGGAGGAAGAGCTGGGTGTCGACATCTTCACACGGCACGGCAAGCGTATCCGGGGCCTCACGGAGCCTGGGCGGCGCATTCTGGCCTCGGTCGAGCGCGTGTTGGAAGAGGTGGAGACGCTGAAACGCGTCGGCAAGGACTACGCCGCGCAGGACCAGGGCAACTTCACCATCGCCACCACGCACACGCAGGCGCGCTACGCGTTGCCCAAGGCGATTGCCGAGTTCACCCGCAAGTACCCCAAGGTGCGCCTGTCTATTCAGCAGGGCACGCCCGCCCAGATTGCCGAGATGGTGCTGCATGACCAGGCCGACATCGCCATCGCCACCGAGGGCATGTCGCATGTGAAGGACCTGATCTCGATCCCGGGCTACCAGTGGCAGCACGTGGTGGTTACGCCTCCTGATCACCCGCTTCTCTCGCGCCAGCATCTGACGCTGGAAGACCTGAAGGGTTACCCGATCATCACGTACGACCAGCACTTTGCCGGTCGGCCCAAGATCGACCACGCCTTCGAGCTGCGCCAGATCAAGCCGGACATCGTGCTGGAAGCCATCGATGCCGACGTCATCAAGACCTACGTGGAGGTCGGTCTGGGCGTGGGCATCGTGGCCGGCGTGGCGTTTGACGCCGAGCGCGACCGCAACCTGCGCGCGATTCCGGCCGGGCACCTGTTCGGCACCAACGTCACGCATCTGGGCATCAAGCAGGGCGCGTACTTGCGTGGCTTCGTCTACACCTTCATCGAACTGTTTGCGCCCACGCTCACGCGCAAGCTGGTCGAGCAACTCATGTCCGGCGATCACGAAGCTTACGAGCTGTGATTCGCCTGTAACTTGCCGAACTTCCCGGAGCTTTCATGACGACCCGACGTCGCCTGCTGTGCGGCTTGGCGCTGTTTGCCAGCGCTGCCGCCCTCGCCCTGCCCGCCCACGCCGATATTCGGGTGGGCGTGGTGCTGTCGACCACCGGCCCCGCTGCCGCCATCGGCATCCCGAGCAAGAACACTGTGCAGATGTGGCCCGCCACGATTGGCGGCCAGCGCGCACAAATCACCATCCTGGACGATGCGTCCGACCCCTCGATGGCCGTGCGCAACGTGCGCAAGCTGATCGCCGAAGACAAGGTGGACGTGATCGTCGGCCCGACGATCGTGCCGACGGCGCTGGCCTCGCTCGATGCCGTGGCCGAAGGGCAAACGCCGATGATCACGCTGGCCGCGTCGGCATCCATCGTCGAGCCACAGGATGCCAAGCGCCGCTGGGCATTCAAGATGCCGCAAAACGATTCGCAGATGGCCACGCTGGTCACGCAGCACATGGCGGACAACGGCGTGCACACCGTCGGCTTTATCGGCTTTACGGATGCCTATGGCGAAAGCTGGTGGCGTGAATTCTCGAAGCTGGCCGAGGTGCGCAAGCTGAAGGTCGTCGCCAACGAGCGCTTTGCGCGCACGGACACCAGCGTGACGGGCCAGGCGCTCAAGCTGATGGCGGCCAAACCCGACGCCATCCTGATTGCCGGCGCCGGTACGCCCGCCGCCCTGCCCCAGCGCACGCTGGTCGAGCGCGGCTACAAGGGCCGCATTTATCAGACGCACGGCATCGCCAGCACCGAGTTCCTGAAGGTGGGCGGCAAGGATGTGGAAGGCACGCTCTTCCCGACCGGCCCGGTGGTGGTGGCGCGCGAGTTGCCGGCCAGCCATCCGGTGCGCAAGGTCGCCGTGGAATTTGCTGACCGCTACGAAGCCAAGTACGGCGCGAACACCGTCACGCAATTTGCCGGTGACGCCTGGGGCGCTTATCAACTGCTCGACAACGCCACGGCCCGTGCGCTGAAAACCGGTGCCAAGCCCGGCACCCCTGCCTTCCGTGCCGCCCTGCGCGATGCGCTCGAAACCACCCAGAACCTGACGGTGCCCAACGGCGTGCTGAACCTGAATGCCCAGGATCACCAGGGCTTCGACCAACGCTCGCGCGTGATGGGCATCATCAGGAACGGCCGCTTTGCTTACGCCGGCCCAAAGTAAAGAGACAACGAGACACCCGCCATGACACGCATTGCCTTCATCGGCCTCGGCAACATGGGCACGCCGATGGTCCAGCACCTGATCGCCGCCGGCCACACCGTGCGCGCTTACGTGCGTCGCCCCGAAGCCGCGGACAACGCACGCGCCATCGGCGCCGAGCCGGTCAACACGCCTGCAGAAGCCGCGCGCGACGCCGAGGTCATCTTTACCAACGTCACCTCCACGGCTGATGTGGAGGGCGTGCTATTGGGGCCGGATGGCGTGATCCACGGCGCCCCCCGTGGCGCGGTGTGTATCGACCACAGCACGATCTCCCCCGCAGCGACGCGCCGCATTGCGGTCGAGCTGGAAGCGGCTGGACTGGAATTCCTGGATGCGCCCGTCTCCGGCGGCACCATGGGCGCGCAGAAGGCCACGCTGTCGATCATGGTGGGCGGCAAGCCGGAAGTGCTGGAACGCGTACGCCCGCTGCTGCAACTGCTTGGCACCACCATCACGCACATCGGTGGCCACGGTTCGGGCCAGGTGGCGAAGGCGTGCAACCAGATCGTGCAGGTCATCAACATCCAGGGCATTGCCGAAGCCATGCTGTTTGCGCGCGCGCAGGGCACCGACCCGTCACGCGTGCTAGCGGCCATCGGGCCGGGCTTTGCGGGCAGCAAGATGCTCGATATGGAAGGCCCGAAGATGGCCGAGCGCAACTTTGCCGCCGGTATCGAAGCGCGCCTGCACGACAAGGATTTCGGCCTCGTGCGCGAGATTGCCCACGAGCTCGGCCTACAGATGCCGGCGATGGAGCTGGTGGCGTCTCAGCTCAACACGCTGGTCGCCAACGGCTGGGGGTATGACGACACGGCGTCGCTGCTGCGCGTGCTCGAGCTGCAGAACGAACGGAAGCCGGATTGACTGGATTGACCCATCGGCTGAGCCCGCCTTGTGAGGTCTGCCAGACTTCTGGCATAATTGCCGGCTCATCGCACCTGCCCGGGTGGTGAAATTGGTAGACGCAGGGGACTCAAAATCCCCCGCCGCAAGGCGTGCCGGTTCGATTCCGGCCCCGGGCACCAGATTCCAAGCCGCTTCTGTTCACGCAGAAGCGGCTTTTTCATTGGGCGCGCATTTGGATGTGCATCGGGCGCCCACCCACAACGCTCCTCCCTAGCCGTGGGATAATGACGTTTTGCCCGGGCGTGGCTCAAGAGGTTGTTCGCACCGGCGCGCGAGGGCCTGTATCCGCGTGGCCCGTTCAGTTTTGAACCTTCTTCAGCACCCCACCATGCCCACCTACCGTTCCAAAACCTCCACCGCCGGCCGCAACATGGCAGGTGCGCGCTCGCTGTGGCGCGCCACCGGCATGAAAGACGAAGACTTTCAGAAGCCGATCATTGCGGTCGTCAACTCGTTCACCCAGTTCGTGCCCGGCCACGTGCACCTGAAGGACCTCGGCCAGCTCGTCGCGCGTGAGATCGAAGCCGCCGGTGGCGTCGCCAAGGAATTCAACACGATTGCCGTGGATGACGGCATCGCCATGGGCCACGACGGCATGCTGTATTCGCTGCCCAGCCGCGACATCATTGCCGACTCGGTCGAATACATGGTCAACGCGCACTGCGCCGATGCCATGGTCTGCATCTCCAACTGCGACAAGATCACCCCGGGCATGCTGATGGCCGCCATGCGCCTGAACATCCCGGTGATCTTCGTGTCGGGCGGCCCGATGGAAGCCGGCAAGACCAAGCTTGCCAACCCCGTCACCAAGGCCATCGAGATCAAGAAGCTCGACCTGATCGACGCGATGGTGATTGCCGCCGACAGCAAGTATTCCGACGCGGAAGTGGCCGAAGTCGAGCGCTCGGCGTGCCCGACCTGCGGTTCGTGCTCGGGCATGTTCACGGCCAACTCGATGAACTGCCTGACCGAAGCGCTGGGCCTGTCGCTGCCGGGCAACGGCACCGTGGTCGCCACGCACGCAGACCGCGAACAGCTCTTCAAGCGCGCTGGCAGTCGCATCGTGGAACTGGCCCGCCAGTACTACGAGCAGGACGACGAAAGCGTGCTGCCGCGCTCGGTCGGCTTCAAGGCGTTCGAGAACGCCATGACGCTCGACATCGCCATGGGCGGCTCGACCAACACGATCCTGCACCTGCTGGCCATCGCACAGGAAGCCGAGATCGACTTCACGATGGCCGACATCGACCGCCTCTCGCGCGTCGTGCCGCAGCTGTGCAAGGTCGCGCCGAACACGAACAAGTACCACATCGAAGACGTGCACCGCGCGGGCGGCATCATGGCCATCCTGGGCGAGCTGGATCGCGCCGGCAAGCTGCACACCGACGTGCCGACCGTGCACACCCCCACGATGAAGGACGCGCTCGACCAGTGGGACATCGTCCGCACCTCGGACGAAGCTGTGCAGACGTTCTACCGTGCGGGCCCGGCTGGCATCCCCACGCAGGTGGCATTCAGCCAAAACACGCGCTGGCCGAGCCTGGACCTGGACCGCGCTGAAGGCTGCATCCGCTCGAACGACCATGCGTTCTCGCAGGAAGGCGGTCTGGCCGTGCTGCGGGGCAACATCGCGCTGGACGGCTGCGTGGTGAAAACCGCCGGCGTGGACGAGAGCATCCTCGTCTTCGAAGGCACGGCGCACGTGACCGAATCGCAAGACGAAGCGGTGGAGAACATCCTCGCCGACAAGGTCAAGGCTGGCGACGTGGTGGTCGTGCGCTACGAAGGCCCGAAGGGTGGCCCCGGCATGCAGGAGATGCTCTACCCGACGAGCTACATCAAGTCGAAGGGCCTGGGCAAAGCCTGTGCACTGCTGACGGACGGCCGTTTCTCGGGTGGTACGTCGGGCCTGTCGATCGGCCACTGCTCGCCGGAAGCGGCTGCGGGCGGCGCTATCGGTCTGGTGCGCAACGGCGACAAGATCCGCATCGACATCCCGAATCGCACGATCAACGTGCTGGTGTCGGATGAAGAACTGGCGCGTCGCCGCGAAGAGCAGAACGCCAAGGGCTGGAAGCCTGCGAAGGCACGTCCGCGCAAGGTGTCGGCGGCGCTCAAGGCGTATGCCAAGCTGGTCATGTCGGCCGACAAGGGCGCGGTGCGCGACCTGTCGCAGCTCGACGACTGACGAACCACGCCTGTTCGCGCCACAGCCGCTCTTCGGAGCGGCTTTTTTCTTTTTGGTCACGCACGGAAACCACCGCCACGCGATGCCGGTCTAGCATGCCGTTCTTCTCTCTGACCGCGGATTCTCCATGACAAGCATCGGCCCCTTCTCTGTCCACATGGTCATCGTGGCGCTGGCAGCGTTGATTGCGTGGCTCGTGGCGCGCGGGCTGCATCGCCATGCGCCGCGCACGGCAGCCGCCGGCCTGGTACTGGATGCGCTGCTGGTGGGCCTGGTGGCGGCGCGCATCGGCTACGTGGTCCGCTGGCTGCCGGAGTACGTCGCTACGCCCGCATCCATCGTGGCCATTGCCGATGGCGGATTCGACTGGTGGGCCGGACTGCCGGTGGCCCTCGCCTTTGTTCTTTGGAGGTCGCGCCGTGCACACGCGTTGAGGCGCCCCGCCTTGATCGGTATTGCGGCTGGCATGCTGGCATGGACGGGTGCGCAAGCCACATTGGCGGTGCTGAAGCGCGCCACGCCGTCACTCTCGGCACTGCAACTGGAGAGCATGGACGGCGCATCCGCATCGGTTGGCCACTACATCGGCAAACCCGTCGTTCTGAACCTGTGGGCGACCTGGTGCCCGCCCTGCCAACGCGAAATGCCCGTGCTCGCGCAGGCTCAGCGCGACTATCCCGGCGTTGTCTTCCTGATGGTCAACCAGGGCGAGCAGGCTTCCACGGTCACGCACTTTCTCCAGCAAAAAGGCCTGGCGTTCGACCACGTGCTGCTCGACCCATTGTCTGAATCGCTGCAAACCTTTGGCTCGCGCGGCCTCCCGACCACGCTCTTCTTTGATGCACAAGGCAAGCTGGTGGACTCCCACATGGGTGAACTCACCGCCGCGCGCCTCAAAGACGCGCTGCAACAACGCTTTCAGCGCTGACCAACGAAGCGCATTCACGGTCACCGGGCGCACGCGGCCAAATCGGACCGATCCCATAGGCGTGGCCCACCCTGCTTTGTAGACTCGCCCGCATGAAAACGCGGATCCGACAATCCCTGAGCAGATGGCGCCACGCCGCCGGCGACGCCGTAAGCCCCGCCAAGTTCCAGCGCACGCTGGACATCACCGTGCTCGCCCTGATCGTCGCCAGCGTGCTGGTCGTGATGGCCGACAGCGTGAAAGACCTGCACGATCGGTACGGCAACGCGCTGTACGTGGCCGAATGGGCGTTCACGCTGCTGTTCACGGCCGAATACCTGTTCCGACTGTTGACGGCGCCCAAGCCCGTCACCTATGCGCGCAGCTTCTTCGGCATTGTCGATCTGGTTTCCATCCTGCCGACGTACCTCGCGTTCTTCTTCCCCGGGCTGCATGCGTTGATCGACGTGCGCTCGCTGCGGCTGCTGCGGGTGTTCCGCTTGCTGGGGCTGTCGATCTATCTGGAAGAAGGCCAGATGCTGATCCGGGCGATCACGCGGGCGCGGCGCAAGATCTTCGTGTTCATTGGCGGGATGTTCGTGCTGGTGGTCATTCTGGGCACGGTCATCTACCTGGTGGAGGGCCCGGAAAACGGCATCACCAGCATTCCCGTGGGCGTGTACTGGGCGGCCGTGACGATGAGCACCACCGGCTACGGCGACCTGACACCGCAGACTGGGCTCGGCAGGCTGATCACCTCATGCGCGATCCTGCTGGGCTACGGCATCATCGCGTTCCCCACCGGCATCATGGGGGCGGAACTGGTGGCCAGCGCACTGGAGCGCCATCGGCAACAACAGCAACCCGCGCAACCAGAACAGTCCATCCCGGTGGACGCCGATGCCCCCCGGTGCCCCTACTGCGGCGCGCCCGCAGAATGTGCCGTGCCAGAGGCCGTTGCCGAGCAACACACAACCCACTCAAGCTAGCGCAAGGCTTTCGCAAGCGGCCCAATCAGGCTGACACCACGATTGCCCGGGCGACAGGCACGCCTGAATATGTCACGTTATGATATATTCCGCAAAAACCTGTCACAGCAAAATCGCATGTCGTCCGCCCCTCCACGTCTGCTGTCCAAGCAGGATTTCGAGACCCTGTCCGATTTCCGCTACCACCTGCGCCGCTTTCTGCGCGCATCTGAAAACCTGATCCAGTCCAAGGGGATCACGCCGCTGCAATATCAGTTGCTGCTGCACATCAAGGGGTTTGCCGGCCGCGAATGGGCCACCGTGGGTGAATTGGCCGAACGCCTGCAAGCCGCGCCACACGGCACGGCGGCGCTTGTCACGCGTTGCGAAGAAATCGACCTGGTCGAGCGCCGTCCCAGCGATGCCGACGCGCGGCAGGTGGAAGTCCACCTTACAAAAAAGGGCGATCGCCTCGTCGCCCTGCTGGCCGCGCTGCACCAGAGCGAGCTGGCGGCCTTCAGTCGCGCCTTCAAGATTCCCCATCTCGATCCGTAGCCCGCCATGCAAACCCTTGGACACCGGCGCGACTTTGCGACCGATACCACGCTGTTCCGCACCTGCGCGCTGGCTGTGGTGATTGCGGCATTTGCCACGCTGGCGGCCGTGGTGCTGCTCAACCTGATCCGCTTCTTCACGAATCTGCTCTTCTTCCAGACGCTGTCGCTGACCGACCGCTCTGCGTCCACCAACACGCTCGGGCTGTGGGTGATCGTGGTGCCCGTCATCGGTGGGTTGATCGTCGGGCTGATGGCGCGTTTCGGCTCGGAAAAGATTCGCGGCCACGGCATCCCCGAGGCCATCGAAGCCATCCTCTTCGGCAAGAGCAAGATGTCGCCCAAGGTGGCGGTGCTCAAGCCGCTGTCGTCGGGCATCGTGATCGGCAGCGGCGGACCCTTCGGCGCCGAAGGGCCGATCATCATGACGGGCGGTGCGATCGGCTCGCTGCTGGCGCAGTTCTTCAAGCTGACGGCGGCCGAGCGCAAGACGCTGCTGGTGGCCGGCGCCACGGCGGGCATGACCGCCGTGTTCGGCACGCCGGTGGCCGCGCTACTGCTGGCCGTGGAGCTGCTGCTGTTTGAATGGCGCCCGCGCAGCATGTTGCCCGTGGCGGTCGCGTGCGCGGTGGCGGGTTTCCTGCGCGTACTGGTGCTAGAGGCCGGCCCGATCTTCCCGCTGGAGACCGCACCGGCTGCCCTCCCCGCGCTCGGCTCCTGCGTGATCGCCGGCTTGCTCTGCGGCGCGCTGGCGCGCTCGCTGTCGATGGCGCTGTACAAAACGGAAGACCTGTTCGGCCGCCTGCCGATCCACTGGATGTGGTGGCCGGCCATCGGCGGATTGGCCGTCGGCATTGGCGGCTATTTCGAGCCGCGTGCACTGGGGGTCGGCTACGACGTCATCGGCGATCTCCTGCACAACCATCTGGCCATTCGCGTGGCGCTGGCGCTGCTGGTGGTCAAAGCCATCATCTGGGTCATCGCGCTGGGCTCGGGCACTTCGGGCGGCGTCTTGGCGCCGCTTTTGATGATGGGTGCGGGCCTGGGCGCGCTGATCGGCCCCGTGCTGCCGGGTGGGGATCCAGGCCTGTGGCCGCTGGTGTGCATGGCGGCCATGCTGGCCGGCGTGCTGGGCGCCCCGCTCACCGCCATCGTGTTCGCGTTCGGGCTCACGCATGATGTCAACGCCCTGCTTCCGATCCTGTTGGCCGTTGCGGTGTCCTATGGCTTTGTGGTGTTGACCATGCCGCGCTCGATCATGACCGAGAAGATCGCGCGGCGCGGTTTCCACATCTACCGCGAATACGCCGTCGATCCGCTGGAACGCCACGCCGTCGATGAAGTGATGACGCGTGCGGTGCAAACCATTGACGCCGCGGCGTCCGTGGCCGACGTCCTGGCCGAGCGATTCGGCCCAATGCAGGCCCATCGCGCTTTTCCTGTGGTGCGTGGCGGCGCGCTCATCGGCATGCTCGACCGCGATGCCTTGCTAGCCGGCCAAGCGCGCGGCGCGCTCACCACTGCGGAACTCTTTGGCACCAACGCCCCGGTGATGGCGCTCCCGGGCGAGACCTGCCGCATCGTCGCCACGCGCCTGGCGGTGCATGGGTTGGAACGGCTACCGGTGGTGGCCGATTCGCAATCGCGGCAACTGGTGGGCATTGTCTCGCGCAGCGACTTGGTCAAGCCGTCGCTGGCGTTCTTTGATGAGGAGCAGCGCCGCGAGCGCTTTCGTCGTGTGCCGTTATCCGGCGCGCGCACGCAGTTGGCACTACGTCGTCGGCGTGCGGGCCGAGTACGCTAGCTCACCCTGCGACATGCCGGTTGCGCCCGCTTTCCTTGGCCCGATACAGCGCCAGATCGGCGCGCTTGAGCATCTCTGAAGCCGTATCGCCCGGCCGGCAGGCGGTCATGCCCATGCTGACGGTCATCGTCAGCCCGGTAGGGAACGTCTCGTCGGATTCGGCCACAGCGGCCCGTAGGCGCTCCACCGCTTCGGCGGCGGCCTCCAGCGTGGTGCGGCCCATGACGATGGCGAACTCCTCCCCGCCCAGCCGGCCCACTAGGTCGCTGCTGCGTAGCACGCTTGTCGCCAGCGATGCGAAGCGCTGCAGCGCGAGGTCACCCACCGCGTGGCCCCACGTGTCGTTGATCCGCTTGAAGTGGTCCAGATCGGCCAGCACCAGCACAAGCGGCTCGTTGCGGTTGTGGGAGCGCATGAGCGCCGTGTCGAACAGCGCCAGAAAGCGACGCCGTGTCAGCACGCCAGTCAGATGATCGAAGTGCGCCTCGTTGGCGAGCGCGCTATTGGTACGCTGCAACCGCTGGTTCAGGTGGCGCTGCAGGCGGTGATGCTGCCGCTCGCGTGCCAAGGACCACACCCCCAACACAAAGGTCAGCAACACGCTCACGAACAACACAAACGCGATCGTACGGTTGCGATCATGCGTCGCCATGTGCTGGCCCCAGGCGGGCAGCGGCTCTACTACCATGACGGTGAGATCCGCACTGGCGCTGCGCGAGATCGTGAGCGAAGGCATCGCACTGCCCTCGCGCCACACCAGCGCATCGCGCACCTCGGCTGGCACCCATTCCGGCACGTTGCGCTGCGCTTGGGCTGTCGGCAGATACGGCCATGTATCGAAATCGACGCGCTGATACGCGTTGTAGCGATCGCTCGGACTCATGCTCTGCAGGCGCGCGCCCGGCCAGGCCTTGCCTACCAGAGACGCATCGGTCGATAGGATGATCAGCCCATTTTGATCCGTCACCAGCGATGTCGGATGTGACACCCAATGCTGCAGGCGTGTCAGGCTCACTTTGGTGGCCATGACGGCCACGAGATAGCCTCCGTCGTCATACACCGGTGCGGCAAAGAACAGGCCCGGCACCCCCGTCACTCGCCCAACGGTGAATTGCTCGCCCAGGCCGCCCAGCATGGCCTCCTTGATATAGGACTGCATGCTCGACTGCACGCCCAGGAACGAATCAGCACGGCCCGCGTTATTGGCCATTACCACATAGCCGCGCTGGTCGATCACCCACACGTAATCGAGCCCGAGGTTGCCCGCGGTCGTACTGAGGAATGCGCTGCTGTCGATCACCTCCTGGTGCGACATCGCCTCTTTGGCGCGCGAGCCCTGGTCCATCAGGCTCCAGCGTCGCGTGTCGACACGCGCCACGGCCCGCGGGACGGTGTCGATTTGCGCAAGCGTTTGCGGAACCGCCCGCAGCAGCGCCACATCGGCGGTGATCTGGCTGGACATGCCCTCGGCCACTTGCGCCGCCAGCTGGCGCCGCGTCTCGACCATCTGCCGTACATCGTGCGCCCCCATTACCCCCGCCACCGTATTGGCGGCAAACCAGCACAGTGCCACCCCGATCGCCGCGCCCGCCAGCACGAGGGCTAGCCGCACGGCGCGCGCACGCTTGGCGGGCGCGAGAGACGGTGTGTGCGATGCAGGCGCGTTCATCTCAAGGCTCGTAACGCAGAAAATCTGCCACGGTCGGATAGCGCAGCGCCACGCGCAGCTCGCGCGTCAACCGTGTGTTGCGCAGCCGACGGGATTCACTCATGAACGACAGCAGCGATGGCTCGATCTGCGCAACGGCTTCCGCCCGCGAAATACGCGGCGGACGCTGCAAGCCACGCGCATCGGCCACGGCATCGAAGTAATCGCCCATGCGCAGCTCCGACGCATCGCTGGCGTGCACGATGCGTTGCGACCGCCCACGGAACAGCGCGGCAATCAACGCGCGCGCCAGATCATCGGCGTGGATGTGGTTGGTGTAGACATCGTCTTCCGCGCGCAAAGCGGGCGTACCCCGCTCCAGCCGAGCAACAGGCAAGCGCTCGGCCGCATAGATGCCGGGGATACGCACAATCGACGTGCGCCAGCCGCCGCTCGCGCCAAACCAGCGCACGCGGCGTTCGGCGGCTACGCGGCGCTGGGCGCGTGCGGTAGTGGGGTTCACCGGGCGGGATTCGTCGACCCAGGCGCCGCCCGCATCGCCGTACACACCGCTGGTGCTGGCATACACAAACGCATGCGCTTGGAGGCGGGTTTTCAAGCGGCCCGTCAAGCGACCAGACCTGCCCGCCCGCTCGGGTAAAATGCGACGTTTTGTGGCTCGGGGCAGTTGAGCCGGACGCGCCAGCTTGTGCAGCAATGCGGCGGTACGCGGGTCATCGTTGCCGACCGTCGGCGGCGGTGCGAGATGCAGCACGCGCGGGCTTAAGCCTGCCAAGCGGCGCAGCGAAGCGGCATCGTCCAGATTGGCAACCACGGGCACGGCACCGGCTTCTCGCAACGCTGCACGCCCCGCCTCGCGCGAGGTGACGGCAAAGACGCGGAAACGCGTGCGCAGTATCGTCAGGCAGCGTTGCCCAACATCGCCGCAGCCGACGATCAGCACGCGCGGAAGCCCCAGGCTCCGCGTCGATTTGGCAGATTTGGATGGCGGGGCGACTGACAGATTCACCATCGGACGTGACGCAGCAACGCGACCAGACACTCTTTTCAACATATTCGGAATTGTAGTATGGCTTATCAGATCAACGTGCTGCCCAGCGGCCGGCAGTTCCAGGCCGAAGACGGCGAGACCATCCTTGCAGCGGCGCTGCGCCAGGGCATCGGCCTGCCGTACGGCTGCAAGAACGGCGCATGCGGCTCGTGCAAGGGCCACGTGCGCGAAGGCTCTATCGTGCAGGGCAACCACTCGCCCAACGCACTGTCCGCCCAGGAAGCGACCGAAGGCCGCGCACTGTTCTGCTGCGCCACGCCCGCCACCGACATCACCATTGAAGTGCGCGAAGTGCAAGGCGCCGGCGATGTGCCCATCAAGAAGATCCCGTGCCGCGTTGCGTCGCTGGAAAAGGCCGCGCCGGACGTCGCCATCGTCAAGCTGCAACTGCCTGCCACCGAGCGTATGCAATTCCTGGCCGGCCAGTACGTCGAATTCATCCTGCGCGACGGCAAGCGCCGCAGCTACTCGATCGCCAACCCGCCGCACGAAGAAGGCCCGATCGAGCTACACATCCGTCACATGCCGGGTGGCGCGTTCACCGATTACGTGTTCGGGGCCAAGGAAGGCGCGCCGGCCATGAAGGAACGCGACATCCTGCGCTTCGAAGGGCCGCTGGGCAGCTTCTTCCTGCGTGAAGAATCGGACAAGCCGATCATCCTGCTGGCCTCGGGCACGGGTTTCGCGCCCATCAAGGCCATCGTCGAGCATGCCCAGTTCATCGGCAGCACGCGCCCGATGACGCTGTACTGGGGCGGCCGCCGCCCGCAAGACCTGTACATGCACGCCAAGGCGGAAGAATGGGCGCGCACGATCCCCGGCTTCACGTACGTGCCGGTGGTCTCCGACGCCCTGCCCGAAGACGCCTGGACCGGCCGCACCGGCTTCGTCCACCAGGCGGTGATGGCCGACCACCCCGATCTGTCGAACCACGAGGTGTATGCCTGCGGCGCGCCGGTGGTGATCAACTCGGCCCGCGCGGACTTTGCCGCGCAGTGCAAGATGCACCCGGACGCGTTCTTTGCCGATTCCTTCACCTCGGAGGCGGATCTGCACCCCGTCGGGGGCTGAGGCTGACGTTGCACAAATCCAAAGCGCGTCAAAATTTCGTTTTGACTTGACTTGGCATCCGTCTTATTCTTGCGCCTTATGAACCAAGCCCTGCACCTCCGACGCCGCCGTACGTTGCTCCCTCCGGGAAGCCGCGCGGCTGTCTGCTGATTGCATATCGGGTTCACAGGATTCGACGATCACAAGGCCACGGGGCAACCCCCGTGGCCTTTGTCTTTTTCCAACTCGCGTTTTTCCGCTTTTTCATCTTCCTGCCGCCTTTTTCTGGAGCTTTGCCATGGCGTTTGCTGACTACCCCGTCCAGTCCCTGATGTACATCACCAACCGGCCCGAAATCGTCTTCACCGAAGGCAAGGGCTCGTGGCTGACGGACCACAACGGCAAGCGATATCTGGACTTCGTGCAAGGCTGGGCCGTCAACTGCCTGGGCCATTCGAACGACGGCATGATCGAAGCGCTCAACGCGCAGGCCAAAAAGCTCATCAACCCGAGCCCGGCCTTTTACAACGAGCCGATGGCCAAGCTGGCCGGCCTGCTGACCGCGCACAGCTGCTTCGACAAGGTGTTCTTCGCCAACAGCGGTGCAGAAGCCAATGAAGGCGCCATCAAGCTCGCGCGCAAGTGGGGCAAGAAGCATAAGAACGGCGCGTTCCAGATCATCACGTTCGACCACAGCTTCCACGGCCGCACGCTCGCGACCATGAGCGCGTCGGGCAAGGCCGGCTGGGACACCATCTTCGCGCCGCAGGTGCCGGGCTTCCCGAAGGCGATCCTGAATGACATCGCTTCGGTGGAAGCGCTGATCACCGATGACACCGTCGGCGTGATGCTCGAGCCGGTGCAAGGCGAAGGCGGCGTGCTGCCGGCCACGCCGGAGTTCATGCAGCAACTGCGCGCACTCACCAAGAAGCATAAGATCCTGCTGATTGTTGACGAAGTGCAGGCGGGCTGCGGCCGTTGCGGCACCCTCTTCGCCTACCAGCTCTCGAACATCGAGCCGGACATCATGACGCTGGGCAAGGGCATCGGTGGTGGCGTGCCGCTGTCGGCGCTGCTGTGCACGGATGAAGTCGCCAGCTTCGAAGCCGGCGACCAGGGCGGCACCTACAACGGCAACCCCCTGATGACGGCCGTCGGCTGCTCGGTGATCGAGCAACTGCTGGCCCCCGGCTTCCTGGCCGGCGTGGAAGAACGCGGCGCCTATCTGCGCAAGCAACTGCTGCAACTGTCGGAAGAATTCGGCTTGGCGGGCGAGCGCGGTAACGGTCTGCTGCGCGCCCTGCTGCTCGGCAAGGACATCGGCGGCCAACTGGTGGAAGCCGCACGCGAGATGAACCCGACGGGCCTGCTGCTCAACGCGCCGCGCCCGAACATCCTGCGCTTCATGCCCGCGCTGAACGTGACGACCGAAGAAATCGACACGATGATCGGCATGCTGCGCACGCTGCTCAAGGCGCACGCCTAAGCTTCATCGCATCACACCAGGGCGGCGCGCAATGCGTCGCCCTTCACCGCTCCACCGCTGTTTCCACCTCGAGGTTTGCCATGGCCGTGACGCTTGCAGTTCCGGCCACGGGGATCGTTTTGTCGGATGATTCCGCGTGGCTCCCGCTGGACCAAATCTACTGCTTTCTCTCGCAGGAAACATTTTGGGCTCGCGGTCTGCCGCGCGAAGTGTTCGACCGATCGATCGCCAACTCGCTGTGCTTCGCCGCCTATCGCCTAGACGATGGCTCGCATGGGGATCTCGTGGGCTTCGCACGCGTCGTCACCGATCGCGCAACGTTTGGCTATCTCTGCGATGTGTTTGTGCTGCCGGAATGGCGCGGCAAGGGTGTCTCGCACGCGCTGATGGAGTTTCTGCGTGAGCATCCGGAACTGCAGACCCTGCGCCGCACGGTGCTGGTCACCACGGGTGCTAACTGGCTCTATCGCAAGCATGGCTTTACCGATGTACCCGATGGCGTCGGCTTCATGCAACTGCATCGACCGAACATCTACACAGCGGCAACTGCCTGAGACGTTGGTCATGCGCAAAGAAAAAGCCCCGCAACTGCGGGGCTTTCTCATGACGCTTGATGGAGCTTATTCGCCCACTCATTCACCCAAGTAAGCGGCACGCACCTTCGGATCGTCCAGCATCTGCTTGGCTTCGCCGCTCATGGTGATGAGACCGGAGTCCATCACGTAGCCGCGGTGTGCTGCCTGCAGTGCCAAGCGCGCGTTCTGCTCGACGAGCAGCACGGTCACGCCTTGCGCCGAGATGTCGCGCACGACCTCGAAGATCTTCTCCACCATGATCGGCGAGAGACCCATCGACGGTTCGTCCAGCAGCAGCAGCTTCGGTTGGCTCATCAGCGCGCGCGCCATGGCCAGCATCTGCTGCTCACCGCCCGACATCGTGCCGGCCAGCTGGTTGGCACGCTCTTTGAGGCGCGGGAAGATGCCGAACATGCGTTCGATATCGACCTTGATCTGCGCATCATCGTTGCGCGTGAAGGCGCCCATCTGCAGGTTTTCGGTGATGGTCATGCGCGCGAACACGCCGCGGCCTTCCGGCACCATCGCCAAGCCCTGCTTGAGCAGGTTGTAGCTCGGCACGCCCTTGATGGACTTGCCCAGATACTGCACGTCGCCGCCCGCCCAGCCTTGCAGGCCGGTGATGGCCTTCATGGTGGTCGTCTTGCCGGCACCGTTGGCACCGATCAGCGTAACGAGCTCGCCTTCGCGGATCTCCAGATCCACGCCCTTGACTGCCTGGATGCCGCCGTAAGCGACCTTCAGACTGTCGATCTTCAACATCACTGGTTTCATTGTTCCGTTCCTCTGCATCAGTGCGCCGATGCGCCGAGGTAGGCCTCGATCACGGCCGGGTTGCTCTGCACTTCCTGCGGCAGACCTTGTGCGATCACCTTGCCGTAGTCGAGCACGGTCAAGCGGTTGCACAGGCCCATCACCAGCTTCACGTCGTGTTCGATCAGCAGGATGGTCTTGCCGTCGGAACGGATCTTGTCCAGCAGGCCACGGAGTTCCACTTTTTCCGTGGCGTTCATGCCGGCAGCCGGTTCGTCCAGGGCCAGCAGCTTGGGCTGCGTGGCCAGGGCGCGGGCGATTTCCAGACGACGCTGGTGACCGTACGACAGGTTGCGCGCCGTGTAGTTGGCGTACTTGCCGATGCCGACGTACTCCAGCAGGTCGTGCGCCCAGTCTTCGATGGACGCCTCTTCCTCACGCGCAGCCTTGGTGCGGAACACCGCGCCGAGCAGGCCGGCCTTGGTACGCACGTGGCGGCCGACCATGACGTTTTCCGCCGCGGTCATGTCGCCGAACAGACGGATGTTCTGGAACGTGCGTGCGATACCGGCCTTGGCCACTTCGTGCACGGCGGTCGGCTGGTAGGGGATGCCACCCAGCACGAAGTCACCGGCGTCCGGCGTGTACAGGCCCGTGATGACGTTGAAGAACGTGGTCTTGCCGGCGCCGTTCGGGCCGATCAAGCCGTAGATCTCGCCTTCGCGGATCTCCAGGTTCACGTCGGACAATGCCTGCAGGCCGCCGAAACGCTTGCTCACTCCTCGGATCGAGAGGAGGACGTTGTTGTTGCTCATGTTGCGTGCCTCCAATCAGATGCGGGACAACCCACCGACCCGCGCCTTCTGCGGACGGTCTTCCTTGCGCGGCGAGGGCCACAGGCCCGCGGGGCGATACAGCATCACCACCACCATCGCCAGGCCGAAGAGCAACTGACGCAGCACTTCCGCTTCCACGATCACATGGCCGAACAGCTTGTTCTGGATCGGCTCGGCCAGGGCACGCAGCAGCTCCTGGAAGCCCACCAGCAGAATGCCGCCCAGGATCACGCCCGGGATATGGCCCATGCCGCCCAGCACCACGATCGCCAGGATGTAGATCGACTCCCACAGCACGAACGATTCCGGCGACACGAAGCCCTGGAACGACGCGAACATCGCCCCCGACACGCCACCGAACGATGCGCCCATGGCAAAGGCCAGCAGCTTCACGTTGCGGGTGTTGATGCCCATCGCCTTGGCAGCGATTTCATCTTCACGGATGGCAACCCATGCACGACCGATACGCGAGTTCTGCAGGCGCAGACACACGATGATGATGATCGCGGCCAGCAGCACGAACAGGTAGTAGTACATGTAGACCGAGTCGAAGCGGATGCCGAAAAAGTCGTGGCGCTTCGAGAAGTCAAACCCGAGGATCTTGACCGGCTCGATCAGGTTGATGCCCTTCGGACCGTTGGTGATGTTCACCGGGCGGTCGAGGTTGTTCATGAAGATGCGGATGATTTCACCAAAGCCCAGCGTCACGATGGCGAGGTAGTCGCCACGCAGCTTCAGCGTCGGCGCACCCAGCAGGATGCCGAACAACGCCGCCAGACCCGCGCCCAGCGGAATCACCCACCAGACGATGAGGTGCAGCCCGTTGGGGAACAGTTGATGAATCCACTCGAACTGGTTGGTCAGATGCGGCGAACCCAGCAGCCCCATCATGTACGCCCCCACCGCATAGAACGCGATGTAGCCCAGATCGAGCAGGCCGGCAAAGCCCACCACGATGTTCAGGCCCAGGGCCAGCATGATGTAGAGCAGCGCGAAGTCGAGCACGCGCACCCAGTAGTTACCACCTGCGGCACCGACGATGAACGGTGCGAACAGGGCCAGAATCAGGAAGCCGTAGAGCGCAGCGCGCGTCTTCTTCGGAGCCTTGAATTCGGTTGCAGTTTCTGTCATGGCGCTCCCCTTTCTTATGCGCGGTCCGCAACGCGTTCACCCATGATGCCGGACGGACGGAACAGCAGCACGCCAATCAGCACGATGAATGCGAACACATCTTGGTAGTTCGAACCGAACACACCGCCAGTCAAGTCACCGATATAACCGGCACCCAGTGCTTCGATCAGGCCCAGCAGCATGCCGCCAACCATGGCGCCCGCCAGGTTGCCGATGCCGCCCAGCACTGCAGCGGTAAACGCCTTCAGGCCAGGGATGAAGCCCATGTAGAAGTGGGCATTGCCGTAGTTGGTCGCCATCATCACGCCCGCGACCGCTGCCATGGCAGCACCGATCATGAACGTGGCGGAGATCACGAAGTTGGGGTTCACGCCCATCAGGCCTGCCACACGCTGGTTCTCGGCGGTGGCGCGCATGGCGCGGCCGAGCTTGGTGCGGTTGACCAGCAGGATCAGCCCAACCATCACCAGGATCGACACCAGGATGATGACGATTTCCTTGCCCGTGATGGTCGCGCCCGTGGAGCCGATATCAATCGGGCTCGAAGGCAGCAACTGCGGGAAGGTCAGCGGGTTGCGCGACCAGATCATCATGGCCAGGGTCTGCAGCACGATCGACACGCCAATGGCGGTGATCAGCGGCGCCAGACGCGGCGCATTGCGCAGCGGCCGGTAAGCGACCCGTTCAATGGTGTAAGCCACGATGGCGCAAACCGGCATGGCAAACAGCAGTGCGAAGACGAGCGTGAGCCAGTCAGGCAGATTGGGAAAGTATTTTTGTAGGAAGTTGATGGCGGTCAACGCGGACATTGCACCGACCATCAGGACATCGCCGTGGGCGAAGTTGATGATGCCGAGAATACCGTAGACCATGGTGTAGCCAAGTGCGATCAGCGCGTAAATGCTGCCGAGCACCAGACCGTTCACGATCTGCTGGATAAAGATATCCATGAGAACAGCTCCTGCTATGCCTTGCTTTGTTGTAGACGACGCTGTGGCGTGCCCGCAAGGTATGCGATCAATCGGATGGGTAAGGTGAGGTTGCTGGTAAGCGGCCTGCCGAACGCGCCCATGGTGAGGGCCTTGTGTAACTGGCGAGGCTATAAAAAACGGCACCGCTAGGGTAGGCGCGGTGCCGTTTTTAGGGCGGTAACCCTTCGATTACATCTTCACAACGTCAAGAACGCTCTTCTTCTTGTCCTTGTAGTTGTACAGGGTGATCGAACCTTCCTTCAGGTCACCCTTGGCATCGAACGCGATGTTGCCGATCACGCCGTTGTAGTTGGTTGCCGGCATGGCAGCCAGGATCTTGGCAGCATCGGTCGAGTTGGCACGCTTCATCGCATCGATGATCACGTTGACGGCGTCATACGTGAACGGTGCGTAGATCTGCACCGGCGTGTTGAAGCGCGCTTGGTACTTCTTCTCGAAGTCTGCGCCCTTCTCCATCTTCGACAGTGCCAGGCCTGCTTCCGAGCAGACGATGTTGTCGATGGCGTCGCCAGCCAGTTCAGCAACCTTGTCGGTACACACGCCGTCGCCGCCAACGATCTTGGCCGTGATGCCCAGTTCCTTGGCCTGCTTGGCGAACGGACCGCCGGTGGCATCCATGCCGCCGTACATGATCACGTCCGGCTTCTTGCCCTTGATCTTGGTCAGAATGGCCTTGAAGTCGGTCGCCTTGTCGTTGGTGGCTTCACGTGCCACGACGTTCACGCCGCCGGCCTTCGCGGTCTTCTCGAACTCGTCGGCCAGGCCCTTACCGTAGGCGGTGGCATCGTCAACGATGGCCACGGTCTTGGCGCCCAGGGTCTTGGCAGCGTAGTTCGCCAGTGCCGGACCTTGCTGCGCGTCGGTCGCAACCACGCGGTAGGTCGTCTTGAAGCCTTGCTTGGTGTAGTCGGGGTTGGTCGACGACGGCGAGATCTGCACGATGCCTGCATCGCTGTAGATCTTCGAGGCCGGGATCGAAACGCCCGAGTTCAGGTGGCCAACAACGGCGACAACCTTCTCGTCGACCAGCTTCTGCGCCACGGCAGTGCCAGTCTTCGGGTCGCCCGCATCGTCTTCACCGACCAGTTCCAGCTTGATCTTCTTGCCGTCGATGGTCAGGCCTTCCTTGTTGGCCTCTTCAACGGCCAGACGTGCGCCGTTTTCGTTGTCTTTGCCAAGGTGGGCAATCCCGCCCGTGAGCGGTGCAGCATGACCGATCTTGACGACGGTCTCGCCACCACCGGCAGCGGCGGCCGGAGCCGACGTTGCTGCAGGTGCAGCAGCTTGGTCTGCGGGCTTTTCCTCGTTCTTACCGCAAGCTGCTACGAGTGCCACGGCAGCCGCAAGCGGCAGAACTTTGGCAAACTTAATTTGCATGAGTGATCTCCTAGATCTCGCAAGAGCAAGAAGAGCGTCCTGCCTCCCGGCCGCTCCCCCTGCGCCGAATTGTTTCAATTTGAAACGCGCGAATTGTATCCCCTTTTTTTGCGGATGCAATACGCGTCGCAACAACGATTTTTACCGTAATTACGCCGTTTTACGGGCTTTCCCCAATGCCCAAACAGGCGTCATTTCGCGCAGGCATTCGCGATAGGCGAAAGGTCATAACAAGAAGCGTGCCAGACTAGGGAAAACCCCGGAGCCATGCGGCTTGGCGGGAGATATGCACGGTAAATCAAGGCTTCGCGGGCGTTGAAGCCGTTTTTGCAATGCACAAAATGAAACGGCCACTCTGGTTTGAGTGGCCGTTGGCTATCGAAAAGCGCTTTATGCACCGCATTAGGGCGCACTGTCTTTGTGCACTTCTTTCCCACTGTTAAGTGGGCATTTACATAAAGGCGTTCAATTGGTTTGAAGTCCCCTCGGTAGAGGGAAGGACATGTTTTCCTGAATGCCGTCCAGCGGGCGCACCGTACGCGCGCCCAATGCCTTGAGCCGGTCGACAATCGACTGAGCCAGCTCTTCCGGCGCCGAGGCGCCCGCCGTCAGGCCGACACGCCGTTTGCCGGCCAACCATTCGGGTTTCACCTGTTCCGGCGTATCTACCATATAGGCAGGCACCCCCAGCTTCTCGGCCAGTTCGCGCAGCCGGTTGGAGTTGGAACTATTCGGGCTGCCGACCACGATCACCACTTCCACTTGCGGCGCCATGAACTTCACCGCGTCCTGGCGATTCTGCGTGGCATAGCAGATGTCCTGCTTCTTCGGCTCGTGCACCGCCGGGAAGCGCGCCTTGATGGCCGCCACGATCTCTTGCGTCTCATCCACCGACAGCGTGGTCTGCGTGACATACGCCAGGCGGGTCGGGTCCTTCACCACGAGATGCGTGACATCGTCAACGGACTCCACCAGCAGCATGCCGTCGTTGGCCTGGCCCATCGTGCCTTCCACCTCGGGATGCCCCTTGTGGCCGATCATGATGATCTCGAAGCCCTGCGCACGCATTTTCGACACTTCAACGTGCACCTTCGTCACCAGCGGGCACGTCGCATCGAACACGCGCAATCCGCGCGCCTCAGCCGCCTCGCGCACCGCACGCGACACGCCGTGCGCACTGAAGATGACCGTGCCGCCCACCGGCACATCATCCAACTCCTGCACGAACACCGCGCCTTTGTTACGCAGATCGCTCACCACGTAGGCGTTGTGCACGATCTCGTGGCGTACATAGATCGGCGCGCCAAACAGCTCGAGCGCGCGCTCGACAATCTCGATGGCGCGATCCACGCCGGCGCAAAAGCCTCGCGGCTGCGCCAGCAGGACTTCGGCGTCGGCTTGGGTAACAGGATCGATGGGGGCGGTCACAGCGTTGCTCATTACAGAATGCCGATCAGCTGGACTTCAAACACGATGGTCTGGCCGGCCAGCGGGTGGTTGAAATCGAACAGCGCGGAGGTCTCACCGACTTCCTTGAGTACGCCGGCGTACTTGCCGCCGCTAGGCGCGTTGAATTCGACCAGATCGCCCGGCTGGTAATCCTCTTCAAACGAAGAGTTCTCGCGCAGCGTGGCCAGCGACACGCGCTGCAGCAGCTCCGGATTGCGCGGTCCGAACGCATGCTCGGGCGCCAGGCGGAACGTCGTGCGCTCGCCCTCACGCATACCGAGCAGCGCCTGCTCCAGCGTGGGCGCCATCTGGCCCTGGCCCAGCAGCAGCGTGGCCGGCTTTTCGCCGAAGGTCGTCACGATATCCGTGTCGTTTTCCAGCGCGATGCGGTAGTGCAGCGTCAGAAAAGAATCCGGGCCAACCACCTTGCCTGCATCGCCTGACGTCGCCGTGGACGCCTCGTTCACCAAATTTTGCACGCTCAACCTGCTTGACCAAAAAGTAACCCGTTATTGTACGTCAGCCCTTCCGGCGGCCGCAGGCGCGGCGCCTGCCGCACATCTATATCTATAGGGCTTTTCCATCCTCGTTCCCCCTTATGGCAATCGTCGACTGGCCCGCCCACGAGCGGCCCCGTGAAAAACTGCTCGCCCACGGCCCTGGCGCGCTCTCCGATGCGGAGCTGCTGGCCATCTTCCTGCGGGTCGGCATGCCCGGCAAAAGCGCGGTCGACCTCGCGCGCGAGCTGTTGACGCACTTTGGCTCGCTGGGGCGGCTGTGCCACGCGTCCCAGCAGGAGTTTTCGTCGATCAACGGCATGGGGCCCGCCAAATACGCGCAATTGCACGCACTGCTGGAGGTCGCTCGCCGCGCCCTCAAAGAAGACATCACCCACGGCCAGACCTTCGAATCCCCACAAAGCGTGAAGGATTTCCTGCGCCTGACCCTCGGCCACCGCCCGCACGAGGTGTTCGCCTGTCTCTTTCTAGATGTACGGCATCGCCTGATCGCGTGGGAGGAACTGTTCCGCGGCACGCTGACGGAAGCCCGCGTCTACCCACGTGAGATCGCCAAACGCGCCTTGCATCACAATGCTGCCGCCGTCATCCTCGCGCACAACCACCCCACGGGCCACGCCGAGCCCAGCGAATCCGACATCACCCTGACCCGTGAGCTATGCCGCGCGCTGGCCCTGCTGGACGTGATGGTGCTGGATCACATGATCGTCGGGCGTACCACGGTGTATGGCTTTCTGGAACACGGCAAGATGTAGCGCCGACGCCGCATCGCGTGGCGCCCAACGGCAATCGATCGATCTCGTTGATTTGCCAGCAGTTTTGTGTGTATAATCCGCGTTTCGCTGAAGTCCCACCTCTACAGTGGCGCTGCGCTTGGTTTTGGTCCCAGCGCCCGGTCGCAAACTGTAGCCAACGAATTTAGTTAGGAGTGCTCCATGGCACGCGTCTGTCAAGTGACCGGGAAAGCGCCGATGGTCGGCAATAACGTTTCCCACGCAAACAACAAGACCAAGCGCCGTTTTCTGCCGAACCTGCAGAACCGTCGCTTCTGGGTTGAATCCGAAAACCGCTGGGTGAGCCTGCGCGTCTCGAACGCCGGTCTGCGCCTGATCGATAAAAAAGGCATCGACGAAGTGCTCGTGGACCTGCGCGCACGCGGCGAAGTCTAATTAGGAGTTAAATCATGGCCAGCAAAGGCGGACGCGACAAGATCAAGCTGGAATCGACCGCAGGTACGGGTCATTTCTACACGACCACCAAGAACAAGCGCACCAAGCCGGAAAAGATGGAGATCATGAAGTTCGATCCCGTCGCCCGCAAGCACGTCGCTTACAAGGAAACCAAGATCAAGTAATCCTCGCGATTACGCGTCTTGTTTCCGTCGGCATGACCGACAACAGAAACCCGCTTCCAGGCGGGTTTTTTGTTGCCTGTCATTCGGCGAGGGCTGCGGTGTACACTGCTTCTCTTTCCGATGTTTCCGATTGACACGCGACTGTGCTAGCCAGCAGCCGCGTCTGCTCAGACTCTCGCGTCTTCCATGAATTTCGATGTTGCCGTCGTCGGCAGCGGTCTGGCGGGCCTGACCGTCGCCCTGCACCTCGCCGATCACCGCAGTGTGGTCGTCATCAGCAAACGCAGCTTGCCGGAAGGCGCCAGCGATTGGGCGCAGGGCGGCATTGCCGCCGTGCTCGATTCCGGCGACAGCCATGATGAGCACGTCGACGACACGCTCATCGCCGGCGCGGGCCTGTGCGATGAAGCGGCCACGCGTTACATCGTCGAGAACGGACGCGAGGCGATCGAATGGCTGATTGGCCACGGCGTGCCCTTTACGCGCGATGAACAGGCGGAACTCGGTTTCCACCTGACGCGCGAAGGCGGCCACCGCCATCGCCGCATCATCCACGCAGCGGATGCCACCGGCCATGCCGTGGTGACGACGCTGGTGGAAAAGGTGCGCAATCACCCGAACATCACGCTGCTGGAAGACCATTTCGCAATCGACCTGATTACCGATGCGAAGCTGGGTCTGCCCGGCATGCGCTGCCACGGTTTGTATGTGCTCGACGTTGCGTCGGGCCACGTCAAGACACTCACTGCCAGCCAGACCGTGATGGCCACGGGCGGCGCGGGCAAGGTCTACCTCTATACGACGAATCCGGACACAGCCAGCGGCGATGGTATTGCCATGGCGTGGCGTGCGGGCTGCCGCGTGGCGAACATGGAGTTCATCCAGTTCCACCCGACCTGCCTGTATCACCCGTTCGCCAAATCGTTCCTGATTACCGAAGCCGTACGCGGCGAAGGCGGCAAGCTGATCCTGCCCGATGGCACGCGCTTCATGCCCGCGCATGATGAACGCGCCGAGTTGGCCCCGCGCGACATCGTCGCCCGCGCCATCGACTTCGAGATGAAGAAGCGCGGCCTGGATTGTGTGTACCTAGATATCAGCCACCAGAGCCCGGAATTCCTGAAGGAGCACTTCCCGACGATTCTGGCGCGCTGCATGGAACTGGGCATCGACATCACCCGCGAGCCGATTCCGGTGGTGCCGGCGGCGCACTACACGTGCGGCGGCGTGGTGACGGACCACCTCGGTCGCACGGACATTGCCGGCCTGTACGCCGTGGGCGAGACGGCCTACACGGGCCTGCACGGCGCCAACCGCCTAGCGAGCAACTCGCTGCTGGAATGCATGGTGATCGGGCGCGGCGCCGCGGAAGATATCCTCGCGCAGCCGCAATCGCAGCCGACTTCAGTTCAGATTCCCGCTTGGGATGAGAGCCGCGTGACCGATGCGGATGAGGAAGTCGTCGTCTCGCACAACTGGGACGAACTGCGCCGCATGATGTGGAACTACGTCGGCATCGTGCGCACGAACAAGCGGCTGGAGCGCGCGCAGCACCGTATCGCCCTGCTGCGCGAGGAGATTACCGAGTACTACGCCAACTTCCGCGTGACGCACGACTTGCTGGAGCTGCGCAACCTGGTCGAGGCGGCCTCGCTCATTGTCGACAGCGCGCTGTCACGGCATGAAAGCCGTGGGCTGCATTTCTCGCGCGACTATCCCGAGACGCTGCCCAAGGCACTGCCGACGGTCATGCAGCCGACCCATCGGCAGATTGCGCGCAAACGCTAGGCTTTATTCAATGATCCGCAGCGAATAGTCGGTTGCGCGCACGTCCTTCGTGAGCGCGCCGACGGAGATGCGGTCCACACCCGTCTCGGCAAACGCGCGGATCGTGTCGATGTTCACGCCGCCGGACACCTCCAGCAAGGCACGGCCGGCGGTCACGCGCACGGCTTCGCGCATGGCGGGCGGCTCGAAGTTGTCGAGCAGCACGGACGTGGCGCCTGCTGCCAGCGCTTCATCCAACTGCGCCAGCGTTTCCACCTCAACCTGAATCGTCACGCCGGCATTCAGCGCTTGCGCCGCACGCAGCGCCGCGGTCACGCCACCCGCTGCAGCGATGTGGTTTTCCTTGATCAGGATGCCGTCGTATAGCGCCAGGCGCTGGTTCTCGCCGCCACCGATGCGCACGGCGTACTTCTGCGCGAGGCGCAGACCGGGCAGCGTCTTACGCGTGTCGAGCACGCGGGCGCGCGTACCGGCAATGACCTCGGCATAGCGCGACGTGGTCGTCGCTACGCCGGACAGCAGTTGCAGAAAATTCAGCGACGGGCGCTCCGCCGTCAGCAGCGACCGAGCCGGACCTTCGATCTCGCACACCACGGAGTCGGGCGCCATGCGATCGCCCTCTTGCTGGCGCCACGTCACGCGCAGCGCCGGGTCAACGGCGCGCATGCAAGCGTCAAACCACGGCGTGCCGCAGAGCACGGCGTTCTCGCGCACGATCACGCGCGCACGTGCATGGCAGTCGGCGGGGATCAGCAAGCCGGTACGGTCGCCCGTGCCGACATCCTCGGCAATCGCAGCGGCTACGTTCGCTGCCAGCGCCTCGCGCAGCGCGGGACCAAAGCTGTCAAAAATCGCCTGCGTGGCGCTCGGGTTGATGTGAGTCGCCGTCATGCCGGGCCGATTCCTTGAAAGAGTTGCGCATTGGCGGCCAAATCCCCTTGGGGGCGAACCGCGGCCTTCTCCTGCGCGGCAAAGTCGAGCATGCGGTCAATGCAGACCACGGCTTGTTTGCCAATGGCCGGGTCAACGTGAATTTCGTTGCGGCCGGTTTCCAGCACCTCGGCCAGATTGGTCAGCGCGTTCATCGCCATCCACGGGCAGTGCGCGCAGCTCTTGCAGGTGGCGCTGTTACCGGCCGTCGGGGCCTCGATGAAACGCTTACCTGGCGCGGCCATACGCATCTTGTGCAGGATGCCGTTGTCCGTCGCCACGATGAACTCGTTGGCCGACAGGGACTGCGCCGCCGCGATCAACTGCGACGTTGAGCCAACCACATCCGCCTGCGCCACCACCGATTCCGGCGATTCCGGATGCACGAGGATCTTCGCGTTCGGATGTTCCGCGCGCAGCAGGTCGAGCTCCACGCCCTTGAACTCGTCGTGCACCAGACACGAGCCCTGCCACATCAGCATGTCTGCGCCGGTCTGCTTCTGGATATAGCTGCCAAGGTGCCGATCCGGCGCCCACAGGATCTTCTTCCCCTGCGCATGCAGGTGCTGCACGATCTTCAAGCCGATGGACGACGTCACCATCCAATCCGCCCGCGCCTTCACAGCGGCGCTGGTATTGGCATAGACGACCACGGTGCGATCCGGGTGTGCATCGCAGAACGCCGCGAATTCGTCCGGCGGGCAGCCCAGGTCGAGCGAGCACGTTGCGTCCAGATCGGGCATCAGCACAGTCTTTTCGGGGCTCAGTATCTTGGCCGTCTCGCCCATGAAGCGCACGCCCGCCACCACCAGCGTCTTGGCCGAATGGTCGCGGCCGAAACGCGCCATCTCCAGCGAATCCGACACGCAGCCGCCGGTCTCTTCGGCCAGGTCTTGCAGGTCGGCATCAACGTAGTAATGCGCGACCAGCACGGCCTCGCGTTCCTTGAGCAGGCGCTTGATGCGCGCCTTCAGCTCATCGCGTTCCTCGCGCGACAGCACGGGCGGCACCTTTGCCCAGGCGTGGGCAACGCAACTTGCGCCGGACTGCGCCTCAGCAAGCATATCCGGGCGCTCAAATTCAACCGTCTTGATGTGGGTTTCCATGGTGGTCTCCCCGTCCCTTCATGCCATTAGAGCGTCAGAAAAGCTGGCGCGGCAATGAAACTGGACGGTGTGTGAGGAGGACTCGTGCCGCGATACGTTGTCGCGACCTGTTAAAAATGTGAATTGGGGCAGTTTACCCAAAAGAAAAGCCCCGCTGCGGAGCGGGGCTTCATCTATGAAACAGAAAAATCAGGCGTAGCGGCGCAGGCGCACGGCAAATTCCTGCAGGGCATGAATGCCGCTTTCCTCAGCGCGCTTGCACCAGTCCTGCAGTTGGTGCAGCAGTTGCTCGCGCGTGGCATTCGAGCGGCTCCACAGGGCACCCAGCTCGCGGCGCATTTCCACGAACGTGTGCAGCGACGAGTGGTCCGACACGATTTGCGAGAGCTGCTCGCGCTGCGGTGCGCCCAGCTTGGCCTCGTCGCGATGGAACCACTTGCGGGCCGGCTTCAGCGCACGGTATTCCGTATCCCGCGAGGCCTTCAGCTTGGCCAGTTCCTCGCGGTAAGCGGTCTTGACGGCCTTGGCGTAACGCGCCATCACGTCATAACGGTTGGCGATGATGGCTTCCAGCGTGTTCTGGTCAACCGGCTTGGCATCAACAAAACGGGCCTTGGGCGCCACCTTCTTCACCTTGGCCAAGCCCACGATTTCCAGCGCGCGGATGTAGCCCCAACCGATGTCGAACTCGTACCACTTGACCGAGAACTTGGCCGACGTCGCGTACGTATGGTGATTGTTGTGCAACTCTTCACCGCCGATGATGATGCCCCACGGCGACACGTTGGTCGACGCGTCTTCACAATCGAAGTTGCGGTAGCCCCAGTAGTGACCCAGGCCGTTGATGATGCCGGCAGCGTGGATCGGGATCCACAGCATCTGCACCGCCCACACCGTCAGACCCAGCGCACCGAACATCAGCACGTCCAGAATCAGCATCAAGCCAACGCCCTGCCACGTGAACTTGGAGTACAGGTTGTGTTCGATCCAGTCGTCCGGCGTGCCGTGGCTGAACTTCTGGATGGTCTCTTGGTTCTTCGCCTCGGCGCGGTACAACTCAGCGCCCTCGAACAGCACCTTGCGGATGCCGCGGGTCTGCGGGCTGTGCGGATCCTCTTCGGTTTCGCACTTGGCGTGGTGCTTGCGGTGGATGGCGGTCCATTCACGCGTGACCATGCCGGTCGTCAGCCACAGCCAGAAACGGAAGAAATGCGCGGGAATCGGGTGCAGATCCAGTGCTCGGTGCGCCTGGCACCGGTGCAGGAAAATCGTGACGCTGGCGATGGTGATGTGGGTCACCACCAGCGTGAAAATCAGGATTTGCCACCACGCCCAGTCGAGGGTGCCGTTGGCAAGGAAATTCAGAATGGAGTCGATCAAAGTGCTCTCCGTGGTCAACTCGGGGGTGATGGAAGCAGCCTAGGTCGGGAGGGACAATGCTGCCTCGTCAGGCCATCCGCTGTCACATGCATGCAACAGCGGGGTCGTCTTTGGCGGGGAATCGGGCATCGAACGTGTCGGCACCCGGCTTGCGCGTCACATCGGCGGCCCTGAAGCCGTGCCGGTCATATGACCTCCGCCCTGCGCAATGCAAGCCATTCGCGGCACTTTGTCACAAGCCAAAAGCCTTTGCGACGGCGCCGTCTCATCCTTCGTGGGAGAAGCTAGCATTCTAACCGAATACCCCCTCTAATCCATGGGGGAAAACCGCCAATTTGACCCAGAACAAGCGAGCACCGTTCCCGGCCGACCTATGTTAGGCCGGCGCGGAAGCACGGTCGGAAGCGGCGTCAGCATCACCTGACGCATCCTGCTGAACCGTGACCGGCGCCAGCATCCGCACCTCGCGCTGCGGATACGGAATGTCGATCCCCGCCGCCTTAAAGCGACGATAAATCGCCCGGTTCAACTCAGATTGCACGCCCAGCTTGCCGTTGTGGGGATCAGCGATCCACACACCCAATTCATACTCGATGCCGCTGTCGGCAAACAGCACCATGAACGCAGCGGGCGCCGGCTCGGCCAGCACGCGCGGAACACCTTCGGCGCATTGCACCAGCAACGCGAGCACGCCTTCCGGGTCGGCCGCATACGACGCCTGCACGCGCACAGCCACCCGCACGGTGCCGCGTTCGTTATGGTTCTGCACCGCCTGCGCGACCATCAGCTCGTTCGGCACCAGCGTATCGCCATCCCCGTTGCGGACCACGGTGTAGCGCGTGCGGATTTGCGTGACGATGCCGGTGTAGGAGCTGACCGTGATCTGGTCGCCCAGCTTGAGCGAGCGCTCGAGCAGAATGATGAAGCCCGACACGTAGTTGCTGGCGATCTTCTGCAGGCCCAAACCGAGGCCCACGCCCAGCGCGCCGCCAAACACCGACAGCACCGTCAGGTCGATACCCACCAGCGACAGGCTCAACAGCAGCGAAATCAGCAGCAGCATCGCCTTGGCCACGCGCGAGAGCACGACCTTGAGATTGGCATCGAGCGCCGCGGCGCGCGTAATGCGATTGTCCAGCCACGAGCCGAACCACATCGCCACCAGCACGGTGAGCAGAATCCACACCACGCCCATCAGCATGGCTGCCAGACTGATCTTCTGCTTGCCGCCCACGGCAAAGCGAATGCCGTCTAGGTAATCGACCACATCGCCCAGCACGCCGAGCACGTAGAGCACCATGCCAATCCACATCAGCGTGGTCAGCACGCGTTCGACCAGCACCAGCATGCCGTGCAACTCGCCGTTGGCGGACAGCACGCGCCGGAGCACATAAAACGCGAGGTACAGCATCGCCAGGCCAAACAGCGGCACCGCCGCCAGCCGGAACACGCTGATCGGCATGGTGCCCACCAGCGCATAGCGCGCGCCCAGCACTAGCAGCCAGCCGATCAGCGGGAACATCGCGCGCTCCAGGCTCGACCACGCAAAGCGCAGCGCAAACGTGTCGTTGACATGACGGGCATGCAGGCGCCGCGCGATCGGCCCAGCGAGCAGCCACGCAACGCCCAGCAGCAACACGAGCACGCCCAGCTGCCAGATGAAGCGCGGGCCACCAAGGTCGGCGACGATGTCACCGATCATGTGGCCCAGCGCGATGTGGTTCAGGTTCAACGGCAATCCGTCCATTGGAGCGACCGGTTATTGCATTCCTATTGCGATCGGTAGGGCAACGCGTCGCCCACGTGCTTCTGCCAGTTGGCGGCGTAGCGCTGCGCGAGGTCAGCATCGCCCCGCACGATCAGCACGTTTTCGGCGTTGCCGCGCTGCGCGGTCTGCGTGAAGTTGAAGCTGCCTGTCACCAAGACCGGGTGCGCACCCCGCGCGTCGATCACGATGACCTTGTTGTGCGCGTTCTTGTAGCGCACCTCCAGCCAGACCGGAATGCCCGCGTTGGCGATCTCGGGCACGCGACTGCCGTTGGCGCGCATCATCTGCTCGCGGTCGGCCAGCACACGCACATCCACGCCGCGCTGATGCGCCGCCAGCAGCGCGCGCACGATGGCCTTGTTCGACAGCAGATACGCCTGCACGAGCACTTGCTCGCGCGCCTCGTCAATGGCATCGGCCAGCAGGCCTTCGATATCGTCGTCCGGCGTGAACGCGGCCTGTACCGTACCCTTGGCCGGCAGCACTGGCGGTGCATTGCGCGCCTGGGCGACTCCGCCGGCACTGAATGCCAACACGGCAATCAGCAGCCAACCCCATCGGCGCACCATCATGCGCGGCGCTCCAGCACGGCGGCGAAGAAGCCGTCGGTCTGATGTACCTGCGGATACAGCTCCAGATACGGCCCCATGTCGAGCGCAATCTTCTGCGCCGCCAGCACCTCACCAGCGGGCACGAGCGCGAAGTCTTCGTGCGCAGCCAGGAACTGCTCCACCACCTGCTGGTTCTCGCGCGCAAGCACGCTGCAGGTTGCATAGACGAGACGGCCACCCGGCTTCAGCAGCCGCGCCGCAGACGCGAGGATCGACTGCTGCTTGGCCGACATCTCTTCCACCGCTTGCGCGGATTGGCGCCACTTCAGGTCCGGATTGCGGCGCAGCGTGCCCAGGCCGCTGCAAGGCGCGTCGACCAGCACGCGGTCGATCTTGCCGGCCAGTCGCTTGACCTTGGCATCGTGCTCACTGTCGATGCGGCTCGGATGCACGTTCGACAAACCGCTGCGCGCCAGGCGCGGACCCAGGTTCGACAGACGCTTTTCCGACACGTCAAAGGCGTACAAGCGCCCCGTCGAGCGCATCGCCGCGCCAATCGCCAGCGTCTTGCCGCCCGCGCCAGCGCAAAAATCGACCACCATCTCGCCGCGCTTCGGCGCCAGCAATTGGCACAGCAGTTGGCTGCCCTCGTCCTGCACCTCGACCGTACCGTTGGTGAAGATCTCCAGCTTGTTCAGCGCGGGCTTGCCAGCCAGGCGAATGCCCACTGGCGACAGCGGCGCTGCAGCGCCCTCAATGCCGGCCTCTGCCAGCGTCGCCAGCACCGCCTCACGATCGCCCTTGAGCGTGTTGACGCGCAGGTCCAGCGGAGCCGGCGTCAACCAAGCCTGCGCCAGCGCCTCGGTAAAGTCGGCGCCGTGCTGCGCGACGAGCGCATCAAACAGCCAATCCGGCAAATTGGCGCGCACACGCGGCGCCAAGGCAGCGCGGTCACGCAGTTCCCAGCGGTCCAGCCACTCGGCTTCAGCGGGGCTCAGAAACGGCGCGATGGCCTCGCGGCCCGCAGTCTGCAGCAGGCCAAGCAGCACCAGGCGGCGACGCGCGGGGCCCGTACCGCTCTCGGCAAACTGGCCGAATTCGGTCTTACGGCGCAAGACGGCAAAGGCCGCCTCGGCGATGATGCCGCGCTCGCGGTGGCCAAGTTCGTGGTGCTCGCGGAAGTACTGGCTGACGACCATGTCGGCCGGCGCGGCAAAGTGCAGCAGGCGCGCGAGCACCTTGTCCAGATGCTCGAAATGGCTGCCGTGCACGCCCGTGCGAGGACGCGGGGCGCTGCGTTGCGCCGGTTTGCCCTGCGGCGCGCGATACCAACCGCCACCACCGGAACCCGAACGCTTGTTGTTGCCGCCGCCATTGCGCGGGCGCTGACGATCCTGACTCATGCTGCCTCCCGCGCGTCTGCGCCAATCACAAGCTGCGACGCATCCGGAGACACGCGCACCACGCCTTGCTCAACGGTCAGGCGCCCTTCCACGAACCAGCGCACGGCACGCGGATAGATCACGTGTTCCTGCGTCAACAGGCGTGCGGCGAGCGTCTTGGGCGTGTCGTCCTGGCGGACTTCGATGGCGGCTTGTAGCACGATCGGGCCGTGGTCCAGCTCGGCGGTCACGAAATGGACCGTCGCTCCGTGCACTTTCACGCCCATGGCCAGCGCCTGCTCATGCGTATGCAGCCCTGGGAAGCACGGCAGCAGCGACGGATGGATATTCAGCATGCGCCCGTCGTAGTGCTTGACGAAGCCCGGCGTGAGGATGCGCATGAAGCCGGCCAGCACCACTAGGTCCGGCGAGAAGCCGTCGATGGCTTGCGCCAGCGCAGCATCAAAACTGTCGCGATCAGGAAACGCCTTGTGGTCAACCACCGCGGTGGCAATGCCGTGCGAGGCGGCAAATTCAAGTCCGGCCGCATCGGGCCGATTAGAAATGACAGCAGCAATGCGGCTTGGCCAGCCTTCGGCCTGACAGGCTCGGACGATGGCTTCCATGTTGGAGCCCCGCCCGGAAATGAGAATGACGATATTTTTCATCGCGGCATTTTATCAAGTGCGCCGCACTCCCCCATGAAAATCGGGTGTGCAGCGCGGAGTGACGCCCGCGCGGCGGCCTCGCAGGCGGCTTTGCCGACAGCGTGGTATTTAGCCGACGCGCAACAGCAAAAACCTTGCCGCACCAGCACAAACGCGCGGTCGAACGTTGGCGAGCGATGCCGCGCTCTGATAATCTCGACACCATAATTGTCCGCGCCCCAGGGGTCGGGAGGGCGGCCAGCGGTGGTCCGACGCGCATTGCGCCTCGTTTCATCGTGCGCCGCAACATCGCGTGGACGGTAACCGTGACGGCAAATCGGTGCAGGGGTGGCAAACCCGGCCCGAAACGCCACCGCCCGCGCCGGGTCGGCACGCGTACAACAACAAGAGGGCAATGCCCTCACCGGGGAATAAGAATGACGAGCTCGCTGCGTAGCCTGCTGGTGGTTGACGACCACCCTCTCGCCTTGTCTGGCACGACCACCTTTCTTGCACAAGCTTTGCCGGAAGTTCAGGTGCATGCGGCCATTGGCCGGCGCCAAGCGCTGGCGCTGGTGGATGACGGCGTCCGCCCGGATGTCGTGCTACTGGATGTCTGGCTGTCGGACTGCACCGGCTTCGATGCCATGCGCGAACTGCGCAGCAAGCTGCCTGAAGCGCGCTTTGCCTTCATGTCGGCCGAAAACACACCCGAGGTTGTCGCCAAGGCCCAGGCCCTGGGCGCCATCGGCTTCATTGGCAAGCACGCCGATGCGCACGCGTTTTCCAAGGCGGTTGCCGGCATCTTCGGCGGTGATACGTCGTTCCCATCGGAAGACGATCTGGGCGGCATCAACGGCAAGGGCAACGCCTCGCACGGTATCCCCATCACGCCGGCCGAACTGGGCCTGACGCCGCGTCAGGGCTCGGTGCTGGCACTGCTGCTGGAAGGCCTGCCGAACAAATCCATCGCGCGCCAACTGGGCCTGACGGAAAACACCGTCAAGGAACACGTCTCGGCGATTCTGCAGCGGCTGGGCGTACGCACGCGCATCCAGATCATTTCGCGCATGGAGCGCTTCCGCCTGACGGGCGCCGCCTGATCTAGGGTCTGTTCGCCTAGTACGCGATCTGCGGTTCGGCTGCGCGGCCGCGCAGCCAGCGCTTGAGCAGCACGCGCAACATGTTCGGGTCCATCGGCTTGGCGAGCAGCAGGTAGCCGGCTTCTTCGGCGCGGGCCAGGGCTTCGGAGTTGCGATCGCCGGTCAGCAGCACGGCATGAGCATCGGGGTGGCTCACCTGCCAGCGCTCCAGCAGCTGCAAACCGTCTTCCTTCCCAGGCAGGCGCAGATCGCAGAAGATAATCTGCGGGCGCAAGCCCTTCGACAGCAGTTGCTCGGCGGCGGTGCCGTCGGCGGCGCTGTGCACTTCCACGCCCCAGGCTTCCAGCAGTGCGTGCCACGCCTTGCGGATCTGCGCGTCGTCATCCACCACCAGCACCACGCCCGAGAAGCGCGGCTGATCGAGCACCGCGCGCTTCTGCTGCGCGCGCGGCTCCGCAGCGAGCGGCGCTTTGATGTCGGCGGGCACGGGGCGCAGCGCCATCCAGAACATCGAGCCGCGACCCGGCACCGAACGCACGCCAAACGTGCCGCGCAGCAGGCGCACACATTCCTTGTAGATCGACAGGCCCAGCCCCAGCCCCTGACTCGGGTCGCGCTCGGGGTTTTCGACCTGGTAGTACGTCGAGAAGATGTCCTTCTGATGCTCGGGCGCAATACCAATGCCGGTGTCCCACACCTCGATGCGCAGGTACTTCTGGCGCACGCGCAGCGCCACCATCACGCCACCACGCTCGGTGTAGCGCAGTGCGTTCTGCAGCAGGTTGAACAGCGCCCGGCGCAGCAGCACCGGTTCGGCCATGCCGAACACCGGCAGCGGCGGAATGCGTGACGTGAGCGTCAGCCCCTTGGCGCGCGCATCCGGCATGAACTGCTGGACCACCTCGGTGATGACCTCGCCAAGATCGACCGGCTCCAGCGTCGGCGAGGTCTTGCGGCTCTCCAGCTTCGACAGATCCAGCAGCGAGCGGAACAGCAGATCGATCGTGGCCGCGCCCGAGGCAAGCTGCTCCACCAGCGGCGCCAGCGACTCGGACTGATTGCGCGCCCGCAGCGCCTCCACCAGCAGCACGATCGCGTGTACCGGCTGGCGCAAGTCGTGGCTGGCGGCGGCCAGAAAGCGCGATTTTTCTTCCGATGCCGACAGCGCGCGCTGCTTTTCGTCCTGATAGCGGCGCGCCAGCTGGCGGCTCTCGTTTTCCAGCTGGATTTCGCGCACCAGCGTGTTGTGGATGTTCACGGCGTGCCGCGTCAGCAGCGCTGCAAAGAACAGTAGCGCGCCGCGCAAGTACAGCCCGTGCCCTGGAAATGCCTGTTCCGCCAGCGCAAAGTGCGGCGCCAGAATGCCCGTCCCCAGAATCAGCAGGCTTGATGGCACCGGCGCCTGCGACAGCACCGCCGCCGCCGCCACGCCGATGATCACGATCATCAGTAGGCTGCTGAACTCCAGCGACGGCGACATCAGATAGAGCCCCGCCGAGCACCCCCACGCCACCCCGCCCACTGCCGACATGACGTGCATGCTCGTCCACCACTTGCGGGTGTGCGCGGCCAGCGTCATGCGGGTCAGGTCGTAGCGGTAACCAAAATAGAAGCGCAGGCCTGACGCCGTCAGGCACAGCATGATCAGGCACCAGCCCAGCAGCACCAGCCGGTTGGGGGCGCCCCAGAACGCGGCGACCGTCAGGGCGGGCAGCACCACCGACGCGGCGATCCCCATGGGCGCGCCGCGATGCACGGCCGCGAGCAGCTTGGCTCGGGCGTCCAGTTCAAGCGGTGCGCGGCTGGCGAGCCCAAACTTGGCGAAGAAAATGCGCAACGGGGCGTTCAAGGGTCGACAAGAAGAGAGGGAATAACGGATTGTGCCGCAAGCCCGTCACAATCGAACACATTCTTCGGGCAATTACGCAACACCTTGAGGCGCGCAGGCGCTGGGGCAATCCCTTATATAATGTGCGTTTTGCTGGATTTTCGCGGCGAACGGGCCCGATCCGGCATCCAAGCGTTTCCTTTTTCTCGACACCAACGTCTCTCGTGAAAGTCTTTCGCGGCCTGCCCAACGCCGAAAGTCGCGCGCCCTGCGCGCTGACCATCGGCAACTTCGACGGCGTGCACCGCGGGCACCAGTCTCTGCTGGCCCGTGCACGCGCGGCGGCCGACGCACGCGGGCTGCCGCTCACGGTCATGACGTTCGAGCCGCATCCGCGCGAATTCTTCATGCCGGACCGCGCCCCCACCCGCATCGCACTGCTGCGCGACAAGCTCGAAAGCCTGCGCAAACAGGGCGTCGATCGCATCGTCGTGGAGCACTTCAACGCGCATTTCGCCGGCCAGACGCCGGACGAGTTCGTGCGCAACGTGCTGGTCGACGGCCTGCACACGCGCTGGCTGCTGGTGGGCGATGATTTCCGCTTCGGCGCCAAGCGCGCGGGCGACTTTACCTATCTGCAGGCAGCGGGCGCCCAGTTCGGCTTCGAGGTCGAGCAGATGGGCTCGGTGTCGGAATCCGGCATCCGCATCTCCAGCTCGGCCGTGCGCGAGGCGCTGGCCGCTGGTGACCTGGAACACGCGCGCCGCTTGCTCGGCCACGGTTACGCGATCAGCGGGCATGTGGTGCACGGGCAGAAGCTCGGCCGCTCGCTGGGCTTCCCGACGCTGAACCTGCGCATCTCGCATAAAAAGCCAGCGGTATCGGGCATCTTTGTCGTGCAGGTGCACGGGCTGGCCGAGAAACCGCTGCCGGCCGTCGCCAGCATCGGCGTGCGCCCGACCGTGGATGATTCCGGCCGCGTGCTGCTGGAAGTGCATATCTTCGATTACCACGCCAGCGTCTACGGCAAGCTGGTCCGCGTGGAATTCATGAAGAAGCTGCGCGACGAGGCCCGCTTCGATTCGCTCGATGCGCTGAAAGATGCCATCGCGCAGGACTGCATCGACGCGCGCCATTTCTTCGGCCTGGCTGTGCCTGCCGACGGCGAATCGCCAGCCCTGCGGCGCGCGCAGTTTGCCAATTCCGCCACCTCAGCTACCGACCGAATTCAGTAGGCGGCTGACGCACTCGCCGCCCGAAAGCTACGCCGCGCACGCGCCCTGCCCTGATAGGCGCGCTGCCCCGATCCGATTTGCCCGAATCTGCCCCACATCACACCATGTCCGATTCCCCGAAGTCCAAAAAGCCCACGCCGGAGAAGAGCAAGTACCCGGTCAACCTGCTGGACACCCCCTTCCCCATGCGCGGCGATCTGCCCAAGCGCGAGCCGCAATGGGTCAAGCAATGGCAGGACAAGCAGCTCTACAAGACCATCCGCGCCGCGCGCAAGGGCGCGAAGAAGTTCATCCTGCACGACGGCCCGCCATACGCCAACGGCGACCTGCACATCGGCCACGCGGTCAACAAGATCCTCAAGGATATGGTGATCAAGGCGCGCGGCCTGACCGGGCTTGATGCCGTCTACGTGCCGGGCTGGGATTGCCACGGCATGCCGATCGAGATCCAGATCGAAAAGCAGTTCGGCAAGGGCTTGCCCGTCAAGGAAGTGCAAGAGAAGGCGCGCGCCTACGCCACCGGCCAGATCGCCCGCCAGAAGGTGGACTTCGAGCGCTTGGGCGTGCTGGGCGATTGGGCCGATCCGTACCTGACCATGAACTTCCGCAACGAGGCGGATGAGGTCCGGGCGCTGGGCAAGATCCTGGAAAAGGGCTACGTCTTCCGCGGCCTGAAGCCGGTCAACTGGTGCTTTGATTGCGGCTCGGCGCTGGCGGAAGCCGAAGTCGAATACGCAGACCGCACCGACCTGTCGATCGACGTCGGCTTCCCGTTTGCGGATATCGACGCACTGGCCAGCGCCTTCCACGTGGGCGCCGATGTGCTCAAGGCCAAGCCGGGCTGGATCGTGATCTGGACCACCACGCCATGGACGATCCCCTCCAACCAGGCGCTGAACCTGCACCCGGAAATCGAATACGCGCTGGTCGATACGACGCGCGGCCTCGTGATCGTCGCCAAGGAGCGCGTCGAGGCCTGCCTGCAGAGCTGGAAGCTCGAAGGCACCGTGCTGGCCACGTGCGAAGGTGCGGCGCTCTCGGGCGTGCGCTTCCACCACCCGCTCGCCAAGATGGACGCGGGCTATGACCGCACCTCGCCGGTCTACCTGGGCGACTATGTGACCACTGACACCGGCACGGGCATCGTCCACTCCGCGCCCGCATACGGCGTGGAAGACTTCCAGTCGTGCAAGTCGCACGGCATGGTCGACGCCGACATCATCAACCCGGTGATGGGCAACGGCGTGTACGCATCCACGCTGCCGCTGTTCGGCGGCCAGATGATCTGGGATGCCAATCCGAAGATCGTCGAAGTGCTGCGCGACTCGGGCAACCTATTCGACGCACACAAGCACCCGCACAGCTACATGCACTGCTGGCGCCACAAGACACCGATCATCTACCGCGCCACCTCGCAGTGGTTCGCGGGGATGGACGTGCAGCCCAACGACGGCAATGCCACGCTGCGTGAGACGGCGCTGGCCGGCATCGACGCCACCGCGTTCTACCCGTCGTGGGGCAAGCAGCGCCTGCACAACATGATCGCCAACCGCCCGGACTGGACGCTCTCGCGCCAGCGCCAATGGGGCGTGCCGATGGCCTTCTTCGTGCACAGGGAAACCGGCGCGCTGCACCCGCGCACGCCCGAGCTGCTGGAGCAAGTCGCCCAGCGCATCGAAAAGAGCGGCATCGAAGCCTGGCAGTCGCTCGACCCGCGCGAGCTGCTCGGCGATGAAGCCGACATGTACGAGAAGAACCGCGACACGCTCGACGTGTGGTTCGACTCGGGCACCACGCACTGGCACGTCATCCGCGGCTCGCACGCGGCCGATCTATATGACGCCTCGGCCGAGCTGCCCGATGGCCGCCTGGCCGATCTGTACCTGGAAGGCTCGGACCAGCACCGCGGCTGGTTCCACTCGTCGCTGCTGACCGCCTCGATGCTGTATGGCAAACCGCCATACAAGGGCCTGCTCACGCACGGCTTCACGGTGGATGGTGAAGGCCGCAAGATGTCCAAGTCGATCGGCAACACGATCGCGCCGCAGGAAATCGCCAACAAGATGGGCGCCGAGATCATCCGCCTGTGGGTGGCCTCGACCGACTACTCGGGCGAACTCGCCATCTCGGATGAGATCCTCAAGCGCGTGGTGGAAAGCTATCGCCGCATCCGCAACACGCTGCGCTTCCTGCTCGCCAACCTGACGGATTACGACCACGCCAAGCACACGCTGCCGACCGAGCAATGGCTCGAAATCGACCGCTACGCCGTGGCGATGACGGACGCGCTGCAGAAGGAAGTGCTGTCGCACTACGACGTGTACGAATTCCACCCGGTGGTCGCCAAGCTGCAGACGTTCTGCTCGGAAGACCTGGGCGGCTTCTACCTCGACGTGCTGAAGGACCGCCTGTACACCACGGCGCCGGATTCCGTGGCGCGCCGCTCGGCTCAGAACGCGCTGTATCACATCACCCAGGCGATGCTGCACTGGATGGCGCCGTTCCTGTCGTTCACGGCCGAAGAAGCGTGGCAGGTGTTCGCGCACGGCACCGAGCACACCGACACCATCTTCACCAGCACCTACTACGACGCCCCGATGCCGCAAGGCGCCAGCGCGCTGCTGGAGAAGTGGGCCGCCATCCGCAACGTGCGCGGCGAAGTGACCAAGCAACTGGAAACGCTGCGCGTCGACGGCAAGATCGGCTCGTCGCTGCAGGCGGAAGTGACGGTCTCCGCCGGTGACACGGTGTACGACGCGCTGGCGAGCCTGGGCGACGACCTCCGCTTTGTGCTGATCACGTCGGCCGCCAAGCTGGAACGCGCGCCGGAGGGCGGCGATCTGCTCATCAGCGTGGTGCCGTCAACGCACGCCAAGTGCGAACGCTGCTGGCACTACCGCGCTGACGTCGGCCACGACCACGCCCACCCGACCCTCTGCAAGCGCTGCACCGACAATCTGTTCGGCGCCGGTGAACAACGGAGCGCGGCATAAATGGCGACGCGTAACAACGGCAAGAGCAAATCGGTCGGGTTGAAGAAGAGCGGTGGCGGTGGCCATGGGCTGGGCCCGTGGCTGGGCCTGGCCGTCATCTGGATCCTGCTGGACCAGTTGACTAAGGTCGCCATCCTCAAGACCTTCACCTACGGCGAATCGCGCCCCATCACCGGGTTCTTCAACCTCGTGCTGGCCTATAACCGGGGCGCGGCGTTCTCGTTCCTCGCGGCAGCGGGCGGATGGCAGCGCTGGTTCTTCACAGGCCTGGGCGTGGCGGCGGCGGTGTTCATCATCTGGCTGCTCAAGCGGCACAGCGGACAGAAGATGTTCTGCTTCGCGCTGGCGCTCATTCTGGGCGGCGCGCTGGGCAACGTGATCGACCGCGTCATCTACGGCCACGTGGTGGACTTCCTGGATATCTACCTGCACAACTACCACTGGCCAGCTTTCAACGTGGCGGACTGCGGCATCTCCATCGGTGCGGTGCTGCTGATTGTGGATGAGCTGCGGCGCGTGCGGCGATAACCGATCGCTCGCCACCCCGACAAACCCTCGCCTGGCGCGAGGGTTTTGTTTTGCCTGCGCGGCGGTCGACCGGATTTAGCCCACACGCGGCCCCAAAAGAGCCGTCGCCGGACCGCTGACCTTCATCGTCGAGGCTCTGAGCTTCATCAACGGACCTCCGAGCCCCGCGCATGCACCTAAAAGGGGCGTCGCCGGACCCCTCAGGCTCCACCGTTGATGCTTTTTTCAGCATCGATGATGCTCAGTGCTCCATCGCTGCCGCTTTTTTCATCAACGTTGAGGCGATGGAGGTCCGACGATGCTGCTTTTTTCAGCAATGTCGGAGCTCTGAACCCCATCGTTGGAGCTTTACACGTCGCCATCAGGGCTTTGAGCCTCGTGTGAACGCGCCGGAGGCCAAGCCGGTATCATCGCCACACTTCCCGCATCAACCGCCATCCCGGGCGGACACTTATGGAACTGCAAGGCAAACATTTCGTGCTCGGCCTGACCGGCGGCATCGCGTGCTACAAGTCGGCCGAACTGGTGCGGCTGCTGACCAAGGCCGGCGCCACCGTGCAGGTGGTCATGACCGACGCCGCCACGCACTTCATCACGCCGGTGACGATGCAGGCGCTTTCGGGCCGCCCGGTCTTCACGTCGGAATGGGACAACCGCATCGGCAATAACATGGCGCACATCGACCTCTCGCGTGAGGCCGACGCCATCGTCATCGCCCCGGCATCGACGGATTTCCTCGCCAAGCTTGCGCATGGCATGGCCGACGATCTGCTCTCCACGCTGTGCATCGCGCGCGATTGCCCGCTGCTGGTCGCCCCCGCCATGAACCGGCAGATGTGGGCCGCGCCTGCCACGCAGCGCAACGCCGCCCAACTGCGCGCCGATGACGTCACCCTGCTCGGCCCCGACGCCGGCGATCAGGCCTGCGGCGAAGTCGGCGACGGCCGCATGCTGGAGCCGGAAGACATCGTCGAGCGGCTCATTGGCTTCTTCCAACCCAAGCTGCTGCGCGGCCACCGCGTGCTGCTGACGGCCGGCCCGACCTTCGAGCCGATCGACCCAGTACGCGGCATCACGAATCTATCGAGCGGCAAGATGGGCTTTGCGCTGGCGCGTGCCGCATCGCAGGCCGGTGCGGAAGTCACGCTGGTCGCTGGACCCTGTCACCAGAACACGCCCGCAGGCGTATTGCGTATCGACGTGCAGACCGCCCAGCAGATGCACGACACGGTGATGCGTGAACTGGATGCGAGCAAGAACGACATCTTCATCGCCGTGGCCGCCGTGGCCGACTGGCGTGTCGCGCAAGCCGCCGAGAACAAACTCAAGAAGCAGAACGACTCCGACGTACCGGCCCTGACATTCACGCAGAACCCGGACATCCTGGCTGGTGTTGCTCGCCGCCCGAACGCACCGTTCTGCGTGGGCTTTGCGGCCGAGACCGAGCGGCTCGAAGAATTTGGCGAAGCCAAGCGCCAGAAGAAAGGCATTCCGCTGCTGGTCGGCAATCTCGGTCAGAAAACCTTCGGCCGCGACGACAACGAAGTCGCGCTGTTCGACGCCAAGGGCATCACCCACCTGCCGCGCGCTGACAAGCTGACGCTCGCGCGGCAGATCGTCGCCGCCATCGCCGACCGCGTGCACGGAGCGCGGCCATGAGCGCACCAATCCGCCTATCCGTTCTCGACCAAAGCCCGGTCATCTACGGCCACAGCGCGCGCGACGCGATTGCCGCGACGGTCGACCTGGCACAGCTCGCCGATTCCCTCGGCTACACGCGCTACTGGTGCGCCGAGCACCACGGCCTGCGCGGCGTCAGCAACCCTGCGCCGGAAGTGATGATTGCCCGCGTGGCGAGCGCCACGCAGCACCTGCGCGTGGGCTCCGGCGGCGTGATGCTGCCCTACTACAGCCCGTTCAAGCTGGCCGAGCAGTTCCGTTTGCTGGAGGCGCTGTTCCCGAACCGCATCGACCTGGGCGTCGGTCGCGCACCCGGCGGCGACATGCGCACCGCGCAAGCCGTCGCCATGGGCGACTACAACCGCGGCGACATCTTCCCGCAGCAGGTGCAGGAATTGATCTGGCACCTGACCGGCACGCTGCCGTCCGACCACCCGGCCTACGGCGTCCTCCTGCAACCCGAGATCGATACGAAGCCGGAACTGTGGGTGCTCGGCTCCAGCGATTTTGGCGGCGCATTGGCGGCACGTCTCGGCATCCGCTTCGCGTTCGCGCACTTCATCAACCCGCACGTCGGCCACATCGTCGCGCAGCAATACCGCACGGACTTTGAACCCGGCTTCGACGCGCGCCCATACAGCGCCGCTGCCATCTTCGTGATTGCAGCCGATACGGACGCGGAAGCCCGCCGCTATGAAGCCGCCGTCGACCTGCGCCGCGTGCAAATGGCGCTCGGCGCGAACGGCCCGATCCCGACCGTCGAACAAGGCGAAGCGCACGTCTACACCGAGCGCGACCAAGCCATCGTCATGCGCGAGCGCCCGCGCAGCATCATCGGCACACCGGAATCGATCGCCGACCAAATGCACGCGCTCAAGGAACGCTTCGTCGCCGACGAACTGATCGTGCTGACCGTCGCGCCCAGCTACAAGGCCCGCATGCGCTCGTACGAGCTGCTGGCCGAGGCGTTTGCGCTACCATCTCCGGCTTCCGTCACCTCAGCCAATCCATCTTCGGCCTGCCCCGCATGAAACTCGACGTCAAGATCCTCGACGCCCGCCTGCACGAACAGCTACCGCAGTACGCCACCACCGGCAGCGCCGGGCTGGACCTGCGCGCCTGCGTCGACGCCCCGCTCACCATTGAGCCCGGCACCACGCACCTGATCCCGACCGGCATGGCCATCCACCTGGCTGATCCGGGTTACGCGGCGTTGATCCTGCCGCGCTCTGGCATGGGCCACAAACACGGCATCGTGCTGGGCAACCTGGTCGGCCTGATCGATTCGGATTACCAGGGTCAGCTCATGGTCAGCACGTGGAACCGCGGCAACACAGCCTTCGTGCTCAACCCGATGGAGCGCCTTGCGCAGCTCGTGATCGTGCCGGTGGTGCAAGCCGAGCTGAACATCGTCGACGACTTTGCCGAGAGCGAGCGCGGTGCCGGTGGCTTCGGCAGCACTGGCCGCCACTAAGTAGCGTCTACGCAATAAAAAACGGCCCGGGATAAGTTCCGGGCCGTTTTGTTTGGAGCGACAGACTCGTCAGGCTTCCGCTTCTTCCTGTGCAGGTGCCGGCGGCGCTTCGTTCTCGGAGAACTCCAGCTTCACCGCATCGGCATCGTCCAGATCCACGATCACCTTGCCGCCGTTGGTGAGCTTGCCGAACAGCAACTCGTCGGCCAGCGCCTTGCGGATCATGTCCTGGATCAGGCGCTGCATCGGGCGTGCACCCATCAGCGGGTCGAAGCCCTTCTTCGCCAGGAAGCGGCGCAGCTTCTCGGTGAAGATGGCGTCCACCTTCTTCTCGTGCAACTGCTCTTCCAACTGCATGAGGAACTTGTCCACCACGCGCATGATGATTTCCTCATCCAGCGAGCGGAAGCTGATGGTCGCATCCAGACGGTTGCGGAACTCCGGCGTGAACATGCGCTTGATGTCGGCCATCTCGTCGCCCTGTTCGCGCGTCGTGGTGAAGCCGATGGTCGCCTTGTTCATCGTCTCGGCGCCCGCGTTGGTCGTCATGACAATGATCACGTTGCGGAAATCCGCCTTGCGGCCGTTGTTGTCCGTCAGCGCGCCGTGGTCCATCACCTGCAGCAGGATGTTGAAGATGTCCGGGTGCGCCTTCTCGATTTCATCCAGCAGCAGCACGCAGTGCGGCTTCTTGGTCACGGCCTCCGTCAGCAAGCCGCCCTGGTCGAAGCCCACGTAGCCCGGAGGCGCGCCGATCAGCCGGCTCACCGCGTGGCGCTCCATGTACTCCGACATGTCGAAGCGGATCAGCTCGATGCCGAGGATGAAAGCGAGCTGCTTGGCGACTTCCGTCTTGCCCACGCCGGTCGGGCCGCTGAACAGGAACGAGCCGATCGGCTTGTCCGTCTTGCCCAGGCCGGCACGCGACATCTTGATGGCCGAAGCCAGCGCGTCGATGGCCGGGTCCTGCCCGAACACGACCGACTTCAAATCGCGCTCCAGCGTCTGCAGCTTGCTGCGATCATCCTGCGACACGCTTTGCGGTGGGACGCGGGCGATGCGCGAGACGATGTCTTCGATCTCGCTCTTGCCGATCGTCTTCTTCTGCTTCGACTTCGGCAGGATGCGTTGCGCCGCACCCGCTTCATCGATCACGTCGATCGCCTTGTCCGGCAGGTGGCGGTCGGTGATGAAGCGTGCCGACAGTTCCGCCGCAGCGGTCAGCGCCGACGATGCGTACTTCACGCCGTGGTGCTCTTCAAAGCGCGACTTCAGCCCACGCAGAATCTGCACGGTCTGGTCTACGGACGGCTCCACCACGTCGATCTTCTGGAAGCGGCGGGACAGCGCTGCGTCTTTCTCGAAGATGCCGCGGTATTCCGTGAACGTGGTCGCGCCGATGCACTTGAGCGCACCTGAGGACAGCGCCGGCTTGAGCAGGTTGCTCGCGTCCAGCGTGCCGCCCGAAGCAGCGCCCGCACCGATCAACGTGTGGATCTCGTCGATGAACAGGATCGCGTTGGGGTTGTCCTTGAGCGACTTCAGCACGCCCTTCAGGCGTTGTTCAAAGTCACCGCGGTACTTGGTACCGGCCAGCAACGCGCCCATGTCCAGCGAGTAGACGACGGACTTCGCAAGGATGTCCGGCACTTCGCCCTTGGTGATGCGCCATGCCAGGCCTTCCGCGATGGCCGTCTTGCCGACACCCGCCTCGCCGACCAGCAGCGGGTTGTTCTTGCGACGGCGGCACAGCACCTGCACCACGCGCTCGACTTCCTGCTCGCGGCCGATCAGCGGATCGATCTTGCCTGCCTTGGCCAGCGCATTCAGGTTCTGGGTGAACTGCTCCAGCGGGCTTTCCTTGCCGTCGCCAGCTTCGCCTTCGGGGTTGGCGTCACCGTGCTTGGCCGGTTCTGCCTGATCCTTGCGGATGCCGTGACTGATGAAGTTGACGACGTCCAACCGGGTCACGCCCTGTTGCTGGAGGTAGTACACCGCGTGCGAATCCTTCTCGCCGAAGATGGCGACCAGCACGTTCGCGCCCGTCACCTCTTTCTTGCCGTTGGAGGTGGACTGCACGTGCATGATGGCGCGCTGGATCACACGCTGGAAGCCCAGCGTGGGTTGCGTGTCCACCTCGTCCGTGCCGGGCACCACCGGGGTGTTGTCGGCGATGAAGTTCTTCAGATGCGTGCGGAGGTCTTCGATGTTGGCGGCGCAGGCGCGCAGCACCTCCGCGGCCGTCGGGTTGTCCAGCAGCGCAAGCAGCAGGTGCTCCACCGTAATGAATTCGTGGCGAGCCTGGCGGGCTTCAACAAACGCCATGTGCAGGCTGACTTCCAGTTCTTGCGCGATCATGCTTCCTCCATCACGCACTGCAGCGGGTGACCCGCTTGCCGTGCATGGGTTGATACTAATTCCACTTTCGTCGCGGCGATATCCCGGGTGTAGATACCGCACACGCCCCTACCTTCCCGATGCACAGTCAGCATGATCTGCGTGGCAGTCTCCCGGTCTTTGCTGAAATATTGCTGAAGGATCATCACGACGAATTCCATCGGGGTGTAGTCGTCGTTGAGCAGTAGCACCTTGTACATCGCGGGCGGTTTGAGCGCTTGCTCTTTCCGCTCCAGGACGGTGCCTGCATCGTGTTGTGGAGTGGTCGCTTGCCGGATTGCCATGGTCTTATTCTAACCACTCCTTTCGCATTCGCAATTTGGGGAAATAACGCCGAGTTCAAGGTCTACAAACGGTTTGGACGAACGCATGCCGATCTGCCTGCTGCTGGGCGCAAGACACGCGCCCAGGGCGATCAAGGGGGTATCGGCACATCGCGCGTTCAACCGTTTTCCGCAAATAGGGACGATCCGGCCGATTTCGAGCAAAACCTCTTCAAAAACTGACCGTTTTTCGCCACAAACCCACCTTCGGCAGCCTTGACAGTCTGTGACTTTCCTCGAACAATCGAATTCAACATGTGCGCGCCACTGCCCCGCAAACCGTTGGCATCGCGCCTCATGAATGGTGAGCCCGGGAGGCCTCACACCAGTCGACGACAGATCGACAACCGCTCCAGGTTGTGGCGTTTTGCCACAAGAAGACCAATCGCTGGAGGCGCGGTTCCGACCGCGCCTTTTGTCGTGCCCCAGGCGCGGCTTGGCGATCGCTGCGGTACCGCTCTGCCACTGCCACGACAGGCAAACCTTCCCGGCTCGGACTTGTGTTTCCACGGAGGGGTTTTCATGGCAATTGGTACGGTTAAGTGGTTCAACGACGCCAAGGGTTTCGGCTTCATCTCGCCTGACGAAGGTGGCGAAGAGTTGTTCGCACACTTCTCGGCGATCCAGATGGCCGGCTTCAAGACGCTCAAGGAAGGTCAGCGCGTGCAGTTTGAAGTGACGCAGGGCCCGAAGGGCAAGCAGGCCACCAATATCCAGGCTGCCTGATTGGTGTTGTAGGGCACCCTGTCTTCGGCGGCGGTGCCCAAATGCAAAAAACCCGGCGACATGCCGGGTTTTTTGTTGCCCTGGCGCAGGACAATGACGGCGACATCTCACCGCACGCAACATGTCATTTCCGTGCGGATTGCACTACGGTGAATCACTACGGGAAGCTCGCCAAGGAACCGCATGCTTGAAACCGCTGCGCTGGCCGCAGGTTTGTCCTGGACCAGCGGATTTCGCCTCTATCTGGCCGTGTTTGCCGCCGGCATGCTGGGACGCGCGGGCTGGCTGCATTTGCCGCCGGGCTTGCAGATGCTGGAATCGTGGTGGGTGATCGGCTTGGCCGGCGTACTGGCCGTGGCGGAATTTCTGGCAGACAAGATTCCGGGCTTTGACTCGGTGTGGGACGGCATCCAGACGGTCATTCGCGTGCCGGCGGGCGCCATTCTGGCGGCAGCGGCGTTCGGCCAGCTTGATCCGCAGTGGATGGTGGCGGCTGGGCTGATTGGCGGCACGCTGGCTGGAACCGCACATGCCACGAAGGCGGGCACCCGTGCGCTGATCAATACATCGCCCGAGCCGTTCTCGAACTGGGTGGCGTCGTTCAGTGAAGACGTGGCGGCCACCAGTGGTTTGCTGATGGCGTTTTTCCTGCCCGTCGCGTTTCTGGTGGTGCTGGGGCTATTGCTGCTGGTGTCGGTGTGGCTGTTGCCCAAGCTATGGCGCGGTGTGCGGCATCTGCGCGATGCGTTGCGCGGCCGCGCGTCTGAATCGCCAGCCGCCCGGACGACGCGGCTGCCACGCTAGCGCATCATCCGAACGCGCGCAGGAGCCCGAACAGCGCCAAGGCCAGCGCGCAAGACCACCCGGAAAACACCACGCGCCACACCTTGTGCTGGGGAACAAACCCCACGCCGCGTACCAGCCCTGCGCTCATCGCCCAGAACAGCAGCATGGCGAGCGTGTGATCGGCGTGCCCCGCGCGGTTGGCTGCGATGTACGGATAGACCGTGCCCACCGCCATGACGAGCAACCCGGCAGCCAGGCTGGCCGGGTGCAAGCGCGGCTTGTCTGCGGGGCTCACGCGCGGTCCTCGTCGGCGGTGGTGCCGGCTGCGCGGGCATCGCTCACCTCGCCCCACATCGCATTCAGCACGGCCAGCAACACTGCAAAGCCGACGCCCAGAACCCAAGTGAAGTACCACATGTCATGTCCTCCCTGGGTCAGTAGACCGAATGCTCGTTGGCCCGGATATGGGCGACCGTCACCTTGCCGCGCATGACGCGGTAGCACCAGCTGGTGTAAGCCAACACGATGGGCGTGAAGATCAGCGCCGCCCAGAACATGAGACCCAGCGTGAAGTGGCTGGACACGCTGTCCCACACGGTCAGGCTCGCGGCCGGCATGCTGGAGGACGGCAGGACGAACGGGAACATCGACGCCCCTGCCGTGGCGATGATGCCCACCAGCGACAGCGACGACAGCACGAATGCCACCAACGTACGCCCTGCCCGTGCCAGCCGCACCGCCAGCAGCGCACCCACCACGCCGATGATCGGCAGCAACCACAGCAGCGGCTGCACTTGATAGTTGTGCCACCACGCGCCAGCGGCGCGCACCACCGTCTTCGCCATCGGGTTCGACACCCCGGCCGGGTCGATGGCCGAGCTGATGACATAGCCCTCGATGCCACCCCAGCGCAACCACGCGCCGGCCGCGATGAAGGCCACCACTGCCACGATGGCGGCCCCGGTTGCAGCGCGGATGGCGCGTTGCTGGATGAGGCCCTCGGTGCGGTGCGCCAGGTAGATGCCGCCGTGCATGGTGATCATCGCGCTCGACACCACGCCCGTGAGGATGGCAAACGGGTTTAGCAGTTGCCAGAACGTGCCGGTGTACGTCACCACCATGAAGCTGTCGAAATGGAACGGCACGCCCTGCAGCAGATTGCCGAACGCCACGCCAAAGATCAGCGGCGGCACCGCGCCCCCGATGAAGAGCCCCACGTCCCACGCTTTGCGCCACGTGGCGTTGTGGATCTTGCTGCGGTAGTCAAACCCGACGGGCCGGAAGAACAGCGCCCACAGTACCGCCAGCATCGCCCAGTAGAAGCCGCTGAATGCCGTGGCATACACCAATGGCCACGCCGCGAAGATCGCGCCACCGCCGGTGATGAACCAGACCTGGTTGCCGTCCCAGTGCGGGGCGATGGTGTTGATGGCAACGCGGCGCTCATCGTCGGTCTTGCCGACAAAGGGCAGCAGCGTGCCGACGCCCATGTCGTGTCCGTCCATGATGGCAAAGCCGATCAGCAACACGCCGATGAGCAGCCACCAGATGACCTTGAGGGTTGGATAGTCGAGCATGTCGTCCTCCTCAAGCGTGGGTGGGTTCGAACTGATAGCGCCCAGTGCCAAGGCTGCCGGGGCCCTGACGGGCGAACTTCACCATCAGGTACATCTCGGCGATCAGCAGCAGCGTGTAGAAACCGATGAAGCCTGCCAGCGAGCCGTAGAGGCTGGCCTCGGACAGCGTCGATACGCTCAGGTGCGTGGGCAGCACGCCGTAGATCGTCCAGGGCTGACGGCCATACTCCGCCACCACCCAGCCGAGTTCTGCAGCAATCCACGGCGCGGGCAGCATCCACAGCGCCCAGCGCAGCAACCAGGCCGGCGCCTTGCGCTGCGGCCGCAGCGTGCTCCAGAACGACAGCCCAAACAGCGCCAGCATCAGAAAGCCCAGCCCGACCATGACGCGGAAGCTCCAGAACATCGGCCACACGCGCGGCACGGTGTCGTTGACCGCCTTGTCGATCATCTCGGGCGTAGCCTGCCGCACGTCGGCCACGTACTTCTTGAGCAGCAGGCCGAAGCCCAGGTCTTGCTGATGGATCTGCAACGTCTGATGTGCCGGCGCGTCGTCCGGATGCTTGCGCAGGGTTTCCAGCGCCGCCACGGCCTCGATGCCGCTCAGAATGCGGCCTCGGTTGCGTTTCTTGATCTCATGAATGCCCGGAATCTGCTTGGACACCGAGCGCGTACCGATCAGGCCCATCACCCATGGGATCTCGACGGCCCAGTTGTTCTTCTGCTCACGCTCGTTGATGGACGCGATCACATTGAAGCTGGCCGGCGCGGGCTCGGTCTCCCACATGGCCTCGATGGTGGCCATCTTGGTTTCCTGGGCTTCGCCCACGGTGTAGCCGGATTCATCGCCCAGCACGATCACCGAGCAGACACTGGCCAAGCCGAACGCCGCGGCCACGCGGAAGCTGCGGCGCGCAAACTCCACATCGCGCCCGCGCAGCAGATACCAGCTCGAAATCGACAGCACGAACATCGCGCCGGTCACGTAACCGGCCGACACGGTGTGCACAAACTTCGCTTGCGCCACGGGGTTGAAGACCACCGCCCAGAAATCCGACATCTCCATGCGCATGGTCTGCCAGTTGAAGTCGGCGCCCACCGGGTTCTGCATCCAGCCATTGGCGATCAGGATCCACAGCGCGGAGAGGTTGGTGCCGATCGCCATGAGCGTCGTCACCAGCAGGTGCTGCGTCTTGGACAGGCGATCCCACCCAAAGAAGAACAGGCCGATGAAGGTGGATTCCAGGAAGAACGCCATCAACCCTTCAATGGCCAGCGGCGCGCCGAAGATGTCGCCCACGTAGTGCGAGTAGTACGCCCAGTTGGTACCGAACTGGAATTCGAGCGTGATACCCGTCGTCACACCCAGGGCAAAGTTGATACCGAACAGCTTGCCCCAGAAGCGCGTCATGTCCTTCCAGACGACCTTGTCGGTCATCACGTAGACGCTTTCCATGATCACCAGCAGCCAGACTATGCCCAGCGTGAGCGGCACGAACAGGAAGTGGTACAGCGCCGTGGCCGCAAACTGCAGCCTGGATAGATCGACCAAATGCTCGGATATCACGGATGCCCTCCCTGCGCTGGTGGTGTCACGCCAAGACGATCAGCGGCCCGCTCGGCATCGACCGGCACGCGGACGTCCCGCACGAACACCCACCACAGCGCAGCCAACACCGCCACCTTAAGGGTGACGACGATGAGCAAATGGCGGACGAGTCGGCGGTCGTTGGGGCTCACAGGTCGGGCAATCGATTGGGCGGCCAAAAAGTCACATGAAGTCACATGAAAAACCAGTCTAGTCAGGGCTGAAGTGACTGACAAACGCTTTTTCCGAGTGAATTGTCGATCGCGGCGCACAAAAAACCCCGGCCAGCCGAAGCTGCCGGGGTTTTGTCGTCCATCACGGCCAGAGCCGCGGGCGGTCGATCGTTCAGACCATCGTCGCCAGCAACGTTTTGCCTGCCAGCGCAAACATGAAAAAGCCAAAGCCTTTTCTCAGCAGGGCGATCGGCATCCGGGCTGCCGTCTTGACGCCCAGTTTCGAGGCGATGACCGAACACACGCTCAGCGCAATGAGCGCACGCAAATCGATGTAGCCCCAGCGCCAGTCGTGCGGCATGCCGGCCGTCAGCCCAAAGCCGATGATGGCTCCCACCGACGTGGGCAGCAACACACCGGTTGCGGTGCCAATCGCCGTGCGTAGCGACAGCCCGACCTTCGTCAAATAGAACGTGACCACGGAGGCGCCGCCCATGCCGGCCAGCGAATACGTCAGGCCAGAGAAGAAGCCCGCGACGTAGCGCAGCTTTTCCAGCCACGGCCACACGGCAATCGCGTCACTCCTCTGCACCAGGAGCTTGATGCCGAAGTAGCCCAGCATCAGCGACAGCCCGAGCGCCAGCCAACCACCTGGTACGCGAGAGGCAATCAGGCCACCCACCAACGCACCGATACCCGCCGGCACCGCCAGCTTTTTAAGCCACGCATAGTCGACGTTGCCGCGTTTGCTGTGGCTCAAGAAGGAAGACAGCCCCGTAAACGCCATCGTCGCGAGCGATGTACCGAAGGCCAGACGAATCGCTTCGGTCATCTCCATGCCGTTGGAGCGATACACGTGCACAAGGATCGGGATGACGATCGCGCCGCCGCCAATGCCAAACATGCCCGCAAAGAAGCCAGCGACCCCGCCGGCCAACAAGAAAAAGCCAAATAGCATAGAAATGCACCGCAAATGGAATGGAGGAGAAAGCCGCGCAGCGGCCTCCCCTCGCGGGTTGTCAGGCGAGTCAGGCGGTAGCGAGTTGGGCCTCGCTGGCCGAGTCTTCGCGGTGTGCCCAGAAGTTCAGACATTCACCGTCGATCCGGGTCGTCTGCGGCGCGGCTTTTGCAGGGTGGTCGGTATTGAAATGCCCGCCGCGCGATTCCTTGCGGAGCGCGGCGCTGCGCAAGATCAGGTGAGCGGCGTCGTAAATGTTGCGGGCACGCAATGCCTGGCCGTACGGCAGGACGCTCGGCGGGTTGTCGTTCAGGCGCTCGATGTTCTGCACGCCACGCGCAATGCCTGCGTCGCTTCGCACAATGCCGGCGTGATTCCAAAGAATGCAGCGCAATTCCGACAGCAAGTTCGGCTGGAACGGGGTCTCGATCACCGTCGGCAGCGCGACATGCGCGCGGGTGGTCGGACCGACCTCGCCACTGACGGCCTCAGCACACGCCTTGCCCATGACCACGCATTCCAGCAGCGAATTGCTGGCCAGCCGGTTGGCCCCGTGCAGACCGGAGTTCGAGACCTCACCGATGGCATACAGCCCTTTGACGCTGGTTCGTCCGCGGACGTCCGCCGCCACGCCGCCGCAGGTGTAGTGCGCCGCAGGTGACACCGGAACGCGGTGCGTGGCGAGATCGCAGCCGTAGGCTTTCGTGATCTCCACCAGATTGGGGAAATGCTGCTCGACAAAATCCTTGCCCTGATGCGTGATGTCGAGCCAGACGTAGGACGCACCATGCGCCTGCATTTCGGAGTAGATGGCGCGCGCCACGATATCGCGCGGTGCAAGCTCCAGTTGGCTGGAGTAGCGCGGCATGAAGCGTTCGTTGGCCACGTTGTACAGCAGCCCGCCTTCACCGCGAACCGCTTCTGTAATCAGGCTGATGACGCGGCCCTCAAACTGGAACGCGGTCGGGTGGAACTGAACGAATTCCAGGTTCTCGACCGATGCCCCTGCCCTCCACGCCATGGCGATCGCCTCGCCCTTGCTGGCGTGCGGGTTGGTGGCGTATTGGTACAGCCCGGTGAGTCCGCCGGTCCCCAGCACGACGATCGGCGCGCTGAACACCGTGACGTCGCCATCCACCAGGCTTTCGGCCACCACACCACTGACCGCCTCGCCATTCGAGATCACCTCCACCACTTCACACTGGCGAATCCAGGTGACATTCGGCAGCAGCGCAACTTTGGCCTGCAGGGTGCGCATGATGCCGCGCCCGGTCATGTCGTCGACATGCGCAACGCGGCGCGCGCTGTGTCCGCCCTCTCGCGTCAAATGGATTTCGCCGTCTTCGCGCGTGAAGGGCACACCTTGGTCAATGAGCCATGTCAGCACGCTGGTACCCTCGCCCACAATCTCGCGCACGGCGACTTCATCGCACAGGCCGTCGCCAGCTGCCAGGGTGTCCTGAACGTGTTTCTCGTGGTCGTCGTCCAGGGAAAACACCGCCGAGATCCCGCCTTGCGCCCAGTAGCTCGACGGCTCGTCATGCTTGTTGCGGGAAATCACGCCGACTTTCAGCGTAGGCGGCAAATGCAGCAACATCGTGAGTGCAGCCAACCCTTCGCCAACGACCAGTACATCGAATTTCATAGGATGAATTCGTCCTGAGTAGATAAATATCGGCCTCCCAAGGTGAAAATCACCTGGGATACGCTTATCGGGATAATTGATTATTTTTGAGAATGTGGCCGCAGCGGATGGCCAGCGGCGAATCTCAAGGAAAAGGCGGACCGCCATCAGCGTGGGATCGCCCTACAAACCCTTTCCACACAACGATCATCTGCGAGACATGCCCCATTTCAATATTCGGGAGTGCCTTGCTTAATCGGGATCGGGGGCCGAAATTTGCCTTATCAAACAGGGTGACTGCAACTGAATAATTTTAATATCTGCATTCTCACATCAATACGCACGGCGTTGCATCATCCGATATATCACTGCCCTACACATAAAAATATGCAGATAGGTTTTATTATTAATCTTTATTAATACCCAAACTCAAACCAATAATGCACCGGTGCGGGTCAGGAGTGTGTTGACCAGACTATGGGCCGTCACCATGGAGGTTTTTGGGTTGCCGGGCGCTGCCCGTCCTTCGATGCGAAAGCTGATGCGCCCGCTGACGCCGTCCGCCAGAATTTCGTGCACGTTGCAGTCCACCCCGGGGTCTGCCATCAGCTCCACCTGGGTCTCGTCGAAACCGAGGGTGGCCAACGCAATCGTGGCGGCCACATTCGCGTTCTTGGGGTACTGCAGCGCCGCAGCCCGAGCCGACCCGTGGAAGAACGCGTGGGGTGCTGTCAATGCGCTCAGGTTGACATGGTCTTCAGCCGACGTGCCCTGCCAGGCCGCCGGCGGCTTGCGCGAGCGATAGTGGACCCGGTGCAGGCCAGCACGGCGCGCGGCGGTCAAAATATCGAGCCCACCGACCGCGCCAGATGCCACCAGCAACTGGCTGCCGCTGTGCTCCACCGCCACACGCAGCCGGGCGTACCGTGCGGCATCTGCCAGCGCGCCCGCAGACACCAGCAGCATGTCATGTCCCGCCTTCAGGACTTGCTCGGCGTAGGCGTCCACCGCCTGATGGCCGGCACACTCCACCACCACGTCAGGCTGGCGCTCCAGGAGTGCGTCCAGTGACGTGCAGTAGCCGTCGTCCGCTGCCGACGCTGTCCGCACCAACGTCCCGCAAATCATGGCTTGCTCGGGGATGCCCCGCAGCGCCTCGCGTAACGCCGATCCAATGGTGCCCCGGCCGATCAGGGCAACGCGTAGCGGCGGTGGTGTGCGGCGAGATGGCATCGATCGCATGGGGCAGAGCAAAGGATGTCGCCATTTGACCGGCACTTCCTCCGACCCACAAACGCATTTTTCTCATCGATTCAGCACCTGGCTTTATCAATGCGGCGCACACCCGAAAGGCCGGCTCGGCGGGCCATTGAGGTATCGTCGCGTCTCTCTGGTCATCAACTGATGCCTCATCTTATGAGCGGTCTTCCATCGAACCCCGCAACAGGCGCATTCACAGCCTCCACTTGGACACGCGCCAACGTCACGCTGCGCCAGCTACAAGCCTTCGTCGTGCTGTCCGAGACAGAAAGCTTTACCGCAGCGGCCAAGCAGATGCACCTGACGCAATCCGCCCTGAGTGCACTCGTGCGCGAGTTGGAGAGCGAAGTGGACGCGCGTTTGTTTGACCGCACCACACGCAGCGTGAACATCACCGCTGCCGGCCGCGATCTATTACCCGTCGCCCAACGCGTGTTGCGCGATCTGGAAAGTGGCCTGGGTTCGGTACGTGATCTGGGGCTCAAGCGGAAGGGCATCGTGACCGTGGCGGTCACGCCAATGCTGGCGGCAGGGTTTATGCCGGGCGTTTGCGCTGCCATGCGCGCGCAGTATCCCGGGCTGCGTGTGCAAGTCAAAGATGGATTGGCCGCCGCCAACCTCGAGAGCGTCCGCCGGGGCGAAGCCGATCTCGCCATCGGCAACTTCGGGGCCGTGGATGACGATATCGCGCTCACGCTCATCGAAGGCAGCCGCGTCGGCGTGGTCGTGCACCGCGAACACCGCCTGGCACAGCGTCGACAGGTGCGATGGCGTGAACTCGCGCAAGAGCCGCTGATTCTGCTCAGCCGTGACAGCGCCTTTCGGCAATTGGTCTCGCAGGCCTTGCTGAACGCGGGCGTCACGCAGGCGCCCGAATACGAAGTCGGCTATATCGGAACGGCCCTGGGGCTGGCCCAAGCCGCGCTCGGTGTGGCGATCTGCCCTTCCCACGTCGCGCGCACGCTGGACCCCCGGCAAACACATTTCACCCCGTTGACCACGCCATCGATTCGTGACGGGGTCTACATGGCCAGCCTGAAGGGGCGCACCCATTCCGCAGCCTCACAGGCGCTGGTGGACGTTGTGCAGACCGGAAGACCCTGGCCCACCTTGGGCGGCGACGCCAAGACGTAGACGTCGGGAAGTTGCCAACCGCCGAGCGCTGAGCAACAAAAAACCCCGGCCAGCCGAAGCTGCCGGGGTTTTTCACATCCCTCACGGCCGAAGCCGCGAGCGACGTGCTTACATGTTGTCGATCATCACCTGACCGAAGCCCGAGCACGACACTTGGGTCGCGCCTTCCAGCAGGCGGGCGAAGTCATACGTGACCTTCTTCGACAGGATCGACTTCTCGATCGACGAGATGATCAGGTCAGCGGCTTCCGTCCAGCCCATGTGGCGCAGCATCATTTCGGCCGACAGGATTTCGGAACCCGGGTTCACGTAGTCCTTGCCAGCGTACTTCGGAGCCGTACCGTGGGTGGCTTCGAACATGGCAACGGAGTCGCTCAGGTTCGCGCCCGGGGCGATACCGATACCGCCAACTTGTGCAGCCAGGGCGTCGGAGATGTAGTCGCCGTTCAGGTTCAGCGTCGCCACGACCGAGTACTCGGCCGGACGCAGCAGGATCTGCTGCAGGAAGGCATCAGCAATCGCGTCCTTGACGATGATTTCCTTGCCCGTCTTCGGGTTCTTGAACTTGCACCACGGGCCACCGTCGATCAGCTCGGCGCCGAATTCCTTCTGTGCCAGCGCGTAGGCCCAGTCACGGAAACCACCTTCCGTGAACTTCATGATGTTGCCCTTGTGCACGATCGTGACCGACGGCTTGTCGTTGTCAATCGCGTACTGGATGGCCTTGCGCACCAGGCGCTCGGTGCCTTCGCGCGAAACCGGCTTGACGCCGATGCCCGACGTTTCCGGGAAGCGGATCTTCTTGACGCCGAACTCGTCCTGCAGAATCTTGATCAGCTTCTTGGCCTTGTCGCTCTGGGCTTCGAATTCGATGCCGGCGTAGATGTCTTCCGAGTTCTCACGGAAGATCACCATGTCGGTCTTCTCCGGCTCTTTCACCGGCGAAGGCACGCCCTTGAAGTAGCGCACCGGGCGCAGGCAGACGTACAGGTCCAGCTCTTGGCGCAGCGCCACGTTCAGCGAACGGATACCGCCGCCCACCGGCGTCGTCAGCGGGCCCTTGATGGACACCACGTAGTCCTTCAGGACTTGCAGGGTTTCTTCCGGCAGCCACACGTCCGGGCCGTACACCTTGGTCGACTTCTCGCCAGCGTAGATTTCCATCCACGAGATCTTGCGCTTGCCGGCGTAGGCCTTCTCAACTGCTGCGTCCACCACCTTGATCATCACCGGGGTGATGTCGAAGCCGGTGCCGTCGCCCTCGATGTAAGGAATGATGGGGTTGTCGGGGACGTTCAGGGAGAAGTCTTGGTTGACGGTGATCTTCTCGCCGGCCGGGACCTTGATGTGTTGATACATGGACGACTCCAGTGCAAACCGCAGGTGAGCGGGTGGACGATGAGGTTGACAGCACAATGCGCCGCCCTGGGTTGACCGGTGCGGCGCACTGCAATGAACTGGTGATTCTAACGGTGCGCGATGACACTCTCACGATGCACCGCACAAACTTCAACTCTTATATAAGACACAAGAGTGAATTCCGCATTATGCCGGAAAATTTCACCATCCGCCATAGTCCTGCGCATGGTGAAAACGGCGGATCAGGTGCTCGGCAGGTCTGCGTCGGCGCGGCGTTCGATCTGTGCACGGGCGTCGGCCAGCGCAGGCGTGGCGCCCACTTGAGTGGTCCAGGCATCGACCAAGCGGCCGAGGGCGGCGCGCAATTCCGCATGGTTGTCAGCTTGGAGTAGCCCCGCGATGCCAGCCCCGTCCAATTCGGGGTAATGGCGCACCAGCCAGGCGAGCGTACGGATGTGATCCACGAAGCGGATGTCGGATTGGTAGAGCGCGGCGAAACAGTGCAGACCAACTTGACGGTCCAGCGTCATGCCGGAGACCGTCTGCGAGACCAGCATGAAGTCGTCCAGGCTTGAGGCAGGCCCCTCGACGGGGCGACGTAGCCCTGCCGCCACGGCGAGCGCCAGCAACGCGCCGCCGCCAAGAAAAACATCGCGACGACGAAAACGCGCAGGCTTGAGGGGATGCGACAGCGGAGGGGGCGACACGGTGGGGCTTGAGGCAGAGGTAAAACGAAGTCCGCTCGCATTCTCAAGGCCCTTGGGTGCGCGTCCAATCAGACCCGTCTTAAACATCAGGGTGGCAGGCACCTTTTTTGCGCAGCGCACCATCCACCACACGCCGATGCCCCCTCGCAATACGACCTCAAAAATTTCAGCACAACGTGTCAACGCGGCTGTAACTGCCTGCGTTATTGCAGATGACTCATTTAGCGGGTCGTTGGTTAACTCACTGATCTATAAAAGGATTCACCATGAAGAAGCTGATCGCTGCTCTGATCGCCGGCCTGTTCGCCACCGGTGTGTTCGCTCAAGCCTCCGCCCCGGCTGCTGACGCAGCTGCTCCGGCTGCTGCTGAAAAGGCTGCACCGAAGGCCAAGAAGGCCAAGAAGCACCACCACAAGAAGGCAGCTAAGAAGGCTGCTGACGCTTCGGCTCCGGCTGCTGACGCTGCCAAGCAGTAAGCTTGTGTTTCTGCCGGGCCCTCGCGGCTCGGCCGAACCAGAAAAAGCAGATGCTTATGCATCTGCTTTTTTTTTGCCCGCGTTTTGCCCAATCCCGAGCCGTCGGGCGGGGCTGTCAAAATAGCGCCATCTGCTTTGGGTACCTTGCGCCTTCCTCACAACAAGAAACAGGGATGGCGCAATGGATTTCCGATCGATGTTCGCTCCGGTGGGCCGCAAGCGCACCGTGCTCACGATGCTCTCTCTTGCCGCGCTGGCTGCCGCCGCCGTGATTGCAGGTTGCGGCGGTTCATCGTCCGACTCGACGACCACGTCGACCGCTACACCGTCCGACGCGGCCACGGCTGACGCCAACATCCAGGCGGCCTGGGTAGAAATCGGGGACAGCAACCAGACGGTCGTGCGCGCCGTCACCACGTATACAAACAGCGCCTCCCTCGCCGACAACTCCGTCTGCCCACTGCTGACGGTGGACGGCACCGCCACACGCATGAGCCTGCGCGTGGCGGCCGGCACGCCCGCACAGCGCACCACGGCCAGCGCCGCCAGCGATTCGAAAGCTTCCGCCTTCCCCGTGAATGCCTGCGAGGCGACGGTGGCATCGACCGCCAAGGCTGCGTCGATCGGCTCGCGCGTACTGCCGCTGCCGAAGGCCAACCCGCAGCGCGTGGTGATCCTGGCGGACACCGGCTGCCGGATGAAGAAGTCGAGCAACACGTTCCAATCGTGTAACGACCCGCTGTCGTGGCCATTCGCCAATGCGGCCACCACGGCTGCGGCGATGAACCCGGATCTCGTCCTGCACGTGGGTGACTACCACTATCGAGAAAACGCCTGCCCGCCCGACGTGGCCGGCTGCCAGGGCAGCCCGTGGGGCTACGGCTGGGATACGTGGCAGGCGGACCTGTTCCAGCCCGCCGCCCCGCTGATGGCCGCCGCCCCTTGGGTGCTGGTGCGCGGCAACCACGAAGAATGCGCGCGCGCCGGCCAGGGCTGGTACCGCTTCCTGGACCCGCGTCCCTACTCCGCCACCCGCTCGTGCGACGACCCGACCAACGACACCGCCGCCAACGCCTCGGACCCGTATGCCGTGGCCATCGGCAACGACACGCAGGTCATCGTGTTCGATTCAGCCAAGGCCGGCACGACGGCACTGGCGACCACCGACCCGTGGTTCCAGACCTACCAGAAGCAGTTCGCCACGGTGGGCACGCTGGCCGCCAAACCGGGCGTGATGTCGATCTTCACCAACCACCACCCGATCCTGGGCTTCGTGCCCATCGCGGGCAGCACGCCGCTGGGCGGCAACGCCGCGCTGCTGTCGGTCATGAACAGCCTGAACGCCACAGCCTATTACCCGCCGGGCGTGCAGGTGGCGCTGCATGGCCACGTGCATGACTTCCAGGCCATCAACTTCACCAGCAACCATCCGGCAACCATCGTGGCGGGCAATGCGGGCGATTCGCTCGACGTGGCGCTGCCCGATCCGTTCCCGGCCATCAGCCCGGCCTCGGGCGTGACGGTTGGCAGCATCTCGCACAACAACTCGTTCGGCTTCATGGTGATGGATCGTCAGCCGGCACCGGCCAAGGGCTGGCTGTTCAAGGCGTACACCGTGGCCGGCAAGCTGCTGACCACCTGCACGCAAAACGGCACGAGCCTGGTGTGCGACAAGACGGGCTTCGTTGCACCTTGAAGCGCCTGCGTTCCACGTTGCTCGTTGCCGCCGCGCTCTTCTCGAGTGCGGCGGTGGCTGAATCGATCGGCATGACGCCCAAATTGGACGCCGTGCCGCCACCCACTGAATCGACATCGTTCAAGCCAGATCCGAACCTCGTCGCGCTCGGCAAGCGGGTGTTCTTTGACCCGCGCCTGTCGGAACCGCAAGGTACGTCGTGCGCGGCGTGCCACGATCCGGGCCGCGCCTTTGCGCCCACGCTCAAGGGCGAGGCGCTGCGCATCGGCGTACCGGCTGGCAGCCGCCCCGGGCACGGGGCGGCGCGCAATGCGCCGTCGCTGCTGTATCTGCGGTACGTCCCGCATCGCTATTTCTTCCAAGACGACGACGCGAGCTTTCCGTCGCCGTTCGGCGGCTTTTTTGCCGATGGCCGCGCCGGTTCCATCCCGGAACAGATCAGCGGCCCCCTGTTCAATCCGGATGAGATGGGCAACCGCTCGCCGCAGACGCTGCACCGCAAGGTCGCCGGTACCGACCTCGGTCAAGCGCTGACAAAGCAGTTTGGTGCCGATGCGGTGCGCGATCCTGAGCGTCTTATCGGCGCCCTCGGCAAGGCGCTGGAGGCCTATTTCCAGAGCGACGAGATGGCGCCGTTCAGCTCGCGCTTTGATGATTTCTTGCGCAAGCGCACGCCGCTCTCCCCTGCCGAGATGCGCGGACTCGCCCTGTTCCGTAACCCGGACAAGGGCAACTGCGCGTCATGCCACCTGATGGTGGAATCCTCGTCGCGGCCCGAGCGCTCGCTCTTCACCGATTTCGGCTACGACGCCATTGCCGTGCCGCGCAATCCGCTGCTGCCCGCCAACAAGGACGCCAAGCACTTCGACGTCGGCCTGTGCCAGACCGCTCACAAACTCAAGTGGCCCGAGCCCGATCAGTGGTGCGGCTACTTCCGCACGGCGGGGCTGCGCAACGTGGCCGTGCGCCAGACCTTCATGCACAACGGCGTGTTCCATACGCTGCGCGACACGGTCGCCTTCTATGCCACGCGTTCGACCGACCCGGCGCAGTGGTACCCCGGTGGCAAGCGCTTCGATGACGTGCCCACCAAGTACCAAGGCAACATCAACGTGAACGCCGTACCGATGAACCGCCGCCCCGGCACCGCGCCCGCGCTCACGGAAGACGAAATCGACGACATCGTCGCCTTCCTGCGCACGCTCACCGATGCGCGGTATGTGGCGCTAATGCCGGACCCGGTGGCGGACAAGGCACGCTCCGCACACGCGCCCAAGGCGCCAATCCGCACCGCAAACACGCGGTAACAACTTCGTTCCGCCCTTCGGCGCCGTCTCATTGACGGCGGCGGGCCGAGTGTCGATCATGGAGCGTTTCGTTTTCCGACACCAATCGCGCCATGACCACCCTGTCCCGCATTTTTGCCGCGCTCTCGCTGGCCGCAGCCGCCTCGGGCGTGCTTGCGCAAACCCCCACCGGCCCCAACGTTGGGCTGCCCGTCGCCGACCTGACCATCGGCATGTACAAGGTCAAAGCCGAAGTGGCCGCCACCCCGCAAACACGCGAAACCGGCCTGATGTTCCGCAAGACGATGCCCGACACCACCGGCATGCTGTTTGTGTTCGATGAGTCCGCCGGACACTGCTTCTGGATGAAGAACACCGATCTGCCGCTGTCGATCGCCTTCATCACCGACGACGGCACCATCTCCGACATTGCCGAGATGAAGCCGCAGACCGAAGACAACCATTGCCCGACCAAGGCCGGCAGCTATGCGCTGGAGATGAACAAAGGCTGGTTTGCGCGCAAGGGGATCAAGCCCGGCATGAAGGTGGGCGGCCTGCCTCGCTAACAAGCCAACACAGACAACAACAGAGAGGGGATCGCCGCATGCACGCTTTCGACAACAACCGTCGCCGCTGGATGCGGCAGGCTGGCGCGCTGGCCGTGGGTGCGGGCGCTGCGTCCGCGGGCTGGCCGTTGGCAGCCTCGGCCGCTGATGCGCCCAAAGGCACGCGGTTGATCCTGCTGGGCACCGGCGGCGGGCCAACCCCCAAGAAGAACCGCTCGGCGCCAGCGCAGGTCATCGTCATCAACGGGGTGTCATACGTAGTCGATTGCGGCAACGGCGTCGCCCGCCAGTACGTGATGGCCGGCCTCAAGCTCAAGGACATCCGCCACGTCTTCATCACGCACCAGCATTCGGACCACAACGCAGATTACGGCGCCCTGATGCTGCTCGCCTGGGGCACGGATCTGGTGGGCCCCGTCGACGCCTGGGGCCCGCCCCCGCTGGCCGCCATGACGACCAAGTTCCTCGAACTGTACGACTACGACATCCGCACCCGCATCGCCGACGAAGGCCGCCCGCCCCTGGCGCCAATGCTCCACCCGCACGAGATCACCGAGGGCGGACTGGTCATGCAAGACGCCAACGTGAAGGTAACGAGCGCGCTGGTGAAACACCCGCCGGTGTCGCCGGCATTTGCGTACCGGTTTGATGCGGCCGACCGCTCCATCGTTATCTCCGGCGATACGGCGCCGAGCGAAAACCTCGTGCGCCTGGCCTATGGCGCTGACGTGCTGGTGCATGAGGTCATGCATCTGCCCTCGCTCGACAAGCTGCTTTCCACCGAGCGCAACGCCAAGACGCTGCGCGAGCATCTGCTGGCAAGCCACACCTCCACCGAAGACGTCGGCCGCATCGCCACCGAAGCCAAGGTGAAAACGCTGGTGCTGTCGCACTTCGTGCCGGGCGGCTATCCGTTCCTGGAAGATTCAGTGTGGCTCGATGCCGTGCGCCCGCACTTCAAGGGCGAGATCATCGTCGGGCGCGATCTGCTGGAAGTTTAAGGACGGCCGCTCGTGGCCTCATTGCAATCACGGTAAAGCTGATTGCGATGGCTGGGCAGGGTCTCATCGACTAGGAAGCCGGTGGGGCCCTTCGTCCACCACACATACTGACCCGACGCATAGCGCGCACCGGACGCGGCCATCACGTTGGCGAAGACAAGCGTCTTGCCATCCAGCACGATGGACGCGAGCGGCGAGTCCCCCACCGTCATGTATTTCACGAGAAGCGTCTTGCCGCCCTCGCACGTGTAGCGCACATCGTGTGGGTCTTTAATCGGCAACGCGGAATACGCGCGCGCCTGGTCGATTGCCTTGTTCAGGCCAGCCTTGGCAAAGTCGAGCGCGGTATTCAGATCGTCGGTCGACATTCCGGGCACGGGCGATTGCGATGATTGCTGCGCGGTGGCGATGCCGCTGAATACACCGGCGCACAGCGCTGCACCGAACATCACTGCGGTTGCGAAACGACGCATGGATCGGTCTCCTCGGGAAATCGGTGGAAGCCGGTTAGTCGGCTGCGTCGCGATCGGGTTCCGTGGGCTTGAGCACGAACGGTGTCGGCTCCAGGCGCTGCGGTAGCTCATCGGACAGCGCGCGCGCAGCTTCCGCGAAGCACTGCACGAGCGCATCCGCCAACGATGACGGCGCGTGATGCTCGGCCCGCATGGCGCGCACATCGAATGTCTGCGCGGGCTCCAGCGCAAACAGCGCGATGCGTTCCATGCTGCCAGTGGCTGCCGTGAACTGATCGAGCATCGTCACGCCCAGCGATTCCTCCACCAGCGAGCGCGCCAGCGAGTACGTTTGCACCTCCAGCGTCGACTGCGGGGCCAGTCCGCCGCGTGCGAGCGTCTGCCCCACCAGCGAGCCGAGCGAGATCTGATCTTCCAGCCCGATGAACGGCTTCTCGGCGACGAGCTTGTGCAGCGCGCGTCCATCCGCCTTGCCGCCGACCCACGCACGCGGCGCCGCCAGCAGGATGCGCCCCTGCGCCACCGGCGTGGTGGAAATTGCGGGATGCACAGGCGGTGCGAATGCAAAGCCGACATCAATGTCCTGCGAGAGCAACCCCTGCACGATCTCCGCCGTGTGGTGCGTGAACACGCGCACCAGCGTATCGGGATGACGCTGCGAGAAGCGCCGCACGGCGGGCGCGAGGATGCTGGGCGCCAGGCTGGGCGTGGCCGCCACGCGCAATCGCCCTGCCCCCTTGTGACGCAGATTTGCGGACACACGGCGCACGCGCTCGACCTCTTGGTACAAGCGCTCCACCTCAGAAAACAGCTCGAACGCCTCGGCGGTGGGCTGCAGTCGGCCCTTGGTGCGATCGAACAGGCGGAAGCCGAGCTGCAACTCCGTGTGCTGCAACACGCGCGTCACCACGGGTTGCGACACATTCAGCATGCGCGCCGCCTCGCTGACGGTGCCCACGAGCATCACGGCACGGAAGACTTCGATCTGGCGCAGGCGCATGGCCGCCGGTCCTCACAATCCGAATGGGTAAGCGCCGATTGTGACACTGGGCGCCGCTCTTCGGCTAGGTAGGGGCCGGTGTGGCGGATGCGCCCTCCGCCTCCAGGGCGTCCAGAAAGACGCGCACCTTGCGCGGCACAAGCTTGCGCGCGGGCATGAGTGCGTAGACGCGCAGCGCGGTCAACTCAAAATCCGGCAATACACGAACGAGACGACCCGTGGCGACCTCCGCATCGCCCACGGAACGGGCCATGCGCGCCACACCCAGGCCACGCACGGCGGCGCGGGCACGCATCTCGGCGTTCAACGTCTGCAGGCGCGGCTGGATGGGGATTTCGATCGGCTCGGCAGTCGGCTCCCCAGCGGGGCGAAAGGCCCAGCTCGCATCGTCGGGGCCGGAGAGGCACGGCCAGCCCACCAGGTCTGCCGGCGTCTTGAGCGGCGGACGTTCCGCCAGCAAGGTCGGCGAGGCGTACAACGCGCGCGGGATCATCACCACACGGCGCGCCACCAGTGATGAATCCGGCAGCACCTGATCCACCATCACGAAGACGATGTCGTAGCCGCTGGCGAGCAGATCGGGCTGCTCCCACGAGATGTGCACCTGGATCTGCAGATGGGGATATTTCTCCAGCGTGCGGCACACCGGCTCGGTGAGGTGCTGGGCGCCCACCTCGTACGGTGCGGCGATGCGCAGCGTGCCGGCCACGGTCTCGCTGGCGGCGGTGGTGTCGGCGTGCACTTCACGCAGGCGCTCGAACAGTGGCGCGATGTCGTCGTAGAAGTGCGAGCCCGCTTCGGTCAGGCGCAACTGGCGCGTGGTGCGGGTCATGAGCCGCACGCCGAGCGTCGCTTCCAGCCGCGACACAGCAGCGCTGGCGGTCGATTTGGGGATGCCCAGCGCCTCGGCAGCAGCGGTGAAGCTGCCAGCCTCCACCACGCGGCAGAAGGTCTCCCAGTCGTTCCACTCCATTGTTCGCATGACTGGACAGTGTTCCTAGAGTTGGCCGTTTATCCGGCTGGCGGGCAAGTTTATGCTCGGCCACATGTCGCTGCAAATCCTCAGGCCTGCTTCTCTGCGGGCGTTCCCACATTTTTCGTCCGCTCGCATTCACGCTTTCGGCTTGGCGGTGGGCCTGTCCACGGGGCTCGATTTCGTCTCTTCGCAGATGATGGCCGTGGCGGGTCAGCATATCCAGGGTGGTGTGCATGCGAGCCCGGATGCGTATCTGTACGCCGTCACCGCCTATGCCGTGGCGGCAGTGGTGGCCAATCTCGCCATCGGGCGCATCGCCGCGCACGTGGGCTACCGGATGTTCTCGCTGGTGGGCATCGTGCTGTTCGGCATCGGCTGCGTGGTCTGTGCGCAGTCCAACAACATCGGCGAGCTCGTCATTGGCCGGACCATTCAGGGCCTGGGCGCGGGTGGGCTCTTCTCGGCCTCGCGCATTCTGGTGCAGCTCACCACCGAGCCCGACGAGCGCATCCCGCCCATGCTGATGTTCAGCGTCGGCCTGTTCGGGCTGACGACGATTGCGCCGTGGATCTGTGCTGAGGTGCTCGAATACAGCGAGTGGCGCGTGATCTTCTGGCTGGAACTCGGGCTTGCCGTCATCGCATGGTTTGCCATGTTCTTCCTGCCGCCGGAGCATCACCAGCCACGCACGCGCGCCGCACGGCGCCCGCATGAGGCGCCGCCGGTGGATGCCCAGTGGGACTGGATCGGCGTGGGCGCCATGGCCCTCGGTGCGCTGTCGTTCCTGATGGGGCTGTCGGAGCTGCGTTACAACCGGCTGACCGCCTCGCCGGCGATCCCGCTGTTGCTGCTGGGCGGCACGGCGTCGCTGTTGCTCGCCATCCATCGCCTGCGCACGCACCCCGATCCGTGGCTCGACTTATCGCGCCTGAACGGCCGCCGTTACCTGTGGGGCATCGGCTTCTACGGCGTCTATTACCTGATGAGTGGGTATTGGTCTTACTTGTGGCCGGCGGTGTCGCAGGGCGGACTCGGCTTCACGTTCCGCACGACTACGCTGTTCCTCATGATCAGCGGTGCGGTCTCGATGGTGGTGGCCGTGGCGATGACGGTGTGGCTGCCGTTCTTCTTCCGCAAGCGCCGCTTCATCGCCATCGGCTTTGGCGTGTACGCAGCGGCAGCGCTGTTGCTGGGCACGAGCCTGATGCCGGGCGCGCCGGACTACGCGTTCTTCCCCGTGTCGATCTTGGAAGGGATGACGCCGGGCGCGGTGATGATCCAGGTGGCGATGATGACCTACCTCGACCTGGACCGCGAAGACTTCGCGCACGGCTATCAGATGAAGAACATCGCGCGGCAATTTGCGACTGCCGTGGGCACCGGGCTGGCGGCGGTGTCGCTGCAGACCCAGCAGGCGGAATCGCGCTCGCTGATCGTGGCGCATGTCACACGCTTCACGTCAGACCTGCAAGCCGCCAACCCGCTCACCCCCGAACGGTTGGCGAGCCTGTCGGCCGAGATTGATCGGCAGGCGACGCTGTTGGCCGGCACGCAACTCTTCAGCTGGTTTGCCGTGGCGTGTGGCGTGTTTGCCGTGTTAGTGCTGGTGCAGCGGTCGCTGCGCTAAGCCGTGCGCGCTACGACTTCTGCACCGCGTACTTGCCCGGCCCCACGGCGGCCAGCAAGAACAGCCCGCCCATGATGGTCAGGTTCTTATAGAACTGGATTTTATTGGCGGCTTCCATGGCGCCTTCCATGCTCCAGTAGCTGTGAGCAATGAACGACGTGCCGAGCACGAACAACGCCAACAACAGCGCCAGCGGCCGCGTCCAGAAGCCGATCAGCAAGGCGATGCCCACCCCAAATTCCATGACCACGGCAACAGCGGCTGCCACGGTCGGCATGGGCGCTCCCGTACTGGCCATGTAGCCGACGGTGCCCTGAAAGCCCGTCAGCTTGGCCCATCCGGACATCACGAACAGCACCATCATGAAGATGCGGGCGAGCAGCATCAGCTCGTTGCGCCAACGTTCGATGAACGCGTCCATTTGCGGCCTCCAGGGCGGGTTTCGGTGATAGCAGTCTAGGCGCTGGATTTGCCAAGTGTGGTTTCGAGCGCATCGAGTACCGCCTGAATCACACCGTGCCGCACGTGCTCTTTCCGCTCGATCATGCCGACGGCGCGCACGGGCGTCCGCGGCGGCATGGGCAGCACACGCAGCGCGGGGTCGCTCTCCCAACTGGCGCGGCGCAGGCGTGGCACCAGCGTCACCCCCACCTGCTGGCGCACCAGCTCGACAATCGCCTCGATCGAATTCACTTCGATGAACTCGTTGACCGCCATGTGCGTCTTGCGCAAGGCGCGGTCGATGAGCGCGCCGGTGCGCACCGCGCGGTCGAATCGCAGGAAGGGGTGCGTGCGCAAAACCTCTTCTGCACGGCCGCGCGTGTTGCGGCCGGCCACGACCACCAACGGCTCGGTGTACAGCGGATGCCACGCGAGGTTGGCCGGCAACCGCTCCAGGTGCTCGACCACCAGCGCGCCATCCAGCTCGCCCGCCTCTACCTGCTCGGCCAGTTCACCCGACTTGCCGGTGATGAGCTTGACGTCGAGCCCCTTGTGCACCTGCTTGAGCCCCGCCACCGCGTGCGCCAGCGAACCCATCACCGACACCACTGCCCCGATGGCCACCGCGCCGGACAGCTCCGTCTGTGGTTCATCGCCGATGCGCATGGCGTCGTACAGGGCGAGCAGATGTTCGGCTTGCGGCAGCAACGCACGGCCGTGCGCATTGAGCGTAACGGTGCGCCCGGAGCGATCGAACAGATCGCGGCGCAACTCCGCTTCCAACGCGCGCATCTGCAGGCTTACGGCGGCCTGCGTGAGCGCCACGCGCTCGGCTGCGGCGGCGAGCGAACCGTGTCGCGCCACGGCGACGAAGGTGCGGAGAAAGCGGACGGTGCTCACGCGCTGATCCTCAAGATTTTCTTAAGCAATATCAAATGAATTTTAACTTTATTAAATTCATCGCACCGCAAATAATCAATCGTCAAACCATCCCGCTTTGCGCACCATGTCCCACCGTTTCGATTGGCAGAACCCCTACCCGACCGTGCGCATTCCGCTGTTTGCGCGCAACGTGGTATCGACTTCGCATCCACTGGCCGCGCAGGCCGGATTACGCATGCTGTTGGCCGGCGGCAGCGCCGTAGATGCGGCCATCGCGGCGGCGGCCATGTTGACCATCGTCGAGCCCGTGTCGTGCGGCCTCGGCAGCGACGCGTTTGCCATCCTGTGGGACGGCAAACAGCTGCACGGCCTGAACGCCTCCGGCACGGCGCCGCAGGCGTGGAACCTGGATTACTTCCGCAACAAGTACGGCGAAGACGCCAACGGCAACCCGAAGCGCCCCACGCGCGGCTGGGATGCTGTGACGGTGCCCGGTGCGGTGTCCGCGTGGGCTGCTTTGCATACGCGCTTCGGCAAGCTGCCATTTGCCGACGTGCTCGAACCCGCCGCCGAGATTGCCGAACGCGGCCACACCATCGCGCCCATCGTTGCGCACAAGTGGGCGGCAGCGATTCCTGATTTGCAGAATCAACCGGGCTATGCGCAGGCCTTCATGCCGCATGGCCGTGCGCCGCAGGTGAGCGAAAAATTCCAGCTGCCGGATGCCGCCACCACGCTGCGCCGCATCGGCCAGACCAACGGGCGCGATTTCTATGAAGGCGAACTCGCCGAGCGCATCGCCGCGTATTCGCGTGAATGCGGCGGCGGCATGACCGCGCAAGACCTGCGCGACTATCGCCCCGAGTGGGTCAAGCCGGTCAACAAGCGCTACCGCGGCTATGACCTGCACGAGATTCCGCCGAATGGCCAGGGCATCGCCGCGCTCATCGCGCTGGGCATTCTTGACCGCTTCGACCTCGGCGCCCTGCCCCTCGACTCCGCCGATTCGCAGCACCTGCAGATCGAAGCGATGAAGCTGGCGTTTGCCGATCTCTACAAATACGTGGCCGACCCGCGCAGCATGGAAGTCACGCCCGAGCAGATGCTCGACGATGCGTACCTCGATGCACGCGCCAAGCTGATCGACATGGGCCGCGCACAGGTGCCGACCTTCGGCATGCCGCGCGCGGGCGGCACGGTGTACCTGACGGCGGCGGACGAGAACGGCATGATGGTCTCGTTCATCCAGTCCAACTACATGGGCTTCGGCTCGGGCGTGGTGGTGCCTGGCACCGGCATCAGCTTGCAGAACCGCGGTTTCGGCTTCTCGATGGATGCGCGCTCGGCCAACGTGGTGGAAGGCGGCAAGCGGCCGTTCCACACCATCATCCCGGCGTTCCTCACCAAGGACGGCCAGCCGCAGATGAGCTTTGGCGTGATGGGCGGCGACATGCAGCCGCAAGGCCATCTGCAAACGCTCGTGCGCATGCTCGATTACAACCAGCAGCCGCAGGCTGCATGCGACGCGCCACGCTGGAAGGTCAACCGCGATTTCACGCTCGACGTGGAAGCGACGATGAACGCGGACACCGTGGCCGCGCTGGAAGCGCGCGGGCACAAACTCAAATCGGTGGCCGACCCGTATATGGATTTCGGCTCGGGCCAGTTCATCTGGCGCCTGTCAGACGACGCCGACCACGGCTACGTGGCCGCCAGCGACAGCCGCCGCGACGGGCACGCCGTGGGCTTCTAAACCCAGTACCCCAGCACGCCGCCCCGCAGGACCGGGCGGGCAGCGTGCTGCAGCTTCCATAAAAACGAACCCGGCCAGCACCAAAGGAAACCTCACCATGACCGCCCCGCTTGCGGCGAGTGCAGCCGCGCCAACACACTCGCCACTCACGTCTGCCCACGCGCGCCGCATCGTCATTTCGTCGTCGATCGGCAATGCGCTGGAGTGGTACGACTTTCTCGTCTACGGCTTCTTTGCGTCCGTGATCGGCAAGCTGTTCTTTCCGGCGGATGACGAGTGGGTATCGTTGCTGTTTGCGGTGGGCAGCTTTGGCGTGTCGTTCATCACGCGGCCGGTGGGTGCCATCGTGCTCGGCATGTATGCAGACAGGAAGGGGCGCAAGGCGGCACTGACGCTGTCGATCCTGTTGATGATCGTCGGCACGCTGACGATTGCCGTCATGCCGAGCTATCAGCAGATTGGCATCGTCGCGCCCATCACCATCTTGCTTGCACGCCTGGTCCAGGGCTTTGCGGTGGGCGGCGAGTTCGGTAGCGCCACCGCATTCATGGTGGAGCACAGCAAACGCGGTCGCGGCTATTACGCGAGTTGGCAGTTCGCCAGCCAAGGCATTGCGACCATCCTGGCAGCCGGGCTTGGCGCACTGCTCACGGCCACATTGTTCCCCTCGGAACTGGAGAGCTGGGGCTGGCGCTTGCCGTTCTTCTTTGGTCTGCTGGTCGGCCCGGTCGGTTTCTACATCCGCCGGCACCTAGACGAAACGCCGGAGTTTGTCGCCGAGCAGAAGAAGACGACGATCGATCCGCAAGCGTCATTCAAGGCGCAGTGGACCAACCTGCTGCTGGCTGTGGGCGTGGTGGCGCAGTCCACCGTGTCGGTGTACGTGCTGCAGCTCTACATGCCGACGTACGCCGTCAAGCAATTGCACTTGCCGGCGGCGCAGTCGTTTGGGGTGGTGGTGCTCAATGGCGGGCTGCAGTTTCTGCTCTCGCCGCTGTTTGGCGCGCTGTCAGATCGCATCGGCCGCATCCGCATCATGCTCACCACATCGGTGCTGATGATCCTGCTGATCTACCCCATGTTTGCCCTGCTGCGTGCGCATCCGAGCATCGGTGCACTCCTCGCACTGCAAGCGGTGTCGGGCATCTTCAAGGCGGCGTATTCCGGCCCAATGCCCGCGCTGATGTCGGAGATCTTCCCCACGCGCGTGCGCTCGACCGGGCTGTCGCTCGGCTACAGCCTGGGCGTGACGCTGTTCGGCGGGTTCGCGCCGTTCATCGTCACGTGGCTGATCCACACCACGGGCGATACGCTGGCACCGAGCTACTACGTGCTGACGGCGGCCGTGGTGAGCGGTGTTTCGCTCACCCTCATCGCGCTGCGCCATCGCACGGCGGCGCGGCCAGCATGATGTGCTCCATTACCAATATTTAACGAACAGACGTTGTCTCCGCCATCAGGATCGCTGCCACCCGGAACGCTCACCGCGTTCCCTGATGTGTTGATCTGGCGCTGTTTGGCGCGATTGCCGTGCAGAAGAACACGCGCGATATCCAGGCTGCGCGGCCTTACACGGTGGAATCGGAGTTCGTCCAGTTGCGAGAAGGCGGCGACGCCAACTAAGCGGCTGGCTCAAAAATACGTATCACATGCCCTGACGCGATCAGGGCATTTTTTTGCCCGCAGTAACCTCGATCAATCACGCGCCCTTGTACCAGGCCGCATTCCACGGCGCACCATGCCCACCATGACGGACGCCGCGATGGTGGCGACGCGTGCCCCGGCTTGCGCGGCCATCGCCTTCGAGTGCGGGTGCCTCATCGTTCATGGTTTCGCTTCCGGCCACCGTGCGTGCACGGGCGGGCACCTGGGAATAAATGCGCTGCTCCATGCGATCGCGCGCCGCGGCCACGCGCTCAGGTGACGCCGGTTGCGCGGGCTCCGACTGAGCGACCGTTGCCGCCGTTACCGCGGAGGCCGAAGGTGTCGCGGAAGCCGATGGCGCCGCACTGGCAGGTGCCGCGGCCACCGCAACACCCATTGCATCGCCCGCCTGCTCCGCCGTGGGGGTGTGGTTCGCAAGGCTCTTCACCCAAGGCGCGTGATACATCCCCACGTACACGGCCCCCGTCACGGCAATCAGAGCCGCTGCCACGTTGGTGAACGCGCTGCCCACGATGGCAGCCGGCACACGTGCCCACCAGGGCTTGCGTTCGGCTGCGGGGGGCTGGCTCTGCACGTCGGAAACCTCAGTCGGGTCGACATGTGTGGAAGCGAGCGGCGGTGTCTGTGCAGTATCTGGAGCTTGAGCGGTAATCGAAGCAGGCAAGCGCATGGCGAACACTCGGGTCGTTCAGTCGGCAGCGTGGTGCGCTGCCGATCGTGATTCGAAAATCGCCGCGTGACACGCGCGTGACAGCGCGGCGTTGGGATGAGCAGCTTTGGTTAGCAAATTTCCTGCCGGACTTTGTGCAACGCCACAAACCGCTGCAAACCCTTGCCAGTGCTACGTTCCCGAAAAAACGCAGACGATTCCGGCCGCGCCCCGCACCCCCGCCAGCCTGCAAGGCAGGTAGACTTTGCACAGTTTACCGGGTGTAACGCCGGGGCCAGGGCATCAAGGAGAAACACGTGCGTTGGGATGACATGCGCGAAAGTAATAACGTCGAGGATGAACGCGCGTCCTCGGGTGGCGGCGGCTTTGGCGGCGGCGGCATGCGGCTGGGCATTGGCGGCATTGCCATCGTGGCGGTCGTCGGCCTGCTGATGGGCAAGAACCCGCTGGAAATCCTCGGCATGGTGATGCAGGTGTCGCAGAACGCGCCGGCACCCTCCGCGCAGCACGCACCCGCCCGTCCCACCGGCGAGACGGACAACGATCGCAGCAAGCAATTGGTCTCGCACGTGCTGGGCGACACGGAAGACACATGGTCGCAACTGTTCAAGCAGGCCGGCCGCGCGTATCAGCCGCCCAAGCTGGTGCTGTTCCGCGCGGGCATCCGCTCGGGTTGCGGAGATGCCACCTCGGCGGTGGGCCCGTTCTACTGCCCGGCCGATACCAAGGTCTATCTGGACCTCGGCTTCTTCGATGAACTGCGCCGCCGCTTTGGCGCGCCGGGCGACTTTGCCGCCGCGTATGTCGTCGCGCACGAAGTCGGGCACCACGTGCAAAACCTGCTGGGCGTGTCGGAGAAAGTCAGCCGCGCACAGGCCGGCAAATCGCAGGCGGCGTCCAACGCGCTGTCGGTCAAGCTGGAGTTGCAGGCTGATTGCCTGGCCGGCGTGTGGGGCCACTACGCACAGCAGCGCGGGCTGCTCGAGCGGGGGGATCTGGAACAGGCGCTCACCGCCGCGCACGCCATCGGCGACGACACCCTGCAGCGCAACGCCGGCCGCAGCGTCACACCCGATGCCTTCACGCACGGTTCATCGGAACAACGCATGCACTGGTTCCGCCAGGGCTTCGACGCCGGCGACATCCGCCAGTGCGATACCTTCCGCGCCGGCGCGGACGCTTAAGTCCGCAATAAAAAAGGGCGTGCCGCCTGGCACGCCATTTTTAGGGCTCGGCCTTCTTGCGGAGATGTCCGTGCAGCCGTCAGCGGCCGCCGCTGCAATCCAGTAATGCGCCTGTTACATAAGACGCTGCGTCGGACAGCAGCCAGACGATCGATTCGGCCACTTCTGTCGGCGTGCCGGGCCGGCCTATGGGCGTGCTGGCGCCCAGCCGTTGCGCGCGATCGGGCTGGCCGCCCGAGGCATGGATGTCGGTCTCGATCAGGCCGGGGCGGACGGCGTTCACGCGTACGCCATCGCGGGCTAGTTCGCGCGCCAGGCCCAGCGTCATGGTATCGACAGCACCCTTGGAGGCTGCGTAGTCCACGTATTCGTGCGGCGACCCCAGCCGCGATGCCGCCGACGACACATTCACAAGCGAACCACCCACCCCGCCGCGCGACGTGGACAACCGCCGCGCCGCCTCGCGCGCTACCAAGAAGGCTCCCAACACATTGGTCTCGAACATGGTGCGGAGGCGGTACGTGGTCATGTCGGCCACGTCCTGCGCTTCGGCGACGATGCCGGCGTTGTTGACCACCCCGTGCAGCGCGCCAAAACGTCCGGCTGCCGCCTCGAACAGCGCGATCACATCCTCGTCGTTGGACACGTCACCCTGCACCGCGAGTGCGTGGCCGCCAGCCTGTTCGACGAGGGCCACCGTCTCTTCCGCCGCCTGCCGGTTGCCGCGATATTGCAGCGCGACAGACCAGCCGCGTTGCGCGCACAGCACCGCCGTGGCGCGGCCGATGCCCCGGCTGCCGCCGGTGATGACGATGGTCTTTGACATGCGAGTCTCCCGAGGTGTTGTTGTGCTCGCATTGTGCCGGTGTACCGACCGCGTGTTCGTTTTTCCAGCACCGAGGGAGATGTCCGTTTCCGGCGAACGCACCCCGCCTGTCAGGGCTAGACTAGCTGCCAAGTCATCGGATCACCACCATGCAACTCGACCACGACGCCTGCTACCACGCGGTGCAATCGCGCGACCGGCGCTTTGATGGCTGGTTCTTCGTCGGCGTGACATCCACCGGCGTATATTGCCGGCCCGTTTGTGCTGTTCGCACGCCGCAGCAGAAAAATTGCCGCTTCTTTGCGACACCCGCCGCCGCCGAGCGCGCGGGCTTTCGGCCCTGCCTGCGCTGCCGACCGGAGCTGGCGCCCGGGCACAGCCTGGCGGAGATGTCTTCCAACCTGGCACGCGCAGCCGCCCGCATGATCGACGAGGGCTTTCTGCAGGAACACGACCTGGCTGCATTGGCCGCTGCGGTGGGCGTGACCGACCGCCATCTGCGCCGCATCTTCCGCGCAGAGTTCGATGTGTCGCCGGTCGAATACGCGCAAACGCAGCGCTTGCTGCTGGCCAAGCAGTTGCTGACGGACACCGCCATGCCAGTCGGCGAGATCGCCTTTGCCGCCGGTTTTGGCAGCGTGCGGCGCCTGAACAGTGGATTCGCCGAGCACTATGGCTTTGCGCCGTCGCGTTTGCGCACACGCACGACCGCCGCGCGCTACGAAGACGGCCCCACGCTCATGCTGGGCTATCGGCCGCCTTTCGCATGGCATGCGTTGCTCGATTTTCTGCGTGCCCGTGCCATCGACGGCGTGGAGGTGGTGGATGCCGACAGCTACGCCCGCACCCTCACCGTGGACTATGGCGGTGTGCGGCACACCGGCTGGCTGCATGCGCGCGACGTGCCGCAGCGCCATGCGGTGGCGCTCACGCTGTCGCCCAGCCTGCTGCACGCCATGCCGCCCGTGCTGGCCCGCGCGCGCCGGCTGTTCGATCTCGACTGTCGGCCCGACTTGGTGGACGCCCACCTCGGCCCACTCGCCGCTGAAACACCGGGCTTGCGCGTGCCCGGCGCCGTGGATGGTTTTGAGATTGCCGTGCGGGCCATTGCCGGGCAGGTGATCTCGCTCGCGCAAGCGCGGCGCATTCTCGCGCGCATGACCGCGACGTACGGCACGCCACTGACGCAGCCGCATGGCAGCCGGCCGAAGCTGTCGATAGCGTTTCCGTCCGCCGCCGCGCTGGCGCAAATCGACCCACACACCCTATCCACACAGACCGGCCTGCAAGCCAGCCGCGCCGCCGCCGTGGTGGAACTCGCCCGCGCCATGGACAGCGGCCGCCTGCAGCTTGAACCCCTCGTGCCGCTCGGCCCCACGCTGACCGCATTGCAAGCGCTGCCCGGCGTTGGCGAATGGACGGCGCAATACGTTGCCATGCGCGCGCTGGGCTGGCCCAACGCATTTCCGTTTGGCGATTACGTGCTGCGCAAGCGCCTGGCCAACGGCGACGGTACGTTGCCAACGCGCCGCGCCATGGTCGAGCGCGCAGAACCATGGGCCCCCTGGCGCGCCTACGCCGCCATGCACCTCTGGCACCGCGAGGACGTGCTCGCGACCACCCCATCGGACTGACGACCATGTACCGCCACACCGTCCCCTGCCCGCTTGGCGACCTGCTGTTGATCGCCAATGACACCCACCTGACCGGCGCATTCTTCACCGGGCAGAAGACGATTCCCGTGGATGCTGCGCGCATGTCGTCCGGTGCCAGCGTGCCGGTCATCCGTGAAGCGCAGGCGCAGTTCGAGGCGTACTTTGCTGGCCGGCTGCAGGTGTTCGATGTGCCGATGGCGCCTACAGGCACGCCGTTTCAGCAAGACGTGTGGCGCCTGCTGTGCGAGATCGCCTTCGGCGAGCGCACGACCTACGGCCAGATCACAGCGCGCCTCGGTCTCACGCGGGAACATGCGCGCGCGGTGGGCACCGCCGTGGGCCGCAACCCGATCTCCATCGCCATCCCATGCCACCGCGTGGTGGGTGCCGATGGCGCGCTCACCGGATACGCCGGCGGCCTGCCACGCAAAGCCGCACTGCTGCGCATTGAGGGCCACCCCGCGCACGTTGGCGCACGCCTGCCGATGCCGGCTGATGCTCGCCAAGGCACGCTGGCGCTCACGCCTGCATGAAATGCCAATCGCGCGGACAATGCGCGCACATCACGCTCACACAACACTCACACACGCCAACGAGACAACCTTCATGCGCCGCTCCGATGTGGTCGAACTCCTGACGCTTGCCGCTTTGTGGGGCGGCTCCTTCCTGTTCATGCGCGTAGCCGCGCCGCAGTTCGGGCCCGTGGCGCTGATTGCGCTGCGCGTGGGCATCGCATCGTGCTTTCTGGTGCCGGTGCTGGCCTGGCGCGGCGGGCTTGGGGCGCTGTGGACGCATTGGCCACATCTGCTGGCCGTAGGGGTGCTCAACTCGGCCATTCCCTTCTGTTTGTTTGCCTATGCGGAGCTCACGCTCACGGCGGGCTTTACGTCAGTGCTCAACGCGGCCACACCGCTGTTCACTGCTATCGTCACCTTCCTGTGGCTGGGTGATCGGCTGTCGTCATGGCGCGTGCTGGGGCTGGCGATCGGGTTCGTGGGGGTGATCGTGCTGGTGGGCGGTTCGTCCGTCATCGACGCTAAACAGGGCGGCTTGGCGGTGGCGGCAGCACTCGGGGCGACTGTGCTGTACGGGCTGGCTGCCAGCTATACCAAGCGCCACCTCACCGGCGTACCGCCGCTGGCCACCGCAACGGGCTGCCAGTTGGCGGCCACGATCGTGCTGACACCGCTGGCCATCTGGCTATGGCCCGCGCAAACGCCCACCGGCGATGTCTGGTTCCACGTCATTGCCCTGGGTATCGCTTGCACGGGCGTTGCGTACATCCTGTTCTTCCGGCTCATCGCCCATGTCGGGCCGACACGCGCGGCTTCCGTCACGTTCCTGATCCCCGTGTTTGGCGTGCTGTGGGGCATCCTGTTCCTGGCTGAACAGTTGACGCTGAACATGGTGATCGGCTGCGCGGTGATCCTGCTCGGCACGTCGCTATCGACCGGCGTGCTGGCGTCGCGCAAGAAGGCCAACGCAAACGGCACTGCCAACGAGAAAGATCCGCTGTTGCGTTCGGGCCGCTGATTGCAAGCGTTGCCGGCCACCGAGTCGAGGCAAATCTCACCCCATCAGAGATCGCCATCCCCCGATGGCCACAACGCCCGCCATTCTGTCGGACAACCCGACTCGTCGTGGAAAACCCGAGCCTGAAGTCGACGCTTAAATCCGCGCACGAGTTTATTGGTAATGCCGTGTATTTCAGGGGTCGACCTGCACATTGTCGGCGCACTTTGGCACCAGTTCGTGCAGCGCGACAATTTGCCCACAAGAATGCGATAAATCGTTGCATTGCAATAAATTCTCGTCGATCGCTCGCCGCAGGTAGTTCTTTCCATGGCGCCACCACAAGGTTTGATGGGCGATTTTAAATACTTTCAATCCTGAAATAGAAAATTCAAACATCAGCTCGAACGCACTTGATATTAGCAATCTGATAATCGGATTTCAGAAATCTGCATCATTGAAAACATCTTTCCCGGGTGGTTTAGCAGATTTTCTTTGTTATGCTCGGGCCTCGGTCGATGAGGGGCGTGCAAAGAAATCTCCGCGGTGCATCTGCGTATCGATGATTTCCGATTGCTGGCGGGTCCTCCGCAGCACGGCCGACCAAGCACGCTCCATCAAATACGTTGGATACGCGCATGCTGGACATCTACCTGAACAAACACCTGATCGGCCAACTGTCGTGCGGTCGCAGCGGCTGGGCGTTCGAATACGACACCCGATGGCAGGCATCCTCGCAGGGCTTTGATCTGAGCCCGCACCTGCCGCGCGCAGCCGGCACCATCGTCGATACGGCGAAGGCGCAGCCGGTGCGCTACTTCTTTGAATACCTGCTGCCAGAAGCCACGCGCGAGGTGCCCAAGACCGCGGCTGCCGCACTGGAGCATCTCGCCCAGGCCGCGCCCAACTTGGACGGCCCGCTGTCGTTGGTGCCGACGGGCCTCAAGCCTTACAACGGCCGCGCGGATGGTTTGTCCGAACGCGATGTCGTGCTGCAGTTCCAGCAAAGCGTTGGACGTCCGAGCCGGCCGACGGCGCTGCGCGTGGCCGAACCGCGTGCCCACTACGGCATGCCACAAGCCGCGCCCGATTCGGACGAGATCCGCCTGCCCTTCCTGGCCTCCAACGGCCTGCCGGTCTCCATGTGGCTGGGCCGGTTTTCTGCACCGGCCACCGCCGCACAATCGAGCCATTTTGTGCGGCTGGATCTGGGCGAAGGCGCTCAGCTTCCGTACGCCACCATCAATCACTGTTGGGCCACGCTGCTCGGCCGCAGCATCGGGCTGGAGACGCCATTCCTGGGCTTGCGGCAGTTTCCGGAAACCGCGGCCGTGGTGCAGCGGCTGGATCGCACGCTGCGCTGCAAGAGCGACGACACCGCACTGGTGCAAGCGCGCTACGTCGTCTCCGCTGTGCAATTGCTCGGGCTCTCGCCCAAGCACCGTTTCTTGCCGATCACTGTCGAACAAGTCGCCCAATGCGCGCGCCTCTGCGCCGACCCGACGGCCGCCACGGCATCGCTTTTCCGCTGGATGGTGTTCTGTCTGCTGATTGGCGGGCGCAATGCGTCTGCAGGTACGCTGCATTTCCACATCGGGCCCGACGGCATTCGCTTGGCCGCGCACGATCATCTGTTCTGCGCCGCCGTCTACGCCAAGGAGTGGGATGCCGATGCGTTGCCCGCCGATGCGCAGGCGCGCTACGACGCCATTGACCAGGATGCGCTGCTCGCGCTGGCGGACCACCTCGGCTACGACGCCGCGCAGGCCCGCCGCGAACTGCTGCGCCTGATCAGCATGCTGGCGCCGCAGTCGTCGTTCGTGGCGACGCATCTGTCGCAAGCCCTGGGGCATTCGCCCACGCGGGCGGCTGAGATCGATTTTCTCGCGCGCATCCACCGCCACGTGTCGGAGACGGCGCGTCGGCTAGGCGGGAAAACCGCAGAGATCTGAAGCAGGCTAATTGAGATTTACAGCGAGACCTACAGCGCCGCCAAGCTGACCGTGCCGTAGCGCGCATAGCCGTGCGCGGCCAGCGTATCCATCGCCTCGGCTTCGGCACGGGCGAACGCCAACGCCAGGACATCGGGGCTCCCCGCCCCGCTGGCGAATGCCTGATAGGCGGCAAAGGCCTCGCGCGGCGCGACGCCGCTAAACTCAAGCACCCGCTGCGCGGCTTCCAGGGCCGCGCGAATCGCCGTCTCTCCAGGCGGGGCATCGCGAAACGAGAGCTGAAGGCACATCGTCGGCGTCATTTCGAGTTGCGATTCCTGAGAGCGGCACACCCGACTCAGTCTAGGCAAGCATAGGGCCGGTGCCAACTCTCGTGGCATCGTGGTGCGCCACGTCCTCTGCCTATTCGGGCTGCCCCGGGGTGCGCAGGCGTGTATGCGACTGCATAATCAGGACGGTTGACGAAGCAACGATGCCGTATCGAACACCCATCACGCCGCCCATCACGCCGCAGAAAGCAGGAGACCTCATGACCCTTCGCCCCACTCGTTTCAAGCGCACCGCGCTGGCCTGGCTGATGGCAGGTGTTGCCGTTCCGGCCCTGGCGCAAACGCCGGCCGCCAGCAGCATTGACGTCGGGCAGATCAAGCCGGCGGTGGATGCCGCAGTCAATGCGGAATATGGCCAGCTCGATACGCTCTACAAAGACATTCACGCGCACCCAGAACTGGCGTTCGAGGAAACGCGCACCGCCGCCAAGTTGGCCGAGACGATGCGCAAGATCGGCTTTGAGGTGACGGAGCACGTAGGCAAGACCGGCGTGGTGGCGGTGTATCGCAACGGCGCAGGCCCGACGATCCTGGTGCGCACCGAGCTCGACGCGCTGCCGATGGAAGAAAAGACTGGCCTGCCCTACGCCAGCCACGTGCACACCAAATGGCGCGGCGAAGACGTCGGCGTGGCGCACAGCTGCGGGCACGATGTGCACATGGCGTCGTGGGTCGGCACCGCCAAGACGCTGGTGTCGCTCAAGGACCGCTGGCACGGCACGCTGGTCTTCGTGGCCCAGCCGGCCGAGGAAGTGGTCGGCGGCGCGCAAGCGATGATCGACGACGGCTTCTTCAAGCGCTTCCCCAAACCCGACTATGCGTTTGCGCTGCATACGGGCCCGGGGCCGTATGGTTCGATCGTCTTCAATAGCGGCCCGGTCACGTCCAACTCCGACGGACTGGAAATCACCTTCAAGGGCCGCGGCGGCCACGGCTCGGCGCCCGACAAGACCATCGACCCGGTGATGATGGCCGCGCGCTTCGTGGTCGATCTGCAAAGCGTGATCAGCCGCGAGAAAGACCCGCAGGAATTTGGCGTGGTCAGCATCGGCGCCATCCAGGGCGGCAGCGCCGAGAACATCATCCCCGACAGCGTGCTGCTGCGCGGGACGATCCGCTCATACAAGCCGGTGGTGCGTCAGAAGATGCTCGACGGCATTCGCCGCACAGCCAAGGCCGTCACGGAGATGTCGGGCGCGCCGGACGCCGAGATCAAGATCACGGAGGGCGGCAAGGCGGTCAACAACGACCCGACCGTGGTCGCGCGCACCGAGGCGATGTTCAAGGCCGCTTTCGGCAACGACCGCGTGCTGCGCGTGCCGCCGATTACGGCCAGCGAGGATTTCTCGGCGTTTGTTGACGCGGGCATTCCGTCGATGTTCTTCTTCATCGGCGTGAACGACCCGCAGACGTTCTTTGCCTCGCTCAAGCCGGGCGCCAAGCCGCTGCCGACCAATCATTCGCCGCTGTTCGCGCCGGTGCCGGAGCCGTCCATCAAGACGGGCGTGACGGCGATGTCGCTGGCCGTGCTCAACGCGCTGCAGTGGAACAAAGCATCAGGCCAATAGACCTGCATCAAGTCCTGGCGCGGCGCTACAGCGACCGCGCCTTTTTCATTTTCTCGATGGGGAATCTCATGTTGAATCGCTTCGTCCGTGCCGGTGCGTTTGCACTGTGTACAGCCCTGACCGTGCCTGCGCTGGCACAAACCACCAACCGGCTCGACGAGATCATCGCGCGCGGCACGTTGCGCGTCGGCACCACCGGCGACTACAAACCCTTCAGCTACAAGAACCCGGCTGACGGCCGCTTCATCGGTCTGGACGTGGAGATGGGCGAAAGCCTGGCCAAGGCGCTGGGCGTGAAGCTGGAAGTGGTGCCGACCACCTGGTCGACGCTGATGCAGGACTTCGCCGCCGACCGCTACGACATCGCCATGAGCGGTGTGTCGGTGACGCTGGACCGCCAAAAGAAGGCGTTCTATTCGGTTCCGTATCAGCGCGACGGCAAAACGCCGATCACACGCTGCGAAAACCAGAGCAAGTTCCAGACGCTCGCGCAGATTGATCAGCCGAACGTGCGTGCGGTGGTCAACCCGGGCGGCACCAACGAGAAGTTCGCGCGTGCGAATCTGAAGCAGGCGCAGATCCGCGTGTATCCGGACAACGTGACGATCTTCAACGAGATCGTGGCGGGCCGCGCCGACCTGATGATGACCGACGCGGTGGAGACCAAGCTACAGCAGAAGCTGCACCCCGAACTGTGTGCGGTACACCCGGAGGCGCCGTTCGATTTCTCGGAGAAGGCCTACCTGCTGCCGCGCGACGTGGTGTTCAAGAACTTTGTCGACCAGTGGCTGCGGCAAACCATGGAGAGCGGTGAATTCGCCAAGCGCTTTGATGCGTGGCTGGCGTATCCGTGGAATGCGCCCGCGAAGTAGGCGCCTGCCTCAGTGAAGATTGGCGCGCTCGCCGTGCTGCAACGCGAGCGCGTCGCGCAACAGCGCATCGGTCATATCGCGGCCCAGCAGTTCCGGGTCAAACCGCGCTGAGAAGCGTGTCGAGCACGATTCCACCTGCAACACGACCTGGCCCGGCGGCAGCAGTTCGATGTCGACGTGGATCTCCTCGTCATCTTCAGTAAAGGAATGCAGCAGCGTAAGCGCGCGATAGCCGTCGGCGCGTTCCACAGCAGCTTCCGTCCAGGACGGCGCCAGCAGCGCGCAGTTGACCAGCGTTTCCGGCTCGTCGGGCCGATACAGGTGCAGGCCCATCATGGTCGATGCGGCATCGGCCACGCTTGCCCACTCCTGCGCGGGAATCAGATCGCCCAGCAGGCGAATGTCGTCGACAGCGGCGTCGGTCTGTACGAACGCGGCGCCCAGGAAAAACGCCGTCTCATCCCGAAACCCGCCGGCCGCGGTGTTGCGCCACAGCCGGTGACTGCTCTTGGCGCCCAGCGCCACCTGTGACAGCACCTTGGCCGCGCGCGCGCCATCGGCACCCGACCATTGGTCCACCGCGCCATGCGAGAAAAGGCGATCGGCCATCACCAGACCCACGCCTTCCGGCAGCACCCGTTCTTCCAGCCACTTGGCCAATACATGCACGCCGCCAAAGGGCATCTCCGGCCGGCCCAGCGCATGCGCGCGCACGCGGCCGTTTTCCGGCACGTGGAATGGCATGGCAAACAGACGCGCCTGGTAGGCGACGCCGTCAACTTCAAAACGGGCGATGGAAGCGGTGTTGATGGGCATGATGGCCTTCCTTCTTGCTGCAGAGGGGCGGAAAACGCCGCCCGTACCTGCAACAACGACCATTGCCGCGGAATGTTTAGCGCTAAGGCGTCCGACCGGAGGCTGGGGAAATCCCCATGCTTGTAATGCAACGCAACAATCGGCAGCCCGCTCGCGCGGAATTTTTTTCAGCGCCGCTCATCTGACGTTTCGCATTAGGGTTATCCCGCATCCCATATTTTCGTGTCAGATCAATGACTTATGTGGCGATGAGGGTGCTTGGAAGGTCACTATTGTTCTTATTTTTTGAACAAAGAGTTTAAGAGAACTGCTTTTTCCCTCACCAAGCAACGACTAAGCTTATGCCATCGCGTTACCGCACTGCAGCGGACCCGCCCAGGCAGTAACGCTCACCCCCCGACTGTGGAGCTCATCATGAAAACCAAGAACCTGATTCTCGCCTCGTTGATCGCTGTTGCCGCCGTTCCCGCCTTTGCTGCCGGCGTGCAAAGCAAGGACCCGTACACCAATGGCCAAGCCGTGACCAAGGCTGACCCGTACACCGACGGCGCGCGCAAGGCCGACGCCTACACCGATGGCGCCCTGCGCAAGGCTGATCCGTACACCGACGGCCAACTCCGCAAGGCTGACCCGTACACGGACGGCGCCCTGGTCGGCAAGGCTGACCCATTCACCGACGGTCAATAAGCGCATCACGCTTCTGTCTTCCCCCGACTGATTCAGTCTCCCTCCCCGCTGCCGCGCGCCATTTGGCGCCGGTAACGGCTTCCCGAGGCGGCCCTTACCGGCCGCCTGTTTTTTTGTCCGCGCCGTACCCACTGCCCCCGAAAGGGCTTCGCAGTGTGAGTCTTCACGATTTCCCCTCAAGACCCGTGCGCTGTCGTCCGATAAAAGGGAAGGCACCCATTGGCACGGCAGCGTCTCCTTGCGCACTCTTGCCGGCCGTGAATCTGGACTGTGTGGATGTAACCCCCAACAACATGCGCAAGCGCATCGCCATCGAACACCTGCGGGTGGGCATGTACCTGGACGAATTTGTCGGCTCCTGGCTGGAACACCCGTTCTGGCGGGCCCGCTTTCGCGTGGAAGATGCCACTCAACTGCAACGCATCCGGGCCAGCGGCGTCCGCGAGGTGTGGATCGACACCGCGCGTGGCACCGACGTGGCCGCCGCCCAGGCTGCACCCGCCGCACCCGAGCCCCCCGCGCCGCCGCCGACCTCGGCCGAAGCGGCCATCGCCCCGCGCCCCGTCACCTATGCGGAAGAGATGCGCCGCGCCGCGCGCCTGATCAGCAAAGCCGAGCTGGCCGTGCAGACCATGTTTGCCGATGCGCGTATGGGCCGCATCATCGAGGCGCGTGATGCGCTGCCGCTGGTGGAAGCCATCTCCGGCTCGGTCGACCGCCACCCGAGCGCGCTGGTGAGCCTGGTTCGCCTGAAAGCGAAAGACCGCTACACCTTCCTGCATTCCGTGGCCGTGTGCGCGTTGATGGTGTCGCTCGGCCGCCAGCTGGGCCTGTCAGACGACGAAGTGCGCGACGCAGGCTTGGCGGGGCTCCTGCATGACATCGGCAAGATCGCCATTCCGCCCGAGGTGCTGAACAAGCCCGGCGCGCTCACCGCCGATGAATTCCGCAGCGTGGTCGTACACCCGCAGGCCGGTCACGACATTCTGGTGGGCGACTCCGACATGTGCGACATCGCGCTCGACGTGTGCCTGCACCACCATGAACGCATGGATGGCACCGGCTATCCGCACAAACTGGCCGGCGAAGGCATTTCGCTCTTTGCCCGCATGGGCGCGATCTGCGATGTGTATGACGCGGTCACCTCCGACCGCCCGTACAAGAAAGCGTGGGAAGCCGCCTACGCCGTGCAGCGCATGGTGGACTGGCGCGGCAACCATTTCGACCCGGCGGTGTTCAACGCCTTCGTCAAAAGCGTGGGCATTTATCCGGTCGGCTCGCTGGTGCGGCTCAAGTCCGGGCGGCTGGCGGTGGTCATGCAACACGTGCCCGGGGCATTGCTCACGCCCACGGTCAAGGTATTCTTCTCCATCAGCTCGGGCACGCGGATTGCGCCCGAGCTGATCGACCTGGCGCAGACCGGCGACCAGATCGTCTCAAGAGAAGAACCCCGCGACTGGGGCCTGACCGACCTCAACGACCTTTGGATACACGGCGACTGATCCGTAGTGCCTTCACCCGGCGCCTCCTCATCGGGATCGCGCTGGGCTGGCTGATGTGCACCGCATCGGCATTCGCAGAACCGCCGCTCCGCATCGGTTCCAAGCGCTTTACCGAGTCGTACGTGCTGGGTGAAATCCTCACGCAGACGGCAAGCCCGCACGCCCCCGCCGAACACGTGCCGGGGCTGGGCAATACCGCCATCGTCTTTGCGGCGTTGAAGAACGGCAGCATCGACGTCTACCCGGACTACCTCGGCACCATCGCCGCCGAAATCCTGCACTTGCCGGCCGAACAAGCCGCCAACCCGAACCAGGCCGCGCTGCTGGCGGACGTCAACCGGGCGCTCGCGCCCCTTGGGCTGGCGGTCGGCGTACCGCTGGGTTTCGAAGACACCTATGCACTCGCCTTGCGCGAGGCTGATGCAGAGCGCGACCACATCCGCACGCTGGCGGACCTGGCCGCACACCCGGCACTGCGCCTGGGCCTGTCGCACGAGTTCCTCGGTCGTGCCGATGGCTGGCCGGCGATTGCCAGCCGCTACAAGCTGCCGCAGCGCCCCACGGGTCTGGACCACGGCGTCGCCTACGATGCGTTGCGCGCCAATCAGGTCGACGGGATCGACATCTACTCCACCGACGCCAAGATCCGCCGCGAACATCTGCGCGTGCTGGACGACCCCGACCACGTCTTCCCGCGCTACGACGCCGTGCTGCTGTACCGCGCCGACATACCGCAAAAACATGCCGCGCAATGGCAGGCCATCACCACACTGACTGGGCGCATCCAGCGCGATGACATGGTGGGGATGAACGCAGCGGTGGAACTGGAAGGGCAATCCTTCTCGCAAGTCGCACGGCATTTTCTGACGGGGCGTGGCAATGCACCGACCGCCGCGCCGGGCCACGCCTTGCTCTTGCAACTCACCGAGGGTCTGTGGCGACTCACGCAGCGGCATCTTGCACTGGTGGGCATTTCGACCGGCGTGGCCGTGCTACTCGGTGTACCGCTAGGGCTCCTTGCCGCGCGGCGGCCGATCAAGCAGCCGATTCTCGCGGTGGTGGGCGTGCTGCAGACCATTCCATCGCTGGCCCTGCTGGCAATGCTCATCCCCATCGTCGGGTCGATCGGGGTGGTGCCCGCGCTAATTACACTGGCGCTGTACGCGCTGCTGCCCATTGTGCGCAACACCATCGTCGGCCTGGAACAGGTGCCCAATGGCTTGCGCGATGCGGCGCTCGCGCTCGGCTTCACGCCCGCGCAGCGCACACGCGTGGTGGACTTGCCGCTGGCGCTGCCCGTTGTCCTCGCCGGCATCAAGACAGCCGCCGTCATCAGCGTGGGCACGGCGACCATCGCCGCGTTCATCGGTGCGGGCGGCTATGGCGAGCGCATCGCGACGGGGCTGGCGCTCAACGACAGTGCAACGCTGCTGGCGGGCGCCATCCCCGCGGCGGTGCTGGCGTTGCTCGTGCAGGGCGCATTCGAGGCGGTGGAGTGGTGGCTGCGCCGGCGCAGTGGCACCCCACTCCGGTAGCAAGCGCGGGGCGGGGCGTTCCATTACCATGCGCGGTGTTTCCAGCCGCGCCGCACCTGCCACCTCCCCATGACCACGCTTTCGTTTTCCACCGCCCTGCTCGTCGCAGCGGCCGGCGTCTATGCCGGCGCGCAGAATGCCCTCGCGGGCGGCGGGTCGTTCATCACGTTTCCGGCGCTGCTGCTGGCGGGGCTGAACCCGCTGGCAGCCAACATGACGTCGACCATCGCGCTGTTTCCCAGTCAGATCACCTCGTCGATTGCCGGGCGCAAACTGGCCGGCGGCGTGGATGCCGGCGAGCACCACCTCTCGCTCAAGCAGCTCATCGTCATCAGCCTCATCGGGGGCGTGCTCGGGGCGCTGTTGCTACTGGCGACGCCGCCGTCGTTCTTTGCCAGGCTGGTGCCGTATCTCGTGCTGTTTGCGACGAGCGTGTTTGCGTGGGGCAGCTTCCGGCGCAAACCGCTGCACGCAGCGGCCGGCATGTCGACCACCACGTTGGCGACGATCCAGTTTGCGATTGCCATTTACGGCGGGTACTTCGGCGGCGGCATCGGCTTTCTGATGCTGGCCGCGCTCACCGTGGCGGGCCAGCAGGTGCGCATGGCAGGCGCCACCAAGAACGTGCTCGCCATGACGATGAATGCCTCCGCCGTGGCGGTGTTCGCGTTTTCGCCGCAGGTGAACTGGGCGGCCGTGCTGGCGCTGGGAATCGGCGGCATCGCGGGCGGATTCGCCGGCGCGTGGCTGCTGCATCGGTTGCCCGAGAAGGTGCTGCGCGGCTTCGTCGTCATCGTCGGTATCGTGCTGACGGTCTGGCTGTTCTTGCGCGCCTGAGAGCCGTTAACAAGACCGCCCTGGCGTCGTTGCGCATCCCGCAGTGACGAACATTCGGTACTACTTGTACTGTCTGCGTCGGCACGCCTAGCCAGGACAGTTTTGTTAGCGGCTCTAAGCGGCACCGCGTTGTTGGCACATTGACGGCGTTTGTCCGACAGCCGGTTCCGCCAACGTCCTACTGTTGGCCGGATGGCCGCTTTCCTATTGTGACGTTCGGGGCGAGCGCCTCGATGGCACGTCGCATGCGTGTCGTGGAGTCCGCTCCCGTTCACAACAAGGAGAACGAGTATGCAAGCACGCAAGATGTCGACGCTAGCCTCCCTCATCGCCGTGGCCGCCTGTGCGTGGATCGGTGTGGCGCCCGCGCACGCACAGCAGAAGGATCACAGCGCCGTGACGGGGGTCGACAGCCCCATGGAAGGCCCGCGCACGCAAGTCCAGCGCAACGCCGATGCGGCCGAGAACCCCGGCTATCACAACAGCACCAGCGGCGCCCAGCCGCAGGCGACGCCGGGGACGCTCAAGCAGAAAGTGCACCGCGCGCATGTGAAGACCGACAAGTGGGTCGACAAGCACGTCACACATCGCAAGGGCAAGGACAGCGCGCAGACATCGTCAGACCGCGCCTTCTGGTCACGTCGCGCCAACCAATGCGACTCGCTGGTCGGCGAAGCGCAGCGCGTTTGCCGTGACCGCAGTTCCGAAGCGGTGAACGGCCAGTAAGAGGCCGATCGACCAATTACGCTGCGCACCAGTAAAAAAGCCACCGAAGTTCGGTGGCTTTTTTGTTGCAGCAACGGTGGTATCACACGATGCCGGTCGCGTAGAACACGGCAATCACAAAGAACACTGCCAGCGTCTTGATGATGGTGACGCAGAACACGTCGCGATACGCCTCGCGGTGCGTCAGGCCCGTCACCGCCAGCAGCGTGATGACGGCGCCGTTGTGCGGCAGCGTATCCATGCCGCCCGACGCCATCGACGCCACGCGGTGCAGCACTTCCATCGGAATGCCCGTGGCCTGCGCGGCTTGCACAAACTGATCGGCCATCGCCGCGAGCGCAATGCTCATGCCGCCCGACGCGGAGCCGGTGATGCCCGCGAGCGTGCTGACCGTCACCGCTTCATTGACGAGCGGATTCGGAATCGCACGCAAGCCTCCAGCCAGCACCAGGAAGCCCGGCAGCGCAGCGATGACGCCGCCGAAGCCGTATTCCGACGCGGTATTCATGGCCGCCAGCAATGCACCGGCCACGGCCGACTTGCTGCCCTCAGCAAAGCGATCCTTCACCGCACGGAAGCCAAACACAATCACTACGATGATGCCGATCAGGAGTGCCGCTTCCACGGCCCAGATCGCCGTCATCTTGTCGGCTTCCACCGTCAGCGGCTTGGGCAGACCCGGCAGCGCGACGGTGACGACCTTGCCGTACCACGTCGGGATCCAGCGCGTGAACAGCAGGTTCATCACCCCCACCAGCACGAGCGGCAGCAGCGCGACGAGCGGGTGCGCGAGCTTGCCGCCCTCGGCGGTTTCAGGTTCGTTGACGAGCTTGGTCAGGCCGTGGTCGTAACCGTGGCCATTGCGTGCGGCCACGCGGCGGCGCCACTCCAGATACGACATGCCCACCACGATGATGAACAGCGCGCCGATCGTGCCCAGCCAGGGCGCAGCCCACGACGTGGTGTGGAAGAACGTGGTCGGGATGATGTTCTGGATCTGCGGCGTACCGGGCAGCGAATCCATCGTGAACGAGAATGCACCCAGCGCAATCGTGCCCGGAATCAGGCGCTTGGGGATGTTGCCCTGACGGAACATCTCCGCCGCAAACGGGTACACCGCAAACACCACCACGAACAGCGACACGCCACCGTAAGTGAGCAACGCGCACACCAGCACGATGGACAGCATCGCGCGCTTGGCCCCCACCACACGGATGACCGACGCCACGATCGAGCGCGAGAACCCCGACAGCTCGATCACCTTGCCGAACACGGCACCGAGCAGGAACACCGGGAAATACAGTTTGACGAAGCCGACCATCTTCTCCATGAAGATGCCGGCAAAGACCGGCGCCACGGCAGATGGATCGGTCAGGAGCACCGCGCCCAGGGCAGCCAGCGGTGCAAACAGGATGACGCTGTAACCGCGATACGCGGCAAACATCAGGAATGCCAGCGCGGCCAGCACGACGATGACGGACATCGACAATCTCCTCGCACATTGTTTTGGTTTTATGAGCGAGGGATTGTATGTCGCGATGCAGCAGATTCCGTTACGCAATCACGCGTATTGAACTGACGGCGGAATTGGCGTTTCAACCGCGCCCGGCGGGCCTTTGCGTCACGTTGGCGATGAGTGGCGCGCGTTCAGTGATGGTGCCCCCAGCCACCGTGTCCCCAACCTCGGCCACTCCATCCCCGCCCGCCCCAACCGCGGTGACAGCCCCAGCACCCGCCCCCACCAATCCACACGCTGCCGTACACCGGCGCCGGATACACGGCCGGACCGTAGTAGGCATACGGATCGTAGGGATAGGCCGGGTAGACCGGATACGCGGCCACGGGTGCCACCGCCGCAGGTGCGATCGGATTGCCATAGGCGTCGTAGTAAGGCGCGACCACGCAGCCGGCCAGCAACGTCGCCGCGCAGAGGGCCAGAGCGGGCGCGAAGGTTGCCGCTGAACGGCGCGCCGGTTGCGGTGTCGGGTTCATGATGTGCTCCGTTGAATGCATATGGATAGTCGGATATGCGTTCGACCATGTTGGAGGTGTTCAATTCCAAGGACTTCGTATACCGGTGCGCTGTGAATCATTGCCGGATCACTTACCATGGCCGCTTCGCCTGTCGCGCGGGGGAGAGAGAACGCGGCTGGCGATGCCCACACACACACACACACTGGAGGACACATCCATGCAAGCCACCGAAGCCACGACGGCGCCCGCCCAGGGCAATCGTGCACCGGCACCGGCCATCTCTGCCGCCACCCGACGCAAGGCCATCATCGCCGCCACCATCGGCAACGGCCTCGAATGGTTCGACTTTACGGTCTACAGCTTCTTTGCCGTCATCATCGCCAAGCTGTTCTTCCCCACTGGCAATGATTTCACCTCGTTCATGCTGACGGTCGCCACGTTTGGCGTGGGGTTCTTCATGCGACCGGTCGGCGCGGTGGTGCTCGGCGTCTATGCCGATCGCGTGGGCCGCAAGGCGGCGCTCACGCTCACCATCCTGCTGATGGCGCTGGGCACGGCCATCATCGGGCTCGCCCCCACGTATGCGCAGATCGGTATCGGCGCACCCATCCTGATCGTGATCGCGCGGCTGATCCAGGGCTTCTCGGCCGGCGGTGAAGTGGGCGGCGCCACGGCGTTCCTCATCGAATACGCGCCGGATGAAAAGCGCGGCTACTTCGCTAGCTGGCAGCAGGCCAGCCAGGGCATTTCGTTCATGCTCGGCGCGGCCATGGGCGCGATCGTCACCAACAGCTTCACGCCCGAGCAGATCGACGCCTGGGGCTGGCGCATTCCGTTCCTGTTCGGCCTGCTGATCGGCCCGGTGGGTATGTACATCCGCTCGCACCTGCACGAGCCGCCCGCGTTTGAAGCGCAGAAGGCAAAGGCAGCAAAAGAATCGCGCCTGGCGCCGCTGTCGCAGGTGTTTCGCGATCATCCGCGCGAGGTGCTTGGCGGCTTGGGCGTGACCATCCTGTGGACGGTCTGCACGTACACGCTGGTGTTCTACATGCCGACGTACGCCAAGCAGCAGCTCGGCTTGCCGCTGGGCGCAACGTTCCAGTCCACCGCGCTGTGCGGCGCGATCATCCTGGTGTTGTGCCCGCTCATGGGCACGCTGTCGGACCGCGTTGGCCGCAAGCGCATGCTCGGCACGGTGGCGCTGGTGATTGCCGCCGTGGCGTACCCGCTCTTCCACTGGTTGAACGTCAGCCCGAGCGTGCAGACGCTGCTGCAGGTGCAGGTGATCCTGGGCGTGCTGCTGGCGGCATTCACGGGGCCCGCACCGGCCGTGCTGGCCGAGCAGTTCCCGACTGCCGTGCGCTCCACCGGCCTGTCGATTTCGTACAACCTGGCGGTGACGATCTTCGGCGGCTTTGCGCCGCTGATCGTGACGTGGCTGATTGCCAGCACGGGCAGCAAGCTGGCGCCGTCGTACTACGTGATGGTGGCGGCCGTCATCAGCGTGTTTGCGCTGTCGCTGATGCACGATCGCACAGGCAAGCCGATCGAGAAGTAATCAATTGAACCCGATGCGGTGATCACGGCCGGTGGCTCAACCCACCGGCCGTTCGTCTTTGGAGGCCAGCAACGCTGCGTTCTCCAGTACGCGCACACCCGGCGCATCCACGCGGGCCGCGTTGACTAGCGCCGCCGCCACCGACTCCGCAGACACGGGCCGCCAGGTGGCCGGCACCATCCAGCCGAGTATCTTCGATAGATTTTGTGCAACACGTTCTGCGGGGCGGCGCTCCGCACGCGGGCCCAGCATCAACGAGGGCCGCACGATCGTGACGGACGGAAAGCCGACCGACAGGATCGCGGCCTCTGCTTCCCCCTTGCAGCGGTTGTAGAACACGCTCGAATGCGTGTCCGCCCCGAGCGCCGTCACCAGCAGGAAATGATGGGCGCCTGCCGCAAACGCACGACGCGCCAGTTCCGCCGGATAGTCCACGTCCACGCGCCGGAACGCCGCCTGCGAACCCGCCTGCCGGATGGTCGTGCCCAACGCGCAGATCACGATGTCAGCCGCCAGCGCACCCTGCGCTTCAGGCGCGTCCAGCCGCTCGAAATCGACTACGCACTCACGCAACCGACCCGGCATCGCCTGCCCCGATGCCAAAGCCCCCGGCCGCCTGACCAGTGCCGTCACGCAGCTCGCCCAAGTCTGCGCCACCAGGCGGCGCACGACCGCACGCCCCACCAATCCATTGGCTCCCGCCACCAGCACAGCGGGCCCGCCCGGCGGCTCCGCGGCATCGTCCTGCACCTCCGAGCCTTGTGCGACAGGCGCTTGCGAACTCGACATGATGGTCTCCGTGAGGTTGGCGCGGATCGGAAAAGGACAGTGTACGGCGGCTGGCGCGCGTGTTCTTGGGGGCGCCGTCTGCGCGTTTTCGGTGCGTGAAAGACTGACTGAAATGCAAACAAACCCTGTCGGTATCAGGTTTTTCCCGGATAGCCGCCCGCAAACCTAGGCAGGACAAGTGTCGGTTGCGAGCAACGGCCCGCAAACCCTTGCAGGTAGGGGATGTGCAACCTTCTGCAACGGTGATATAAAACGGGTCGCAGTACAACGCTGTCCAACAAACCTGAAGTGGGGAACTGACATGACGACCAAATCCGAACTCGTAGCCGCCATTGCGAAAGACGCTGAACTGAGCAACGCCGCCGCAGAGCGCGCGCTGAACTCCGCGCTGGACAACATCAAGAAGACCGTCGCCAAGGGCGGCACCATCACGCTGGTTGGCTTCGGTTCGTTCTCGTCGGGCAAGCGTGCAGCACGCACCGGCCGCAACCCGCGCACCGGCGAAGCCATCAAGATCCCGGCAACCAAGACCGTGAAGTTCACGGCTGGCAAGGGCTTCAAGGACGCCGTGAACAAGAAGAAGTAAGAGTCTTCTGCCGCGCCCCGCATACGTGCGGAGCCGGGAGACTTGCAAGGGACCCTACGGGGTCCCTTTTCTTTTGGTGTGCTTGATCTGGCGCAGGTCAGGCCACTGGCCACAAACCGACGAGGTAACCGACGGAGCCGACTCGCGCGACTAGCGTATCGGAATCATCGGGTGCATCGAGCCAGCCGGCGGCACCCTGCACCACGTCGTTGGCGCCGATCGACAGCAGGCCCTGCACGCAATACACCAGCCACTGCATGCCCGGATGCGCGCACGGCAACGCGCGTCGCTCGCCGGCCGCCAGTGCAATCGCCTCGCTGTGATGCGACCACGTGTCGCGCCGCGTCATCACATTGAAATCCGACAACGGCGCATCGAGCGTCGCGTGGACTTCCGCTTCACCAGGGAAGCGCGCGGGTGCCTCGCCGGGAGCGAGCGTTAAAGCATCGGCATCGGCGCGATGCATCGTCAGCCGCCCGCCTGCGATCACCGCCAGCGAGCGGTCGATGCCGGCAAAGCGCGAGAACGGCCCGGCAGCCTCCACCTGCGCGGTGCTGATGCGCCAGTCGAAGTTGTCGAGCGTGGCGCCTGCGGGGGCGATGGCGATTTCGGTGGTGACGCCGCCGCCGTTCTTCCACGGCATGCGGCGCATAGCGCTAGCAGGAATCAGCTTCATGCGCGTCGCAACAAGTGATAGGCCAAGCGTGCCGCCACACGTACGGTGCGGCGGTCCTGGTCGTATGCGGGGTTAGTTTCTGCGATGTCCGTCACGCGCACCTTGCCCGTGGCGCACACGTGCTGCACCAGCGTTTCGAGCACGGGCAGCGTGATGCCGTAGGCAGCGGGCGCGGACACGCCGGGCGCCACGGCCGCCGCGAGCACATCCATGTCGATGGTCAGATAGACGTGCTCCACATCGGCCAGCCAAGTGGTCAAATCCGCCATGCGTGCATCGAGGTGGCGCTCATGCACGTGGGTGTCTTCCACGTAATGCGCGTGCAGTGCGTCGGCCCGGTCGAACAGTGCGGGCGTGTTGGACAGGCGGCTCACGCCCAGGCAGCAATACGTCAGGTCGATGCCGTGCGCGGCGCAGTCTTCAGCGATCTGGTCGAACGGCGTGCCGGAGTTGCCGGGACGGCTCGTACGCAGGTCGAAATGCGCGTCGAAATTGACGACGGCCAGGCGCCCTCGCCAGCCCTGCTTCTGCCAGTGCTGGCGCAGCCCCTGATAGGTGCCGAACGCCACTTCGTGACCACCGCCGAGCACGACCGGTCGCGCACCGGCATCGAGCAGGCGGAAGACCGCTTTGCCGAGTGCGGTCTGCGCGCGTTCTAGGTCGCCGTCATCGCACGTTACGTCGCCAGCGTCGGCCAGTTGCGTGAGGCCGTGCGCAGGCACGTTGGCCAGCGCACGGCGAATCTCTCGCGGGCCTTGCGCGGCACCGGCGCGGCCGTGGTTGCGCACCACGCCCGCATCGCAGGCAAAGCCGAGCACGGCGGGCGCGCCCGACAGGTTCATCGCACCGGCCGGCTGCACGATCTGGAACAGGCGCGTGACGTCGCCGCGCTCGCCCGTGTCGTTACGGCCTTGCCAGATGGAAGCATCGAACATCGTCGTCATGAGCGCGTGAGCACGGCTTGCAGAAACGAACGCGTACGCGCTTCCTTGGGCTCACCGAAGATGACCGACGGTGGACCGGCCTCGACGATGCCGCCGCCGTCCATCACCACCACCACGTCGGCCACTTCGCGCGCAAAGCCCATCTCGTGCGTGACGACCAGCATCGTCATGCCTTCCTTGGCGAGCAGCTTCATCACCTGCAACACCTCGCCGACGAGTTCGGGGTCGAGCGCGGACGTGGGCTCGTCGAACAGCATCACCTTCGGCTGCATCGCCAGCGCGCGGGCAATCGCCACACGCTGCTTCTGGCCGCCGGAGAGGCTCGCGGGCATCGCATCAGCCTTGTGTGCCAATCCCACCTTCTGCAGCAGCTCACGCGCTTCGGTTTCGGCTTCGTGCTTCGACTTGCCGCGCAGCATGCGCGGGCCGATGGTGACGTTGTGCAGCACCGAAAGATGCGGAAACAGGTTGAACGACTGGAACACCATGCCGACCTGCTGACGCAGGTGGTTCAGGTCGCTCTCGGGCAGCATCGTGCCGTTGTCGATCAGCCGCTTGCCGCAGATGTCGATGGTGCCGCCCTCGGGCACTTCCAACCCGTTGCAGCAGCGCAGGAACGTGCTCTTGCCCGAGCCGCTGGGGCCGATCACCACCACCACCTGCGAGGCGTCGACTTCAAAGTCGATGCCCTTGAGCACAGTGTGATCGCCGTACGATTTGGTCAGCCCGCGGATCTGGATCGTGGGAACATCCAGTGCGGATTTGAGTGTTTGCGGGTTCACGTTCATTGCACCATGCCTCCCGCACGGATGTTGCGTTCAAGGCGATGCAGCAGATAGCTCGCGGCGCTCGTGAGCACCAGATACACCAGCGCAATCGCCAGATACACCTCCAGCGAGCGATACGACACGCTGATGATCTTCTGCCCCTCATGCATCAGGTCGTGGATCGTGAGCAGCGACACCAGCGCGGAGTTCTTGATCAGCGCGATGAACTCGTTGCCCAACGGCGGGATCATCCGCACCACGGCCTGCGGCAGGATGATCGCGCGCATCGCCTGCGCCGACGACATGCCGATCGAGCGCGCCGCTTCCATCTGCCCGCGATCGACCGATTGGATCGCACCGCGCACGATCTCCGACACATAGGCGCCCGAATACACGCCCAGCCCCAGCACGCCGCATACGAAAGCCGGCAACAGGATGTCGAACTGCGGCAGCCCGAAGAACAGCAGGAAGAGCTGCACCAGCAGCGGCGTGCCACGGATGAACGTCACATACACCGTGCAGATGCCGTAGATGAAGCGCCGGCGCGGGTTCAGCCGGCCAATGCCGACCAGCAAGCCGAGCACGCAGCCCAGCACCAGCGCGGCGGCCGTCACCTCCACGGTGACAAGCGCCCCGTGGGGGATGTCGGCCCATCCCGCCCAGACAGGAGAAAAATCCAATTCCATCAGTGTGTCCGGTCGTCGTTACTTGGCGGCAGCGCCAAACCACTTCTTGAGGATCTGGTCGTACGTGCCGTCGGCCTTGATCTTGGCGAGTGCGGCGTTCAGCGCCTTGGTCAGTTCGGGCTGGTCACGGCGCACGGCGATACCGTATTCCTCGGTCGTCAGCGCGGGTTCGACCAGACGCAGGCCGGGGCGCATCTTCACGTAGTACGCAGCAGCGGGGCGCCCTGTGACCGCCGCATCAGCGCGGCCGATCTCGACGAGGTTGAACATCTGCTCGTTCTTCTCGACTTCCACGCGCTCGACCTGCGGGTAGTTTTCCTTCAGGTAGTTGACCGACTTGGTGCCCACCTGCACGCTCACCTTCTTGCCGGCAAGGTCCGCAGGCGTCTTGATGGCGGTGTTGCCCTGCTTGACCATCGCCACCAGGCCGCCGTGGTAATACGGCTCGGTAAAGTCCACCACCTTCTTGCGCTCGGGCGTGATGTAGATGCCCGAGATGGCCACGTCGAAGCGGCGCGAGATCAAACCCGGCACGAGCCCCTTGAAGTCGATGTCGGTCCATTCGACCGGGCGGCCCATGGTGCGCGCGAGCGCTTCGATCAGGTCGATATCAAAGCCGGTGTGCTTGCCGTTTTCGACAAACTCCATCGGCGCGAAGGTGGCATCGGTGGCCACACGCAGCGGCTCCCCCGCAGCGTGAGCAACTGGCCCGAAAGACGCCGCAGCAGACAGCGCCACGGCACCAGCCAGCATCGAATGCATGAAACGACGGCGATTCCCCATGAGTGGTCTCCTTGTATGCCTGTGGGGTGAGAAAAAAAGACGAAGCCTCAGATGTCCTGTAGCCGTGCGGAAATGGACCTGGCCGCAGCGAGAGTCATGTCGATCAGGCGCTGCTCCTTGCCGCGCACGCGCGTGGCCGGCGCCATCAACGTAATGGAGCCAAGCGCATGGCCGGGCATGCGGAACACCGGCGCGCTCACGCCCCACACGCCCGGGTCGACTTCCCCTTCGGACAGCGCGTAGCCCGCAGCGCGGATCTCAGCGAGTTCAGATTGCAGTTGCGCTTGGTGGTCCGGATCGACGGCCAGCAAGTCAGCGAGGATGGCGCGCGCGGCCGTGGGCGGCATGAATGCGAGCAACGATTTGGCCGAGGCGCCGGCCAGCAGCGGTACGCCGCGCCCCTTCTCGAACGAGCACCGCAGCGATTGCTGGCTTTCGACCATCTCCAGGCACACGGCCTGGTCCTTGACGGCCACCACCAGCCCGACCGATTCGCCCGACTCGGCGACCAGCTTGGCCATGCCGATGCGCGCCTCCTGCACCAGGTGCGAGGCATGATCGAAACCCAGCGCGAGTTGCAGGCTGATCGGCCCCGGCGCATAGGTGCCGGCGGCTTCGAGCACGAAGCCCCAGCGCTTGAGCATCGCCACCTGGCGGTACAGCGTGCTCTGCGGCAAACCGGTCAGTTCGACCAGCTCACGCGCCGCCACCGGACGCCCGTGGCGCGCGATGGTGGCCAGCACCATCAGCACGCGGTCCGAACCGCTGGTCGCGGCGGCGGGCTGGGCTGCAAGCGGGGCGGAACCGGACGCGGTCATCGCAAAACACTCCGTGGCGTGGAATCAGCAAGTGCGACGGAGGATGCGACGGTTTTCTCACTACATCAACGCATCATTCCCAAGTTATGAGAAAAACGTCGAAATTCAGTATTTACACTTAGGACGATTCGATCACATTGTTGCCTTCTGCATCGAGGCGCGCCTCAAGGAATGCAACCACGGCGTGCGCCGAAGCCTCGCTGCGGCAGGTCGCCAGCGCGGCGTACAAGGGTGCCGCGAGGCCGTTGAGAAAATCGGCCGGCGCCTCTGGCCCTTCGGCGAGATAGCGCTGCAGCGCGGAGAACGCGCCCGCCTGGCTCAAGCGCCAATCGGCAATCGACGCCTGCCGGGTATGGCGCGCCACCACCGGCGCTGGCGGGACGGGCTTTGGCTTGGGCGGCGCCGCAATCGCCGGGGCCCGTGCCACCACGTAGCCCTCGGTCAGCAGATGGCGCAGGTCGTCTTCATCGGGGCCGGCGCTGCGCAACTGCGCGAGGATCTCCGCCGCAGGCCGCGCGCCGTTGACCAGCAGCAGCATGGCGCGCTGCCGATGCGTCAGTTGCCCGCTGCGTGTCTGCAGCTCCTGCACGCCGCGCTCGGTGCGCGACAGGATATGGCTCAGGTCCATCGTCTCCCCTCCCGTTTTCCTGACTGTGGATGTGGTGATGCGGCAGTCTAGAAAAAGCCGGCGTGGCGCGGGTCATCTGACCGCCGCCGAATACGGCATATCGGGTATCACGTGCGCGGCATTGCGTTTGCGTGAGCGTCGGGCATGCCCACCCACCGTCAAACCGGGATCATCAAACCGCAATTGAAACCGGATCGACGCAAAGGCCGTTTATCGTGCCCTGGAAGCTATCTACAGTGCTGCGCATCACAACTCACCGGAATCCACCATGTTTGCTCGCCCCGCCCCGTTGACTGCTGCCGCCTTGGCGCTGGTGTCTGCGCTGATCTCACTCCCGACATGGGCCGCCGACGACGACGCAGACCTCATTCACCCCGACCACCTGGCCGCGCCCGACACGCCGCAAGCCGCCGCCGCCGTGCTGGCCGCACGTCGCTACGCCACCTTCTGGCACACGGGCGATGCGCGCTACGCCACCGCCGCGCTGTCGCCCAACTTTGCCGATCGCACGCTGCCGGCTGGGCGTGTGCAGGGTGCGCAGGGGCCGCTGGATGCGTCCAAGGCCTTCCGCGCGGCCGTGCCCGACATGCGCGTGGAGATTGAAGACATGGTCGTCGCCGCAGACCGCGTGACGGTACACCTGCGCTTCCGCGGACACTTCACGGGTGAGTTCGGCCGCACCCATGGCCAGAACCAGCCGATCGACTTCCAGGCCTTCGATCTGTACCGCATTGCCGACGGCAAGATCGCCGAAAACTGGCACCTGGAAGACAACCAGACGCTGCTGCGGCAGATGGGTCTTCAACCGTAATCCACACAACTTCATTAACGCCCATTAACAGCCCAGGCCCCTGCGCCCGCTATGCTTCGGCCCAGCTTGCAGACCGCTTAGCGACTGCCAAAACAGTAGAAGCATCGAGCCAATCAACACACAAAAAGTCTTCAGGAGAAGCACATGGGAATGGGGTTTCAGGGCGCACTGCGTGCCTGCGCAGGCGCGCTTGCTTGCGTGTCGTTCATGGGTGTCTCGGCCGCGTACGCGCAACAGGCCAGCAATCCGGAACAGGAAATGAAGCAGGCCTGGGCGGCCGCCAAGGCGGCCTCGAAGGTCGGCCCGACGTCGATCGAGCTGCGCGACCAAGCCACGCTCAAGATCGGCAAGGACGAGGTCTTCATTCCGCAGCCGGCTGCCGGCCAGCTCATGCACGCCATGGGCAACAGCAACAACCCCGACATGCTCGGCCTCGTCATGCCCACCAGCGACGACGAGGAATGGATGGTCGTTGCCAAGTACGAAGCCTCCGGCTACATCAAGGATGACGATGCCAAGGACTGGAACGTCGACGATCTGTTCAAGTCGCTCAAGGAAGGCACCGCCGCCGCCAACGAAGAGCGCGCCAAGCGTGGCATCCCCGCGCTGGAGATCCAGGGCTGGGTCGAGCGCCCGCACTACGATGCCGCTACGCACCGCCTGATCTGGTCGATGGCGGCGCGCTCGCAGGGGCAGCCCGCCAACGATCCGGGCTCGGTCAACTACAACACCTACGCGCTGGGCCGCGACGGCTACATCAGCCTGAACCTGATCACCGCCGGCGACCACGTCAACGCTGACAAGCCCGCCGTCCAAAAGCTGCTGGCCGATCTCGACTTCAAGGACGGCAAACGCTATGCAGATTTCAACTCGAAGACTGACAAGATCGCGGAGTACGGTCTGGCCGCGCTGGTGGGTGGTATTGCCGTCAAGAAGCTGGGCCTGTTTGCCGTGATTGCCGCGTTCTTGGCCAAGTTCGCCAAGATAGCAATCCTGGCGGTGGCGGGTTTTGGTGCGGCCATCGCCAAGTTCTTCAAGCGCAAGCCGAGCGCCTGACGCGAACATCATGGCCAAACTGCTGATCCTGCTGTTCTCGGGGCTGAAATTCGGCAAACTGCTGACCACCGGCGGCACGATGCTGCTGTCGGTGGCGGCGTATGCCTTTGTGTTCGGCTGGCGCTATGCGGTGGGCTTCGTGGTGCTGCTGTTCATCCACGAGATGGGGCACTTCATGGCCGCGCGCCAACGCGGGCTGGCGGTGGGTGCACCCACCTTCATCCCATTCGTCGGGGCGTGGATCGACCTGAAAGAGCAGCCGATGGATGTCGAGACCGAAGCCCACATCGGGCTCGCCGGGCCGGTGGCCGGTACGGTGGGCGCCATGCTCTGCTACGGCCTCGCACGCTACACCGACAGCCAGTTGCTCCTCGCCCTGGCCTACGCCGGCTGCTTCCTGAACCTGTTCAACCTGATCCCGCTCTCGCCGTTTGATGGCGGGCGCATCACGGCGGTGCTGTCGCCGCGGATCTGGTTTCTGGGCGTGCCGGTGCTGGTCGCTTTGTTCATTTGGCGGCCGAGCCCGATCTTGATCCTGATTGCGGTGCTGGCCGTGCCGCAGTTGATAAAGGCCTGGCACTACGACCCGCATGCCCCGGAAAACCGTGCCTACTACAGCATCTCCAACGAGTCGCGCCTGACCTACACGGTGTACTACATCGGCTTGGTGGTCTTTCTGGCGATGATGAGTCACGAGTTGCACGACATGTTGGGCAGCGTGCGCGCATAAAAAAACCTCCGCAGTGCGGAGGTTTTTTCTTGGGTCGCCGGAGCGATTCGCTTTAGGCGAAGTTTGCTGCAACGAAGTCCCAGTTCACCAGCGTCCAGAACGCCTCGACGTACTTCGGACGCGCGTTGCGGTAGTCGATGTAGTAAGCGTGTTCCCACACGTCGCAGGTCAGCAGCGGCTTGGCGTCGGTGGTCAGCGGCGTGGCGGCGTTCGAGGTGGACACCAGGTCCAGCGAGCCGTCGGCCTTCTTCACCAGCCAGGCCCAGCCCGAACCGAAGGTGCCAACGGCCGTCTTGGTGAACTCTTCCTTGAACTTGTCGAAGCTGCCCCACTTGGCGTTGATGGCGTCAGCCAGCGCGCCGGTCGGAGCACCGCCGCCGTTCGGCTTCAGGCCGTTCCAGTAGAACGTGTGGTTCCACACCTGTGCGGCGTTGTTGAAGATGCCGCCTGAGGACTTCTTGACGATGTCTTCCAGGCTCAGGTTTTCGAACTCGGTACCCGGGATCAGGTTGTTCAGGTTCGTGACGTAGGTCTGGTGGTGCTTGCCGTAGTGGAACTCCAGCGTTTCCTTGGAGATGGTCGGCGCCAGGGCGTCGAGTGCGTACGGCAGCGGGGGGAGCGTGTGGGCCATGTGGATTTTCCCTTCTGTGGGTTGTGTATGGGGTTGCGTGACTCGGGAGCGACGATTGTAGGAGAGTTGCAAAACCGGCGCAAACCGCACGCCAAATAGTCGGAATACCCGTGAAACAGGTGCGGAATCGATCCGATTCGTACCATGGTCATGCGCTGGTCACATATCGAGCTTGGGCTGCGCCTGGGCGATTTCGATGTCGACCGTGCCTTGCGCCAGCCGGGCCTCGATACGCGCACGCGCGTGCAGTGCGTTCGGATCGCGGATCGCGTGGCCGCGGGCATCGAGTAGAACCGCATAGCCGCGCTCCAGGGTGCGTTGCGGTGCCAGCAGCTCCAGGCCGGTGTGCTGGCGTGCCAGGCGATCGTGCGCGCGAGCCAAGGTGTCACGCATGGCGCGTGCCAGCGCGGCCTCGGTGCGTTCCAGGTCAACGCGTTCCTGCGTAATGTCGGGGCGGGCTGCACTCAGGCGCATGCTCAGCAGCCGCTGCACATGCTCGGCGCGCTGCACGCGCCCCGTCAGAGCAAAGCGCAGGCGCCCTTCCAGATGCGACAGCTGTGTGCGGCGTTCGCGCATCTGCGCCTGCGGGCTGCGCAGACGGCGTGCGAGCCAATCGACAGTCTGGGCGCGGCGATCCAGCTGGCGGCGGAACTGCGCGGAGAGCGCATCCCAGTCGCGCCCCACATCGCGCAGCATGCGGGCGCGGTCGGGGCTGACGAGTTCCGCAGCACCGGTTGGCGTGGGCGCCCGCACGTCGGCCACAAAATCGACGATGGTGACGTCCGTTTCATGTCCAACGCCCGCCACGATGGGAATCTGGGAAGCTGCCACGGCCCTGGCGACCGGCTCTTCGTTGAACGCCCACAGGTCTTCAATGCTCCCACCGCCCCTGCACAGGATAACGACGTCGACCTCTGCCCGGGCATTGACCCGTTCCAGCATCGCCGCGATGCGCTCGGACGCGCCAACACCCTGCACCGGCACGGGATAGACCACCACCGGCACATGCGGCGCACGCCGGCGCAGCGTGGTCAGCACATCGCGCAAGGCCGCAGCCTGCAACGATGTCACCACGCCAATCGCACGCGGATGGCGCGGCAGGGGCCGCTTGCGGTCGGCGTCGAATAACCCCTGGGCCTCGAGCGCGGCCTTCAGCCGCAGGAAGGCCTCATACAGGTTGCCCAGGCCGGCACGGCGAATGCCTTCCACGCTCAGTTGCAACTCGCCGCGCGCCTCGTACATCGTGACCAAGGCCCGCACCTCCACCGCTTCGCCTTCGCGCGGGGTGAAATCGGCGTACTGGTTGCGGCCCTTGAACATCACGCAGCGGATCTGCGCGCCCGCATCCTTGAGCGAGAAATACCAATGGCCGCTGGCCGCCCGCGTGAAGTTGGAAATTTCTCCGCGCACCCAGCCCAGCGGAAAGTTGCGCTCGAGCAGCCCGGCAATGCGTCGGTTGACCTCGGTGACGGTCAACACATCCTGCCCGCCCCGGCTCGGTGCAGATGGGGTCGGCGCCGGGCTGGCCGATGGCGCGGGCGTTGGAGCGGGAGCGTCCATCCAGAACGGACGGCGGGAAGATGGCGGCGTGGTCATAGGTGATGAAAGCGGCGCAAGCAAAGGGGCCCCGAGGCAACTTCTACCTTGAATGAGGGAGACGGTTAGCGACGGGCCGGCGACCTGTCCACAGCATAACGCCCTTGTCAAGCTTGACAGCGCCCGCGTGACGCGCTCTCGGCATTTTCATGCAACCCTTTGATTCTGTTGAAGAAACCGCCTTTGTCAAAATTTCAGCAGCGTAAGTAATTTCGTTGTGCGTCAAGCATTTAGCGCATGCGCCCCAAGGATGTTCACAAAGTTATCCACAGCCATGCTGGAAAACCGCAAAGTGACGTCGGCGCGGTGGATAAATCGCCGCCCACCCACGCGGGCGTCAACAGCCTCGCACATCGGTTATCCGCGGAAAACCGTTCTGCTCATTATTTAAGCAGCACATCAAACATCCTTTTGAATCAACCACTTAATGTGCTTGTCCGGGCAATGTCCACAGCCCGTCCACAAGACTGTCCCGGCCGGATGTGGATTATGGGGCTGCAAACCGCACTACACCGCGTTTTTCCGCAAAGTCGGTGCCGGAAAGGCCCATTGCCCGCTTTTTAAGCAGCCCCGATAGAGACCTTAAAAATCAAAGACTTAGCTAGCTTGTTCGGACTCTGTCCACAATCGATCCACAAGACTGTCCGCCTTGCGTGTGGATTACTCGGTCGCAAACCGTGGCCCGGCGGCGTTTTTCACCGAATCACCCCTATTCAGGTGGCGTGCCCATTTTTTAGGCGAGACCGGCAAGTCCCTTTGCTATCAATGACTTAGCGTGCTTGTCCGGGCAATGTCCACAACCCGTCCACAAGACTGTCCCGCCCGGCTGTGGATTGTGGGGCCGACATTGCTCGTGACAACGCCTTGACGATCGTTCCACACGTTGCCCCATACGTTGCCCCGGTACGCCATCGTGTTGCCGAGGCTGACCCGACGCGCTAGAGTGCTGCCTGTTTTTGCCGCAACGGACCGCGTTCGGGGACGCGATCGGCACGAACAGCGGCCGGGCTAGCATTACGCCCACCACCGCACTTCTTCCACAACGACAAAACGGGTTGTCCAGTGTTTTCCATCATTCAAGCCGCCGGCTGGCCGATCTGGCCGCTGTTGATTGCCTCGGTGCTCGCGCTCGCGCTCATCATCGAACGCTTCGTCGCCCTGCAACGCAACAAGATCATTCCGCCCAAGGTGTATGACGAGGCGCTGGCCGTCGCGCACCAGCGCAAAGCCACGCCGGAAGTGGTGAACACGCTGGAGCAGGGCTCGCCGCTGGGCCGCCTGCTGGCCGCCGCGCTGCGCCACGTGGTGCTGCATCCCAACACCACGCGCGACGCCGCTAAGGAAGTCGTGGAAGAAGCCGGCCAGAACGTTGCCCACCGCCTGGAGCGCTATCTGAACGCGCTCGGCACGATTGCCTCGGTGGCGCCGCTGATGGGCCTGTTCGGCACCGTGGTCGGCATGATCGAGATTTTCGGCAGCCAGACCGCCGCCGGCACGAACCCGCAGGCGCTTGCGCACGGGATCTCCGTCGCGCTGTACAACACCGCGCTGGGCCTGGTTGTGGCCATCCCGACGCTGATCTTCTGGCGCTACTTCCGTGGCGTGGTCGATAACTACGTGGTCGAGCTGGAGCATCTGTCCACCACGTACCTCGACGCGATCCTGCCGCCGCGGCGCGGCTGATCCGGGCAACGCTGACAGAAAACCGCCATGCGCTTCCGCCCGCGCCGTGCCCGCGAAGAGCCGGAGATCAACCTGATCCCGCTGATCGACGTGCTGCTCGTGATCCTCATCTTCCTGATGATCACGACCACGTATTCCCGTTACACCGAACTGAAGGTCAACCTGCCCACCGCCGAGGCCGAGAAAGCCACCGAGCGCCCGGGCCAGATCGTCGTGTCCATCACCGCCAACGGCGTCTACTCGGTCGACAAGCAGGTGCTCGACACCCGTGACGTGACCAGCCTCGCCGATGCCCTGCACGCTGCGGCGGACAAGGCCGGTGGCCGCGAGCCCATCGTCATCGTCAACGCCGATGCGCAAGCCGCGCACCAGGCCGTGGTCAATGTCATGGAAGCCGCGCGCGTGGCCGGGCTGTCGCACCTGACCTTTGCTACACAAACCGGTAACGCCCGCTAAGAGACCGCTGAAAAATGATTCTGACGGCCCAGCCCCGCCTTGCCGTACCTTGTGTACTGTCTGCGTCGGGACTGAACCGTCAGAACTGCTTCGCTTCATTTTGCAACGGTCTCTAACTCACTACCCACACTGCATGCCCGTCGCCCAGCATCGCCTCGCCAGCTTCGTCACCCGCCAATGGCAGCAACGCGGCTGGTTTGCATGGGTGATGTGGCCGCTGTCGTGGGTGTTTGGCGGCGTGAGCGCGCTGCGCCGGTTGCTGTTTCGTATGGGCTGGCTGCGCTCGGTACGGCTGCCGATGCCGGTGGTCGTCATCGGCAACGTCACCGTCGGCGGTGCCGGCAAGACGCCCGCCGTGATTGCGCTGGCGTCCGCACTGGCCGAAGCCGGTCTGCGCCCGGGCATCGTCTCGCGCGGCTACGGTGCGCAACTGAAGCATCCGCGCCCCGTGCGCGAGCACTCCCGCGCAGAAGACGTTGGCGATGAACCCCTGCTCATCGCCCGCGCCACCGACTTGCCCGTGTGGGTCTTCCCCGACCGCGTGCTGTGCGCGCAGACGCTGCTGGCCTCGCATCCCGGCTGCAACGTGATCGTCTGCGACGACGGTCTGCAGCACTACCGCCTGCGCCGCGACATCGAGATCATCGTGTTCGACGCCCGCATGGGCGGCAACGGTTTCCTGCTGCCCGCCGGCCCCCTGCGCGAGCCGATGACCCGCAAGCGCGACGCCACACTCATCAACGACCCGCACTACCGCGCCACGCCGGATCGCCCGAACATCTTCGGCATGCACCTCGAATTGCAGGACGCGTACAACCTGGCCGACCCAGCGTTGCGCCGCCCGCTCGCGCAATTCGCCCGCGTGGAAGGCGAGCAATTGCTGGCTGCTGCCGGCATCGGCAACCCCGAGCGCTTCTTCGCCTCGCTGCGCGCCGCCGGGCTCAAGCCGAGCACCCTGCCGCTGCCTGACCACTACGATTTCACCGACAACCCGTTCGCCGACAGCCACGCCGAGGTGATCCTGATCACCGAAAAGGATGCCGTAAAATGCGGCCATCTCGACGACCCGCGCATCTGGGTGGTGCCGACCACACCGGTGGTCGACCCGGCACTGGTCGAACAGGTCTGCCAGCGCGTACGCGCCCTGGCCGATCGCGCCACCGCCAAAGCCGGCGCACAATAACGCCACCCCATCCGCTGTACCGGCGCGCTGCCCTGCCCTCTGAGCAGCCGCCACGGAGCCTCTACCGCCATGGACAATCGCCTGCTCGAAATCCTCGTCTGCCCGCTGTGCAAGGGCACGCTGCAACACGACCGCGCCAACAACGAACTGATCTGCCACGTCGACAAGCTGGCCTATCCGATCCGCGACGGCATCCCCGTCATGCTGGCCGATGAAGCCCGCCAGACCGTGGAAGGTACGCCGGTCGATCCGGCCTGATGCATCAAGGTTGATCACCATGTCGCACGCGCCGTTCATCGCTGTCATTCCCGCGCGGCTGGCGTCCACGCGGCTGCCCAACAAACCGCTGGCCGACATCGACGGCAAGCCGATGGTGGTGCGCGTGGCTGAACGCGCGCACCAGTCGTCTGCCGCGCGCGTGGTGGTCGCCACCGATGCCGCGTCGGTTGCCGACGCCTGTATGCAGCACCACGTCGAAGCCGTGCTCACGCGCGCCGACCACGCCTCCGGCACCGACCGCCTGGCCGAAGTCGCCACCGTGCTCGGGCTGCCCGACGACGCCATCGTCGTCAACGTGCAAGGCGATGAACCGCTGATCGCCCCGACGCTGATCGACAACGTGGCCGCCCACCTGCGCGACCACCCGGACTGCGCTATTGCCACTGCGGCCCACCCCATCCACGACCCCGCTGACGTGTTCAACCCGAACGTCGTCAAGGTCGTGCTCGATGCGGCAGACCGCGCCTTGCTGTTCTCCCGCGCGCCGTTGCCCTGGGCCCGCGACACCTGGACGCCTGCCGTGATGGCGCGTTCCGTGGTGGAACGCCCGCTGCCGGCCATGCCCATGCTGCGCCATATCGGCATCTACGCGTATCGCGCCGGTTTCCTGCGCCGCTTCCCGCAACTGGCCGCCGCACCGATCGAACAGACCGAGCAGCTCGAGCAGTTGCGCGCGATGTGGCACGGTGAGCGCATCGCCGTGCTGACCACCGATGACGCCCCCGCCGCCGGTGTCGACACGCCCGAAGACCTCGCCCGCGTGCGCGCCGCCTGGGCCGAATTGCTCGCCCAGGACGGCCCCTGAGCCCGCGATTTCTCTGAACTTTGCCGCCCCGGCGCTAAAACCCCGCCAGCGCCGTGGCATAATCGCGAAGACGTAATCGTGCAAACGACAGGTCGCATGCCTTCGCCCACGCAAGGCGAGACAGCGGCAGCAGGGAGACAAATCGAGCCATGGGGTGCTGCCGTTCGGCGGGCGCCTCTTCCATTCAGTGTCCCGGTAAGGCTGGCGTCAACTTCGCCCGCTAGGCTGCCTGTTTGCGTCGATTGTGTCGCCAGAAGCCTGCATTCAGGCGCGCATTCAGGCGTATTGGGAATCCGCCCGCTCGGACCGATTCCCAACGCGCTTCACGCTGCTTGATCGCGCGACAAGATTGAAAACTTGAGGAACTCGTCACCATGCGGTTGATTCTGTTGGGCGCGCCCGGCGCCGGCAAAGGTACGCAAGCCAAATTCATCTGCGAGAAGTTCGGTATTCCGCAGATCTCCACCGGCGACATGCTGCGCGCAGCCGTCAAGGCCGGCACCCCGCTGGGTATCGAAGCGAAAAAGGTCATGGACGCCGGCGGCCTAGTGTCGGACGACATCATCATCGGCCTGGTGAAAGACCGCCTGCAACAGCCAGACTGCAAGAACGGCTACCTGTTCGATGGTTTCCCGCGCACCATCCCGCAAGCCGAAGCCATGAAGGATGCCGCCGTGGCGATCGACTATGTGCTGGAAATCGACGTGCCGTTCGACGCCATTATCGAGCGCATGAGCGGCCGCCGCGTGCATGTGGCTTCGGGCCGCACCTACCACGTCAAGTACAACCCGCCCAAGACCGAAGGCGTGGATGACGAAACCGGCGAACCGCTGATCCAGCGCGACGACGACAAGGAAGAAACCGTGCGCAAGCGCCTGGACGTGTATGAAAACCAGACGCGTCCGCTGGTGGACTACTACTCGCAGTGGGCGGCCAACGGCAATAGCGCCGCCAAGGTAGCACCGCCGAAGTACCGCAAGATCAGCGGCGTGGGCAATGTCGACGAGATCACTGCTCGTGTGTTCGGTGCCCTGCAGGACTGAGCAAACTCCGCAACAGACCCGCTAGGAAAAATGGCGCCTCGATTATGAGGCGCCATTTTTTTTGCCCGGTCTCCGGCCGCTTCGCGCTAACATATGACGTTGACGTAAACGTCAAGTAACTCGCAGACCACACACAAGGAGACACGGCATGGAGATTCGCGACCAGGTATTCATCATCACCGGCGGTGCGTCGGGATTGGGGGCTGGTACCGCGCGCACATTGGCGGAAGCCGGCGGCAAGGTGGTGATTGCCGATCTGAACGAAGCCGCCGGCACCGCGCTGGCGCAGGAACTGGGCGGCCGCTTCGTGCGCTGTGACGTCACCTCTGAGGCCGACGGGCAAGCCGTGGTGGAGGCCGCTACATCGCTGGGCACGCTGCGTGGGCTAGTGAACTGCGCAGGCATCGCCACCGCCTCGCGCACGGTGGGCAAGACGGGGCCGCATCCGTTGGACCAGTTCGCACGCGTGATCAATATCAACCTGATCGGCACGTTCAACATGATCCGTCTGGCCGCGACGGCCATGGCCGGCAACGCGCCCAACGCCGGTGGCGAGCGCGGCGTGATCATCAACACGGCATCGGTAGCAGCGTTTGACGGGCAGATCGGCCAAGCGGCCTATGCGGCGTCCAAGGGCGGCGTGGTGGCCATGACGCTGGCGATTGCGCGTGACCTGTCGCGTGACGGCATCCGCGTAATGACGATTGCGCCGGGCATCTTCGAGACGCCGATGCTGCTGGGCATGCCGCCGGAAGTGCAGGACGCGCTGGGCAAGATGGTGCCCTTCCCGCCGCGCCTGGGTAAGCCGGCGGAGTATGCGCAACTCGCGCGCGCGATCGTCGAGAACCCGATGCTCAATGGCGAAACCATCCGCCTGGATGGCGCCATCCGCATGCAGCCGAAGTAAGCGGCGCGATCAGGCGGCCATTAGGTGGTAGGCAACGCCATCCGACGAATCATCTGCCACGCCGCCTCGGCCGCCGGCGAGAGCGATCGGTCCTGCCGGCGCGCCAGCACAATGGCGCGCGTTTCCTTGGGCGTGAGCGGCACCGCCACCAAGGGCGACGACGATGGCAGCGGCAACGACAGCGATGGCACGACACCCGCGCCGATGCCAGCCTCCACCATGCCGAACACGGCGCTGCTATGGCCCATCTCCTGCGCCACATCAGGATGCACGCCATGGCGCAGGAAGATGCGATCGATGAGCGGTCGGCTGCCTGAAGCGTGATCGAGCAGCACGACTGCGGTGCGATGCAGGTCTTTCCAGCGCACGCTGCTGCGCTGGGCGAACGGATGGTCGCGGCGACAGACCAGGCAGAACGGGTCCGTCAATACGGGCTCCGTCCATAGGCCCTCGGTATCGAGCGGCTCCACCACCACGCCAAAATCCGCCCCGCCGGTACGAATGAGTTGCAGCGTGTCGACCTGCACCGAGTCGCGCACGATCATGCGGATGTCCGGGTAGCGCGTCACGCACTCGGCCACGTACACGGGCATCAGGCGCGTCGATACGGTCGGGCTTGATGCCACCACCACCCGCCCCCGTCGTTGCTCCCCCACCTGGCGCGCTTGATGCAGCGTATCGTCCAGATCGGCAATCAGGCGATCAAGCGCGGTGGCCAGCGAGCGCCCGACCTCCGTCAGGACGACCTCGCGCGTGGTGCGGTCGAGCAGCTTGAGACCCAGTTCGCCTTCCAGCTCCGAGATCGACCGACTCACTGCGGGCTGCGTCAGCCCGATCGTGTCGCCGGCACGACTGAAGCTGTGCGCACGTGCTACCGCCAGAAACACCCGCAACTGCCGCAGCGTCACATTCATGCCACCACCGTATGAATTGATTCGATCAATGCATTTGTATTCTAGATGCCGATGCTGTGCAATAACGCCTTCCCCGCATTTTCTTCCGCTATCGCGTCATGGTGATGGCACTTGCACATGAAGATTCCGCTGCTCTCCCGCATTGATGGGTTCATCCAGGCCATGCTGGTCATGGTGCTGCTGGCCCTGTTCTTTCCCGCGCTGGGCGCAAGCGATGGCCCGCTGCATCTGGACGTCGTCACCATTCTTGGCGTATCGCTGGTGTTCTTCCTGCACGGCGCGGCGCTCTCTCGCGAGAAGATCATCGAGGGCGCGCGCAACTGGCGCCTGCACCTGTTCGTGCAGAGCTGCACCTTCATCCTGTTCCCGCTGATCGGCGCGGCGATTCTGTTTGCGTGCAAGCCGTTCATCCCCGCCGAGCTGCTGCTGGGGGTGTTCTACCTGTGCGCGCTGCCGTCCACGGTGTCGTCTTCCGTGGCGATGACGGCGATGGCCAAGGGCAACGTGCCGGCCGCCATCTTCAACGCGACCATCTCGGGGCTGATCGGCATGATCGCCACGCCGCTGCTGATGAGCTTCGTGATTCACGCGTCGGGTGCGGATCTGTCGGTGGGTAAAGCGCTGCTGGGCGTGGCCGAGCAATTGCTGCTGCCATTCGTGCTCGGTCAGTTGCTGCGCCCGGCCATTGGCGGCCTCATCAACAAGTACAAGACCATCATCAACAAGGTCGACCGCGTGGTGATCCTGCTGATTGTCTTCAACTCGTTTGCCGATTCCACGCACGCTGGCGTGTGGTCGAAGTACCCGTGGGAGACCATCGTGGCCGTGGCCATCATGAGCGGCGCGCTGCTGTTCGTGGTGCTGGGCGCGACGACGTGGCTGTCGCGGCGTGCCGGCTTTGCGCTGGCGGATGAGGTGACCGCCGTGTTCTGCGGTTCCAAGAAGAGCCTCGCCAACGGCATCCCGATGGCAAAGATTCTGTTTGCCGGTAACCCCGCGCTGGGCCTGATCGTGCTGCCCACCATGATCTACCACCAGTTGCAGTTGATCGTGTGCTCGGCGCTGGCGCGCAAGTATGCAGATCGCGTCGCACATGCCGAGGCCGATGCCAAGGTCCAGGAAGGGGCACCGGCACGACGCACGGCTTGATCAGCGTAGGGCTATCAAACGCCGGGGTTGTGAGACAGCGGCGGGTTCTTGGCGAAGTACGCGCGGATGCCGCGCAGGATGGCGTCGGCCAATTGGTTCTGGTGGCCCAGGTCGTTGAGCTTGGCCTCTTCTTCCGGGTTGGAAATGAAGGCCGTCTCGACGAGGATCGAGGGAATGTCCGGCGCCTTGAGCACCGCAAACCCGGCCTGCTCCACCTGCCCCTTGTGTAGCCGATTGATGCCACCAATCTGCTCCAGCACGGCGCGGCCGACCTTCATGCTGTCGCCGATCTGCGCGGTGGTCGACAGATCCAGCAGCACGCGCGTGACCTGCGCATCCTTGGAGCCGAGGTTCGCGCCACCGATCATGTCCGCCGCGTTTTCCTTGTTGGCGAGCCACTTGGCTTGCGCGCTCGACGCCCCTCGATCGGACAGCACGAACACCGAGGCACCACGCGCTTCTGGGGTGACAAACGCATCGGCGTGAATGGAGACGAACAAATCAGCCTGCACGCGCCGCGCCTTCTGCACACGCACGCCCAGCGGGACGAAGTAGTCTGAATCGCGCGTCATCATGGCGCGCATGTTGGGCTGAGCGTCGATCTTGGCCTTGAGCATGCGGGCGATCGACAGCACCACGTCCTTCTCGTGCGTGCCAGCACCGCCCGTGGCGCCCGGGTCTTCGCCGCCATGACCGGGGTCGATGGCGACCGTCAGCAGCCGGCGCATGCGCGGGCCACCGGATGGCGTGCGCGACACAGGCGGCTCGGGCACGACGTCCAGCGGCGGGGTATTCGGCGCGTTGGCGAGCGTCGAGGGTGGATTCGCTGACGTGGTCGGCGGCGTCTTGCGTGGTGGCGTGCGGTTGGCGAGCGTTGGGCGCGACTCCGCTGTCGTTGCCGTTGCAGGCGGCGCGGCGGGGCTCGACGCACTGCTGTCACGGCGGGCCAATGCGGCGATCGGGTCGTCGTCTTCCGCCGGTGTCGGCATCGGCGTGCCACCCGAGGCCGCAAAGCGCTGCTGCTTGCCTTCGGTGGCCTGCACGAGCTGCATCAGCGGGTCGGGCGGATTGGTCGGATACAGATCAAACACGAGCCGGTTGCGATAACCCGCAATCGGCAGCAGCGTGAACACCTGCGGGTTGACGCTCTCCTTCAGATCAAACACCAAGCGCACCACGCTGGGCCGGTTCTGGCCCACCCGCACCTGACGGATGTACGGATCATTCGGCGTGATCTTGGCGACCAACTCGCGCAGCGTCGGGTTCAGCTCCAGCCCATCGATGTCGACCATCAAGCGGTCCGGATCGGTGATGAGCTGGTGCGTGGCCTTGAGCGCGACATCGGATTCGATGGTCACGCGCGTGTAGTCCTCGGCCGGCCACACACGCACCGCCACGATGTTGGCGCCGCGCGCAAGCTGCGGGCCGGCCAGGCTCAGGATGACGGTGCCCGCGCCGGCTTTTGCCATGCGCGCGAGCCATTGCCGGCGCGCCTGGCTCGGCAGGTTGGGATCATCCGGTTGGTCGGTCGGCAAATGCTTGATCAGCATGGGGCAGCGGTTACAGCGACTGTAGAAGTTGAAGGCCGGTCTGCGTGTGGGCACTCAGATGCGCAAGACGCGGTGCATGCTCAACGCCGTCATCGTAGGTTTCGTGCACAACGTCGACCGATAAAGCGACATGCAGGTCGGGCGTGCCGAGCAACGCCTGGGCCTTCTCCGGCCACTCGACCAGGCACAGCGCGGGTTCGGCAAAGCAATCGCGGAAGCCCGCATCGGTCCATTCTTCCGGATCGGCAAAACGGTACAGGTCAAAGTGATAGACCTTCTGCGTGCCAGTGGTTCCAGCAACCTCGTAGGGTTCGACCAACGTATAGGTCGGGCTGCGCACGCGGCCGGAATGGCCGAAGCCACGCAGGATGGCGCGCGAAAGCGTGGTCTTGCCCGCGCCCAGATCGCCCGAGAGTTGCACCTGCACGGGCCGCGGACCCAGCGCCAGCACGGCCTGCGCAAGCGCCGCGCCAAAGGCCGACGTGGCCGCCTCGTCGCCGAGCGTCACGGTGCGCTCGGCGAGCGGCGGGGTCAAAACAGAGGGCATGGCAGGCGAATGAGAGCAGGGAGCACGGTGGGCATTGCGTACAATTTGGGCATGTCCGCCACCCCCACGTCCTCACTCGAAACGAACCTGGATGCGCGCTTGCCAGCCGATGAAGCCGGCATGCTCGCGCTGGTGGCGCAGATCCGCTCCTGGGGTGCCGAACTCGGTTTCGATGCCATCCGCATCGCCGATGTCGACCTCTCGCACGCGGAAGAAGGGCTCCAGACGTGGCTTGCGCAGGGGTTTCACGGTGACATGGATTATATGGCGAACCATGGCATGCTCCGCGCGCGCCCGGCCGAACTTGTTGCCGGAACGGTACGCGCCATCGTCGCGCGGATGCCGTATCTGCCACATGGCACGGGGGCGCAACCTGCGGGCGGTGACTGGCGCGCCATCGAGTGGGACCGCCTGCGCCGCCCGGAAGACGCCACCATCTCGCTCTATGCGCGTGGCCGGGACTATCACAAGGTCTTGCGCCAGCGCTTGCAGAAGCTCGCAGAGAAGATTGCCGGTGTCGCGGGGCCGTACGGCTTTCGCGTGTTCACCGATTCCGCGCCGGTGCTGGAAGTGGCGCTCGCCACCAACGGCGGCCTGGGCTGGCGCGGCAAACATACGCTGCTGCTTGATCGCGATGCCGGCTCGATGTTCTTCCTCGGCGAAATCCTGATCGACCTGGCCCTGCCCGTGGACCCGCCCGTGGAGCCGCACTGCGGCAACTGCACACGCTGCATCGACGTGTGCCCCACGCAGGCCATCGTCGCGCCGTATGTGGTGGACGCGCGCCGTTGCATCTCGTACCTCACCATCGAACACAAGGGCAGCATCCCCGTCGAGTTGCGGGCTGCGATGGGCAACCACGTCTACGGCTGCGACGACTGCCAGCTCATCTGCCCGTGGAACAAGTTTGCGGTGCCGGCCAATCTGCCGGACTTCGATGTACGCAATGGGTTGGATGCTGCTTCCCTGATCGAGTTGTTCAACTGGACCGAAGCGGAATTCAACCAGCGGCTTGAAGGCAGCCCAATCCGCCGTATCGGGCATGAACGCTGGCTGCGCAACCTGGCAGTGGCCCTGGGCAATGCGCTGCGCGGGCCGTTGCCTGAACCAGCTCGCACACAAGTCACCGCTGCCTTGCAGACGCGGGCAGAAGACGCTTCTGAACTCGTGCGGGAGCACGTGGTTTGGGCACTGGCGACCTGACAGTGCCACTCCATCCTTTGCCGTTTTAATGCCTGCGCGGCAAACCCAATCGCAAATGTTTTAAAAGCCAGACAATGTCGCGCTTAACACAAATGCCGGATTCCACTGTTAACGCGTGTTGACGCAAACCTTGATACCACGCGGTATGCAAACGGTTTCGCATCCGGGCAGATACCAATTGTTTGCAGATAAAACATCGACAAAATAGAGGCTGTTCAAAAACCCTCCACTTCGATGTTCTCCGCTCTTGCTGATTTCCGCCGCGCACTGCTTTCTGTGGTGCGTGCCCGCGCTTCTGGTCGCCTACCTCTCGTGCGACGCGCGTGGCGCAACGGCGTGATGGGGGCTGCGCTGTGCGCGGCGAGCATGGCACCGGCATGGGCCACGGTGAGCATCGAGGGCGTGCCATTCGACGATGCCGCCCGCGTGGCTGGCCGCGAGCTGCTGCTCAACGGCACGGGGCTGCGCGCGGTGTTCGTCATCAAGGGCTACGTGGCAGGGCTGTACCTGCCTGAGCGCGCCAAGAACGCCGCGGTCATCCTCGGCATGAAGGGGCCGAAGCGGTTGCAGATCCATCCGCTGCGCGACGTGGGCGCCGACACCTTCATCCGCGCACTGAACGATGGCATCCATCGCAATCAGACCGAAATCCAGATGCAAAAGCTGGCCGACCGTCTGACGCAACTGGAAGACGCGATGCGCCAGATCGGCTCGACCAAGCGTGGTGACACCATCAACTTCGACTACGCGCCCGAAGCCGGCACCACCATCAGTATCAACGGCGTGGCACGCGCCAAGCCCATCCCTGGCGAAGATTTCTACCAGGCCGTGCTCAGCATCTTCATCGGCAATTACCCCGTCGACCGCGATCTGAAGAGCGGATTGCTCGGCACCTGAGCATTCTCCCGACAGAGCCCGGCGCCGGCGGCATGCTAGATTCTCGGGATCGTTTTTCCGCGCCGGACTCTGTCATGCCCTCCCCGTTTGATGCCGTTCTCGCCGCGCCCTTCGGCAAGCTGGGCGTGCGCGTGGCCGGTGGCGCCCTGCGTGAGCTCGTCTACCTGCCGGAGAGCACGCCCACCATCGATTCGTCGGACGCGTTGATCGCCAAGCTGGCCCGCCAACTCGATGCGTACTACGGCAACGCCAGGGCCACGTTCGACATCCCGCTCGCGCCCGCCGGCACGGACTTCCAGCACCGCGTGTGGAACGCCATCCGCGCCATCCCGTGCGGCAGCGTCATCACCTACGGCACCATCGCCCGCCAGATCGGCAGCGTGCCGCGCGCGGTGGGGCAGGCGTGCGGCGACAATTGGTTTCCGATCCTCATCCCCTGCCACCGCGTGGTGAGCGCATCGGGCATCGGCGGATTCGCACACCACACCGATGGCTACCTGATGAACATCAAGCACTGGCTGCTGCGCCACGAAGGCGTGATGCTGATATGAGAAAGGCTGCACTGAAAGACGCCGACGCCCCCGCCCTGCCCCCGCAAAGCGCAGACGCCATCCAGCGCTTCTGCGACGCACTGTGGTTGGAGGACGGCCTCGCCCGCAACACGCTCGATGCGTACCGACGCGACCTGACGCTCTACGCGCACTGGCTGGCCGAGCGCAACAAGTCCATCGCTGAAACCGAAGACGGCGACCTCGCCGATTACTTCGCCGCACGCCATGCCGAGAGCCGCGCCTCGACCGCCAACCGGCGTCGCACCGTGTTCAAGCGCTTCTTCGTGTGGGCGATGCGCGAACACGTGGTGACCACTGATCCGTCGCGCCTGCTGCCCACGGCCAAGCAACCGCCGCGCTATCCGAAGACGCTGTCCGAAGCGCAGGTCGAGGCGCTCATCAACGCCCCCGATGTCGACACGCCACTCGGCCTACGCGACCGCGCCATGATCGAGCTGATGTATGCGAGCGGCTTGCGCGTGTCGGAGATCGTTGGATTGAAGACGGTGGAAGTCGGCCTGAACGAAGGCGTGGTGCGCGTGATCGGCGGCAAGGGCGGCAAGGATCGGCTGGTGCCGTTCGGCGCCGAGGCGGGCGACTGGCTGCGGCGCTATCTGCGTGATGGCCGCACCGCGCTCTTGGGCGAGCGCACGGCTGACGCCCTGTTCGTCACCGCGCGCGGCGACGGCATGACGCGCCAGGCGTTCTGGTACCTCATCAAACGCTACGCGTTGCTCGCCGACATTCACGCACCGCTCTCTCCGCACACGCTGCGGCACGCGTTCGCTACGCATCTGCTCAACCACGGCGCAGACTTGCGCGTGGTGCAGATGCTGCTCGGCCACGCCGATATTTCCACCACGCAGATCTACACCCATGTCGCGCGCGAGCGCCTGCGCACGCTGCATGCGCAGCACCATCCGCGCGGATAGCGTTGTTTCCTTTTGCCCATGAGCAAGTCCAAACACGTTTCTGAAACGCCCGCCACGCAGTTCCTCAAGGCGCACGGCGTCGCCTTTACCGAACACACCTACGACTATGTCGACAAGGGTGGCACGACCGAATCGTCGCGCCAGCTCGGTGTGAACGAGCACGCCGTCATCAAGACGCTGGTGATGGAAGACGAGCACGCCAAGCCGCTGATCGTGCTGATGCATGGCGATTGCTCGGTCTCCACCAAGAACCTCGCGCGCCAGACCGGCCGCAAAAGCGTGCAGCCGTGCAAGCCCGAGGTGGCGCAGCGGCACAGCGGTTACCTGGTCGGCGGCACGTCGCCGTTTGGCGTGCGCAAGGCGATGCCGGTGTATGTGGAAGCGACCGTGCTGGAGCTGGAGCGCATCTACATCAATGGCGGGCGGCGCGGCTTTCTGGTGAGCATTGCGCCCAGCGTGCTGACCACGGTGCTGAACGCGCAGCCCGTCCACTGTGCAAACCCCGATTGAAACGGCCCCGGCGGCTGGGGCACCCTTAGGCACCCTACCCGCCCACGCTACAATCGCGCAGCCTGATTTCACAGAACCGCTATGTCCCCTGTCGTCGCAACCGTCATTTTTGCCGTGGCCGCTTACCTGATCGGCTCCGTCTCGTTTGCCGTGGTCGTGAGCCGCATCATGGGCTTGGCAGACCCGCGCACCTACGGCTCGGGCAACCCCGGCGCCACCAACGTGCTGCGCTCGGGCAACAAGAAGGCGGCCATCCTCACGTTGCTGGGTGATGCCGCTAAGGGCTGGCTGGCGGTGTGGCTGGCGCAACTGCTGGCACCGCGCTTTGGCGTGGATGAGGTTGGCATTGCGCTGGTGGTGACCGCCGTGTTCCTCGGCCACCTGTATCCGGTGTTCCACCGCTTTGCCGGTGGCAAGGGCGTAGCGACCGCGGCCGGCATTCTGCTGGCGCTGAACGTGTGGCTGGGGCTGGCGACGCTGGCCACCTGGATCATCATCGCCGTGTTCTTCCGCTACTCGTCGCTCGCGGCGCTGGTGTCGGCGGTGTTCGCGCCGTTCTTCTACGTGCTGATGTTCAGCTTCGACTGGATTGCCGGTGCGGTTGCGCTGATGGCCGTGCTGCTGATCGCACGCCACCGCGCCAATATCGCCAAGCTGCTCGCCGGCAAGGAAAGCCGCATCGGCGAGAAAAAGAAAGCCGCTTAATTGCGCAACTCGGCGCGCACCGAATGCGCGCGCCGATGTTCCCCCGGCGGCAGCCCAGTATGCCGCCGCATCAACCGCCGGAAGGCGGACATGTCCTGATAGCCGCACTGCTCGGCAATCGCCGTCAGGCTCAGCATGCTAACTTCCAGCAGGTGACACGCGCGCTCCACGCGCAGCCGGTGCAGCAATTGCAACGGCGACATCCCCACCGTCTTCGTGAAATGCCGCAGCAGCGTGCGCTCGCTGGTGGAAGCGGCGGCGGCGAGCTTCCCCAGATCAAACGGTTCGTGCAGATGCTGCTGCAGGTAGCGCCGCGCGCGCAGCACCACGCTGTCGCGAATGGCCGGCTTGCTGCGCAGCCAGATGCCGATGGCCTCGCCGCGTGACGGGTGATCAAGCACCGCATTGCCCAACGTGCGCGCGAGCTTGGCATCCGCCAGCCGCCCCACCACGCGGTGCATGAGCGCCACGCCGTGCTCCATCGCCCGCGCGGTAATCACGTTGCCACTGCTGACGATGGCTTGCGCCGGCACCACCTTCAACTGCGGGAAATTGCCCTGCACCCAGCCAGCAATCAGCCACGTCACCGTCAGCCGTTGGCCGGGCGGCAGCACATCGGCCAGCATGGCCACACCCGTGAATGACGAGGCGACCAACCGCCCCGCCTCCAGATAGCGGCGGATCGTGGTGCGCTCCGCCTCCAGCAGCGCCAGGCGCTGTTCCATCGTGCCGATGTGGTCGAAATGCAGCGGCGGCACGATCAGCGCATCACCGAGTTCCGCATCGTGCGCCGGCAGTGCCTCGCAGCGGCAGACCAGCGTTTCAGCGGCGGCCTGCCAACGCGCCGGATCCCGCGCGACGAGTCGCCAGCCGAACACCGACATCTTGGCGATGTCGGCGCGCTTGCTGGCTTGCATGGAGGCCAACGCATTCGCCGCGCCCAGCGTGTCGGCGGCGGTGGCGAGCGCGGAAAAACCGGCGTCGGGAAAGGTCAGCAGGTCGATGTTTGGCATGCCGCAGTATAGGCATGGGCACCAATCCACGTGGCGGGATTAACCCCAACTCTGGCGGGAATACCTCTTTCAGTTCAGACCCGTCCGATTGAGGATGCGACGGTGGCTGCGCACAGACGCGGCCCCATCACAGAACAACGATCAGGAGACGACGCACGATGCAGCAATTCACGCAGGGATTCGCACTGCGCGGCACGCTCGCCATGGCCGCGCTTGCGGCATTGGCCGGTTGCGCAAGCACCGACAGTGGCTGGGCCACGCCTTCGGACACCGGCCTCTCGGCCGAGATCAGCCGCACCCGCTTCGGCATTCCGCACGTCCGCGCCAACGACTACGCCAGCCTCGGCTTCGGCATGGCCTATGCCTATGCGCAGGACAACGTCTGCCTGCTGGCTGATCAGGTGGTCACCGTCAACGGTGAGCGTTCGAAGACGTTCGGGCCGGAAGGCACCGTCACCGTGTCGTTCAAGCCGATCCCGAACACGCAATCCGATGCGTTCTTCAAAAGCGCGTTCGACGAGGCGGGCCTGCGAGCAGGCTACGCACAGATGTCGCCCGAAGCGCGCGAACTGCTGCGCGGCTACATCGCCGGCTACAACCGCTATCTGAAGGACACGCCGGCCGCCAATCGCCCCGCCGCCTGCCGCAACGCCGCCTGGGTGCGGCCGCTTACGCTGGCCGACATGATGCGGATGGGCGAAGAGAAGGCCATCCAGGCCAGCGCAGGCGCCATGTTGGCGAGCATCGTTGCTGCACAGCCGCCGGGCGGTGCGCCGGTGTCGAAGGCTGTTCCGAAGATCGCGCCGCATGCCGTCGATACCGCCGCGCTCGACCGCGACCTGCAACTGCGCGACATGCCGATCGGCTCCAACGGCTGGGCCTTCGGCAAAGCCGCCACCGACAACGGCCGCGGCGTGCTGCTCGGCAACCCGCACTTTCCGTGGACGACCACCAACCGCTTCTACCAAGTCCACGTGACCGTGCCCGGCAAGCTGGACGTGATGGGCGCATCAATTGCCGCCTTCCCCGTCGTCAGCATCGGCTTCAACAAGGACGTGGCGTGGACGCACACCGTCTCCACTGGCCGCCGCTTCACGCTGTTCGAGCTGAAGCTGGCCGAGGGCGACCCGACCACCTACCTCATCGACGGCAAGCCGCACAAGATGACCACGCGCACCGTGGCGTTTGACGTGAAGCTGCCCGACGGCCGCATCGAGCGCCGCACGCACACCTTCTACAACACCGTGTACGGCCCCGTGCTGTCGATGCCCGCAGGCGGCATGCCGTGGACCTCGCAGAAGGCCTACACGCTGCGCGACGTCAACCGCAACAACACGCGCTCCATCGACACGTGGCTGCACATTGCGCAGGCGAAGGACGTGGCGGGTATCCGCCAGGCGATCGGCAACCTCGGCATCCCCTGGGTCAACACGATTGCCACCGACCGCAACGGCCGCGCGCTGTTTGCGGATGTGTCCACCACGCCGGATGTTTCCGCCGATGCGCTCAAGCGCTGCGCCCCCTCGCCACTGGCGGACAAGCTGTTCCACGGCGTGGGGCTGGTGCTGCTCGACGGCTCGCGCAGCGCGTGCGACTGGCAGGTCGATCCGGCATCGCCCGTGCCCGGTCTGGTGGCGCCCGCCCGCATGCCGGTGCTGGAGCGCGATGACTACGTCGCCAACAGCAACGACAGCTCCTGGCTGACCAACCCGGCGCAGAAGCTGACCGGCTTCTCGCCGGTGATGGGCTCGATCGACGTGCCGCAGCGCCTGCGCACCCGCATCGGCATCATCGAGATCGAACGCCGCTTGAACGGCACCGACGGCCTGCCGGGCAACAAGGTCAACCTGCCGAACCTGCAGGCGATGATCTTCCGCGATGCCAACCTCGCCGGCCACCTCGTGCGCGACGATCTGCTGGCCGCGTGCAAAGCCACGCCCAACGTCGATGCTGATGTGCGCGACGGCTGCGCAGCGCTCGCGCAATGGAACCTCACCAGCAACGTCGACGCCCGCGCCGGCCACCTGTTCCGCGAGTTCTGGATGCGCGCCAAGGACATCCCGCATGTCTACGCCGTCGACTTCAACCCGGTTGAGCCGATCTACACGCCGCGCGGCTTGCGCATGAGCGATGCCACCGTGCGCACGGCTGTGTTCAAAGCGCTGAAGGACGCCGTGGGCGCGGTACGCACCGCCGGCTTTGCGCTGGATGCCCCGTTGGGTACCGTGCAGGCGGCACACGCACTTGGCGGCGACATCGCCCTGCACGGCGGCGAGGAGTACGAAGGCGTGCTCAACAAGCTGCAAAGCACGCCGATCGGGCCGAAGGGGCTGCAGGTGTACTTCGGCACCAGCTACATCCAGACCGTCACGTTTGACGACCAGGGCCCGGTGGCCGACGCGCTGCTCACCTACGGGGAATCGAGCGACCCGGCCTCGCCGCATGCGTTCGACCAGATGCGTGAGTTCTCGGCCAAGCGCTGGAACCGGCTGCCGTTCTCGCAAGCCGCCATTGCTGCCGATCCGGAGTTGAAGGTGACCAAGCTGTCGCAGTAAATCGGTCCGCGCCAATGCAAACGCCCCGCTCGTGCGGGGCGTTTTGCTTGGAACAACCGGTGGCCGGCCGATCAGTCGCGGAAGTTGTTGAAATCCAGCGGCGTGTCGCTCACGTCCTTGCGCAGCATGGCGATCACGCTTTGCAGGTCGTCGCGCTTGGCGCCGGTCACGCGCACCGCGTCACCCTGGATGCTGGCCTGGACCTTGATCTTGCTGTCCTTGATCGTCTTGACGATCTTCTTGGCCAGGTCGCCCGACACGCCCTTCTTGATCTTGACGACCTGCTTCATCTTGTCGCCGCCGATCTTTTGCTTGTCCTGGTAGTCCAGGAAGCGCACGTCGACGTTGCGCTTGGCGAGCTTGTTCATCAGCACGTCGTTCACCTGACCGATTTTGAAATCATCGTCGGCAAACAGCGTCAGTTCCTGCTCCTTGTGCTCGACGCGCGAGTCCGAGCCCTTGAAGTCGAATCGCGTCGAAATCTCTTTGTTGGCCTGTTCCACGGCGTTCTTCACTTCCACCATGTTGGCTTCGCATACCACGTCAAACGACGGCATCGTGTTCTCCTTGCAGACTTGAATTCGGGTTGCTGCGGCAGCTTCCTGCGGGTGCCGCGTGCGCCATGGCTTCTATAATCCGGGCTTTCCCAGAAGATTTGGCGCCATGGCGTTGCTCGACACGCATTATCCCCTAGGCCGGCACAACACGTTCCGTTTTGAGGCCACCGCGCGCTATGCGGCACACGTGCGCACGCCGGAGGACATTCCCGCCGCGCTGGCCGACCCGCGCGTACGAGATCAACCCGGCCTGCCCGTGCTGGTGCTGGGCGGCGGCAGCAACGTCGTGCTCACGCGTGACTTTGACGGCCTCGTCCTGCTGATGGAGATCCCGGGCATCACCACCGGCCGGGCGACGATCGATGGCCGCGAGGTCCACACCGTCACCGCCGGCGGCGGTGAGGCGTGGCACGGCCTTGTCGCGCATACCGTCGCCAATGGCTTGCCTGGGCTGGAAAACCTGGCACTGATCCCCGGTACCGTCGGCGCGGCGCCCATCCAAAACATCGGCGCGTACGGCGTGGAGATCAAAGACCGCTTCCAGTCGCTACGCGCCTACGACCGCCATGCCGGCGAGTTCGTCACCCTCACCGCCGCCGACTGCGCCTTCGGCTACCGCGACAGCCTCTTCAAGCGCGCCGGCGCCGATCGCTACATCATCACCGAGGTGACGTTCGCCCTGCCCGTCGACTGGCAGCCCAACACGCACTACGCAGAACTCGCGCGCGAGCTGGCCGCACAGAACATCGCCACACCGACGGCGCAGAACATCTTCGACGCGGTGGTCACCATCCGCCGCCGCAAGCTGCCCGACCCGGCTGAGATCGGCAACGCGGGCAGCTTCTTCAAGAACCCCATCGTCGATGCCGCCACGCGCGATGCGCTGGCCGAGCGTTTCCCGAATCTGGTGGGTTATGTGCAGCCGGATGGCACGTACAAGCTGGCCGCCGGCTGGCTGATCGACCAATGCGGCTTCAAGGGCCGCCAGAGTGGCGCGGTGGGCGTCTATGAAAAGCAGGCGCTGGTGCTGGTGCACCGAGGCGGCGGCAGTGCCGTGCAGTTGATGACGCTGGCGCGCGAGATTCAGGACGCGGTCCATGCGCGCTTTGGCGTGCGCATCGAACCGGAACCCGTCGTCATCTGATCGCTTAAATCTCCTCGCCGCGCAGGTATTCCTTCTGGATGTCGACGGTGCCCTGCTTGCCGACATCGTCGAAATGCTTGCGCAGCCACGCCTTGCCCTCGTGCCGGCCGCGCTCCTTGAGCATGGTCAGGAAGCTCCAGTCCGTCACCAGCTTGGTCGATGACGATAGATCGCCCAGCGGCTTGTCGGCGCGGATGGCGTGCAGGTAGATGTATTTCAGGCGATCGCGGTATTCGGGCTTGAGCCAGTCCTCCGCAATCAGCTTCTGCACGAAGGCGATGGCGCGCATCTCGCGCAGCAAGGACGCGTTGAAGGTGATCTCGTTCAGGCGCTCCATCACCTCGTGCGGCTGGTCGGGCACCTCCTTGCGCACGATCGGGTTCACGTGCACGAGCAGGATGTCCTGCGTCTTGGTCTCGTAGAAGAACGGGAACAGCACCGGGTTACCCATGTAGCCGCCGTCCCAGTAGTGGTGGCGGTGGATCTCGATGGCCGGGTACAGGTATGGCAGGCAGGCGGAGGCGAGCACGGTTTCGGCATCGATCTCGGGCGTGTTGAACACGCGCACGTTGCCGGTGTTGACGTCGGTGGCCGCCAGGAACAACTTGGTGCTTTCGCAGGCGCGCAGCCGGTCGAAATCGACGTGCTGGGCGAGCAGATCGCGCAGCGGGTTGTAGTGGGCGCCCTGGGCGGTGGCGCTGATCCAGTTATCCCATAGGCGCATCCAGTCCGTCACCGGCCAGCTATCGGGAAACAGCGGCTTGCCGGAAAACAACGTCTTGGCGTTCTCGCCCATCGCCGAGAGCGGCGAGCCGGCCGTCGACACCGCCAACCAGAACGCATGCAGCTTCTCGCGTGCCCGCTCGGGGCCGCCTTCGAGCAGGCCGTCGAGCATCACCACCGCGTTCATTGAACCGGCACTGGTGCCCGTGATGCCTTCATACGACAGTCGCCCGTCTTCGAGCAGCGCGTCGAGCACACCCCAGGTGAATGCCCCATGCGCGCCGCCGCCCTGCAGCGCGAGGTTGATGTGCTTGCCGTCCAGCTTCCGCATGCTTTTTCCCCCAGATTCAGGCGCCCCCGTGGCGCTGGCCGGATCATGCCCTAAAATGGCGGATTCGACCCCAGACCACGGCTTTTTGCATTCCGCCTTTTCACTCCATGACCACCGAAACCTTTGACGGCGTCCGCCTCACCACCAAGGCCAATGTGTACTTTGACGGCAAGTGCGTCAGCCACAGCTTTACCCTGCCCGACGGCACCAAGAAGTCCGTGGGCGTGGTGCTGCCGGCCACGCTGACGTTCGGCACGGGCGCCGCCGAAATCATGGAATGCGTGGGCGGCTCCTGCGAATACAAGCTCGACGGTACCGACGAGTGGAAAACCTCCGCCGCCGGTGAAAGCTTCCACGTCCCGGCCAACTCGAAGTTCGATATCCGCGTGACCGAGGCGTATCACTACATCTGCCACTACGCCTAACCGTCAGCCGCCAGCGATCATTTGAAGAGAAAGACTATGGAAACCATCCTGCAACACGTTCCCGTCGGCCAGAAGGTCGGCATTGCCTTCTCCGGCGGCCTCGACACCAGTGCGGCCCTGCGCTGGATGAAGAACAAGGGTGCCCTGCCCTATGCCTACACCGCCAATCTCGGCCAGCCCGACGAGGAAGACTACGATGCCATCCCGCGCAAGGCGATGGAGTACGGCGCAGAGAAGGCCCGCCTGATCGACTGCCGCCCGCAGCTGGCCAATGAAGGCATCGCCGCCATCCAGGCCGGCGCCTTCCACATCAGCACTGGCGGCATCACCTACTTCAACACCACGCCGCTGGGCCGCGCCGTGACCGGCACCATGTTGGTCGCCGCCATGAAGGAAGACGACGTCAACATCTGGGGTGACGGCTCGACCTTCAAGGGCAACGACATCGAGCGCTTCTACCGCTACGGCCTGCTGACCAACCCGGCGCTGAAGATCTACAAGCCCTGGCTGGACCAGACCTTCATCGACGAGCTGGGTGGCCGCGCTGAAATGTCCGCCTTCATGACCAAGGAAGGTTTCGGCTACAAGATGAGCGCCGAAAAGGCCTACTCGACCGACAGCAACATGCTGGGCGCCACCCACGAGGCCAAGGATCTGGAGCATCTGAACAGCGGCATCCGCATCGTCAACCCGATCATGGGCGTGGCGTTCTGGAAGCCGGAAGTCGAAGTGAAGGCCGAGGAAGTGTCGGTCACCTTCGACGAAGGCCGCCCGGTCGCCGTCAACGGCAAGGAAATCGCCGATCCGGTCGAGATGTTCCTGGAGCTGAACTGCATCGGCGGCCGCCACGGCCTGGGCATGAGCGACCAGATCGAAAACCGCATCATCGAAGCCAAGAGCCGCGGCATCTACGAAGCCCCGGGCATGGCGCTGCTGCACATCGCCTACGAGCGCCTGGTCACCGGCATCCACAACGAAGACACCATCGAGCAGTACCGCATCAACGGCCTGCGCCTGGGCCGTCTGCTGTACCAAGGCCGCTGGTTCGACCCGCAAGCCATCATGCTGCGCGAAACTGCCCAGCGCTGGGTGGCCCGCGCCGTGACCGGCACCGTGACGCTGGAACTGCGCCGCGGCAACGACTACTCGATCCTGAACACCGAGTCGGCCAACCTGACGTATGCGCCTGAGCGCCTGTCGATGGAAAAGGTCGAAGACGCACCGTTCAGCCCGGCTGACCGCATCGGCCAGTTGACCATGCGCAACCTGGACCTGATGGACACGCGCGACAAGCTGGCCATCTACTCCAAGGCCGGCCTGCTGTCGCTGGGCACCAGCAACGCACTGCCTCAGCTCGACGGCGGCAAGAAGTAACTGCCTGCCGCTTCAAAGCAAAAAAGCCGCTCCGACGTCAATCGGAGCGGCCTTTTTATATGGCTTCAGCTCAGTAGCGGCTTAGTACCGCCCGCAGAGCAGGTATTCCATCAGCGCCTTCTGCACGTGCAGGCGGTTTTCCGCCTCATCCCACACCACGCTTTGCTTGCCGTCGATGACGGCCGCTTCGACTTCCTCGCCGCGGTGTGCCGGCAGGCAGTGCATGAACAGCGCATCGGGTTGCGCACGCTGCATCATCGCCTCGGTGACCATCCAGTCGCCAAAGGCCTTCTTGCGGGCTTCGTTCTCGGCTTCGTAGCCCATGCTGGTCCACACGTCGGTGGTCACCAAGTGGGCACCGTCGCAAGCCTCGAGCGGGCTTTCGAACACGTGCACGAACGGCAGGCTGGAATCGGCCACCATGGCCGGATCCAACTGATAGCCCTTCGGCGCGGAGAAATGGAAGCGGAAGCCGAGAATCTCGGCCGCCTGGATCCACGTGTACGCCATGTTGTTGGCATCGCCCACCCAGGTGACAGTCTTGCCCTTGATCGGGCCGCGGTGCTCGATAAAGGTGAAGATGTCGGCCAGCACCTGACACGGGTGGTATTCGTTGGTCAGCCCGTTGATGACCGGCACGCGCGAATGCGCGGCAAAGCGCTCGATGATCTCCTGCCCGAAGGTGCGGATCATGATGATGTCGGTCATGCGGGAGATGACCTGGGCCGCGTCTTCAATCGGCTCACCGCGCCCCAGCTGTGAATCGCGCGTGTTGAGGAAGACCGCGTGGCCGCCGAGCTGGTGGATGCCGGCTTCGAACGACAGGCGCGTTCGCGTGGAATTCTTCTCAAAGATCATGGCCAGCGTGCGGTCGTGCAGCGGGTGCCACGTCTCGTAGTTCTTGAACTTGGCCTTGAGGATCTTGGAACGGTCCAGCAGGTACTCGTACTCTTCCAGCGAAAAGTCCTTGAACTGCAGATAGTGCTTGATCGAGCTTGGTGGGTTCATAAAACAACGAAGGCGGCCCGCAGATGACGCACCGGAAACATCCCGTGGCACGTCGCCCTAGCCGCCTTGTCTGTTGAAGATTCAGTCCATCATACGGGATCGCCACTCATTTGGCGAGTTCCGCACCCTGGCGGCCCCGCTGCCACACCGACCCCGCCGAGGCACCGGTGAAAGGCCGATGAAAGTCTTATATAAGATATAATACTGGCTGCTCTGGATGCCCCGATCCCCCGCAAACTGGCACGACAAGTCGGCCCGTCGGGTTCATGAATCGGCAACCGGGCAAGCGCATCATCCGCACCACAAGTGCACCCCGTTCGAACGTTGCGGCACCCGCTCGGTCGAAGTCGTTTGCAAATCTCCACAGCCCCACGCAGTCCATGGCCGCCAACCCCCGCCAATTCTTCATTCAGGGTGTCACCCGCGACGGAAAGACCTTCCGCCCGAGCGACTGGGCCGATCGGCTGTGCGGTGTCATGGCGCAGTTCCGCCCCGCCGGTGATACCGGGGACCCGCGCTTCACCTACTCCCCTTACGTGCGCCCCGTCATGTCGGGCGGCATCCGCAGCGTGTTCGTCGATGAGCGCCTGCGCGAGATCGAACCCAAGGCGTTGGACTTCGTCCTGAACTTCGCGCACGACAACAATCTGCAACTCGTAGAAGCCTGCATCCTGCCGGAAGGCGGCGCCTCCGCAAAAAGCTGAAACACACGACCCCCGCGCGCTGAACCGATGACGATATCGGCGCGCAGAATGCAAAAAGCCCGTCCGAAGACGGGCTTTTTTATCGTCGGAGCGCAACGTTACGTGTCGCGCCATGCCGGCTAGGCCGGCATCACCCGAACTTAGGCAGCCATTGCCTTGATGGCAGCGGACAGACGCGACTTAGCGCGTGCAGCCTTGTTCTTGTGGACGATCTTCTTGTCAGCGATGCTGTCGATCGTGCTTTGAGCCGTCTTGAAAGCAGCAGCAGCAGCGGTCTTGTCGCCAGCGGCCACAGCCTTGCGGACGCCCTTGATTGCGGTACGCAGACGCGAGCGCAGAGCCGAGTTGTGAGCGTTCTGAACGACGGCTTGGCGTGCGCGCTTGCGTGCTTGTGCGGTGTTTGCCATGGAAAAATCCCTGAAGAAACGGTAGCAAGCGCCCCGGGAGACACGGAAGGCCGAAGCGCGCAAATTGGTGAAAGACGGCAATTATACGCAGACTTCCGCACTCAATGCAAACCGTGTTGTGAAATCGTCTGAATGACAGCGGATTGCGGCTTTTGCCGCACTTTTAGGCACGCAGCAAGCCGGTCCCTATAATACGGCCCCAATTGCGCGCGCCTGCGCGAACCCGAATTCGCTATCGACGGTCAGACCGCCATCGCCGCAGAACCGGTCGGCGCGGCGCCCCACCACACATTCATCTTGAATCTCCTCAAAACCCTCGCCACGATCAGCGGCCTGACGATGCTCTCGCGCATCACCGGGCTCATCCGCGAAACGCTGATCGCCCGTGCCTTCGGCGCCTCGGTCTACACCGACGCCTTCAACGTCGCCTTCCGCATTCCCAACCTGCTGCGCCGGCTCTCGGCCGAGGGCGCGTTCTCGCAGGCTTTCGTACCGATCCTGGGTGAGTTCAAGAACCGCCAAGGCGAAGCCGAGACGCGTGCTCTGGTCGATTCGGTGGCCACGGTGATGACGTGGTTCCTGGTCGTCATCTCGGCGCTGGGCGTGATTGGCGCGCCGCTGATCGTCACGGCTGTCGCAACCGGCTTCAAGGAGCATGAGAGCCAGGCGTACATCTCGGCGATCTTCATGACGCGGGTGATGTTTCCGTACATCGGGCTGGTGTCGCTGGTGGCGCTGGCCTCGGGCATCTTGAATACGTGGCGGCAGTTTGCGGTGCCGGCGTTCACGCCGGTGCTGCTGAACCTCTCGTTCATCGTGGCGGCGCTGTTCGTGGCGCCGTTCCTGGCCACGCCCATCTACGCGCAAGCCTATGCCGTGGTGGTGGGCGGCATCCTGCAGCTCGCTATTCAGATTCCGTCGCTGCGCAAGGTCGGGATGCTGCCGCGCGTGTCGTTCAACGTGCGGGCGGCGTGGCATCACCCCGGCGTGCGGCGCGTGCTCAAGCAGATGCTGCCGGCCACGCTGTCGGTGTCGGTCGCGCAGATCAGCCTGATCATCAATACCAACATTGCCTCGCGCCTGCCGACGGGCAGCGTGTCGTGGCTGAACTATGCGGACCGGCTGATGGAGTTCCCGACCGCGCTGCTGGGCGTGGCGCTCGGGACGATCCTGCTGCCGAGCCTGTCGAAGGCGAGTGCGGACAACAACCGCGAAGAGTATTCCTCGTTGCTGGACTGGGGCCTGCGGCTGACGGTGCTGCTGGCGGTGCCGTCGGCGGTGGGGCTATTCGTGTTCGGTGCGCCGCTCACGGCCGCGCTGTTCCACTACGGCAAGTTCACCGGCATCGACGTCGAGATGACGCGCCAGGCGCTGGTTTCCTACGGCGTGGGGCTGATCGGGCTGATCGTCATCAAGATTCTGGCGCCAGGCTTCTATGCGCGGCAGGACATCCGCACGCCGGTGAAGATTGCGCTGGTGGTGCTGGCGGCAACGCAGCTTTCCAACTATGTCTTCGTGCCCGTGTTCGGGCATGCGGGACTGGCGCTGTCGATCAGCTTTGGCGCAACGATCAATGCCGCGCTGCTGTTCTTTGGCCTGCGCCGTCGCGGCTACTACCACCCGCTGCCAGGCTGGGGGCTGTTTCTGGCACAGGTGACGTCGGCCGTACTGTTGCTGGCGAGTCTGCTGCTATGGCTTGCGCACAATTTTGATTGGGTGGGACTGGGCGCCAAGCCGCTTGTGCGCATTGCACTGCTCGGGGCAAGCCTGGTCCTGTGCGCGGTGGTCTATTTCGGTACACTGTGGCTGACTGGGTTGAAGTTCTCCACGTTCCGAAAAAAGGCCATCTGATGACGACAAAAGTCCTCGATTATTTTTCGGCTTTAGTTGCGGACGACGACAGCATCCCCCTCACCGAAACCGCCCTGTCGATTGCGCAGGATGCGTATCCGGACTTGGACCTGCAAAGCGAGCTAGCCGCCATCGATGTGCTGGTCGCGCGCATCAAGAACCGCATCGCCGAGGGCACGCCGGCCATCCAGCGCTTGCGCTTGCTCAATCAGTTCTTCTATCGCGAGCTGGGCTTCGGCCCCAACGCCAACGATTACTACGACCCCGAGAACTCCTACCTGAACGCGGTGCTGCAGAGCCGGCGCGGCATCCCGATTTCATTGGCGGTGCTGCTGATGGAGATCGGCCAGCAGATCGGCTTGCCGCTCAAAGGGGTGTCCTTCCCGAATCACTTTCTGGTGCGCATGAGCATTCCGGCGGGCGAGGTCGTGCTCGATCCGCTGACCGGGCAGACACTGTCGAAGGAAGAATTGCAGGACATGCTCGACCCGTACCTGGAAAAGGAAGGCATCGAAGACCCGAACTCGGTGCCGCTCGGGGTGTTCCTGCAGGTGGCCACGCACCGCGAGATCATCGCGCGCATGCTGCGCAATCTGAAGGCGATCTACTTGCAGGAATCGCGCTGGCAACGCTTGCTGGCGGTGCAGCAAAGGCTGGTGATTCTGCTGCCGGATTCGATTGAAGAGGTGCGCGACCGCGGGCTGGCCTATGCCAATCTGGAATGCTTCCGGCCCGCGCTGGAAGACCTGGAAGCCTATGTGGACGCCCGGCCCGATGCGGCCGATACGGCCAAGCTCAAGGAGCGCATGCCAACGCTGCGCGCCATGAGCAAGAACCTCAACTAACGCTTACTTCTGCACCACGGCGCCACGACGGCGCTTGAGCAGCTTCCACAGCCCGCCCAGCATCAGGGGCACAATCGCTGCGCCCAGGCCGATCAACACGATGGTGTTCAGATGGTCACGCACCATCGGCAGATTGCCGAAGAACACGCCCGAAGCCACCAGCAGACCGACCCACAGCACGGCGCCGATCATGTTGAAGAGCTGAAACTTGGCGAACGTCATCTTCGACACACCGGCCACGAACGGCGCGAACGTGCGCACCACCGGGATGAAACGCGCCATCACCAGCGTCTTGCCGCCGTGGCGTTCATAGAAGCCGTGCGTCTTCATCAGCGCTTGGTGATCGAGGAAGCGGATGTGACCGTCGAATACCTTGGGGCCGATCCACGCGCCAACGAAATAGTTGACGGTGTTACCCGTCACTGCGGCAATCACCAGCAGTACGGTCAGCAGCCAGGGATCCATCTGGCCGGTCGCGCACATGGCGCCGGCAATGAAGAGCAGCGTATCGCCCGGCAGGAAGGGCAGCACCACGAGGCCGGTCTCGGCAAACACGATAGCGAACAGCAGCACGTACACCCACGCGCCATACTGCTGAATCAGCAGGCCCAGCGATTTGTCGACATGCAGCACGATGTCGACCAGTTGCATCACGATATCCAAACCATCCCCCTAAGCGAGCGGGGAATGATACCGGATGCCACTTAGATTTCCCCTAGCCGTTGGTGGGGCTTGCATCGGTACGCCGCGCAGGGTGTGACATTTATAATGCCGCGATGAATTCCGCCCTCGATTCCGCCGCCTCCCGCCGTCCCATCCGCCCGCTCCCCGACCAGCTGATCAGCCAGATCGCGGCCGGCGAGGTCGTGGAGCGGCCGGCGTCCGTGGTCAAGGAACTGCTGGAAAACGCGCTGGATGCTGGCGCCACGCACCTCCAGATCAAGCTGGAAGAAGGCGGCGTGCGGCGCATCGCCATCACCGACAACGGCAGCGGTATTCCGGCCGACGAACTGCCCGTCGCGCTGATGCGGCATGCGACCAGCAAGATCGGCTCGCTGGAAGAGCTGGAATCGGTGGCAACGCTGGGCTTTCGCGGCGAGGCACTGGCTTCGATTGCCTCGGTGGCGGAACTGACGCTCACCTCGCGCACTGTCCATGACGCCCACGCCACGCAAATCGTCGCGCAAAGCGGGCGCGTGCAGCCAGCTTCGGGCGGTGTCGGCACGACCGTCGATGTGCAACACCTGTATTTCAATACGCCGGCGCGCCGCAAATTCCTCAAGACCGAGCAGACCGAACTGGGTCACTGCATGGAAGTGATTCGTCGCACGGCGCTGGCACGCCCCGATGTGGCCATCTCCGTGCATCACAACGGCAAGCCGCTCGAACATTGGAATGCGACGCAGGCCGACTCGCGCACCGCCGCCGTGCTCGGCACCGAATTTGCCCGCGCGCGCCTGCCCTTTGAAGAAGAAGCCGGCGAGCTGCGCATCTTTGGCTTTGCCGGCCTGCCGACCGCCTCGCGCGGCCGGGCCGATCACCAGTTCTTCTACGTCAACGGCCGCTTCGTGCGCGACCGCCTGCTTACGCACGCCGTGCGCAGCGCCTATGAAGACGTGCTGCACGGCGACCGCTTCCCTGCCTACGTGTTGTGCCTGGACCTGCCGCCCGAAGCCGTGGACGTGAACGTGCACCCGTCCAAGATCGAGGTGCGCTTCCGCGACAGCCGCGCCGTGCACCAGTTCGTCTATCACGCAATCCAGCGCGCGCTGTCCCGCCACGCTGGTGAACAGGGCGACAGCCTGCGCACCGACATCGCCGACGCGCCAGAGGTTGCTGGTGTCACGACGGCGCCCTCGCCTGCAGACAACACCACGCGATGGATCAACCAGATGGCCGCACGGCAAACGTCACTCGGGATCGAGCAGCCGCGCGGGCAATATCTGTCGATGATGCGTGGCGACAGTACCCCGATGCCCTCATCACGCCCAGCGTGGATGGCGGATGTGCCGAGCGCCTCGACGTTGTTCGACGGCAGCTCCGCAACCGCCGAGGCCCCGACCGCCATCGCAGAACCCGTCGTCGCGCCGCAAACCGATGACGACGACGCGCACCCGCTCGGCTTCGCCATCGCCCAACTGCACGGCATCTACGTGCTGGCACAGAACGCGCGCGGCATGGTGCTCGTCGACATGCACGCCGCGCACGAGCGCATCCTCTACGAGCAGCTCAAGACCGCGCTCGAAGCCAAACGCGTGGAAGTGCAACCGCTACTGATTCCGGTCACGTTTGCCGTCAGCCCGGTGGAGATCGGCACCGCAGAGGAATTCCGCGACACGCTCACGCTGCTGGGCTTCGACATCTCCGCCGTGTCGCCAACCACGCTGGCGGTCCGCTCCGTGCCAACGCTGCTGCAAAAGGCGGATGCCCAGGCCCTCGCCCGCGACGTGCTGCGCGATCTGCAGGCCTATGGTGGCTCGCGCGTATTGGCCGAGCGCCAGAACGAGCTGCTCGCCACGCTGGCCTGCCACTCCGCCGTGCGCGCCAACCGCCGCTTGAACATCGACGAGATGAACGCGCTGCTGCGCCAGATGGAAGCCACCGAACGCGCGGACCAGTGCAACCACGGCCGGCCCACGTGGATTCAGTTGACGGTGGCCGACCTCGACCGTCTGTTCCTGCGCGGCCAGTGAGTTTGTGATGACCGAGTCTTTCGCAAGCGCGCCCCGCGCCATCTGCCTGCTTGGCCCCACCGCGTCCGGCAAAACCGCTGCCGCATTGAAGCTGGCGGAGCGCTGGCCGGTCGAGATCATCAGCATGGATTCCGCGCTGGTGTATCGCGGCATGGACATCGGCACCGCCAAGCCCAGCGCGGAAGAACAGGCCATCGCGCCGCATCACCTGATCGACATCATCGATCCGCTCGATGCGTATTCCGCTGCGCAGTTTGCGAACGATGCGAACGCGCTGATCGACGCCATCCGCGCGCGCGGCAAGTTGCCGCTCATCGTCGGCGGCACGATGCTGTATTACAAGGCACTCACGCAGGGCCTGTCCGATCTACCTGGCGCCGATCCGGCCATCCGTGCGGAGATCGACGCCGAGGCCGCGCGTGACGGCTGGCCGGCGCTGCATGCCAAGCTCGCGCTGGTCGACCCCGTCACCGCCGCGCGGCTGCATACGACCGATGCGCAGCGCATCCAGCGCGCGCTCGAGTTGTATCGACTCACGGGCCAACCGATGTCGGCGCTGCTGGCGCGCGAGGTCGGTGCGAATGCGTTCCAGCAGCACGAAGCCGCTGCGCCTTACCTGACGATTGCGCTAGAGCCATCAGATCGTCTCGTGCTGCATGCACGCATCGCGCAGCGCTTCGATGCGATGCTGGCGGGCGGACTGCTGGACGAAGTGGAGACGCTTCGCAAACGCGGCGACCTATCGCCCACGCTGCCATCCATCCGCTGCGTGGGCTATCGTCAAGCGTGGGCCTATCTCGACGGCGAGATCGACATGGCGACGCTACGCGAGCAAGGCATCGCCGCCACGCGCCAGCTCTGCAAGCGCCAGATCACGTGGCTGCGCAGCACGCCAGAGCGGCACGTGGTCGATTGCCTCGCGCCCGATTACGTCGACCAGGTTGCGCGCCTGGTCCAAATCTCACTGCAATCCCAATCACAGCAATGACGACGATCGACACCGCCACCACCTTCACGCTGCGCCCCGCCACGCCGGATGACTGCGCTGCGCTGGTTCGCCTGATCTCCGCACTGGCCGAATACGAAAAGCTCACGCACCTCGTGCAGACCACGCCCGAGGCGCTGGCCACGATGCTGTTCGGTCCGCGCCCGTATTGCGAAGCCGTGCTGGCAGAAGTCGACGGCCGCGCCGTGGGTTTTGCGCTGTTCTTCCACAACTTCTCGACGTTCCTGTGCAAGCCGGGCCTGTATCTGGAAGACCTGTTCGTGGAGCCGGAATATCGCGGCCTGGGCATCGGCAAGGCGCTGCTGATCCACCTCGCGCGCTTGGCGCAGGAGCGCGACTGCGGCCGCTTCGAGTGGAGCGTACTCGACTGGAATGCGCCGTCGATCGCCTTCTATGAAGCCATGGGCGCGGATGTGCTGCCCGAGTGGCGCATCTGCCGCACCACGGGCGATGCATTGACCAAATTGGCTGCCATTCCCATGCCGCCAGCCCTGGCCGCGTAAGGCTGAATTTGACCGCAAGCTCCGGAGTGCCCCGCGCACTGCTGTGAGCGTAGGCTTGGCATATCGGACTTCTTCAGACAGAACGGATATGCCGCCTTCCACCGCCACCGTGCTAACAGGCACGGAGCAGCACCCCAACCTCGCTGGCATCGACTGGCATGTCGTTGAAGACGCCCTCAACGACGTCGGCAGCGCCGTGCTGCCAGGCCTGCTCACGCACGACGCCTGCCACGCACTGGCCGCGCTGTACCCGCAAGAGCGCCTCTACCGCTCACGCGTGGTGATGGAGCGCCACGGCTTCGGCCGCGGCGAATACCAGTACTTCGCCTATCCGCTGCCGGACCTGATCGCGCAGTTGCGCACGTCGCTCTACCCACCGCTGGCAACCATCGCCAACCGCTGGAACCAGACAATGGACATCGACGTACGCTATCCACCCAAGCACGCCGATTTCCTGCACCGCTGCCACGAAGCCGGCCAGTTGCGCCCCACCCCGCTGATCCTGCAATACGGCCCCGGCGACTACAACTGCCTCCATCAGGATCTCTATGGCGAGCACGTCTTTCCGCTGCAGGTCGCCGTCCTGCTGTCGGAACCCGGCGTCGACTTCACCGGCGGCGAATTTGTCATGACCGAGCAGCGCCCGCGCATGCAATCGCGGCCCGAGGTGGTGCCATTGCGCAAAGGCGATGCGGTGGTCTTTGCGGTGCACCATCGCCCCGTACAGGGCGCACGCGGCGCGTACCGGGTGAACATGCGCCACGGCGTCAGCCGTCTGCGCTCGGGCCGGCGGCATACTGTCGGCATCATCTTCCACGATGCGCTGTAGCCACGTGACCATGACAACCGGCGATCTGTTTGCCGACCACGTACCCACCGACGACGCACGCATCGTGCTCGGCGAGGCGGCGTTCGTGCTGCGTGGCTTCGCGTTGCCCGATGCGCCCGCGTTGCTCGCCGCCGTAGACGCCATCGCACAGCAAGCGGCGTTTCGGCACATGGTCACGCCGGGCGGCTTTGAGATGTCCGTGGCGCTCACCAACTGCGGCACGCTGGGCTGGACATCCGACCGCCGCGGCTACCGCTACGCCACGCATGACCCGCTGACTGGCATCCCGTGGCCACCGCTGCCCGACGTGTTCTTGCGCCTCGCCCACAACGCCGCCGCCGAAGCCGGCTTCCCTGGCTTCACGCCCGACGCCTGCCTCATCAACCGCTACGCGCCCGGCGCGCGCCTGTCGCTGCATCAAGACAAAGACGAGCAAGACTACGGCGCACCGATCGTCTCCGTCTCGCTCGGCATGCCAGCGATGTTCCTATGGGGCGGCCACAGGCGTGCCGACAAGACCCAGCGCATACCCCTTTTCCACGGCGACGTGGTGATCTGGGGCGGCCCGGACCGCCTGCGCTATCACGGCGTCGCGCCGCTCAAAGACCATCCGCATCCGCTACTGGGCAGCCAGCGCATCAACCTTACCTTCCGCAAGGCCGGTTGACATGACGACCATCGCTGCCGATCTGTCCGAGCACGCCTACCGGCAGGCCGCCGATTTCCTTTCATCGCTCGACGACGATTGGGCGCGCCACATTGCCAGCATCGGCCCGTGCCGCCACGCCGCCAAACCCGCCCGCGAACCCTACGAAGCGCTGGTGCGTGCCATCGCCTACCAGCAACTGCACGCCAAGGCGGGCGACGCCATCCTCGGCCGCTTCCTGGGGCTGTATCCCGGCGTCAGCTTTCCCGCGCCCGAGCAGGTCCTTGCGACCGACGAGATTGCCCTGCGCAGCTGCGGTTTCTCGGCGACCAAGCTGGCGACCATTCGCGGCATTGCACAAGCGACGCTCGAGGGCATCGTTCCAGCGCACGAGCAAGCGATCGCCATGACCGACGAAGCGCTCATCGATCGGCTCACAATGCTGCGTGGCGTCGGCCGCTGGACGGTCGAGATGCTGCTGATCTACACCCTGGAGCGCTCCGACATCCTGCCCGCCGACGACTTCGGCGTGCGTGATGGCTACCGCCGCCTCAAGCGCATGGAAACCGCACCGACGCGCAAGCAGATGATCGAAATCGGCCGCGCGTGGAGCCCCTATCGCACCATCGCCGCATGGTATTTGTGGCGGATGCCAAGCAAGTGACATGGCCATCGCCCCGAATTTGACCGCAAGCCCCGGAGTGTCCCGACGCAGGGGCGCACCTACAGTACAGGCATTGATGTTCACCGACTGATGCCATGCACATGTCCGCCAAGATCGCTCCCACCCTCGCCACCGAACACGACCCACGCTGGGCCCGCGTGCTGGCACGTGACCCGTCCGCCGACGGCCAGTTCGTCTACGCCGTCAAGACCACCGGCGTGTATTGCCAGCCGAGCAGCCCGTCGCGTCTGCCGCGCCCGGAGAACGTCGAGTTCTTCGACACACCCACCGATGCGGAAGCCGCAGGCTATCGTCCCAGCCGCCGCGCCAGCCCCGACCAGACCACCGCACGCACGCAGCAAGCCGCGCTGGTGGCCGCGGCCTGCCGCCGCATTGAGGCTGCAGAAACGCCTCCCACGCTCGATGTGCTGGCTGAAGAAGCCGGCCTGAGCCCGTATCACTTTCACCGCCTGTTCAAGAGCGTGACCGGTCTCACGCCCAGGGTCTACGCTGCGGCACACCGCGCCCGCAAACTGCGCACGCAGCTTGGACGTGGTAGCTCCGTCACCGAAGCCATCTACGATGCCGGCTTCAACGCCAGCAGCCGCTTCTACGAAGCCTCAGACAACGTGCTCGGCATGACGCCCAGCCGCTACCGCGCGGGCGGTGCACAGACGACGATCCGCTTTGCTGTAGGCGAATGCTCGCTCGGTTCGATCCTGGTGGCGCAGAGCGACCGCGGCATCTGCGCGATCCTGATGGGCGACGACCCCGACGCCCTCGTGCGCGATCTGCAGGACACCTTCCGCAAGGCCGAACTCATCGGCGGCGATGCGTGCTTTGAAGACTTGGTGGCCAAGGTGGTCGGATTCGTTGAAGCGCCGTCCCTTGGCCTGGATTTGCCGCTGGACGTGCGCGGCACCGCCTTCCAGGAGCGCGTGTGGCAAGCCCTGCGCGAAGTACCGCCCGGCAGCACGACCAGCTATACCGAGATTGCCGCGCGCATTGGGGCGCCCAAGGCGGTACGAGCGGTGGCACAGGCCTGTGCGGCAAACCACATTGCCGTGGCCATCCCGTGCCATCGGGTGATTCGGCGCGACGGCAACACCTCGGGCTATCGCTGGGGTGTGGAACGCAAGCGTGTGTTGTTGGAGCGCGAAGCGCAGTCGTAAGCGGGGGTTGCGAGTACAGTGGCGATCTCTCTGCACATCGAGTCCGCACCATGATTCGCCCTCTGCTTATAGCAGCGCTCGCAGCCCTCGCACTGGCCAGCTGCAACCGATCTGGCGAGGCACCGAAGCCCGCTGCCCAGGCGCCGGCGTCCGCACCCGCCACGGCCAGCGCACCGGCCGCCAGCACCCCGGCCCTCAGTGAAGCTGAACATGCCAAGGCGACCAACCTCGCCCGTGCCGCCATCGATAAGTACAAGCTGACCAGCCTGCCGCAGGAGTGCCTCTCCTTCCTGCCCGATCAGCCAGACGACACGCATTACAGCGTTGAGGTGCTGGAGAACCATACCCAGTCCTGCGGCGGCGATCCGAACACCGCCCCACGCGTGGTCACCTTGCTGATCGACAAAGCCACCGGTGCCGTGCAGAAAGACGACCCCGCCACGGGCGAATACGTGCCGCTGAAATAACCGCCGGCCAAACGCCGCGCATAAAAAAACCGCCGAAGTCATCGGCGGTTTTTTGTTGGTGCGAACTCCGCATCAGACCACGATCGTCTGCGCTTCGCCAGCTTGGCGGGCGCGGATCTCGCCGATCTGGTAGACCGTCTCGCCCGCGTCCTTCAGGTGGGCGATGGCTGCCGGTGCATCGGCCGCCGACACGATCACCACCATGCCGATACCGCAGTTGAACACGCGGTGCATTTCGTCATCGGCCACGTTGCCGGCCTTCTGCAGCCACTGGAACAGCGGCGGCAGCGTCCAAGCACTCTTGTGCAGCACGGCGGTCAGGTTGTCTTGCAGCACGCGCGGCACGTTTTCGGTCAGGCCACCGCCGGTGATGTGCGCCATGCCCTTGACGGTCAGCTTCTCGATCAGCGACAGCAGCGGCTTCACGTAGATGCGCGTCGGCGCCATGATGGCGTCCTGCAGGCGCTGGCCGTGGAAATCGGCGTTCAGGTCCGGGCGCGACACCTCGATGATCTTGCGCACCAGCGAGTAGCCGTTCGAATGCGCACCCGACGAAGCCAAGCCCAGCACCACATCGCCCTCGGCAATGGTCGTGCCGTCGATGATCTTGCGCTTTTCAACCGCGCCGACGGCAAAGCCGGCCAGATCGTATTCGCCGTCCGGGTACATGCTCGGCATTTCGGCGGTCTCACCACCGATCAGCGCGCAGCCGGCCAGTTCGCAGCCCTGGGCGATGCCCTTGACCACGGTGGCGGCGGTGTCGACGTCCAGCTTGCCGCAGGCAAAGTAATCCAGGAAGAACAGCGGCTCCGCGCCCTGTACCAGGATGTCGTTCACGCTCATGGCGACCAGATCCTGGCCGACGGTGTCGTGGCGGTTCAGGGCAAACGCCAGCTTCAGCTTGGTGCCCACGCCGTCGGTGCCGGACACCAGCACCGGCTCCTGGTACTTCTTGGACAGCTCGAACAGCGCGCCGAAGCCGCCGATGCCGCCCAGCACGCCTTCGCGCATGGTGCGCTTGGCAAACGGCTTGATGCGGTCAACCAGGGCGTCACCCGCCTCGATGTCGACGCCTGCGTCGCGGTAAGACAGGCCTGCGGATGGGGTTTCGGAAGCGCTCATACAGTCGTGTAAATAGAAGAAATCCGGTGGCGCACAGCGGGACGGCACAAAATTCGGACCCGCCGGTCCAGTAAAATCGCGATTTTACCGGATGCGGCCACCCCGATGGCTGCTTTTCCGACTCCCCCACCCGCCATCGGAACCCTCACCACCCATGAACGCCCCGTTGCTCACGCAGGAAACCAAGCGCACGCTGGCTTGGATCGCCGTGGCGGTCATTTTCCTGGCGCTGCTCAAGTTGCTGGCGCCAACGCTCACACCCTTCGTCTGCGCGTTCATCCTGTCGTACATCCTGCACCCCGGAGTGGAATGGCTGCAACGCCACCGCGTGCCGCGCGTGCTGGCGGTGTTCCTGATGATCCTGCTGCTGACGGTGGTGGGCGTGGCGCTGGCGCTGCTGGTGCTGGCGGTGTTGCAAAAAGAGATTCCCGCCATTCGCGATCAATTGCCCGGCATGCTGGCGAAACTCAATGCGGTGGCGTCTCCCAAGCTGGCGGAACTGGGCGTGCATGTGCGTTTCGACTTCCCGGGCCTGCGGCGCCTGTTGACCGACCAATTGGCTGCCGGCCCGGAGGATGTGATGTCCACTGCGCTGGCCTATCTGCGTGTGTCGGGCTCTGCGGCGCTGCAGGTGCTGGCCATCGCCTTTTTGGTGCCGATCGTGATGTTCTACCTGCTGATGGACTGGAACATGCTCATGCGCCGACTGGAAACCGCCGTGCCGCGCCGCTGGTTGGCCAAGACGCGCGAGCTGGCAGCCGAAACCGACGGCCTGCTGTCGCAATACCTGCGCGGGCAAGTCATCGTCATGCTGGTGCTGGCGGTGTATTACGCCTCTGGCCTGGCGCTAGCGGGCTTTGACGTGGCGCTGCCGGTCGGTATCTTTACGGGGCTGGCCGTGTTTATCCCGTACATCGGCTTCGGCATTGGCCTGACGCTGGCGGTGCTCGCGGCACTGCTGCAGTTTGGCAATCTCTATGGCTTGCTGGCCGTGGCCGTGGTCTACGGCATCGGCCAAGTGCTCGAAGGCTTCTACCTGACGCCGCGCCTGGTGGGCGAGCGTATTGGCCTGCACCCACTGGCGGTCATCCTTGCCTTGCTGGCTTTTGGCCAATTGTTCGGATTTTTCGGTATCCTGCTGGCCCTGCCGATCAGTGCCGTACTACTGGTCGGTTTGCGGCAGATCCGGCACCTTTATCTGAACAGCAGGCTCTACCGCGAGTAACCCAACTGCGAGCCAACTGCGACTCACCCGCCACCTAACGCTTCATGGCCCAACCAGAACAGCTACCGCTCGAACTCGGCGCGCCTCCGGCCCCGACCTTCGACAACTTCGTCGCCGCTGGCAACGAAGAGGCGTTGCTGCGCCTGCGCGCCCTGGTTCCGCAGGTGGTAGACGGCACCGCCACCGACCGCCTCGTCTACCTGTGGGGCGAAGAAGGCAGCGGGCGCAGCCATTTGCTGCAAGCCATCTGTGCGCAGGCGGAGGCCGGCGGCTACGAAGTCCGCACGCTGGCCCCCGATGCCCCGCTCGAGGCCTACGAATTCGACCCGGAAGTCACCGTCTGGACCATCGACGACGCCGAAGGCCTGGACGAATGGGCGCAGGTGGCCGTGTTCAATCTCGTCAATGAAGTGCGCGCGCACCCGCATGCCGCCATCGCCATCGCCGGGGCAGCCGCCCCCATGTCGATGCCGCTGCGGGAAGACCTGCGCACTCGCCTGGGCTGGGGGCTGGTCTACTGGCTGCGCCCACTGTCCGACGCTGACAAGGTCGAAGCCCTGCGCCAAGCCGCCCGCGAGCGCGGCATGCAGCTCTCCGCCGACGTACCCCAGTGGCTTGTCACGCACTCCTATCGCGACATGCCGAGCCTGATGGCTTTGCTGGACGCCCTCGACACCTACTCGCTCGCCCGCAAGCGCGCCGTCACCCTGCCGCTTGTGCGCGAAATGCTCGCGCCGATCAAGTGAGCCGGAGGGCCGCCGGGGTGGCGACATCAGGTGACATCACCTTCGGGTAAAATCGCGCCCCATGAATCTGGCCCTCTTTGACCTCGATCACACCCTCATCCCCACCGACAGCGACCACGAGTGGGGGCGTTTCCTCATCCGCCGCGGCGTGGTGGATGAAGCCGAATACCAGCGCAAGAACGATCAGTTCTATGCCGACTACAAAGCCGGCACGCTGGATATCCACGCCTTCCTGCGCTTTGCGCTGGCACCGCTGGCCGCGCACTCGCGCGACACGCTGGCCCAGTGGCACGCTGAATTCATGCACGACGTGATCCTGCCGAAGATCACCCCGCAGGCGCAGGCGCTGGTCTACAAGCACCTGGATGCGGGCGACCTGTGCTGCGTGGTCACGGCCACCAACAGCTTCGTCACGCGGCCGATTGCCAAGGCTTTCGGCATCGATCACCTCATCGCCACCGAACCGGCCACCGCCGACGGCACACCCGACAGCGCCTTCACCGGCGATGTGTTCGGCACACCGAGCTTCCGCGAAGGCAAGGTTGCGCGCGTGCACGAGTGGCTCGCCAACATGGGCCGCGGCTGGAGCGACTTCGAGCGCAGCACCTTCTACAGCGATTCGGCCAACGATGTGCCGCTGCTGGAGGAAGTGACCGACCCCGTCGCCACCAACCCCGATGACACGCTGCGCAATCTCGCAGCCGCGCGCAACTGGCGCATCATGGACATCTTCTGAGCAAGGCGCGGCGTGATCAAGAAACTCATCAATCGTCTGCTGGGCAAGAAGACCGCTGCAGAACCCGCCTCGACTGTCGAGCCCGGCACCGCCCCCGCCAAAAAACCCCGCACCCCCAGGGCGCCTAGAACGTCGAAGCCGCCAAAGCCGCGCACCAAATCTGCCGGCGGCGTGCCCCGTCAGGCGCGCGTGTGGAGCGTGGAAGAGCACGGCATCGACTCGACGCTGCTCTCGCGCAACGCCGTCAAGGTCACGTCTGCGCTGCAGGAAGCTGGGTATGACGCCTTCATCGTGGGCGGCGCCGTGCGCGACCTGCTGCTGGGCATCAAGCCGAAAGACTTTGATGTGGCGACCAATGCCACGCCCGAGCAGGTGCAGGCGCTGTTCCGCCGCTCGCGCATCATCGGCCGGCGCTTTCAGATCGTGCATGTGACGTTCTACGGCGGGCGCGATCAGGAAATCATCGAAGTCTCGACCTTCCGCGCGCTCGTTGATGCGGTGGACGCCGAACAGGTGCCCGCCGGCAAGCGCGTCAAGCGCACCGAGCTTGACCACCACACGCACGCTGTGGATGCCAGCGGCCGCGTGCTGCGCGACAACGTCTGGGGCACCCAAGCCGAAGACGCCACCCGCCGCGACTTCACCGTCAACGCGATGTACTACAACCCCGCCGACGAAACCGTGCATGACTACCATCACGGCATGGAAGACATGCGCGCACGCACGCTGCGCATGATCGGCGACCCGCTCACGCGCTACCGCGAAGACCCGGTCCGCATGCTGCGCGTGGTGCGCTTTGCGGCCAAGACCGGCTTCGACATCGACCCCGACACGCGCGCGCCGATTGCCGAACTGGGCCCGCTGATCCACAACGTGCCGGCCGCCCGCCTGTTCGACGAGATGCTCAAGCTGCTGATGTCGGGCCACGCCTGGGCATCGCTGCAGGAGCTGCGCAAGGCCGGCCTGCACCGCGGCCTGCTGCCGCTGCTGGATGTGGCGCTGGAGCAGCCGATGGGTCAGCGCTTCGTGCAACTTGCGCTCGACAACACGGACGACCGCGTCAAGGCCGGCAAGCCGGTATCGCCGGGCTTCCTGTTTGCCTCGCTGCTGTGGCACCACGTGGTCGAACACTGGAACCGCCGCCGCTCGGCCGGCGAGCCGCTCATCCCCGCGCTGCACACCGCGATGGACGAAGTGCTGGATCGCCAGACCGAGCAGCTCGCCATCCAGCGCCGCTTCACGTCGGACATGAAAGAAATCTGGAGCATGCAGCCGCGCTTTGAAAAGCGCTCGGGCCGCATGCCGTATCGCTTGCTGGAATCGCCGCGCTTCCGCGCCGGATATGACTTCCTCGTCCTGCGCTGCGCCTCGGGCGAATTGCCGCAAGAGCTCGCCGACTGGTGGACCAACTTCCAGAACGGCGACGGCGAAACCCGCGACGCCCTCATGGCGCAGGCCAAGCACGCCCCCGCCAGCGCCAGCAATATCGGCAATACCGGCACCAGCGGCACCAGCGGCACCAGCAGCGCGGGCAAGCGCCGTCGCCGCCGACGCGGTCCGGCGAAATCGGATACAGTCGTTGACGTCAATCCGGGAAGTTCGGAGGAAACGTGAAGACAGTGGCGTACATCGGCATCGGCGCCAACCTGGGCGACGCACGCCAGGCAGTGAAAGACGCCGTGGTCTGCCTCGCGCAGCAGGTCGGCATCACCGTCACGGGCAAATCGAGCCTGTATCGCAGCGCACCGGTGGAATCGAGCGGCGACGACTACATCAATGCCGTCGTGTGCATCGAGACGCCGTTCACGGCAGACCAACTGCTGCGCATCTGTCACCACATCGAAGACCAGTTCGGCCGCGAGCGACCGTTCCACAACGCACCGCGCACGCTCGACCTGGACCTGCTGCTCTACGGCGACCACGTCCTCACCTCACCTGAGTTGACGGTGCCGCATCCGCGCGTGGGCCAACGTGCCTTCACCCTGCTGCCGCTGCATGAGCTGGCGCCCGATCTCGTGATCCCTGGCATCGGCGCAGTGGCCGAACTGCTGCCCGGCGTGGCCGACCAGCGCATCGAGAAGACCACGATGTGCCAATGCATGCGCGCCAAGCAGCCCGCCGCCTGACTCTCTGATTCTCTGCACCTGACGCACCACCTCTACTGATGGCTCTTGATCACCTGCGCCGCATCGTCGTTGAAGGCCCGATCGGCGTGGGCAAGACCGCGCTGGCCCGGCGCTTGGCCGACCATCTGCGTGCCGCCACATCGTTCGAAACACCGAACGACAACACCTTCCTCGCCCGCTTCTACCAAGACCCGGCGCGCTATGCGCTGCCGGTGCAATTGCGCTTCCTGCTGCAGCGTGCAGAGCGCTTAAAGGCGTGGCACAAGGCGACGCTCACGGGCGAACGCATCGTCGCTGACAGCTTCCTGCCGCGCGATCGCCTGTTCGCCCAATTGACGCTGCCGGCCGATGAACTCGCGCTGTACGACGCGATGGCGAATGCGCTGGCCCTGCCGCAGCAGCGCATCGACCTCGTCATCTGCCTGCAGGCGCGCGCCGAAGACCTGCTGCCGCGCATTGCCAAGCGCGCCGTTCCTTACGAAACGGGCATCGACGCCGAATACCTGCAACGCATCTGCGCCGCATACGGCGAGCTGTTTCTGTATTACGATGCCGCACCGACGCTGATCGTCGACACAGCGGCCTTCGACCCCGCGGGCAACGACGACGATTTCCGCACCTTGCTCACCCGCATCGACGCAATGCGCGGGCCCAAGGAATTCATCAAGCTGGCAACGCGATAAGCCAATCGCCGACGCACCGCATGGTCTGCGTGGGCTGTCACGATGCCCCACGGAACACCAGTCCATGAGCTATCTCCAGGAATCGAACCGCAAGGCCGTTACGGTGACGTCGCTGCAGGCCATGCGCGCCGCCGGCGAGCGCATCGCCATGCTCACCGCTTACGACGCCAGCTTCGCCGCCCTGATGGATCGCAACGGCGCCGATGTGCTGCTCGTCGGCGATTCGCTCGGCAACGTGATGCAAGGACAGAAGACCACGCTGCCGGTCACACTGGAACACATCGTCTACCACACCGAATGCGTGTCGCGCGGCATCGATAAGGCGTTGCTCGTTTCAGACCTGCCCTTCGGCACATACGGCACGCCTGAGCAGGCCTTCCACAGCGCGGTGCGCGTGATGCAGGCCGGCGCGCAAATGGTGAAGCTCGAAGGCGGTGTGTGGTTGGCGCCCACGATCAAGTTCCTCGTTGAACGCAGCATTCCGGTGTGTGCGCACATCGGCCTCACGCCGCAGTCGGTGCATGCCTTTGGCGGCTTCAAGGTGCAAGGCCGCGGCGATGAAGCGGCCAAGCAGTTGAAGCTCGACGCGCTGGCCGTGCAGGATGCTGGCGCGCAACTCGTCGTTATGGAAGCGATTCCTGCCGCGCTGGCCGGCGAGGTGACGCGTCTGCTGGCGATTCCCACCATCGGCATCGGCGCCGGGCTGGAATGCTCGGGCCAAGTGCTCGTCATGCACGACATGCTGGGCGTGTTCCCCGGCCACCGGCCCAAGTTTGTACGCAACTTCATGGACGGGCAGACCACCATCGACGGCGCTGTCGCCGCGTATGTTGCCGCCGTCAAGGACGGCACGTTCCCCGGCCCAGAACACACCTTCGCCTAAGCCGCGCCCACATGGAAATCTGGTCGGCCACCGTCGACGCCTTCGCCCTGCTCGCCAGCGGCGACACGGCGCTGTGGACGATCGTCTGGGTGTCGTTGAAGGTCGCGATTGCCGGGTTGCTGCTGGCGGCGCCGCCGGGCTTGCTCATCGCTTATGGCATCGCCATGCACCGCTTTGTGGGGCGACGCGCGTTGGTGGTACTGGCGCAGGCATCGCTGTCCTTTCCCACCGTGCTGATCGGGCTGCTGCTGTACCTGCTGCTCTCTCGCCAGGGGCCGCTGGGCGGCTTCGGGCTGCTGTTCACGCAGGGCGGGATGATCCTCGGGCAAGCAGTGCTTGGCCTGCCGGTCATCGTTGCGTTTGCGCTGACCACGCTCGAACGCGCTGACCCGCGACTCGCTGAAACGGCCCGCGTGCTCGGTGCCGGCCGCATTCGCCTGCTGCTGACGGTGTTCCGTGAACTGCGATTCGGCTTGATGGCGGCCGTGGTGGCGGGCTTCGGCCGCGTCATCGCTGAGGTGGGCTCTGCGTTGATGGTCGGCGGCAACATCGAGGGCATCACCCGCACCATGACCACGGCGATTGCGCTGGAAACCAGCAAGGGCGAGTTCGCACAGGGCATTGCGCTGGGCATCGTGCTGATCGTGCTGGCGCTGCTCGTCAACCTCGTGCTCGCGTGGCTGCAAGGCGCCGGAACCTATCGGAGGGAAAGCGCATGACGCCCTCGCAGCCGATGATGGTGTTTGAAAGTCTGCGCTGCCAGCATGGCACGCGCGCGCTGTTCGACATTCCACGCCTGGCGCTCTCAGCCGGCCACGCGATCGTCATTACCGGCGCCAACGGCGTGGGCAAGACCACACTGCTGCGCATGCTGGCTGGGCTGGCGCCGGCCAATGGGGCCACGGTCGACTTCGGACACGGCCGTCAATCGCTATCACCGTATCCGGCTGAGCTACGGGCACGGCTGACCTATGTGCATCAGCACCCGTATCTCTTCCGTACGTCGGTACGCGCGAATCTCGCCTATGGGCTGACCACAGGGCCACACCGTGTGGCGCATGCGGAAGCGCTTGCGCGTGTCGACGACGCCATCCAGTGGGCCGGTCTAGAGCACGTGGTAGATGTGCCGCCGGAACGGTTGTCCGGCGGCGAAACGCAGCGCCTGGCGCTGGCCCGGGCGCGCGCACTGCGAACAGACGTACTGCTACTCGATGAGCCCACCTCGAATCTGGACGGTGCCGCGCGCGAACAGGTGATCGCGCTGGTGGGCGAACTGGCAGCCGAGGGCCGCGCCCTGCTGATGGTCTGCCACGACCGCGAGCTCATCAACCTGCCCGGCGTCGCGCGGTGGAAGCTAGAACACGTCGACGGCCAAGGGCGGCTCGAAATGCGCGGGCACCACGCCGCGTAGGGCATTACAGATTGCGATGGCTTCCGCGCGAGCGACATCCGCGCGCGTGAGGACGCGTTCGCGCAGCGGCCCGCCCAGCCAGGGCATCGCATCGTCAAGCAACACGCCGCGCATCACGCCGGGCAAGACACCCGCAGACAACGGCGGCGTCCACCACGCGCCATCGAGCTTCACCAGCACCGTGGAACGCCCACCTTCGGCCAGCGTGCCGTTCGCATTGAAGAACACGGCATCGAACGCGCCCTCGCGCTCGGCGGCTTGCCAGGCGGCGTCGTAAGCGGCGCGCAGATTCGTCTTGTGGCTTGGCAGGCTGTGCGCGGCCTCGCGTGATTGCGGCGCGACGCGCAGGCTGACTGGCGCCTGCAACGGCGGTAGCGGCGCGGCCGTCACGCTGAACTTGCCATCACGCTCCAGCGATAGACGCATGCGGAAATCGTCCGCACCTTGCAATGGCGCGCATGCGCGCGCGACCTCGGCGACCATCATTGCGCGCTCGAATGGGAAACCGAATGCACGTGCCGAACGCTCCAAGCGCGCCAGATGACGATCCAGCAGCGGCACACCATCGCGCGTGGCCCGCATGGTTTCGAACAGCGACAAGCCAGGATCAAGCGCCGTCACGAAACGCGCCTTCAACTGGCATTCGGCGTATTCCTCGTCGGCGACGCTGTCATGCACGATGCCCGAGCCGATGCCGAGTTCGCCTTTGCGCAGGCCGTCCGTGCCGGGTGCACTCAAGACCAGCGTGCGGATCGCCACGGAGAAGCACGCATTGCCCATCGCGCGATCGTCAGTGGGTGCGTCGATCCACCCGATCGCGCCAGTGTATAGGCCACGTGGCTCTGGCTCCAGTGCATCGATGATCTCCATCGTGCGCCGCTTGGGCGCGCCGGTAATGGAGCCACACGGGAACAACGCGCGCAGGCAATCGGCCAGGCCGGTAGCTGGCGGAATCTCCGCCTCCACGGTCGACGTCATCTGCAGCACGCTGCCGAACGGCGTCACCTCGAACAGCGCCGGCACGCGCACCGAACCCGGCCGCGCGAGGCGGCCCAAGTCATTACGCAGCAGGTCGACGATCATGAGGTTCTCGGCACGGTTCTTTTCGTCGGCAGCCAGGGCGATGGCACGGGCCTCGTCGACTTCGACGTCGCCGGTGCCAGACGCAGTGCCCTTCATCGGCCGCGCGACCAGCTTGCCAGCGTGGTGCGAGAAAAACAGCTCCGGCGAACACGACAGAATCGCCCCGCCCTCCGGCAACCCGATGAGTGCACCGTACGGCACCGGCTGACGCGCGCGCAAGCGCCGATACAGCGCGGCCGGCGCGCCGAACGCGCTCATGCGCAGGCGGTAGGTGTAGTTGACTTCGTAAGTGTCGCCCGCCGCAATCCAGTCGTGGATGCGCGCGATGGAGTGGGTATAGGTGGCGTGATCGACGCTGGCGGCACAGTCGAACAGACCGGCCGCGCCGGCCGCTTCTGGCCACGCATCGAACAGCGCATCGATCTCGACCGGAGACAGCACCTGCATCGAGCGAAACAGCAGCACGCGCAAGCGGCCATCGTGGCCAGGTAATGCAGAAGAAACTTCCGTGGAAGCCGGCAGACCGACCAACGGCCCGCCAAACTCATACGGCGCGACGATCAGCGCATGCAAACCCTCGTGCCACGCAGCACGAAGATCGTCATCCAAGCCGTCCAGCACGCCAGCGGGCCGGAAGAATTCACCGGCGTAACCGGTGTACCAGCGCGAACACGGTGCGCCGCCCGAGGTGGCATCGTCCAGCAGCGCAAACGGCGCGCCGGCTTGCGGCAACTGCATGACGATGTCCCCCGGTAACTGCGGTAGTGCTGTGCTTATGAGGAGAAGAAGTTCTTCACCTTATCCATCCACGACTGCTCTTGCGGGCTGTGCCGCGAGCCGCCTTCGTGCACGGACTTGTCGAACTGCTTGAGCAGGTCCTTCTGGTGCTCGGTCAGCTTGACCGGCGTCTCGATGTTGACGTGCACATAGAGATCGCCCGCATAGCCCGAACGCACACCCTTGATGCCCTTGCCGCGCAGGCGGAACGTCTTGCCGGCCTGCGTGCCTTCAGGCACCGTGAACGAGGCACGGCCACCCAGCGTCGGCACTTCGATGTCGCCGCCAATACAGGCCGTCGCGAACGAAATCGGCATCTGGCAGTGCAGATCGTCGCCATCGCGTTCGAACACCGAGTGCGGCTTGATGTGGATTTCCACATACAGGTCGCCCGGGGGGCCGCCGTTGATGCCCGGCTCGCCATTGCCCGACGAGCGGATACGCATGCCTTCGTCGATGCCGGCCGGAATCTTCACTTCCAGCGTCTTCTGGCTCTTCAGCTTGCCCTGGCCGTGGCACTTGGTACACGGCTTGGGAATGTACTTGCCGCTGCCGTGGCACTTCGGGCAGGTCTGCTGCATCGTGAAGAAGCCCTGCGACACACGCACCTGGCCGGCGCCATGGCAGGTCGGGCAGGTCTCCACGCTGGAGCCGGGCTCAGCACCCTTGCCGTGACAGTGGTCGCACTCGTCCCAGTGCGGCACGCGGATCTGCGTGTCATAGCCGTGCGCGGCCTGCTCCAGCGTGATCTCCATGCTGTAGCGCAGGTCTGCACCGCGGTACATCTGCGGGCCGCCGCCACGACGGCCACCCTGGCCCTGTGCCTGACCAAAGATGTCGCCAAAGATGTCGCCAAAGGCTTCTGCAAAGCCGCCGCCAAAGCCAGCACCACCCGCACCAAAGCCAGCGTTAGGATCAACACCCGCGTGGCCGTACTGGTCATAGGCGGCTTTCTTGTCGGCATCGGAGAGCATCTCGTAAGCCTCTTTGGCCTCCTTGAACTTCTCTTCCGCTTCCTTGCTGTCCGGATTGCGGTCCGGGTGGTACTTCATCGCGAGCTTGCGATAGGCCTTCTTGATTTCGTCGTCGCTCGCGTTTTTGCCCACCCCGAGCACTTCGTAGTAATCACGTTTTGCCATGGTGGCTTAACTCGTCGCCTGTTTTTTACTGCGTGTCGAATAGCAAAAAAGCCGAGCGTGGCATCGGTGGCGAAATCCGCACTCCGATAACCACCGCCCGGCGAGACCTCAAGTCCGCCGCAGCGGACTCGGGGCTTACTTCTTGTCGTTCACTTCCTTGAACTCGGCGTCGACGACGTTATCGTCGTGCGGTGCGCCTTGCCCAGCGTGAGCACCTGCGCCTGCCTGCGCGCCAGCGGCTTGCTCAGCACCACCGGCTTCGCCCTTGGCTTGCATGTCGGCATAGACCTTCTCGCCCAGCTTCTGCGAGGCGGTTGCCAGCGCTTCGGTCTTGGCGTCGATCGCGGCCTTGTCAGTGCCCTTCAAGGCTTCTTCCAGTTCCTTGATCGCAGCGTCGATCTTGTCCTTCTCGCCGGCTTCCAGCTTGTCGCCGTACTCGCCCAGTGCCTTCTTGGTCGAGTGCACCAGCGCTTCGCCCTGGTTACGGGAGTCGACCAGTTCGCGCAGCTTCTTGTCTTCCTCGGCGTTGGCCTCGGCGTCCTTCACCATGCGCTCGATCTCGGCTTCCGACAGGCCGGAGCTTGCCTTGATCGTGATCTTGTTTTCCTTGCCGGTCGCCTTGTCCTTGGCGCCCACGTGCAGAATGCCGTTGGCGTCGATGTCGAACGACACTTCAATCTGCGGCGTGCCGCGGGGTGCCGGCGGAATGCCTTCCAGGTTGAATTCGCCCAGCATCTTGTTGCCGGAGGCCATCTCGCGCTCGCCCTGGTAGACCTTGATCGTCACCGCCGGCTGGTTGTCGTCAGCGGTCGAGAACGTCTGCGAGAACTTGGTCGGGATGGTCGTGTTCTTGCCGATCATCTTGGTCATCACGCCACCCAGCGTTTCGATGCCCAGCGACAGCGGCGTCACGTCCAGCAGCAGCACGTCAGTACGGTCACCGCCCAGCACCTGACCCTGGATGGCGGCGCCCACGGCGACGGCCTCGTCCGGGTTCACGTCCTTGCGGGCTTCCTTGCCGAAGAACTCCTTCACCTTCTCCTGCACCTTCGGCATACGCGTCATGCCGCCGACCAGGATCACGTCATGGATGTCCGACACCTTCACGCCGGCATCCTTGATGGCGGTGCGGCACGGATCGATCGTACGGGCGATCAGGTCTTCAACCAGCGCTTCCAACTTGGCGCGCGTGATCTTCAGGTTCAAGTGCTTCGGACCCGAGGCATCCGCCGTGATGTACGGCAGGTTGATTTCGGTCTGTTGCGTGCTCGACAGCTCGATCTTGGCCTTTTCAGCGGCTTCCTTCAGACGTTGCAGCGCGAGCACGTCCTTGCTCAGATCAACGCCCTGCTCTTTCTTGAACTCGCCGATGATGTAATCGATGATGCGCTGGTCGAAGTCTTCGCCGCCCAGGAACGTATCGCCGTTGGTCGACAGCACTTCGAACTGCTTCTCGCCGTCCACGTCGGCAATCTCGATGATCGAGATGTCGAACGTACCGCCGCCGAGGTCATACACGGCGATCTTGCGGTCGCCCTTCTCGTTCTTGTCCAGGCCGAAAGCCAGCGCAGCCGCGGTCGGCTCGTTGATGATGCGCTTGACGTCCAGACCGGCGATGCGGCCAGCGTCCTTCGTGGCTTGGCGCTGCGAATCGTTGAAGTACGCCGGCACCGTGATCACGGCTTCGGTCACTTCCTCGCCCAGGTAGTCCTCGGCGGTCTTCTTCATCTTGCGCAGGGTTTCCGCCGAAATTTGCGGCGGGGCGAGCTTCTGGCCGCGCACTTCCACCCAAGCGTCGCCGTTGTCGGCCTTGGTGATGGTGTACGGCATCAGGCCGATGTCCTTCTGGACTTCCTTCTCTTCAAACTTGCGGCCGATCAGGCGCTTGACGGCGTACAGCGTGTTCTTCGGGTTGGTCACCGCCTGGCGCTTGGCCGGGGCGCCGACCAGGATTTCGCCGTCTTCCATGTAGGCGATGATCGACGGGGTGGTGCGCGCGCCTTCGGCGTTCTCGATCACCTTGGGGGTGTTGCCCTCCATGATGGCAACGCAGCTGTTGGTGGTACCCAGGTCGATACCGATGATTTTGCCCATGTCTTACTCCTCGAATCTGGTGTCAGGACTGCACTGAAATACAAACTTGGCTCGGATGTGGGAGTGCCGCCCGGCTTTTCAAGGCCGATTTTTGAAAAGTTGAGCATTTTGGCCGGTTTTTCTGGGGAAAGCACCCGAAAACGTGCGCTCCCGGGCAAAAACGGCCGTTTTGAACGCCCTGGAGGGGCCAGGCGGGCCTCAAAGGGCGGGATGGTACCCTTGCCCGCATTGCCATTCGCCGAAACCCGGTGGCCTTCGTACCCATGCCATTCCCCCCCATCCGAGCCGTTCTTGGCGCCGCTGTGCTTGCCGCATGCGCCGTACCCTCTGCCAATGCCGCCGTCGCCCTGCTTCAACCCGCCCGCCGCGTCGACGCCAACCAGCCGTTCACACTGACCCTCGTCGTCTCGGGGGATACCGCCCAGCGCAGCTACACGGTGCCAACCCACTTGCGCCTCACCGCTACCGCCGACCTACAGGGCCCGGTAGAAGTGCTGCTAAATCGACATGACACCGGAGCGGAAACGCTACATCTGCGTCCGGGCCAAGTCCGGACCGTCGCCTATGTCGGCACGCTACCTGAGGTGCTGCGCGGCACGGTCCGGATCGATGCGCCGGACCTGGATGTGGCGCCTGTGCTCGTGACGCTGGTACGGGGCGCCGATGCGGGGCAAGTCGCCGCCGAGGGCGCACCGGCGGGCGCAGCCCGTAACGCCGCCGCCAATGGCGCCCGCCCGGGCGGTGCCCTGGGCGCCAACTCGACTACGCAGGCTACGGAAGCAAACGTTGCCTCGCCTGCGACCGTGACGGTGGCCGGGACAGGCGAGCCGCTTCGGCCGGCGGAGGAGACCGCACGGCTGACGTTCCACGAGCCGATGTTCGCCGCCGTCGGCGCGCACGAAGGCCTGAACGTCAAATTTCAGTTGAGTTTCAAGTTCCGACTCTTCCAGCCCGAGAACCCGGCATCGGCTGCGCTGCTGGATAACCTGTATTTCGGCTATACGCAGTTCTCGTTATGGGATCTGGGCAAGGAATCGGCACCGTTCCGCGATACGAACTACCGGCCGAGCGTGTTCTATTACCGGCCCGACACGGGTATCCGGGGCGGCGCACTCACCCGGCTATCGTTCGCGGGCGGCATCGAGCACGAATCGAACGGCCGAGACGGCGACGCCTCACGCGCCATCAACACCGTCTTCGTGCGCCCAACCTTCCACTTTGGCGACCTGAACGACTACCACTGGAAGTTCGAGCCCAAGCTGTACGCCTATCTCACGCGTACCGGCAATACCGACATCGCGCATTACCGGGGTTTTGGCGACTTCCGCGTCTCGTACGGCGCCCCCAATGGCTGGGAGCTGGCCACCACGCTGCGCAAGGGCACACGCAAGGCCTATGGCAGCGTCGATGCGCAGCTCAGCTACCCGATGAGCCGCATCTTCACCGGCACGGCCGGCTACCTGTTCATCCAGTACTTCACCGGCTACGGCGAGAGCCTGCTCGACTACAACCACAAGCTGGGCTCGCAGTTGCGTGTCGGGTACAGCCTCTCGCGCTAAGGCCCAACGGGGCGGCGGCTTACAGCGTGTGCTGGCCGCTGGCCTCGGGCTGGAAAGCGACACGCTCGATCCGCAGAGAATGCTGGGCACCATTGGGCGCTGAGTACTTGACCGATTTGCCCGCGCGCGCGCCCAACAGCGCCGCGCCCATCGGCGAAAGCACCGACAGCTTGGCAGAGGCCACATTGGCGTCTTCGGGGTAGACGAGCGTCCACTCCTGCTCAGCGCCCGCATCGTCAACGACGCGCACCACCGAATTCATCGTCACCACATCGGCGGGGATCTTGTTGCCCGGCACCACATTGGCACGGGCAATCAGGTCATCGACCAGATCTGCCAGCGGGGAGCTGTTGCCGGCGCGGGCGGCGGCGTTTTCCAAGCGGGTGAGGTCGAGCTCGGTCAGGTAGATGGCGGCTGGTTTGGACATGTCGATCTCCTACGGGTCTGTGTTCAACACTAGGTAAAACCGCTGCCGATGGCCTTCCGGGCCAACGCAATGCAGCGGCAAGAACACCAGCGGGCGCAAACGCCGGCCGGCAGTGATACGGATCTGGAACTGCAGATGAAGGTGGTGCGAGCCCGGCGGCAAGGTGCCGCTAGGGCACTATGACGACCGCCGGGCGGCGGCAAGGGTCGCGATCATCGCCTGAGCGGCGCGCGACTGAGCGTGCGCGCCGCGCTTGGGGCGCACGGCACGGGAAGACGAAGAAAAGAGGAAGGCCGCAGCCATCGGCACAAGCGTCATCGCGAATGCGGCCTCAGACCAGTGGCTTGCCGGCCAGCTTGTTGCGCGCATTGGCAACAGCGGCGGCAAACTGCGCGTGGCCATGCCAGCCGGTCGCCCGGCCGAGCTTCTTGCCACGATGAAAAAACAGGAACACTGGAACGCCATGCAGCCCAAACCGCTGGCCGAGCTCCGAATGTTCATAGACATTGGCATGCAGCCAGTGCAGCCCGAGCTCGCGCACGGGCGCCGGCTGCGCGAGCATGGCCTGCTTGGCCATCTCGCAGTTGAAGCAATCCTCGCCCCAGAAGAACACGCAGACGAGCGCATCGCCCGCCGCCGCAATGGCCGCGTCGATGGTCTCGCCATTCACCTCGCGCATGCCGAACGCCGCGAACGCGGTCTTGTCGACCGGGATCGCGGCAGGTGCTGCCTGCGAGGTGATGGTGTTCTGGATCATGCGACGTATCGACTTACTTGGGCGCGGCGACCGTCACCAGGGCCGGGCGCAGCACGCGGTCGGCCAGCGTGTAGCCACGCTGAAGCACGGCCACCACGGTGTTGGCTTCCTGATCGGCCGGCACCATCGAAATGGCCTGATGGCGATGCGGATCGAACTTCTCGCCCACCGGGTTCAGTTCGGTCACACGGCCCTTCTCGAACGCAGCGTAGAGCTGCTTGAGCGTGAGCTCGACACCTTCGCGCAACTTGGCGGCATCGCCCGACGTGTCGGCCAGGGCGGCTTGCAGGCTGTCCATGACCGGCAACAGGTATTCGGCAAAGCCTTCGATGGCGAACTTGTGCGCCTTGGCCACGTCGTCCTGCGCACGGCGGCGGATGTTTTCGCCTTCAGCCGTGGCGCGAGCCCAGTTTTCGTAGTTCTGGCGCGCCTTCTCTTCGGCGGCTTCCAGTTGGCGGCGCAGTTCGGCGGCGTCCACGTCGGCCACGGCTTCCGCCACGGCGGCTTCATCACCGGCGATGGCCTGGGCATCGGCGCTGGCGCGCTGGGCCTGACTCGAATAAGCGTTGGCGGCTTGACCGGCAGACGACGGGTTCGGCTGGGCGGCTTGCATATCCGGTTGCGATGAGGTTTCCGAAGTGTGTTTCATAGCGCTGAATAAGGGGATCGGCGTACTCGACGCACAACATGTGCCGCGCACCGATCCGCTGGATTTTCACAAACAATTTCTCCCCGATATGGGGCATTTGGCGCGCCTTTCAAGGGCGCAGGATGCGCGGCAACTGTGCACCATGCATCACGAAATATCGCGTTACAAGTTTCATCTGATTGCCACGGCACAGCAATTGCGGGGCCTCAATTGGCCGCCTATGATGCAAGAAAAATCTGGGGGGCGCGAGCTTCTTTGAGGGTTCGTACCATGCATAACAAGCTGCCCGTTCTGACCGTGCTCCTGTTGTTGACTCTGACAGCAGCCACAACGTTCATCTGCCTCTCCGGCGCCGTCACACCGCGTTATACGGAGTACGGCAGCGGCAAGGCCATCTTCAAGCACTACATCAGCAGACCCGCGCAGATGCAGTTACCGCGCGGGCTCGGGCTATCAAGTTAGCACACACTTTGGGTCAGTCGCCCAATTTGTCGATGCGACGACGATCCCGCTTGGTCGGGCGGCCGGCGATTTGCGTGGCGGGCTCGCGGTATAGCCGGCGGCGGTCGGCATCTTCCTCGCGTTTTAAGCGGCTGGCTTCCGTTTCGGCGTAGAGCGTTTGCGCAACCGACGCGGGCCCGCGCACTTCCGCCAGCGCCAACACCTGCAATTCCCACTGTTGTTCATGCGCGTGCACACGCACGCGGTCACCAATCTTCACATCCTTGGCCGGGCGGACGGGTTGGTCGTTGATCTGTACGCGGCCACGCTCAACGGCGTCCGTCGCCTGCGAGCGCGTCTTGAAGAAGCGCGCGGCCCACAGCCATTTGTCGATGCGCACGCGGCCTGCGGTATCGGTACTCACCTTCACGCTGCCGCCCCCTTGCTCTGCGCACGCGTGCGGCTGGCTTCGAGCACGTGCGGATGCGTGAGCTTGAGCGGCCAGCCCTGCAGATGCGCCAACGCAATGTCGGCGATGCCGGCGATCCACGCTTCGTTGTCGTTCAGGCACGGGATGTAGTGGAAATCCTTGCCGCCGGCGACGCGGAAGGTCGACTGCCCTTCCATGGCAATTTCTTCCAGCGTTTCCAGGCAATCAGCGGGGAAACCTGGGCAAAACACGTCGACGCGGTTGGTGCCCACGCGACCGAGTTCTTCAAGCGTGGGCGCGGTGTACGGCTGCAGCCATTCGGCGCGGCCGAAGCGCGACTGAAACGTGACGAGGTACTGCCCCGGCTGTAGGCCGAGCGCCTCGCCCAGCAGGCGGCCGGTCTTCAGGCATTCGCAGTGGTACGGATCGCCCAGTTCCAACGTGCGGCGTGGCACGCCATGGAATGACAGCAACAGCTTGTCGCCGCGCGCAAAGTCCGGCGCGCCATGCTGCGCCCAGTACGCCCCCACTTGCTGATGCAGCGCGTTGATATAAGCCGGGTCGTCGTGGAAATGCTTCACCAGCCGCAGTTCCGGCTGATTGCGCATCTCGCTCAACACGCGGAAGACCTCGTCGAACGCCGTAGCGGTGGTGGTGCCGGAATACTGCGGATACATCGGCAGCACGAGGATGCGCTCAACGCCCTGCTTGCGCAGCGCCTGCATCACGGACGGAATCGACGGATTGCCGTAGCGCATCGCACACGCGACGACGATGTCGTGCCCTTGCGCATTCAGCAACTGCTGCAGAGCATGCGCCTGGCGCTCGCTGTAAACCAGCAACGGCGAGCCCGTCATGTTGGCCTCGCGCAGCCAGATGCTTTCGTATTTGTGCGCCGATGCCCGCGAGCGCAGCGGCACGACCAACACGTTGAGAATGAACCACCACGCTGCCCGCGGAATTTCTACCACGCGCGAGTCAGATAGAAACTGGCGCAGGTAGCGGCCGACCTCGCGCGGCGAGGTGCCGTCGGGCGTGCCGAGGTTGACGAGCAGAATCGCGGTGCGATCGGGCTGGCCGTGCTGGAACAAGGGTTCGGGCAAAAAGGGCATTGGGCGCGGGTTCGCGATAGACCGGTCGATTATACGAGCGGCAGTATTGCGTACGGCTTGTCCGGCAATGCGCGCTCGATCGGCTCAACGCTTGCCACAGCGTCGGCTACACTCGCCGCGAAAGTGACGGCGGCCTCACCGCCTTCTAGGATAAGAAGGCTCCCCCGCGCGATGAGGGAGCAATGCACCACGCCATCGACCATGGCATTCGACACACACAAAAATAAGGTGATTTATGGGAGCAACAAAAATCGCGCGCATGCTTGCGCTGATGACACCGTTGGTGCTACTCGGATGTGCGAGCAACACTGCGCCTGTGTCCGTGCAATTTGCGGCGAAAACCGATGCGGCAAAGTATCGCCGTGTCGCTGTGCTGCCGTTTGACGGAGACGGCGGCGCGAAGGCCACCATCGACTTCGAAAGCATGCTCGCTTCGGTAAGGTACGAGCAGAAGCCGTATTTCACGATCGTCGATCGGACGCAGTTGCTGAACGTCATCGGAGAACTCGCGCTGCAGCGCACCGGACTGGTGGATCCTCGTACGGCCTCGAAGATTGGACGCCTCACCGGTGCTGAAGCGCTGTACGGCGGTGCGGCCATCATTGCTCCGGTCGCATACAAATACTCCACCGAACCTCGCTCCGTCTGCCCCAAAGACAAGAAGTGCTACACCACACAGGTTCGCTGCACGACGAAAACCGCCCGCTTTGAATTGACCCCGCGACTCGTTGAGGTGGCGCGTGGCACCGTTGTCTACAGTGACACCAAGATCGGTTTGGCCAGCTCGTACCGGTGCGACGACCAGGCAACCGACGATTCTGAACAGGTTCTGGTGACCAAGGCCGCAGCCGATGCATTCCGACAGGCGCGGGAAGATGTGGCGCCGTACGAAAGGAATGTGCTTGTGAAATTCCAGAGCAGTACGGACGGGCTCAACCCGCAGTCTGTCGAGTCCTTCAAGGGCAGTTTGGAGTTTGCGAATGCGGGAAGGCTGGATCGCGCGTGCACGCAGTGGGCTGATCTTGCGCGCGCCAACCCATCCAGCTTTGCGCTTCAGTACAACCTGGCGGTGTGCGATGAGGTCAGTGGTCGCCTCGACGCAGCGCTGGCGAAATACCAGCAAATTGACGGTGCGTTGACCAAGCCGGATGCCGACGTCAATGCGGCGCTCGCTCGGGTCCGCAATGGCATTGCGGAGCAGGAAAAGCTGAAGAAGAAGCCCGGGGACGCGCGCGCCTCGGCATCGCAGACGACGCGACGCTGAATGATCGCCGCTCCTAAACGCTCAACGCCGTGCAAACTTGCGCAGCGTTGAGCGGATCTGCCCTTACACCAACACCCCGTCCTTGACCACGCCCGCGCAGGGGTTGAGCCCCATTGCGTACGCGAGATCCGCAGGTCGCTCAATGCGCCACAGGGCGAAATCCGCCGCGCAGCCGGGGGCGAGCACGCCGCAGGTGCCGGACAGGCCGAGCGCGGCGGCGGCGTGGCGCGTGGCACCCATCAGCGCTTCGAGCGGTGTCAGGCGGAACAGCGTGCACGCCATGTTCATCGCCAGCAGCAGCGACGTGAGCGGCGAAGTGCCGGGGTTGGAGTCGGTCGATACGGCCATCGGCACACCGGCGGCGCGCAGGGCGGCCATCGGCGGCAGGCGCGTTTCCCGCAGGCAGTAGAACGCGCCGGGCAGCAGCACCGCGACGGTACCGGCTTGCGCCATGGCGGCAATGCCCTCAGCGGTCAGGCATTCGAGGTGGTCGGCAGAGAGACCGCCGTAGCGCGCCACCAGCGCCGCACCACCCTGGTCGGAGAGCTGCTCCGCATGCAGCTTGACCGGGAGGCCGAGGCGCTGCGCGGCGTCGAACATGCGGGCCGTCTGCGCGGGCGAGAAACCGATGGTCTCGCAGAAAGCGTCCACCGCATCGACGAGGCCCTCGGCTGCGAGCACAGGCAGCACGTCGGTGCAGAGGTGGTCGATGTAGTCATCGGCGCGGCCGGCGAACTCAGGCGGCACGGCGTGCGCGCCGAGGAAGGTCGTGCGCACACGCACCGGCAACGTCTGGCCGAAGCGACGCGCGACGCGCAGCATGCGGCGCTCGGTTTCCAGATCGAGGCCGTAGCCGGACTTGATCTCCACGGTGGTCACACCTTCGGCGCGCAGCGCGTTCAGGCGCGGCAGGCTGGCTTCGGCCAACGCGTCTTCGCTGGCCGCACGCGTGGCGCGCACGGTGGAGACAATGCCACCGCCCGATCGCGCGATCTCTTCGTAAGGCACACCATTCAGACGCGCTTCGAATTCGTTGCTGCGGTTGCCCGCGTAGACGAGATGCGTGTGGCAGTCGATCAGGCCAGGCGTGAGCCAGGCGCCCCCGCCGTCATGTTCGCGCTCGGCGCGGGCGTTGGCGGGCAAAGCTGCGCGGTACCCGAGCCACGCGATGCGCCCATCTTTGACGGCGATGGCGCCGTCGCGGATTTCACCGTAGCCGTCGGCATCGGCCGCCAGCGTGGCGAGGTGGATGTTGGTCCAAAGTGCATCCCAGTGCAGGTTGGCCGGATCAGTCATGTGCGGCTCCTTCCGTGGCTTGCAGGCCAATGCCATCGGCCACGCGCGCAACCAAGCGGGCGGCGACACGCGCCGTGTGGTTGTCGATGTCGAGTGACGGGTTCAGCTCCGCCACATCCGCTAGGCAAAGCTTGCCCGAGGTGATCACGCGATCGACGATGGGCTCGATCACGTCCATCGACACGCCGCGTGCGGACGGTGCGCTCACGCCGGGGGCGATGCTGGCCGGCAGCACGTCCAGGCACATCGTCAGATACACGTGGTCAACCTGGCTCAGGAACACGTCCACCACCTGCAGCACGTGGGCGAGTTGCGTGATGTCCATCTCGTCGTCGTGCATCCAGCGCACGCCGAGTTGGCGGGCGCGGGCGAACAGCGCTTCGGTGTTGGCGTAGGTGCTCACGCCCAGGCAGGCGTAATGGAACGGCCAGCCGCGCCGCGCGCAGTCTTCGGCGATCTGGCGGAACGGTGTGCCGGAGCTGCCGCGTTCGCCCGCGCGCAAATCGAAATGCGCATCGAGGTTAAGGATGCCGATGCGCGGAGGCCGATCGGATTTCGCTGCCAGATGCCGCGCCAAGCCGCTGAACGATGCCCACGCGATTTCATGCCCACCGCCGAGCGCAATCGGAAACGCGCCACGATCCAGCAGATCGTGCAGCACGCCGGACAACTCGCTCTGCGCCGTTTCCAGCGCATCACCCTGGCACTTCACATCGCCTGCATCGACGACCACGCGGCCGGCACGCGCGGGCAAGTTGGCGAGCATCTTGCGAATGGCATTCGGGCCCGCTTGCGCGCCGGTGCGCCCGTGGTTGCGGGCGACACCCGCATCGCAGGCAAAACCGGCCAGCGCAACGGTATTGGCGAGCGGCGCGCCGGCATCTTCGGCATCGATACGGCGCACCGTCTGGTGCCAACGCAGGCCCAGCGGGCCCTCTTCCGCGTCGACGCGGCCTTGCCAGACGTTCTGTTCTGCTTGAACGAGCATGGATCAGTTGAGTGAGAGTGCGGCCACGTGCTCGCGGCACGAATCGCCGAGTTGGCCGTCGAGCACGAGGCGGCGGGCCGCTTCGATGTCGGGGGCAAACAGACGATCCTCGCCGTAATACGCCACGCGCGCGCGGATGCAGCCATGCGCATGCGCCAGCGTGTCGGACGTGGCCAGTGGTTTGTGGAAATCCACGCCTTGCGCGGCCGCCAGCGCTTCAATGCCGACGATGGTGGCGGTGTTGTCCGCCATGTCCTGCAGGCGTCGGCCCGCGAAGGTCGCCATGCTGACGTGGTCTTCCTGGTTAGCGGAAGTCGGCAGGCTGTCGACGCTGGCCGGGTGGGCGAACGTCTTGTTTTCCGAGGCCAGCGCGGCGGCCGTCACGTGCGCAATCATGAAGCCGGAATTCAGGCCCGGTTGCTCGACCAGGAACGGCGGCAGGCCCGACAGCGTGGAGTCGATCAGCAGCGCGATGCGGCGCTCGGACAGCGCGCCGATTTCGGCAATCGCCAGCGCCAGCATGTCGGCAGCGAAGGCCACCGGCTCAGCGTGGAAGTTGCCGCCCGAGATCACTTCACCGGCTTCAGCGTAGACCAGCGGGTTGTCGGTCACGGCGTTGGCTTCGGTGAGCAGCGTGGCGCCGGCTTGGCGAATCAGGTCGAAGCACGCGCCCATGACTTGCGGCTGGCAGCGCAGGCTGTACGGATCTTGCACGCGCTTGTCGCCCACCAGGTGCGACTGGCGGATCGCGCTGCCGGCCAGCAGGTTGCGGTACACGGCAGCAGTAGCGATCTGCCCAGGTTGACCACGCACGGTGTGCACGCGCGGATCGAACGGCGCATCGCTGCCTTTGGCCGCATCGACCGACAGTGCACCGGCCACGGTGGCAGCCTTCAGCAGACGCTCGGCCAGGAACAGGCCATTCAGTGCCAGCGCGGTCGACACTTGCGTGCCGTTGATGAGCGCCAGGCCTTCCTTGGCGGCCAGGGCGATCGGTTCGATGCCTGCGGCGGCCAGTGCTTGACGTGCCGGGGTACGCACGCCGTTCACGCGCACATCGCCTTCGCCCAGCAGGGCCAGCGTCATGTGCGCCAGCGGTGCCAGATCGCCCGAAGCGCCCACCGAACCCTTGGACGGAATGCACGGCGTGATGCCCGCGTTCAGCAGTGCCAGCAGCGTGTCGATCACGACACGGCGCACGCCCGAATAACCGCGTGCAAGGCTCGCGGCCTTCATCAGCAGCACGAGGCGCGCAACGCTGTCGCTCACGTCTTCGCCCGTGCCGACGGCGTGCGACAGGATCAGGTTGCGTTGCAGGCGCTCCAGCTCGTGCGTGGGGATCTGCGTTTTGGCCAGCAGGCCGAACCCGGTGTTGATGCCGTAAGCGGGGTCGCCCTTGGCGACGATGGCTTGCACGGTGGCGGCCGACGCCTCGATGGCGGCAGCGCAGTCGCCCGACAACGTAACGGGCGTGGGGGCGAGCCAGACACGGCGCAGATCATCAAAGGTCATCGCGCCGGGTTGCAGCGTGAGAGTGGTAGGCGTGCTCATGATTCTTATCGTAGTGAAAAGCGAGTGTTGCATTGTCGCCTCCGCCCGCGCGGAGGCGATCCATTCATTGCTTAGCCGATCATCGGCAGGTTCAAACCATTGCGCTTGGCGCAGGCGATGGCGGTCTCATAGCCGGCATCGGCATGGCGCATCACGCCGGAGCCCGAATCGTTGACGAGCACACGGCCCAGGCGCTTGGCAGCGGCTTCCGTGCCGTCCGCCACAATCACCACGCCCGAGTGCTGCGAGTAGCCCATACCGACGCCGCCGCCGTGGTGCAGCGACACCCACGTCGCGCCGCCAGCCGTGTTGAGCAGCGCATTGAGCAGCGGCCAGTCCGACACGGCGTCGGTGCCGTCGCGCATGGCTTCGGTTTCGCGGTTGGGGCTGGCGACGGAGCCGGTGTCGAGGTGATCGCGGCCGATCACGATCGGGGCCTTCAGCTCGCCGTTCTTGACCATCTCGTTGAAAGCCAGGCCGGCGAGGTGACGCTCGCCCAGGCCCAGCCAGCAGATGCGCGCGGGCAGGCCTTGGAAGGCGATGCGGTCACGCGCCATGTCGAGCCAGCGATGCACGTGCGTGTTGTGCGGGAAGAGTTCCTTGATCTTGGCGTCGGTCTTGTAGATGTCTTCCGGATCGCCCGACAGCGCCACCCAGCGGAACGGGCCCTTGCCCTCGCAGAACAGCGGGCGGATATACGCCGGCACAAAGCCCGGGAAGTCGAAGGCATTCTTCACCCCCTGGTCGAACGCGACCTGGCGGATGTTGTTGCCGTAATCAACGGTCGGGATGCCCATCGCTTGGAAGTCGAGCATGGCTTGCACGTGCACGGCGCACGACTTGGCGGCCTCGTCGGACAGGCGGGCGTGCTGCGACGGATCGCGTTGCGCAGCACGCCATTGCTCGACCGTCCAGCCCACCGGCAGGTAGCCGTTGACCAGATCATGGGCCGAGGTCTGGTCGGTCACCAGATCCGGCTTCAGGCCGCCAGCGCGGGCACGCTTGACCAGCTCCGGCAAGATTTCCGCGGCATTGCCCAGCAGGCCGATCGACACGGCCTCGCCGCGCTCGCAATGGTGGCGGATCAGGTTGAATGCGTCGTCGATGTCCTTCGCTTGCTTGTCGAGGTAACGCGTACGCAGGCGGAAGTCGATGCTCGATTGCTGGCACTCGATGTTCAGCGACACGGCACCCGCCAGCGTGGCGGCCAGCGGCTGCGCGCCGCCCATGCCGCCCAAGCCGGCGGTCAGGATCCACTTGCCGGCCAACTTACCGTCGTAATGTTGGCGGCCGGCTTCGGCAAACGTCTCATACGTGCCTTGCACAATGCCCTGGCTGCCGATGTAGATCCAGCTACCAGCCGTCATTTGGCCGTACATGAACAAGCCCTTGCGGTCCAGCTCGTTGAAGTGTTCCCAGTTCGCCCACTTCGGGACGAGGTTCGAATTGGCGATCAGCACGCGCGGCGCATCCGGGTGCGTCTTGAACACGCCGACCGGCTTGCCGGATTGCACCAGCAGCGATTCGTCGTCGTTCAGCTCGCGCAGCGTTTCCAGGATCTTGTCGAAGCAGGCCCAGTCGCGTGCCGCGCGGCCAATGCCACCGTACACGACGAGGTGCTTCGGGTTCTCAGCGACATCCGGGTCGAGGTTGTTCTGCAGCATGCGGTAGGCGGCTTCGGTCAGCCAGCTCTTGCAGTGCAGCTCGGTGCCACGCGGGGCGCGGATTTCGCGCGAGGCGTCGTAGCGGGGGTCCGCAGTCAAATCCGTCAGGTGGGTGGCGTCGGTCATGGCGTTCATTTCAGTCTCCTTCGTTCAACGAGGTGCATGGCGCAGTGCGCTCAGTGCAGCCCTAAATAAGCTTGAGCAAGCATGGGGTCATTCGCGGCATCGGCGGCGCTGCCCTGCCAGACGGCGCGGCCGGATTCGAGCACGCAGATGTCGTCGGCCACGGCCAGTGCGCGTTCGGTGTTCTGCTCCACCAGCAGGATGGTCATGCCGTCTTCACGCAGGCGGCGCAGCGCCTGGTAGCAGAGGTCGATCACCTTGGGCATGAGACCCAGTGACAGTTCATCGATCATCACCAGGCGCGGGCGCGTCATCAGCGCGCGGCCGATGGCGAGCATCTGCTGCTCACCGCCAGAGAGATTGCCGGCCAGCGAGTGCAGGCGTTCGCCCAGCCGAGGGAACAGCGAGAGCACGTAGTCGCGGTCGTGCGCAAAGTTGGCAGCAGGCTGGATCACGCCACCCACGCGCAGGTTGTCGAGCACCGTCAGCTCTTTGAACAGCCGGCGGCCTTCCGGCGCGATGGCAATGCCACGGCGCACACGCTCGGTGGGCGGCAGCGTGGCGATATCGATGCCATCGAAGCGTATGTGCCCGCCCTGCACGCCCACATGGCCCGCCACGCTCATCAGCGTGGATGACTTGCCCGCGCCGTTCGGCCCCAGCAGACCGGTGATGGTGCCCGGGCGCAGCGTGAGCGAGAGCTCGTGCACGGCCTGGAACGGGCCATAGCCGCAAGACAGGTTGTGCAGCTCAAGCATGGGCGGCCTCCGGGGTGGGGTTGTCTGCGGCTTTGGCGGAGATCGCGTCACCACCGAGATAGGCAGCGCGTACGGCGGGATCGTCCATCACGGCGCGCGGGGCGCCTTCCGCAATCTTGCGGCCGTTGTCGAGCACGACCAGGCGGCTGCAGATGCGCATGACTTCACCCAGGTTGTGTTCGATCAGCACGATGGTCACGCCTTGGCGGTTGACTTCGGCGATGGTGTCGGCCAATGCGCGGGCCTCGCGCGAGTTGAGACCGGCCAGCGGTTCGTCGAGCAACAGCGCACGTGGTTGCAGCGCCAGTGCACGCGCCATTTCCAGGCGCTTGAGAATGCCCAGCGGCTGGATGGCCGGTGCCTGGTCCGCCACGTGGGCGATACCGACGCGCTCCAGCGCTTCACGCGCCGCCGCCAATTCAGCATCACGCGAGACGTTCATCAGCGCACGCAGCGGTGACGCCGTCTTCGTCGAACCTGCAGCCAGCGCCACGTTGTCGAGCACGGACATCGCACGCAGCGGCTTCACCAACTGCTGCGAGAGCGACAGCCCGCGCCGGATACGCTTGTGCACCGGCAGACCATTCAGCGATTCGCCGTCGAGCGACACATTGCCGTCACTGATGCGTACCACGCCCGTCATCGAGCGCAGCATGGTCGTCTTGCCCGCGCCGTTCGGGCCGATCAGGCCCAGCAGTTCGCCCGCTTGCACGTTGAAGGACACACCGTCGATGGCGGTCAGGCCGCCGAAGCGCACGGTCACGTTGTCGATGGAAAGCAGTTGCGTGCTCATGCCTGCTGCCCTCCCTTCACGGCTGCCGGAGAAGCGCTGTTGCGCGCGGTGCCGCCTGCACGGAAGACGCGCGTGGCAATGGCCGCCATGCCGCCCGGCGCAAAACGCATCATCAGGAACAGCAGGCCACCGTAAACAAGCAGCTTGTAGTCGCCGATGAAATCGAACCATGCCGGCAGCGCCGACAACACCGCCGCCGCGATCGTCACGCCCGCCACTGAGCCAATGCCGCCCACCACGACCATCGACAGCACGGTCACGGAGTCGACAAAGCCGAAGCTATCCACGCTGATGAAGCCGAGGTTGGCGGCGTACAGCCCACCCGCCAGACCGGCGAGCGCCGTGCCGATGGCGAACGCCACCAGCTTGTAGCGCGGCACGTCAATGCCGAGCACGCGCATGGTGTCTTCGTCTTCCGCAATGCCGCCGAACACGCGGCCCATCCAGGCGCGGCGGATGTAGAAGCTGAGCGCCGCCACGGCCACGCACAGCGCCAGCACAATCGCCATGAAGGCGAACTTCGACACACCGGCTTCGGGGATGGCGGCGATGCCCATCTCGCCGCCCAGCCATTCCTGCTGGCGCACGATGCCGACAAACAGAAAGCCGACGCCCATGGTGGTGATGGCGAGAAAGTCCGCCCGCACGCGCAAGCTGGCGAGGCCCACAATCACGCCCACGCAGCCGGTCACCAACATGGCAATCGGCAACGTCGCGAAGATCGGCATGCCCGCCTTGGCCAGCAGTGCCGTGGTGTACGCGCCAATGCCGAGGAATGCGGCGTGCCCAAGGCTGATCTGCCCGCAGAAGCCGGCGATCAGGTTGAGCGACAGGGCAAAGAGGATGGCGATGCCCATCGTCGTCAACAGGGAGATTTCGTAATCCATGTGGCTCTCCTTAACGACGGGCGAACAAGCCTTGCGGCCGCACCATCAGCACCAGGATCAGGAACGCGAAGGCAATCGCATTGCGGTCCAGGAACTGGCCGATGTAGATCGTGCCGAACGACTCCACCACGCCCAGCACCAGCGCGGCGGCCAACGTACCGGGCACCGAGCCCAACCCACCCAGCACGATGATGGCCAGCGCCTTGTACGACGGCACGCTGCCCATGGTCGGTTCGACCAGGTTGTTGAGCAGCGCCACGGCCACGCCCGCAAACCCCGCCAGCGCAGAGCCGACGAAGAAGTTCAGGTCACGCACCTTGCGCAACGAGATGCCGAACGACTCCGCCATCTGCGGATCGGACACCGTCGCGCGGCACGCCACGCCGATCCGGGTGCGCGTCTGCAGCACCGCCAGCACGGTGATGATGACCACCGCCCCCACCATCGCCAGCAGTTCGGCCTGCTTGAACTGCAGCCCGCCGAACAACGGCACCTGGCCTTGCAGCGGTGCATCGGCAAACGAGATGCCCGTCGCACCGAACACGATGCGGAAGATCTCTTCCGAAGCGATGTACAAGCCGATGGACGCAATGAGCGCCACATACGGCGGCTGCCCCATCAGCGGTTGATAGGCCACGCGATACATCAGCACGCCGGCAGCGCCCGCCACCAGCATCGCCACGGCAAAGCCCAGCAGCAGGCTGCCGGTGCTGTTGCACACCAGCACGCCCGCATAGGCGCCCAGCGTGAACAACGCGGCATGCGCCACGTGCAACACACGCAAGAGGCCATACACGAGCGTCAGCCCCAACGCGATCAGCGCATAGAGGCTGCCCTGCACAAGCCCTTGCGCCACCAATTCAAGCCACAACATGGCTACTCCTTCTCCGTGGGTCCGTGCTTACTTGGAAGCCACCTTGGTGGGCGGCGCCAGCAGCGTGGCATCGGAGATGACCGAGTGGCGGTGGAAAGCCTTGTCCTTCACCACCTGCACCTGGATGTCTTTCTTCACCTCGTGCAGATCATTGAAGCTGAGCTTGCCGATGGGCGTGTCGAACGTGCCCGTGGCCAGCGCATCGCGCAGCGCAACGCCGCCCTTGCCGCCCGTCTTGCGCAGGCCGTCGATCAGCACGTTGGTGGCGGTGTAGGCACCGGCGGCGACCATGTCGGCGCCGTGGCCGGTGGCTTTGCGGAAGTCCGCCAGAAACGCCTGCGTGACAGGCGATGCGGAATCCCGATCGAGCGACGTGGTCACCAGCGTGCCTTCGGCTGCCGCACCGGCAATCTCCATGAACTTGTCGGAGTCGTAGCCTTCCTGGCCGATCACCGGCGCTGTGATGCCGGCCGCGCGCAGCTGGCTGACCAGCGGGCCGGCCGTGAAGTAGTAGCCCGAGGCGTAGATCACATCCGGGTTGTCCGCCTTGAGCTTGGTGACGAGCGGGCCGAACTGGCGGTCCTGCAGGCCGTATTCGTATTCACCGGCCAGCGTGATGCCGAACTTGGGTGCCGCTTCCTTGAAGCCCGCCGACAGCGCCTGGCCGAAGTCATTCTTCATGGTGACGAGCGCCACGCGCTTCTTGCCCAGGTCGTGCACGAGCTTGGCACCGGCGCGGCCTTGCACTTCGCCCATCGCGGCCACGCGGAACATGTAGTCGCCAGCCAGCGTGATGTCGGGGTGAATCGCATACGCCGTCACATACGGCACGCCGGCCCGCTGGAAGATCGGCGCAGCAGCGCGCGTCGACCCCGAGTACGAGCCCGACACAGCGGCCACCACTTTTTCCTTCTGCACCAGCTTGGTAGCAGCCGGCGCGGCCTCCTTGGGCGAAGCCTGATCGTCGATCACCACCAGTTCGATCTTCTGGTTGGCCACGCCGCCTGCCGCATTGGCACGCGCCACGGCCAGTTGCGCGCCTTCCAGCGCGGATTGCCCATCGGCCGCCGCAAACCCGGTGCGCGGCACATTCAGGCCGATACGGAGTTCGGCGTGCGCCGCCAGTGCACCGGCACCGAAGGCCAGCGCCACGGCAGCGCGCGATAGAAACGACAAGCGAAAAGCAGAACGACGGGGGGCAGCAGCCTGCATGAAGGGTCTCCTCTGGTGCGATCAGTGCATTACGAGGCGCTTGGCTGGCGATCCCTCCGCCGCGTGCGCTCTTGTCTCTACAAGTAGATTCGAAAGATTCTAAGTTGTATATACAAGTTCCGCAACCATCCGATACACTCCGGTAAACCCTGAACCACCGTTTGCGCACCACCGATTCGCCATGACTCAGCCTGCACCCGATTCCACGCCCGCCTTCCAGCGCATCAAGGAAGACATCCTCGCGCGCATCGGCAGCGGCGAATGGCAGGAAGGCGAGATGATTCCGGGGGAGACCACGCTGGCGCAGACCTTTGGCGTGTCGCGCATGACGGTCAACCGCGCGCTGCGCGAGCTGACCGCCGAGCAGATCCTCACGCGTGTGCAGGGCTTGGGAACGTTCGTTGCGCAGCAAAAGTACCAGGCGACGCTGGTGGCGATCCGCAACATCGCCGAGGAAATTGCCGCCCGCGGCCACAAGCACCGCGCAGAACTGCACCGGCTCGAACGTGCACGCGCCGCCGATGCCATGGCCGCCATGTTTGACGTGCCGGTCGGCCGCACGCTGTTCCATTCCCTGATCGTGCATTTTGAGAACGACCTGCCGATCCAGCTGGAAGACCGCTGGGTCAACGCCGCGCTGGCGCCCGAATACATGGAGCAGGATTTCACGCAGACCACGCCAAACGCGTATCTGATGCGCGCCGCCCCGTTGCAGGGCGTGGAATACGGCATCGAGGCCCGCCTGCCCCCGCGCGAAATCGCCGAGATGCTGCACATGGACGTGCGCGAGCCGTGCCTGATGTTGCGACGGAAGACGCTGTCGCAGGGGCAGGTCGCCTCGGTGGCGACCATGTGGCACCCGGGCGGGCGGTATCAGTTCACGGGGAGTTTCTGAGGCGCGCTAGCTGCGGCCCTTCCAAGGCACCACGCGTGCTTCGATTGCGCGCATGGCAAGGTCAAACGCCCAAGCAATCGCGCCGATCAGCACAATGCCCATCACCACGATGTCGGTGCGCAGAAAGCTCGACGCGTTGAGCACCATCTGCCCGAGCCCCACCGTGGCAGCCACCATCTCCGCCGCCACCAGCGTGGTCCAGCCAAAGCCGATGGCGATGCGCAGGCCGGTGAGGATTTCTGGCAGAGCCGACGGCAGAATCACGTGTCGCACGACCTGCGCAAAACTCGCGCCGAGCGCGTAGGCGGCGTTGATCTGCTCGCGCGTGGCACTGCGCACGCCGGCACGTGCGGCCATCGCAATCGGGGCGAAGCAGGCGAGATAGATGACGACGATCTTGGCGCGCTCATCAATGCCCAGCCAGATGACCACGAGCGGCAGATAGGCCAGCGGCGGCAACGGACGATAAAACTCGATAGGCGGATCCAGCAGGCCACGCGCGGTGCGCGATACGCCCATCGCCAAACCCACCGGGACAGCCGTGACCGCCGCAAGCGCGAACGCGCCAAACACGCGCAACGCGCTCCAGCCAAGATGCGCAGCCAGCGGCTGACCGCCTTGGATGTTGCCGTGCCAGGCGTCGAGAAACGCCAGCCCCACCGCTTGCGGCGAAGGCAAAAACAGCGGCGGTATCCAGTGGAACGTGGTGGCAGCCCACCACAGCAAAAGCAGCGCGCTCACCGAGAGCACGCTCAGGCCGACCGCATTGCCTTCGCCCGGCAAGCGGTAACCGCGCAGCTTGCGTTGGGGTATTGCCGTAGGCACCGCTGCGTCAACGGGTGGGCCGCTGATGGCCGCTGTCTCGATCGCGCTCATGCCGCCAGTTCCTCAGGCGCGTGGTGGATCAGCGCCAGCACACGCTCGCGCCACGCAATGAATTCCGGTGACGACTTCACCGCACGTGCATCGCCGCCCGCCAGCGCCTGCCGAGAGAACGGCAGATCGAACGTCTGCACGATGCGCCCCGGCGATGGCGACATCACCACCAGCCGCGTCGCGAGGAACAACGCCTCTTCCACGTCGTGCGTGATGAAGAAGACCGTGGTGCCAGTGCGCTGCCAGACGTCCAGCACCAGCGTCTGCATGGTCTCGCGCGTGAAAGCGTCGAGCGCGCCCATCGGCTCGTCCATCAGCAACACGCGCGGTTCGGTCGCCAGCGCACGTGCGATGCCGACGCGCTGCTGCATGCCGCCGGATAGCGCGTACACCGGCGACGTGGCATGCGCCTCCAGCCCGACCAATCGCAGCAATTCCAGCGCGCGTGCATGCCGCGTCTTGCGATCGCCCCCGCGCAGCTTGAGACCGAGGGCCACGTTGTCGCGCACGTTCAGCCACGGCATCAGGCCATAGCGCTGGAAGACCACACCGCGCTCTGCGCCGGGGCCGTCGACTTCGCGTTCGTCGAGCAGGATCTGCCCAGACGTTGGCGCAACAAAACCGGCCAGACAATTCAGCAGCGTGGTCTTGCCGCACCCCGAGGCACCCAGGGCGACAACAAACTCACCGGCGTGGATCGACAGGTCCACGCCGCCCAACGCTTGGGTGGTACGGCCACGCGCATCGGTGTAGTCGACGCGCAGGCCGCGGACTTCAATGCAGCTCATCGCGCTGCCGTTGCCACGGCCTTGGCGCCGCCGGCCACACGCTGCACAAAGCGCGAATCGATGGTCGCGCCGTAATCCGGCAGCACCGCCTGGATCGTGCCCTGCGTCTTCAGGAACTGCGCCGTGGCCAGCAGCGATTGCGCGGCGCCCGACTGCGCACCGCCACCCAGCCAGCGCTTGGACGCCTGCTCCGCTGCATCCGGGAAGGCATACAGCGCCAGGCTTGCCGGCACATCCGCCGCCGTCGCGCCAGAGGTCTTGGCCACCGCCGCCACCTGCGGCGAGGTCACCGTCCACGCAGCCTTGTTGTCGCGGTAAGCCGCGTCGGCCTTGGCCAGCACCTCGACAAACTTGGCGATGAACTCCGCATGGTCACGCGCAAACTTGCGATCGGCCACGAAGCCATCAAACGTCGACTTACCCGTAGCGGCGGCGATCTTGCCCGAGGTGGTCAGCACCGTGCCGTTCTTCTTCACCTTGGCGAGCACCGGGTCCCAGATGAACGCGGCATCGACGTCGCCCCGGTCCCACGCGGCCGACAACTCCTGCGGGCGCAGGTTGACGACCTTCACATCACGCGGATCGAGCCCCGCCTGCTGCAACGCCACCAGCGCATGGAAATGCGAGGTCGACACATAGGGCACGCCGAGCGTCTTGCCCTTCAAATCGGCCACGCGTGACACGCCGCTCCCGTTGCGGGCGACCAGCGCTTCCGCATCGTTGATGTTGTCGAGAATCCAGAACAGCGACAGGTCCACACCCTGCGACACACCGGCCGCAATCGGGCTCGACCCCGCTTCACCAATCTGCACCGAGCCCGATGCAATGGCGCGCACCACATCGGCACCGCTGGCGAGTTGGCGGTAGGTCACCTTGTAGCCGGTGGCGCGCTCGACCTCGCCGGTGGCCTGGGCGTAGCGCCAGGGCAGCACCATGTCCTGATACGCGATGACGACTTCGCGGTCCGCCGCGCGTGCGGGGGCGGCACCGAACAAGGCAAGCGAAACAGCCGCAGACAATGCTGCAGCCAACAAACGGGGGATGGAGAAACCAGCCATGAAAGACTCCGGCAGAAGAAGAACGCGCACATGCGCCGGAGTCGATTGTGTGAGACGGCAGGCTGGGCTGTCGTCGAAGAAAATCGGCTGAGCTTATGCAGCCCAGATGCAGACCTAAACTCGGCAGATCAATATTGGCTGAGCGTGCTGGATAGCAACTTGGCGGTGATGTCCACGATCGGAATCACGCGCTCATACGCCATGCGCATCGGCCCGATCACACCCAGCGTGCCGACGATCTTGCCGTCCACCTCGTACGGCGCGGTGATGACTGCCATGTCTTCGTGCGGCACGAGGCTGCTTTCGCCGCCGATGAAGATCTGCACACCCTCGGCGCGGCTGGAGACGTCCAGCAGCTGCAGCAGGCCGGTCTTCTGCTCGAACACGGCGAACAGGCGGCGCAGCTTGTCCATGGACGACGATAGGTCTTCCACATCCAGGAGCTTGCGCTCCCCGGAAATGACGACTGGCTCTTCGTCCGACACGGCGCTGCTGCCGGCTTCCACGGCCGCCTGCATCAGGGAGGTCATGTCGGCCTGCAATGCAGACAGCTCACCGCGCAGACGCTCACGCACGGCATCGAACGTCAGGCCGCCGTAATGTGCGTTGATGTAGTTGGCCGCCTCCACCAGCTGCGACGGGGTGTAGGGCGTATCGGTATAGATGATGCGGTTCTGCACGTCGCCCTCGGGCGTGACGACGATCAGCAGGATGCGGTTTTCCGACAGCCGCAGGAATTCAATCTGTCGGAAGGCGTGCGAGCGGCGCGGCGTCATCACCACGCCGGCAAACTGCGACAGGTTGGACAGCGTCTGCGCCGCCGCCGCTATCACCCGCTGGGATGACTCTGACCCGTGCGACGCCAGTTGCGTGCGCACCTGCTCGGCAATCGCACCCACCATCTGCTGCGCCATGCGGTCGTGCGTGCTGAGCATATCCAGCGGGCTGGCGGTCAGCATCGTATCGACGAAGAGGCGGTAGCCGCGCGGCGTCGGGATGCGCCCGGCCGAAGTGTGCGGGCTGGCGATAAAGCCCATCTCCTCCAGATCGGACATCACATTCCGGATGGTGGCCGGCGACAGATCGAGCCCCGAATACTTCGACAAGGTGCGCGAGCCGACAGGCTGCCCCTCGGCGATGTACCGTTCGATCAGGGTCTTGAGGAGGATGGTGGCGCGCTTGTCCATGATTCTTCAATTTTACGCAAAATCAGCGCCAACCTACGGGTGATGTGGGCGTTTCTCGTCAAACACGGTCAAACGTGGCGGGGGTCATATCGATATGGTGTAATGCGCGCATGTCGATTTCCCCATCTGCCGTGGCCCCGCAAGCTCCCGCCGCCCCCTCCGGTTCGCCCAGTTCACCGGCTGTGCCCGGTTCGCCCGCCTCGCCGTTCAAGACGGTCGCGCTGGTGGGCCGGTATTCGGCCGCCAACATTGCCGGCCCGCTCATGGAGCTGGCGTCGTGCATCGCCGCCAGCGGGCGCGATATCGTGTTCGAGCGCGAAACGGCGCTCAATATCGGCGTCCAGGATTACCCGGCGCTGCCACCCGAAGACATGGCACGGCAGGCCGACGTGGCCGTGGTGCTCGGCGGTGACGGCACGCTGCTGGGGATCGGCCGCCATCTGGCCGGCGCAAACGTGCCCGTGATCGGCGTCAACCATGGGCGGCTCGGCTTCATGACCGACATCCCGTTCGACGACGTGCACAACGTGCTGCCCGCCATGCTGGCCGGTCAGTACGAATCGGAAACGCGCACGCTCCTGCAAGCCCAGGTGGTGCGCGACGACGATGTCATCTTCTCCGCCCTCGCATTCAACGACGTGGTGGTCAACCGCTCGGGCATTTCGGGCATGGTCGAGCTGGCGGTGTCGGTGGATGGCTTCTTCATGTACAACCAGCGTTCGGACGGCTTGATCGTGTCCACACCCACCGGGTCGACGGCGTATGCGCTGTCCGCCGGCGGACCGATCCTGCATCCGGCGCTCTCGGGCTTTGTGCTGGTGCCCATCGCGCCGCACTCGCTGTCCAACCGGCCGATCGTCATTCCGCACGACGCGGAAGTCGTCATCCAGGTCACCAGCGGGCGCGACGCCAGCGTCAACTTCGATATGCAGTCGCTCACGTCGCTGCTGCCGGGCGACCGCATTGTCGTGCGCCGCTCGGAGCGCACCGTGCATCTGCTGCACCCGGTTGGTTACAGCTACTACGCCACGCTGCGCAAAAAGCTGCACTGGCACGAATATCCGACCGAAGACAACCGTCTTTAAGAACCTGCCCATGATCCTACTGCGCGCCCCGATCTTGACGTTGCGATGCTCGCCGTACCCATATGCGGCTGCCGAATCTGGCAAATGCGTCACGCCAACCTCGGGCCGCTCGCTACGGATCATGGGCACGCTCTAAAACTCCACGCTCACCGCTTCCATGCTGCGCAGCCTCACCATCCGCGATTTCGTCATCGTTCACGCGCTCGACCTCGATCTGGCCGACGGCTTTACCGTCTTCACGGGCGAGACGGGCGCGGGCAAGTCCATCCTGATCGACGCCCTGGCGCTCACGCTGGGCGAGCGCGCAGATGCGGCCGTCGTGCGCGAAGGCGCGCCACGGGCCGACATCACCGCCGAATTCGACGTCCATCCGCACGTGGCCGCGTGGCTGGAAGCCCACGAACTGCACGATGATGAAGGCGTCATCCTGCTGCGCCGTACGGTCGATGCCGCTGGCCGCAGCAAGGCCTTCATCAACGGGGCCGCCGTCACGCTGGCGCAACTGCGCGAGGTGGGGGAGCAACTGGTCGACATCCACGGCCAGCACGCGCATCAACTGCTGCTCAAGACGGATGCGCAGCGTAGCCTGCTTGACGCCCACGCCGGCCTCGAAGACGACGTACGCGCCGTCGGCGAGCGTTATCGCGCCTGGCAGGCCGTGGTGCGCCTACGCGAAGCCGCCGAGCAGCAATCGCGTGAGGCACAGCTCGAACGCGAGCGCATCGAATGGCAGGTCAACGAACTGCAGAAGCTCGGGCCCCAGCCCGGCGAGTGGGAAGACGTACAGGCCGAGCACCACCGCCTGTCGCACGCCGCCAGCCTGATCGAAGGCACGCGCGCGGCGCTGGATGGCCTGTCGGAATCCGAAGGCGCCGTGCTGACCCAACTGGGCGCCACGCTGCATACGCTGCGCGAGCTGGCTGAGATCGACCCGGCACTGGCCGATGTGTTGGCCGCGCTCGAACCGGCCGAGGTGCAGATCCAGGAAGCCGTGCACTCGCTCGCCCGCTATGCGGACCGTGCGGAGCTGGACCCGGACCGCCTGGCCGAAGTCGATGCGCGCATGCAGGCGCTGCACACCATGGCGCGCAAATACCGTGTCGCGCCCGAAACGCTGCCGGCTGAACTGGCCGAGCGCCAGGCGCAACTGGCCGCGCTGCAGGCGGCGTCCGATCTGGAGGCGCTGCAGGCGCAGGAAGCGCAAACCCGTGCGGCGTATGTCGACATCGCGCAGACGCTGTCACGCGCCCGCGCCAAAGCGGCGCGCGAACTGGCCGAAGCCGTGACGGGCGCCATGCAAGGCCTGTCGATGGCCGGCGGGCGTTTCGACATTGCGCTGCATGCGTTGGAGCACGGTGGCGCGGCGGGGCTCGAGCAAGTCGAATTCCTCGTCGCCGGGCATGCGGGCGTGTCGCCACGTCCGTTGGCGAAAGTCGCCTCGGGCGGCGAGCTGGCGCGGATCAGCCTGGCCATCTCCGTGATCGCCAGCGAGGCCAGCCCGACCCCCACGCTGATCTTTGACGAGGTCGATTCCGGCATCGGCGGCGCCGTGGCAGAAGTCGTTGGCCGGCGCCTGCGCGAACTCGGCACGCGTCGCCAAGTGCTGTGCGTGACCCACCTGCCGCAGGTGGCCGCACTGGCCAATCACCACATTCAAGTCGCCAAGCAGACCGTGGCTGGCAGCACGCGCTCCGACCTGCTGGTGCTGGACGCCACCGGCCGCGTGGACGAGATCGCCCGCATGCTGGGCGGCGCGTCGCTCACCGACACCACGCGGCGCCATGCGGACGAAATGCTCGCCGCAGGCCGCGCACAGCCGGCTCCCGCTCCGTCTGCACGGAAAACACGGCGCGTGGCGCAGTGATCGCCTATACCCATCAGAGCGGTCAAAGCGCGTTGGCCGCTTCGTGTCGCATTCCATACTGCATTCCGGCGCTGCCTGACGCAGCTGCCTTCACCCGAATCCAAGGAGAATTTCATGGCCCGTCCGGCTGCCCAACACCGATCCCTGCTAGCGCTGGCCAAGCCCGCACTGGCTGCAACGCTCGGCCTGTGCCTGCTGGCCGCGTGCAAGTCGGTTCCCGCCATTGACCCGGGCCAGCCGCCTGCCATGGACCCCGCCTCCGCCAACACGCAGCCACCCGCGTCCGTGTCGGCTGCACAAAACCTGGGCGACATCATCATCGGTCTGAGCACGCCGACGACTTCGTCGACCACGGTGCAAAACGTGCTGGATGCTGCAGGCGCACGCGCCACGCCGCGCCTGGCCTTTACTGTCGTGCGGCCGATGTCCGGCGGCTTCTGGGTGGTGCGGGCCAGCTCTGGCGATGCCTCGGCCACGCTGGATGGCGCCATCGCGGCATTGCGCGCTGCACCGGGCATCGCCTCGGCAGATGCCGATCGCGTGATGCGCATTCAGCGATAAGCCTTCGCCCTTCCGCGCCTCCATCGCAGGGGGCGCGTCCCTCCACACTGTGAACAATGGGGCGTCTCAGGCGCCCGGCAGCAGTCTGCTGCGCTGCATCTGCAGTCTCCGATTCACGCGCCTGAGGCCTTCCTCCATGCCTTAGGCGCCTCCCGTCATCACAAATGGGCAAGCTGCGTGCTAACGTTGCTTTTGTGTAACGTCTTGTCAACGATCACATCCTGACGACGTTTCTCATCTCAGCAAGACGCTTCGGAGCACGCATTGATGACCCCCTCCTCCCTCTTCCGGTTGAAGTTCTGGCTCCGCGCAGGCGCGAGCATGGCCTGTGCCACCGGGTTGCTTGGCGCCCTGCCCGCCAACGCTGCCACGGCGCAAGCGCAATACACAGGCGACCTGATCATCAAATGGCGCGACGACACCAGCGGCACGCGCAAGACGTTGTCGGCCACGGAAGCGAACAACCGGTTGCTGTCGATCGCACAAGCGGCGGGGAGCACGCTGCAGGTCAAGCGCACGCTGGCCACCGATGCCCAACTCATGCGCACCGGCCTGACCGATTCAGCCAGCATTGAAGCCGCCGCCGCCAAGATCGCGCAAGACGCGCGCGTGGCCTATGCGGTGCCGGATCGCATCCTGCACCCCAACACCGTCCCCAACGATCCGCTGTTTGCCTCGCAGAACAACCTGGCCTCGCCGACGGTCGTGCCGGGCGGGATCAACGTGGCATCGGCCTGGAGCATCACGCAGGGTTCGAACATCGTGGTCGCGGTAGTGGACACGGGTTATACCGATCACCCCGATCTGTCGGGCAAGATCCTGCCCGGCTACAACTTCATCTCCGACCCGGCACGCGCGGGCAATTCGTCTGGCCGTGGCACGGACGCACATGACCTGGGGGACGGCGTCACCAGCACGCAGTGGTCCAGCATTCCCGGCTGCACCAGCAGCGATGTCGGCAACAGCAGCTGGCACGGCACCGAGGTCAGCAGTGTGCTGGCGGCCGGCACCAACAACGGGCTCTCCATCGCTGGCGTGGGCTGGAACACCCAGTTCGTGCCGGTACGCGTGTCCGGCAAGTGCGGCGCGCTGCTGTCCGATACGGTGGACGGCATGCTCTGGGCGGGCGGCATCGCCGTGTCTGGCGTGCCCACCAACAGCAACCCAGCGCGTGTGGTGAACGTGAGCCTGGGCAGCACGAGTTCGTGTTCCGCGGCTGAGCAGGATGCGGTGAACCGGCTGGCAGCGCTCGGCACTGTCGTGGTAGCGGCCGCTGGCAACGAAGCCGCGCAAACCGTGGATGCGCCCGCCAATTGCACCGGTGCCATCGCCGTGACCGCCCACGTGGATAGCGGCGAAAACGCCAGCTACGCCAATGTCGGATCGCAAGTCGCACTGTCTGCGCCGGGTGGGGGCTGCGGCAACTCCAAGGTCATCACGGGCACAAACTCGTCAACCTGCGCCGAAACGCCTTCCGTGATCCAGGCTGACTCGAATGACGGTGCGCAGACGCTCGGCAACTACGTCGTCAAGCAGGTCGCGGGCACGAGCTTCTCCACGCCCGAGGTGGCCGGCACGATTGCGCTCATGCTGAGCGTGCAGCCGCAGTTGTCCAACGCCCAGATCCTCGCCGGCCTGCAAACAACGGCGCGCCCGCACCCGAGCGGCACGTATTGCGCCGTCAACAGCGGCATCTGCGGTGCCGGACTGCTGGATACGGCAGGGGCCGTCGGCTATGCACAGCGCACCACGCCCGCTGGCATCGGCAGTGGCACATCCGGTTCGGGTACGTCCACCGGCTCCGGCAGCAGCGGCGGCGGTGGCGGTGGCGCAATGCCGCTGGCCGTGGCCGCATTGTTGCTGGGCGCCGGGTTGGCCGGCCAACGACGTCGCCGCGACTGACATCCTTTCCCGCCTGCCCGCACCGCCCGGTGCGGGCGTCTGATTTTCCCTGCCCGCTGTTTCTCTCCGAGCCGAGGTTTTCGGGCTCGCGCCGAGCCTTGTCTGATTCATACCCAGGTTTCTACCTAATTCATTTAGGCAAGAGGAGTGCCGATGTACCCCAACAATTACGTGACGTTAATCAACAAAAAAATAGGGAAAATCCTATGGAAAAATCGGTCACACGGGGTTTTGTTCACGCACTGACAGCACTCGGACTGGCATCGTATTCGGCCACACCGATATTCGCGGCGGAGAAATCGGCGACGTTCAATACCCAGTTGCAGTGGGTCACGCAACTCATCGTCAAGGAAAAACCGGCGGCCAGCGGCATATTGCAGCGGCAGTCCGAATATGCGGGCGCGGCTGCGGTGCAACGCTGGTCTGCCGCGGCGCAGTTGCCGGTGACGTACCAGCGCCCCATGTCCGGCGGGGCCCACGTGGTGACGCTGCCCCAGGCGATGACGCTGGACGACGCGCAAACGGTGGCGCAGCGCATGGAAGCCAGCGGTCAATTTGATTACGTGTCGCCAGACCGCATCCTGCGGCCGATGGCCATGGCCGGCGATCCGCTCTTCAGCCGGCAATGGAACCTGCTGCCCCCGGCTGCTGCTGCGGGTGGTGCCAACGTGACCACCGCCTGGGACACGACCACGGGCACACCGACGGTCGGCATCGGCATCGTGGACACGGGCATCCGCGCCGACCACGCGGACTTTGCGGGCGTGAACTTTGGTCCGGGCTACAACTTCATACGCAGCAGCGCGATGACCGGCCTGACCGACCCGAAAACCGGCAATGCCATCCCAAGTGGCTTCGTCAATAACGGCGCCAACAATAGCGCCGCCAACTACGACCCATCGGACCCCGGCGACTGGGTCAGCGACAGCGATGCTGCATCGTTTCCCACGCTGTGCGGCAGTCAGAGCAACAGCAGCTGGCACGGCACGTTCGTGGCCGGCCAGATTGCGGCGCAACACAACAGCATCGGCATTGCGGGCATCGCGCCGGGCGTGCGCGTGCAGATGGCGCGGGCGCTGGGCAAGTGCGGTGGCGCCACCTCCGACATCATGGACGCGATGACCTGGCTGGCCGGCGGCACCGTCCCGCGTCTGGCCAACAACCCGACGCCGGCCAAGGTCATCAGCATGAGCCTGGGTGGCACAGGGGCGTGCTCCCGCAGCGAGCAGGCGGCCATCAACACGGCGCGAGCGCTGGGCGCCACCATCGTCGTGGCTGCCGGCAATGAATCGGGGCCGGTCGATTCGCCCGCCAACTGCACGGGCGCCATCGCCGTGACCGCGCATACGGTGGAGGGCGACAGCGCCTGGTATGCCAACGTGGGCACGCAAACGGCAATCAGCGCGCCGGGCGGCGGCGTGGGGACGGTCATTCGTGGCGTGGGCACTGGGATCGTGTCGCTGTCCAACACGGGCACCAACGGGCCCGTCGCCTCGCCCAGCGGCGACCGGTATGCCAACGATATCGGCACATCCATGGCCACACCGCACGTGTCGGCCGTGGCGGCGCTCATGCTGTCGATCCAGCCGGCGCTCACACCTGACAACATCACCGCGATCCTCAAGCAATCGGCCCGTCCGTTCCCAGCAGGCACCTACTGCGCCACGCACCCGGGCGTGTGCGGCGCGGGCATGCTCGATGCCGGTTCTGCCATCGCGCAGACGCAGGGCCAGCCGACCGTGCACGTCGGCGCATCGGTTTTGAGCGTCTCCCTCAATACCAACGTCTCGCTGATCGCCGTCAGCGGCCCTGGCTACACGCAAAGCGCGGGTAATCTGGTTTGGGCCCAAACAGCGGGCAATCCCGTAGCGTTGACAACTTCCCCGCCCGACGCCAACGGCACGAGCACGGCCACCTTCACGCCAACCGCTGCCGGGATCTACAGCTTCAGCGTTGCGCTGACCAACAGCGCAGGCGCCACAGCGACCGACACCGTCAGCGTGACCGTAGCAGAAGCCCCCACCCCGCCAGGGACGGAGACAGGAGCAGGCACCGGAGCTTCATCGGGCGGCGAGGGTGGCGGTGGGTCAATCGGACTCGCCTATGCGGCGCTATTGCTTGCAGCGGGCCTCGCGCATCGGCTTGGGCGCAGCGCCCGTTAAGCGACTGCCGGCCCTTTCACGTTGCATCCCTCAAGCGTGGGGTTGCATCCCCTAACCCCCCATCGCATCGGCGTTTGTGAAGTTGTAAGAAATTTTCAATTCCGTATTTAGTTCTTTTTTTGTCGTGCCACGTCGTCAATATTGAGATAATTTCGCCTCTTTTTGTTACAACAATAGGACTTTTCAAATGAAGGCGATTGTCCCGGGGGGGATGGTCCGCGCGCTGGTCGTGCTCGGACTGGTTTCGTATCACGCTGTGCCGGCGCTCGCCGTCGGTCAGGCAGCAAACGTTGGCGCCCAAACGCAATGGGTGTCGCAGTTGATCGTCAAGGAAAAGAGTGGCGCCAGCGGCACGTACGAGCTGCAATCGGCCGGAACGGCCGTGCGCGTAGATGTCGCGACAGTGCAACGCTGGTCGGCCGCTGCGCAGTTGCCGATGACGTATAAGCGCGCCATGTCTGGCGGTGCCCACGTGGTGACGCTGCCGCAAACCATGTCGGTGTCTGACGCTCAAGCCGTGGCACAGCGCATGGAAGCCAGCGGTCAATTTGAATATGTGTCGCCTGACCGGATCTGGCACGCGGCTTCCACGCCGTCCGATCAGTTCTTCCCACTCCAATGGAACCTGCTGCCCAAAACCGGCACGGTCACCAATGTCGTCACGGTCAGCGGCGGTGCATCAGCCAACGGTGCGCCAACGACGGGTGGTGCCAACGTGACCACCGCCTGGGACACGACGAAGGGTTCGAGCAGCGTCAACGTTGCCGTACTGGATACCGGCATTCTTCCCGGCCACGCTGACCTGTCTGGGGCACGGATCAAGCAGGGCTACGACTTTGTCACGAACCCCTTCGTCAATAACAAAGGCGGCGCCGGACGTAGCAGCGACCCGACCGATCCGGGTGACTGGGTCACCAGCACGGATATCACCAACAACCCGACGATGTGCGGGGGCCTGTCGCCTTCCAACAGCTCGTGGCACGGCACGTTTGTCACCGGCCAACTCATCGCGCAACACAACAGCACAGGTGTCGCCGGTATTGCCCCGGGCGTCAGCCTGTTGATGGCACGCGTACTGGGGAAATGCGGTGGCTCAAGCTCCGACATCATCGATGCGCTGACCTGGGCCACGGGTGGCATCGTCTCTGGCGTTACCACGGTCAACACGGCCCCCGCCAAGGTCGTCAACATGAGTCTGGGCGGCGTCGGCAGCTGCGATACCCCGACGCAAAACGCCATCTCGGCAGCGCGCGCTCGCGGGGCTGCCATCGTGGTGGCAACCGGCAATGATGGCAACGCGACGACCATTGGTACACCGGCCAACTGCGCAGGCACCATTGCCGTCACGGCGCACACCTTCGAAGGCGACAGGGCAAGCTACGCCAACGTCGGCACCGGCACGACGCTGAGTGCGCCTGGCGGTGGCAACGGTTCGGTGGTCAGCGGTCTGGGGGCACTGGTACCGTCGCTGACGAACGACGGCGCAACCACGGCCACCACCGACGATTACACCGCCGAAGGCGGCACCTCGATGGCCACGCCGCACGTGGCAGGCGTCGCGGCGCTGATGCTATCGGTCAACAGTGCGCTGACGCCGGCTCAGATTGCCACCGTCCTCCAGCAGTCGGCACGTCCGTTCCCGGCCGGCACGTACTGCGCGACGCATGCGGGAGTCTGCGGAGCCGGCATGCTGGACGCGGGCGCCGCCGTTGCGCTGGCGAAGGGCAATCCGATTGTGCACGCCTCGACGTCGGCAAGCACGGTGACCGCAAACAACGCGGTCACGCTTACGGCGAGCGGCAATGCAGGCCTCGTCAATACCATCGCGAGCGTGCAGTGGACGCAGACGTCCGGGCCGTCCGTCAGCCTCACCACTGCAGGGCCCGATAGCAACGGCAATTACACCGCAACATTCACGCCGTCGACCGCTGGCACCTACGCCTTCACGGTAACGCTGACCAGCAACACCGGCGCGACTGCCACGGATACTGCCAACGTGACAGTCACCGCTGCAGCAACGGGCGGCAGCACCGGCACCACCACGCCAGCAACCACCTCCAGCAGCGGCGGCGGTGGCGGCGCGATCGGCCTGGGCGGCGCAGCATTGCTGCTGGCTGCTGGCCTGGCTAGCCGTCGGCGTCGTGTGAAGTAAGCCTGTTGTTTCTCTCAGCCCGCGCCTTTCTTGGGCGCGGGCGGGCGTTCTCCCCGCCCTACCGTTCCGGCACCCGGCTGCTCACATACGCACCCGCTTACCGCGAGCGCGCCACTCCCCCAGTACCCAGATCAGTAGCCCGCTCACCGCGCCAACGGCATGGGCGATGCGCACCACGCCAAAACCCCAGTGCGGGTCATAGACGATGGGCGACAGCCACGACTGCTCCAGCCACACCTTCCCCAGCACGCCCACGCATAACGCCACGCCAATCCAGCGTGAGAGGCGATCCTCGTCCGCGTCAGCCGCAGGCTGTAGCAACCGTAGGCCACCCCACGCGGCCAGCCCGTGCAGCGCGCCGGAAAGGCCGCCATACCACTGCACTGCAGGCTGATTCAGCAAAACGATCTGCACCAGCACACCACACGCCACCAGCACGCCCACGATGGCCTGTGGCTGCAGCACGCGCGCCAGCAGCAAGATCAGCCCCGCAGCCGCCATCCCGTCGCCCAGCCAGTGCCACATATCGAGGTGGACCCACATGGCCGTAACGAGGCGCCACCATTGCCCCGCACGCACCGCATCACGCTGATACAACCCCACGGCATGGAGCCACGGCACGAAGGAAAACACCGCCGACAGCGCAGCAACACCCGCGCATGCGCCCCACGTCTGCAAGGTCTGACGATGCACCCTCATTGCGCTGGCGCGGCTCCAAACACCTGTTCCCACAACGCGCGCACCTGAGCGGTTTCATGCGCACAGGTGCCGGCGGGGACGCGCGCAGCGGATTGCCCATCCAAACGCAGCTTGTGTTGCCGTGCACGGAAATCCCGGTAGGCATCCGCCACCTGCGCAGCGCGCGTGGGGTCGATCAAACCCAGCTCGGCGGCCATGTGCAGCAGCGCGATGTTGCCTTTGTTGCGGGTGAGTTCGGCATGCACCGCGCTGTGCAGCAGCACCAGAAACTGCACGGTGAATTCGATATCCACCATGCCGCCGCGATCGTGCTTGAGGTCGAACAACTGCGTCGGATTTGCATGGCCCTCCGACACACGCTCGCGCATCGCCACGATCTCCTCGCGCAGGGGGCCCGCTTCGCGCACTTGCCGCAGCACGGCGGTCCGCAGCGCTTCAAAGCGTTCGCCGATGTCCGCATCGCCCGCACAGAAGCGTGCGCGCGTGAGCGCCTGGTGCTCCCATACCCACGCGGCGTTGTCGCCCTCGCGCATCTGGTAGCGGCGGAAGGCCTCAAAGTGCGTGACCATCAGCCCAGCCGCACCGTTCGGGCGCAGGCGCGTATCCACGTCGAACAACGTGCCGGCGGCGGTGTGGCTGGTCAACCAAGTAATCAGCTTGCGCGCGAATGACGCATAGATTTCCGGCGCGCGTTCGTCGTCATCGTCGTAGAGAAAGATGATGTCGAGGTCCGACGCATAACCGAGTTCCTTGCCACCCAGGCGCCCATAGGCGACGACCGCAAAACGCGGCACCTCACGATGGCGCGTGCCGACCTGCTTCCACACCGTCTCCAGCGTCAGGTCGAGCACGGCGTCAGCCAGATCCGACAGACGATCGCTGATGTGCTCCACGCTCAGCAGCCCCTGCAAGTCCAGCAGCAGCACGCGGAAGGTCTCCGCATGGTGCTCCTGGCGCAGGATGTCCATCTGCATTTCGACGTGGTCTTCCGCTGCATGCAGGCGTTCGCGCACGCGCTCGCGGAAGGCGGGCCAATCGGGCTCGGCCGACAGCGCCTCCATATCGAGCAGCTCATCCAGCAGTTGCGGATGGCGCGTGAGGTAGTCCGCCGCCCAGCGCGATGCGTGCAGCGTGTGTGCCACGCGCTCCATGGCCTGCGGGTATTCGCTCAGCAGGGAGAGGTACGACGCGCGTCGGCTGATCGCATCAAAGAAATCGAGAAAGCGCGCGATGGTGACATCCGCATCGGTCTGCCGTGCGGCGTGGTCGAGCGCGCGGTTGATCAGCAGGTCGAACCGCTGGCGGCTCACTTCCGACAACGCCCGGTAGCGCGGCGAATTGCGCGTGGCGCGCAGGCGTTCCAGTACGCTGTGGGGGTCGGCATAGCCGAGGTCCGCCAGTTGCGCGTGGGCGGCTTCGGTGTGCTCATCGTCGAGCAGATCGGCATGCCAGATCGACGCACACGGCGGCTGGCTGTCTTGCTTGTCCGAGAAGGTCTGCTCGAACTGCTGCGCAACTTCTTCCTGATACGCCTCCAGCTTGGCGACCAGCGCGGCGTAGTCGTCAAAGCCCATCATGCGCGCCACGCGATGCTGGTCTTCGGGCGAGCCCGGCAGGTTATGCGTCTGCGCGTCTTCGATGTATTGCAGGCGGTGCTCAAGCTGGCGCAGAAAGCGATACGCCTCGGTCAGCCGCGCCACCACGTCGTCGCCGATCAGGCCGCGTTCGGCTGCAGCGCGCAGCACCTCGAGCGTGGGCCGCACGCGCAACGCAAAATCCTGTCCGCCGCGAATCAGCTGAAACACCTGCGCGACGAACTCGATCTCGCGGATGCCGCCACGGCCGAGCTTGATGTTCGGCGAACGCGCATGCACCTGGCCATCGCTGGGGCCATGCTGGCGAATGGCGCTATTGCTACGCTTGGCCGCCTCGCTACGAATCTGCGCGTGCAGCGCGCGAATCGCGGCAATCACGCCGTAATCCAGATAGCGGCGGAACACGAACGGCGTCGTCACACGTTCCAGTTGTTGGATCACGCGCGCTGCGTGGGGACTGGTCGGGTCGGTGATGACGCGGCCCTTGATCCAGGCATAGCGCTCCCACTCCCGGCCCTGCACGACAAAGTACTCCTCCAGCATGCCCAGGCTGCACACCAGCGGCCCCGCGTCGCCATTCGGGCGCAAACGCATGTCGACGCGAAAGACGTAGCCGTCTTCCGTCACATCGGCCAGGACGTTGATCAGCCGCCGGCCGAGCTTGGTGAAGTATTCGTGGTTGGACAGCGGGCGTGGGCCGCCTTGCGTATCGCCATCGTCGTCGTAGAGGAAGATCAGGTCGATGTCGGACGAGACGTTAAGCTCGCGCCCGCCAAGCTTGCCCATGCCGACCACCACCAGCTCCTGCACCTCACCCGAGGATTGCCCGATCGGCTGGCCATGTAGCGTTTCCAGCTCCCGGCCGATCACGGAAATGGCCGCGCGCACCGCGAATTCGGCCAGGTCGGTCATGGTGCCCGTCACTTCGTCGAGCGTGGCTGCGCCCGTCAGATCGCGCTCGACCAGTCCGGCAAACACCTCGTTGCGCAGCAGCCGCAAGGCGCGCTTGAGGGCGGGCTCCAGGTCCACGGCGGTGGTATCGAACAGTTCGGTAAAGCGCGCGGACAGCCACGCCACGTCGATCACACCTGCAGCGGCAGCCTGGGCACGCGCGGCCCAACCTTCGCGCGCGTGTGCAAGGCGCTGGACATAACGTGAATACGCCAGCGCAAACGGCAGGGCGGGGGCGGAGGTTTCCGGCGCACGGGCCGGCGCTTGCAGAAACGGCTGGGCAGACAAGGCGGAATCAGTCATGCGAACCATCGGGTCAACAGCGGGGATAACAACAGGAAGCGCTCATTCTCGCTGAAATGCCCGCCAAGCCGGTCGGCGGTCACAGACTTTCGCGGGTATCGCACGTGCTTGGCGCTTCTGCAGCGGCCGCCGCAACCCTTGTTGATGTGGCGCCGCGTCACGAATATCGGATAATCCCGGTCATGCCTCGCCCGCCCCAGCCCCCAGAATCGCCGAAGTCCGACGGCGGACACACCAGTACCCTGTCATCCCGCCCGACCGGCATGCGCGCGGCCGGTCCGGCTGCGTGGGCGTGGCTCGTGCGATTGGTGGGCGCTATTGGTGGCGGTGTCGCGGCTGTGGTGCGTGCCCCGATCTGGCGCAAGCTATGGCGCCTGCTGTGGAAAACACTGGCGGTGCTGGCCGTGCTGGCCATCTTCGGCATGCTGCTGGTGCGCTTTGTGTTGTGGCCGCGTGTGAGCCTGGCGCGCGAGTGGATGGAGCGCGAGGCCTCCAGCGCACTGCACGCCACGGTCAGCATCGGCTCGCTGGAAACCTACTGGGAAGGCTGGCATCCGGCCTTCCGCGCACAACGCATCGATGCCCGTGACACTGCGGGGCGCCACACTTTCGCCGTGCAGGACGTACAGGCGCGGCTGTCGTGGCGCTCCTTGCCGCGCATGGAGATCACGTTTGCCGTACTGCACGCCAATCGCGCCGACGTGCTGGTCCGCCGCAGTGCCGAGGGCGCACTGCTGGTAGCGGGCATGCCGTTGTCGGCCAACACCAGCGGCGACAGCGGCTTCCTGGACCAACTGCTCTCCCAGGGCGACATCGATGTGCGCGAGGGCGCGGTGCGCTGGCTCGACGAGCAGCAGAAACTGCCCGAGGTGGCGCTGGGCAATGTGCGCATCCAGTTGCGCAGCGGCCCGACCCGCCACCGGCTGGACGCCAGCGGCACGTCACCCACGCTGTTCAACGGCCCCATCAAGCTGCACGCCGATTTCCGCCACGACCTGCTGGCCCGCCCAGGCGATTGGCAGCACTGGCACGGCCAGGCCAACTGGCAGGTCAATACGCTGCAACTGGCCGCCGCACAGCGTTATGTGCCGGTGCTGGCGTCCGCCAACAGCGGCACGCTGTCGTCCGACGGCTCGGTGGAGTTTGCCGATGGCGTCTTCACGCGCAGCCAGGCGCGCCTGACAGGGCAGGAACTGGACCTGCAGGTCCGCAAGGACCTCGACCCGCTGCAGTTGCGCAGCCTGCAAGTGCTGGCCACGCACCAGCGCGCGAGCACCGGTGAGCACACCCTGCGCGTCGACACCCTGCTCTGGCAACCACTGAACCCATCCACGCAAGCCGTCCAGCCGCCCACGCCCGAGCTGGCCGGCCCTGGTATCGTCACGCCGCTCAATCCCGCCGGCACGCCGCGCGGGCTGCGCAACGTCACCGTAGGCTGGGCGCTGGATAGCCACGAGGCCCTGCGCTATCTGCAGATCAAGGCCGCCACCATGGACCTGGCCGACGTGCGCGGCATCGCCACCACGTTGCCGCTGCCCGCCGGCGTGCTGGAGCCGCTGCGCGCCAAGCAGCCCGCCGGCCGGCTGGACGATCTCGACATCAATTGGCAGCGCGATGTGTCCCGCTGGCGCCCGAACGCGCCGGCGCCGGTGCACCTGACCGGCCGCGCGACGCTACGACAGGTGTCGTTTGGGCCGGGCGCACTGCCGGCCGTACCGCCCGGTCATCACCCCGAGTCCGCGGTGCCGGGGGTAGAAAACCTCTCCGGCAATGCCGTGTTCTCAGATGAGAAAGGCACCCAACGCGGCACCCTGCGCATCGACTCCACCGACGCCGCCCTGCTACTGCCCGGCACCTTTGCGGAACCGCGCGTCCCCCTGGACCGCCTGCAAGGCACCTTTAACTGGACGTATCGCAAGCAGGAGTTGGTCGTCACCAGCGACAACCTGGCGTTCTCCAATGCCGACCTGTCGGCACGCATCAGCGGCAACTATCGTCACGCCCCCAACACGAGCCATGTCGGCACCATCGATCTGACCGGCACGCTCGAGCACGCCAACGTACCGCGCGTGCCACGTTATCTGCCGCTGTCCATCGGACAGCATCTGCGCGACTATCTGACCGGTGCGCTGCAAAGCGGCACAGCCAGCAACGTCAGCTTCACGCTGTCGGGCGATCTGCTGGAATTCCCATTCCGGGCGCCGCATAAGGGCGCCTTCCGCGTCGAAGTGCCGATCCAGGATGTGACGTACCAGTCTGCCCCGCCCGAAACGGCGCATAACGCACCCGGTTCTGTGCCGACGCATCCCGGCGAATGGCCTGCGTTTACCAACATCGATGGCACAGTCATCTTTGACAAGGCTTCACTGGCATTCAAGGTGGCGCACGCCAAGGTGATGGGCGTGGACCTGCAGGATGTGAACGGCAACCTGCCCGACATGGGCGACCACTCGCCGCTGCTGACCATCGAAGGCCGCGGTGATGGTCCGACGCAAGGCTTCCTGCAATACCTCGAAGCCAGTCCCATCGGCGGGTGGATCGGCCACTTCACCAAGGATGCGCGTGCGCAGGGCAATGCCACGCTGGCGCTCAAGCTGGACCTGCCGCTGCATGAAATGCACAACACCCGCGCGCAGGGCAGCGTCACCTTCCTGCGCAATGACGTCACCCTGCTTTCGCAAGCGCCGCCGCTGACCGACGTGACGGGCGCCCTCACCTTCACGCAGAAGGGCATCGGCTTCAACAACCTGCGCGCCCGCTTTGCCGGCGGTGAAATCCGCCCGACCGGCGGCACCGCACCGGATGGCACGATCCGCATCCAGGTCGCGGGCACTGCCTCGGCCCAGGGCCTGCGTGAAACGACGCCAGAAGGTAGCCCCATCGCCGCGATTGCCCGTGCGCTGGAGGGCAGCGCGCCGTACAGCGCCACCATCGGCGTCAAGCAGCATCGACCGATCATCCAGGTGCAGTCCGACCTCACGCCGATGACCGTACGCCTGCCCGCTCCGCTCAACAAGGCCGCCGGGCAGCCGCTGCCGGTGCGCTTTGAAATGCAGCCGCTGGCCGCCAACAACGCGCTCGACGAAGTGACGCTGCAGATCGGCAACATCGTCAGCGCCCGTTACGAGCAACGCAGCAATGGCAACGGCGTGGAGGTGTTGCGCGGTGGCATCGGCGTGCGCCAACCCGTGCCGCAACCGACCGACGGTGTGCAGGCCAACCTCGCGCTGGATCAGTTGGACATCGACGCGTGGCGCCAGGTCTTCGCCGCGCCCTCGGCCGACAAGAACGCCAGCCAGATCGCCTCCGAACACGCCGCGGCCAGCGCGAACGCCAGCCACAACGCGTATCTGCCCAACCGCCTGAACGCGCGGGCGCAAATACTGCACATGCTGGGCCGCGACTTCAACGCCGTGCGCATCGACGCCACGCGCGATGGCGCCAACTGGCAATCGACCATCGAATCGCGCGAGATCGCCGGCAACACACGCTGGCATGCCGAAAGCGCCGCCGTGCCCTTCGGGGAACTAACGATGCGCCTGTCGCGTATGAGCATCCCCGACGCGAAGGAAGAAAGCGCGCTGACCGAATCCCTGGCCAGCAGCTCGCAGGAAATCCCGTCGCTCGACCTCGTTGCCGACAAGTTCGACCTGCGCGGCAAGACGCTCGGCAAGCTGGAAATCAAGGCGCGCAGCCAGATCAACGATGGCGCACCCGTGTGGACGCTGGAAACGCTCAAGATTGAGCAGCCGGCCGCCACGCTCACCGCGCAGGGCACGTGGCGCATCCCGCGCCGGCTGCGCGGCGGGGGTGATGACCCCGAGCGCCGTACGCTGCTCGACTTCCACCTGGACCTGCGCGACTCCGGCGAACTGCTGCAAAAAATGGGCTTCGCCAAGGTGCTCGATGGTGCCAAGGGCAAGCTCGAAGGCCGCGTGGTCTGGCGTGGCTCGCCTATGTCGATCGACACCCCCACCCTCAACGGCCGCATGGCGTTGAACCTGGAGCGTGGCCAGTTCCTGCCGGTCGATCCGGGCCTCGCCAAGCTGGCTGGCGTGCTGAGCCTGCAAGGGCTGCTGCATTTCGCCACCGACCTGCGCAGCGCCACGGGGCGCGGCACGCCGTTCGACAGTGTGACCGCCACCGGCACGATCGCCGGCGGCGTCGCACGCACGGAAGACTTCGCCGTCAAGGGCCCGCAGTTCCAGGTGGCGATGCAGGGCTCGGCCAACATCCTCGAGGAAACGCAGGATCTGCACGTCAAGGTCACGCCCAAGGTCGATGCCACCTCCGCATCGTTGGCGGCGGCGTTCATCAACCCCGCCATTGGGCTCGGCACGCTGGCGGCGCAGCTCGTCTTGGGCGACCAGTTGTCGAAGGCATTTGCCACGCAGTACCACGTCACCGGCAGCTGGGCCGATCCGAAGATTGAAAAGATCGCGTCCAGCAGCAATTCAGGCAGCGCACCGCAAACCTCGGCAAAATAGGCGCCATGACTTCCACGACCACCACGACTGTGACGTCCGCTTCCACCCCCTCCGGCTCGGATGCGCCTTTTGCCGCACCTTTTCGCGTCGCCGCCATCCAGACCGTGTCAGGCATCGAAGTGGATGCCAATTTGGCGCGCGCCGACGCTCTGCTCGCCGAAGCTGCCGCGCAGGGCGCACAACTCGCGCTGCTGCCCGAGTACTTCTGCAAGATGGGCCGCAAGGACAGCGATAAGGTCGCCATCCGCGAGAACGATGAGGATGGCCCGATCCAAACGTTCCTCGCCGATGCCGCACGCCGCCACAAGCTGTGGCTCGTCGGCGGCACGCTGCCGATGTGGTGCGAAGACGAACAACGCGTGCGCAATACGTCGCTCGCGTTCAACCCGGCCGGCATGCGCGTCGCACGCTACGACAAGATCCACCTGTTCAACTTCGTGCGCGGTGAAGAGCGCTACGACGAGGCCCGCACCATCGAGCCGGGCGCCACGCCGGTCGCCTTCGGTGCACCCTGCGGGCGCGTGGGCCTGTCGGTGTGCTACGACCTGCGCTTTCCGGAGCTGTACCGCGCGCTGTCGGCCCAAGGCAACCTGAACTTGATTCTGATGCCGGCGGCCTTCACCTACGTGACGGGCGCCGCGCACTGGGAAATCCTGCTGCGTGCCCGCGCCATCGAGAATCAGTGTTACGTGCTCGCCGCCGCACAGGGCGGGCACCATGAAAACGGCCGCCGCACCTGGGGCCATTCCATGCTGGTCGACCCGTGGGGCGAGATCATTGCCTCCGTGCCCGAAGGCGAAGGCGTGGCCGTCGGCGATATGGACCCGGCGCGCCTGGCGCAGGTGCGCCGCGATCTGCCAGCACTCAAACACCGTGTGATGTAAGCCAACCGAATTTCTTTGCGAGAACTCACCATGAACGCAGGCGACATCGCCATCCAGAATCTGTCCATCGCGCGCCGCGTGCTGCTCGACCCGTACGGCCTCGATGAAGCGCACCTGCAACGCGCGCTGGCCGACATCTTCACGCACCGCGTCGACTATGCCGACCTCTATTTCCAGTACACCCGCAACGAAGCGTGGAGCCTGGAAGAAGGCATCGTCAAATCCGGCAGCTTCAGCATCGATCAGGGCGTTGGCGTGCGCGCCGTCTCAGGCGACCGCACCGCATTTGCCTATTCGGATGACATCAGCCTGCCCGCGCTGATGCAGGCCGCCGGCGCCACGCGCACCATCGGCAAGGCCGGCTCCGGTCGCGTGAAGGTGGCGAACAGCCTGGTCAGTGGCCCGAGCGGCCACTCGCTGTATGCGCCGAACGACCCGCTCGATTCAATGACGGCCACCGAAAAGGTCGCCCTGCTTGAACGCATCGAAAAGCTCGCCCGCGCCAAAGACCCGCGCGTGGTGCAGGTCATGGCCGGCTTGGCCGGTGAATACGACGTGATGCTGGTGGCACGCAGCGACGGCGTGATCGCTGCGGACGTGCGCCCGCTGGTGCGCATCTCCGTCACCGTCATCGCCGAGCAGAACGGGCGCCGCGAAATGGGCAGCTCCGGCGGCGGCGGCCGCTATGCCTACGGCTACTTCACCGATGATCTGCTGCGCGAATACGTGGACGAGGCGGTCTCCTCCGCACTCGTCAATCTGGAAGCCAAGCCGGCACCGGCCGGCACCATGACCGTCGTGCTTGGCCCGGGCTGGCCCGGCGTGCTGCTGCACGAAGCCATCGGCCACGGCCTGGAAGGCGACTTCAACCGCAAGGGCTCGTCCGCCTTCTCCGGCCGCATGGGCGAACGCGTGGCGGCCAAGGGCGTCACCGTGGTGGACGACGGCACACTCGCCAACCGTCGCGGCTCGCTCAACCTCGACGACGAGGGCAACCCCACGCAGTGCAACACGCTCATCGAAGACGGCATCCTCACCGGCTACATGCAGGACACGCTCAACGCGCGCCTGATGAAGATGCCGGTGACCGGCAACGCCCGCCGCGAGAGCTACGCCGCCCTGCCGATGCCGCGCATGACCAACACCTACATGCTCGGCGGCGACAAGGACCCGCAGGAGATCATCGCCAGCGTCAAGAAGGGTCTGTATGCGGTCAACTTCGGCGGCGGCCAGGTCGACATCACCAACGGCAAGTTCGTGTTCTCCGCCAGCGAGGCCTACCTGATCGAAGACGGCAAGATCACCGCGCCGGTCAAGGGCGCGACGCTGGTCGGCAGCGGCCCGGAATCGCTCAAGCACGTGACCATGATCGGCAACGACATGCGCCTGGATTCGGGCATCGGCGTGTGCGGCAAGGAGGGCCAGAGCGTGCCGGTGGGCGTCGGCCAGCCGACCCTGCGCATGGAGAACATGACGGTGGGCGGCACGGTTTGATCCGCGTCGGAATCGTCGTTTTGGCGCCGCAGCCCCGGAAACTCCGCGCTTGCGGCACTCAGAAAAAGCAGCTATAAAGACGGTTCGATTGGTGCGGCGCGGTAGTTTTGTCACCCGCGCTTCCCTGATTTTTGTTGCAGTACTGAGCTTTCTCTCCATGTCCTTCGCCAAGTTTTTTTACTTTTACTTTTGGCATCTCGCACCGCTGGCGGAAGGAGAGGGGCGCTTGCAGCAAAAATAAAGCACCCAGCAGATACCGAAAACCGCCAGCAACCCTGGCGGTTTTTTTTCGCCCTGTCACTTGCCCCACCTCGGCACCGACGCGAAACATGGCCCGAACACAGTAGACGTTTCCAATACTTCCAATACAACGAGACACCCCAGGAGCTTTCCATGCCGAAGAACACCGATGATTTGCGCATTCGCGAACTCAAAGAGCTGACGCCGCCGGCGCACCTGATTCGCGAATTCCCGTGCAGCGACACCGTGTCGGAGCTGATCTATCAGAGCCGCAACGCCATGCACCGCATCCTGCACGGCATGGATGACCGCCTGATCGTCATCATCGGCCCCTGCTCCATCCACGACACCAAGGCCGCGCTGGACTACGCCCGCCGCCTGGTCGAGCAGCGTGAGCGCTTCAAGAACGAGCTGGAAATCGTCATGCGCGTGTACTTCGAAAAGCCGCGCACCACGGTCGGCTGGAAGGGCCTGATCAACGATCCGTACATGGACGGCAGCTTCAAGATCAACGACGGCCTGCGCACCGCACGTGAGGTGCTGATGAACATCAACGAGCTCGGCCTGCCCGCCGGCACCGAATACCTCGACATGATCAGCCCGCAGTACATCGCTGACTTGGTGAGCTGGGGCGCCATCGGTGCGCGCACGACGGAATCGCAAGTGCACCGGGAACTGGCGTCCGGCCTGTCTTGCCCGGTCGGCTTCAAGAACGGCACCGACGGCAACGTGAAGATCGCCGTGGACGCCATCAAGGCCGCATCGCAGCCACACCACTTCCTGTCGGTCACCAAGGGCGGCCACTCGGCGATTGTGTCGACGGCAGGCAACGAGGATTGCCACATCATCCTGCGCGGCGGCAAGGCGCCCAACTACGACGCCGCCAGCGTGCAGGAAGCTTGCGACGCCATCTCCAAGTCGGGCCTGGCCGCACGCCTGATGATCGACGCCTCGCACGCCAACAGCAGCAAGAAGCACGAGAACCAGATCCCGGTGTGCGAAGACATCGGCCGCCAGATGGCTGCTGGCGACAACCGCATCGTCGGGGTGATGGTGGAGTCGCACATCAATGCCGGTCGCCAGGACCACGTGCAGGGCACGCCGGTGTCCGACCTCGCCTACGGCCAGAGCGTGACCGACGCCTGCATCGGCTGGGACGATTCGGTGAAGGTGCTGGAAACGCTGGCGGATGCCGTGCGCAAGCGCCGTTTGGTGGCGGGCAGCGGCAACTGATCTGCGCTGAAGTGATTTGAAGAGGACGCCTGCGGGCGTCCTTTTTTGTGGGGCGTCGCCAGAGCCGCCGGATGTATAACAAATGTGAGCAGAACGTATCAAAGTCACACAAGTGCGTTGTCTTTGGCATATCGTAGGGAATTCCCCTGCTCACCTCCCGGAGGCAACCATGGCAGCAGAGACTCTGGCGGACACCGCCGTCAACACCGCAAGCAAGTACCAGGCGATCGTGGAGCAGTACGCCGCCGACGTCGGCATGAAGATCCTCGCAGCCATCGTCTTCTGGGTGGTCGGCCGCTGGCTGATCAACTTCGCGGTCCGCATGGTGGAACGCTCGTTGGGCCGGCAGAAGGTCGACCCGACTGTGCTGCGCTATGTCGGCTCGATCATCACCGTCACGCTGAACGTGCTGCTGGTGATCGGCATCCTGGGCTACTTCGGCATCCAGACGACGACGTTTGCTGCGTTGATTGCGGCGGCCGGCGTGGCCATCGGCATGGCTTGGTCGGGACTGCTGTCGAACTTCGCGGCGGGCGCGTTCCTGATCGTGCTGCGGCCGTTCAAGGTGGGCGACTTCGTCACGGTCGGCGGCATCACCGGCACCGTGAAGGAGATTGGCCTGTTTGCCACCTCGCTCAACACGCCGGACAACGTCGTCACCATCGTTGGCAACGGCAAGATCTTCGCCGACACAATCCAGAACTACACGTCCAACCCCTTCCGCCGTGTCGAGCTGAAGGCACAGCTGGCCGGCAGCGCCGACCACCGCGCCGCCATCGCGCTGCTCAAGGAAAAGATCGCCGCCATCCCGAACGTACTGACCGATCCGGCCGTCGACGTGGAGATTCTGGAATTCAACCTCGTCGGCCCAGTGCTGGCCGTGCGCCCATACACGCATAACGACAACTATTGGCAGGTCTACTTCGACACCAACCGCACGATCAAGGAAGCACTGGCCGAAGGCGGTTTCCCGGCACCGACGCCGTCGCAGGCGCTGACCATCACCACGCCGGGGCAATTGGCCGGGCTGACTGCCGTGGCACAGAGCACGACCACGCCGACGAGCGTGAACTGATTCACTCTCTCTGCAAAGCAAACGGCCCAGTACACAACCGGGCCGTTTTGTTTTGATGCGCTGATGCGGATTACGCGGGCTTGTGCTCTTCGCGCTTCCACAAAACATCCGTGCCGCCGTCCACGCGATTCAGCACACGGGCCAGCACAAACAGCAGGTCCGACAGCCGATTGACGTACTGGCGCGGTGCCTCGCCAATTGTCTCTGCACGGCCGAGCGCGACGATGCTGCGCTCGGCCCGGCGCGCGACGGTGCGGCAGATGTGCGCCTGCGCCGCCGCGCGACTGCCGCCGGGCAGGATGAATTCGGCCAGCCGGGGAAGATCGTCGTTGTAATCGGCCAGCCATTGGTCCAGCCGCAGCACGTGCGCGGTGGTGACCATCGTGTAGCCCGGGATGCACAGCTCGCCACCCAAGTCGAACAGGTCGTGCTGGATGGCCGTGAGCGCCGCGCGCACGCCATCGGGCAGCGTTTCCGTCAGCAGCACGCCGATGTGCGAGTTGAGTTCATCAACATCGCCAATCGCAGCGATGCGCAGGCTGTCCTTTGCGGTGCGGCTGCCGTCGCCGAGGCCGGTGGTGCCGTCGTCGCCAGTGCGCGTGGCGATCTTGGATAAGCGGTTGCCCACGGTGGGTCTCCTAGGGTGGATGCCCGCATTATCGCAAGCCGCGGAAGGCCCCGGCGTTAGAATTACCGTTCAGGCCAGCCAGAGCCGCACAACACCGCGAGACACCATGAACCACCCACTCCCCCATCCCGGATTGGTGCGCAAGCCGATTCCGCCGGCCATGCTCGATGCGCTGCGTGCCCGCTTCGGCGACCGCGTCTCCACCACCGAAGCCGTGCGTGCCCACCACGGCCGCGACGAATCCGCCTACGACCCGATGCTGCCCGATGCCGTCGTCTTCGCGCAGACCACCGACGAAGTCGCCGCCGTCGCCAAGCTCTGCTTTGAGCACGAAATTCCGCTGATTCCGTACGGCGCCGGCTCGTCGCTCGAAGGCCACTTGCTGGCCGTGGCCGGCGGCGTGAGCCTCGATCTCTCGCAGATGAACCATGTGCTGGCCGTTCACCCCGAAGACCTGACCGTAACGGTCGAGCCGGGCGTCACGCGCAAGCAGCTCAACACCGAGATCCGTGAGACGGGCCTGTTCTTCCCGATCGACCCGGGTGCCGATGCATCCATCGGCGGCATGTGTGCCACGCGTGCCTCCGGCACCAACGCCGTGCGTTACGGCACGATGCGCGAGAACGTGCTGAACCTGACGGTGGTGACCGCCGACGGCCGCATCATCAAGACGGCCAACCGCGCGCGCAAATCGTCGGCGGGCTATGACCTGACGCGCCTGTTCATCGGCAGCGAGGGGACGCTGGGCGTCATCACCGAGATCACGCTGAAGCTGTATCCGCAACCGGAAGCGGTGTCCGCCGCGGTGTGCGCCTTCCCGAGCATGGGCGACGCGGTGTCGGCCGTGATCGACACCATCCAGATGGGCGTGCCGATTGCGCGCGTGGAGTTTGTCGACGCGCTCGCCATCCGCGCGATCAACCAGTATGACAAGCTGACGCTGCCCGAGATGCCGACGCTGTTCTTCGAGTTTCACGGCTCGGAGCATGGCGTGCAGGAACAGGCCGAGACCGTCCAGCAGATCGCCGCTGAACATAAAGGCCAAGGCTTCGAATGGGCAACACGCCCCGAAGACCGCAGCCGCCTGTGGAACGCCCGACACAACGCGTACTTCGCGTTCCTGCAGCTCAAGCCGGGCTGCCGCGCCGTCACCACCGACGTGTGCGTGCCGATCTCGCGCCTGGCCGAATGCGTGGTGGAAACCGAGAAAGACCTGCTCGCCAGCGCGTTGCGTCTGCCCGCCCCCATCGTCGGCCACGTGGGCGACGGCAACTTCCACGTCGCGCTGCTGATCGACCCGAACAAGCCGGAGGAACTGGAAGAAGCCGAGCGCATCAACCAGCGCATCGTCGCGCGCGCGATTGCCATGGACGGCACCTGCACGGGCGAACACGGCGTCGGCCTGCACAAGATGGACTTCCTCATCGCCGAGCACGGCAACGATGCCATCGACCTGATGCGCAGCGTCAAACAGGCGCTGGACCCGAAGCACATCCTGAACCCCGGCAAGATCTTCCACCTGTAAGCGACAGACTCCGCATGTCCTCCGTCTTCAAGCGCGTTCCTCCGCTGCATCTGCTGATTGCCTTTGAGGCGGGGGCGCGCCATGCGAGCTTCGCGCGTGCAGCCGAAGAGCTGTCGGTCACGCCCAGCGCGGTGTCCCACCGCATCAAGAACCTGGAAGAACTCTGGGGCGAAGACCTGTTCGTGCGCACCGGCACGGCGCTGCGATTGACGGCTGCCGGCACGCGCTACCTGCGCAGCGTGCAGGATGCGCTCAAGACCCTGCACGAACTGGCGCGGCCCGAATTCAGCAAGCAGCGCGCACGGCTGCGCGTGGCGATTCCGCCCACGTTCGGGCGCCAGCACCTGGTGCCGCGCATCCCCGAGTTCAACGCGCTGTATCCGCACATCGACGTCGAGCTGCATCTCTCCATCCCCTTCCTCGACGTGAAGGCCGAGGACACCGATGTGGAAATCCGCTATGGCACCGGCCGCTATCCGGACCTGAAGACCACGCTGCTGCTCAACGAGCCGGTGTTTCCGGCGTGCGGGCGCGGTTACTTCGAGCAGATCAGCGGCAACACCATCACCGAAGCCTCGCAACTGCTGAACCTCACGCTGCTGCGCAGCCCGCTGGAGCCGTGGCGCCCGTGGTTCGAAGCCGCTGGGCTGGATGCACCGGAGCCCGCTACCGGCTCGCTCTTCAATGACATCGGCCTGATGCTGGAGGCGGTGGCGTCCAACCAGGGCGTGGCGCTCGTGCGTCAGGCCATGGCGCGCAACTGGCTGGCCTCGGGGCAGATTGTGCGGCTGCTGGATATTGAGTCGACGTCGCCGCATGCTTATTACATCGTCCAGCGCGAGCAGGCGCCGATGAAGCCCGAGGCGCAGCATTTTGTGGACTGGCTGCTCGGGCTGGATTGGTAACCCGCCCGCGCTGTGGCGGGCCATCGCACCTCAAACCTCCGGATTCGAAACTTTTAGTACCGACGTCGGACCTCTCGACCTCCGACGTTGATGCAAAAAGCAGCAGCGCCAGACCTCGAGGGTCCGACGTTGCACCTCGGAGGTCCAAAGCCCGACTCTTTTTGCTCCGGCGTTGCTGCTTTTTTCATCAACGCTGACCGTTTGACCTCCGCAGCCGGAGCACTTGAGCTCCAGATTCGAAACTTTTAGTGTGGAAGTCGGAGCTTTGAGCTCCGCCGTCGGCAGTGGAAGCGTCAATCGCGGAGCTTGAAGGTCCGCCCTCGGCAATCGCAGCCTTGCTGCACCGCGATGAACGCGATTGGCCGTTTGGGCGAGCCAAATTCATCGCCGCAAAAGTCCTTCACCCGGCGCGCAGCGCTGTAGCGGCGCTATAGTGCCTCCCACCCCAACGCTCAGGACAGCCGCCGTGCGGCACCCTGGGTGGTGCAGTTGGCCTTGGGCCTGCAGCACCGCTTGTTTCCAGCAACACACCGTGAATCCAACCCGTACACCTCGCCGCCCCCGGCACACCCCCGTCTCTCGCATGGCGCTGTGCGCGCTGTTTCTGGCCGTGGCGAATGATCAAGCCGCCCTCGCGCAGATCGCGCGCAAGCCGTCCGCTTACGAAGCACGCCAGAGCTCGCCCGTGGACGACATGCGGAGCAAGAAGGGCCCCGCCTCGCTGTCGAACATCCGTAGCCGTGATGATTTCATGCAGTTGGCGCGGGTCTACAACCGCGGCACACCACTGGAAATGCCGCATGTGCTGTTCGTGATTGACCTGCAAAACGGCGGCCGAATCGACTACATCAACACGCCGCGCTACGTGCTGCACGACCGCTTCGTGCAGCAGGACAAGCGCATTGCAAAGTGGGACAAGGCTACGCTCAACGCGCAATACACCAGCCCGCAGCGGCGCTTCCTGTTCGGCACCCTGAGTTGGCAACAGAACCTGCCGGGCTACACCTACGAGTTTTGGGAGGGCGACAAGCTCACCCCGGCGATGCTGCTGCGGGCCGACAAGGCCGTGCACGCTTCGTTCTACGATGCGATTCGCTTCAAGTCGAACTCCACGCTGCACGAGCAGACTGCGCAATCCGCCAACGTGCCCTTCGTCACGCAGGAGGCACTGCTGCGCGAACAATCCTTCCTGCCGTTGAACACAGGCCGCGCACAAGGGCGGCTGCGCATCATCGCCTCGGTCGAGCAGGCCATGGACCTCTCGCCGCAAGACATCGTGGTGCTGGACGAGGTGCCGATTTCCCTGCCTCCCATCGCGGGTCTGATTACGCAGCGGCCCTCTACCCTGCTGTCACACGCGAACCTGCTGGCCAAGGGCTGGCACATTCCGAATGCCTACGTGCGCGATGCGCAGGCGACGCTGCGGCAATACGACGGGCAGTGGGTGACGTTGGATGTCAGCGCCAACGACTACCAGGTGCACCCGACCGACCGCCCCGCAGCCGTCGCGCCCAAGCCAGCGTCACAGACATCGCGCACATTGCCCAGGCCTGACCTGTCTGTCACCAGCCTCAAACCGTTGTCGGCACTGCGCGCCCAGAGCAGCCGTTATTGCGGCAGCAAGGCCGCCAACCTCGGCACCCTCAAATCCGCCCTGCCGCCCGCCGCCAGCGTGCCGGATGGTTTCTGCATTCCGTTCTCGCAATTCCAGGCCGCCATGCAGCGGCTGCACATACCGCAGCGGCTCGCCACGTTGCAGCAACGCCCGGGCTTCGCCACAGATGCGGCGGTACGCAAGGAGGCGCTCGCCACGCTGCGTGCGGAAATTGCCGATGCCCCGCCCGACGCCGCACTGGTGCACGCCCTGCAAACGCAATGGGAGAACCAGTTGCACGGTCGCGGCGTCTTCGTGCGCAGCTCGTCCAACTCGGAAGACCTGCCAGGCTTCAGCGGTGCGGGGCTGTACACCACCGTGCCCAACGTGACGCAATTCGATGCGCTGGTCCATGCGGTGCAGACCGTCTGGGCATCGGTCTACAACTTCGAGGCGTACGAAGCGCGGCAAGCGGCGGGGTTGGGTCAGGATGCCGTGTCGATGGCGGTGCTGGTGCAAGTGACCGCACCGTCGGATAGCTCCGGCGTGATGATCACCCGCGACCCGTTTGACGCAGGCCGCCGCCATATCAGCTATATCTCCGCCAAACGTGGCCTCGGCATCCGCGTGGTGGAAGGCAAGCGGCAAGCCGAGCAGGTTATGTACTCGAGCTGGTCCAAGGCGGTGCAAGTGCTGAGCCATTCCGAGGAAGACACCCAACTGGTGGCCGAGACCAACGGCGGCGTGCGCGAAGTGTCGCTCACCGGGTCGCGCCAGGTGCTGACCGATGCATTGATCGCGCGGCTGGCTGCGGTGGGGAACAAGGCCAAGCAAGCTTTGGGTGGCAAGGAACAGGACATCGAGTGGGCGGTCGTTGGCAACGACATCGTCATCCTGCAATCCCGGCCCTACATTGATGGCAACCGCCTCTAGGCGCCGCAGGTCTGCCGCTGCAACTATAGTGTTCTACGTCCCGGCCTCGCCGCCGGGCACCACCATGCGAGACACCCCATGAACGCGCCGCTGCCCTCCTCCACCCGCGATCAGTCTGCCCTGCAGGCCGAGTTGACCGCCGCGCTGTCGCAGATCGTCCCCGACGAGGCCCTGCTCTGGAAGCGCGAAGACACCACTCCGTACGAATGCGACGGCCTCGCCGCCTACCGGCAGGTGCCGCTCGCCGTGGTGCTGCCAGACACCGAGGCGCAGGTCGTCGAAATCCTGCGCGTGTGCCACCGCATGGGCGTGCCCGTGGTGCCGCGCGGCGCGGGGACGAGCCTGTCGGGCGGTGCGATGCCCACGCCGGGTGGGCTGGTGCTGTCGCTGGCCAAGTTCAAGCGCATCCTCAAGGTCGATCCGACCACGCGTACCGCCGTCGTGCAGCCGGGTGTGCGCAACCTCGCCATCTCGGAAGCCGCCAACCCGCATGGGCTGTATTACGCGCCCGATCCGTCGTCGCAGATCGCCTGCACGATTGGCGGCAACGTGAACGAGAACTCGGGCGGCGTGCACTGCCTCAAGTACGGCCTGACCGTGCACAACGTGCTGCGCGTGCGCGCCGTGATGATGGACGGCGAGGTGGTCGAATTCGGCAGCGAGGCGCCCGACGCCCCCGGGCTGGACCTGCTGGCCACCGTGATCGGCTCCGAAGGCATGCTGGCCGTGGTGACGGAAGTGACCGTGCGCCTGATCCCCAAGCCGCAGTTGGCGCAAGTGATCATGGCGAGCTTCGATGACGTGGAGGCCGGCGGCAACGCCGTGGCTGATGTGATTGCCGCGGGCATCATCCCGGCCGGACTGGAGATGATGGACAAGCCGGCCACAGCGGCTGTCGAAGAATTCGTCTGCGCCGGCTATGACTTGAACGCCGCCGCCATCCTGCTGTGCGAATCCGACGGCACGCCCGAAGAGGTGGCCGAAGAAATCGCGCGCATGAGCGAGGTGCTGCGCGCCTCGGGCGCCACGCGCATCCAGGTGTCGCAAAGCGAAGCCGAACGGCTGAAGTTCTGGAGCGGGCGCAAGAACGCCTTCCCGGCGGCGGGGCGCATCTCGCCCGACTACTACTGCATGGACGGCACCATCCCGCGCAAGCACATCGGCACGCTGCTGCGGCGCATTCAGCAGATGGAGCAGAAGTACGCCCTGCGCTGCATCAACGTGTTCCACGCGGGCGACGGCAACATGCACCCGCTCATCCTCTTCAACGGCGAAGACCAGGACGAATGGCACCGCGCTGAACTGTTCGGCTCGGACATCTTGGAAACGTGCGTGGAACTGGGCGGCACCGTCACCGGCGAACACGGGGTGGGCGTGGAAAAGCTCAGCTCGATGTGCGTGCAGTTTTCGACTGAAGAGCGCGATGCCTTCCTGAGCGTGAAGGCCGCCTTCGACCCGGCGCGTCTGCTGAACCCCGACAAGGCCATCCCCACGCTCGCGCGCTGCGCCGAATACGGCAAGCTGCACGTGCGCAACGGCCTGCTGCCGCATCCCGATCTGCCGCGCTTCTGAGCCCGCCCCAGCCTGCCATGAGCCAGAACCCATCCCGCCCCGACCGATACCGCTGGCACGCCCACAACGCGCGCCTGGGCGAATACCTCGGCAAACCCGAAGACGACGGGTGGCGCCGCCGCTGGTACATCATCATCTTCGAGGCCGAGACCCGTGCGGGCCGACGCTTCGACGAGGTCCTGCTGCTCGCCATCGTCGCCAGCGTGGCGGTGGTGATGCTCGACAGCCTGCCCAGCGTCCACGACCGCGCCGGCGCTTTGTTCACGGTGCTCGAATGGCTGTTCACGCTGCTGTTCACCGCCGAGTACGTCATGCGCATTCTGGTGGTGCGCAAGCCTTGGCGCTATGTGCTGAGCTTCTACGGCGTGATCGATTTCGTGTCGATTCTGCCGACGTGGCTGGCCGTCTTTGCGCCGGAAATGGCGTATCTGGTGGACGTGCGCCTGCTGCGCTTGCTGCGCGTGTTCCGGGTGCTCAAGCTCACGATCTACTTTGAAGAAGCGCAGGTGCTGCTGCGCGCGCTGGTCAACGCTCGGCGCAAGATCTTCGTGTTCCTGGGTACGGTATTCATCATCACGATCATCCTGGGCACGGTGATGTACGTGGTGGAAGGGCCGCAGCATGGCTTCACCAGCATTCCGGTCAGCATGTACTGGGCGGTGGTCACGCTCACCACCACCGGCTTCGGCGACTTGGTGCCGAAGACGCCGCTGGGCCAGTTCATCACGTCGATGACCATCCTGCTCGGCTACAGCATCATCGCGTTCCCCACCGGCATCATCGGCGCGGAACTGGTGAACACCATGCGCGAGCGCTCGCCCAAGACGCGCGCCTGCACGCACTGCGCCACCGAAGGCCACGACACCGACGCCGTCTTCTGCAAGCGCTGCGCGACCAAGCTGCCGCCCCTTTCCACGGAAACCGCCAGCAGCCAGTGAGCTGCAGTGCCCGGACATTCGACATGTCAACCACGCCAGACACCACGCTTTCCCCCACGCTCGCGCGCTTTCGCGACGCCATTGCGCAGGCCGCCGACAGCCGCACACCGCTGACCCTGCGCGGCGGCGGCACGAAAGATTTCTATGGCCGCGCACCAGCGCCGAATGGCACCGTGCTCGACACACGCGAGTGGTCCGGCATCGTCGATTACGACTGCGCGGAACTCGTCATCACCGCGCGCAGCGGCACGCCGCTCGTCGAGATCGAAGCCGCACTGGCCGAGCACAAGCAGATGCTCGCCTTCGAGCCGCCGCACTTTGCTGCGAACGGCAAGCTGGCCACCGTAGGCGGTGCGTTTGCGTCCGGCCTGTCGGGCCCACGACGGCAATCGGTGGGCGCGCTGCGCGACTTCGTGCTCGGCGCCGTGGTCATGGATGGCCGTGGCGACATGCTCAACTTCGGCGGCCAGGTGATGAAGAACGTGGCCGGTTACGACGTCTCGCGTTTGATGGCAGGCGCGCTCGGTACGTTGGGCCTCGTCGTGCAGGTGTCGTTGAAGGTGCTGCCGATGCCGTTCTGCGATGCGACGCTGCGCTTTGCGATGCCGCAAGCCGAGGCCATCGACACGCTCAACCGCTGGGGCGGCCAGCCGCTGCCGATTGCCGCGTCTGCGTGGATCGACGGTGCGCTGTGGGTGCGTCTGAGCGGTGCCGATGCGGCGGTGCGCGCCGCCATCACCAAGCTCGGCGGCGAGCGTGTCGACGATGCGCAAGCTGCCGCGTTCTGGCGCGACCTGCGTGAGCAATCGCATGCGTTCTTTGCGCGCGCCCTGCAAGGCAGCCTGCCGCTATGGCGCATCGCCCTGCCCCCGGCTACGCCGCCGCTGACATTCGGCCACGCCTCGGCTGATGAACAACTCGTCGAATGGGGTGGTGGACAACGCTGGTGGATCGACACCGCCAGCACACCCGCCGACACAGTCCGCGATGCCGCCCACAAGGCCGGCGGCCACGCCACGCTGTTCCGCAATGGCGACCGCGTCAGCGACATCTTCACGCCCGTCGCCGCGCCGCTGATGGCCGTGCACAAGCGCCTGAAGGACAGCTTCGACCCGCACGGCATCTTCAACCCCGGCCGTCTGTACGCTGACTTCTAACGCACGCTCATCATGCAAATCACGCTCGCGGCGTTCCTGCGCAACACCCCCGACGGCGAAGAAGCCCAAAGCATCGTGCAAAAGTGCGTGCACTGCGGCTTCTGCACGGCCACTTGCCCGACCTATCAATTGCTCGGCGACGAGCTGGATGGCCCGCGCGGGCGCATCTACCTGATGAAGCAGGTGCTGGAGGGCCAGCCCGCCGGCCAGGCCACGCGCCTGCACCTGGACCGCTGCCTGACCTGCCGCAACTGCGAATCGACCTGCCCGTCTGGCGTGACCTACGGCCGCCTGGTGGAGATCGGCCGCAAGATCGTCGACGACCAACTCGATGCGAAAGGCGAATCGCGGCCGCTGGGCGAGCGCGCCGTGCGCTGGGTGCTGCGCGAGAGCCTGACGCGGCCCGCGCTGTTCGGCCCCGCGCTCAAGGTTGGGCAAGCGGTGCGCGGGCTGTTGCCGCCGGTGCTGCGCAATAAGGTCCCAGCCAGACAACCGCATGCCGGTGTGCGGCCCAGCACCGCGCACGCCCGCAAGATGCTGCTGCTCGAAGGCTGCGTGCAGCCGGCCATGTCGCCCAACATCAATGCGGCCACGGCACGTGTGTTCGACAAGCTGGGCGTGCACCTCATCAGCGCAGACCGTGCCGGCTGCTGCGGTGCCATCCGCTATCACATGAACGACCACGTGGGCGGCCTCGGCAACATGCGCGCCAACATCGATGCGTGGTGGCCGCATATCGAAGCTGGCGCCGAGGCCATCGTCATGACGGCTTCTGGCTGCGGCGCGATGGTCAAGGAATACGGCCACCTGCTGCGCGACGACCCCGCCTATGCCGAGCGTGCCGCGCGCGTGTCGGCCATGACGCGCGACCTGTGCGAGGTACTGCCGGCGTTCTCTGCCGAGCTTGTGCAGAAAGCCAAACCCGAAGCACAGCGCCCGCGCGTGGCATGGCACCCGCCCTGCACGCTGCAGCATGGCCAGCAGATTCGCGGCGCGGTGGAAACGCTGCTCGGCTCGCTGGGCGTGGACGTCAAGCTCTGCGCCGATAGCCACCTGTGCTGCGGCTCGGCAGGCACATATTCGGTGTTGCAGCCCGAACTCGCCTACCGCCTGCGTGACGACAAGCTGCGCAACCTCCTAGCTGTTCAGCCCGAGCGCATCGTCACCGCCAACATCGGCTGCGTGACGCATCTGCAGAGCGGCACCGACACGCCCGTCGAGCACTGGATCGAATTGGTCGACCGCATGCTGGCCTGACGTTCAGACGACCCGCCTCATTTGTTTCGGAGATCCCATGCTGCAAACCTTCGCGATCCTGTTGACGTTCCAGTCGGTGGGGGAGCTGTTGACGTATTCGCTGCACCTGCCGGTGCCCGGTCCGGTGATCGGCATGGTGCTGCTGGTCATCTACCTGCTGGTGGACAAGGGCCGTGTGCTTGAGGTCATGCAGGGCACTGTCAGCGAGTTGCTGCGGCACCTGACCATCCTGTTCGTGCCCGCGGGCGTCGGCGTGATGACGCAACTGAACCGCATCGGGCAGGAATGGCTGCCGATCGTGGTGGCGACCGTCGTGTCGACTTGGCTGTCGATTGCGGCAGGCGCACTCGTCACGCGCGCACTGATGCGCCGTATGGGCGACCAGGGCGAAGCCAACGAGGAGCTCGCCCCATGAACACGATGGCACCCAACCTGCACCAGCTCTGGGTCTACCTGGCCGCCAGCCCGCTGCTGGGCCTGACCGCCACGCTCATCGCCTACCTGATCGGCGTGCGCCTTCACGAACGCAGCGGCTTCAACCCCGTGGTCAATCCGCTGCTGATTGCGGTGGTCATCCTGGGCACGCTCCTGACAGTGACGCATACGCCGTACAAGACCTACTTCGATGGCGCGCAGTTCGTGCACTTCCTGCTCGGCCCCGCGACGGTGGCGCTGGCGGTACCGCTGTATCAGCAATGGGCGAAGCTGCGCCGACATGCGATCCCGCTGATGATCGGGCTGCTGGCGGGGTCGGTCGTGGCGGTGGTGTCAGCAGTGGGCATTGCTTGGCTGCTGGGCGCATCGCCGGAAACGCTGCGATCGATGGCGCCGAAATCCGTGACCATCCCGATCGCCATGGGCATCTCGGAGAAGATCGGCGGCGCACCGACGATCACGGCGGTGCTGGTGCTGATAACCGGCATCGTGGGCGCAACCACCACCACGCGGCTGCTGAACCTGCTGCGCATTCGCGAGTACAGCGTGCGCGGCTTTGCGACCGGCATTGCAGCGCATGGCATCGGCACGGCGCGCGCGTTCCAGGTCAACCCGGAAGCGGGCGCCTTCTCGGCCCTGGGCATGGGGCTGAACGGTGTGCTGACGGCGATACTCGTGCCGTTGCTGGCGGGCTGGATTCCGCACTGAATGCACGCACGGCCAAGCCACGCCCACGCGGATGTCGTGGGCGTGGCCGAACGCCACACCCGCGCTCACGCCGCGCTGCCCCTCGCGGATGCCGCTTTTTTGCGCATTCACGCGCCGCTGACCGACATTCACGTCCCTCCGACAGACGTTAATGCTGCTTTTTTGAGCAATAGCGAGCCTCAGACTGTCATTCACGACCCTCCAACACTCGTCAATGCCGCTTTTTTATGCATTAACGAACCTTAGACTGTCGTTCACGCCCCTCTGACACTCATCAATGCTGCTTTTTTATGCAATAACGAGCCTCAGACTGTCGTTATCGAGCCTTGGATTGTCATGAACGCTGCTTTTTTGTGCATTCACGGGGCTCAGACTGGCGTTCTCGGCGTTCCGGTGTGCATGAACGGGGCCGCCGCGCACGTCGCAAGCTCGCCTCCTGAATGCTCCTGACAGAACGCTGTCAGGAGCCCCCCGCCAGAATCGCTCCACCTTAACCGGCAACGGCATCCCCCAACCGCCTGCGCCACTGATCGGAGCGAACATCATGGCAAGCGTCATCAACTGGTTTGAAATCCCCGCCAACGATTTCCCGCGTGCGGTGAAGTTCTACGAGAACGTCTTCGACACGCAGCTCAAGCAGGAAGACATGGGCGACCTGACCATGGGCGTGTTCCCGGCGGGTGAGACGACGATTCACGGCGCGCTGGTCAAGGGCGAGGGCTTTGCCCCATCCGACAAGGGCAGCGTGGTCTACCTGAATGCGCCCAACCTGGATGCCGTGCTCGAGCGCGTGAACGGCAGCGGCGGCCAATGCGTGTTCGGCCCGATGACGCTGCCCGACAACATGGGCCGCATCGCCCACATCGTCGATACCGAAGGCAACCGCGTCGGCCTGCACGAGCCCGATGCCAAGACCCAGGCGTACCTACTGCAACAGTAAGCGCCCCAAAGACCGGTACGCGGGTGCCGGTCTTCCCTACGAGACAGAGAAAAACACCATGCCGAGTCAGTCCCCGTATCTCATGCGCGCCGCGGATATTGCTGCGCGCACGCAGTCGTTTTCACACCCCTGGAACAGCCTGTCGGAAATCCACGGCACCATGATGGGCCGGCTGCTCGGGCTCAAGCGCACCGGCGTGAATTTTGCGCGCGTGCCGCCGGGCAAGGAGTCGTTCGTCTATCACTCGCACCAGCGCGAAGAGGAATGGATCTACATCCTCTCGGGCGAGGCGCAGGCCGAGATCGACGACAGCATCTTCACCGTGCGCGCGGGCGATTTCATGGCCTTTCCCGTGGGCGTGGCGCACCACCTGCGCAACTGCGGCAAGGACGATCTGCTCTACCTGTGCGGCGGCGAGCATCTGAATATCGAGATTGCCGATTTCCCCCGGCTGGGCAAGCGCATGCTGCGCCGTGGCGAGCAGGTGGATGTGGTGGATATCCACCCGCAACGCGAGCTGACGCCCTTCGGGGCGTAGGGCTATCAGGTAATTGCGGGGGTCAAACCATGGCGCGCATTGCACCGGGCCCGAAGCCCACTACAATGCCGCGCATGACCCGCCGCGCCGACCGCCTGTTCCAGATTGCCCAGATCCTGCGAGGCCGCCGTCTGACCACGGCGGCGATGCTGGCCGACCGCCTTGGCGTGTCCGAACGCACGGTGTATCGCGACATCCGCGATCTGTCCGTCTCGGGCGTGCCGATCGAAGGCGAAGCGGGCATCGGCTACCGCATGCGTGCCGGCTACGACCTCGCGCCGCTGATGTTCACGCCCGACGAAGTGGAAGCACTGGTGGCCGGCGCGCGGATGATCAAGGCGTGGAGCGGCGGCACCATGGCTGGCTCCGTTGAAGCGGCGCTGGAGAAACTGATGGGCGCCCTGCCCGCCGAGCGCCGCTCCGAAGCCGAGACCACGCGCATCTTCGCGCCGGGCTACGGCATGGGCAACGAGGTCAAGCAGGTGTTTGACACGCTGCATGCCGCGCTTGGCCGCCACGCCGTTGCGCGGCTCGCTTACCGCGATGCGCAGGGCCAACTGACCGAGCGCTGCATCCAGCCGCTGGGGCTGTTCTTCTGGGGACAGGTGTGGCTCGTGGCCGCCTGGTGCGAGCACCGCCAGGACTACCGCACCTTCCGCCTCGATCGCTGCGTCAAGGTCGACATTCTGGAGCGCCACTTTGCCGAATCCGCCGAGCGTTCGCTGGCGGATTTCATGCGCAAGGTGCGGGGCGCATCCGACTAACCGGGCTACCGATGCACCGTTCACCCAACGCGCCTTATCCGCGCGCCAGCGCTGCCGTGTGGCTGCCGTTTTTGATGTGGCTGCTTGGCGCGCTGGCGGCAGTCTTCGCCGCCGCGCCCGGCCTAGCGCAAACGCAGCAGCCGGTGCCGGCACTGGCCCGCCGCGTGACGGACCTGACGGGGACGCTCGACGGCAGCGTGAGCACGCGGGTCGAACGCAAGCTGGCCATCCTGCAAGAACGTACCGGCGCGCAGATTGCCGTACTCATTCTGGACAGCACCCAGCCCGATCCCATCGAAGCCTATGCCGTGCGTGTGTTTGAGGCGTGGAAGCTCGGCCGGCGCGGCGTGGACGACGGCGTGCTGCTGGTGGTCGCCAAGCAAGACCACAAGATGCGGATTGAAGTGGGCTACGGCCTGGAAGGCAGCATTACCGATCTCAAAGCCAGCCATATCAACCGGGACATCATGGCACCGGCCTTTCGCCGAGGAGATTTCCAAGACGGCATTGAGCGCGCCGTCGATGCACTGATCGAGCTGGTGCCGGGCTCGGGTGCCCCCATCATCGTCAGTGATGCACCGCCGGTTCCGACGCCCACCCGGACTGTGCCAGCGGGGCATCTCTCCTACGAAGCGTTCGCGCTGCTGATGGCCATCCTCATGGGTGTTGGCGCTGGCCCTGCTCTGGCAGCGCGCCCATCGCGCTGGATCTGGCTGCTGCCCACCATTGCGGTCCTGTGCACCATGCTGGCCGGCAACATCGACGGGGACGAGTGGACCAGTTGGCTGCTCGCCTTGCCGATGACCGTGCTGACGAGTGGCGCAATCAGCGCCGCCCTCTGGCATACGTGGAATAAATGGCACCGGTTGTCGCCCTCCGCCCCTGCTGCACCGAAGCGCAAAGCCGCTAGCAAAGCAACTCGTCGACCAAGACGGCAGCAACGTTCCGGATCCGATTACGACAACACCTCGGCCGCCTATGTCTGGGAGACCGAGCGCGACCGCAGTGGCAGCAGTGGCAGCTACAGCTCCGGTTCGGACTCCAGCTATTCGAGCGACAGCGGCAGCTATTCCGGCGATGGGGGTTCCAGCGGCGGCGGTGGCTCGTCAGATAGCTGGTAGGTCAGGACGCCAACGCGGGCCGGCTGCCCTGACCAGAAGGCTCGATCTGGAATTGCAGTTCCCGCACCGCGGCCACATCCGCACCCAACCGCTTGGCGGGAACGAAGCGTGTCTCCATAAGGATCAGGGCGAGCCTGGCTGCGGCAGCGTGATTTGCGTCACTTGCGCTGACGATTTCGGCACGCGCAACGGTGCCATCCCGGTCGATATACACGCGCACCATCATGGGCGACGCGTCTGTCACCAAGGTCATCACGTCCAGCAGCTCCAACGCACTTGCGGGCAAGGCCTGCCGGTCTACTTCCGTTGAGGTGTAGAAGCGGACGCCATCGATGTCTTCGGAACGGGGAATCCCGGGCGTCGCCCCTTCCTGCGGAAGGCGCGCCTCGGTGGGCAAGCTGGGTTTCTGTGGGATGCCGGAAGGCTCCGGCGGCGTGGGCGTCGGTTGCGAACCCGTGCTGGGTTGACCGTTGCCGATCGCGGCCTCCCCCGTGGAAGGCATTGGAGGGGCGACCCATACCAGCCGGAGATCGGCGGGCTGGTTGTTCCGCACCGTCAGCGGCGTCCACAAGCCCGCAGCATGCAGGAGGGCCAAGTGGCCCACCGCAGCAACGGTGCAGACGATCCAGAGGCGCTTCATCCAGCCGATCCCTTGTTGGGCGTTGGCGCCACGCGTGGGCGCGGCGCCTTCATCGTCCAGTTACCGTTTCAGTCGCCGTCAGTCCGCCGTGGGGACTTCGCGCCAGTTGATCTGGCGGATCGCCTGCACCACCGTCGGCACCAACGGCACGGAATTGATTGCGCTGTTGTCGGTACCCGCCTCCAGGCGCACAGAGCCATTGACGTTCAGGTAGGACAGATCCACCACCAGGCCGCCACCGGTGTAGTACGGCTGCAGCACGCCCGTGCTATTGACCACGCGGCTGATGCCAGTGCCGATGTCCAGCGAGAACACGCGGTTGCTGCCGGACGGGTTGCAGGCGTCACCGTTGGGCAAGTTGGCGGCAAACGACACCGTACCGAAGTTCGACACCGGCGCCACGTTCACGCGCTCCGCCACGCCGTTGGACGACTGGCCGAGGTCGATGTAATAGCCCATGACCGACGCCGGCGCGCTACCGATGCCCTTCAACAGGTTCGTGTCCGCATTCAGATTGCTGCGCTGGATAGGGAACGTGACACCGCTCGGCAGATCGGTGCTGCTGTTAAAGCGCTGCACCACGCCGTCATAGATGACGTAGAAGCTCTGCGTCTGGGTGCTGGCGATGTCGGTACTGCCGAGCAGTCGACCCGTTCCCACCATGACGTAGCGCTTGAGCGAGTTCGGCTGGATCTCGATCAGAGGCGGCGTGGTGACAGGCTGCGCATTGCCGCTCGGGTCGGTCAGCTGCGCAATCTTGGTCGGTGCCGGATAGGACGAGGGGGTGCCCGTGAGATCAAAACGCCAGACGTTGCCCAGCAGGTCGCCCGCGTAGATCGAGTCCGTCGTGTTGTCGGTGTAGTCGGCCACATAGGCAGACGCATAGGCCAGGCCCGAGGGCGAGCTTGCGGAACCGACGCCCGTCGAAATCGACTCCAGCAAGGCGCCGTTCGTCGGGTTCAGGATGAAGAGCCGCCCCACGCCATCGGCGTTGTTGTAACCCGAGGGCACTGCAACGATCCAGCCGTACTTCTTGGTCTTCGCGACGATCGGGTCACCATAGGTGAAGCCCAGGGTGCCTTGCGATGCGTTGGAGGAGGGGCCGCCGAATTCCCACATCACCTTGCCGGCCAGGGCGGTTTCGGTGGTGATCGTCGTGGGGTCGGTAATGTCGAGTGCGTAGTAGCCCTTGCCGCCCTTGCCCAGACCACCGATCAGCATCGTGCGCCAGTTCGATGTGGTTACGGTTTTCCAGTTGGTGTTCCCTGCACGCGCCAGGTCGATATCGAATGCCTGCGGCGTGGCATCCACCATGGCATGGTGGACGAAGTTCGTGCCCGTCAGACCCAGCGATGCCAGACCGTTGGCCGTCGGCGTGCACGTGCCCGACGTGCACGGCCCTTGGTAGAGGAAGCTCGGCACATAGGCAAACAGTTCGTTGCCGCTAGTGGTGTTGCCAACCGTGCCGTCGAACGCGTGCATCATGCCGTCGTTCGCGCCGACGTAGACGACCGGCTTACGGTTGACATAGGTGCTCTTGAACGTTGCGTAATCCGGGTTCGTCGCGCTGGACAGCACGGCAATGGGCGGGCCCACGGCATCCACCTTCGAGCCAACAATATCCCCCAACAAGAAGGCACGCGGGCGATAGACCGCCTTGCCGCTCGTGCCTTCGTTGGTCTGGTCTCCGCGCAGGTAATTCAGGAAGTCCTGGTTGTTCCAGTTCTTCACGGCCGAATTGCTGAGTGCGCCTTGATTGGTCGTCGTCAGATTCGCGAATCGGAAAGGCACACCTTGCGCAGTCCCAACGCTATTGCTGGTGGCAATCAGGCGTGACGTACTCGATTGATTGCCCAGCTTTGCCTGCGCGGACCATGCCTGAGTCTGCGTGGGCAGCCCGGTCTTGGGATCAAAACTCAGCGAATTACCCGAAACATCCCCGGTCCAGGTCGAGGAATTGTAGGAAGCCGAATAGCCAATATTGCCGGTCAGGCTCACGTTGGCGGAAGAGACCGCCAGCGCCGTGGTGGCTGCCTGAATATCGTTGGAGATGTTCTGGAACGCGGAATTCAGGCCGTTCACCATCAGGTCAGCCTGACCTGCCAGATAGTAGTTGTCCGGCATCGGCTTGCCGTTCGGGTCCGTGTTGCCGCTCGCATTCCACAGCGACTGCGCCAGCGCAGTGGTGTTGCTGGTGCTGTAGTTGCTCGGGACACTGAAGCCGCCGTACTTTGCAGCCAGCCAGAACTGGTTCTGATACTTGTACTGCTGGTACTCCTGCACATCCAGCCAATAGGTGGCAATGGTCTGGATCTTGGACTTGTTACCCAGGCTGTCCTTGAAGTCGTTCGGGCGGATGTCACGCACGTGGGAATCGTAGGCAAGCCCGGCCATCAGGAAGGAGTTGTTGTCGCCCGACGTCGACTTCGTGTTGAGGCTGGCGATGCCCTCCATCTTGCCAACGAGGGTGGTCGCGGAATCCACGTTGACCGTGGTATCGCTTGTCACCTCCGAAGGCATCGCAGGCTCATACGCGGTGTTGGCGATCGTACTGCCCGGCAGATTGGCATCCGCGTGGGTGTTGACGTCGCCAATGCCAAGGATGTAGTTCTTCTGGCAGGAATACTGGATGGGGTCATCCCATGTCTGGATGACCGGGAAGCCGTCCACCTGGGCTGTCGTGGCATTGGACGAATAGCTGGCCACGTTGCCGAGGTTCTTGTAGTACCGGATGCCCGCGTAGTACAGCTCGCCAACGGGGTCATACGTCTTATAGTTCTTGGAGCTCGAGCCGAACTTGTTGAGGTAGTTCATGACCCCGCTGTTGGTCACACCGGTTGCCGTGGCATCCGAAGTGTCGGGATTGGTCACCATCGTGCCGTCCGTCGCGCTCCATTCGGCCACCGTATTAGACGTGGGGTTCTGTCCTGGAACAGGCTTGGTGGGGCCGATGAACTTCATCCGCGCGCGCAGCACGCCGCCATCGCGCATGATGTTGGAGTCGTTGAGGTAACCGAACGCGCCAAAGCGGATGCGCTGCGAGTACTGCTGCATCAGCCCTTCCGGCTTGTAGTTGCTGCCGTACTTCGTGCAGTTGGTCTCCAGTTGCGATGGGTCGCACACCTTCACGCGCACATAGACCGACCACACCTTGGAAGAGTCTTGCGACGTGCCGGAACTGTAGGTGTTGACGGTGCCCGAATCCAGATTGCCGCTTTGGGTGAAGTACAGCTTGTTGCCGGCGCCGTAGATGCGCACACTGAGACTGCCCCAATTGAACGGCGTAATTGACGCCACACTGCTGCTGATGGTGCGGTTGGGCGTTTCACCCGAGCCACCCTGGCCAGACGCCCAGGCCTTCTCAAGCACGGTCAGCGATGCCGTATCCGTGACGCGGTAGCCGCCCGTCAGCGCCCATCGAAACGGATCGATGGTTTGCATCGCCGCCCAGTTCAGGAACGCGCCGGCCCAGTAGCTCTTGCCGGTAGCACACTGGAGATTGCTATCCGCTGCGGCCGCCGGCACGAAATAGTTATTCGCATCGGTGTTGGCGTCGTACTGATAGGTGTAGCACTTGAGCGGATCGAAGTAGCCCAGATACTTGACGCCCGCCGTATAGCTGCTGACGTACGCAATGCTGTTGGCAGTCGGATATTCCACCGACAGCGAGAGCAGCAGATTGCCCGGCACCGACACGGAGCTGAACAGCGGCTGATCTGCCAGATCGGTTTGCGCTGCCGACACCAGCATCGCAGGCAACAACAAGGCGCTTGCAAGCAAGCTGCGCAGGAAAGTCATAACGGAAGGGCTCCGCGAAGCGCTGGCCTTCCAACCTCGGTCACGAGTGGGGTGCATGGCAGTTCAGCAACTCAGAGAGAAACAGTGGTCTGGAGGAAGGTCTGGCTATTGCGCGGCCCATCGACCCGCACGCTGATGCGGTAGACAGGCACCGAAGGCGGCTGGGCCTGGCCGCGATACGGCAGCACCGTCCCGCCCTTGGCCGAGCCGATCGAACTCACCACGCAAGCGTTGGATGGGTCGGTCGAGCCTGTCGCGGTACAGAGCCGGTCGATCATGTAGTAGATCGTGATGCCGTCGCCGCCATTGATCTTCGTATTGAGGACTGCGGTTGCCAATTCGACCAGGTTGTCTGGAACACCGTGCTTGTCCGTGGTCTGCATCGTCGCGTAGTAGCCGCTCGCCGCCTGGTCGCTCTGGCGCACGGACTCCGAATTGAGCGCACCGCTTGTTAGAGCTGCCTTGGCGGCAACAATGCCCAACTCACCACGGTTGGTCATATCCCGCTTGAACGCGAGATTGCCCGCATTGAACAGCGCGGCATCGGACGAGCGGAACAGCGCGACGGTACCAATGGCCAAAATGACCACGGCAATCAGTGCAATCAGCAGAACAATGCCCGACTGACGCCGGCGCAACCTAATGCGCAAGGAGCGACCCGGACGAATATTTGGTTTGGTCGGCATCGTCAGCGCTGCAGCAACGTGTTGCGCAAGGGAATCGTGGTTTCCAAGACGCGGTAACGATAGTTTTGCTCGTCGCCCTGGAGCTTCCGGGTGTAGGTCAGCCCCGGCACATCGGCAAACAGCACAAGCGGCCCGGGGCTGACCACGCCCGTTGCAGTGGCGGCGCTGGCATTCCCAACCAGTTGCTGTGCGCGCTCCGGCAACGACGTCCGCAGGATCAAGGCAATCCGCACCGCCTTGATCGCATAGAGATTGGCCGCCGCGGTCTGCGAGCCGTTGGACAGCGTTGCCGCGTCGAATGCGCCCGTCGGGGCTTGCCAGCTGACGTTGCCGGTGTTGTTCGGATCGATGCCGTACAGGGCATGCATTTCCATCACGCCGTCGGCAAGCGGGATTGCGTTATAACCGTTGCCCCCCGATTGCAGCAGGTCGTAGAACATCAAGGTGTTATTGGCGCCTACCCCATACACGCCAAAGGCCGGCAAGTTGCCCCCGCCGACATTGCCGAGGTTCATAGCCACGCCTGTTGCCGAGACGCTACCCGCGTTGCCATCCAGGCCCACTGATGCATCATAGGCACCGGCCAGCGGCAGTTGTACTGCCACGCTGCCAGTAAAGCCGGCCTGCACCTGCCCGATATAGCAGGGCTGTACGTTGCCCGCCGTGTTATTGCGGTCCGCCACGAGCACGAGGTTGCCCGCGTTGAAGGTCATGGTGTTGATCAGGCTGAGGTTCACCACGCTTCCGGAAACCGTCGGCGCCGTATTGGAAAACTCAGTCGGAATCTCGCCATAGCCGGCATTGCCCGCCATCGTGATGATCGCGTCAGAACTTCCTGCGGTCAGCGGCGTGCCGTTCTGCACGATCAAGAGCGGGGCCAACCGGAACCCGCCCAACTGCGTCGCAAGCTTGTCAAACGGCGCGGGAACCCTGGTCGGCAACGGGAGGATCTGGTCCTTGTTCCCGGATAAATAGACATTGAGGCGGCAGCCATAGGTCAGCGGCCAGTTCTGCGAATAGCCCGACCCCGCACTGCGAATCGCCTTATCCAACTGGTACAGGGCGAACACGCCGCTTTGGTTAATGTCGTTGACCGACATCGTGGTGCGCTTGCGCCCTTCCGACACACTCATCAGGCCAAACACCGCACCCACGATGACCATGCTGACGACCAACGCCACCATCAGCTCAATCAGGCTGAGACCGGTCTGGCGAGCGGCGCGCAAGGGCCGCTTGGTTGAAGTTCTGGCGATCACGGCAGCACCACCTGCGTCACGTACTTGCTCGTACTGCTCATACCGGCGGTCGCGTTAACACCGTGAGACGGCGCCTGCCACGTGACGGTGATCGTCGCGATATTGGTCGTGTTATCGACGGCAACCGTCCCCGTACCATTGGGCAGACCGCCCAGCCCGCTGCCTACCGGGCTCGATGCGGTGGCGCTCCGGTAGCTCACGTTGGTGCCCACCATCGTTTGCCACGCGGCGACTGATGAGGCGGGCAAATTGATCGTGTGGTTTTGCCACATCATGCTCGCGAGCTCATTGGCGAGCAGAGCCGCCCGATTGCGGTCCTCGGCATCCAGCGACACCTGCGAGGCCCGGACCTGTGCCATCACCATGGCCATCAACGCCACAGTCAGCAGCAACATCGCAATCAGCACCTCGACGAGCGTCATTCCGCTCTCCGATCGTCGGTTGCGCCTGGCCCTGTTCGAAGCGGGGTTATGCGCACGCATCTGGACTACCTTGCGATAGAGACTTATTCGGATCGCACACACGGATCAATCCGCCAAGGCTCACGTTCACATTCAGCGCCCGCGCAGACGGGAACCGGCTGTTCGTGATGGTGTAAGTCACCGTGCCGGCGGCAGGAACAGTGCAGTTGTACGTGCCGTCATTCAGCGTGGTTAGCCGACCCAATGAATTGAAGCAGATCGCAGCCTGCTGCGGCGCGACGCTAACCTGCGCGTTGGGCGCAGTCGCACCCAGCGCACCGCTTTGAACCATCAGGTTGGTATTGACGTCCGTGCCGTCGACCGGCGTCGCGGTCGTGTTGTTGAGCTTATTGGCAAGCGGGTTCGCGATGACCGTCACGACCCAGTACTTGCCACTGACTTGTGCTGCCGCTCCGGCAGTCACTGCTGCTGCACCGGCGGCTGGCGCACTGTTGGTCAGCACGAACGCCACTTGTCGATGGCGGCGTGTGGCTTCGGCTTGTGCCACGCGTAGTCCGTTCTGCAGAGACTCGGCCGCAGTGCGCACCTGCGCATCCTGAATCCAGCTCGAAAAACTGGGCGCCGCCAAGACCGCCAGAAGGCCAAACAGGGAAACTGTGACGAGCAATTCGACCAGCGTGAAGCCGCGGCGCTGAGCGCCGACGCCCATCAGCACGACTGGCCCCGTTTGGTTACCCAACAGGTCGTGGAAGTGTTCCAGCCGCGGGGGGCCGCAGTCGTCGCCTGAACGTTTGCTTCATTGACTGTGTAGGTGAAGCCGGTCGTTGTTCCGGAGCCCGTGGCAATCATCGCGTAGCTATTACCGTTATTCGTGATGTTGCAAGCCAACGAAAACTCGGCCACAGCCGAAATCGCCTGACAGGGTGGAGTGAACGTCCCGACTGCGGCGTAGGTGCGATTGTCTTGGTAATACTGCTCCATCTGCGCGCGAATACCCGCGAGCATGTTCGTCACGTTGGCCAGCTTGCCACGCATGACGTAGTCCGTATAACTGGGATACGCAATCATGCCAAGGATGGCCACGATAGCTACCGTGATCATGAGTTCGACCAGCGTGAACCCCGAAGCGCGCGCAATTGCCGGACGCAGCCGCCCTCTTCTCGCTGAAGAGGGACCTGCTACATCGGAGTTACGCGGCACGCTTGCGTTGGAGCAGAGCGGCGCGGACATGTCAGTACCGCCGCAGAATGATCGACGGCGAAGGCGTGACTTTGACCCTGTGCATATAGCCCCCCGGCTGCTTGAAACGACAAACGCATCTTCGTGAAAGATGCGCCATTCCCGATTACCCGATTACGTTCTTTTGATTCTTCTGCCTGTGATATCGGCAGATACGGCTTCAAGCCTTAACGCTCGCAATCATGGAGGATGCGGCCAACCAGTGTCAATAGCCCTCCCCCGATGCGTAATCGTCACTTGTTGGGTCGATGCAACCCGGGATTCGCGACGGTTTGAATCGTCAAACTCCCAGGGCTTCGCCTTTTGCGCCCCGCCAGGACGCCTTCAGGGCTCAGTTGGCGGCGACAGGATCGGGCTCTGCCAGCAGCGTTTCAATATCGCTGGCGATTTCCTCTGGCTTGGTTAGCGGCGCATAGCGCTTGTAGACCGTGCCGTCGCGGCGCAGCAGGAACTTGGTGAAGTTCCATTTGATGGCGCCGATGCCGAGCACGCCGGGCTTCTCAGCGGTCAGCCACTTGTAGAGCGGGTGTGCGTTCGCGCCATTCACGTCGATCTTGTCGAACATCGGGAACGACACGCCGTAATTCCTCTCGCAGAACGCGCCGATCTCGTCCGCGCCACCCGGCTCCTGCTTGCCGAACTGGTTGCACGGAAAACCGAGCACTTCCAGGCCCTTGTCGTGTAGCTGTTTGTACACGGCCTCCAGCCCGGCGTACTGCGGCGTGAACCCGCACTTGCTCGCCGTATTCACGATCAGCAGGACCTTGCCTTTGTACTGCGACAACGGCACGCGCTGGCCCGTCAGGGAATCGGCTTCGAATGCGTAGACGTTGCTCATGGCGCTCTCCGGGTGTCGGCGGAAACAGGGGCGCTCCGCGCGTGGCTCGAATTGTAGCGGCCCGCGCTGGGCGGGCCGTTGGAGACGCTACTTGTCGGAGTTGGAGTACCAGAAGGTGCGCTTGCGCTTACCAAGGCCGGTCGGGGTGACCTTGACCGGCGCCAGCGCAGAACCACCGCCGCCCGTTCCGCTTTGGTTACCGCAGCCAAAGCACACCGGCACCGACGACGTGCCACTACCGTTGTTGACCAGCACCACGCCATACACGGAGGAAGGCGGGAAACCACCGCCATCGAGCACCACCGACCGATTGGGGTTCTGGCCCGCGCCCGTCAGGAAGCTGACCGAGTAGGTGCGGGCGATGCCCAGGTTCGGATAGCACGCGCCAGCACTGGGAACCGCAGGGGTATTGGTACCGAACGTGGTGTAACCAGCCACCGTGAGCGGCGCGTTCACGACCTTCTCTCCGGGGTTGGGCAGCGTGATGTAGAAACCCGAACCGAGCCCGGTGTAGGCCGTGGAGGTGGCGTCGACGAGGTTCGCCTCGGTCAACGGCGTCCAGCTTGCGGGCATGGCACCGAGGTTCGGGTCCTTGAGCATGTAGAACCGGTTGACCACGTTGTAGGCCGTGCCGGGCGCAGAAGACGCCGAATACAGCGGGTGCTCACGGTCGCCCGTACCCGCCATGACGGCGTTGAAGCCAGACGTTGGCACCACATCGGGCGCGTAGAAGAACTTGCGCGCGTTGTTGGTATTGGCTGCCCCGCCCAGCGTGGCGAACAGCGTCAGCGTCCAGTTGGCGGGGGCATTGCCGGCGGTGGGCTGGAAGTCCACGCGCCAAATGTTGCCGCCCACATCGCCCACATAGGCCATCTGGATATAGCCGCTGCCGGTGCGGTCGACCACCGTGACATCGGAGGCGATCGAACGGGTCAGGCCGCTGTTCTTGACGCACACACCCGCCACGCCAGCGCAGTTGGCCAGTGCGCTCCACACCGGCGTGCCGGTATAGGCATCGAGCACCACAATGCCGCGGCCCATCGTGTCGGTGCCGGGCGCCGGGTCGCTGTCTTCGGAGGCCGCGTCATAGCCGGCCCCCATGATCAGCAGCGGATTGGCGTAGCCCGCCGCACGCATCAGGCGCGGCTTGGACCACGTCTGCCCCAGTTCCGGAATATCGCTATTGCTGCGCGACCACAGATAGCGCGGGTTGAGCGGGTCCGTCACGTCCATCGCGTAGACGAGGCTGCCACCGCGCCGTGCGGTCAGGTAGATGATCGTGCGCGGGCTGCTCGCGTTGCGCTGGTCTTGCATGACGGTCGTACTGCCGTCGAAGAAGTCGTCACGCGGGGTGGGCGTGGGCGTAATGCCGTTTGGCGTGGTGGAAAGCTTCACTTCCGGCGAGTTGGCATACAGGCGGCTCAGCTTGCCGATGAACTCGGGCGGAATGAAGCCCCAAAGCTCTCCACCCGGGCGCACGCCGTTGATACCCATGGTCTGGTTACCGTTGATGGCGTGGAAGACCCCGTCGTTGGCGCCGTAATACACCACGACGCCCGTGGTGCCACCGTAGTTCACCACCACCGGACGCGAATGCAGCACGTCACCATGGATCGACGGCCGAATCGTCACAGGCGAGCCAGGCCCCGTCTCCGCTTCCTGCCCGGCTACGGTAGAGCCGTCCAGCGCAAAGACATCGCGACCGCGCACCCAGTTGATGAAGTTGGTTTGCTCGCTCGATGTAATGGTGGGGGCGCCGTTGGTACCGTTGTATGAATTGATGGCGTTCAACCCTGACGTGCCAGCCAGCCAAGTGTTGGCCGTGTCGAAAGTCGGCATGGCCTTGGTGGTGGGGCACGTGCCCACACCGTTGCAAGTCAGCAGCGTGCGGCCGGCTTGGCTGGTCAGGAATTGCGCACGCAGCATTTCGCCGGCACCGCCCTTCTCCACGACCTCGCCGTCGGGCGAATCGAATGCCCACCCCTTACTGGATGGACTGTTCTGCCAGAAGCCCTTGGCCGGCCAGTTGGTGAGGCTGCTGCCATACCCGCTTGAACTGAACGAGAGCGGCGGGTCCGCCGTCCAGAAGCTGACGGCATTGGGCGACATGAAACCGGTGCCCGCATTGCTGAGCGCAGCTTTGCCGACCGCATCCACCAGTTGGAGGTTGCCGTTCGTGTCGTACCCAACCTGGTACTGCTTGAGGTTCCCCATCCAGCGCGGTGAGGCGCTGGCATCGGGGCGGAACATGCCGATATAGACCTGGTTCAGGAACTGGCCTTGCGTATTCACGGCGGCCGGCAAGCTGACCGACGCAAACACGCTGTTCACGGCCTGGATTTCATTCAGGATCGACAGCAATGCATCTTGCAGTGCCTGCACGTCCCCCAACTGGACGGTATAGGCCTTGCCGCCGCCATTCGTGGCCATGCTGTTGTCGAAGTCGACGTAGTCCTGGTTCTTGCCGTCCGTCACCGTGATGGCGTAGGTGATGATGTTCTGCGGGTTGGCCGTGTTGGCCGTGCCCTGCAGGTCGCTCTGGTACATGTAGCGCGCCCACTCATCGCCCCAGTTGCCCGCGTACTTGCTGTTGATCGCAATCTGCGAGAGCTGTGCCGATGTGGGTGTGGGTACGGCGGCGGCCAGCGCGTTGTACATCTGCGTGTCGCTCTCGGCGGGGTGGCCGCTGTTGGTGGCGTTGCCGATGTAGATGACGAAATTGCGCTGGCACGGATTGGTGATGGGCGACGTGTACTTGGTGCCCGACAGCCCCGTCACCCCCGTGTTCTTGTAGCCGGCATAGAACGCCCAGGCCTCTTGCATGGCGCCGGAGGTCTGCACGTTGTTGCCGTTCAAGTCGTTGGGGAACTGGTTCTGCATGTAGGACAAAAAGCTGGTCACGCCAGCACCGTCCATCAACTGCAGCGTCTGCGACGACTTTGGGTTCGCGCTCGGAAACGTAAACAACCCGCCCGGGCTCTTCGGGTCGAACATCATCAGGCCGAGGTTGACGTTGCCCAGCAGTGCTGCGTTGTTCGCGATCGACTGTGCGGCGCCATAGAGTGCGCACTGTTCCGCACCGGAGCTCTTTGTCGGGTTGGCAACGGTCAGACCCGTGGCATTGCACGTAAAGCTGGCATTGGCGTCGGAGTTGGCGCCATCGTCAAAGACGATCAGCACGTTGGGCTTGCCGGCGTTCTGCTGCAGGCCGGTGTACAAGTCGATGTCTTCGGCGCCCGCTGGCTGAGCGGCGCCGAGCACAAGCGCGAGTGCGGCTGCGGCGGTCAGGGCAAGTCGTTGGGCAATGGAGCGCATGGTGATTCTTCCTGGCTGTGTAGCGGTCAGGCTTAGGGGCAGGCGGTACCGGTCAAGACGCGCACGGCAACACCTTGGTGCAGCGTGGTGCTGACGCTCGTCGCGTTGGCATCGTTGACGCTGGCGGCCACGTCCCACTGCGTTGCGCTGCAGTTCGACATGCCGCCGGGCGTGCCGGCGGTGGTCAGGATGCCGGTGTCCGAGTTGTTGTTGACGCCGCTGAAGCATGAGGAATCCGCGGCGTAGTTGGCGTTGGTGGGGTCGGTCGTCAGTTGCGTATCGGCAATCTGTTTGGTTGCCAGGCATTGAGGCGCGGCCACTTGCGCCGTGTAGTCGGGCTTGCCGTCGCCGTTCACATCCACCGGCACGCTGGTGGCGACGGGGTTGGCCGTGAAGTCCTGGCTGATGACCTGCTCGATGCCCTGCTGCGCAGCACCGCGCGCCTCTACGCCGTACTGCTGGTTGGCGGCGATCTTGGTGTTGATGACGCTCGAATTCATGATCATCACAACCACGGCCATGAAGATCGCCAGGAAGATCAGCGTGACGACGAGGGTCACGCCTGACTGACGTGCTGACCGGCGTGCCGATTGGCGTACCACTAAGCGCCGCATGGCTTACTCCCGAGGGCCGGCCACATTGACTGCCCGCGCCACTTCCGCGTAGACATGTCGTTTGTAGCCGTCGTTGAAGGGGCCGGACTTGACGTTGTTGCCGCGCCCCAGGTCATAGGTCCGGTTATCCGTCCAGCCGGGTGATGGCTTGAGCGTGCTGGCGAGCACGTTCACGCGCACGGCCGTGACGTTGTTCCAGTTGTTGGTGGCAGACGTGGTCCAGTTGTAGCCGCCCACGTTGTTGCAGATCGCGTTGTTGTCGACACCGGGGTCAGCGACATAGCAATCGGGCGAGCCGTTGCCATCCACATCCACGCCATACGCGAAATGCACGTCCTGGATGCCCTGGGCGATGGACTTCACCTGCATGGCGCCGCCGGACAGCTCCGCCACCTTGAGCGTGAGGACGCCGTTGTCGCTGCCATTGCACAGGTCGCACGTGGCGATGTAGAAAGCCCGCACGCTCGCTTGGCGGAGTTCAGCCTTGTTGCTGCAGGTCTTGTCGTTCAACGTGAAGTCCGTGGCGGTGCTGCTGAACACGAACGGCGCGGCATCTGTCGTGCAGAAGGAATCCTGCAGATACGCCTGCCCGGCCGCCATAGTGGCGAGCGTCGCCGCGGTAGTGGACACGCGCCGCACCACTAGAATTTCGGAGTTGCTCGACAGATTGGGCAGGCACGTTGCCGGGTTGCTGCCCGCTGCGTAGCCATAGATGGCCACCGGCACGGTCGCCGGGCTGTTGCTAAAGCCCAGCGCATTGGTGGCCATTGAGCAGACGTCTGGGGTGGAGATCGCCGACGTACCGCGCAGGTTCAAACCGCCGAGGTAACCCGCCAGCCCGACTTCCTGATTGATGACGTCGAGCGCGTAGCGGCCGTTCTCGATCTGGGTGGCGCTGTTGCCCAGTTGCACGCGCGACTGCGAGGTCGATGCATACAGGCTGGACAGCGCCGCCAGCAGCAGCAGACCCAGCGTCATGCCGACCATCAGCTCGATCAGCGAGATGCCGCGCTGCCGGCGTAGCGTGCCGTGCATCCGCCTCATGACAGCACCCCCATGCGGACCTGCACGCTGATAGCACGGCGGTAGGCTTCATTGCCAAAGCTGCCGCTGCCACATGGCAACGACGACGCCGTCGTCTTGACCAAGCCCTGCCACGCCACGGTGATGCGGTAGATCTGATTGGTGGTGTCCACCGCTTCAATGCAGCCGCGCGCGCCGATCATGGCGCCCACGGCGATGGTGCCGCTGGCGGTGCTCTCTGCGGTGCCGAGCAAGGCCGTGTTCCACGCAGCCAGGTCTGCCGCGACGGTGGCTTGCTGGGCAGCCGTGCCCGTTGCACAGGTGGGTGCGGACATGCCGCCATTGCCCGCCGTGGTGGTCGCGCCGGCCACGGCATAGCACACGGCGGCCTGCCGGTTGGCGTTAAGCCGCGCCGTCATGTCCTGCAGCAGGGTCAACGCCTGTTCACGTTGGTACGACTCCATCTCCGACTGGTTGGAGCGCGCCATCATGCCGGCCGCGCCCAGCAGGGCCACCAGCAGAATCACCACCGAGATGAGGATCTCGATCAGCGTGGTGCCGCGTTGTTGCGCACGACGATGCAAGCGCATAGCGGGCCTCATGAGCACGCTCCCGGCACAATGGCGACCCGGCCGGTGCCGCCCACCTGCACGCACGCCGGCGAGATGGACTGCCCTTGCCCGCTCGGCGTGACCTGGAAGGTGGCCGTGCCCGCGGTGGGCCGGCCATCGTTGCCGAAAGCCAGCGTGTTGCCGCTGCTGGGCGTGATGGTGACGCCGTTGTAGGGCCCGAACGTGCGCACGACGGCGCTGTTCACGGTCAGCACCCAGCCGGTCGCCCAGGTGCTGGTGGTGGAAAGGGTGGAAACCGTGGCCGTGGTGTTCTGCTTGACGGCCTCGCTGCGTGCCAGCGCCATCGCCGAGGACAGATCGAACGAGGCGTTGCGCGTGGCCTGCGTGGCGATCAGGCTCGAAAAGGACGGCACGGCCACCACCACGAGGATGGCCAGAATGGCCAGCGTGACCATCAGTTCCGTGAGCGTGAAGCCCCGACAGAGCGACTCGGCTGGGCGATGCGGTTTGCGCGACATGTCCATGGCTCACTTCCAGCAGTTCGACGCCGTGCCGGTGGCGCTCTTGGCACCGGTGTTCGTCAGGGTGAGCTTGCCGCACGCGGTGTCGTTCGCGAGTTGCGCACCCTGCGGGCTGGCGGTGAGCTGGTAGGAAGGCGGCGTGCTGCTGGCGCTTAGCAAGAACGTGTAGTTGGGCGCAACGTTGGCCGGCACGTTGCTGGCGTATTGCAACGTCGCGAGGTCAGACGCATAGGCCCGGTTGTCGAGCAGGAAGCGCTCTTGTGCCGCAGCCACTTCCTGCATGTAGGACTCGGCCGCCGCACGGTTGGAGCGCACGATGTAACTGACGTACGAGGGATAGGCGATGGCCGTCAGAATGGCCACGATCGCCACCGTGATCATGACCTCGATCAGCGTAAAACCCCGCGCCACAGGCGCGCGCTCGCCCCGCTCGCATACAGGCTTGCTTGCCACGTTGTTCACCCACCCGGATTTGCTGTTGCTTATCGTTTTGTAGCGCGTCCATCAAGTGACTGCACAGACGCGCCCGCCGGTTTATACGGCAATTCTCAGCAAATATTAAGGAATGGAGATGAAGCGTGGGGGATTCGGGAAGCGGCGCAAACGTTATGCGCCGCAAATTACCTCAAATGGTGTAGTTGTTTTGGCGCATCACATCGCGCACATCAGACCACATTGAGGTGTTCGGTGCCGGCCGACAGATCGGTCTGGCCACCGCGCTTGCTGTGCAGCTTGATCTGCAGGCGCAGATCGTTCAGCGAGTCGGCGTTGCGCAGCGCATCTTCGTAGGTGATCTTGTCTGCCTCGTACAACTCGAACAGCGCTTGGTCGAACGAGATCATCCCCTGCTCGCGGGATTTCTTCATGACCTCCTTCAACTCGTGCACCTCGCCCTTGAAGATGAGGTCCTGCACCAAAGGCGTGCCGAGCATGATCTCCACCGCAGGCACGCGCCCCTTCTTGCCTTTGCGCGGCAACAGGCGCTGCGCAATCATCGCGCGCAGGTTCAATGACAGGTCGATCAACAACTGCTGACGCCGCTCCTCGGGGAAGAAGTTGATGATCCGGTCGATGGCCTGGTTCGAGCTGTTGGCGTGCAGCGTAGCCAGGCACAGGTGGCCGGTTTCCGCGTACTGGATGGCGTATTCCATCGTGTCGCGATCCCGGATTTCGCCGATCAGGATCACGTCCGGCGCCTGGCGCAGCGTGTTCTTCAACGCCACGTGCCACGACTCGGTATCCACGCCCACCTCGCGCTGCGTCACTACGCAGTTCTGGTGCGTGTGCACGTATTCCACCGGGTCTTCAATCGTGATGATGTGGCCGTATGAATTCGCGTTGCGATGGCCCACCATCGCCGCCAGCGAGGTCGACTTGCCCGAGCCCGTGGCGCCGACCATGATCACCAGCCCGCGCTTGCTCATCACGATCTCGTTGAGGATCGGCGGCAGATCCAACTCGCCCAGCGTGGGGATCTTCGAATTGATGGTCCGCAGCACCATGCCAGCGCGGCCCTGCTGCATGAACGCCGACACGCGGAAGCGCCCCGCCCCCGGCGCCGTAATGGCGAAGTTGCACTCAGAGCTCTCTTCGAACTCGCGCAACTGCTTGTCGTTCATGATCGACTTGACCAAGCCCAGCGCCTGCCCTGCGTTCAGCGGCTGCTGCGAGATCGGCGTGACCTTGCCGTCCACCTTGATGGCGGGCGGAAAGTCGGAGGTGATGAACAAGTCCGAGCCACGGCTGTTCACCATCAACTGCAAGAGTTCGTGGATGTATTTGGTGGCGGCTTCGCGGTCCAGCATGGCGTGCCCCTCCTGAAGAAATGGATTGCGCGCCAACCGTCGTCGGTTAGCGCGTCAGTGTCAGTTCGCGAACGCGTCCGGGTTCTTGGCGATGGCGCGCGCATCCGCGTAGTTGATCGCCGAGCGCTTGATGAGCTCTGCCAGGCACTGGTCGAGCGTCTGCATGCCCATGCCGCTGCTGGTCTGCATCATCGAGTACATCTGCGAGATCTTATTCTCGCGCACCAAGTGCCGGATGGCTGGCGTGGCGATCATGATCTCGTGCGCTGCAATCCGACCCGAGCCGTCGCGTGTCTTGAGCAGCGTCTGGGAGATCACGGCTTCCAGCGATTCGGAAAGCATGGTCCGGACCATCTCTTTCTCATCCGACGGGAACACGTCGACGACCCGGTCGATGGTCTTGGCAGCCGAGCTGGTGTGCAGCGTGCCGAACACCAAGTGGCCGGTTTCCGCCGCGGTAAGTGCCAGACGAATGGTTTCCAGGTCACGCAATTCGCCGACCAGGACCACGTCCGGATCTTCACGCAGTGCCGACTTCAGCGCGTTGGCGAACGAGTGCGTGTGCGGCCCCAGCTCGCGCTGGTTGATCAGGCTTTTCTTGGATTCGTGCACGAATTCGATCGGGTCCTCCACCGTGAGGATGTGGCCCATGTCGTTTTCGTTGCGGTGGTTCACCATCGCGGCCAGCGTGGTCGACTTGCCCGAACCGGTCGGGCCCGTGACGAGCACCAGACCGCGCGGCTTCATCGCCAAGTCGGCAAACACAGCCGGCGCCTTCAGGTCATCCAGCGAGAGCACCTTCGACGGAATCGTCCGGAACACGGCCGAAGCGCCGCGGTTCTGGTTGAACGCGTTGACCCGGAAACGCGAAAGCCCCGGGATCTCAAACGAGAAGTCGACTTCCAGGTTTTCTTCGTAGACCTTGCGCTGCCCGTCGCTCATGATGTCGTACACCATGGCGTGCACGTCTTGGTGCGTGAGCGGCGGCACGTTGATCCGGCGCATATCGCCGTGGATCCGGATCATCGGCGGCAAGCCGGCCGACAAGTGCAAGTCCGACGCCTTGTTCTTGGCCGAGAAGGCCAGAAGCTGCGCGATGTCCATCTTATAATGACCCCCGACTTTTTTTATGTCGCCCAGGCGTCGCAATGGCGCATCCCGGGGGCTGCCAGCCGTTGTTGACAACGTGCCGCAGCCTTGTTTATTTGTAACAAACGTCGCCGGATTATGTCTGTAATCGCCGCCAACTTGCAAGCCGTGCGTCAACGGATCACAACGGCCTGCACACTGGCTTCGCGCGATGCTGCCGGTGTCACATTGCTGGCCGTTTCCAAGACCTTCGATGCCGATGCCGTGCGCGCCGCCCACGCCGCTGGGCAACGCCTTTTCGGCGAAAACTACGTGCAGGAAGGCATTGCCAAGATCGACGCGCTGGCCGATCTGCGCACCAGCGCTGATCCAATCGGCTGGCATTTCATCGGCCCGCTGCAGAGCAATAAGACGCGTGCCGTAGCCGAGCGCTTTGATTGGGTGCATAGCGTCGACCGGCTCAAAATTGCTGAACGCCTGTCGGCCCAGCGCCCTGAAAGCCTGCCGCCCTTGCAGGTCTGCCTGGAAATCAACATCAGCCGCCAGGCCAGCAAGCACGGGCTGCTGCCCGACTTCGACGAGGTGCTTGCCGTGGCACGCGCCGTGGCGGCCCTGCCCCGCCTACAGTTGCGCGGCCTGATGGCCGTGCCCGAACCCAGCGATGACCCTGTCGCCCAGCGCAAGCCCTTCGCGGATCTGCGAACCCTGGCCGATCAACTGCGCGAGGCCGGCATCCCGCTCGATACGCTATCGATGGGCATGTCCGCCGATCTGGAAGACGCGATTGCCGAAGGCGCCACCATTGTGCGCGTCGGCAGCGCCATCTTTGGCGCGCGGCACTATGCCAACGCACCCGCCTGAATTCCTGTTTTCTCTCACACCCCCACTCTCATGCTCGACACTCTGAAACTCGGCTTCATCGGCGGCGGCAACATGGCGGCGGCCCTCATCGGCGGCCTGATCGCCAAGGGTGCGCACGGCGCCAACATCGTGGTGGTAGACCCAACCGAAGCGGCCCGTGCGCGCGCGGAGCAAACCTGGGGCGCCCGCGCAGCCGCCGCACCCGGCGCTGAATTGGCCGACCGCGACGTGATCGTCCTGGCCGTCAAGCCGCAGCAGATGCGCGAGGTGTGCGCACAACTGGCGCCGCATCTGGGTAACAGCCTGGTGCTGTCAGTGGCGGCGGGCATCCGCATTCAGGATCTGTCGCGCTGGCTGAATGGACACGCACGTGTCGTGCGGGCGATGCCGAATACGCCCGCGCTGTCGGGCTTGGGCATGACAGGTTTGGCGGCCAACGCCGGCCTGTCTGAAGCGGATCGCGCCACGGCCAGCGCCATCGCCAATGCTGTCGGCAAGAGCGTTTGGGTGCCTGCCGAGGCACAGATTGACGCCGTGACGGCCATCTCGGGCAGCGGCCCCGCCTACGTTTTCTATTTCATCGAGGCGATGCAGCAGGCGGCGCAGGAACTGGGCTTGTCAGCGGAAGACGGCCGCACGCTGGCCGTGGAAACGTTTATTGGCGCGGCCACGCTGGCGGGCCAGTCGACCGAGCCGGTTGAGGTATTGCGCGAGCGCGTGACGTCCAAGGGCGGGACGACCTACGCAGCGCTGACTTCGATGGAGGGCGCTGGCATCAAGGCCGCGTTTGTACGTGCCATGCATGCTGCCGCCGCGCGCGGTAAAGAGATGGGTGAAGAATTCGGGCAGGATTGAAGCTGAGTGGTCCATCCCCGGTATCGTCCCCTGCCGGGGCCGACTCACTTTTCTTTGTCTTCCAAAGAAAAGTAAGCAAAAGAAAGGCGCGCCCGATGCGGCGACTTCCCCTTGAATTTATGTCGCAAGGAGGGGAAGGGAAAAACTCGCTTCGCTCAGACAGTTTCCCTTCCTTTTTCCTCCTTGCAACAGAAATTCAAGGCGCCGCATAGGGCAGGAAAGTCAAAGGAAAAAAACCAAACCCTCTGGGTACCAGCCCAAACGACAAGGCCAACCTCACGACGGGTTGGCCTTTGTTTTTTGTCTTTTGACGTTCTGCCCTAGATGGCGCCTTGAATTTTTGTGAGCGGGCGGATAAAGGAAGGAGGCCTGTCTGAGCGAAGCGAGTTTGCCTCCTTCCCCGCACGGTCACAAAAATTCAAGGGGGTGTCGCCATCTCGGGCGCGCATTTCTTTGGTTACTTTCTTTGGGCAAGACCAAAGAAAGTGACTCAGCCCCGGCAGGGGATGAAACAAGGGATGGACCACCGGGCCAATAAAAACCAACTCACCGCATCAAGTAAGCCACCGCCACCCCAGCAAACAAACAAGCCCCCAGCCAATTGTTATGCCGGAACACAAAAAAGCATTTCATCCGATCCCGCGTCCGCAGCATCGGGTAATACCAAAGCGCCAACGCCACAGCCGCAGCAAACCCGATCCAATACGCCACCCCGAGCCCCATCACATGGCCCGCCCACGCCATGATCCCGAAGAACGCCACATAGCACAGCATGATCGCCGCCACATCAAAGCGGCCGAAGGTAATGGCAGAAGTCTTGATGCCGATGAGCAGATCATCATCCCGATCCACCATCGCATAGGCGGTGTCATACGCAATGGCCCAGAACACATTGCCGATGAGCATCAGCCACGCCAGCACGGGCACCTGATCCTGTACCGCCGCGTACGCCATCGGAATACCAAAGCCAAACGCAATCCCCAGATACGCCTGCGGAATCGCAAAGAAGCGCTTGAAGAACGGATACGTGCCAGCAATCACAATGGCGGCAACCGACATCCACTTGGTCAACGCATTGAGCGGCAGGATCAGCGTGAAGGCGATGATGGACAGCACAGCCGCCACGGCCAGCGCCTCCCATGGGGCGATCAAGCCGGCGGTGATCGGCCGCTCCTTGGTACGTTTGACGTGCTTGTCGAAATCCCGGTCGGCCCAGTCGTTGACAGCGCAGCCGGCTGAACGCATGAGAAACGTGCCGACCGCGAAAATCAACACGAAGGAAACCGGTGGATGCCCATCGGCCGCCATCCACAACGCCCACAGCGTCGGCCACAGCAGCAGCACCGTGCCGATTGGTTTGTCCATGCGCATGAGGCGCGCATAGAGCACAAGACGGCTGGGTTGGGCGGCGGACGACTGCATGGGAATCACCAAAAGAAAAATGGCGCCTGCACGAGGCAAGGCGCCATTTTAGTCCGGCCGAAAGTACGTTACGCAGCCAGATCGAAACGGTCCAGGTTCATCACCTTGACCCACGCAGCCACGAACTCGCTGATGAAGCGGTCCTTGCCGTCTGCGCTGCCGTACACCTCGGCCAGCGCGCGCAGGATCGAGTTGGAGCCGAAGACCAGGTCAACACGCGTGCCGGTCCACTTCTTCTCGCCCGTCTTGCGGTCGACGCCTTCATAGATGTCGCCGGCCGGCTTCCATTCGGTGCTCATGTCGAGCAGGTTGACGAAGAAGTCGTTCGTCAGCGCGCCCGGCGTGGCGGTCAGAATGCCGTGCTGGCTGCCATCGGCGTTGATGTTGATGGCGTGCAGGCCGCCAATCAGCACGGTCAGCTCCGGCGCGGTGAGCGTGAGCAACTGTGCTTTGTCGATCAACAGCACTTCGGCCGGCACCGCAAACTGCGTCTTCTGATAGTTGCGGAAGCCGTCGGCCACCGGCTCGAGCGGCCCGAACGATGCTGCGTCGGTCTGCTCTTGCGTGGCGTCGACACGGCCCGGCGTGAACGGCACGGTGATGCTCTTGCCCGCAGCCTTGGCCGCCAGCTCAATGCCCACGCTGCCCGCCAGCACGATCACGTCGGCCAGCGATGCCTTGCCCGAGGCCTTCTGGATGGCTTCCAGCTTGGCCAGCGTGCCTGCCACGGCTTGGTTGACCGCCCAATCGTTCTGCGGTGCCAGGCGGATGCGCGCACCGTTGGCGCCACCACGCTTGTCCGAACCGCGGAAGGTCGACGCCGAAGCCCAGGCCACCGCAACCAATTCCGATGCCGACAGGCCCGAGGCGGCAATCTTCGCCTTGAGATCGGCGATATCCGCTTCGGTTGGCTTGTGCGTTGCGGCCGGCAGCGGGTCTTGCCAGATCAGGTCCTCACGCGGCACTTCCGGGCCCACGTAGCGCGACTTCGGACCCAGGTCGCGGTGCGTCAGCTTGAACCAGGCACGTGCGAAAGCCTCGGCAAACGCCTGCGGGTTGTCCAGGAAGCGGCGCGAGATCTTCTCGTAGACCGGGTCGAAGCGCAGCGACAGGTCGGTCGTCAGCATGGTCGGCTTGCGCTTGGGCGAATCCGCGGCGGGGCCAGGGATGATCGCCTCGGCGTCCTTTGCCACCCATTGCAGCGCGCCAGCGGGGCTCTTCTCTTGCACCCATTCGTACTTGAACAGGTTCTCGAAGAAGTAATTGCTCCATTGCGCAGGCGTCTGCGTCCAGGTGACTTCCAGCCCGCTGCCGATTGCATCAGCGCCCTTGCCGGAGCCGAAGGTGCTTGCCCAGCCCAGGCCCTGCGCCTCGATCGGTGCGCCTTCAACATCCGCGCCCACGTGGCTGGCGGGGCCGGCGCCATGGGTCTTACCGAAGGTGTGGCCACCGGCGATGAGCGCCACGGTTTCCTCATCGTCCATCGCCATGCGGGCGAAGGTTTCGCGGATGTCCTTGGCCGCGGCAAGCGGATCACCGTGGCCATGCTCCGGGCCTTCCGGGTTCACGTAGATCAGGCCCATCTGCACGGCAGCGAGCGGGTTCGCGAGGTTGCGTTCGCCCGTGTAGCGGGTGGCATCCAACCACTTGGTCTCGTTGCCCCAGTAGACGTCGTTGTCCGGTTCCCACGTATCTTCACGGCCGCCGGCAAAGCCGAACGTGCGGAAGCCCATGGTTTCGAGTGCCACGTTGCCGGTCAGGATCAGCAGGTCAGCCCACGAGATGGCTTGACCGTACTTCTGCTTGATCGGCCACAGCAGGCGGCGCGACTTGTCGATGTTGACGTTGTCGGGCCACGAATTGAGCGGCGCGAAACGTTGCTGGCCACGGCCAGCGCCACCACGGCCGTCGCCCGTGCGGTACGTGCCGGCGGCGTGCCACGCCATGCGGATGAACTGCGGGCCGTAGTGGCCGAAGTCGGCCGGCCACCAGTCCTGCGAATCCGTCATCAGCTTGCGCAGGTCGGCCTTGAGCGCGTCATAGTCGATCGACTTGAAGGCCTCGCGGTAATTGAAGTTCTTGCCGAGCGGATCGGACTTTTCAGAATGCTGGTTCAGCAGATCAACGCGCAGTTGATTAGGCCACCAGTCCTTGTTGGACGTACCGCCACCGAAGGCATGGGGAGCAGCTTGCGCATGGCCGGAAAACGGGCATTTGGCTTCAGAAGTCATTGTGTTCTCTTGAGGTCATGGGGTTGATGCGGCCCCGCCGGCAATACAACACGCGCCAAGCGGGGAAGAGTTTGCTGCTGTCGAGCCATTTGCCATCAGGTGGCGGAACGACTGCCAGGCGGTCTTACGCCAGCAGCGAGCGCAGCATCCACGCCGTCTTTTCGTGGATGTCCATGCGTTGGGTGAGCAGGTCTGCCGTCGGCTCGTCGGCAGCCTTGTCGACGTCCGGGAACAGGCTGCGGGCGGTGCGCGTGACAGCCTCGTGGCCGGCCACCAGCTCGCGCACCATGTCCATCGCCTCGGGAATGCCATTCGATTCCGGAATCGACGACAGCTTGGCAAACTCGGAATACGAACCCGGGGCCGGATAGCCCAGCGCGCGAATGCGTTCTGCCACCGGGTCCACAGCGCTCCACAGCTCGTTGTATTGCGTCTCGAACATCAGATGCAGCGTGTTGAACATCGGGCCGGTGACGTTCCAGTGGAAATAGTGCGTCTTCAGGTAAAGCGAATACGTATCGGCCAGCAGGCGCGACAGGCCTTCGGCGATCTTCTTGCGGTCCTTGTCGGCAATACCGATGTTGATCTGGGCTGCGGCCGCTGCGCCGCCATTCTTTTTAGCCATCTGGATTCCCCTGAAAGAGAGTGGTGTGGAAAAACCGAACATGCGCGTTTGCTTTAAGCACGTGGTTCGGTTGCCGCCAGCGCGACAAGTTCCGAGTATGTCACTTGGTCATGACGAGCATCACGCCGTCAGCTGCACCATGCCATGCAAAAACACGATCATGGCGCCGGCAGCCACGATGGCCAGACCGATCTGCTTGCGCATCCACTTGCGTTGCAGGCGAGCATGCTCTGCAGTGCGCGTGCCTCGGCTGTCGGCCGCGCTGCCAGGCATACCGGCCAGGGTCGGCACCTCAGTGCGCGACGCCTCTACCGCGCCCGCAAAGGCCTGCCATTCCGAAACAAACCTCCGCACCATCGCCATGATTTTTTCTCCTGAGAATCCGCGCGTTGCTTGGCTTGCGTCACGCGCCGTATTGCTTGCGGGCGACTCGGCGAGCCACGTGCCTGATCACCGCCTCCAGGGGAAAGCATGGTTCAGGCATCACCCGAACACCAAGTTTATGGATGGAAGATCAATAAAGGAAATTTATTGATTAAATTGCAGCAGTAGGGAATAACTATGCTTGATGCGTAACAATTCCCCACATGGGCGGGAAGGGACGGCTCAGTGAATGAGCGGCGTGAAAGGCAGCGGCTTGATGCCCGGCAGGTCGCATTGCGCGACGGCCTTGGCCACCGCCTCGATGGCGGCGATGCGGGTGAAGCTCTTGCGCCAAGCCAGCACGACGCGGCGGTCGGGCACCGGCTCCTGGAACGGCACGTAGGTCAGCAGATCGGTCGCGGCGGGCTGCATATTCGGCACCGAGGTGCGCGGCAGCACGGTAATGCCCACGCCGCTGGCCACCATATGGCGGATCGTTTCCAACGACGAGCCTTCAAACGTCTTCTGGATGCCGTCGGCATTCTGCGAGAAGCGCGACAGTTCCGGGCAAACGCCCAGCACGTGGTCGCGGAAGCAATGGCCGTTGCCGAGCAACAGCATGGTCTGCTGCTTGAGCGCTTCCGGGTCCACCGCGTCGACCTTGGACAACTCGTGGCCGCGCGGCACCGCTACCACGAAGGGTTCGTCATACAGCGGCACGGTCATCAAGCCGGCTTCGGGAAATGGCTCGGCCATGATCGCGCAGTCGATCTCGCCCTGCTTGAGCAGCTCCACCAGCCGCACGGTGAAGTTCTCCTGCAACATCAGCGGCATCTGCGGAACGGAATCGATCATCTGCTTGACCAGTGCGGGCAGCAGATACGGCCCGATGGTGTAGATCACCCCCAGCCGGAGCGGCCCTGCCAGCGGATCCATGCCCTGCTTGGCAATCTCACGGATCGCCATGGTCTGCTCGAGCACCCGCTGCGCCTGGGTGACAATCTGCTCGCCCACCGGCGTAACGCTCACTTCCGAGGCACCGCGCTCGAAGATCTGCACGGCCAGTTCGTCTTCCAGCTTTTTGATGGCGACCGACAGCGTCGGCTGTGAAACGAAGCAGGCTTCGGCAGCACGCCCGAAGTGGCGTTCGCGCGCAACAGCAACGATGTACTTGAGTTCGGTGAGCGTCATGGCAATCAATCGGCTTTGGGGTATCGATAGATTTTACCTTATGACGTGGGATGTTGCTTGGACTTCGCGAACAACACCATGTGTTGGCGTAGCGAAGGAAATTTGAAATTAGCGAAGTGGGTTAGAAAATATCGAAGCTGTGACGGATACAGCTTTGCAGGAAAGCCGCGTGGCAAGGTCATTTCTATGGATTTTTTCAGCATAGAGAAGGATGCGTCGCACAACCCCTACGCGGCGCACGCGGATGCAACGGCCCCATGCCTGCCCCGCGTTCGTTGCGCCTCGATACTTCGCCGGCGCCAATGCGTACATCTACCGTTGGCGCGAATGACTGCGCAGAACGGTCATCCGCTCATGGATTGAGCGTGATTACTGATAGCTCATCGTGAACGTTGCCTGCGCGTTGGCCGTGCCCGGCGTGACGGTGGCACCTGTTTGCACATACCGCGCACTGAGCGGGATGGTGAATCTGCTCGTCCCTACCGCGATATTTCCGGCATACCACTGATTCGTATTGCCCGGTGCAGCGGAGTCGGGGCCATAGCCAAGCACGGTGGTGCCATTCAAGATCTGCACACCAACACCGCTTGCCTGCGAAGTGGGCGTCAGTGACAACACTTGCGATGTGTTGGTCGGATTGGTAGCGTCAGTCAGCGTGACATAGGCATTGGTTGACGTATTGGGATCACCACCTGAGCACTGCAAACCGATATTGAACGCCTGTGCGCCAGAGGATGAGCCCAGCCCTGTAAAGGTTCGGGTGGAAATTGCCCCCATTGGCACCTGCACAGATGGCGTGCTCACTGTGCAGGTGGGCACTTTTGGTTGCACGATAATTGCCCCATCAACCACGATGGAAGTTAGCTGACTGGTGTCGTTCTGCGCAAACCACCCCGCAACCTCGCCGGTGATACTTCCCCCCGCGGTAATCGGGCCGGTTTTGACTAGGTCAACCACGACACTGACCCCCGTACTGACAGATGTATTGACTGCGCCGCCGTAGTTGTACGACCGGGGCCAATAGCCGAGGATAGATGTTGGCGGCGTGAACTTAAACCGAATGCCCACACCGGCAATCGATGTTGGGTAGGTACTGAAGGCGCCACCGGCAGCCCCGGTCGTGCCACGGTAGGACATCTGCCCGATGCCGCCGGGGCAGTGCATCTTTCCTCCAACCGCAGCGAGTGACACCTTCCGAGTCGCAAGCACTTGGCCATTCGGGACGGTCGGATCGAATGCGCCTGAATCGAAGGCGGGCAAATGGAGAACCAGCGGAGCGGACGATGGGCTGCCGCCAGTCGGGGTCATCGTGCACGCCGCCATAGCGTCCAACGACATCGCGCCCAGAGTTACGGCAACTCCAGGTATCAGCATACGAATCGGTTTCATGAGTGGCGCGCCTTATCAAAAGTAGTAGACACCATCGGCGCCTTGCAGCGCGTCTGGACTTGTTGATACGTATCGGCCTTGTAGCCCTTGCCGCGCGCCGGCAGCGTGTAGTCGATGTCGCAACGCTCGGCCGCGCCATCGCCCCATTTCACGCTCAAGGCCCCTTGCTCTTGCAAGCCGCGCGCAAAGATGCGGCTGGCCTGGGCCACCACACCCACTTCCTTGCCTTGCGCATCCACCACGGTGGCGCCAAACGGCAGCGGCTGCCCATTGGCCTGTTCCACCTCCAGCACCGCCGAGCGGCCCGACACGGTGGCGTACTTCAGCAGCACGGCCGAACCGGCACGCGGTGCCACCTGCTGGCTGGTGACTTGCAGCTCCACGTCGGTGGACAGGCCCTTGGGGTCCAGCTCAACACTGTTCATGCGATACGGCGTCAGGTACGGCACCACCGCATAGCCCTGGCTGTTCACACGCACGCCAGACGCGCTGAGCACGCGTGCGCTCTCTGCATCGGACGCTTCGACAATGCCGAAGGTCTCGGACAGCGGTTGCGACAGCGTGATACCGCCCGGGTGCGCCACCACTGCGCCGCGCACGCCAATGGAGCCCTGCGAGTACCCCGTACCGCCGCCGATGCTGCCCGACAACTCACCCACCGGGACTCGGTAGAGCATGTTTGCACTGCCGCTGGTGACGTTGTTCCCGACCCCGCCGGAAGCGTGGTTGGCGGTCACGCCATAGGACAGGTTTTTGTCCGTGCCGATGGCGCCGGACAGCGTGGTCTGGGCTTGCGAGCGGCCATCGGTATCGCGCGAGAAATTCGCCGCAACGCTGACCGGATTCGTCTTGCCCAGCGGAATGCTGACACCCGCGTAGAACACCGTATCCATCTTGCCCAGGGCATTGCGCTGGCGCATGACCGAGAGGTTGTAGCCGATGTTCTTATACGTGTTAGCGTAGGCAACGGCGTAGTTCAAATCCGTGCCGCCACGGTTCCAGTAATCGGCGGTAGAACCGGTAATGTTGATCTGCCCCCGGCGCTCGCCCAACTGCTGGCTGAGTGTGATCGACGCGCGATTGCGCGTGCGTGTCATGTTGCCGGCGGATGCCTGCGCGCCATCGGCGTAGCGCGCGGTCATAGCCTCGTTCAGCCCGAAGAAGCCGCCCGTGGAGTAGCGATAGGCGGCCACGGCGATGTTGGTGCCGGTGGCGGGGAGGTTCTTGGCGTAGCTCGCGCGCACGCTGGAGCCGGTCAGATGCCCACCACCCAGCGACAAGGTCGACTGGGTGATGTCCAGGCCTATCGCCCCGATTTCCGTGTTGAACGCACCACCCACCAGGCCAGACGCATAGCCTTGTGCAGCCGTAACACCTGCGTAGCCCGTGAACAGGTTGGTGAAACCGCGTTGCCACGTACCCTGAACAAACACCGGGTTTTTGGACAACTGCTGGTCACGCACCGTGCCACCCACCGCGCTGAAGCGGTTCACGCCCGGGCGCAGCGACAGCGGCACCGCAGCGTACGGCACCGAGAACGAATGCGTGCTGCCGTCGGACTCCTGCACGGAGACCTGCAGATCGCCGCCGTAGCCGGTGGCGTACAGGTCGGTAATCTCAAACGCGCCCGGCGCAACCGTCGTTTCGTAAATGATGACGTTGCTCTGCCGGATCGTGACACGCGCGTTGGTGTTGGCAATACCGCGTACGGTCGGCGCGTAGCCCTGCAGCGACTCGGGCAGCATGCGATCGTCACTTGCAACTCGCACGCCGCGGAACGGTGTCGAGTCGAACAGCTCGCCGCTGGTGTAGGTCTCGCCAATCGTCAGTTGGGACGACAGCGAGGTCAGATCGCGCTGCGCATACGTGGCGATGTCCTGGTACTTGCGGTTACCCTGCGAGTCGAAGGTGTACGAGCCGTCGTGGCGGAAGTGCCAATCGCCAACATTGACGCCACCATTGAGACCTAGGTAGCCCTGCGTGCTGGAGTTGCTCAGCCCCGAGACCTTGGAGTGGTACAGGTTGAAGTTGTAGCCCAGCATGCCGACATTGACGCCGGAATCCCAGAATTCGGGGCTGACATAGCCGCGCGCACTGCGGCTCAGCGCGGCCTGCGGAATGCTCAGGTCGAGCCGCTGGTCGCCGAACTCGAACGTGCTGGTTGCGCTCTCAACGGCTTCGCCGATCAACAGACCGCTCTGACCTTCGGCGAGCTTTGCTGAAACTTCCGGCGACAGCTTGCCGAAATCGATGCCGATGCGTTGCAGCAGCGCCTTATCGAAGATTGGTTGTGCATTGGTGCGGGCCGAGACCGATGCGAACGGCACGTCCACACGGCCAACGCGGTCCTGGTTGACGTACACGTCTACGGTGTAGGTGCCGGGCAGAACGGGGTTGGCTTGCTCGAAGCGGGAGACATCAATACCGCCATGGCCACCGTTCATCAGGAAGCCGCCTTCAAACTCAACGGCGGCCAGCGTCGTGCGCTCAGGCGCAGCGGAATCTGCAGCCGCATTCTCTGCGTGGGCGTACATGCCGATCACGCTCAGCACCAAGGCACTCAGCGGCTTGAGCTGAAGGTCGAGGCTGCGGCCTTGTTTGGTTGTTATACGCGTAGTTTTCATCGTGGATCAACCAAGAAGAATTTCAGTAATCGTTGCGTTCATAACGCCGGGCAGCAGTCCCCCTGCTGAATGCGCGATCCGCATTCAGTAGCGTGTGCTTTGGCAACCGGATTGGAGAATCGAGGCGGATCTCGCCTACCCGAAAGCTGGGGTGCTTTCGGTAAGGCAGATCACGTCATCAGGATGGTTGGCGCAGAACGCTGATGCCCTGTATCAACCGTTGATGCATTCGGAAAATCAACCGCTACGACATCTGCAGCGGATGGCACCGTTGCCACATTTGCTTTTCAAACCGGCTGCCGTTGAAGGCAGGCGTTGACTGAAAACTAAGGGAACCCGGATTCGTTGAACACGCAGCTCAATGATCTTGCGCAGCGACTGGTTGCTTGCCGGCTACGCTGCCGCCCCAGTCGTTAATGCTGTGGTATTCCACCTCCGAACCCGTGGCCGGGGCGGAATGCAGTTCCTTCACAGCAAATGACGCGGTCTCTCCGGGCTTGATATGGCCAGCGCCAGCGTCGTACGTTTTGCCGCCAGACTTGAGTGACAGCGTGCCGAGATTCACGATGTACGGCGTGGAGTTGGTCCCTTTCAACACATACTCATTTCCATCGCGCACGATTTCCCAGCGCACCTTTTCCGGGGCCTCATCCGCGCTGCCCGTCAGGCCCTGCGGGCGGAAGATCACCTTGATGCGTGTGCGGAAAGCGATCTGCAGCTTGTTGGCATCGTCCTCGGCTGCACCCTTGGGCGGCACCTCCAGAACGTTGAGCCAGAACAAGCTTTCCTTGTCCTGCGCCAGCGGCTCCTTGGTGTAGACCAGGCGCAGCGTCTGCCCCTTGCTCGGGTCCAGGCGGAAGAGCGGCGGCGACAGCAGGAACGGTGTGCTGATCTTCTCCGGCGTCTCGTTTGCCTCGCCGTTATCCACCCAGGTCTGTACCAGGGCGGGCGTTTTCCCATCGTTGGTCAAGCGAACCGTCACTTCGCGCTCTTGAGCGGGAAAGATGACCCGGGTGCCGGCAATTACCACGCTTGCCTGTGCGTGTGCAGCAAAGACGCCTGCGGTCAGCACGGCCAGCGCCATCATTTTGCGAACCAGTGGTTTCATGTGAGACCTCCGTGAAGAGTATTTTTGTTGGATGCGTATCTTCAGAAGCCGTCTCTCGCACCGACGAAACGGCTTGAGAAGCTACGCACAGCCAGCAACTACCCATTGAAGGCGATCACTGGCCCGATGCGTATTTATTGGTACACCAGCGTGTACTGAACGCGCGAGTTCGCTGCACCGGCGCCTGCAACGCCCGTGGCTTCGTAGCGTGCGAAGTAGTCGAGGTTGGCGACGCCACCCACGATGTCGACTTCTTGCGAGTTTTGCGAAGCGTGTGCGGCACCTGCCACGATCGGTTGGTGCGCGTCGTTCAGCAGGCCGATTTCCACGTTCTTTGCGCCGCCAGCGTCAACAATCAGACGGCCGGTCTCTTGGTTCACGGTCGGGCCTGCCTCGAAGTGAGTCGACACCTTCTGGTCAGCGGAGCAGTTGGTCAGGGCGATGCGGAACGGCGTGGAACCCGCAGTTTGACCGGCAGCAGCCAGTGCGGTGGTCGACACCGGCGGCAGTGCGACGTCAACGTTGGTCTTGCCACCGTTGATGGTGCAAGTGGTGCCAACAATGTTGCCGGTGATGTTGATCGTGCCGTCGGCAGCGTAGGCTGCTTGGCCCAGGGCACCAACACCGATTGCGGCGAGAGCGAAGATCGTTTTTTTCATGATATGAGTCCTTACCGTTGGTTGATGAAGAACGGGTCGAAGTGACACGTCACCGGGCAGTGCATTCGCATTCGTATTCGCATCTGTTCCCGACACATGCAGTCTATGAATGCGAGGCCAATGGCGATATTTGACGGGTCAGAAAATGGCGCTTTTGCACAGGAGCGCAGTGGGTGATCCACCTTCAATGTGTGCAGAGCGCGAGGGGTTGGCGATGCGACAAACCTCGGGGAAATGCTCCCCCAGCGCGGGATTCGAGGCCGTGCTGTCCCGACAGCTAGGTCGGGGTGTTGATTTGCACCGAATCCTGACCCAGGATTTGCATCGAAAACTGACCCACCCCAAAGGCTGTTAGGTGTCGCTTTGTGCGGGTTGTTTGGCGGTGCGTTTCTCCTTCTTGGGCTGGGTGGTGCTGTGCTTGAAACGATAGCTATCGTTGCCGGTTTCAACAATGTGGCAGTGGTGCGTGAGGCGATCCAATAGCGCGGTGGTCATCTTGGCGTCCCCGAAGACGCTGGACCATTCGCCGAAGCTCAGGTTGGTGGTGATGACGAGGCTGGTGCGCTCGTAGAGCTTGCTGATCAGGTGGAACAGCAATGCGCCGCCGGTCTGGCTGAACGGCAGATAGCCCAGCTCATCGAGGATCACCAGGTCGGCATACATGAGTCGCGTGGCCAGGTGTCCCGGCTTGCCTGAGACCTTCTCCAGTTCCAACGCGTTGACGAGCTCCACGGTCGAGAAGAAGCGCACTCGACGGTGATGGTGCTCCACGGCCTGCACGCCGATGGCGGTGCCGAGATGGGTCTTGCCCGTACCTGGGCCGCCGACCAGCACGATGTTGTGCGCCGACTCGAGGAACTCGCAGCGGTGAAGCTGCCGCACCAGTGCTTCGTTGGCCCCGCTGCAACTGAAGTCGAAGCCGGTCAGGTCTCGGTAGGCTGGGAAGCGCGCCACCTTCATCTGATAGGCCAGCGAGCGCACCTCGCGCTCGGTGAGCTCGGCCTTGAGCAGACGCGACAGGATGGCCACGGCCGACTGGTAGGCCGGCGAGTCCTGCGCCGCCAGGTCGCCCAGCGCTTGTGCCATGCCGTGCAGCTTCAACGACTTGAGCATCTCCAACATGACTTCATGCTGCATGATGCACCTCCCGATCTCGCAAGCTGTCGTAGCGGCCGACGTTGGCCTGCGGTTCGACGTGCAGCGCCAGTGCCTGTGGTGAGGTGATCGGTGCCACGGGCTCGCCTTCCAGGAGGCGGCTGAGGATGTTCAGGATGGTTTGCTTGGACGGGGCACCCGCCTCCAGTGCGAGCTCCACCGCAGTGAGTACGGCCTGTTCGTCGTGCAACAGCACCAGCGCCAGGATCTCGACCATCTCGCGATCGCCACCAGGGCGTTTGAGCAGTGTGGATTGCAGGCGTCGGAAGCCCTCTGGCAGTTCGGCGAACGGTGCGCCGTTACGCAGCGCACCGGGCTTACGCTGCAGCACCGCGAGGTAGTGGTGCCAGTCATAGATTGTGCGCCCCGGAAGATGGCTACGGTCGATGTGCCGCACGTGCTCGGCAATCACCTGGCCTTCGGCCACGAACACGAGCCGATTGGCATAGACGCGCAGACTGATGGGCCGGTTGGCAAACGACGCCGGTACGCTGTAGCGGTTGCGCTCGAAGGTCACCAGGCAGGTTGGTGAGACGCGCTTGGTGTGCTCCACAAAGCCATCGAACGGCTGCCCCACGGGCATCAGGTGTGGCCGCTCCAGCGACCAGGCCTCCCAGAGGGTCATGTCCAGCTCAGGATGGCGGGTCTGCTGCCACAGCCGTACGCACTGGTCGGCCAGCCAGTCATTAAGTGCCGCCAGAGAGCCGAATGCAGGGATGCGTTGCCAGATGCGGTGACGGCTGTCCTGCACGTTCTTCTCTATCTGCCCCTTCTCCCAGCCCGAGGCCGGGTTACAGAACTCGGCGTCGAACAGGTAGTGGCTGACCATGGTGCTGAAGCGCAAGTTGACGTCACGCAACTTGCCCAGGCGCACGCGATCCACGGCGGTCTTCATGTTGTCGTAGATGCCGCGACGCGGGATACCGCCCCAGGCCACAAAGGCGTGGTGATGGGCATCGAACAGCATCTCGTGGGTCTGCAGCAGATACGCGCGCAGGAAGAATGCGCGGCTGTGGCTGAGCTTGAACTGAGCCACTTGCAGCTTGGTGCGCTCGCCGGCGATGACCGCCCAGTCCTCGCTCCAGTCGAACTGGAAGGCCTCACCCTCTGCGAAGCGCAGTGGGATAAAGGTGCCTCGCCCCGACGTGCGGGCTTGCTCCTGTTGCTCCTGGCGCCAGCGGCGAGCGAATGCGGCAACGCGATCGTAGGAGCCGGTGAAGCCCAAGGCACACAGATCAGTGTGGATCTGCTTGAGTGTGCGCCGTTGCTTGCGTGGCTTGTTGGCCTCGGTCTTGAGCCAAGCGGAGAGCTTGGCGGCATGGCCGTCGAGCTTGCTCGGACTCTGCCGTGCAGGATAGGCCGGTGCCGTGGTGTCAGCGCGCAGATAGCGCCTGACCGTGTTCCTGGAGATGCCCAGGCGTCTGGCGATCTCGCGCAGCGGGATCTGGTCGCGAAGATGCCAGCGTCGAATGATGCTCAGTATGGCCACGTCGATCACTCCGATCTCCCGCTCGTTGCCGAGCGGGACAGTGTTCTATACGTGGGTCAACATTCGATGCAAAAACCTACCTCGGGTGGGTCAGGATTCGGTGCAAATCAACAGTCAGCGCGCTGTCATATGGCAGCAGCCAGTACAACGGGTGTTGCATAGGCCCCGGCGCGCGCAACGGTGCGTCCGGCGGGATCAACGGTGCCCCACCCACGGTCGTCAGTGCATCAAACAGTGCCTCGCGATGCTTGAGCGCCGATGCAACGTTGGCATCAGTCTCCGGGCTTCCAATCGGCAACACCAGTAGCCGGCGATCCGGGCTGAACAGGTAGGCATTCAGTTGACCATGGGTGCCCGCCGCGGCAATGGCCAATGCGGAGGCCCCCTGCTGCACGAGCCGGATGTAGCGACCCAGTTCTGCATCGTCAATCTTGGTGCCATCACGCCCGATAAACAGAACGGACATCGTGCCCGGCTCGGGTTGAATGCGCAGCAGCCCGCCGGCCTCATGAAACTGCGCCACGAGCTTGGCGTCGGCGGTTTCACCGCGCTGCCAATTCAGCTCGGCGTTCAGAATGTAGCTGTGGATGAACGTCGCTGACTGCGCGTTGAAGTTGGACGTACGCTGCATCTCGTACCCGAGATCACGGTACCCCCCCACCACATACGCTCGCAGCGAAGCCATCGACTGCGCGGCGAATGCAACCAAGGCGACGGCCGTGATCACGGCCGCACCGCCATACATCAACATGCGCTGATAGCGGCGAAACCTTCCGAGTACGTTGCGCTGCAAGGGTTGGGGCATGGCGTCAATCGTCAATCAAAGGTGAAAGCGGCGGGCCGAGGGTCTACACGCGCAGTCCACGCGTACCGGGGCTAGATGAGAGTGCATTTTCCAACGAGCCGGAACGCCGCATCACTCCCGTGGTCCCTTGGCCAACATGGGCGCGTAGCGCAAGATTACCTGTCTGTCGCACTGGTACGGACTTTCCGACCCGCCGGGAGATTGCGTTTATGGAAGGTTCCCGGGCAACGTCGGTTACGGTAAATTCTTGAAAAAGTATGGATTCCCGCCCACGACGACCTCAAACACCATGCCCATCCGCCTCCTCCTTGCCGATGATCACCCTGCCTTGCTTGCCGGGCTCAAGGTGGTACTGGCCAGCTACAGCAGCGACCTCCAGGTCATTGGTGAAGCGTATGACTCAACTGAGTTGATGGAGAAGCTTGCCTGCACGCCTTGCGATGTGCTCGTTACCGACTACGCCATGCCTGGCGGCAAGTTTGGCGATGGTGTGAACATGCTGTCGATCGTGCGGCGGACCTATCCGGAGTTGAAGATTCTCGTCTTCGCAACCATGAGCAACGCGGCGATTGCGCAAAAGCTGTCGACCATGGGCATCAACGGCATGTTGAACAAGGCGGATGCAATGGAGCACCTCGTTGACGCAATCCGGCGCACGTACTACGGCGGCGATTTCGTTTTCTCGCCCAAGCTTCGCGCCGACATGGAAACCGCCGACGCGCCCGCGCCTGACTTTGCCGAAAAGGCCAAAACGTTGACCGTCAAGGAAATTGAGGTGCTGCGTCTGTATCTGACGGGCATGTCGAACGACGAGATCGCCAAGCAACTGAACCGCACAAAACAGACGGTCAGTGCGCAACGGCTCAACGCGATGAAGAAGCTGGGCGCCAAGAACGATGTTGACCTGAGCCAGTACGCGGCAGAGATTGGGATCGCGACCGCAACTGAACCCAAAAAACTCGATACGCATTAAGCGCGCGACAGATGTGTCTTGCAAAAAGATCATCCTGAGTTTTCCCTACGCGCCCGCTATTTGAGACCCGTCAAATAGAACAGCACGCTGCATTGACCTACAGTGCCTTCAGTCAATCCAACTGAACCGATATGGCACTCGTCAGCCGGAATGCGTGATTCCTATTGTTGAAACGAGTTCACACAGTGACGGCTAATGCGCGTGCTCTAGGAGAGGAACTCATGGCAAAGCAGCATTATCTCGTAGCCCAATGCGTCCTGATGGAGTTCGCACGTTTAAACGAACCCAATCAGCGGCGATTCATTAACCAAATGAACGAATTCCTGATGGCATCGCCCGCCGGTCGCAAATCTCTGGTCGCGCAGTGGGAACTCATGCTTCAGGCGGGACACGGCGACCAACCGGTCAAATGAACTCGTTCTCGCACCGATTCGACCTTCCGTAGCGCCCTTCGCCCCCATTCTTTTCCTCGTGTTGGTGGCTTTCTCACGCGCCTGCTAGCACGCCCCGTCTCGCCTTCCTCGTTCTCGCGATTGGATGTGCCACGCATCCTATTCCGCTCCGGTTCGGCACGTGATCGCTCAACCGCAATCTGGGGCTACTGACGCCGTCTGTTGGTGGCGATGCCAAAAATATGACTAGTCAGATGAGATTTTCAGGTGCTCAAGACAAGTCAGATTACGGCTTAGAACACCGGCCGCTACATTGTCCTCATTATCAATTCTGATTTCAGCCAAACGATCTTGGCTGTCGCATCAACATGAAAATCAAACTGATTCTGGCGGATGATCACCCTGCAGTAATCGCCGGCCTTCAATATACCCTGAGCCCGATCTATACGCTGGACATTATCGGCGTGGCCCGAAACTCCGGAGAAATCAACGAGATTCTGGCGCACTCTCCATGCGACATTCTTGTCACGGACTACTCAATGCCCGGCGGTGAATTTGGTGATGGCCTAGCCATGTTGTCGTTTCTGCGCCGGCGTTACCCCGACTTGAAGGTAATTGTAGTGACGGTCATCAGTAACGCTATATTGATCGGGGAAATGAAACGGATGGGCATTAGTGCCGTTCTCGACAAAGGCGGTGATATTGGGCATCTCATCTCTGCAATTCACGCCGTCCACTCCGGAGCGTCTTACTTCACTGCATCGCCCGTGGCGACGTCGCTGAGCGCAGCGGCAGTCGATCGAAAGAGTTCGCCGCCGTCTCACAACCTGACCAAGCGCGAAACCGAAGTGCTACGTCTGTACTTGAACGGCTTGTCAATCAATGAGATAGCAACGCGGCTTCATCGCACCAAGCAGACTGTCAGCGCGCAAAAGATCAACGCAATGCGCAAGCTCGGCGCGAAAAGCGAAGCCGAGTTGTTCAGCTTCGTGCATGAAGTGGGGTTGGCGAGCAATGCGCGTCAGCCGTGAACGTGGGGCCATCGTGTGTAGAGATGTCTCCGCATCTCCCGACACAGTCCCATACATGAGTTGACGATTTCGTCCTGAGCCTGAACTGGCGTGGTAAGCGATATCGCTAGCGGCTGCTACGCCGTAGGCGCAGGCCCCTGCTCTGATGGCGTCGTTACTGAATTGAGGCGACCTGTTGACCATATAGGGCTACCACGCTTTTGCCTGTGCGCCTAAGTGGTTTGGCAACGACGCAGCGCAGAGAAGAAGGGCGACCCATGACCATCACAAGCTACTTCGCTATTTATTCAATCTAGCGGGTCGTTTTTTCTAATTTACTTCGCTATGACGACACCGCTTGCTGAACGCTCCCCGCTTGGGCCGGCGGAGCATCGATCCGATCCACAGTTTTTCCGCGATCAGATCGGCGCCACTAGACCGTCGAATACCCGCCATCCACCGGTACCACCGCCCCTGTCACAAACGATGCGGCGCCGGAACATAGAAACAGGATCACGTTTGCCACTTCGTCGGCTGTGCCCCACCGGGCCAGCGGGGTGCGATCCAGGATGCGCTGGGAGGCCTGCGCGTCGGCCATCAGTCCACCACTGAGCGGCGTGGCAATCCAGCCGGGCGCGACCGCGTTGACGCGGATTCCCCGATCTGCCCATGCCTGCGCAAGCGAGCGTGTGAGCTGCGCAATGCCGCCCTTGCTGGCGCTGTACGCCGGCCGGTCCTTGATGCCGAAATAGGAATACATCGAGGCCAATCGGTGAGCAGGCTGCACTATCGCTGGCGTGCAGCGCGGCGCGCCGATCAAACCCGCAGGTAGTGCTCCCGCTCGCCAAGCCAGCGCTTGAGGTGCGATTCCACGGCCTCAGGAAAGCGCGCCAGCATGGTGTCCGCCGCGCCCTGGGCAAACTCGACGAGCCACGCATCGTGGTTCAGATCAGCAAAGCGCAGCATGGCCTCGCCCGATTGCCGGGCGCCGAGGAATTCACCCGGGCCGCGAATCTCTAGATCGCGCCGCGCGATCTCGAAGCCATCGGTGGTCTCGCGCATGGTCTGCAGGCGCTGCTTGGCCGTGGGCGACAGCGGCGCCTGATACAGCAGCACGCACACCGATTCCGCCGTGCCGCGCCCCACCCGCCCGCGCAACTGATGCAACTGCGCGAGGCCGAAACGCTCGGCGTGTTCGATCACCATCAGCGAGGCATTGGGCACGTCCACCCCCACTTCGATGACGGTAGTGGCCACCAGCACGTGCAACTCCCCACCGGCGAAGGCGCTCATCACGGCGGCCTTCTCGGCGGAAGGCAGGCGGCCGTGCACGAGACCGACCTTCAGCCCTTCCAGACTTTGCGACAGGGTCTCGAACGTTTCCACGGCGGTCTGCAATTGCAGCGCCTCACTCTCTTCAATGAGCGGGCAAACCCAGTAGACCTGCCGCCCCTCGCGCGCGGCAGCGTAGATGCGCTCAATCACCTCGTCGCGGCGCGCGTCGTTCACCAGGCGCGTGACGATGGGTGTGCGGCCGGGCGGCAATTCGTCGATGGCCGAGACGTCGAGATCGGCGTAGTACGTCATCGCCAGCGTGCGCGGGATCGGCGTGGCGGACATCATCAGTTGGTGCGGCACCTGCGCGTTGGCGGTGACCGGTGCATCGCCATTGCTCGCCTTGCCACGCAGAGCGAGGCGCTGCGCCACGCCAAAGCGGTGCTGTTCGTCCACCACGGCCAGGCCGAGGCGCGCGAACGTGACCGCATCCTGAATCAGCGCATGTGTACCAATCACGAGCTGCGCCGTTCCGGCCGCCACGCGCGCCGCCGCCTCGTCCTTCTGCTTGCGCTTGAGGCTGCCGGCCAGCCAGACGATATCCACACCCAACGGCCCAAGCCATGCGGATAGCTTGCGGTAATGCTGCTCGGCCAGCAGTTCCGTCGGTGCCATCAGCGCGGCCTGCCAGCCAGCGTCGATGGCCTGGCACGCAGCCAGTGCGGCGATGACGGTCTTGCCGCTACCCACGTCGCCCTGCAGCAACCGCTGCATCGGGTACGGGTGCGCGAGATCGGCGCGGATCTCGTCCCATACGCGGGCCTGCGCACCCGTCAGCTTGAACGGCAGCGCAGCCATGAAGCGCGCGAGCAGGCCGTCCTCGCCACCGTCGCGCAGCACGGGCGCATTGCGCATGCGGCGCGCGGCCTGCGCACGCTTGAGCGAGAGTTGTTGCGATAGCAGCTCATCAAACTTGATGCGCAGCCACGCGGGGTGCGTGCGCTCGACGAGGCTGTGTTCGTCCACATCAGGCGTGGGCTGGTGCAGCACTTGCACCGCTTCGGCCGGGGCCATCAGCTTGAGCGGCGCCAGCGGCCCGTTGATGAGGCTGTTCGGCAGCGTTTCCGGCAGCGGCGTGCGCGTGAGCGTGTTCAGAATCGCCTTGCGCAGATACGCCTGCGGCACGCCCGCCACGGTCGAATACACCGGCGTCAGCCGATCGGGCAGCGGTTCGTCCTCCGCCACGGCGCGCACGGTAGGGTGGACCATCTCCGCGCCGAAAAAACCGCCGCGCACCTCGCCGCGCACACGCAGGCGCACGCCTTCGGCCATCTGCTTGACCTGGCTGCCGTAGAAATTGAGGAAGCGCAGCACGAGTTCGCCGGAGTCGTCAGCGATATGCACGACTAGCTGCCGGCGCGGCCGAAACGCCACTTCGTTGCAGGTGACGGTGCCTTCCACCTGCGCCGCCCAGCCGGTGTTGGCGCGAGCGGTAGCTTCGGCAATGGTCAGGAGCGTGGTTTCGTCCTCATAGCGCATCGGCAGATGCAGGACGAGGTCGACATCGCGGTGCAGGCCCAGCTTGGCGAGTTTGTCGGCCGGGCGCGCGGTCTTGGCCGGCTTGTCCGCTGTGGCTGCGCGTTTTGGCTGGGCTGCCGGCGCAGTATCAGCGTCGGGCAGAGAAGCAGTATCGGCGGCGGAGCGGGCGCGGGGCGGCACAGGACGTTTACAATGGCGAACTTTGCGAGTCGCCCGATTGTACCGGCGCCGCTCTCTTCACTTGGCGCGATTCTTCAACCGCGCCCCATTCATGCTGACGCTGTCTGATTTCGATTTCGATCTGCCGCCCGAGCTGATCGCGCAAACCGCCCTGCCCGACCGCACCGCGAGCCGCCTGCTGGCTGTCCGCCGCGCGGACGATGGCGTGCATTTTGACGACCGCCAGTTCGCCGATCTGGTGGATTACCTGCGCCCCGGCGACCTGCTCGTCTTCAACGACACGCGCGTCATCAAGGCGCGCTTCTTCGGCCACAAGGCCAGCGGCGGCAAGGTCGAGGTGCTGGTCGAGCGCCTGCTGGACGAGCACACGGTGCTGGCGCAGATCCGCTCCAGCAAGTCGCCTGTCGAGGGCACCACGCTGCGCCTGGCCGACGCGTTTGATGTGACGGTCGGCCCGCGCGCCGAGCCGTTCTTCACGCTGCGCTTCCCGCAACCGGCGCTGGACCTGATCGAGCAATACGGCCGCCTGCCCCTGCCGCCGTACATCGAGCACGACCCCGACAGCTTTGACGAAACGCGCTACCAGACCGTCTATGCGCGCAACCCGGGCGCCGTCGCGGCACCCACGGCCGGCCTGCATTTCGACGATGCGCTGTTCGCCAAGCTGGACGCCATGGGCATCCAGCTTGGCTTCCTGACGCTGCACGTGGGCGCAGGCACGTTCCAGCCGGTGCGCGTGGAAAACATCGCCGAGCACCGCATGCACAGCGAGTGGTACGAAATCACGCCCGCGCTGGCGGACGCCATTCGCGCCACGCGCGCAGCAGGCGGACGCGTCATCGCCGTGGGCACCACGTCGATGCGTGCGCTGGAATCGGCGGCGCAAGCCGATGGCACGATCCACGTCGGCAGCGGCGACACCGACATCTTCATCACCCCCGGCTACCGCTTCCGCCTGGTCGACGCGCTGGTGACCAACTTCCACCTGCCCAAGTCGACGCTGCTGATGCTGGTGTCGGCGTTTGCGGGCACGGAGGCCATCCGCGCCGCCTACCGGCACGCCATTGCCCAGCGCTACCGCTTCTTCAGTTACGGCGACGCCATGTTCCTCACGCGCGCCGAACCAGACTCCATTTCCGCCTGATCATGCTCAAGTACGAACTCCTCACCACCGATGGCCTCGCCCGGCGCGGCCGCATGACCCTGAACCACGGCGTGGTGGAAACGCCCATCTTCATGCCGGTGGGCACGTATGGCGCGGTCAAGGCGATGTCGCCGGCGGAGCTGAAGGACATCGGCGCGCAGATCATCCTCGGCAACACTTTCCACCTATGGCTGCGCCCGGGGCTGGATGTGATGGATGCGCACAAGGGCCTGCACGGCTTCAACGGCTGGGATAAGCCCATCCTGACCGATTCCGGTGGTTTTCAGGTGTTTTCGCTGGGCGATCTGCGCAAGATCACCGAAGAAGGCGTGACATTCGCCTCGCCCATCAACGGCGACAAGCTGTTCCTGTCGCCCGAGATCTCCATGCAGATCCAGCGCCGGCTGAACTCCGACATCGTCATGCAGTTCGACGAGTGCACGCCGTACAAGATCGGCGATCGCCCCGCCACGGAGGCTGAAGCCGCCGCCTCGATGCGCATGAGCCTGCGCTGGGCGCAACGCTCGCGCAACGAGTTCGCGCGTGAGAACAACCCCAACGCGCTGTTCGCCATCGTGCAGGGCGGCATGTTCGAAAACCTGCGCGACGAGTCGCTGGCCGGGCTGCAGGCGATTGATGCCGATGCGGGTGGCGAAGGCTTTGGCGGCTACGCCATCGGCGGCCTGTCGGTCGGCGAGCCGAAGGAAGACATGATGCGCGTGCTGCAGCATGTGGCGCCGCGACTGCCTGCGAACAAGCCGCACTACCTGATGGGCGTGGGCACGCCGGAAGACCTGGTTGCAGGCGTCGCCGCCGGCATCGACATGTTCGACTGCGTGATGCCGACCCGCAACGCGCGCAACGGCTGGCTGTTCACCCGTTTTGGCGACATCAAGATCAAGAACGCCGTGCACCGCAACGATCCGCGCCCGCTGGACGAGACCTGCGGCTGCTACACCTGCAGCAACTTCTCGCGCGCCTACCTGCACCACCTGCAGCGCGTGGGCGAGATCCTGGGCGCCCGCCTGAACACCATTCACAACCTGTATTACTACCTGGAATTGATGGCCGAAATGCGCGCCGCCATTGAGTCGCACGGCTTTGCGGCATTCCAGGCGCGCTTTGCTGCGGATCGCGCACGCGGCGCCCTTTAACCTCGCGCCACAGGGCGCCCGGCGCGCCCATTTGCCGGGGCACCGCAATGGTAGAATGTCCGGTCCGATTTTTGACCGATTGACGAACCATTACGGAGTTCTGACGTGTTCCTCATTTCCGACGCTTACGCGCAAACCGCACCGACAGGTGGTGCTGCAGGCGGCCTGATGAGCTTCCTGCCCATCATCCTGATGTTTGTGGTGCTGTGGTTCATCATGATCCGCCCGCAGATGAAGCGCCAGAAAGAAACCAAGGCGATGCTCGAAGCCCTGGCCAAGGGCGACGAAGTCGTCACCGCAGGCGGCATCCTGGGCAAGGTGACCAAGGTGGCCGAGCAGTACGTCACCGTGGAAGTCTCCGCCAACACCGAAATCACCGTCCAGAAGAGCGCCGTCTCGACCGTGCTGCCCAAGGGCACGCTCAAGGCGCTGTAATCGGCCCATCCCGGCGCCGCGCACGATTGCGCTGGCGCCGGAACCCCAGGCAGCGCCTATTCTAAGAATCCGCGCCCGCGCCCCTCGGCGTCGCCTCATTGCCTTTCCAAGATGAATCGCTATCCGCTCTGGAAATACCTTGTGATCCTGGTGGCGCTTGCCATCGGGTTCCTCTATACGCTGCCGAACTTCTTCGGTGAGGCGCCTGCCGTGCAGGTGTCCTCGGGCAAGGCCACCGTCAAGGTCGACCTGAACGTCCAGAAGCAGGTCGAAAGCCTGCTGGCCGCAGCCAGCATCCAGCCCAATGGCGTGTTCTTCGACAACAACGGCACCTCCGCCAGCGTGCGCGTGCGCTTTGCCGATACCGACACGCAGCTCAAGGCCAAGGACGTCCTGGCCCGCGGCCTGAACACCGACCAGACCGATCCGACCTACATCGTTGCGCTGAACCTGCTGCCGGGTTCGCCGCGCTGGCTGAGCGGCGCGCCGCTTTTTGCCAAGCCAATGTTCCTGGGCCTGGATTTGCGCGGTGGCGTGCACTTCCTGCTGCAGGTCGACATGAACGGCGCAGTGACGAAGAAGCTCGACTCGCTGGCCGGCGACATCCGCACGCAACTGCGTGACAAGAACATCCGCCACAGCGGCATCGACCGCGCCGGCAACACCATCACCATCAAGTTCAGCAGCGCTGACGACGCTGACCGCGCCCGCAGCCTGCTGTCCGACTCGACCCGCGAACTGGCCTACACCGTCGACAAAACGGCCGACGGCGCCACGCTCACCGGCACCTTCACCGCCGCTGCGATGAAGGAAGTGCAGGACAACGCGGTCAAGCAGAACATCGTCACGCTGCACAACCGGGTGAATGAACTCGGCGTGGCTGAGCCGGTGATCCAGCAGCAAGGCCCGGATCGCATCGTCGTGCAGTTGCCCGGCGTCCAGGACACCGCCAAGGCCAAGGACATCATCGGCCGCACTGCCACGCTGGAAGCCCGCTTGGCTGACCCGAACGCACCGCTCGCGCCGCGTGCCGGCGATCCGGTGCCGTTGGGCGACGAGCTCTTCACGCAAGGCCGCAGCGCCCCGGTGCTGCTGCAGAAGCAGGTGATCTTTACGGGTGACCGCATCACCAGCGCCTCGGCGGGCTTCGACCAGAACCACAACTCGTCGGTCGACATCACGCTCGACGGCCAGGGCGGCCGCATGCTGCGCGATGTCTCGCGCGACAACATCGGCAAGCGCATGGGCATCGTGCTGTTCGAGAAGGGCAAGGGCGAAGTGCTGACGGTGGCGACCATCCAGTCTGAACTGGGCTCGCGCTTCCAGATCACCGGCATGGGCTCCACCGAAGCGGCATCGGACCTGGCGCTGCTGCTGCGCGCAGGCTCCTTGGCGGCGCCGATGGAGATCATCGAAGAGCGCACCATCGGCCCGTCGCTGGGTGCCGACAACATCAAGAAAGGCTTCGATTCGGCGCTGTACGGCTTCCTGGCCATCTCGGTGTTCATGGTGCTGTACTACATGCTGTTCGGTGCGTTCTCGGTGGCGGCGCTGGGCGTCAACGTGTTCCTGCTGATCGCCCTGCTCTCCATGCTGCAGGCCACGCTCACGCTGCCCGGTATCGCTGCTATTGCGCTGGCGCTCGGTATGGCGATTGACGCCAACGTGCTGATCAACGAGCGCGTGCGTGAAGAACTGCGTAACGGCGCGTCGCCGCAGATGGCCATCGCCGCCGGTTTCGACCGCGCGTGGGCGACCATCCTGGACTCGAACGTGACGACGCTCATCGCCGGCCTGGCGCTGATCGCCTTCGGCTCGGGCCCAGTGCGCGGCTTTGCGATCGTGCACTGCCTGGGGATCGGCACCTCGATGTTCTCGGCGGTGTTCTTCAACCGTGGCCTCGTGAACCTCTGGTACGGCCGCAAGAAGAAGCTGCAGAGCGTTGCCATCGGGCAGGTGTGGAAGCCGGGCAATACCGGCACGCCGCAAACGCCGGCCAAGTAAGCACGGCCCACCCAACACTGAATCTCGCATAACCGGCACCGCCCCCGACACGATGGGGCGGTCGCCACAAAGGGCAGACCATGGAGTTTTTCCGCATCCGCCGCGACATTCCGTTCATGAAGCACGCGTTGATCCTCAACGCGCTGTCGTTCCTGACGTTTATCGCCGCTGTCTTCTTCCTGTTCCACAAGGGGCTGCACCTGTCGGTGGAATTCACCGGCGGTACGGTGATGGAAGTTGCCTACACCCAGCCCGCCGATCTGCCGAAGATCCGCGGCGACGTTGAAAAGCTCGGCTATGCCGACGCCCAGGTGCAGAACTTCGGCACCTCGCGCGACGTGATGATCCGCCTGCCGCTCAAGAACGGCCCGGACGGCAAGCCCATCGCCTCGGCCGTGCAAAGCCAGCAGGTGATGACGGCCCTGAACGCCGCCAACCCCGATGCCAAGCTGCAGCGCGTTGAGTTCGTCGGCCCGCAGGTCGGCAAGGAGCTCGCCACCGACGGCCTGCTCGCGCTGCTGTTCGTGGTGATCGGCATCGTGATCTACCTGTCGATCCGCTTCGAGTGGAAATTTGCCGTGGCGGGCGTGATCGCCAACCTGCACGACGTGGTGATCATCCTGGGCTTCTTCGCCTTCTTCCAGTGGGAGTTCTCGCTGTCGGTGCTGGCGGGGGTGCTGGCGGTGCTCGGCTACTCGGTCAACGAATCGGTCGTGATCTTCGACCGGATCCGTGAGGCGTTCCGCAAGTACCGCAAGATGAACACGCACGAGGTGATCGACCACGCAATCACCAGCACCATCTCGCGCACGATCATCACCCACGGCTCGACCGAAATGATGGTGCTGTCGATGCTGGTGTTCGGCGGCCCGACGCTGCACTACTTCGCCCTGGCGCTGACGATCGGTATCCTGTTCGGTATCTACTCGTCGGTGTTCGTGGCAGCCGCGCTGTGCATGTGGCTGGGCGTCAAGCGCGAAGATCTGGTCAAGTCCGACAAGAAGGCCGGTGGCCCGAAGGAAGACGATCCGAACTTCGGCGCGCAGGTCTGAGCGCCCTGCTCCGGCCGTCAGGCAACAAAAAACCCCGCGAAACTTTGCGGGGTTTTTTGTTGGTTGCGTACGCGCTTATTGCTTGGCGACGCTGGTGTCCTGCTTCAGACCTTCGACTTGGATCTTCAGCTTGGTTTCCATGTTGAAGCCGTAGGCCTTGCCGAAGTCGATGCCGAAATCGGCGCGGTTGAACTTCATCTCAGCGTCAGCACCGCACACCTCGACCTTCATCATCGGATGCGGCATGCACTTGAATGCGTCGATTTCCAGCTTGGCCGGCTTGGTCACGCCATGCAGCGTGAGTTGGCCTTCGGCTTCGGTCGGCACGTCGCCCTTGAACTTGGTGAAGTTGCCCTTGAACGTGGCGGTCGGGTACTTGGCCACGTCGAAAATCTCGGCGCTCTTGGCGTGCTCGTTCATCTTGGCATGGCCGAAGTCGACGCTGTCGGTCTGCACGGTCACATCAATCGTGCCCTTCTTGGCTTCGCGATCCAGCGTGACGGTACCGCTCGACTTCTCGAACTTGCCGCGCCATTTCGACAGACCACCCATGTGGTCGGCTTCAAAGCTCGGGTACGTGTGGCTCGGGTCCAGTTGGTACGTGGCGGGGGCAGCAAATGCAGCGGTGGCGGCAACAGCAGACAGGGCGGCAACGAGGGAACGCAATTTCATGAGAACTCCTGCGGAGAAAAGCAGCAAATAAAGGGGAGGAAAAACTTGGATTACTTCTTGGCAATGACGACGCGGAACTTGATCGTCACGTCATCGGCAACAACGGAGGTGTCCTTCCACTCGCCGTCGCCGACCTTGAATGCATTGCGCTTGATGGGCAGCGCGCCTTCAAACACCTGATTGGCACCGTCCTGCTTGAAGGTGACCGGCGCGGTGATGTCTTGCGTCACGCCCTTGATGGTCAGCTTGCCGACCACGTCCACCTTGCCATTGGCGCCCGGCTTGAATGCCGACGATACGAACGTTGCCTTGGGGTACTTGGCGGCGTCAAACCAGTCTTTCTTCTTCAGTTCGTCGTTGTAGGCCTTGTCGCCCACATCGACGCTGTTGATGTCGATGTCCACCTTGGCCGTGGACGCCGCCACGTTGGCCGGGTTGTAGTTCACGGTGGCGTCGAACTTGCCGAACTTGATGTCCATCGGCACGCCGAGCTGCTTGCCGGTGGCCGTGACGCTGCTCTTGGCAGCATCCACCTGGGCAAAAGCGGAAACCGACGCCGACAGCGCCGCAATCGACAGCGCGCCAGCGGCAACCAGGGCAATCGCGCGGGGGCGCACGAAACGTTTCATCGTCAGACTCCTTCGTTCAGGCCGGGCGGTGCCGGCAGTCTTGGTCAGGATGGAGAAGCAAGGTGCACCGGCACACACCGGTGCATTTGAAAATCAGGGGAGCGCGAATCACCGAAGGAATTCAGCGCAAGAAAGGCAGCATGCGACGCAGCGTGCCGTCACGATCGATGATGTGGTGTTTGAGCGCGGCCAGGATGTGCAGCACGACGATGGTCGCCATGGTCCAGTTCAACCATTCGTGCGCCATCGCAAAGATGTCCTTGAGCGCGTCGCTCTTGTCGAACGGCATGGGCAGCTCCCACACGCCAAGGTAGACGACCTTGATACCGGCCGCCACGCTCAGCAGGTACCCCGTGAGCGGCACCGCCAGGATCAGCAGATACAGCGCCAGATGCGCGCCTTCGGCCGCTTTGTGCTGCCACTTCGGCATGCCCGCCACCGGACCCGGCGCCGGATGCGTCAGGCGCCACAGGACGCGCAGCACCGCGAAGATCAGCACCGTGATGCCGATCCACTTGTGATACGAGTACAGCTTCAGCTTGGTGGGCGTAAAGCCCGGAATGTCGGTCATGTACAGACCCAGCCCGAACGCTGCGAAGATCAGCAGCGCAATGATCCAGTGCAACGCGATGGCAGGCTTGCCATAGGCGCCGTCATCAGCGGCGCGGCGCACGGCGAAATTCGATTGAGCAGCGTGGGACATCGGTTTCCTCGGTGAAGAAGGCGCGCGTTGTCGGTGAGGACTGCAGCGCCAAACGATTGTGCATTATTTGCCTGATCAGATCGCGCAGGACCGCCCCAAGTTCATCGAGAAATTCAAATTTCTTGATGAACTTGGCGAAGCCGCTGACATAACAAGGCGGCTCATTCTACCGAGCGCACATAGCAAAACAGCCCCCTCCGTAGCGCTACGGAGGGGGCCGTTTTTTGGTGCAGCCACCAAATTTTCGAAACGATTACTGGGCGGTGATCCGGCGCGCCAGTTCGTCTGCCTTGCCGATATAGCTGCCGGGGGTCATGTCCAGCAGCAACTTGCGGGCGTCTTCGGGAATCGCCAGGGTGCCGATGAAGTCACGCAGCGCCTCGCGCGAGATGCCCTTGCCGCGCGTCAGTTCCTTCAACTGCTCGTACGGGTTGGCAATACCGTAGCGGCGCATGACGGTCTGCACCGGCTCGGCCAGGACTTCCCAGCAGGCGTCCAGGTCTTCCGCCAGACGCGACGGGTTGGTTTCCAGCTTGCCCAGGCCGCGCAGGCAGGCATCGTACGCCAGCAGGCTGTAGCCGAACGCCACGCCGATGTTGCGCAGCACGGTCGAATCCGTCAGGTCACGCTGCCAGCGCGAGACCGGCAGCTTTTCCGACAGGTGGCGCAGCACCGCGTTGGCCAGGCCGACGTTGCCCTCGGAGTTTTCGAAGTCGATCGGGTTGACCTTGTGCGGCATGGTCGACGAGCCGATCTCGCCGGCCTTGGTCTTCTGCTTGAAGTAGCCCTGCGAGATGTAACCCCAGACGTCGCGGTCCAAGTCCAGGATGATCGTGTTGGCGCGCGCCACGGCATCGAACAGCTCGGCCATGTAGTCGTGCGGCTCGATCTGGATGGTGTACGGGTTGAACGTCAGGCCGAGGCGGCTTTCGATCACATTCTTCGAGAAGGCTTCCCAGTCCAGCGACGGATACGCCGACAGATGCGCGTTGTAGTTGCCCACCGCGCCGTTCATCTTGCCCAGCAGCTCGACCGCTTCGATGCGGCGGATGGCGCGGTCCAAGCGGGCTGCCACGTTGGCCATTTCCTTGCCCAGCGTGGTGGGGGAAGCCGGCTGGCCATGCGTGCGCGAGAGCATCGGCACATCGGCGTTGGCGTGGGCCAGTTCCACCAGGCGGGCCTGCACACGACGCAGCGTCGGCACGATGACCGTGTCGCGCGCGCCCTTGAGCATCATGCCGTGCGAGGTGTTGTTGATGTCTTCCGAGGTGCAGGCGAAGTGGATGAACTCGCTGGCGGCTTCCAGCTCGGCGTTGCCCTTCACGCGCTCCTTCATCCAGTACTCGACGGCCTTCACGTCGTGGTTGGTGACGGCTTCGATTTCCTTGATACGGGCAGCGTCTGCCTCGGCAAAGTTCTCGACCAGGGCCAGCAGCGCGCCTTCGGCAGCCGCCGAGAAACGCGGGATTTCCGCCAGGCCGGCCTGCGACAGGGCGATCAGCCAGTGCACCTCCACCTTCACGCGATTGCGCATGAAAGCGGCTTCGGACAGCCACTCACGCAGCGGATCGGCCTTGGCAGCGTAGCGGCCATCGATGGGAGACAGGGCGGTCAGGGCAGAAAGCGACGACATGGCAGGCGGGAAAAAATGTGAAGGGAAACTCAATCCGGACAACCCGGACGCTGCATCGAGCGTTGAACCAAGGTGCACATGCGCACCCGGCACGCACCCGGTAAACGCGCGATTTTACCATCCGGCACCTGCTTTCCATGGCCAATCTGGCCAGATTAACCATGGAAGGCAAGCCTCCGTTTGGTGGAAGCGCCGCCCAGCGCACGCGAAAGAGCGCGCAGCTATACTTCGGCCTCCAACATGACATGCCTATGAAACTGATCGGATCGCACGCCAGCCCGTACACCCGCAAGGTGCGCGTGGTCCTGGCCGAAAAGAAAATCGACTACCAGTTCGTGCTGGAAGACGTCTGGAGCGCCGACACGCAGATCCACCAGTTCAACCCGCTGGGCAAAGTGCCCTGCTTGGTGATGGACGATGGTGGCGCCCTGTTCGACTCGCGCGTGATTGCCGAGTATGCCGACACGCTGTCGCCCGTGGCGCGGCTAATTCCGCCCTCGGGCCGCGAGCGTGTGGAAGTGCGCTGCTGGGAAGCGCTGGCCGACGGCCTGCTCGACGCCGCGCTCATGCTGCGCATTGAACACACGCAGCGCACGCCCGAGCAGCGCAGCGAAACTTGGCTCGCGCGCCAGAACCACAAGATCCACAACGCGCTGAAAGCCATGTCGCAGGGCCTGGCCGACAAGATGTGGTGCAACGGCAACCACCTGACACTGGCCGACATCGCTGTCGGTTGTGCACTTGCCTATCTGGATTTCCGCCAGCCGCAGATCGACTGGCGCGAACGTCACGCCAACCTGGCGACGTTCTACGCGCGCATGGAAAAGCGGCCGAGCTTCATCGAAACCCAGCCGCAGTAATCCCCTTCCGCTAGACGGCCACCGGCTCAAACCGGTCGGCCTGGGCCATCGGCCAATACCGCTCGTACAGCTGATAACGATAGCGCCCGGCCAGCAGATCGCCGGGCTCCAGGTACTTCAGCAACGCGGAAAGCAACTGCACCTCGTTACCCGACACGCGCCGCACGATGTGGTGCGCGCGGAAATCCGCCGGATGCTGCAGGCCGGCCGCCTGCGTCAACTCCAGCAGCGCATGCAGCGTGTGCTTGTGATACTGGTGCACGCGCTCAGCCTTGTCGGGCACCACCAGCGCCTTCTGGCGAGACGGGTCTTGCGTGGCCACGCCGGTCGGGCAGCGGTCGGTATGGCACTTCTGGGCCTGGATGCAGCCCAGCGCAAACATGAAGCCGCGTGCGGCGTTGCACCAGTCGGCGCCCATCGCCAGCGTGCGGGCCACGTCAAACGCCGTGACGATCTTGCCCGACGCACCGATCTTGATCTTGTCGCGCAGGTTGGTACCGACCAGCGTGTTGTGCACCAGCAGCAGCCCTTCCTGCAGCGGCGTGCCGACGTGGTCGGTAAACTCCAGCGGCGCCGCGCCCGTGCCGCCTTCCGCCCCATCCACGACGATGAAGTCCGGCAGGATGCCCGACTCGAGCATCGCCTTGACGATGCCGAAGAACTCCCACGGGTGGCCGATGCACAGCTTGAAACCAGTGGGCTTGCCGCCAGACAACGTGCGCAAGCGGTCCACAAACTGCAGCAACCCCAGCGGGGAATTGAATTCCGAATGCGCGGCCGGCGAGATGCAGTCCTGCCCGATCGGAATGCCGCGCGTGGCAGCAATCTCGGGCGTCACCTTCGCGGCCGGCAAGACCCCACCGTGCCCCGGCTTGGCGCCCTGCGACAGCTTCACCTCGATCATCTTCACCTGCGGGTTGCGCGCCTGCTCGGCAAATTTGTCCGGGTCAAAGCGGCCATTGGCATCGCGGCAGCCGAAATAACCTGAGGCGACTTCCCAGATCAGGTCGCCGCCCTCTTCGCGGTGGTACGGCGAGATCGAACCCTCGCCCGTGTCATGGATGAAGTTGCCGAGCTTCGCGCCGCGGTTGAGCGCGCGAATGGCGTTGCCCGACAGCGCCCCAAAGCTCATCGCCGAGATGTTGAACACCGACATCGAATACGGCTGAGCGCGGCCCTCGCCCACCGTCACGCGGAAGTCCGACGAGGCAATACGCGATGGCGCGAGCGAGTGGCCGATCCACTCGTGGCCCGCCACCTTCACGTCGACTTCGGTGCCGAATGGGCGGCTATCGACTTCGCCCTTGGCGCGCTGGTAGACGATGCTGCGCTGGGCGCGCGAGTAAGGGCGCTCGTCGGTGTCGTCCTCGACGAAGTACTGGCGGATTTCCGGGCGGATGAATTCGAACAGGAAGCGGAAGTGCCCCCAGAGCGGATAGTTACGCAGCACCGAATGGCGCGTCTGCGTGATGTCGTGCACGCCCAGGATCACGAACAGGCCCGGAATGACCGCACAGACCCAGTGCAGGCGCCCCACCGCTGCAAACCCAGCGGTGACGGCAAACAACAGCACAACGCCCGCAAAGGCCCAGTAGCGACGTGGCAGCATGACAAACCCTGTGGAAGACAAAACAGGGCGCAAGCTTAAACGACCGCCGCCACCGCCGCAGCCGTCACAACGCAGTGTTGCGAAAACCGGTCAGGCGACGGCTTTTTCGACGATGGCGGGCTCAGCCGCAGAAATAATCCCACCACCCAGGCAGATCTCACCGTCGTACAGCACGGCGGATTGGCCGGGCGTGACGGCCCACTGCGCCTCGGGGAAGGTCAGCGTGAGCGCGCCATCGGTAGCACGCGCGACGGTACATGGCGCATCGGCTTGGCGGTAGCGGGTCTTGGCGCCGATCTGTGTGCCTTCGGCCGGCGCATGGCCGGCGACCCAGCTGAGGTCCTCGGCGTGCACGGTATGCGCCAACAGCCATGGGTGGTCATGGCCCTGCACCACGTACAGCGTGTTGGCCGCCATGTCCTTGCGCGCCACGTACCACGCATCGCCGTTGCCATCGCGGCTGCCGCCGATGCCGATGCCCTTGCGCTGTCCCAGCGTGTAGAACGCCAAACCAATGTGCTCACCGATGGTCTTGCCGTCGGGCGTCTTGATCGGGCCGGGCTTAGTCGGCAGGTAACGGTTCAGGAAGTCGCGGAACGGCCGCTCGCCAATGAAGCAGATGCCGGTGGAATCCTTCTTCTTGGCATTCGGCAGGCCGATCTCGGCTGCAATCTCCCGCACTTTCGTCTTCGGAATCTCGCCCAGCGGAAACAGCGTGCGCGAGAGCTGCGACTGATTCAGCCGGTGCAGGAAGTAGCTCTGATCTTTCGTGTGGTCGAACGCCTTGAGCAGCTCGAAACGGCCATCGACTTCGCGCACGCGGGCGTAGTGGCCGGTGGCGATCGTGTCCGCCCCCAGCGCCATCGCGTGGTCGAGGAAGGCCTTGAACTTGATCTCGGCGTTGCAGAGCACGTCTGGGTTGGGTGTGCGGCCGGCCGAGTATTCGCGCAGGAAGTCCGCAAATACGCGGTCCTTGTATTCGGCAGCAAAGTTGACGGCTTCCACGTCCACGCCGATCAGGTCGGCCACCGACACCACGTCGATCCAGTCCTGCCGGGTCGAGCAGTATTCGCTGTCGTCATCGTCTTCCCAGTTCTTCATGAACAGACCGACGACGTCGTAGCCCTGCTGCTTGAGCATCCATGCCGTGACGGAGGAATCCACGCCGCCAGACATGCCGACGACCACGCGCTTCTTGCTCATTGCTCCACTCCCAAGCCGTACACGCTGGCGTGCGTGTGGATGACCTCGAGCGGATAACGCTTGCCGGCTAGGTAGTCCTCCACGCAGGCCAGCAGCAGCGGGCTGCGGTGACGATCCTGGCTGGCGCGGATTTCATCCGCCGTCATCCAAACGGTACGGACAATGCCGTCGTCGAGCGTGCGCCGCGGGTCTTGCGGGCCAAGTTCGCCGGTGAACGCCATCCGTACATAGGTGACGGGGTCCCCTTGCGGCGGCTGGAACTGCGCCATGTAGCAACCCAGGAACGCAGTCGGCACGAAGCTGTACGCCGTTTCTTCCAGCGCCTCGCGCGCGACGGCGTCGACCAGGCTTTCGTCGGGGTCGAGATGGCCGGCAGGCTGGTTCAGGCGCAGACCGACATCGGTGTGCTCCTCCACCAGCAGAAAGCGCCCGTCCTGTTCAATGACGGCGGCAACGGTGACGCTGGGCTTCCAGCGAACGGCTTGGTTCATGGCAAAAAAGGCAACAAAAACAAGGCGTTATTGTAGCCGGGCGAGAACACATCCGCTTGGGATGGCGGCTGCATCACAAATAGCGCATCCACGGGGAACGCCCGGTGCGGCGCAGCCGTGCAAACCAGCGCGTCGGCCAGTACAGCAGCGCGAGTGTCGGCGACCATGCCGCCCAGAGTTGCCAGACGGAATCGAAGCTGAAACGCGTACCCTGGTTGGCCCCGAACGCGTGGAGCGCCATCAGGTACACCACGTGCAGCACATACAGATGCAGCACGTAGAAAAACATCGGCGCACTGCCCAGCGTCTGCAGCATGTCAGCTACGCGTGCCGGCAGGCGGTCGAGCCACGCCAGCGCACCCAGCCCCAAGCCCAGCGTCAGCAACAAAAAATCCAGCGACGGCGGGTACTTGGTCAGATTGACGAACGACACGGCGGTCGTCAGCGCATCGGGAGAGTGCGTCCACGGTTGCGGTTCGCCATAACCGTTGAGCACACGCAGCACCGTCAAGCCGATCAGGCACCCCACGCCAAGCCGCCAACACAACGCCCGCCGCGCTTCTGGCGAGCGCCGCGCATAGGCCGGCGCAAACGCATAACCCAGACCAATCACGCCAATCCACGCAAGCACGGGATACGACGTGCGCAACCGCAAGCCGTCAGCCAGCACGATCCAGTCACGCTGATGCAGCACCGCCCACAGCGTATGCCACGATGCATCCGGCGCCACGTGCACACCCGTCAGCAGGTTGTGCCCTGCCACGATTGCCAGCGAGACCGCCAGCAGCACGCCGCGCGGCAGCCAGATCAGCCCCGCCAACGCGATCATCGACACCCCAATCGCCCAGATGACTTGCAGATAGACCGTCGTGGGCGGAAACGTAAACGTCCAGGCGAAGTTCACGACGGTTAGCTCCAGCACCACGAGGAACAGCCCACGCTTGGCGAGATGCACCGACACGCCGCGCGGGTCTCCGCCGTGCTTCTGGCCGGACAGCCACGCCGACATACCCGCCAAAAACACGAACACCGGCGCGCACAGATGACTGGCAAATCGCGTCAGCGCCAGCGCCGGCGAAGTGACCGCCAGATCCACCGGGTCCGTCACCTGCGCGTGCAGGAAGAAAAACTCCCGCAGATGGTCGACCACCATCAGCGTCATCACCAGGCCGCGCAACGCATCCACTGCGGCAAGCCGCGAAGAACTTGGCGCCATCGTCAGAACTTGTAGGTCGCGGCTAGCGTGATTTGCCGCTCAACGCCGGGGGCAACCCATAGCTCGTTGTACGAACTGGCGTAGTAGCGCTTGTCAAACAGGTTGTCGACGGTGAGAGAGAGACGCAGCGCGCGCGTCGGCTGCACGTAGCCATGCAGGCGCACGGTGGTGTACGCAGGCAGCTTGAAGCCGTTGTCGACACTGTTACCGGCGCGCTCGCCCACGTAGACCACGCCGCCGCCTGCGCCCGCGCGGCCCAACGCGCCGGCGCCAAACTCATACAGGCCCAGCACGCTGGCGCTATGGCGTGGAATGTTCGACAGCGGCGCGCCCGACGGCAGCACCGTATCGGCGGTGACATGGGCATCGGTATAGGCATACGTGGCCAGCATCTTGACGTTCGTCGTCACCTGCCCCGACACATCGAGCTCGACACCGCGGCTGCGCACCGCACCCGCCGTGCGCTGGAACGTCGGGTCACGCTGATCGCCCGTCAGCACATTCGTCTTGTCGATTGAATAGAGCGCCAGCGTGCCGCCAAGCCGGCCATCGGCGGTTTCCAGCTTGGCGCCCACCTCGTAGCCGCGCCCGCGCTCCGGCGCGAATGCGTTGCCCTGCGCACCCACGCCCGTGTTGGGCCGGAACGAACGCGACGTATTGGCGTACAGCGACAGCGTCTGCACGGGCTGATACACGATGCCGATGCGCGGGCTATAGGCCGTCTGCTGTTGCGCGACGCGCGTGTTTGTCAGGCGGTTGTCGGCGTGTTGCAGGAAGCGATCCATGCGTACGCCAGCCAGCAGCTTCCATTGCGGGGACAGTGCAATCTGGTCCTGCACGAACGCACCGAAACCGCGCTGTGTCTCGCGCGTGCTGGTGGTGAGCCGCATGCTGGGGCGCGGCTGCCCATAAACCGGGTCGAAGATATCGATGGCATACGGCGCGGCGGCGCTTGGGTTGGCACGATATAGCACCGGGTCGTAGCGGAAGTTGTAGAAATCGGCGCCGGCCACCAGCGTGTGCTTGATCGCGCCGGTGTGCACATCGCCTTGCACATCGACGCGCCCCGCGAGGTCGTTGGCGTGGTAGTCGCGTTCGCGGGCCTGGCGCCACAGGGTGCGGCCATCCGCTTGCAGGCTCGCCGCATCCGACGACTTGCCAAACAGATCCGACGATCGATACTGCAGCCCGCCATTGAGCTTCCAGCCGCTGTTCAATTGGTGCTCGACCGTCAGCTGATGGCTTTGCGTGCGCACGGTCGTATCTCCATCGCCTGGTTCCCCCAGAAAGCGCGACGGCGGCAGCGCGCCCAACTGCTTGTTGATGGCCACGATGCCTCGGTCGAACGGCGTCTTCAGTTGCGCCGCCTCGAACGCATACGTCACGACGGTGTCGTCCGTCGCCAACCACGTGAACGACGGGGCGACGACGTATCGCCGGCTCGACGAGAAATCGCGAAAGCTCTGGTTGCTCTCCGCCGCCACGCCCAATCGATAGGCAAAGCGCTCGGACAGCGGGCCCGTCATCTCCGTCGCGAGCCGGTATCGACCATGGTTGCCCACCGCCAGCGTGATCTCGCGCGAGGGCTTGAACTGCGGCGTGCGCGTGACGATGTTGACGATGCCGCCCGGGTCGCTGCGCCCATACAGCGCCGCCGATGGCCCCTTGAGCACATCGATGCGCGCAATGTTGACGGCATCCACCGGCACGCTGTTGGCGCGATTGGCCGAAAAACCGTTAACGAGGTAATCCGAGCCAGTGTTGAGATCGCCAGCAAAACCGCGGATGGCAAAATTGTCAGCCATGCCGCCCAGATTGTTCTGTCGGCTGATCCCGCTGACCCAGTCCAGCGCCGTGTCCAGACGTGTTGCGCCAAAGTCATCGAGCGCGCCGCGCGTGACGACGCCCACCGACTGCGGCACATCTTTGAGCGGCGTATCCGTCAGCGTGCCGGAACTCGCCCGCCGCACGCGCAAACGTTCGTCGCTTGCCAAGCCACGCACAATCGATTCCTCCAGCGCAAACGTTGGGGCGGTCTCTGCGGTGCTCATGTTTGATGCACCGCACAAAACCACGCCCGCAATGCTCCATCTAGCATGCGAGGGGATGGAACGTCGTCTACGCTGCATAGCAATACTCAATGCGTGAAAAACGGTCACGCTATCGAAATTGCAATTGAGTTGCAACAACAGGATGGCTCGACGCGACATTCCGCCGCCTGCCGCTAAGCCAATGCTCATGATCGAGCAAGGCTTCAGGGTCGGTCCGCCTGCGAAAAAGTTCGGGTAAGCTCCACATCGTTCAACAAAAAACGACCCGCGCGCCTCCTTTATGCCTCGTGCACCGCGCGCATCACGACGAGGAGAACACGATGCACATCGGCATCCCGCAGGAGACGCGGGCGGACGAGACGCGCGTTGCCGCGACCCCAGAGACGGTGAAAAAGTACGTCGCGCTTGGCCACCAGGTGACGGTGCAATCGGGTGCCGGCGTGGCCGCTGCCCAGCCCGACGAGGCCTACGTGGCCGCTGGCGCCAAGATCGGCACGGCAGCCGAAGCGCTGGGCGCGCAGATCGTGCTCAAGGTGCGCTCGCCAGAGCCGGCGGAGCTGGCGCAGATGCAGCCGGGCGCGGTGCTCATCGGCATGCTCAACCCGTTTGATGACGAGAACACGGCCCGGCTGGCCGCCGCCAACGTCACCGCGTTCGCACTGGAAGCGGCGCCGCGCACCACGCGCGCGCAAAGCATGGACGTGCTTTCCTCGCAGGCGAACATCGCCGGCTATAAGGCGGTGATGGTGGCGGCCAACCACTACCAGCGCTTCATGCCGATGCTGATGACCGCCGCCGGCACAGTGAAGGCCGCGCGCGTGCTCATCCTCGGCGCCGGTGTGGCGGGCCTGCAGGCGATTGCCACCGCCAAGCGCCTGGGCGCCGTGATCGAAGCGTCCGACGTGCGCCCTGCCGTGAAGGAGCAAATTGAATCGCTGGGCGCCAAGTTCCTCGACGTGCCCTTCCTGACGGACGAAGAACGCGAAATCGCCCAGGGCGTGGGCGGCTACGCCCGGCCGATGCCTCCTGACTGGATGCGCCGCCAGGCGGAACTCGTACACACGCGCGCAACGCAGGCCGACATCGTCATCACGACGGCGCTGATCCCCGGCCGACGCGCGCCGACGCTGCTGTCCGAAGCCACCGTGCAGGCGATGAAGCCGGGCTCGGTGGTGGTCGACCTGGCCGCCGCGCAGGGCGGCAACTGCCCGTTGACCGAAGCCGATCGCGTGGTCGTCAAACACGGCGTCACGCTGGTGGGCTACACCAATCTCGCGTCGATGGTGGCAGCTGATGCCTCCGCCCTCTACGCCCGCAACGTGCTCGATTTCCTCAAGCTGATCGTCGACAAGGACGGCGGCCTGGTCATCAACCGCGAAGACGATATCGTGGCCGCCTGCCTGCTCAGTCAAGGCGGCCAGGTAGTGCGCGCGCCCGCCGCCACGAGCGCCGCCAAATAACAACGGAGACGGCGGCCCGGCAGGTGTCACATCCCGGCTTGGCCGCCAGTGGCGATTTCATCTTTTGTTTCAAGGAAAGCTTCATGCAACGCAACATGCTTCGCGCCAAGCTGCACCGCGCGACGGTCACCCAGGCCGATCTGGATTACGAAGGCTCATGCGGCATCGACGAGGATCTCCTCGACGCCGCCGACATGCGCGAGTACGAAAAGATCGAGCTGTACAACGTCAACAACGGCGAGCGCTTCTCGACCTACATCATCAAGGGCAAGCGCGGCTCGGGCGAAATCTCGCTCAACGGCGCCGCGGCACGCCGCGCCCACGTGGGCGATCTGCTGATTATCTGCACCTACGCGCCGATGAACGAAGAGGAAGTCGCCAGCTACAAACCCAAGGTCGTGCTGCTGGGCGAGGGCAACAAGATCAAGGAAATCAAGGCAATCTGACCGCCGGCGGCGGCGCCCACGGGTGCCGCCGACCGCCCCCGAACGCAAAAAATCGCACAAGCAAGCGGGTAAGAGGAGAAGCAAGATGGAGCTGGTCAATCACACGGTGATCAACCTGATCATCTTCGTGCTGGCGATCTACGTCGGCTACCACGTGGTCTGGACGGTCACCCCGGCGCTGCATACGCCGCTGATGGCCGTAACCAACGCCATCTCGGCCATCATCATCGTCGGTGCGATGCTGGCGGCGGGTCTCACGCAGACTGGGCTGGGCCGTACGATGGGCGTGGTCGCAGTGGCGCTGGCGGCGGTGAATGTGTTTGGCGGCTTCCTGGTCACGCAGCGCATGCTGGAGATGTTCAAGAAGAAAGAGCCCAAGGCCAAGGCCGGTAACGGGGAGACCAAGCAATGAGCATGAACCTCGTCACCCTGCTGTATCTGCTGGCGTCGGTGTGCTTCATCCAGGCGCTCAAGGGCTTGTCGCATCCGACCACGGCGCGGCGCGGCAACGCGTTCGGCATGACCGGCATGGCGATTGCCGCCGTCACGACGATTGCGCTCATCGTCAAACTCAAGTCCGAGATGTTTGCTGGCACCGAAAGCGGCACGTCGACCGGCTTCATCCTGATCTTCGCGGGCCTGGTAGTCGGCGGCGGCATCGGCGCCTACGTGGCACGCACGGTCGAAATGACCAAGATGCCGGAACTGGTGGCAGCGATGCACTCGCTGATCGGCTTGGCGGCGGTGTGCATTGCCGTGGCGGCCGTGGCCGAGCCTGACGCGTTCGGCATCACCATGGCCGGTGACAATGTGCTGCCGCTGGGCAACCGCGTGGAGCTGTTCATCGGCACGTTCGTGGGCGCCATTACGTTCTCCGGTTCGGTGATCGCCTTCGGCAAGCTGTCGGGCAAGTACAAGTTCCGTCTGTTCCAGGGCGCGCCGGTGCAGTTTGCCGGCCAGCACATGCTGAACCTGCTGCTGGCGGTGGCCATGCTGGGCTTCGGCATCCTGTTCTTCCTGACGCAAAGCTGGCTGCCGTTCATCATCATGACGGCCATCGCCTTTGTGCTGGGCGTGCTGATCATCATCCCGATCGGCGGGGCTGACATGCCGGTGGTGGTGTCAATGCTGAACTCGTACTCGGGCTGGGCGGCGGCGGGCATCGGCTTCTCGCTGAACAACCCGATGCTGATCATCGCGGGCTCGCTGGTGGGTTCATCCGGTGCAATTCTGTCTTACATCATGTGCAAGGCGATGAACCGGTCGTTCTTCAACGTGATCCTGGGCGGCTTTGGCTCGGAAGCCTCCGCCGGCGCAGCAGCTGGTGGCGGTGGGCAGCAGCGCCCGGTCAAATCGGGCTCGCCGGATGACGCCGCCTTCCTCATGGGCAACGCGGAGACGGTCATCATCGTCCCGGGCTACGGCCTGGCCGTGGCGCGTGCCCAGCATGCCCTGAAGGAGTTGACCGAAAAACTGTCGGACAAGGGCGTGACGGTCAAATACGCCATCCACCCCGTCGCCGGCCGCATGCCGGGCCACATGAACGTGCTGCTGGCCGAAGCCGAAGTGCCGTACGACCAGGTCTTCGAGATGGAAGACATCAACGGCGAATTCGGCCAGGCCGACGTGGTGCTGGTGCTGGGCGCCAATGACGTGGTCAACCCGGCGGCCAAGAACGATCCGAAGTCGCCCATTGCCGGCATGCCCATCCTGGAGGCCTACAAGGCCAAGACGATCATCGTCAACAAACGCTCCATGAACGCCGGCTACGCGGGGCTGGACAACGAGCTCTTCTACATGGACAAGACCATGATGGTGTTCGGCGACGCCAAGAAGGTCGTCGAAGATATGGTGAAATCCGTCGACTAAGGCGGTGTGCTGACGGCCATCAACCCACCGCCACATCCGCATCGTTCCGCTTGCCCCCGGCGGCGCCAGGCAGTAACTTAGTGCAATCAGGTAGCGCCAGCCGAGCCGGCCGGGCGCTGCCACCGCCCTCCTCCCGATTTTTCCCGACGTATGCAACAGGACAGCGCCCTGCCGGTCTATTTCCACCCCACCCTGACCGTGGTGGTCGACGACAGTCAATCGTTTGTGGAAAGCCTCGGGTTCCAGATGGACCCGTCGCGTGCGCTGCTCGCCTTCAATGACCCGGAAGAGGCGCTGGCGTGGCTGCGCCAGTGGCATTCACTGCGCATGCCCGGTTTTTTGCCGGTGCGCGTTACCCACGACGACCTGACGTTCTCTACCGAGCGCCGCACCATCCAGCTCGACGTCGACCGCATTTACCGCCAGATCCACGAGGTCAATCGCTTCCTGCAGCCGTCCGTCATCGTCGTCGACTACTCCATGCCGCGCATGAACGGGCTGGAGTTCTGCGCCAAGCTCAAAGACTTGCCCTGCATGACCATCCTGCTCACCGGCATGGCCGATGAGAACATCGCCGTGCAAGGCTTCAACGACGGCCTGATCGACCGCTACATCAAGAAAGACCACCCCGCCATGGCGGAGCGGCTGAGCGCGGAGATCGAAGCGCTGCAGATGCGCTACTTCAGCAACCTGTCGAGCACGTTGCGTGACCTGCTGTCGCGCCACTCGTTCAGCTTCCTGTCGGACCCGGCTGTCACCAAGCTCGTGCGCGAGCTCTCGGCGCGGTATCGCTTCATCGAGTACTACCTGTACCCGCACCCGGCCGGCGTGCTGTTGCTCACAGCAGATGGGCGCGCCACGCTGATGGTCATCGAGACCAACGCGAGCATGCTCACACACCTGGAAAACGCCGAGGCCTACAACGCGCCGCAAGCGCTGCTCAAGGGGCTGCGGGACAAACAGATCGTTCCGTTCTTCTGGCCGGGCGACGGCATGTACACCCCGGCCTGCGTGGAGTGGGAACAGTATTGCCTGCCAGCCGAAGTCTGCCAGGGGCGCGAGCCGTACTACTACGCGCTGTTCGACATGCCCAGCCATCTGCTGCCGGCACAGATCTATAGCTACACGCAGTTTCTCGCCAACTACAAACAGGATCCGGACGCACTCACCGGCCGCAAGTTGCGCTGAAGACCACGCAACCCAGTCCCTGTTGTGCTGCGGGGTTCTACGTTGTGTGGGCTATCTTGGACAAGTACAATCGTTTGAATCACCCGGCTGCCATGACGTCAGAGCATGGACCGGCTGAATCGCCCTGATGCATGCGTGGCTTTGCTACGGCATCATGGCGGTCGAGGGTGCCGACGACATACGATACGGCGCCCCGGATGCATTACTGTGCGGGATTCTCCTTGAAAGACGATTTGGGATGCAGCAGCGGGCCACGCGTAGTCAAGACGGCGCGTGTTGCGGATATCAGGGGAGTGCATCGCTCCAATTTGTTCGCGGTTGCACGATTCCCGTTGCCACGCTGTTGATCTGAGGAATGCCGAAACGCGAAGGCGCATCGCCCTTGCGACGGCCAACCTCCTTCCCCGATCTTCTCGAAGCGGGTTTGGGCGAGAGACGCCCGGGCCGCGCCCAGCGCGCGGCCAGCGGACGGCTTCAGGCCTGCTTTCACGACTGATGCGGCAGCATGCCCGGCGGTGTCGGCGGGGCGCGCTGTGTTCGCGGTATCCGGCGTTGCGGCGCGATTCCGGATGCGCGGTTGTTGGAGAGAGCGTCCCATTTGGCAGACGTTTCCCCTGAAGTCTCCGGCAAATTCGCACCGTGTACTCACCTAACCAAATCGATCCGGCAGTCAGCTTCCGCAACTCCCAGGGTCAACAGGTCCGCGGCACCATCATCACGTTGCAGCGACGTGCCCTGGTGATGGAGATCTACAACCCGTACTCGATCGTGCAGGTCAGCGAGGTTCTGTCCGATCTCGCCATCAAGATCGGTACGCGCCAGGTCTATCTTGGCAAGGCCGTGGTGATCAGCCTGGTCAACACCGGCCTGACCGCCGTCGTGTCGCTCACGCTCATCGACGAATGGCGCGAGTTGTCAGAGGTGGCGGACACGCCCGCGTCGGTGGGCGAAGAAGCGCGAACGTTCGTGCGGGAATGGCAGGAGCGCTTCCGCATCCACCGCGAGTACCAGATCGTCATCAACGAAATGCGCGCCTTCCTGGCAGAGGTCTCGCGCTGGATCGAGCAGGTCGACTTGTCAAAGTCTTTGCCGCGGGAAGATAGCAAGCTGCGGCCCGATGTCTTCATGGAACTGGCCGAGCCCGTCATGTTGCGGGTCAAGCATTACCTGGACATCCTTGAAGGCGAAGCCGCCGAGATCGAGCCCAACCTGGCACCTTCCCATCGCGGCTTCGCGCAAAGCGCGCTGCATCCGCTGCTACTGCGCTCGCCGTTCGTACACCGCACGTTCACCAAGCCCCTGGGCTATGCGGGCGACTACGAAATGGTCAACCAGATTCTGGGCGACCCGCAGGATGGTCCCAGCACGTATTTCCAGATCGTCAACGTCACGTTCCTGAAGGCGCAGGTTGCGCAAGCGCACCGCAATCGCATCGACATCCTGGTGAACTTTCTCAAAGAGCTCGCAATGCGGGCCAAGGCCGAAGGGCGCCCGTACCGCGTCATGAATCTCGGCTGTGGCCCGGCCGTGGAGGTTCAGCGCTTTCTGCGTGAATTCGAAGAACCCCACCTGCTCGAATTCGAGTTGATCGACTTCAGCCAGGAAACGCTGGACTACGCGCAAGCCCGGCTGACCGAAGCCGCCAAGCAGGCAGGTGCCAAACTGTCGGCGCAGTTCATTCACCAATCGGTGCACGAACTCATCAAGCGTCCCGCACGCCGCGCCGAAGAAGTTCGCGATTGCGATGCCGTCTATTGCGCAGGGCTGTTCGACTACATTTCGGACAAGGTCTGCAACCGGCTGCTGACCTATTTCACGACACGCACCCGTCCCGGAGGACGCATCCTGGCCACCAACGTACATTCGAGCAACCCGGAGCGACTCTTCACCATGGAACACCTGCTCGAGTGGTATCTCATCTATCGGGATGAACAGCAGCTCGCCGCGACATTCCCCGAAGAAGCATGCCGCGATACCAAGGCCTACGTCGACGCGACCGGCGTCAACGTGTTCTGCGAGGCGACGGTGATCTAGATGGCCCAGAGCGCAAGTGATCCCTTAAAGAGCGCGTTCTACAGCGCCGAGCGAGAAGGCTTCCGGCTGTCGTTCAGCCGAACCACCGCGCTCGTCGGTATCGTTCTGGTGCTGATGGGCGCCGGCCTGGACTACAACACCTACCCGGCCAACCTCAAGCCGTTCTTCCTGGCGCGCGTCTTTGTTTCGCTGCTGATCTTCGTTGTCTATCTGGTCCTGCCAACCCGGTGGGGACGGCAGCGGCTGTCGTATCTGACCCTGCTCTGGCTGTGTTTTCCCCAGATCATGATCGCGTGGATGATCTCCGCCACGCAGGGCGCGCACTCGATCTATGCGACGGGGCTGCACCTGGCTGTCTTTGCGGCCGGCAGCGTGCTGCCGTTCAATACCAAGCAGACCATCGGCTTCGGGCTCATCACCTATACGCTGTACCTGCTGGCCTGCCTGATTCACGATCCAGCCAGCGTGGCCGGCAGCACGTTCTTCGTGAATTCGCAGTTCCTGATCTTCACCTCGACGCTGGGGGTCTTCTGCACGTACTTTAACGAGCGCAGCCGGTTCGAGCTCTTCAAGCTCAAGGAAGAAGTGGCCGACAAGAACAGCCAGCTTGAAAACACCAACAGCAGTCTGGTTGAAATCAAGGGCCAGCTTCTGCAGCAGGAAAAGATGGCCGCCATCGGCACGCTCTCCGCTGGCCTGCTGCATGAGATCAACAACCCGGTCAACTTCTGCCTCATGGCGATTTCCGTGGCACAGGAAGACCCTGCCGCAAAAACCAGCCCAATGCTGGCGGAATGCCTGATCGATGCCAAGGAAGGCATGCAGCGCGTGCAGCACATCGTGTCCGACCTCAAAACCTTCGCGTACCGCAGCCCTGAAAAGGGCGAAGCCGATGCCCCGTTCCTGGTGGAAAAGGCTGTGGATTCGGCCGTGCGCCTGACGAGCCACGAACTGCGCGGCGTCAACCTCGAGCGAAAGCTGCCGGCCGATACGCTGGTACGCGGTGACGAAGCGGCCATCATTGGCGTGCTGATCAACCTGCTGTCGAATGCGGCGCTGGCCATGCAGAAGGCGCAGCGCCCAAACCCGCGCATCGAGATCGCCGCCGACTGGATCGACAACCGCCTGCACGTGGTGGTGACTGACAATGGCCCTGGCATCGCCGAGAAGAACCTCTCGCGCGTGTTCGAGCCGTTCTTCACCACGCGTGATGTCGGCAAGGGCCTGGGGCTCGGCCTGTCGATCAGCTACAGCGTGATCCAGCGCCACGGCGGCACGCTTGCCGTGACCAGCCAGGAAGGCGAATGGGCGCGCTTCACCTTCGACCTGCCGCGCGCGGAGTAAAACGCACCATGAACGCCACGCCGGACACCGTCACCATCCTCTACGTCGACGACGAAGCGCAGGCCTGCAAGTGGTTCGCGCGCACGATCGGCGCCGGCTACGAGGTGTTGACCGCCAACAGCGTCGACGAAGCCAAGGCCGTGCTGCACGATGCGCACGAGCGCATCAGCGTGGTCCTGACTGACTTCCGCATGCCTGGCGGCGACGGGACCGAGTTGCTGCGCTTCATCGATGCCGAGTACGGCGATATCGCCACCATCCTCGTCACTGCGTATGCCGATAAGGACCTGCTGATCCAGGCCGTCAACACCGGGCGCGTGTTCAAGATCCTAGAGAAGCCCTATCAGCCCGAAGATGTGCGGCGTTCGCTGCAGGAGGCGCTGGCGCTGCGGCAAGACCGCCTGCTGCGCACGCAGCGCTTGATGGCCATCGACGAAACGCTGGCCTTTCTCGCGCACGAACTGAACACGCCGTTGGCGGCGATCTCCAACTTTGCACGCGGCATCCGCATGCGTGTGGACCAGACCGAACCGACACCCGGCGCACTGCCCGAGATTGGCCGCGCGGCAGACCGCGTGCAGGACAACGCGCGCTACTGCCTCTCGGTGATCGCCACGTTCCTCAATTCGGTGCGCAATACCTATGGCAAGCCGGGCACGGCCGCCACGCCCAATAGCGCCGACGGGTTGATCCGCTCGCTGTTTGATACCTACCCGTTCACGAACGCTCAACGTGAATGGGTGTCGTACCGTGTGGAGCAGGATTTTCCGATCCCGACCCTGCCCAACTGCGTGATGCTGGTGCTTTCATCGCTGACAAGCAATGCGCTGCACGCCCTGCGCCACACCAGCGCCCCGCGGCTGGAGATTGTCGCCGGCAACGCACCGGAAGCGACGGGCGCGCGGCACATGATCCGCATCGAGGACAACGGCCCCGGTATCGCCCCCGACGTTCTCGGGCGATTGACCATCGACCCCGTGACCACGCGCGCCGAGGAAGGCGGCAACGGCATGGGCATGATTTTTTGTACGCGGATCATGCAATCGTTCGGGGGAGCGATTGCCATTGAATCCGCCCCCAGCGCAGGCACGCGCGTGACTTTGACGTTCCCATGACAACACCATCAACAACACGAACCACGCCGCACCGGATCCGCGCGTTTGCTGCATTTGCTATGAGGAGTGATGGATGACCAATCCCGGGGGCAATGAGCCCACTAACCCGCCCAAGATTCTGTATGTGGACGACGAGACATTGGCGCTGACCTACTTCGGCCGTGCCATCGGTTCACTGGCGCCGGTCGTCACCGCCACCTCGGTCGAAGAAGGCAAGCGCATGCTCGACGAGCACGCCGCCACGCTGGGCGTGCTGGTGTCTGACCAGCGCATGCCGGGTGAGCTCGGCAACGAACTGCTGCGCTATGCACGCGAGCGCTATCCGCACCTGGTGCGTATCCTCACCACCGCGTATTCGGAAATCGAAGACACGGTGGAGGCGGTCAACCAGGGGCAGATTCACCGCTACATCAAGAAGCCGTGGGACATCACGGCGCTGCGCGTAGAGCTGAAGCAGGCGCTGGAGTTTTCTGACCTGCGCCGCGAGCGCGACGCCCTGCTGCGCGAGAAGATGACCGTGCGCCAGAGCCAGACGCTCACGCACCGCATCGGCGCGCTGCAGACGCTGTACTTGGCGGTGTCGGGGCTGTCGTCGTTCAGCGCGGTCAACGATTACCTGCGCGCGGCCGCTGCTGTGGGCTTAAGCACGCTCGAACAGCCCGACTGGGCGATGAAGGACTACACCGAACTCGTCGGCGAAGAGAGCCTGCGCACCGGCGAATTCAGCCAGGCAGTACGGCAGGCGTATCAAGACTTGTCGTCGCGCTTTGACGGCAAACCCGCCGCGCAGGCGCTTGACGTGCTGGCCGAGGTGCTGAACGGCAAAGTTTCGCTAGCCGGCACGGATGCCGCAGCGGTGGTCGACTTGGGCACGCTCACGGAATACCTGCAGGCGGCATCCACCCACAAGGTGTCGGAGCCGCACGCCAAATGGCTGGCATTCCTGCTATGGCTGGACGGTAAGGGCTGGTCCATCAAGGCGGAGCGCGACGGAGCCGCCGTCAAGCTGCGCCTGCTCGACAATCAGACGCAGCTCACTCCGGACCAGCTCGCTGGCTGGATGGAGCATTTCCAGGAGCAGCAGGCAGCCTGAGCCGTTCTGCCGCTGACTTTCAACGCAACGCCGGAGCCTACGCTTCGGCGTTGTCGTTTGAGGCGTCACCCTTTGCCGGGCGATCGGGCCGATCGCGCATGCCGCCCTTCACCATTTCGAAGCGGAACAGACGGCATTCAATGTTGCCGTTGTAAAGCGGCGTGCGCTGCGATTCCTTCAGCCGCATGCGGCGCGGCATCGACAGATCGCCGGTGAAAACGAATGCCTTCCAGCCCGAAAACTCACGCTTGAGCGTGCCCGCAAAGGCCTGCGCGAATTCGTTGGCCTTGGCTTCTTCCTCTGGATCGATTGGGGGCGGCGGCTCAGGCTGACGCAGCTCACGCATCGGGCGGCGACCATCGTCACGCGGGGCACCCATTGCACGGCTGGCGCGCTCGAACACGGTGCCGTCATCCTCACCCTCGCCCTCAGGCCGGCGGCGGCGCGAACCCTGCGCGCCACGCACGGCGATACGCTCGCCATACGGTGGGTTCATCAGCAGCACGCCGGGCACATCGAACGGCGGCTTGCCGAAGCGTGCGTCCACCTGCTTGAGCATCGGCTCGCCCGGCAGACCAGCACGCTGCCAGTTGGCGGCGGCATAGGCCAGCATGTCAGTGGAAATGTCAGCACCCGCCACCAGCGGCGGTGTGCGGCGCATGGACGCAGCAGCCGCGTCGGTAGCCGCCTCGCGCAGGCGCTTGAAGCATTTGGCGTCGTGGTCAATCAACCACTCGCACGCGAAAGCACGCTTGCTGCCGGGTGCAATACCCAAGGCACGCTGCGCAGCTTCGACAAGGAACGTGCCGCTGCCGCACATCGGGTCGTAGAACGGTTCTCCCTTCGCGCCCGTCCAGCCAGTCAGGCGAAGAATGCCTGCCGCGAGATTTTCCTTCAGCGGCGCCTCGCCCTTCTCTTCGCGCCAGCCACGCTTGAAGAGCGGCTCGCCGGTGGTGTCGAGGTAGATCGTGCAATCGGTCTCGGTCAGGTACGCGTAAATGCGCACGTCGGGCGAGACGGTATCGACGCTGGGGCGTGCGCCCATGCGCTGGCGGAAGCGATCGCACACACCGTCCTTCACGCGCAGGCCGACAAACTTCAGGCTCTGCAGCGGCGATTTGTGCGCGGTCACATCCACGCGGATCATCTCGTCCGGCGTGAAATGGTCTTCCCAGCGCTGCGCGGCTGCCAGCGCATAGATGTCGTCTTCCGAGCGATACCCGCGCGAAGCCAGGCGCATCAACACGCGGCTAGCGATGCGGCTGTGCAGGTTGACGGCATACGCCGCGCCCTGCGTACCGAAGAAGTGCACGCCACCCGGCACGGTGCGGCCCACCTCGAACGCGGCCAGCTCATCCACCTCGGGGCGGATCGAGATTTCGGCCAGTTCATCGGCCAGCGCCTGTTCCAGCCCACGGGGGCACGGCGCGAAGTATGCAGTTGCCATCGGAAAACAAATTAGTTAGAGAGCGCTGCAAAATGAAGCGAAGCGGTTCTGACGGTTCAACGCCGACGCAGACAGTACAAGTCGTACGGCAAGGAGGGGTTGGGCCGTCAGAATCATTTTGCTGTGGTCTCAGAACGGCTTCACGACCACCAGGATCGTAATCGCCAGCAACAACAGCACCGGCAGTTCATTGAAATAGCGGTAGAAGGCGTGCGAGCGCTTGTTGGCACCCGCTTCGAATTTGCGCAGCAGCACACCGCAGCCATGGTGGTAGCCGATCGTCACCAGCACCAGCGCGAGCTTGGCGTGCATCCAGCCGTTCGGCGGATACATGCCGATGCGGTAACCAAAGAGCAGCCAAGCCCCAAGCAGGATCGCAACGATCGCCAGCATGGTCGTGAAACGAAACAGCTTGCGCGCCATGATCAGCAGGCGCGTGATGGCGGCGCGCTCGGTTTCCACCGCCAGGTTGACGAAGATGCGCGGCAGGTAGAACAAGCCGGCAAACCACGACGCGATAAAAACGATGTGAAAGGCTTTGACCCAGAGCATGTTGTTCTCGTTAGAAGCAATGCGCGCCGCTCGTGGCGGCGCGCTGGTGGTAGTGCCAAATTAGGTGCGAACCTCGCCGTGCCCGAACACGACGTACTTGAGCGAGGTCAGCCCCTCCAGCCCGACCGGCCCGCGCGCGTGCAGCTTGTCATTGGAGATGCCGATCTCCGCGCCTAGGCCGTACTCGAAACCATCGGCAAAGCGCGTCGATGCGTTGATCATCACGCTGGCTGAATCGACTTCGCGCAGGAAGCGCATGCCGGTCGAGTAGTTCTCGGTGATGATCGAATCGGTGTGCGCCGAGCCGTAGGTGTTGATGTGCTCGATGGCGGCGTCCAGGCCGTCCACCGTGCGGATCGACAGGATCGGCGCGAGGTATTCGGTGTGCCAGTCGGCTTCGACAGCATCTTTCAGGTTGCCGAAGCCGGCGGCTTCCAGCGTGGCACGCGTGGCCGGGCAGACGCGCAACTCCACACCCTTGTCCTGGTAGATCTTCACCAGCGGCGGCAATGCGCGCGCAGCAATGTCGCGCGACACGAGCAGCGTCTCCATCGTGTTGCACGGCGCATAGCGTTGTGTCTTGGCGTTGTCGCACACGCGCACGGCCTTCTCGATGTCGGCATCGGCGTCGATGTAGACGTGGCAGATGCCGTCCAGATGCTTGATCATCGGCACACGCGCTTCTTCCATCAGACGGGCGATCAGGCTCTTGCCGCCGCGCGGCACGATCACGTCAACGTACTCCGTCATGGTGATGAGCTTGCCGACGGCAGCGCGGTCCGTGGTGGCCACCACCTGCACCGCGTTGGCGGGCAATCCGGCATCGGCCAGCCCTTCTTCGATGAGCGCCGCCAGCGCGCCATTCGATTCGATCGCTTCGGAGCCACCGCGCAGGATGGTCGCATTGCCCGACTTAATGCACAGCGCCGCGGCATCGACCGTCACGTTGGGACGCGACTCATAGATGATGCCGATCACGCCCAGCGGCACGCGCATCTGGCCGACCTGGATGCCGGTCGGGCGGAACTTCATGTTGCTGATCTCTCCGATCGGGTCCGCTAGCGCGGCGATCTGCTCCAGGCCGGCAGCCATGGTGTCGATGGCGCGGTCGGTGAGCGTAAGGCGATCGATGAAGGCGGCGTCCTGGCCGTTGGCGCGGGCGCGTTCGACGTCGCGGGCGTTGATTTCCTTGAGCTTGGCGGCATCGCGGCGGATGGCGGCAGCGATGTGCAGCAGCGCACGGTTCTTCTGCGCGGTGCCGGCGCGCGCCATGCCGCGCGAGGCTTCACGCGCCTGACGGCCAACCAGGGCCATGTATTCGTTCACGTCGAGCTGCTTCATGATGATCGCGGCCGGCGAGCTGCCGGCAAATTCAATGTGAGGACTATTCGGGGTCTGATGGCCAACGGTTGGCGCGGGTTGGTCAGGCTGGAACCGGGAGACTGCCCGGCCGCGCAATGCGCATCGCCAGTTGCAGCAAGCCATCCCACGGCTCGGCCGGCAGCGATGGTTCACGCAAGCCTTTGACCTGCCGATCCAGCTTGGCGGCCATAGCCAATGCGCCTTCCAGCTCACGCTGCGACAGCCGCTGCGCCGCCTGCGGCACCAGCCGTTCGCGCGGGCCCCAGACCCGCAGTTCGCGCAGCATCGAGGCCACTGGCTTGCCTTGGGCCACGCCCGAGGCGATTTTTGATAATACGCGAATTTCTTCGGTCAACGTCCAGAGCACCAGCACCGTGGCCTCGCCCTCGCCGCGCAGCCCTTCGAGCATGCGTACCAGGCGCGGTACATCGCCGGCGAGCATGGCTTCGGACAGCTTGAACACGTCGTAGCGCGCCACGTTGAGCACCGCATCGTGCACATCGTCAAACATCAGCACGCCTGGCGGATGCAGCAGGCCGAGTTTCTGGATTTCCTGATGCGCGGCCAGCAAGTTGCCTTCCACGCGGTCGGCGATGAATTGCAGGGCGCGACGGCCGGGCTCTCCGGGTTCCACGCGCTGCTGCTGACGGGCGAGACGCTCGCCGATCCAGCCGGGCAGCTTGGTGCGGTCGACCGAATCGACCTTGATCGACACACCCGCGCCTTCCAGCGCGGCAAACCACGCCGACTTGGCGGTGGCGAAATCCAGCCGCGGCAAGGTGATCAGCGTGATGGTGTCGGTCGCGGGGCCGGACGGTGTGCCCGCCGCCAACGCACGCAGGGCCTCGCCGCCTTCCTTGCCGGGCTTGCCGGACGGAATGCGCAGCTCAACGATCTTGCGATCGCCGAACAGCGACATCGACTGCTGCGCCTCCGTTACCTTCGACCACGAAAAGCCGCGCTCAACGCTCATCACCTCGCGCTCGGTAAAGCCCTGTGCGCGTGCGGCCTGGCGCAGTGCATCGACGGCCTCCAGCACGAGCAGGTGCTCGTCGCCATGCACCACGTACAGCGGCGCCAACCCCTTGGCAGCGGCCTGTTTGAGATGCCCTTCGAGCGCGTCGAGCCGCAGTTGCATGGTCAGCTTGCCGCTTACGACGGCAGCTTCACGGCAGCCAGACGCCGCACGAGCTGGTTAATCGTGTCGCCCTGCATGTCGCGGTAGAGCGCCGCTTCTTCGTAGTCCTTCGCCAGCACCTGCGTTTCGTTGTACGAGAGATCGCGGAACTGCGTGATCTCCGACGGCGGAATCAGCAGGTTGTCGTGCGCATCGCGCAACTGGAAGCGGAAGCGGTACGTGATGCGGTACTCGCGCACCACGCCCTGCGGCGTGAGCGATGAGATGGTCTTCACGCGGTCTTCAGCCAGCACGTCGAGCAGCGCATCGGCGTCTTTCTTGTCCGACACGATGACGGTGTCGGAGCCATTGTCGATCAGCCGACGCAGCTGCGCGCGCATCAGCGAGTTCTGCGGCAGGTTGATGTACAGCCGCTTGAAGGCGAAGTCATTGTTGCCGCGCAGATGGAAGCCGCAAGCGGATAGCACCGGCAAAGCGGCAGCCAAGACGACAATCGAGCGGCCAAAGCGACGACGGGACAACGACATAACCATACGTTCCTTGAGTGGGCGGCCCTTAGGCCACCACGTTCACCAGACGGCCCGGCACCACGATGATCTTCTTGGGCGGCTTGCCTTCAGCATATTTCTGGACGGCTTCGTCCTTGGCGGCAATGGCTTCGATGGCCGCGCGATCGGCATCGGCCGGCACGACGATGCTGCCGCGCACCTTGCCGTTGACCTGCAGCACGAGCTCGATCTCGCTCTGCACCAGCGCACTTTCGTCGACCTGCGGCCACGAGGCGTCGAGCAAGTCGCCGTAGGCGCCGGCATAGCCCAGCTCCGTCCACAGCACGTGGGTGATGTGCGGCACCACCGGGTACAACACACGCAGCAGGATGCCCAGGCCTTCGCGGCGCGCATCGGCACCGGCATCCTTGGCGCCTTCCAGCGCGTTGAGCATCTTCATCGTCGCCGAAACGACGGTGTTGTACTGCAGGCGCTCGTAGTCGTAGTTGGCTTGCTTGAGCACGGTGTACAGCTCGCGGCGCAGCGCGCGGTCAGCATCCGTGGCACCCGCGACGGCACCGTTGCCATGACCGGCGCGGATGGCATCGCCATGCGCGACACCGAAGTTCCACAGGCGACGCAGGAAGCGCGAGGCGCCTTCCACGCCGGCATCGTTCCACTCAAGCTGCTGCTCGGGCGGCGCGGCGAACATCGTGAACAGGCGTGCGGTATCAGCGCCGTACTGGTCGATCAGCGCTTGCGGGTCGATGCCGTTGTTCTTCGACTTCGACATCTTCTCCACACCGCCGATCACCACCGGCTGGCCGTCGGCCTTGAGCGTGGCGCCGACCGGGCGGCCGCGCTCATCAGTCTGCACGTCGACGTCGGCCGGGTTGATCCACTGCTTCTTGCCTGATGCGTCTTCGCGGTAGTACGTCTCGTTGAGCACCATGCCCTGCGTGAGCAGGTTGGTGAACGGCTCGTCGAATTTGACCAGGCCGAGGTCACGCATGACCTTGGTCCAGAAGCGCGCGTACAGCAGGTGCAGGATCGCGTGCTCGATGCCGCCGATGTACTGGTCCATCGGCATCCAGTAATCGTTGCGGGCGTCGACCATGGTGGCGCCGTCCGGGCACGTATAGCGCATGTAGTACCAGCACGAATCGATGAAGGTATCCATCGTGTCGGTCTCGCGGCGCGCGGGCTTGCCGCACGACGGGCACGTGCACTCCAGGAAGCGCGGGTCCTTGTTGAGCGGGTTGCCCGTGCCGTCCGGCACGAGGTCTTCGGGCAGGCGCACCGGCAGGTCTTGCTCCGGCACCGGCACGACGCCGCAGCTGTCGCAATGGATCAGCGGGATCGGCGTGCCCCAGTAGCGCTGGCGGCTGATACCCCAGTCGCGCAGGCGCCAGGTGGTCTTCTTCTCGCCGAGGCCCTGTGCAGCCAGGTCAGCAGCAACGGCATCGACCGCCTGCTTGTAATTCAGGCCGTCGTACTTGCCGCTGTGGAACAGCACGCCGTGTTCCTTGTCGGCGTACCACTCGGCCCAGGTGGTCGTGTCGTAGGGCTGGCCCTTCACGTCGATCACTTGCTTGATCGGCAGGCCGTACTTGTTGGCGAAGGCGAAATCGCGTTCGTCGTGCGCAGGCACGCCCATCACGGCGCCATCGCCGTAGGTCATCAGCACGTAGTTGCCGACCCACACCGGCACGGATTCGCCCGTGATCGGGTGCGTGACCGCCAGGCCGGTCGGCATGCCCTTCTTTTCCATGGTCGCCATGTCGGCTTCCATGACGCTGCCGTGCTTGCATTCGTCGATGAACGCGGCGAGTGCGGGATTCGTCTGCGCGGCATGCGTGGCGATCGGGTGCTCGGCAGCCACGGCGCAGAAGGTCACGCCCATGATGGTGTCGGCGCGCGTGGTGAAGACGTACAGCTTGCCGTCGTTGATCACCTTGCCGTCGTCGCCGGGGATGCTGTGCGGGAACGCAAAGCGCACGCCTTCGCTCTTGCCGATCCAGTTCTGCTGCATCAGCTTGACGCGCTCGGGCCAGCCCAGCGGGTTCAAGTCGGACAGCAATTCCTCCGCATACTCGGTGATGCGCAGGTAGTACATCGGGATCTCGCGCTTTTCCACCACCGCGCCCGAGCGCCAGCCGCGCCCGTCGATCACCTGCTCGTTGGCGAGCACGGTCTGGTCGACCGGGTCCCAGTTCACGGTGCCGGTCTTGCGGTAAGCGATGCCCTTCTCGAGCATCTTCAGGAACAGCCACTGGTTCCAGCGGTAGTAGTCCGGATCGCACGTGGCGACCTCACGCGACCAGTCGATCGCCAGGCCCATCGACTGCATCTGCTTCTTCATGTAAGCGATGTTGTCGTAGGTCCAGGCAGCAGGCGCCACGCCGTTGTTGAGCGCCGCGTTTTCCGCCGGCATGCCGAAGGCGTCCCAGCCCATCGGCATCAGCACGTTGTACCCCTTCATGCGCAGCTGACGCGTCATCACGTCATTGATCGTGTAGTTGCGCACGTGGCCCATGTGCAGCTTGCCCGACGGATACGGCAGCATCGAGCAGGCGTAGAACTTGGGCTTGTCCGAGCCGTCAGCGGCGCGCGCGTGTTCGGTCACGCGGTAGGCGTCAGTTGCCTGCCAGTGTTGCTGCGCCTGCTGTTCGACGTCGGACGGGGAGTATTTCTCTTGCATGGTGACGGTACGCCCGGGGTGCCTCGGGCGATTGCAGCCTCGCGCAGCGCGCGCGGCCGGATTGAATAACGGAAAAGGCCCGATTATACCGTCGCCACCCACCCCATCCGGGCGATGGCGACGCTGCAAAAAAAGGCGCCGGACAGGCCTGCCGGCGCGCTTTCCTGCCCTGCCGGCTTACAGGCCGAGCACGTCGTTCATGTCGTACAGGCCCTTCTTGCCTGCCACGTACACCGCAGCGCGCACGGCGCCTTCGGCATACGACTGGCGCGTGTTGGAACGATGCGTGATCTCGATGCGCTCGCCGTCGCCGGCAAACAGCACGGTGTGGTCGCCCACGATATCGCCGCCACGCACGGTGGCAAAGCCGATGGTGCCCAGCTCGCGCGGGCCGGTTTCGCCCTCGCGCGCATAGACGGCGCGATCGGCCAGCTTGGTGCCCTGCGCTTCTGCAACAACCTCACCCATCTTGAGCGCGGTGCCCGACGGTGCATCGATCTTGTGCTTGTGGTGCGCCTCGATGATCTCCACGTCGTAGCCTTGCGCCAGGATCTTGGCGGCCACTTCGATCAGCTTGAAGGTGGCGTTCACGCCCACGCTCATATTGGGCGCCCAGACCACGCCGATCGACTCGCCGTAGGTCTTGAAGCTGGCCTTCTGCTCGGCGGTGAAGCCGGTCGTGCCGATCACCACGGCGGTGCCCAGTTCGCGGGCGATGTTCAGGTGATTGATCGTCGCGTCCGGGCGGGTGAAATCGATCAATACATCGGCCTGCGACAGGCCCGCGCGCACGTCATCTGTAACGATTACGCCGGTGACCTTGCCCAGTTTGGCGCCCGCGTCCTGCCCTACGGCTTCGCTGCCGGGGCGGTCCAGCGCAGCGCCCAGTGTCACGCCGGACGTGCGCAGTACGGTGTCGATCAGCATTTGGCCCATGCGGCCCGAAGCACCTGCAATCGCGATTTTCATGTTGGTCGATACAAAAGAGAGGCGGTCTGTAAAACGCATAAGCGGCGGAACCCGTCCGCCGCTCGCTCGAAGATGGTGTGCCGATGCGCTGGCTACGTGCGCTCAGGGCGAGGTCGTTGCCGGTGGCGGAACGCTGGTGTCGGTGCCGCCACCGCCGGTGCGGCGTTCGGGCAATGGCACGTCCATGTTGTTCTTCGAGCCGGTGGTCGACTGCACACGGTCGCTCACTTCGGCCGACGGAATCGACGGTGCGCGCGATGCCGGAGCAGCGCCTGCAGCGGCGGCGGCAGCTGCGGCGTCCTTCTTCGGGCGTTTGATGCCGTCGATTTCGGCGATCAGCTCCGACTCGGATGGCAGGTCGTCCGCGCCCACCCACTTGGCGAGGCGATCGCCATCAAACCACACGGTCAGCTTGCGCTCCTGCACCACGCTCGCGTTGCCGCGCTTGAACGAGAAGATGTAGTCCCAGCGGTTGGCGTGGAACATGTCCGTCAGCAATGGCGTGCCAAGGACGAAGCGCACTTGATCACGCGTCATGCCTTCCTTGAGTTGCGCCGCCTGTTCGCGCGACACGAAGTTGCCCTGCACGATATCGATGCGATACGGCGTGATGGCATTGGCGATCTTGCGCGTGGTGCTGTCGTAGGTGCCGCATCCAGCCAGCAGCGCCGACACCGCCAGCATGGCCCCGACCAAAAGGCCGCCACGACGGGCTGCATGGGCAACAACAGGGGCACAACGGACAGGACTGCGCGCAAAGGAAAAGGTCATGAGCGATCGGCCTTCAAACGGTTCCGGAGTGACCCGGTACAGGGGGAATCGGCGACGGCCCAGGCACATCGAGCAGGCCCGTCAATGGGACTTTTGCCGCCAAAACCCTTATGATTGGAATATCCGAACATTGTACTCTAGGGAGCCTGGCGCATGCCGAGTCCTGCAGACCTCAAGAACATCGGTCTGAAAGCCACGGTGCCGCGGTTGAAGATCCTCGAGATCTTTCAGACCAGCGAAGAGCGCCACATGAGCGCCGAAGACGTGTACCGCATCCTGCTCGCCGAGCACATGGACATTGGCCTGGCCACGGTCTATCGCGTGCTGACGCAGTTCGAGCAGGCGGGCCTGCTGTCCCGCAACAACTTCGAATCCGGTAAGGCGATCTACGAACTGAACGAAGGCAAGCACCACGATCACCTGGTGTGCCTCGATTGCGGGCGCGTGGAAGAATTCTTCGACGCGGAAATCGAGCAGCGGCAGCAAAGCATTGCCCGCGAACGTGGTTTTGCGTTGCAGGAACACGCCCTGTCGCTCTACGGCAACTGCACGAAAGACCCCTGCCCGCATCGCCCCAAACGTTGAAGCGCGCTGAAGCGCCATCGCAAAGCAAAACGGCCGCATCATCTGCGGCCGTTTTTCGTTGGGACTGAGGTAGCGGTGGATGTCAGGCGGACAGCCGCGTCTCATCCTCCTTTTCTGCATCGCCCTTGCCGCTCTTGCTGGCTTTGCCGGGCTCGCCCGCGGACAGCGGATGCGCCGGCGCGCCGGATGCCTGACCGGTGTATTCCGCCACCACCTGCTTGAACAGGTTGCGCGCCCATACCAGCATCGGATGCGTGTTGCGGCTGCGGTGCCACAGCATGTTCAGGCCGAGTACGGTTTCAAGCTCGGCCGGTAGCGGGAAGGCGTTCAGGTTGTACGCGTCACACACCAGATCTTTCATCAGCGAGTTGACCGTGAAGACCATATCGGTCTGCCCGGCCACCTCGGCCTGCGTGCGCCAGCCGTGCACGGTCATGGTCGAGTTGCGCTTGAGACCGCGCTGCTGCAGCGCGTAGTCCAGCGGAATGAGCGACGGCGCCGCGCGGCTGCCCGGGCTGCCTTGCGCAACGAAGATGTGCTCGCACTCCAGATACTGTTCGAGCGTGCAGCGGTCGGCCAGGATCGGATGCCCCTTGCGGGCGCAGACCCACATGTTGAAGGAGGTCACCACCTCTTCCATGATCTCGGCGTGGCGCGTTGGGAACGGCGAGAACGCCAGATCCAATTCGTTGGCGCGCATGGCCGCCACGTCGGACTCCCACGACGAGGATTCCGTCAGGCGCACCTGCAAGCCCGGCGCCAGGCGCTTCACGCGCAACAGGAAGCGGTCGAAGAGCGCGTCGCCCAGCGTGCCGGCAAAGCTGATATTGAATGTGCCGGTGGCTTCAGCCGGATCGAACGTGCCGATATCACCCTCGTTGATGGCAGCCCACAGGTCCAGCATTTCGCGCACTTTGGGGCCCAGTTCGAGCGCCTTGGGCGTCGGCGTCAGGCCGTGCGGAACGCGGATGAAAAGGGGATCATCAAAAATCTCGCGCAAGCGCCCAAGCGAATGAGAAACCGCCGGCGCGGTCATATGCATTTTTTCTGCCACATAGGTGGCATTCCGCTTGCTGAGCAGCTCGACAAATATCACCAACAGTTTGGTATCGACGTTGACCATGGGATGCCTTGGCTCAGGAACAGCAGCCATTGCCGCAGCAATGGGCCGGACGCGACAAAAAAGGTTGCCACGTCAGAATGTAGTATTTGTTCAGTGTACGGACTGCAACCTGATTTTCAAAGCAAATTCCTGTAGCCTCGTCCGGCAGTTGCTTGCGCGCAAACGTTTTCGAATGAACACAAACAAAAGGCGGCAACCCCCTAAGAGGATGCCGCCGGAGAGAGAAAACGCGCCGCCAGGTACGTTTTTTCTAGCCTCGCAAGGTTACTTGGCCACCACACGCGCCATTTCCAGGCACTTGTTCGAGTAACCCCACTCGTTGTCGTACCAGCTCACGACCTTGATGAAGGTGCCGTCCAGCGCGATACCGGCTTCGGCGTCGAAGATCGAGGTGCGTGCATCGCCGCGGAAGTCCGTAGCCACGACCTTGTCTTCGGTGTAGCCGAGCACGCCCTTCAGTGCGCCCTGGCTCTGGGCCTTCATTTCGGCGCAGATTTCAGCGTACGTGGCAGCGCTTTCGAGCTCCACGGTCAGGTCGACCACCGACACGTCGGAGGTCGGCACGCGGAACGACATGCCGGTCAGCTTCTTGTTCAGCTGCGGGATCACCACGCCCACGGCCTTGGCAGCGCCAGTGCTCGACGGGATGATGTTTTCCAGGATGCCGCGGCCGCCGCGCCAGTCCTTGTTGGACGGGCCGTCCACGGTCTTCTGCGTGGCGGTGGCAGCGTGTACGGTGGTCATCAGGCCGCGCTTGATGCCCCACTTGTCGTTCAGCACCTTGGCAACGGGTGCCAGGCAGTTGGTCGTGCACGAGGCGTTCGAGATGATCGCTTCGCCCTTGTACGACTCGTGGTTCACGCCGAACACGAACATCGGGGTGTCGTCCTTCGACGGAGCCGACATGATCACCTTCTTGGCGCCCGCGTCGATGTGCTTCTGTGCGCCTTCCTTGGTCAGGAAGATGCCGGTCGACTCGATCACCACATCAGCGCCGACTTCGCCCCACTTCAGCTCAGCCGGGTCCTTCACGGCGGTCAGGCGGATCTTCTTGCCGTTGACGACGAGCGTGTTGCCGTCGACCGACACTTCACCGTCGAAGCGGCCGTGCACCGAGTCGTACTTGAGCATGTACGCTAGGTAGTCGGGCTCGAGCAGGTCGTTGATGGCAACGACTTCGATGTCCTTGAAGTTGGCGACGGCGGCGCGGAACACCATGCGTCCGATGCGGCCGAAGCCGTTGATGCCGATCTTGATGGTCATGGTCAGTCTCCTGATAGCAGAAAAGAAATCGATGAAAGCAACGCGGCACCTCGTGGGTGCCGCGCGCGCAGATTCAATTAAGCGATGACGCTCTTGGCGGTGTTCACCACGTTCTCGACGGTGAAGCCGAAGTGCTTGAACAGCACGCCTGCCGGAGCCGACTCACCGAACGTGTCGATGCCGACCACAGCCTGTACTTGGTACTTCCACCAGAAGTCCGTCACACCGGCTTCCACGGCAATGCGCGGCACGCCATGCGGGAGCACGCTGGCCTTGTAGGCCGAGTCCTGCTTGTCGAACACGGTGGTTGCCGGCACCGAAACGACGCGCGCCTGAATGCCTTCAGCGGCGAGTTGGTCGGCAGCGCTCACTGCCAGGCCGACTTCCGAACCAGTGGCGATGATGACCACGTCCGGCTTGCCGTTGGCCGCATCGCGCAGCACATAGCCGCCGCGGGCGATGGCTTCGCGCGTGGCCGGGTTGCGCGCCTGGAACGGCAGGTTCTGGCGGCTGAAGATCAGGCAGCTCGGGCCATGCTGACGCTCGATGGCGGCGGCCCATGCGACGGCGGTTTCGGTGGTGTCGGCGGTGCGCCAAACATCCATGTTCGGGATCAGGCGCAGGCTGGCGACGTGCTCGATCGACTGGTGCGTCGGGCCGTCTTCGCCCAGGCCGATGGAGTCGTGCGTGAAGACGAAGATCGAGCGGATCTTCATCAGCGCGGCCATGCGCAGGGCATTGCGGCTGTAGTCGGAGAACGTCAGGAACGTGCCGCCGTACGGAATGTAGCCGCCGTGCAGCGCGATACCGTTCATGATGGCGCTCATGCCGAACTCGCGCACGCCGTAGTTGATGTGGTTGCCCCAGGCATCCACACGCACGGCCTTGCTGCCGCTCCAGTTGGTCAGGTTCGAGCCGGTCAGGTCGGCCGAGCCGCCCAGCAGTTCGCCCAGCACCGGGCCGTAGGCTTCCAGCGTGTTCTGGCTGGCCTTGCGGGTGGCGATGGTCTCGGCCTTGAGTTCGCACTTCTCGATGAACTCGTCAACGGCCTTTTCGAAGCTTGCCGGCAGTTCGCCACGCATACGGCGCTCGAATTGCTCGGCTTCAGCCGGATGGCGGTCGGAATAGGCATCGAACAGTGCGTTCCAGGCCTTTTCCAGCGCCTGGCCCTGGCCCTTGGCGTCCCATGCGTCGTACACGGCTTGCGGCACGTCGAACGGGGCATGCGGCCAAGCCAGCGCTTCACGCGCGGCGGCAATTTCCACGCCGCCCAGCGGAGCGCCGTGCACGTCGTGGCCGCCTTCCTTGTTGGGGGCGCCCTTGCCGATCACGGTGCGGCAGCAGATCAGCGTCGGCTTGTCGGATTTCTTGGCTTCGGCAATGGCGGCGTCCACGGCGTCAACGTTGTGGCCGTCCACGGCGCGGATCACGTTCCAGCCGTAGGCTTCGAAGCGCTTCGGGGTGTCGTCGTTGAACCAGTGGACGACCTCGCCGTCGATCGAGATGCCGTTGTCGTCCCACAGCGCGATCAGCTTGTTCAGCTTGAGCGTGCCTGCCAGCGAGCAGGCTTCGTGGCTGATGCCTTCCATCAGGCAGCCGTCGCCCAGGAAGACGTAGGTGTGATGGTTGACGATGTCGAAGCCCGGGCGGTTGAACTCCTGGCCCAGCAGGCGTTCAGCCAGCGCCATGCCGACGGCGTTGGTGATGCCCTGGCCCAGCGGGCCGGTGGTGGTTTCCACGCCCGGGGTGATGCCGTATTCCGGGTGGCCGGCGGTCTTGCTGTGCAGTTGGCGGAAGTTCTTCAGCTCCGACATCGGCAGGTCGTAGCCAGTCAGGTGCAGCAGCGCGTAGATCAGCATCGAGCCGTGGCCGTTGGACAGCACGAAGCGGTCGCGGTCCGGCCAGCGCGGGTTCAGCGGGTTGTGCCGCAGGTGGCGGCTCCACAGTGCCACGGCGATGTCTGCCATGCCCATCGGCGCGCCGGGGTGACCAGAATTGGCCTGCTGGACGGCGTCCATGGCAAGCACGCGGATGGCGTTGGCCATCAGCTGAGTGGGCTGGGTGGTATTCGAGTGGAGTGCGGGGGCGGTCATGCGAACCTGCGGGCGGAGAGACGGTAGGCGGGAAAACCGCGATTTTACCAGACGGACATGCCCCCGCTGGGGTGATCGCGGTCAGAAAAACGGGGGACAGCGCCCCCTCCCGGCCCCCTCGCTCGCCGGGCTTACCACTCCGCCACGGAACCGTCGGCGTGACGCCACACAGGGTTGCGCCAGTCGGGAGCTTCCTTGCTGCGCTCGATGACCAGCGCTTCATCAATGTCCACACCCAGGCCCGGCAGGCGCGGCGGGCGGATATAGCCGCCTTCCAGCGCGAAATCGGCCTTGTTGCGCACGTAATCGAGCAATTCGGCGCCCTTGTTGTAGTGGATGCCCATGCTTTGCTCCTGCAACGTGGCGTTCCAGCTGACGAAATCGACATGCAGGCAGGACGCCAGCGCGATCGGACCCAGCGGGCAATGCGGCGCCAACGCCACATCGTAGGCCTCCGCCATGGCGGCGATCTTCACGCATTCGGTAATGCCGCCCGCGTGCGACAGATCCGGCTGCAGGATCGACACGCCACCCGCCTCCAGCACACGCTTGAAATCAAAGCGCGAGAACATGCGCTCGCCGGCGGCGATGGGCAGATGGGTCTGCGCGGCCAGGCGGGCGTAGGTCTCAGCTTGCTCGGCCAATACGGGCTCTTCAATAAAGAGTGGGCGATACGGCTCCAGCTCCTTGATCAGCACCTTGGCCATCGGCGCAGACACGCGGCCGTGGAAGTCGAGGCCGAACTCGACCGTGTTGCCAAAGGCCGAGCGGATTTCCGCCACCTTCGCCACCGCCGCGTCCACCGCGCGGGAGGTGTCGATGATGCCCATCTCTTCACAGCCGTTTAGCTTGAAGTGATCGAAACCACCGGCCTGCAGTGCCTTCATGCCAGCAATCACATCGGCCGGCCGGTCGCCGCCGACCCAGCTATAGGTGCGCATCTTGTCGCGCACGAGGCCGCCGAGCAGTTCGTACACCGGTACGCCCAGCACCTTGCCCTTGATGTCCCACAACGCTTGGTCGATGCCGGCGATGGCACTCATCAGGATCGGCCCGCCGCGGTAGAAGCCGGCGCGGTACATGGTCTGCCAGAGATCGTTGATGCGGCTCGGGTCCTGCCCGATGAGGTAGTCGGACAGCTCATGCACCGCGGCCTCCACCGTGCCCGCACGGCCTTCAATGACGGGTTCGCCCCAGCCGGTGACGCCCTCGTCGGTTTCGACTTTCAGGAACATCCAGCGCGGGGGCAGACGGTACGTGGTCAGGCGGGTGATTTTCATGGGTGGATCATGCGGTCAGATTGAACGGTGCGGTAAGCGGTGACGAAGGCGCGTGCGCGTTCGGCGGTGCGCTCGACGGGCTGGCCGGGGCGATAGAGGTCGCTACCGAGCCCGGCGCCGATGCAGCCGGCGGCAAGGTAGTCGGCGAGGTTCTCCGGCGTGATGCCGCCGACGGCAAACACGGGCACCTCAGGCGGCAGCACGGCCTTGAGCGCGCGCACATAGCCGGGGCCAAGGTTGCCTGCGGGGAAAATTTTCAGCGCTTCGGCGCCCGCGTCCAGCGCGGCAAACGCCTCGGTGGCGGTCATGCAGCCGATGCAGGTGACGAGCTTGCGCGCAGCGGCAGCGCGAATGACATCCGCGTTCGTGTTCGGCGTGACGACCAGCTTGCCGCCGGCCGCGACCATCAATTCAACGTCGGCCGGTTTCAGTACCGTGCCGGCGCCAATCAGTGCGCGGTCACCAAACGCACGCGCAGCCAGTTGCACGCTCTGCGCCCAATCGGGCGAGTTGAGCGGAATCTCGATCGCGTCAAAACCGGCATCGACCAGCGCTTGCGTATGTGCCAGCACCTCGTCGGGCCGGATGCCACGCAGGATGGCGATCAGCGGAAGGTGAGTTGTCCAAGTCATGCGTTACTCGTGATAGAGCTGCGAGCGACCGCCATCGATCAAAATGTCGGTCGCGTTGATGAAGCCCGCCTCGTCGGAGGCGAGGAACAGCGCGGTGTAGGCCACTTCTTCCGGCTCGCCGATGCGCTTGCATGGGAGCAGTTCGGCCTGGCGGCGGCGCTCGGCCTCGGGGTCGGCCGCCGCCGCAAAACCCGCCTCGGCAATCGGCGTGAGGATCAGCCCCGGCGAAATTGAATTCACGCGGATACCGCGCGCCGCATATTCAATGCCCAGCGCACGCGTGAGCCCAATTAACCCGTGCTTGGCCACCGGATACGGAAACGCGCCCGGAATGATCTTGTGCCCGTGCACCGATGCGATGTTGACGATGCTGCCCGCCCCACGCGCCAACATGTGCGGCAGCACTGCACGCGCGCAGTGCCACGCGCCTTCGAGGTCGACGGAGAGACAGCGCGCCCAATCGTCTTCGCTGAGCCTGAGCGGATCGGCAAACACGTTGATGCCGGCGTTGTTGACCAGCACGTCGATGCCGCCGAAGCGTTCGACGCCTGCCGCGACCATCGCGTCGATCTGGCTGCGGTCGCGCACGTCGGCTTGGACGAGCAGGATGTTGTCGTCGTTGCCGATGGAAGCTGCAAAGGCCTCGGCGCGCTCGTCACGCACCAGCGCGTTGACGATCACGCGCGCGCCATGTTGTGCGAACAGCTTGGCAATCGCGCCGCCAATGCCCTGCGTGGCGCCCGTCACCAGGGCAACCTTGCCGGCCAGGCGTGGCGGGAAAGACGTCGGAGAAGCGGTCATGCGTGAGAACGGCCCACGGTGAATTGGTAGCTGCGCGCCAGGCTCTGGCCGGTGCCGAGGATGGTCAGCCCATGGTCTTCCGGCAAACCCGGCAGGTTGTGCGCGTTGATGGCGTGGTCGACGGGTTCGAAGCAGAAAAAGTCGTCGTCCATCGGCGTGTAGAGCACGTAGCGCGAGGTATCCGCGGTCATCGACAGCGACAGGCGCCGGCCAGGCCACACGATCTGGGCTTGGCCATCCCAGCCCTCGAAGCTGTGGTTGATGTCGGCACCCGTTGCCAGCGGCCGCAGCTTGTGGAAATCGGCGTCGGCGGACGGTGCCTGCGAGACCGTCGGCAGATGGTCGGGCGCGGCCTGCCACATGCCGGTCGCGCCCGCTTGCAGCCGCACGTCCGGCGTGCGTGGGAAGAACGGATGCAGCCCTAAGCCGAACGGCAGCGGCACGCCTTCGTTCCGCACTGAGAGCGACACGTGCAGCGCGTTGCCGCCCAACGTGTAGCGCAGCCGCGCCGAGTAGCGGAACGGCTGGCCGCTGTCGACCACAGCTGCCAGCTCGATGGATGCCTCCGCCTGGGAGACCACCCGCCACGGCATCAGCCAACCTTGGCCATGCAGCGGATACGCTTCGCCTTCGCGTGTGAGCGGCACGTCGACCGCGTGCCCCTCGAACGTAAAGCGCCCGCCGCCGATGCGGTTGGACCACGGCACCAGCGGGAAGCAGGCGAGCGTTCGCGGATCGTGCAGGGCTGCATCGACAGAGCCCGGCCGGAACACGGGCACGATGTCGCCATCGCCAAGCCAATCGAAACGCAGCAACCCGCCGCCGGCTTCGGGGAGCACGTCGGCGCGCAATGCGCTGTTCTCAAGCCGCAACGTGGGCATGGCCGAAACGCGCCTCCGGCAATCCGCGTACGTTGGGCACAGCGAGTTGGAGCGTTGCGCCAGCGTTCGGGTCTTCTGCCAGGCGATGCGCCGACAAGCCATCCCGCGCCGTCGTCAAATACAGCGCATCGAACGCAGCGCCGCCAAACGCGGGGCACGTCGGCTGCGACGTCGGCACAGACAGGCGCGCCAGCACGCGGCCATCGGACGCATAGCGCGTGAGGCGGTTGCCGCCCCACTCTGCGTTCCACAGGCAGCCCTCTGCATCGACCGTGGAGCCATCAGGCGAACCCTTGTGGCCACCTTCAGCATCTTGGTCTCGCAGATCGGCAAAGAGGCGGATGTCGTCGACGTTGCCGGTTTGTCCGTCGTAGTCGCATGCGTGGATGCGGCGGCTGGGCGTATCGCACCAGTACATCGTCGTGCCGTCTGGGCTGAAGGCGATGCTGTTGGCGATGGCGATATTGGGCAGCGCCAGACGTTGCAGCGCCCCCTTCGGCGTGAAGCGGTAGAAGCTGCCGGTTGGCTCCGGGCCGCCTTCGTGCATCGTGCCGAAGACGTAGTTGCCGCAGCGGTCGGCACGGCCGTCGTTGACGCGCGTGGTGGGGTTGTCGGGCTCCACGTCGGCGAGCGGCTGCAACGTGCCGGTGTGCGTATCGAAGAGGACGACCTTCTTCGCCAGCCCGAGGATGAGCACCCCCGGCGCGTCGGTCAGCACGAACGAGCCCACGCGCTGCGGCAGTGACCATTGGCGCTCTTTCCCCGTCGCGGGGTCGTGCTGCCACAGCAGCGATTCCTGGATGTCGGTCCACCACAGCACGTTGAGTTCGTCGTCCCAGACGATGCCCTCGCCGAGCGTGCAGCGCAGATCGGAAAGGATGGTTGCTTTCGTCATTTCTGCGCCCTCAATCCCGGCCACCGCGGTTCTTCAATTGGTCCACCAGCACCGCTGCCAGCAGGATCGCGCCGCGCACCAGGTACTGATAGAAGGCGTCGATGTTCAGCAGGTTCATCGCGTTCTGCACCGTACCCATGATGAGCACGCCGACCAGCACCCCGCTGATGGTGGCGCGGCCGCCCAGCAGCGACACGCCACCCAGCACGCAGGCCGAAATCACGTTCAGCTCAAAGCCCTGCGCCGCATTCGGCTGGCCGCTGGTGATGCGCGCCGCCAGAATCACGCCCGCCAGCGCGGCAATCACACCCTGGATCAGGAAGATGACGATGCGCGTCATGTTGACGTTCACGCCCGCCAGCCGCGCCGCTTCCGGGTTGCCGCCAATGGCCAGCGTATTGCGCCCGTAGATCGTCTTGTTGAGCAGCACGCCAAACACCACGAAGCACAGCCCCGCCACCCACACCGGCGTCGGCACACCAAAGACGATGGTGTTGCCCAGATCGAAGAAGGACATATCGGCCACGCCCACCGCCTGCCCATGCGAGGCGATGAAGGCCAGCCCGCGCACGATTTCCATCGTGGCCAGCGTGGTGATCAGCGCATTGATCTTCAACTTGGCGATCACGAAACCGTTGATGCCGCCAATGACGGCGCCCGCCACCAGACTGGCGCCGATGCCCAGCGCGATGCTGCCGGTCGCGTTGATGATCATCGCGCAGAGCACACCAGCAAAGGCCACCGTCGAACCGATCGAGAGATCAAAGTCGCGCGAGGCCAGGCAGAACATCATCGTGCAGGCGACCATGCCGATCTGCGAGACGGAGAGCGCGAGGCCCACCATGTTCTGCCAGGAAAAGAAGTACTCGACCGAGAACGACAACGCGGCGAACAGAATGGCGAAGATCAGCGGCAGGCTGAAATCGTCCAGCAGGCGAAGCAGGCGCGTCTTGTTCATAGTGGTACGGGCCGACGCGGCCAGGGCGTCGGCATGTTGCAAACGTTGAGACTGGGACATCTTGGACTCCGGGGTTCTCATGCAGCCAGCGGTGCCGTCGGCAGCGGCGCGGATTCAGGACGCAGCGCGAGCTTGAGCACCGCTTGCTCATTGGCCTGCTCGCGCAACAGTTCGCCGGCGATGCGGCCTTCGCTCATCACCAGCACGCGGTCGGCCACACCGAGGATCTCCGGCAGCTCGCTGGAGATCATCAGCACGGCCACGCCGCGCTCGGCCAGCTCGTACAGCACTTGGTAGATCTCGTTCTTGGCGCCCACGTCGATGCCACGCGTGGGCTCGTCGATGATGAGCACGCGCATGTCGTCTTCCGCCAGCCAGCGCGCCAGGATGGCCTTCTGCTGGTTGCCGCCCGACAGCAGGCGGATCGGCTGATCACGGTTGGGCGTCTTGATGCGCAGGCGGTTGATGTAGTGGTCGGCGGTCTTCGCTTCCTGCTTGTCGTTGACGAACAGGCCAAAGCGCCGCTGGTTGCGCCGGCAGCTGATGTTGATGTTTTCCGACACCGAGCGGCAGCCGATGATGCCCTCTTCCTTGCGGTCTTCCGGGCACAGCACGATGCCTTGGCGGATGGCATCGGCCACATCGCGGATGCGGATCGGTACGCCGTCCAGCGCGATGCTGCCGGCGCTCTTGGCGTCCGCGCCGTAAATCAAGCGCGCCAGTTCTGAGCGCCCCGCGCCCACCAGCCCGAACAAGCCGACGATCTCGCCGCGCCGTACCGACAGGCTTGCCGGCTCGGCCAGCTTCGGGCCCATCAGGCCATCCACTTGCAGGCGCACTTCACCGAGCGGGCGCGCGCGGTAATCGAAGATGTCGTCGATCTGGCGGCCGACCATCTGTGCGACCAGCTCGTCGCGCGTGACATTGGCCATCGACGGAAAATCCGCCACCTTGCGGCCATCGCGGAAGATCGTGCACCCGTCGCACAGCTCGAAAATCTCATCCAGCCGGTGCGAGATGTAGATCAGCGCCCGGCCCTGCGCGCGCAAGTCCTTCACGAGGCGGAACAGGATGTCGGTCTCGCGGATCGACAGCGAACTCGTCGGCTCATCCAGCGCAATCACGCGCGCATCGCGCAGGATCGCCTTGCAGATCTCCACCATCTGGCGCTGTCCGATCGACAGGTGCTTGAGCTTGGCGCGCGGGTCCAGATCCACGCCGATGCGGCCGAGCTGTTCGCGCGTCCAGGCCATTGCCTCGCGCTGGCGGATGAACCCGCCGCTGGCCGGCAGGTGGCCGAGCAGCAGGTTGTCCATCACCGTCAGCTCGGGCACCGTCTGCAGTTCCTGGTGGATGACCGCAATGCCGGCATCCAGCGCCGCCCGCGTGGTCGGGAACGCCGTCGGCTGCCCCTCGACGATGATCTGCCCGCCGTCAGGCTGATAGTCACCGCCGAGGATCTTCAACAGCGTCGACTTGCCCGCGCCGTTCTCGCCCAGCAAGCCATGCACACGACCGCATTCGATGCCGAACGACACATCGGACAGCGCCCGCACACCCGGAAACACCTTGCTGATGCCACGAAACTCAAGAAACGCCGACATGGCGAGTCTCCTTCCTCATCTCGATGCGCGTCATCCGCAAGATCACAAACCCATTTCCTGACGGACGGCCTTCTCGTTGTCGCGCGTCATCAGGCGGCCGCTGGTGAGGATGAGGGGCTCGGGCGCCTTGTTGGCCTTGATCCACTCGTACATGTTCACCGAGGTCTCATAGCCGTGACGCTTCGGGCTGATCAGCACGGTGCCGAAGAAGCCGGTCTTCTCGGGCTTGGCGAACTCGTTGAGCGCCGACTGGCTGCCGCCGATGCCCACGCCGATGATGTCCGCCGGCTTCACGCCATGGCCCTCCGCGGCGCGCACAGCACCGAGCACCGCTTCGTCATTCAGGCCAAACGCAACCCAGTGCTTGAACTTCGGGTTCTTGGTGAGCGTGATGTTGGCGGCGTTGAACGCGGCTTCGGTATCCGTCTTGGCCTGCGGGCTGGTCAGCACGTTGGCGGCCGGGAAGCCTGCCTTGGTGAGCGCAGCCACCGCGCCATCAGTGCGCTCCTTGGCGGTCGGGAGCTGGTCATACGCAATGCGGATGGCGCCGACTTCCGACAGGTTCCAGCCGCGCTTCTTCATCTCCTGCGCGATGGCGTCGCCCACCTGTTCGCCGATCTTCGTGGCCGAGATGCCCATGTGCGGCACCGATTCAATCGGCTTGCCGGCACCGTCCACCAGACGGTCATCCACCGTCATCAGCTTGAGGTTGTTCTGCTTGGCCTTGGCCACCACCGCCGGGCCGAGCTTCACGTCCGGCACGCAGATCACGAACCCCTGCGCGTGCTGCGCGCCCAGGTTGTCGATGGCGGTCAGCACTTCGCCGCCACTGGGCACGCCAATCTTCACCAGCTTGAAGCCCTTCTCCTTGGCGGCCTGATCGGCGAACTTCCATTCATCCTGGAACCAGGGCTCTTCGGGCTGCTTGACCAGGAAGCCGATCTTTACGTCGTCCGCCGCATGGGCAAACACCGAAAAGCCGCCGGCCATGGCGAACAGCGTGGCGGCCGCAATGGCCTTGAAGGTACCGCGTCGTTGTTGGTTCATCTTGTCTCCTTGTGATGCCGTCTTGGCGGCACCTGTTTTGCTGTGGATAACCACTGTGGACAACTGCTGTGGATAACCGTTGTGGATAACTACTGTGGATAAGGCTTTGGCCGCGCCAGCACTGGGCTTACGCGGCCTTCAACGTCTTGACGAGACCCCGCTCGCGGGCGACCGCAATCGCACCGCTGCCGGCCAGGTGTTCCTGCTGTTCATTGCTCGTGACGGTGACCTTGCCCGAGAAAAAATCGTCCTCCGACACCAGCACCGCCAGCGACTCGCGCAGCAGCGGCTTGCCCGTGATGACGAACTGCGTGCCCGGGTTCATGCGGATCGCGCTGCTGTTCTTGAGCGTGAGCAGATCCGCGCCCAAGACCGCGCCCAGCAGGAAGTTGGCCCGCGCGTTGCGTTCGTAGATCGTGAACTGCCCCAGCGTGCGCACCATGAAGCAGGCACGCCCCAGGCCGATGCTGCTGGCGCTGCGCGCGCCGGCCAGCAACATCTCCGGATCAACTTCCGTGGCGAAGTCAGAATCCAGCGAATCCGCCAGGATGGTGTTGTGCGTGATCACGTGGAGCAGCTCGCCGGCCAACGTGGTCACACAACCGGTGATGCGCTGGTCGGCGTCCAGATGCACGAACTTCGAGTGGGAGCCCGGCAGCACGATCACCGCCGGTTCGGTGATGCCCAGGCGCGAGACCAATCCCATCGTCTCGACCTCTTCGCCACGCATCATGTCCATCGACTCGATGTTGTGCAGGCCCAGGTTGTCCACCGGATTGCGCACGCCGGGCACGAACCAGATCGGCTGGTCGCACACCTCGGGAATGCTCGCCTGCACCATCCCCGCCGCCAGATCGCGCAGCCCGGCCGGCGCGGTCAAATGCGGCACCTCGTGCAGCCCAACGTTGGAGGTGATCATGCCGGAGGCCAGCACGAGGTCGACCTGGTTCATGCCGAAGCCGACCTTCTGCAGCGCGGCTTCAATGGTGTCCTGCACGCCGCGCTGCAGCGTCGTCTTGTTGCCGGTGATCGCGGTGTCGCGCACCCCGACCTGGCGCGCGGCCTGGCAGAGCGCAACGTCATCACGCCAAACGGTGACGCGCGTGTTGGTGGTACCCGTATCGATGGTGAGGATGTTCATGCGTGGCATTGCTTGGCGTTACGTAGGACAGGCCCCAGGGGGATTTAGAACGAGTGGACGATACCCGTGTACGCACCCAACTGATTCTTGCCCGGCGCCGGGTTGTTGTTGGTCGCCTCCACCGAGAAGTTGGCGTTGGCGCTGTTCTGCACCGTGCCCACGCTGGCATACAGCATCGTGCGCTTGGAGAGGTTGTAGTTCGCACCGGCCATGAACAGGTTGGCGTTGCCGCCGCCATGGTTCACGTTGACGCGGTAGGCCGCGCCGATGAGCGTGAGCGCCGGCGTCAGCTCGTAGTTCACGCCCAGCCAGTAGTGGTTGGCCTTGGTCGGTGCACCCACCGGGGCGTCAGGCGCGGACAGGTTTTCATACACCGCAAACAGCTTGGCCTTGCCGAGGGTGAACGTGCCGCCCACCGTGGCTTCCTTCGAGAAATTGAAGATGTCGGTGTATTTGCCGTTGGCATCGCGGATTACGTCGTAGATCGCGCGCACTTCCACCGGGCCGGCGGTGTAGACAGCGGATACGCCATCGCGGCGGCTATTGGTGAAGGAGCCCGGCTGTTCGCCCAGGCCAGTCTGCAGGCCGAACTGGAAGCCGCCCCAGGTGGGGCTCTGGTATTCGACGATGTTGTTGGCGCCCTGCCAGTTGCGCCCGCGCACCAGCGTGGCGGAGCCGATGAACTGCTGGCCGGTCGGATCGAGGAACCAGACGTCGTTGCTGATGAAGAGGTTCTTGCCGGCGGTCAGCGTGCCCCACGTGGGGCTGGACAGGCCGACGTACGAACGGCGGTTGAAGAGCGCATCACCGTTGGTTTTACCCTGCGCGGCGCCAAAGCCGGACTCGAGGCGGAAGACGGCCTGCAAACCACCGCCCAGATCCTCCTTGCCCATGAACCCGAACATGCTGGTGCCCCACTGGTTGTCAGCGGCGCGCCAGAGGCTGCCGCCTGGCGACGTGGCGGTGGCGGCAACGTTGTTCTGGTAATCGATGCCGCTGACAACGCGGCCGTATAGCGTGACGTTGGTTTGTGCGAGGGCGGGAGCGGTCCAGCCAGCGAGCGCAAGGCCGCACGCCAGCATCCCGCGAACAGCGGTGGTTCGATTCATGACGTCTCCTGAATGTTTTTGTAGGCGGGGCCGGTGCGTCGCGTGGATGGAGATCGCTGGAGGCAGACACCAGGCGAGCGCAAACCGTCCCCAGGCGCATTTGTAGTTGCAGTGTGCAGAACGTGGCAAACTACAAATTCTTCGCGGTACGTTAAATTTTTCTTAACGAGAACGCATGGCGAGACGCCTACCTCCCCTTAACGCATTGCGCGTCTTTGAAGTTGCGGGCCGCCACCTGAGTTTCAGCCGGGCCGCCGACGAGCTTTGCGTGACCAACGCCGCCGTCAGCCACCAGATCAAGCAGCTCGAAGATCATCTGGGCAAAAAGCTCTTCGCACGCCGCAATAACCAGCTCACGCTGACGGACGCCGGCGAGAACTACCTCCCCCGCGTGCGCGATGCCCTGCGTGCGCTGGAACAGGCGACCGATCTGCTGATGGACACCGCCGACACGCCATTGCGCGTGGCCGTGCCGCCAACCTTCGGCGCCAAATGGCTGGTGCCGCGCCTGTACCGCTTCTTCAACCAGCACCCGCACGTGCGCGTCGAGGTCTCCACCGCCGACGTGCAAGACCACGGCCAGCTCGACCTCTGCATCGACGATCGGCAGATCAACGCGCCCAACCTGCGCGTTGAATGGTTCACCTCCACCGACTTCTTCCCCGTGTGCAATGCCGCCCTGCAGGCGGCGATTCGCATGCCGCAAGACCTGGCGACGCACACCTTGCTGCACGAGCGCGGCGGGCGTCACCTCGCACATCACCCGACGTGGCAGCAATGGCTCGACGAGGTGGGCGTACGCCAGATCGACGCCACGCGCGGGCCGGCGTTTTCCGAGGCGCTGATGGCACTGCAAGCCGCCATTGACGGCCAGGGCGTGGCACTCGGCCAGGGCATCCTCGTGGAATACGACATCGCCGCCGGGCGGCTCGTGCGGCCCCTCGCGACGGAGGCCTCGCTACGGCTGTCGTACTACCTCATCCACCCGCGCGAAGCGGAGGAGCACCCGGGTTTTGCGCTGTTCCGGCAATGGCTGATCGACGAAGTGGCGCGCAGCGCCGGCCGTGCGCGCAATCTGCAGGCGCCGGGCGAGGTGTTTTGATTTCTTTTTGATTGTGCTGGGGCCCGCGCTCTACACTAACCGTCCGGCGTTTTCCTATTTCAAGAGCCCGCCATGAGCTTCCCCCGCCCCGCCAATACCCCGTGGCTCGTCCCCTACCTGACGGTGCGCGACGCGTCCGCCGCCATCGGCTTCTATCGCAACGCCTTCGGCTTTGCAGTACAGGACGAAGTGCACGACCACGGCCGGCCGATCCACGTCGAGATGACCTACCAAGGCCAGCTCATGCTGATGTTCGCGCCCGAAGGCGTATTCGGCTCCACCGCCAAAGCCCCGGCCGGCGCGGGCTTTGAATGCCCGCAGAGCTTCCACCTGTATTGCGAAAACGTCGACGCGGCTTACCAGCAAGCGCTCGACCAGGGCGCCACGTCGATCATGGCGCCGCACGACGCCTTCTGGGGCGAGCGCTACGCCGCCGTGCGCGACCCAGACGGCTACCGCTGGGGCCTCGCGTGCCGCCCTGCCGTCACCGCCTGATCGCCCCACCCGATTCACCACAAGGATTGCTGTAATGGGGCTCCCCCGTTTCTACATCGACACCCCACTCGCCCCGGACACCACCGTCACGCTGCCGGAGGCCGTCACACGCCACATCCACGTCCTGCGCCTGGCCGTTGGCGATGAGGTCTGCCTGTTCGATGGCTCCGGCAATGAGTTCCGCGCTCGCCTGGATGCCATCAACAAGCGCGACGCCGCCGCCAGCCTGACGGATGCCACCCAGCCCGACACCGAGGCACGCTACGCCATCACGCTCGCCCAGGGCATTGCCGGCGGCGACAAGATGGATTGGTTGATCGAGAAATCGGTGGAACTGGGCGTACACGCCATCGCCCCGCTGCAGACCGAACGCGGCGTGGTGCGGCTCTCGGGCGAGCGCGCCGCCAAGCGCGTGCAGCACTGGCAAGCGCTGGTGCAGGCCGCCTGCGAGCAATGCGGCCGCGCACGCGTGCCGGCTGTCGCACCCATCGCCACGCTGCGCGAATGGCTGGCGGGCGCCAAATCGACTGACACGCCGCGCGTGCTGCTGTCGCCGCGCGGCACGCAATCGCTTACGCAGTGGGCTGTGCAATCGCGCGAGCGCATCGAAGGCAACGGTGTTGTCCTGCTGATCGGCCCCGAAGGCGGACTCTCCCCCGACGAGGAAGCACTGGCCGAAGCCGCCGGTTTCTTACCGTTGACACTCGGGCGACGTATTCTGAGAACGGAATCGGCGGCGCTCGTTGCCGTGTCCGCGCTGCACGCCGTGCTCGGCGAGTTTTGAGTTCTGTGTTCTGACGACGCAACACTGACCGTTTGATCCCCCCGGCGGGCGCCTACCCCTGTCCCGCCATTGACCATAGGAGCTTCATCATGGGTCTACTCGATTCCATCCTCGGCGGCGGCAATGACGCCAGCGGCGCGCAATCCTCCTTGCTGGGCAACAAGAAAGTGCTGCTCGCCGTGGGCGTGCTGGCCTATCTGGCAATGAAGCACGGCAAAACGCCAGACGCCGGCAACGGTGCCCAACCGCAACAAGAACAAGACGGCGGCCTGTTTGGTTCGCTAGGTAGCCTGCTCGGCGCCGCAGGTGGTGCCGGCGCGCTCGGCAGCCTGCTGGGCGGTGCCGGTGGCCTTGGCGGCGTACTCGGCGGGTTGCTGGGAGGCGGTGGCAACGCGGATCAGGCGGCGGCAGGCGGCCTTGGCCCGCTGCAGCAGATCCTGGAACAAGCCGGCCTGGGCGAGCAGGTCAAATCGTGGATCGGCAACGGCCAGAACCTGCCCGTCTCCGGCGAGCAGATCACGCAAGCACTGAGCGGCACGGGCGCACTGGAAGAAGTGTCGAAACTGGCGTCCAGCTTCGGGATCAACGAAAGCGATCTCGCCAACCAGCTCGCCGAAGGTCTGCCGGAAGCGGTGAACCATCTCACGCCGCAGGGCGCACTGCCGGCTGCCTGAGCGCATTCGCTGCCATGTAGATAGAAGGGCCCGCAATTGCGGGCTCTTTTCGTTTGCGCCATCCGACGGGCGCCGGATCAGCCTTGGCTGTCGTAGGCCGTGCGACCGGCCGCGCGCAGCGCCTCCACCACATGCATGGCGGCCGGCGACAGCAGCCGGTCGGTGCGCGTGATGATGCCGAAGTCGTCCATCTGGCACGGCATCGCCAGCGGCAGGATTTCCACCATGCGATACGACGCGTAGTACTGCGCGACATCGACGCCGATCACAGCCAGCATGTCGCTCTGCTGCAGGATGCGCGTGAGAAACAGCAGCGCGGAGGTTTCTACCACGCTGGTCGGCGCCGTCAGGCTGGCCCGCTGGAACATCAGGTCAAACCGGTGGCGCAGCACGCTGCCAATGGGCGGCACCACCCAGGTGGCCGCTTGCACGTCGTGCAGGGTCAGCGTGGGCTCGGCCAGCAACGGATGCCCCGGGCGCGCCACCGCGACGACCGGCTCGTCGGCCAGCGGCTCGTAGCGCAGATGCAGCTTGTCGTGCTCGGCAAACAACCGGCCGATGACGAGGTCGAGCTTGTCCTGCGCCAGGCGGTCCAGCAGCACATTGCTGTTCTCGATTTCCAGCGAGACGCGCAAACCCGGGTGCTCGCGCGTGACCTGCGCCACCACCGGCGGCAGCAGCCGCACGCCCGGTGAGGTGATGGTGCCGACCGCCACATGGCCCAGGTGACCCGCCTTGAGCCCGAGTACCTCTTCCTGCGCCTGATTCAGGCTGCCGACCACCGCGCGCGCGTGGCGGATCAGCGCGTCGCCATAGCGCGTGGGCCGCATGCCGCGCGGCATGCGCTCGAACAGCGGCACATCGAGCATCGCTTCCAGCTCGCGCAGCAGCTTGGAGGCCGCCGGCTGTGTCATGTTGAGCACCGCCGCGGCGCGGTGGATGTTGCCTTCCTCGGCCAGTGCAATCAGCAGCAGCAATTGCCGCGTCTTCAAGCGCGCACGCACATACCAGGGGCTGGAATTCGACATGGGGGTTTCCCTGAGATACCGGATTGGATATCAATGAAGACCAATATTTCATTGGAAGGATATCAGGCCGCTCCGTACACTCGGGCCGATCAAAACCACAACCACACCGGAGACAACGGACGTGCCGCGCGGCGACCTGCCACGCAGCCGGTCGGTGCGCCTGCCCCGCGCTCGCCCCACGTCCGTCACACGCACCCATGTCGGAAACAAAACGCAAACTGCGCTCGGCCCAATGGTTCGGCACTGCCGACAAGAACGGCTTCATGTATCGGAGCTGGATGAAGAACCAGGGCATCCCCGATCATGAATTTGACGGCCGCCCGATCATCGGTATCTGCAATACGTGGTCGGAACTCACGCCATGCAACGCGCATTTCCGCAAGCTGGCTGAGCACGTCAAGCGCGGCATCTACGAGGCGGGCGGGTTTCCGGTGGAGTTCCCGGTGTTCTCCAACGGCGAGTCGAACCTGCGCCCGACGGCCATGCTCACTCGCAACCTCGCGGCGATGGATGTCGAAGAAGCGATTCGCGGTAACCCGATCGACGCGGTGGTGCTGCTAACCGGCTGCGACAAGACCACCCCCGCCCTGTTGATGGGCGCCGCCAGTTGCGACGTGCCGGCCATCGTCGTGACGGGTGGCCCGATGCTCAACGGCAAGCTCGATGGCAAGAACATCGGCTCGGGCACGGCGGTGTGGCAACTGCACGAATCGCTCAAGGCGGGCGAGATCGATCTGCATCATTTCCTGTCGGCGGAAGCGGGGATGTCGCGCTCGGCCGGCACGTGCAACACGATGGGCACGGCGTCCACCATGGCCTGCATGGCCGAGGCGCTCGGCACCTCGCTGCCGCACAACGCGGCCATTCCGGCGGTGGATGCGCGGCGCTACGTGCTGGCGCATATGTCCGGCATCCGCATTGTCGAGATGGCGCTGCAGGGCCTGACGCTGTCGAAGATCCTCACGCGCGCCGCATTCGAGAACGCTATCCGCGCCAACGCGGCGATTGGCGGGTCGACCAACGCGGTCATCCACCTGAAGGCGATTGCCGGACGCATCGGCGTGCCGCTGGAGCTGGAAGACTGGTCGCGCATCGGCAAAGACACGCCGACCATCGTTGACCTGATGCCCTCGGGCCGCTTCCTGATGGAGGAGTTCTATTACGCCGGCGGCCTACCCGCCGTGCTGCGCCGCCTGGGCGAGGCGAATCTGCTGCCGCACCCCGATGCCCTGACCGTCAACGGCAAGACGCTGTGGGAAAACGTGAAAGCCGCCCCCATCACCGACGACGAAGTCATCCGCCCGCTGAGCAACCCGCTGATCGACGATGGCGGCATTCGCGTGTTGCGCGGCAATCTGGCGCCACGTGGCGCGGTGCTCAAGCCATCTGCGGCGAGCCCCGAGCTGCTCAAGCATCGCGGTCGCGCCGTCGTGTTTGAAAACCTCGAGCACTACAAGGAACGCATCGTCGACGAAACGCTGGAGGTGGATGCCAGCTCCGTGCTGGTGATGAAGAACTGCGGGCCGAAGGGGTATCCGGGCATGGCCGAGGTCGGCAACATGGGCCTGCCGCCCAAGCTGCTGCGTCAGGGCGTGAAGGACATGGTGCGCATTTCCGACGCGCGCATGAGTGGCACCGCGTATGGCACGGTGGTGCTGCACGTGGCGCCCGAAGCCGCATCCGGTGGACCGCTGGCGGCGGTGCAGGACGGCGACTGGATCGAACTCGACTGCGAAGCCGGCACGCTACACCTGGACATCAGCCCGGAAGAACTCGCGCAGCGCCTGGCCGCCTACCAGCCCCCGCGTTCGCACGGCGAGGCGGGCGGCTACCAACGCCTGTACGTCAACCACGTGCTGCAGGCCGACGAAGGCTGCGACCTCGACTTCCTGGTCGGATGCCGCGGCGCGGCCGTGCCACGCCACTCACACTGAGCGGAGGCGAGACAGATGGAGATCTCCCAGACCGCAGGCGCCGTTCCGGCTTCGGGCGACGCATCGCAAGAGCAGCGCATCATCGGCATGCTCACGCGCAAGCTCATGCCATTCCTCGCGCTGATCTACGTGGTGGCATATATCGACCGCTCCGTGGTCGGCTTCGCCAAGTTGCATATGAATGCCGCAGTCGGTATCGGCGATGCGGCTTACGGGCTCGGCGCGGGCCTGTTCTTCGTCGGCTATTTCCTGTGTGAGGTGCCGAGCAACCTGGCGCTGGAACGCTTCGGCGCACGCCGTTGGTTTGCGCGCATCCTCTTCACCTGGGGCGTCATCACCATGGCCATGGCGCTGACCAGCGGCCCCATCAGCTTCTACGTGCTGCGCTTTCTGCTGGGTGCGGCGGAAGCCGGCCTGTACCCGGGCATCCTGTATTTCCTGACCAAGTGGTTTCCGATGCGCCACCGTGCGCGCATCGTCGGCTTGCTGGTGCTGGCGCAACCCATTGCGCTCATCATCACGGGGCCGATGGCGGGGTGGCTGCTGTCGTTGCCGGGGTTCTTTGGCATGTCGAACTGGCAAACGCTGTTTGTACTCAGCGGCCTGCCGGCCACGCTGCTGTGCCTGCCCACACTGCGCGTGCTGCCGGAATCCCCCGCGCACGCACGCTGGCTGCCTGCGGCCGACCGCGCTTGGATCGAACGGGAACTCGCTGCAGACCAGGCCGCCTATGCGCTGAAGTCGCACGGCAGCCCGCTCAAGGCGCTCAAGGATGTACGCGTGCTGATGCTGGCGCTGCTGTTTCTGCCGTTTCCGATGAGCATCTACGGCCTCTCGCTGTGGCTGCCGACCATCATCAAGCAGTTTGGCGTGAGCGATGCCACCACGGGCTTGCTGTCGGCGGTGCCCTATCTGTTTGCCGTGGTGGGCTTGTTCCTCGTGCCGCGTCATTCAGACCGCACCGGCGAGCGCTACTGGCATATCGCCATCCTGTCGGCACTCGCTGCGCTCGGCATGGCGGCCAGCGCGTGGGCGCAAACGCCCGTGCTGCAACTGGCCTGCCTGTGCCTGTTCGCATTCGCAGCCTATTCGATTCAGGCCGTGGTGTGGGCACTGCCGGGGCAGTTCCTGACCGGCGCGAGCGCCGCAGTGGGGATCGCCACCATCAACTCGCTGGCCAACCTGGGCGGTTACATCGGCCCCTATGGCATTGGCCTCATCAAGAACGCCACGGGCAGCCTGTCTGCCGGCTTGTACTTCCTCGCCGCTGCGCTCGTGTTTGCCGTGGTGATGACGTTTGTCGTGCGCGCCCTGCTGACGGCGCGGCCCGCGCACTGACCCGCAACCTCTTCTGCTGACTTTCCGACCTCACAGATTCCATGACCCGCAACAGCAAGCCGCGCTATCAAGGCATCTTTCCCGTGGTGCCCACCACGTTCACTGAAACCGGCGAACTCGACCTCGCCAGCCAGAAGCGCGCCATCGATTTCATGATCGATGCCGGCTCGGATGGCCTGTGCATCCTGGCCAATTTCTCCGAGCAATTCTCGTTGGCCGACGACGAGCGCGAAGTGCTCACCCGCACTGCGCTGGAACACGTTGCGGGCCGCGTACCCGTGATCGTCACCACCTCGCACTACGGCACGCAGGTCTGTGCGCAACGCAGCCGCCGCGCGCAGGACATGGGCGCCGCCATGGTGATGGTGATGCCGCCCTACCACGGCGCCACCTTTCGCGTGCCCGAGCCGCAGATCTACGAGTTCTTCGCGCGCGTATCGGATGCCATCGATATTCCGATCATGATTCAGGACGCGCCGGCCAGCGGCACGGTGCTGTCGCCCGCCTTCCTCGCGCGCATGGCCCGCGAGATCGAGCAGGTGTCGTACTTCAAGATGGAAACCGCCGGTGCCGCGGCCAAGCTGCGTGAACTGATCCGTCTGGGCGGCGACGCCATCGAAGGCCCGTGGGATGGAGAAGAAGCCATCACGCTGCTGGCCGATCTGGACGCCGGTGCCACGGGCAGCATGACGGGCGGCGGGTTTCCGGATGGCATCCGGCCGATCATCGAGGCACACACCCAAGGGCAGCTGGATCTGGCGTTCGAGCGTTATCAGCGCTGGCTGCCGCTCATTAATCACGAGAACCGCCAGGGCGGGATCCTGACCGCCAAGGCGCTGATGAAGGAAGGCGGCGTGATTGCCTGCGAGGCCTCGCGCCATCCGTTGCCGCCGATGCATCCGGACACACGGCGACAACTGATCGACATTGCCCGGCGACTTGATCCGCTGGTGTTGCGTTGGGGCCGCTGACCATGCGCCGCGAAACCACACCTGTCGCCATCGGCATTGTCGGCGTCGGCAAAATCGCGCGCGATCAGCACCTGCCCGCGCTGGCTGCGGAGCCGGGGTTCAGGCTGGCGGCCTGCGCGAGTCCGCATTCGCGCGTTGAAGGCCTGACGCACTACACCACGCTCGAAGCGATGCTGGCAGTCGAGCCTGCGTTGCACGCCGTCTCCCTGTGCACGCCGCCGCAGGTGCGGTTTGCGCAGGCTCGCGCCGCGCTCGCTGCCGGCAAACACGTGATGCTGGAAAAGCCGCCAGGCGCGAGCGTGTCGGAAGTGGCAATCCTCACTGAACTGGCGCAGCAGCATGGTTGCTCACTGTTCGCGTCCTGGCATTCGCGTCACGCGCCTGGCGTAGAAGCGGCACGCACGTGGCTGGCAAGTCAGTCCATCGTCTCGGTCAACGTGCAATGGAAAGAAGACGTGCGCCGCTGGCACCCGAACCAAGCATGGATCTGGGAGCCGGGCGGGCTCGGCGTGTTCGACCCCGGCATCAACGCGTTGTCGATCCTGACGCGCGTGTTGCCGCAGGCGTTCTTCCTGAAGTCGGCCGACCTGTGGGTGCCTGCCAACCAGCAAACGCCGATCGCGGCCAGCCTCGCCTTTACCGATGTCCATGGCACCGACATCCAAGCGGAATTCGACTGGCGCCATGACGCCGGTGAGCTTTGGCAGATCGACGTCACCACGCGCGATGGCGCGCTGCGGCTTGCGCAAGGCGGCAAGCAGTTGACCATCGACGGCGTTGAAGTCGAAGTCGGCCCCGAGCGCGAATACCCGAGCCTGTACGCCCGCTTTCTTGAACTCATCGCCGCTGGCGAGAGCGACGTGGATGTCCGCCCGCTGCAGCACGTGGCCGATGCCATGCTGCTCGGCCGCCGCCATCTGGTCGAGCCGTTCGTGCCCTGATATCCGCCACCCATTTACGTGGTGCCACTAGAGCCATACCAACGAGGAGACAAACCATGCAACGCAAACTTCGCCGGCTGACCCTATCCGCCATGGCCGCCGCCCTGTGCCTGGGGCCGCTGGCTGCCGCCCTGCCCGCCCATGCCGACGAGCCGCTCAAGATCGGCTTCCTGGTCAAGATGCCCGAGCAGGCTTGGTTCATCAACGAACAAAAGGCCGCCACTGCGCTCGGCCAGAAAGACGGCTTTTCGGTCGTGAACATCGGCACGCCCGATGGCGAAAAGGTGCTGTCCGCCATCGACAACCTCGGCGCGCAAGGCGCCAAGGGCTTTGTCATCTGCGCGCCCGATGTGCGTTTGGGACCGGCCATTTCCGCCCGCGCCAAGAAGTACGACATGAAATTCGTCACCGTGGACGACCAGCTCGTCGACTCGTCCGGCAAGCCGCTGGCCAACGTGCCGCACCTCGGCATGTCGGCGTTCAAGATCGGCAACCAGGTTGGCCAGGCCATTACCGACGAGATGAAGCGCCGCGGCTGGAAGCCCGAGGAAGTCGGCGCGCTGCGCATCACCAACTACGAGTTGCCGACCGCCAAGCTGCGCACCGACGGGGCCACGCAAACGCTGCTGGCCGGTGGCTTCAAGAAAGAGAACATCTTCGACGCGCCGCAAAAGACCACCGATGACGCGGGCGGCTTCAATGCCGCGTCACCGGTGCTGGCGCAGCATCCGAACATCAAGAAATGGGTGATCTTCGCGCTCAACGAAGAAACCGTGCTCGGCGGCGTGCGCGCGACCGAGCAGTTGAAGATTCCCGCAGCCGACGTGATCGGCGTGGGCATCAACGGCGCCGGCGAGGCGTTTGCCGAATTCCAGCGCAAGGAACCGACCGGCTTCTTCGGCACGATCGCAGTGAGTTCGACCAACCATGGCAAGGACAGCGCCGCCAACCTCGTCAATTGGATCAAGGGCGGCAAGCAACCGCCGGCCGACACGCAAACCACCGGCAAGCTGATGACGCGCAGCAACTGGCAAGACGTCCGCAAAGAACTCGGTATTTGATGCAACACGCGGCGCGAGCGGTTTGTAGCCACCGCATCGCGCCGCACGTGCATCTGCAAAGAGCAATCGATGACAGTCCTATCACTTGATGAAGCCGGCGCGCCTGACGGAGCTCCACACGGTGCCTATCTGAAGCTCGACGGCATCACTGTGCGCTTTCCCGGCGTGCTGGCGCTCGACCATGTTTCGCTCGACATCCGCCGTGGCGAAGTACACGGCCTGATGGGCGAGAACGGCGCCGGCAAGTCGACGCTGCTCAAGGTGCTGTCGGGTGTGAATCAGCCGGAAGCCGGCACGCTGTCGCTCGACGGCGTGCCGCAGCAGTTCACGAGCACGCGTGCGGCCATCGCAGCCGGCATCGCGATCATCTATCAGGAACTGCACCTCGTGCCCGAACTGACGGTGGCCGAAAACCTGATGCTGGGCGCGCTACCCAACCGCTTTGGCGTGCTCGATGAGAAAACGCTGATCGCCCGTGCGCTGCGCGAACTGGAGCGGCTCGGCGAGAAGCTCGACCCCAACCAGCCGGTCAAGCAGTTGTCGATCGGCCAGCGCCAGATGATCGAAATCGGCAAGGCGCTGATGCGCGACGCGCGCGTCATTGCGTTCGATGAGCCGACGAGTTCGCTGTCCTCCCGCGAGACGCAGCAGCTGTTCCGCATCATCCGCGCGCTGCGGGCTGAGGGCCGCGCAGTCATCTACGTCACCCACCGCATGGAAGAGGTCTACGAGCTGTGCGACCGCGTGACCGTGTTCCGCGACGGCAGGCGCATCGACACGTTCGATGCGGGTTCGGGCCTGGACCGCGAACGACTGATCCGCGGCATGGTCGGCCGCGACATCCAGGACGTCTACGGCTACCGGCCACGCCCGCTTGGCGATGTGCAGGTCGACGTGCGCGGCCTGATGGGCCCGGGCCTGCGTGAACCGGCCTCCTTCACCGCGCGCGCGGGCGAGATCGTCGGCTTCTTCGGGCTCGTCGGTGCGGGACGTTCGGAATTGATGAAGCTGCTCTACGGCGCAGTCAAACCGACCGCCGGCGAAGTCCACCTCAAAGGCAAACGCGTGCAGTTCAACACGCCGCGCGATGCGGTGCGTGCCGGCGTCGCCCTCTGCCCGGAAGACCGCAAGCAGGAAGGCATCGTCGCCATCGCTTCGGTGTCAGACAACCTGAACATCAGTTGCCGGCGCCACTTCAGCCGCTTCAACGTGCTGAACAACCGGCAGGAAGCGCAGACCACGAAGTCGTTTATCGACAAGCTCGCCATCAAGACACGCAATGGCGATACGCCGATCGGCAAGCTCTCCGGCGGCAATCAGCAGAAGGTGATCCTCTCGCGCTGGCTGGCCGAAGACATCGACGTCTTCCTGATGGACGAGCCCACGCGTGGCATCGACGTCGGTGCCCGCAGCGAGATCTACAGCCTGCTCTACGGCCTGGCCGAAGCCGGACGCACCGTCATCGTTGTGTCGAGCGACCTAGCTGAAGTCATTGGCGTGGCGGACCGCATTGTCGTCATGAAAGAAGGCCGCATCGTCGGTGATCTGCCCCGGGAGCAGGCCTCGCCCGACACGCTCATCAAACTCGCACTGCCGCGCTAAAGCGCGTCACTCATGGAAACCGATCCTATGCAAACGCAATCCACCGAATCCGTGGCGGGCGGTCCGCCACTGGCATCCTCGGGCATGCCCAGCCGCGCCGCCCTCACCTGGGAACTGCTCAACCGCTCGGGCATCGTGCTGGTGTTCCTCCTGCTATTCACCGCGCTGGCGTTCACGGTGCCGGGCTTTCTCAGCAGCCGCAACATCCAGGGCCTACTGCTCTCCGTCACGCTCATCGGCTCCATCTCGGTGACGATGATGTTCGTGCTCGCCCTCGGCGAGGTCGACCTGTCTGTCGCGTCTATCGTCGCGTTCGCGGGCGTGGTCGCCTCCACGCTCATCACGGCCACGCACAGCGTGACGCTCGGCGTGGCGGCGGGCGTGCTGGCCGGCGGCTTGGTCGGCTTGGTCAACGGCGTGTTGGTCGCGCGTTATCAGATCAACTCGCTGATCGTCACGCTGGCCATGATGGAAGTGGTGCGCGGCCTCGCCTACATCACCTCCAACGGCGACGCGGTGATGATCTCGGAAGAAAGCTTCTTCGACCTGGGTGGCGGCGCCTTCCTCGGCATCTCGTACCCGATCTGGAGCAACATCATCGGCTTTGTGCTGTTCGGCTTCCTACTCAAGAAAACCGTCTTCGGCAAGAACGTACTGGCCGTCGGTGGCAATGAAGAAGCGGCGCTGCTGGCGGGCTTGCCAGTCACACGCATCAAGATCGCCGTGTTCGTGCTCCAAGGCCTGGTGACAGGCTTTGCCGGCGTGATGCTGGCCTCGCGCATGAGCCTGGGCGATCCGAAAACGTCGGTCGGCTTGGAGCTTGGCGTGATTTCCGCCTGCGTGCTGGGCGGCGTCTCCCTGACGGGCGGGGTGGCGACGGTGTCGGGCGTGCTGGTCGGCGTGCTCATCATGGGCTCCGTGCAAAACGCGATGAGCCTGATGAATGTGCCGACGTTCTACCAGTACCTGATCCGCGGCGGCATCCTGCTGCTGGCGGTGTGGTTTGATCGCATCCGCCGCAACAAGCGCGCAAGCTGAGTCGCACAACGCTCCGCGCCAGATACAAAAAAGCCCGCAATTGCGGGCTTTTTTATTCAAACGCCGATATTCAATCGGCCAGCAAGTTCACGCGAACGAGTAGAACACGCGGAACTGCACCTTGCGCTCCGCCCAGAACTCCGCGGCATCGCGGAACACATCCAGCAGCACCTCCCGCGCTTCCTTGTCGAACTTCGGCTGGCACGGCAGGCCCTCCAGCACGATCACGAAGCCCGGCTGCGGCCCCGCCTTGTAGATCATGTCGGTCAGGCAATCCGCCAGCGCGTCGAAGTTCTTGCCGAAGTGCTTGGGGAACAGGAATTCGCGCGCGATCACGTCGAGCACTTCGCTCTTGGTCGTTGCCGCCGCGCAGTTCGCATACAGGAAATGCTGGCCGAGGCTGGCCGCCGATTCCGCCAGATCCGCCACACGGAACGCGCGGATCGATTGCACGATATTCGGACGCACTGTCTTGAACAGGTTCATGGCGTCTTCACGCGCTCCGTCGTCGTCCGTCTTGGTGATGTCCTGCGTCATGATGTTGTGCGGTGCATTTTGCGGCGCGTTCTGAGGCAACTTGGCCGCGCCACCGACGCGTGCGCTCAGGGATTGCATCCCCACCACGCCATCGTACAGATTCTGCGCCTTGTGCCACACCTCGCGGGCCACGCGCTCATCGCGTGCGGTGAGCGAGTCGTCCAGCCCAAACATGTTGGTCGTCATCGCTGTATCCGTTGAAAACTGTTGTAGTGATCTTCCGTGTAGTAGCAGTCGTTGGCCGCCTGCTGATCGCCGCCGCAAATGATGCGCTTCGCACCCCGGTTGCGCGCCCCCCGCGTCTTGACGGTGTACTCGTGGTAGTACCCGCGCCGCTGTGCTGGCAAACGTCGCTCATAGTTGCCGAACGTGGTGCCATCTTTCCCATATGGGAACGGGCCGCCTTGCTCGATCAATGTCAGCGTGCGCTGCGCCTCATTGGGCAAGTCTGCTGAGCGAATGGTTCCCACGACGGCAGACATGCCGGTGGTGTCCCGGGCAACCGCGTTGGTAGGCACCCCGACCACGGCCAACGCAAGCGTTGCCGCCAGCGCGCCACGCACCACTGCCTGAGATACGGAGCGGCCGATCCACGCTCCAAGTCGCTTTGTCATCAGCAGGCCCTAACGGGAGAATCGCGCCAGCCGGACAGACCGGCGCAGGTCACAAGCGCAGGTGGCCATCCAATAGAAAACGGACGGCCGGTTTGCAGCTGAAAAGCGAAGCGGCTCAATGCGTAAAAAGCTTGCGGGAAAAATGACAAGTCGGGCGACTGCCGAAGACTTGGGGAATCCTTCCGCCAGCAAATTGCGCGCACCAACCGAGGTGACTTGGTCAGACGTGTGCATGGAAAACTGCTTCCTCAGACCGCGTCTGGCCCGGTACGGACCTCATGTGCTCAGAAGCACCCCTTCAGCCCGTAAGGGTACGCTCATCGATGACAACAATCAACCGGCGACACAGTCTTGAAGGGGTTTACGAAGCCACGATTGAGATAGAACAAATGTAAGCGCACGCACACTTAGCAAGCCCAAAAAAGGGAGCGCAGCATCGTGCGCTCCCTTTTTTGGTGCAGTGTCGATCAGCGCTGCGCTTGTGCAGCCGCATCCACAACGGTCAACGCCGTCATGTTGAGGATGCGTCGCACTGTGGCAGACGGCGTGAGGATATGCACCGGCTTCTTGGCGCCCAGCAGGATCGGGCCGATCGCGATATTGTTGCCGGCGGTCGTCTTCAGCAGGTTGTAGGCGATATTGGCGGCGTCGATGTTGGGCATGACCAACAGGTTGGCCTCACCCTTGAGCGTCGAGTCCGGCACCAGCGCATCACGCAGCTTCTCGTCGAGTGCGGCGTCGCCGTGCATCTCGCCATCCACCTCCAGATTCGGAGCACGTTCGCGCAGGATGGCGAGCGTTTCGCGCATCTTGACGGCGGAAGGCGCCTCTGACGAACCGAAGTTCGAGTGCGACATCAGCGCAACCTTCGGCTTGATACCGAAACGGCACAACTCTTCGGCAGCCATGATGGTGATCTCGGCCAGTTGCTCGGCGCTCGGATCAACGTTGACGTGCGTATCCGTCAGGAAGATCTGACGGCCAGGCAGGACCAGACCGTTCATGGCGGCGTACACGCAGTTCGTGCCACCGATGACCTGATCGATGTAGCGCAGGTGCGCAGCGGTGGTGCTGACCGTGCCGCAAATCATGCCATCGGCTTCGCCCTTGTGGATCATGACGGCGCCGATCAGCGTCGAACGGCGGCGCACTTCCAGCTTGGCGTATTGCGGCGTCACGCCCTTGCGCGCCATCAGCTTGTAGTACGTCTCCCAATAGTCGCGGAAGCGCTCGTCGTGCTCGGGGTTCACCACGGTGAAATCCACGCCTTCACGCAGGCGCAGGCCGAAGCGTTCGATGCGGTGGGCAATCACGCTCGGGCGGCCGATCAGGATGGGGCTGGCGAGCTTTTCATCCACAACGATCTGCACGGCACGCAGCACACGTTCTTCTTCGCCCTCGGCAAAGATGATGCGCTTGTGCTCCATCGGCACCTTGCGAGCGGCCGAGAAGATCGGCTTCATCAGCGTGCCGGAGTGGTAGACGAACTGCTGCAGGTGCTGACGGTAGGCGTCCATGTCTTCGATCGGACGCTGTGCCACGCCCGAGAGCATGGCGGCCTGCGCCACAGCCGGCGCGATCTTGACGATCAGGCGGGGGTCGAAGGGCTTCGGGATCAGGTATTCGGGGCCGAACGACAGATCTTGGATGCCGTAGGCCGAGGCGACAATGTCGCTCTGCTCCTGGCGAGCCAACTCCGCCACGGCGTGCACGGCAGCCACTTCCATCTCGCGCGTGATGGTGGTTGCACCCACATCCAGTGCGCCGCGGAAGATGAAGGGGAAGCACAGGACGTTGTTGACCTGGTTCGGGTAGTCGGTGCGGCCGGTGCCCATGATGACGTCCGGGCGCACTTCCTTGGCCAGTTCCGGCAGGATTTCCGGGTTCGGGTTGGCCAGCGCGAAGATGATCGGCTTGTCCGCCATCTTCTTGACCATGTCCTGCTTGAGCACGCCAGCAGCGGACAGGCCCAGGAAAATGTCAGCACCGTCGATCACCTCGGCCAACGTGCGCAGATCCGTCTTTTGCGCGAAGACGGCCTTATCCGGGTCCATCAGTTCGGTGCGGCCTTCGTAGACCACGCCGGCCAGGTCCGTCACCCAAATGTTTTCGCGCGGCAGGCCCAGGTCGACGAGCAGATCCAGGCAGGCCAGCGCCGCAGCGCCTGCGCCCGACGCGACCAGCTTGACCTTCTTGATGTCCTTGCCGACCACCTTGAGCGCGTTGGTGATGCCCGCGCCCACGACGATGGCCGTGCCATGCTGGTCATCGTGGAAGACGGGGATCTTCATGCGCTTGCGCAGCTCGCGCTCGACGAAGAAGCACTCCGGTGCCTTGATGTCTTCCAGGTTGATGCCGCCGAAGGTCGGCTCCAGCGAGGCGATGATATCGACCAGCTTCTGCGGGTCTTTTTCATTGATCTCGATGTCAAACACATCGATCCCAGCGAATTTCTTGAACAGACCGGCCTTGCCTTCCATCACCGGCTTCGAGGCTTCCGGGCCGATGTCGCCCAGGCCCAACACAGCCGTGCCGTTGGTCACCACGCCGACCAGGTTGCCGCGGGCGGTGTAGCGGAACGAGTTGGCAACGTCTTCGACGATTTCTTCGCAGGCTGCGGCCACGCCCGGGGAGTAGGCCAGGGCCAAGTCGCGCTGGTTCGACAGCGGCTTGGTGGGCGTGACGGAAATCTTGCCCGGGGTCGGAAACTCGTGATACTCCAGCGCGGCTTTACGCAGGGCGGCGCGTTGCTGCGCCTTGAGTTCTTCGTCCGTGCGGGCGGGCTGTTGAGGCTGGGTATCCACCGTGGTCATGAGGTGTCTCTCGTATCGGGTGACCGGCGCACGCGCCGGCCGTCGCATCTAGCGGGCCACCGGGAAACCACATGAGGGTCACGGGATTACGGTCCGCCTCCTTGGGCCCGTCATTTTATATAGTGAAAACTGATCTCACAACGGGAATTTGGGTGGGACTGCCATGCGCATTCGCTACAATATTCCACCGTCCTGTCACGGCACCATCGGGGTCACCCCTTCTTTTCCATCGCCGCTGCCGTGTCCAAGCCCCCTGCGCCCGCCAACTCCGCTGATCAGCCCGCCGAATTGTCCGAATTTGGGCTGATCCGGCGCTATTTCACGCGTCCGGCACGTCACGCCATTCTGGGGGTGGGTGACGACTGTGCCCTGCTTGGACCGCGCCCCGGCCACGAACTGGCGATCTCCACCGACATGCTGGTCGCCGGCCGCCATTTCTTCCCGGATGCGGAGCCTCGCGCACTCGGACATAAGGCGCTGGCCGTCAACCTGTCCGACTTAGCCGCCATGGGCGCAGAGCCGCGTGCCTTTACGCTGGCGCTAGCGCTGCCCGAGGCCAATCCCGCTTGGCTCAAACCGTTTTCCGAAGGCTTGCTCGCGCTGGCCGACGCCTTTCACTGCGAACTCATCGGTGGTGACACCACGCGCGGGCCGCTCACCCTCAGCCTGACTGTGTTCGGCGACGTACCCGCCACCGTGGCGCTGCGCCGCGACGCCGCCAAGCCGGGTGACGACCTCTGGGTCTCCGGCACCGTTGGCGATGCGCGGCTCGCGCTGGGCGCCCTGCGCAACGAGTGGCCGCTGACGTCTGAGATGCTCGCCCACGTGCAGCCGCGTATGGATAGGCCGACGCCACGTATCGCGCTCGGCTTGGCATTGCGTGGCATTGCCCGCGCGGCGCTCGACATCTCCGACGGCCTGTTGGGGGATCTGGGACACATCCTCACCCAGTCGCACGTCGGGGCGACCGTCGACGTGGACCGCGTGCCCCGTTCGCCAACGCTGGCCGCGCAACCCGCCGCCCGCCAGTTGCAATGCACGCTGGCAGGCGGCGATGACTACGAACTTTGCTTCACCGCTCCCGCCGAGGCGCGCGACGCTGTGCTCGCCGCGGGCAAACAAGCGGGCGTTGCTGTCACCCGCATCGGCCATATCGACGCCGAAGCGGGGTTGCGCCTGGTGGACAGGCAAGGCGCGCCCATTACGTTCACGCACGGCAGCTTCGATCATTTTTCGTCCGCATCATGATGTCTTCTGCACCGTTCCCCCCGCCCCCCTCGCCTTCCAACACGCCGGGCCAGCCTGAATCCGTCGTGCTCGAAGCCGGCCAGACGGCGCAAGTGCGCCGCCCCACGGCGCGCTTCATGTTCGGCCATCCGGCGCGCATTCTGGCGCTGGGGTTCGGGTCGGGGCTGTCGCCCATCATGCCGGGCACGATGGGCACGCTGTACGCATGGCTCATCTACGCGGTGCTGGCGCGGTGGATTTCCGGGCCGGGGTGGCTGCTCATCTCCGCCGTCGGCTTTGTGGTTGGCATCTGGGCATGCGCGCGCACCTCGCGCGACTTGGGTGTCGCGGACCACGGTGCCATGGTGTGGGACGAGATCATCGCGTTCTGGCTGGTGCTGGCGTTTGTCACGCCGACCACGCTGGGGGGGCAGTTTGCGGCCTTCCTGTGGTTCCGCTTTTTCGACATGGTCAAACCCGCACCCATCCGGTATTACGACCGCAAGCTCAAGGGCTTCGGCCTGCGCGGCGGCTATGGCGTGATGGCCGACGACATCCTGGCGGCGTTCTACACGCTGCTCGTGTTTGCGCTGTGGCGCTCGTTCTGAAGTCCGAAGTCTGAAGCCCGAAAGGTACTGCAATGGCTGAAACCCGCGCCCTGGCTCAATTGGCCGAACTGGTTGGCGACACGCTGCACAAGCGTAGCCTGATGGCGGCGACCGCCGAATCGTGTACCGGCGGGCTGGTATCTGCCGCCATCACCGACGTATCGGGCTCATCTGCGTGGTTCGAGCGCGGCTTCGTCGTGTATTCGAACGAGGCCAAATCGCAGATGCTGGGCGTGCCGGCGGCGCTGATCCGCGAGCACGGCGCGGTGAGCGAGCCGGTGGCGCATGCGATGGCCGAAGGCGCGGTGCTCAACAGCCGCGCACAGGTGGCGGTGGCGATTACCGGCGTGGCGGGCCCCACGGGCGGCACGCCCGACAAGCCCGTCGGCATGGTCTGCTTCGGCTGGAGCAACCGCCTGCAAACCCGCGTGGAAACGCGCCACTTCAAGGGCGACCGCAAACAGGTTCGCCTGCAGGCCGCCGAGCATGCGCTGCGCGGCTTGCTCGATTTCCTGGCCTCGGCGGAGTCCTGACCTAGATTTCGCTGGGATGATCCGGCCGGCGGCGATCGTCGTGATCGTGTTCCGGCTGATGCTCGTGGTCGTGCTCGTGACGACGGTCACGGTCATGATCGCGACGCGTCTTTTCGTGCTCGTGCGTATCGTCACGCTCTTTCTCGAGCTTGCGGTCCGGATCCTTGCCGGTTTCCTCGCGGTGGGTCCCGGCGGCAGGATGATGCGGGTGCGTGGTCATGGCGTCCTCGCTCTCGCCGCAACCGGACCGACAGTGTCGATCAGTTGCGGAACTGATTGATCTGGTCGCGGGTGGCTTGGGCGACCTCGCGGGCAGCATCGGCGAAATCGCTGTCGCTGCTGGCGTACAGGATGGCGCGCGATGAGTTGATCATCATGCCGGTGCCATTCGCGGTGCGGCCAGCGCGTACGGTCGCTTCCACATCGCCGCCCTGGGCGCCGACGCCCGGAATCAGCAACGGCATATCGCCGACAATCTCGCGCACCTTGGCGATCTCTTCCGGGAAGGTTGCCCCTACCACCAGGCCCATCTGGCCACTGGTGTTCCATACGTCGCGCGCGCGCTCGGCCACAACCTGGTAGACAGGGCGGCCACCCGTTTCGAGGAACTGCACATCGCTGCCGCCGGCGTTGGAGGTGCGGCACAGCACGATCACGCCCTTGTCGGCATGCGCGAGGTACGGTTGCATCGAGTCGAAGCCCATGTACGGGCTGACGGTGATGGCATCCGCCTGATAGCGCTCGAAGGCTTCCTTGGCGTAGTGCTCGGCGGTGGAGCCGATATCGCCGCGCTTGGCATCGAGGATGACCGGGATGCCCGGATACGCCTCGTGGATGTAGCTGATGAGTTGCTCGAGCTGGTCTTCGGCGCGCTGCGAGGCGAAGTAGGCGATCTGCGGCTTGAAGGCGCAGACCAAGTCGGCAGTCGCGTCGACAATGGCGCGGCAGAACGAGAAGATCGCCCCACCCGTGCTGGTCAACGACGCTGGCAGGCGCCCCGGGTCTGGGTCAAGCCCGACGCACAGCAGGGAGTTGTTGCGCTGCCAGGCGGCAGCCAGTTGTTCGGTGAATCGCATGGTGTTGAGAATGTGAGGACGCGGCCGGGCTGCCGCATGACTTCTTCGCATTTTACTCGCCGGGCGGCCGAGGGGCGGCAGCTTCATGCGCGTGGCATCAGCCCCACGCGTGCGCATCATGTCACGGTTTCTGGCTGAACCCGCCGCGTCTTTACGCTACACTCGGCGCGATTTTTCGCCCGCCCCCTACCGTTTTAGGAATTTCCCCATGCTCAACCTGTTCGTTCTGCACAAAGGCCGTCTCGCGCAAGAACAGGTCGAAGAACGTTGCGAATTGCTGCAGCACAAGCCGATCTGGATCGATGTGATCGACCCGGACGACGAAGAGCTGGCCTGGATCAAGGAAACCTACGGCGTGGTCCTGCCCGAGCTGGAGCAATTGGGGGACCTGGAAGCCTCCGCGCGGTACTTCGAGGGCGAAGACGGCCACATCCACATCCGTACCGATTTCCTGCTCGACGAAGAGACCACCTCGCGCAACGTGCGCGTGGCGTTCGTGCTGACCAAGGATGTGCTGTTCTCCATCCACGATGAAGACCTGCCGGCCTTCCGCCTGGTCCGCATGCGTGCTCGGCTGCGCCCAGGCTCCGTGCGCAATGCGAAAGACGTGTTGATGGACCTGTACGCCACCGACGCGGAGTACTCGGCGGACTCCATCGAAGAAGTCTACGAACGGCTGGAAGACGCCAGCAAACGCGTGCTGGCCGATGAAGTGACAGATGCCGCCGCCGCCGACGTGCTGGAAATCATCGCGCGCGTGGAAGACCTGAACGGCCGCATCCGCCGCAATGTGATGGACACGCGCCGCGCCATCTCTTTCCTGTTGCGCAGCCAGTTGCTCTCGACTGATCAGCAAGACGAAGCACGCCAGGTGCTGCGCGACATCGACTCCATCGAAAATCACACGGCGTTCCTGTCGGACAAGGTCAACTTCCTGATGGATGCCACGGTCGGCTTCATCAACATCAACCAGAACAAGATCATCAAGCTGTTCTCGGTGGTGTCGGTGGCGCTGATGCCGCCTACGCTGATCGCGTCGATCTACGGCATGAACTTCAAGGTGATGCCGGAGTTGGACTGGGCCGAGGGCTACCCGTATGCGATTGGCCTGATGATCGTGTCGGCGGCGATTCCGCTACTGTATTTCCGGCGCAAGGGCTGGCTGAAGTAAGCGCCTGTCGCTGTAGCCGTAGCCGGATCAGTCCGGCAGCGTGGCGGAACCCATGCGGTTGGCGATGACGGTGGCCTTGCGCGTGAAGTTGACGTGCACATTGGCGCAGTAGCTCTTCTTGTCGAAGCACTTGGGCGCGGGCAGCGCTGCCGCTAGGCGCGCCGCTTGCCCCACCGTCAATTGCGAAGCCGGGCGCTTGAAGTAATGCTGCGCGGCGGCTTCTGCACCGAACACGCCTTCGCCCCACTCCACTGAATTCAGATAGATCTCGAGGATGCGCTCCTTGTCGAGCCAGAATTCGAGCATCCAGGTGATGACGAGCTCTTCGCCCTTGCGCAGGTAATGCCGCTCGCCCGAGAGGAACAGATTCTTGGCCAACTGCTGCGTGATGGTGGAACCCCCGGCGACCACGTGACCGCGCTTTTTGTTCTTCTCCCATGCATCAAGCATGGCATCGACTTCCCAGCCGCTGTGCGAGACGAAGTCGGCATCTTCACTGGCGATGACGGCGCGTTTGAGGTTGCGCGAGATCTGGTCGTAGTTGACCCAGCGATGATCGATCTTGCAGGTGAAGACGTTGGCACCGCACAGGCGCATGCGCTCGGCGCGCATGAATGCCGTGGATGACGGCGCGAACACCTGCCAGCTGGCGATGGTCGCAAAGAAGTACAGGTTGAGCGCGACCACGCCTGCCACGAAGCAGCCGATCACATAGCCGAGCCAACGCATCATCGCGGGATGTTGCTCTTGTTCAGCGCTGGGCGCGCGCGGCGACCGCGGCCTCGCCCTGCAGCCCTTCGCGCATGGCGAGCAGCACGGGCGCCGTGTTCGGACGCACGCCGCGCCAGACGAAGAACGATTCCGCCGCCTGCTCTACCAGCATGCCGAGGCCGTCCCAGGCACGTGCGCCATTGCGCTTGGCGAACTCCATGAACACCGTCGGCCGCGAGCCGTACATCATGTCGTAGGCCAAGGCATTGGGGCCGAACGCCGTGGAGGGAATCGGCGGCACCACGGCCTGCAGACTGCCGGCCGTGGCGTTGATGATGACATCAAACACGTCATCCACGGCAAGCTCATCGTAGCCGCCGCCCACCAACTCGACCTCGTGCAGTTTGGCGGAGACCTCGAAGCGATCGACCAGCTTGTTCGCGCGATCGGCCGTGCGGTTGGCGACGAACACGCGCGCCGGCTTGTGTTCCAGCAGCGGCAGCAACACACCGCGGGCTGCACCGCCGGCACCCAGCAGGAGCACGCGCTCGCCTTGCAGCGCATTGCCGATGTTGTGCGTGATGTCGCGCATCAGGCCAACGCCGTCGGTGTTGTCGCCAAAGATTTCGTCACCGTCGAACTTGAGCGTGTTGACCGCGCCGGCCGATTCGGCCCGCAGCGACAGCGAGGTCGACATCGCATACGCATCGAGCTTGAACGGCACCGTCACGTTGAGCCCACGCCCGCCTTCGCGCACGAAGGTCAGCACGGTTTCTTCAAACGCGATCAGCTCGGCGTAGATACGGTCGTAGCGGATGAGCTGCTCGGTCTGCTGGGCAAACGCGGCATGGATGGTGGGCGACTTGCTATGCGAGATCGGGTTGCCGATCACGCCATAGCGATCTGTGGGGGGCGCACTCGCAGCAGCGAGGATGGCCTCTTGAAACGACGACGGCATAAACAACGACCTCAGCGGGTCTGCAGGTGAGTTTCCAGCCCTGCTCGGGTGAACTTGAACGTTGCGACGACATCCTGAATGTCGACGCGCTTGCGCATCTCCGCAGGGAAGGTGCCGAACGGCGAGGAAGACCGCACGATGGCCACGGCCTGGCGATCCAGCGCCGGATTGCCCGAGCTCTTGGCCACTTCAATGCCTTCGATCTTGTAGCCGTCCTGGTTGTAACCAAGCTGGCCCTCGCGGTTGATGCTGATGACGAGGATCAACTCGCCGTACAGCGGGTGGCCATTCTGGCTGGGGAAATTCGCCGTGCCGCGCGTTTCGATCTTGCGGCGCACGGCGTCGTAATAACGGGCGTAGTCCACCTGGCGAGCGCTGGCGGCGGTCAGCACATTACGGCGCGGGCGCTTGGCGTAGTTCTCGAGGTTGCGGTCGATCTCGGCCTGCAGGCGGGCGATTTCATCCTGGGTGGTGCGGTCGTCCGTGCCATTGGTGGGCGACGGTTGCGGGCGCTCACCCGGCTTGACCTGGCGATCATTGACCAGCGGCGCACGGTCTTTCGACTGCGTGAGCAGGCGGCGCTGCTCCTGTTCGAGATACTCGAGGCGACGCTGCGTGAGCTTGATGGAATCGCCGGTCTGCTCGTTCGTATCCGCCGGCAGCGGTGTGGTGGCGCGCTGTTGATCGTACTCGCCGCCGCCGTTCAGGTTGACCTGCGCCACGGCTGTCGCCTTGGACGGCGCCGTGGAGGACTTGGCATTGACGAGCACCACGTCCAGTCCGGGATCATCGCGCTTGATGTCGAAGGCCTCGGGCGCCACCACGCGCACGAACAGCAGCAGCACATGCACGGCCAGCGACACCACTAGCGCCTTGGTAAGCGTGCTGCTGCCGGACCAGTCCGGACGGTTTGCGAGGGCGGCCATGGGGGTCGGTTCCTGGGGTGATGCGCGAGATAACGGTCAGACTGAGATTGTAGTTAGGCGGCGGCAGGCGTTCCACCGCTCTCGTCGCCCTGCGGCGGCGGCGCCACAGCAGAATCAGGAACAGCGGCGGCTTCCGCGCGGGCCTCTTCCCCGTCGGCCGCCGGTTGCGGCTCGGCCGGCGCGTCGGACGCATCGGCTTCCGCCTCAGCCAGTTCCTCTTCGATGGCCTCGGCTTCTGCCTGAGCATCGGCTGCGGGCGCGAGGATTTCCACCACGCGGCTCGACACTTCCAGACCGATCTCGTCCGTGTCCAGAATATCGAGCACGACGTGTGTGCCACGCGGTGTCTGCGCCAATTCCGGCACCTTCGTCACCAACGGAATCTCGGCGAAGCGCACAGCGCCGTCCTTGAGCACCACGGCCTGCATGCGCGTGCGATTTTCCTGCTTCAGCCAGCGCAGGCACCAGTAGCGCTCCATGGTCGACTGGTGCTCGGCATAGGCGGCGTAGGTGGCTTCAAAGTCGGCCACGGCAGCCAGCAGGTCGGCGTCTTTCGGCTTGAACGGGGCGACCAGCTTGGCGGTCACGCCATGCTGTGCCACGGCAGCAATCTGCCACTGGTTGACCAAGTCAACATAGCGGCGCAGCGGCGACGTGCTCCACGCGTATTGCGCCACGCCCAGCCCTTCGTGCGGCGCCGGATACGTCTGCATGCGCGTGCGGTGCATGCCCCACGCCTTCTGCGTGCGGTAGATGCCTGGCACACCGGCGTCGGCCAGCATGCGGCCCCACGTGCTGTTGGCCAGGATCATCATCTCGGCGACGATCTTGTCCAGCGGCGAGCCACGTTTGCGCTGTTCAATCCGGACACGCTCAGTTGTGTCACCCTCGCCGCGTTCGGCCTCGGGAATCGGGTCGATATAGAACGAATAATCGCCCTTCTGCGCGCCTTCGGGCTTGAGGCCGCTGGCAATGCGTGCCTGCTGGCGGCCGTCGTACAGCGCGCACGCGAACGGCCACAGCACCGCCAGTTCGGCCTTGAACGGGTACTCGCCCGAGCCGTCGGCCAGTGCCTCGGCAGTGATCACGTCGTCGAGCAAGTTGTGGCGCAGGTTGGCCGCCACCGTTACGGATTCGCAGCGCGTCTCGCTGGCCGTGACCGTCCACGTGGCGCGGTCCACCGTCGCGTACAGCGACAGCGCCGGGCACGCACGCCCTTCCTGCAGCGTGTACCGATCGACCACCGACTCCGGCAGCATCGTGATCTTGTCGCCGGGGAAGTACACCGTCGACAGGCGCTGGCGGGCAATGGCGTCCAACGCATCGCCACGCTGAATGCCAAAGCCTGGCGCCGCAATATGGATGCCGATGCGCACCGTGGCATCGTCAATGGGCGTGACGGAGATGGCGTCGTCGATTTCCGTGGTGGTGACGTCGTCGATGGAGAAGGCCTGCACATCCGCCGCCGGCAACGCCAGCGTGGGTTCCGGCACAGTCACATCGGGGAAGCCGGTGCCCTTCGGGAAGCACTCCGACAGGAAGCGGGCCTCGTGCAGCGCGCGCGCATTGGCGACACCGCCGACCGCCACCATCAGCCGCATCGGCGACAGGCCGAGCACCGTGCATGCCGCATCGAGCGCCTTGTACTCCAGACTGTTCTTGTCAGGTTTGAACAACAGCTGCAGGGTCTTGCCTCGGAATGCCTCGGGCAAGCGCATCGCCTTCAACTCGGCTTCGTATTCGGCTTGCAGGGCGGCCTGCTGCTTCTTGCGCTCCAGCCCGGCCAGCGCAGCCTTCAGCTGATCTTCCGGCGCGCGCTGGTAGCGGCCGCGTCCTTTGCGCCGGAAGTAAACAGGCGAGCCGTGCAGCGCGATCGCGAGCGCGGCTTGTTGGGTGGCGTCGGCACCGGCGCCAAAGTATTCGCCCGCAAGATCGGTAAAGCCAAACTCATCGGCGGGTGCGCATTCCCAGAGGAAATCCAGGTCGATGTCCGCCGACAGCACCTGCGCTGCCTTCGACAGCTCGCTGGCCGAGGGCTGGTTGAACTGCAGCAACACATCGCGCGACTTGACCTTGGTGCGCTTGGCACTCGGCAATTCAACCTGATAGGCCTCGCCCTGCTGGGACAACACGGTGCCCGCGCGGATCTCGCCGCCTTCTTCAAACAGCAACTGCATGGATTTGTCTGGATGGCGGCGCCACACGACAGCGCGCCGCTTTGAATGAGGTGAATAAGCCGCCTGTTCGGGCACCGAAGGCCCAGCGCGCGGCGACAAAAAGTTGGGGGCGATGATACCGCACTGGCCGGCCGCCCGGCCCGCGAAATACGCTTACTGGGGCGGGTGGAAATCCGCCAGCGCCGGCAGGAAAACTTCCGTCACCAGCATCGCACTCGCGCCACGCCGGAACACCGAGCGGCGAGCAGGCAGCCGTCCTGTGCCCGTTATCGGCGCATCACCCAGTGCAGCGTGCCCGCGGCGGACCAGCGGGTGGCGCGCATCCAACAGTGCAAACTCGAACCTTCCGCGCTCGACACGCGGATCGGCAAAGAGGGAATGCCCCAGCGGCTGGGTCCCCAACGCTTTCAGGAACGGCCAGTCCAGTGCCACGCTGCGCGGGTGCACGATGGTGTGCGCATACACCACGGGAATGTCGTCGCAAACCAGCAAAACTTCGCGAACCAGCGTTTCCGCCGGGCCCACCATGCCAAGGCAACGCCACTCATCGCGCAGCGGCATCGCCCGATGCTGACCGAGCAGTTGCACGCGAAAACTCGACGATGCGGCCCGCAGGCGCGCGGTCAGGGAATCGGCGCCGACCGCCCAGCGCGCCCAATGCCGTCCGTAGACGACGGCAGGGGGCAACGCACTACGCCACAGGCTGCGCGGATACGACGGGAATTCCGTCATGCCGCGCTATCGAATGGATGCGCGACCAGCAAATCGGCAGGAACGCCGCAGAAGACGAGCACTTCGTCCATGTACTGGGCGAAATCGCTGATGCCGTGGTCGCTGCCCTCGATCAGCCGGGTCGTGGCGCCAGGGAAGTGGGCGAGCATTTCGCGGTAGTCGAGCACCTCGTCGCCGGTAGTGGCAAGGAGATAATAGCGCTCGGGTTGCGAGATGGTGGGCACGGCTAGGGCGCGCAACTCGTCCAGATGGTGCGGCTCGACGCGAATCGTGCCGCCCCCGTGCCAAAGCGGTTGTTCGCCCACGTACTTGGCGAGATCGCGCTCCGGGCGCGTGGCCGGGTTCAGCATCGCGGCACGCAAGCCGTGGCGCTCCGCCAACCACGTGGCGTAATAGCCACCCAACGACGAGCCGATCAGCACCGGCTTGGCGCCGTCCCGCGTACCTAGCTCAGCGAGCAAGGCCTCAACTTCCACCATTGCCTCGCGGGGCGAGACTGGCAGCATCGGGCACACATACCGGTCCGCCAGCCCAATAGAGGCCATGCGCTTGCCCAACAACTGGGCCTTGAACGAGCGCGGCGAGGAGCGAAATCCGTGCAGATAGACGATGGAAGCTGACATATCGGAGTCAGTTGGCAGCGCCCAGCGCGTCGAGCAACTTTTGATGCACGCCCCCGAACCCGCCATTACTCATGACTAGCACGTGGTCGCCCGGGCGCGCAGCAGCCGTCACCGCGTCCACCAAGGCCGCCAAGTCCGAAAACGCCGTGGCGCGTTCGCCCAGCGGAGCGAGCGCACCGGCCAGATCCCAGCCGATGGCGTCGCGCCCGTTGGCGGCGCCGTAAGCGAAGACCTGATCGGCCCCCGACAAGCTGTCGGGAAGTGCTTGTTTCATCACGCCCAGCTTCATCGTATTGGAGCGCGGCTCCAGCACGGCCAGGATGCGGCCCGACCCAACACGGCGGCGCAAGCCTTCGATCGTCGTACGAATGGCCGTCGGGTGGTGGGCAAAGTCGTCGTAGACGGTGATGCCGTTGACCGTGCCGCGCACTTCCATGCGGCGTTTCACATTTTCGAAACGGGCGAGGCTTTCAATGGCCTGCGCGGCCGGCACACCCACGTGACGGGCGGCGGCAATGGCAGCCAGCGCGTTCATGCGGTTGTGGTCGCCCTGGAGCGCCCACCGTACTCGGCCCTGCGTTTGGCCGTTGAAGGCGACCTCAAAGCTGTCATCGTCGCCTAGGTTGGCGATCTTCCAGCCCGCGGCGCCTTCTGCGCCAAACGACTCGACTTCGGACCAGCATCCGCGCTCAAGTACCCGTTTCAAGCTGTCTTCGCGGCCATTGACGAGGAGACGGCCCTGGCCGGGCACCGTCCGCACGAGATGATGGAATTGCGTTTCGATCGCTGCGAGATCCGGGAAGATGTCGGCGTGATCGAATTCAAGATTGTTGAGAATGGCGGTACGGGGGCGATAGTGGACAAACTTGCTGCGCTTGTCGAAGAACGCGGTGTCGTACTCGTCGGCCTCGATGACGAAGAAGTCGGATTCCGTCAGCCGTGCCGACAGCCCGAAGTTGCGCGGCACGCCGCCCACCAGAAAACCGGGGTTGTAGCCGGCGTCCTGCAGAATCCACGCGAGCATCGACGTGGTCGTGGTCTTGCCGTGCGTACCTGCGACGGCAAGCACCCACTTCTGGCGCAGGACGTTATCGCCCAGCCATTGCGGGCCGGAAATGTACGGCAGGTTGCGATCCAGAATGGCTTCCATCAGCGGGTTGCCGCGCGAGATCACGTTGCCGATCACGTACAGATCCGCACCGATCGAGAGCTGTTCGGGGGCGAAACCCTCAATCAGCTCGATGCCGTGGGCTTCGAGCTGGGTGCTCATCGGAGGATAGACGTTGGCGTCGCTGCCGGTGACGCGGTGACCAGCCTGGCGGGCGATCAGGGCAATGCCGCCCATGAAGGTGCCGCAGATTCCAAGGATGTGGATATGCATGGGAGCCATCTCAACTTCGTTGCGCGGCATTGTACCTGCCGCTTCAGGCCGGCTTGCGCGCTTCAGTAAAATAGAGCCATGTCCAGACGCTCCCCCCTCGATCCCGCCCGCGTGCGGGAGGAAATCGCCGCCGTCGCCGCACGCATGATTGCGGAGGATGGTGCCGACTACGCCACCGCCAAGCGCAAGGCCGCGCGCCAGGTCCTCGGCACGGAATCGCGCACCGCCGGCGAGTGGCTGCCAGATAACGAACAGGTCGAAACGGAAGTCCGCGAATATCAGGCGCTATTCCAGGCCGAATCGCAACCGCGCGTGCTGGCGCTGCTGCGCCGCATCGCCCTGGTGCTGATGGACGGGCTGGAGACGTATCACCCGTACTTGGCCGGCGCCGTGTTCAACGGCACCGCCAGCGAGCACTCCGACATCCACCTGCAAGTCTTTTGCGACAGCCCGAAGGATGTGGCGATCTTCCTGCTCAATGCCGGCGTGGATTTCGACACCACCGAAAGCGCCCATTTTGCCGGCCGCACGGGTCGCGAAGAGGTCGAAACGCTGAGCTTTCTATGGCGCGGCCAATGGCCTGGGGGCCCCGAGTCGCGGGAATTGGCCCGCGAGTTGCGCGCGGAAACCGGCACACCGGTCGGCGTCCACATCGCCCTGTATGACATGAATGACGTGCGGGGCGCCCGACGCGCCGATGCCAGCGGCAAAGCGCAGCGCGGGGATGCCACGGCGGTACGCGCCCTGCTTTCGACGGGGTAGCCAGCCGACAGGAGTACAATCCCGCACGCTTCGCCTCTGTCTATATAGAGAGACCGCACATCATGTCCCGCCGCACCACCCTGATTGCCCTGCTGATCGTCGGCCTGATTGCCGCGGCGCTGGGCGTCTACGCTGGGCATCGCACCACGGCGCCGAAAACGCCTGCCGACAACGCGGTCGCCGCGTTTTACGGCAGCAAGCTCCCCGATGCCAACGGCACGCCACTGGACCTGGCAGCCTTTCGGGGCCAAGCCGTGGTGATCAATTTTTGGGCGCCATGGTGCGGTCCTTGCGTGGAAGAGATGCCGGAACTGTCTGCTTTAGCCCAGGAGCAAAAGGCCAAAGCAAAGTTTGTTGGCATCGGCATCGATACCGCCGCCAATATTCAGACGTTCCTGAACAAGGTGCCGGTCATGTACCCGATCGCCGTGGCGGGCTTTGGTGGCACCGAACTGGGGCGCCAGTTTGGCAACGAAGTGGGCGGTCTGCCGTTTACGGTGATCCTCAATGCACACGGCGAGATCACGTTCCGAAAGATGGGCCGGGTGCATGCTGAGGAACTGCGGGACGCGCTGCAACGCACGTGAAGGTTCAAAAACGTCATATGTCGGCCATGTGCGCGTAAATCCCCTTCTTCTTGCGCAAAAGGCCGGGCGGCGACGGTAACATCGGCGAAAACACCGGTTCTTCGATAGTTTTTTAGCAAAAACTAGACAAAGCATTCTAAGTTGCTGTAAATTGCGCCCAACTTCGCTCAACCCGTCAAATCGTGGCTGACAAACCGAACGACAAAGCGCCTCGCAACGTGCTCGTCCTGCACGGCCCGAACCTCAACCTGCTCGGCACACGAGAGCCGGAAGTCTACGGCGCGACCACGTTGGCCGACATCAATGCCGCCTTGGTCGAACGTGCCCAAACGCGTGGTGCCACGCTGGCGCACTTTCAGTCCAACCACGAAGGCGCGTTGGTCGATCGCATCCACGCGGCCAAGGGGGAAGGCGTTGAATTCATCATCATCAACCCGGCGGCCTACACGCACACAAGCGTGGCCCTGCGCGATGCGCTGGCCGGGGTGGCGATTCCGTACATTGAAGTCCATCTGTCCAACGTGCACCGCCGGGAGCCGTTCCGCCACCATTCGTATCTGGCGGACCAAGCGGTAGGCGTGATCTGCGGGCTGGGCTGGCGTGGCTATCTGGCCGCGCTGGACTACCTGCTCGACCAATAAGCGATTCGCACGGCGGCCCGTCAGCCGCCCTCTTTCCCTTTTATTTCAACCCCTAACCAACGCAACGACGCCAGCGCCTGGAGCCCCTTTTGACCGATGCGCCGCCGAAGAGCCATTCGCGCGCGCAACGTTCGCCCCAGACCGCCGACGCTGCAGGAGAACCTTCATGGATTTGCGCAAGCTGAAAACGCTGATCGACCTCGTGGCCGAATCGGGCATTTCGGAACTCGAAGTGACCGAAGGCGAAGGCAAGGTCCGCATCGTCAAGTCGGCGCCGCAAGTGGTGGCCCCGATGCAATACGCGCCGATGCCGATGCAGGCCGCGCCCGCTGTGGGCGTGCCCGCCGCTGCAGCTCCGGCTGCTGTCAGCGCTGAAGCCGCTGCGCCGGCCTTGCCGGCTGGCCACATCGTGACCTCGCCGATGGTCGGTACGTTCTACCGCTCGCCGTCGCCGGGTGCCGCCGAGTTCGTCAAGGTGGGCGACACCGTCAAGGAAGGCCAGACCATCTGCATCATCGAAGCGATGAAGCTGCTCAACGAGATCGAAGCGGACAAGGCTGGCGTCATCAAGGAAATCCTGATCGACAACGGGCAGGCTGTGGAATACGGCCAACCGCTGTTCGTGATCGGCTGATCTTCCGGCATCTGACCCTCATCGTGCGGCGCCCAGCGTGCCGCCTCCGAGCGCGAGTTGACGCAACCGAGTGCCCAGGCCGGCTAAATGCGGCCCCGACACAGCGCCCTCGCCTCCCCTTTTTGTAGCGAGAACACGATGTTCGACAAGATCCTGATCGCGAATCGCGGCGAGATCGCTCTTCGCATCCAGCGCGCCTGCCGCGAGCTCGGCATCAAGACCGTAGTGGTCTATTCCGAGGCGGACAAGGAAGCCAAATACGTCAAGCTGGCCGACGAAGCCGTGTGTATCGGCCCGGCACCGTCGCCGCTGTCGTATCTGAACATGCCGGCCATCATCTCGGCGGCTGAAGTGACCGACGCCCAGGCGATCCACCCCGGCTACGGCTTCCTGTCGGAAAACGCCGACTTTGCTGAGCGCGTAGAGCAATCCGGCTTCACCTTCATCGGCCCGACGCCCGAATCGATCCGCCTGATGGGCGACAAGGTGTCGGCCAAGCAGGCCATGATCAAGTCCGGCGTGCCGTGCGTGCCGGGCTCGGACGGCGCCCTGCCCGATGATCCGAAGGAAATCCTGGCAACGGCCAAGAAGGTCGGCTATCCGGTGATCATCAAGGCCGCCGGCGGCGGCGGCGGTCGCGGCATGCGCGTGGTGCATACCGAGGCTGCGCTGATCAATGCCGTCAACATGACGCGCGAAGAAGCCGGGCGTGCCTTTGGCAACCCCGAGGTCTACATGGAGAAGTTCCTGGAGCATCCGCGCCACGTGGAAATCCAGATCTTGGCCGACCAGCACCGCAACGCCATCTGGCTGGGCGAGCGCGATTGCTCCATGCAGCGCCGCCACCAGAAGGTGATCGAGGAAGCGCCGGCACCGCACATCCCCCGCCGCCTGATCGAGCGCATTGGCGACCGTTGCGCCGAGGCCTGCAAGAAGATCGGCTACCGTGGCGCCGGCACGTTCGAGTTTCTGTACGAAAACGGCGAGTTCTATTTCATTGAAATGAACACCCGCGTGCAGGTCGAACACCCGGTCACGGAAATGATCACGGGCGTCGACATCGTGCAAGAGCAGATCCGCGTGGCGGCCGGCGAAAAGCTGCGCTTCCGCCAGAAGGACATCACGCTCAAGGGCCACGCCATCGAGTGCCGCATCAACGCGGAAGATCCGTTCAAGTTCACGCCGTCGCCGGGCCGCATCACGTCGTGGCACGTGCCGGGTGGCCCAGGTGTCCGCGTCGATTCGCACGCCTACAACGGCTACTTCGTGCCGCCCAACTACGACTCGATGATCGGCAAGGTCATTACGTACGGCGCCACGCGTGAGCAAGCCATCGCGCGCATGCGCATCGCCCTGTCGGAAATGGTGGTGGAAGGCATCTCGACCAACGTGCCGCTGCACCGCGACCTGATGCTCGACGCCAACTTCGTTGAAGGCGGCACCGACATCCACTACCTGGAGCACCGTCTGGCGCAACAGGAAGTGGCCAAGGGTGGCGGCAAATAAGATGACGTACCGCGAATGCGTACTCGAAGTGTCTCGTGACGACGCGGAAGCGTTGTCCGAGGCGCTGTTCGACCTAGGTGCGCTGTCGGTGTCGGTGGAAGATGCCGATGCCGACACGCCGGAAGAACAACCGCTCTTCGGCGAGCCCGGCCACGAGCCGACGCGTCTGGCGTGGAACCGCTCGCGCGTGGTCGCGCTGCTGGCTGACGATGCCGATCCGGCACTGCTGGTGGCAGCCGCAGCCAACGAGATCAAGCTCTCGCCCATCCCCGCGTACACCGTGCGCGAAGTCGAAGAGCAGGACTGGGTGCGCGTGACGCAATCGCAGTTCGAGCCCATCCACATCGGCGAGCACATCTGGGTCGTGCCCTCGTGGCATGACGCACCGGAACCCGACGCCGTGGTGCTGGAGCTGGACCCCGGCCTCGCCTTCGGCACCGGCAGCCACCCGACCACGCGCCTGTGCATGGAATGGCTGGAGCAGCACGTCCAGCCCGGTGAACGGACGCTCGACTACGGCTGCGGCTCGGGCATCCTGGCCATCGTCGCCAAGAAGCTCGGCGCCGGTGAAACCGTTGGCGTCGACATCGACCCGAACGCCGTGGAAGCCTCGCGCTACAACGCCGAGCGCAACCATGTCGAAGCCACGTTCGCGTTGCCCGACGATGCGCCGGAAGGCACGTTCGACCTCGTTGTCGCCAACATCCTGTCGAACCCGCTCAAGTTGATGGCGGCCATGCTGTGCGCACGCGTGCGTCCGGGCGGTCGGCTGATCCTGTCGGGCGTGCTCGAACGCCAGGCGAAAGAAGTGGCTGCGGCATATGCATCGGCCATTCCGCTCACGGTGTGGCGTGCACGTGACGGCTGGGTCTGCCTGCATGGTGTGAAGCCCGCGTAATTTCACGGTATTGCCCGCCAGCGTTGCCTGCAAAGGTCGACGCTGGCGTGACTGTCTGCAATACTCGCGCGGTCGGCTTTTTTCTCCTCGTCCCGCATGGCAACTGCGCCACAAGCTGCGCCACGTTTGGCCGCCCGCTGTCCCAACTGTCAAACCGCATTTCGCGTTGTTGCCGACCAGCTTCGGCTGCGCGGCGGGCTCGTCCGTTGCGGGCGCTGCAACCACGTCTTCGACGGCCGCGCGCATCTGATCGAACTTGGTGCCACATCCGCGCCCACCGAAACCGCACACGCTGTGCCGGCACCGCACACGCCTGCACCGAGTGCACCCGCATCCGCGCCCGAGTCGTCCCCGCCACAGCAGGCCGAATCCCCCGCCCCGCAAGCGGAACCGCCCGCAGCAGAACCCTCCGCTGAAGACGACCACGGCTTCGGCATGACGCTGATCTGGGAAGAGAACATCGCCGAAGATGGTGTCGCCGAGGTTCACCTGGGCGAGGTGGAAGGCGCGACGCCCATCCCTGACACGCACTCGACCGCGCCCGATACACGCCCGCTGCCCGAGGCCGCGCCAGAGGAACCCGAGGCGCCCGCACCTGCGCTCGAGCCGGTCGCACCTGCCGCAGCCGAGCCGCCCGCGCCGCCCGCCGACCCGTTCCACGGCTTGCCGCCCATCCGCGATCTCGAAGACGACGAAGAGACGTTCGCGGGGGCCGTCCCCAAGCAGCCGTCGGCGGATTTGCCGGCCGAACCCGCGATCGTGCCGGCACCAGCACCCGCGACAACACGCAAGCCCGAGACCGAGAGACATGACTCGGTGTGGATGCGCTACGAGCCCGATCCGCACACGCAGTTTGCGCCGGTGCCGCGCCGCCACGGCAACCAGGTCCGCCGCACGCACGACGAGCCTACTGAACACGCCGGCCCGACCCCGCAGCGCACGCTGACCGGCGCACCGCGTCCACGCAAGGCGCGCGGGCCGAATCACGGTGTCTCTGCTGCCACGCTGGATTTCCTGCGTGCTGCGCAGGCACGCGAGCAAGTCCGCAAGTCCAGCGGACGTCGCGCGCTGGCACGCATCGCGATCGGCTTGCTAATCATCACGGCGGTCGCACAGGTGGCGTTTCTCGGCCGTGCGGAAATCGCCCGCCGCGTCCCGGCCACCCGCCCGCTGTGGGAGTCGCTCTGCCAACCGCTGCATTGCCAGCTCCCGCCGCCGCGTGACCTGGATGCGCTGCAGATCGAGTCGTCGCAACTGCAACGTCAGGAAGGTGATGCGTCCGACCAGTACGTGCTGACCGCCACGCTGCGCAGCCGCGCCGCCAGCCCCGTCGCGCTGCCCGCCATCGAACTGATCACCACCGACCTGCAGGACCAACTGCTTTCGCGCAGAGCCCTGCTGCCTGCCGACTACCTGAGCCCGAACGACCGTGCCTACAGCAAGTCCGGCCTACCCGCCCGCGGCGAGTTGCCGATTCGGGTACGATTCCAGTCCCAGCGCCCGACAGCCAACTATCGGGTCCTGATTTTCTACCCCTGAGTGGACCCCCAACTCACCCCAACACGTATCAAAACGAAGGAGCAGCACACCATGGCAAACGTGACCCTTGGCGGCAACCCAATCGAAGTCGGCGGCCAATTCCCGAGCGCCGGCGCAAAGGCCCCGGCATTCACGCTGGTCGGTAAGGACTTGAAAGACGTCTCGCTGGCTGACTTTGCCGGCAAGCGCAAGGTCCTGAACATCGTGCCGAGCCTGGACACCCCGGTGTGCGCCACCTCCACGCGCAAGTTCAACGAAGCCGCCGCCAAGCTGGAAAACACGGTCGTGTTCTCCATCTCCGCCGACCTGCCGTTCGCTGCCGGCCGCTTCTGCACCACCGAAGGCATCGAGAACGTCGTGCCGCTGTCGACCTTCCGTGACAAGGGCTTCAAGCAAGCCTACGGTGTGGACATCACCAGCGGCCCGCTGGCCGGCGTGACCGCGCGTGCCGTGGTCGTGCTCGACGGCAACGACAACGTGCTGTATTCCCAGCTCGTGCCCGAGATCAAGGAAGAGCCGAACTACGACGCCGCCCTGGCCGCGCTGAAGTAAGCTGCACCGAGACCCGCCCGTGAGATAGTCGGGTCTCTCATTCACCACATGGCCGTCCATAGGGGCGGCCGCGTCATATCTGGAGTGCCCTCAATATGGCCAGCGTGATCTGCGGCTCGGTTGCCTACGACACCATCATGACGTTCGACGGACACTTCCGCGAACACATCCTGCCCGACAAGATTCATATCCTGAACGTCTCCTTCCTGGTGCCGAGCATGCGCCGGGAGTTCGGCGGCTGCGCAGGCAACATTGCGTACTCGCTCAAGCTGCTGGGCGGCGAGCCCATCATCATGGGCACCGTCGGGCAAGACGCCGGGCCATATCTGGACTACCTGAAGGGCCTGGGCATTTCGACCCAGCACATCACCGAGATTCCGGACACGTTCACGGCGCAAGCCATGATCACGACCGACCGCGACAACAACCAGATCACGGCGTTCCACCCAGGCGCGATGAGCCAGTCGAGCGTGAATTCGGTCAAGAATGCACTGCCTGCAAAGCTGGGCCTGGTCGGCCCCGACAGCCGCGACGGCATGCTGCATCACGCCACGCAATTTGCCGAATCGGGCGTGCCGTTCATCTTCGACCTGGGCCAGGCGATGCCGCTGTTTGACGGTGCCGACCTGCGCCGCTTCGTTGAACTCGCCAGCTACGTGGTGGTCAATGACTACGAAGCGCAGGTCATGCTGTCACGCACGGGCTACAGTGCGACAGAACTTGCGCAGCGCGTCGAAGCTTTCATCGTCACGCGCGGGGAAGAAGGGGCGGAGATTCACGCCGGCGGCCAGCAATATAAGATTCCTGTCGTGCCCGCCGAGCGTGTGGTCGACCCGACCGGTTGCGGCGACGCCTTCCGCGGCGGTCTGCTCTACGGCATCGAAAACGGTCTGGACTGGGAAACCACCGGCCGGCTTGCCAGCCTGATGGGCTCGCTTAAAATCGCTTGCCAGGGCCCGCAGAATTACGGCCTGCCCGTCGACGAGATTGCCCGGCGCTTTGAGTCCGCTTTCGGGTACCGGTATCAATAAGGAACGCACATGAAACCCATCTATCGCATCGGTGCCGCGACCCTGCTGGTCGCCGCGCTCGGCCTGCAAGGCTGCGCCATGGGCACCAACTCCAACAGCGCCTACACGTCGGGCCAGGCCCAGCGCGAGCAGACGGTACGCTTCGGCACGGTCGACTCCGTGCGCAACGTCGTGATCGACCGTGAGCAGACCGGCGTCGGCACCATCGCCGGTGGCGCCATCGGCGGCATCGGTTCGGCAGCGGCCATCGGGCGCGGCAACGGCTCGGTGGCAGCGGGCGTGCTGGGCGCCATCGTCGGCGGCATCGCCGGTAGCGCGATCGAAGGTCAGGCGAACAAGCGCCCCGGCCTCGAAATCACCGTCAGGCTCGACAACGGCGAGTACCGCGCCATCACGCAAGACGCCGACGAGGCTTTCCGCCCGGGCGAACGTGTGCGCCTGTTGTCGTCCGGCGGCGTGACGCGCGTGACGCACTGATCGGCGCCCGGCCAACGGGTCGGACCGTATTGGAAACACCGCATCGGCATCGCGCCGGTGCGGTTTTTTTTGTCCGCACGAGTCGCACGAACAAGCACACGAGCAATCGCGCAGCCAAGAAAAAGCCCGCCGGGGCGTGAGCCGATCGGCGGGCGGTGCAAGACGCTGAGGTCTTGCGGATCGGATACGCAGTATCCGATCAGGTGGGCGCAACGCGTGCGCCGCTGTGGTCCCGGAGGATCACCGTCGTCAGAATGACTTACGGACGGTTGCCGGTCGGGAACGGCCATGCCGCAGCCGGGTTCAGCGCGGTCTTGGCAGCGGGTGCAGCAGCAGGTGCAGCGGCCGGAGCAGCGGCGGGCTTGGCGACAGCCTTCTTCGCCGGAGCCTTCTTCGCAGCAGGCTTGGCAGCAGCCTTCTTGGCGGCCGGTGCCTTCTTCGCAGCAGGAGCCTTCTTCGCAGCTGGCTTAGCAGCAGCCTTCTTGGCGGCCGGTGCCTTCTTGGCGGCAACCTTCTTCACTGCGGCCTTCTTGGCCGGTGCCTTCTTGGCAGCAACCTTCTTCACTGCGGCCTTCTTGGCGGCCGGTGCCTTCTTGGCGGCAACCTTCTTCACTGCAGCCTTCTTGGCCGGTGCCTTCTTGGCAGCAACCTTCTTCACTGCGGCCTTCTTGGCTGCCGGTGCCTTCTTGGCAACGACCTTCTTAGCTGCAACCTTCTTCGCAGCAACCTTCTTGGCCGGTGCCTTCTTGGCGGCCGGAGCAGCCTTCTTTGCAGCAGCCTTCTTAGCGGCCGGAGCCTTCTTTGCAGCGGCCTTCTTGGCCGGGGCCTTGGCGGCCGGTTTCTTCTTAGCAGCAGTTGCCATGGGAAACTCCTTCGAGATTGGGTATCGAACTATCGAGATTGAGCAACCCGACCGGCCCGATCCCACGATGCATTGGCATCGCCAGACCAACCGAGCGAGCGATTCATCGGCGCGCCACCCAACGGCAGTCGCACGCTAATGAATTCGGTAGGAAGACCTGCAACGTGCGCGGCAGACACACGCAGCAAGTTGCACGCCTCGGCCGCACACACGTGCGTAACCGCAGCCGGCCGAACGAACCGCATCCGGCGAGTCTTCATCAATTGAGAGGACCGGGGCATCATGGCCACACCGGTCGAAATCTGATCTTGCGCGAAGCGCTGTGTAGGCTGCAAAGCAGCTTGCAGCGTGACTTTGCGGACAGCGGAAATCTGGAGAGCGCGCGTTTTCTTTTGGGGGTAGTACGCCCATCCCGACGGGGGGATCGTAGAGACGGCACCGAGTTCAAACAGCCCTGTCGGCGTGGCGTGCATCAAAGTGGTTACGCTCCTCGACTACCTTTCACTTGTCGCTTGGAACTGCATCGTCGTTGATCGCGCGAAGCGCCCTTGCATCGAAGTCAACGTCTTGTCAAGGCGAATCATAATTCGTTTGCGCGGTGATGTTAAGAGATTTATGCAAAAAGCGCGGTGAGTTTTGGTGAAGGATTGCGTTGCCTCTGTGCATCGACACGATTTGGATCGCGCATGCACGGTGATCACCTTCGTGAATGCGCATTTTCTTGCGTCGTAACATCACGTGAACGCGTTGCTCTGCGCAGACACACACCTCCCGCAAACCCAGTGTTCATGCCGGTTTACAGCAGCACGCGTTGTGATGCGCGTGCAGATCGTGCGCGCATGCGTGAACGACGCGCGAGCAACACATCGTCGTGCGCGCTGACGCGTGAGCAACATGATGCGCGTCGAAAAAAACGATGCGTGGATGCGACAACGCGCGCGAATTTTTCACGCGCTCGCGCGCAGTCGACGCGTTGCACGCGTGTGCATCGACGGGTCGCGCGTGTCGATCGACGCGCGTTGCACGCTTCCGATGCGCGCCTCACTCGCGTGCGATGCTCGACATGGCCGACGACATACGCAAGACGAGCCGCAAGTCGCGTGCCGCGTCGGATGCGTGAACGACAAAATGCGGAGGCTCATCGAGATGGATCGATCGAGTGTGCCTGCATGCCGATAGCGATCCGATCTGTCACGCCGCCATCGCGATGCGTGTGGGCGAACGCGTCGCTGACGCGGATCGAAATCGTGCGCATGCAGCTGCGTCGTCCCGGTGATGCGAATGTGCGATGCGACCTCACACATTGCGGGAAAACCCTGTTCAGCAACGACTGAAAAGTTCGTACCACCGCGTTTGAAACGAGGCGGTTTTGCGACGATAGAAGGATTGTTCTACGGCACTCCGGAGGCCGTTTTTGCTGCATGCGAAAACAGCAAAGAATGGCTCCCCATGGCGTTTTACCGCAATCCTCTCTAACGAAATGCTGCACACGCATATCGGCGTGTCAGGTTGCCGCTGATTGCCACGTCATTCGGTTTCACTTCACGATCCGCTCACCACATCAGCACGGCATTGATCGGGCGGTGTGGCACGGGCCTGCGCGTGGTCCGTGACAAGACAGGGGCGGTCTTCGCTACGCCAGCGGCACTGCGATGACCCACCCGACGAACAAAGAGCGCAAGACAGAAGGGGTCCAACACAAGCGTTCTGAGCAGTGGAGGCACAAGATGCGCGATCTGGCGTTCTTGTTGAAATCAAACCCGCCGAGGCGACGGATGTTTTTGCAGTGCGCACTGTCGGCGGCATCGCTTGCCGTACTGGCAGGGTGCGCGAATTCCGGCAGCGGCGACATGGGGACATCGCTTGGCGGCGGCAGCGATTCGCAATCCAAGCCGTCGATCACGGCGTCGAGTTCACCGACGTGGTCGAGCACCGGCAGCGACACATCGTCGGGCAGCAGCGGTTCGACTGACAGCACGCCGGTTGCAACGTTGACGGGCCCGGTCGAGCAGGTGACGACCACCACCATCACGGCCATCGTGCCGCTCACTTCCACGCTGACTTCCGCGACGCAGACGCTGGCCACAGCGACAGGTCTCGGCGCACCAGTCAGCACGGCATTGACGACGCTGGGCAGTGCACTCGGCAGTGAGGGCCGCACGATCACGTCGGCGGGTGGTGGCAACGCACTGGTGTCGACGTTGGGCAACACGGTCAGCACTGTCGGCACGCTGACGAGTGGGCTGTCGACGCTCGTGTCCCCCACGGCGCCGTCGGCGGGAACCACACCGGGAGGGGTGTTGACTGGCGCCCTTGGCGGCGCGCTGGCTCCTGTGACATCGGCGGTGGGCACGTTGACGGCGGGGATTCCCGGCGTCGGCACGCTGGGCAGCACCGGTGGTGCGAGCGCGTCATCGGGTGGGCTGGGCAGCATCGGCTCCACCGTGAGTGGGTTGGTGGGCGGCGTGCTGTCGGGTGTGACAGCGACGACGCATCACTGATACCACGGACGCACCAGAGAACTTTCTTTGCATTCGACGGCAAACGCAGGCGGATGCTACCCGCTGGACGCCAGATGCGCGTTCTTCTGAGCCCGGCGGTTTTACGCGGTACGGGCCGCGCTAACAAGGAGACACACTATGAAGACTCGAACCCCGCTCCATGCTTCTTCCGTTTCTGTTTCGCCGCGCGCGCTGCTGGCCGCAACTGCACTCGCCGTGCTGACGCTGGCCGGTTGCGCGTCGGGTGGCAATCCAAACGGTGACACACCCGCGTCGACCGCCAACAACGACCCGGGCGCGGTGCCGGTCGGCAACGTGGCGAGCAACGGCGGCAACGTCGTCACGCAGACCGGCAAGACAGTCAGCGACCTTGGCACGACGATCGGCACGGCATCGGTGCCCGTCATCGGCGGTACGGCGGCGCAGAAGGATCTGGGCACGACCGTGACGTCGGCGGGCAACACCGTGCAGGTGCTGGGCAATGGCATCAGCAGCGGGCTCGGCAAGATCGGCTCGACGCCGGATCCGGTCGGCACCACGGTGCAGAGCTCGGGTGATGTGGTGCGCTCGGCCGGTGTGACGGTCGGCAGCGCCGGGCAGACGGTGTCGGACCTCGGCGCGGCCGGTAGCCCGCTCGCACCGTTGAACCCGGTGACGTCGCCGGTGGGCAGCGGTGTCTCGGCACTCGGCCAGGTGATGCAGGGTGCAGGTGGGCTCGTCACCATCGGCACGTCCAGCGGACCGGTGCAGCAGATCACGCAACAGACCAGCAACGCGATCGTGCCGCTGTCGTCGCAGGTGGCCCAAGGTACGCAACAGGTGGGCGGCGCGACCATGCTCGGCGGCCCGCTGGCCGGAGCATTGAACACCGTGGGCGGCGGACTTCAGTCAGGTGGCGCCCAGGTGGGTGCCGCGGGTGGCAACCCACTCACGCGTGACGTGGGTGGCGTGGTCGGCGCCGTGGGCGCCACGGTCGCCAGCGCCGGTGGCCTGGTGAACGGTGGCAGCGGCGGCTCGGCCAATCCGCTCGCACCCGTCACCGGTGCGTTGAGTGGCGGCGCCGGCAGCGGCAACCCGCTCGCTCCTATTACGAATGCGCTCGGCGGTGTCACGAACACCGCGGGCGGCTCGGGCAGCAATCCGCTGTCCACCGTGACCGGCGCGCTCGGCACCCATTGACCCGCGAGGCCTGCGCCGGCCTGCCCTACCCCCGTTTTCTATTTCTACTCTGACAAGGAGACCACACAATGAAACCGACTCACCTCTCTCTCGCGCGCGTGGCCGGCGCCGTAGCCTTTGCACTGGCCGCTGGCAGCGCTTTCGCGCAGGCCACCCCGGCCGGCACCTGGAAGACGATCGACGACAACACCGGCAAGCAAAAGGGCGAAGTCACCATCGTCGATAACGGTGGCGTATTCACGGGCAAGGTCAGCAAGATCCTGGTGCCCGGCGACGAGAACAAGACGTGCACCAAGTGCACGGACGATCGCAAGGACCAGCCCATCAAAGGGCTGACCATCCTCACGGGCCTGAAGCCGAACGGCAACAACAACTGGGATGGCGGCCAGATCCTGGACCCGGAGAATGGCAAGGTCTACAGCGCCAAGATGTCGCTGTCGGATGACGGCCAGAAGCTCAACGTACGCGGCTTCCTGGGGATCAGCCTGCTGGGTCGCACGCAGACGTGGATCCGCGAGCAATGACCGCCCGCCGATAAGGCAGCTTCCAACGCGCGGCGGCACCCCTTCCCTGTGAGCGGGTGCCGTCTCTTAGGGCGCCGGTGCAAGCCGGCGCCTTCTTTTTTTGCCCACGCCCCTGCGCAACTCAAGAACACGTGCCTCGCCGCCGTTACTTCTGGGGAAGCCCCCGATTTTGTGGGGGAAACCGCATTCCGCATGGCCTGGGTGTGCCGCCGCATCCCAACGAGGGTAGGGGCGCCGGCGCATTCTCGGGCATGCGGCATGGTGCTATGCTGCGCGCCAGAGGAATCAATACAAACAAACGTTGGAATAACCATGCCCGAGCGCAACCGGCCGCCATACAAGGGCCTTTTGGGCGCGATTGCCGGGTCGACCATCCGCGCCGAGGCCGCGACGGAAGACCACCCCGGAGCCCCCCGCGGCAACGCCCGTGAGCCGATGTCCGGTGCCCGCTCCGCAACCGCCCCCAGCGCGGCGCAACTGGCCGCCCAAGATGTGGCGAGCGACACCGCGCTGTGGCGCTTTGCGCTGGCTGCTGAACACGGTGGCCGCGCCCCGCATCCCGACGCCGCGCTGCACGACGATCTGTCCGTCCTGCGCATCCTGCGCCACGCCGACGGACTGCGCTTGCTCCGGCAAGGACTGCGCAGCGCATTTCCCGGCTCGGCCCTGCGCTTGACGACCTTCTGGCCCGACGAGCAGCCGCACGCCTACCCCGCCCGCGCCGAAGCGCGCCCAGCGGAGTTCGGCGACCTGCTCGTGCTGCTGCGCCTGCGCGGCGCAGTCCCGACGCTGGATTGCCGCGCGCTGTTCCTCACCGCCCGCCGCATCGATCAGCCGGACGATGCGCTGGACAAGCATCACGCGCTGCCGCAGGTGAATCTCTACGAGGGTTGGCCTGACTTCAACGTCTACGCCCGCTCGCCGATCAAGTCGCGCAATGCCGCCTTCCTTGGCAAGTTTGAACTGTCGACCGATCTGGAGCCGCTACGCCGCATCGGCCCGGACCAGCGCCAGTGGCGCTACCTGACGCCGTGCATGGGTCTGCAGCAGTACGCGCAATGGCCCGGTGCCCGGCCACCCTCGCCGCTGCAATGGCGCTGGCCCTCGGGCCCGCAAGCCGGTGGCGTGCGCCCGAGTTCGGGCTCGTTCACGGGCTTGCTGCGCCAGCTCGCTCGCCCGGAAGGCCCCGGTGAGGACTGCTCCGCCGGCACCGACGTGCCGACCTGGGGCCGCCTCATCAACAAGCTGCTCGACCATAGCTGGGAAGTGGCGCCAAGCCATGCGCTCAAGAGCGGCAACATCAGCTCGCTGGCGTTCTGGACACGGCTGCGCGGCTTTCTGACGGCGGAATACCTGCTCGGCACGCATTCGCTGCAGAAGGGCTTTGGCGCCTCGCTGCAGTTCGAAATGGCCAACGGCCTGCAGGACATTGCCCGCGACGACTGGACGGCCACCACCGGCTTCGACCCCGAAGACCTGGACGTGCCCGGTGTGCGCGGCACGCTGCAGCGCATTGCGGCCTCCAAGCTGGCGGTGTTCGGCATGAGCGCCGAAGACCCGGCACCACTGGCCGCCCCACGCCCGCAGCGCGGTGTGACGCCCCGCCCGGATGGCGAACGCGAAGGTCAGCGCGTGCTGCTGATCGACGTAATCCGCCCCAGCGCCGCCGCCCTGTAGTTCCCCCGAAATAGCCCGCACCGCCAAACAACGGACCGCAAGGCGCGTCCGGCGGTGCTCAGCTATGCTGTGGCGTTGCGCTGCCGCCCGGGCGCCCCTCGCCATCACCCATGCCTTCCGCTGCTTCCTCCTCCCCTGCTTCGTCTTCGTCGTCACCTTGGATGCCCATTCTTGCGCTGATGGGCTCGATGGCTTCCGTGTGCCTCGGCAATTCGTTTGCAAAAACGCTGTTTCCCGCGCTGGGCGCGGCGGGCACCGTGACGTACCGCGTCACCATCGGCGCGGTGATCCTGTTGGCGTTCTGGCGGCCGTGGCGCTTGCATCTGCGCCGCGCAGATGCAGGCCGTATCGCGCTGTACGGCGTCACGCTGGCGACCATGAACCTGCTGTTCTATCTGTCGATCCAGCGGCTGCCGATCGGCATTGCCATCGCCATTGAGTTCACCGGGCCGCTGGTGTTGGCGGTGGTGCTGTCGCGCCGCGCGCTCGACTTTGTGTGGATCGGACTGGCGGTGGTGGGCTTGCTGATGCTGACGGTGGCCGACAAGTCCGTCGGCCAGGTCGACCAGCTGGGCGCGGCTTACGCGTTGGCGGCCGGCGTGTGCTGGGCGCTGTATATCCTGACGGGCAAGAACCTCGGTGGCCTGCACGCGGGCCAAGCCACGTCGCTCGGGATGACGGTGGGGGCGCTGTTTGCGCTGCCGTTTGGCGTGGCGCAGGCCGGCTCGGCACTGCTGTCGCCGTCGCTGATGCTGGCGGGGCTGGGCATTGGTGTGCTGTCGAGCGCCATTCCGTACTCGCTGGAAATGGTGGCGCTCAAGCACCTGCCGGGTAAGACATTTTCCGTGCTGCTGAGCCTGGAGCCCGCCATCGGTGCGCTGGCTGGGGCGATCGTGCTGCACGAGCAACTGACGGGCCGGCAATGGGGGGCGATCCTGGCCATCATCGCCGCTTCGGCGGGCTGTGCGCTGACGGTGCGGGCGCCCAAGCGCGCGTAGGACTAGGCGGAGAAACTCGCCGCCACCTGCAGCACCGCCATGCGCGTCTGCGCATAGACCATGCCCTTCCACTCGGGTACATCGCAGTAAAACGCATCGCGCAGCGCCTGCCGGATGGCCGACGCTTGCGTGGCGCCGCGTTCGGGGTGTCGATATCGCCAGTGGTCAGCGCGCAGCGCCTGCAGCACCGCCATGGGCGCGAGCGTGCCGAACTCCAGCGTGACGCAGGTCTTCTCAATGTCGGGCGGCAACGCATACGCAATCCCGATCAGGTCCCCCTTCACCACCGACGATACGGAGCCCGGCGCCGAAATGGGGCGAACGTCCGCGCCCCAGGTCCGGATGGCGCGCTCCAGTTCAGCCGGATCTGGGCTGGCGAAGAGCTTCTCGCCGTGGCCGTAGGCGCCCAGCCCGGTATGCAAATCGATCCACACCAAGCGGGACACGTCAGCGGCATGGCGCGACACGATCTCGCGCATCTGCAGTGTGCTCCAGCAGGGTTCGGCGCCACCATAGAACATGCCGTCGGGCACGCGGTACTGGCCGGTGGTTGCGGCGTCTTGCAGCGCCTTTTCACCGTGCGTGGCGATGTAGTGCTGTAGCGCAAGCTGATTGGCGGCAGTCGGCGGCCAGTCGGGCGGCAGCAAGAGCGGATCGACCTCGAGATACGCCGGATTGGCCGATGCCACCTCGGCAAAATCGACGCTATTGCGGTTCAGGTCGACGTTGTCTTCATTCACGCGGCGCAGGTGCGCAAACCCGTGCGGGTTGACGGCATGCACGAACAGCAGCGCCATGTTGGCGGCCACCAAGCGCGTGAAGAGTGCGTCGTCATGCAGCAAGCCGACCTGGCAGCCGGAACCGCAAAAGCCCTCCACACCGTGCACGCCGGAGGTCACGATCAGCAGTGTCTGCGCGCGTTGCGGCGCAAACAGGGCGGTGTCGATCGAGAGCGACTCGCCAGCCGGGCCAACGGCGTGCGGATGAACATGGCGTTCGATGCGCAGCCCGCGTGCCTCGGCTGCCGCCAGAAACTTGTCGCGCGCGTCTTCGTAGGTGTGTGCGAAGCACTGTTCGACCGCCATGTCTCGACCTCGGTGGGGAGCAGCAGGAAACCGTCGCCGCTCGGTTGCTGAGGGCGGCCGCCAGTGTATCCGAGCGAGATGTTTGCAAGCGGAAACGAAAACAGGGGCCGAAGCCCCTGATCGATCCACAACCCAATCCGGCCGAACTTAGCCCTTCACTGCGGCACGGTCGGCTTGTGCGCTGCGCAGGTCTTCGGTCTTCTCGCGCAGCTTGCGCTGCTTGTCCGCGAGGTGGCGCTCTGCCTTGCGGATCTTCTTGGCGTTGCCGGTATCGCGCGCTTCACGCAGCTTGCCTTCGGCTTCGCGGACTTCGGCTTGCGCCTTGTCGACATCTTGCTGGGCGTCGCGCATTTTGCGATCGGCGCGCTGGGCCAGGCCGGCGTTGCTGCAATTGGCTTTGGTATTGGCCAGCGCATCCTGCAGGCCCGCGATGCGGCTGGTGTTGCCATGTTGCTTGGCGTGGTCGATCTGCGTTTCGATGGCGCGGATCTTGGTAGCGCAGTCTACGTTGCCGGCAAACGCCGACGACGCACCCAGCAGGGCAACCGGGACGATGGCGGCAAGCAGCGTCTTTTTCATCAGGAATGTCCTTGTCTTCAAGTTTGCGAGAAGCGCAACCATAAGACGACCGTCCGCGCCGATCCACCAAGCTCAACACATTCTCAACAGTCGCAACAATAAGAAAAGCCCTTACGGACCCGTTTTCAGGTTTCTGTGGTGTCGTGTGTCGTGCCATGTCAGCCACACATCACACCATTGCGCCGGCGTACATGGGCGGCCCGCACAGCGGGGTTATCCGAGCCGAACCTCCGCCACCAGGCCGCCGCCCTCACGGTTGCGCAAGGTAAGCACGCCACCTGCCGCTACCGCCAGTTGCTGCGCAATCGCCAGCCCAAGCCCGGTGCCGCCCGTCTCCCGGCTGCGTGAATTCTCCAGCCGCACAAACGGCTGCAACACCGCCTCGAGTTTGTCTTCCGGAATGCCGGGCCCGCGATCGCGCACTTCGATCACCACGGCATCGCCATCGCGGCGCACGCACAGTTCGGCCGCGCCACCAAACTTGATGGCGTTGTCGGTCAGGTTGGTCAGCACGCGACGCAGCGCGTGCGGGCGCGTGACGATGGCGCCGGTGGCGTTCTGCTCCAGCATGACCGGCTTGCCGGTGTCTTGGTAGTCGTACGCCAGGCTTTCGACAAACGATCCGACGTCGATGCGTGACGGCTTTTCGCCGTCGCCGTGGGCGGTGCGCGCATAGGCCAGGCCCTCGCGCACCAGCGTTTCGATCTCGGCTAGATCGCTCACCAGCTTGCGCTTCTCTTCCGAGTCTTCGGCCATCTCGGCGCGCAACTTCATGCGCGTGATAGGCGTCTGCAGATCGTGCGAGATGGCCGCCAGAATCTGCACACGCTCTTCCACAAAGCGGGCAATGCGCTGGCGCATGGCATTGAACGCGCGCGCCGCGCGTGCCAGTTCGGTGGGGCCGGTCTCGTCCAGCGGCGGGGTCTGCGCGTTGGGGTTGAGTGCATCAGCGGCATCCGCCAAGGCCACCAGCGGGCGGATCGACAGTCGCACCGCAAACCAGCAGCACGCGATCAGCAGCAGCAACTGCACCACCAGCACATACGGCAGCCACTGCGCGATGGGGGTCATGCGCGGGTGCACGTCGATGGTGAGCGTGCTGCCGTCGCTCAGCGTCAGGTGCGCCTGCAGTTGCTTGCCATCGCCGGGAATCGATTCCACCGTCACAGGAAAGCGCCCGCCACTGGCCTCGCTGATGCGCGCAGCGATGTCCTTGCCGCGCTGCGTCATCTCCGGCACGCCGGGCGAACCAGGGCCCAGGATGTACTGATAGTTGCCGCGGTTCAGGCGCGGCAGCCACTGGGGGCGCTCGGCTGCGGGCAGGCGGTCGAGGATGGCAATGGCCGTGGACACATCCGTTTCCAGCGTGCCGAGCATCACTTCGCGCGCACTCATGTAGCGCTCGGAAAACAGCACGGCAAACGACAGCGCATACGCCACCACCAGCCCCGCCAGCAAGATCACGAACAGCCGCGAGCCCAGCGTGCGCGGCCAGGCACAGGCACGTGCGGGCATTGGTGCGCTCATTGGCGTGACTCCTTGATCTCCACCGGCTTGGAGAAGACGTAGCCCTCGCTGCGCACGGTCTTGATGTAGGCCGGGTCGCGCGCATCGTCATTCAGGCGCTGGCGCAAACGGCTGACCAGCAAATCCACCGAGCGCTCGAACATCTCCGCCTCGCGGCCCTGGGTGAGGTTGAGCAGTTGGTCCCGATTGAACACGCGCATCGGGTGGTCGACAAACACACGTAGCAGCCGGTATTCGGCACCGCTCAGCGCAACGATGGTGCCCTCGGTATCGACCAGGTGGCGCGCGGTGGTATCGAGTTGCCAATCGCCAAAGGCCAGCATCTGGCCCGCTTCGGAGATCTGCAGATTGGGCGGCAGCATGCGCGTACGGCGCAGCACGGCCTTGATGCGCGCGAGCAGCTCGCGTGCGGCAAACGGCTTGGCCAGGTAATCGTCGGCGCCCATTTCCAGGCCGATGATGCGGTCGGTCTCGTCGTCACGCGCGGTGAGCATCAGCACCGGCGTGGCCTTGTGCTTGCCGGCGCGCAGTTCGCGGCACAGCACGAGGCCGTCGTCGCCGGGCAACATCAGGTCGAGCACGATCAGGTCGACGGCGTTGGCCTCCAGGAACGCGCGCATATGCCGCCCATCAGGCGATGCCGTCACACGCAGGCCGTTCTTGGTGAGATAGGTCGAAACGAGTTCGCGAATCTCGCGGTCATCATCGACGATCAGAATGTGGTCGACGTGGGCGTCCATGGGGTGTCCTCGGCGCGATGAGAGATGAAAGGTAGGCGCCATTTTGCACCGCTGCGTGTGACGCAGGGCGCCCACCTTGTATCGGAATGCGTCTGGCCAGCGCGTTTGTACAGTCCGATACAAATCGGCCTCATGGCGATACATGCCAGCGACACGCGCGGCGTTTGATGGACGGCATCCCAATCCCTTCGGAGGACAGTCCATCATGAGCTTGCTGATACTCGCCTACCTGGGCGGCGCGCTGACCATCCTGAGCCCGTGCATCCTGCCTGTCCTGCCCTTTGTGCTGAGCCGCACGGGGCAGCCCTTCCTGCACGGCAAGCTGCCGATGCTCGCCGGCATGGCGTTGACCTTCGCCGGTTTTGCCACGCTGCTCTCGGCCGGTGGCGCATGGGCGGTGCGTGCCAATGAAGTTGGCCGGTTGGCGGCGCTCGCGCTGCTGGCGGCCTTCGGGCTGTCGCTGCTGTGGCCCAGGCTGGCCGATCTGATGGCGCGGCCGGCGGTGGCGCTGGGCAACCGGCTGGCGGGCCACGCCTCCACGGGAGACGCCTCGACCGAGCCATCGGTGGCGGGCTCCCTGCTGCTGGGCGTGGCTACGGGCATGCTGTGGGCGCCATGCGCGGGCCCAATCCTCGGCTTGGTATTGACGGGTGTGGTGCTGAAGGGGGCCAGCATTTCGAGTGCGCTGGCGCTGACAGCCTATGCGGCGGGAGCCGCCACATCGCTGGCAGCCGCGTTGGGGCTGGGTGGTCGCGTGTTCACCGCCATGAAGCGCTCCATGGGCCTGGGCGAATGGGCGCGTCGCGTCATGGGCGCGAGCGTGCTGAGCGGCGTGGCGCTCATCGGGTTCGGGGCAGATACCGGCCTGCTGGCGCGGCTGTCTTCCAGCAACACCACGCAGCTTGAGCAAGCGCTGGTCCACGGGCTCGGCATGAATCGGCCTGCGCCGTAAGCCGGCAGCGCGGCCTTCTTGTACGCGTTTGTATCCAGCCGCCACAGAGATACATGCCCTGACAGAAACGCCCTTCCGCGCTACGTCAGGGATACGTCGGCCTTCTTTAATGCGTCTCGTGGCCCCGGTATTCGGGACGCAAATCCAACGCCCTTCAATCGATCAACAGGAGCATCACCATGACCCGCATTGAGAACGTGCTGTACACCGCCAAGGTCAACGTCACCGGCGGCCGCGACGGCCACGCCCACAGCGATGACGACCGCCTGAACCTGAAGCTCTCGCCGCCGGGCAGCAGCGGCCGCGGCACCAACCCGGAGCAGCTGTTTGCTGCCGGCTGGTCGGCCTGCTTCATCGGCGCCATGGGCCGTGCGGCCAGCCAAATGAAGATCAAGCTGCCGGCGGACCTTTCACTGAACACCGAAGTCGACCTGGGCACCACCAACGACGCGTTCTTCCTGCAAGCCCGCCTGAACGTGAGCCTGCCCGGCCTGGACCGCGAAGTGGCGCAAGCCGTAGTGGAAGCCGCACACCAACTCTGTCCGTATTCCAAGGCCACGCGCGGCAACATCCACGTCGAGCTGAACCTGGTCTGACGCACCGCACGGCCCGCCAACCATGCCATCAGCAGTTGGTGGGCCGCCGTTTCCAACCTTTCAGGGATTTCTCATCATGCGCACGACCTTCCGCGCCGCGCTTGCGGCCCTTGCCATCGGCGCCGTCTATTTTGTCGGGACGGGCGCGCCCGCCTTCAGCCAGACCGCCGCCACCGGTGCCACCGCCCCAGAATTCACGGGCATCAACCAATGGCTGAACTCGCCGCCGCTGTCCATGCAGAACCTGCGCGGCAAGGTCGTGCTGGTCGATTTCTGGACGTACTCCTGCATCAACTGCCTCAACACGCTGCCCCACGTGAAGCAGTGGTACGACAAGTACAAGGACCAGGGCCTGGTCGTCGTGGGCGTGCACACGCCGGAATACGCGTTCGAGAAGTCGACCGCCAACGTGCAGGCCGCGCTCAAGCGCCTGGACATGCGCTACCCGGTGGCGCAAGACAACAGCTATGCCACGTGGTCGGCCTTCCACAACCAGTTCTGGCCCGCGCTGTATTTGATCGACGCGGATGGCCGCATCGTCTACCAGCACTTTGGCGAAGGCCGCTATGCCGAGACGGAAGCCGCCATCCAGAAACTGCTGGCAGCGCGCAAGCCGCAGTAACCCACGGGATCGACGTGCCCCCCGCTGCCCTTACGACCGCCAGCGGGCGGGCCGCTTTTCCAGGAAGGCGTCGATGCCCTCGCCGGCGTCTTCTTCCATCATGTTGCGGGCCATCACATCGCCCGCATAGGCGTAGGCCTCACTGAGTGGCATCTGCCGCTGCTGATAGAACATCGCTTTGCCGTAACGGATAGCGGTGGGGCTTTTCGAGACAATCTCCGCCACCTTGCGGGCCACGGCATCATCCAGCTCGGCCTCGGGCACGGCCTCGTTGATGAGGCCCCAGTCGGCCGCCGTGGCTGCATCAATGAAACGCCCCGTCACCAGCATGTCGAACGCGCGCTTCGGTAACACGTTGCGCGACAGCGCTACTGCCGGCGTCGAGCAGAACAGTCCGACATTGATGCCCGATACCGCAAACCGCGCTGCGTCTGATGCGATGGCCAGATCGCAGCTCCCGACCAGTTGGCACCCCGCCGCAGTCGCCGCGCCATGCACCCGCGCGATGACCGGCACCGGCAGCGCCTGTATCGCCTGCATCACCACACTGCAACGCGCAAACAGCGCCTGGTAGTACGCCAGCTCCGGCGTGCCGCGCATTTCACGCAGATCATGCCCGGCGCAGAAGGCCCTGCCCTCTGCACCGAGCACCACACAGCGCACACCGGCATCGCCCGCAATGTCGCTCAGTGCACGATGCAACGCATCCAGCATCGCCTCAGACAACGCGTTGAACTGCAGCGGCCGGTTCAGCCGCAGTGTGACGACACCGTCGCGGTCATCGCGCAGCACGGGGGTCTCGATGGTGGTGTCGAAGTGGGTGGGGTTGGAATCCATGGGCGCTCCTTGTATCGTCCAGCAGCTACCGGGGGAGCACCAGTCTATGGCGGCCCATCGCGACACGCCATCATGTGGATGGTGGCCGGGACCGCCAAGGGTTGGCAACGTGGCGCTTTCCTTGGCGGTGGGGCAATAGAGGGTTGGGGTCTTGCAGGAAGTAGGCGCTCGCGAGCGCCATTTTGTTCGATGATCGACGGTCCTGCGCGCCATGGGCGAAGGCCCAGACCGGCGCGCAGGCAATCTGTACAACCTTAGTGGCGCGTCTCGACCGCATGCACCGCGTCGAGGATCACCTTTGCCACATCCTGCGGCCGCGACTGCTGCGGGACATGGCTGGTCGGCAGGCTCGTCACCTTGGCGCCGATCTTTTTCGCCATGGCGCGCTCCAGGTCCGGCTGGATCATCCGGTCGTGCTCGCTGACGATGAACCACGAAGGCTTGCTCTGCCACGCCGCTACCGTGGTCCGCTCACCAAAAGCCGTCGCTTTGATGGGTCCTTGCGTAGCGGCCATCACGCGGGCCTGGGCTGCCGGCACATCCTGCGCAAAGTCGCTTGCCAGCGCGGCGGCGGGTAGCGAGAGATAGCCGTTGGCATCGGCCACCAGCTTGCCGATGCCGGGTGCCGGCGCATAGCCCTTGCCGACCTCTTCCGTCGACTGCCCGGCATCCGGCGCAAACGCGGCCACGTAGACCAACCCCGCAACCTTGCTGTCCGCGCCCGCCTCGGTGATGACGGTGCCGCCCCACGAGTGCCCGACCAGCACCACCTTGCCGGCCTGATTGCCGATGGCGCGGCGTGTCGCGGCCACATCGTCGGCCAGTGAGTTCAGCCCGTTCTGCACGGCCTGCACCTTCACGCCCTTGGCCTGCAGCAGTGGAATGACCTTGGCCCAGTCGGACCCATCGGCAAACGCGCCGTGCACGATCACCACGGAAGGCGGCTCGGCGTCAGCCGTAGTGGTGGCAAAGAGCGGCGCACTGGCAGCCATGCCAAGTGCGAGCACTGCGGTGGAAACGGATTTGCGGGGGAACATGTCGGCTCCTTCTGATCAGGCGGGTTGGGGTCGTGCGGAGTGGGTTCAGGCGTGAGCACTGTCGTAGTACGGGTCGGCACTGCGGGCGCCATCGGTGTAGATGTCAGTAGCGCGAGCGCCTTCCGTATAAGCATCGACAGCGCTTTGCACGGCGCGAGCGCCCTCCGTGTACGGGTCACGTGCACCGACGGACGAGGCGGCTTGCGCGCCGGCAGCGGCCACAGCAAGTGCAACAACAGCAAGGGTCTTGGCGAGATTGTGGGTCATGATCGTCTTCCTTTGAACAGTGGGTTGGGAGTGCGCGGCGGGCCGGAACTGTGTGTTGACGCGGCGCCGCTGCCACGGAATGCATTGAAGACGTCTGACGTATCGCGCACGTAGCGGCGATCGGCCCGTTTTGTCTGGGTATGTACCGGGGCGGCGGCCGGATACACGTGCATACAAAACGCCGTCCACAGAGACCCATTGCTACAGAGCAATACAAATCGGCCGCATCGTGAAACCGTCGGGATACATCGCAGGCGCTCAATGCTGGAAACGAGGCGCGCAACACCGTTCCTCGTCATCCATCCTTGCTCACAGGAGTGCTCATGCAACCGAACCGAATGGCCACAGCCTTGCTCGCAATCGCGGGCGTCCTGGGTACACACAGCGTATTTGCGCAGAACGGCGGCGTATCCCGGACCGATCTCGTCCATCACAGCCTGAGCGTGAACGGCTACGAAACGCAGCAAGTCCGCGTGAATTTTGAGGCGCACGCGTTCGCCCCGGCGCATATGCACCCCGGCGAGGAAATCGCCCACGTGCTGAGCGGCACGATCGAGTACCGGCTGGACGGACAAGCACCCGTGACCCTGCAAACCGGTCAGTCGTTGTTCATTCCGGCGGGCGTCGCGCACTCGGCCAGAAACGTCGGCCGCGGCAAGGCGTCGGAACTGGCGACGTATGTCGTACGGACCGGCGAGCCGCTGGTCACGCTCGTGCACTAACCACCTCCCCCACCCAAAGAAGAGAGAACCGTCATGTCGAACGCTATCAACCTCCGCCGTCGCCGTCTGCTTGGAACCACCATCGCCAGCATTGGCGTGCTCGATCTCGGGCTGGCTCAACTCGTGCATGCGCAGCCGGGGCCGTCGAGTGCTAGTGCGTCGCCAGCCAGCCTGGCCAATCCGTTCGGCACGCTGCAGCAGATCGATGCCGGCGTGCTCAACATCGGCTATGCCGACCTGGGCCCGAAGAATGGCCCCGTGATGATCCTGCTGCATGGCTGGCCGTATGACATCTACAGCTATGCGGAGGTGGCACCGATGCTGGCGGCGGCGGGCTATCGCGTGCTCGTCCCTTACCTGCGCGGCTATGGCACGACGCGCATCCGCTCAGCCGATACACCACGCAACGGGCAGCAAGCTGCCCTGGCCGCCGACATCATCGCGTTCATGGACGCGCTCAAGATCAAGCAGGCCACCTTCGGCGGCTACGACTGGGGGGCGCGCACGGCAGACATCATCGCGGCGCTGTGGCCGGAGCGCTGCAAGGCGCTGGTGTCGGTCAGCGGCTACCTGATCGGCAGCCAGGAGGCCAACCGCAAGCCGCTGCCGCCCGCGGCGGAGTTAGCGTGGTGGTACCAGTTCTACTTCACCACCGAGCGCGGCGCACAAGGCTATGCCGCCAATTGCAAGGCGTTCAACCGCCTGATCTGGAAGCTCGCCTCGCCGACATGGAAGTTTGACGACGCCACCTACGACCGCAGCGCCACCGCGTTCGACAACCCGGACCACGTGGCCATCGTCATCCACAACTACCGGTGGCGTCTGGGGCTGGCCCAGGGCGAATCGAAGTACGACGCACTGGAGCAGCGCTTGGCGGCCGGCCCCGCGATCACCGTGCCCACCATCACCATGGAAGGCGATGCCAACGGTGCGCCGCATCCGGAGCCGTCTGCGTATGCGAAGAAATTTGTGGGCAAGTACCAGCACCGGAACATCGGCGGAGGCATCGGACACAACCTGCCGCAGGAAGCGCCGCAGGCGTTTGTGCAGGCCATGCTGGATGTGGCGCATCTCTGAACCACGCGCCACGCGGCATGAATTGGCTGGCCCCAAATGCAAACAGGCGACGCATGATGCGTCGCCTGTTTGCGTGGATGCCGGGTCGGACTGATCGTTCAGATCATTCCCACGACAGCGCACCACCGGTCTGATACTCGATCACGCGCGTCTCGAAGAAGTTGCGTTCCTTCTTCAGGTCGATCATCTCGCTCATCCACGGGAACGGGTTTTCTTCGTTCGGGAACAGCGCATCGAGGCCGATCTGCTGGCAGCGACGGTTGCAGATGAAGCGCAGGTAGCCCTTGAACATCGGTGCGTTCAGGCCCAGCACGCCTCGCGGCATGGTGTCTTCTGCGTAGCGATATTCCAGGTCGACGGCCTTCTTGAACAGCTCCGTGATCTCGGCCTTGAACTCGGCCGTCCACAGGTGCGGGTTCTCCAGCTTGATCTGGTTGATCAGGTCGATGCCGAAATTGCAGTGCAGCGACTCGTCGCGCAGGATGTACTGGTACTGCTCGGCGGCACCGGTCATCTTGTTCTGACGGCCCATCGCCAGGATCTGCGTGAAGCCGACGTAGAAGAACAAGCCTTCCATGATGCAGGCGAAGACGATCAGGCTCTTCAGCAGCTTCTGGTCGTTCTCCGGCGTGCCGGTCTTGAAGGACGGATCGGTCAGCGTGTCGATGAACGGGATCAGGAACTCGTCCTTGTCGCGGATCGACTGCACTTCGTGGTACGCGTTGAAGATTTCGGCCTCGTTCAGGCCCAGCGATTCCACGATGTACTGGTAGGCGTGCGTGTGGATCGCCTCTTCAAACGCCTGGCGCAGCAGGTACTGGCGGCATTCCGGCGCGGTGATCTGGCGGTACGTGCCCAGCACGATGTTGTTGGCGGCCAGCGAATCGGCCGTCACAAAGAAGCCCAGGTTGCGCTTGATGATGCGGCGCTCGTCTTCGGTCAGACCGTTCGGGTCTTTCCACAGGGCGATGTCGCGCGACATGTTGATTTCTTGCGGCATCCAGTGGTTCGCGCAGCCGGCCAGGTACTTTTCCCAGGCCCACTTGTACTTGAACGGCACCAACTGGTTGACGTCGGTCGCACCGTTGATGACGCGCTTGTCGGCGGCGTTCACGCGGCGGTTGCTCTGTGCGGCGACAGCGTTCGGGTTGTTGCCGAGGATGCCCGTGCCGATGGCGGTGGCCGACGGGGGCAGCACGCCACCTTGGTCAGCCGTGGCGGTTTGCAGTTGCGGCTGCGGTTGATACGCGGGCTGCGGTGCAGCTTGCGGATGTGCGGCAGGTTTGACGTCGTCGTCCCAGCTCAGCATGTGTGTTTCTCCAGAATTCTTTGCTCGTCGCTCCCGCTGTCGGAAAACACGAGAGCGCGAGGTTGGTATTGCTTAGTGTCGTTCAAACCACGTTGCCCCCGCTTGCGCGGGAGCAACCTCAGACACTGTTTAGACTTATTGGCAGGCTTCGCATTCCTCGAAACCGGGGTCGCCGGGGCGCATCGTGCACACGGCGCCTTCAGCTTCCGGCATGGCCTGCGCGGTGGCGGCAGCGGCATCCAGCGCGCTGGCCGGTGCAGCTTGCGATGCACCTGCAGCCGACACACCACCCACATCGCTACCCGACGACACCGCATTCAGCGTGCCGCGCGACACGGTCGACTTCTCGACGTGCGTGGCGCCGATCGTGCGCAGGTAGTACGTGGTCTTCAGGCCACGCAGCCAGGCCAGCTTGTAGGTGTCGTCCAGCTTCTTGCCCGAGGCACCGGCCATGTAGATGTTCAGCGACTGCGCCTGGTCGATCCACTTCTGGCGACGCGAGGCAGCTTCCACCAGCCACGTCGGCTCCACTTCGAAGGCCGTTGCGTACAGGTCGCGCAGGTCTTGCGGAATGCGGTCGATGCGGGCCAGCGAGCCATCGAAGTACTTCAGGTCGGCGACCATCACTTCGTCCCACAGGCCGCGTGCCTTCAGGTCGCGCACCAGGTAGTCGTTGACCACCGTGAACTCGCCCGACAGGTTCGACTTGACGTACAGGTTCTGGTACGTCGGCTCGATACAGGCCGACACGCCGATGATGTTGGAGATCGTTGCCGTCGGAGCGATTGCCACGCAGTTCGAGTTGCGCATGCCGTACTGCTTGATGCGGCCGCGCAGGCTGTCCCAGTCCATCGTCGACGACATATCCGTTTCCAGATAACCGCCGCGCTCTTCGGCCAGCAGCTTGAGCGAGTCTTGCGGCAGGATGCCGCGATCCCACAGCGAGCCCTCGTAGGTGCTGTAGCGGCCACGCTCTTCGGCCAGCTCGGTCGACGCCCAATAGGCGTAGTAGCACACGGCTTCCATCGAGGTGTCGGCAAACTGCACCGCGCCTTCGCTAGCGTACGGAATGCGCAGCACGTGCAGCGCGTCCTGGAAACCCATGATGCCCATGCCGACCGGACGGTGGCGCAGGTTCGATTCACGCGCCTTCTGGACGGCGTAGTAGTTGATGTCGATCACGTTGTCGAGCATGCGCATGGCCGTGCGCACGGTCTTCTTCAGCTTCTCGTGATCCAGCACGACGCTGCCATCGGCTTGCTTGACCAGGTGGGCGACCAGGTTGACCGAACCCAGGTTGCACACGGCGATTTCGCTGTCGTTGGTGTTCAGCGTGATTTCCGTGCACAGGTTGGAGCTGTGCACCACGCCCACGTGCTGCTGCGGGCTGCGGATGTTGCACGGATCCTTGAACGTGATCCACGGGTGGCCGGTTTCGAACAGCATGCCCAGCATCTTGCGCCACAGTTGCAGCGCCGGCATCTTCTTGAAGAGCTTGATCTCGCCGCGCGCGACCTTGTCTTCGTAGGCCAGATAGGCTTGCTCGAATGCCTTGCCAACCTTGTCGTGCAGGTCCGGGCAGGTGGACGGCGAGAACAGCGTCCACTCGCCGCCTTCCATCACGCGCTTCATGAACAGGTCCGGAATCCAGTTGGCCGTGTTCATGTCGTGCGTGCGGCGGCGGTCGTCGCCGGTGTTCTTGCGCAGCTCCAGGAATTCTTCGATATCCAGGTGCCACGTTTCCAGGTACGCGCACACTGCGCCCTTGCGCTTGCCGCCCTGGTTCACGGCCACAGCCGTGTCGTTGACGACCTTCAGGAACGGCACCACGCCTTGCGACTTGCCGTTCGTGCCCTTGATGTGCGAGCCGAGTGCACGCACGTTGGTCCAGTCGTTACCCAGGCCGCCGGCAAACTTGGAGAGCAGCGCGTTTTCCTTCAGCGCTTCATAAATGCCGTCCAGGTCATCCGACACGGTGGTCAGGTAGCACGACGACAGCTGCGAGCGGCGCGTGCCCGAGTTGAACAGCGTCGGTGTGGACGACATGAAGTCGAACGACGACAGCAGGTTGTAGAACTCGATGGCGCGCGCTTCGCGGTCGGCCTCGTTCAGCGCCAGGCCCATGGCCACGCGCATGAAGAACGCCTGCGGCATCTCGATGCGGACTTCGTCCACGTGCAGGAAGTAGCGGTCGTACAGCGTTTGCAGGCCGAGGTAGTTGAACTGGAAGTCGTTCGCGGCATTCAGCGCGGCGCCCAGGCGGACCAGGTCGAACTGGGCCAGCTTTTCGTCCAGCAGTTCGGCTTCGATACCGCGCTGGATGAACTTCGGGAAGTACTCCGCATAGCGCGTGCTCATTTCGGCCTGCGTGACTTCTTGACCGAGGATTTCGCGGCGGATCGTGTGCAGCAGAATGCGTGCGGTCGCTTGGCTGTAGGCCGGGTCCTTTTCGATCAGGGTACGGGCGGCCAGGATGGCCGAGTCGTACACCTGCGTCATCGGCACGCCGTCATACAGGTTCTTGACCGTTTCCTTGAGGATCGGCTCCGGGTCCACCGCTTCGCCCAGGCCTTCGCAGGCCGAGACGATGAGGTTGCGCAGCGCGGCCATGTCCAGCGGGCGGGTGATGCCGCCGTCGGTCACGTTCAGGCCGCCGGCGGCCGGTTGCTGCAGGGTTTCACCAGCTTGGGCGCGCTCTTGCGCGCGGCGCTCGCGGTACAGCACGTAGGCGCGGGCCACGTCGTGCTCGCCCGAACGCATCAGGGCCAGTTCCACCTGGTCTTGAATGTCTTCGATATGGAACGTGCCGCCGTTGGGGCGGCTGCGCGTCAGTGCGCGCACCACGTTCTGGGTCAGGCCCTCGACCAGTTCGCGCACACGCGCAGAAGCGGCGCCCTGCCCGCCATTCACGGCGAGGAAGGCCTTGGTCACGGCCACGGCGATCTTGGAGGGCTCGAAACCGACCACGGCGCCATTGCGACGGATGATCTTGTAGTCCGCCAGGTTGACGCCGAACGCGGTGCTGGGGGCCACGGCCGTACCGCCAGCGCCTTGCGCAAATTGAGTGGGGTTGGCGGTGCCGGAGTGGATTTCTGGTTGGGCCGTCTGCATGTGGACTCCTGTTGAACCGTTCGTTTATCGGCGCGCCGACGGGTGGATACCCTTGGCGAACCCGCGCGCTACGCGGAGAAATGAGACGGAAAAGACCCTTGCCTTTTCTCAGCTCCCCAAGCGTCGGCTTGACCCGCCGACCGCCCGCCCCCGCGTGGCGCCGAAATAAGAATCCCGGAAAGCGACCACTACATCTAGTGTTTCATCCCGGGATTGGCGCTAAGTATAGTGGATCGATCGCATTTGCCTAGTCTTGACAGATGCGGGCGACTGGTCCTTTTGCAATCGGAATGCAGCGCCGCAAGCCCGCCATCCCAAGCGGCACAACGGGTCGGCGGGGCCGGCTTGCGGCGTCGCAACGCTGTGCCTTTCAGAATAATTCTTTCAATCGACGGCGCAAGATCGATAGACGTCACCTCGTCTGCAGTACAAGGCCTCGCGGCCCGCACTGCACTGGTGCAGCCGCTGTTATTTCAGAGTGCGCAGATAGGGGAACAGTGCCGCGTCGAAGCCGCCGAGCTTGCGCAGATGCGCCCAGTCGAAGCACGGCCCCGGATCGGTCTTGCGCCCAGGGGCGATGTCCGAGTGCCCGGCAATCGCGGCAATCGGATACGCCGCGCAGATGGCCCGCACAAGAGATGCGGTGGCGGCGTATTGCTCGGGGGTAAAGGACAGGTCGTCCGTGCCTTCGATCTCGATGCCGACGGAAAAATCGTTGCAGCGCGGTCGGCCAAAGAAATCTGATGCGCCGGCATGCCAAGCGCGCGCATCGCAGGGCGCGAACTGCACGCACTCACCGGTGCGACGAACGAAGAAATGCGCCGACACGCGCACACCCCGCAACTGATCGAAGTACGGATGCGCGTCGCAGTCGAGCGTGTTGGTGAAGAAATCGAGCACAGCGTCTGAGCCGAAGTCGGCTGCGGACTGCGCAGGCGGCAGGCTGATGTTGTGCAGCACGATCAGGTCGATCGGCATGCCGTCGGGCCGCGCGTCGATGTTGGGTGACGGATGGCGCCGCATGCCGTCCACCCAGCCATCGGCACCGACGTGCAAGGCGCCCGGCTTAGGCATCGCCATTCAGGCCGTCCAGGCCGTTGTTGGCGGGCTCAATATCACGCGGATCACGGATGCCAAGCTGCTGCATGCGATAGCGCAACTGCCGGAACGACAAGCCGAGCAGCTTGGCCGCCGCCGTACGGTTGAAGCCGGTCTGATCCAGCGCCACAAGGATCACACTGCGCTCCACGGACTCCAGATAGGCGGGCAGATCGATCGGCAATGCGACGCTTGGCAGCGGCGGCTCCGAGGGCTGCGCAGCCGGGGCTGGCTCGGCCGACAGTGCCACCGGCGGCTGCATTGGCTGCAGCGGCTGCAACGCGCCCATCGGGCTCGGCACGGAGGCCGGCATGTAAGCAGCGTCGGCCCAGCCTGCCATCGGCGATGGCGCAGTCGAGTGATGGGCCGCCGCAGCCTGCGCCTCGCGCGTGCGATGGAACAGCGGTGAACGCTCGATCTCGGCGCCGAGGGCGCCCAGGTCATCCACGTCGATCGATTCGCCCTCGGCAAACGCGTAGGCGCGCTCGAGCAGGTTCTCCAGCTCGCGCACGTTGCCCGGGAACGGGTAGGCGCACAGTTGCTGCAGCGCCGGACGCGTCAGGCGCTTGGGCCGCGGATCGCCATAGCGGTTGGCAAGTTGCTCCAGCAGCACGCCGGCCAGCACGGGCACGTCTTCAGCACGCTCGCGCAGCGTGGGCATGCGCAGCTCCAGCACGTTCAGGCGGTAGAACAAGTCTTCGCGGAAGCGGCCGGCGGCGACCAGACGCGCGAGATTCTGGTGGCTCGCGCACACCACGCGGACGTCGACCGGCTCTTCACGGCTTTCGCCGATCTTGCGTACGCGGCGCTCCTGCAGTGCGCGCAGCAATTTCACCTGCATCGTCAGCGGCAGGTCGGCCACCTCGTCGAGCATGAGCGTGCCGCCGTTGGCAGCCTGGAAGAAGCCCTGGCGATCGCTGTCCGCACCGGTAAAGGAGCCCTTCACGTAGCCGAAGAACTCGGCTTCCATCAAATTCTCGGGGATCGCGCCGCAGTTCACGGCCACGAACGGCCGCGATGCACGCGCCGACAACGCATGGATGGCCCGCGCCGCACGCTCCTTGCCGCTACCGGATTCCCCGCTGATGACCACCGGCGCCATGCTGCGCGCCAGCCGCATCAGCGAGCGGCGCACTTCCTGCATGGCGGCGGAGTGGCCCGGCAGCAGTTCATTGGTGCGCTCGGCCAGGTCAGAGTTACCGGGGTCCCCAGCGTCCAGACCGCGCTGCTGGCGGCCCAGCGCATTGAGCACGAGGCTGCGCAGCTGGTCGAGCGAGAGCGGCTTGGCGATGTAATCGAACGCGCCCGCCTTGAGCGCTTCCACCGCGTTCTCGGCGCTGCCGTAAGCGGTGATGACGGCCACCGGCGTGCGGTCGGCCGTGGCCGAGAGCTGGCGCACGAGTTCGATGCCGAGGCCATCCCCCAGGCGCATGTCGGTCAGCACAAGTGCAAAGCGCTGGCGGGACAATGCCTCGCGCGCTTCGGCCAGCCCACTGGCGAGCACCACGTCGTGGCCCATGCGGCGCAGGGAAATTTCCAGCAGCTCGCGCAGGTCGGCTTCGTCATCGACAACGAGAATGGGTTCGCGAACGATGGCGGTTTTGGACATGGATCAGCAGGTCAGCAGAAGATCAGCCGGCGGTTTATTCCGCAATCGGCACGGCGTGTTGATCAAACATCAGGGTGATGACGAAGGCGCGGCGCGGCAAGGTGTCGCGCGCCTCCATGGTCAACGCTCCGGTGCGATCGAGCAAGGATTCCAGCGCGATGGCGCCATAGCGGATCTGCGCATCGTTGGCGCCGCACAACTCGCGCGCCATGTAGAGGCCCAGGCCAGTGCCTTGGGCGTCATTCGTGAAGAACGGCTCGAACAGGCTGCGCTGTTGTTCGGCGCTGACCTCGGGGCCGTCGTTCCAGATGACGAGTTCGGCGTGGGTCTCATCCAATGCATAGGCAGCCAACAGGATCGAACCCGGCACGCGGCGGCAATAGCGCAGCGCGTTGTCGAGCATATTGCCCACCACCTGCTGCAACTGCGCCGGGTCGAATAGCACGGGCTTGTCGAGGTCCACCGCCACGCGGACGAGGTTGGCATTGATCTCGGTGCCGGCACGGCGGAGGGCCTCGGCGCGCCAGCGGTCGATCACCTCGGGCAGCACGTGGGCGAGCTCCACACGCACACGCTCGCCACGCGGGCGGCGCGAAAGCATCAGCACATCGGCGACCACCTGGTCCAGCCGGCGAACGTTGTCGCGAATGATCCGGAGCAGGCGCGTCTCCACGCCGGAGCCTTCCGGGCGCGCGGGTCCGTTGCCCTCTGTGCCATCGCCCGGATCATCCAGCAGTTCGGCGGCTTGGCTGATCGCGGCCAGCGGGTTGCGGATCTGGTGCGCAATGCTCGCCACCAGCCGGCCCATCGATGCGAGCTTTTCCTGCTGGGCCTGCTCCGCCACACGCTCCCAGCTTTCCACGTGGATCAGCACCGTGTCGTGCAGCTCGTGGCGCAAAAAGGCTTCGTCATCGCTCGACCAGCCTTGCGCGGTGATGTCGGCCGAAAGCTGGCGTGGGCGTGACACTGCGCCGCCCTCCCCCGGCAACCCCAGGCCGATCGAACTGACGAGGCTGTCCAGATAGACGCTGCGCAAGTTCGCCAGACTCGGCAGGATGAAGCGCAGACGCAAGCGGGCTGGCGGCGCACGCCTGCCGCCCTGCGCGATCGGAAGCAAGTCGAGAATGCGCGGCGCATCGTCGTCGCCCGTGCCGTCTGCGGGCCGGCTCTTGCGGCGCAGCCACTGGCGCAGCGTCTCCAGCAGCGGGCGCAGGTGCGGCACGTCCTTTAGGTCGAACAGCATCGCGCCGCTGCCCACGAAGGCGTTTTGCGGCACGCCCAGCAGCATGGCTGCGGCCGGGTTGGCCGCCACGACGCGGCCGTCAGCGCGCACCAGCATCACGCCGTCCTGCATGTCGTAGACCATCAGGCGGTTCACGAGCTGCTGCAGGCGCAACTCGCGCTCGCGCGCCATCGTCAGGCGCTCTTGCGCAATCTGGCGGTGCGACAGGCCGTACATCATCGACGCGGCCGTCATGTAGACGAGCCCATACAGCCCCGCCGACGCCAGCCCCGGCGCAATCACGCCGTCGCCGAGCATCTGGAGGAACGGATCGGCCAGCACCACCATCGACGCCACCGCCGCCGTGAACAGCGCAAACAGCAGACTGGTGAGCGCGCCAGCCGCCAGCACCGGCATCAACAACACCATCGCCACGCTGGCTGACAAGCGCGACAGGGCGGCATACGCCATCCCAAGGAAGAGCAGATCAAGCACGACATCGAGCCGCACGCGGAATTGGAACCGCGTGCGCCACCACCCGGCAGCCGCCAGGATCAGCAGCGCCACCGCCAAGTACGGCAGCGTCAGACTCAGCAGCGTCTCGCTATTGGGCAGGCCGCCGGCTTCATCGTGGCCACGCGGCACCATCACGAACAGCAGCAGCACCAGCGCCACAGCCGCGCGGCTGAAAGCGAAATAGCGCAGCAGACGCCATTGGAATTCGGGAGGATCGGGTTCCTGCCAGACCGAGCGCAGCGCGTGCCACGCATTCAGGCGGGAGAGCAGTCGGCGCGGGCCGGCATCAGCCCTCTTGGGCGCCCCAGTCGACGACGTGCCGGACGCATCCGGCATCACGCGCCGCCCCGGTCGGCGTGCTCGGGGCAGCGATAGCGCCCGCCAGGCAGTGCCACCATGCCGGAGCGCGGTGCGTGCACCCCGCACACGGCGCATTGCTCGATCGGCTGGGATGCCCCGGGCTCAGGCGCGCGCCGCGCCGCGCCCTGCGATGCGGACGGCCCTGAGGTGCGCGACGAACGCGACCCCAGGCGGCTCAGCCACCACCAACCGGCGAGCAGCATCAGGATCAGCAAAACAGGACGGGTCATGAAAAAACCGACAGAGGGGCGGTGATCGCCAAAAGAAACGCCAAGAACGCGTTACACGCGGTGAAGGATGACTTCCAGCACGAAGCGGCTGCCCACATAGGCCAGCAGCAGAATCGCAAACGCCGCCATCACCCAGCGCAGCGCCACGCGCCCACGCCAGCCACGGAAACGGCGCCCCAGCAGGATGCCGCCGAACATCGCCCACGACAGCACCGCAAACACATTCTTGTGATCAAAGTGGAAGGCACGGTGGAACAGGTGCTCGGAGAACAGCACGCCCGAAGCGATGGTCAGCGTGAGCAGCACGAAGCCCGCGCCGATCAGGCGAAACAGCAGTTTTTCCAGCGTCAGCAACGGCGGCAGCAAATCGAGCCAGCGGCCAAGCCAGCCGGACTCATTCGGGCGATTGATGGTGTGCAGCCGGCGCTCGGCGGCGAGCATGAGGATGGCGTGGAAAGCCGCCAGCGTGAACAGCCCATACGCAACGTTAGCGATGGCGAAGTGGAGCTTGAACAGCGGGCTGGCCGCATAACCGAGGATCTGCGCGCCCGGAAACACCAGCGGCAGCAGACTGCCGAGCAGCGCCACCGGCATCACCAGCAGGCCCAGACCCGCCAGCGAGAAGAACAGGCTCTCGATCCAGAAGATGCCCACACCCAGCCACAGCATGGCCGACAGCGCATAGGCAAAGCCGAACACCATGGAACTGGCTGGGAAAATAGTCTCGTGCAGCAGAAAGCCGTGCGCGGCCAGCGCCGCCAGCAAGCCCCACCGCCACCAGCCAGGGGCGGAATCCGCAGAAGCCGGGGGCGGCGGCACCAGCACCGCTGCGCCGGAAGGCTGGCCGCCCAGCATGGCACCAGCCGCGGCCGAGGCCTCGAGCCCACCGCGTCGTACCCACGCCGTCCAGGCGAGGGTGCCATAGAGAAGCGCCGTCAGCGCATACAGTACAATGACCATTTGCACAGTTTACCGCAGCGCACCCCGGTTTTGGCTGGGGCCCGTCCCCGCCGAAAGCCTCAGCGGGCGGCCAAGCGGAACGCACATTCCTAGCCGGCGCACGCCAAGCGAGCACCGGCCTCATCTTCATCCCGTCCCCAATTCCGGATCCCTGTCACTGTCATGCTGGATAACCTGACCCAACGGCTCGCGCGCGTGGTCAAGACCATGCGCGGCGAAGCGCGCCTGACCGAAGCCAATACCGCCGAGATGCTGCGCGAAGTCCGCCTGGCACTGCTCGAAGCCGACGTGGCGTTGCCGGTCGTGCGCGAGTTCATTGCCCGCGTCAAGGAAAAGGCGCTCGGCGAAGACGTCATCACCAGCCTCTCGCCCGGGCAAGCGCTGGTCGGCATCGTGCAGCGCGAGCTGACCGCCATCATCGGCGGCCAGGAAGCGCTGGAAGGCGTCGGCAACAACATCATGGGCGGCCGCGCGGCGGAGCTGAACCTGAACGTCACGCCGCCCGCGATCATCCTGATGGCCGGCCTGCAAGGCGCAGGTAAGACCACCACCGTCGGCAAGCTGGCCAAGTGGCTCAAAGAGAACAAGAAGAAGAAAGTGCTGACGGTGTCGTGCGACGTGTATCGCCCCGCCGCTATCGCGCAGCTGAAGACCGTTTCCGAACAGGTCGGCGCAGACTTCTTCCCATCACAGCCTGACCAGAAGCCGGTGGATATCGCCGTCGCGGCGGTCGACTGGGCCAAGAAGCATTACCACGACGTGCTGATCGTCGACACAGCCGGCCGCCTCGGTATCGACGAGGCGATGATGCAGGAGATCGCCGCGCTGCACGCCACGCTCAAGCCAGCCGAAACGCTGTTCGTGGTCGACGCGATGCTCGGCCAAGATGCCGTCAACACCGCCAAGGCCTTCAACGACACCCTGCCGCTGACCGGCGTGGTGCTGACTAAGCTCGACGGTGATGCGCGCGGTGGTGCGGCGCTGTCGGTGCGTCACATCACGGGCAAGCCGATCAAGTTTGTCGGTGTGGCCGAAAAGCTCGACGGGCTGGAGCCGTTCTACCCCGACCGCATGGCCCAGCGCATTCTGGGCATGGGCGACATCCTCGCGCTGGTGGAAGAAGCCCAGCGCGGTGTCGACATGGAAGAGGCGCAGAAGCTGGCCGCCAAGATCAAGAAGACCGGCGGCTTCGACCTGGAAGACTTCAAGGCGCAGATCGGCCAGATGAAGAAGATGGGTGGCCTGGGTAGCCTGATCGACAAGCTCCCCGCGCAGATGGCCCAGCAGGCGCAAGGTGCCAACATGGACCAGGCCGAAAAGCAGGTCCGCCGCATGGAAGGCATCATCAATTCCATGACGGCCGCCGAGCGCGCCAAGCCTGAGCTGATCAAAGCCAGCCGCAAGCGCCGCATTGCCGCCGGTGCCGGCGTGCAGGTGCAGGAGGTCAACCGCTTGCTCAATCAGTTCGAGCAAATGCAGACCATGATGAAGAAGCTCAAGGGCGGCGGCATGATGAAGATGATGCGTGCCATGGGCGGTATGAAAGGTGGCATGAAAGGTTTGTTTGGTGGATAACCAACCCACGCCCTTCCCTCAAACCGTTTTCACCAGACCAACACGATGCTGAATGCAGAACAGGCCCGCGAACTCTGGGCCAACTCCGAAGAAATCGTCAGCGAAGACGCTGTACGCGGCTCGCTGGATCGCATGGCCGCCGAGATCACCGAGAAGATCGGCGACACCTTCCCGATGGTGCTGTCCGTGATGGGCGGCGCGTGCGTGTTCACCGGCATGCTGCTGCCGAAGCTGGCCTTCCCGCTGGAGTTCGACTACATCCACCTCTCGCGCTACAACAACCAGACCGTGGGTAGCAAAGAGATGCAGTGGCGCGTGGCGCCGCGCGAGTCGGTCAAGGGCCGCACGGTGCTGGTGCTCGACGACATCCTCGACGAAGGCGAAACGATGGCCGCCATCCGCTCGCGCATCATCGACATGGGCGCCGCCGAGTTCTACTCCGCCGTGCTGTGCGAAAAAACGCTCGCCAAGGACAAGCCGCTGTACCCCGATTTCTGCGGCTTCAACGTGCCGGACCGCTACGTCTTCGGCTGCGGCATGGATGCCAAGGGCTACTGGCGCAACCTGCCGACCATCCGCGCACTGAAGAACACCTGACGCGGCGCAGGCGCAAACAAAAAGGAAAAGGGCGACCACCAAGTCGCCCTTTTTTATTGACGCCGATACGGCCGCTCACGCAGCCACTTGGTGGCGATCCACTTCTCGCCGCGCTCCACCGGCAGGCCGGCGTGCAGCGTATCTTCATCGAGCGAGCCATCCGGCCGCTTGTAGACGAAGAAAACAGCGTTGCCCTTGACCGGCGCCACCTCCAGCCCGAGCTTGGGAAAGCCCGTCGCGCCGCCGGCCTGCACGCTGTTCAGGTAGATGACCATGGTGGCCACACGCTGGCCGCCGACTTCCAATTGGCGCGCTTCACCGGTGCGGCCCGGGTTGAAGAAATCGAAATGCGGCTGGTATTCGCCGCCGGGCTGATAGTGCAGCACCTGAAAGCCCTCGCCGTGCTCGACCGGCACACCCACCGCCTGCGCGATACGTGCCTCGATCTTGGCGATGAGCGGATGCTCGCCCACCTGGAACATCCCACCTTGGCTCGTGCGCGCCGAGATCAGGTTCTCTTCACCCGTCTCCGGGTTCACGACCGGCGAACGCTTGAGGCGATTGCGCCCGAGCGCGATCAACTGATCACACTCCTCGTCGGAGAGGAAGTGCTGGAACAGCACGATGCGCGGCGTTTCCAGCGCAAACAGAATGGGAATGTCGCCGTCCGCGGTATGGACGGCGTTGCTGTTCTCCACGGCTTCCTGAGCGGCCGGCATGGGAGTCTGCACTGCAGCCGGAACGGGCGCCGGCGCGCGGGCAGCGAGCGCCTCATCGACAACGCGGCGGGCGAAGGCACGGTCGTAGCCGGACTGCACCATCGAAGCCACCAGCGGGTCAGCCTCGAAACCTTCGGTCACGTGACGCTGCAGCCAGTCGCGCAGCGCTTCGGACATGGTCGCGTACGGTTGGGTCGTGGACATGCGCAATGAGGAGATGCAGGCGAGCGAAAGGGATGGCCCTATTGTAGGCCGAGCGCTCTGATGCCGACGATCAGGAACCGCCAGCCGGGCCGCCGGCAATACGCAGCGGCGAAAACGGATTGCGTGCCGGCACCTCGGGCAGCGCCTTGGCACGCGGCGCGCTTTCCGCCGGCACCGGGGCGGACACCGTCATCGTGCTCGACTCCTGGTACTGCCAGCGCTTCCACGCCGCCAGCACCGCGTTCGGATATTGCGGCTGACCTCGGCTGCCGTTGTAGCGGCCGAGCGCCAGGTACAGATTGCCGCCTTCCATGTCGAGGTAGTGACGCAGGATCGTGCAGCCATAGCGCAGGTTGCTCTGCAGGTGGAACAGCTTGCGGGGGTCCTTATCGCCGATGCTGCGCGTCCAGAAGGGCATCACCTGCATGAGACCCATGGCGCCCGCGCTGCTCATGGCGTACTTGCGGAAGCCGCTTTCTACCTGAATGAGACCCAGCACCAGGGCCGGATCGAGGCCGGCGCGCTTGGCTTCGTAGTACGCGGTTTCGATCAACTCCACGCGGACCGACGCCACCGGGATCTTGCTCGACATGCGCACCGACATCTCAGCCAACCAGCGCAGATAGCCGAGTTGCTCATCGTTGCTGGCGAACACCGGACGCAGCGGGCGGCTGTCGGCCACAGCGGCGGACAACGCACTGCGCACGGAGTCCGCCAGGTACTCCTCTTTCTGCGCGCCCGCCCACGCCGGCCGTACCCCCGCGATGCCCACAAGCAAGGCCCCCGCGCACAGCGCAGTGGCGATCAGGCGGGGGAAGCGCAAGCGGCGCATGCAGTTCGGCTCCATTACTGCGCGAGACGCGCCTTCAGCGTCGCCAGCACATCGGCCGGCGCCACGGCAGTGGCAGCCTCGTCGCGGCGGCCCTGGAATTCCAGCTTGCCTTCCTTCAAGCCGCGGTCGCCCACCACCACACGGAACGGCACGCCGATCAGTTCCCAGTCAGCGAACATCGCGCCGGGGCGCTCGCCGCGGTCGTCCAGCATCACGTCGATGCCGGCGGCCACCAGCTCAGCGTGCAGGCGGTCGGCTTCGGCGCGCACGGCGTCGGAGCGGTCGTAGCCCACCGGGCAGATCACCACTTGGAACGGCGCGATCGACGCCGGCCAGATGATCCCGCGCGCATCGTAGTTCTGCTCGATGGCCGCGCCCAGAATCCGCGTAATACCGATGCCGTAGCAGCCCATCACCATCGGCTGGGTCTTGCCGTTTTCATCGAGGAACGTGGCGTTCATCGCATCGGAATAGCGCGTGCCGAGCATGAAGACGTGGCCGACTTCGATGCCACGGCAGATCGCCAGCGTGCCCTTGCCGTCCGGCGACGGATCGCCCTCTACCACGTTGCGCAGGTCGTAGACCTCAGGCTCGGGCAGGTCGCGGCCCCAGTTCACGCCGGTGAAGTGGTAGTCCTCTTCATTGGCGCCGACGACGAAATCGCTCATGGCCGCCACGGTGCGATCGGCCACCACCTTGATCGGCTGCTTCGTACCGATCGGGCCCAGATAGCCCGGCGGCGTGCCGAACGCGCGCAGGATTTCGCCCTCCGTGGCGAAACGGAATTCGGCCAGGCCCGGCACCTTCGATGCCTTGACCTCGTTGAGCTCGTGATCAGCACGGATCAGCAACATCCAGATTTGCGGCTCACCACCGTCGACGTCCGTTGCCAGTACGATCGACTTGACGTTGCGTTCGAGCGGAATGCCCAGCTGCTCGGCCACCGCCTCGCATTTGGTGCGGCCCGGCGTGTGCGTCTTGGCGAATGCCTCCGTTGGGGCAGCGCGCGGCGTGGCCGGAGCCAGCGCCTCGGCGGCCTCCATGTTGGCGGCGTAGTCCGAATCCGGGCAGTACACGATGGCGTCTTCGCCCGTCTCGGCAATCACGTGGAACTCGTGCGAGCCCGATCCGCCGATGGCGCCGTTATCAGCGGCCACGGCGCGGAACTCCAAGCCAAAGCGCTGGAAGATGCGCGTGTAGGCGTCGTACATCTTCTGGTACGAGACCTTCAGGCCTTCGGCGTCACGGTCGAAGGAGTACGCGTCCTTCATGGTGAATTCGCGGCCGCGCATGATGCCGAAGCGCGGACGGCGCTCGTCACGGAACTTGGTTTGAATCTGATAGAAATTCACCGGCATCTGCTTGTACGAGCGGATCTCGGTGCGGGCGATGTCGGTCACCACCTCTTCGGAGGTCGGCTGGATGACGAGGTCGCGGTCATGGCGGTCTTTCACGCGCATCATCTCGTCGCCCATCTTGTCCCAGCGGCCGGTCTCCTGCCACAGCTCAGCCGGCTGCACCACCGGCATCAGCACCTCCACTGCGCCGCTGGCGTTCATTTCCTCACGCACGATCTGTTCGACCTTGCGGATCACGCGCAGCCCCACGGGCATGTACGTATAGAGGCCCGCGCCAAGTTTCTTGATCATGCCGGCACGCATCATCAACTTGTGCGACACGATTTCCGCGTCGGCGGGCGCTTCCTTGAGCGTGGAAATGAAGAACTGGGACGCTTTCATGCGACTGACAATAAGGGATGGCGCGGCCTAGCAAAGCCGCGAGAACAAGGGCAAAAGCCACCGGAATCAGGAGATGGAACGAGGCGCCAGACGCACATTCGCGCGGTCGGCACCCCTCCCCCAGGAGGCGCGAGTGAGCGGCAACATTTCGGCTTCTGTGACAGCCAGACGACGGGCCGCTCTATAATCGGCGTAATTCTAAAGTATTCGAGGTGCAGTCATGCTCGATCGTGAAGGCTTCCGCCCGAACGTCGGCATCATCCTCATCAACGCAAGAAACGAGGTGTTCTGGGGCAAGCGCATTGGCGAGCACTCCTGGCAGTTTCCACAAGGCGGCATCAAGTACGGTGAGACACCCGAACAAGCGATGTTCCGCGAACTGCACGAAGAAGTCGGCCTGTTGCCAGAACACGTCCGGATCGTCGGTCGCACGCGCGACTGGCTGCGGTATGAGGTGCCGGACAAGTTCATCCGCCGTGAGATACGCGGTCACTACCGGGGCCAGAAACAGATCTGGTTCCTGCTGCGCATGGTCGGTCGCGATTGCGACATCCAGCTGCGCGCCACCGAGCATCCGGAGTTCGATGCGTGGCGGTGGAGCCAGTACTGGGTGCCGCTCGAGGCCGTGATCGAGTTCAAGCGCGAGGTATATCAACTGGCGCTGTCGGAGCTTTCGCGCTTCGTGCAGCGGCAGACCCGCGCGCCGCTCTCGCCGTATGGTCGCGGCGGGCAACACCGCGAGCGCGATGGGCGCGACAATCGCGACGGCCGTGAACGTTCCGGCGGCCAAGGCGGTCGGAGCGAGCAGCATGCGCGCGAACCGCACGCTCAGTCGGCCCTGACCGTCACCACTACGACGGTCATCGTCGAAACGGTGAGCGTATCCGCGCCGGCCCCCTCTTCCAACCCTGACGACACAAGTCCCAAGGACAATTCGTGACTCTGATGACGACGACACGTGGAGCGCGCCGCGCTCTCGTGCCGCTCGCGCTGGCGGCTGCGCTGGCGTTGACGGCATGTGGCCACAACCGCACCGGCGACCTCGAAGACAAGCTGTTGATGGACCCGTTCAACGACAAGCCCTTCAAGGAAGATGCCGTCACCTTCCCGGCCCCGCCGGTCGATCGTGATGCCGTGCCGTTCGACGTGGGCGGCCGCAATGATTCGCCGCTGCGCTTCGCCATCGATCCGAAATCGGTGTCGATCGGCACGGACAACGTGGTGCGCTACACCGTGCTGATCACCAGCAAAACCGGCGCGCGCAACGTCAACTACGAAGGCCTGCGTTGCGACACCGCCGAGCGCCGCATCTATGCAACCCTGCGCAACGATACCAACCAGTGGATCGGCAACCGCGCCGTCGACATGAACGAAAGCGCGAATGCGGAATCCGCCAGCATGAACGCCTATAAGGCGGCAGGCGACTGGCAGCGTGTTGGCAACGGTGGTCCGACCGACTACGCCTCGGCGCTGATGCGGTCGTATTTCTGTGATGTGCGGTCAGTGGCTGGGGATGGAAAAGCGTCTACGCTCGTGCGGCGGTTGAGCGGTCCGGGCGGACGCTATTACGGGCCCTGAAAGTCAGGACACCGCAAACACAAAGGCCAACCCCGCGAGGGATTGGCCTTTTGTTTTTGGTGCTCCGCGCGCCGCGGAATCAGAGCAGCACCAGGTTATCCCGATGCACCAGTTCGGCAGCGCTGACGTAACCAAGCACCGTTTCAATCTCCGACGATGCTTTGCGCGCGATCAGACGGGCTTCCGCCGACGAGTAGTTCGTCAGGCCACGCGCCACTTCGCGGCCTGCGTTGTCGACGCAGGAAATCACTTCGCCGCGGGCAAACTCGCCCTGTACTTCCGTCACGCCAATCGGCAGCAAGGACTTGCCACCGGCGGTGAGCTTTTCCACCGCACCGGCATCGAGTACCACGCGCCCGCGCAACTGCAGATGGTCAATCATCCATTGCTTGCGCGCCGCCATGCGGCCGGTTTGCGCGCGCAGTTGCGTGCCGATGGCCTCGCCGTTGGCAAGCCGCGCCAGCACGTTGTCTTCACGACCGGAGGCAATGATGGTGTGCGCGCCCGACTTGGCCGCGCGCTTGGCGGCCAGAATCTTCGTCAGCATGCCGCCCTTGCCGATGCTCGAACCGGCGCCACCGGCCATCTGCTCCAGGTCGGGCGTGCCGGCCTGCGCTTCGTCGACGAAGCGTGCGTTCGGGTCCTTGCGCGGGTCAGCGGTATACAAGCCGCGCTGGTCCGTCAGGATGATCAGCGCGTCGCCTTCGATCAGGTTGGTGACGAGCGCGCCGAGCGTGTCGTTGTCACCGAACTTGATTTCGTCGGTGACGACCGTGTCGTTCTCGTTGATGATCGGCACCACGCCCAGGCTCAGCAGCGTGAGCAGCGTGGAGCGCGCATTGAGGTAGCGCTCGCGGTCGGCCAAGTCGCCGTGTGTGAGCAGGACCTGCGCGGTGCGGATGCTGTGTCGCGCGAATTCAGATTCGTACACCTGCGCCAGCCCCATCTGCCCGACGGCGGCAGCAGCCTGCAGTTCGTGGATTTCCTTCGGACGTTTGACCCAGCCGAGGCGTTGCATCCCCTCAGCAATCGCGCCGGAACTGACCAGTACGACTTCCTTGCCGGCCGCCCGCAACGCCGCGATCTGCGCGGCCCAGCGAGCGATGGCGGCTTGGTCGAGACCGCGCCCGTCATTGGTAACCAGACTGGAACCGACCTTGACGACAAGGCGGCGCGCATCAGCAATCAGCGAATGCAGGGCCATGGTGGGCGTGTCTCCGAAGGATGTGTTGTGTTTATTTCGCTTGATCGTCGTGATCGACGTTGTGCAGGGTCGGATCCAGACGTTGGTCGGGTGCGGCCGCCGCAGCGTCCTCTTCGGCACGCAGCTCGTCGAGGTATTCCTGGATCGCGTGGACCAGCGCCTGCGTGCCGTCGTGCGTCAGCGCAGAAATGCGGTGCACCGGGCCCTTCCACTTGAAGCGCTTCACAAAGTCCTTCACGCGCGCTTCGCGTTCGTCCTCGGGCACCATGTCGAGCTTGTTGAGCACCAGCCAGCGCGGCTTGTCGAACAGCTCGGCATCGTACTTCTTCAGCTCGCCGACGATGGCCTTGGCCTCGGCCACCGGGTCAACGCTCTCGTCAAACGGAGCGAGGTCCACCACGTGCAGCAACACGCGCGTGCGCTGCAGGTGACGCAAGAACTGGTGACCCAGGCCAGCACCTTCCGCCGCGCCTTCGATCAGGCCAGGAATGTCCGCCACCACGAACGACTTCGACGGGCCCGTGCGCACCACCCCCAGGTTCGGATGGAGCGTCGTGAACGGATAGTCGGCAATCTTCGGGCGCGCGTTGGAGATGGCGGTGATCAGCGTCGACTTGCCGGCGTTCGGCATGCCGAGCAGGCCCACATCCGCCAGCACCTTCAACTCCAGACGGAGGTTGCGGCGCTCGCCGGGCTTGCCGTCGGTCTTCTGACGCGGCGCACGGTTGGTACTCGACTTGAAGTGGATGTTGCCCCAGCCACCTTCGCCGCCCTGCGCCAGGCACAGGCGTTGGCCGTCGATCGTCAGATCGGCGATCAGCTCTTCCGTGTCGGCGTCGTAGATGGCGGTTCCCACCGGCATGCGCAGGGTGATGTCTTCACCGGCAGCGCCGTAGCAGTCGGCACCGCGGCCGTTTTCGCCGTTGCGCGCGAGGTGCTTCTTGGCGAAGCGGTAGTCGATCAGCGTGTTGATGTTGCGGTCGGCCACCGCCCACACGCTGCCACCGCGCCCGCCGTCGCCGCCGTCCGGGCCACCGAACGGGACGAATTTCTCGCGGCGCATCGAGGCGCTGCCGTTGCCGCCGTCACCAGCGATCACTTCAATCCGGGCTTCGTCGATGAACTTCATGGAGGTCTCCGCCCGTGCGGCGTGCGCACGGCAGGTAAAAAAAGAATCGGCGCTGCTGCGCCATCGCTAACAGAACGCGCCTGAAGATTGCGCTGGAAGCATGCGCGAAAAACCAGCGCACCGTCCAATATCAGGCATCGCGTTTTGTTAGCGGCCAGAAACGAAAAAGCCCCGCACGGGTGCGGGGCCTTAGCACTACAAGGCTGAATTAGGCCGCCGGAACAACGTCGACGAACTGCTTCTTGCCTTCGCCGCGCTTGGCGAACTTCACGTGGCCATCGACCAGCGCGAAGAGGGTGTGGTCCTTGCCCATGCCCACGTTCACGCCAGCGTGCGTGCGGGTACCGCGTTGGCGAATGATGATGCCGCCAGCGTTGATCGCTTGGCCGCCGTACACCTTCACGCCCAGGCGCTTCGACTCGGAATCGCGGCCGTTCCGTGTGGAACCGCCGCCTTTTTTCTGTGCCATGACTGAACTCCTATCCGGTTACGTAATTGACGACGCAGCCTTAGGCCACGATCGAGTCGATACGCAACTCGGTGTAATTTTGACGATGCCCTTGGCGCTTTTGATAGTGCTTACGACGGCGCATCTTGAAGATGTGCACTTTGTCGTGACGACCGTGGGAGATGACGGTGGCTTTGACGGCAGCACCGCTCACCAGAGGCGCACCAACCTTGAGTTGGTCGCCAGCGCCCACTGCGAGCACCTGGTCAAGCGTGATTTCTGCGCCAACGTCCGCCGGTATCTGTTCTACTTTCAGTTTTTCGCCAGCAGCAACCTTGTATTGCTTACCGCCGGTTTTTACGACCGCGTACATTGTCGGACCTCGATAAAAGAACTAAAACGTGACTCTTGCGCCGCTCGCTGTCCACTTACGCGGACAACGGGCACAGAGAACTCGCAACTATACAAGAAAAACCCAAGCAAATCAAAGGCTAAAGCCCAACATCCACGTCAACGCCGCACAACGGCCTGCGGCGCCGCTCCCACCCCGCCGACACACCGGGCAAACCACCTGCTTGCTCTATAATCTCGCGGTTTTTGCGCCGCATCGAGCGCGCGCAAGCCAACCATCCGTCACACCGCCTCCGCCGGAACCCGCCTTGACTCAGACCTCCGCCTCCGTCCTGCTCGCCCCCGTCGCTGAAGACATGCGCGCCGTCGATGCCGTGATCCGCCGCCGCCTCGGCTCGGAGGTCGTGCTGATCAACCAGATCGGCGAATACATCATCAGCGCCGGCGGCAAGCGCCTGCGCCCGGTGATCCTGCTGCTAGTGGCCAATGCGCTGGGCTACAGGGGTGAGTACCACCATGAACTGGCCGCCGTGGTCGAGTTCATCCACACCGCCACGCTGCTGCACGACGACGTCGTCGACGAATCCGACCTGCGCCGCGGTCGCAAAACCGCCAACGCCGTGTTCGGCAACGCGGCCAGCGTGCTGGTGGGCGACTTCCTGTATTCGCGCGCCTTCCAGATGATGGTGCAGGCCAACAGCATGCGCATCATGCAGATCCTGGCCGACGCCACCAACATCATCTCCGAGGGCGAGGTCCTGCAACTGCTGAACATGCACGACCCCGACGTGACGGAAGAGCGCTATCTCCAAGTCATCCGTTACAAGACCGCCAAGCTGTTCGAGGCTGCCGCACAGATCGGCGCCGTACTCTCGGGCGCGGACACCGCCACCGAAGAGGCCGCCGCCGAATACGGCCGGCGCATCGGCACCGCATTCCAGATTGTCGATGACCTGCTCGACTACACCGCCACCGCAGATCAGATGGGCAAGAACGCCGGCGACGACTTGCGCGAAGGCAAGCCGACGCTGCCGCTCATCTATTTGCTGCGCAACGGCACGGAAGAGCAACGCGTGCTGGTGCGTGAGGCAATCGAGCAAGGCGGCACGGAACATTTCGACGCGATCTTCGCTGCGATCCAGGCTTCCGGCGCGCTGGAGTACACGCGCCAGGCCGCTGAACGCGAAGCCGCTGCCGCCGAGGAAGCAGCAAATGCATTACCCCCTTCCCTTTTCCGTCAGACGCTGATAGACTTGTGTGCTTTCTCGCTGCAACGTCAGTCCTGACCAGCGCGAGATCTGCAAAGAAGCATCGGGGTGTAGCTTAGCCTGGTAGAGCGCTACGTTCGGGACGTAGAGGCCGGAGGTTCGAATCCTCTCACCCCGACCAGAAATTCCCTTGTCGATCAAGGACATCAAGCCCAGCAATTGCTGGGCTTTTTTGTTTCTGGGCGCCCTCTGAGGTGGATTTGCAGCAAAGGCATACGCGGCGGCGGCCCGCATCGGCGCGACAAACCCCTCTGTTATAGTGGGCGCCTTGCTTTTCTTCCGCCCCCACCTTGGACTCTTGGCCGCTCTGGGCACAAATCGGCGCCGTCGCGCTGCTGTTGTGCTGCTCCGCCTTCTTCTCGATTTCCGAAACCGCGATGATGGCGCTCAACCGCCATCGCCTGCGCCATCTCGCCAAGTCCAACGTCTCGGGCGCGCGCAATACGCAGGAACTGCTCGGCCAGACCGACAAGCTGCTCTCGCTCATCCTGATCGGTAACAACCTCATCAACACCGCCGTGCCGGTGCTGACCACGACCCTGGCGATCCACTATTTCGGCAACAACGGGACCACACTGTCCATTGCTACGGCCTTCGTCGCGTTTCTCATCATCGTGTTCGCCGAGATCGCCCCGAAGATCGTGGGCGCAACGTACCCGGAACGCGTTGCATTTCCGGCCAGCTTCATCATCAAGCCGTTGCTGACCGTCTCGACGCCACTGGTGGCCGTGGTCAATACGTTCGCCATGGGCGTGCTGCGGCTGGTGCGCATCAATACAAAAGCGGCGCCAGAACAGCGGATGTCGACCGAGGAACTGCGCACACTGGTGCTGGAGTCCGGCAACTTCATTCCGCACAAGCACCGCAGCATCCTGCTCAACCTGTTCGATCTGGACGCCATCACGGTGGACGATGTGATGACACCGCGCGCGCGGGTGGAATCGCTCGATCTGTCGCGCCCGATTGATGAGGTGATCCAGCAACTGGAGACCTGCTATCACAACAAGCTGCCGGTGTTCGAGCAGGACAGCGATCAGGTGATCGGCATTCTGCATGTGCGCAAAGTGCTGTCGCTGCTGGGGCATACCGAGCTGACGCATGACGATTTCCGCAATCTGCTGGCCGAACCGTACTTCGTGCCAAGCGGCACGCCCGTCTTCCGCCAGCTACAGTACTTTCAGGAGAACCGTCGACGCCTGGGCCTGATCGTCAACGAATACGGCGACATGCTGGGGCTGGTGACGCTGGAAGACATCATTGAAGAGATGATCGGCGAGTTCACCACCACGCTGCCCAACGCCGGCAAGCTGGCGTGGGACGCCGAGGGCGCTTATCTGGCGGATGCAGGTATGTCCCTGCGCGACTTGAACCGGCGCCTGGGCCTGCATTTGCCGACTGATGGCCCCAAGACGCTCAACGGGCTGGTACTGGAAGTGCTGGAAGAAATTCCGGAAGCGACCGTCAGCGTACGGGTGGCAGGGTGCGTGATGGACATCGTGCAGATGGACAACCAGTCGATCCGGACCGTGCGACTGCACCGGCCAGCGGATGGAAAGCGTAGTTAGGGCCACACTGGCGGCGAAAAGCTTCAGCCCGGGCGGTTTTCTGCCGTTGTGGCACAAATGCAAGCTGCGCTTTGATGTGCGCTTTACAAATGTAGGGGCGGTCGGCAAACTGCCCCGATTCCGGCCGTCACCCCCCACGAATGGGTGGGGCCCGCAACAACACACAAAACAACTCGCCTTGGGGGGCGGGCGTGCACTGGAGGCAGTGGGGCCGGGTGCGCGCTGAAATGGTCAGTCAGATAGGCTCATGACACTTGGACTCGCTCTAGCACAGAGCCGGCGGATCGCGCCGACGTTGCTCACCCAGCTCGAACAGAGCGCGCGCGAAAAGCGCACGCAACTGATCGACGAACTGGTGGGCAGCGGCATCATGAGCGCGCACGATCTGGCGGTCTTCGTGGCCGGCAAGTACCAGATGCCGCTGCTGGACCTGGCCCAGTACAAGCTCGACACCGTGCCGGCTGTGCTGGCGGCTAACAAGCACTTCTCCCAACTGCGCCTGCTGCCGCTAGGCCGGCGCGATAACCGCCTCATTCTGGCCACGTCCGACCCGAGCGACCCGAAGCCGATCGAAGAGCTGCGCCAGAAGATGAACGTGGCGATCGAAACGGTCATCGTCGAGCACGACAAGCTGGTGCGCCAGCTGAGCCTCGCCAACGAGGCGCCGGCGGAGATCAAGTCGCTCTTCCCTGTACAGGAAGCCAAGCAGATCGAGTACGACCCGGGCGCCGCTGCCGCCACGCGCCGCACCACCACCGACGGCATCGACGATGCCCCCGTGGTGCGCTTCCTTCAGAAGCTCTTTACCGAGGCGCTGCTGCGCGGTGCCTCCGACTTGCACTTCGAGCCGTTTGAAACGTTTTACCGCGTGCGCTTCCGCATTGACGGCATCCTGGCCCAGGTTGCGCAGCCGCCGCTGGATATCCGCGACAAGATCGCCACCCGCATCAAGGTGCTCTCTCGCCTGGATATCTCGGAAAAGCGCGTGCCGCAAGACGGCCGCATGAAGCTGCTCATCACCGTCCCGAAAGACAAGAAGGACAAGGACAACAAGGAGACGATCGAGCGCGCCATCGACTTCCGGGTGTCGACGCTGCCGACGCTGTTCGGCGAGAAGATCGTGATCCGGATTCTGGAGTCGTCCACCGAACGGCTCGACATCGATCAGCTCGGCTACGAGCCCGAGCAGAAGCAGTTGCTTGTGGACGTGATCAAGCGCCCGTACGGCATGGTGCTGGTGACAGGCCCCACCGGCTCGGGCAAGACGGTGTCGCTGTACACGTTCCTCAACAAGCTCAATACGGGCGACATCAACATTTCCACGGCTGAAGACCCGGCGGAAATCCAGTTGCCCGGGATCAACCAGGTCAACGTGAACGACAAGGCAGGGCTGACCTTTGCGGCGGCGCTCAAGTCGTTCCTGCGGCAGGATCCGGACATCATCATGGTGGGCGAAATCCGCGACCTGGAAACGGCGGATATTTCGATCAAGGCCGCGCAGACGGGCCACTTGGTGTTCTCCACGCTGCACACCAACGATGCACCAACCACGCTGACCCGCCTGATGAACATGGGCGTGGCGCCATTCAACATCGCGTCGTCGGTACTGATGATCACGGCGCAGCGTCTGGCGCGCCGGCTGTGCAAGGAATGCAAGAAACCGGGGCCGCTGCCCAAGGAAACGCTGCTCGACGCGGGCTTTACGGAAGCCGACCTCGACGGTTCCTGGCAGCCGTACCATCCGGTCGGCTGCGAAACCTGCAACGGTAGCGGCTACAAGGGCCGCGTCGGTATCTACCAGGTCATGCCGATCACCGAGGCGATCCAGGAGATCATCCTGACGCACGGCACTGCGTTGCAGATCGCTGAGCAGGCACGCAAAGAGGGTGTGCTGTCGCTGCGTGAAGCGGGCCTGAAGAAAGTCAAGCTGGGGCTGACTTCCCTTGAGGAAGTGCTGGCCACCACAAACCAATAAGCGACCAATAACCTTCTCGATCAATCGTTCCCATACCGGGGGGTAGGAACCAACCATGGCCACACGAGCACCCGCCGCCAACCGCGCGGCCGCCGCGCCGGCACGTAAGACTGCCAAGACAAAGGCACCCACACAGTACATTTTCGAGTGGGAAGGCAAGGACCGCAAAGGCAAGATCTTCAAGGGCGAGATGCGCGCGGAGAGCATCACCGAGGTGAATGCCGTCCTGCGTAAGCAAGGTCTGTCGATCACCAAGTCCAAGCGCAGGCGCGCCGCGCGCGGCAAGAAGATCGTGCCGAAGGATGTGGCGTACTTCACGCGCCAACTGTCGACCATGCTCAAGGCCGGCGTGCCGCTGCTGCAGTCGATCGACATCATCGCCAAGGGCCACGCCAATCCGAACTTCACGCAGTTGCTGACAGAAATCCGCTTCGACATCGAGTCGGGTAGCAGCATGGCCCAAGCCTTCCGACGCCATCCGCAGTACTTCGACACGCTGTACTGCAACCTGATCGACGCAGGTGAACAGGGCGGTATTCTCGACGCGCTGCTTGAACGCCTGTCGCTGTACATGGAGAAGTCGATCGCGCTGAAGGCGCAGATCAAGTCGGCCATGATCTACCCGATCTCGGTGCTGTCAGTGGCTTTCATCGTGACGGTGGTGCTGATGGTCTTCGTGGTGCCCTCGTTCAAAAGCGTGTTCTCCAGCTTTGGTGCCACGCTCCCGGCCCCGACATTGGTCGTGATGAGCATCTCCGACTTCTTTGTGCAGTGGTGGTACATCATTGTCTTTGCACCCATCATCGGCATTACGCTGTTCGCCCGGGCGTTCAAGCGCTCCGAGAACGTGCAGCGCTCCACACATCGCTGGATTCTTCGGATCCCCATCTTCGGCAACATCATCCGCAAGGCAACCATCGCCCGCTGGACGCGTACGTTGGCGACGATGTTTGCGGCCGGCACGCCCTTGGTGGAATCGATGGAATCCGTCGCAGGTGCGGCAGGCAATTGGGTCTACCACGACGCCACCCTGGAAATTCAGCAGGCCGTGCGCATCGGTACCAGCCTGACTAACGCGATGCAAGCCACACACGTGTTCGACAACATGGTGCTGCAGATGGCGCAGATCGGCGAGGAATCCGGCGCGTTGGACAACATGCTGCTCAAGGTGGCCGAGTTCTACGAACGCGAAGTGGATGATGCGGTGGCGAACATCTCCACCCTGATCGAGCCGCTCATCATCGTGATTCTTGGCGTGTTGATCGGCGGCATGGTGGTGGCAATGTATCTGCCGATCTTCAAGCTGGGCCAGGTGGTGTAATGCCGGAGATGTTCGTCATTCCCACGCTGGCATTCTTGCCGGCGTGGTTTGTAACCGGAGCCGGCGGGCTGGTCGGCTTGCTCGTCGGCAGCTTCCTCAACGTGGTGATCCACCGGCTGCCACGGATGATCGAGCGCGACGAGGCCAACTACATTGCCGAGCTGCGCGAAGAGCCGCTGCCCCACCCCGATACCTACAACCTGGTCGTACCTCGCTCGGCATGCCCGTCGTGCGGGCATCAGATCAAGGCAGTGGAGAACATTCCGATCTTGAGTTGGCTCGCGCTGCGTGGTCGTTGCAGCGCCTGCAAAACGCCGATCTCTTGGCGCTACCCCGCCGTGGAACTGGTCACGGGCCTGCTGACCGCCGCTTGCCTGTGGCACTTCGGCCCGACGTGGGTGGCCGTCGCCTCGGCGGTGCTACTGTGGTTCCTGGTCGCCGGCACGATGATCGACGCCGACACCCAATTGCTGCCCGACGCCATCACCCAGCCCCTGCTCTGGCTCGGCCTGGGCGTGAACCTGTTTGGCATGTTCGCGCATCTGCAGGACGCGGTGATCGGCGCGATGGCGGGGTACCTCTTCCTCTGGTCCATCTATTGGGCCTACAAGTTGCTGCGCGGCCGCGAAGGCATGGGCTATGGCGACTTCAAGCTGATGGCGGCGCTCGGTGCGTGGTTTGGCTGGCAAGCGCTGCCGCTGCTCGTGCTGCTGTCGTCGGTAGTCGGGCTGGTGTTTGGCCTCGTGCGCATCGCGCGGGGTGCGAAGAGCGAATCACCGTTCTCGTTCGGACCCTTCATTGCCGGCGCGGGCGTCATCGCACTGCTGGCCGGCCCGCAGCTCGTCGTGCTGACGGGGTTGGGCCCCGTATTGGCGCCGTAAGGATGTCGGCATGCGCGTGATCGGGCTGACGGGCGGCATCGGCAGCGGCAAGAGCTACGTGGCGGACCGCCTGGCCGAGCGCGGCGCCGCCATCGTCGATACCGACGCCATCGCGCACGAGATCACCGCACCCGGCGGCGCCGCCATCCCCAAGCTGGTCGACACGTTCGGCGCAGGCATCCTGCGCGCGGATGGCGCCATGGACCGCGACGCCATGCGCGCCCTGGCCTTCTCCGATGCCACCGCCAAGGCGCGGCTGGAACAGATCACGCATCCGCTGATCCGCGAAATCGGCCTCGCACGCGGGGCCGCAGCGCAGGCATCGGGCGCCCATCCGTACCTCGTCTATGTGGTCCCTCTGCTGGTGGAATCGTTGGCGGGGCATCAAAGCTGGCGCACGCTGGTCGATCGCATTTTGGTGGTCGACTGCCCCGTCGAAACGCAGATTGCCCGGGTGATGGCCCGCAACGGCCTGCCGCGCGCGCAGGTGGAGGCCATCATCGCCCGCCAGGCCAGCCGCGACGCCCGCTTGGCCGCCGCTGACGACGTGATCGACAACAGTGGCACACTCGCTGAACTCATCCCGCAGATCGACCGTCTGGACCAAGCCTATCGGTCGAACTGAAATAGCCTGAAAGCGATCGCCACGGCCCTTTGCATTGTGATGCGCGAGGGTCTCGCATAGAATGCGGGCAGATCGAAGCCAAACGGGCTTCGGGGCCTATGCCAGCAGGCCCGCAAACCGGGCACCCAAGTTTTGATCCTGTACGAATATCCCTTCAACGAACGCATTCGGACGTTGCTGCGTCTCGAAGACTTGTTCGAGCGTCTGGATTTCTTTCTCGCGCAGGAACATCCGCTGCAGCACCATGTGGCCCTGACCACGCTATTCGAAGTCGTTGACGTGGCTGGTCGCGCCGACCTCAAGGCCGACCTGCTCAAGGAACTCGATCGCCAGCGCCAGACGCTGACCGCGCTGCGCGCAAATCCGCAGATCGACCAGGACGCGCTCGACGCCGTCATCAGCGAGTTGGAAACCGCTTCGGGCAACCTCACCGCCACGCACGGCAAGGCCGGCCAGCTTATCGCCGACAACGAATGGCTGACGAGCATCCGCAGCCGCGCCATCATCCCGGGCGGCACATGCGAATTCGATTTGCCGGCGTATTTTGCATGGCAGCATCACCCCGCCGATCGCCGTCGCGCCGACATCATCAAATGGGCCCAGCCGCTCGTGCCGCTGCGCGATGCGACGATGATCGTGCTGCGCCTGCTGCGCGAGTCCGGCCAGAGTGGCAAGGTGATTGCTACTGCAGGCAGCTATCAGCAAATGCTGTCGGGTCGCGTGTATCAGCTCATGCAGGTGCGCCTGGACGATGCGGCGCTGGGGTTCATTCCCGAGATCAGCGCCAACAAGTACATGCTCTGGGTGCGCTTTACCCAGCAGGATGGCGAAGTGCGGCCCAAGCCGGTCGACGCAGATATCCCGTTCCAGCTGAAGCTCTGTAATTTCTAGCCTTTGCGATGAACGTGAAGACCGTCAAATGCCCGACCTGCGGCAAGCCGGTGCCTTGGGTGCCGGAAAACCGCTACCGCCCGTTCTGCTCCGAGCGTTGCAAGCAGATCGACCTTGGCGCCTGGGCCGCCGAGCAATACACGATTCCCGTGGTGGAAGAGGACGACCTACCCGAAGCCCCGGGCGGCGATACCAACGGCAAGCTCAACTAGCCGTCCGAGTTTCTCTTTCCTCGCGCATCCACTCGAACACGGGCAGCGTTGCCGGCAACACCGGATCGACGCTGATCGGCAGCGTCTGCCAAGCGAAGTCCTGGCCTTCCAGCGCACGCAACGTCCCATCCCACGCCGTCACCTTGCAGAAGTGCAGGCGTACGTACGCGTGCGGGTAATCGTGCTCGATGGTGTGCCACGGCGCGCAAGTGCGTAGCGTGACATCCAGCTCTTCCTTCAGCTCACGCGTAAGCGCCGCTTCCACGGATTCGCCCGCCTCCAGCTTGCCGCCCGGGAATTCCCAGTAGCCCGCATACGGCTTGCCCTCGGGGCGCTGCGCCAGCAGAAACTGACCGTCCGGCTGCATGAGCACGCCAACAGCCACTTCGGTGATCTTGCGGCCGTCGGGGGTGTGCGTCGGCGGCACTTGGGTCAGATTGTCAGTCGACATGCTGCCGCCCATGCTTGCCACCCCAATCGCGGGCGAATTGCCAAGCCACGCGACCCGAACGCGAGCCGCGCTCCAGCGCCCAGACCAGCGCATCACCACGTGCGGCGGCGATGTCCTCGTCGCTGCAGCCGAAGTGCTTGAGCCAGTGGCCCACGATGGTCAGGTACTCGTCCTGCTTGGGCGGATAGAACGACAGCCACAGCCCGAAGCGCTCCGACAGCGAGATCTTCTCTTCCACCACCTCGCCCGGATGGATTTCGCCGTCCGACGTATGCTGGTAGGTCTCGTTGTCCTTCATATACTCCGGCAGCAAGTGGCGCCGGTTCGACGTGGCGTAAATCAACACGTTGTCCGACTGCGTCGCGACCGAGCCGTCCAGTGCAGACTTCAGCGCCTTGTAGCCCGATTCGCCTTCTTCAAACGAGAGGTCGTCGCAGAAGATCGCGAAGCGCTCGGGGCGCTGCGAGAGCTGCTCGACGATGTCGCCCAGATCCGCCAAGTCATCCTTGTCGACTTCGACCAGGCGCAGGCCGTCCTTCACGAATGCGTTCAGGCATGCCTTGATGAGCGACGACTTGCCGGTGCCGCGCGCGCCCGTGAGCAGCACGTTGTTGGCCGGCAGCTTGCTCACAAACTGGCGCGTATTGGCGACGATGGCGTCTTTCTGGCGCTCGATGTTGTGCAGGTCACTCAGATGGATCGGCGGCAATTGGCGAATCGGCGCGAGATAGCCGATGTTGCCGAACAGGCTCTGGCGCTTGCGCCACCGGAAGGCAACAGCCTCGTTCCAGTCGGCTTCAGTCAGTTCAGCGGGCAGCCACTGCTCAAGCCTCCCCAGGAAGCGGTCGAGCCGTGCGGAAAGGTCGGACGACATAACGGCGGGCTCCGGCTTACGAGCGGTAGTCCGCGTTGATCGACACGTAGTCGTGCGAGAAGTCGCACGTCCACACGGTGGCGGTGGCATCGCCGCGGCCCAGTGCGATGCGCACGGTGATCTCGGCCTGCTTCATCACGCGCTGGCCGTCTTCTTCGCGGTAGTCGGGGTTGCGGCCGCCGTCACGCGCGACCCACACGTCGTCGAGCCACAGGTTGACGCCGTTCACGTCGAGGTCCGTCACGCCGGCATAACCGACGGCGGCCAGGATGCGGCCCAGGTTGGGGTCCGACGCGTAGAACGCGGTCTTGACCAGCGGCGAATGCGCCACCGCATAGGCGATCTGGCGGCACTCTTCCACGTTGCGGCCGCCTTCCACTTGGATAGCCATGAACTTGGTCGCGCCCTCGCCGTCGCGCACGATCTTCTGTGCGAGGTCTTGTGCAAGGCTCGTCAGCGCATCGCGCAGCGCCGCGTAGTCGGGGTGCGATTCGGAGTCGATGCGCGGTGTGCCGGCACGACCCGTGGCGATGACGACGAACGAGTCGTTGGTCGACGTATCGCCATCCACGGTGACGCTGTTGAACGAATGATCAGCCGCATAGCGCACGAGGCCTTGCAGCACTGTCTCGTCCACGTTGGCGTCGGTGGCGATGAAGCCGAGCATCGTCGCCATGTTCGGGCGGATCATGCCCGCGCCCTTGCTGATACCCGACATGCGCACGGTCTTGCCCGACAGCGTGCAGGTGGCCGACGCGGCCTTGGGCACCGTGTCCGTCGTCATGATGGCTTCCGCGGCGGCCAGCCAGTTGTCGGGCTTGGCGTTGGCCTGCGCAGCCGGCAGCCCGGCGATGATGCGGTCGACCGGCAGCGGCTCCAGAATCACGCCCGTCGAGAACGGCAGCACCTGCTCCGGCGACAGGTCCAGCAGCTTGGCGACGGCATCGCACGTCTGACGAGCAAGCGCGAGACCCGGCGCGCCGGTGCCCGCATTCGCGTTGCCCGTATTCACGACGATGGCGCGTGCGCCCTTGCCACTGGCCAGATGTTCGCGGCACACCTGCACGGGTGCGGCGCAGAAACGGTTCTGCGTGAATACACCGGCCACGCTCGAACCCTCGGCAATACGCACCAGCAGCACGTCCTTGCGATTGGCCTTGCGCACACCGGCCTCGGCCCAGCCAAGGTCCACGCCGTCGATCGGCAACAGGGAGTCAGCGGCAGGCGCGACGAGATTCACAGCCATGGAGCACACCTTTCAAATGAGGATGCCCGCAGTGCGGGCATCGTGAATCAACAGAAAACGGTTCTAAACAGCGTCAGACCAATTTGCCGTGGCACTGCTTGTACTTCTTGCCCGAACCGCACGGGCACGGGTCGTTGCGGCCAACCTTGGGCACTTCACCCGCCAGTGCAGCGGCAGCGGCCGCAGCAGCAGAACGGTGGGCCGGCATGCCCGGTTCTGCGCCGTGAATCTCAGCGTCGCCCGCAGCCACCTCGGCCAGTTCGCTGAACTCATCGTGCTTGTATTGCACGTTGGAGAGCGCGGACAGATCCTCTTCGATCTGCTCGGACGCCTGTTCCAGTTCTTCCTGCGACTGGATACGCACGGTAAAGACGATGCGCGTGACTTCGTTGCGGATGGTGTCGAGCAGGCGGCCGAACAGTTCGAACGACTCGCGCTTGTATTCCTGCTTCGGGTCCTTCTGCGCATAGCCGCGCAGATGGATGCCCTGGCGCAGCATGTCGAGCGCGGCCAAGTGTTCGCGCCAGTGCGTATCGAGGCTCTGCAGCATGACCGAACGCTCAAAGCCGGCGAAGGACTCGCGGCCAACCTGCGCCACCTTGCCTTCGTACACGGCTTCAGCGGCGTCCAGCACCATCTTCAGCAGCTCTTCGTCTTCGATGGACTCGGCGGACTCCAGCGTCTTCACCAGCGGCTGGTCGACGCCCCAGTCTTCGCGCAGGGTCTTCTCCAGACCGGCGACGTCCCACTGCTCTTCCATGGTCTCGGCCGGCACGTAGGTGCGGAACAGCTCGGTGAACACGGATTCGCGCAGGTTCTTGACCAGATCGCCCACGTCCTGCGCTTCGAGAATCTCGTTACGCAGCTTGTAGATTTCTTTGCGCTGATCGTTGGCAACGTCGTCGTACTGCAGCAGTTGCTTGCGGATGTCGAAGTTGCGGCCTTCCACCTTGCGCTGGGCCGATTCGATCGAGCGCGTGACGATGCCGGCTTCGATCGGCTCGCCTTCGGGCATCTTCAGGCGATCCATGATGGCGCGTACGCGGTCACCCGCGAAGATGCGCAGCAGCTGGTCGTCCAGCGACAGATAGAAGCGCGACGAGCCCGGGTCACCCTGACGGCCGGCACGGCCACGCAGCTGGTTGTCGATCCGGCGCGACTCATGGCGCTCGGTACCGACGATGTGCAGGCCACCGGCGGCCTTCACCTGCTCGTGCAGCGATTGCCATTCGTCCTGCAACTGCTTCACGCGCGCGGCCTTTTCTTCGTCGGAGAGCGATTCGTCGGCCATCACGAAGCCAGCCTGCTTCTCCACATTACCGCCCAGCACGATGTCGGTACCGCGGCCGGCCATGTTGGTGGCGATGGTGATCGCCTTGGGGCGGCCCGCTTCCGCGATGATCGCGGCTTCGCGCTCGTGCTGCTTGGCGTTGAGCACCTGGTGCGGCAGCTTCGCTTGGTTCAGCAGGTTCGACAGCAGCTCGGAGTTTTCGATGGACGTCGTGCCCACCAGCACCGGCTGGCCGCGCTCGTAGCAATCGCGGATGTCGCGGATGACGGCGTCGTAGCGCTCCTTGCCGGTCTTGTAGATCTGATCCTGCAAGTCCTTGCGCTGCGGCGTGCGGTTGGTCGGGATCACCACGGTCTCCAGGCCGTAGATCTCCTGGAATTCGTACGCTTCCGTATCCGCCGTACCGGTCATGCCCGACAGCTTGTTGTACATGCGGAAGTAGTTCTGGAACGTAATCGTCGCCAGCGTCTGGTTTTCCTGCTGGATCTGCACGCCTTCCTTGGCTTCCACAGCCTGGTGCAGACCATCGGACCAGCGGCGGCCGCTCATCAGACGGCCGGTGAATTCATCGACGATTACCACCTCGCCGTTCTGCACCACATAGTGCTGGTCGCGGAAGAACAGGCTGTGCGCGCGCAGGGCGGCGTACAGGTGGTGCATCAGCGTGATGTTCTGCGGCGCGTAGAGCGATTCGCCCTCGCCGATCAGGCCGGCTTGCAGCAGGATCTGCTCGGCCTTCTCGTGCCCCGATTCAGTCAGGTAGACCTGGTGCGATTTTTCGTCGACGTAGTAGTCGCCCGGCTTCTCGACGCCCGTGCCGTCGGACTTCTCTTCGCCGATCTGGCGCGTGAGCTGTGCCGGGATGCCGTTCATGCGGCGGTACAGGTCGGTGTGGTCTTCGGCCTGGCCGGAGATGATCAGCGGCGTACGCGCTTCGTCGATCAGGATCGAGTCCACCTCGTCGACGATGGCGTAGTTCAGCGGACGCTGCACGCGTTGGCCGGCGTCGTACACCATGTTGTCGCGCAGGTAGTCGAAGCCGAACTCGTTGTTGGTACCGTAGGTGATGTCCGACGCGTAGGCGGCCTGCTTCTGGTCGTGGTCCATGGTGGTCAGGTTGACCCCCACCGACAGGCCGAGCCAGTTGTAGAGCTTGCCCATCCACTCGGCATCGCGCTGGGCGAGGTAGTCGTTGACCGTCACCACGTGCACGCCCTGGCCGGAGATGGCGTTCAGGTACACCGCCAGCGTAGCGGTCAGCGTCTTGCCTTCACCGGTGCGCATTTCGGCGATCTTGCCGTCGTGCAGCACCATGCCGCCGATGAGCTGAACGTCGAAGTGGCGCATCTTCATCACGCGCTTGCTAGCCTCGCGGCACACGGCAAACGCATCGGGCAGCAGCGCGTCGAGCGTCTCGCCCTTGGCAAAGCGTTGGCGGAATTCTTCGGTCTTGGCCTGCAGCTCGGCATCGGACAGCGCTTCGAACTTGGGCTCGAGCGCGTTGATCTGCGCCACCTTGCGGCGGTACTGTTTGATCAGCCGTTCATTACGGCTGCCGAAAATCTTCTTGAGAAGGCCCGTGATCATCGATGGCTAGGGCCGGCGAGCCACCCGGAAAACGCTTCGCAGAAAGCGGCGAAACACAGGCGGCGCAATGGCCCAGAAATAGGTTGGCGCAGGGTTGGCGCAAAGGCGGGAGTTTAGCATGTGCACAACACCCGCTTGATGGCAGCAAACCCGCCGGATGTGGCAGGAACGCCGCACTTTGGGGCCGCCCCGAACGCCGCCCGGGCAGCCACGCAACCACGCTGAATTGGGGACGGGCGCCCCCGATTGCAACCCAGGCCGGATCAGTGGCCGGCAGCCGCCATGCTCTTGCCGATGTCCGCCGCTGCCACCTTCGGGGCCGCCTTGTTGGCCGCCATCTTGGGCTGGCCGGCGTTTTCCAGGAAGGCCACCGGGTTCTGCGGCACATCATTCACATGCACCTCGAAGTGCAAATGCGCGCCGGTAGCTCGGCCCGTGCGGCCGATCAGCGCGATGCGCTCGCCCGCCTTCACGATGTCACCGACTTTCACGAAGACCTTGGACGCATGTGCATAGCGCGTCTTCAGACCGTTGCCGTGATCGATGTCGATCATGTTGCCGTACTCATGATGGAACTCGCTGGCCACCACCACGCCGCCTGCGGCCGCCACGATGGGCGTGCCAACCGAGCCGACAAAGTCCACGCCGTCATGCTGCGTGCGCCGGCCGGTGAACGGATCGATCCGCACGCCGAAACCCGAGGAGTCGTAGCCCGTGGCGACAGGACGCACGGTCGGCATCATCTTGGCGTGGATCTGGCGGTCCATCAGGGTGCTTTCGAGCACGCTGAGGTAATCGTTGCGCTGGTCGGCAGAACGCGTCAGGCGGTTCAACTCGGACTGGATCTCCGGCATCGACATCGGCCGCGAGAACGCGCCCTCCGGGCCACCCCGTCCCGGCTGGGACTTGAAATCAAACTCGCGCGGCGGCACGCCGGCCAAGCCCGACACGCGCGCGCCCAGCGCATCGAGGCGCGCGATCTGCGCCTGCATTTCGCCGATGCGGGCGGCCATCAGGTTGAGGTTTTCGCGGGTCACGCGCGGGTCGGCGCCGGCCACCGCCGGCGCACCGGCGACAGGTAGCAAGCCTTGCTTGGCGGCCAGCCACGTCCCGCCGACAGACAGGCCCGCTACGGCGAGCAACGCCACGCCGAGGCTGATGAACACGCCGCGTCGCGACAGGTGGACCGCGCCGGCCTTGCGTGGATGAATCAGGATGATCTGCATCGCTCTTTTCCGGACAAAAAAGCCGCCCGACGGCACGAAAGCGCGGTCAAGCGCCCTACAATGCCGGCATGCGAATCTTTGTTCATCCCGCTCTCAAAACGCCGGTGGCAAAACCCGTCCAGGACTGGCTGTCGGGTGCCGGTTCGGTCGGCTCGCTGATGCGGACCGCCAGGCAATTGGCGTCGTTGGAAGCGGAGGTGTTGTCGCTGTTGCCGCCCGGCTTGGGCGGCGGTGTGGCCATCGGTGGCATCAAGAACGATGCGCGCGACAGCCGGGAAGCGACTCTGGTGCTGCTCGCCGCACATAGTGCGGCTGCGGCGCGCTTACGGCAGGTGGTACCCACCTTGCTAGAGCGTCTGCAGCGCCGGGGATCGCAGATTACCGCAATTCGTGTACGGGTACAACCGCAGGGCGGCAACGACAGCTTGTGGCCACAAGAGACCCAAAAGCCGCCTAAACGCGCCAAGATGACGGCAGTTGGAGTCAACAGTCTCGCTGCGCTGGCAGCAGAATTGCCCGATTCGCCACTGCGCAGAGCCTTGGCCGAGATGGTCGGGCGGCATATCCCGCCCAAATGAAAAGCGCCCCGCGGGGCGCTTTTTTCATGCGTGTCACCGTATCAGCCGATCACGAAAACGCGGGCTGCAACTGCGGCAGAAATGCGCGCGGCGCCTCTTCCACCTTGTCGAATGTCACGATCTCGTAAGCGGTTTCATCGGCGAGCAGCGCGCGCAGCAGCGCGTTGTTAAGGCCGTGCCCCGACTTGTGCGCCGTGTATGCGGCAATCAGCGGATAGCCGACCACGTACAAATCCCCAATGGCATCGAGAATCTTGTGGCGGACGAACTCGTCGCCGTAGCGCAGTTCGTCGTTGTTCAGCATGCGGTGCTCGTCGAGCACGATAGCGTTGTCGAGGCTGCCGCCGCGCGCCAAGCCGACTTCGCGCAGCATCTCGACTTCGTGCGCGAAACCGAAGGTGCGTGCACGGGCGATTTCGCGCGTGTAGCTGGTGTCGGCAAAATCGATTTCGAACGTCTGACCGGTCTTGTCGACAGCGGGGTGGCGAAACTCGATCGTGAACGACAGCTTGAAGCCAAAGTACGGATCCAGCCGGGCAAGCTTATCGCCTTCGCGGATTTCCACCGGCTTGGTCACGCGAATGAAACGCTTGGCCGCGCCCTGCTCTTCAATGCCCGCCGATTGCAGCAGGAACACGAACGAGGCAGCGCTGCCGTCCATGATGGGGATTTCTTCCGCATCGACATCCACGTAGAGGTTGTCAATGCCAAGGCCGGCGCAAGCCGACATCAGGTGTTCAACGGTCGAGACGCGCGCGCCGTCCTTCTGCAGCACGGAAGCCAGGCGGGTGTCGCCGATGGCGTTGGCATTGGCGGGAATTTCGACGGCCGGGTCCAGGTCCACGCGCGTGAACACGATGCCCGTGCCGGGCGCGGCCGGGCGCAGCGTCAACGTAACCTTGCGGCCCGAGTGCAACCCGATGCCGACGGTCTTGACGACGGACTTGATGGTGCGTTGTTTCAACATGGCCGCCCTCAACTCACGAAATTTCTATGATTGTTTTTATCTATGCGACACGCATAGGTGATAACCCTAAGCATACCATTTTCACACCCCTGCCTTCAAAACGACTTTTGTATCGGGATGTTAGGGGTGCAGACGCTTTGCTCAATCTCGCTGCCAGCATATTCAACGCCCAGCGCGCGCCGGCCACGCGTGGACGCGGCAGCCGGCGGATTGGCGCCATTTTGGGGCATGTTGGCGTGACTTCAGAGTATCGCCAGGATCGATTCCGCATTGCTCACGGCAAATTGGCCGGGCGCTTCCACCTGTAGCACGGTTACCACACCGTCTTTCACGACCATCGCGTAGCGCTGGGATCGCACACCCATGCCCCGCTTGGAGAGGTCTTGATCAAGTCCAAGCTTGCGCGTGAACTCCGCGCTGCCGTCCGCCAGCATGCGGACCTTGTCTTCGGTGCCTTGCGCACGGGCCCATGCGCCCATTACGAACGCATCGTTAACCGATACACACCAGATTTCGTCGACACCCTTGGCGCGCAGCGCATCGTAGTGCTCGACATAGCCAGGCACATGGCGCGCTGAGCAGGTCGGCGTAAATGCACCGGGCAAGCCGAAGATGACGATCGTCTTGCCTGCGGCCAGATCCTGAATGGAAAAAGCATTGGGCCCGAGCGCGCAGCCGTCCTTTTCCACTTCAAAGAACTCGTAAAGCGTCGCGTCGGGAAGCGGTTGACCAGGCTGGATCATGATCGTCAGTGAGTGCGCGGGAATATCGGGATCATAGAACCTGTGCAGCAACCGCGCAGCCGGTTCACAAAAACGAGACCGCCCGCGTGAGGGAATCACGCGGGCGGTCTTGGGAGACAACATCATCAGGCCGTAGCCGGTAAAACAGGCATCGCGCGCTACACGATGAACGGACACACCCGCCGGGCGGGCTGGACCCTTCCGGGGAGGCGGCCAGAGGCCGACCTGCCCGGCGGCAACGACTATGTCCGATTCATCGCGCGCTGTCGGCTTGCTAGCGACGAGCCATCACACAACGGCGGTCACGGGAGGGGAGCCGTGAACCGCGCGCGGCGTGAGGTGCCGCAGGCAGCTGGACGTGCACGGGTGCCTATCGAACCAACTCGCCCGATCAGTCCGCCTGCTTGCGCAGGAATGCCGGAATGTCGTACGTGTCGACGCCCTTCTCCTGCAGCGCTGCGACGTGAGCCGATGCCGACTCACGCGAGCTGCGCCACACGGCCGGGGTATCGAAGTTGCTGTAGTCCGGCGCGGCTGCCATCGAGTGGCTGGCGCCACCGCCGAAGGCCACCGGTTGGTTGTCGGTACCGGTCTTGAGCAACGTCATCGTCTGCTGCTGTTGCTGCTTGTTGCGGGCAGCACGGCCCAGGCCCGTCGCCACCACGGTTACGCGCAGTGCGTCGCCCATGGCATCGTCGTAGACCGTACCGAAGATGACGGTGGCATCTTCCGCGGCATAGCTGCGGATGGTGTTCATCACTTCCTTGGTCTCGGACAGCTTGAGCGAGCGGCTGGCCGTGATGTTGACCAGCACACCGCGTGCGCCCGACAGGTCCACGCCTTCCAGCAGCGGGCTTGCCACGGCTTGCTCTGCGGCCAGGCGTGCACGGTCGACGCCGGACACGGTGGCCGTGCCCATCATCGCCTTGCCTTGTTCGCCCATCACGGTCTTCACGTCTTCAAAGTCGACGTTCACCAGACCGTCGACGTTGATGATTTCCGCAATGCCGGCCACAGCGTTGTGCAGCACGTCGTCGGCGCACTGGAAGCACTTGTCCATCTCGGCGTCATCGCCCATGACTTCGAAGAGCTTCTCGTTGAGCACGACGATCAGTGAATCGACGTTGCCTTCGAGTTCATTGGCGCCATGCTCGCCCATCTTGGCGCGGCGTGCGCCTTCGAAATCGAACGGCTTGGAGACCACGCCCACGGTCAGGATGCCCATTTCCTTGGCGATCTGTGCGACCACCGGAGCGGCGCCCGTGCCCGTGCCACCGCCCATACCGGCGGTAATGAAGACCATGTGCGCGCCGCGCAGTGCGTCGGCGATCTGCTCACGCGCTTCTTCTGCGCAGTGCTTGCCGACTTCCGGCTTGGCGCCGGCGCCCAGGCCCGTGCTGCCCAGTTGCAGCACGCGCGATGCGGTCGAGCGCTTGAGCGCCTGCGCATCGGTGTTCATGCAGATGAATTCCACGCCTTGCACGCCGCGGCTGATCATGTGCTGCACGGCGTTACCGCCCGCGCCGCCGACGCCGACCACCTTGATGATGGTGCCGTCCTGCATTTCCGTTTCAATCATGTCGAAGTCCATCGTTGCCTCCAGAAGTGATCAGTCCCAGACGATGCAGCCTCCCCGCCGCAACCCCTGGTTCCTGAACAAAAAACATCAAAACAAGAAACTCAATTTGCTCCCCCCAGGGAGCACATCGCCAACACCCAGCGCGCACGCGCTTAGAAGTTGCCGATGAACCATTCCTTCATGCGCGTCCACATCTGCTTGGCAGAACCGGACTGCACGACAACCTTTCGCCCGCGCATGCGCTGCACGCGACCTTCCTGCAGCAAGCCCATCACCGTGGCATAGCGCGGGCTCTTGACCACCTCGTGCAAGTTGCCGCGGTACTCGGGCACACCCACGCGCACGGGCTTCAGGAACATGTCTTCGCCCAGCTCGACCATGCCCGGCATCATTGCGGTGCCACCGGTGAGGACCACGCCGCTGGAGAGCAGTTCCTCGTAACCCGATTCGCGCACCACCTGGTGCACGAGCGAGAACAGCTCTTCAACGCGCGGCTCGATCACGGCAGCCAGCGCTTGGCGCGAGAGCGTGCGCGGGCCGCGGTCGCCCACGCCCGGCACATCGATCATCTCGTCCGGGTCAGCCAGCACCTGCTTGGCGATGCCGTACTGGATCTTGATGTCCTCGGCGTCCGGCGTCGGCGTGCGCAGGGCCATGGCGACGTCGTTGGTGATCTGGTCACCCGCGATTGGGATCACGGCCGTATGGCGGATCGCGCCTTCGCTGAAGATGGCGATGTCGGTCGTGCCGCTGCCGATGTCGACCAGCACCACGCCGAGTTCTTTCTCGTCTTCGGTCAGCACCGCGAGGCTCGATGCCAGCGGCTGCAGGATCAGGTCGTGCACTTCCAGCCCGCAGCGGCGCACGCACTTGACGATGTTCTGCGCCGCGCTCACCGCGCCGGTCACGATGTGCACCTTCACCTCAAGCCGGATGCCGCTCATGCCGATCGGCTCGCGCACGTCTTCCTGGCCGTCGATGATGAATTCCTGCGTGAGGATGTGCAGGATCTGCTGATCGGTCGGGATGTTGACGGCCTTGGCGGTCTCGATCACGCGGGCCACATCGGTGGAGGTGACTTCCTTGTCCTTGATCGCCACCATGCCGCTCGAATTGAAGCTGCGGATATGGCTGCCGGCGATGCCCGTGAAGACCTCGCCGATCTTACAGTCGGCCATCAGCTCCGCTTCTTCGAGCGCTTTCTGGATCGACTGGACGGTCGCCTCGATGTTGACGACCACGCCCTTCTTCAGCCCCTTCGATTCGGTCTGGCCCATGCCGATGACCTCGTAGGCGCCGTCAGGACGCAGTTCGGCCACCACCGCCACCACCTTGGAGGTGCCGATATCCAGCCCGACCAGAAGATCCTTGTATTCCTTGCTCATCGCGTTTTCTCTGTGCTTCGCGTTGCTTTGTTGTTGGCCACCGGCTTACCCCCCAGCGTGGCTTTCGGCTTTGCGGCACTGCTGGTGCCATTCGTGGTGCTGGGCAACTTGCCCCCCTTGGCCAGCACCGCAGCCTGCGCATCGGTCAGGAAGCGCACACCCGCCGCCCGAACCGCGAACCCATTCGGGTAACGCAGATCGGCGTATTCAATCTGACCGCCCCAGCGCTGCGTCACCTGCGGCCACGCACGCACAAAGCGGCGGGCACGCGCGGCCAGCGCGGTGCGATCGTCATCATTCAATTCACGGCCAAACTCGATGACCGTGCCGTTGGACAGCCGCGCGCGCCAGGCGTAGCGGTCGGTGAGCGTGACGCTCACGGGCTCGGTGTTCATCGGCTTGAACCATTCGGTCATGGTTTCCAGCTTGTCGACCACGTCTTGCTCCGTGCCCTCGGGGCCGGCGAGCGCCACCAGGTCAACGTCGTCTTCGGCCTCGGCCAGGTTGGCCACGAAGACTTCGCCATACGTGTTGACCAACTTGCCGGAGTCATTGCCGCCCCATGTGCCCAGCGCCTCGTGCTCCTGCACTTCGACCAGCAGGCCGTTGGGCCACACGCGCCGCACGCTCGCACGGCGCACCCACGGCACCGACTCGAACGCAGCACGGGCCTCGTCCAGGTTCAGCGTGAAGAAGTTGCCGCGCAGCTTGGCCAGCGCGTTGGCGCGCACGCTCGGCCCACTCACGTGATGCAATTCGCTACCGGCCATCGGCATCACACGCACCTGCTGCAACTGGAACATCGGACGCTGCATCAGCCACATCGCCCCAACGCCCAAACAGCCAAGCGCGAGCAGCGCATACAGCGCGCTCGCGATGGCGTTGAGGAGACGGGTGTTGTGCCACATAACGTTGTGCGATTCGGTTTGGCTGACGTTTCGTCGGTTATTCGGGTTTCCAATCACTGCTCGCGTGCAGCTCCAGCGACGCGGACGCCGCCAGTTGCAACACGAAATCTTCGTAGCTGATGCCCGCAGCACGGGCGCCCATCGGCACCAGCGAATGGCCGGTCATGCCCGGCGACGTGTTCATCTCCAGCAGGAACGGTGCGTTGTCGGACTTGCGCAGCATGATGTCGGCACGGCCCCAGCCACGGCAGCCCAGCCCGCGATACGCCTGCACCACCAGCGCTTGCACGCGCGCGGCCACATCGGCGGGAATCGGTGCCGGGCACTCATAGCGCGTGTCGTCGGTGAAGTACTTGTGCTGGTAGTCGTAGTTGGCCTGCGGCGCGACGATGCGAATCAGCGGCAGCGCGGTGGCGCTCTCGCCTTCGCCGATGATCGGGCAGGTCAATTCGTCGCCGTCGATGAACTGTTCGGCCATCACGTCGCGGTCCAGGCGCGCAGCCTTTTCGTAGGCGGCGGGCAACTCGGCCACGCTCGTCACCTTGGTCAGGCCAATGGACGAACCTTCGCGCGCCGGCTTCACGATCAGCGGCAGGCCCAGGCGGTCAGCCACGGCTTGCCAGTCGGTGTCGGCGTGCAGCATCGCAAAGTCTGGCGTCGGCAGACCATGCGTTTGCCACTGACGCTTGGTGGCTTCCTTGTCCATCGCCAGCGCAGACGCGAGTACGCCGCTGCCGGTGTACGGAATGCCGAATTGTTCGAGCAGGCCCTGGATCGTGCCGTCTTCACCAAAGCGGCCGTGCAGCGAGATCACCACGCGGTCAAAGCCTTGCTTGGCGAGGTCGGCCACCGGCTGCAGGCCCGGATCAAACGGATGCGCATCCACGCCGCGCGAGCGCAACGCCGCCAGCACGCCATTGCCCGACAGCAGCGAGATTTCGCGCTCGGCCGAGCGGCCGCCCAGCAGCACGCCCACCTTGCCGAGGGACTTCGGATCGATGGTCGGATGTGCAACGAACGGGCCAGTCGCCATCGTGGTCATGTCTGTCGTCATGCCTGTGCTCCTGCCTGCCGCGCCACCACCTGACCGGGCACTTGGCCGATCGACCCTGCACCCATGGTGATGACCACATCGCCGTCCTGCGCCGCATCTAGGATCGCTTGCGGCATGTCTTCAATCTGTTCCACGAATACGGGTTCGATCTTGTTGGCCACGCGCAGCGCGCGCGTGAGCGATCGGCCGTCGGCAGCCACGATAGGCGGCTCACCGGCGGAATACACCTCGGCCAGCAACAGCGCGTCGACCGTGCCGAGCACCTTCACGAAGTCTTCGAAGCAATCGCGCGTGCGGGTGTAGCGGTGCGGCTGGAACGACAGCACGAGGCGACGATCCGGGAACGCGCCGCGTGCGGCAGCCAGCGTGGCGGCCATCTCGACCGGGTGGTGGCCATAGTCGTCGATGAGCGTGAAGGTGCCCTTGCCGTCAGCCGTCGGCACTTCGCCGTAGCGCTGGAAGCGGCGGCCCACGCCGTTGAACTCGGCCAGCGCCTTGACGATGGCCTCGTCCGGCACTTCGAGTTCGGTGGCGATAGCGATGGCGGCCAACGCGTTCTGCACGTTGTGCAGGCCCGGCAGGTTCAGCGTGATCGACAGCGGCGGCTCGGCGTGGCCGTTGATCTGGCGGATCACGGTGAATTCCATGCGGCCATCGACGGCGCGCGGGTTGACAGCGCGCACCTGTGCATCTTCGGCAAAACCGTAGCGCACGACGGGCTTCGAGACGAACGGCAGGATCTCGCGCACGTTCGGGTCATCCACGCACAGCACGGCGATACCGTAGAACGGCAGGCGCTGCGTGAACTCGATGAAGGCCTGCTTCAGGCGCGAGAAATCGTGCCCGTAGGTCTCCATGTGATCGGCATCGATGTTGGTGATGACTTCGATCACGGGGAACAGGTTGAGGAACGACGCATCCGATTCGTCCGCCTCGGCGACGATGAAGTCGCCCGTGCCCAGCCGCGCGTTGGCGCCGGCAGAGTTCAGGCGACCGCCGATCACGAAGGTCGGATCCAGCCCGCCCTCGGCCAGCACGGAGGCGACCAGGCTGGTGGTCGTCGTCTTGCCGTGCGTGCCAGCAATGGCGATGCCCTGCTTCAGGCGCATCAGTTCGGCCAGCATCACAGCACGCGGCACGATGGGGATGCGCTTGGCGCGCGCGGCCAGCACTTCCGGGTTGTCGCCGCGCACGGCGGTGGAGACCACCACGGCGTTCGCACCGACGATGTGTTCCGGCGCATGGCCCTGCATGATGGTCGCGCCCAGCGATGCCAGGCGCTGCGTGGTCGCGCTTTGCCCCAGGTCTGAGCCCGTCACGCGGTAGCCCAGGTTCAGCAGCACCTCGGCGATGCCGCTCATGCCGGCGCCGCCGATGCCCACGAAATGGATGTTTTTGACGATGTGCTTCATATCGATTCGATTCCCTATGCCCGTGCCACCGAAACACACACGTCGGCAACACGCTCGGCCGCTTCAGGCCTTGCCTGTTCGCGTGCTTTAGCCGCCATATCGGCCAATTGCGCACGCGTTAGGGACGCGAGTGTATCCGCCAGCGATGCCGGCGACAGTTCTGGCTGGGGCACCAACAGGGCTGCACCGCGCTCCGACAGGAAGCGCGCGTTGGTGGTCTGGTGATCGTCCACCGCATGCGGGAACGGTACAAACAGCGCCGCGACACCCGCCGCGGCTACTTCTGAAACGGTCATGGCGCCCGCGCGGCAGATCACGAGATCGGCCTGCGCATAGGCAGTGGCCATGTCATTGATGAAGGGCACGGCTTGCGCGTGTGTGTCGTCAATGCCTGCCGCGGCGTAGTTGGCGCGCAGCGTGTCGATCTGCTTGGCGCCCGCCTGGTGGATGACGATCGGGCGCGTGTTGGCCGGCAAAAGCGCTAGCGCCTTGGGCACCACATCATTGAGGGCCGCTGCGCCTAGGCTGCCGCCGACGACCAGCACACGCAGCGAGCCGGTGCGCTCGGCGTAGCGCGTCTGTGGCGATGGCAGCATTGCCAGATCGGCGCGGATCGGATTGCCGACCCACTCGGCGCCGGCCAATGCATTCGGGAACGCGCACAGCACGCGATCGGCCAGGCGCGCAAGCACGCGGTTGGCGAGACCGGCGATCGAATTCTGTTCGTGCAGCACCAGCGGGCGGCCCAGCAGCACGCTCATCATGCCGCCCGGGAAGGTGATATAGCCACCCATGCCGAGCACCACGTTCGGACGCACGCGACGCACCACGCCCAGGCTCTGCCAGAACGCGCGCAGCAGGTTCAACGGCAGCAGGAACTTGGTGACGAGGCCCTTGCCGCGCACACCGCCAAACTGCACCGACTCCAGCGGGAAACCGTGCTTGGGCACGAGCTGGCCTTCCATGCCGTTCGCGTTACCAAGCCACACGACCTTCCAACCGCGCGCGGCCAGCAGCTTGGCCACCGACAACGCGGGGAAGATGTGGCCGCCCGTACCGCCGGCCATGACGAGAAGGGTGCGCGGTGACCGATCTGGCGACATACGGGTCGTCATACCTTGCCCCCACGCATCAGCACGCGGTTCTCGTAGTCAATACGCAGCAGCAGTGCAACCGCCACGCAGTTCATCAAAATGCCCGAGCCGCCGTAGCTCACCAACGGCAGCGTGAGGCCCTTCGTCGGCAGCAAGCCTAGGTTCACACCCATGTTGATGAAGGCCTGCCAGCCAATCCAGATTCCCAGCCCCTTGGCGACCAGGCCGGCGAACGTGCGGTCAAGCTGCAGCGCGGTGCGACCGATCTCAAACGCGCGGCGCACCATCCAGTAGAACAGCAGGATCACGATCAGCACGCCGATGAAGCCGAGCTCCTCGCCGATCACCGCGAGGATGAAGTCGGTGTGCGCTTCGGGCAGGTAGTGCAGCTTTTCGATGCTGCCGCCCAGGCCGACACCGGTCCACTCGCCGCGACCGAAGGCGATGAGCGAATGCGTCAATTGGTACGCCTTGCCCTGCGCGTATTCCTCTTGCCACGGATTCAGGTACGCGAAGATCCGTTCGCGCCGCCACGGCGACAGCAGCACCAGCAGCGAGAACGTCGACACCGCCGTCAGCACCAGCCCGCCGAACAGCTTGCCGTTCACGCCGCCCAGAAACAGGATGCCCATCGCCACCGCTGCGATCACCAAGAACGCGCCCATGTCGGGCTCCAGCAGCAGCAGCGCACCCACGAAGGCCACAGCCACACCCATCGGCAGGAAGCCCTTGCGCACGCTCTGCATCCAGTCTTGCTTGCGCACCGTGTAGTTGGCGGCGTACAGCACCACCGCCAGTTTCATCAACTCGGATGGCTGGAAGTTCATGATGCCCAGTGGCAGCCAGCGCCGCGCGCCGTTCACGCCCTTGCCCACGTGCGGAATCAGCACGATCACCAGCATCACCAGCGCGATGATGAAAAGCTTGGGCGCGTACTTGTCCCAGAACTTGATCGGAATCTGAAACGCCACCACCGCACCGATCACCCCGATCAGCAGCGAGAACATGTGGCGCGTCAAAAAATGACCGTTGCTGTAGTTCGCGTACTTGGGCGAATCCGGCAGCGCGATCGACGCCGAATACACCATCACCAAGCCGAGACCCAGCAGCACGATCGCCACCCACATCAGTGGCTGGTCGTACTCCATCATCTTGGAGCGCGTGGGCTTGACGCCCGAGACGGCGTCACGCAGGCCGCCCCACGCGTTGCCGATGGTCGCGCCGATGAAGCCGCTGCGCTTGATCTGGGTGTCGCTCATAGGAGGACTCCTCGGTCGGCGGCGAGCGCCACCACGGCTTCGTGGAACACCTGCGCGCGGTGTTCGTAGTTACGGAACATGTCGAAGCTCGCGCACGCCGGCGACAGCAGCACCGCATCGCCCGGCTGCGCGCGATCGGCCGCTTCCTGTACGGCGGCTTCCAGCGTCGGCGCGTCAACCAGCGTGACACCGGTAGTGGCCAGCGCATCGCGAATCAGCGGCGCATCGCGGCCGATCAGCACCACGGCGCGCGCGTACTGCGCGACCGGCGCGGCCAGCGGCGAAAAGTCCTGCCCCTTGCCATCGCCGCCAGCGATCAGCACCACATGCTTGGACAGGCCCGAGAGCGCCGCCACCGTCGCGCCGACGTTGGTGCCCTTGCTGTCGTCAAAGAATTCGATGTCATCAAACGCGGCGATCAGCTCGACGCGGTGCGGCTCGCCGGCGTAGTCGCGCAGGCCGTGCAGCAGCGCGCTGACCGGCAGGCCGATCGCGCGGCACAGCGCCAGCGCAGCCATCGCATTGGTGGCGTTGTGCAGGCCTCGGATGCGCAGCGCATCGGCCGGCATCAGGCGCTTGAGGCGCACGGGCACCGGTGCGGCCGGCGTGGTGTCACCCTTCTTGCGGCGCGTCGGCTTGGGCAGATCGTCTTCGTCGGCTTCGGCCAGCACGATCCACGGCATGCCGCCATCGCGCAGCAGGCCAAGCGCATCGGGCGTGGCAGGCTCGTCAATGCCGAAGGTGATGTCACCACCAGACTTGCTGGCGAATGCCATCACAGCCGCATCCTGGCGGTTCAGCACACGTGTGGTGTTGGCACCGAAGATGCGGCCCTTGGCGGCAGCGTAGGCCTCCATCGAGCCATGCCAGTCGAGGTGATCCTGCGTGATGTTCAGGATGGTCGCGGCATCGGCATCGAGCGTGTGCGTGGTTTCCAGCTGGAAGCTCGAGAGCTCCAGCACCCACACGTCGGGCAGCGTGCCAGCGTCAACGCATTCGGAAAGCTTGTCCAGCGCCGACGGGCTGATGTTGCCCGCCACGCCGACGGTCTTGCCGGCGCGCTCGGCCAACGCGCCGGTGAGCGCGGTGGTGGTCGTCTTGCCGTTGGTGCCGGTGATGGCCAGCACGCGTGGCGCGTAACCTTGCGCTGCCTTCATGCCGGCCAGCGCACGGGCGAACAATTCGATTTCGCCCCACACGGGGATGGCGCGCTCGTTGGCGGCGGCCAGCAGCGCCGCGACGTTGGCGTCCAGCGGCGACAGGCCCGGGCTGATCGCCACCAGCGTCACGCCTTCCAGCAGCGACACGTCAAACGGGCCGCCCACGAATTCCGCATCCGGCACAGCGGCACGAAGCGTTGGCAGATTGGGCGGCGCCTCACGCGTGTCAGCCACGCGCACGCGTGCGCCATGGCGAGCGCACCAGCGCGCCATCGCCAAGCCGGATTCGCCCAAGCCGAGCACCAGCACGAACGGCGCGTCGAACTCGCCGAACATGCGCGGTTCCTGCGCGGCTTCGGCGGCAGGCATCGGCTCGGCGGAGTCGAGCGTGGCGACAACGGCCTCCACAGCCACTTCCGGCTGCGGCGCTGCCATGTCGTCGTCCTGCGGCTCGATGGGCTCGATCATGTCTGTCATGGTCGTCACCGCAGCTTCAGCGTCGACAGGCCGATCAGCACCAGCATCATGGTGATGACCCAGAAGCGCACAACCACCTGCGTCTCCTTCCAGCCGGAGAGTTCAAAGTGGTGATGCAGTGGCGCCATGCGGAACAGGCGTCGGCCTTCGCCGTAACGCTTCTTGGTGAACTTGAACCACGTCACCTGCAGCATCACCGAGAGCGTCTCGGCCACGAAGATACCGCCCATGATGAAGAGCACGATTTCCTGGCGCACGATCACGGCAATGGTGCCCAGCGCCCCGCCCAGCGCCAGCGCGCCGACGTCACCCATGAACACCTGCGCCGGATGTGCGTTGAACCACAGGAAGGCAAGGCCCGCCCCGGCCATTGCAGAGCAGAAGATCAGCAGCTCGCCCGCGCCCGGAATGTGCGGGAACAGCAGGTACTTGCTGTAGACCGCGCTGCCCATCACGTAAGCAAACACGCCCAGCGCGCTGCCCACCAGCACCACCGGCATGATGACGAGGCCGTCCAGGCCGTCCGTCAAATTCACGGCGTTACTCGAACCAACGATGACGAGGTACGTGAGGATGATGAAACCGAACACGCCCAGCGGGTAACTGATCTCTTTGAAGAACGGCACGATCAGGTGCGACTTGGCCGGCAGATTCAGCGACAGGCCGCTGCGCACCCAATCCAGAAACAGTTCCAGCACGCGCATGTTGCTCGTCTCGGACACCGAAAACGCCAGGTACGCCGCAGCAAACAGACCGATCAAGGTCTGCCAGAAGAACTTCTCGCGCGAGGACATGCCCTTCGGGTCGCGGTGCACGACCTTGCGATAGTCATCCACCCAGCCGATGGCGCCGTAGCCCAGCGTGACCAGCAGCACGATCCAGATGAAGCGGTTGCCCCAGTCGGCCCACAGCAGCGTGGACACGGCAATGCCGATGAGCACCAGCACGCCGCCCATGGTCGGCGTGCCGGCCTTGACCAGATGCGTTTGCGGGCCATCCGTACGCACGGCCTGGCCGACCTTCAAGGCGGTCAGGCGACGGATCACCCACGGCCCGAACCCGAGGCCGATCACCAGCGCCGTGAGCGATGCCATCACGGCGCGGAACGTCAGATAGTTGAAGACGCGCAGGAAGCCGTAGTCGTTCTGCAGCCATTGCGCCAATGCCAATAACATGGGTTCTTACATCCCTTTAATGCTTCTGTTGCGTGGAAGAGCCGGCCGACGATGCTGTAGCCGGGTCTTTCAAGACCAGCGCTTCCACAATGCGTTCCATCCGCATGAAGCGCGAGCCCTTCACCAATACCGTCGCGGCCGGTGCAATGGCCGGCACGCCGTGTTCAATCAGGTCTTCGGCCGATGCGAAATGCTGTGCGCCGGCGCCAAACGCGTCCACCGTGTGGCGCGCGAGTTCGCCCGTCGCCAGCACGGCATCAATGCCGCGCTCGCGTGCGTACGCGCCGATCTCTTCGTGGAAGGCCGGCCCTTGCGAACCGACTTCGCCCATGTCACCCAGCACCAGCCAGCGCGGTGCCGGCAGCGTCATCAGCGCATCAATGGCCGCGCGTACCGAATCCGGATTCGCGTTGTAGGTGTCGTCGATAACCAAACCGCCATGTGCGCCGGGCTTGCGCTGCAGCCGGCCCTTGACCGGCGCGAAGCTGCTCAGCGCTTGCGCAATCACTTCGGGCGCGACGCCCGCAGCCAGTGCGCAGGCCGTCGCTGCCAAGGCATTGCGCGCGTTGTGCAAACCCAGCAGCGGCAACGTGATGACGAACTGCTGACCGGGCGCGTGCACATCGATGCGTTGGCCCTCGGCGGTATCCGTCACCTTGCCCGTCACCGCACCGGCTTCGATGCCGAAATCCAGCACGCGACGCGATCCTGCAGCCGCCTGCCATACCGCTGCATATTCGCCGCCGTTGGCCGTATCGCGCGGAAACACCGCTACGCCATCGGGCGGCAGCGCGGCCAGCACAGCCGCGTGTTCTTCGGCCACCGCTTCCACGCTGACCATGAACTCTTGGTGCTCGCGCTGCGCGTTGTTGATCATCGCCACGGTGGGCTGCGCGATGGCGGCGAGCACGGCCGTCTCGCCCGGATGATTCATGCCGAGCTCGAGCACGGCCAGTTTGTGCTGCTTGTTCAGGCGGAACAGGGTGAGCGGCAGGCCGATGTCGTTGTTGAAGTTGCCGGCAGTCGCCAGGCGGGCGTCTTCGCCCACGGCCTGCGCGAAGATCGCGGAGATCATCTCCTTGACCGTGGTCTTGCCGTTGCTGCCCGTCACCGCCACGACCGGAATCGGGAACTGGCGGCGCCAGCCGGCGGCAAGTTCGCCCAGTGCAATGCGAGTGTCGGCCACGGTCAGCACAGCGACGCCGGACACATCCAGCGTGGCAGCCGGCGCGCGCGATACCAGCACTGCGGCGGCGCCACGCGCGACCACCTCGGGCAGGAAGTCGTGCGCGTCAAAGCGCTCGCCGATCAGCGCGACGAACAGATCGCCAGGCTGTACGGCACGGCTGTCGGTCGTTACACGCAGGATGGCGGCGTCGGGCCCGGCCAAGTAAGCGCCGGACATCCAGGCGGCGGCATCGGCAGCGCGCATCATCACGGAGCTCATGCGTTCACCCCGCGGGCAGCCAGTGCCAGGCGCACGTGTTCCTGGTCGGAGAACGGGCGCTTGCGGCCCGCAATCTCCTGCGTCGATTCATGCCCTTTGCCAGCCACGACGATCACGTCATGGGCGTCGGCGTGCCGCACCGCGTGCAGGATGGCGGCAGCGCGGTCTTCGATCTGCGCTGCGGCGCGCGGGTTGTCCATGCCGTCAGAAATCTCGTCGAGGATGTGTTGTGGGTCTTCGCTGCGCGGATTGTCGGAGGTCAGCACCACGTGCTGCGCCAAACGCTCGGCGATGGCGCCCATCTGCGGACGCTTGCCGGGGTCGCGGTCGCCGCCGCAGCCGAACACGGCCCACAGCTTGCCGCCGCGCGCTTCGGTGATCGGCGCAAGTGCGCGCAGCGCCTGCTCCAGCGCATCTGGCGTGTGGGCGTAGTCGACCACCACCAGCGGGCCATCTTCGCCGCCGAAGCGTTCCATGCGGCCGCTCACGGGCTGCAGCTTTTCCAGGCGCGCGATGGCGTCTTGCCACGGCACACCGGCTGCCAGCAGCGCGCCCAGCACCGCCAGCAGATTCGATACGTTGAACAGGCCAACCGTCGGCGCATGCACGGTCGCTTGGCCGAAGCTGCCATCCACGTCGAACGTGGTGCCGGTGCGATGTGCGCGCACGTTGGTCGCGCGCAACCAGTGTTTGGCGCCGTGCTGCGCGGCAGCTTCGCCATCAATGCCGTATTCGATGGTTTCAACCTCGGCGCGGGCGTTCTGCAGCAAGCGCACACCGGCCGCGTCGTCGCGGTTGATGACCGCCGCACGCAGCCCCGGCCAGCCGAACAGGCGCGCCTTGGCGAGCTCGTACTCGGCCATGGTGCCGTGGTAGTCGAGGTGGTCTTGCGTGAGGTTGGTGAACACCGCAATGTCGAATGCCGTGCCGTCCACGCGACCCTGCTCCAGGCCGTGCGACGACACTTCCATGGCGATGGCGCGGGCGCCCGCGCGGTGCAGATCGGCCAGGCTGTGCTGCAGCTGGATGGCGTCCGGCGTGGTGAATCCGGTCACCTGCAACGCATCGACAAACCCGGTGCCAAGCGTACCCACCACTGCGCAGCGCTCGCCCTGCTTGGTCAACGCCTGGGCAATCCACTGCGAGCACGACGTCTTGCCGTTGGTCCCCGTCACGCCAATCACTCGCAGCGCCTCCGGTCCTGGCACGCCGTACCACTGCGCCGCCAAAGGCCCCGCCAGTTCGGCCAGGCCGTCCACAGGAAGGATGCGGACAGGCGCATCGGCCGGCATCGCATAGCCATGGGCCTCGGCCAATACGGCGGAGGCGCCGGCCGCGATGGCCTGCGGAACGTGCGGGCGACCATCGCCACGCTGGCGCACGTTGCCCAGCACGTAGGCGACAAACACGTCGCCCGTCTTGAGCTTGCGCGTGTCGCTGGTGAGATCGGCCCCTGCCGGCACCTGCGCGCGCAGCCAATCCACCACGGGCGCGAGGCGCGAGGCGATGGACGGACGAGCGGACGTCGGCTTGGCGGTCATTGCAAGCCCCCCACCGGTTCTTCCGGCACGTCCGGGGTCATCACGAGCTGACGCACGGGTGAATCCGGCGGCACGTTCAATGCGCGCAGCGTGCCCCCCGCGATCTGCGAGAACACCGGGCCGGCCGCCCCACCGCCGTAGCGGTTGCCCACCGTGGGCTCATCCACACTCACCGCCACGATGATGCGCGGGTTCGACATCGGCGCCAGGCCAATAAACGAGGCGCGGTACTTGGAGCGGTCATAGCCGCGCCCGGTGTGCTTCCAGGCGGTGCCGGTCTTGCCGCCCACGCGGTAGCCCATCACTTGCGCCTGGGGCGCGGTGCCGCCGGGCGCCGTCACCGTTTCCAGCATCTGACGGACTTGCCGCGCCACCTCCGGCGAGATCACGCGCTCGCCCTGCGGCGACTGGCCGTTGGTGCGGTACATCGTGACGGGAATCAACTCGCCGTCGTGCGCGAAGATCGTGTACGCATGGGCAATCTGGAACAGCGACACCGACAGGCCGTAGCCATACGACATGGTCGCCTGCTCGATGCGACGCCATTTGTTGGCCGGGCGCAGCCGCCCCGCCACCGCGCCCGGGAAGCCGATCTTGGGCGCTTGCCCCAGGCCGACGCTGGTGAACATGTCCCACATTTCCTGCGGCTTCATCGTCATCGCAATCTTGGTCGTGCCGATGTTGCTCGAGTGCTGAATGACCTGCGCGACCGTCAGCGTGCCGTAGTTGCCGGTATCGGAAATGGTGGCGCCTTCAAAGCTGTATTTGCCGTTGGTCTGCACCAGCGTGGTCGGTGTCACGCGCTTGAGCTGCAGCGCCAGACTGATGGTGATCGGCTTCATCATCGAGCCGGGCTCGAAGGTGTCGGTCAGCACGCGATTGCGCAACTGTTCGCCCGACAGGCGACTGCGGTCGTTCGGGTTGTAGGTCGGATAGTTGGCCAGCGCCAGCACCTCGCCGGTCTGGGCATCCAGCACGATGGCGCTGGCGGCCTTGGCCTTGGTGCGCTCCACCGCGGCCTTGATCTCGTTGAAGGTCAGGTACTGGATCTTGGCGTCGATGGAGAGTGTCTGGTCATGCCCATCGCGCGGGGCCTTGAGCACGCCCACGTCTTCCACCACGCGGCCCAGGCGATCCTTGATCACCTGACGCTGGCCAGCCGCACCGGCGAGGTCCAACTCGCGCGCCAGCTCCATGCCTTCCTGGCCCTTGTCCTCGACGTTGGTGAAGCCGACGATGTGCGCCATCGCCTCCCCTTCCGGGTAGAAGCGCTTGTACTCACGCGTCTGATAGATGCCGTCGATCTTGAGCGCGGCAATCTGGTCGGCCACATCCGGCAGCACCTGCCGCTTGAGGTAGACGAAGCCCTTGTCTTCGCCCAATTTGGCAGCCAGCTCCTTGCCGTTCATGCCGAGCAGCTTGGCGAGCTTCTGCATCTCAGCGCTGGGCACGTTGTCGGGCACGTCTTCCGGCACGGCCCAGATGGCCTTTACCGGCAGGCTAGTCGCCAGCACCAGGCCGTTGCGATCCAGAATCTTGCCGCGCGTGGCCGGCAGCTCCAGCGTGCGCTGGAAGCGCTTCTTGCCTTCAGCCTCGTAGAAGCGGTTGCCCGGCCCCTGGATCCACAGCGCACGGCCGATCAGCGCCACGAACGCCGCGAACATCAGGAACACGACCAGCTTCGAGCGCCACATCGGCAAGCGCAGGCCCAGCACCGGGCTGGCCGAGAACTGGCCCAGGCGTGCGCGCGCCGTGGTGCCGTTTGGTTTGCGTACGCCGCTCATGGCTGAACTCCAGAAGCCGTGGGCGCGCTTGCCGCAACGGAGGAAGCCTCCGGCGCCGGCAAATCAGCAAACCCCTGCAGATACTGCGTGCGGCCCGCCTGCGCGGGCGACATCTTCAATTGCTTGCTCGCAATGTCGGCAATGCGAGCGCTCTTGCCCAGCGCGCTTTGCTCATATTGCAGGCGCGACCAGTCGATATTCAGTTGCTTTTCTTCCGCCTGCGCGCGATCCAGCGCGACAAACAGTTGCCGCGCCTGATGCTGTGCGTTGACCAGCGACAGTGCACACAGCACCAGCGCAGTCAGCAGGAACATGTTCAGGCGGTTCATATCCGGCGGCCTCGTCGATCAGCAGCGCTCAGCCACGCGCATGATGGCCGAGCGCGCGCGCGGGTTGGCCGACACCTCGGCCTCCGAAGGCTTCACACGGCCAAGCAGGCGCAACTGCGGCGCCGGCAGCTCATGCGCACGCAGCGGCGCCCGACGCAGTTCCGGCGCGGCGGATTGCTCCGGGCGCGCCAGGGCCTGCATGAAGCGCTTGACGATGCGGTCTTCCAGCGAATGGAAGCTGATCACGACGAGACGTCCCCCCTGTTCCAGACGATCAAAGGCGGCCTTCAGACCGGTTTCGAGGTCCGCAAGCTCTTGATTGACGTGAATCCGTAAAGCTTGAAAGGTGCGGGTCGCAGGGTCTTGACCCTTCTCGCGTGTTTTGACGGCTTGCGCCACGAGCGCGGCAAGCTCGGATGTGCGATCGAGAGGACCTCGATCCCCGGATTGGCCCCGGCGAGCAACAATCGCCTTTGCAATCTGTACAGCAAACCGTTCTTCCCCATAGTCCCGTATCACCCTCGCAATGTCGCGCTCATCAGCCTCAGCCAGCCATTGGGCTGCGGTGATGCCGCGCGTGGTGTCCATCCGCATGTCGAGCGGGCCATCCATCCGGAACGAGAAGCCACGTGCGCCTTCGTCGATCTGCGGCGAGCTGATGCCGAGATCGAGCAGCACGCCGGCCACCCGTTCAATGCCGCGCGCATCCAGGCACGGGGCCATCTGCGCGAAGCTGTCATGCTCAATAGCGAAGCGGGCATCCTCTACGGTGCCCGCTTCGGTGATTGCTGCCGGGTCCTTGTCGAAGGCGACAAGTCTGCCGCCGGGCCCCAGCCGCTCCAGGATGAGCCGGCTGTGCCCGCCTCTCCCAAAGGTTCCATCTATATAGATACCGTCGTCGCGCCAGATCAGCGCGTCGACCGCTTCGTCTAAGAGCACCGTTTGATGGCGCAGTCCCGTACTGGCTTGGGTTGTCATCTCGCGTCATCAAAAGGAGAAATTCTTGAGGGCGTCGGGCATGCCTTGCGCCATGGCGGCTTGCTCCTTCGCGGTGTACGTGGCGGCGTCCCAGACTTCGAAGTGGCTGCCCATACCGAGCAGCATCACGTCGCGCTCCAGGGCGGCCGCCGCGCGTAGTTCAGGGGTGATAAGGACACGACCTGCAGTATCGAGTTCCACATCGGCAGCGCTACCCAGGAAGATCCGCTTCCACCAGTGGGCTTCCATCGGCAGCGCAGCGATGCGCTCGCGAAAGCGTTCCCACTCGGGGCGCGGAAACAGCATGAGGCAGCCGTCCGGGTGCTTGGTCACAGTCACCCGGCCCTCGGCCTGCAGCTGGAGCGCTTCGCGGTGCCGCGACGGAATGGACATCCGCCCTTTGGCATCCAGCGTCAGCGCCGACGCACCCTGGAACACGTTGGATTCTCTCTCCGGACAGCGGACTGTACCGCCGTCAACTGGCCCTCAAAACGGCCTCTTCAAACCACAAAACTACACTTTCTGACACTGTTTCCCACTTTAGAGGAACGATTTTAGGCGGTCAAGGCTTGCGGGGGCCTGCGAGAGGGAAAATTTGCAATCAGAACAATGACTTAGCGTGACCCCGAAAACAGCCCGCTAGACTTTTCCCAATCAAATGAAGGAGATAGCGTGGATTATGGAGAAACCACGTGAGAGAACGCCGCGCGGCCGCTACCCTCGCGGCGCGCAAAACACCGCCACGGTCTGACTCGGGCGAACGGGGGAGCGTGGCACGCCGTCGGGCGACGGCGCGGGCATCAGATACGGTAGGCGGTGCTAGTCATGACGCGTGACGCGGCACGCATGGCTTGTCGGATGGGCGCAGGGAGATCGATGCCACCGGCCTGGCGCGCGTTGTCGCCGTGGCGGATTTCGTCGTCGCGCATCTGGGCGACGATGGCGCGCGAGCGAGTGTCCTGTTCGGGCAGCTTGTCGAGATGGCCGTCGAGGTGATGCTCGACCTGGCGCTCGGTCTCGGCAACGAAGCCCAGGCTGATCTTGTCGCCAAGGCGGCCGGCTACGGCACCGATGGCGAAGGCGCCGGCGTACCACAGGGGGTTGAGCAGGCTCGGGCGGTCGTTCAACTCTTGCAGGCGCTGGGCGCACCAGGCGAGGTGGTCTTCCTCTTCGCGCGCGGCTTCGTCCAACTGGGCGCGGATGGCAGGATCGCGCGCGAAGAGCGCCTGCCCTTGGTACAGCGCCTGGGCGCAGACCTCGCCGACGTGGTTCACGCGCATCAAGCCGGCAGCATGGCGGCGATCGGCCTCGGAAAGCTTGGCGGCATCGTCCATTTGGGAGACGACGGCATCGGCGGGGTTCGGACGGCTGGCGCGGGTCACGCCGGCCACGGCGCGCAGGGCGCGGTCGAATTCGGGGAGGAAATGATCGAGCATGCGGATCGAGCCTGAGAACGCGCCGCAGCAACGGTGCGGCGCAGACGTCATTGTAAGGCCGCCGGCCAGCTCGGCTTTGCTTGCGATCAGATCCACGGCGACCAAACACAACTGTACGGGATAACCCGGCTGGAGCGCGGATCGCATCCAAAACCGCGAGGAATCGCCGGCGCACATCGAGCTTCTATTTCTGATTCGGAAACAGCCTGTTGCCCCGATCAGACAGCAAACGGGCGTTTACGAACATTCGTTCGCAAATTTCGACCGAGCCCTGTAACGCGTTGCTACATTAGTTAGCGACTTCGTTTGAAAGTCATGGGGCGGGAAGACGGGAACGGAGGGTCTGCCTGCCACCGAACTCAATACATAAGATCTGGAGACCGACCGATGAAGAAATCGCTGCTGGCATTGGCAGTGCTGGGCACGTTTGCGGGTGTTGCGCAGGCGCAGTCGAGTGTGACGCTGTATGGCGTGGTCGACGCCAACGTCGAATACGTCAACCATGAGCAGAACGTAACGGCGGCGGGCGTCGCCATTCCGGGCAGCAGCGGTTCGCGCCTGGCGATGCAGGCGGGCGGTCTGTCTTCCAACCGTTGGGGCTTGCGCGGTGTCGAAGACATCGGTGGCGGGCTCAAGGGCCTGTTTGTGCTGGAGTCGGGCTTCGGCATGGACACCGGTACGCTGCAGCAAGGCGGCCGCCTGTTCGGCCGGCAAGCCTTCGTCGGTCTGCAAGGCAACTGGGGCAAGATCACGCTGGGTCGTCAATACACGACGATCTTCGACATGATGGCCAACTTCTCGCCCAGCGGTTACGCCACGCAGTTTGAGCCGGTGGTCGGTCTGCTGGGTCCGAACTTCCGTGAAGACAACGTGATCAAGTACACCGGCGCGTTCGGCCCGCTGACGGTCGAAGGCCACTGGGCGTTCGGCGAGCGCGCCGGCAGCCAGACCGCCAACTCGGCCTACGGTATCGGCGCGAACTACTTTGCCGGCCCGTTCGGTTTGGGCGTGGCGTATGACGAAGTGAAGGTGCTGACGGCGGCGGAAGCGCTGGGCCTGTCCGGCGGCAACGACTACGCACGCGACAAGCGCGCCGCGATTGCCGCCAGCTACACGGTCGGCCCGCTCAAGGTGATGGGCGGCTATCGCTACGGCAACACGCAAACCCAGTCGACGGGCGCCGTGTCGGCCCTGCTGCCGCACCGCGACGACCTGTACTGGCTGGGCGTGAACTACCAGGCGACCAACGCGCTGGGCCTGACGCTGTCGTACTACTACGACAACATCAAGGAAGCGACCATTGGCACCACGGTGGTCAACCCGCGCAAGCCGCAGCAGTGGAACTTCATTGCGGACTACAACCTGTCCAAGCGTACCGACGTGTATTTCACGGCGGCTTACTCGCGCAATGCGTCGCTCAACTGGGATTCGATCGGCTATGCGCCGACGGCCGCCGGTCAGCAGTCGATCGGCTATCTGCCGGCGGCGTCGCAGACGTACTTCATCACGCCGGAGTCGAACAGCCAACTGGGCGCGGCCGTCGGTATTCGTCACAAGTTCTGACGCGCTGTTTCGCTTTTGCCCGCCGCCCCTCTCCTTGGCGGGCGCAGGAAGGCACCTTCGGGTGCCTTTTTGCATGGGCCGCCGTTGAGCGAGCCTGCGGCCCGGCGCACAATGGGCGGCCTTCACAATCACAACAACGCGAACCCCACGGGAGACCCCTATGTCCTCTTCGACTTCGCCAACTCTGGCCACGCCCGCCACTGCTGCGGCAAGCCAGACAAGCCGCTCGCGCATCGTCTTTGCGGCGTTCATCGGCACGGCTATCGAGTTCTACGATTTCTACGTCTATGCGACAGCCGCAGCACTGGTGATCGGGCCGGTGTTCTTCCCGCACGGCTCGGCCACGGCGCAGGCGCTGTCGGCGTTTGTCACGTTCGGCATCGCCTTTATTGCGCGGCCGATCGGCTCGTTCCTGTTCGGTCACTTTGGGGATCGCATCGGGCGCAAATCGACCTTGGTCGCGTCACTGCTGGTGATGGGTGTGTCGACCACCCTGATCGGGCTCGTGCCCGGCTATGACAGCATCGGCACGCTTGCACCGGTCCTGCTGTGCGTGCTGCGCTTCGGCCAGGGCATTGGCCTGGGTGGTGAATGGGGCGGTGCGGCTTTGCTCGCTACCGAGAATGCGCCGGCGGGCAAGCGTGCGTGGTTCGGCATGTTTCCGCAGTTGGGGCCATCGGTGGGTTTCCTGGCGTCGAACGGGTTGTTCTTCGGATTGGCGATCGCCCTGTCGGACGAACAGTTCCGCAGTTGGGGCTGGCGCATTCCGTTCCTGGTGAGCGCGGTGCTGGTGGCGCTGGGCCTGTATGTGCGCTTGAAAATCGCCGAGACGCCCGCCTTCCAGGCCGCGATCGATCGGCAAGCGCGCGTGAAGGTGCCCATCGCGGAACTGCTGGCGCGCCACTGGTGGCCGACGCTGCTGGGCGCGCTCGCCATGGTGGTGTGCTACACGCTGTTCTATATCTCGACGGTGTTTTCGCTGTCGTATGGCGTGAGCACGCTGCACTTCTCGCGCCCGAGCTTCCTGGGGCTGCTGTGCCTGGCAGTGGTGTTCATGGGGCTGGCGACGCCGCTCTCCGCATGGGCGTCAGATCGCTTTGGGCGTAAGCCGGTGCTGATTGTCGGCATCCTCGCTGCCATCCTGTCTGGCTTTACGATGGCGCCGCTGCTCGGTAGCGGCCAGACGCCGCTGGTGGCGCTGTTCCTCATCATCGAGCTGTTCCTGATGGGCGTGACCTTCGCGCCGATGGGTGCGCTGCTGCCGGAGCTGTTCCCCACCAACGTGCGCTACACGGGCGCGGGCGTGTCGTACAACCTGGGCGGCATTCTGGGTGCGTCGATTGCGCCGTATATCGCGCAGGTGCTGGCGGCACAGGGCGGCTTAAGCTGGGTGGGGATGTATGTGTCGATGGCGGCGGCCGTCAGCCTGATCGGCGTGCTCTGCATGCGGGAGACGCGCAACGCGAGCTTGATGTAAGCCGCGTCAGTCCCACGAACCGCCGCCGGAGCGCCCGCGCTTGATGTCGCTACGCGCGCGCTTGCCCTCCAAACGGCGGATCTTGGAAGCGCGCGTGGGCTTGGTGGCAATGCGCAACTTGGGCACCGACAACCCAGTCGCGATGAACGCTGCCAACCGCTCACGGGCATCCTGGCGGTTGCGGTCTTGGGTCCGGAACCGCTGCGCGTCGATCACGAAGACACCCTCGTCGGTCAAACGGCGGTCGCGCTTTGCCAACAGGCGAGTACGCACAGCCTCCGGCAACGAGGGCGATTGGGCGATATCAAAACGCAGTTCCACCGCCGTCGATACCTTGTTAATGTTCTGCCCACCGGCCCCGCTCGCGCGCACGAAGCGCTCGACCAGCTCCGATTCCGGAATGGACAGATGGGGCGTGATTTTGAGGTCGGTGGTGGGCATGGCGGGATTGTAGTTCGCCAGAATGCGCATCCACCGAGTTCGCCTGGAGAGATCAACGCATGTATCACGGAGAACGTTTCAACGGCTTCAGCCACCTGGCGGGCGCCATCCTTGCCGCCGCCGGCATGGCGGTGCTGGTAACGTCCTCGGCGCTGCACCACGACGCCTGGAAGGTGGTCAGCTCCGTGGTCTACGGCACCACGCTGGTCCTGCTCTACACCATCTCGACGCTGTATCACAGCCTGCGCGGGCCGGCTAAAAGCATCTTCCAGCGGCTCGACCATTGCGCCATCTACCTGCTGATCGCCGGCAGCTATACGCCGTTTGCGCTGGTGACGCTGCGTGGCCCGTGGGGCTGGACGCTGTTCGGCGTCAACTGGGCGCTGGCGGCCATCGGCATTGCCCAGGAGCTCTGGATCGGCCGCCGCACGCGCGTGTTCTCGCTGCTGATCTACGTGGTGATGGGTTGGCTGGTGCTGATTGCCATGGGGCCGTTGGCGGCTGCGCTGCCGGCGGCGGGCCTGTGGTGGCTGGTGGCAGGCGGTGCGCTCTATACCGCGGGCATCGGCTTCTTTGTCTTTGACGAGCGCGTGCGGCACTTTCACGGCATCTGGCATTTGTTTGTGCTGGCGGGCAGTGCGTGCCAGTTCATCAGCATCCTGCTGTACGTGGGCTAAGGCGGGGCATCTGCGATCGCGGCGCAACGCCTCGCCGCGATCACGCATCTCAGCTTCAAGGGCACATCAGGTCTGCACCCCATGCCCGAACTGTGCCCGGTACAACGAAGGCGTCAGCGCAAACCGGCGCCGGAATGCCTTGGCCAAATGGGCTTCCGAGCCAAAACCGGTATCGCGCGCGGCGCGTTTGACGGACTCCCCGGCTTCCAGTCGCGCCTTGGCCGCCTGTAGCCGCAGAGTCTCGAGAAACGCGCGCGGCGTCATGCCGGTTTCTTTGAGGAAGCGACGGTGAAAGCTGCGCGGAACCTCGCCGGCGGTCTCGGCCATGCGCTCCACGTCGATCGGCTCGTGCAGGTGCGCGCGCAGCCAGTCAATCAGTTCGGCGTACTGGCCAGATTGCGCTTCCAGCGTCAGTGAATACTGCGATTGGTTACCCATCCGCCGCACGGACAGGATGAGCTGCTTGGCCACCCGCGCGGCCACCCAGCGCCCGAGATCCTGTTCGACCATCGACAGGCACATGTCAATGCCGGCCGTCACGCCGCCCGAGGTCCACACCTTGCCGTCCTGCACATACAGCGCATCGGGCTCGACGGCCACGTCTGCGTAGTACCGCGCCAGCAAATGCGCCGACGCCCAGTGCGTGGTGGCGCGATGCGTGTCGAGCAAACCCCACTGCGCCAGCACGAACGCGCCGGTGCACACCGAACCGAAACGCCGCGCCAACGCACAGGTATTGCGTGCCCATTGGGCCAGCGGCGCGTCGGTGGCGGCCACAACCAGCCCGTCGCGTTCGCCGCCCGCAATGATCAAGGTGTCGACGTCTGCGGGAGCCAGCGCCGCCAGTGGCTCGGTCTCCAGCGCGATGCCGTTGGAGGAACGCACGAGGCCGCCCGTTGAGGAAACCGGCACCACCCGGTAGGCCGGCTCCGCATGGAAGGCGTTGGCCATGGCGAACACATCGGCGGGGCCGGCCACGTCCAGCATCTGCACGTGCGGATAGGCGAGTACGGCCACAACCCGCGGTGATGACGGGTGGGCACTCCCGTCGGATGTTGAGGTTGCGTGGGCGTGGGCGTGGATCACGAAGTGAAATGGCGCATCTGGAAGTGGCAGAAATCGGCAAAGAATTGTCATTGCTGCCACTAGAGGGGTCAAGCTACCCTGCGCCTTCCTCGACTCGGACACCGATTCCATGCCCCTCCCCCGTCCACGTAAGGCTCGAATGACAAGAATGGTCGGCAGGGTCTTGTGCGTTTTACTCGTGGGGTTAGCGGCCTGCTTTGCGCAGCAAGTCCACCGCGACCCGGGCGGCGTGCCGGCAGCGCCGGATACCGTTGCAGCGCACGCCGTGCGAACGGCCATCCCCGCCAACCCACGTCACCCTGGGCGCACGCGACCGCTGGTGGCGGTCATCGGGCACAACACCAACACCGAGCTGACGGACTTCGTGGTGCCCTACGGCATCCTCAAGCGCGCAGACGTGGCGGATGTGTATGCCGTCGGCATGGAAGCCGGACCGATCCAGCTGTTCCCGGCCTTTCGTGTCCAGCCCGATACCGACGTCGCGGCATTCGACGCCCGTTTTCCGGAAGGCGCCGACTACGTGGTGGTTCCAGCGGTGCATGAAGACGACGACCCGGCCTTGCTCGCCTGGGTTCGCCGGCAATGGGATAAGGGCGCCAGCATCATCGGCGTATGCGATGGCGTCTGGGTGCTCGCACGTGCCGGTCTGCTGGCGGGTCGCCGTGCGACGGCTCATTGGTATGCGCGCAAGTCGCTCGTGCGGCAATTTCCCCAGACCGAATGGGTGTCGGGGCAGCGCTATGTGGTCGATGACCGCATCGTCACCACCACTGGTGTCACGGCGTCAGTGCCCGTGTCGCTGGCGCTGGTCGAAACGCTCGGCGGTGCGGAGCGCGCGCAGGTGGTAGCCGACGCGGTTGGTGCGCCAAACTGGTCCAGCGCGCATGCAAGTGAGGCTTTCCGGCTCAGCCCGCGACACGTGTACACGGCCGCTCACAACATGGTGGTGCTCTGGCAGCGCGAGAGTCTGGGTGCCGCGCTGCGTCCGGGCGACGACGATGTCGCCCTGGCGCTGGTAGCCGACACCCATGCCCGCACGTACTTCACACGCGTACTGGGCACCGCCGATACCTTGACTGGCGTGCGCTTGGCGAGCGGCCTCGTATTCTTGCCAGACCGCGCCAATGCCGACACGCAGACCCTGCAGCCGCTGATGGGCGCAACGCCAGCCCAGCCGCCACTCGTTGCACTGAACACGGCACTGACGAGCATCGCGCAACGACACGGCAGCGACACGGCCGCATTCGTGGCACTTCAGCTCGAATACCCGTGGCTCGGGGCGGAAGCGCGATGAAAAAAGCCGCGACGAATCGCGGCTTTTTCCTTGCAGCTACGCAGACTCACGCCCGCTTCTTCATCGCCTCATCCCGCAGTTCGCGACGCAGGATCTTGCCGACGTTGGTCTTCGGCAGCTCGTTGCGGAACTCGATGAACTTCGGGCGCTTGTAGCCGGTGAGTTGTTCCTTGCAGAACTCCTGCAGCTTCTCTTCAGTCAGCGTCGGATCACGGCGCACCACGAACAGTTTGACGACCTCGCCCGAGTGCACGTCCGGCACGCCCACGGCGGCCACTTCCAGCACGCCCGGGCACATCGCCACCACACCCTCGACTTCGTTCGGATACACGTTGAAGCCCGACACCAGGATCATGTCCTTCTTGCGATCGACGATCTTGGTGTAGCCGCGCTCGTCCATCACACCCACGTCGCCGGTCTTGAAGAAGCCGTCGGCGTACATGACCTTGGCGGTTTCGTCCGGACGCTTCCAGTAGCCGGCCATGACCTGCGGGCCGCGGATGCAGATCTCGCCTGCCTGGCCGATCGGCAGATCGCGGCCTTCGTCGTCGCGGATGGCGATTTCGGTGCCCGGGATCGGCAGGCCGACGGTGCCCGAGAAGGTGTCCGTGTTGGTCGGGTTGCAGATGGCCGACGGTGAGGTTTCCGACAGGCCGTACCCTTCGATGATCGGGCAGCCCGTTACCTCCAGCCACTTCTTGGCCACCGCTTCCTGCACCGCCATGCCGCCGCCATTGGCCACGCGCAGGTTGGAGCAATCGACGCTCTTGAACTCGGGGTTGTTCAGCAGCGCGTTGTACAGCGTGTTCACGGCCGGGAACATGTGGAAGCGGTACTGCTTGAGCACCTTGATAAAGCCCGGGATGTCGCGCGGGTTCGGGATCAGCACCGCCAGCCCACCCTTGCGCATCGACAGCAGACAGCACACCGTCAGCGCGAAGATGTGATATAGCGGCAGCGCGGTGATGGTGACAATCTCTTCGTCCGCTGCCAGCATGCGGCCATCGCGGCCGGGCTTGGTGAGCGCCGGATTCATCCACGCTTCGGACTGCAGCACGTTGGCAACGATGTTCCGGTGCAGCAGCGTCGCACCCTTCGACACACCGGTCGTGCCGCCCGTGTATTGCAGGAAGGCCACGTCGTCGGGGCCCACGGAGGTCGGCTTGAGCGTCTGCTTGGCGCCCTCTTGCAGCGCGGTGTTGAAGCGGATGCAGTTGGGCAGCTCCCACGCCGGCACCATCTTCTTGACGCTGCGCACGACAAAGTTGACGAGCATGCCCTTGAGGCCGCCGAGCATGTCGCCCATGCTGGCCACCACGATGTGCTTGACTGGCGTGTTGGGCAGCACCTGCTGCAGCGTCGTCGCGAAGTTCTCAAGAATGATGATGGCTTCGGCACCGCTGTCTTTGAGCTGGTGTTCCAGCTCGCGCGGGGTGTAGAGCGGGTTGACGTTGACCACCACATAGCCCGCACGCAGCACGGCGGCCAGGGCCACCGGGTACTGCAGCACGTTCGGCATCATCAGCGCCACGCGGGCGCCGGGCGCCAGGCCACGCGACTGGAGCCATGCCGCCAGTTGGCGCGAGTACGTATCGATCTCGCCGTAGGTCAACACCTTGCCCATGCATTCAAACGCACGGCGGTTGCGGTTCTTCTGAAACGAATCCTCAAGCAGATGGGCCAGCGATCGATACTGCGACGCATCGATGTCGGCCGGCACCCCAGCGGGGTATTGCTTCAGCCACGGTTTATCCATGGGTGTGTCTCCTGGGCGATTGTCGATTATTCGAATTTGCGAACTCGCGAATTTTGCGAATGGTCGTTCGTTTTTTTCGGCATCCTACGCGGATGTTTGTGTCAAAACAATAACTTAGACAGTTCCCTCAGGCCCTTGAGGCCGCTTAAAAAGGGGTGCATCAACCGCCGTTTGCATCACTTCCCGCTGCGGGCGCCAAGGCGCGCAACGCGGCGTCCCGCTGGGGTTTTGGCTCGCGCGCCAGCGCTTTGACGTCTGCATAGAAGCGCGCCCAGTCGCCGCCGTCCCGCTGGTACAGCGCCGTGAAGGCGGGCACCCATTCCAGGTAGCTCGCCACGGCGCCCAAGTGCGCATTCGACAGCGGCTGCGCAAACCAGCGGTCGTAGCCGGTATAGCCGCCCCAGCTTGCCTTGAGCTTGGCGTAATCCGTCTGCAGGCTCGCGAAGGTGGCGCGCTTGGCCGTTCGCTTCTCTTCGTCGGACACCGAGCTCGCGTACAGCGCTTCCAGCCGATCGCGGTACGCCAACAGCAGGGCGCGGAATTGTACGCGGCGGGCGTCGTATGTGGCGTATTCCGCGCGCGTTTCCGGGGTGGCGGCATCGGCCAGCCAGCGCGCGACGCCAATCGTCTCGACCGTGGTGGCGAAGGACTCGTTGAACGCGGTATCGCCCTTGGCGTAGGCCACCTGGTGCGCCAGCTCATGAAAAATCAGCCGCGCCAGCTCGCCTTCGGGCAGGCCGACGAAGGTGTTGAGCAGCGGGTCATCGAAATAACCCAGTGTGGAATACGCAGGAATGCCGGCCACATCCACGTCCAAACCCTGCGCGCGCAGCGTGTCGGCATAGGCCTCTGCGGCAGTGCGGTCGTAATAGCCGCGATAGGTCACACAGCCGACGATGAGGAAGCACCATTCCTTGAGCTTGACCGACAGCTCCGGCGCGGCAAACACGTTCCACACCGCGAACGGCCGCTTCAGATTGGCGTAGACGCGGTAGCTGCCGTTGTCTGGCAGCGCCAACTCGCGCGAGGCGTAGATGCGGATGCTGCGGGCATCCTCCAGCCGCTTGGCGAGCTTGTCGTTGTGCGCGATGCGGGCGTCTTCGATGGCCTTGTCGATCGGCTCGCGCTGCGCCATCAGCGAAAGGTGCCCGGCGACCGACTGATAGTAATAGCCGAGGGTGTCGCAGCCGGTCAGCAGTGCAAAACCGGCCAGCGACAGCATCACGCACAGCGCGCGAACGCCACGCATCGCGGCCTCGTCAGGCGGCCTGCGCGACAGGCGCGACCTCGACCAGGCAATCGTAGAAGGTGGGCGCCCGGCCCATGTCGGTCAAGCGCTGGCTGGTCAGCTCGTTGGCGTTGGTGCCGTCGGGCGCGAGCTTCTTCCACCAGATCGACAGGCCGACGACCACGCCGCGCCGGGCGCGGTCCGTCACGCGGGCGCGCGCCTGCATGGTGCCGCGGTCGTTGAAAATGCGGACGAGTTCACCATCGACCACGCCGCGTGCCTGTGCATCGTCGGGGTGGATGTCGAGGTGCGGCTCGCCCTCCGTGCTGCGCAGACTGTCGACGTTCACGAAAGTCGAGTTCAAGAAGTTGCGCGCCGGCGGCGAGATCATCGACAGCGGATAGCGCTTAGCCAGCTCCGGCGTGCTGATGGCCGATTCGTACGGCGGCACGTAGCCGGGCAGCGGGTCGAGGCCGTCTTTCGCCATCTGCTCGGAATAGAACTCGCAGCGGCCGGACGGCGTGCGATAGCCGCCACGCGCGAGCGGCGCGGCGGGGTGCGCCAGCTTCTGCCAGCCCTCGCGCTTGAGCGTTTCCCAGTCGATATGCGCGGCGACCGGATCATCGCGGCGGATGGCTTGCGCGGCAATCTCATCGTCGGAATCGGCGAAGCACGCGTCGTTAAAGCCCATGCGTTGCGCGATACGGCGGAAGATCTCGGTGTTCGGCAGCGACTGGCCCAGCGGCGCGATGGCCGCATTGTTGGCCAGCACGTAGGTGTGGCCATAGGCCCTGTGCACATCCACGTGTTCGAGCTGCGTGGTGGCAGGTAGCAGGATGTCAGCGTAGTCGGCGGTGTCGGTCTGGAAGTGCTCCAGCACCACGGTGAAGAGGTCTTCGCGCGCAAAGCCGGCGGCCACCTTGCGCGAGTCCGGCGCCACGGCCACGGGGTTGCTGTTGTAGACGACCACCGCCTCCACCTTCGGGCCGAATGCTGCATCGCCGGCATGCAACAGCGCATCGCCGATGGTGCTCATGTTGATGGTGCGTGGCACGTTGGGCCAGCTTGGTAGCAGGTCCGGCCGCTGCAGCCTGGCGTTATCAACCGGGAAGAAACCCGACGTGGACAGCTGCAGCCCGCCCGCCGCATCGCGCCACGCGCCCACCAGCGACGGCAGACACGCCACCGCACGCACGCCCTGCCCGCCGCCGTGCGCGCGCTGCATACCGTAGTTCAGGCGGATGGCGGCCGGTTGCTTGTCGCGCACGACGGTCGTGCCATACAGCTTGGCCAGCCACTCGATATCTGCCGCATCCACGCCGCACAGCGCGGCCGCATATTCCGGCGTGTACAACTGCGCACGCTCGCGCAGCGCTTCAAAGCCCAGCGTGTGATTGGCGATGTAGTCGTGGTCGAGCAGATCGTCGCGGATCAGTACGTGGATCATCGCCAGCGCCAGCGCCGCATCGGTGCCTGGGCGCACGGCCAGATGGTGATGGCACTTCTCCGCCGTCAGCGATCGATACGGGTCAATGGCGACGAGCGTGGCGCCGCGCCGCTTGGCTTCCTGCGCACGCGTCCAGAAATGCAGGTTCGACGCGATCGGGTTGGCGCCCCAGATCAGGATCAGCTTGGCGTCCTGCACGTGCTCGATGTCCATGCCCAGGCTCGCACCATACGTATAGCGCAGCGCCGTTGCGCCAGCCGACGCGCAGATCGTGCGATCAAGCAGCGACGCCCCCAGTTTGTGGAAAAAGCGCGCGGCCATGCTTTCGCCCTGCACGAGCCCCATGGTGCCGGCGTAGCTGTATGGGAGGATGCCTTCCGGTTTGCGCGCCGCAATGTCGCCCAGGCGCGCGGCGATGGTGTCGAGCGCCTCGTCCCAGGTGATGGGTTCGAACTTGCCTTCGCCCTTCGCGCCCACGCGCTTCATCGGCGTGAGCAGGCGGTTCGGGTGGTACGTGCGTTCGGTGTAGCGGTTGACCTTGGTGCAGAGCACGCCGGCCGTGGTCGGGTGGTCCGGATCGCCCTGCACGCGAGTGGCGCGGCCGTCCTCCACGGTGACGAGCAAGGCGCAGGTGTCTGGGCAGTCGTGCGGGCAGGCGGCACGGATGACTTGGGTGGACATCGGGGACTCCGGAGTAGTGGCGGCCCGATAACCTATGCGGCCGCGATGATCCGGAAATTGTAATCGCGCGCTACACGCCACGCTGGGGCGTGGAACCTCGGGTGACCAACCGCCCGGTCAGCAAGACACGGCGCGTTGGCAGGTCGGGCTGGGCAAGACGATCCTGCAACATCGCCATGGCCATGCGGCCGATGTCGTACACCGGCTGCTCGATCACGGTGATCCCGGGGCCAGCCAGTTCCGTCCACGGCTCGTTATCAAAGCCCGCCACGGCGATGTCGCGCGGCACTTCCAGCGACAGGCGGCGCAGCGCCCGCAGCACCCCCAGCAGCGATTGCGCGTTGCTGGCGACCAGCGCATCGGGCCGCTCACCGCTGGAGAGCCACGCCAGCGTTTCGGCCTCAGCCGCCTCGGCGGTGGGCAGGATGAAGCGCGTTTCGGCCGTCAGCCCATTGCGCGCCAGTGCAGAGGCAAACCCAGCCTGGCGCTCGGCGCCGGTGCTGCTGGTGCGCCCGAACAGCCCGCCGATGCGGCGATAGCCCTGCGATGCCAGGTGCTCAGCCAACCCTTGCGCAGCCTGCTGATTGTCGAGCACCACGGCATCGACGCCACAGGCCGGGCCGGCGCGGTCGATCAGCACCACCGGGTAGCCCAGGTCCACTGGTTGCTGCGCTTCGGCAATCCCCCGCGTGGGCGAGAGGATCACCCCGGTCACACGCTCCTCCGCCATCAGGCGCAGGTACATCGCTTCTTTCTCGGGGTCTTCGTCGGAGTTGCACAGGATCACACGCAAGCCGGCGGCATACGCCGCGTCTTCCACCGCCCGGCTGACGCTGGTGAAGAACGGGTTACGAATGTCCGACACGATCAGCCCGACGGTCTGCGCCTGCTGCGAGCGCAGCCGCCGCGCTGAAAGGTTCGGCCGGTACCCCGACGCCGCCACGGCCGCATCCACGCGCTTGCGCAATTCCACGCTCACCGGGCCGCCGGCCAGCGCACGCGACACGGTCGCCACCGACACGCCCGCCGCCGCTGCCACGTCCTTGATCCGAACCGTCATGCTGAAATCGTTTCCACAAAAACCTCATGATAGCGAAAGGCGACACCACCACCAATGTCGGCCAATCTCAGGGAAAACCCCGTAAACAGCGGAATGCCCGTCACTTTACGCGGCACCGCACATTGACACCCCAACTGTAATCGATTTCAATTCGCCATCATTGATGACATGTATGCTGGGCCGTACGAGCCCGGCAGCCGCAGGAGACCCCGCCGCATGGCTTCCGCCCTGATCTGCGCCGAACGCATCCGCTTGCAGCAGCACGCCACCGACAAGGCCAGCGCCATCCGCGCCGCCGGCCAGTTGCTGGCCGATTCCGGCTGCATCGACCCCGCCTATATCGACAGCCTCTTGCGCCGCGAAACCGTGGCCAATACGTTCCTCGGCCACGGCGTCGCCATCCCGCACGGCATGGGCGAAGACCGTCACCTGATCCGCCAGACGGGCATTGCCGTGCTGCAGTTTCCCGATGGGCTGGAGTGGCACCCCGGGCAGACCACGCATCTGGTCTTCGCCATTGCCGCGCAATCGGACGAGCACATCGCACTGCTGCGCCGGCTGACGCGCCTGCTCAACGATGACGCACGCCTGCGGCAGCTCTTCACCACGCAGAACGCTGAAGATATCGTCGCCGCGCTCTCCAGCGACGCACCTGCCCCGGTGGCCAGCGCCCCGGGCACGGACCTCGCCGAGCAGCGCACGCTCGTGCTGGACTACCCCAGCGGCCTGCACGCCCGCCCCGCCGCGCAGTGGGTGGAAGCCGCGCGCCGGTTTGCTGCGCGCATCCAGGTCCGCCATGGTGATGAGACGGCCGATGCCAAGAACCTTGTCGCGCTGCTCCAATTGGGGCTCGCCGTCGGCAGCACGCTGACGCTGTCTGCCGAAGGCCCAGATGCGGCCGCCGCGCTCGACAGCCTGCAGCACACCATCCGCGGCCTGACCGCGCAGGAACGGGCCCAGGCCGCGCGCGATACGCAAGCGGCCCGTGCCCGCCAGACCGTGCATGGCTGGCAAGCCGATGCCGCTGCGCCCGCCATCGGCGGCATTGCGGCAAGCCCGGGGCTGGCGATCGGGCCTGTCCACGTGCTGCAGCATGGCGCGGCCACGGTGCCCGATCACCCCGTCACACTCAGCACGGGCGGCGACTTGCTGGACAAGGCCCTGGCCGACACTCGCGCCGAACTGGCCGCCCTCGCCCACGACACCGCCAGCCGCATCGGTGAGGCCGAAGCCGGCATCTTCAAGGCCCAAGCGGAATTGCTGGGCGATACCGACCTGATGACACTGACCTGCCAGGCGATGGTCGAAGGCCACGGCGTGGCGTGGTCGTGGCATCAGGCGGTGGAGCGGCTGGCGGAGCGGCTGGCCGCATTGGGCAATCCGCTGCTGGCCGCGCGTGCGGCAGACCTGCGCGACGTGGGACGGCGCGTGCTGGGACACATCGATCCAGCGTTGCGGGGCACGTCGCAGACACTGCCGGACACGCCGTGCATCCTGGTTGCGGCCGACCTGTCGCCGTCAGACACCGCCGCGCTGGATACGCGCCGCATCCTCGGCATCGTCACCGCGCAAGGCGGGCCGACCTCGCACACCGCCATCCTGACGCGCACGCTGGGCATTCCCGCCGTGGTGGCTGCCGGCCCCGCTGTACTGGATGTGGCGCCTGGCACCCAGGTCATCGTGGATGGCACCGGCGGCCGGATGGTGCTGGACCCGGACGCCGCCACCGTCACCAGCGCGCGTGCGTGGCTGCAAGAAGACGCCGCGCGCACGCAACGCGAACAGGCTGAACGCAGCCTGCCCGCGCGTACCCGCGACGGCCATACGGTGGAGATCGCCGCCAACGTCAACCTGCCCGCGCAGGCTGCCGAGGCCATCACCCTGGGCGCGGAAGGCGTGGGCCTGATGCGCACGGAATTCCTCTTCCTCGAACGCGACCACACGCCCGACGAAGACACCCAGTACGCCGTCTACGCCGAGATGCTCAAGGCGCTGAACGGTCGTCCGCTGATCGTGCGTACGCTCGACATCGGCGGCGACAAGCAGGTGCCGCATCTGAACCTGCCCACCGAGGAAAACCCCTTCCTGGGCGTGCGCGGCGCCCGCCTGCTGCTGCGCCGGCCCGACCTGATGGAGCCGCAGTTGCGTGCGCTGTATCGCGCCGCGCGTGATGCCGGCGAGCATGGCGATAGCAGCACCCTCTCGATCATGTTCCCGATGATCACCTCGGAGAGCGAGGTCATCGCCCTGCGTGCCGCATGCGAGCGCATCCGCACGCAAGTGAACGCGCCCCACGTGCCGCTCGGCATCATGGTGGAGGTGCCCGCCGCTGCGCTGCTGGCCGATCGGCTGGCCGAGCATGTCGACTTCTTCTCCATCGGCACCAACGACCTCACGCAATACACGCTGGCAATCGACCGCCAGCACCCGGACCTCGCCGCCGAGGCCGACAGCCTGCACCCCGCCGTGCTGCGCCTGATCCAACAGACCGTGCAAGGCGCGGCGCGCCAGAAGCGCTGGGTGGGCGTGTGCGGCGGCCTGGCGGGCGATCCGTTCGGCGCGTTGCTGCTGACCGGCCTGGGCGTGCACGAGCTGTCGATGAGCCCGCGCGACATTCCGCCCGTCAAGGCGCGGCTGCGCGAGGCGGACTTCACCGCGCTCAGTGCGCTGGCCAACCGTGCCCTCGCCTGCGCGTCCGCTCAGGACGTGCGCGCACTGGAAGCCGCCATGCCCAAGGCCATCGGCAAGGAGCAGGCCGCAGCATGAGCACGAAACCAAGCGCCCGCATCGTCACCGTCACCCTCAACCCGGCCATCGACATGACGGTCGGGCTGGACCACCTCGAACGCGGCCGCGTCAACCTCGGCCGCAGCGTCACGCACCAGGCCGGCGGCAAGGGCGTCAACGTGGCCGGCTGTCTGGCCGACTGGCACGTGCCCGTAGTAGCCACCGGCCTGCTGGGCGACGCCAACGCGGAGTTGTTCGAAGCGCTGTTCGCGCGCAAGGGCGTGCTCGACGGTTTCTACCGCGTGCCGGGCAGCAACCGAACCAACATCAAGATCAGCGATGCCTCCGACGGGCAGACCACCGACATCAACCTGCCCGGTATCGACGCCACGCAAGCGGATGTGGAAGCGCTGTGCAAACGCATCGACGCGGTTGCTGACGTGGCAGGCGTTGCGCTGTGCGGCAGCCTGCCGGGCGGGCTGCCCGCCGATACCTATGCACAGTTGCTTGCACGGTTGAACCAACGCGGCCTGCGCACCCTGCTCGACACCAGCGGTGCGCCGCTCGCGCAGGCGCTGGCGGCACCACGCGATGCCCTGCCCACGGCCGTCAAGCCGAACCGGCATGAGCTGGAACTGTGGGCCGGCGCCGCGCTGCCCGCGCTGGCAGACGTCGTAGACGCGGCACGCGGCATCCATGCGCGCGGGGTCGCACAGGTCATCGTCTCGCTCGGCGAAGACGGCGCGCTGTTCGTCACCGCAGACGGCACGTGGCAGGCCAGCCTGCCGCCCGTGCGCGCCACCAGCACCGTGGGCGCAGGCGATGCCATGGTGGCCGGCGTGCTGGCCGGCTGGCATGCCGGCGCGAGCACCGAAGACACCGTGCGCCTGTCCGTGGCCTTTGCCGCCTGCAAGCTGCAGCGCCTTGGGCCCCACCTGCCGGCACCCGCGCAGGTGCGCGAACGCGCCGCCGCAGTCCGCATGCAACGCGTGGCCTGAGCGCCCGCAGTCAATCAGATCAAGGAGCCGACCATGGCAAACCTGTTGGCAATTCTCGGCGCGGACGGCCGCACCACCCGCGCCATGCTCGCCGGGGCCGCCCTGCGCCACGCCGCACGCGAATCCGGCTGCAAGCTCGACGTAGATGTGCGCGGCCCGGACACGCTGCCCACGGTCGATACCAAAGCCCTGTCGACGGCCGATGCCGTCGTGTGGGCGGGCGTCTCGCCAGACAACGCCGCGCGCCAGGCCAACCCACGCACGATCGAGGTCACGATCGACGAGGTGCTCGACAATGCGCGCGCCGTGCTCGAACGCATGGTCCACGGCGCGCCGGCGCCCGCCGCCCAGGCAACGCCGAAGCGCATCGTCGCCATCACCTCGTGCCCGACCGGGATCGCGCATACCTTCATGGCGGCCGAAGCATTGACGCAAGCCGCTGCCGCGCTGGGCCACGCCATCCACGTGGAAACGCAAGGCTCGGTGGGCGCGCAAAACACGCTGTCTGCCGAAGCCATTGCGAATGCCGACCTCGTCTTGATTGCCGCTGACACGCAAGTCGACGCGTCGCGCTTTGGCGGCAAGCGCGTCTTCCGGGCCGGCACCAAGGCGGCCATCCACGACGGACAGACGCTGATCCGCCGCGCCCTGGACGAGGCCAAGGCGGAAGCCTCTGCCACCGGGTCGGCCAACGCCGCCGCCCCCGTCGAACGACAGCGCACCGGCCCGTACAAGCACCTGATGACCGGCGTGTCGTTCATGCTGCCCTTCGTGGTGGCGGGTGGCATCTTGATTGCGCTGTCCTTTGCGCTCGGCGGCATCTACGTGACCGAGGCTTCGGCAAGCGGCACGCTGGGCGGCGCGCTGTTCCAGATCGGCGCCAAGTCGGCCTTTGCGTTGATGGTGCCGGCGCTGGCCGGGTATATCGCGTATTCGATCGCCAGCCGGCCCGGCATTGCACCGGGCATGGTCGGCGGCATGCTGGCGGCCAGTCTGGGGGCGGGTTTCATTGGCGGCATCGTGGCGGGCTTCGTGGCCGGCTACGGCACGGATGCGATCAACCGCTGGCTGAAGCTGCCGCGCAATCTGGAAGGCCTCAAGCCCGTGCTGATCCTGCCGGTGCTGGGCTGCCTGCTCACAGGGCTGGTGATGCTGTACGTGGTGGGTGCGCCGGTGGCGGCATTGCTGGGCTCGCTCACCCAATGGCTGCGCGGCATGCAGGGCGCAAACGCCGTACCGCTGGGCGCCCTGCTGGGCGGCATGATGGCCTTCGACATGGGCGGCCCCATCAACAAGGCTGCCTACGCGTTCAGCACGGGCTTGATCGGCGCCCAGGTCTACACGCCGATGGCCGCCACCATGGCCGCCGGCATGACGCCGCCGCTGGGCATCGCACTGGCGGCATGGCTGTTCCCCTCGCGCTTTACCAGCGACGAGCGCCAAGCCGCCCGCGCCACCGCCGTGCTTGGCCTCGCCTTCATCAGCGAGGGCGCCATCCCCTACGCGGCACGTGACCCGTTGCGGGTGATTCCCGCCCTGGTGATCGGTTCGGCATGCACGGGTGCGCTGTCGATGCTGTTCGGGGTGGAGTTGCGCGTACCGCACGGGGGCGCCTTCGTGCTGCCGATTCCGAATGCCGTCACGCACCTGGGCGGCTATGTGATCGCCCTGGTGGCGGGCACCGTCATCACCGCGGTGCTACTGGCGGTGATGAAGCGCCGCGTTGCCGAGGCAAGCTGACGCGACGTCGCCCCCGCTGTTGAAAGGAGCCGCGCACATCACGCGGCTTTTGTGTCTCAAAAACGCTCAAAACTGCCGTAAACACCCCCATGTGGTTTGCCAGCCCAGCCTGTTTCGCTATGATGCCGGCAATACAAATGTAACTTTCTTCGGGGGAAGAGCCATGCAGGCACGCAGCATCACGCGGCGGCTGGCGGCGTTCGCAGTCAGCGCCATCAGCATCACAACAATGGCAGCCGCAAGTCCGGCACAGGCAGAAACCGGCGTCACCAACGACACCATCGTCGTCGGCCAATCCGCGCCGATGAGCGGCCCGGCCGCCCAGCTCGGCCAGCAGATGAACCGCGGCGCCAAGCTGTACTTCAACGCCGTCAACGCGGCGGGCGGCGTCAATGGCCGCAAGATCGAGCTGAAGGTGCTCGACGACTTCTATGAGCCCGACGCGGCCGCGCGCAATACCAAGACGCTGATCGACGACACCAAGGTCTTCGCCCTGTTCGGCTACGTGGGCACGCCCACCAGCCTGGCCGCGCTCAAGGTGGCGAACCCGGCAGGCGTGCCGTTCTTTGCGCCGTACTCGGGTGCGTCGGCGCTGCGTGAGCCGTTCGCGCGCAACGTGTTCCACGTGCGTGCCAGCTACAACGACGAGACCGCCGCCATCGTCCAGCAAATCCACACGACGGGGCTCAAGCGCATTGCGGTGGTCTATAACGACGATGCCTACGGCAAGGCCGGCATCGAGGGCGTGCAACGTGCACTGAAGCTGCCCGCCAGCCAGGGCGTGGCCTTGGTCGCGCAAGCCAGCGTGGTGCGCAACACCACGGACGTGAAGGCAGCCATCAGCACCGTGCTGGCGCAAAAGCCGGATGCCATCGTCGTCATCAGCGCTTACCAGACCGTGGCCGCGCTCGTGAAGGGTGCGCAGGAACAGGGCTACGGGGGCCAGTTCTACAACGTGTCGTTTGTCGGCACCAAGGCGCTGGCCAATGCGCTGGGCAAGGCCGGCGGCGGCGTGATCATCTCGCAGGTGATGCCGTATCCATATAGCGGTGCGTCGCCGCTGGTGCGCGATTACCAGAAGCTGCTCAAGGCAGAAGGCATTACCGATTTCGACTACGGCAGCATCGAGGGCTATGTCGCCGCGCGCGTGTTTGTGGAAGGTCTCAAGCGCGCAGGGCGCGATCTCACGCGCGAGAAGTTCATCGGGGCGCTGGAGTCGATGGGCAATTACGACGTGGGCGGGTTCAACGTCAACTTCTCGCCGAGCAGCCACGTGGGCTCGAAGTTTGTCGAGATGACGATCATCAATTCGAGTGGGCAGGTGATTCGCTGAACCCTGGAGGCTTGGAAACCGCGCACGGCGGTCCAAGCCCTGACTGCCGCGCCGCATGGCTCAAAGGCGGCGGTTCAACACTGGCGAGTGAGGCTCAGACTGTCATGCGTGACGGTTTACCCCTCATCGTTGAGCCTCAGACTGTCGTGCGTGACGGTTTACCCCTCGTCGCCGAGCCTCAGACTGTCGTGCGTGACGGTTTGACCCTCATCGTTGAGCCTCAGACTGTCGTGAGTGACGGTTTGACCCTCATCGTTGAGCCTCAGACTGTCGTGCGTGACGGTTTGACCCTCATCGTTGAGCCTCAGACTGTCGTGAGTGACGGTTTGACCCTCATCGTTGAGCCTCAGACTGTCGTGAGTGACGGTTTTGGGCTCGCGTTCGGAGGAGTGAGGTCCATCTCCCTTTCGCCCCCTGCCGGGGGCGACTCACTTTCTCTGTCTTGCCAGAGAAAGTAAGCAAAGAGAGGCGCGCCCGAGATGGCGAAAGCCTCCTTGAATTTCTGTCGCAGAGAGGGGAAGGGGAAAACTCGCTTCGCTCAGACAGTTCCCCTTCCTTTTTCCTCTCTGCAACAGAAATTCAAGGCGCCATCTAGGGCAGGTACGGCCACACCATCTGTGAGGTGCTCGTGGCGCTTTGGCGGCTGGCAGCGGTAGGTGTGGTGTGTTGCCCCTCGCCTCATGCGGGTTGCAACTGCGGCTGCCGCTGTGCCAGCCGCCGCATGAACGCCTCGCATTGGGCGATCTGCGTGAGTTCGATGTATTCGTTGGGCTTGTGGGCCTGTTCGATATTGCCGGGGCCGCAGACCACCGTGGGGATGCCCGCGCGGGAGAACAGGCCGGCCTCGGTGCCGTAATCAACCTTGCCTGCTGTGCCGCGGTTGTCAGCCAACGCTTGGGCCAGCGCGACGAGTTCATGTGACGGCGCGATCGATAGGCCCGGTGTGTTGGCTTTGATGGCGAAGCTGATGTCGGCGTCGCTGGCGATGCGGCGCATTTGCGGCAGCAGTGTGTCGTGGGCGTAGCGCTCGACTTCGCTAAACAGCCGGTCCGGATCGGTGCCGGGCAGGTAGCGGAAGTCGAAGGTGAATTCGCAATCGCGCGGCACCACATTGGTGGCGATGCCGCCTTGGATCGTGCCGGTATTGAGCGTGGTATGCGGAACGACAAAGGCACCGTCACGCGCCTCCTCCGCTTCAAGTCGCGCGGCAATGGTGCGCAGATGCGCGATCAGCAGCGCGGCAAATTCGATGGCGTTCACGCCCTGTGGCGTCAGCGCCGAGTGCGCCTCCTTGCCGCGCACGCAGCAGCGGTATTCGCGTTTGCCTTTGTGCGCGACGATGGCGCGCATCGAGGTGGGCTCGCCGACGATGCAGCCGGCAGGCCGGATGCCGTTGGCCTCCAGATCGCGCAGCAGGCCACGCACGCCGACGCAGCCGATTTCTTCGTCGTACGACAGAGAGAGGTGGAAGCTGGCGTCACCCCCTCGCTCCCCTGCCGCCATGAAGTCGGGCACGTGCGCGAGTGCAACGGCAATGAAGCTCTTCATGTCGGCAGTGCCGCGCCCGTACAGGCGGCCATCGCGCAGTTGTGCGTCGAAGGGGTTGGTGTCCCACGGCTGGCCGTCGACAGGGACCACGTCGGTATGGCCAGAGAGCACCAGCCCCGGCTTGCGCCCAGGCGAGAGCGTGGCGAACAGGTTGGCCTTGCCGCCGGTCGCGTCGTAGGTCAGGCGGCACTCGGCACCTTGGGCGCGCAGGCGGTCGCGCACCCATTCGATCAGGCCGAGGTTGGAGTTGCGGCTGACGGTGTCAAACGCCACCAGCGTACGGATCAGTTGCAGAACCTCATCGGACGGCTGTTGGATGGCGATGGACATGGTGGTGAGCGCGCGATTTGGGCTGGATCGTTCAGGCTTGATCGTTCAGATGGCAGGCTGAAAACCGCAGTGGTGCGATCTCTTTGAGCACCGGTTGCTCGGTCTTGCAGCGCGGCATGGCATGCGGGCAGCGCGGGTGGAAATGGCAGCCGGTGGGCGGATGCAGCGGCGAGGGAATCTCGCCCGAGATCGCCACGTAGGTCTTCTTGCGGACTTCGAGTGTAGGCGCTTCAGCCAGCAGTGCCTGCGTGTACGGGTGGTTGGGCGACGCGAAGATCGCTTCCGTGGGCGCCGACTCCACTACCCGGCCGAGGTACATGATGACCACGCGATCGCTCACGTGCTTGACCACGCCCAGGTCGTGGCTGATGAACAGGTACGTGAGGTTCAACTGCTCGCGCAGGCGGATGAACAGGTTCAGCACCTGGGCCTGGATCGACACATCCAGCGCCGCCACCGATTCATCGCAGACCAGGAACTCGGGCTTGACGGCCAGCGCCCGCGCAATGCCGATGCGTGCCCGCTGCCCGCCCGAAAACTGATGCGGAAAGCGGCGCATCACGCTCGGGTCCAGGCCGACGCGCGTGAGCATGTCGGCCACGTAATCACGCTGCGCAGCGGCACCGACCATACCGTGCACGACCGGTGCCTCGCCGACGATGTCCTGCACACGCATGCGCGGGTTGAGCGACGCGTACGGGTCCTGAAAGATCATCTGGATGGCGAGCTGCTTCTCGCGGCGGCGCTCGGGCGGCAGGCGGTCAAGGTCCACGCCCTTCCACAGGCGCGTGCCGGCGGTCGGCTTGTGCAGGCCCACGGCCAGGCGGCCGAGTGTGGACTTGCCGCAGCCGGATTCGCCAACCAGGCCAACGACTTCGCCCGCAGCGATATCGAGATCCACATGGTCGACCGCGTGCACCACCTCTTCCTGCACGCCGGCGCCAAACCAGTTGGCGATGCGTGCGGAAATGTCGAGCCCCTTCACGAAGCGCTTCGACATACCCTGCAGCGAGAGGATCGGCACCAGCGGTTCCGTGGACGTCGCCTCGCTGGTCCCCATGCGCGCAGCCGCATCGTGTTCGGGATGCTTGGCGTTCATGCGGTGGTCTCCTCGGGGCGGACGGTTACGGGGTGGAAGCAGCGCAGTGCGCGGCCATCGTCGAGCACATCGAGTGAGGGCGTCTGCTTGCAGATGTCGGTGGCGAAGGCGCAGCGCTCGCGGAACGCACAGCCCGTGGGCAGCGCCAGCAGCGACGGCGTCATGCCGGGAATCTGCCGCAGCGGTGCGCCACGCGGGTTGCGCGACGGCGCCGAGGCGATCAGCCCGAACGTGTACGGATGGCGCGGCGCCTCCAGCACCTGCTGCACGCTGCCCTGTTCCACGATGCGGCCGGCGTACATCACGCACACGCTGTCGGCCAAACCAGCGACTACCGACAAGTCGTGCGTGATCCAGATCAGCGCGGTCCCGCTCTCGCGGCACAGGGTCTGCACCTCAGCCAGGATCTGGCCCTGGATGGTGACGTCCAGCGCTGTGGTCGGCTCGTCGGCGATGATCAGATCGGGCTTGTTGAGCAGCGCAATGGCAATCGCCACCCGCTGACGCATGCCGCCCGAGAACTGGTGCGGATAAGCGTTCAGCCGTTCGTCCGGCGACGGAATGCCGACCCGCGCCAACGCTTCGCGCGACATCTCGCGCGCCTGCGCCTTGCTCACGCGCTGGTGGGCCAGCACCGCCTCGATCATCTGCGTGTCGACGCGCAGGACCGGGTTCAGCGTCATCATCGGGTCCTGAAAGATCATGGCGATGCGGTTGCCGCGCATGTCGCGCATCTGGCCGGCAGAGAGCTTGCGCAGATCGTGCGTCTTGCCATCGCGGCCGGTCAGCTCGATCCGTCCGCCGACCACGCGGCCCGGTGCATCCACAAGACCCATGATCGAATAGCCCGTCATCGACTTGCCTGAGCCGGATTCACCGACCAGGCCCATGATTTCGCCGCGGCCAACGGTGAACGACACGTCGTCCACCGCACGCGCAATGCCGCCGCGCGTAACGAACTCGGTTTTCAGGCCTTCGACGACGAGCGTCGGTTTGCTAGAAGCGGGCGTCGTCATAGCGTTTGCAGGCGTGGGTTGAGCACGTCGCGAAGCTGGTCCGACACCAGGTTCATCGACACGATGGTGAGCAGCAGCGCCAGCCCGGGGAAGAAGCTGATCCAGTACTTGCCCGACAGCATGTATTGAAAGCCGTTGGCGATCAGCAGGCCAAGCGACGGCTGCGTAATCGGCACACCCAGGCCGAGGAAGGACAGCGTCGCCTCCAGCGTGATGGCGGATGCGACTTGCAGCGCGGCAATCACGATCAGCGGCGGCAGGCAGTTCGGCAGCAGGTGGCGGAACATGATGCGCGACGGCGGCAGGCCCAGCACCTGCGCCGCCTCGATGTACTCGCGCCGGCGCTCGACCAGCGCGGCGCTGCGCGTGGTGCGCGCGTAGTAAGCCCACTGCACCGCCACCAGTGCGATCACGATATTGGTGATGCCCGGCTTGAGCAGTGCGAGCAGGATCAACGCCAGCAAGATCGGCGGAAACGACAGCTGCAGATCGGCCACGCGCATGATGAGCGACTCGATGCGGCCGCCCGCAAAACCGGCGATCAGCCCGAGCACCGTACCGAGTACCAGTGCGAACATCGTACTCACCACGCCCACCCCCACGCTGATGCGCAGGCCATACAGGATGGCGGAAAGGATGTCGCGGCCCTGGTCATCGGAGCCGAGCAGGAAGGTCATGCCCTCGCCGGATTTCTCCCCGGGCGCGAGGCGCGAATCGAGCACGTCCAGCTTGGCGAGGTCGTACGGGTTTTGCGGCGCAATCCACGGGGCAAAGATCGCCACGATGATGATGATGGCCAGCACGATCACGCCAATCACGGCGATGCGGCTGGCGCAGAACTGGCGCACGAAGCGGCGCAGCGGGGTTTCTTCGGCGGCCGGTTTGGCGGCGGTGGATGTGGAAGTCGTCATGTCAGCCCCGGCTCTCGGACAGGCGCACGCGCGGGTCGAGCACGCCATAGACGAGATCGACCACCAGGTTGATGAGGATGAACAGCGCCACGATCACCAGCAGGTACGCGACGATCACCGGGCGATCGAGCAGCTGGATCGAATCGATGATCAGCTTGCCCATGCCCGGCCACGCGTAGATCGACTCGGTGACGATCGAGAACGCGATGACCGAGCCGAACTGCAGCCCCACCACCGTCACGATCGGAATCAGGATGTTCTTGAGCACATGCACGCCGACGATGCGCGTGTTCGACAGCCCCTTGGCACGCGCGAACTTGACGTAGTCCTGCAGCATCGCCTCTTGCGTGCCGGCACGCGTGAGGCGGATGACCATCGCAATGTTCAGTAGCGACAGCGTCACCCCCGGCAGGATCAGGTGACGGATGCCATCGAGCGTGAGGAAGCTCACGGGAATGCCGAGGAGCAGGCGCGTCTCGCCGCGTCCGTTCGACGGCAGCCACCCAAGCTGCACCGCAAACACCATGATCAGCATCAGCCCGACCCAGAACGTCGGCAGCGAAAAGCCGAGAATCGAGATCGTCATGATGGTGCGGTTGGCCACACCATTCGGGCGCAACCCGGCCCACAGCCCGAGCGGAATGCCCAGCACGATCGCCAGCAGGATGGCGAAGATCGCCAGCTCGAACGTGGCCGGCATGCGCTCAAAAATCAGCTTGAGCGCCGGCGTGCCATGCGCGAACGACGTGCCGAGGTTGCCGTGCAGCGCGCCGCTCAGGAAGTACAGGTATTGCTCCCACAATGGCTTGTCGAGCCCCAGCGCAGCAATCGTGCGCGCGATGTCCTGCTGGTCGGCCTGCGGGTTGATGAGTATGTCGACCGGGTTGCCAATGGCGTACACGCCCAGGAACACCAGGATCGACATCACCAGCAACACGGCAACGGATTCCAGCAGCCTTCGGATCAGGAATACCAGCATCTGGGGCTCACTCGCTCACTCGTTGAAGGGCGTTATTGTGGCTTGAAGCCGTGCGCGTACGTGCGCTCATCCGTGCGCGGCGTGTAGCTGATGCCCTTGCGCGACGCCCACGTCGTCACCTGAAAATGGATGGGGATGATACCGCCGTCCTCCACCACAATCGCGGTCGCCTCTTGCAGCAGCTTGGAGCGTTCCTTGTCGTCCATGGTGTACAGCGCCTTGTCCAGCACGGCGTCCATCTTCGGGTTGCAGTACTGCCCCCAGTTGACGGCACCGTAGCCTTTCTTGGAATCCTCGCACGCCACGAGCGCGCGCAGCGGTGAGCTGACTTCACCCGTCTGCGCGCCCCAGCCCACCAGCCCGAATGAGTACTCGTGATGGCCGCCCTTGGCGGAGTGGGTCGCCATCGGCGCACCTTCCACGCGCGTCACGATGCCCACGCGCGTGAGGTTTTGCGCGATGGTCTGCGCAATCTTCTCGTCGTTCACGTAGCGGTTGTTCGGCGTGTGCAGCGTGACACCGAAGCCATCCGGGTAGCCCGCCTCGGCCAGCAGCTTCTTCGCGCCGTCCGGGTCGTACTTGAGCGTCTTCAGGTTCGGGTTATGACCGAACAGCGACGGCGGCACGAGATTGTTGGTCGGCTCCGACAGGCCTTCCATGATGCGGTCCTTGATACCCTGGCGGTTGATGGCCATGCTCATCGCACGGCGCACGCGCGGGTCTTTCAGCGGGTTCTTCTCGAGCGGCTTGCCGTCCTTGCCCGTCACCTCGGGCGTCGGGTCGCGCTTGTCGTCGGTGTACAGATAGATCACGCGGTGCGAAATCTTCGAGAAGAAGTTCAGCGACGCGTCGCCGCGCACGCGCGCCAGATCGGGCGTCGGCACGTTCTCGATGGCCTGCAGGTCGCCGGAGAGCAGCGCCGCAATGCGCGTCGCACCGTTCGGGATGAAGCGCAGCGTCACGTGGTCCCATGCGGGCTTCGGGCCCCAATATTGGTCGTTGCGCACCAGCTCGACCCGGTCATCGCGCGCATAGCTCACGAACTTGAACGGCCCGGTGCCAACCATGCCCTTGCCTTGCGCAAAGTCATCGCTCGACAGCCCCTGCGTCGCCTTCTTCTGCACGATGAACACCGACGTCAGATCCGACAGAATCAACGGATACGGCTGCGACGTGGTGAATTGGATCGTGTACTTGTCGACGATCTTCTTGTTGATGATCGCCTTGGTGTAGGTGTCAAACTTGCCCGGGCTGTTGACGATGGTGGCCGGCCGGTCGATCGACCAGGCCACATCTTCGGCGGTCAACTCACTGCCGTCATGGAACTTCACGCCCGGGCGCAGCTTGAACTCCCACGTGAGGTTGTTGACCATCTTCCACGACTCGGCCAAGCCCGGAATGATGTGGCTGTCGGCGTCCATCTTCACCAGGCATTCGAACATGTGCTCCGACACGTTGATGTTGGAGAACAGGTTGTAGAAGTGCGGGTCCATCGAGGTCGGCGGCGAACTCATGCCGATCTTCAGATCTGCCGCCAGCGCCTGCGGGCTCGCACCCACCATCACGCATCCTGCCACGCACATCACTGCGGCCACGCGCCGCAAAGTCCGAATCATGGTCACGGCTCTTCTCCCCAAAATAGGAATCGGCGAATCGATTTCGCTGTCAGCGCGGCGGCACTTCTGAAGAACGCTCACGCCGACGATGGTGACGTCCCTGTCGCGACGCCTCTTTATGCCCGGCAATGCGCAACGCCACAAATTGGTGCATACCCGCACGATCGGCGCCGAAAAACAGCGCTCTCGCCACGGGGGCGGGGGTGAAAAGCAGGAAGCATTCCATATCGAACGCGCATGCCGCACCAGCGAGCATGCGAGCGGCATTGGTTCTTGACCGGCCCGGAATCGCCCTTCGGCGTATCATCGGACGTGATTGCGAACTTTCCGTCAGAACACGACCGCATCCCATGAAGCTGATTCCAGAAATCCAAGCAGCCCAGCCCGAGATCCAGGCGCTGCGACGCGACATCCACGCTCACCCCGAACTCTGCTTCGAAGAACAACGCACTTCCGACCTAGTCGCCGCCAAGCTCGCCGAATGGGGCATCGAAGTGCATCGTGGCCTAGGGAAGACTGGGCTGGTGGGCGTTATCCGCAACGGCGAAGGCAAGCGCATCGGCCTGCGCGCTGACATGGACGCCCTCCCGCTCGCCGAGGCCAACGAGTTCGAGCATCGCTCCCAGCACGACGGCAAGATGCACGCGTGCGGCCACGACGGCCATACGGCAATGCTGCTCGGAGCCGCGCATTACTTGGCCAAGCACCGCAACTTCAGTGGCACCGTCCACCTGATCTTCCAGCCAGCGGAAGAAGGCGGCGGCGGTGCGCGCGAGATGATCAAGGACGGTCTGTTTGAGCGCTTCCCGTGCGATGCCGTGTTTGGCATGCACAACTGGCCCGGCGTGCCGGTCGGCTCATTCGGTACACGCGTCGGCGCGCTGATGGCGTCGAGCAACGAGTTCCGCATCACGATCAAAGGTAAGGGCGCGCACGCCGCGCTTCCGCATAACGGAAATGACCCGGTATTCGTTGGCGCGCAGGTGGTGTCGGCGCTGCAGGGCATCATCACGCGCAACAAGCGCCCGATCGACACGGCCGTGCTTTCTGTCACGCAGTTCCATGCCGGCGATGCCACGAACATCATTCCGAATGAAGCCTGGATTGGCGGCACGGTACGTACGTTTTCCACCGAAGTCCTCGACTTGATCGAGCGCCGCATGGAGGAAGTCTCCAGGGGCATCGCCTCGGCATATGACTGCACGGTCGACTTCGCTTTCCATCGCAACTATCCGCCCACGGTCAACACCGAAGCGGAAACGCAGTTCGCGGCAGGAGTCATGCGCGAGCTCGTCGGCGCAGACAATGTCGACGCCAACATCGACCCGACTATGGGCGCCGAGGATTTCTCTTTCATGCTGATCGAGAAGCCTGGGTGCTTCGCGTTCATCGGCAACGGTGATGGCGACCACCGGGAGCAAGGCCATGGTTTAGGCCCGTGCATGCTGCACAACCCGAGTTACGACTTCAACGACGAGTTGCTGCCATTGGGGGCGACGTACTGGGTACGGCTGGTGGAGAAGTACCTGGCACGGAGTTGAGCCGGGTAGTGTCGCTTGAGGAAGCGTAAAAGCCACCGGGTTCGGTGGCTTTTGTTTTGGAGTGAGCGGAGCTTTGAGGGATTCGTGTTTGCAGCCGCCTAAAAGCAAACACCCCAGCTCGGTGTGGAGCTGGGGTGTTTTATGGGAGAGCCTGGCGATGACCTACTTTCACACGGGAATCCGCACTATCATCGGCGCGGAGTCGTTTCACGGTCCTGTTCGGGATGGGAAGGGGTGGTACCGACTCGCTATGGTCACCAGGCTATGACTTGTCGCGTCGTTGCGTTTGTGGGCAACGTCGCCAATATGGGAATGTAGTTTAGGTTGTGACTTATGTATCAGGCACAAGGCAGACCCAGCCGGAAACATACCGGTTATAGGATCAAGCCGCACGGGCAATTAGTACTGGTTAGCTGAACGCATTACTGCGCTTCCACACCCAGCCTATCAACGTCCTGGTCTCGAACGACCCTTCAGGGAGATCAAGTCTCCAGGGAATCCTCATCTTCAGGCAAGTTTCCCGCTTAGATGCTTTCAGCGGTTATCTCTTCCGTACATAGCTACCCTGCGATGCCTCTGGCGAGACAACAGGTACACCAGCGGTACGTCCACTCCGGTCCTCTCGTACTAGGAGCAGCCCCCGTCAAGATTCCAACGCCCACGGCAGATAGGGACCAAACTGTCTCACGACGTTTTAAACCCAGCTCACGTACCTCTTTAAATGGCGAACAGCCATACCCTTGGGACCGGCTACAGCCCCAGGATGAGATGAGCCGACATCGAGGTGCCAAACACCGCCGTCGATATGAACTCTTGGGCGGTATCAGCCTGTTATCCCCAGAGTACCTTTTATCCGTTGAGCGATGGCCCTTCCATACAGAACCACCGGATCACTATGTCCTGCTTTCGCACCTGCTCGACTTGTCGGTCTCGCAGTTAAGCACGCTTTTGCCATTGCACTTTAGGTACGATGTCCGACCGTACCAAGCGTACCTTCGAACTCCTCCGTTACACTTTGGGAGGAGACCGCCCCAGTCAAACTGCCTACCATGCACTGTCCCCGACCCGGATTCACGGGCCAAGGTTAGAACCTCAAACAAACCAGGGTGGTATTTCAAGGTCGGCTCCACCGAAACTAGCGTCCCGGTTTCAAAGCCTCCCACCTATCCTACACAGATCGGTTCAAAGTCCAATGCAAAGCTACAGTAAAGGTTCATGGGGTCTTTCCGTCTAGCCGCGGGGAGATTGCATCATCACAAACACTTCAACTTCGCTGAGTCTCGGGAGGAGACAGTGTGGCCATCGTTACGCCATTCGTGCAGGTCGGAACTTACCCGACAAGGAATTTCGCTACCTTAGGACCGTTATAGTTACGGCCGCCGTTTACCGGGACTTCAATCAAGAGCTTGCACCCCATCATTTAATCTTCCGGCACCGGGCAGGCGTCACACCCTATACGTCCACTTTCGTGTTTGCAGAGTGCTGTGTTTTTATTAAACAGTCGCAGCCACCATTTTATTGCAACCCCTTCGTCCTTCTGGCGCGAGCCAGTCAAACTACAAGGGCGTACCTTATCCCGAAGTTACGGTACCAATTTGCCGAGTTCCTTCTCCCGAGTTCTCTCAAGCGCCTTAGAATACTCATCTCGCCCACCTGTGTCGGTTTGCGGTACGGTCTCGTATGACTGAAGCTTAGAGGCTTTTCTTGGAACCACTTCCAATTGCTTCGCGACCTAAAGTCGCTCGCCCCACACCCTTGAATCACGCACCCGGATTTGCCTAAGTGCCATCTCCAATGCAGGGACCGGGACATCCAACACCCGGACAACCTTCCGCGATCCGTCCCCCCATCGCATCATACGACGGTGCAGGAATATTAACCTGCTTCCCATCAGCTACGCATCTCTGCCTCGCCTTAGGGGCCGACTCACCCTACGCCGATGAACGTTGCGTAGGAAACCTTGGGCTTACGGCGAGGGGGCCTTTCACCCCCTTTATCGCTACTCATGTCAGCATTCGCACTTCTGATACCTCCAGCATCCTTTACAAGACACCTTCACAGGCTTACAGAACGCTCTCCTACCATGCACTTACGTGCATCCGCAGCTTCGGTATATGGCTTAGCCCCGTTACATCTTCCGCGCAGGACGACTCGATCAGTGAGCTATTACGCTTTCTTTAAAGGGTGGCTGCTTCTAAGCCAACCTCCTGACTGTTTTAGCCTTCCCACTTCGTTTCCCACTTAGCCATATTTAGGGACCTTAGCTGGCGGTCTGGGTTGTTTCCCTCTTGACACCGGACGTTAGCACCCGATGTCTGTCTCCCGTGATTGCACTCTTCGGTATTCGGAGTTTGCTATGGCGGGGTAATCAGCAATAGACCCCCCAACCATGACAGTGCTCTACCCCCGAAGGTGAGACACGAGGCACTACCTAAATAGTTTTCGGAGAGAACCAGCTATTTCCAAGTTTGTTTAGCCTTTCACCCCTATCCACAGCTCATCCCCTAACTTTTCAACGTTAGTGGGTTCGGTCCTCCAGTACGTGTTACCGCACCTTCAACCTGGCCATGGATAGATCACTTGGTTTCGGGTCTACACCCAGCGACTGAACGCCCTATTCGGACTCGCTTTCGCTACGCCTTCCCTAATCGGTTAAGCTTGCCACTGAATGTAAGTCGCTGACCCATTATACAAAAGGTACGCCGTCACCCGTTTCCAGGCTCCGACTGTTTGTATGCATGCGGTTTCAGGATCTATTTCACTCCCCTCCCGGGGTTCTTTTCGCCTTTCCCTCACGGTACTGGTTCACTATCGGTCGATTACGAGTATTTAGCCTTGGAGGATGGTCCCCCCATCTTCAGACAGGATTTCACGTGTCCCGCCCTACTTGTCGTACACCTAGTTCCACAATACTGCTTTCGCATACGGGGCTATCACCCACTATGGCCGGACTTTCCATTCCGTTCTGCTAGCAATACTGCTAAAGAGTACAAGGCTGATCCCATTTCGCTCGCCACTACTTTGGGAATCTCGGTTGATTTCTGTTCCTGCAGCTACTTAGATGTTTCAGTTCACTGCGTTCGCTTCCCTGACCTATGTATTCAGTCAGGGATGACCCATGCGGGCCGGGTTTCCCCATTCGGACATCTGCGGATCAAAGCTTGTTTGCCAGCTCCCCGCAGCTTTTCGCAGGCTACTACGTCCTTCATCGCCTGTAATCGCCAAGGCATCCACCACATGCACTTATTCGCTTGACCCTATAACGAGTATGTCTCGCTATAGGCTGAGTTCTCGCGTTGTGCCGTATTCCAAGACAATCTTTCGATTGCTCTGGTAATACTGGTTGATACAATCACAACCCAGTGTCGCGTTTGAATGTGCGTCTCATCAACGCACCGCGACACCTTTACTACATTCCATATTGTTAAAGAACAGCCGAACTTTTACGCTCGTCTTGGCTAGGCCAAACGCAAACACCATCGACACCGCGTCGATGCTTGCGTTTGGTAACCAAAAGGTATTGGTGGAGGATGACGGGATCGAACCGACGACCCCCTGCTTGCAAAGCAGGTGCTCTCCCAGCTGAGCTAATCCCCCAGTCACGGCAGAGATACTTCCACCGTCCGTAACTTGGTGGGTCTGGTAGGACTTGAACCTACGACCCCCGCCTTATCAAGACGGTGCTCTAACCACCTGAGCTACAGACCCTTGGCTGTAACATCAAACAAACCGATAAGTGTGGACGCCTAACGTCGGATGCACGCTCTTAAAGGAGGTGATCCAGCCGCACCTTCCGATACGGCTACCTTGTTACGACTTCACCCCAGTCATGAACCCTACCGTGGTAATCGCCCTCCTTGCGGTTAGGCTAACTACTTCTGGTAAAGCCCACTCCCATGGTGTGACGGGCGGTGTGTACAAGACCCGGGAACGTATTCACCGCGGCATGCTGATCCGCGATTACTAGCGATTCCAGCTTCACGTAGTCGAGTTGCAGACTACGATCCGGACTACGATGCATTTTCTGGGATTAGCTCCACCTCGTGGCTTGGCAACCCTCTGTATGCACCATTGTATGACGTGTGAAGCCCTACCCATAAGGGCCATGAGGACTTGACGTCATCCCCACCTTCCTCCGGTTTGTCACCGGCAGTCTCTCTAGAGTGCCCTTTCGTAGCAACTAGAGACAAGGGTTGCGCTCGTTGCGGGACTTAACCCAACATCTCACGACACGAGCTGACGACAGCCATGCAGCACCTGTGTCCACTTTCTCTTTCGAGCACCTAATGCATCTCTGCTTCGTTAGTGGCATGTCAAGGGTAGGTAAGGTTTTTCGCGTTGCATCGAATTAATCCACATCATCCACCGCTTGTGCGGGTCCCCGTCAATTCCTTTGAGTTTTAATCTTGCGACCGTACTCCCCAGGCGGTCAACTTCACGCGTTAGCTACGTTACTAAGGAAATGAATCCCCAACAACTAGTTGACATCGTTTAGGGCGTGGACTACCAGGGTATCTAATCCTGTTTGCTCCCCACGCTTTCGTGCATGAGCGTCAGTGTTATCCCAGGGGGCTGCCTTCGCCATCGGTATTCCTCCACATCTCTACGCATTTCACTGCTACACGTGGAATTCTACCCCCCTCTGACACACTCTAGCCGTGCAGTCACCAATGCAATTCCCAGGTTAAGCCCGGGGATTTCACATCGGTCTTGCACAACCGCCTGCGCACGCTTTACGCCCAGTAATTCCGATTAACGCTTGGACCCTACGTATTACCGCGGCTGCTGGCACGTAGTTAGCCGGTCCTTATTCTTCCGGTACCGTCATCGACCCCAGGTATTAACCAGAGCCATTTCTTTCCGGACAAAAGTGCTTTACAACCCGAAGGCCTTCTTCACACACGCGGCATTGCTGGATCAGGCTTTCGCCCATTGTCCAAAATTCCCCACTGCTGCCTCCCGTAGGAGTCTGGGCCGTGTCTCAGTCCCAGTGTGGCTGATCGTCCTCTCAGACCAGCTACTGATCGTCGCCTTGGTGAGCCTTTACCTCACCAACTAGCTAATCAGACATCGGCCGCTCCTATAGCATGAGGCCTTGCGGTCCCCCACTTTCACCCTCAGGTCGTATGCGGTATTAGCTAATCTTTCGACTAGTTATCCCCCACTACAGGGCACGTTCCGATGTATTACTCACCCGTTCGCCACTCGCCATCAATCTAGCAAGCTAGATCATGCTGCCGTTCGACTTGCATGTGTAAGGCATGCCGCCAGCGTTCAATCTGAGCCAGGATCAAACTCTTCAGTTCAATCTGCTGTTTTCGCTCTTTACGAGCGGTCGCTCACTCTCAGAATCTGACTTGAACTTTCGTTCAAACCTTACTTCTGTGCGAGCACTTCATTACTTGTTAGCTAACGAGACGAATCTCGTCGCACCCAGTATTAAGCGCCCACACTTATCGGCTGTTTGCTTGTTAAAGAACTGCGCGATCAACTTTGTTCACCGCGTCGCTGCGTTTGCTGCAGCAGAGAAATGAGATTATGCAGAGCTTTTTCGCCGCTGTCAACAACTTGCTGAAGAATTTTTATCGTTCAACGCGTCGCTAACTTCACTGCAACTTCGAGCCATCGCCAACCACTCAACAACCCGCAAACCCGCACCACTTCTACTTCTCCACCGCCTTAACCACCCCGCCGTCGCTTTCGTTTCGGCGCTGTCGTTTGCAGCGAGGGGCGAACTATAGGCGGGTTCTTGGAGGTTGGCAACACCTTTGTCGTGATGGGTTGATGACGAACACGTGAAGAATGAGCGCCAACCTAGGCTGGGCTTAGGATTACAGGCAAAAATCGCCCTCGAAATAGCGCTGAGCATACCCGAGGCAGTTACTCGGGTATTCCTTAGATCACTCGGAATCGCCGCGATTACTGGTGCTTGAACGTCGGCGCTCGCTTTTCCAGGAAGGCGCGCATGCCTTCTTTTTGATCTTCCGTGGCGAAGGTCGCGTGGAAAAGGCGCCGCTCAAGATGTACGCCTTCGTTCAGCGAGGTCTCGTAGGCGGCGTTGATCGACTCCTTGATCATCATGACGGCAGGCAGGGAGAAGCCGGCGATGGTTTCCGCAGCCTGGATGGCGTCGTCGAGCAGCTTGTCGGCGGGGATCACGCGCGAGACCAGGCCGGCACGCTCGGCTTCTTCGGCACCCATCATGCGGGCGGTCAGACAGAGGTCCATGGCTTTGGCCTTGGAGACAGCACGCGGCAAGCGCTGTGTGCCGCCGGCGCCGGGCATGGTGCCGAGCTTGATTTCGGGCTGACCGAACTTGGCGGTATCGGCAGCGAGGATGATGTCGCACATCATGGCGAGCTCGCAGCCGCCACCCAGCGCGTAGCCGGCCACCGCGGCGATCACCGGCTTGCGGATGCGGCGGATGGTTTCCCAGTTGCGGGTGATGTATTCGTTCTTATAGACGGTGGCGAAGTCGTACTCGGCCATGGCGCCGATGTCCGCGCCGGCGGCAAACGCCTTTTCGCTGCCGGTGATGACGATGGCGCCGATGTTGGCGTCGCCATCGAAGGCGAGCAGCGCAGCGCCGAGTTCATCCATGAGCGCATCGTTGAGGGCATTCAGTGCCTTCGGACGATTCAACGTAACAAGACCAACACGACCGCGCGTTTCGACCAGAATGTTTTCGTAGGACATGGAAGCTCCAGTTGGAATGGATGTAATATTAGCCGACCAACCGGTCGGTTAATCAATCAACCGATGACTGAGGAGGAGACAAGATCATGACAAGCTCCAGCATTCTGCTCGACTGGCATGACCACGTGGCCACCATCACGCTGAACCGGCCCGACCAGCTCAACAGTTTCACAGCAGGCATGCACCGGGACCTGCGTGATGCGCTGGACAAGGTGGAGCGCCAGAAGGCCCGCGCGCTGATCCTGACCGGTGCCGGTCGCGGCTTCTGTGCGGGGCAAGATCTCTCCGAACTCAATTTCACGCCCGGGCAGATGACGGACCTGGGCCAGCTCATCGACGAGCAGTTCAACCCGCTGGTGCGCCGCCTGCGTGCCATGCCGCTGCCGGTGATTGCTGCGGTGAACGGCGTCGCGGCCGGTGCGGGCGCCAACCTCGCGCTGGCATGCGACATCGTCATGGCAGCCGAGAACGCCTGCTTCCTCCAGGCCTTTGTGAAGATCGGCCTGCTGCCCGATTCCGGCGGCACGTGGTTCCTGCCCCAGCGCATCGGGGTGGCACGGGCGATGGGGCTGGCGATGCTGGGCGAAAGACTGGACGCCAAGACGGCGCTGGCCTGGGGCCTGATCTGGGGCGTCTATCACGACGCCAAGATTCTGATGACCGAAGTGCAGGCGATGGCCGATCACCTGGCCAAGCAGCCGACGCGCGCGCTGGCCGCGATCAAGCGGGCCATGCATGCGGCGCCGACGCAGTCGCTCGATGCCCAACTCGATCTGGAGCGCGACCTGCAGCGCGAGCTGGGCAACTCGCATGACTACGCGGAGGGTGTGAACGCTTTCCTCCATAAGCGCCCCGCGCACTTCACCGGCGAATAAGGAAGCCCAGCGTGACCGAGACCGTCCTCCACGATGCCCAGGCTCTAGCCGAAGCCGCCTGCAAAAGCATGTTTGACGCCGATGCCTGCTCCCGCTGGCTCGGCATGCGCGTGGAGGCGGTCGCGCCCGGCTACGCCCGCCTGGCGATGACGGTGCGGCCCGAATTCCTCAACGGGCATCGCACGTGTCATGGCGGGCTGATCTTCACGCTGGCCGATTCGGCCTTTGCGTTTGCCTGCAACAGCCACAACCACAACACCGTCGCGGCCGGCTGCAGCGTCGAATTTCTGCGCCCGGCGCATGGCGGCGATGTGCTCGTCGCCGAGGCGACCGAGCAAGTCCTGTCCGGCCGGCATGGCGTGTACGACGTGCGCGTGTCCAATCAAACCGGCGAGGTGGTCGCCATGTTCCGCGGCAAGTCTGCGCAGATTCGCGGTCACGTCATTCCTGATCCGAACAGCCCAGCGTCTTAGTTCGCCTCTATATAGAGCCCCGATTGCGCCACAAGAGGACGCCGCACGACGGCGCCCCGAAGAGGAGACCCGCATGCGCCCCCGCTCGACCGACCTGCCGCTCGATCCGATCGAGACCGCCAGCCGTGACGCCATCCAGGCGCTGCAGCTTGAGCGCCTGAAGCACAGCCTCGCCCATGCGTATGAGAACGTGCCGGCGTATCGGGCCAAGTTTGATGCGGCGGGCGTGCATCCGTCGGACCTGAAATCGCTGGCCGATCTGGCGAGGTTTCCGTTCACGACAAAGAGCGATCTGCGCGACAACTATCCTTTCGGCATGTTTGCGGTGCCGCAGAATCGGATTGCGCGCATCCACGCATCGTCAGGCACGACCGGCAAACCCACCGTGGTCGGCTACACGCTGGGGGATATCGATACGTGGGCCGGGCTGGTGGCGCGGTCGATTCGCGCGGCGGGGGCGCGACGCGGGGACAAGGTCCACGTGAGCTACGGCTACGGCCTCTTCACGGGTGGCCTTGGCGCGCACTATGGCGCCGAGCGCGCCGGGCTGACGGTGATCCCGTTTGGCGGCGGCCAGACCGAGCGCCAAGTGCAGCTCATCCACGATTTCGCGCCGCAGATCATCATGGTCACGCCCAGCTACATGCTGGCAATTGCCGATGAATTCGAGCGACAAGGCATGGACCCGGCCGCATCAAGCCTGCAGATCGGCATCTTCGGTGCGGAGCCGTGGACGCCAGAGATGCGCAATGCAATCGAGGTGCGCATGGGGCTGTCGGCTGTGGATATCTACGGCCTGTCAGAAGTGATGGGCCCCGGCGTCGCCAGCGAATGCGCCGAAACCAAGGACGGTCCGACCATCTGGGAAGACCATTTCTATCCCGAGATCATCGACCCGAACACCGGCGAGGTGCTGCCCGATGGCGAATTCGGCGAGTTGGTGTTCACGTCGTTGACCAAGGAAGCGATGCCGGTGGTGCGCTACCGCACGCGCGACCTGACGCGCCTGCTGCCGGGCACGGCACGCCCCGGTTTCCGCCGCATGGAGAAGATCACCGGCCGCTGCGACGACATGATGATCGTGCGCGGCGTGAACGTGTTCCCGTCGCAGATTGAGGAATTGATCCTGCAGCATGCGGCGCTGTCACCGCATTACCAATGCGTGCTGGGCAAGGAAGGGCCGCTGGATACGCTGACGGTGCGGGTGGAAGCGGCGTTGGGTGCGTCGGCGGAAATCGCCAAATCGGCGAGCGGCCAACTGGCGCACGACATCAAGTCGTTGATTGGCGTAACGGCCGCAATCGAGATTCTGGCGACCGGCGGCATCGAGCGCTCGGTCGGCAAGGCGCGCCGCGTGGTGGATCTGCGGCGCGCTTAGTCCTGGCGACTACCGGGTGGCGACGCCGATGCTGCCGCCCTTCGGCACCAGCACCCACAGGCGGCCCGACTGCTTCATGCGGCCAGCCAGATCGCCCGCGTTGTCACCGTGGCCGAAGTAATAGTCGGCGCGCACGGCGCCACGAATGGCCGAGCCCACATCCTGCGCAAACACCAGCTTCTGGATCGGCTCCGTCGACAGCGGCTTCGTGGTCGACAGGAATACCGGCGAGCCGAGCGGAATGTATGACGGGTCCACGGCAATCGAACGCTCATCGGTGAGCGGTACCCCCAGCTTGCCGATCGGGCCACCCGTGTTGCCGGGCGTTTCGGCAAAGAACACGTAGCGCGGGTTGATGTTGAGCATCTCTTCCACACGGCTGGGATTGGCGCGCGCCCAGGCCTTGATGCCCTGCATGGTCGCCTGCACGGGCGTGATCTCGCCCTGGTCGAGCAGCCAGCGTGCAAACGAGCGGAACGGCTGGTTGTTGGTGCCGCCCACGCCCAGGCGCATGATGCCGCCCTCTTCCAGCTGGACCTGGCCCGAACCCTGGATCTGCAGGAAGGCCGCTTCCACCGGGTCATCCACCCACACGACTTCCTGCCCCTGCAGTGCGGGGCTGTGGATCAGCTGCGCGCGTGCCGGCAGCGTCTTGCCGCGCCAAGCGACGGGCATACGGTACAGCGGCGTCTGATAGATGCCGTGGCGGGTGCGCGAGCCGCGCAGCAACGGCTCGTAGTAGCCGGTGATCAGGCCACTGTCGGTGCCGTCGTCCTTGACCACGCGATACGGCGTGAAGTTGTCTTCAAAGAAGACGCGCATGGCGATCGGGTCACCGGCATCGATCATCAGGCCGGCGGAGCACACGCGCGACCAATCGGTGCGGCGCTTCATGGCCTGGCAGTTGGATTGCAGCGCGGGCCACGCGGAGGCCAGATCGTCGGCGGTCCAGCCGGTCACATCCGCCCAGGTGGCTGGGGCCAAGTGCCCGCCCAGCGTTGCCGTCGGCGGTTGCGACGTTTCGAGGCGCGGCGGCGGCCCGCTCGTGCATGCGGCCAGGAGGGCGGCAACCAGAGCCGTCGCCAGCCCCGCCCATCGACGGAAATTGGCGGTACGAGCGTGTGTCAATGCGTCCAAGGTTGCTGCTGTCATGCCTGTTCCATCCTGTCCGAAGAGGCGGCGGGCTTGGCTACAATGCCCGGCATCCGCGCTGCTATCTGCGCCTCTCGTCGTCGACCATGAGCCAATTCTTTGAAAACCATCCGATGATGCTGTTCGGCCTGGAGGCCGGCGTGGCGCTGTTCCTGCTGATCTTCATCGTGGTGTGGACGATGTCGGGCGCCAAGAAGCACCCGCGCCCACTGCGCGCTCCACCCGACCATCCTTCGCGCCAGGGCGACGCTGCAAAGCCTTCGGAATCGACCGGAACCGCGCCAAAAGATTCGCAGCCGCCGAAGGCTTCGCCCTAATCAGTGCAGCATGCGCGGCATCACCAGCGCAAATTCGGGGATCGGCGCCTCGAAGCGATGCCCATCCTCAGCCACGCAGAAATATTCGCCGCGCATCGTGCCCACGGGCGTCTTGATGGTCGCCCAGCTCGTGTATTCAAACGATTCGCCCGGCGGCAGCAGCGGCTGGTGCCCGACCACGCCCAGGCCGTTCACTTCCTGCACCTGCTCTTCGGCGTCGGTGATCACCCAGTGGCGCGAGATCAACTGGCTCGGCACATCGCCGGTGTTGCGGATGGTGATGGTGTAGGCAAAGGCATAGCTGCCCTGCTCGGGCTCGGATTGCTCCGGCAGGTAGCGCGCCCGGACCTGGACGGTGAGTTCGTAGCTCGGCATGACGATCCACAATAAGAATGGCGCCCATTGTGCGGCATGGCTGGGGCAGCCACAAGGGACGATGGGACACGGCCGGAAGGCTGATCCCGGCTAAAATAGTGGTCTTCTTCTCGCATCCGCGCCTTTTTTGTCTCCCATCATGCCCGCAGCCATCGATCCGTCCGGTTTCCGCATTGCCCCGTCCATCCTGTCCGCCGACTTTGCCCGCCTGGGCGAAGAAGTGCGCCGCGTGCTCGAATCGGGCGCCGACTGGATCCACTTCGATGTGATGGACAACCACTATGTGCCGAACCTGACCGTTGGCCCGCTGGTGTGCGAAGCCATCCGCCCGCACGCGCAAAAGGACGGCAAGCCTGTGCCGATCGACGTGCACCTGATGGTGAGCCCGGTCGATCGCATCATCCCCGACTTTGCCAAGGCCGGCGCCGATCTGATCACCTTCCACCCGGAAGCGTCGGAGCACATCGACCGATCGCTCGCCCTGATCCGTGACAACGGCTGCCAGGCCGGCCTCGTGTTCAACCCGGCCACGCCGCTGCACTACCTCGACCACGTGATGGATCGCCTGGACATGGTGCTGATCATGTCGGTCAACCCGGGCTTTGGCGGCCAGTCGTTCATTCCGGAAGCGCTGAACAAGCTGCGCCTCGTGCGCCAGAAGCTGGATGCGTACCAAGAAAAGACGGGCCGCAAGATCCTGTTGGAGATCGACGGCGGCGTGAAGGCCGACAACATCGCTGAAATTGCCAAGGCAGGCGCGGACACCTTCGTCGCCGGTTCGGCCGTGTTCGGCAAGCCGGATGCGGATGGGGGCTATCGTGGCACCGTGGGCGCGCTGCGTCAGGCGCTGGCCAGCCTGTCGTGATGACGGGCGCACTGCCGGCGGGCCCGGTCCGCGCCGTCATCATCGACCTGGACGGGACGATGGTCGACACGGCGGGCGACTTCCACGCCGCCATCAATAAGATGCTGGAGACGCTCGGCGCGACGCCAGACATGTCGGCGGAAGAAATCGTTGGCTATGTCGGCAAGGGCTCCGAAAACCTCGTGCGGCGCGTGCTCGATGCGCGCCTGCCGCCCGCCCAGGCCAACAGCCGCTTCGCCGAAGCGCTGGACGCCTACCAGCGCGCCTATATCGCCATCAACGGCCATTATGTGAACGTCTATGACGGCGTGCGCCAAGGGCTGGCGGCATTGCGCGACATGGGCCTCGCCCTTGCATGCGTGACGAACAAGCCACACGATTTCACCCAACCGCTGCTGGCACAGCTCGGTCTGGATACGTATTTCGACCTCGTCTACCCCGGCGACGCCTTCCCCTACCGCAAGCCGGATCCGTACCCCATGCTGCGTGTGGCCGAGGCGTTTGGCGTGAATCCGGCCGACGTTGTAGCGATTGGTGACTCGGAAAACGACGCCCGCGCGGCCCGCGCCGCCGGCATGCGCGTGCTGGCGGTGCCGTATGGCTACAACCACGGCCAGCCTATACAGAGCGCGGGAGCCGATGCTATAGTCGACACACTTTTTGCGGCAGCCCAGCTGATTCAGCCCTACGCTGAGCCACACAACGCAATCTCTGCCGCTTCCAACTGACGATCCATGTTCCTGAATCGCAAACGCATCTTCGCTCGTGGTGACCGGGGGGCCTGGCCCTGGCGACCCTGGCACGCCCTCGCTCGGGCGTAAGCGTTTGCACGGCTGCTGATCGTTCTTCCTCGGTTTTGGCGCATTCTGCCCAGACCACCGCTGTATCTCCCGCCCCAAACGCTGACCGCCCGCCGGTCTTCCGTTGGTATCCGCCTTCGGACGACCCTTGCGGGATCGCACGGTCGCTTTTACGACTTTCGCGCGTTCCCATCCCTGATGTTCTGCTAACGTTCCGACGGCGCAACTGCGTTTGCCGTGGAGCGAACGCATGCCGGTGGGCTTGATGCCGCCCGCCCGGCAAATCGACCTGACCGCTCATGACCGAACTCGAATTCAAATCGCTGGCCGACCAGGGCTACAACCGCATCCCGCTGATTGCCGAGGCACTGGCCGACCTGGAGACGCCGCTTTCGCTGTATCTGAAGCTGGCGCAATCGCACGACCGCGGCACGCACACCTTCCTGCTGGAATCGGTGGTGGGCGGCGAGCGCTTCGGGCGCTACTCCTTCATCGGCCTGCACGCGCACACGCTGCTGCGCGTGAAGGGCAACCACACTGAAGTCGTGACCGACGGCAAGGTCGTCGAGACGCACGACGGCAATCCGCTGGACTTCATCGCCGCGTTCGAGCGCCGCCAGAAAGTGGCGCTGCGCCCGGGCCTGCCGCGCTTCTGCGGCGGACTGGCCGGCTACTTCGGCTACGACGCCGTGCGCTTCATCGAACCGCGCCTGGCCGAGACCACCCCGCCGGACGACCTGCAACTGCCCGACATCCAGCTCATGCTGTGCGAAGAGCTGGCCGTGATCGACAACCTGTCGGGCAAGCTCTACCTGATCGTCTACGCCGATCCGTCCAAGCCCGAGGCGTACTCGCGCGCCAAGCAGCGCCTGCGTGCGCTGCGCACCAAGCTGCATCAGCCGGTAGATGTGCCGGTGACGTCGCCGTCGGTACGCACGGACAGCATCCGCGAGTTCGACAAGGCCGACTACATCACCGCCGTGCTCAAGGCCAAGGAGTACATCGCTGCCGGCGACATGATGCAGGTGCAGATCGGCCAGCGCATCGTCAAGCCGTTCCGCGATGCGCCGCTGTCGCTGTACCGTGCGCTGCGTTCGCTGAACCCGTCGCCGTATATGTACTTCTACAATTTCGGTGACATGCAGATCGTCGGGGCGTCGCCGGAAATCCTGGTGCGCCAGGAAGAGCGTCGCGTGCCGACTGGCGAAAGCAGCAACGGCAATGGCGCGGACGAAACCGCCCGCATCGTCACGATCCGCCCGCTGGCCGGCACCCGCCCGCGCGGCAACACGCCCGAGCGCGACGCCGAGCTTGCCACCGAACTGCTCAACGACCCGAAGGAAATCGCCGAGCACGTCATGCTGATCGACCTGGCGCGCAACGACATCGGCCGCATTGCCGAGATCGGCTCGGTCAAGGTGACCGATCAGATGGTCATCGAAAAATACTCCCACGTGCAGCACATCGTCAGCTCGGTCGAGGGGCGCCTGAAGCCCGGCATGACCAACATGGACGTGCTGCGCGCGACCTTCCCGGCCGGCACGCTGTCTGGCGCGCCCAAGGTGCGCGCGATGGAGATCATCGACGAGCTGGAACCCGTCAAGCGCGGCATCTACGGCGGCGCGGTGGGTTATCTCTCGTTCTCGGGTGAGATGGATCTGGCGATCGCCATCCGCACCGGCATCATCAAGGACGGCAACCTCTACGTGCAGGCCGCGGCGGGGGTCGTCGCCGATTCGGACCCGGATGCCGAATGGAGAGAAACCGAACACAAGGCCCGCGCCGTGCTGCGCGCCGCCGAGCAAGTGCAAGACGGCCTCGACGCCGATTTCTAAGGTTAAGGAGCCCAACATGCTTTTGATGCTCGATAACTACGACTCCTTCACCTACAACATCGTCCAGTACTTCGGCGAGCTGGGTCAGGACGTGCACACGGTGCGCAACGACGAGATCACGATCGAAGAGATCGAGAAGCTCAACCCCGAGCGCATCTGCCTGTCGCCCGGGCCGTGCACGCCGACGGAAGCGGGCATTCTGGTGCCGGCGCTCAAGCACTTTGCGGGGCGCGTGCCCATCCTTGGCGTGTGCCTCGGGCACCAGGCGATTGCCGATGCGTTTGGCGGCCGCGTGATCCGCGCACAGAAGGTGATGCACGGCAAGGTCGACACCATTGAAAACACCGGCGTGGGCGTGTTTGCCAACCTGCCGCGCCACTTCAAGGTGACCCGCTATCACTCGCTGGCCATCGAGCGCGAAACGTTGCCCGATTGCCTGGAAGTGACCGCGTGGACAGCCGACGGCGAAATCATGGGCGTGCGTCACAAGACGCTGCCCGTGGAAGGCGTGCAGTTCCACCCGGAATCGATCCTGTCGGAGCACGGCCACGCGCTGCTCGGCAACTTCCTGAAGGAACGCGTCTGATGCGCCGCGCGTGTGCGGTCGCGCTGGCGACGATGACAGCAATGATGGCGAGCTTGCCGGCCATGGCCGGTACGCTGGAAGCTTGTCGCGCGGCCCAGCCCGAAGCCGGCAATGTCGCCCAATGCGTGCAGACCGCACGCAAGGCAGCGCAGGCTGAACTAACCTGGGCAGAATCAACACGCCGCAACGCACTGCGTGCCCGCATCACCGCCAACGCGGGAACGGACAAGGGCGCCGCCATGGCCTTCGACCGCACCGTGCGCGCACACCAACTCTATCGGCAGGCCGAGTGTGACCTGCGCCGCCGCCTGGCCCGCAACACGCCCGATGCCGACCTGGCTGAAGGCGCGTGCGAGGCCGACCTCTTGCGCGAGCGCATCGGCGCCCTGCGTGAAGCCGGGCCGACAACCCCAGCCCCGGCGGCACCCAATTGAATAACGGAACGACCATGCCCATCACTCCGCAAGAAGCACTCGTCCGCTGCATCGAGCACCGCGAAATTTTCCACGACGAAATGCTGCACCTGATGCGGCTGATCATGCGCGGCGAGATGTCGCCCGTCATGGCCGCCGCCCTCACGATGGGGCTGCGCGTCAAAAAAGAGACCATCGGCGAGATCGCCGCCGCTGCCACCGTCATGCGCGAGTTCGCCACCAAGGTTGAGGTGCCGGCTGCGGTGTCGGACCACTTTGTCGACATCGTCGGCACGGGCGGCGACGGCGCCAACACATTCAACATCTCCACCGCGTCGATGTTCGTAGCGGCGGCGGCCGGGGCGCGTATCGCCAAGCACGGCGGGCGCGGCGTCAGCTCCAAGTCGGGCAGCGCCGATGTGCTCGAAGCACTGGGCGTGAACATCATGCTCACGCCCGAACAGGTGGCCGAATCGATCGAGACGGCGGGCATCGGCTTCATGTTCGCGCCCAACCACCACCCCGCCATGAAGAACGTCGCGCCGATCCGCAAGGAGCTGGGCGTGCGCACGATCTTCAACATCCTCGGCCCGCTCACTAATCCGGCTGGCGCACCGAACATCCTGATGGGCGTGTTCCACCCGGACCTCGTCGGCATTCAGGTGCGCGTGATGCAGCGCCTGGGCGCGAAACACGCCGTGGTGGTCTACGGCAAGGACGGTATGGACGAGGTGTCACTGGGCGCCGCCACGCTGGTCGGGGAACTGAAAGACGGTGTGGTGACCGAATACGAAATCCATCCGGAAGACTTCGGCCTGCAGATGGTCTCCAACCGCAGCCTGAAGGTGGCCGACGCGGAAGAATCCAAGGCCATGCTGATCGATGCGCTCGACAACAAGCCCGGCACGCCGCGCGAGATCGTCTCGCTCAACGCGGGCGCGGCGCTGTACGCGGCCAACATTGCGGGCTCCATCGGCGACGGCATGAAGCTTGCGCGCGAAGCCATCGCCAGTGGCGCGGCACGTGCCAAGCTCGACGAACTCGTGCGCGTCACCAACCAATTCAAAGCCTAAGCCTGTTCACTCATGTCCGACATCCTGAACAAAATCCTGGCCGTGAAGGCCGAAGAAGTGGCTGCCGCGCGCAAGCATCGTGACTTGGCCAGCGTGCGCGCCGAGGCCGAAGCCAACCGCACCGACAGCACCCTCGCCCCGCGTGGCTTTGCCAAATCGATGCGCGACAAGATCGCCGCCGGCCACGCTGCCGTCATCGCCGAGGTGAAGAAGGCCTCGCCCTCCAAGGGTCTGCTGCGCCCCAACTTCAAGCCCGCCGAGATCGCCCAAAGCTATGCCGAGCACGGCGCTGCGTGCCTGTCGGTGCTGACAGATGAGCAGTTCTTCCAGGGCCATGCCGATTACCTGCGCGAAGCCCGCGCCGCCTGCACATTGCCGGTGCTGCGCAAGGATTTCATGGTCGACCTGTACCAAGTGTACGAAGCCCGCTCGTGGGGTGCCGACTGCATCCTGCTGATCGTCGCCGCGCTGGACCAGGGGCTGATGGTCGAACTCGAAGCCTGCGCAATCGAACTCGGCCTCGACGTGCTAGTGGAAGTGCACGACGGCCACGAACTCGACCGCGCGCTGCGCCTGCAAACGCCGCTGGTGGGCGTGAACAACCGCAACCTGCGCACGTTCGAAACCACGCTCGACACCACGATCGGCCTGCTCAAGCACATGCCGGACGACCGCATCGTCGTCACCGAATCTGGCATCCGCACGCAGGACGATGTGCGCAAGCTGCGCGCCGCTGCCGTCAACGCCTTCCTCGTCGGCGAAGCCTTCATGCGTGCCGATGACCCGGGCGCAGAACTGGCCCGCTTGTTTGCTTAAGCGATGGCCCGTGAGATTGAACTGAAGCTGGCCGTATCCGCCGGCACGCACGATGTGCTGGTCGGCTGGCTGGATGCGAACGCCCAGCCCGGCGGCTCTGTGGAATTGGCGAACGTCTACTACGACACGCCGGACCAGGCGCTCGCCCGCCAGCGCGCCGCGCTACGCGTGCGCCGACAGGGCAAGCAGTGGCTGCAAACCTTGAAGACTGCCGGTGAAGCCGGCGCCAAAGGCGGCCTGTCGGCACGCCACGAATGGGAAGTGCCGCTGAATGACGACATGCTGTCGGTCGACGCGTTCGCCGCTCATCACGCCGCCGAAGCCGCCGACTACGTTCGCCCACATGCGGCCGAGCTCGCCCCGCTCTTTCGCACCGATTTCACGCGCAGCCTGTGGCACGTGGTGGCCGATGGCGGAGAGATCGAGATCGCGCTGGACGCCGGCGCCATCCTCATCCCCGGCACAAACGCCCGCGAGCCTATCGACGAGCTGGAACTGGAGTGGAAACCCGCCGCCGGCAGCACGCTCAGCGAAGATGCGGTTGCCGAACGCCTGCACGCCTGGACCACGAAGCTGCGCGCTGCAGTGCCGGGCCTGGCACCGCTCGACATCAGCAAGGCGCAGCGCGGCTATCAGTTGCGCGCGAAAGCCACGGGAAGCCAGGCATGACACGCCGCACGAATCCCGCCCAAGCCGCCCTCTTCGATACGCCCGTCGCCGACGCTTCGAACGAAGGTTTCCCCCCGCTGGCCGAGCAATTCGATGCGCTGCCGGCAGACTGGAAAGCCCTCCTGACACCCTGCATCGCGCAGACCAACTGGCCCGCGCTGTGCGCGTTCGTCGATGGCGAGCGCGCAGCGGGCAAGCCGATCTTTCCGCTGGAGGTGTTCCATGCGCTGCATCTGACCTCGGTCGATGACGTGCGCGTGGTGATTCTGGGCCAGGACCCGTATCACGGTACGGGTACCGTCGGAGGCCGGGAGATTCCGCAAGCCCATGGGCTGGCGTTTTCCGTGCCCGACGGCGTGCGCGTGCCGCCCAGCCTGCGCAATATCTACAAGGAAATCGAAGCGGAGTACGGCTGCAAGCTGCCGGGCACGTCCGGCAACCTGGAGGGCTGGGCCGAACAAGGCGTGCTGTTGCTCAACACCGTGCTGACCGTCGAGCAAGGCCAGGCCGCGAGCCACGCCAAACGCGGCTGGGAACGCATCACCGATTGCTTGTTGGAGCAGCTCGCACGCGTCGGCCACAAGCGCGTGTTCATGCTGTGGGGCAGCCATGCGCAGGCCAAGCGCGCGCTGCTACCGGAGGGGCATCTGGTGCTGGAGGCGCCGCATCCGTCGCCGTTGTCGGCGCATCGCGGGTTCTTGGGGTGCGGGCATTTCAAGACGGCGAATGATTGGCTGGCGACGCAACATCAGCCGGCGATTGATTGGTTGAAGCCGCAGGCCGCTTGAGTTCGCGCACGGACCTCAAACCTCCAGCGGCGGACCTCAAACCTGCGGACTTGCGCGTCCAACGTCCGATGTCGGACCTCCCAACCTCCGACATCGGACCTTAAACCCTCGCGTACGCACCTTTGAGGTGCAAAGCCGGACCTTCCGACCTCCGTCGTTGCAGCTCAGAGGTCCAACGTTGGACCTCTGAGGTCCGGCACCGGACCTTTTACCTCCGGCAACGGAGGTCTTCGCGTGCAGCGGCGGACCTTTGACGTCCGACGGCGGACCTTCAAGGTCCGGCCTAATCCCGCACCACCCGCAGCGCCCGCCCCAACGCCCCGCACCGCAGCGCAATCTTCGCCGTATCCGCCCGTAGGGCCTGCAAACGCCGCTCCAGCAGGTGCATGGCGGACAGCGAATCCGCCTCGGTCGCGACATCGAGCATGCGGGAGCGTGCGGCCTGATCGGCAAAGTCCGCGGCACCCAGCTCCTGCGTATCACGCGGGCGCACGCCCCAACCGCCTTCGTGCACGGCCTGGTCGAAACGCTCCTTGGCGCGCGTGAGGCTTTCGAGCGCGGCTTCGGCGGTCTGTTCGACCAGGGCGCGGGTGTCGGCTTCGTCCAGTTCCTGCGCGCGCTGGCGTACCAGGATGCGCACCGCAGCCACGTGCGCCGCCACCAGGTAGTTCTGGACGATGAAGCGGTTCAGGTTATCCACAGCGCGGTGGCGGCTCTTAGGCTCGTCCAACATGCGCGTGAAGGCGGAGATCAGCCCGGTCAGCGATTCCATGTACTGCTTGCGCTGCACGCGGTAGGCGAAGTCATCCTTGAGCGTGCCGAGCAGCAGTTCGCGCGCGGCTTCGATAAAGCGCCGGTTGGTGCGCAGCACGTCGTCCACCAGCTTGGGCAGGTTGCGGTATTCCCAGCTCGGCAGCACGTAGCTGAAGGCGGTGGCGATGGCCGCGCCGATCAGCGTATCGACCAGCCGCTCGCCGATGGCGTCTTTACTGCCCGGCAGCAGCAGGTTGATCTGGATGAGCACCTGCACGCACGCCGCGATGGCCGTGTAGCGGTAGCGCACCGTGACGAACGCCGCGCTGGCCGCGGTCGACAGGTACAGCACGCCCATCAGAATCCACGTGGAATGGACGAAGCGCAGAATCACCGCCGCGATCACGCAGCCGATGAGCGTGCCCAGCACCCGGTCGAAGTTGCGCTGGCGCGTCATGCTGAACGTCGGCTTGAGGATCACGACGATGGTCAGCAACACCCAGTAGCCGTGCGATGCATACGGCAGATGGTCTGCAATCCATAAGCCGGCGGCCACCGCCATCGAGATCCGCAGCGCAAAGCGCAGCACGGGCGAGCGCCATGTCAGCTCTTCCAGCACCAGCCGCAGCTCGTACTTCTGGCGCGTGAGGAACGGCGTCATGTCGGGGCGCAGCAGCACCTGTGACAGTTCGACTGGCGTGGCCGTGGCGGCATGCAACTGCGCCAGCAGCCGGATCGCGCCACGCACGGTGGCCACCGATTCCTCCAGCGCCGCGAAGGCCTCCAGCGGAACGGCGTGGTGCCCGTGCTGCAGCTCGTCCAGTGCCGCATCGATGGCGGCCAGTTCCTGCTCGTACGACATCGGCGTGGGCGACGGCCGGTCGCGCCCGACGGCGTAGGCGACGGCTTCGATGTCCATGCGCATCTTTTCGATCACGCCATGCAGCAGGCGCAGGATCTCGGCGTCAGCCAGGTATTGGCGCAGCAGCGGGTAATCGGTGTTGGACGACAGCAGGTACTCGTAGATGTCGAGCATCCGCATGTGGATCTGCACGAGGCGCCCGTCGCTGGCGGTGCGGTTATCGCGGAAGACGAAATCGCGCGCCACCTGCTGCTTGTCGGCCACCGAAATCTGCTGGCGCACGAGCAGGTTGAACTGCTCGTCGAAATCCTTGGCGGCGTCGTAGAAGCCGGCCTTGCGCTCCACGTACACCGCCAGTTCGTACAGGCACTCGGCCAGCACCTGCTCCTTGATGCGGCGGCGCTGCACCCAGGCCACCGCCAGCGCAAACGCCATATAGCCGATGGCGCCCAGGAAGAACTGCAGCGTGTGCTCAACCGCCTCGAGGAAAGCGAATTCCTCGGTAAAGGTGAGCGTCATGACGAACAACGCTGCAAATTGCAGCGGCATCGTCTTGTTGCCATACGCCACCATCAACCCAGCGAGGAAGGTGACCAGCACGATCACCACCGGCAAGATCGTGTTGTACGGGGTGACCACGGCCACGATAAAGGTGATGACGGTCGTCAGCAGCACGCACGCCAGCATCTCGTTGAACTTGTGCCGCGGCGGGCTGGGCAAGTCCATTTGGCTGGTACACAGCGCACCGATCGACACCACCATCGCGCCCTGCAGGTCCATCACCAGCAGCGCAAGCAGTGTCAGGCCGATCACGCCGGTGGCGGTGCGGATACCGCGCGAGACGTAGTGGCTATAGAGGAAGGTGCGTGGATCGTGAACGTAGTCCATGGGCTACGCGTGCGGGTCAGGCCGATTTGCCGCGCGCAACCTTGCGCGCCGCCGCCCGCTTGCCGAGCCACGCCGAGCGCAGCGGCGACGGCTCCGTGGCCAGCGCCAGCGTGAACTGCGGCGTGGTGTCGGTGGCGAGCGTCACCTTCAGCGTCATCAGCTCGTCGCGGCGGAACACGTGCACGGGCACAGTATCGCCGGCGCGATGGCGCGTGAGCGTCTTGTCGAGCTGGCCAGCCGGCACACGCAGGCCGTCCACCGCGACGATCAGGTCGCCGGCAGACAAGCCGCCGCGCTGCGCCGGGCTGCCGTCGAACACCTGCTGCAGCTTGACGAAGCCGTTCTCCGTGCCCGCTTTGACGCCCAACGCGAGCGCCGACTCGGCAGCCTTGCGCGTGGCGCTCACGCCCATCGCCTTGAAGAGCGCCGGCAGCGGCAGATCATCCCGCCCTTCGGTCAGCTGGCGCACCAGCGTGCGTAGGCGCACACCCGTGGTCTCTTCCATCAGGGTGATCAGGCCAGCTTCAGTCACGCCGCGCTGCGTGTGGCCAGCGGCGTAGAAGTCACGGCCGTAGGTGGCCCACAGCGCGCGCATCACGTCATCCAGCGAGCGCTCGCCGTTGGTCTGCGTGCGGATCGTCAGGTCCAGCGCCAGCGCCACGAGCGAGCCCTTGGTGTAGTAGCTGACGATAGCGTTGGGGGCGTTCTCGTCCTGGCGGTAGTACTTCGTCCACGCATCAAACGAGCTTTCGGCCACGCTCTGCTTCAGGCGGCCGCTGCCGCGCAGCACGCCGTTCCAGGTCTTGGCGAGCATCTCCAGATACTGCGCCTCGGAGATCAAACCCGAGCGCACCAGCATCAGGTCGTCGTAGTAGCTCGTGAAACCTTCGAACAACCACAGCAGCGGCGTATGCACCTCGCGGTCGAGCGCGTACGGCACGAAGGTGGCCGGCTTGATGCGCTTGACGTTCCAGGTGTGGAAATACTCGTGGCTGACGAGGCCGAGGAAGGTGCGATAGCCCTCGGTAGTTTCGTCGCGACCGGTCACGGGCAGGTCATTGCGCGCGCACATGAGTGCCGTGCTGGCGCGGTGCTCCAGACCGCCGTAGCCGTCGGTCGTCACCATCGTCATGAAGACGTAGCGGCGGTTGCTGTCGAGGAACGGTGCCGTGGCCGTCTGCGGCTCGAACAGGCGGATCTGTGCTTCACAGATGCGCTTGAAGTCGCGGGCGATGCGCTCCAGGTCGAGGTTCGGCACACGGCCGGTGAAGACGGCGTCATGCTCTGCGCCGCAGGCCTCAAACGACACCATCTCGAACGTACCCATCTCGACCGGGTGGTCGATCAACTCGTCGTAGTCGGCAGCTTCGTACCAGCCGAAGCCGTAGCGCTTGGCGCCCGCCTTACCGTTGATGCGGCCGGTGGCTTCGCGCAGCGCGGTGGCGACGCGCCAGCCTCGGTAGGCGTCGCCCGCAGGCGGCTGGATATCGACCAGGCAACGTTGGTCGTCCGCGCCTTCCACACGCAGGAACACTGACGTGCCGTTGAAGAAGCCGTGTGTGGCGTCTAGATGCGCGGCGCGCACCGACAAATCCCACGCATAGACGTCGTATGAAACCGTCAGCGGCCCGGTGCATGGGGCGGCCCACCACGTGTGCTTGTCGACCTTGGTCAGGCGCACCGGCCGGTCAGCGGATGCGGCCTCGATCCGCACGATGTTGCGTGCGAACTCGCGGATCATGTAGCTGCCGGGAATCCACGCCGGCAGCGAAAAACGCTGGCCTTGGCTGTCAGGCGCATCCACCGTAACGGTGACGGTGAACACATGCGCCTCGGGCGCGGCGGGGGCGATGGTGTAGCGGATCGGCTTCATGGCGGACATTGTAGCGTTGCCGTCGCACGGTGCCGCAGCCAAATCGGGCCGCCCGCCGATGGCTCCAAGCAAGCGCCCCAAGAAAAAAGCGCCGGATGAACCGGCGCTTGATGCATGCGATTTACGACGTCTGAGTTACGACTTCTTCATCGCGGCGAACTTGCGCTCCAGCGTGGCCGCATCAATCAGCCCCGGCGCACGGGAACCATCCGGGAAGATGATGGCCGGCGTGCCCGTCACGTTGAGCTGCTGGCCGAGCTTCAGGTTGGCTTCCAGCGGCGTGTCGCAGGTGCCGGCGCCGCCCGGGGCGGTCTTGGCGATCATCCAGTCGCGCCAGGCCTTGGCACGGTCGGCGGAACACCAGATCTGCTTGGCCTTGGTGTTGGAGTCTTCCGACAGGATCGGGAACAGGAAGGTGTAGACGGTGATGTTGTCGACCTGCGTGAGCATCTGCTCCAGCTTGTGGCAGTACGGGCAGTTCGGGTCGGAGAACACGGCGATCTTGCGCGCGCCGTTCCCCTTGACCCACTTCACGGCGCGGTCCAGCGGCAGGTCGGCCCACTTCACGCGGTTGATCTCGGCCAGGCGCTCTTGCGTGAGGTTGGTGGCGGTCTGCGTGTCGAGCAGGTCGCCATTCAGCACGTAGCGGCCGGTGGCATCGGTGTAGACGACCTGGCTGCCCAGGTTGATCTCGTACAGGCCAGCCAGCGGGGACTTGGCAACGCCCTTGATGTCGACATTGGGGCCCAGGGCCTTCTGCACGCTGGCCTTGACCTTCTCCAGGGCGGGCTCGGCGGCACCGGCGCTCAGTACATAACCCGCGCCAATCGCAGCCACAGCCACCGCAGAGGCGATGGCCGCCACCCGAATACGAAACGACATAACTACTCCTGAAACCCCAAAAGCGCTGATGATGCCCGAGAACGGCCTCAGCCCAGCGCGTGCTTAATGAGTAAGCGTTTGATAAATGGCGTCATGCCCACCAGCGCCAAGCCCGCGTTGCGTACGGTGCGGGGCAGTGCGCCCGGCAGGGCGAACAGCTTGTGCAGACCGTCCGTGGCGGCCGTGAGCGAAAGCAGGTCTTCGCGGCGGGCGCGCTCGTAACGGCGCAGCAATCTCAGATCGCCATGATCGCGCATGGTTTCACGTTCCGCCATCACCTTGCCGATTTCGGACACATCCCTAAGACCGAGGTTCATACCCTGTCCGGCGAGCGGATGGATCACATGGGCCGCATCGCCCACCAGCGCCACGCGCGGCGCAACCACCCGGCTGGCGTGCTGCAACACAAGCGGAAAACCCTGTGCGGGCGTGATGTTCGATAACCGCCCAAAACGGGCGGCGATTGCACCACCCGCCGCGGCTTCCACTGTGCGGCACAGCGCTTCGGGGGACAGGGCCAGCAATTCGCGCGCGTGATCTTCACTGGCGGACCACACCATCGAGACCCGACGATCGGGCAGCGGCAGCATGGCGAGAATCTCGCCGCGTGCCGGGGTGTTGTCATCCGCGGCGGCCACGTCTGCGGCTGAGGTGCCGAGAAACCACTGCCACGCGGTGTCCTGGTGCCAGTGCTCGGCCTGGAAGTTGGCGACCACGCCCAGTTGGCGATACGGCTTGGCCTCGGCCTGGATGCCGGCCTGCTCGCGTACCCAGGAGTGCTTGCCGTCGGCGCCGATCACGCATTCGGCGCGGATCACCTGCCCGTCGGCCAGCGTCAGGCGCACCGCGTCGGCTTCCATCTCGAAGCCGGTGGCGGCGTGCGGGAAGGTCTGCACGGTGTGGGCGAAGCGCAGCGCGGTTTCCAGCGCGCGTTCGACCAGCGACGACTCGGCAATCCACGCCAGTTGCGGCGCGCCGGCGGCGTAGGAGGAGAAATGCAGATCGGGGTGCGCGTGCTCGCCACGGGCGGCTGCGTCGTCGCCGAAGATACGCATGTCCTGCACGGGCTGTACGCGCGTCATGTCGAGCGCGGGCCAGATGCGCAACTGCTCCAGCAGCGCCTGCGAGCTGGACGAAAACGCGTAGACACGCGCATCCCAGGCGTCCGGCCCGGCGGGTGCCGACACTGGCGCGGGCGGCGCAATATGCGCGACCCGCAAGCCGAGCTGCGCTAGGCGCAAGGCGCAGGCACGCCCGACGATACCGCCGCCCACCACGGCCAAATGGTAGGCCGGCCCTGCCTTGGAAGAGGAAAACGCGGGTGTATTCATGGTGGGGCCGATTATAGCGGCGGGGGGTATTGCGGCTTTGTGTCGGCGCAAATGTGTCGCGACAGACACGTAACGGCACGATTGACCGCTCGGTGTTTACGCTGACCACCCCTCGCGCGGGACGCATTCGTCACACGAACCCATTGCTGCGCCGAGCGCATATCCGGGCCCCCGATGTGCAAGCTGCATCGCATAAGTGCCACCCCCTTCGCTTGGCCGCAAACCCGCGAAGTGACGCCATTTTCACGTTTTGGGGAGCGCTCAAGTCATCGCGCGGGATGGACGATAAAAATGGGGTAATTCGACGTTTTGACCCGGGCGGCCCGCCGATACAGTGCGGTTCCGATCCACGCATTTTCCATCGTCATGTGGACCTTTTCTGAACGTGCCGGCACGTTGCTCTCTCTCCCGCTCTCGCTGGTTGCGCTGCTCGCTGTGACGGGCTGCGCGCAATTGCAGACCCAGACGCCGGCTACCGCCGCCCGCACCGCGCCCGCCGGCGAGGTACTGAGCTTCACCATCCCGCCCGACGCACTGGGCGCGCATGACCCGCAACTGACGAGCGTGCTGACCAAGGCCGGCGCGCTGGCCGCCGCGCAGAAGCGCCCGGCAACGATCCAGGTGGCTGCACTGACGCAGGATTTCCGCTACCTGAACCAGGCGCTGTGGAATGGCGTGCCCGCACAGCGCGCCAACTACGTCCGCCTGGAAAACCTGACCGTCAGCGCCAGCCAGCCCTACAGCGTGACGATCCGCACGCAGGATTAAGAGGAACGTCATGCGTATGACCCATCTGCTCTTCCCGCTCACCGTCGGCCTGCTGGCGGTACCGGCTGCTTCGGCGTTAGCCGCGCCACCCGACGCATTGATGCCGGCGACAGCCGCTGCGCCCGACAAGGTCTATCCGCCCCTGCCCACACTGGCGATGCTGCCGCCAGGCGGCGGTGCAGAAGTCGAAGCCCCGCCTGCGGCCCACGCACGCGGCAGCAAACGGAAGGTCGTGACCACCCAGTGGCGCAAGGCGACCGAGCCGGTGCCGCGCATGGTGGTGTCGGAGGCATCGCACACGTATCTGGCCAGCATCGAGCGCCAGCTCGAAGTGGCCATGCAGAAGTAACCCCCACAACCTGCTCGCCGGAACCGCCATGCCCATCGCCCACATCCACCGCAACTGGCGCCAACTCGGCGTGGCGCTGATGCTGGCGCTTTCCAGCTTGGCTGCGCATGCGGCCGGCGATTGCTTCGAACGGGCCGGCAGCTATCAGGGCGTCAACCCGACGGTGCTACGCGCGATCGTGTGGTTTGAATCGAAGGGCAATGCCAGCGCAGTGCACCGCAACGCCGACGGCTCAGTCGACATCGGGCAGGCGCAGATCAACTCCATCCACTTCAGCACGCTGGCGCGCTACGGCGTGCCCCGCCACGCGCTGACCGACGCGTGCGTGAACGTGTTCGTGGCGGCGTGGCTGCTCAAGCAAAAGATGGTGCGTCATGGCAACACGTGGCGCGCCATCGGCGCGTACCACTCCGAGACGCCCGCGCACCGCGACGCCTATGCGCGCAGCATCCAGCGCGTGTTGCTGTCGTGGGGAGAGTTGCGGGCCGACCGCTGAATCGGGTCCGGTCCCTGACCAGCGGATTGGCGGATCAGTAGTAGGAAACGGTCGCGTACGCCTGGCGCGCACCAATGGAGCGGCGCGGGCCGCTCGCCAGGCGGGTCAACGCATCCTGGCGCGGGCAGACCAGCGCGCGCACACGGGCGTCGTTGGCCAGGATGCGCATCATCAGATCGCGCTTGCGCTGCAACTCCTCTGGCGACAGGGCCGAACGCTGGCCATGGCCCAGGCGCTCCATATAGGCAGCGCATTCGCGTTCCAGCGCGCTCACGCCATCCCAGTCGCCCATCTCCGCGGCGTCGACCATCTCTTCCGACAAGCTGGCGATCGCCTCGTAGCAGGCGAACAGGCCGGCGTTGTCGGAAACCGTATCGATCGGGCGGGCGGCGGTGGCGGCGGTCCAGGACATGCTGTGCTCCAGAATCTTGTTGTTTGCCAGAACCCTGCAATAGGCATGCCCGGCCCGTGCGCAGCCGCTTCACGTTCTCGCAAAAACGGCGCCCAGGCCTTTCCCGGCTTGGCTTCGCAGGATACGGAGCGATGCCGTCAGCCCCCCGCTATCCACCCGAAAAACCGCCGCTGCGAACGAAGTTGTTACGTTTCTGGAACGTAACGCGTAACGCGTCCGTTACGCCCTCGAGCACACACGCCGCAACTGCCTTGCCTCTCGGGAGACGCTCTCTAGAATGAGGACATAGCGCCGCTCCTGCCATGCAGAAGTGGGCTGTCCGCTTGTCATCGATACGGCTGACATCTTCCGTACCTCCATCCGGGCACAGCCCTGTGGCGCCCTCGCCCACTGCAACCCCTTGGAGGCAACGATGAGCTATCACCTGGAAGGCCGTCTGCTGGAAGTCTGCAACTGCCGCGTCCTATGCCCGTGCTGGATCGGTGAAGACCCGGACTTCGGCACCTGCGACACCATCGTCGCGTGGCACATGGACCGCGGCACCATCGACGGCATCGATGTGTCCGGCTGCACCATCGCCGCTGTCGCTCACGTGCCCGGCAACATCCTGGAAGGCAACTGGACGGCGGCGATCTTCCTCAACGACAGTGCAACCGACGAGCAGGAGAAGGCGCTGCTCAAGGTCTATACGGGCCAAGCTGGCGGCCCGATTGCGGAGCTCGCCAAGCTGATCGGCAAGGTGGTTTCGGTCGAGCGCGCGCCCATCACGTTCGACATCGTCGGCGCCAAGGGCACGCTCAAGATCGGGGCCGACTACTACGCCGAACTTGAACCGTACGTCGGCCCGACCGGCCAGCAGACCACGCTGTCGGATACGGTGTTCTCCACCGTGCCCGGCGCGCCGGTGTTCGTGGGCAAGGCGCCGGTCTACCGTTCGAAGAACGCAGATATCGGCATCAACGTCGACATCCAGAACCACAACGCGCTGCAGAGCACCTTCTTGTTCGACGCCTGAGCGGCGGCGGCCATGCGCGTCGCAGCATCCCGCCATCAACACGTCTTCCTGCCGGTGCTGGCCGGCCTGGTGACGCTGGCCTGGCTCACGTTGTGGCTGTGGGCGCGCAGCCCCTATGGCCGCTATCTCGATCATGGCGACTGGACAGCGTCCGGCCCGGCGGCATGGCTGTGCCGGGCCGTGCCGGCGGGTTCGCTCGTGGTGCCGGCGGCGCTCTCCGCGCTGGCCTGGTCGCTGATGATCCTGGCGATGATGCTGCCGACCACGTTGCCGCTGTTCCAGGCCTTTGACCGCGTGGTTGCGGGGCGGCCGGATCGCCAGCGTCTGCTGACCTGGCTGGGCGTGGGCTATCTGGCTGCCTGGAGCGCGTTCGGTCTGCTGGCGCACGGACTACACGCAGTGCTGCTCGCGGGGGTGGCGCGGGTGCCGCTGCTGGGCTGGCATGGCTGGCTGATCGGCGCGGCCACGCTGGCGGGGGCGGGCGCGTTTCAGTTCAGCGCACTGAAGTATCGATGCCTGGACCAGTGCCGTTCGCCGCTGAGCTTCGTCATCAGCCATTGGCACGGCCCCGCGCCGCAGCGGCAGGCGTTCATGCTGGGCTTGCGCCACGGCCTCTTCTGCGTGGGGTGCTGCTGGGCCTTGATGCTGCTGATGTTCGTGGTGGGCGCGGGCAGCCTCGGCTGGATGCTGGTGCTGGCGGCCGCCATGGCCATCGAGAAGAATGTTTCATGGGGGAGACAGGTGTCCGCGCCGCTCGGTGTGGCCTTGCTGGCCGGGGCAGCCTTGCTCGCCGCTACCCATCTTTGGGGCAGCGCACCCATCACCTGAAACCACCTTGGACCCGCCCCCCAACAGCCGACTCGCCCTGCGCACAGTGCTGCTCACCAGCATCACGATGGTGGCGTTTGCCTCCAACTCGCTGCTGTGCCGACTGGCGTTGCAGCACGCGGCCATCGATGCGGCGAGCTTTTCCAGCATCCGGCTGGTGTCGGGCGCGGTCATGCTGGCAATCCTCGTGCGGGCCGGCTCGACCAAAGCGCCGAAGGCACGGGTGGACTGGCTTGCCGCTGCCATGCTGTTCGCCTACGTCGCATTCTTCTCGTTTGCGTATCTCACCTTGAGCGCGGCCACGGGCGCGTTGATCCTGTTCGGCGCAGTGCAGCTCACCATGCTGGGCGCGGGCCTGGCTGCAGGCGAGCGGTTCGAGCCGCTGGGCTGGCTGGGCTTTGCGCTGGCGCTGGGTGGGCTTGTCTACCTGGTGTCGCCCGGCGTGACGGCGCCGACACCGCTGGGCGCCGCGCTAATGACCGTGGCCGGCGTGGCCTGGGGCGTGTATTCGCTGCGCGGGCGGGGGCTCGACAATCCGCTGGGCGCCACAGCGGGCAACTTCCTGCATGCCGCACCCATGGCGCTCGCCTTGAGCGTGGTGCTCTACAACCAAGCCCATGCCAGCCCGGCCGGCATCCTGCTGGCGCTGGCCTCCGGCGCGGTCACCTCGGGCATCGGCTACGTGATCTGGTACGCGGCGCTCAAGGGGCTGACGGCGATCCGCGCGGCGGCGGTGCAGTTGTCAGTGCCGCCCATTGCAGCGTTCGGGGCTGTGCTGTTCCTGGGCGAGCCGTTGACGCCACGCTTGGCGGCGGCATCGGCGGCAATCCTCGGCGGCATCGCCCTGGTGCTGGCCAGCCGCACGCAGCGCAAGCGCGCCGAGGCCGCATCCCAGGGCTAAGCGCACCCCGGAGCGGTTACAATCACGGGTTTCCAGCCCTGCCTGCCCGATGGTGCGTGACGGGGCCAACTCCTTGATTCCAAAGCCTTTACCATGAGCCTCCAATGCGGCATCGTCGGTCTGCCGAACGTCGGCAAGTCGACCCTGTTCAATGCCCTGACCAAAGCCGGCATCGCCGCCGAGAACTACCCGTTGTGACGATAAGGTCAACGTTAGTTTTCGAATCAAAGACTTAGAGGCTTTTCGGAAATTCGCGTGACAAAACTCGCACAAAAATCGTGACGTACCTTCCACTCGGATGAGTGGTGTTCGATGATACTCTGCCGCAGCGTCCAAGGCCAATTGGAGCTATCACGAACAGGTCCATCCTATGACTGAGGCACTGCTATCTACCGCGCTTAACCGCACCGCACAGTTCCATGAAGCAGTAGCTGACCATGTGAACCGTCTTGCGCCCTTCCCAGAAAAACGCTTCGTCGTCTCGTTTCAGGCCGGGCTGCTATCACTGGATCATGCAAGGGGTGCACTGGTACTGATTGGCAACGGTCTGGGTACTTCCGCCCTATCCCTGCTGCGCCCTCAGTACGAATCCCTTGTTCGTGGCATCTGGCTGCTTCATGCCGCCACGGACAATTGGGTGGACAAACTTGGCGAACCCCTGACCGTCGAGAGTGCCCGCAGGGCAAACGAAGGGCCGATGTTGGCGGAAATGCTGAAGCAATTGGATGCCGGTGAAGCCCCGGCACACATAGTTGACCAACTTCGGCAATTCAAGGATGTGTCGTGGAAAGCACTGAGTAGCTATACACATGGCGGGCTTCACCCACTGGCAAGGACGCTCTCCGGCTTCCCTGTCCAGCTTGCAATTGATGCAATGCGGAATTCCAATGCGCTTGTCTGCATCGCGGCACAGTTGACCGCCATTCTCACTGGCGATCCGCAAAGGAACATGCCCGCCGTCCGCAAGTTCCACGTGGACTTTGCGGACTGCGTCCCGATCATCGAGCCGCACGTGAAATCTTGACCGGACACCCCTTCGGGTAGTTGTGGCATGCCCAAAACGAACCGCCATGTGGCGCAGACTGGTTATTGGAAGCGAGTACGGGGTGAAATACTCTCACTCCGTCTGCCGCCGAACTAGGTCTGACGGGGCCGTGCCACCATGATGGGGAACCGTCTGTATGGACGAACGAAAATTCATCGAGCAACGCATCAAAGACCTTGAAGACGCGGTTGCCTTCTTCGGGCATCAAAACAAGGAGGAGCGTGAACGTTGGGTGGTAGACGCGTTCGTCCGGAACCTTGGACTTATCCCAGAAAAAGGTGAAATCGCCAGCGTCAAAGACGATCCGCCCGACGTGGAGTTTCGGGATGCCCGATTTGAGATCAAAGAGATTCTGGACCCTGACCGGCACCGCCATTATGAGTACAAGCAGGAACTGGAACGCGTGCGCAAGATCACCGAAGCCAAAGACCTGCTGAAGGAATTTACGCCGAAGGACATTGACCTCAGTGAGATATACCGGCTTTGTCACAACGAAGCCGTGAGACTCACCAAGTACTCGAACGACTTCAAGAAGCGAACCGACTTGCTTCTGTATGTCAACTTGCAAGAGGTGATGTTTTTTGCGGAGCAGCCCTACCCGAACACGTCCGAACTGGCGGCAACTGGATGGCGCTCGGTTTCATTTGTACTGGACCAGTACAGTGGCTGCTTCTGCGCCAGCCCAGATGCACCAAGCTTTATCCAGCAAACTGTCGGCACCATCTCGCACCGACCTGAAGTTGACGATTGCGCATAGTCGGCGCCGTTCAGTGAACGACCTTCCGATCCGATTCCAAGCCGGGCATATCTGACCGCGTTGTTGGACCGCCAAAGTCGATGATCTCGCCCGGGTTGAACGTCTGGACAACATATTCCAGCATCGAACCGAACCGGTTGACCACTGCCACGAAGTTTCCGGCGATCAGGCCATGCTCGTAGGGCAAGACGTACATCACGTTCAAGTCCTCGTCTTGATCCAGCGTGAACACCGGCAAGAACACGTTCTCGTTCAGCCGCCGCGTCAGTTCGTGCTTCTGGTCGATGGTGGCCTGCCGGTTCAGTGGCAGGTAGGTGCTGAACCGGATGAATTTCTGGTTTTCGATGATGGAGATGCGGAACCCCAAACCCTTCGGCGAACGCATCCAGATGCCGCCTGATTGGACTTCGTGGGGTACCAAGCCGCTGTCGCGGATGTGGGCTTCAAGGGTGTCGATGGTGATTTCGGATTCAGTGAAGGTCTTCAATAGGCGGTCCGCCATAGATTCAGCTGGTCATGATTGAACCACCAGGACGACATCCGGCGTGCTGTCGTCCCGGCATGACACCATCGCTAACTTAGTCGTTGGCCGGCCCCATGAATTTCTTCCCGAACGTGGTCAACTTCACATCCTTGCCAACGTTGTACTCCCGCGACTGCGCTGGGCTGGCGCCGTCCGATTCATCGACTCGGATCACACCGTCAATGTCCGTGTAGTTCCAAGTCGCGTTCATACCCTTCGTGGTCGTGCTGGCTTCAAATTCGCAACCGTCGCACGAACGCTTGTCCGTCAGGGTGATGCGTTCACTGCCATCCTTGATGGTGCCGACGACGTGTGCGTTCGCGGCGGTCACGGCAGCGGCCAGCAGCAGGCCAATAATCAATTGTGCTTTCATAGACTTCTCCGGTTTCAGTGGTCGAATGATGTAGAACCGCCGATGAACGGCGGTCGGGTCTAGTCTTTGGATAGCGTCACATCGCCGATAAGGCTTGGATGCGAGCTTCGGTCGTCTTTAGAAGACAGGCCGCGTCATTGCAGGCATTGCGCTGCTGCTTCATCCACGCCAACTGATCTGCCTTGAGTGCGTTGGCGTCTGAGGACTTCGACTTAGCAGACGCATACGCAGCAGCAAGGCGGCGGTCGGCATCGCCAGTCTCAGGGGTGGAACAGATCAATTTTTCGATCTTGGACAATGCCTTGGAGCAGTCAAAGGACGCGACGATGGCACCTTGTACGGGTTGGGTCGCCTGCGGCGCCGGGGATGACACTGCCGCTGGTTGAACAACTGGCTTCGCAGGTTCCTGCACCGGCGCCGACACAGCTTGCCCGGACGGTGCAAGAACACTGGCGACGCCTTCTGGCAGCGGGCACCGCCTATTCAGCGCGTCAGAAAGGGCAATGAAGTTGGTGTACTTGCCTGCCACGAGGGCATTGGTCTGGATGGTGTATCCAATGCGCTGCATGTCGTCCTGCGTCACCAGCTTCTCGAATTGCGCCATCTTGCATGCGCACAGTTCGGGGCTTTGGTGTTCAGTGCATCCTTGAAGGGCAAGGGTCTTCCACTCCTTGTCCCATGGTTTGGTGTTCTTGGACGACGCGGTGATGTCAGGTGCGGCGTAGGCCAGCATGGTGTACGCCACCATGTAGGGACCAAGATCGCCATCGCCCGCCTTGACACCCTCTCGGGTGGTCATCTTCACCAGCGGTCCATTTTGCTTCTCGGTCTTATCTGCCGGGGAGGACACCAGATAGGACAACGTCGTGCTGAACACCGGATCGGTGGGGATGCGGAAACCACGGATGGCCGCTTCAACGACCTTGGATTCTTTGACCTGTGCTGCACGCGCCAGGTCTTCCTTGGGGAATTCAATCACCAGCTTGCCGGAACAGGCGACGTTCTTGGATTGGTTGTTCCGCACCACCTCGCTGATCATCTCGACACGGAACTTGATGCGCTCCTTAGCGATAGCCATGACCAAGTCGGGCGAACCGGCCTCTGCCATTTGTTCGGCATAGTTGTCGGTGATGATTTGCTTCACGTCCTTCGACGCGCAATCAAGCTTGCCAGTGCCACCAAGCGGGGCTGTAAGGTTCGACAACGGGCCACCAGACTTCTCGGCTGCTTCGCAGGCACCGTATGCGACGAACAGGCTTGCTAACCCGAGCGCCGCCAACACTGGCTTCCCCCACAACTTCGTCGCATAGCACTTCCACTTCGGTTTCTGGCTGTTTTGCATGCAGTTTCCCTCCCGCGTCACGTGTTCTTCTGGATTAATGCGCTCGCAATACTACCAAATCGGTAGTATTTGGGGCGAGCGAAAACCCGACGATCCTTGTCTTCAGCCACTTGAAGGCAAGCATGTCGGTATTCGCTCAACGGCTCAAGGCAGCGCGCCTGCGCTCGGGGTTGTCACAGGAACGTCTCGGCATCGAGGCGGGACTTGATCCGATGTCCGCCAGCGCACGTATGAATCGTTATGAGTTAGGAAAACGTACGCCCGACGCACCGCTGGTGGAGCGGATCGCCGCTGTCTTGGACGTACCGGTCGCCTATCTTCATTCAGTCGATGACGACGAAGCCAACCTGCTTCTGAAATTTCACGACCTGAACAAGAAGCAACGCGCCAAAGTCATCACCTTCATTGACGAAGTGGCGGGATAGACGACGCTGCCTTATGAGGTAGCCTCGACAGCAGCTTCTTCTTTGACCTGCCGTGCCAACCGCGACAACGTGGACCGGGAGCATCCGGTGGCGGCCACAATCGTGTTCCAGCTATCACCACGTTGCAGCATCTGCATGATGGCGGCGTTCCGCTGCACATCAGGTTTGCGGCCTTTATAGCCACCTTCCGCTTTCAGTTTCTCGATCCCCTGCGCCTGACGGCGACGCCGGTCGTCATAGTCTTTCCGTGCGATGGCGGCCAGCATGTCCAGCATCATCGCGTTCAGCGCATCCATCATCCGACCGGTGATGTCGTCGGTATTGGTCGTCAACATCCATGATGTCGGCAGATCGAGCGCCACGACCCGTATGCGACGTGATTGGAGTTCAGCCTTCAGGCGCTGCCAGTCCTCGTTGTTCAATCGGGACAACCGATCCACTTGCTCGACCAGCAAACAATCCCCTTCATGACAATCGGCCAGCAGTCGGAACAGTTCAGGTCGTTGAAGCGATGCGCCCGATTCGTGTTCCATGTAGAACGAAACGATTTGTAGCCCTCGCTCCTTTGCGAACTCGATTAGGTCCGACTTGGCACGACCAGCATCCTGCTCCTTGGTTGATGCACGAAGGTACGCTCTGACGTACATGAACCACCCCAATCAGTTCGCTTAGGATGGTTCGAATAATATCGGTTCGATTTGGGTTGTGTCAAGCCGCATATCGAACCAATGCCGGACTGGTTCGCCTGACCTATACCCATCTGGGACCATTTTTGACCGCCCTATCCGAATAGCGGCACAACGGCATAATGATCTTCTCTGCACATGAGAGGTGCGCATGGCTGACGCTTGGGAAACCTTCCCGGCCCAAATGGGCGATCACCGGGCATTCATCGCTTTCAATGGCAGCTATGCCGAGATCGCACGCACGGACCCGCGAACGTCACTGTTTCGCGTACGGCTGGAATTCAAGCACCCCACCGCCGAAGGCATGCCACCGGAAGACGAGTTTCCGGAACTGAGAAACGTCTTGAATTTGCTGACAACCGGTGTTGTTGCAGAAGGTGGCATCCATGTCGGGCGTGTCACGGCGAAGGGCTATCGGCATTTCTACTTTTACGTCGCCCTGCCGGAAGAGAAGGTTCTGGACCTTTTCGATTCAGTCGCCGCCCAGACACCGTATGAGCTTGCATACGCTTACCAAGAAGACCCCGAGAAGGACGGGTATTGGAAAAATCTGTACCCGACAGCAGACGACTGGCAGGTGATCCGGGACATACGCGTGCTGGACGCTCTCAAAGACAAGGGCGACATCAGCAATGTGTCCCGGCCCGTATCGCATTGGGCTTACTTCCCGACGCCACAAGAAGCGCAGCAGTTCGCCGATTGGGCCAGAACGAATGCCTACCAAGTCGATTCTGTCGCACCGACCGGCGATAAGGTTGAAGTGCGATTCACGCACGAAGCAACGATGGAGCTTGAGGACATCACGTACCACACCATCATTATCAATCGCAAAACAAAGGCACTCGGCGGCGACTATGACGGTTGGGAAACCAGCGTAGAGCGTAGCGTTCAACCAACCTCACAAAGCAGGCCACGATGAACCTTGCCAGAATCCTCCGCATCTCAATTGCCATGCTGGTGGTTGGTGTGGTCTTGTCAGGGTGCGGCGAGAAATGGCCGCCGACGCAAGTTGCGGTCGTGAAGCTGCAACCGGAACGGTATGGTGAGTTCGTCAGCGCAATGGACGCAGCCATGCAGCAGCACGGGTTGACGAAATTTCCTCCGGCGCCGGGACTTGATGACCTCATGAAGCGGCCCGTGCTGTTCTATCTGTACAAGCGGGACCCTTCGGACACGAAGTTGTTCTTGACGGTAACAGACGTTGAAGGGATTTCGAAGGTCAAGGTTGATGTCTTCGGTCAGTATTTCCCCGATGCCGAAGCACGGCAGAACGCAACAGCCAGCGTCCACCAGGTGGTTGAGAAGTTTGGCGGCACAGTGGTGTCTGGGAAGTTCTGAAAACAACAACCCCTAGATGAATGGTGGCTGACGGCTTACCGATTCGTGAACCGTTGCAGGGGGAAGCAATGACGAACGATCTGGCACACATCATCGACCCCGCTTGCCGGTATCTATCCAAAGATGGTCCCGCTGGTGCAGCGCAGACCATCGCCACCGAATACCCGTTCGATCCGAAGCCGAATGGCACTCAAGGCCAACGAGCACGGCCTCAAGCTCACGGAGAAACGGCTCCCTTACGGACCGGGACTAATATGGATGGAACGCTCAAGCGATTCTTGGACTAATTATGGACGGATTAATTGAACTAGTCTTCGAGGGTGTTCCTGAACATGCCGTTGATAAGTTGGTGTGTGACCTGCGGCAGGGGGCAGCCATCCTCGAAATCTTTCACAGTGAACTGGGCTGCCTTGCCCCTGAACAAGCTGATCAAGATTTGACGCAGTTCCTCACAAAGGAAACGACGCCGGTGTCCCTTTTCGTAAGGACTGCTCTTGTCACGGTCGGCGGCATTCCAATTCGTAATCCGCTGGTGCGCGTCCTGCGCTTCGCAGGGGTGATCGAAGTGACTGTTGTATTCGAGAGTGCCGACATCGATGCGGCTGATAGGAAAGATGCGACTACGAAGCTTGCAGCTGGCACTGAATCGCTCGCGTGTAGCATGGGTGTTTCTAGGTACTACTGCGGATTCGAACCTGCGACTGACGAGAGAACGAGGTTATTTTCCAAGGGAAGACTTGGCCCCCTCATTGAGATTTGACCGCTTGCTGGAGGGAACTGGACGGTATGGCGCCCGATACCGATCTAGCACCTACTTTTCTGCATGACGCTTCCGTATTTGAGACGTGGCGGCGTTAACATGCGCGGAAAGGCCATCAAGGTCGGGGAAAAGATACGACCGGTCGATGCCGTAATCCCCCAAATGAGCCATGATGTCCGCCTTCAACGCAGCGGGAATGTCCAGTCGGAACAGATTGGGCCATCCCTTCGTTACGCGTGACTCCATGACATCAATCGGGTGCGCTGCGTCACAGTGAACGGTAAAGACACCTCGCTGGTTAATGACGCGGGGGAATATCGCCTTGGGAAGGTAGCCGAACACACCCTTCTTCTCGTTCAAGGTGTCGCGGGTATTCTCGTCGGTCAAGATCGCATCACACATCTCGTACATCCAGACCGCGCCGTCCTTGTCAGCATGATCCGAACACGCGAAGTAACACGCAACCAATGGATTCATCGACCAATCAAGAAGACGCGTCGCGAGGCCATGATGTTGAGCCAGCGCAAGTTGTTCAAGGTAGCTTGATGACAACGACGTGTATGCAACCGCGCTTTTAGCCCAGCGGTGGAATCGACCAAGGTCATCGTTATCCGGCAGATAGAACTCAGCACGACCGGCCTTCGGCAACAAATCCCAACTGGCCTGAGCATGCCCTCTGAACAGCCACCCCATCCCTTCGTGGCTTCTGAATCCACGAAAGACCTTGTGAAGCATGTCCACATCGGTCAGCTTGATCGTTCTGCAATCCATGTTCTTCGATTGATTGTTGATCGCACCCACTCCCATCAGGATTTTCGCAGATGCAGCACGGCCCGACGTACGTCAGGGACGGACACCATGCATCGCAACCACTCGTCGCGCCGCGTCGCGTGCACATGACCCGATACCGGCGAACCGGACAGACACGGCGCATCCTCTCCTCGCCAAATAGCCACAGAAAAAGAAAAAACAGTAACTATCTGGTCTTTTTTCTTCATCCCACCTTTGGACATCTGGACACCCCTATAGGGGTGTGTCCATGTCCGTCCGAAATAGGTCACTAATTTCGCCAATGGACAAACTGGTCATTTATGTTTGTCCGTTTGTCCGCGAAGTCCTAGCTTTTCACCCAGTAGTAGTCGCCGTGCTTGCCGACACGATTCGCATCGACCAGTTTCTTGATGGCACGAGCAAACGCCGTGCGCTGTGAATCAGCCAAACCCGTACTGATGCCCGCGTCGATTGCAGCTTGCTTCCAATGATCTTCGTGAACAACAAGTGCTGGGGCGAACATGCCTTCTGCCGCCACCAATTCAGGGCTTGGAGGAATGCCAAAGGGATCGGTAATCTTCCCAAGCACCTGATAGCAGGTTATCGCTGGCTTTGTCAGCTTCTCGCTTGCGGCCTTCTTGTTCGTCGGCACATCAAGAGGAACCAAAGCACCGGCGCTCCCGCCGTCACTCAAAGAAACGCCTTCGATCTGAAAGTGAAATTCGAAGTCTTCGGGACCATCTTTCATTTTGGTACATTGCAGAACACGAAGACCACTGGCGCGCTTATCCACACGGTATTCGTGGTCCATCGCAGCTTTCAAGGCCGAAGCACCTCGTGCTCGATCCTTATCGCTGTTCCCGGAGTGGTGAACCAGCACGACGGACGCATTGAACGGGATGCGCAGATTCGCATCAATCTTGCTCATCAGCTTGTTCACGTCAGCGTTACTGTTCTCGTCCCCATCGCCGAAGCTGCGGGCCAACGTGTCGATGACAATCATGCAGGGCTTGTCAGCCGAGACCAACCCAGCGATTGTTTCCGAAAGACAGTCAACGCTCTCACTGCTGGAAAGCTGGACTGGATGTTTTAGCAGGTGGAACGGCTTACCCTCTAACGAGACGCCGTTGGTCTTCGCCCAGACCTTCAATCGGCGACGGAAGCCATTAAGCCCTTCGCCAACGATATAGAAGACCGGACCGGGTTCCACTTCTTGACCATGCCAATCGGTTCCAGTCGCGACGCAACAGGCCCAATCCATAGCGACAAAGCTTTTCCCGCTGCCCGATGCGCCGAACAAGGTGCACGTCGTGTTCTGTTCCAAGATGCCATCGATCAACCACTCGGTTGTGATCGTTTCGGCCATGAAGTCGGACGCATGGACGAATTCATATTTGCGCGGACCGTCTGCCGAGTCTTCGCGTGCAGCCTGAGCACCGGCCATCGCATTGCGACCTGACAGGGCCTTGGCGATGGTCATTTGGCCGTAGGTCTGACCGTCGTCAGAATGCGGTTTGTTCCACTTCTCAGGTCGAAATAGTTCCGAAACGCGAAACAGCCGATCTAAGGTTTCCGCGTCCTGCGTCACGCGGGCCAGCATATTTGCCAGCGCAAGGTCGGCTTCGGACTGACTTGGATAGTCCGAAAAGTCGCCGTCAAATAGTTTACGGAACCGTTCGTCACCAGCAGCTTGCCTTGCCTTTGTCAGAATGTCTGCGTCATCCAATAGCTTGCTAGCGCCGCTGTCGGTCTGCGATGGCACCTTCTGATCTGCTTTGGCTTCCTTCGGATAATGACCAGACAGCCAGTCAATTGCATCCTGCTGGTCGGTAATCTCTTCGGCACCACCGAAACTTTGCCCCGTCACAGTGAAGTAGCGCGGGCTGCGTTCGTCATAGAGTTCAAGGCGATTGCCCGGCCCTGTTTTTCCGCAAAAGGGAAGTTTGCCCGTAGCGAGAATGTGCAAGCCATCGCCGCTTGGCGAACGTTCAATGTACGTTTCGGGGTACTGATCGACGATCTCTTGTGCCCATGCCTCAAGATTGCCATCAGGGGACAGCACGTGGTCGAGGTCGATGCCACAAATGCCATCGCGCATCATGACGCCGATGCCGTCGAAACCACCGCCTTCATAGGCGGCACGCACTTGGTCAAAGGTTGTCCATGTTGCCGGATCGTTAGGCTTCGCGTACCGACCATTGACTTGAATCGGTGGCTTCGTCCATTTACCGTCTTCACGCTCAGCCCATTGCCACAGAACCCAATGCGGGCGTGCTTTCAGGGATGCGGGAATGCCTTCGAAATTGACAGTCAGGGCCTCAGGCTTTTGTTGTGTATGGGTTGAAACAGGTTCGGAAATATTCAGATCGTTCATGCGAACTCCTTATGTGGTTAAGTGAGTTCACATTTTCATGCCCGACATAGATTTCCCCGATAGACGCGTGTCCTAACGCGCCTTAGCGTGTCGCCCCGCGTTGTATTCGGCCTCGCAACGCCTTTAGATTGAAGTAACCAGCTTCGCCATTCGGTTTTCTGTATTTCAGTTGTCCGCCCACGACCCCCAAGAAGCAACCAAACTCGGATTCGGCCAGCTTTACAAGTTCGGACCACACGTTGTTGGGATCGGTAGAATTCACTGCGTTCTTCTTGGCCTCCTCGATCTCCGTATGGAGTACGTGTACGCGGTTCCTTAGCGTGTGCCGGACGGTCGCAGGCACTGTCGGCAGTCGCGCATCTGCAGCCTCACCAATCAATGGCGCAATCGCCACTGATGTAGCGTGTAACTGCTCACCGCCAGTCGAACCCTCGGCCTCAAACCGGTCGATTTCGCCCCATTCAAACCGAAAACGTCGCTCGCCATCGGTGCATCTGATCCGAGCACCGTGGTCGAGATAGAACCAGATGGTGGTCTCTCCGGGAGAAGGACTGCCGCTGAGAAATTGGAAGGCATAGCCACCGCCTGCTTCGTCAGCCGGGCAGTGGCAGTACATCCATCTGCTGCACTGGGGACGGTTTTCGTAATGATCGTCGTCGCCGACAGTGGTCCCAACGTAGTATTCAGCGTAGCTTTCGTGCTTCGCGTTCTCAATATCCCCGACTAGATAGCCCCCCCTGAACTCGCCGCCAACGTATCTTTCTTGATCCGTGAGAGCGATTGCAGGGACAACCCTGCCCGTCCGAATAAGGTCGTGAAGGTATGCGCCGGGACACCCCCATCGGGTTGCCAGTTCAAAAAATGTAAGGAACTCTCGTTTGGGTACATCCATCAGGTATTCCATTCGCCTTGCTACTACCTACGGGTTCACCACCGCCAGCACGCTGGCACGCGAGATGTTGTAGGTCCGGGCCAAGGCGCTAACCGTCTCACCCGCCGCGTACTTGCTCTTCATCTCTTCACGTTGCGCAGTCGTGGTCTTGGGTGGTCGGCCAAGCACGCGTCCTTCCGCCTTCGCACGTGCCAAACCTGATTGGGTACGTTCCACCAACAAGTCCCTTTCCATAGTCGCCACCGCTGCCAGCATCGTCAGCATCAGCTTCCCGGCAGACGACCCCAGATCAAGCTTGCCAAGCTGAAGCACGACAACCTCGATCTTCCGTTCGGCCAGTGTCCGCACTGTACGCAGCACGTCTTCGGCATCGCGGCCCAGCCGGTCGAGACGAGAAACAACCAGCGTCTCACCGTCACGAATCTTGTCCAGCATGGCGACGAACTGCGGACGCTGGCTTGCATGGGTCTTGCCACTGATCCCCTCGTCGGTGAACCAGTAATCGATCTTGTAACCGGCGTTCTCGATTTCGAGACGCTGGTTCTCTGTTGTCTGTTCCCTTGTGCTGACCCTGCCATACCCGAAGATCGCCATCGCGCCTCGCAAAGTGTTGGAAATGGCTGTCAGGTTAACATCTGGTGCCAGTAATTATCAACCCTATATTTCCAACAGTTCAGCAGATGGAGTTCTGATCCCTGTTAGCAAACGGTCGATTTCCGATACGGCGAGCGGTGCACGATGGGCTTTCCAACCAACATCCGGTTAACGCTATACTGGCAATACATCCAGCTTCAAAACGAATAATTTCTTGGCCTTAATCCGCATCACAGGTTGATAGGAGCCTACTTTGAGCCTGAAAGCTGTCCGCCGCCCGCTGAAAGACGATCTGATCCAGTACATCGCCCGCCGCACGCCAGCAGTCTTCTTTCAACGGGTCGTAGAAGAAATCGAAGCTGGGCACTCCGCCGCGCACCAGCATGCGGTGACGTTTGACGATCCTGAAAGGAACCGGGTGCACCCGCAGCTTCAGCACTACCGGTCCAGCGAGGCCCTTCGTAAAGCAGCAACCGATGCCGGAATGGTCGTCGCGGCCCCGCATACCGAACCCAAAGGCGAACGCTTTAGTTTGGTCGCGAGTGGTGAAATCCGCTTCGGACAAATTTGCGTCCCGTTCAACAACAGGACGCCGCGACAGGCCAAGCACCGGCAAATGATTGCTGCTGTCAATGAGCGGCTGGAACCGGCAAACCTCGATCTGTTCACGGGGAATGGTGAGCCGCTTCCGGACGGCTTGGGCTGCCTGATCGTCGCGGTAAAGCCGCATCGCAGAGAACCGCAGTCCGTGCCCTTCGCTGTAATGCTTGGCATACCCTACACCAGCCTCAAGGAGTGGCACCTGTTCGTGCCGGTTTCTGAAATCATGGCCGCGTATCATCCCGAAGAACGCGTGGAAGTGCCCGACTTGGCGTGGGCTACTCTCAAGCGTCGTTTGCGTGCATCGGAAACATAACCATGCGAATTGGAGTTGCGGGTTTTCAGCCCGAACGTCTTGTACAAGCACGCCTTTGCCGGGGACTAACGCAGACAGCGTTGGCCGCAAAGGTGGGAAAGTCATCGGGCACCGTCTCGAAGTGGGAGAAAGGCGATCAAGTTCCTGAGTCGGAAGCGCTTCAGCGCTTGTCCGATCATCTTGGTATGCCGACTTCGTGGTTCCTGACTGCGCCGCCAAGCTATGGCGACAAGGTCTGCTTTTACAGAAGCACAGCAGCAGTTACTAAAGAAGCGCAGACAATCGCTGATATTCGCCTGAAGTGGCTGAACGAGATCAGTCTTGTCCTTCAGGATTGGGTAGATTGGCCTGCGGTGAACATTCCCCGTCTCGGCGCGAATGACCACCTGAAGATTACAGACGCCGACATCGAACAGGCGGCGCAGGCATGTCGTCGGCAGTGGAATCTCGGTCTAGGTCCGATCTCCGACATGGTGCTTGTGTTGGAGAACGCAGGTGTCATCTGTGTCCGCGAAGAACTTGGCTACACACGGATGGACGGCGCGTCACAGTGGTTCGACACGGATGGGCGTCCGTATGTGTTCCTAGCAGCGGACAAAGCAAACGGGGTTCGCAGCAGATTCGACGCCGCGCACGAACTCGGGCACCTAGTCCTACATCGGGACATCGACGATGTGGAGTTCATGAAGCGGTATCCCGAGATCGAACGACAAGCGCATCTGTTCGCCGCCGCATTCCTACTGCCAGCAGAAACGTTCGCAGCAGAAATGATCCGGCCTAGCCTTGATACCTTTCTCGCACTGAAGTTGCGCTGGAAGGTGTCGGTCGCTGCAATGATTATGCGCTGCCGCCAGTTGGAAATCATTGACGATGCCTATGCGACTCGCCTATGGAAGAACTACAGTGCACGCGGCTGGCGAAAAGGTGAACCACTTGATGATCGGCTTGGCTTCGAATCAGTCCGTCTTCTCCCCCGAACTATCAATCTCCTTCTGTCCGAAGGTGGACTAACGAAGGAAGGACTTCTTGCGTCGGTGGGGTTCAGCGCAATTGATTGCGAAAGGCTTTGCGGACTGCCTGAAGGATTTTTCAGTCATCAGTCGAGTGTGTCGTCACTGGACGCCGTTCGATTGAAAAAACAGTCCCTAGATGGGGCGCCATCGTCTCCGGCAGGAACGATATTGCAGTTCCCGCGTAAGGCATAACAGGGATACACATCCGCCATTGAAGGCAATATGTATGCAACCGACCACGAACTAGTGGTCGGCATCTCTTCATTGACATCGGCCATTGCGTACCGTTACACAGTCAACGCGTTCGGCACACTTTTTGGTTCCCACAATCGCCCCACAGTGGGTCCCGACTGCTGAACGCCATAGGTGGAACGACTGGACCATCTTCACCCACCCTCCCCGGACTATAGAGGGGGCTATCGTGATAGTGGGATATGCATGGTCCACTGCCAGACCTCACTGGCACCAGCGATCGGCACCGCTTGGACACCAATGCGGTCAGTGAGGAGCGGCAATTGGTGTCACCAATCGCGCAATTGGTGCCCCGGACACCATTGAACCAGTGTCAGGCGACGGAACCGGTATCCAATTGGTACTGTACTGACCAATGCCGGACCATGCGGGACACTGATTCGGCCCGGCCTACTACCTACTATCCCGTAGTGCAACCTGAAAGCGTGGGCCACAGCAGAACGGTGTCGCCTGCACTGTTAGCTACTACCGAACAATGGTCAGTATCCTCTGCGATGACCCGACCATAGTGACCGATCACGCAGTCAGTGCATCCGGTTCATCCTTCGCTTCCAACAACTGCCCTACAGTTGGTCCCGGCTGCTGGATGTCGAGATGCGGTAGCGACCGGACAATCTTCATTGTTTCAAGGCTGACCGTCACCACGCGTTGGAATAGTTCCAGCGGATAGCGCGGATTGCCCATTGTTTCGACGGCCCAATCGTTGGCGTCGTTGACGATGCCGCTATCGTTGTCTGTCTTCACCTGCTGGCGCTCCACGACCCAATCCAGCGCCGGTTTGCCGTTCACCACGTACTCATAGGCTTCCAACGGGATGCCGGTCAGGGTGATCTTGTGGTTGTAGTGCAGCGTGGTTGGATCTCTGTCCTTACCGTTCTTGCCATACTTCATTTTTTCAACGCGGTAGTCGGCATCGGTCAGCAGCAGTCCACCGCCCTCGACCTGCAACGGGTATTTCTCCGCCGTCTCGTAGTTGACGTGCAAGTCCGCCAGCTTCCGGCCAGCCTTGGAGAATGCCCAGAAGTCGGCAGCGGTCTTTACACACGGGATCCGTGGCAGCTCCTTGCTCAGATTGTCGGCATATCGTTCGCGATAATCCGGTGAATGCAGTAGGCCGTAAACGTAGTAGAACATGTCCTCCTTGAGGATCTTCTCGCCCGGGTAAGCCCTCTGGAACAGACTAAGCCCGGCGTCGGTTATCGCGTCACGTCGCGCGTAGCCATTCGAACCGCCCTGCTCTTGCAGCCCGTCCAATAACAGCAATTGGGAAGCCGATCCGTCATTGGTGTCATCCTCGCCTTGGCTATACACATATAGCGGAAAACACTGTGCACCAGCAATAAGATGCAGATTAGGTAGGACATCAGTAACAAATACAGAGAAACCTTTCGATTCACCAAGACCGGTGACACATATAACCCGATTTCCATTTACCCCACTTGGAAAATATCGCGGCATTAAGTGGCGACTCCAATTCCACGTTTTATTCGAATAGATCCATTGTTTGGAAAAGGGTCGATACTGAGATATAGTCAAGTCGCCCTCATCAAATTCATGAGATCGCCCTCGCACCAAATCCGCCAAAATATCCGATGTCCACTTAATATCCCGCTTATCGCGCGATACAAATTCCGCCACATCGACGTCACGCTCAGCACGGCCAGAGTAACGATCAACCTCAGCGTTGTAAAATTCGATCATTCTCTTCACGTTGGATTTGAGGCCGCTTCTCGAATAATTATAGACCCAGTCATCTCGATTCGATTTAACCCCCATCGAGTATGTCGAGAAAATCGCCACCTGCTCCGTCGCTTGCTTTTGCGCTATTACAGTAAAATCCTCAAAACCTGAGGCACGCTGACCAAGCCAGTCATTATGTTCGTCTGGCGTTATACGGCGCCACAAATCAGCCTGCGTTATCCCTGCTATACTGCCGAAGTTCCGGATTTTTTCCAGCTTACTTTCACGACTCAAATAATCACCAATGTCATGAAAGAAAATTTCACCATGGCGATTAGAGTTGGGATTCTTCACCAAAATAGAAATCGCGATGGGGGCACGGCTACCGCCGCCAAAAATCTTACCGCCTTCCATACGCGACAACTCACCAGACGTTCGCTGATTTCCACGCAGATGGAATACATAAATCGAAGAATATTCATCTGCCAAGCAATGGCGCAAACCATCCGTGGTGTTGGCATCAAGGAAGCCGGCGTTAGTGACAAAGCCTACGACACCACAGTCTCCTATGCGATCAGACGCCCAGCGAATGGCGCGAATATACGAATCATATATCTTGCTTTTTCCGATGGTTTTTGAAGATTTATTCACGTATGTATCGGATATTCGCCTGTCCAGTGATGGATATTCGACATTTTTGTTGTTGTTATCATTCTTATCACCAGAAGAATACGGTGGATTGGCAATAATCACGCGAATATCCAATTTTTTCTGGCGCTTGCGTCGGGCGCTGTTTTGCGCCAACAGTGCGTCCACCATGTCTTCCTGCTCATACATTTGAAAAGTATCGGTAAGACAGATACCTTCGAACGGCTGGTACTCGCCACCGACAATTCCGTGATAGACGGCCTCTATATTGATGGCAGCTATGTAGTAAGCCAGCAGCACGATCTCGTTTGCGTGAATTTCGTGCTTGTACTTATGCGGCAGTTCTTCCGGCTTGATCAATCCACTTTGCAGTAGCCGGGTCACGAACGTACCTGTACCGACGAACGGATCGATGATGTGAACGCCATTGCTACCAAGGGTCTGGCCGAATTCGGTCTGCAACACATGACCAACGCTGTGGATGATGAAGTCCACCACCTCGACCGGCGTATAGACGATACCCAACCGCTCAGTCATCTTGGGGAAGGCGTTGCGGAAGAATTTGTCGTACAACTCCACGACAATTTTCTGCTTGCCAGCTGCATTGTCGATGCCCTCGGCGCGAAGCTTCACGCTGTCATAGAACCTTTCCAGCGTGTCGGCCTCCTTGCTCAGCCGATGTTCTTGCAGCACGTCCAACACGCCCTGCATCGCCAGTGACATCGGGTTGTGCTTTGCGAAGCTATAGTCTTCGAACAGCGCATCGAACACGGGCTTCGTGATGAGATGCTGCGCGAGCATCTCAATGATTTCCGCATCCGTGATGCTTCCGTTCAGGTCATCACGCAGTTCAGCGGCAAACGATTCGAAGGCTTCACGCTCCTTGGCATTCGCTGGGTTTTGGATAATTACGGTGATCCGGTCGATGTGGGTGCGGGCAATCTTCGCGATGTCGTTGGCCCAATCTTCCCAATGGTGCCGGTTGCCAACCTTCTGGACTAGCTTCGCATAGATGGCCTTTTCAATCTCACCAATCTCGAACTGAATTTCATGCTGTTCCTGCGGAGTTGGGCGCTTGACCGGTTCGCCAATGGTGAAGCCGCCCTTGGCTGCGTCCTTGTCCTTGGCGCCCTTCTTCCTTTCCTGCTTTTTCTGGATTTTGTCGGTGATGGCGATGACTTCCATCTTGCTGGTGTCCTTGCCAATCAGGTCCAGCTTATTCACCATCGCATCGAAGCGGTCATCGTGCGAACGCAATGCCTGCAAAACCTGCCAGACGACGGCATAGGTCTTGTTGTCGTTCAGTGCTTCATGCGCTTCTACACCAGCCGGGATCACGACTGGCAGAATCACGTAGCCACGCTTCTTGCCCGGCGCATTGCGCATGACGCGACCCACGGACTGCACCACATCCACCTGTGAATTACGTGGCGTCAGGAACAGCACGGCGTCCAGCGCCGGAACGTCAACGCCTTCGGACAGGCAGCGAACATTGCTGAGGATGCGGCAGGTGTTTTCCGGTGTCTCGGACTTCAGCCATGCCAGCTTCGCTTCCTTCTCACTGGCGTTCATACCGCCGTCTACGTGTTCAGCTTCGCAGGTCAAGCGGGTGACCTGTTCGAATTCCTCGGTTTCTTCGCTTTCCTGATAAGCCTCAACGACCGCTTGGAACATCCCGGCGATTTGCTTCGAACTGACCTTGTGCGTCTTGGCACCCTTCGAAACCTCGATGACCTGACAGAAGGCCACGGCACGCTTCATCGGATCGCCGTCACCAATCAAGCCTTCGGCCAAGCCTTGCTTCGAGAGCGCCTTCCAGCAACCGATGATCTTCGCCGCATCGTCCACCTTCAACTGGTTGTTCTCGTCCTTCCACAAAGCTTGTAGACGGCTGTTGACGTGTGTCTCTTCGACTGCCAGCACGATCACCTTGTAATCGACCAGCAGACCACGTTTGACCGAGTCAGAGAACGTGATGACGAACAGTTCTTCGCCGTACAGGGCCTTGTCGTCCATCGAACAGAGAGCCACCTTGTCACGTTCCGCCGTTGCCTTCGCCGAATCACCATAGATACGAGGCGTCGCCGTCATGTACAGGCGCTTGGCGGCGTTGATGTAGTTGGCGTCGTGAACCCGGACGAATGCGCTTTCGTCGTCGTCACCGAAGGTCGCGCCGGTCGTGCGGTGGGCTTCATCGCAGACGATTAGGTCGAAATCGGCCAGCCCGAATTCCTTCTGGGCGCGACTGATGACATCAATGGAGTGATAGGTACTGAAAACGACGCTCATGTGTGATACGTCGTGTCGCTTCGCCATCTCCGCCGCCAGCCGGGACGAATTTGTGGTGGCCGGGTAACGCAGTTCGTGGACGAAGGTCTGAACCATGTCGTCCTCTTTCTTGCGCTTCTTACCCACATCGCTGTCAGAGCAGACCGCGAAACTGTGAAGTGGCACCTCGCTTTCCTGCGTCCACTCGGTCAAGGTCTGCGATAGCAGGGACAAGCTTGGAACAAGGAACAGGACCCGCTTGCCGGCACCAGCCAAGGCTTCGGCAATCTTTAGGCTGGTGAACGTCTTCCCGGTCCCGCACGCCATGATCATCTTGCCCCGGTCGGCATCCGCCAAACCATGAACAACTGCGTTCAACGCATTCTTCTGGTGGTCCCGCAACCGCTTCTTGGGCTTGATGACCGGCGCAGCTTTCGGCTGGTACTTCGACCAATCAATCTGACTTTCTTCAAGGGCCGTCAGGTCGATTTTGCTGACTGGTGGTTGCTGGTCATAGAGAGCGTCTTCGGCGTGGTCACTCCAATGATTCGTCGTGGCGACGATAATCCTGCGCGTGAACGGCTTCTTGCCTGATGCTGTGAAGAAGCTGTCGATGTCACTCTTCTGGACCTTATGGCTTGGTGCAAACAGCTTGCATTGGATGGCGTGGTACTCGCCAGTACCCTGTGTCTTCGCGACGAGGTCGATACCGGCGTCTCGCTTGTCCAGACCCTGCAAGTCCGCCCATTCCGCATAGGTCCACACGTCGCTGTAGAGGTCGCGGTAGGTGGCTTCGTTGCGCAGGTAGCAGACGATCAACTCTTCGAAATATGTTCCTTTCTCGCGCTCTGTAACTGCTGCGGTACGGAAGGTGTCGAGAAGCTGTTCAAGGGCAGTCATATGCGCTTTGTCGCAGGAAGTTGGGGCTTGAAGGCCGCGAGGGTGCCATTATGCCTTCCGGCCTAGTGCCCACCTGCGAATATCAGGGCGGATACCTACGGACATCGGCTATTCGCCAAGCTCGTCCACCGTCCTCGAATTGAAGCTGGCGCTGACAATTAAGGCCGACCGGTAACGAGGTTTGGTGAACACCAAATAGCAAGATCGAAGCATTCCGGCAGACGCCATCGTGAGTAAAGATTGAAATTCACTTGGTGAGAAGTCGATACCGCCCTGTAGCACCGGCTTGATGGCCGTGAACGCGCCAATCGCTGGCACCTCCGACTGCCCGATGACGGGATTCGCATGGACGAAGGCCATCATGGAAAACTGCGAAATTCCCGCTACCGGTTCCGTAAACTCACCTTCGATGTCTATGGTGAGCATGGTTTTCCGTTCTGGCGGCAAAGACCGTGGTCTGTCGGCACGAACACTCAGGCTGGTGCGGACTTGTTTGATTTCGCCTGAACGGTGTAGAAGCTCGTCGCTTCTCCGTTTTCTACCGGTCCGTGTCATAGGTGGCCTCCAATGACGGGGATGTGAACCGGCCCATCTCGCAGATCAAGCCGGTGATCGGTCATAGCAGCGACAGCCGCAGCTACCATTGACCCATTCAATGGTCGTGCGCCAATCCGCCGCCGACAAGGTCCGTGATCGACCGCTGGATGCCAGTTAGTGCTTCTGCCACGTCCAATGCCCTCAGTTCGACGTAGTGTCTGTGCAGGACATCACCCCTCTTCGGCGCATGACCGAGAATCCTGCGTAGTAGCGCATCCGCGACCCCCAATCTTGCACCCACGCTGGCAATCAGCTTTCTCAGGTCGTGCAGCGTGAAGTCTGGTGCCCCGGCCCGCTGTGCCATCTCTGTCACGTGGTCTGCTGAAAGGCCATCGAACAGCCTTAGGTCCGGGTCTAACCCTTCACAGCGCCGTTCAAGAATCTCCCGCATTGGCACCGTTATTGGCAACGTATGTGGTTTCTTGCCTTTCGTCTCCGGTATCACCAGTACGTTTGTCACCAGATCAACGTCCCTTCGTCGGATACCGCCTCCTTCGTTCTTGCGAAGTCCGGTTAGCAACAGCAACCACAGGTAGTCTCGCTGCGCTTCCGGCAGCGAATCCACCGCATGGCCCCAAGCTGGTAGATCAGTTTCGCTCAGCTTTCTTGCGCGAGGCTGTGGCCTGTCCGGCATCAGACCAGCAGCACTTAGCCGGACAAAGGGATTTGGCACTTCTACGCCATGCACGGCACTGAGGAACCGAAGGATTGACCCGACAATGCCACGGCCCAAATCGACCAGCGCCGCCCCTTTCGTCTGCGCGAACCTATGGCAATGATCCCCGAAAGCGGAATCCTTCAGCACCGATACCGGCCTGTCGAACCATTCTGGGAAGTGCGTTCTCAATAGCGACTCATACCGGGAAAGGCTGGATGCCTTCACCTTCTTGGCCTGCGCGTACTCACTTAGTGCTTCCCTCAGCGTCGGCAGTTGAACCCTGACCGGAACAGCGACGTATTCACCGGACCGGCATTGTCGAAGGATCGGCAGCGCCAATTCGCGGGCTTCGTCCACCGTGATCAACGGCCACCGCCCCAGAGTGACCCTCACCTGCCTTCCAGCGGTGCTCGTTGCAACAACAAAGGTGCTGGTTCGCGACCCGATCCTCAGACAAAGGCCGCACAACGTCCGGTCCCGCAAGACGGTTCCAGACTTCCCCAAACCCTTGCGAATCAAGGCGTCCGATAGAGTTACAATTCCCATTTTTCGTGTACAAAACTCGCACAAAATTCGTGAGTCAACATCCCGATCTGTGCTTGTTCGTCACTTTTCCGAATTCACTATCGACTGTCGCTGACCGGCGTTCACCGGCATCAAGCAGTACATCCGGCAGTCGCAAACCTTTGATATAAATAGGTTTTTCATGAGCCTCCAATGCGGCATCGTCGGTCTGCCGAACGTCGGCAAGTCGACCCTGTTCAATGCCCTGACCAAAGCCGGCATCGCTGCCGAGAACTACCCGTTCTGTACGATCGAGCCCAACGTGGGCGTGGTGGAAGTGCCGGACGCGCGCTTGGCCGCCTTGGCCGAGATCGTCAAGCCCGAGCGCGTGCTGCCGGCGGTCGTTGAGTTCGTCGACATTGCAGGCCTGGTGGCGGGCGCATCCAAGGGTGAAGGCCTGGGCAACCAGTTCCTCGCCAACATCCGTGAAACAGACGCCATCACCCACGTCGTACGTTGTTTCGAAGATGACAACGTGATCCACGTAGCCGGCAAGGTCGACCCGATCGCCGACATCGAAGTCATCAACACCGAGTTGGCTCTCGCTGACCTGGGTACGGTCGAAAAAGCGCTGCAGCGCTACACCAAGGCCGCCAAATCCGGTAACGACAAGGAAGCCGCCAAGCTGGTCGCCGTGCTGGAAAAGGCCCAGAAGGTGCTGGATGAAGCCAAGCCCGTGCGCGGCCTGAACCTGACCGACGAGGAATGGGCGACGATCAAGCCGCTGTGCCTGATCACCGCCAAGCCGACCATGTACGTCGCCAACGTGCGCGAAGACGGCTTCGAGAACAACCCGCACCTGGACGCCGTGCGCGCCTACGCTGCGCAGACGAATTCGCCGGTGGTGGCCGTGTGCGCCGCCATCGAAGCTGAAATTGCGGACTTGGACGACGCTGACAAGGCCGAATTCCTGGCCGACATCGGCATGGACGAGCCGGGCCTGAACCGCGTGATCCGCGCGGCGTTCAAGCTGCTGGGCCTGCAAACCTACTTCACCGCCGGCGTGAAGGAAGTGCGCGCCTGGACGATCCATATCGGCGACACGGCTCCGCGTGCTGCGGCGGCTATCCACACCGACTTTGAACGCGGCTTCATCCGCGCCCAGACCATCTCGTACGAAGACTTCATCCAGTACAAGGGCGAACAAGGCGCCAAGGAAGCCGGCAAGATGCGCGCCGAAGGCAAGGAATACATCGTCAAGGATGGCGATGTGCTGCATTTCTTGTTCAACGTGTAAGTTGGTCAGCGCAACGAAAAAGCCCCGCAATGCGGGGCTTTTTTCATGGGCGCCGGCCCTACAACACCTTCCGCAAAAACTCCCGCGTCCGCTCATGCTTGGGCGCCGAGAAAATCTGCTCCGGCACGCCCTCTTCCATGATCACGCCCTGATCGATGAAGAACACGCGGTCCGACACCTCGCGCGCGAAGGCCATTTCGTGCGTGACAACCACCATCGTCATGCCCTCCTCGGCCAGCGACTTCATCACCTCCAGCACTTCGCCCACGAGTTCCGGGTCCAGCGCAGACGTAGGTTCGTCGAACAGCATCACCGTTGGTGACATCGCCAGCGCCCGGGCTATCGCCACGCGCTGCTGCTGGCCGCCCGAGAGTTGGCCCGGGTGCGCATCGATCTTGTCGAGCAGGCCGACCTTGCGCAGCAGTTGCTCGGCCACCGTCACGGCCTCGTCGCGCTTCATGCCGCGCACCTGCATCGGCGCGAGCACGAGGTTGTCGAGCACCGACATGTGCGCGAACAGGTTGAAGCGCTGGAACACCATGCCGACGCTGGCGCGCATCTTGTTCAGGTCGGTCTTCGGGTCTTCCACGTGGAAACCGTTGACCAGCACCTCGCCACCGGACACCGTTTCCAGCCCGTTCAGACAGCGCAGGAACGTGCTCTTGCCCGAGCCCGACGGGCCGATCACGCACACAACTTCACGCTCTTCGATGCGGCAGGTGATGCCGCGCAGCACGTTCGTATTGCCGTACTGCTTCTGCAGGTTGTTAACGACGATCATTCTTGCCGTACCTCGCTTCCAGATGTTGAACCCCGGCCGACAAGACCAGTGTGATTGCCCAGTAGATGAGCGAGATCGTCAGATACGGCTCCCAGTAGCGCGCATACGCACCCGACACGGTGCGCGCGGCGTAGGCCAGTTCCGCCAGGCCGATGGCTGACGCCAGCGACGAATCCTTGACGATGGCGATGGCGTTGTTGCCCAGCGGCGGCAGCATGCGGCGAAACGCCTGCGGCAGCACGACCTTGCGAAGCGTCTGCATGTACGTCATGCCCAGCGAGCGTGACGCCTCGGTCTGGCCGCGATCGATCGACTGGATGCCGGCGCGGAAGATCTCCGACACATACGCCCCCGCATTGAGCGAGATGGCCAGCACCGCCGACGTGAACGCGCCGTACTGCTGCCGCACTTCGCGCGCCAGATCGCCGCTGATCAGCAGGCCATCCGCCGGGTTGATCAGCACCGGCATCAGCGCAAAGTGGATCAGCAGAATCTGCACGAACAGCGGCGTGCCGCGGAAGAAGCTGACGTAAAAGCGCACCGGATATTGCACCGCGTAGCGCAGGAAATACTTATAGAAGCCATGACGCGCCTCGGCCAGCCGGCCAACGCCAAGCACCAGCCCGAGCAACGTGCCGGCAATCACGCTGATCACCGTGCACTTGAGCGTCATCAGCGTGCCCTCGACGAAGAGGGGCAGGTATTCGCCGATGATGTTCCACTGGAACCCACCCATGGGGACCACCTTTTCTTATAGAACGACAGAATGAAACGAGCCGGCAATGCCGGCTCCGGAAACGACGTGCAGCAAGCGAGGGCTTACTGCTGCTTATTGTTGGGGTAGCGTCGGCACGTTCGCGTCGAACCACTGCTTGTAGATCTTGGCGTAGGTGCCGTCGGCGATGACCTTCTTCAGGCCGGTGTTGATCTGATCCAGCACCACCTTGTTGCCCTTCTTGACGGCGATGCCGAAGTACTGCGGTTTGAACTTGGCGTCAGTGACGAGGCTGAACGGCTTTTCCGGGTGGCTCTTCACGTAGAACTTGATCACGCCGATATCGCCCACCGCTGCATCGACACCACCGTGGTACAGCTCCTCCAGCATCAGCGGGGTGTTGTCGAACCGCTTGATGGCCGAGCTGGTACGGCCCAGTTCTTCCGACACGGCGATGTCACCGGCGCTGGATGCCACCACGCCAACTTTCCGCGTCTTCAGATCGACCAACCCAGCAATCTTGGCGCTCGGCGCGGTGACGATCACCTGCCCGGCGGGAAAGTACGGGGCCGAAAAGTCGACCATCTGCTTGCGCTGGTCGGTGATGGTCAAGCCCGAAATGATGATGTCGCGGTCGCCTTGGTTGAGCGCAGCAAAAATACCCTCGAACGGCGAATTGACCAGCTTGACGTTGAAACCGCCTGCCTTGCCGATGGCCTTGATGAGGTCGATATCGAAGCCCGTCAGTTCCTTCTTGGGGGTTTCGAACTCGAACGGGCGGTAGGTGCCGCCTGCGCCAACGGTGTAGGTGGGCTCGGCCGATGCGCCGCCCGGCGCCATGGCGAGGGTGGTCAGAACAGCGGCGGCAGCCATGACGAAGCGCTTTGTCAGCATGATGGGCAGTCCCGGCAGGGCATGGTGAGAAAGAGGCTGATGATACTCCCCAGTCCCCTGGGAAAAGCGCCGGCCGGCTCCCTCTGGCCCGTCGAAACATGCCCCCGACTCGGGTGCCAAACCGGGCGGGAACCTACGCCCCACGCGCCGACCGCCATTGCAACGTTGAAGCAACAGAGCATCACTTTTTTACACGCCAAGCCGGTCGGCGAGGGCAGCAGGGGCGGCCTGCGGCATACGCCGCTCGGTCAGTCACAAGGGGCGGGCACGCCGCTTGCTGCGCAGGCGGGAGATACGCTGTGCCGCCCCAATGGGTGCAGCGCGCCAGTTCGGCGCCTCCCGCCTTCCACCATGAGTCTGTTGCCGCCCATGATCGCCGACGTCGATGCCTCCGCCGAGCAGCTCGACCGCGATGCCGCCATCCAGTCGCGCGGGGTACTGCTGTGCCTCTCCGAGCCTGACCTGTGCATCCGCCAAGCCAGCGAAAACCTGGAATCTGCGCTCGGCACGCCGATCGCGCAGGCGTTGCATGCGCCGGTCGAACAGGTGATCGGCGCGGCTGGCCGGCAGGTGCTGGCACGTGCCCTGGGCGGGCACCGGATCGACAACCTCCCTTTGTATTTCGGCACGGTGCAGACCGCGCGAGGCCAAGCGCTCGACGCCGTCGTCCACCGGCATCGCGGCGTGCTGATCCTCGAGTTGGAGCCGGCCACACAGCCGGCGGACGGCGCCTTTGCTTCGATGTATCCGCTGGTGCGGACCTTTGTCGGCAGCTTGCAGGCAGTCAGCCGGGTCGACACGCTGGCGGAACTGGCCGCCCGCGAGGTGCGCCGCCTGACCGGCTTTGGCCGCGTGGCGGTCTATCGCTTTGATGCCGATGGCTCGGTGCGTGTGCTGGTCGAAGCCCGCGACGCAACGTACGACTCGTTGCTCGGCATGCACTTGCCCGGCACGGACCTGACGCCTGAACTCCGCCACATGCATGGCCGCAACCCGTTGCGCCTCGTGGCCGACATCGACGATACCCCGGTGCGGCTCGTCCCAGCCCGGGAGCCGACTTCTGGGCAGGCCACCGATCTGTCCTATGCCGGCCTGCGCGCCGCCTCCGATAGCCAGCGCGAAACCATGCGCCGCATGGGGGCCATGGCCTCGCTCACCCTGGCGCTGACCGTGCGCGGCCGGCTGTGGGGCTTGGTCGCGTGCCATCACGCCACCCCCCGCACGCTGTCGTTCGAAGTGCGCATGGCGTGCGAGCACCTGGCGCAGATTTTGTCGCTGCAGATCGAGGCCAAGGAAGACCGCGAGGAGATCGCCCACCGGCTCGAGCTGCGGCGCATCCTGGTGCGGCTGCTCGCAGCCATGGCGGATCGCGACAACTTTCAGGACGGCCTGCTCGAACATCCGGCCGATCTGCTGCGTTTTGCCTCCGCCAGCGGCGTGGCCATCGTGCGGCGCGGCGAATGCACACGCGTGGGCGCGACACCCGACGCCGACAGCATCCTCCGCCTGACCGAATGGCTGGCACGCGAACACCCGCGCGAGATCTTCCACACCGACCGGCTGGCCACCGTGTATCCGGACGGTGCAGCGCTGTTACCGCAGGCGGGAGGCGTGCTGGCCGTGCAGGTGTCGCAACTGCACCGGCATTACGTGTTGTGGTTCCGCCCTGAAGCCCCGCACACCGTGCGCTGGGCGGGCGGCACACCCGGGCCCGCCGTCGATCATCACGCCGCGCCGGTGCCCGGCCGCACGCATCACTGGCAAGAGCACATCGCGCACACCGCGCGCCCGTGGCGGCCGAGCGAGCTGGAGACGGTCGCCGAATTCCGCTACGCTGTCCTCAACATCGTGCTGCGCCACGCCGAGGAAGCCGCCGAACTCGCTGGCGAACTGCGCCGCGCTAATCGCGAGCTGGAGGCCTTCTCGTACTCCGTCTCGCACGATCTGCGCGCACCGCTGCGCCACATCGCCGGGTATGCGGAACTGCTCGGCGAGATGGAGGGGGACCACGTCTCTGCCCGCGGGCGGCACTTCCTGCAAACGATTTCCGACTCGTCACGCTTTGCCGGCAAGCTGGTGGACGACCTCCTAACCTTCTCGCAAATGGGCCGGGGGGCCCTGCGCCTGGCTGACGTGGACCTCACCCAACTCGTACGCGGCCTCGCGCGTGATCTTTCCGTCGAGGCGCAAGACCGCCAGATCGAATGGGACATCGCCACCCTGCCGGTGGTGCGGGCCGACCCGGCCTTCCTGCAACTGGCGGTGCGCAACCTGCTCTCGAACGCTGTCAAATACACGCGCGACCGTGTCCCGGCGCAGATCCGCATCGACGCCGAGCAAAGCCCCAGCGAAACCATCGTGCGCATTGCCGACAACGGCGTGGGGTTCTCGATGGAATACGTGGGCAAGCTGTTCGGCGTGTTCCAGCGGCTGCACCGCATGGAGGAATTCGAAGGCACCGGCATCGGCCTGGCCAACGTGCGGCGCATTGTCGAACGCCATGGCGGCCGCACCTGGGCCGAAGGCGAGTTGGACCGTGGCGCCACGTTCTACTTTGCCCTCCCACGTAGTATCCCCCCGCCTGCGCAGCGAGGGGCTGCCAGCACCGGTGCCCGCACCCCCGTCACCCGCGACGCCTGATCGCTCTTTCCATGCCAAAAGCCATCATGCTCAAACCCATCCTGCTCGTTGAAGACAACCCAAACGACCTCGAGCTGACCCTGCTGGCGCTGGAGCGCAGCCAGCTTGCCAACGATGTGGTCGTCACCCGCGACGGCGCCGAGGCGCTGGACTACCTGCATGCACGCACCACCTACGCGGGCCGCGTCCCCGGCAACCCCGCCGTGGTGCTGCTCGACCTCAAGCTGCCCAAGGTGGACGGGCTGGAGGTGCTGGCCAACATCCGGTCCACGCCGTCACTCAAGAGCCTGCCGGTGGTTATGCTCACCTCGTCACGCGAAGAGACTGACCTGTTGCGCAGCTACGAATTGGGCGTCAACGCCTACGTGGTCAAACCGGTGGAATTCCGCGCGTTTGTGGACGCCATTGCCGACCTGGGTGTGTTCTGGGCCGTGCTCAACGAACCACCGCCGGGGTCCACGCGCACCCGCCGCGCCGTGCAGGCCGCGGGCTAGCCTGCCCCTCTGGAGCCCCTCGCCGCCATGCCCAACCTGCAATTGCTGCTGGTCGAAGACAACCCGCTCGATGCGGAGCTCACGCGCGCGCGGCTGGAAACCGCCAACCTGCCCGCCGACACGGTCCTGGTCGACAACGAAGCCGACTTCATCGCCCAACTCAGCGGGCGCACCTTCGACGCCATCCTGGCCGACTACATGCTGCCGCAGTTCACCGGCGCGGAAGCGCTGGACATTGCACGCCGCATGGCGCCACAGACGCCGTTCATCTTCGTGTCGGGCGCCCTGGGTGAGGAGCATGCCGTCGACATGCTCAAGCGCGGCGCCACCGATTACGTGATCAAGCAGCGCCTGCAACGCCTGCCGGTGGTGCTGCTGCGCGCCCTGGCCGAAGCCGCCGAACGGCGCCAGCGCATTGCCGCCGAAGCCGCGCTGCGCGAAACGGAAACGCACTTCCGCCTACTAGTCAACGCGCTCAAGGAGCACGCCGTGCTGTCGCTCGACCCGCAAGGCATCGTGCGCACCTGGAACGCAGCGTCGCACGGCATCCTGGGGTATGCGCGCGAAGACATCCTCGGGAACTCGGCCGAGATCCTGTACCCGCAGGCCGCGCGCGAGGCGGGCGATTTCCGGCGCAAGCTCGAGCGCGTGCGCCAGGAAGGCAGCATCAGCGACGACCGCTGGATGCTGCGCAAGGACGGCACGCCGTTCTTTGCGTCCAGCGTGGTCACCGCCATCCACAACGAGACGGGCCAACTGATCGGCTTCTCCAAGATCATCCGCGACGCCACTGAAGAACGCATGGCCGCCGACGCCCTGCGCCGCGCCAAGGAAGAAGCCGAGACGGCCAACCACGCCAAGGACCACTTCCTCGCCGTGCTGTCGCACGAACTGCGCACGCCGCTCACGCCCATCCTGACTGCGGTGCACCTGCTCGAGCTGCGCAAGGATTTGCCGGCGACGGTGGTGGGGCAACTGGAAGTCGTCCGCCGCAACGCAGAGTTGGAGGCGCGCCTGATCGACGACCTGCTCGACATCACCGGCATTGCGCGCGGCAAGCTGGCCGTGAGCTTTGCGCCGGTCGATCTGTACCCGCTGCTGGAAAGTACGCTGGAGATGTCTCGCAGCGACATGCAGATCAAACGCCTGTCGCTCAAGACGCGTTTCGAAGCACGGCGTAGCCGGCTGTTTGCCGATGGCGCGCGCATCCAGCAGGTGATCTGGAACCTGGTGCGCAATGCGGTGAAGTTCACACCGGCTGGCGGCGCCATCGAAGTGCGGGTGTGGAATCCCGGGCCCACCACTGTGGCGGTAGCCGTTAAGGACACCGGCATCGGCATCGAACCGGAAGCGCTGCCGCGCATTTTCTCGGCGTTCGAACAGGCCGATGCGTCGATCACGCAACGCTTTGGCGGACTGGGCTTGGGCCTGGCGATCGCCCATGCGCTGGTGCAGAAACACGATGGCACGCTCACCGCCGAAAGCGCGGGCCGGCATCAGGGGGCGACCTTCACGCTCATGCTGCCCGTGGCCGCCGAGCTGACCCAGCCGGAAACCCCGCCCGCGCCCCCCATGCCGCGTACCCAAGCCACGCGCGGGCTACACGTGTTGCTGGTGGAAGACAACGCCGACACCGCGGAAGCCATGGGGCAGGTACTGGAACTGCTCGGCCACACCGTCACCGTGGCCAATGGCGCACAGACCGCCATGCAAGCGGCCGAATCTGGCACCTTCGACTTGCTCATCAGCGATATCGGCCTGCCGGACGGCAGCGGCCTGGACGTGGTGCGCGTCTTTGCCGAGCGGCAGGCGGCGCCGTCGATCGCCATTACGGGCTACGGCATGGAAGAAGACATCGCCCGCTGCCGGGAGGCGGGCTTCACGGATCACCTGACCAAGCCGGTGGACTTCAAGCGGCTTGAACGGCTGCTGGTCGGCTACCTGGCCGCCCGCGATGCCGGCGCAACTCAGGCGAGTGCCAGCTGACGCGGCGCGCCAGAATGCCGCACCGCAACCACGACCCCTATCGACGCAACAACCCCCAAGCCGCGGGCACCAGCATGGCGCCCACCACGGCGGCAGTCCACGCCATGATCTGCCCATCGGCATAAAGGTGGGCGAACTGGCCGCCGTAGTAGCCAACCAACGCGCCAATCGCGCCCGTCAGCAGGGCCGCAAGCCACCCGAGGCGCTTGCCAGCCGGATGTAGCCAACGTGCCGCCACGCCCACCGCCAGCCCGATCCAAAGCGGCCCGATCCACCCCATTGCTGTTCTCCGTCGTACCGTGTCCGTTCAATTGGACGCGTACCTTAGCGCAAGGCGGCGCGGAAGGCCACGGCAAGGTGGCGCCGCGCCGCGTGACGCATAACCTACATTCGCCGATTCACCCGCACGGCGTTTGACCTGCCTCCTGTCGAGGTGGAGGGCCGGCGTTATAATTCACACTGCTCAAAATTCGTGCCGTCCCCATCCAACCGGCCGCCCCACATGCAGTTGCTGACCCTCGGAATCAACCACCACACGGCGCCGCTTTCCCTGCGCGAGAAGGTGGCGTTTCCGCTCGAGCAGGTGGGGCCCGCGCTGGGCACGCTGCGTCAGCATCTGCCGCACCTAAAGAGCACGGCCGAAGCGGCCATCCTCTCCACCTGCAACCGCACCGAGATCTACTGCGCCACCGACGGCAACCTGCCCGAAGCGACCGCGCACGAGCACGCGATCCGCTGGCTGGCACAGCACCACAACATCGACCCGGGCGAACTGGCGCCCCATGTGTATTCACTGGGCCAATCGCTGGCCGTGCGTCACGCGTTTCGCGTGGCCAGCGGGCTCGATTCGATGGTGCTGGGCGAGACGCAGATCCTCGGCCAGATGAAAGACGCCGTGCGCACTGCCACAGAAGCGGGCGCCCTGGGCACGTACCTGAATCAGCTATTCCAGCGCACCTTTGCGGTCGCCAAGGAAGTGCGCGGCACGACGGAAATCGGCGCGCATTCCGTGTCGATGGCCGCTGCCGCCGTGCGCCTGGCGCAGCGCATCTTTGAATCGATTGCCGAGCAGCGCGTGCTGTTCATCGGCGCCGGCGAGATGATCGAGCTGTGCGCCACACACTTCGCCGCGCAGATGCCGCGCGAGGTCGTCATCGCCAACCGCACGCTCGAGCGCGGCGAAAAGCTCGCCGAAGCGCTGTCGAACCAGGGCCTGAACGCCCGCGCCGTGCGCCTGGCCGAACTGCCGACCAAGCTGGCCGAGTTCGACATCGTCGTCTCCTGCACGGCCAGCACGCTGCCCATCATCGGCCTGGGTGCCGTCGAGCGCGCCATCAAGCAGCGCCGCCATCGCCCGATGTTCATGGTCGACCTGGCCGTGCCGCGCGATATCGAACCTGAAGTCGCGCGCCTGTCCGACGTGTTCCTCTATACCGTGGACGACCTGGGCGCCATCGTGCGCGAAGGCAACGCACTGCGGCAGGCCGCCGTCGCCCAGGCCGAGGCCATCATCGAGACGCGCGTACAGAATTTCATGCACTGGATCGATGCGCGCAGTGTGGTGCCCATCATCCGCGATCTGCACGCGCAGGCCGAAACCCTGCGCCAGGGCGAGCTGGAACGCGCCCAGCGCATGCTCGCGCGCGGCGATGACCCGGCGCTGGTGCTCGAAGCGCTGTCGCAGGCGCTCACCAAGAAATTCCTCCACGGCCCGACCCATGCGCTCAACCACGCGCAGGGCGAAGGCCGCGAACAGCTCATCGACTTGCTGCCGGCGCTGTTCCGCCAGTCCAGCCACTCCGAGCGCTAGCGGCGCCTTGTCCGCATGCGCCCATCCGTGGCGCACATTCCGGCGCAACCGTCTGCGCCGCCCGCCCTCTAGCGTTTTCTTCTGCGGTCCCCCGAATGAAGCCCAGCATGCTGTCCAAGCTCGACCAACTGGCCGAGCGCATCGTCGAAATCAACGCGCTGCTCGCACGCGAAGACGCCACCGCCAACCTCGACCAATACCGCAAGCTCACACGCGAGCACGCCGAGCTGGAGCCCGTGGTCGCGCAATTCGCAGCGTGGAAGCAGGCGGAGGAAGACATCGCCACCGCGCAGGAACTGGCGGCCGATCCGGACATGAAGGCGTTTGCCGAGGACGAACTGCGCGCCGCGCGCGAGCGCATGGAAGTGCTCGAAGGCGATCTGCAGCGCCTGCTGCTGCCGAAAGACCCGAACGACCACCGCAACATCTTCGTGGAAATCCGAGCCGGCACGGGTGGCGATGAATCCGCCCTCTTCGCGGGCGACCTGCTGCGCATGTACACACGCTTTGCCGAACGCCAGCGCTGGCAAGTGGAGATCGTGAGCGAGTCGGCGTCGGACCTGGGCGGCTACAAGGAGGTGATCGCACGGCTGGTGGGCGAAGGCGCGTATTCGCGGCTGAAGTTCGAGTCGGGTGGCCACCGCGTGCAGCGCGTGCCGGCCACCGAGGCGCAGGGGCGCATCCACACCTCCGCCTGCACCGTGGCGATTATGCCCGAGGCCGATGCGCTGGCCGACATCCAGATCAATCCGGCGGATCTGCGCATCGATACGTTCCGGGCATCCGGCGCGGGCGGTCAGCACATCAACAAGACGGATTCGGCCGTGCGCATCACCCACCTGCCGACCGGTCTGGTGGTGGAGTGCCAGGACGACCGCAGCCAGCACCGCAACAAGGACCGCGCCATGCAGGTCCTGGCCGCGCGCCTGAAAGACCGCCAGGAGCGCGAGGCGCAGGCCAAGGAAGCCAGCGCGCGCAAGAGCCTGATCGGTTCCGGCGACCGCTCCGACCGCATCCGCACGTACAACTTCCCGCAAGGCCGGGTGACTGATCACCGCATCAACCTGACGCTGTACAAGATCGACGCGATCATGGACGGCGATCTGGATGAACTCGTGGGCGCATTGGCAGCTGAGCATCAAGCGGAACAGCTCGCCGCGCTGGGCGAGGATGCCTGATCGCGCCGGATTGTTAAAAAGCGCGCGCCCCGTAACATCCGCTTGCGTTTGATACAGCTTTGCGCGGTGGCGAGCGGGCCTCTCGTTCCTATAATCGACTTCGATCACGCCGAGTGCATCGCCGGTCGCATCCGGCACGCACTCACCACCAAGCGCGGCAACATCACGATTAGGAGAATCGCAATGCGTACCCAACTGCTGGCCATCACCGTCGCTACCACCCTCGCCCTTGGCCTCGCCGCCTGCGGCAAGAAGGATGAAGCCGCCGACCAGGCTGCGAAGACCTCGATGGAGCAATCGAAAGACGCTGCCAAGCAGGCGCTCGACAACGCCGGCACCGCCGTGAGCAAGGCCGCCGACGCAGCCAAGGTGGAACTGTCGCAAGCCGCATCGGATGCGCAGGTCTCCGCTTCGGGCGTACTGTCGCAGGCCAAGGACGCTGCCAAGGACGCCGCCGACAAGACGGCCGACGCCGCCAAGGTTGCCGCAGACAAGACTGCCGCTGCGACCAAGGACGCGGCCAACAAGGTCAAGGACGCGACGAAGCAGTAAGCGCCCCAACCTCGCACCGACCCGCTCGCGGGCCCGCGCCATATCGGCCGGGCCCGTGTTATTTTGTGCGCCCGATCTTTGCTGCCGAGCTGTCGCCGTGTCGTCTGCCCCCGTCATTTCGCCCGAAACCCTGGCTCGCGTGGCCGATGCGCTGGCGGCGCTCGCGCGTGCCGGCCTGCCCGCCCTTGAGGCGCGCATGCTGGTCTCGCACGTGACGGGCCTGTCACGGGTGCAGCTCATCACGCAAGATACCTACGTCATCGACGAAGCCGCGCGCGCGCAGATCAGCGACCTCGCCACGCGCCGCCTGGCCGGTGAGCCGATGGCGTATCTGCTGGGCGAGCGTGAATTCTTCGGGCGCACGTTCAAGGTGACGCCGGCCGTGCTGATTCCGCGGCCGGATACCGAAGTGCTGGTCGAACAAGCGCTGGACCGCCTCGAAGACCGCGACGCCCCGGCCGTGCTGGACATGGGCACCGGCAGCGGCATCATCGCCGTCACGATTGCACTGGCGCGCACCGATGCGCGGGTATGGGCGACCGACGCCTCCGCCGACGCGCTGGCCGTGGCGGCGGACAACGCCCAGACGCTAGGCGCCACCAATGTGCATGCGGCGCTGGGCGACTGGTACGGCGCCCTGGCCAAAGCCGATGCACCGGCGGTGTTCGACCTCATCGCCAGCAACCCGCCCTATATCGCGGCCGCGGATGAACACCTGAGCCAAGGCGATTTGCGCTTCGAGCCAGCGAGCGCCCTCACCGACCACGACGACGGCCTGCGGCATGTGCGCACCATCATTGCGGGCGCGCCGATGCGGCTGGCTGCAGGCGGCTGGCTGCTGCTCGAACACGGCTACGACCAGGGCGAAGCCGTGCGCGCTCTGCTGGCACGCGCGGGATTCGCCTGCGTGTTCACCGCGCAGGACCTCGGCGGCAATGACCGCTGCAGCGGCGGCCAGTGGCTCGATCAAAACGCCGGCGAGCGTTCCTCGCTAAAATAGACAGGTTTTCCAATGCGGATGCGGCGCCCGCTGCTCCCCAACCGCACCCCAATCGCACCCCAAATCGAATCGAGTCTCCCATGAGCACCACGCACGAAAAGATCGACCAGATCGTCAAAGGTCACCCTGTCGTCCTCTTCATGAAGGGCACGGCGCAATTTCCGATGTGCGGCTTCTCGGGCCGCGCCATCCAGATCCTGAAGGCCTGCGGCGTGGACAAGCCGCACACCGTCAACGTGCTGGAAGACGATGAAATCCGCCAGGGCATCAAGGACTACGCCAACTGGCCGACCATTCCGCAGCTCTATATCAAGGGCGAATTCATCGGCGGCTCGGACATCATGATGGAGATGTACCAGAGCGGCGAACTGCAGCCGCTGCTGGCTGCCTGATCGTCGATCCCTGATCGCCAAACGCGTCCTCGTTTCAGCGTGACCGGCCCCTCTGTCGCCCCATCCGAAGCGCAACGTGCGCGCCGCATCATCGTGGCGATCACGGGGGCGTCGGGCGCCATCTATGGCGTGCGACTGCTGCAGGTTCTACAAGACCTGCGCGAATCGGCGGGAGTGGAATCGCACCTGCTGATGTCACCCGCAGGGCTGATGAACGTGCAGCACGAGCTGCACATGGCGCGCGAAGAAGTGGAAGCGCTGGCGCACGTGGTGCACAACGTCCGCGACATCGGCGCGACCATTGCCAGCGGCTCGTTTGCGGCGGAAGCGATGGTGATTGCGCCGTGCTCGATGAAGACGCTGGCGGCCGTCGCGCATGGTCTGTCGGACAACCTCATCGCGCGCGCGGCGGATGTGACGCTCAAGGAGCGTCGCCGCCTGATCCTGATGGTGCGCGAAACGCCGTTGAATTTAGCGCATCTCCGCAATATGACGGCCGTGACCGAGATGGGCGGCATCGTCTTCCCGCCGGTGCCGGGCTTCTACCAACGTCCCAAGACGATCGACGACCTAGTCGACCACACCGTCGGGCGGGTGCTCGACTTACTCGGCTTGCCGCAGACGCTGGCCCCCGGCTGGCCGGGGCTGCGCTCAGCGGACTAAGCGCTCACGCCATTAACGGTGGTGGTAGTTGAAGTACACCGACGGTCCGCCCCAGTAACCGCCGTAGTAAGCCGGATAAGCCGGTGCCGCATAGACCGGTGCAGGGGCAACTGCCACCGGTGCCGGATACACCGCACAACCCCCAAGCGTCGCGGCCGACAGTGCGAGCAGCGAGGCCAGAGCCACGATTTTCATGATTCGCGTCCTTCGGCCCCTCCAATGGAGCCATGTGGACGTTATAAGCGCCGCTGGGCGACGCCGGGGTCATGCGTCTGTAAGGGATGTAACGGAAGGCTACGGACAGGTGTCCGTAAGCTCACTGTTGTGACGCCGGCTTCCCTGAGGCGGCCTTTCCAGCGGCTGCAGGCGCAGAAGCTGCCACACCAGAAGCCGGCTTGGGCGCGTTCGGATCCACTTCTGTGCGCATCTGGTCCATCACAGCCCCGGCGCGCGGCGCCCAGAGAAATTCCACCGTACCGTTTTGCGGCTCTTCGGGAATCGCGTACATCGTCACGATGGTCTGGGGGCCCGCCCAGCGCGCACGCAGCGAGTCGACTGTCTTGCCCGACTTCAACTTGAGCGGCGCCTTGCCCTCTTGCGCGGGCTTGCCGTAACGGTCGGTCAGCGTCTGGAAGACGCGCTGTTCGGTGTCCACGCCGCGCGTCGGCACAAACAAGCCGGCGACCTTGCCCTGGTCGATCAGCAGCACCGCTTGCGGACCATCCATCAACGCGGGGCGCTTGGCCTGCGGCACGCCCAGCGAGCGCGTGCGGCCGTGGGATTCCAGCGCATCGGAGCAGTATTCGGCGACATCCTTGCCGCCATTCGCGCGCACGTCCTCGCACGAAGGCAGCTTGGGCAACGGCTTGCCCAGGGGGAAGGCATCGAGCAGCACGGAGACATCGCCGGGGTCACGCTCTGCCTTGGCAGGGGCCGCAGCCTTGGGTGCCTCTTTGGCTGCGGTGGCGGCAAACGCCGCGGGCGCGAGTAGCACGGTGGAAACAGCAAGCGCTACGGTGCGGCGCGTCCAGCAAGTCATGCGAACTCCAAGGAAAGACAAGAGCCGAGAGTGTGCCACGCGGGCACGAAGAAGCGGTTCTGACCCGGCTGCGGGGCCGACGTTCCCCTCCGCCGGACGATGGATGCACCAAAACGCGTAGGTTTACACGTCAATTGACGTGATTGCTGGACGGATGCTGGCCGGAAACATTATCAAAATGTTGCCGGTTTTGATCTCGTAAAGGTCAGGCGGGTAGAATCTCCGCGGCACAGACGAATGACCGGCGCGCCCAACAGCATCACCTTCCGCGGGTGCGCCGCATAGATGCGATCTCATTTTGAACATCCCCTACGCTGTTCCTCCCCATTCCCCCGCCACCCAGCCGGCACCTCGTGCGCGGTCGGTGGCCGGCCTCGCGAGGTTGGCTGTGGGCCTGCTGGCCCTGGCGTCCGCGCAGGCCGCATTGGCCTTCGGTTTCAACGATGTGGCGGTGCACGCCAAGCAGCTGGCCGCCAAGCCGTACCAGGCGCCAAGCGAGACCCTGCCGCGCCAGTTGCGTGAGCTGCGCTACGACCAGTACCGCGAGATCCGCTTCAAGTCGGATCAGGCCTACTGGCGCAAAGACAAGCTGCCGTTCGAGCTCGGCTTCTTCCACGAAGGCTCGTACTACGACCAGCCGGTGAAGATCAACGAGGTGTCGCCGGCCGGCGTGCGCGAAATCCGCTTCGACCCGCGCCTGTTCGACTACGGCCCCGTCAAGCTCGACCCGAAGCAGCTGCAGAAGCTGGGCTTTGCCGGCTTCCGCGTGCACTACGCGATGAACACCCCCAAGTACAAAGACGAAGTGATCGTCTTCCTGGGCGCGTCGTATTTCCGCGCGATCGGCAAGAACCAGGTCTATGGCTTGTCCGCACGCGGCCTGGCGATCGACACGGCACTCAACTCGGGCGAGGAATTCCCGCGCTTTTCCGATTTCTGGATCGAACGCCCTGCCGCCAACGCGAAGGAGCTGACGATCTATGCGCTGCTGAATTCGCGCCGTGCCACGGGGGCCTACCGCTTCGTCATCAAGCCGGGGACCGATACCGTGGTCGACGTGAAGGCACAGGTCTTCATGCGCGAGAACGTCAGCAAGCTGGCGATCGCGCCGCTCACCAGCATGTTCTTCTTTGGCGAGAACCAGCCGGCGGCCAACCTGGACTTCCGCCCCGAGGTGCACGATTCCGACGGCCTGTCGCTGCTGTCCGGCACAGGCGAGTGGATCTGGCGCCCGCTGACGAACCCGAAACGCCTGCTGGTCAGCTCATTCTCGACCACCAACCCGGGCGGCTTTGGCCTGATGCAGCGTGATCGCGCGTTCTCCAGCTACGAAGAGATCGGCGATCGGTATGAACAGCGCCCCAGCGCCTGGGTGGAACCCGTCGGCAAATGGGGTGCAGGCCGCGTGGAACTCGTGCAGATTCCGACGCCGGACGAAACCAACGACAACGTGGTCGCCTATTGGGTGCCCGAGAACCCGCCTAAGCCGCAGCAGCCGTTCAACCTCGAATACCGCATGCTGTGGCAGAAGGACGGCGACAAGAAACCGGCGCTGGCCTGGGTCACGCAGACGCGACGCTCGCACGGCTGGACCACCAAGCGCCCGGATGAGCGCAAACCTGACGACACGATCGCCTTCGTGGTCGACTTTGAAGGCCCCGCGCTGGCCAAGCTGGCACCCAATGCACCGGTGGAGCCGGTGTTCTCGGCAGATGCCAACGGCAAGATCGAATCGATCTTCGGCCAACCCAACACCGCGACCGGCGGCTGGCGCGTAACGGTGCGCCTCAAGCGGGTCGACGACGACAAACCAGTCGAACTGCGCGGCTATCTGCGCAGCGGCGGTACCGGACTTTCTGAGACGTGGAGCTACCTGTTACCTCCGGGCTGAACACGATGACAGCCCAGACCGGCGGCCACGCCGCGGCGCCCTCCCCCGAGTCGGTAGCCGATCACTACCTGGAAGCGCTGCCGCTGGCGGCCGACGCACGTGCCGCGCTGCTGCTTGATGCGGGTATCGCGGCGGGCATCGCCGCCGGTGACGACGATGCCGCGACGCTCGCCAAGCTGCACCGGGCGCTCGCCAAGCTCGATCCGGCACAAACGCATTCACTTGAAGCCGACAACCCCGCTTATGCGTCCGTCGGATCGCGCCTGGATGCCGCATATGGCGCTACGCGCGTGGATGCCGCGTCTACCGAACCGGCGGCAGAACCCGCTCCTCCACTCGAACACGACAGCGAAGGCCGCATCCACCTGGATACCGGCCCCACGCCAGCCCGTCGCTCCATGGTGCCGTGGCCGTGGGTGCTCGGGCCGATCTGGCGAGCACGCAAGGCTATCGAGCGGTGGAACAGCGGCGGCAAGGCGCCCGTGCCCTACGAGAAACCCGATTCGCCGGACCCAAAGGGCATCTGGCGCTTTGTCGGTGCACGCCGTCGCCTGACGTTGCTCGCGCTGATGATCGCGCAGACCATCGGCGCCACCTGGGCGATGAGCACGGTGCTGCCGTACCACGGCGCCGATTGGCTCGAAGCCATCATCATCGTGCTGTTCGCGGTGCTGTTCTGCTGGGTGTCGGCGGGCTTCTGGACGGCCATCACGGGCTTCCTGCTGCTGGCCTTCCATGGCGATCGCTTTGTCATCTCGCGCCGCGCCTCGCCCGATGCGGTGATTCCGGACGACGCACGCACCGCCATCGTCATGCCGATCTGCAACGAGGATGTGCAGCGCGTGTTCGCAGGCCTGCGCGCGACATACGAATCGCTGCAGCGCACCGGCCATCTGGAGCACTTCGATTTCTTCGTGCTGTCGGACTCCGGCGATCCGGATATCCGCACCGCCGAAGCCGATGCGTGGCTGCACATCTGCCGGGCGCTCGATGGCTTCGGCCGCATCTACTACCGCTGGCGCCGCCACCGCGTGAAGCGCAAGAGCGGCAACATCGACGATTTCTGCCGACGTTGGGGCGGCAAGTACCGCTACATGATCGTGCTCGACGCCGACAGCGTGATGAGCGGCGATTGCCTGACGCGCCTGGTGCAGTTGATGGAGGGTGCGCCTTCCGCAGGCATCATCCAGACCGCGCCGCGCGCTGCTGGCCGCGACACACTGTACGCGCGCATCCAGCAGTTCGCCACGCGCGTGTACGGGCCGCTGTTCACCGCAGGCCTGCACTACTGGCAGCTGGGTGAGTCGCACTATTGGGGCCACAACGCCATCATCCGGCTGGACCCGTTCATCAAGCACTGCGCGCTGGCACCGATTCCGGGCAAGGGTTCGCTGTCGGGCGAGATCATGTCGCACGACTTTGTCGAAGCGGCCCTCATGCGCCGCGCCGGCTGGGCCGTGTGGATCGCCTACGACCTGGACGGCAGCTACGAAGAGATGCCGCCCAACCTGCTCGACGAGCTGGGCCGCGACCGCCGCTGGTGCCACGGCAACCTGATGAACTTCCGCCTGTTCGGCGCGCCGGGTTTCCACCGCGTGCACCGCGCGGTGTTCATCACGGGCGTGATGGCGTATCTGTCAGCGCCGCTGTGGTTCCTGTTTCTGTTGCTGTCGACGGCGCTGCTGGCCAAGCACACGCTGATCGCGCCGGAGTACTTCACCCAGCCGCACCAGATCTTCCCGATCTGGCCAGAGTGGCATCCGGAAAAGGCGGCCGCGCTGTTCTCGGCCACCGCCACCGTGCTGTTCCTGCCGAAGATCCTGAGTGTGCTGGTGCTATGGGCGCAGGGGCCGAAGCGCTTCGGTGGGGCCATTCATCTGGCGCTGTCGATGGCGATCGAGGCGGCGTTCTCGGTGCTGGCCGCGCCGGTGCGCATGCTGTTCCACACACGCTTCGTGACGGCCGCGTTCCTCGGCTGGAAGGTGCACTGGAAATCGCCCCCGCGTGAAGACGCACAAACGCATTGGGGCGACGCCGTGCGCCGCCATGGCCTGCACACCGTGATCGGCCTCGTCTGGGCGGCGATCGTGTATTGGCTGAACCCGAGCTTCCTGTGGTGGCTCTCGCCGGTGGTCGGCGCGCTGATCGTGTCGATTCCGCTGTCGGTGCTCTCGAGCCGCGTGAGTCTGGGCCGCCGCATGCGTCGCCTGCGCCTGTTCATGATCCCCGAGGAAGTGCGCCCGCCGCGCGAGTTGCGCGCCACACGCAAGCACCTGCGCAACGCACCGCCGATGCCGGATTTCCGCCAGGCCGTGGTGGACCCCGTCACCAATGCGCTAATGTGCGCGATCGGCACAACACGCTTTCCGCAGGATCGACGTCTGATTGCCGTGCGTGAGGCGACCGTACGTCACGCGCTGGAAGTTGGCCCCGACAAGCTGACCGGCAAGCAGAAGCTCGTGCTGCTGTCGGATCCGTTCTCGCTGTCGGCGCTGCACCTGGCGGTGTGGTCGTCACCGGAACGGCGTGCCGCGTGGCAACCTGCGGAAAGCTGAATCGCCGCTACCGCTGCTGCAAACGTGACGCCCCACCCGCTTCTTGCCGGTGGGGCGTTTTACTTTCCGTTACATCGGTAGGAATTAGGTATCACCTGACTGGGCCTGGCGTTCATAGAATGACCTCAACGATTTGACGCACGAAGCCCACGCAACCATCCCGCAACGGCCTCGCAACTTGCCAAGGAGAAGCATCATGAAACGCACACTGCTCGCATTCGTTCTGGGTGGCGCCGCGCTGTGCGCCTCGACGGCAGCGCTGGCGCATGTGGATGTTGGCGTGGCCATCGGCGTGCCTGCGCCGGTCTACGTGGCCCCTGCGCCGGTCTATGCGCCGCCGCCGGTGGTGTACCGCCCGGCGCCGGTGTATGCGCCGGCACCCGTGTATTACGGTGGCGGCTACTGGCGCGATCGCGACGACTGGCGCGAACGTGAATGGCGCCGCCACGAGTGGCGTGAGCGCGAATGGCGCCACGACCATGGCTGGCACCGTGGCTGGGATCGCTGATCCGCACGCCACCTCGCAAGTTCCTCGCACCCGGGCCGCTCACATGAGCGGCCCGTTGCTTTTGTGGGCGCCCTGCCTGCATGCGCCGCAAACCGACCTATGCTGGAGCGTAGCGGCCATATGCAGTCCGGCAATCCCGCCGCCGGCCGCACTCCATACGGGAGGACGCCATGTCGATCGCCAGCACACTCGACGGCTGCCTGCGCAACAAAGGTTGCCAGTACGAGGTGATCCGTCATCCGCATACCAACACCAGCACCGAAACCGCGCAGTCGGCGCATGTCCCGGGCGACCGTCTGGCCAAGACGCTGTTGCTCGAAGACAAGCTCGGCTACGTGGCGGCCGTATTGCCATCGACCTATCACCTGCACCTATCGGAACTGCAAAAGGAATCCGGCCGCTACGACCTGACCCTGGCCGATGAATCGGAACTGCGTGAAGTCTTCAAAGACTGCGACGCGGGCGCCGTACCGCCCGTGGGCATGGCCTACGGCATGCCAACCTACATCGACAGCAGCCTGATGACCCACCGCGACGTCTACTTCGAAGCCGGCGACCACGAAAACGTCGTCCACATGGACATGGACCAATTCATGGCCCTGATGCGCGACGCCAAGCCTGCCCACTTCGCCTATCGGATGCAGGGCATCCTGTTCTGAGCTGCGCCACGAAGGAGGCCATCATGGCCGCTGAGGTCGATGAGGTCATCATTACGGCCCGCAACAACGGGCCATATCACATCAAGGGAAGCTTCCGGATCGTCACCCAGAACGGGCGCGAGTTGCCGGTGGAGGAAGGCCAGGCATGGCTGTGCCGCTGCGGGCACTCGTTGAACAAGCCGTTCTGTGACGGCTCGCACAAGCGCGCCGAGTTCGACAGCAACCTCGACGCGCCTGCGCCGCCAGTGGAGGCGGATCGCTCACCCTAAACGAAAACGCGGCGAAAACGCGGGCCGAAAGACCCGCGTGTCCTCGCTTAACGCGTGACCGGCTTGTAGCGGATGCGCTTGGGCTTGGCGCCCTCTTCGCCCAGACGCTTCTTCTTGTCGGCTTCGTATTCCTGGTAGTTGCCCGGGAAGAACTCGACGTGCGAATCGCCCTCAAACGCGATGATGTGCGTGGCGATCCGGTCGAGGAACCAGCGATCGTGCGAGATCACCATCACGCAGCCCGCGAATTCGAGCAGCGCGTCTTCGAGCGCACGCAGCGTTTCCACGTCGAGGTCGTTCGACGGCTCATCCAGCAGCAGCACGTTGCCACCCGAGATCAGCGTCTTGGCCAGGTGCAAACGCCCGCGCTCGCCGCCCGAGAGCGTGCCGACGTGCTTCTGCTGATCGCCACCCTTGAAGTTGAAGCGGCCGATATAGGCGCGCGACGGGGTTTCGTAGCGGCCCACCGTCAGGATGTCGGAACCGTTCGAGATTTCTTCGAAGACCGTCTTGTCGGCAGAAAGCGCATCGCGACTCTGGTCCACGTAGGCCAGCTTGACGGTCGGGCCGATCTTGATGGTGCCCGAGTCCGGCTGCTCCTTGCCCGTGAGCATGCGGAACAGCGTCGACTTACCTGCACCGTTCGGGCCGATGATGCCGACGATGGCGCCCGGCGGAATGGTGAAGCTCAGGTCGTCGATCAGCAGGCGGTCACCGTACGACTTGCTGACGTTGGTGAACTCGATCACTTCATTGCCCAGCCGCTCGCCGGCCGGGATGAAGATCTCCTGCGTTTCATTGCGCTTCTGGTATTCCTGACTGTTCAGCTCGTCAAAGCGGGCCAGACGCGCCTTCGACTTGGCCTGACGGCCCTTCGGGTTCTGGCGCACCCATTCCAGTTCCTTCTTCAGCGCCTTCTGGCGCGCCGATTCGCTCGACTCTTCCTGCTTCAGGCGCGTCTCTTTCTGATCGAGCCACGAGCTGTAGTTGCCCTTCCAGGGGATGCCATGGCCGCGGTCGAGTTCGAGAATCCACTCGGCGGCGTTGTCGAGGAAGTAGCGGTCGTGGGTCACGGCCACCACGGTGCCCGGGAAGCGCGTGAGGAACTGTTCGAGCCAGTCCACCGATTCCGCATCCAGGTGGTTGGTCGGTTCGTCGAGCAGCAGCATGTCGGGGCGCGAGAGCAGTAGCTTGCACAGCGCCACGCGGCGCTTTTCACCGCCCGAGAGGTGTTCGATCTTGGCGTCCCACGGCGGCAGGCGCAGTGCGTCGGCGGCGATTTCCAGCTGCAGTTCGACGTTGTCACCCGCACCGGCGGCGATGATGGCTTCCAGGCGGGCCTGCTCTTCGGCCAGCTTGTCGAAGTCGGCATCCGGCTCGGCGTAGGCAACGTAGACGGCTTCGAGCTGCTTCTGTGCATCCATCACCTCACCCAGGCCGCTTTCGACTTCTTCGCGCACGGTCTTGGCGGGGTCGAGCTGCGGCTCCTGCGGCAGGTAGCCGATGTTCAGGTTGGGCATCGGCGTGGCTTCGCCTTCGATGTCCTTGTCGAGGCCGGCCATGATCTTGAGCACGGTCGACTTGCCCGAACCGTTCAGACCCAGCACGCCGATCTTGGCGCCCGGGAAGAACGACAGCGAGATGTCCTTGAGGATCTGGCGCTTGGGCGGAACGATCTTGCCCACGCGGTTCATGGTGAAAACGTACTGTGACATGGCGTAGAAGCGGGGGAAAACGCTGAAATATGGGGACCCGCGGAGTGTAGCAAAGCCAGGGCGCCGAGCCCCACAGGCAAAAGAAAAGGCGCCCACAGGGGCGCCCTTCCGACGTAGCAAGAGGCAAGCCTCGTTACATCGTCATCATGTTGGCGTTCATGTTGTGCATGACCCACAGCGAACCGACAACGACGATCGCCAGAATCAACAGCGTGAACAGGAAGGCCATCACGTTCCAGCGCTGGGCGGACGAGCCGTCCAAGTGCAGGAAATAGATCAGGTGCACGACGATCTGCACGACCGCCAAGGCCATCACCGTCACCAGAACGGTGCCGTGCGAGTAGCCGCCGTCCATCACCATCTTGAACGGGATGGCCGTCAGGATCACCGCCAGCACGAAGCCGATCAGGTAGCCCTTGACGGTGGCATGGCCGGCACCGCCAGCAGCGTGGCCATGAGTCTCGTCATGCGCGGCGTGGGCCGCAACGTTGGTCTGTTCCATTTACATCGCTCCCAGCAGATACACGACGGTAAACACGCCGATCCACACCACGTCCAAGAAGTGCCAGAACAGGCTCAGGCACGACAGGCGGGTCGTTTGGGTCGGGGTCAGGCCCTTGGCACCGATCTGCCACATCATGACGATGATCCACAGCATGCCGCTGGCCACGTGCAGGCCGTGCGTGCCGACCAGCAGGAAGAACGACGACAGGAACGCGCTGCGGTTCGGGCCGGCGCCTTCAGCGATCAGGTGATGGAATTCGTTGATTTCCATGCCGACGAACGCGGCACCCAGCAGCAGCGTGATGCCCAACCACAGCATCACGTGGTCCTTGCGGCCGTTCTGCACGCTGATCATCACCATGCCGTAGGTGATAGACGACACCAGCAGGATGCCGGTTTCGATCGCCACGTACGACAGGTCGAAGAGCTCCTTGCCCGTCGGGCCGCCCGCCGTTGCGCCGCGCAGCACGCAGAACGTAGCGAACAGCGACGCGAAGATGATCAAGTCGCTCATCAGGTACACCCAGAAGCCGAAGACCTTGGTGTCTGCGACGTCGTGGTGGTGCGCATGGTCATGCGCGTGGTCGTGGCCGGCAGCGTGGCCGTGCGCGGCGTGACCGTCTAGAACATTGGAAGCCATGGTTTAAGCCTGCGAACCGATACGTTGGAAGTAGGCCGACTCGGTCTCGTGCACTTCGTGAGCGGGCACGTAGTAATCGACGTCGTCGTCGTTGCTGCGGAGGATGAAGCTGCCGATCATGCCGACCAGACCCAGCACGGCCATCCACCAGATGTGCCAGATCAGCGCAAAGCCCATCACGATCGAGAACATGCCGATGAAAAAGCCGGCGCCGGTGTTCTTCGGCATGTGGATCTTCTCGTAGCTGGCGGCCACTTGCGTCGGCACTTCACCGCGCGCCTTCATGTCGGCGAAGGCGTCGATGTCACGCACTACCGGCAGTACCGGGAAGTTGTAGTGCGCCGGCGGCGACGACGTCGCCCACTCCAGCGTACGGCCACCCCACGGGTCACCCGTCAGGTCAGCCAGCGCATGACGGTTGCGGATGCTGACGAAAATCTGGATCAGCTGCGAAGCAATACCGCAGGCGATGATCGCAGCGCCGATCACGGCGACGATCAGCCACGGCTGCCATGCCGGGTTGTCGGTATGGTTCAGACGACGCGTCATGCCCATGAAGCCCAGCACGTACAGCGGCATGAAGGCGGTGTAGAAGCCCACGAACCAGCACCAGAAGGCGCGCTTGCCCCACTTCTCGTCCAGCTTGAAGCCGAAGGCCTTCGGGAACCAGTACGTGATACCAGCCAGGTAACCGAACACCACGCCACCGATGATGGTGTTGTGGAAGTGAGCGATCAGGAACAGGCTGTTGTGCAGCAGGAAGTCAGCGCCCGGCACGGCCAGCAGCACGCCGGTCATGCCGCCGATCACGAAGGTGATCATGAAGCCGATCGTCCACAGCATCATCGAGTTCAGCTCGACGCGGCCGCGGTACATCGTGAACAGCCAGTTGAAGATCTTCACGCCCGTCGGGATCGAGATGATCATCGTCGCGATACCGAAGAACGCGTTGACGTTCGCGCCCGAACCCATGGTGAAGAAGTGGTGCAGCCACACCAGGAACGACAGCACGGTGATGCCGGCGGTTGCCCACACCATCGACGTGTAGCCGAACAGCTTCTTGCGCGAGAACGTCGAGACGATTTCCGAGAACATGCCGAACGCCGGCAGGATCAGGATGTACACCTCGGGGTGGCCCCAGATCCAGATCAGGTTCACGTACAGCATGGCGTTGCCGCCCAACTCGTTCGTGAAGAAGTGCATGTCCAGATAGCGGTCAGCGCCCAGCAGGGCCAGCGCCACGGTCAGCACCGGGAAGGCAGCGACGACCAGGATCATCGAGCACAGCGACGTCCAGGTGAAGATCGGCATGCGCATCAGGGTCATGCCTGGCGCGCGCATCTTGAAGATGGTCGCGACGAAGTTCACGCCGGTCAGCAAGGTGCCCAGGCCGGATATCTGCAAGGCCCAGATGTAGTAGTCGACCCCCACGCCCGGGCTGTACGCCAGCTCCGACAGCGGCGGGTACGCCAGCCAGCCGGTACGCGCGAATTCACCCACGCCCAGCGACACGTTGATCAGCACCACGCCGGCAGCAGCCAGCCAGAACGACAGCGTGTTCAGGAACGGGAACGCCACGTCGCGCGCGCCAATCTGCAGCGGCACGATCAGGTTGATCAGGCCCGTCATCAACGGCATGGCCATGAAGAAAATCATGATCACGCCGTGCGCGGTAAAGATCTGGTCGTAGTGCTCAGGCGGTAGATAGCCAGCACCGCCGCCCGAGGCGACCGCCAGTTGCGAGCGCATCATGATGGCGTCGGCAAAGCCGCGCAGCAGCATCACGATGGCCAGAATGCAGTACATCACGCCGATCTTCTTGTGATCGACCGAGGTGATCCACTCATTCCACAGGTACGACCACTTCTTCAGATAGGTGATCAGGCCGAACACGCCCGCACCACCCAGCAGAATGGCCGAGACCGTCACGACCACGATGGGCTCGTGCAGCGGAATGGCCTCCAGATTCAACTTGCCAAACATCGTCAACTCCTAGGAATTCGTGCGCACTGCGGTGGCAGCGGTGGGGGCCGGCAGAGCCGACTGCACCGGTGCCGGAGCGGCAATCGCATCGGCCGTCTCAACGGTGCAGTTGGCACCGCCAATGGCCTCATCGAGCGTCAGGACCTTGTCCGACTCGCCCATGTATTTGTGCAGGATGCTGTGATACAGCGTCGGGTCCACATTGGCGTACGCCGCCGGCGGCACCTTCTCGCTCGGCTTGGCCAGTTCTGCGTAGCCTTCCTTGGTCAGGTTCTGCGACGAGGCGCGGACCTGCTTGACCCAGGCGTCGAACTCTTCGTTCGTCATGGCCGTGGCCTTGAACTTCATGCCCGTGAAACCCTGGCCGCTGTAGTTCGACGACATGCCGTCAAACACGCCGGCCTCGTTGGCGATCAGATGCAGCTTGGTCTGCATACCGGCCATCGCGTAGACCTGGCTGCCCAGTTGCGGGATGAAGAACGCGTTCATCACCGTGTCGGACGTGATCTTGAAGTTGATCGGCGTGTTGGCCGGAATCGCGAGCTGGTTGACCGTCGCGATCTTCAGTTCCGGATAGATGAACAGCCACTTCCAGTCGAGCGAGACGGCCTCGACGGTGATCGGCTTCACGTCGGATTGGATGGGCTTGTACGGATCCAGCGCATGCGTGGACTTGTAGGTGATCCAGCCCAGAACGACGATGATCAGGCATGGGATCAGCCACACCACCGCCTCGATGGCGTTGGAGTGCGACCAGTCCGGCTCGTAGCGAGCCTTGGTGTTGGTGGAGCGGTACTTCCACGCAAACACCAGCGTCATGATGATCACGGGAATGACCACCAGCAGCATCAAGCCGGTTGCCACCAGGATCAGCGTCTTCTCCTCCGCCGCGATCATCCCCTTCGGGTCGAGGACCGTCAGGTTGCAGCCCGCAAGCAGGAGCGGGAGGCTTGCGGCCAGGAGCCGCTTCAGTTGTGGAACGAGTGTGTTCTTCATGTCTTGCACGGGAGCCACGCAGCCCAAACAACAGACCACAGGCAAAAAACGCGGGAAATGAGAAAGACCGTGCTGACGCACCGTAAGACGCCTGGTGCAGCAGCGGATCTTCGATCACATCTGGCGCCGGTCAGGGAGAAGCTGAACCCAGCGCGCCCTGCCTGCGAGGCGGGCTTCGACCATGACTGGCATGGACAAAGGTGAAGGCCGCCGCACCGCACAAGGCAGCGGACGACAATCGGGGCGCGGATGGAGTCGGAGCAGGCACTACGTCATGCGCCCGTTGGGCGAGCGCGGTTGGGAGTGGAATGCGGGCGCGATCTTACCGCCAGACACGTCTTCGGATCGTTGAATTTGCTCAGGCAAATAGAATTGCGCGCCGATTGACAAGTGTTATCCGGCCTACACGGCTAGGGTTTACGCGGCTTTGCGGGTAAGCAAATCGAAAGTGCATGTTGTTGCACTGCGACAATCAGCCACAGTGGTGCGCACCCGACGTTGGCCCCAAATGTGCGCGCTGCGGCAGGCGAAGATGAGAACCACTCTTATCTTCGCCTGCGGTCCGTTACTGCGCTAGCAACCCAGCAATGCGCACCAGCACCAGCCCGGCGGCCACAACGAGATAGCCCCGCAGCACAAACATCCACGTGCGCTTGAGCGGGGTCCAGCGGGCCGGGGTGAGCTGCTCCAGCGGCGGCATGGTCCAGCGATCACGGTCCAGCACGCTCACGCGCTGCGGGTGCTGCGGCCGGCGGGTTTTTCGTTCGATGCGCCACAGCACCGACGACATAACGATGGCGATGAGCGAACCGCCGATCAGGATCGCGCCGATTTCGAACTCGCCGATGCCCGGAAACAGCACCGCCACCGTCAGGATGACGGAGAGCATCACCAGCACCGCCACCACACCGCCGGTGAAGATGTTCATCGCGCGGCCGTTCGTCCAGGGGCCAAGTACGGCCTTGTCGTTGCACAACAGCAGCAGGAACACCGTGGCGCTCGGCAACAGCACGCCGGCCAGCGATTGCACCGCGTTGGTCAGCAGACCGAGCGGCACACCCGGCGTGAGTACCAAGCCGGCGGCCAGCAACGTCAGCCCGAAGTAGATCGCGTAGAAGCCCTTGGCCTCGGTCGGCTTGCGATGCAGCGAGTGCCGCACGGCAAACACATCGCCAATCGCATACGCCGTCGACAGCGACACCGCGCATGCGCCGATGATGCTGGCGTCCAGCAGCGCAATCGCAAACAGCACGCCGGCCCAGCGGCCCGAATGCGCCTCCAACCCTTTCGCCGTGCCGAGCGCATCGGTGTAGTTGCCGAACGCGGGCGTGCCGTGGAAGGCCTGCGCGGCGAAGGCGATCATCGCCACCGCACCGGCAATCACGAGCACGATGCCCAGCCACAAATCCGCACGCTCATAGCGGATGAAGCGCGCGGTGATGCGCTTGTCGATCACGTAGCTCTGCTGGAAGAACAACTGCCATGGCGCCACCGTTGTCCCCACGATGGCGATGATCAGCAGCATCACCTCTGCCAGCGGTGCGCCGGCCGGCAGCGCGGGCACGAAAAAGTCGCGCGCCACCTGCCCCATTGGCGGATGCACCATCACAAACACGGGAATCAGCGTGAGACTGCCCGCCACCAGTGCCAGCGCGAAACGCTCGAAGCGGCGGAAGTCTCCGGTGGACGCCGCCAGCATCACCAGCGCGGCCGCTGCACACACGCCCCAATGACGCGGGATGCCGAGATACTCCAGCGCAAGGCTGATGCCGATGAACTCTGTCACCAGCGTCAGCGCATTCACCAGAAACAAGTCGATGACGGAGAAGCTGCCCCAGAACTTGCCGAAGCGCGCAAAGATCAGACGCGCATGGCCGACGCGCGTAACGGCGCCCAGGCGCAGCACCATCTCCTGGTTCACGTACAGCACGGGAATCAGCAGCAGCAATGTCCACAGCAGCGTAGTGCCGTAGTTCTGGCCCGCTTGCGTGTAGGTGCCGAAGGCGCCGGCATCGTTGTCGCCGACCATGACGATCAGGCCGGGGCCAAGGATGGCGAGCAGCGTGCGCAGGCGCGCGCGCCAGCTATCGCGTGCGCCGGTGTCGTGGTGCGCGATGGTGCCAAGCGCGCCACGGATGTCGCCCACGTGGGCGCTATCAAGAGCGGCATGACGGGGTGGTGCGTCGATGCCCGAAGTCAGTTGGGTCATAGCGACCTCCGATTTGTTATTGGGTGGTGGGACGACCTGCCGGTTACCAGTAGGTGCGCGACAGCCGGATGGCGGCAGCGGCATAGCCGTGGCTGGAGAGCGCTTGGCCGCCGTCGCCGGCGCGGCGGTTGGACGTGGTCGGCACAGCATTGGCACGCTCGGGCGCACCGGCGCGGGCCTGCACGAACGGCGAGCTGAACGGCAGCGCGATGGCCGAGAAACGGCGGGCGGGAATGTTGAATTTGCGCATGGCAACTCCTCGCCACATGGGCGCGACACGTGCGCGGCATGCGGCAATCGCCGCACAGGGGTCGTCTTACCCTGGCGGCAGATTCAAACAATCAAGGAGCGATGCAGACACCGCTGCCTTGCCTGGGCGGCAAGTCAGCAGCAGGGAAAACCGTGCGGCGGACTCGCCTAGTGGGATACCGATGAAGGTGTCGGATAAGGTCGACTCGGACTGTCCATATGGGTCCTCCGTAGGCGTTAGAACTCCGCGTGGGCACGTATGCCAAAGAACTTGGCAGGCCCGCGGTCCCGGTTGTAACCGGGGTTCTGGATCAACTGAAAATCGGGGCTGAGCGTGATGCCCTTGGCCGGTTGAAAGCTGTAAAACACTTCGATGATGCGTTCGTGGCCATAGTTCAACGCGCCATCGCCCAGGAATGCGCCGCTGCCGCCGGCCGCGAGGTACGCCCGGTGATCCGGCCCCAGCATGTTCAGCGAAAAGGCCGCGCCGACCACGTCGTTGGGCCGCCCCCACGACACGCCCTTAAGCAGGCCACCGAACGACACATTGCGGCCGGCCTCCGTAAAAGCATAGGTCTCCGTCTTGTCGTCCGACCAGTTCAAACGGGTGAACAGGCCCAGGTTTTCACCCACCTTTTGCTCGAAGGACAAACCCACACCCACCTTGGCATGCTCCCGGCGCACCGGGCTCAGATCGGGCGTGCTACCCGTGGACTGGCCGAGCGCAATCGCATCATCAAAGCGGCCCATGCGGGCGAAGTTTCGCCAGCCCAGCAAGCGCACCTTGCCCTCTTGGCCGAACAGCGTGTAGCTCTTTTCAAGCTCCAGCATGTCTCCGTAATGCTTGAGAAAGCGCGTGTCGAGGGGCAAGCCGTTGGACTCCACCGGCTGCAGGAAACGGCCCGCGCGGACGGCCCAGCCGAGTTCGCTGTCGATGTACTCCAGCGCAACGCCCCAGCTGTAGCCACGCGCATCGGCTGCATAGTCGAACGATGGATGCGTCATGAACGACCAGTTCAGGAATTGCGTGCGGGGATCATGCGCATACTCCACGGCATCGAACACGTCCAGCACCGGCAGGTTGCCCACCGTCAGGACCACGCGGCGCTTGTCGACCACATCGGCGAACTGGTTGAAGTCGGCGTCGACCTTTTCTGTGTCACCGCCCAGGCCCCAGATCTGGCGCACGAAAACGCGGGCGCGGTACAGCGTCGGATCGCCGCCCGTGACCTTGGCCAACTCGCCGTTGGTCGGGCCACCGAGGCCATGCAGATCCGAAAACGCCTTGCCCATCACCACTTCCGGGTTGAAGTGGAATTCCGCGCCCTTCCACAGCCGCATGCCCAGGTCCAGGGTCGTACTGAAGGAATAGCTCGTGGCGCGGCCCGGTGTCAGGCTGTTGTCGCCGCTGTATGGCGATTTGAACGCAGGCTTGGCTTGCCAGACCCAGGTGGATTGGCCATGGAAGCCGAAGCGATCGCCCAACTCACCACCGGCGATCAGCGGCGCATCGGCAGCCGGGGCATCTTCCGCTCGGGCAGCCTGCGCACACACCGACAGCAGCGTGATCACAGCCGACAACGCCAGACGACCAAGCACAGCAGCGCGTACCAGAACCAGCGGGCGCACCGAAACCCAAACGTATTGCAGCATCGAGAGAAACAGCATGAGACCTCCCCCGTCCGCTTCTATGACGAACGTAGGCATGAGCCGCACGGCCCTCCCAGGAAACCACGCACGCAAACGCGCACGCAGCCTCATGGCCGTGTCGGTAAAACCATCGAATTGTGGGAAGCGACTTGCGCAGAGAACCCACGCAAGTGCCACTACCCGCCGTGCAATGCGGCTAGGCAGTGGTGAGGCGCGCAAGCGGCACGCCGAGACTGTCTAGCCGTTCAATGTGCGATCGAAGATCGACTAGAACAACTGTCCATGGAGAACATCTCCGTAGCTATGACGGGGCGCAGAGTAACAAAGCGTTGTTGAGATCGGCAAGCGCTTTTTTGGCGGCGCGAAGCGATGGCGCGACGGGCGCGGCGCAAGCGCGGTGCCAAAAGAAAACAACCTCCGCAACGGAGGCCGTTTGGTGATGCTGGTGCCGGCTGCAGGAATGAAATGCGTAGGTCTTAACGACGATAGCGACGGCCGTCCAAGCCGGACCTTCCCCATTATCCAATAATGAAAACCCGATATGTCGCCGTGGCCGCCATCACTTTTACAGAATTATGTCCATCACCCCTGTTTTTGCAGGGTGTAATCGGTTACCTATCCAAATGGTGGATTGATCTTTATTCCATTAATCCGGCGCCGACCTTTGGCGAAATAAAACGAATTAAAAAACTTTCAATGGAATTAAAAATCGAGCCATGCCAGACTTGAGCCGCGACCGGTTTTCCGTGGTGAAACCGCACCGGCCTATTCCCCGGCATGCCAGGCATCTGGCGCCAGTACGGGCATCCCGGTCGTCCTCGGGGCTTTTCAAATCCTCGTCCTCACACTTGCGCCCCCGGCCCATTCGCGGGCGGTGAATGACGTGTGCCGAATTGCACATGCGATACCGCCTGCCTGCCAGGCGTGTTCGGCTGGATCGTCATTTAGCGCCGGGTATTCGATTCGGATTTTTCGCGGGCGCAAACGATAATGGTGACAATATGGACACAACCAGGTGGCAGGAAGATCTGCTTGCGGACATGAACACGCTATCGTGCACGCGCGAGGCGTTCCGGCGCGTGGAGCGCGCGGCGCAGGCGCTTGGTTTCGACCTGTGCGCATACGGTGTGCGCATGCCGCTGCCGCTGTCGCGGCCGCGCACCACCATACTCAGCAATTTCCCATCGGCCTGGCAGGCGCGCTACCAGGAGGCCAACTATCTCGAGATCGATCCCACGGTCGCGCACGGACGGCGCACGACGGTGCCGCTCGTGTGGTCCGACAGCGTGTTCGCGAACACGCCCGAGTTCTGGGAGGAAGCGCAGGCGGCCGGCTTGCGCGTGGGCTGGTGTCAGTCCTGCTTCGGCGCCGACGGCGTGGGCAGCATGCTCACGTTGGCGCGCAGCACCGGGCAGGTCTCGGCGAGCGAGCTTGAAGGCCTGGAGCTCAGGATGCGCACGCTCGTCAGCGTGAACCATATGGTGTTTTCGCGCCTGCTCGGCACCAGCGCGTCCGCCGTCCCCCCAGAAAAGCTGTCCCGCCGCGAGACCGAGGTTCTGCGCTGGGCGGCGGACGGCAAAACATCCATCGACATCGCCGACATCCTGCACCTGTCCGTGGACACCGTGAACTTCCACACGAAGAACGCCGTGCGCAAGCTCAACGCACCGAACAAGACCGGCGCGGTCGTGCGCGCGGCCATGCTCGGTCTGCTGTATCCCTGAACTCACGCCGCGTCGGCCAGGCGCACGTCGGTCACCGACAGCAGCCGCTGCCCGCTGACGAGCGCACCCGCGGCCTCGACAAGCGCCTGCCGGTGCGCGTCGCTCACCGCGATGCCCGCCTCGGGCAGCTTGCCGGCCAGATACTCCAGCAGCACGGCGTCGTCGAGCCGGTAGTCCGGAACCACGCCGCTGTGCAGATGCCATGCCAGCGCCGCGCACGCGCAGGCCAGCAGCGTGATATAGCGCTCGCTCAACTGCATGGCCATCACCGTGTCCGGCGCGAGTGCAGACTGCGCCATCGCGGCATCGCAGTCGGCAAGCCAGGTCCGCACGGCGGTCTCGAGCGCCGACAGCGCCTGCGCCACGGCCGGCGGCATCTCACTCGGCATCCCGGGCGACGTTTTGCGCATGGCCTCGCGCATCGCAAAGAACGCCGGCAGCAGGCAATCCTCCCCGCCGGTGCCCAGACGCAAGTCAGACTGCGCCGGCCAGCCCTTGCAACTGCCGTCGCGCCACAGCAGCACGGCCGCCTTGTCGAGCCAGCCGGCGCCGGGCCCTTCGGCCAGCCGTTCGTGCAGCTTCGCACAGAGCGCGCGCAGTTGCCCAGCGATCAGGCTCAGGTTGACCTGCGTGCTGCCGTCGAACAGGCTCACGACCTGGCTGTCGCGCATCTGCTTCTGGAACACGCCCCACGGATATTCGCTGCGCACGTAGTGACGCGCGCCGAGCACGAGCGCCAGTTCGCGGCCGATCGCCTCGGTCTCGCTCGGTACGTAGAACTTCGCCACGGCCGACAGCACACTCAACTCGGCGGGGCGGGCCGTGATCGCGCGGCAGGCCACCTGGGCCACGACGTCGGCGACGAGAATGCCCGCATAGCAGCGGGCGAGACGCGCCCGCACGGCCGGGATGTCGATCGCAAGCTTGCCGTAGAGCTCGCGCGTACTCGCGAAGCGGAACGTCAGGCGGAACATCGTATCGACCGCGCCGAGCGAAAAGCCCGCGCACAGCACCCGCGAGATCTGCAGCGTCTTGAGCACGGTCGGCAGCGCGCCTTCGGGGCACGGCAGCAGCGCGTCCGCGCCGCATGGATACGCTTCCAGCCGCAGCCCGCTGATATCCGCACCGCGAATGCCGAGCGTGCGGATCTTGTCGAGCGGCTGCCACCCCGGCGCATCCGCGCCGTCCGCACCATCGGGCTGGCGCAGCCACAGCAGGCCGAGCCCGGCGCCGCCGTCCTCGCGTTCGACGCGGCACAGCACGGTCAGGCTGGCGCCGCGCGTGGCATTGTTGATGAGCCATTTCGTGCCGTCGGCCACGAAGCCCTGCCCCTGCGCGCGCACCCGAAAGCCCGTGGACAGAATATCGCTGCCATGCTCCTTCTCGGTCAGCGCCAGGCACGCGAGCCGGCCCTCTCTCAGCAACGCCGCCGCGCCGCGCCGCTGCTCAGCGCTGCCGGCAAGCCAGACCGGAATGCTGCCGAGGAACGCCTGCCCGAACGCGATCGCCGTGGTGAGATCGCGCCGCGAGATGAGGCGCGACATCAGCATCGCCTCTTCCAGCTCGCGCAGCGCACCGCCGAACGGCTCCGGGATCAGCTGCTCAAAGCAGCCCAGCGCGTGGAGCCGCTCGAGATGCGGCTGCGGAAACGCCTCCTGCTCGTCGAGCGCGAGCGCGCTGTCGAAGCAGATCGCCGCGTGCGCCTGCAACGGGCTGCCCAGCGCGGCCTCCAACGCCTCGCCGGACTGTATTGCCTTGGGGTCCATCAAAACTCTCCTTGCATCAGGGGAACGCCTTTGTCGAAAGGCAGGGTTGGGGGGGCGCTCATGCCGGTAAGACGAGTACGTGGGCCGTGCCGGCGTCGGCCGCGCACAGCGCGCGCCAGCGGTTGGCGCCGGCCGCCTGCGCCGGCAGCGCGCCGCCGTCCGGCCCCGCGCGCCACAGCGGACGATCGGGTGCCTGCCAGCCCGCAAGGTGCAGCGCCTCGGCGAAGCGCGCGAAGCTGCCCTCGCCCATCGCCTTGAAGAGCGCCTCCTTCAGGCACCAGAGATAGGCGCGCGCCGCTTCCGGCGGACCGGACAGCGCCTGCTGGACAACGCGCACCTCGGCGGGCCGCAACAGCGCTTCGAGGCTGCGCGCGCGCAACGCCTCGAAGCCCTCGAGGTCGACCCCGACCGGCATCGCGCCGACGGCCGCCATGGCCAGGCGCCGGCTATGGGTGATCGACACATAGAGCGGCAGGCCCTGGAACACGGGGCGCCCTTCCTCGTCGTTGACGATCGGCCACGTGGACGCGGGCGGCACCGCGCGCTGTGTCATGCGCGCGAGCAACAGGTGCAGCGCATGCTTGGCAGCCAGGCGTCCACCGAGCCATTCGATACGGCGCTTGCGCAGCACAAAACTCTGCAGCCGCGCGAGCTCGCCCGCATCGAGCCACGCGCTCGCGCGCCAGCGCTCGCAGTCCGGGCCCGGGCAGTCGGCCGACAGCGCCTCGAGATCGATGCGCCAGCTGCACAGCGCGTTGCCCTGCGCCATGCCGGGCGCCGTGCCGAGGCTCGCCGGCGGCTCAGGCATTGCGCTCAAAGCCCGGCGGCACCAGCACGCCCGCGAGCTGGCTCGCGACGGTCGCCATGCGCCCGAAGCGCGCCTGCAGGCTGCGAAAGAGCGGCAATTGCATGTCGCGCTCGAAGTCCGCCAGGCTGCTCACCTGGACGATCTCGAAGAAGTCGCAGTCCGCACCCTCGGCCGCCTCGTACACGTGGAAGCGCAGCACGCTCGGCAGGTCGCGGCATGCGGCATAGTCGACGTCCTTCACCCAGGCAATGAATGCTTCGCGGTGGGACGGGTCCAGCAGGCGGATGCGGTCGATCAGGATTTGCATGATGGGGTTTCAGTGGCGGGTATCGGATTGCAGATCGGATGGCGTGTCGGATTGCGCGCGGGCGGGCTCGATCTCGACCGCGCCCGATTCGCCGTCGATCGACACCCAGTCGCCCGTGCGGATGCGCGCGGTGGCGTTGCCCGTGTTGACCACGCATGGCAGGCCGAACTCGCGGGCGACGATCGAGCTGTGCGAGAGCATCGAGCCCACGTCCGTGACGATGCCGCCGGCCAGCGCAAAGAGCGGTGTCCAAGAGGCATCGGTGAAGCGCGTCACGATGATCTCGCCCTTCTGCAATTCGCCCGCCTGCGCGTCGACGTCGTGGATCACGCGCGCCTTCGCGCGCACGCGCCCGCGCGACGTGCCGAGGCCATGCAGCGCGCCTTGCACGGTGCCGTCTCCGTCTGCCTGCGCGCCACGCGGCCGCGCACTCGCCTGGCCGAAGAACGTGAGCGGCGGTTCGTCGTCGCGCACGCGCGCCTTGTGCAGCCGGCGTGCGGCATCGATGCGCGCGCGCGGGAAACACTCGGCCGCGCTCGCGTCGCCGTTCGCGTACGCGCACAGGTCAGCGAAGTCGAGGTAAGCGAACTCGCGCGCGTCGTGCAGCACGCCTTCCGCCCCAAGGCGGCGGGCCAGCTCGACGAGCACGCGGCGCACGAGCCAGATCGAGGTGATCATGCTCATGCGCGTCTCCTCGCGCAGCTCGCTGCAGCCGCAATAGAGTCGGATCACACGGCGCACGACGGCGCGCTTCCACGCTGGGAGCCGACGCAACAGGGCCTCGGTGTCCTCACCGCCATCGGCCGCCTCTGTCGCGGCGGCCAGGCGATCTTCGACGGTGTTGCCGCGCTCGAGGTAGATCTTGAGGACCTGGAACACGTAGGTCGGATCGTCGATCCAGCGCGGGTGGGAGAGCTCCATCTCTTGCCGTGCGCGCACGCCGTTCTCGCGCAGGAACGGTGCAAGCTCCTCGCGCAGGAAGATGGCGCCCTCGGCGTCGCGGCCCAGCGCCGCATGCAGTTCGGCGGCCGGCAGCGCGCGGATCATCGCCTCGACGCGCGGATAGCGCGCCAGCGACTCGCGCAGCGTCCAGATATCGCGCGCGCTGCGGATCGTGCGCAGGTTCGACATATCGCCCTTGAGCCGATTCTGCAGATGCGTGCCCACGCCCGGCAGCCACGCGTGACAGAGCTCCTCGAGCAGCCCATACGTGGCGAACGCGTTGATGTAGAACGGCAGGTAGCCGATATGCATCGCGCGGAAGTAGTCGAGCGCGTGCGTCAGTTCCTCGCGCAGCTGGTCGAGGCCCATCGCCGTCAGGTCCTGCGCCGCCGCGCGATCGAACTCGCGATAGCGCGACGCGACCATCCGCGCCGCGCGTGCCTTCGCCCCCGCCAGCTCGCCGAGCGTCTTCCAGACCCAGTACGCGCACGAGCGCAGCCGCGAGCCGCGATGGCGGTCTCCGTACGGATTGCGGTAGCCGGTGAGATCCACGTCCTCGCTCGCGAAGCGGGCCAGGAACGGCCGCTGGTCGAGCCCCGCCGGCGTCTGCGAAAGCAGGTACGCCGTATAGGCCACGTTGAGGTAGACGTGGCCCTTGTAGTACCCCATGTACTCGTCAGGATCGCCAAGGTCCAGCAGCCCGATGCCCGTGCCGCACGCGCGGTGCACCTTGTACTGGTAATGACGCGCGAACGAGATGCCGAGCGGCGTCATGCGCCCCGTGAAGATCTCACCGATATCCATGCGCGACCACAGCGCGCGTTGCGCCACATCGGGCGCGGGCCGGCCCTGGTGCGGCGTGGCCGGCTCCGCCACGCTCGTGATCGGCCGACTTTGCAGCAGCCACGTGGTGTCGCCGTACTGCGCCCATTCGATGTCCTGCGGCCCGCCGAAGAGCACGTTGCAGCGCTGCAGCAGCAAGCCGACCGCGCGGGCGCGCGCAGCGTCCAGCACCGGTGCCTCGCGCAGCGCAGGCGGTACGTCCTGCTCCACCACCCGCGCCGCGCCGGCATCCCACTGCACTGCCGATGGCTTGGGCCGGATCGCCCGCTCCACGATGCCGAGCCCGGCGGCGTCGATCCGGTAGAGGTCCGAGCTCACGCGCCCCGACACCAGTCCCTCGCCGAGCCCGTAACAGGCCTCGACGACCCAGGCATCATCGCGCCCGCTCACCGGATCGTGCGCAAACGCGACGCCCGCGCGCTCGGCCGGTACCATCGTCTGCACGACAACGGCCATCGCGAGCGCCTCGCCGGCCGCTGCCGCGCCGCGCTCGCGGCGGTATGCCAGTGCGCCGGCGTTCAGCAGCGACGCCCAGCAGTCGCGCACGCTATCCAGCACGCTGTCGGCGCCGCGCACGTAGAGGAACGTGGCGTACTGGCCCGCGAACGAGTGCGCCACCGAATCCTCGCCAAGCGCCGACGAGCGCACGGCCACCGGCGCGGCGCCCAGCGCGGCATGCGCCTGCAGGATCTGTTCCGCTGCGCCCGGCGGAAACGCGGCGCGGCGGATGCGCTGCGCGATATCGGCGAGCGCCGCTTCGTCGCCGCGCGCCCAGGCCTGCGCCAGATCGAGGTCGTTGTGGGCAAGAAATCGCCCGAAGGCGGCGGCGGGAATGCAGAACCCGGCCGGCACCGGCAGGCCGGCCGCGTGCATACGGGCCAGACTCCATCCCTTGCCGCCCAGCGCGTCCGCGCCGAGCGCCAGCGCCGTGTCGAAGCCGAGCGCCCAGGTGCCGCCGGCAGCGGCCACCTCACCTGCATCACGCGCATCAAGCGCGGGCAACACCTCGCGCGCCGGGTCATCCGGGCCGTTGCAGGGGCGTGGCAAGGGTTCGAGGGTCAGCGTATCCATGGGGCGCTCCGGTGGAGAAGGTTCGGCAAAAAGGTGTTGCGGCGCGTCACGCAACGCTCGCGAGAAAGGCGTAGTAGCTCTCGCCGGGCAGCACGCGCCTGTCCTGTACGTTGGCAAAGCCGTGCTCGCGCAGCAGCCGGGTGAGCGTCTCGCGCTGCGGCAGGCCGTCCTCGGTTTCAGAGAGCGCCCACCACAGATGCAGCGCGGCAATCGCAGCGCTGCCACCGCGGCAGCTCGTGGTCAACAGCAGGCGCCCCTGCGGCCGCAGCAGCGCCCGCACCTTGCGCAGCAGCGCCGCGCGGCGCTCGCCGCTGAAGTAGTAGATGTTGTTGTGCAGCGTGATGAGGTCGAAACGCTCGGACGTCTCGAAGCCGAGGATGTCCGCATGCTCGATGTGCAGGTCCGCCCCACGGTATCCGCTCGCGGTGAGGTTGCGCCGGGCCGCGTCGGCGACCTCGGCCTGGTAGTCGAGCGCGACCACGCGCAGCGCGGGTTGCCGCGACAGCATGTAGCCGACGTAGTGGCCCGCGCCGCAACCGATCTCCAGCACCGAAGCGTTCGTGGCGGGCATCGTCTCGAACGCCCAGTCGATCGCCTCTTCGACGAGCGGCTCGAGGATGCGCGAGGCACGCGCGATCAGGTCGCCGTCCTGGTCGGCCAGCGTATAGGGGCGCGACTCGCGCAGCCGCTGCGGCGCCTGCAGGATCGCGTCGTAGTGATAGCGGCTCACCTCCTCGAACAGCGCGCCGAGTGTGGCGTTGCCGCTTTGCGCGAGCATCCGCGACAAGCGCCCCCGGAGCCGGTAGCGGCCATCGCGGCGCGCGATCTCGCCCGCCTTGACGCCGCACTCCAGCCAAGCTTCCACGGCCGGCAGCTGGCCCGGACCGAGCGCCATGTGGCGCGCGATGGCCTCGACGCCACTCGGCTCGCGCGCCAGCAGCGCGAGCACGCCGTTCGCGCCTGCCGACGTGGCAAACGCACTGCGATAGAGATGATTGGCCTGTCCGCCGAGGCGCAGCATGGCGGGTAGGTTTTTTTCGAAGATCAGCTTGCGCAGCGTGGCCAGGTTCATGGTGTCGTTGTCTGTCGATGAATGGGGTCAGCCGGGGGCATCGGCGTGCGAGTCAGGCGGAACAATCAGAAGTACCAGTCGAGACCGAGCTGCGCGACGCGCCCCTGGCGCCAGTACTCGCTCGCGACGCCGTTGCGCCGCCCGGTCCCCGTGAGCGGGCCGGCCACGCTCGCACGCAGCACGACGTTGCGCTGCGGCGTGTAGCGCATCGCGAGCGTGAGCTGCTGGCCGTGGTCGGTCAGGTTCGCGAACCACAGCCCGTCCACGTGCACGAGCGGATGCGCCTGGTAAGAGATCGAGGCGCCGAGGTATTGCCTGCCCGAGCCCAGCCACGGCAGGTCGGCTTGGCGGCTGACCGGCGTCTGGTGAAGGTACTCAAGCGTGCCGATCGTGTTGGGCGCGAGTTTTCGGCTGGCCCCGAGCACCACGCGGTGGCCCCAGCCACCGCGCTCGTTGTCCTGTCCGCTGTCCTGTCCGGTTCGCGAGCAGCTGTCCGCGCGGCTGTCGCGGCCGCGGAACGCCAGCCCCTCGCCATACCAGTCCACGTCGGCCACGCCCGTGACGAGCGCACCCGCCGCCGCGAGATCGCAGTTGCGGCGCTGGCCGACAGAGAAGAACGACTTGCTCGTCTCGCCGCCATATTCGATCCGCTGCAGCCACTTCGCGCGCGTGGCGCCGCCGCTGTCCTGGCTTGCGCTCACGATGCTCTGCGTGCTCACACGGTCGGTCACGTAATAGTCGAGCCGCGCTGCGTCCACGCCAGCCTTGTAGAGGCGCTCCACATCGCCGGGGAGAAATGGCGCGTAGGTATCGGCCGGCGACCACAGCCGCGAGAGCGTGAGGCTCACCGGCTGACGCCCGACCGTCACCCGCGCACGCGAGAAGCTCGCCTGCGCATACAGCCAGTCCATGCCCATCGACTGCAGCGACTTGCCGTCGCGCTCGCGCAGCGTGAGGCTGCGGATACGGTCGGCCTGGCCCTGGTTCTCCACGAGCGACTGCATGAGCCATGGCCGCGAGGTGCGCCAGTCTTCCACGTTCACATGCGCGACCCCGCGCAGCGCACCGTAGGTGGCCTCCGACGTGAGACGCAGCGTCGCCATGCTCGCGTAGCCGGCGTGGTCCTCATCGCCCGGCCGGCTGGCGACCGCGCGGTACTGGAGCACGCCGCCCCAGTCGATCTCGGGCCGGGCCGGGCGGTCCGCACCGGCACCCTCTGGGCGGCTCGCGTCGGCACCCTCGGCCCCGCCGTTGCCGGAAAGCCCGAGCGCGTCGAGCACCGCCGCATCCTGTTGCGCGGCGGCGGAGCCCATGCCGCCGAGCATGAGCGGCAGCATCACGGCGCCACCGCGCGCGAGCCGGCCTAGGAGGCTAGGCCAGCGCATCGATCCGCGGCATGGGCTGCAGGGTCTGCTTGTCGTTGACGATCGTGCCGTCGCGCAGGGAGATCACGCGCCGCCCCCGCTCAATGACCTGCGGATCATGCGAGCTGAACACGAACGTGATGCCCTCCTCTTCGTTCAGCCGCACCATCAGGTCCATCAGGTTTTTGGCCGATTTCGAATCGAGGTTGGCGGTGGGCTCATCGGCGATCACGAGCCGCGGGCGGCTGGCGATCGCGCGCGCAACTGCCACGCGCTGCTGCTGGCCGCCGCTGAGCTGGTCGGGAAAGCGGTCCGCGAGCTCGCCCAGGCCAAGCTGCCCCAGCACCTCGCGCGACACGCGGCGGCGCTCTGCGGGCGGGCGGCCCTGGAACTCCATGACCATCTCGGTGTTCTCGGCCGCGGTCAGTACGGGCATCAGGTTGTACGCCTGGAACACGAAACCGATCTCGTCGCGCCGGATGCGCGCGAGCTCGGTCATCGACGCCTGCGACAACGGTCGCTGGTTGAACGTCAGTTCGCCGGCCGTGGCGGTGTCGAGCAGGCCGATGATGTTCAGCAGCGTCGTCTTGCCGGAGCCGGACGGCCCCGCGATCACCGCGAAGTCGCCATGGCGAATGTCTAGGTTGATGTCGGAAAGCGCGCTGACCGACTGTTGCTTGCGGCGAAAGACCTTGCCGATGCCGCGAAGCTGCACGATGGGCGCGAAGGCGTCTTGCTCAGCCATGTTGACTCGATTGAAGTGGAGAAAGCCGCCCGGCACGGTAGGCCGGGTAGACCGTGACGACGACGGTCAGCAGAAACACGAAGCCCGCGCCGGCGAACAGCTTTTGCGGCTGCAGGTACGAATAGAAGCGGTCCGGCAGCAGCACGCCGCCCGCTTCGAGGCTCGTGCCGAAGATCTCGCGGAAGTTCAGGCCCTCGGTGGCGAAATGCAGATGCGCGGCATAACCGAGTGCGAGCCCGAGCACGACGCTGAGCGCCGCGAGATACAGCGCCTCGCGCAGCACCACGCGCGTGACGAGCAACGGACTCGCCCCGAGCGCGAGCATCACGCTGAACTCGCGTGCGCGCTTCATCACGGACATCACGATCGTGTTCAGGATGCCGGCCGCGACGACGATCATGACGATCACCATCAGCAGGTACATGCCCGCGGCGTCCAGCATCACGGCCGAGTACAGCTCTGGCGCCGCCTCGTTCCAGCGGCGCACCTGCAGCAGCTGTCCCTTCGCTTCAACGGGCAGCAGCGTGCGCAGTGCGGCGGCGGCCGAATCGAGCGCCGCGTCGAGCCCCGACTGGTCGTGCAGGTAGAGCGCGATCTCGCTGACCCCGTTGCCCGCGCGCGCAAGACGCTGCGCTTGCGCAAGCGGCAGCTCGACCCAGAACGCATCAAGCTCGACCATGCCCGTGTGGAAGATCCCGGCAACACGGAACGCCGCGCGCGCGAAGTCCTGGCCCGTGGCGGGCTTGACTGTCAGCGTCACGCGGTCGTCGAGCCCCACGCCGAGCGCGCGAGCGAGGCGCGAGCCGATCACGACAGGCGGCAGCTGGCCGGCGGGCGTGTGCGCCGCGCTCGCGTCCAGCGGCACGCCCTGCACAATCGCCTTGTGGTCGGCGATGCCCGACACCTGCGTCTCGAGCCCGGGCACCACGCCAGACGCGGTGACGGCCACCGTATTGCCGCCCGACTGCACCATCGCGTTCAGGCGCAGGCGCGGCACCGCGTGGCTCGCCTGCGGCAGCTTCGCGCGCAGGTGCGCGGCCAGGTCCTCGCCATTCGCGACGAGCCGGTCCAGGCCCGGGTTGTCGGCATAGCCGCGCTCGGACACAAGCAGATGGCCGAGGCCCATGCGCACACCAACGTCGATCATCGCTTTGTGCCCGCCCTCCGAGAGCCCCTGGAAAATCGTCATCAACGCAACGGTGGCGACGACGATCAGGGCCGTCAGCACGCTGCGGCGGCGGTTGCGCAGCAGGTTGCGCAGCGCGAGTCTGTGTTCCATGGTCATTTGACGGACAGTCCTTGCGCGGCGGGAATGCGCGTAGCCACCGCAGCCGGTACCAGCGCCGCCAGCAGGTTGATGAAGAACAGGCACACGAGCGGGATCAGCGCGCTCTCCGGCGACAGGCTCGCGCGCAGCACCGGCGCCACGCTCACACCCGACATCGAGAACTCGCCGAACGCCGACACGTCCAGGCCGTGCGTATGCAGCCATCCCTGCGCGACGTAGCCGAGCCCAAGCCCGACCAGGCACGCAAGGGCCGTGAGCCAGAAGGTCTCCAGCATCACGAGACCCATGATGTTGCGCGGCGCCTGGCCGAGCGCCTTGAGCAGACTGATTTCGTGCTGGCGCTCGAGCACGCCGACGAGCATCGTGTTGAGCACGCCAATGCCGGCGACGAGGAACACGATGAACACGAGCGTACCCATCAGCGCCCGGTTGGATGCGATCAGCGCCATGATGTCCGGCCGCAGCTGCGACCACGCCTGCACGTGTTGCGGCGCACCGCCCGATGCCGACAGCGCGCGGCCGAGCGTGGCGGCCACGTCAACCGCATCGCGCGGATCGCGCACGCGGATCGCGATTTCGTGCGCCTGCGCTTCGAGCAGCAGCATCTTCTGCAGATCGTCCGCCTGCATCAGCACGCGCGAGCGGTCTGTGGCATCGAGTCCCGATCGCGAGATGCCGACGACTTCGAGATCGAGCGTCGACTGCGCACCGAGCGTGTTCTCGTAGAGCAGGCTCACACGATCACCGGGCTCCGCGCCGAGGTTGTTCGCGAGCTTGCTGCCGAGCACCACGCCGGGTGGCCGCTCGGGGCGCGGCGCCAGCTGTTCGGCAATCGCGGCTGAGGCGTTCGCGCGGCGCGCGGCATTGGCATCCACGGCCCGACGGCTGCCATGCTCCAGGCGCGCAAACGCGTCATCTACCGCGGCCTCGGTCAGGCGCCGGTCCTGCTCGGCCTGCGCGACCGACAGCGGCTTCGCGGTTTTCCACGGCGTGGGCTGCTCGGGCACGAACGCGCCGCGCTCGAGCGTGCGGTGGATCGTGGTGACCACGCGCTCGGCGGCGGGGTCGATGCCCATCAGTTGCACGCCGCTCGAGCGTTGGCCGTTGCTCAGGTAGCCCCACGCGTACAGCCGCCGGGCGGCCTGCTCGACCTGCGGCGACTCGCGCAGCCGCGTGAGGTCGTCGGCGCCAGCCGGTACCGTCTTGAGCACCTGGCGCGTGGCAAGGTAGTCAGGATGATGAACCTGGATATGGCCGACCTCACCGTCGACGGTGCCACGGATCAGGTCCAGGCTCAGGCCGTCCATGATGCCAAGCGTGGCCATGCACAGCGACATGGCCAGCGCGATGCCGGCACCGGCGACGATGCTGCGCTTGCGGTTGCGGCGCAGGTTCCGCCACGCCATCTTGAAAGTGGAGCTCGTCATCGGGCGTCTTCAGCGGAACGCGCGCTCGGTGAACTCGTCGGCCTTGAGGTCGAGGCCGAAGCGAATGCGCTTGTAGTCGATGCGGGTGTACTCGCCGGGCTGGTCGAGCACGTTCATGGTCAGGCGCGTCGGCACGGCCTTGCCGTCCATCACGCGCACCTCCTCGTAGACGAGCGCACGCACGGGCTTGTCGTCGCCCGCGCGCCGGAAGTACTCCACGCGCTGCGGATAGGCCTGACCATCGCCACCCACATAGAGCCGGTAGATCACCTTGCCCCACGAGACCGGCGCAGTCGGCAGCGGCGAGAGCGAGATCGTGTAGTCATCCACGGGCTGGCCCGCGGCGTCCTTCCCCGCTGCGCCGGCCACCAGCACATAGCTGTAATGGCGGGAGAGATCGGTCTCCCGCATGAGGTCATCGTTGGTGAAGTGGCTGCCCATCCAGTTGTCGCCGAGCATCGAATTGCCCATCACCGTGATGCGGTTCGTGCGCGGATCGTAGAAGCTGATCTTGTCGCCGACCTTGAGCGTGGCGTTGTCGCGCCACAGCGCGGGGCCCAGCATGCGCAGCAGCACCTTCGAGGCGGGGTTGCGGTCGTCCGTCATCACCATCAGGTCGTACTCGCGCTCGAAGCTCGTCTTCTTGATCTTCATGCTCATGACGGCAGCCGAGGTCTGACCACGCAGGATGTGCTCGGCGCCGTGGATCCACTGCGCGAGCATCTGCGCATCAGGCTGGACGCGCGCGGGCGCTGCTGCCTGCGAGGACGAAGGTGGCTGAGCGGCGGAGGCCACGACGGGCGCAGCGCACGCGAGGCACACGGCCACAAGGCCGAGGGTTCGGATCGATGTGTGAGACATGGGCATTCGGGTCATTGCGTAAAAACAGGGGCGTCCGCTGCCGGCGGCGGCGAACAGAACTGTGCGGGCTCGCGCCGGTAGCGGCGGCTCGGGCCGCTCGCCTGCAGCGGCGCGCCCACGCGGGCGATGAACAGCAACGATTCTTCGCAGCCGAGCAGCCGGCCGAGCGTCGCGCGCAGGTCCGGGTGCTGCAGCGCGACCGAGAGCGGATGCAGGCTGAGTCCTTGCGCGGTGGCGGCGAGCCACAGGCGAACGATGGCCTCCCCCGCGAGCACGTCACGGCTCGCGAGCGGGCAACTCTCCGCCGCGCTCAGCACCATCACGGCCGGACTGCCGCGAATCAGGCGTTCGAGATGCACGCCGATGCGCGCCGACGCGCCCACGGGACCGAACGCCGCGAGCAGCGCCGGATGCAGCAGCACGCGATGCAGCTGGCGGCGCCACGCGGGCATCGGGCCAAACAGGCTCTGGATGTTGATGCCGATGCCGTCCGGCACCGATTCCGCATCGCTAAACACAAGGTGGCGGTACGTCTCGCGCCACGCGGCCCGATGCACGAAGTCGCGCGCCGCGTGATGCCGGTAGAACGCGCACAGGCGCTCGTAGCGTTCGCCCGGTTGCACGACGCGCCAGCGCAGGCCGTCCGCTACGCCCCCGAGGCTGTGCGGCAGCAAGTTGCAACGTCCGAGCGCGTAAAGATCGAACGTGCCGCCGTATTCCCCACGATCGGTGCGGCGGTGGCGCAGGGCCGCGGCCAGCCGCGCCAGCAACGGCAATGCCCGCCCGGGGTGGAAGCCGCCGAGTTCGATGCGGACGAGCGGCGAGAGGCTGCCGTCCGGCACATCGCAAGGCGCGGGCAACAGCGCCGCTTCCGCCTGCCAGCCGGCGAGGCGCAACAGGTTCAGCAGAATCACCGCAAAGCCGCCGGCGCTGATCGACATCTCCGTGCGCAGCGCGGGCAGCGCGTCCAGCGCACGGCGCCGGTCGATGCTGATCACGAGCCGGCGCGGCACGTCGGGCCCGCTCACGGGGCGTCCTTCGGCATCCAGCAGGCTCACGTGCCACGGCTGGCAGTTGTGCGACGACGGCGCCAGCGCGGCGAGCGCCAGCAGATCGGCCAGCGATGTCGGCGGGGGCGATGTGCGCGTATGCGGCGTATGCGCCTGCGCGTCGCTCATTGTTTCTGCACCAGCTCGAAGCCATGCAGACGCGCGAGCGCGCCGATCTCGCGCACCTGCGCGGTCGTGATGGCCGCCTTGCTGAAGTCGCGCCGCACGCCTGCGAGGCCCAGCAGCAGCGTCTCGCCGGCACACGCATAGACCTTGCCCGGCGCAAGCCGCATGCCGGGCAGGCCGAAGTCCGGCACCATCGGCAGGTTGACAATGCCGCCGCGGATCACGCGCACGTTCTCATGCACGGCGAGCGACGCCGCGTCGACGTCACCGGGTACCGCCACGTCGCAGACGAGCACCGGTCGGTCGGTAGCGAAGCACGTGGCACCGAGCACCGCCTGCGCGCTGTTCGATGCGCTCACGACAATGTCTGCCAGCCGGCACAGCTCCACGGCCTCGCCGAGGCGGATCAGTTCTTCGCCCAGCAACCATGCGGCGAGCGACTCGGCGTCGGGCGGCGTCTCGCCGTCCCATGCGCGTCGCACGCTGGCCATCAGCGCGCCTTCGCCGGCCTGGTGGTCTGCGGCATCCACCGCGCCCCACGGGCTGCGCAGCGCTTCGCGCAATTCGGCGGCCACCGCCGTGGCGGCGGCGCGCAGCCGTCCGAGCGAGCCCGGGCGGCCAAGCAGCAGCAAGCTGCCGCACTCGCGCGCGAGCAATGCCGCGTGCGTCTGCCCGATGTTGCCGGCCGCGCCGACCACGGCCACGTGCGCGGATGCGAGCCGGATGTTCGACGCGCGCGCGGCGTCGCGCAGCGCGGACATGCTCGTGGCCACGGTCAGCGCGTTGCCCGTGGTCACCGCCGGGTGGTCGTGGTCGAAGTCCGTGCAGTTCGCGGTGACGATCGACGTATAGCCGCCGAATCCCACGAGGCTGCAACCGTCCTCGCGCGCCTGCCGGTACGCATGGTGGACCTGCGCCCGGATCTGCCCGGACTTGTTGAAGCGCATGTCGAGCTCAATGGCTTCGGCATCCATCAGGATCGCGTAGAGCAGCAGCTCCACCTCGTGCCCGAGCGCCGAGCGCACGCGGCGGCGGGCCACGCGCTGCGGCTCGAGCGCGCGCTGCATGTGTCCGCGCAGCTCGCCGAGCTGGTCGTCGGAGAGCGCCGCCACGGCGGGGTCCCACGCGCGCATGCTTTCCGTATCGATCAGGTGTGCGATGAAGCCCACACGCTCGCAGGCGTTCGTGGCGGGCGCGGCATCGGCTTGCGAAGCGGCTGCGTCGGCCCATGCGGCTGGTGCGTCGGCCTCGGTCTCGCCCGGCCCCGACAAGTGGCGCAGCAACGTGGCGGCGTCGCCCGCGTCGAGCACCGCGCACAGCTGGTCGAGCGCCTCGCAAACGCGCCCAACCTCGGCGCTGCCGAGATACGCGGACGGCTGCAGCCTCAGCACGCGGCGGCGCCCCAGCGACGGCAGCACGCGCACGCGATGGCGATGCAGCAGGTAGCCCGCGGCGAGCATGCCGAGCATCTGCTGCTGCGCGAGGCTCGAGAGCACGGCCGACGGGTGATCGGCATAGTCCTGCAATTCGATCCCCAGCATGCAGCCGCGGCCGCGCACGTCGGCGATCACGCGCGGCCAGCGCTGTTGCAGCGCGCGCAGCTCGCCGAGCAGCGTCTGGCCGAGCTGCGCGCTGCGGCCGGCCAGGTTGTCGCGCTCGATGACTTCTAGGCTGCGCTTGGCGATCATCGAAGACATATCGTCCTCGGCGAAGGTCGAACTGTGCAGCATGCTGAATTCGGCGTAGTAGAGCTCCTTGCGCACGGCGAGCGCCGAGATCTTGGCCAGCCCGCCGCCGAGCGACTTAGCAAACGTCAGGTAGTCGGCCGGCAGCTCGCAAGCGAGACTCTCCACCGCATTCCCGGTCCGCCCGAGCCCGCACTGGATCTCGTCGGCAATCAGCGCCACCTGCGGGTGAAGCGCGCGCAGCTCACGCAGCAGCGTCTTGTCCGCGGCCCCGAGTTCAAGCACGCCGCCCTCGCCGCGCAACGGTTCGTAGATCACGGCCGCAAGCGTCGGCGTTGTGCAGCGGACCAACCTCAACGGCGCAAACTCGAAGCGGAAGTACGCGAGGCTGCGGCGCTCCACCTCCTCCAGAAAGTCCTGCGGCGACTCGATGAAGACCGCCGCGCCGTGATTGCGGATGAACGGCAGGCGCGCGTCGCGGTTCCAGGTATGCGCGAGCGAGCCCAGGGTCTTGCCGTGGAACGCGCGCGGAAAAGCGGCAATCACGGGTTGCGCATTGAACGCCTGCTGGTTGGCGGACGCCACGGCGCCCAGCAGATCGTCGAGTCCTTCCAGTGGCTCCTGGCCAAGTAGGCGCTCGCAATCGTGCAGGAACGCCTCGTCGATGCGCACTTCGCCGCGCTCGAGCCGCGTCAGCAGCTCGCGCACATTGGCGTTGCACGCATCGGCGAGCGCGCCCACACGCTGCCCGAATGCGTAGCGTGCGTGCTTGAGCGCGGCCTCCACGGCCTCGGTGCCCGTGCTATAGAGCGCGACGCTGTAGTCCGTGCCGGTATGCCGGTGCAGGTAGTCGCCCAGCGCTTCCTTGAGGTCGAGCGAGCGCTGCCGGCACGAGCCCTGCGCAAGGAACGGCCGCCGGTGCGCGATGCAGTCCTGCTGCACCTCCGTGATCTCAGGGTGATAGTGGCCGAGCAGCGATGCGCCGAACCCGCCGACCATGTCGAGCACCGGCACTTCCTCGCCGTCTTCGTCGCGCATGTAGAGGTAGTCGCCCTCGGCGCGTGTGTACTCCACGTACACGCCCGCGGCGGTGAGCAGGTCTTCCTTGCCGAGCCCGGCTTGTCCCACGCTGGCTTGCGTCTTCATGATGCTTGTCCCGCCGATGATTGGAATACGCGGCCGAGCTGCCGCAGCAGTTGATCCTTGAGCACTTCGTTGCCGCCCGAGAACAGCGTCGACGGCAGCGCGTTGCGCAACTGCCGCTCGATGTCGCCCTCGATCACGCCGCTCGCGCCATGGATATGCAGGGCGTCCAGGCCGTTCTTCACGCTCGCCTCGGACACCAGCAGCTTGGCAATGGCGGCCGTATCCTGCGCGGGCAGTTTCTCGTCCAGCTTCCACGCCGCATGCAGGCACGCGAGACGCGCGCTTTCGAGCCGCACGTGCATGTCCGCGATCCGGTGCGCGAGCGCCTGGTTGGCAAGGAGCGGTTGGCCGAACTGCTCGCGCGTACGCGCGTGCTTCCACGTGCGGCGCAGCTGCCGCCGCATCGCGCCGAGATAGATCGCGAACAGGCAGCTGCGCTCCCATTCCATGCTGGCCTGGAAGATCGGGCCGCCCGAGCCTTCCGCGCCGATCCGCTGTGAGGCGGCCACCCACGTACCGTCGAAGCGGATGTCGCCCATCGCCGTGGTGCGCAGGCCGACCTTCTCGTGCGGCTTGGCGCTGATCTGCACGCCGACGCTGCGGCTGTCGAGCACGAACGCGCTGTAGTCGAGAAAGCCACCGCTGTTGCCGGTGCGCGCGTGCACGACAATGAAATCGCACACGGGCGCGTTGGTGATGTAGCGCTTCTCGCCGTGCAGCCGGTAGCCGTCGCCTTCGCGCGTGGCCGTGCATTGCATCGCGCTGATATCGGAGCCGGCCTGCGCCTCGGTGATCGCGTGCGCGCCGATCTGGCCTTCTTCCACGATGGCCGCCAGCCAGCGCGCTTGCAGCGCGGCGTCGCCGAACGCCACCAGCGGATGCACGCATGCGCACAGGTGCGCGGCGAGCGCGAACAGCAGCCCCGTGTCCTCGCAATGCTCGGAGAGCGCCTCGAGCGCGTAAACGAGATCGAGCGCGCCGTAGCCCGCGCCGCCCTGGGCGATCGGTACCGTCAGCGCATGCACGCGCTGCGCCGCCAGGATCTTCCAGCGCTCAGCGCAGAAGCGGCCCTCGCGGTCGCGCGCGGCGAGTCCGGAATCGTGCAGGTCGCGCCCGAGGGCGGCCATGCGCACGGCGATGTCCCGGTGTCGGGCACTGGTGGAAAAGTCCATGGATTCAGTTCAGGTCCTGCTCTCTTCGAGCAATACGTGGTAATTGACGCCGCCCGTGCCGAATGCATTGACGGCGGCGCGCCGGGTCGCCGGGCCGGCTGGCCAGTCCGCGGCTTGCGCGAGCGGATCGAAGCCGTGCTCGGCCAGCCGCAGGCCGGCCTTGACCGGCGCGCCGAAATAGTTGGCGGGCATCGACTCGGCGCGCAGGGCGAGCACCGTCTTGATGACCCCTGCGATGCCCGCGGCCGCGAAGCAATGACCGAAGCGCGACTTCAGCGCCCCCAGGCGAAGCGGCCGCGTGCGCGGGCCGTAGACCTGCGCGAGCGAGCTGATCTCGACCTCGTCGCCGATCAGCGTGCCGGTGCCATGGGTTTCGACGAAGTCCACGGCATCGGGGCCGAATTCGACCTGCTCGAATGCCCGCCGCATCGACTTGACCTGCCCGTCCGCGTTGGGCGCCACCATCGACTTGCTCTGCGTGCACGACGCCGAGGCACGGATCAGCGCCAGTGCGGGCAGCCCCCAACGCGCGGCGTCTTCGCGGGCACACAGCACGAGCACGCCCGCGCCGTCGCCGGGCGTGAAGCCCGTGGCAGCCTCGGTGAAACTCGCGATGAGGCCCGTGGCAAGCATCCGTTGCGACGCGCAGAGCACGAGATCGGCGGTGTTGACCGGGGTTTCCACGCCCGCCACCACGGCGATCCGGCAGCGTCCGCTGCGCAGGCTGTTCACGGCCAGGTCTAGCGCCGCGAGCGAGCCCGCGCACGCGGCCTCGACGGCGACGCAGCGCGCCGGCGCGTGGAGCATGCCGGCCAACGCGCGGCTGATGCCACTGGCGCTCAAGGCACCCCATGCGGCAGTGGCCGGCTGCTCGCGGTGCGCCTGCTCGCGCAGTGTTGCCACGGCGGCGGCCTCGTCCATGCCGAATTCGCGCGCCAGCACCACGAGCTCGGCCTCGATGCGCGGCAATTCATGGCGCACCGCCACGTGGCGCAGCGGCGCCGGGGTGAGGTTCGAGGCGGTGACGACGAGCACCGGGCCCGCCTTGCCGGCCAGCCCTTGCGGCAGGCTGCCGATGGCCTCCCGGCCGGCCGCGCATGCGAGATCAAACGCCTGCGCGCGCGAGGGTCCGGCAGGCTCGCAGTAGCTCGCCTGATCGATGTAGTAGCTGAGCGGCGCCTGGGGATCAGCGCTGTAGTAGGCCGCGTGGCCCGGGCGCGTCGCCGGTAGCGGACGGAAGCGGTGCGTGGGGGAGCGCAGTGCCTCCCAGTAGTCCGCCATGTCCCGGCCGTCGCCGAAGCGCGTGCCCATTGCGACGACCGCGACGGGTGCAGCAGGTGCAACGGGTGTCGGCATGGCGCCGTCGTACGGACGCTTCGTCTCGTGCGCCGCGTTTGCCACGTTTGCCACGTGTGCTGCGCGCAGGGCAATGCGGTATGGGTGGCCGTCCTTTGCAGCACCCTGCACCGTCACGCTCAGTCCGTCCGGCGCGACCGGCGGCGTGCCGGATGCCCTGCCGCGCTGCTGGATCAACGCCGCCTGCAGCAGCGCCGTCAGCGGCTGCATCGCATAGCCGTAGCCACATGCCTGATGCGCCTGCACGACCGCGTCTGGCGCCGCTTCACCGGTAACGGCAACGGTGTCCACGCCGTCGAGCACCTGCACCCGCACCGGCGCTTGCGGCCCGCCACTGACCTGACCATCGACGTCGACCGCATCGATGCACGCGATAGCGCGCGCGCCGGCGAGATGGGCATCCTGCAGCACGAGCGCGCAGGCGCCTTCGCACAATGCGTCCGCAAGCGGCGCAGGCAGCCGCTCGCGCAGCAATGCTTCGAGCGACGGCGAGGCCAGGCTCTGGGCGCCGAGCAGCAGCACCGTCTGCGCGCGGCCGGTGGCGATCGCATCCCAGGCAGCGAGCAGTCCTTCGATGGCACTGCGCTCTTGCGCTTCGAGCGCGAGCGCCCGGCCACGCAGCCGAAAGTGCGACGCCACGCGCGCCGGCATGGTGCTCGCCATCTCGCCAACCTTGTCGTGGCTGGTGGCACGGAACAGCGCGTCGAGCTTGCGCTTCCACGCCGCGCGCGCCCATTCGGTATTGGCACCGTCACCCGCATTGGCCCAGACCGGCTCCGCCCACGCGACCGCAGCAATGCGCGCGTAGTTCTCGTACTGCCGGTTCATGCCGAGCGCGTGGCAGAAAATCACGTCGGTGCGCTCGCGATCGATCGCATCGGCATCGAGCCCGGCCTGCGCCAGCGCGTCGCGCGACAGCGCCAGCAGATCAAGCTGCACATCGTTGATGGAATGGCGGTAGATCGGCGGAATGCCGAAGGCACCCGGATCGGCTGACGATGGCCCGAGCCGGCGCGAGGCCATGGGCGCCTGCGGCCCCTGCATGCACCGCCACAGCGCCTCGATGCCGTCCGCGTGCGGATAGCGGCAGGCCATGCCGGTCATCGCCAGTGCGGTGCCCGCACGCGTGGCGGCGGTCATTGCCCGCCTCGCTGCGACAGTTCTCCCTGCAGCGCGCGGTAGTCGATCTTGCCGTTGGGCGTGCGCGGCAGCGCGTCGCGTCGCGCGATGTGGTGCGGAATCATGTAGGCCGGCAGCAGGTCCGCGCAGAAGCGCCGTAGCGCGAGCGGCACAACGGTCTGGATCTCGGCCTCGCCCGTGCCGCGCGGCACGTACCACGCGAAGAGGCGCGCGGCCGCGCCCGGCTCATCCGCATGGGCAAGCACCGCCACCTCATGTACGGACGCATGACGCGCGAGCGCCGCTTCGATCTCGCCGAGCTCCACGCGATAACCGTTGAGCTTGAGCATCCGGTCCTTGCGGCCACGGTAGACGAGCACGCCATCGACGATCTCGCCGTGGTCGCCGGTCGCGTGCATGCCCGCGCGGTGATTGGCCGTATTGGGATCGATGTCGCGCCGCCAGTAGCCGGGCGTTACGCACGCACCGCGCACCCAGATCTCGCCGATCTCGCCGGGGGCGGTCACCGGCTGCCCGTTGTCGTCACGCAGCCAGACCTCCGTCGCGCTGATTGGCGTGCCGATCGGCAGCGGCGCGTCGTTGTGGAGGTCGGCCTCCGTGACGCGGTGGTACAGGCAGACGTTCGTCTCGGTCGGCCCGTAGAAGTTGTAGAACGCGCAGTCGGCCGGCAGCTGCGCTGCCATCGCGCGCAGCTGCGGCTTGGGCATGACCTCGCCCGCGAACACGACATTGCGTAGCGCGCACGGCGCGATGCTGCGCCACGCGTCCGCCCGGTTGAGCAGCGCAAGCATCGACGGCACGCTATACATCGTAGTGATGCCGTGCTGCGCGATCAGCCCGGCCACCTGCGCCACCTGGCGCGTCTGCGCTTCGCTGGTCACGTAGAGCGCCGCGCCCGCGCGCAGGCTCGCGAAGAGGTCGAACGTGCTGAGGTCGAAGTTGAAGCTCGCGAAGTTCAGCAGGCGGTCGGCGGCCGTGATGCCGAGCGTGTCCGCGCTCCAGCCAACGAAGTTCGCGAGGTTGCGGTGACTGAGTTGCACACCCTTGGGCAGGCCCGTGGAGCCGGACGTGTACAGCATGGCCGCCACGTCGTCGTCCGCGCACGGGGCGGCGATGGCCGCAAGGTCATCCGCCTCGCCGCGTAGATCCGCCAGGTCCGCCCTAAGCTGCAGAACGGCCCCGCGCGCGGTACTCATGGCGTGCGGCGGGATCTCGAGCGGCGCATCGTCGACGACAAGCAGGCGCGCGAGCGGTGCCGTTGTGGCATGCGAGAGCCAGCGCGCCGCGTGCGTGCTGTCGGTAATCAGCACCGTGGCACCCGCATCGCCGACGATCGTGTCCGCGCGCTCCACGGGCTGCGCGCCGTCGAGCGGCACGTAGCGGTTGCCGGCAAAGAGCGCAGCGAGGATCGCCAGCGCGTAGCCGTTGCCCTTGTCCATCCAGATCGCCACGGGCTCACCTGGCGCCGGCAGCAGGCCGCTCGCAGCCAGCCGCGCGACCCAGCGCGCGGCGTCGCCATAGCGCACGCCCGCGCCGCCGAGCAGGAACGGCGCGTCGGGGCGCTCGTCGGCGTGGCGCAGCAGCGCGTGATGCACGAAGCGGTCGGGATCGGGCGCGGTCATGGCCGTCGCGATGCGTAGTGCAGTCATTGCGGGAGCAGGCCGTTCTCGTGTGCGGATTCCGTGAGGATCCCGATCGCTTCATCGAGGTCCGCGCGCGTGTGCGATTCGAGCACGCTGATGCGCAGGCGCGCGTCGCCAACCGCCACGCCCGGGAACACGACGGTCTGGCAGAACATGCCGCGCCGGCGCACGGAGCGGCCCATCGCCATCGCGCGGCGCTCGTCGCCGATCACGATCGGCACGATCGCGCTCGCCGACTGCTCGGTATCGAAGCCGAGCGCGTCCAGCGCCCCCTTGAGATAGCGGACGTTGTCCCACAGCCGTGTAAGCCGCTGCGGCTCGGCCTCGAGCACATCCAGTGCCGCGATCAGGCCCGCGGCGATGGCGGCGGGAATCGTCGCCGCGAAGACGTAGGCGTTGGCGTAGAAGCGCAGGTAGTCGATCACCTCCTTGTCGCCAACAACAAAGCCGCCCTGCCCCCCGAGCGCCTTGCTCATCGTGCCGACCTCGAGATCGACGGCGCCCTTCATGCCGAAATGCTCGGCCGTGCCCGACCCTGTGGCGCCAAGCACGCCGGTCGAGTGCGCGTCGTCGATCAGCAGCCTGGCGCCGTACTTGCGCGCAAGCGCCGCGATGCCGGGCAGGTCGACCACGTCGCCATGCATGCTGAACACGCCGTCGGCCACGATGAGCCGGCCGCCCGGGCGGTCGTCGCAGCGCTGCAGCACAGCCTCGAGCGCCTCCATGTCGTTGTGCGCGTAGATCTTGCGCGCGGCGCCGGACAGCTTGCAGCCGTCCTGGATGCTCATGTGGTTGTACGCGTCGGTAATCGCGACATCGTTGGCGCCGAGCAGCGCGGAGATCGTGCCAAGGTTGGCCGAGTAGCCGGACGGGAACACGATGCAGTCCTCGCGGCCCTTGAAGCGCGCGAGGCGCTGCTCGAGTTGCAGGTGCAGATCCGTGGTGCCGCCGATCAACCGGCTGCCGGTGTTGGTGGCGCCGTATTCGCGCACCGCTTGCGCCATCGCGTCCAGCACGCGCGGATCGTTGGCGAGACCCAGGTAATTGTTCGAGGCGAACAGCAGGAACTCGCGTTCGCGGCCCATCAGGCGGTCGAAGATGCGCGCGCGGTTCGTACAGATGCCACTCGACGCCATGCCGTACCAGAATTCGCCAGCCGTCTCGCGCTCGCGCAGGAAGCGTCCGAAGCGCCGTGTCTTGGCAAAGAGGTCGGACTCGCCCGAGGCGATGAAGTCGCGCATCGTGAGGCTCGCCGCCTCGGGTGCATGACCGTTGCACGCCGGCGGGTGCGCGGCATCGGCGTGCGCGCCGTTAGGTTCGCGCGGGGCAGGCACCGCCGCATCGAGCTCGAACGCAGCGAACCCGCTCAGCAGCGCACCGAGCGTGTCGAACTGGTCCGCGCTGACATGGCCAGCGCCGCGGAACACTTTCTTCAGGTCGGCGACGATCTCGGCCAGCATGATCGAGTCGATGCCCAGTTCCTCCTGCAGCAGCGCATCGGGATCGAGATCGGACTCGGCATACTGCGAGTGCGTGCGCACCACATCGCGCACCACGGCGGCTTTGCGGGCGCTATCAAGGAATTCGGCGTTATTCATGGGGCCTTTCGCGGATCGGTGGTGACGTCAGTCGACGATGGCGGGGGTGGCGGAGTCCGGCACGGCCGTCTCGACGACGGGGCGGATGACGGCATGTCCGGTATTCGTGCGCATCGCATCGCGGGTCAGGCTGTCGCGCATCTTCAGGTAGTAGGCGTTGACCTTGTCGAGCGGAATCAGCTTGTTGGCCTGCAGGTGCGAGATGCGGGGTTCCTGACCGCGGATCGCCTTCATGTCCTTGGCCTGCTGGATGTACCGCTCCATGCGGCACATGAGCCAGGGCCGCACGCGGCGCCACACGGGAATCGGCAGCGGCTTGATCATCGGCAGCAGCAGGTCGCGCTTGGGCTCCTGGTAGCAGACGCAGACCCAGCAGTTGTCGTCGTCCACGGGCGTGGCGATCAGGTACACGTCGAACACGTCGTTGCGGATCTGCACCATGTTCGGCATCTGCACGTCCACGCCGATGCGCCAGCCGCGCTTCCACGGCAGCATCGCGTGCAGCGTCTCCTCCGCCGTGCGTTCGTCGTCCGCGCGCAGCACGAAGTTGCTGCTGATGAGCGTGCCGTTGACCTCGCAGCGGAAGTCGTCGATGCGGCCACCCTTCGGGTCCCAGATGTTGAGCGCCGAGCCCTTGTGCACGAACGGCACGTGATAGACCTCGCATACGCTCTCCACGTAGCGCGTGTAGTGCACGGGCGCCTCCCAGCCGTAGCGGGACGTGAACCCCTTGTACTGGCTGAAGTTCTCGAACATCGGCACCTCGGGCAAGGCCTGCGGGTCCTCGGCGGTGCCCGTCCAGAACCAGATCAGCCCGTGCTGCTCGCGCAGCGTGTAGGAGCGCACGCACATCGCCTTGGGCACCGTGCCGTTGCGGCCCAGCACCGGCATGTGCACGCACTTACCCTGCTGGTTGAACTGGAAGCCGTGGTAGGGGCAGGCGATGAGATCGCCGTGCTGCTTGCCATGGGAGAGCGGAATGCCCTTGTGCGGGCAGCGGTCGTCCAGGCAGACCGCCTTGCCGCTGGTGTCGCGATAGACCACCAGGCGCTTCGAGAAGCGGGTGATGCCGACGGGCTTCTTGCGCACGTCCTCGCTGCGCAGGATGGCGTACCACTGGTTTGGGATCATTGGATGACCTCGACAGGTTGAAGGCCGGCCTGCAGGCGCCCGACCAGGCGCGCGAGCATCGAGACGTTCGTGAAGTTGTCCGGATGGACCTCCGTGACCGGGATGGCGATATCGAACTGGCGGTGAACGAAGTCGACCACGTCGAACAGCGCGGCCGAGTCCAGGATGTTGAGTTCCAGCAGCGGCGTGTCGGCAGCGATGCGTGTGCCGTCGCCGAGAAAGCTGTCGCTGATGAACGCGATCAGCGCCGCGCACACGTTGTCAGGCAATGCCATGGCAGACTCCCTGCGAGTTTTGCGAGTGTTGCGAGGTTTGCTTCAGGTGCCAGAGCCGGTGAATCTCGCGTGCGAGCAGCTCTGGCGTGTTGTGGAGGTAGAGCGAATCGGGGGCCACGCCGATGCCGTGCGTCTGGTCGAGTTCGGACAGGATCTCGAGCGAGGCGACCGAATCGAGCGCGAGCGCCGCGAAGCTGTCGTCGGGCCGGATCTGCGCGGGGTCTGCTCGCGTGATGCGGCTGATCTGGGAGACAAGCCACGCGCGCACATCCGCAACGGTCCAGGCGCCCGCGCCAAGCCCGGCGGCGGCGGCCTCCGGCGCAGGTGCCGCGTTCATGTCGCGCCGGTCGTCGCAGCGGTGCCAGACGGGCAGGTCGCCGGCCAGGAAGTCGCGGCGAATCGCCATGCGCTGGAGCTTGCCCGAGGACGTGACGCGGATCGTCTTGCGCGGCACGAACAGGATGACCTCGGCCTTGATGCCGAAACGGTCGATGAGGCTGGCGTTGATGCGGCGCGCCACCTCGCTGTGGTTGGCGAGCGTGCGTGGGCATTCGACCGCGATGGCGGCCACCTCGGCGCCGTCCACCGTCAGCGGAAACGCGGCGAAACGGCAGTTGACGAGTTCCGGCGCCGCGAGCGCCGCGGTCTGCTCGATGTCCTGCGGGTAGTAGTTGGCGCCACGGATGATCAGCAGTTCCTTCACGCGGCCCGTCACGTAGAGTTCGCCCCCATCGACGAAGCCGAGGTCGCCCGTGCGCAGGTAGTGGCGATCGCTGCCGGCGAGCATCCGGTGGAACGTCTGCTGCGTGCTGTCGGGGTCGCCCAGGTAGCCCTGCGCGACACTCGGGCCGCTGACCCAGATCTCGCCGATCTCGCGCGGCATGCGCTCGCGGCCCGCTTCGGGTTCGACGATGCGCAGGTCCAGACTCGGATGCACCCTGCCGCAGCTGACGACCGATTGCGTGCCGCTGGCCTCGGCATCCTGCTCGCGCACGAGACCGCGGGCCAGCGCGCGCGCATCGACATGCATCGCGCGCGGCGCCTCGGCATGCGGCTTGCCCGAGACCATCAGCGTGGTTTCCGCCATGCCGTAGCACGGATAGATCGCCTCTGGCCGGAAGCCCGCGGCGGCGAAGCGCGTGGAGAACTCGGTCATCGTGCGGTGGCTGATCGGCTCCGCGCCGCAGAACGCGATGTTCCAGCTCGACAGGTCGAGCTTCGCCAGGTCGCGCTCGCGCACATAGTTCACGCACAGCTGGAACGCGAAGTTCGGCCCGCCGCTGCTCGTGCCGCGGAAGCGGCTGATGGCGTCGAGCCAGCGGAACGGATTGCGCACGAGCAGGCTCGTGGGCATCAGGAGCGCGGGAAAGCCGACGTGGGTGGGCTGCAGCACGCCGCCGACGAGCCCCATGTCGTGATAGGGCGGCAGCCAGATCACCGAGCGGCTCTCGCTACGGCGGTGGTTGAAGCACTCGGCGATCAGCGTCGAGTTCTCGACGAGATTGCGGTGGCTGACCATCACGCCCTTGGGCCGGCCGGTGGAGCCGGACGTGTACTGCAGCATCGCGATATCGGACGCATCGGGCGTGCACGTATCAAGGCTCGCGTCGGGCGCCGTGTCGAGATCGGAGAGCGCGCACCAGCGCACGTGCGCGAGCGCGCTGTCGTGCCGCAGCGGGGCGAGCGCGGTGTCGAGGCACTCGCGATCGGCCAGCACCGTGCAATCACGCAGGTCCTGCAGGATGAGGCGGATGCGGTCGGCCTGCAGCGTGTTGGCGGGCGGGAAGGTCGGCACCGCAATCGCGCCGGCCGCGAGACAGCCATAGAACGCGGCCGCGAACGCCTTGCCCTGCGGCACCGCGATCACGATCTTCTGCTGCCCGTTGGCGTGCGGCGCCAGTGCGCGGAACGCCTGCGCGTAGCGGGCCACGCAGCGTGCGAGTTCGCCGTGGGTGACAAGCTCCTCGTCGCCGTCGTCAGCGTGCAGGAAGTGATAGGCCAGCGCGTCCGGCTGTTCGTCGGCGTTGCGCCGGAGGGCATCGACGAAGGTCCAGTGCTCCGGATACCGGACGTCGGCGCCGGTGGTCAGAAATTCGGTCGGTATGCGGTCCATGGGCGGAAGGCGAAAGCGCAAGGGGTCGTAGGGATCGCTGCGGCGTGTGCCGTGCAAGCGGGTGTCAGGCCGGTTCGAGGTGCTCGGACAGCGCTTCGTGGCCAGTCCACGTGGTCGGCAGCGCGTGGGCATCGATCTGGCAGGCGATCAGGCAGTCGCTGCCCGAGACCACCGGCACGCCGACGCGCCGTGCGCTGAAACCGGCTTTGCGCAGCAGGCGTTCGACGCCAAGCGGCGAGACCGTGATCACATGCGCGGCGCCGCGCCCGGCTGCGGCGGCGAGCGACTCGGCAAGCAGGCGCACAGCCAGGGGCGAGGAAAGGTGACCGAACGCATGGCCAGCCCGCGCACCATCCGGCGGCGTGGCCGCGAAGCGGGAGAGCTCCCACACGTGTGCCGATGCCGGCGGTGCTTCGCCATCGAGCAACTGCGGAAAGATTTCGCTGAGCAGGTAGGGACGTGTCGTGGGCAACAAGCGGGCAATGCCAGCCATCTCGCCGCGCACCTGTGCCGCCACGTAGAGGGTATCGGGCAGGTCGAACTGATCCAGTTCCATGCCATCGGTGCCGCCGGGCAGACGCCAGCCAAGCTGCTCGACAAAGACCTCGTGCCGGTAGCGGCCGATACGCTGCATCAGCCCCGGCCCAAGTTCCCGCGCGGTTCCCGAAACGATGTCCAAGTCATTCCCCTGTCGATAAAAGCAGGGCTAGATTGAACAATGGGCACTGTGGGTCCGGTAACTACCAGAAGTGGTGGACTTGTGGCCCCGAGGAGCTGCCAGGCGTGGCCGCTGTGGCGTTGGCGTACGCGCGAGGCCGTGGGTAGGAGCGCCGCACCTCCCCTCGAGCAAGAGGCGTCATGCGTAGGCGCGAGAGCGGTTAGCTCGCGGGCCGCGCGCGATGTTCCGCCGCGCTGGCTAACGTAGGAAGGATCGCGGCATCGCGTCGTTTGGTGGCGCGGGTGATGCCTCGCGCCACGAGCGCAGCCGATCGCGAAGTACAGCAGCACCATGGTCAAGGCATCTCGGGGAGGTGCCACTTAAAACCCACGCGCAATTCGATGGTGGCCATGTCGAAGAGGCAAGAGAGACCTTGCGCCGGTTCAGCGACGAATGCCGTTGGCGCCTCTTAGCAGAGAGTGCGGAAACGCAGCTAGAAAACTTTGGCGGTCAGAGGGCCACACCAGGGTAGAGAGCCGCCATGGCCTCGACACAAGCTGGATGAGCCTTTGCGGCGACGTTGTTGTGGACGTCAGAAGGCGCCTTGCGAAGGCCAAAAGAAAACGGCCTCCGCAAGGGAGGCCGTTTCATGATGCTGGTGCCGGCTGCAGGACTCGAACCCGCCACCTGATGATTACAAATCAACTGCTCTACCAGATGAGCTAAGCCGGCAAAGAAACGCGATTCTAACCTAACACGCGTTACTTGACGACCTTCAATGCGGGCTTGCCACCAATTCGTGGCACATTCGGTGGCGTCGGCTCGTCGTCTGGGCCGCCTTCCGCTTCTGCGGCAACGGGCGTCGGTGCCGATTCGGCATCCACCGCAGCCAGCTTGGGCGGCGGGTTGTTCTCGCGCTCCGTGGCGGCCTGCGTGGTCGGCACGCTGCGTTCGACCGGGAACGCCATGCCCTGCCCGTTCTCGCGCGCATACACCGCGAGCACGTTTTCCACAGGCACCTCGATCTTGCGCGACACGCCCGAGAAGCGCGCGTGGAACGAAATCCACTCGTTGCCCATGTCGAGCTGGCTGGTCGCGTCAAAGCTCACGTTCAGCACGATCTCGTCGTTCTTGACGAACTCGCGCGGCACGTTGGTGCTGTTGTCGACGAAGACAGCGATGTACGGCGTGAAGCCGTTGTCCGTGCACCATTCGTAAATGGCCCGGATCAGATAGGGCTTGGTGGAGGTTTCCGACATGATGAAATCAGTAACCGCGGGTGCGGCCGCTCACGGATTCAAAGCGCGCGGCCCACAACCCGGCGGCAATCAGCGGCGCATGACCTTTTCCGACGGCGTCAGCGCTTCAATATACGCCGGACGGCTGAAGATACGCTCCGCGTATTTCATTAGCGGGGCAGCGTTCTTCGATACTTCGATGCCGTAGTGGTCCAGGCGCCACAGCAGCGGCGCAATCGCCACATCGAGCATCGAAAACTCTTCGCCCAGCATGTACTTGTTCTTCAGGAAGATCGGCGCCAGTTGCGTGAGGCGGTCACGGATGGCCGCGCGTGCCTTCTCGTGATTCTTCTCGGCGGCCTTGCCCTTTTCGTTTTCCAGCACGGAGACGTGCGTGAAGAGTTCCTTTTCGAAGTTGAACAGGAACAGGCGGGCGCGGGCCCGCTGCACCGGGTCAGCCGGCATCAGCTGCGGGTGCGGGAAGCGCTCGTCGATGTACTCGTTGATGATGTTCGACTCGTACAGGATCAGATCGCGCTCAACCAGGATGGGCACCTGGCCGTACGGGTTCATCACCGCGATGTCTTCCGGCTTGTTGAAGAGATCGACGTCGCGGATCTCGAAATCCATGCCCTTTTCGAACAGGACGAGGCGGCAACGCTGCGAGAACGGGCAAGTCGTGCCCGAGTACAAGACCATCATGGTTGTAGTTCCTTGGCGCATGGGCCGGGGGCGGCCCGATGACGGTACAACCGCGGCAGCAAATGGCGCCGCCACGGCAAAAAAGCGAAAAGGCAAAGGGCTAGGACCAGTTCCGCACCGGCCTAGCCCTTGCCCGGGAAAATACGGATTTTACTTGATGTCCTTCCAATAGGCCGCATTCAGGCGCCAGGCGAGCACGAAGAACACGCCAATGAACAACAGTACCCACACGCCCAGGCGCTTGCGCAGGTTGCCGGCGGGCTCGGCCATCCAGTCCAGATACGTGACGAGATCTGCCACCGCCTGGTCGTATTCGACGTTGCTCATCTTGCCCGGTTTGACCTGCTCCAATACAGGCTTATGCTCGCCCTCGCCATGTTCGGACTTCGCTGCCGGCTCCGCCTTCAACACCCGCTCGCCCTGCAGCTCCCACAGCACATGCGGCATGCCCACCTTGTCGAACACCAGGTTGTTCCAGCCGGTCGGACGCGTGTCGTCGCGGTAGAACGTGCGCAGGTAGGTGTAGAGCCAGTCGCTGCCACGCGCGCGCGCGATCACTGATAGATCCGGTGGAACGACGCCAAACCACTTCTTGGCGTCTTCGCGATCCATGGCGATGTGCATCGTGTCGCCGACCTTGTCCGACGTGAACAGCAGGTTCTGCTTGATCTGCTCTTCGGTCAGGCCGATGTCACGCAGGCGGTTGTAGCGCATGGCGCTGGCGCCGTGGCAGTTGAGGCAGTAATTGACGAACAGCTTGGCGCCGCGCTGCAACGCGGACGTGTCGCTGGACTGGTTGGGTGCCGGATCGAGCGGCACGCCGCCCTCGTTGGCCATCACAGGCGCGGCAAACACGAGACCGGCCAAGGCGAAAATCGCAAGCAGCTTTTTCATTCTTGTGTCCTTCATGGGTCCTTGTGCGCGGGCTCTATCAGTGCGGCGTGAACGTGACGCGCTCAGGCACTGGCTTGAACGTCCCGATCTGGCTCCAGATCGGCATCGCGAGGAAGAACGCGAAGTACAGAATGGTGCCGATCTGCGAAATGATCGAACCGATCGGGCTCGGCGGCTGGATACCCAGGTAGCCCAGCACTGCGAACGCGATCACGAACAGAATCAGCAGCACCTTGTGGAAGCCCGGACGATAACGGATCGACTTGACCGGCGACTGATCCAGCCACGGCAGGAAGAAGAAGATCACCACCGAGCCGCCCATCACCACCACGCCCCAGAACTTGGCGTCAATGAACTTGAACCCCAGCGCCAGAATCACGGCCACGACCACGGCCACGATCTTGACGTTCATGTTCTTCGTGCGGGCGAACAGCAGGCCCAGCATGATGGCGATGAAGCCCCACAGCCACGGCAGGAAGTCCGACGTGGTCGCGCGCAGCATCGAGTAGAACGGCGTGAAGTACCACACAGGCGCGATGTGCGGTGGCGTCTTGAGCGAATCTGCCGGGATGAAGTTATTGGCCTCGAGGAAGTAGCCGCCCATTTCCGGCGCGAAGAACACGATCGCGCTGAAGATGAACAGGAACACCGCCACGCCCACGATGTCGTGCACCGAGTAGTACGGGTGGAACGGAATGCCGTCGAGCGGAATGCCGCGCGCGTCCTTCTTGGCCTTGATCTCCACGCCGTCCGGGTTGTTCGAGCCCACTTCATGCAGCGCGATGACGTGCGCCACCACTAGGCCCAGCAGCCCCAGCGGCACCGCGATGACGTGGAATGAGAAGAAGCGGTTCAGCGTCGCGTCCGACACCACGTAGTCACCGCGAATCCACAGCGACAGGTCCGGGCCGATCAGCGGAATGGCGGAGAACAGGTTCACGATCACCTGCGCGCCCCAGTACGACATCTGGCCCCACGGCAGCAGATAGCCCATGAAGGCTTCGGCCATCAGGCACAGGAAGATCAGGCAGCCGAAGATCCAGACCAGCTCGCGCGGCTTACGGTACGAGCCGTACAGCATGCCGCGGAACATGTGCAGATACACGACGATGAAGAACGCCGACGCGCCGGTCGAGTGCATGTAGCGCACCAGCCAGCCCCACGGCACCTCGCGCATGATGAACTCCACGCTCGCGTAGGCGACGGGGATGCCGGCGGCGTTGAGCGTGCCGTCCGGCTTGTAGTTCATCACCAGGAAGATGCCGGTGAGGATCTGGATCACCAGCACTAGCAGTGCCAGCGAGCCAAAGAAATACCAGAAGTTGAAATTCTTGGGCGCGTAGTACTCCGACAGATGCGCCTTCCACAGCTCGGATGCCGGGAAGCGTGCGTCGATCCAGCCCAGCAGCCCGGTTGTCTCCACCTTCTTCTCGGCCATGATCAAGCCTCTCCTTTCTCGTCTTTACCGATCACCAGCTTCGTGTCCGACAGGAACATGTACGGCGGAACGTCCAGGTTCTGCGGTGCGGGCTTGTTCTTGAACACGCGACCAGCCAGGTCAAACGTGGAGCCGTGGCACGGGCAGACGAAGCCGGGGTCGCCAGCCAGCTGCACGTTGGCGCCTGCGGGAAACGGGCCAGACGGGGAGCAACCGAGGTGGGAGCAAATGCCGACCACGACCAGCAGGTCTTTGTGTTCGGCGCGGGAGCGGGTTTCGTTCTTGCAGTAGTCCGGCGTCTTCATGGTGAAGGGCACGTCGGACTTGGGGTCGGCGACTTCGTTATCGGTCTTCTTGAGCGATTCCAGCATGTCGGGCGTGCGCTTGAGCAACCAGACCGGCTTGCCGCGCCATTCCACCACCTTCATCTGGCCGGGGGCCAGGTCACTCACGTCTGCCTCTACGGGCGCGCCCGCTGCACGGGCCTTTTCAGATGGTGCGAATGTGCAAACGAAAGGGGCCGCAACTGCAACCCCTCCCACACCACCAGCCACGGACGTCGCAATCAATAGATTACGGCGACCCTTGTCCACGTTTTGCTGGTCACTCATTCAAGACCCCAGGGTGAGAAATCAAGAAACCAAGATAGATTCGCGTCAACCAAAAATTATACCCGAGCGTACCAAGCCGACGATAGCGGTCGCCGGCAGCGCTTCTTGCAGATATAGTAGACACGCCGATCACCCGCCAGCCCAGTCCTGACAAGGCTTCGGCATCTCTCCTGCAAGTCCGCTTTCAACAATTCAGGTCAACCGATCGCTAGCTTGATCGTTTGTCTCGAATCAAACAATCCGGAGAAAACCGATGGCACTGATAGAAGACTTCAAGAAGTTTGCGATGCGCGGCAACGTGATCGACCTGGCGGTGGGTGTGATCATCGGCGCGGCATTCGGCAAAATCGTCGATTCACTGGTCAACGATTTGATCATGCCGCTGATCGGGCGCGTGATCGGCAAGCTGGACTTCTCGAATCTGTTCGTCGCCCTAGCCGACGTGCCCCCGGGGGTGGCGAACACGCTGGCAGACCTGAAGAAGGCGGGCGTGCCAGTCTTCGCCTACGGCAACTTCATTACCGTGGCGGTCAATTTCCTGATCCTGGCGTTTATCGTGTTTCTGATGGTGCGCGCCATCACGCGCGTGACCGAATCCAACAAGGCACCCGAAGCCGCCCCAGCAACGCCGGAAGACATTGTGCTGCTGCGCGAGATTCGCGACAGCCTGAAGAACAAGCAGTAACCGGAAGCGGTGTCACACCGGATTCGGAATGTCGATGAAGGTGTGACGTACCCCAAAGCGCTCGGCGAGGTGGTTGCCGAGCGCCCGGACACCGCCACGCTCGGTGGCATGGTGACCGGCCCCGATATAGGCGACACCCGATTCGCGCGCCAGATGCGTGGTCTGCTCGGAGGCCTCGCCACTCAGGTAGACGTCCACGCCGGCGGCCACCGCCGCATCAAACCAGCCTTGCGCGCCGCCCGTACACCAACCCACCGTCCGCACCGGGCGATCCAGCCCACCAATCACCAGCGGCACCCGATCTAGCCGAGCTGTCACAGTTTCTGCGAACGCGCCCAACGTGGTGGCCTCGGGCAGCACGCCAATCCAGCCCAGCTCATCGTCGCCAAACCGGCCTTGCGGCTCGATGCCCAGCAAGGCGCCCAACTGCGCGTTGTTGCCCAGTTCGGGGTGCGCGTCCAGCGGCAAGTGGTACGCAAACAGGTTCAGGTCATGCGCCAGGAGCTGCTTCAGGCGCGCATGCTTCTGGCCCACAACGCGGCCGTCCTCGCCCTTCCAGAAATAGCCGTGATGCACGAGGATGGCGTCGGCGTGCACGTCGATGGCAGCCTCGATCAACGCGAGACTGGCGGTGACTCCGGTCACGATATGGGCGACGGTTTCGCGCCCCTGCACCTGCAGACCATTGGGGCAGTAGTCCCGAAAACGGGCCGCCTGCAACAGGTCGTTCAAGTACAATTCAAGTTCTTTTCGATCCATTTCGACTCAATTTCGCCCTATGTTGCGCCGCTTTTGGCTGTTTTTCGCGCAAGCCGTCACGGTCGTGCTGGCCGTGTGGTTTGTGATCGCCACCCTCAAGCCCGAGTGGCTGCAGCGCGGCAAGCTGGCAGTGCAGTCCGGCTCGCCCATCGTCGCACTCAAGGAAGTCGCGCCAATCGGCCACGGGGGCACCTCCAGCAACTCCTACGCGGAAGCCGCCAAGGTGGCAATGCCGGCGGTGGTCAACATCTTCAGCAGCAAGAATGCGCCTAAACGCGGCAGCAACCCACAAGCCAGCGCAGATCCGTGGTTCCGCTTCTTTTTTGGCGATCGCGCGCCTGAACAGCGCCAGGAACCCACGGCCAGCCTGGGTTCCGGCGTGATCGTCAGCTCGGAAGGCTACATTCTAACGAACCACCACGTGGTCGACGGCGCGGATGAGATCGAGGTGGCACTGACCGATGGCCGCAAGGCCAACGCCAAGGTGGTCGGCTCCGACCCCGAAACCGACCTTGCTGTCCTGAAGATCAACCTGCCGAACCTGCCGGCCATCACGCTGGGCCGCCTGGAAAACGTGCGCGTCGGGGATGTCGTGCTCGCCATCGGCAACCCGTTCGGCGTGGGCCAGACCGTGACGATGGGCATTGTCTCGGCGCTTGGTCGCAGCCATCTGGGCATCAACACCTTCGAGAATTTCATCCAGACCGATGCGGCCATCAACCCTGGTAACTCAGGCGGTGCGCTGGTCGACGCTGACGGCAACCTGCTGGGCATCAATACGGCCATCTATTCGCGCTCGGGTGGCTCGCTTGGTATTGGCTTCGCGATTCCGGTATCGCTGGCCAAGCAGGTGATGGAATCGATTATCTCGACGGGCAGCGTGGTGCGCGGCTGGATCGGCGTCGAACCGCAAGACGTGACGCCGGAGATTGCGGAGTCGTTCGGGCTGTCTCGCAAGGATGGCGCACTGATCGCCGCAGTGGTCCAGGGCGGGCCAGCGGATCGCGCAGGCCTGCGTCCGGGCGACATCCTGACCAGCGTCAACGGTGAATCCATTCTCGATACGACGGCGCTGCTCAACAGTATTGCGCAGCTCAAGCCGGGTGCAGAAGCGAAGGTCACGGTGTCGCGCAAGGGCAAGGCTGTCGAACTGACGATCCTTGTCGGCAAGCGCCCACCGCCCACGCGACGTAACGTACCGATGCCTTCTCCGGACGAGGAAGAACAGTAAGCGAAGGGTTCGGAACACACAAACGGCGGCCAGATGAGCCGCCGTTTTTTATTGGTGCGCAGACGGGACCACGCCGGCGCCTTCGGGGACCATGCCGCCGACAAAGCCACCATGGAACGCAGCCAAACGGATGCCAGCCACAGCGCCCTCTGAGCGCAGCGCAACCTCCGCCCTCTGCCAAAAGCGCATCTGATTCTGCTCGGCGCGCTTGGGAAGCCGCAAGCAGCGCTCGAGGCTACATCGCCCTACCACCGCATTACCGCCGCGGCCACGCGATCGCTGGACACTTAGCAGCGACGCAGCAGCACCGATCGCCCCTCCCCCGCAGAAACGCCTCGAATAACACGCACAAAGAAAAACGCCGACCCCTTTCGGGATCGGCGTTTAACCGTTTAATTCGATGCGCTCTTACGAACGCGTCAAATTAGAACTTGTGACGCAGACCGACGGTAGCGCCGATCTGGTTGTTGCTGTTGGCGCTGTTCGAGAACACTTGGTTGCCGTTCGTCAGCGTCGTGCCAGCGTAGCTAGCGTCGTTCAGGCCCATCACGCCCAGACCCGAGCCGCCGCTGTTCTTAGCATAGGCCACGTTGAAGTAGGCGTCGGTGCGCTTCGACAGAGCGTAGTCGGTGCCGACCACGAACAGCCACGGGTTGCCCGTTGCGCTGTTCTTGAACTGTTGGTAGTAAGCCGTGCCGGTGAGCGACAGAGCCGGGGTAGCTTGGTAGCCAACGCCTGCCCAGTACAGGTTCGAACGCAGGTTGCCGGACTGGCCAGCTTGTGCGTAGTTAGCCTTGTACCAACGGTAGCCAGCGTACAGCTTGGCCGGGCCGAAGGCGTACGTGCCAGCGATCGTGGCGCGTTGTTCCTTGTTGTCAACCAGAGCTGCCGTCGTGTTGTTCGACTGGTCGTACACAACGCCCACGCCGAACGGGCCGCCAGCGTAGTTAGCGCCCAGGCTCCACTCACGACCCAGCTTGTTCAGGCCAGCTTGCTCGTTGCCATCGCGGTTGAACGAGTACAGAGCCGAAACGCCCAGGCCACCGAACGTGCCAACGTACTTAACGGCATTGTCAGCGCGACCCGAGAAGTACTGGTCTTGCGAAGCCAGCGAGTAACGCGTGGCGATTGCCATCGGGTCATAGATCAGCGAGAAGTCGTACAGCAGGTTTTGCTGACGACCCAGGGTCAGTTGACCCCACTGGCCTTGCAGACCAACGTAAGCGTTACGGCCGAACAGACGACCGCCTTGACCCGACGCGCCGGTGTCCAGGTTGAAGCCGCTTTCCAGGTTGAAGATACCCTTCAGGCCACCGCCCAGGTCTTCAACGCCACGCAGGCCCCAACGCGAGCCCGACAGGCCGCCCGAATCCAGGCCGAAACGCGAGCTGCCACCACCGGTGGTGTTCGGCACCTTGTTTGCGTACGTCAGACCAGCGTCGACCACGCCGTACAGGGTCACGGAGGATTGTGCATAGGCGCCGCTGGCGGCCAGAGCTGCAACAGCAGCTGCAAACAGTTTCATCTTCATATCGACACTTTCCTTGTCAACTGATTGGGAAATCTTGACTGTCCTTATGGACGACGCAGATACCTCACGTCTGACCGCATTATGGGCCAGCGATATCGGATTCTGGAAACCCTTTTTGGCTCTGGGACGCGATTTGCGGCCAAGTTGTTGCTCATGGGCAACACGCAAAAAGGCCCCTCGAACGGGGGTTCCGACCGGCTTTTTGCGCGATGGCGTGGGGATTGGCGGGCGATTGCAGGACGCTCCCGCGCAACAAATTTGGCGTTTCGTGACAGTTCCAAATTGTCGCCTTCTGGCCACGCCGCCGTTTAAAAGTGATTAATAAGACTCTTTATAGGCGGCCGAGCGACGCGTGCCATCGCTTTAGGAAATCGGCACGGCGCAGCTGATCTTGATGGGCGAGTAAACCCGGTCCAACGGGGATCGGGCGGTGCGTATTGCCAAGTTCGGCGAGCAGGCGCTTGGCGGTCAAGCCGGTTTCGACGTCTTGGCGCAGGGAGAACAGAAATGCCCGGTCCGCCATCACGCTCTGGCCGTCGCGGGAGAGCATGAAGTCCAGCCAGAGGCGCGCGGCGTTTGGCCGGGCGGCTCTGCGGGCAATGAAGGCGACACGCGTGGCGACCAAGGTGTAGTCGGTCGGCATCTTAACGGCGAGCGCGGGGTTGCGATCGGCGTAGCGGGCGGCGTAGGAGCCGATCACGTCATAGGCGAGCAGGCTTTCGCCGGAGGCGACGCGCTCGAGCATGGCGGCCGTGGTGATGTACAAGTTGACGTTGACGCCACCCAGTGCCTTGGCAACCTCCCAGAACACGGGCGTGGTGCGCGCGTCTTCGGCCGCGAACAGGAAGGCGGAGCCGGAGTGCTCAATGTCGTACGACGCCACGCGGCCGCGCAGAAAGTCGCGATGGCTGTTGAGGATGCGGGCGAAGTCGGCGTGGGTGGACGGAATCAACTCCGCCGGCAATTGGCGCGCGTTGTACACGAAGACGATCGGCTCGTAGCTCGTGCCGTACGCCTCGTTCTTCCAGATCGCCCAGGAGGGCAGATAGGGGCGCTCCGGAGAGGCATACGGCAGCGCGTGTCCATCGTTCACCAGCTTGAATTGCTCGGGCATCGCCGAGCTCCAGACCACATCGGCGCCCGGCGACTTGGTGCCGAGTTCGGCGAGGAAGCGGCGGTAGATGTCGTCGCTGTTCTGCTCGCGGTAGTCGACGGTGATGCCAGGGTAGCGGGACTCGAACGCGCGGATGAGCGGGTGCGCGGCGGAAAAATCGGTCGTCGAGTAAACGGTGACGCGGCCTTCCTTGCGCGCGGCGTCGACCATGGCGCCGTAATCGTGTGGATAGTACGAAGGCAATTCGGGCGCCGGACGACCCAACCACTGTGCGCTCGCCTGCCGCGCGCCAAACGACGTGGCGCCGCTTGCGGCCAGCAACGCGGCAGTCTGACCAAGCCAGCGGCGACGGGAATTCGAAATGGACGACATGGAGCTCAGCCGCATCGAATAGGAAGGGGGATCGGGATGCGGGCGCCACGCATTATCATGAAAAAGCGGATCGAACGATATTGAGAGACACCCGATGCGGATTTTGCTGGTGGAGGACGAGGAAGACTTGGCGGCGTGGCTGGCGCGCGCGCTGGCGCAAAGCGGCTTCGTGGTGGAGCGCGCTGCCGATGGCGTGTTGGCCGAGGCATTTCTCGGCTCTGGAGAATTTGATGCAGTGGTGCTGGACCTGCGCCTGCCGCGCAAGGATGGCTTTGCGGTGTTGGCCGACATGCGTGCGCGCGACGATCGCACGCCGGTGCTGATCCTCACCGCGCAGGGCGCGCTGGATGAGCGTGTGCGCGGCTTGAACGCGGGCGCGGACGATTTCCTCACCAAGCCGTTCGCGCTGTCCGAGTTGGAGGCGCGGCTGATGGCACTGATCCGCCGCAGCCGTGGCCGGGCCTTCCCGCGCTTGCGTTGCGGGCCACTGGAGTTCGACACCGGACGCAAGGCATTTCTGCTGTCGGGCGAGCCGCTGTCGCTCACGCCGCGCGAACACGCCGCGTTGTCGGCGCTGCTGCACAAGACCGGTCAGCCGATCGCCAAGGTGCACTTGTTCGACAAGGTCTTCAATCTGGATAGCGATTCGAGCCCCGACGCGGTCGAGGTGGTCGTGCACCGGCTGCGCAAGAAGCTGGCGGGCACCGGTGTGCAGATCATCACCGTGCGTGGACTGGGCTACATGCTCGAAGCCGGCGCCAGTGATGCGGGCGATGCCGGCGCCACCGCCGACAGCACCCCCGCATGATGCGACGCTTCGCCCGGCTGCCGCGCAGCCTGAAACTGACATTGCTGTGGCTGCTGCTGCCGGGGCTGGTTGGCGTGCTGGCCATCGATATCGTTTCCGCCTTCCAGGCGCTGCGCGGTGCGACAGACCGGGCGTACGACCGCGCCCTGCTCGGTTCGGTACGCGCCATCGAGAACGGCGTGACGATCGAACGCGGACAGGTGCAGGTCAACGTGCCGTACGTGGCGCTCTCCATGTTCGAATCGACGGCGCAGAGCAGCGTTTACTACCGCGTCGCTTTCGAACCCGCGCCGGGTAAACCCACAGAAGCCGCGCTCACCGGCTACGACGACCTCCCGCTGCCCACCACACGCCTGGAGAACGACACCGAGTTCTTCTACGACGCGACGTATCACGGCGAGCCAGTACGCATTGCCGCCGTGGCCAAGCCGCTGTACCAACCGGGGCTGCCGGCGCGCATCGTTATTCAAGTGGCCGAGACCATCGAAACGCGGCGGGCGCTCCAACAGGCGGTCTGGCGCGGCACGCTGTTGCGCGATGCGGCCTTGGTGGCCGTGAGTGCAGCGCTGCTGTGGCTGGGCGTAACGGTCGCGCTGCGGCCGCTCAATCGCCTGGCGCGCAGCATCGGCGTGCGCGCCTCGGATGACCTCCGCCCGCTCGATGCCACCGACGTGCCCACCGAGGTTCGCCCGCTGGTGGAAGCGATCAACCATCACATCCTTCGCTATGAGGAGCTTGCCGAGGCGCAGAGCCAGTTCCTCGCCGATGCCTCGCACCAGTTACGCACGCCGCTGGCCGTGTTGCTGACCCAGGCGGAATACGCCCTGCGCGAGACGGACCCGGTACGCGTGCGCGAAAGCCTGTCGGCCATCATCGCGCGCCTGCAGTCGACCAACCGGCTGACCACGCAATTGCTGGCGCTCGCCCGCGCGCGCCACGCAGGGCAGGATGCGCCGCCCGAAACCTTCGACCTGAGCGAGCTGGCGCGCGATGTGGTGCTCGATGCGCTGCCCCTGGCGCGCGAGAAACAGCAAGATCTCGGCTGGGATGACGGTGGCCACGATGCGAATCTCCCCGTCACAGGCTACCCGGCCTTTCTGCGCGAGGCGCTCTCCAACCTCGTGCATAACGCGATCCGCTATACGCCGGCCGGCGGGCGCATCACCGTGCGCGCAACGGCCGATGGCAATGCCGCGCTCGTCTGCGTGGACGACACTGGCCCAGGCATGAGCGCCGACGAACGCGCCCATGCATTCCAGCGCTTTCGCCGCGCGCACGAGGGCGGAAATCGCCCGGCGAAGTTGAAAAATGCCCCCAAGGATGGCCGCTACGCCGCCGAGGGATCGGGCCTCGGCCTGGCCATCGCGCGCGCGTATGCCGCACGCAGCGGGGGGCAGATCGAACTGGCCGATGGCGAGCCCAATGACCACGGCGGCGTGGGCCTGTCAGCGCGCATTCGCGTGCCGCTGACGGCCTTAACTACTGTTCCTGAGCATGCTGCAACGCAGCAGCCATAATGAAAGCGTGACGAAAGCGCGCGACTTCTATACTGCGCCGCACCTGGGGCCCTCCGTCTGAACTGCACACCATAAGCAGTCGGCCCCACACCATCACAAGCAAACAGGAGACAAACCCATGCTTCGTGGCCGCTTTCTGCCTGCGCCCATCGCGCAGACCGCCCTCGCTTCCATTGCCGCTGCCGCGCTGACCCTCAGCAACGCCGCGTTCGCCCAAGTTCCGGCCGGCTACCCGGCCAACTACGCCGACACCATCGCCGCCGCCAAGAAGGAAGGCAAGGTCGTCGTCTACGCTACGACCGACACCAAGGCCGCGGACCCGCTGATCAAGGATTTCGAGTCGCTCTACCCCGGCGTGAAGGTCGAGTACAACGACATGAACAGCAGCGAGCTGTACAACCGCTTCATCAGCGAGCAGGCTGCCGGCGGCGCCTCGGCTGACATGATGTGGAACTCGTCGATGGACTCGCAGCTCAAGCTCGCGCAGACCTACGCCATGAAGTACGACTCGCCCGAGGTGCCGAACCTGCCGAAGTGGGCCGTGTACAAGGGCCTGGCCTACGGCACGACGTACGAGCCGGCCGTGTTCCTGTACAACAAGCGCCTGATCAAGGACAGCGAAGTTCCGCAAACCCACGCGGACCTCGCCAAGCTGGTCGGCAGCCAGGGCGATCGCTTCAAGAACAAGGTCACGACGTACGACATCGAGAAGTCCGCCGTGGGCTTCATGATGGCCGCGCAGGACAACCAGGACTCGCCGCAATACTTCGACTTCATCAAGGCCGTCGGCCCGAACCTCGTGCTGCAGTCGTCCACCGGCACAATGATGGAGCGCGTGGCCTCGGGTGAAAACCTGATCGCCTACAACATCCTCGGCTCGTACGCGATGGCGCGTGCCAAGAAAGACCCGTCGATCGGCATCGTGTATCCGAAGGATTACACGCTGGTGGTCTCGCGCGTGGCGATGATTGCCAAGAAGGCGAAGAACCCGAACGCTGCCAAGCTGTGGCTGGACTACATCCTGTCCAAGCGTGGCCAGGACATCCTTGCTAACAAGTCGGACTTGCACTCGCTGCGTGAAGACGTATCGGGCGAAGCCACCGCTGCAGGCCTGAAGAAGATTCTGGGCAACACCATCAAGCCGATCCCGGTGGATGAGTCGATCCTGACCTTCCTGGAGCCGAAGAAGCGCCTGGACTTCATCAAGCAATGGCGCACCGCCGCCGGTCGTTGATCTGCTGATTCGCTGATCACGATTCCTCTCATCTGACCCGCATTTAGACAAATGCAGCCGGCGCCGCCCGCATCTGGCGCCGGCTACTCTTGGAGGCACCATGCGTTCTCTAGCGCAAGACCGTGCCGCCGCTGCCCAAGCCCTCCCCAAGCGCTCGCCCTGGACGCGTGTGGGACAGGCTTTGCCGCGCGGCGTGGTCATCCTGCTTACCGCGCTGGCGATTTTCACGCCGCTGGCGCTGATCTTCTACCAGAGCTTTCTGTCTGCGCCGTTCTTCATGCCGGACGCACTGGCGGGGCTCGATGCTTACCGCTTCATCTTCGATGATCCGGACTTCTGGCACGCGTTCGAAAAGTCCGCCGCGCTGGCCCTCGGCCTGGCGGTGATCTCGGTGCCGCTGGGCGGCATCCTGGCGTTCCTGATGGTGCGCTCCGATCTGCCGGGCCGCCGCATCATCGAGCCGCTGCTGATGATCCCGGTGTTCGTCTCGCCGATGGTGCTGGCCTTTGGCTACGTGGTGTCGGCCGGCCCGGTCGGCTTCTACACGATCTGGTTCAAGCACATCTTCGGTGGCGTGCCCTGGAACGTGTATTCGTTCACCAGCATCATCATCATCGCGGGCCTGACGCATGTGCCGCACGTGTATCTGTATGTCTCGTCTGCGCTGCGCAGCCTGGGCTCGGACGTGGAAGAGGCCGCGCGCATCTCGGGCGCCTCGCCGTTGTCAGTGATGCTCAACGTGAGCCTGCCGATGGTGCGCCCCGCCCTGCTGTACGCAGCCGTGCTGGTGATCTTCCTGGGCTTCGAAGTGTTCGGCCTGGTGCTGGTGCTGGGCGATCCGGAAGGCCACCTCGTGCTGGCGACGTACCTGTACAAGCTGACCAACAAGCTCGGCACGCCGGCCTATCACCTGATGGCGGCCGTGGCAGTCTGCCTGGTGATGGTGACGTTCCCGCTGGTGCTGCTGCAACGCTACATGCTGCGCTCGGCCAACCGCTTCGTCACGGTCAAGGGCAAGGTCACGCGCAGCCGTCCGCTGCCGCTGGGTTCGTGGCGCTGGCCGGCGTGGGCCGTTGTGGTGCTGTGGTTCTTCATCTCGGTGGTGGTGCCGCTGTCGGGCATTGCACTGCGCGCTTTCGTGTCGAACTGGGGTGAAGGTGTGTCGCTCACGGAAGCCGTGTCACTCACAGCGTTCCATCAGATCTTCGAACAGCCGCAGTTCCTGCGCGCGATGGTCAACACGGTGCTGATCGGCGTGATCGGCGGTGCGATCGCCGTGGCTTGCTACACCTGCATCGGCCTGGCCATGCACCGCAAGCCGGATGGCTGGACGCGCTTCCTCGACTACAGCGTGCTGGTGCCGCGTGCGGTGCCGGGTCTGCTGGCCGGTCTGGCGTTCCTGTGGGTGTTCCTGTTCGTGCCGAACTGGGTCGAGGCCGCCCTCACCGACAGCAGCCTGCCCTTCGCCAACTGGATCATCGAGCACATCGTGCCGAGCCTGCGCGACCTGCGCAGCACGATCTTCAGCGTGTGGATCGCCTATACGGTGGTGTGGATGGCTTACGGCCTGCGCCTGATCTCGGCCGCGCTGCTGCAAGTCGGCCCCGAACTGGAAGAAGCCGCGCGTTCGGTCGGCGCCACCCGCGCCCGCACCACGCGCGACGTAACCGTGCCGCTCACGCGCTACGGCCTGCTCGGTGCGTGGCTGCTGATCTTCCTGATCTTCGAGCGCGAATACTCGACCGGTGTGTATCTGCTCTCGCCGGGCACCGAGACAATCGGCTCGATGCTGGTTTCCCTGTGGGCGGGCGGCGCCATCGATATCGTCGCCGCGCTGTCCTTCGTCAATATCGTGCTGGTGGCCGTCGGCCTCGGCATCGCACTGCGTTTCGGAGTCAAGCTCCATGATTGAACTCACTGTCAACGACCTGCACCTGCAATACGGCAACAACCCGGTCCTCAAGGGTGTCTCGATGCAGTTGCAGAAGGGCGAGGTCGTCTCGCTGCTGGGCCCGTCCGGTTCGGGCAAGACCACGCTGCTGCGCGCCGTCGCTGGCCTCGAACAGGCCAGCCAGGGCACCGTCCAGATCGGCGATCGCGTCATGTTCGACGGCGCCAAGAAGCTCGACGTGCCGGCCGAGGGGCGCAACCTGGGTCTCGTGTTCCAGTCGTACGCGCTGTGGCCGCACAAGACCGTGGCCGAGAACGTTGCCTACCCGCTCAAGCTGCGCAAGACGCCGTCCGCGCAGATCAAGGAGCGCGTGCAGGCCGTGCTGCAGCAACTGGGCCTTGGCCATCTGGGCGAGCGCTTCCCGAGCCAGCTCTCCGGCGGCCAGCAGCAGCGCGTGGCGATTGCCCGTGCGCTGGTCTACAACCCGCCCGTGATCCTGCTCGACGAGCCGCTCTCCAACCTCGACGCCAAGCTGCGTGAAGAAGCCCGCGCCTTCCTGCGCGAGCTGATCGTGCGCCTGGGCCTGTCGGCGCTGATGGTCACCCACGACCAGAGCGAAGCGATGGCCATGTCTGATCGCATCCTGCTGCTGAACAACGGCGTGATCGAGCAGCAGGGCACGCCCGAAGAGATGTACGGCGCGCCGCAAACGCTCTTCACCGCCGAGTTCATGGGCAGCAACAACCGCGTCAACGGCAAGATCGCCGAGGTGCGTGACGGTATGGCGCGGCTGGTTGATGAGGCGGGCGGCTGGTCGCTCTGGGGCGTCGCGCGTGGAGACCTGAAACCGGGCGCAGCTGCGCACGGCGTGATCCGCCTGGAACAGGTGCGCGTCGGCCAGGACAACGCCGACAACACGATCCACCTGCCGCTGGCGACGCGCATGTATCTGGGTGACCGCTGGGAGTGCCTGTTCCGCGCAAGCGGCGCCACCGGCACGGGCCTGCGCGCCTACGCCAGCAGCGCCCCCACCGACGGCCAGTACGCCCTGACCTTCCCGCGCGAGCAGTTCTGGTTGTACGCCGCGTAAGCGGTTTCAACGGCAACAAAAAAGGCAGCCTCGGCTGCCTTTTCTTTTGAGCGACGGTGGATCAGTCCTTCACCACCGGCAGATGCTCCGGGTCTTCTTCCGGCGCCACGGTCTTGCGCAAGAAAACCGCCGCCAGGATCAGCCCCAGCTCGTACAGCAGCCACAGCGGCACCGCCAGCAGCAACTGCGACATCACGTCCGGCGGCGTCACAACGGCCGCAATGATGAATGCGCCGACCACCACGTACGGCCGCGCCTGGCGCAGCTTCTCCAGACTCACGATGCCAAAGCGCACCAGCACCATCACGACCACCGGCACCTCAAAAGTGATGCCGAAGGCCAGGAAGGTGGTCATCGCAAAGCTGAGGTACTTGTCGATGTCGGTCGACATCTCCGCCCCCAGCGGCGCGTTGTAGTGCGCCATCACCTTGAACACCGTCGGGAAGACGAGGAAATACGCAAACGCCACGCCGCACAGGAACAGCAGATAGCTGCTCACCACCAGCGGCATGATCATCCGCTTCTCGTGCGAATACAGCCCCGGCGCCACAAAGCGCCAGACCTGGTACAGCACCCACGGCAGTGCGATCAGGAAGGCGGCCAGCAGCGTCACCTTCATCGGTACGAAGAACGAGCCGGTGACGTCCGTCACGATCATGTGGCCGTTCTTGGGCAGCGCTTGAATGAGCGGCCGCGAAAACAGGTTAAAGATATCCGGCGCCCAGTAGACCAGACCCAAAAAGATCAGCAGTACGCCCGCACCAGCCTTGACGATGCGCTCGCGCAACTCAACCAGATGCGAGATGAAGGTTTCCTGCGCGCCGTCCTCGGGCGATTGCGGATCGAGCGGAGCGGCACTCATGTCGGCTGGAAGGGGATGCGGTCAGAGCACCCAGCGGTGGGTGCTCGAAGAATCATTCGAAAAAGGAACGCCCGCGCGACTGCGCGGCAACGATGGGCGGACGATGACGTTTGACGCGCGCCGCGCCCGATTGCGCCCACATGCGCACGCCCTGCTTCTGGCGGTACCACTTGGGCATCGAGAACTGCTTGTTGCGCCAGCTGTTGCGGCCGTTGCGCGACTTGCCCGGTGCCGGGCGCCAGTCGGGCGCGGAGGTGGACGTCTGCAACGACGGATCGCCAAGCGCCTCGTTCAGGCGTTCGTTGAGTTCCGTCGTGTGCTTGCTAACCTCCTGATGGATGGTCTGCTCGACATTGCGCGCGGCCTGCTCGAAGTCGGTGCGCATCTTGCGCAGTTCTTCGAGTTCGATTTCGCGGCTCACCTCAGCTTTCACATCCGCGATGTAGCGCTGCGCGCGGCCGAGCAAGGCGCCAGCGGTGCGCGCCACCTTGGGCAAGCGCTCCGGCCCGATGACGACGAGCGCCACCATGCCAATCAGCGCCAGCTTGGAAATGCCGAGATCGATCATCGGTCAGCGTGCGCCGGTGCTCAGCCTTGCTTGGACTTGTCGCGCGCTTCGACGTCGATCGTCGTCGAGTCGTGCAGCTCGCGCGGCGGCTGGCCGGCGGTCTGTTGCGGGGCGGCCGTTTTGTCGTCCGCAGCGCCTTCCTTCATGCCGTCCTTGAAGCCCTTCACGGCACCACCGAGGTCCGAACCGATGTTACGCAGCTTCTTCGTGCCGAACACCATCATGACGATCACCAGCACGATCAGCCAGTGCCAAATGCTAAAGGAACCCATGTCCTACTCCCACGTGAAATACAGCAAGCGGCGCCGCAGCGGTGGCAGCGCCATTGGTTGATGTTACTGGTTCGCGTACATCGGCTTGCCATCGTTCAGATACAGCCAGCCTTTCACAATACGATACAGCATCCAAATGCCCAGAACCCACAGGATGGCAAAGCCGATCAGGAAGAATGCCAGCAAAAGACCGATGGCTCCCCATAATACGGACCACCAGAACGATCGGATCTGCCAGCGGAAGTGCGACTCATACAGCGTGCCGCGCACATCATCGAGCTTCACGTAGTTGATGATGATGGCGACGAGAGCTGTGCAGCCGAATGTCAGCCAGTAAATGGCGTACAGCGCATACAGAATATGCGTCAGGCGCCGCAGTCCGGCCAGGCGTTCTGCGTCGTCCGTCATCACCACTGCCGCTCCGTATTTGTCCACGCTGCCTCCCTGCGACGATTCGTCACCGTAGTCAGTCACCTGCCGCTTTACTCACCCGCAGCATCGCGTGCCTGCGACTTACGCAACGCTTTCTCTTCCAGGCCCGAGAGCCCTTCGCGGCGTGCGAGTTCGTTGACGACGTCGTCCGGCGTCAGATCAAAGTGCGACAGCAGCACCATGGTGTGGAACCACAGGTCGGCCACTTCGTAGACGACCTTGCTGCGCGCTTCGTCCGTCATGCCGGCGGCGCGGGCATCCTTGGCGGCCATGACCGTCTCGGTGGCCTCTTCGCCGATCTTCTTGAGGATGGCGTCGTCGCCCTTGTGGAACAGGCGGGCGATGTAGCTCTTGTCCGGGTCGCCGCCGTTGGCGAGCTTGCGGGATTCGAGCACCTCGCCCAGGCGGCGCAGAGTGTCACTCATGGTTATGGCCGGGCTTGCCGGCGTAGATGTCGTCAGGATTCTTGAGCACGGGCTCAACGGTGTGCCAATCGCCGTCTTCCACGTTGCCCTCGAACTTCTGGAAGAAGCACGCGTGGCGGCCAGTATGACAGGCGATGCCGCCAACTTGGGTGACACGGAGCAAGACCACGTCTTCATCACAGTCCAGGCGGATTTCGTGCACCTTCTGGATGTGGCCGGATTCTTCGCCCTTGTGCCACAGACGCTTGCGCGAGCGCGACCAGAAAACGGCCTCGCCGGTTTCCACGGTCTTCTGCAGCGCCTCGCGGTTCATGAAGGCGAACATCAAGACGTCGTTGCTGCCCTGCTCCTGCACGATCACCGGCACGAGACCGTTGTCGTCCCAGTGGACCTTGTTCAGCCACTTCTTACTCATAGTCCGATCCGTACTGGAATGCCTTGCTCAGCCATGTATTGCTTGGCTTGGCCGACGGTGTATTCGCCGTAGTGGAAGATGCTCGCGGCCAGTACCGCATCGGCGTGGCCGAGCTTGATGCCGTCTGCCAGGTGCTGCAGGTTGCCGACACCGCCCGAGGCAATCACGGGTATCGGCACCGCATCGGACACGGCACGCGTGAGTTCGAGGTCGAAGCCGGCTTTCGTGCCGTCGCGATCCATGCTGGTGAGCAGGATTTCGCCCGCACCGCGTTGTGCCATCTCGCGCGCCCAGGCTACGGCGTCCAGGCCCGTGCCCTTGCGGCCGCCGTGCGTGAAGACTTCCCAGCGCGGCGCTTCGCCTTCGGCCGACACCTTCTTGGCGTCGATGGCCACGACGATGCACTGCGCACCGTGCCGGGCGCTGGCGTCCGACACGAGCTGCGGATTCGACACCGCCGACGAGTTCATGCTGATCTTGTCTGCGCCCGCATTGAGCAGGCGGCGCACATCTTCCAGCGCGCGCACACCGCCACCGACCGTCAGCGGAATGAACACCTGCGAAGCCACCGCTTCGATGATGCCCAGCATCAGGTCGCGGCCATCCGATGTGGCAGTAATGTCGAGGAAGGTGATTTCGTCGGCGCCCTGCTCGTCGTAACGGCGCGCGATTTCGACGGGGTCGCCCGCGTCGCGCAATTCGACGAAATTGACGCCCTTGACCACCCGGCCGTTGGTCACGTCCAGGCAGGGGATGATTCGTTTGGCTAGCATGATGAGTCGGGTGCCGCAGCACCCGGTGAGCACGGCTGGATCAACGATCAGGCCGCGCCGAGTTTGTCCGCGAGGGCTTGCGCTTCCTTGAAGTTCAGGTCGCCCGAATAGATGGCGCGGCCGCAGATCACGCCTTCCACGCCATGCTCTTCGACCGCGCAGAGGTGGTCGATGTCCTTCAGGTTCGACAGGCCGCCGCTGGCGATGACCGGAATCTTCACCGACTGTGCCAGCTTGACGGTGGCGTCGATGTTGATGCCCTGCAGCATGCCGTCGCGGCCGATGTCGGTGTAGATGATGCCTTCGACGCCGTAGTCTTCGTACTTCTTGGCGAGGTCCACGACTTCGTGGCCGGAGAGCTTGCTCCAACCGTCGGTCGCCACCTTGCCGTCCTTGGCATCAAGCCCGACGATGATGTGGCCGCCGAATGCCGTGCATGCGTCCCGCAGAAAGCCCGGGTCCTTGACCGCCGCCGTGCCGATGATCACGTACGACAAGCCGTCGTCGAGCCAGCGCTCGATGGTGCCCAGGTCGCGGATGCCGCCGCCGAGTTGCACGGGGATCTCGTCGCCCACCTCGGCGAGGATCGCCTTGACGGCCGCCTCGTTACGCGGCTTGCCCGCGAAAGCGCCATTCAGGTCGACGAGGTGCAAGCGGCGCGCGCCCTGCTCGACCCAATGCCGCGCCATGGCAGCGGGGTCTTCCGAGAACACGGTGGCTTGATCCATATCGCCTTGCTTGAGGCGCACACACTGACCGTCCTTCAGGTCGATGGCCGGGATGAGCAGCATAGTCGTAACGACAAAGTTGAGGGGGTGGGGTTAAATGGGAAAAGAAGCGGGCAAAAAAGGATTCGGTTGCGACTGTGAAGCCGAGTTCACGGGTTCCAGTGCACGAAATTCCGGTAGATCTGCAGGCCGGCCTGCGCACTTTTTTCCGGGTGAAACTGTGTGGCAAAAATATTATCCCGGGCGATGGCGCAGGTAAACCGCACGCCGTATTCGGTCTCGCCCACCGATTCTTCGGTATTGGCTGGGCGTGCGTAGTAACTGTGCACGAAATAAAAGTAGCTCTGATCGGGCACGCCTTCCCAGAGGGCGTGAGCCCGGCTCTGGTGCACGCGGTTCCAGCCCATCTGAGGCACTTTGTACCGGGAACCGTCCGGTTGCAACTGGCCGTCGAGGTCAAAACGGATGACCTCGCCCTTGATCAGGCCGAGCCCGGGGGTGTATTGCTGGCCAACACGCGCCTCGGTACTGCGCTCCAGCAGCATCTGCTCGCCCACGCACACGCCCAGCATCGGCTTGGTGCGGGAGGCCTCCAACACGGCTTCGCGCAGGCCGGATTGGTCGAAGGCGGCCATGCAGTCGGGCATGGCGCCCTGGCCCGGCAGTACTACGCGGTCTGCGGCACGAATTTCGTCGGCTTGCGCACTGATGCGCACATCCGCCTCCGGGGCCACGGCCATCAGGGCCTGCGCCACCGAGCGCAGATTGCCCATGCCGTAATCGACGATTGCGATCTTAGTCATGACTTCACTTATTAAGCCCGCAGGACGGGCAACAGGGTTTTCAGCCCGTCAACAATGAATTCCACGGCCAGCGCCGCCAGGATCAGCCCCATCAGCCGCGTACCGACGTTGATGCCGGTGCGACCAATGACCCGGGCGATCGGCTCGGCGGCGCGGAGCACGATCCATACCACGGCGGCAATCGCCACACCCACGCCTGCCAGGAGCAGCAGCTCCCACCAGTGCTTGGTCTTGCCCGCATAGACGATCACCGTACTGATCGAACCCGGGCCCGTCAGCAGCGGAATCGCCAGCGGCACGACAGCAATGCTCGCCTTAGCGCCGGCCTCGCCCTCTTCTTCCGGCGTGGCCTTGATGCGACTGGTCTGCGCGTTCAGCATGTTCAGCGCGATCATAATCATGATGATCCCGCCACCCACCTGCAACGAGCCGACGGAGAACCCGAAAAAGCCGATGATCTGCTCGCCCAGCAACGCCGACAGGCCAATCACGATTGCCACCGAAATCGACGCGACCTTGATGGTGCGGCGCTTCTCTTCATTCGTCTGGCTCTCGGTCAGGCTGATGAAGAACGGGATCGCGCCGATCGGGTTGATCAGCGCGAGCAGCGAGAAAAAGCTCTTGGTCAGATCCATGGGATCGGTGGCCGGGTCGTAGAGTCAGAAACGCTCGGCCAGGCCGATGCGGTGGATCAGAGCGCGCCCTTGGTCGACGGAATGGTGCCGGCAGCACGCGGGTCCAGCTCAACCGCCATGCGCAGTGCGCGGCCAAAGGCCTTGAACACGGTTTCGATCTGGTGATGCGCGTTGATGCCGCGCAGGTTGTCGATATGCAGCGTCACGCCGGCATGGTTGACGAACCCGCGGAAGAATTCGATGGACAGGTCCACGTCAAAGCTGCCGACGCGCGCCCGCGTGAACGGCACGTGGAACTCCAGGCCCGGACGGCCGGAGAAGTCGATCACCACGCGCGACAGGGCTTCGTCCAGCGGCACATAGCTATGGCCGTAGCGCACGATACCCTTCTTGTCGCCAACTGCCTTGGCGACGGCCTGGCCCAGCGTGATGCCGACGTCTTCCACGGTGTGGTGATCGTCGATATGGGTGTCGCCGGTGGCCGAAACGTCCAGATCGATCAAGCCATGGCGGGCGATCTGGTCGAGCATGTGGTCGAGGAAAGGGACGCCGGTGTTCAGCGTCTGCTTGCCCGTGCCGTCCAAATCAAGGGCGACACGGATCTGCGTTTCGGAGGTGTTGCGAGTGACCTCAACTCGGCGACCAGTGGGGCGGCTCATGGGGCTTCCTGCAGCGATGCGGCAAAGGCATCGATAAATTGCGCGTTTTCTTCGGGATGGCTGACCGTCACGCGCAGACAGTTGGCCAGCAACGGGTGCATTTTACTGACGTTTTTGATGAGAACCCGCCGTTTTAGCAGGCGATCGAACATTCCCGCTGCATCGGGTACGCGCACTAGGATGAAGTTGGCGGCGCTCGGGAAGACTTCAACACCCGGCAGCGCAGCCAGCGCATCGATCAGCTTGGTCCGCTCGGCACGCAGAGTCGCTGCCTGGGCATCGAGTACATCCACGTGATCGAGCACGAACTGGGCGGTGGCCTCGGTCAGCACATTGATGTTGTACGGCGGGCGCACCTTGTCGATCTCGGCGATCCACTTGGGGTGGCCGGCTACGTAGCCGAGGCGGATACCGGCCAGGCCCAGCTTGGAGACGGTGCGCATCACCAGCAGGTGGTCGAACTCCGGCAGGCGCGGCATCCAGCTGTGCTGCGCGAACGGCTGGTAGGCCTCGTCGACCACCACGAGGCTCTGGCACACCGCGCCCCGTGCGGCACGGATGATGGCATCCATGTCGGCGGCGTCGAACAGGTTGCCGGTGGGGTTGTTCGGATACGCCAGGTAGATGACGGCGGGCTGGTGCTCGGCCATGGCAGCCAGCATCGCCTCGCGGTCCAGCGTCAGGTCCGCCTTGAGCGGCACGCCGACGAACTTCAGCCCCAGCAACTGCGCCGACATCGCGTACATCACGAAGCCCGGCACCGGCGCCAGCACCGTCGCGCCAGACTTGGCGGCTGCGATGGCGATCAGGCTGATGATCTCGTCCGAACCGTTGCCCAGCAGCACTTCGGCACCGGCCGGCACGTGCATCACGCGTTTGAGCTGCGCCTTGAGTGCGTCGGCGGTCGGCACCGGGTAGCGGTTGAGCGCCACGTCGGCCAAGCGCTTGCCGAGGGCGTCGCGCAGCATGGCCGGCAGCGGGTACGGGTTCTCCATCGCGTCCAGCTTGACCATGCCGGTGGCGTCGGGCACGTGATACGCGCCCATGGCGCGAACGTCGTCGCGCACGATGCGGGCAAGCAGGTCGTCAAGCGAAGGCTGGGCTGGGGCGGCGGTCATTGTGATGCGGCAGGCGTTATTCGGACTTGGCGGACTTGGGCGTCAGGCGGTATTCGGCGCTGCGGGCGTGGGCTTGCAAGCCTTCGCCGTAGGCCAGCTCGGCGGCGATCTCGCCCAACATCTGCGCACCGGCCTCGCTCACCTCGATCAGGCTCGAACGCTTGATGAAGTCGTACACGCCCAGCGGCGACGAGAAACGCGCCGTGCGCGAGGTCGGCAGCACGTGGTTCGGGCCCGCGCAGTAGTCGCCCAGCGATTCGCTGGTGTACTTGCCGAGGAAGATCGCGCCGGCGTGGCGGATGCGCTCGGCCCATTGGCGCGGGTTCTCGGCGGAAATCTCCAGGTGCTCGGGCGCGATGTCGTTGGCGATCTCGCACGCCTCTTCCATGTCGCGCACCTTGACCAGCGCGCCACGGCCCGACAGCGACTCGGCGATCACGCTCCGGCGCGGCATCTCTTCAAGCTGGCGGTTGATGCTGGCTTCCACCTGCGCGATGAACTCAGCGTTCGGGCACAGCAGGATCGATTGGGCCAGCTCGTCGTGCTCGGCTTGCGAGAACAGGTCCATCGCCACCCAATCCGGATCGGTCGTGCCATCGCAGATGACGAGGATTTCCGACGGCCCCGCAATCATGTCGATGCCAACCGTGCCGAACACACGGCGCTTGGCAGCCGCCACATAGGCATTGCCCGGGCCGACGATCTTGTCGACGGCGGGGACGGTGTCGGTGCCATAGGCCAGCGCACCCACGGCCTGCGCGCCGCCGATGGTGAACACACGGTCCACCCCGGCGATGCAGGCCGCAGCCAGCACCAGTTCGTTGCGCACGCCGCCTGGCGTGGGCACCACCATGATGATTTCCTTGACGCCGGCCACGCGTGCCGGAATCGCGTTCATCAGCACGGACGACGGATACGCTGCCTTACCGCCCGGCACATAGATACCAACGCGATCCAGCGGCGTGACCTTCTGGCCGAGTACGGTGCCGTCGGCTTCTGCGTATTCCCAGCTGTGCGTGCCGCATTCGATCTTCTGCTTCTCGTGGTACGCACGCACACGGGCGGCGGCCGCTTCCAGGGCGGCGCGGCGCTTCGGCTCCAGGCCGTCGAGCGCGGCTTGCATCACGGTCGGCGACAGTTCCAGCGCAGCCACGCTTTCCGCTTCGATACGGTCAAAGCGTTGCGTAGCTTCCAGCACGGCGGCATCGCCGCGGGCTTTCACGTCAGCCAGGATCTGCGCGGCGGCGCGGTCGATGGCTTCGTCTTCGCTCGCCTCGAAGGCGAGCACTTGGCGCAGTTGCGCCGCGAATCCGGCGTCGGCCGAATCCAGCTTACGGAGAGTCAGGCTCATGCGGGTTCCCCAACGCGCTCGCTCTGGGCGGAGGCGCGCTCAAAAGCGTCGAGGATGGGCGCCAGCCGCTCGCGCTTCAGCTTCAGCGCAGCCTGGTTGACGACCAGTCGGGACGAGATCTGCACGATCTCCTCCACCTCGACGAGGTTGTTCGCGCGCAGCGTGCCGCCGGTGCTGACCAGGTCGACGATGGCGTCAGCCAGGCCCACCAGCGGGCCCAGCTCCATCGAGCCGTACAGCTTGATCAGGTCGACGTGCACGCCCTTCTTGGCGAAGTGCTCGCGCGCGGTATTCAGATACTTCGTCGCCACCGACAGGCGCGCGCCCTGGCGCACCGCGTTGGCGTAGTCGAAGCCCTTGGGCACCGCCACCGACATGCGGCAGCGGGCGATGTTCAGATCGATGGGCGCATACAAGCCCGCCATGCCGTGCTCCATCAGCACGTCGCGGCCGGCCACGCCGAAGTCCGCCGCGCCGTACTGCACATAGGTCGGCACGTCGGAAGCGCGCACGATGATCACGCGCAGCGCTGGGTCCGACGTCGGCAGGATCAGCTTGCGCGAGGTTTCCGGATCTTCGGTCACCTCGATGCCGGCGGCCTTCAGGAGCGGCAGCGTCTCTTCAAAGATGCGGCCCTTGGACAGCGCCAGCGTGAGCTGGTTGGAGGCGGACTGGAATGCGTTCATGGCCTGCAGGTTCCTTACCTTACGCTTGGATGCGGCGGATCTTGGCGCCGACAGCGGAGAGCTTGTCTTCGATGCGGTCGTAGCCGCGGTCGAGGTGATAGATGCGGTCAACCAGCGTTTCGCCCTGCGCGATCAGACCGGCGATGACGAGGCTGGCGGAGGCACGCAGATCGGTCGCCATGACGGTCGCGCCCGACAGTTGCTCGACGCCCGTCACCACCGCCGTCTTGCCGTCGATGACGATATTGGCGCCCAGCCGGTTGAGTTCCTGCACGTGCATGAAGCGGTTTTCGAAGATCGTCTCCGTCACCGTGGCAGAGCCTTCAGCGATGGCGTTGAGCATCATGAACTGCGCCTGCATATCGGTTGGGAACGCCGGGTATTCCGACGTACGGAAGCTCACGGCCTTCGGGCGGCCCGTCATCTGTACGCGAATCCAGTCGTCGCCCGTGGTGAGCGTCACGCCAGCTTCGCGCAGCTTGTCGAGCACCGCGTCGAGAATGCCCGGCGGCACGTCGCGCAGCGTCACGTCGCCGCCGGCCGCGGCCACGGCGCACAGGAACGTGCCGGCTTCGATGCGATCAGCAATCACCGTGTGCTCGGCGCCATGCAACGCTTCCACACCCTGGATCACCAGGCGGTCGGTGCCAATGCCCTCGATACGCGCGCCCATCTTCACGAGCAGATTGGCGAGGTCGGTCACTTCCGGCTCGCGTGCGGCGTTTTCCAGCACGGTCTCGCCGTCGGCCAGCGCGGCGGCCATCAGCAGGTTTTCGGTGCCGGTCACGGTCACCATGTCGGTGACGATGCGGGCGCCACGCAGGCGCTTGGCGCCTTCAGGCAGCTTGGCTTCGATGTAGCCGTGTTCAATGACGATCTCAGCACCCATCTGCTGCAGGCCCTTGATGTGCTGATCGACCGGACGCGCGCCGATGCCGCAACCGCCCGGCAGCGACACACGTGCGTGGCCGAAGCGCGCCAGCAACGGGCCCAGCACCAGAATCGACGCTCGCATGGTCTTCACCAGGTCGTACGACGCTTCCGGCGAGTCGATGGTGGCCGCATCAAGCGTCACGTCGTTGCCGTTCTGCGTGCCCTCCACGCCCATCTGGCGCAGCAGCTTGAGCATCGTGCGCACGTCCTGCAGGTTCGGCACGTTGCTCAGCGCCAGCGGCTCGGCCGTCAGCAGCGCAGCACACATGATGGGCAGCGCGGCGTTCTTGGCGCCAGACACGCGGATTTCGCCCGACAGCGGGCCGTTGCCTTCGATCAGCAGTTTGTCCATGAGCGAGACGTCTCGTCGAGCACGTTGGGTGGGGCGCTCAGCGAGCGCCAGGTCGGAATCGGGTTCAGCGGTAACAACAGTGGGATCAAGCTCGGCCATCAGGATTGCCACTCCGCCGGGGTGAGCGTCTTCATGGACAGCGCGTGGATCTCCGCGCGCATGCGATCACCCAATGCGGCATAGACGAGCTGGTGACGCTGGATCAACCGCTTGCCTTCAAACTGCGCGCTGACGATGGTGGCAAAAAAATGCTGGCCGTCGCCCTCGACTTCGAGGTGCTCGCACGGCAGGCCGGTTTCGATGTACTGCTTGACTTGTTCGGGTGTGGGCAACATGGCCGTCCCTTCTCCAAAAACGTTAGGGTGGTGCGTCGTGTTGGTTTTATGGACGCATCAATGGCGCAGCTTGTAGCCCGTGCGCAGCATCTGCAGGGCAATCCCCCCCACCACGACCAGCGCGATCAGCATCACGCCGAGGCTCGTCGCTACCGGCACATCGGACACGCCGAAGAAGCCGTAGCGGAAGCCGTCGATCATGTAGAAGAACGGGTTGGCGTGGGACACCGCCTGCCAGAACGGCGGCAGTGAATGAATCGAATAGAACACGCCCGCCAGGAAGGTGGCCGGCACGATCAGAAAGTTCTGGAACGCCGCGAGCTGGTCGAACTTCTCGGCCCAGATGCCGGCGATCAGCCCAAGCGTACCGAGCACAGCGGCGCCCAGCACGGCAAAGACGATGATCCACAGCGGCTGCGCGAAGTGCAGGTGCGCAAACAGCGTCGTCACGATCAGCACGCCCGTGCCCACGGCCAGGCCACGGATGACGGAGGCGCACACATACGCGCCAAACATCTCCCAGTGCGACAGCGGCGGCAGCATGATGAACACCAGATTGCCGGTGATCTTCGACTGGATGAGCGACGACGAACTGTTCGCAAACGCGTTCTGCAGCACGCTCATCATCACCAGGCCGGGCACCAGAAAAGCGGTGTAGCTGAGTTGATCGAACACCTTCACGCGATCTTCCAGCACGTGGCCAAAGATCAGCAGATACAGCAGCGCGGTCAGCACCGGCGCGGCCACGGTCTGGAAGCTGACCTTCCAGAAGCGCAGCACTTCCTTGTACAGCAGCGTGCGGAAGCCGACCCAGCGGCCGGGCAGCGTCTCAGGAATGGCGCTCATGCTGCAGGCTCCAGTGCGGTCTCAGGTGTTTGCGGCACAGCGGAGATACCGCCCTCGCGGCGCATGATCTGCACGAACACGTCTTCCAAGTCAGCCTTGGCGATTTCCATGTCGTCGATCTCGCACCCGGCTTGACGGCAAGTGGAGAGAATCTGTTCGACCTCGCCGTAGCCCGACAGGCGCAGGCGCACGCTGCGCTCACCGTGGTTGCCCGGCTGGCGCAGACCTTCCAGCGACGCCGGCAAGGTCCCGTTCGAGAAGCTCAGCACGAGTTGCAGCCCCGCAAATTGCGACAGCAGATTGGCTGTGCGATCCAGCGCCACCACCTCGCCAAACTTGAGCATGGCGATGCGGTCGCACAGGGATTCAGCTTCTTCCAGGTAGTGCGTGGTCAGCACGACGGTGTGGCCCTCGCGGTTCAGGCGCGAGATGAACTTCCACAGCGTCTGGCGCAGTTCGACGTCCACGCCGGCGGTCGGCTCGTCCAGCACGATCACCGGCGGGCGGTGTACCAACGCCTGCGCAACGAGCACGCGGCGCTTCATGCCGCCCGACAGCGCGCGCATGTTGGCGTCAGCCTTGTTTGTCAGGTCCAGGTTGGCCATGACCTCGTCGATCCAGTCGTCGTTCTTGGTCAGGCCGAAATAACCCGACTGCAGGCGCAGCGTTTCGCGCACCGTGAAGAACGGATCAAACACCAGTTCCTGCGGCACCACGCCGAGCTTGCGGCGCGCCGTGCGGTAGTCGGAAACGACGTCGTGGCCGAGCACGCGCACGCTGCCGGAATCGGCACGATTCAGGCCCGCGAGGATGGAGATCAGCGTGGTCTTGCCCGCGCCGTTGGGGCCCAACAGGCCGAAAAACTCGCCCTGCTCAACAGACAGGCTCACGCCCTTGAGCGCTTGCAACGACTTGTAGCGCTTGCGGACGTCAGCGATTTCGATGGCTTTCATGGCCGACAAAGTGAACTACTCTGCGCATCCCGCGGCTGTAGATCGACACGATCCTCACGGACGCAGACGTCGCACGTGGCGACGGCAGAGCGACAAACCCAGAATTATAGGGGAACTGCACCAACCGACGTCGGCACCGGCTTGCGGCGCCGTGCCAACGCCACTGTGAGCGCGGCATCGCGATGGTGGGGCAAACCGCCCCGCACCGGACGCCGCCTCAATGTCGTGCGTGATGGGGAGCTGCGGAAGACGCCGGCGCAATCGCCAGCAGAGATTCCACGCCGTAAAGCGTGGCAAGGTTGGACAGCGCCTGCGGGGCGCCTGCGATGTCAAGCGCGATGCCGGCCGTCTGCGCCGTGCGCTGCCAGGACAGCAGCACCGCCAGCGCGGAGGAATCGACCCGCGACAAGCCCGCGCAATCAACGCGCAGAGTAGCAACGCCCGCCCCACGCGCTTGGCTGAGCTGCGCCTCGCCCTCGCGCAGCACGCGCGGCGCTTCAAGCTGGGTCAGCGGGCCGGACAAGGTCAACATGGCGAAGAGTCGATGCGTCAGAAAAAGAAACAGCGGCCAGAGTCGACCGCTGTTTTGATTCTACCGGAAGGCCGCTTACTTTGCCGGACCCTTCTCGAGCTGCGCGTTGCGCTCGTTCAGGAAGCTGACCAAGCCGGCCACGCCGCCACGCTTGCTGATGACGTCAGCAAACTGGTTCTTGTACGTTTCCGACAGCCACAGGCCGCTGATGTTGATGTCGTACACCTTCCAGCCATTGCCCGTCTTTTCCATGCGATAGTCCAGCGCCACCGGCTCGCCGTTGTTGTTCACGGTCGAACGCACCACCACATCGGTGTCATCGGCTGCGGCACGGAACGGCTTGTACGACACGGTCTGGTTCTTCACGTTCGACAGCGCGCCGGCGTAGGTGCGGACCAACAGCGTCTTGAAACCGTCTTGAATCTGCTGTTGCTGCTCGGGCGTCGCTTGGCTCCAGAAGCGCCCCATGGCGATCTGCGTGGTGCGCTTGAAATCGGCACGCGGCACGATCTTCTGGTCGACCAGTTGGTACACCTTGGTCATATTGCCGCCGCGCAGTTCGGGATCACCCTTGATGGTGGTGAGCACATCGTCCACGGCCGCCTTCACGGTCGATTGCGCATCAGCCTCTTGGGCCTGGACCGGAGCCGCCGCTACAGCGGCAGTCAGCGCCAGGCCAGCAAACACGGAACGGAAAACATTCTTCAACATATCGCGTCCTTCTTATGTGGTTCTTGGTTCGCATACGGCTGAGCCGCTGCGATGATTGGGTGGCTGTTAGAACGGGGCATCCGCGCGCAAGTTCGCGAATCAGGGCCCCGTTTTACGCCTTGTCACCGTTGAGGCAACGTTGTTACGAATGGCCCATCAGCGGCGGAACACCGGCCAATTGGGCGTAAAGCGGTGGTACGGCGAGACCGTCGCGTCACCCGTATCCTGGGAGGATTTACCGTCCTGGTCTTCCGGCAGGTTGCCGTCATAGATCAGATAGCGGCGACGCTGGAGATAAGCATCACGCATGAAGGTGTACTTATCGACAGCGGCTTGCTCGAACACATTGCTGGCGCCGAGCAGGTTCGCACGCACGTCCACCACCCGCAGAGCGGCCAGCGAATACGTGATCGCGCTGTCGTTGAAATACGTGAGCGGATCCATCTGCCAGTCGACCAGGAAGCCCGCGGTATCACGCACCGTGCTCGGGCCCAGCAGCGGCCATACGATGTACGGGCCAGCCGGCACGCCCCACACGCCCAGCGTCTGGCCGAAATCTTCCTTGTGCTTGGGCAGGCCAGCGTCTGAAGCGATGTCGATCAGGCCACCCAGGCCCAGCACGGTGTTGATGGCCACCCGCATGGTGTCTTCCAGCGCGGCGGTGCCCTTCAGTTGCAGCAGGTTGTTGACGGCCGAATAGACATCGCCCGCGTTGGAGAAGAAGTTCGACACGGCCGTACGCGCCGGCGACGGCACGACGTCAACATAGGTTTGCGCAACCGGCTTCAGCACGCCCTTGTCGAGGTCTTCATTGATGCGGAAAACTTCGCGGTTGAACGGCTCGATCGGATCGGCCGGATTGGCATTCGGCCCCGCGGCGCAACCTGCCAGTAACGAGGCGCCCGCAGCCACGGCCAGTGCTAAGCCGCGCAGCGTTCGGATGGATGTTGTTGTTTTCATGGTTTATTGACTCCCACTGCCCCCAGCGGGCTTGGCGCCGCCGGCACTGCCGCCATTGCTGCTGCCCGCGCCGGCATCGGCCGCCTTGCTGTAGAGGAACTGGCTGATCAGGTTCTCCAGCACCACTGCCGACTGCGTCATGGTGATCTTGCTGCCGCCGGCCAGCATGGCCGAATCGCCACCCGGCTCCAGGCCAACGTACTGCTCGCCCAGCAGACCCGAGGTCAGGATCTTGGCCGAGCTGTCTTTCGGAAACTGGTAGCGCTGATCCATGTCGAGCACGACGGTCGCCTGGTAGGTCTTGTCGTCGAACAGGATCTGCGACACGCGCCCCACCACCACGCCGGCACTCTTGACCGGCGCACGCACCTTCAGGCCGCCGATGTTGTCGAAGGCGGCCTTCACCTGGTAGCTCTTGGCAAACGAGAACGCGCTCATGTTGCCGGCCTTGAGCGCCAGGAACAGCAACGCCACGATGCCCACCAGCACGAACAGTCCGACCCAGAAATCGAGGAGGCTCTTACGCATGATCTTTTCTCTTTGAACGACAGCCAGAGGGATGATGTTTAGCTGAACATCAACGCCGTCAGCACAAAATCCAGCGCCAGCACGGCCAGCGACGCAATCACCACCGTGCGCGTGGTGGCGCGCGACACGCCCTCGGGCGTCGCCTTGGCCTCATAGCCCTGGAACAGCGCGATGAAGGTCACGGCCACGCCAAACACCACACTCTTGATGACGCCGTTGACGACGTCGTCCATCACGTCCACGCCGGCCTGCATCTGCGACCAGAACGCGCCGGGGTCCACCCCGATCAGGCCAACACCGACGAAGTATCCGCCCAGAATACCGACGGCGCTGAAGATGGCGGCCAGCAACGGCATGGCGATCAAGCCCGCCCAGAAACGCGGTGCCAGCACGCGGGCCAGCGGGTCGACCGCCATCATTTCCATGGCGATCAATTGTTCGCCGGCCTTCATTAGGCCAATCTCGGCCGTGAGCGACGTGCCGGCTCGGCCGGCGAACAGCAACGCGGTCACCACCGGCCCCAGTTCACGCACCAGCGACAGCGCTACCAGCAGGCCCAGCGCCTGCTCCGAACCATAGCGATTGAGCGTGTAGTAGCCCTGCAGGCCCAGCACGAAGCCAACGAACAGCCCCGACACCGCGATGATGATGAACGAATCGTTGCCGATGAACCGCAGTTGCTCAATCACCAGGCGCGGACGGCGCAGCACATCGCCCGAGGCCGCAAACAGCGTGGCCAGCATGCGCGCGCCATAGCCAAGGCGGCCAATGAGCGAGCGCACCAGGGAGCCGATCGTCGAGATCATTGCGCGCCCCCGTTCTTGCCCAAGCCGAAATCATCCGTCAGCGATGCGCCCGGATAGTGGAAGGGCACGGGGCCGTCCGCCTCGCCGTGCACGAACTGGCGCACGAACGGGTCGGTGGAGGCCATCAGGTCTGCCGGTGCGCCCTCAGCGGCGATGCCACCGTTGGCGATGAAGTAGACGTAATCCGCAATGTGGAACGTTTCCTGCACATCGTGCGAGACGATGATGCTGGTCGCGCCCAGCGCGTCGTTCAGTTTGCGGATAAGCGAGGCGGTCAGGCCCAGCGAGATCGGGTCGAGCCCGGCGAACGGCTCGTCGTAGAGAATGAGCGACGGGTCCAGCGCAATGGCACGTGCCAGCGCCACGCGCCGGGCCATGCCGCCGGAAATCTGCGACGGCATGAGATCCCGTGCACCGCGCAAACCGACGGCGTTGAGCTTCATCAGCACCAAGTCGCGGATCAGCGGCTCGGGCAGCTCGGTATGTTCACGCAGCGGGAATGCGACGTTGTCGAACACGGACATGTCGGTGAACAGCGCGCCGAACTGGAACAACATGCCCATCTGGCGACGCGCCGCGTACAACGCGGGCTTGTCCATGGCGCCGATATCCTGGCCCAGCACGCGAACCGTACCTGCGGCGGCACCGACCTGCCCGCCAATCAGGCGCAGGATCGTCGTCTTGCCGCAGCCCGAACCGCCCATGACGGCCACCACGCTGCCCTTGGGCACGCGCATGCACAGGCCGGACAGAATCCGCCGTTCACCCGGCTGGTAGGCGAAATCGACCTGGTCGAGCTCGACAACGGCAGTGGAAGGCTGGGTGGACACGGTGGCGTTTGGGTACGGGAAGCTCGGTTATCTCACGGCGGGATGCGTGCCGCGTCTTATTGTGTTCGCTAGTCGTACCGATTTGGTACGGGCCGCCATTATAGGTGGAAACCCGCGTAGCCCGTCAGTCACGCCATGCTTACCTACAGTTTGTGTGGCTGAAGCGCTGCGCAGCGGGTGTTCACGCCTTGCGAACCGCTGAAAAGCCTGCACAAGTGCGGTCGATATCGACCTATTCGCCGCGGCTCAGGCGCAGATCGGCCTGGTGGACCAGCGTCTGCCAATGGTTGGCATCTCGGCGGATGGCCTGGGCGAAGGTCTCGGGGGCATCCCACTCCGGCTCGAAGCCACCGGCGCGCAAAGTGGCGCGGACATCGCTTGCGGTTAACGCGCGCCTCAACTCGCTCGCCGCGCGGATCGACAGGACCTTCGGCGTGCGTGCCGGCATGAACACCCCCACCCAAGCGCTGCGGTCGAACCCCACCAGCCCGGCTTCGCGCAAGGTGGGGACATCCGGCGCGAAAGGAGAACGCGCAGCGCCGGTCACGCCCAGCAAGCGCAACTGCCCGCCCGCCACGCCCATCGCCAAGCTCGGATAGCTGGCAAAGCACGCCGTCATGCGCCCGGCCAACACCTGTTGTACGACCCCGGCTTCGCCCTTGAGCGAAACATGCGGCGCGTGGATCGCGTAGTCGCGGACGAACTGCTCGGCGACGAGGTGCGACCACGAGCCCAACGCCTCCGAACCGCAATTGACGCTGACCGATTCCGCGCGCGCCAGGGCGACCAGATCGGTGACGGAGCCAATCGGCAGGCGGGCGTCGACGGCCAGAAAAAGCGGCAGCGTCGCCACCATGGCGACGGGCAGGAAGTCGCGCAACGGGTCGTAGGGCGCGGGCTCCAGCGCGGGCTGTGTGACGAACGTGGTTTGGTGGAGCAACCAGGTGTGACCATCGGATGCGGCGCGCGCGACCGATTCGCCGGCCGCCATGCCATTGGCGGCGGGGCGATCCTCGACATTGGCTGGGCGGCCGAGTTGCTGCTGCAGCTGCACGGCTAGCGCCCGGGCCAGGGCATCAAATACGCTGCCTTCTGCGGCCGGCACGACAAGGCGCAGCGGTTGCGACGCATAGCCCAGCAGCTCGGCGCGGGCCGGCAGCGCCAATGCGACCGGCAACGCTGCGAGCCACCCTATGGTGCGGCGTCGGCGCATGTCCGGCGCGCCGGGAACATCTGCGGGCACATTGCTGGCGCAGGCTTGCATGGGGGTGGGGGGTCTCAGGGAAATCTCATTCTAGAAATCTGCCCATCCGCCCTGCACCCATGTAAACCATGTCGATGTAAACCATGAAGCGACGGCCGCCCCAAAGAAAAAGGCCCGCCGAAGCGAGCCCTGGGTCAGACAGTCAACCGCGTGGTCAGCGCGGCAGTTCCGTATGGCCCATGAGGAATGCGTCCACCGAGCGGGCAGCTTGGCGGCCTTCGCGGATGGCCCACACGACCAGCGACTGGCCCCGGCGCACGTCACCGGCGGCAAACACCTTCGGCACGTTGGTGGCGTAGGCGTTGTCGCCCTCGGTGGAGGCGCGTGCGTTGTTGCGAGCATCCTTGGTCACGCCAAAGGCATCCAGCACGCCACCGACCGGGTTGGTAAAGCCCATCGCCAGCAGCACGAGATCGGCCTTGAGCGTGAACTCGCTGCCTTCGACTTCGCTCATCTTGCCGTCCTTCCATTCCAGGCGGACAGCCTTGAGGCCCGTCACACGGCCGTTCTCGCCGATGAGTTCCTTGGTGGCAACCGACCAGTCGCGCTCGCAGCCTTCGTCATGTGACGACGACGTGCGTAGCTTGATCGGCCAGTACGGCCACACCAGCGGCTTGTTCTCTTCTTCGGGCGGACGCGGCAGCAACTCGAACTGCGTGACCGATGCTGCGCCATGGCGGTTGGACGTGCCCACGCAGTCCGAACCCGTGTCGCCGCCACCGATCACGATGACATGCTTGCCGTCTGCGCGGATCGGGTTCGGCGCGTCGCCGGCCACTTCCTTGTTCTGCGGGATCAGGAATTCGAGCGCGTAGTGCACGCCGTCCAAGTCGCGGCCCGGCACCGGCAGATCGCGCGGCACTTCCGAACCGCCCGTCAGCACGACGGCGTCGAACTGCTTGAGGATGTCGTCGGCAGCGATGGTTTCGCGTGCGTCGTTGACGATACCGGTCGGCACGGTCTTGTCGCCCACCATCACGCCAGTGCGGAAGGTCACGCCTTCGGCTTCCATCTGCTGCATGCGGCGGTCGATCTGCGCCTTTTCCAGCTTGAAGTCAGGGATGCCATAGCGCAGCAGGCCGCCGATACGGTCGTTCTTTTCGAACAGCGTCACATCGTGACCGGCGCGTGCCAGTTGCTGCGCAGCGGCCATGCCAGCGGGGCCCGAGCCAACCACGGCCACGGTCTTGCCGGTCTTGTGCTTCGGCACTTGCGGTGCGACCCAGCCCTCTTCCCAGGCCTTGTCGATGATGGCGTGCTCGATCGACTTGATGCCGACCGGCAGTTCATTGATGCCCAACGTGCAGGCCGCTTCGCACGGTGCCGGGCAGATGCGGCCCGTGAACTCGGGGAAGTTGTTGGTCGAGTGCAGCACCTCGATCGCGGTCTTCCAGTCCTGGCGATACACCAGGTCATTGAAGTCCGGGATGATGTTGTTGACGGGGCAGCCGTTGTTGCAGAACGGAATGCCGCAGTCCATGCAGCGTGCGCCCTGGATCTTGGCTTCGTTGTCCGCCAGTGCGAACACGAACTCCTTGTAATGCTTCACGCGCGCTTCGGGCGCTTCGTATCCCTCGTTCTGGCGGGGAAATTCGAGAAAACCGGTCGCCTTGCCCATGGTGTCCTTCCTGTCTCGACCTTGCCGGCACAGCCGTGCTGTTCAGGCGGTCGAGCCTGTCTTGTGAGGTTGCGTTTGTTCAGTGATGGCGGGCGATGGGTCTTGTGAGATCACCACCCGCCAGGTCGCTTGGAATCAGGCGGCGATTTGTTCGCGGCCGGCTTCCTGTTCGCGCTCGTACATCTCGGTCAGCGCGCGCTTGTACTCGGTCGGGAAGACCTTGACGAAGCGGCGGCGTGCGTTGCTCCAGTCGGCCAGCAGTTCCTTGGCGCGCTCGGAGCCGGTGTAGCGGAAGTGCTTTTCCACCAGCGCCTTGAGCAGTTGCTCGTCGAGCACGCGTTCGCCATCGACCTTGTGCCAGGTCGCCTGCGTATGCGCCTTCTCCTGGTCTGCCGCCGACAGCACGGATTCCAGCGCGACCTGCGCCGTGTTGCAGCGCTTGTCGAACAGGCCGTCTTCGTCATAGACGTAGGCCACGCCGCCCGACATACCTGCCGCAAAGTTACGGCCGGTGGCGCCCAGCACGACGACGGTGCCGCCGGTCATGTATTCGCAGCCGTGGTCGCCCGTACCTTCCACCACCGTGGTGGCGCCGGAGTTACGCACCGCGAAGCGCTCGCCGGCCACGCCGTTGAAGAACGCCTCACCGGCCAGCGCGCCGTACAGCACGGTGTTGCCAACGATGATGTTGTTGGTCGGCTCGCCGCGGAACTCATGCGGCGGGCGCACGATCACGCGGCCGCCCGACAGGCCCTTGCCCACGTAGTCGTTGCCGTCGCCCACCAGATCCAGCGTCACGCCGTGCGCCAGGAACGCCGCGAACGACTGACCGGCCGTACCTTGCATCTGCACGTGGATCGAATCATCCGGCAGACCTTCGTGGCCGTAGCGCTTGGCCACTTCGCCCGAGAGCATCGCACCCACGGTACGGTTGACGTTGCGCACCGGCTGGATGAACGACACGCGTTCGCCCTTCTCGATCGCGGCCTTGGCCTTCTCGATCAGCTGGTGATCCAGCGCGCGGTCCAGGCCGTGGTCTTGCACGTCGACCTGGTAGCACGGCTCGCCTTCCTTCTTGGCGGGTTGATAGAAGATGCGCGCGAAGTCCAGACCGCGTGCCTTCCAGTGTTCGATACCGGCCTTGGTGTCCAGCAGATCCGCGCGGCCGATCAGCTCGTTGAACGAGCGGATACCCAGTTGCGCCATGATTTCGCGCACTTCCTCGGCCACGAAGAAGAAGTAGTTCACCACGTGCTCGGGCTTGCCTGAGAACTTCTTGCGCAGCACCGGATCCTGCGTCGCCACGCCCACCGGGCAGGTGTTCAGGTGGCACTTGCGCATCATGATGCAGCCCTCGACCACCAGCGGTGCGGTGGCAAAGCCGAATTCATCGGCGCCCAGCAGCGCGCCGATCACGACGTCGCGGCCGGTCTTCATCTGACCGTCAGCCTGTACGCGAATGCGGTTGCGCAGGCCGTTGAGCATCAGCGTCTGCTGCGTCTCAGCCAGGCCCAGTTCCCACGGCGTACCAGCATGCTTGATCGACGACCACGGCGAAGCGCCCGTGCCGCCGTCATGACCGGCGATCACCACGTGATCGGCCTTGGCCTTGGCGACACCTGCGGCCACCGTGCCCACGCCCACTTCCGACACCAGCTTGACCGACACGTCCGAACGCGGGTTCACGTTCTTCAGGTCGTGGATCAGCTGCGCCAGATCTTCGATCGAGTAGATGTCGTGGTGCGGCGGCGGCGAGATCAGGCCCACGCCCGGCACCGCGTAACGCAGCTTGCCGATGTAGTCCGTGACCTTGTGACCAGGCAGTTGACCGCCTTCGCCAGGCTTGGCGCCCTGGGCCATTTTGATCTGGATCTGATCTGCTGAAGCCAGGTACTCAGCCGTCACGCCAAAGCGGCCCGACGCCACCTGCTTGATCTTCGAGCGCAGCGAATCGCCCTCTTGCAGTTCCAGATCGCGCTCGACCACTTCGCGGCCGATCACGTCCGACAGCTTGGTGCCCTGCTTGATGGGAATGCCGCGCAGTTCGTTGCGATAGCGGCGTTCGTCTTCACCGCCCTCGCCCGTGTTCGACTTGCCGCCAATGCGGTTCATCGCCACAGCCAGCGTGGTATGCGCTTCGGTCGAAATCGAGCCCAGCGACATGGCGCCAGTCGCAAAACGCTTGACGATCTCCTTGGCCGATTCCACTTCTTCCAGCGGAATCGCGCGTGCCGGGTCCACCTTGAATTCGAACAGACCGCGCAGCGTCATGTGGCGCTTGCTCTGGTCGTTGATCAGGTTCGCGTATTCCTTGTACGTCTGGTACGAATTCGCGCGCGTGGCGTGCTGCAGCTTGGCGATCGAATCCGGGGTCCACATGTGCTCTTCGCCGCGGACGCGGTAGGCGTATTCACCGCCAGCGTCCAGCATGTTGGCCAGCACCGGTGCATCGCCAAAGGCGTCGCGGTGCAGGCGCAGCGCTTCTTCTGCCACTTCGAAGATGCCGATGCCGCCCACGTTCGATGCGGTGCCGTGGAAGTACTTGTCCACCAGCTCGCGCGACAGGCCGATCGCTTCGAAAATCTGCGCGCCGGTGTACGACATGTACGTCGAGATGCCCATCTTGGACATCACCTTGTGCAGGCCCTTGCCGATCGCCTTGGTGAAGTTGTAGACGGCCTTGTCTGCCGTCACGCCCAGGCTCGGAGCCAGCTCGGCCAGCGTTTCCATCGCCAGGTACGGGTGCACGGCTTCCGCGCCGTAGCCCGCCAGCAGCGCGAAATGGTGCACTTCACGCGCCGAACCCGTTTCGACCACCAGACCGGTGCTCGTGCGCAGGCCCGCATCCACCAGGTGATGGTGGATAGCGGACGTGGCCAGCAGTGCCGGAATGGCGGCTTGCTTTTCGTCGACCGCGCGGTCCGACACGATCAGGATGTTGTAGCCCGACTTGACCGCATCGACAGCCTCGGCGCACAGCGAGGCCAGGCGTGCTTCGATGCCCTCCTTGCCCCAGGCCACCGGGTAGCAGATGTTCAGCTCGTAAGCCATGAACTTGCCGCCGGTGTAGTGCTCGATGTTGCGGATCTTCGCCATGTCCTTGAAGTCCAGCACGGGCTGGCTCACTTCAAGACGCATCGGCGGGTTGATGTTGTTCAGCTCGAGCAGGTTCGGCTTCGGCCCAATGAACGAGACGAGCGACATCACCACGTTTTCGCGGATCGGGTCGATCGGCGGGTTCGTGACCTGCGCGAACAGCTGCTTGAAGTAGTTGTACAGCGTCTTGTTCTTGCTCGACAGCACGGCCAATGGGCTGTCGTTGCCCATGGAGCCGGCGGCTTCTTCACCGTTGGCGGCCATCGGCGCCATCAGGAACTTGACGTCTTCCTGCGTGTAGCCGAACGACTGTTGACGGTCGAGCAGCTTGGCGGCCGGCTTGGTTTCGGCGGCCACGTCTTCCGGCTTGGCTTCCAGCTCGTCGAGCTTGATGCGCACGGCGTCGATCCAGCTCTTGTACGGCTTGGCGTTGGCCAGGTTGTCCTTGAGCTCCTTGTCGTCGATGATGCGGCCCTGCTCCATGTCGATCAGGAACATCTTGCCCGGCTGCAGGCGCCACTTCTTGACGATGCGCGACTCGGGAATCGGCAGCACGCCGGCTTCCGAAGCCATCACGACCATATCGTCGTCGGTCACGTAGTAACGCGCCGGGCGCAGGCCGTTACGGTCGAGCGTCGCGCCGATCTGGCGGCCGTCGGTGAAGCAGATGGCGGCGGGGCCGTCCCACGGCTCCATCATTGCGGCGTGGTATTCGTAGAAAGCGCGGCGGTTGTCGTCCATCAGCGTGTGCTGTTCCCACGCCTCCGGAATCATCATCATCATCGCCTGTGCCAGCGGATAGCCGGCCATCGTCAGCAGTTCGAGGCAGTTGTCGAACGATGCCGTATCCGATTGGCCCGGATAGATCAGCGGCCAGAGCTTGGGCAGATCCGCACCCAGCACCGGCGACGAGATGCCGCCCGTACGCGCGTTGATCCAGTTGACGTTGCCCTTAACGGTGTTGATTTCGCCGTTGTGCGCGACCATGCGGTACGGGTGCGCCAGTTCCCAGGCCGGGAACGTGTTGGTCGAGAAACGCTGGTGCACCAGCGCCAGTGCCGACACCGTGCGCGGGTCAGCCAGATCCTGGTAGTAGCGGCCCACCTGTTCGCACAGCAGCAGGCCCTTGTAGACGATCGTGCGCGCCGACATCGACGGCACGAAGTATTCCTTGCCGTGCTTGAGCTTGAGCGCCTGAATCGCGTGGCTGGCGGTCTTGCGGATCACATACAGCTTCCGCTCCAGGGCGTCGGTGGTCATGATGTCGCGGCCGCGCCCGATGAAGATCTGGCGGATCACTGGCTCGGTCTTCTGCACCGTGGGCGACATCGGCATGGTCTTGTCGACCGGGACGTCACGCCAGCCCAGCACGACCTGGCCTTCCAGGCGCACGGTGCGCTCCAGTTCCTGTTCGCAAGCCAGGCGCGAGGCGTGTTCCTTCGGCAGGAAGATCATGCCGACGCCGTATTCGCCGGCCGGCGGCAGGTTGATGCCCTGCTTGGCCATCTCTTCACGGAAGAACTGATCGGGAATCTGCAGCAGGATGCCCGCGCCGTCGCCCATCAGCGGGTCGGCGCCGACGGCGCCCCGGTGGTCGAGGTTGTGCAGGATGCGCAAGCCTTGCTGGACGATCTCGTGGCTCTTCTTGCCCTTGATGTGGGCGACGAAGCCGACGCCGCAAGCGTCGTGTTCATTGGTCGGGTCGTACAGACCCTGGGCCGACGGCGCCGACGGCTGAGTGGGGAAAGAGTGTTGTTCCACGGCGATCTTCCGATGTTGTCGGTACTGCGCGCCGTAGAAAGCCCCTCGCGTGGTGCGGAATGCGGGCAAAACGACCAATGGCGCGCCGCACCATGAATGCGGGGTGAAACGAATATAAAAGAGCGTCCCGTAACACGCAAAAGGTTTTAAATGGGGTCGGATTCAATTAATAAATGCACGCTTGTAGTGCGGGTTTATAAGTGGGGACAGATTAATTTGGTGCGGATCGACGCACCTGCAGTGAGCCGACGTGACCCCCGCCTATTCCACCGATGCCGCGTCCTCCGTCCCCACTTCTGCGGTTTTACGCGGCGGCCGGCCTTTCGGGAGGGGCGCGACTCGCCGACCACCCGCACGCGCCAGTGTGGCCAAGAAAGCCTCACTACCGAGCGGCCAGCCGCTATGCACATGCTGGCGAATGATCTCGAGCTGGTCTGACCCGAGGCCTTCATGCCAGAGCGTTCGATAGCGGGACTGGCGCTCGAACGGCGTGTTTCCAAGCCGCCAATAGCAATAGTGGTCACTCACCCACGGGATGGACTGAATGCCGACGTGATGACGATACGTACTCCACCGATCCTCTTCCGGAGTGGCGACCACGCCGCCGCGAACGGCGTTGGACTCCACATACAGCAGCATCGGCAACACCCATTCCGCAGGGTCCAGCACGGTCGAGCGGAAGCGCCCTTCCCACAGCGTGCCACTACGGTCAGCCGCCGCGTTGAAGTAGCGCGTATAGCGCCGGCCTACCGCCTGCAACGTGCGCGACAGGCTGTCCGCTACCTTCGGCGTGCCAACCAGGTGCACGTGGTTCGGCATCAACGCGAACGCGTGAATGGCGAAATCGTGTTCCCGCGCGGCCATGCGCAGCGTGTCCAGGTAGAACGCATAGTCCTCATCGGTGCGGAAAACCGCCTGCCGATTGTTGCCGCGCTGCAACACGTGCACAGGAACGTCGACCGGACTGAGGCGAGGCAAGCGAGCCATGGGCAAAAGGAGGGACAGAAAGCGCTCATCCTATCGCGGCCGCGTCTTTTCTGTCCCCATTTATTTGAGCAGCAAACGGTTGCGAAGCAGTTGTCGCTGAGGCGCAACGAGAATCGGCCGCGTTCCCCGGCGGATTTGCGTGCCGTCAAATCGGCGGCCGCAGAGTCGTTCGGCATCACCATGAAATTGATCCGGCGCAAATCGACCGGGCGACTTCCCCGCGAGACTGGCTCCCATCACATCCACGAGACAACAACACAGGGAGCGTTTCATGGCTTTTGTTCGCCTAGCCGCCGTAGCCGCAGCCGCCGGGTTTCTGGCAGCCACCGTCAGCCCGACCGCCTTTGCGCAGAGCAACGATCTGCCGGCGCCAACGGGTAACTGGATGGTGCGCCTGCGCGCCGTCAATCTGACCGCCGCCAACAAGTCCGATGCAGTGCCCGCGCTTGCCATCCCGGACGACGCCATCCAGATCAACAACAAGGCGTTCCCTGAACTGGATATCTCGTACTTCTTTACGCCGAACATCGCCACGGAACTGATCCTGACGTACCCGCAGCAGCACGACGTGACCGTCACGCAAAGCGCGCTGGGCGGGCCGACCAAGATTGGCAGTTTCCGCCACCTGCCGCCGACGCTCACGCTGCAATACCACTTCACGCCAGAAAAGCGCTTCAAGCCTTACGTGGGCGCGGGTATCAACTACACGCGCATTTCGAATGTCGACTTGCAGGTGCCGGGTGTCGGCCCGCTAGAAATGAGCAAGAACAGCTTTGGCCCGGCACTGCAGGCCGGCTTCGACTATCGCCTGACCGAACACCTTTACTTCAACCTCGACCTGAAAAAGACCTGGATCAGCGCTGACGTGAAGCTGGCCGGCCAGACCATCAGCAAGGTCAAGGTCGATCCGTGGCTGCTGGGTATCGGCCTGGGCTATCGATTCTGAGGGAGACGATCAGCAAAACAAACGTCTTCTGATCGACTTTCCGACGTGCCGCAGGGGTCGTCGACGGCGGGGGCGCTCGTCGACGGTGGTTGGCACGTTCGGCCCGGCATGCGTTGGGGCGGCCGGGCATTTTTTTTGGGCGCTTACTTTTTGAGCGCGGCCGGATCGAACTGCGTGACAACGCGGCCTTCCAGCGGCTGGGGCTGGCGGAAGTTGTCCGCGTAGAAGCTGCGCAGCGCATCCAATTGCTCGGGTGATGCGGTAATCGGCTGCTTGAGCACGTACCACTCGACATTTTCGGTCAGCGGCGGCGTGGTCAGCGAGCCAAGGTAGTGATAGTAGGCATCGCTCTTTGGCAGCAGTGCGCCGGCGGCAACAGACGCCACATCATGCGCCTCGCCCTTGCGCGCGGCCTGCAGCACGGCTTCGAGCGCGGGGTTGGCTGCGCCCGGTTCCAGCATCACGCCGATCACCGCCATGCGGCCGTCCTTTGCGGTGTGCACCAAGTGCACTTCCCCCGGGTACGACTTGCCGTTGACGGTGTGCTCGCTATGCGCGTGGAAATGGAATTGGCGCAGCGTGAAGTGCCGACCGCGGATCTTGACGTCGCCGCCGGGCACGTTCACCTGCAGCGCATGGCCCGTGTCGACCGCGGTGGCCTTGACCGAGCCATAGCGCGGCTGAATGACGTCCGGCTCGTCCTCATCGGCGGCCACGGCGTCGGCCGTGCGGATGTCGATGGGCGACTGGAAGGCATCGTGCACCGCGTGCCATTCGGCCTGGTGCTGATAGTCGAAATGATCCGCCGGACTGGCGGCATGAACGCTGAACGCGGAAACCGCCAGCAGTGCGAAAAGAAGGCGTGACATCAATTGACCCCGGAAAATGAACCTCGCCATCGTAGGTTCCGCCCCGGGGCAGCGTCACTCAGAATGGTCCGATATCCGACTCACACTGTATCGACTGCAAAGATGCGGCGATGCTCCTTGATGGCATAGCGATCGGTCATGCCGGCGATGTAATGCGCGATCCAGCGCGGCTGCTCATCAGGGCTGGCCTTCGCTTGATACTGCGGCGGCAACAGGCGCGGATCATCAAGAAACGCGCAGAACAAATCGTCGATGATGCGTCGCGCCTTGGCAGACATCCGCATCACGAGGTAATGCCGATAGAGGTTGTCGAACAGGAAGCGCTTGAGCACGCGCGCCTCTTCGCGCATCGACTCGGAAAAGGCGACGAGCGCGGGCGCCGCACGTACGTCATCGACGCACTGCGGCGCAACCTCCCCGATGTTGGTGCGCGTGGTGGCAATCAAGTCGACGATCAGCGCATTGATGATGCGGCGGATGGTTTCGTTGATGAGGCGTCGGCCACCCACATTCGGGAAGGCGGCTTCAGCGTCGCGCCGATGGGTCACCCACAGCGGCACATCTTCCAACTGCTCCAGCGTGATCAGGCCGGAACGCAGGCCGTCGTCGATATCGTGGTTGTTGTAGGCCACCTCATCGGCGAGGTTGGCGAGTTGCGCTTCCAGCGAAGGTTGCTGCCCTTCGAGAAAGCGCCGGCCCAGGTCGCCAAGCGTGGCGGCGTTGTTACGCGAACAATGTTTGAGAATGCCCTCGCGCGTCTCGAACGTGAGGTTCAAACCGTCGAAACCGCCGTAGCGCTCTTCCAGCCGATCCACCACCAGCAGGCTCTGCAGGTTGTGCTCGAAACCGCCGTAGGGCTTCATGCAATCGTTCAGCGCATCCTGCCCGGCGTGGCCGAACGGCGTGTGGCCGAGGTCATGCGCGAGCGAAATCGCTTCGACGAGGTCCTCATTCAAGCGCAGGCTGCGCGCAATCGAACGGGCGATCTGCGCGACTTCCAGGCTGTGCGTGAGCCGCGTGCGAAACAGGTCGCCCTCGTGGTTCACGAAGACCTGCGTCTTGTATTCGAGCCGGCGGAACGCAGTGCTGTGGATGATGCGATCGCGGTCGCGCTGGAACTCGGTGCGCGATGTCGACGGCGGCTCGGCATGCACGCGGCCGCGCGTCTGCGCCGCATGCGCCGCATACGGCGCAAGATGGCCCTCAAGATCGAACGGTGCAGGCGGCATATCGAGTCGATCGTTCATCGGGCCATCTCTTCTGGTGTCAGGCGACAGGGGCTTCGGTGGGGGGACGCAGCACGGCGTGCTGCAAGGTGGCGCGCAAGTCTGCGTCGGGCACCGTGGTCACGAAGGCCTCACCCAGCTTGCGCAGCAGCACGAACTTGATCTCACCGGCTTCGGCTTTCTTGTCCACGCGCATCAGGTCGATGAAGCGATCGACGCCCAAATCCGGCGCCACCGTCGGCAGGTTGGCCGCACGCGTGAGCGCGGTAATGCGGTTGCGCGTATCGATGTCGATAAAGCCCAGACGATGCGACAAATCGGCGGCCATCACCATGCCGCAGCCGACGGCTTCGCCGTGCAGCCACTCGCCGTAGCCCAGGCCCGCCTCGATGGCGTGGCCGAAGGTGTGGCCGAAATTCAGAATCGCACGCAAGCCGGATTCACGTTCGTCCTGGGCAACGACGGACGCCTTGATACGCACCGAACCGCGCACGGCCTCGGCCATCAAATCGGTATCGCAGTTGTTCAGGCCGGCGACGTTCTGTTCGATCCACGCGAAGTAATCCGCATCGGCAATGGCGCCATGCTTAATCACCTCTGCCATGCCAGCCGCCAGCTCGCGCGGTGGCAAGGTACGCAGCGTGTCGATGTCGGCCAGCACGGCCTGCGGCTGGTGAAACGCACCGATCATGTTCTTGCCCAGCGGGTGGTTGATACCCGTCTTGCCGCCGACCGACGAATCGACTTGCGAAAGCAGCGTCGTCGGCACCTGGATGAACGGCACGCCACGCATGTAGCAAGCCGCGGCAAAACCCGTCATGTCGCCAATCACCCCGCCGCCCAGGGCGATGAGCGTGGTCTTGCGATCCGCACCCGCCGTCAGCAGCGCGTCGAAAATGCGATTGAGCGTGTCCCACTTCTTGAACGATTCGCCATCGGGCAGCACAACCGTGTCGACGGCCTTGCCCAGCGAACGGATGGCTTCTTCAACCTTGGCCGCATACAACGGCGCAACCGTCTCGTTAGTGACGATCACGGCACGCGCACCGCGAATATGGGGAGCAAACAGCGCGGCCTGGGTCAGCAACCCCGACCCGATATGGATCGGATAGGCGCGATCGCCAAGGTCGACATCAACGGTAATCATGACTGGGGGGAGACTTGCGAGGAGGTGGAGGAACCAGCGGATGGCGCCACAATGCCGGCCATCTCGAGTTGCATCAGCACCATATTAACAAGCTGGGCGACGGTGGGCTTGCCGGTTTCGATGACGAAGTGCGCCACCTCGCGGTACAGCGGATCACGGATTGCGTGCAACTCTTCGAGCCGGGCACGCGGGTTTTCTGTCTGCAACAGCGGTCGGTTCTTGTCGTGGCGCGTGCGCAGGTACAGGTCATGCGGATTGGCACGCAGATAGATGACCGTGCCCCGCTCGCGCAGGAAGGCGCGATTCTCGGGCCGCAGCACGGCGCCGCCGCCGGTCGCAACGACCGCGCCGTTGCGCGCGGTCAGCTCGTCAATGATGTGGGTTTCCCGATCACGGAAACCCTTTTCGCCCTCGTGCTCGAAGATGACCGGTATGCGAACGCCGCAACGCGCTTCGATCTCGTGGTCGGAGTCGAAAAACGGCAGATCGAGCCGGCGGGCAATGGCCCGGCCAACCGTGGTCTTGCCGGCGCCCATCAGGCCGACGAAAAAAACGTTGGGAACAGACAAAATCGCGTGGAATCAGGAGTTTGAGCCTGATTGTAGTGGCATTTGCACACCATCCCGCACAAACCGAACCGCAGGACACAAAAAAGCCCGGCGCTCCACACAGGAGGCCGGGCTTGACGGAACAAATTCCGGACGCTGATTACTTCAGCGAGAGCTGATCGGACAGCACGCGCGGCGTCAGGAAGACCAGCAACTCGGTGCGGTCGTTGATCTTATTCGTGCTCTTGAACAGGTTGCCCAGCACCGGGATATCACCCAGCAGCGGCACCTTGTTCACGTCGGTCCGTTCGTTCTGCGTGTAGATACCGCCGATGACGACCGTACCGCCATTCTCGACCAGCACCTGTGTCTGCACATGCTTGGTGTTGATGGCAAAGCCATTCGTAGTCTGGATACCGACGCTGTCCTTGTTGACGTCCACATCCAGGAAGATGTTGCCATCCGGCGTGATCTTGGGCGTCACTTCGAGCTTCAGGTTGGCCTTCTTGAACGACACCGAAGTCGCGCCGGAAGAGGTCGCCTGCTGATACGGAATCTCCGTACCTTGTTCGATCAGTGCCTTGACGTTGTCAGCAGTCACCACACGCGGGCTGGAGACGATCTTGCCGCGACCGTCGGCTTCCAGCGCCGACAGTTCCAGCGCCAGGAAGCGGCCGGCACCGGCATTGAACAAGCTCACCGCCACGCTGGCAGCGTTCACGCCGTTGATGCCGTTGGCCGGGAAGCTGAGTGCAGGGCTGTTGTCCCAGATTGCGTCTTTCGTCACTGGCGACAGCACGTTGGAGTACGTATTACCGTAGCCAGCACCGTTGGTCTTGGACGCGAAGCCCAGCTTGGCGCCGAGATTACGGCTGAACGTGTCATCCGCCTCGACGATACGCGCCTCGATCATCACCTGGCGAACCGGGATGTCGATCTTCTGGATAAAGGATTGCACCTCTTCCAGCTTGCTGGGGATATCCGACACGAACAGCTGGTTGGTCCGGGCGTCCGACGTCAGCGAACCACGCTTGGACAGAACGCGCGATGCCGTGCCACCTGCCGCAGCGCCGCCACCTGCGCCACCGGTACCCAGCAGCATATTGCGCACATCATCCGCACGTTGATAGTTCAGGCGGAACACTTGGCTGCGCAGCGGCTCCAGCTCGGTGACTTGCTGCTGCGATTCCAGCTCGGCCTTTTCCTTCGTGGCCAGCTCACCGCGCGGCGCAACCCACAGCACGTTGCCGTTACGGCGCGATGCCAGACCCTTCGAGTCCAGCACGATCTGCAGCGCCTGATCCCACGGCACATCCTTGAGACGTAGCGACAGGGTTCCCGTCACGCTATCGCTCGTGACGATGTTCAGATTGGTGAAGTCGGCAAAGACCTGCAGCAGCGAACGCACGTCGATGTTCTGGAAGTTCAGCGACAGGCGCTCGCCGCGGTAACCCGGGCCCGAGATCAGCTTGTTCGGGTCTTCCTTGGTCGGGCGGACTTCCACCACGAACTGCGTGTCGGTCTGGTACGAGCTGTATTGCCAGTTGCCGCGCGGCTCGATGATCAGGCGTGCGCCAGTGCCATTGTCGGTGGCGCGCATGGACTGCACGGGCGTCCCGAAATCGCTCACGTCATAGCGGCGGCGCAGCGACTGCGGCAGCGTTGCGCCAACGAAATCGACCACGAGGTTCTGACCTTGTTGGGCGATGTTGATGGCCGAGTTGGCCGTCGACAGGTCGACTACCACACGGCCGGCCAGATCATCGCCACGGCGGAAATCAACGTTGCGCACAGCCGGACGCTCTGCGCCAGCCACCGGCGTGGGCGCGGAGAAGGTCGGCGCTGCCACGGCAGCGGCAACCGGGGCCGCTTCCAGTGTCAGCACATACTGGTTGCCGCGCACTTCGGACTTGTACTGCGTCTGGCGCGCCAGATCGAGCACGACACGGGTGCGATCGCCGATCTGCACCACGTTGGCCGAGCGCAGCAGCTTGCCGCCATATTGATAGTTTGCGCGGCCCTGGGCAAAGCCGGCGCCGAAGAAGTCGATGGCGATGCGGGCAGGCTGCTGCGTGCTGAACTCCACCGGCTTCTGGGCGGGTGCGCTCTTCAGCGTGATCGTCACGACGGTGGATTCACCGGCCGAGGCCTGCTCCACCTTTTCGATCGCGTTGCCGGACGCTGCCACAGGCGCTGTCGCAGCCTGCTGCGCGATCGCCTGACCGGCCATGATGAACATGCACAGCGAAAGCCATGCAGCTGCGCCCCCCCGGGCCACTCGGGTTGCCTGCGACAGGCCGCCCTTCACAAGACGCATCGTCATTGCGCGCTCTCCTGAACTTTCAGGGTCGTCATTTTTTCTTTCCATTCGGCCGTGCCTTCGCGCACCAGTTCACGCAGGGTGAGTTCCTGGTCTCCGATGCGGACGATGCGACCATAGTTTTGTCCGATGTACTGCCCCACATGCACATGCTGCGTCTTGTCCCCGACAGACAGGACGGCTTCCGCCTCACCGTTGCGCTTCATCGTCCCGAGCAGCTTGAAGGCTTCCAGCGGATAGTCTTCCAGCGGTTCGCGACGGCGATTGGGCTCCGGCGATTCGTTCTGGGCGCGCGAAAGTTCGGCCACCTTCTGCACGCTGAACGGGTCAGTCTGCTTGGTGGTCGTGTATTCACGCGGCGCGTAAGGCTTGGGCTGCGGCAGCGGCTGCACGGTCGTGCTCACGTGCTGGCGGGCCTCCTGCATCCATTGCTGCAACTCGTCGTCCTCGCTCGCGCCGCACGCCGTCAACACGGCAGCCAGGCACAGCGGTGACAAGCGCACGAGATGCGACATCCGGCGGCGACTCATGGTGCGGCCCTTCATTTGGCGCCTCCCTTGCCGGCGGCATTGGCCTTGCGCTGGGCGGCTTGCTCATCGGCGTCGAGCGCGCGATAGGCTTCGGCACGGGCTTCCATCACCATGCTGCCGTCCTTGTTGCCGGTCAGGGCGATGTTCTGCAGCGTGACGATCCGCGACAGCGCGGCAACGTCGGCCGCAAACAGCGCCATGTCGTGGTAGCGGCCATTGACCTTCACCGCCACCGGGATCTCCGCGTAGTACGGCTTGATCACGGCTGCGGCCGGGCGGAACAGATCGAACGTCAGGCCACGTGCGATACCGGCGTGGTTGACGTCGGCCAGCAGCGCGTCCATTTCAGTCTTGTTCGGCAGTTGCAGTTCGAGCTTGGCCACGCGCTGCTCCACCTCGGCCTTCTGCTTGCGCAGCGCTTCGAGGTTCACCACCTGGGCCAGCTTGGTCTGGTAGGCGCTTTTCAGCGTTTCCTGCTCGCTGCGCTTGGCGTCGCGCTCGTCAAACTTGCCGCTCCAATACAGTTGCCAGCCCAGGCCGATCACCAGCACGGCGGCCAGGATCATGAACAGGATGCGCGGTGCGGTCGGCCAGGTTTCCGGCTCGTTCAGGTTCAGGCCACGGAACTGGCTGACCATGTCTTCCAGCGAGATTTCGGTCGAGAGAGCCATGGTTATTTCCCCGCCACTGCGCTGGCTGCACCGGGCTTAGCCGGCGTTTCCACCTCGGCCTTCCACTGGAAGCGGATGGTGAAGTTGAACAGGCGACGCTGTTCCTTCAGGTTGTTCGTCATGGTGGTGGCCACCGACTCGCCGAGTTCCGCCGAGTCCAGCCAGGGCACCGCACCGAGGTTGCGCAGCAGATCCGACACGCGCTCGTTGGACTGAGCAACACCGGATACGGTGTAACGGTCACCTTCCTGCTTGAGCGACGTCAGATAAATGCCGTCCGGCACCTGGCGCACCAACTCTTCCAGGAGCTGCACGGGGCGGTTGCGCTGGTTCTGCAGGCTCTCCACAGCGTGCTGACGCTGCAGCAGATCTTCAATGTCCTTCTTGAGGGTGTTGACCTCGGTGATCTGCTTATCCATCTCCGCGTTCTTCTGCGTGAGGATGGTGTTGATGCGCTGCGCCTCTTCGGTCTGGTGATCGATCACCATGCCGCCCAGGAACACCACCACGGCACCGGCGGCCGCCGCGGCACCGAGGCTCATAAAGACTTTCTTGCGCTTACCCGCACGCCGCTCGGCGTGATACGGCAACAGGTTGACGCTGGGGAGTGCATTCACGGCAGTCGCGCTTTCATTCGCCATGGGGCCTCCTTATTGCAGCCCGCGCAGGGCGAGGCCCGCGCTGACGATGTACGCCGGCAGATCACGCTGCAGATAGCGCGCATTGACGTTCTTGGCCGCGCCCATGTTGGCGAACGGATTGGCCAGCGTCGTATTGATCTGCGTCTGCTGCTGAATGGCGGTTTGCACACCCAGCAACGATGCATGGCCGCCAGACAGCACAATCTCGTCCACCCGGCCGACGCTCGAGGTCGACATGAAATTCTGGATCGCCTGGCTGATTTCCATCGCCAGGGTTTCGAGCGACGGCTTGAGCAACTGGCTGCGGTATTCGTCCGGCAGGGTGTTCTTGCGCTTCTTCACCTCGGCCTTGAGCAGGTCGAGCGAGAACAGGCGCGAGATGCTCTGCGTGAGCTGGTCGCCCGAGCCAGAGAGCGGCTGCTCGTACAGTTCCTTCCAGCCTTGATAGAACAGCGCATGCGAGTGTGCACCGCCGAGGTGGAACATCGCCACCACAGGCATGTCGCGCATTTCGGTTTCAGTGGCGTCGTACTTGACCGACAGCATGTGGGTCATGGCGCGCTGGATGGCGTTTTCTTCCACATCCATGACGATCGGCTTGAGGCCGGCCATCTCGGCAGCAGTCACGCGCTCCGTCACGCGTTCGGCCACAGTGGCCGTCACGCGCACGCCGACCCCGCCTTCGGTTTCGGACGGGCCGATCACGACATAGTCGAAATTGACGTTCTGCGAGGGCGGAAACAGCCGGTTGGCCTCGCTCTCGACCTGCACGAAGAGCTCGTCTTCGGTCAGGTTGTCGGGCAGGCTGACGGTCTGCGATTCCGTCAGACTGGACGGAATGGCGAGCACGGCATCCTTGCTGCGGATACCGGCCTTGGCAATGGCACGCTTGAGCGCGCTGCCCACCGCATCGATATTGACCAGATTGCCGTCAGCGACGGCACTGCGTTCAATGAGCTCGCTTGCGCATTTCTCGAGTCGGAAATCCCCCTGCTTGCCGTTGGCGGACAACTCCACCACCTTGACGCTGGAAGACCCGATATCTATCCCGACGATATTGCGGCGCAGCAGGCCGGACAACAAACCCCGTCGCACAGAGACACCCCACCGTTTATATATTTTTGAACCCAGGCGCCCGATCTACGTCCAACGTGCGCCTTAGCCTGCATGGATTTGCTGCTGGATTCTCACAAAATCCTTTAGAACAGGCAAACGCTCCGACTGGCCGCAGAGCATTTCGCAGGCGCCGATTCGTAAAGCGTTGTCAAAACCCCACGGTCGGGGGATACCCCTTTCGTCTGACTTGCTTTCCGCTTCGTCTACTTCTAACGGCGGATTCTTGCCCACCTTGAATCCTGGGGCCGCAAGCGCACGCCGCGCCCGCCATGAGTGCCGCATGCGCAGCATAAGTGGCCGTGGCGCCACCGACGTGACAGCGGTTACGCGCTCGGTTACGGGCTGTTACGCCCGCACGTCCGGGAGGGCGCGAGTCCCGACGATATAATCGCGGCCACGCTGACTGACACCCCCGGTGCCCCTGTAATGGCTACTGCCCAAACCACCCCTGCTTCGCCCAAGCCGCCCAAAGCCCGACGCCCGTTGTGGGCGCGCCTGCTTCTCTGGATGCTCGGCCTGCTCGTTGCTCTGGGGGTCGTCGGGGCGCTGCTGGTGGGCTATGCCCTGCTGGTGGCCGCGCCCAACCTGCCGTCGCTGGACGCCATCACCGATTACCGCCCGAAGATTCCGCTGCGCGTGTACACCGCCGACAACGTCCTCATCGGCGAATTTGGCGAAGAGCGCCGCAGCTTCGTGCCGATCACGCAGATGCCCGACGTGATGAAGCGCGCCGTGCTGGCTATCGAAGACGATCGCTTCTATGAGCATGGCGGCGTAGATTTCATTGGCGTGCTGCGCGCCGGGCTGGCCAACCTGCGCGGCAGCATGTCGCAAGGCGCGTCGACCATCACCATGCAGGTGGCGCGCAACTTCTTCCTGTCGAGCGAGAAAACGTACACGCGCAAGCTCTACGAGATGCTGCTCTCGTACAAGATCGAAGCGAGCCTCACGAAGGACCAGATCCTCGAGCTGTACATGAACCAGATCTACCTTGGCCAGCGCGCGTACGGCTTTGCCAGCGCCGAGCAGATCTACTTCGGCAAGAACATCAAGGACATCACCCTGGCTGAGGCGGCCATGCTGGCCGGCCTGCCCAAGGCGCCCTCCGCATACAACCCGGTGGTGAACCCCAAGCGCGCCAAGGTGCGCCAGGAGTACATCCTGCAGCGCATGCGCGACCTGCACTACATCACGCCGGAACAGTACGACCAGGCCATCCATGAGCAACTGCCGGTACGCAGCGAAGGCCACGAGTTCGACGTGCACGCCGAGTACGTCGCCGAAATGGTGCGCCAGCTCATGTACACGCAGTACCACGAAGAGACCTACACGCGCGGCCTGACCGTCTACACCACGCTGCGCAAGGGCGATCAGGACGTGGCCTATCAATCGGTGCGTCGCGGCATTCTCGACTACGAGCGCCGCCATGGTTATCGCGGGCCCGAGGCGTTCATCGACCTCCCCAGCGATGCCGATGAGCGGGAACAGGCGATTGACGACGTGCTCCTCGAACATCCGGGCAGCGACGATTTGCAATCGGCCGTGGTGGTGAGCGTGGCGCCCAAGCTGGTGCGCGCGACCATGCTCTCCGGTGAAACGATCGACCTGGCGGGGGACGGCCTGCGCTTTGCCCAGGCGGCGCTGGCAGCGAACGCGCAGCCGAAGATCAAGCTGCGTCCGGGCGCCGTGATCCGCGTGATCCAGGACACCAAGACGCAGAAGTGGTCGATCACGCAGCTGCCGGAAGTGGCCTCGGGCTTCATTTCGGTGGACCCGCAGACGGGCGCGATCTACTCGATGGTCGGCGGCTTCGATTTCAACCGCAGCAAGTTCAATCACGTCACGCAGGCTTGGCGCCAGCCGGGTTCGAGCTTCAAGCCATTCATCTATTCGGCGGCGGTGGACAAGGGCTTCTCGCCGTCCACGGTGATCAACGATGCGCCGCTGTCGATCCCGACCGGCGACACCGGCGGCCAGGTGTGGGAGCCCAAGAACTACGGCGGCGGCTACGACGGCCCGATGACGATGCGCCGCGCGCTGCAGAAATCGAAGAACCTGGTGTCGGTGCGCATCCTGCGCTCGATCGGTACGCAATACGCGCAGCAGTACATCACCCGTTTCGGCTTCGAGGCAGACAAGCACCCGGCCTACCTGCCAATGGCGCTGGGCGCCGGCTCGGTGACGATGCTGCAGATGGCGGGCGGGTATTCAGTATTCGCCAACGGTGGCTACCGCGTGAACCCGTACATCATCGACCGCGTGGTCGACGCGCGCGGCACCGTCATCCAGCAAGCGCACCCGATGACAGCCGGCAAGGATGCCGTGCGCGTGATCGACCCGCGCAACGACTTCATCATGGATTCGCTGCTGCGCAGTGTGGTCGCAAACGGCACGGGCTACCTCGCCAAGCAGAAGCTCGGCCGCAACGACATGGCCGGCAAGACCGGCACCACCAACGACTCGTTCGACGCCTGGTTCTGCGGCTACACGCCCAAGCTGGTCGGGATTGCCTGGATGGGCTACGACAACCCGCGCAGCCTGGGTGATCGAGAAACCGGTGGCGGCCTGGCCTTGCCGGTCTGGATCAACTACATGAGCTACGCCCTCAAGGGCCAGCCCGAGACCGATCGCCAGCCGCCGGAAGGCGTGGTGCAGATGGCCGGCGACTGGGCCTACGAGGAATACGCCAATGGCCAGGGCGTGGCGTCGGTGGGCTTGGGTGACGCAATGCCGGGTGCGCAAGCGCCGGGCGGCGACCAGCAACCGCAGCAGCCGGGCATCAATCTGGCACCGACGCCGGAGCAGGAGAAACAGAAGATTCTCGACATGTTCCGCGGCAACTAAGACCGGCTGCGCACGAAAAAGCCGCCCTTCGGGGCGGCTTTTCTTTTGGCGTGAACGCTGCGTTCAGTTGGCGGCCAGCGTCACATCCACGTCGGACTGTTGGCTGACATAGCGCGACAGCGCGACGTACAGCTCTTCCTGGCTACGCGTATCGAGCCAGCGGCCGTCATCCCCGCGACGGAAGTGGAAACCGCCGGCGCGCGCGGCCACCCACAGTTCCTGCATGGGTGCCTGGCTGTTGACGATGATCTTCGAGCCATCGTCAAACTCGAGCGTCAGCACGTTGCCGGTGCGGGTGACTTCGATGTCGGCATCCGACTCGTCGGCAGCAATTTCAACAATGCTTTCGATGCGGGTGAGTTCGGCATCGGCCAGGGCCAGGAACTCCGATTCGCTCAGGGGGGGCATGCTACACTCCAAAATCTTGCGCGGGCGCGGCACGCAGGCAGTTTCTGACCCGTTGGCGCCTTGCCCCATATGACTCCGATCGCCGCAAGGGACACATCCTTGGGCATCTCTTTCTGCACCATCATCCGATGATACGAACCGCCGCCATTGTAGCCATTGTCGGCCTGACCCTGACGGTTGCAGGCCTATCCGGCTGCGGGATTCGCGGGCCGCTGTACATGCCCAAGGTGCCGTCTGCACCGACCGCACCCGAAACAACCGACCCAGGCATCGCCGGCCCGAACGCCGTGCCGCAGCCCCCGGTGCCGGGCGCCAAACCGGCTGCGGACGCCGCCAGCGCGGTGCCCGCCAATCGCTGATCCCGCCTCTTTTGCCCAACCGGCGTCGCCCACCAAATCTGGCGCGACGCCTTGAATGCTCCCGCTCATGTCCGAGTCCCTGATCCGCCAGCAAGGCGCGCTGATGATCGAAGGCGTCGCGCTCGACGCGATTGCCGCGCAGTTCGGCACGCCCACGTACGTGTATTCGCGCACTGCGCTCACAGCAAACTATCGTGCCTATGCCGCCGCGTGCGAGGGTCGCAACGCGCACGTGCAGTACGCCGTGAAAGCAAACTCGAACCTGGCCGTGCTGCAAGTGTTCGCGCAGCTTGGCGCAGGTTTCGACATCGTGTCCGCCGGCGAGCTCAAGCGCGTGTTGGCGGCTGGCGCGCCGGCATCAAAGGTCGTGTTCTCGGGCGTGGGCAAAAGCGCGGACGAAATGCGCTTCGCGCTGGAAGTCGGCGTGGCGTGCTTCAACGTGGAGTCGATCCCCGAGCTGCACCGCCTGAACGACGTAGCCGCCTCAATGGGCAAGACCGCGCCGGTATCGCTGCGCGTCAACCCCGACGTGGATGCGAAGACCCACCCGTATATCTCGACGGGCCTGAAGGGCAACAAGTTTGGCGTGGCGTTTGACGAGGTGCTGCCGACCTACCGCGCAGCCGCTGCAATGCCCAACCTGCGCGTGGTCGGCATCGATTGCCATATCGGCTCGCAGATCACCGAGGTGTCGCCGTACCTCGATGCGCTGGACAAGGTGCTCGACGTGGTGACCAAGCTCGACGCCGAGGGCATCCGCCTGTCGCACATCGACGTGGGCGGCGGCCTGGGTATCACGTACACGGATGAGACGCCGCCGGATATCACCGCCTTTGCACGCACGCTGCTGGATCGCGTCGAGCAGCGCGGCTTTGGCGATCGCACCGTGCTGTTCGAGCCGGGCCGCTCGCTGGTGGGTAACGCTGGTCTGCTACTGACGCGTGTCGAATACCTCAAGCCAGGTGCCAGCAAAAACTTCTGCATTGTCGATGCGGCCATGAACGATCTGGCGCGTCCCGCAATGTATGAGGCGTATCACCACATCGTTGCAGTGCGAGAAGGCGAAAGCGCGCCGGTCGTCTACGACGTGGTCGGCCCGGTGTGCGAATCGGGCGACTGGCTCGGCCGTGATCGCTCGCTGGCCGTGCAAGCCGGCGACCTGCTGGCCGTTCTGTCGGCCGGCGCGTACGGCTTCACGATGAGCTCGAACTACAACACGCGCAACCGCGCGGCGGAAGTCATCGTCGATGGCGACAAGGTCCACCTGGCACGCGAGCGCGAGTGCTTTGAAGACCTGATCCGCGGTGAGCGTCTGTTCCCGGCATAAGCCGGCCTGACCGCAAGAAAAAAGCCTCGCAACCGCGAGGCTTTTTCTTTGGGGATCCGCATCGATCAATCGCGCGCCGGCATGGCACCGCCCGCCATGGCACCCTGCCGTGCGCCACGCCATGCCCACCACACGCGCAGCCCCAGCAACACCGCCATCACGGCCGCATAGATCGATACCTCGGCAAAGTCATGCTTGCCGGCCTTGTGCCACCAGTAGTGCAGGATGCCGAGCACGCCCGTCACGTACACGAGACGATGCAGCCACTGCCAGCGCTTGCCGCCGAGGCGCCGCACCATCGCGTTGGTGGACGTGGCAGCGAGCGGGATCATCAGCACGAACGCCGCAAAGCCCACGGTAATGAACGGCCGCTTGACGATGTCTTTCAGCATCGACGCCGGATCGAGCCCGCGATCGACCAGCAGCCAGATCAGGAAGTGGATCGTGCCGTAGAAGAACGTGTAGAGCCCCAACATGCGGCGCAGGCGGATGAGCCAGTTCATGCCCGTGAGCCGGCGCAGCGGCGTGATGGCCAGCGTGCAGCACAGCAGCACCAGCGTCCACGTGCCGGTCGAGCGCGTGACGAACTCCAGCGGGTTCGGCCCGAACTGATCGGTCGCGCCCAGGAACACGATGCGCAGGAACGGCACGAGCGCCACCAACCACACGGCGATCTTCACCACGCGCAGTTGCTTGGGCGACAGCATGGGCGGCAGCAGTTTCATGTCGTCCTCAGAAGTTCTTGCGCAGGTCCATGCCCGCGTACAGCGGCGCAACCTGGTCGTAGCCATTGAACATCAGCGTCTTGCGCTTGGGCGCGAACAGGCCGCCGAAGCCGCCCTTGTCTTCGCCGATGCGGCGCTCGGTGGCCTGGCTCCAGCGCGGGTGATCCACGGTCGGGTTCACGTTGGAGTAGAAGCCGTATTCGTTGGCTGCGGCGATGTTCCAGCTGGTGGGCGGCTGCTTGTCGACAAAGCGGATCTTGACGATCGACTTGGCGCTCTTGAAGCCGTACTTCCACGGCACCACCACGCGCACCGGCGCGCCGTTCTGATTCGGCAGCACCTGGCCGTAGAGGCCGAAGGTCAGCAACGCCAGTGGGTGCATCGCCTCGTCCAGGCGCAGGCCCTCGCTGTACGGCCACTCCAGCACCGGGCTGCTGATGCCGGGCATCTGGCGCTTGTCAGCCAGCGAGATGAACTGGATGTACTTGGCGCTGCCCTGCGGCTCCACCCGCTTGATCAGCTCCGCCAGCGGAAAGCCGGCCCACGGAATCACCATCGACCACCCCTCCACGCAGCGCAGGCGGTAGACGCGCTCCTCCATCGGCGCGAGCTTCATCAGGTCGTCCAAATCGTAGGTTTTGGGCGTCTTCACCAAACCTTCCACGCTGACCTGCCACGGATGCGGGCGCAGCGTGCCGGCGTAACGCGCCGGGTCGGACTTGTCGGTGCCGAACTCGTAAAAGTTGTTGTACGTGGTGACTTGGTCGTAGGGCGTGGCCTTCTCGACCGTGGTGTAGGCGGGGTTGGGCTTGGCGGCCAGCTTGGCCAGCGGCGCACTGACAGCAAACGCCTCGCGCGAAGCCCACGGCGTGAGTGCCGCACCAGCGGTCCCCATGGCGGCGGCGGCCAGGAAGCGGCGGCGCTGCTCAAAGATGTGCTGGGGCGTGATCTCGCTGGCGGGGATGTCTTCGCCGTGCAGCCAGCGGTCGGTCTTGATCAGCATGATCGGTGGTCCTCGTTGTGCGGGAACGCTGTCCCATGTGCGTTGGTCGTGCCCGCGCCGCCAACCTGACAGCGCGGGCAAAAAAAAAGTGGCGCTATTCCTTCCTAGGCACCGGCGCGGTGAATTCGCCGTACTGCCGGTAGACCACCTGCGCCACCTCCAGCAACTGCCCGCGCGACAGCGGGCCCGAGACCGCAAACCCCAAGCCGCGATCGGCCCAGTAGAACGCCATCGGCGGCGGATGATCGGCAGTCGGGTGGATCGCCTGCAGCACGCGGTTGTCCGGTGCCAAGGTCTCCAGCCGGAAACCGGTGTCGCGGTTGTTCGGCATGCGACGCAATTGCACGGAGATGCGCGTGCCGCCCGGCCCTTCGTACATCAGCATGGCCGTGGGCATATCTGCCGATACGGTTTGGCGCCCACCCACCAGCCGGTAGCTGAGCGGCGTCAGGTCAGGAATGTGCAGTTGCGCGTCCAGGCGCCGCGACAGCCAAGTGACGAGGTGTGCCTCTTCATTGGCCGGCACCTCCACCATGTGTTTCGACTCAGGGGAGAAGACAACGTGCGATACGAGTGCGTCGTTGGCAAAGCGTTGCATCGGCACCGTGCGCTCCAGGGCGCCTCGACCTAGCCAACCTGCTCCAGTGCCAAGGGCGAGGCACGCGACGCCGGCCGCCACCATGCCCCAGCCCCGCATCGCGCCAAACCCCGCTCTTGCCGGGCGCTGCGCAGCCGCGAGGATCGCCGCAGGAATGCGGCGCTGGGGCACGGGCTCGTTCAGCAGCGGATCCAGCGCGCGATGCAACTGCATATCGGCCTGACGCCACGCGGCGACCTCAGCCGCCGCAGCGGGGTGCGCAGCCAAGTACGCCTCCACCGCGGCACGGCGCGCGGGGGGCAAGCGCCCATCGGCGTAGGCGTGGAGTTCGTCGATGTGGATGGCAGACATGGTCGGCCTCACTTCACGCGGTGCAGCGCTGGGCTGCTATCACCGGAGGAACGGGGCGCGGACGCACCGTCGAGTGCCACCCGCATGCGCTCACGTGCGCGCGACAGCCGCGACATCACCGTGCCCAGCGGCACGCCCAGCACATCGGCGGCTTCCTGATAGGCGAACTGCTCCAGACCCACGAGGAGCAGCACAGCGCGTTGGTCTTCTGGCAGCGTCGCCAGCGCGCGCAGCAGATCGCGCCGCAGGCCGGGGTCCTCTTCGAAGGGGATGTCGGGCGGTGCGTCGGTCAACTCGATCCGGTCGGGCCGACGCACGGCATTGAGGTGCAAGCGATGCATGATGGTCAGCAACCACGCGAACAGGCCGTCCCCCTCGCCCATACCGCCCAGCCGGGGCCGGAACTGGAAGTGCCAGCGGTAGCGCCAGGCGCGTTCCAGCGTGTCCTGGACGAGGTCGTCGGCGCGGCTGGCATCGTGCACCAGACCGCGCGCGTGCCGGCGCAGTCGCGGCGTAAGCGCGATCAGCCGGCTCGCCAGATCGGACATGTCGGCGCGAGCGAGGACGGAGCGCTTATGGCTTGGCGATGTGCCAGACGTTCATGAAGCCATCACCCGTCTGGTCGCCGGGCATCTTGTCCTTGCTCCACAGATAGAGCGGCTTGCCGTGATAGGCCCACTGCTTCTTGCCGTCGTCGCGGGTGATGATGGTGTAGTCGCCGGAAGGTTGGTCGGCGTCATTGGCGGCCAGCGGCGGCCAGTTGTCGGAGCACTTGCCGTTACATGCGCTCTTGCCGGCGGCGGCGTCGCGATCGAACGTGTACAGCGTCATGCCGTGCTGGTCAGTCAGGGTGCCGTTGGTGACCTTGACGGCCGACGGTGTGGAGGACATCCCCATGCCCATGCTGCTGCAGCCGGCCAAACCGAGGGCGGCAAGCATCACGGCACCGGCCAACGCCATGCGTGGACGGAACGACTGAATGGAAGCTGCGGACTGGCTCATCTTGTTCTCCTTGGGGTGGAGGGCACGGTAAGGGGAAAACGAGGTGCCCTCACAGAGCAGTAAACACGCTGGGCGCGTCTTTATTCCAGTCCGCTGAGGAAATTTTGTGATCGGCGAATTACAGCTCGCCGTAGCTGTGCAGGCCCGACAGGAACATGTTCACGCCCAAGAAGGCGAACGTCGTCACCAGCAGCCCGACCAGCGCCCACCATGCCGCCATGCGCCCACGCAGCCCCTTCATCAGCCGCATATGCAGCCAAGCCGCGTAGTTCAGCCAGACGATCAGCGCCCAGGTTTCCTTCGGGTCCCAGCTCCAGTAGCCGCCCCAAGCGTCGGCCGCCCAGAGCGCACCCAGGATCGTCGCGACGGTAAAGAACGCAAAGCCGACGGCGATGGCCTTGTACATCACATCGTCCAGCACTTCGAGCGAGGGCAGGCGGTCGACCAGCATCCCATGTTCCTTGAGCAGGTATGCCGCGCCCACCATCGCCGCCAGCGCGAACGTGCCGTAGCCGATGAAATTGGCCGGCACGTGGATCTTCATCCACCAGCTTTGCAACGCCGGCACCAGCGGCCGGATCTCCTGCGCGCCGCGCGACACCGTGTACCACAGCAGAAAGCCCACCGCCGCTGACACCACCAGCATCACGAACGGCCCCAACGCGCGCGTCTTGTAGCGCTGCTCGTAGTACAGATAGAACAACGAGGTGATCAGCGTGAAGAGGATGAACACCTCATACAGATTCGAGATGGGAATGTGGCCGATGTCCGCGCCCACTAGGTACGACTCGTACCAGCGCACCAGCATGCCGGTCAGGCCCAGCACCACCGCCGCCCAACACATCGAGCTGCCGATCGAGCTGCCCGCCTCCCAGCGCAGCACCAGCCCCATCCAGAAGAACAGCGTGGACAGGAAGATCAGCGCGCTCATCCACAGGATGGCCGACTGACTGGCGAGGAAATACTTGAGGAAGAACGCTTGTTCGGCGCGGGCAAGCTCCGGGCCATTGGCACCGCTGTACTGCGAGACGCCAAACAACGCCAGCACGGCGATGCCGATCATCAGCATACGCACCGGCTTCCACGTCCAGCCCAGCCATGCAAAGGCCGGCACGGCGGCAACGAGAATGCCGCGCTCGTAGCCATCCATATAGGCGCCGTAGCGCGAGAAGGCGTAGCCGGCGCCGGCCGCCAGCAACAGCGCAAAGAGCCAGTCGAACCAGCCCAGGCGGCGGAAGTACGACGGGCGCTCCAACGCACCCAGATCAGCGGTCGCCACGGTCGCTGCAGACAGTTTGGGGGGATTGGTCGCGTCCATCACCTGCTCACTTCGTTGATTTTGGGGCAGCGTCTGCCGCGGAGGCGTCGCTGCGTGTGTCAGTGGCGCCCGCGGCGGCGCGGACATCGTGCTTGAGGCGCTCGAACTCGCGGTCAAAATCGAGCGTGCGGCGTGTGGTCGACATGGCGGTCAGCACATGGGCGCCGGGGGTGGCGTCAGCAGACTCGCCGGAGTGCGGGCGGACCCACAGCCACCAGCGGCGCTCCCGCACGTAGAACATCGAGAACACGCCCAGCACCAGCAGCAACGACCCAAGATACACGATGTTTTTACCCGGCGCACGGGTGAGCTGGAACACGCTGGCCTGCACCTGCTGGAAGTCGGTGAGCTGCAGATACACGGGCGCGCCGTAGAAGAAACTGTCGGAGATCGAGTTGATTGCGCTCTGTAGCCACTGGCTGCTGGCGGCGTCGACGGCAGGCGCAGGCAAGCCATCTTGCGCGCGCGCCAGTTGCCACAACTCCCACATCGAACTGTTGATGATCTTCATCAGCACGTCGGCCGCTTTCTCGCGCTCGCCTTCGGGCACGGACTTCTGCAGGAAGGTCGCCATGGCAGCAAAGCCGCCTTGCGCATCGGCAGGGACGCCCTTTTCGGCGACAGCGCCGGCAAACAGGTCGAGCGCGCGCTGAGCGCTTTCTGTCAATTGCTGGCGCAGCGTGGCGCGGTCGTCGCCCGGCATGGAGAGCAACGCAAAGCGGCGCGCCGCCTCGCCTCGCAGCGCCGGGTTCTGCAGCGCGGCGCGCAGGCGCATCCACTCGTTCACGGTGCCTTGCGTATCTGCGGGAATGCGCAGATAGCGGAACGGCTCGTCCGGCTGCGTGCGCACGCCGGCGAGGAACACCGACTGCCCGTCCAGCGTGATCGGCAGCATGTAGTTGCTGAACTCGCGCGCCTGGCCGTTAGCATCGCGCAGCTTGTACTGCACAGACGGCCCGACGTTACGCAGATCACGATCCTGCGTCATCTTGGTGATGTTGCCGAGTTCAGCCCGGAGGCCGCTATCCGCACTACCCTTCTTGCCGACGCCACGCGCATCGGGCTTGCCGGAGGCGTCCGTCACCGTCTCGATGTTCATGAGGCGGAAATCGCTGAACTCAACGGTGTAGTCGGCGCCGTGGCCGGTCAGCTTGGTGTTTTGCCCCACCGCGCCGGACAGCGCGAAGGTCTTCGCGTCGGCACCCTGCATCGGGAAGCCCATCAGCTTGAGCTTGGAGCCGCCATCTTCAAAACTCGACTGGTAGATCGCCACGCCGTCAACCACAAACGGCTTGTTCACCTCGACACGTGCATCGGTCTGCTTGCCGGTGCGGCGGTCCGTCACGACGATGTCGCTGGCGAACAGCTTGGGCATGCCAGTCGAATAATGCTCCACCGTGAACTTCTTGAGCGTGATCATGAACGGCAGATCCTGGATCAGCGCGCCATCGCCAATGTTCAGGATCGCCGTGCTGACGGTGGAGCCTTCCGGCACGAAGGCATTGCCACGAAAGCCCGGATTGGACGTCGACAGGCGATGCTCCGGCCCGATCTCGCTGATGACCGCATTGCCCTTGATCGGCGACTTGCCGCCAAACCACATCTGCGCGCGGATCATCATGTCGCCATCCAACAGCCCGCCAATGCAGATCACGACGATGGCCGTGTGCGCTAGGATGTAGCCGATCTTGTTGCCGGAGCCCGCTTTTGCCGTAATCAGTGTCGCACCGCCGTCGCGGGCAAACGCCTTGATGCGGAAACCGCGATTCTGCGCAAGCGCCGCCAGACGGGCCGTCACGGTAGCAGTATCGGCCTGCGTGTCGAATTCGTCCTTGTGGTGGAACGCTCGCAGGCTGCCCTCACGCACGTTCTCGCGCCAGGTACGCATGTCGGCCAGCATCTTCGGCGCGTTGCGCACGATGCACAGTGAGGTCGACACCACCAGGAACGCCAGGATCAGCAGAAACCACCACGCGCTGTAGACCGTGGGCAGCGTCAGCGAGCGGAACACATCGGCCCAGAACGGCCCGAACTGGTTGACGTAGTTCGGATACGGCTCGTTCTGCTTGAGCACCGTGCCGATCACGCTGGCAATGGCGATCACCGTCAGCAGGCTGATCGCAAAGCGCATCGACGACAGCAGCTCGACCGTTTCGCGCAGCGCGCGGCGACGGGTGCGGATCTGAACGCCGGAGGTGGAGGCAGAAGTCATGCGGGACAACGCTATTCAGAAACGAAAACAGGGTGGCGATGCCAGGCGCATTGCCACCCTGTTTTCTTGTTGATTGTGCGACCGTCAAACGACGGTCGGGTGCGGCGGATTAGCGCAGACCGGCGATGTAGTCCGCCACGGCCTTGATCTGATCGGCCGTCATGCGCCCTGCCAGATCATGCATTTGCACACTGTTCTTGCGCGTGCCGTTCTGGAACGCCACCAATTGCGCCTCGGTGTATTCGGCAAACTGGCCGGCGATACGCGGATACTGTGCCGGGATGCCGGCACCGGTCGGACCATGGCAGGCCGCGCACGCTGCGATACCACGCTTGGCATCACCGCCGCGATATAGCTTCTGGCCCAGCTCGATGGTGTCCTTGTTCTTGGCCGAGCCCGGCTTCCAGGCGGCTTGCTTGCCCAGGTAGGCGCCAACGTCCTTCATATCCTGATCGGACAGCGCGCTGGCGTACAGCGACATGACCGGCTGGTTGCGCTCGGTCTTGGCCTTGAAATCCTTGAGTTGCTTTTCGATGTACTCGGCGTGCTGGCCCGCGAGCTTGGGGTTGACGTTCATCGCGCTGTTGCCGCCGGCACCGTGGCAGCTGGTACACGCGGGCACGCCGTTGGCAGGAACACCGGTGTTGAAGATCGTCTCGCCGCGCGCCGCATCCGCCTTGGCGACTTTTTGTTCTTCGGCATGGGCCACGGAGAAAGCCGATGCCAGGGACAGCGCTGCAACAGCCAAAACGTTCGCGATGCGGTTCATTCGCACACCTTGTTAGATTGTTTTCGAATGCTGCGTGCGCCGCCTAATGCCGGACCCTGCGGCGCCGGGCATCCCCTTCTCCTCGTACCGGAACCGTGCATGAAAACGGACCGGCCCGGGCCTCGGGGCGGTCCTGCGACGGATCTGGTGGGGACGTCCGTAAACCGGCGTATTGTACAATAACGCCTCTGCAATGCGACCTCGCGGCGCAGCAACCACGCAGTTCTGAACTGCAGTCTACAGGTACTGCCGCGCATGTCGCTTCTGCATCAAGCCCGTTTCTTCATCACCGTCAATCATTTGCGTGATTTACCGGCAACCGCTGTGCCGGAAGTCGCGTTTGCGGGCCGCTCCAACGCAGGCAAATCCACCGCGATCAACATCCTGTGCAACCAGAAGCGGCTGGCGTTCTCCAGTAAGACGCCTGGTCGCACGCAGCACATCAACTACTTCTCGGTGATGCCGGCCAAGGCGGAAGACCCGCTCGGCTTCCTGGTCGACCTGCCAGGTTACGGCTATGCCGAAGCGCCGGGCGAGACCAAGTCGCACTGGGTCCACCTGCTGGGCGACTACGTCAAGGCGCGCCAGCAGCTCGCTGGCCTGGTCATCATGATGGATGCGCGCCGCCCCTTCACGGATCTCGATTGCCAGATGGTCGAGTGGTTCCTGCCCACGGGCAAGCCGATTCACGTGCTGCTCACCAAGGCGGACAAGCTGACCAACAACGATGCCTCGCGCGCGCTGATGGCGGCACGCAAGGTGCTGGCCGATTACCGCGCGCAGATCGAGGGCGACGTGTCGCTCACCGTGCAGTTGTTCTCGAGCCTGAAGCGTCGCGGCATCGAAGAGGCGCAGCGAATTGTCGCAGGCTGGCTGTGCCTGCCCGAGGCACTGGAGCCGGCGCCGCAGTCCACACCATCTGCCGAACCGGCAAAAAAAACCCCGTCGCCAAACGCGCAACGGGGGTAACGACCCCATCGAGCCATCGATGGGAACCCGCGTCAGGGAGGAGCCGCGGGGGACGCTGCATCAGCGTCGCTGGCGCATTGTCCGAGCGTAAGAGGGATAATCGCCAAGAAAGTTTTCAAAGTTCACAGTGTGTTCTTAGGGTCTGCTGAAATGATCTCGAGCTTCCCCGATCATCGTCCGCGCCGCATGCGCCGCGACGATTTCTCCCGCCGCATGATGCGCGAATCGCGCCTCACCGCCGACGATCTGATCTACCCGGTCTTCATCCTCGAAGGCACCAATGTGCGCCAGGCCGTGCCGTCGATGCCCGGCGTCGAACGCGTGTCGGTCGACGTGTTGCTGAGCGTGGCCGAGCAATGCGTGCAACTGGGCATTCCGGTGCTGGCGCTGTTCCCGGTGATCGAGCCGTCGATCAAGACGCCGGACGGCATTGAAGCTACCAACCCGGACGGCCTGATCCCGCGTGCGGTGAAAGCGCTCAAGGCACGCTTTCCCGAGCTGGGCATCCTGACCGATGTGGCGCTCGATCCGTACACGAGTCACGGCCAGGACGGCGTGCTCGATGCCAACGGCTATGTGCTCAACGAAGAGACGGTCGAGATCCTGACGCAGCAGGCACTGGTGCAAGCCGCGGCAGGTGTGGACATCGTCGCGCCGTCGGACATGATGGACGGCCGCATCGGCGCGATCCGCCTGGCGCTGGAGCACGACGACCACATCTACACGCGCATCATGGCCTACGCGGCCAAGTACGCTTCAGCGTTCTACGGCCCGTTCCGTGATGCGGTGGGCTCGGCAGCCAACCTGGGCAAGGGCAACAAGATGACCTACCAGATGGACCCGGCCAATTCGGATGAAGCGCTGCGCGAAGTGGCGCTCGACATCGCCGAAGGCGCCGACATGGTGATGGTCAAGCCCGGCATGCCGTACCTCGACATCGTGCGGCGCGTGAAGGATGAGTTCCGCTTCCCGACCTACGTCTATCAGGTGAGTGGTGAATACGCGATGCTGAAAGCCGCCGCGCAGAACGGCTGGCTGGATCACGACAAGGTGGTGCTGGAGTCGCTGCTGGCGTTCAAGCGCGCTGGCGCGAATGGCATCCTGACTTACTTCGCATTGGACGCCGCCCGGTTGCTGCGCGGCTGATCAGGTGGAAGCCTTCGCCGTCTGTGCTGCGCCGCTTGCACCTAGCGCGCGGCGCAGGCTGGCGAGGAACGTGTCGGCACGCTCAAAGCCGATCACGCGGGCCTGAACCTCGCGACCCTGCGTATCAAAGAAGATCGTGCCAGGCGGGCCGAACAGACCGAAGCGCTTGAGCAGCGCCTGGTCATCTGCGTTGTTGGCCGTCACGTCGGCCTGCAGCAACACCACATCGGCGAGCGCCGAGCGCACCCGCGCATCGGCGAACGTCAGGTGCTCCATCTCCTTGCAACTCACACACCATTCGGCGTAGAAATCGAGCATCACAGGTTTGCCCGCTGCGCTGGCGTTGCGCACCTCAGCATCGAGCTCAGCCACGCTCTTCACGCGCTTGAAGGTCAACGTGGATGCGCTCGTCATCGTTGAGGCGCGCAGCACGCCCGCCAACGGCTGCAGCGGATCGCGCCCGCCTGCGGCCACGCCCACCAACTGGGCCGCGCCGGCCAGCGCCAGCACCACGCCGATCACCTTACCCAAGCGCTGCACGTTGCCTGCGCCATCGGGCAGCGAATCGAACGTTCGCAGAAACACGGCCGCGCCGATCAGCAACGCACCCCAGCCGACCATTGCTACCCACGAGGGCAGCACCGGCTGCACGATGTACCAGGCCACCGCCAGCAGGATGAAGCCAAAGACCGCCTTGGTCACCACCAGCCAATGCCCCGAACGCGGCAGCAGATTGCCCGCGCCCACGCCCACGAGAATCAGCGGAACGCCCATCCCCATGGACAGCGCGAACAGCGCCGTGCCGCCCACCGCGGCGTTGCCCGTCTGCGAGATATAGACCAGCGCCCCAGCCAGCGGTGCGGTCACGCACGGCGACACAATCAAGGCAGATAGCGCACCCATGACGGCAGCCCCCACCACCTGACCTCCACTGAGCTTGTTGGACGCTTGCGTCAAGTGGTGATGCCAAGCCGCCGGCAACTGCAGCTCGTACAAGCCGAACATCGACAACGACAGCAGCGCAATCAGCAATGCAAAGGCGCCCAGCACCCAGGCATTCTGCAGCGCCGCCTGCAGTCCTTGGCCTGCCAGGCCGGCGGCCACGCCAAGCGCTGTATAAACGATGGCCATGCCGAGCACGTAGGCCACCGACACGAATGCCGCCCGCATGCGCGTGGCGTGCTCTCCCACCACGATGGCCGACACGATCGGCAACATCGGCAGCACACACGGCGTAAAGGTCAGCAGCAAGCCCAGACCAAAGAACAGCGCAGCGATCGCGCCGAGGTTGCCGCTGTCGAGTGTGCTGGCAATACGTCCTTGCTTGCCTTCAGGCTCGATGCCATCCGCCGTCGTGGCGGCCGGCGCCACCGGCACGGCCGAAGCAGCTGCCTGGCGGACCTGGAACCGGCTCTTCATCGGCGGATAGCACAGCCCCTGATCCGCGCAGCCTTGCGAAGTGACGATCAGCGTGAACGGCATGGAGGCGTTTTGCGCCTTCACGTAGAAGACGAGTTCGTGGCGATAGGTTTCCACCTCTTTGCCGAAGTTCTCGTCGTGTTTGATCTTGCCCGCGGGGAGCTCGAGCGGCGCAAAGGTGACCCCTGCCGGATCCGCAGCGACAGCCAGCCGCTCGCGATACATGTAGTAGCCGTCGGCGATGCCGAACTTGACCTCAACGGTTTGTCCGTCCAACTGCGTGGCGGAAAAGCGGAAAGCCTGCTCAGGCGGCAGGAACTCATCTCCGGCGTAGGCAGGCGACCGCAGCATCGCCACAGCCATCAGCAACATCAGCAGTTGCAGCACGCGCCGCATCGACGGAAACGAAGAGGAAGTCATATCAACGGCAATCGGACATCAAACAGAAGCGGGGCGCGTTTCGCCAGCCACCCACGCAAGATAGGCCGGCAAACCTGCCACCACTGGCACAGCGATGATTTCAGGCACCTCATACGGATGCGCCTGGCACACCGCGGCCTCCAGCGCTGGGTAGGCGGCTCGTGTGGTCTTGATCAGCAAGGGGATCTCGGTTGCGCGCTCCAACACACCGTTCCACCAGTACGTCGAAGCGCACTCCGGCAAGCGATTGACACAGGCCGCCACCCGCGATTCCAACACGAATTTAGTCACCCGGTCGGCGCTGTCGGCATCAGGCACGTTGGTCAAGACGAGCAGCACATCGGTTCCGTCAGACATCCCTTCTCCACACGCGCGCCCGGGGTTGAAAGAAGACCCGACGCAGATAACAAAAAAGCCAGGATGCGAATCCTGGCTTCATTGTAATGCGCATGAAAACACGCATTTGGCGGCTCACCCGGCGCGACGTCGTGTCACACCAGGAAATCTAGGCTGACCTTATTCGGCGGCAGCTTCGGCGTCGACCGCTTCAGCAACTTCCGGACGGTCCAGCAGCTCGACCAGTGCCATCGGCGCATTGTCGCCCTGGCGGAAGCCGAACTTCAGGATACGGGTGTAGCCGCCCGGACGGGTCGCGAAACGCGGGCCCAGTTCCGTGAACAGCTTGGTGACCATGTCGCGGTCGCGCAGGCGGGCGAATGCCAGACGGCGGTTGGCAACGGTGTCCTTCTTGGCCAGCGTGATCAGCGGCTCGACAACCTTGCGCAGTTCCTTGGCCTTCGGCAGGGTGGTCTTGATCAGCTCGTGCTGCAGCAGCGAGTTGGACATGTTGCGCAGCATCGCGAGACGGTGCGACGAGGTGCGGTTCAGTTTCCGCAAACCATGACGGTGACGCATGATGATTCCTTCTTAAGAGTGTTTGACCAGCTCTTCTATCACCCCTTGCGAGGCGCGGGCCGGTAGCTTTAACAATAGGCCGCTCAGACAGCAACGGCGGGAAGACCGGCCGATGCACACGCACCGGCCGACAACTTGCAATTACTTCTCGAGACCTGCGGGCGGCCAGTTCTCGAGCTTCATGCCGAGCGTCAGGCCACGCGAAGCGAGGACTTCCTTGATCTCGTTGAGCGACTTGCGACCCAGGTTCGGGGTCTTCAGCAACTCGTTCTCGGTACGCTGGATCAGGTCGCCGATGTAGTAGATGTTTTCGGCCTTCAGGCAGTTGGCCGAACGCACCGTCAGCTCCAGGTCATCGACCGGGCGCAGCAGAATCGGATCGATCTGCGGTGCGCGGGCGGCGGCGGCTTCGGCGGCGCTTTCGGTGCCTTCCAGGGCAGCGAACACCGACAGTTGATCCACCAGGATGCGAGCCGACTGGCGGATCGCTTCTTCCGGCGAGATCACACCGTTGGTTTCGATGTTCATCACCAGCTTATCGAGGTCGGTACGCTGTTCCACACGCGCGGACTCAACGGCGTACGACACGCGGCGCACCGGCGCGAACGACGCGTCCAGCACGATGCGGCCGATCACCTTGCTCGACTCATCGCCGAACTTGCGCACGTTACCCGGCACATAGCCGCGGCCTTGCTCGACCTTCAGCTGCAGATCCAGCTTGCCACCAGCCGACAGGTTGGCGATCACGTGACCCGGGTTGATGATCTCGACATCGTGCGGCAGCTCGATATCGGCAGCGGTCACCACACCCTCGCCTTCCTTGCGCAGCGACACCGTGACTTCATCACGGTTGTGCAGCTTGAACACCACGCCCTTCAGGTTCAGCAGCAGGTTGACGACGTCTTCCTGCACGCCATCGATGGTGGAATACTCGTGGACGACCCCAGCGATCGTGACTTCGGTCGGAGCGTAGCCGACCATCGACGACAGCAGCACGCGGCGCAGCGCGTTACCGAGCGTGTGGCCATAGCCGCGCTCGAACGGTTCCATGACGACCTTCGCGTGATGATCGCCAAGCGGCTCAACCGCAATAATTTTGGGCTTCAGGAGTGCTGTTTGCATTAGGTTGTCCTATTTCAATACCCTCGGCTCGTTACACCGATAAGGCTGACGGGGACTAAAAAGAATCCGCCACGAAACGCATGACGGAAGACGCGCGTGCCGCAATCGCGTTGCGGCACGTAACGATTCGGATTGGATCGACGCCCCAGCGATGCCCAGCGCGCGAACACAATGTCGTAGACGATGAGCGTCCCCAAAAGGCGCACGAGCCCGCACCTTGCGGTACGGGCCTCGTCATCAACGCGAATACAATTCGACGATCAGGCTTTCGTTGATGTCGCCGGCGATATCTGCACGATCCGGGACTTGCTTGAACGTGCCTTCCATCTTCTTGGCATCCACAGCAACCCAGATCGGGAAGCCGGTCTGCTCAGCCAGCGTAAGCGATTCAGCAATACGCACTTGCTTCTTCGACTTTTCGCGGATGGCGATCACGTCGCCCGACTTGATCTGGGCCGACGGCACGTTCAGCGCTTGACCGTTCACCAGGATCGCCTTGTGCGACACCAGCTGGCGTGCTTCAGCCCGGGTCGAGCCGAAGCCCATGCGGTAGACGACGTTGTCCAGGCGCGATTCCAGCAGTTGCAGCAGGGTTTCACCCGTGTTGCCCTTGCGGCGGTCAGCTTCAGCGAAGTAGCGGCGGAATTGACGCTCCAGCACGCCGTAGATGCGCTTGACCTTCTGCTTTTCACGCAGCTGGTTGCCGTAGTCGGAGGTGCGGGCACCGGAAGTGCGGCCGTGCTGACCAGGCTTGCTGTCCAGCTTGCACTTGTCGGCGAGCGAGCGACGCGCGCTCTTCAGAAAAAGGTCAGTACCTTCGCGGCGAGACAGTTTCGCCTTGGGGCCGGTATAGCGTGCCACGTTGCGTTCCTTTGTTGTCAGTCATCCGCAGCACAAACTCCGCGGATGGTCCATCACCGGATTCCCAACGGAATCGTGACGAACAGTGGGCTTATGAAAAGACGAAACCCGCCTTCCGGAAAACCCGGAAGACAGGCAAGCGGGCAAGTATAGCACCCGCGGACCAGCCTCGCCAGCAACTGGCGCAGCCGGTCGAATTACTTAGATGCGACGACGCTTCGGCGGACGGCAGCCGTTGTGCGGCACCGGCGTCACGTCTTCGATCACGGCGATCTTGATACCCAGGTTGTTCAGTGCGCGCACGGCCGATTCACGACCCGGGCCCGGGCCCTTGATGCGCACTTCCAGGTTCTTGATGCCTTGGTCCTGCGCCACGCGGCCAGCACTCTCAGCAGCGACCTGCGCCGCGAACGGCGTCGACTTGCGCGAGCCCTTGAAGCCTTGGCCGCCGGACGTCGCCCACGACAGGGCGTTGCCCTGACGGTCGGTGATCGTGATGATCGTGTTGTTGAACGACGCGTGAACGTGCGCGATGCCGTCGGCGACGTTCTTGCGAACCTTCTTACGCGCGCGCTGGGCGGCGGTATTCGCTGCTTTTGCCATAGTTCCTATCCTTTACCCGACGGATTACTTCTTGAGCGCGACGCCGGCCTTGCGCGGACCCTTACGGGTACGGGCATTCGTGCGGGTACGCTGACCACGCATCGGCAGGCCCTTGCGATGGCGCACGCCGCGGTAGCAGCCCAGATCCATCAGGCGCTTGATGTTCATCGTCGTTTCACGGCGCAGATCGCCTTCGACGGTGAACTTGTTGACTTCGTCACGCAGCTTTTCCAGGTCAGCGTCCGTCAGGTCCTTGACCTTCTTGTCGGTCGGGACACCGGTCACCTCGCAAATCTTCTGAGCGCGCGAGCGGCCAATACCATAGACAGCCGTCAGGCCGATCACGGTATGTTGGTGGTTGGGGATGTTGACCCCTGCGATACGTGCCATTCGTCAATCCTCTTTGCGAAATTAGCCTTGGCGCTGCTTATGACGCGGGTCCGACGAGCAGATCACACGCACCACGCCCTTGCGCTTGATGATTTTGCAGTTGCGGCAAATGCGCTTAACAGAAGCCAGCACTTTCATGATTTTCCTCTTCCTTCAATTCCAGTCCGCTCACTTCGCCCGGAATACGATGCGCGCGCGGGACAGATCATACGGGGTCAATTCGACCGTCACCTTGTCCCCGGGCAAGATGCGGATGTAATGCATGCGCATCTTGCCGGAAATATGGCCTAACACTACGTGGCCGTTCTCTAGCTTGACGCGAAACGTTGCATTGGGAAGGTTTTCCAGCACCTCGCCCTGCATCTGAATCACGTCGTCTTTAGCCATGTCTTTTAGCTTCGTGCGACCGCTCTTTTAACGGAGCGTCAGGTTTCCCTTGAAATTCGCCTTCTTCATCAAAGACTCGTACTGCTGAGACATCACGTAGGACTGCACTTGCGCCATGAAGTCCATCGTGACAACCACGATGATCAACAGCGACGTCCCACCGAAGTAGAACGGCACATTCCAGCGCAGCACCAAGAACTCCGGCAACAGACACACAAGCGTGATGTAGATCGCACCCGCCAGGGTCAGACGCACCAGAATCTTGTCGATATACCGCGTGGTTTGCTCGCCCGGACGGATGCCCGGAATGAACGCCCCACTCTTCTTCAGGTTATCCGCTACTTCGCGGCTGTTATAGACCAGCGCCGTGTAGAAGAAACAGAAGAAGATGATCGCCGCCGCATACAGCAGGATGTACACCGGCTGACCCGGCGACAGCGTTGCTGCCAGATCCTTGACGAATCGTGTAACTGGATTCGTTGAGTTACCGGCCGTAAACCAGCCTGCGATCGTGGCCGGGAACAGAATGATCGACGATGCGAAGATCGGCGGAATCACCCCAGCCATGTTCAACTTCAGCGGCAGATGCGACGACTGACCGCCATAAATCTTGTTACCAACCTGCCGCTTGGCGTAGTTGACGAGGATCTTGCGCTGGCCGCGTTCAATGAACACCACCACGAAAGTCACCGCGCCAATGATGGCCACCACCAGGATCGCGGAGAAAATCCCCATCGACCCCGTACGCACCAGCTCAAACAACCCGCCGATGGCGTTAGGCAGACCCGCTGCAATCCCGCCAAAGATGATGATCGAGATCCCGTTGCCCAGACCGCGCTCGGTAATCTGCTCACCCAGCCACATCAGGAACATCGTGCCCGTCACCAGCGTGATCACTGCGGTGGCTCGGAACACCAGACCCGGATCCAGAACCAGACCGGGCTGTGCTTCGAGTGCCACTGCAATCCCAAGCGCTTGAAACGTCGCCAGGACAACCGTGCCGTAGCGCGTGTACTGCGTAATCTTGCGCTGGCCAGCTTGACCTTCCTTCTTGAGCGATTCCAGCTGCGGTAGCACGATCGTCAGCAATTGCATGATGATCGACGCAGAGATATACGGCATGATCCCCAGCGCAAACACCGTGAACCGCGACAGCGCGCCACCGGAGAACAGGTTGAACATCCCGAGGATGCCGCCCGACTGCCGTTGGAAAAGCTGCGCCAGTTGATCCGGATCGATGCCAGGCACAGGAATGTGCGCGCCGATCCGATACACCAGCAGTGCCAGAACCAGGAACACCAGCCGACGGCGAAGATCGCCGTACTTGGCCGTGTTCTTGGCCTGGGACATCACATTAGGTTTCGCCGTGGCCAAACGGATGCTCCGTCAGTGTGAAACAGCAGGCTATTAGGCCAGCGAGCCACCAGCCGCTTCGATTGCGGCTTTCGCCCCAGCCGTTGCGCCGATACCCTTCAGGGTCACCTTCTTGTCGATTTCACCCGACAGGATCACCTTCGCGCTGCGGACCATTTCGCCCACCAAGCCGGCTTGCTTGAGGGACAGCAGATCGATTTCTTCGATCGGCAGGCCCGCCAGGTCGCCCAGACGCACTTCAGCGGTGAATTCCTTGGTCAGCGAGGTGAAACCACGCTTGGGCAGACGACGATGCAGGGGCATCTGGCCGCCTTCAAAGCCGACCTTGTGGAAACCACCCGAACGCGACTTCTGACCTTTGTGACCACGACCAGCCGTCTTGCCAAGGCCCGAACCAATACCGCGACCGACGCGGCGCTTGGCGTGCTTGGCGCCGGCTGCCGGCTTCAGGTTATTCAGTTGCATGTTCTTCTCCGTCTTGCCTTAGCCGATGACCTTGACCAAGTAGGACACCTTGTTGATCATGCCGCGCACTGCCGGCGTGTCCTGCAATTCGGACACCGAGTTCATGCGGCGCAGGCCCAGGCCACGCACCGTAGCGCGGTGGTCTTCGCGCGTACCAATCAGGCTACGCACGAGTTGGACTTTCACGGTTTTCTGCGACATATCGTTCACCTATCCCTTCGGCTTAGCCGAGGATCTCTTCGACCGACTTGCCACGCTTGGCGGCAATCTCAGCCGGGGTGCTCATCTTGCGCAGGCCGTCCAGCGTTGCGCGCACCATGTTGTAAGGATTGGTCGAACCGTGCGACTTGGTCACGATGTTCGTCACGCCCATCACTTCGAAGATGGCGCGCATCGGGCCACCGGCGATCACGCCAGTACCGTCCTTCGCGGGCATCATTTGCACCTTAGCGGCGCCATGCTTGCCAACCACTTCGTGTTGTAGCGTACCGTTCTTCAGCGGGACCTTGACCATCTTGCGACGGGCTTCGTCCATTGCCTTCTGCACGGCCACGGGCACTTCTTTCGCCTTGCCCTTGCCCATCCCGATACGACCGTCGCCGTCGCCGACCACGGTCAGAGCGGCGAAACCGAGAATCCGGCCGCCCTTGACCACCTTGGTCACGCGGTTGACCGCGATCATCTTCTCGCGAAGACCGTCGTCGCGCTCGTCCCCTTGGACCTTAGGTTGAATTTTTGCCATGACGATATCCTCTATGCCGGCTTAGAACTTCAGGCCAGCTTCGCGAGCCGCGTCGGCCAGAGCCTTTACGCGACCGTGATAACGGAAACCCGAGCGATCGAACGCCACAGCTTCGATGCCGGCAGCCTTCGCCTTCTCGGCGATGCGCTTACCCACCAGGGTCGCAGCAGCGGTGTTGCCACCGTTGCCGTTCAGTTCCTTGCGGACTTCGGCTTCCGCCGTCGAGGCCGAAGCCAAGACCTTGGTGCCGTCTTCCGAGAAGACCTGCGCATAAATGTGCAGGTTGGTACGGTGCACAGCCAGACGGGCGACGTTCAGTTCCGCGATTTTCAGGCGGGTCTGACGTGCACGGCGCAGACGCGAGTCATTTTTGTTCATGATGTGCACCTTACTTCTTCTTGGTTTCCTTCAGGATCACACGCTCATCTGCGTAGCGCACACCCTTGCCCTTGTAGGGCTCAGGCGGACGATAGCCACGCACTTCAGCAGCGACCTGACCAACTTTCTGCTTGTCCGAACCCTTGATGATGATTTCGGTTTGCGTCGGCGTTTCCGCCTTCACGCCTTCCGGCATCTCATGGATCACGTCGTGCGAGAAACCGAGTTGCAGCTTCAGGGCGGAGCCTTGAAGCGAAGCACGGTAACCCACGCCGACCAGGTTCAGTTTGCGCTCGAAGCCCGTCGTCACACCCTTGACCATGTTGGCCGTCAGGGCGCGCATCGTGCCTTGCAACGCATTGGCTTCACGCGACTCGTCTGCCGGCTCGAACGTAATCGTGCCGTTGTCGGTGTTGACCTTAACCAGTTGGTGAATCGGCTGCGTCAGCGTGCCCAGCGGGCCCTTGACGGTCAGCAGACCACCAGCGAAATTGACTTCGGCGCCCTTGGGCAGCGCGATGGGAGCCTTACCTACGCGAGACATGGTTCCCCTCCCTTAGGCAACGTAGCAAATGACTTCGCCACCGACACCGGTTGCGCGGGCACGGCGGTCCGTCATCAGACCCTGCGGGGTCGAGATGATGGCAACACCCAGGCCGTTCATCACTTGCGGGATTTCGTTACGGCCCTTGTACACACGCAGACCAGGCTTCGAGACGCGCTCCAGGCGCTCGATGACCGGACGGCCGGCGTAGTACTTCAGACCAATCGTCAGCGTGGACTTGCCACCCTGCTCGGTCACGGCGAATTCGTCGATGTAGCCTTCGTCCTTCAGGACGGTGGCGATTGCCACCTTCAGCTTCGACGACGGCATGACCACCGACGCTTTTTCCACCGCTTGCGCGTTGCGGATACGCGTCAGCATATCGGCGATCGGATCGCTCATGCTCATACTGTTTCTCCTGTAGCCTGTGCGTGATTACCAGCTGGCTTTCGTCAGACCCGGGATTTCGCCCTTGAAGGCGATCTCACGGAGCTTGTTACGCGCCAGGCCGAACTTACGGAACGTACCGCGGGGACGACCGGTGATCGAGCAGCGGTTGCGCTGACGAGTCGGGTTCGCGTTGCGCGGCAATGCTTGCAACTTCAGACGCGCTTCGTAACGCTCTTCTTCCGACTTGCTTTGGTCTGCCACGATGGCTTCGAGAGCGGCGCGCTTTTCAGCGTACTTGGCCACGAGCTTGGCACGCTTCTTCTCGCGTTCGATCAGAGACAATTTAGCCACGGTAACCCCTTAATTACGGAACGGGAACTTGAACGCATTGAGGAGCGCCTTCGCTTCCTCGTCGTTCTTCGCAGTCGTCGTGATGCTGATGTTCAGACCACGGAGTGCGTCGATCTTGTCGTACTCGATTTCGGGGAAAATGATCTGCTCTTTCACACCGATGTTGTAGTTGCCACGACCGTCGAACGCCTTGCCCGACACACCGCGGAAGTCACGCACGCGCGGCAGCGACACGGTGATGAAGCGGTCCAGGAATTCGTACATGCGTTGGCCACGCAGCGTGACCATCGTGCCGATCGGGTAACCCTGACGAATCTTGAAGCCGGCGATAGCCTTGCGGGCCTTCGTCACGATGGGCTTCTGGCCAGCGATCTTGATCAGGTCGCCGGTGGCGTGCTCGATGACTTTCTTGTCATTGATCGCTTCGCCAAGACCCATATTCAGGGTGATCTTGGTGATGCGCGGCACTTCCATCACGGACTTGTAGCCGAACTGCTTGATCAGTTCCGGCACAACCTTCTCTTTGTAAAACTCTTGCAGACGTGCAGTCATGCTCAACTCCTCTCTATCGCCCAGAATCAAGCGCCGACGGCAGCACCGGTGGTCTTCAGCACGCGCGTCTTCACGCCGCCTTCAACCTTGATGCCGACGCGCGACGGCTTGCCATTGGCATCCACGAGCGCAACGTTCGAAATATGGATGGGCATGACCTTGTCGACCACACCACCCGAGGTACCCAGCATCGGGTTCGGGCGCACGTGCTTCTTGGCAACGTTCACACCTTCCACCGTCACGTGCTCAGCGAGCACGGACAGCACGGTACCTTGCTTACCCTTGTCTTTACCGGTGCGGACGATGACGCGATCGCCCTTGCGAATCTTGTTCATGCGGCCTCCGATTACAGCACTTCCGGCGCGAGCGACACGATCTTCATGAAGCGCTCGGTACGGAGTTCGCGAGTGACCGGCCCGAAGATACGGGTGCCGATCGGCTCAAGCTTGGTGTTCAGCAGCACGGCGGCATTGCCGTCGAACTTGATGAGCGAGCCGTCAGGACGGCGCACACCCTTGGCGGTACGCACCACCACAGCGTTGTAGATATCGCCCTTCTTCACGCGACCACGCGGGGCAGCATCCTTGACGCTGACCTTGATGATGTCGCCGACGCTGGCGTAGCGGCGCTTCGAACCGCCCAGCACCTTGATGCACATGACTTCACGCGCACCCGTGTTATCGGCCACTTCGAGCCGGCTTTCTGTCTGAATCATGGTGTTCTCGTCCCAACTTAATTCGCCAAACGCACAATGCGCAGAGGCGATCAGTCTTGGTCCCGCCGGCTGCTGGCATTGCGCCAACTGCGATTGGGTTGATCAACTTGAAGTCGGTAGCTGCCCGACGGCGATTGCCGCCTGGCCCATTCGCCTTTCCCCTTACAGCGCCACCAGCTTAGCCGCCAGCAACTCTCTCAAAGGGAAAGACCGAGACTATATCACATAATCTCGGTCTTGCAACAGCAAACTACTCCGCTGTTGTTTTAGATCACGCGTGCAGCTTCAAGCAGACGCGACACCACCCAAGACTTGGTGCGGGAGAGCGGACGCGATTCCGTGATCTCAACCTTGTCGCCTTCGTTGTACTGGTTGGCTTCGTCGTGCGCGTGGTACTTCTTCGAGCGCACCACGTACTTGCCGTACAGCGGATGCTTGACGCGGTTTTCGATCAGGACCGTGACGGTCTTGTCCATCTTGTTGCTGACAACGCGACCGACGAGCGTGCGCTTCAGGGACGTTGCGGCTTCAGTCATTTCTGGTTCCCCTTCTGGCCCAGCACGGTGCGGACGCGCGCGATGTCACGACGCACCTTCTTCAGCTGGCTGGTGTTCTGCAGCTGTTGCGTCGCTTTTTGCATGCGCAGGCCAAATTGAGCCTTCAGCAGCTCGGAGAGCTCCTGGTTCAGCCCGGCGACATCTTTGTCGCGCAGTTCGGATGCTTTCATGGTGTGTGCTCCTTACGTTCCGACCTGACGCACCACGAAGCTGGTCGCGATCGGCAGCTTGGCAGCGGCCAGGCGGAATGCCTCGCGTGCCAGTTCTTCGCCAACGCCGTCCATTTCGTACAGCATCTTGCCCGGCTGAATTTCAGCCACGTAGTATTCCGGGTTGCCCTTACCGTTACCCATACGGACTTCGGCAGGCTTCTTCGAGATCGGCTTGTCCGGGAAAATCCGGATCCAAATGCGGCCGCCACGCTTGATGTGACGGGTCATCGCACGACGGGCCGACTCAATCTGACGTGCGGTCAGACGGCCGCGGCCCATCGCCTTCAGGCCGAATTCGCCGAACGACACGGCGTTACCGCGCGTGGCGATACCGGTGTTACGGCCCTTCTGCTCCTTGCGGTACTTCCTGCGCTTAGGTTGCAGCATGTTTATTCTCCAGTCTTGGCGTCGGCGCCACGACGGGCACCTGCACCAGCACCGCGACGCGGACCGGCCGGGCGATCGCCTTCACGGCGACGGCCTTCCGGGCGACCCGGGCGGCGGCGACGCTCGTCTTCCTTCGGCTCTTCCACGACGGGTGCGTCGTTGCGACCGAGGTGGTCACCCTTGTACACCCACACCTTGACACCGATGATGCCGTAGGTGGTTTCCGCTTCGGAGAAGCCGTAGTCGATATCGGCGCGCAGCGTGTGCAGGGGCACACGGCCTTCGCGGTACCACTCGGTACGGGCGATTTCGATACCGTTCAGACGGCCCGAGCTCATGATCTTGATGCCTTGGGCGCCCAGACGCATCGCGTTCTGCATCGCGCGCTTCATTGCGCGACGGAACATGATGCGGCGCTCGAGCTGCTGCGTGATCGAATCGGCGATCAGCTGAGCATCGACTTCCGGCTTGCGGATTTCTTCGATGTTCACGTGCACGGGCACGCCCATGCGACGCTGCAGTTCTGCCTTCAGCAGTTCGATGTCCTCGCCCTTCTTGCCGATCACCACGCCCGGACGCGAGCTGTAAATGGTGATACGTGCATTCTTGGCCGGACGCTCGATGACCACGCGGCCCACCGAAGCGTTCTTCAGCTTCTTCTTCAGAAACTCGCGAACTTCGATGTCTTCCTTGAGCATGCCGGCAAACTGGGTGTTGCTTGCGTACCAACGCGAAGCCCAGTTACGGCTGACAGCCAGACGGAAGCCAGTCGGATGAATCTTCTGTCCCATCGTGACCCCTTAGTTGCCCAGCGTCACAGTGATGTGACAGGTTTGTTTCTCGATGCGGTTGCCACGGCCCTTCGCACGCGCGGTGAAGCGCTTGAGCGAGGTTGCCTTGTCGATGTAGATCGACTTGACCTTCAGCTCGTCGATGTCGGCGCCTTCGTTGTGCTCGGCGTTCGCGATGGCGGACTCAACCACCTTCTTCACGATGCCAGCCGCCTTCTTCGGGCTGAACGTCAGCACGTTGAGTGCGCGCTCGATCGACAGGCCGCGGATCTGGTCAGCAACCAGACGCGTCTTCTGTGCAGAGATACGGGCGCCGCGATGAATCGCTTTAACTTCCATGATTGCCCCTTATCGCTTCGCTTTCTTGTCGGCAGCGTGGCCCTTGAACGTGCGCGTGAGCGCAAATTCGCCGAGCTTGTGGCCAACCATGTTTTCCGTGACGTACACGGGGACGTGCTGACGGCCGTTGTGAACGGCGATTGTCAGGCCGATGAAGTCCGGCAGAATGGTCGAACGACGCGACCAAGTCTTGATGGGCTTCTTGTCCTTCGTCTGCACCGCCGTTTCCACCTTCTTCAGCAGGTGGGCGTCGATGAACGGACCTTTCTTTACGGAACGAGTCATTTCTTAGCTCCTACCTACCGATTAACGCTTGTGACGGCGTTGGACGATCATGCTGTCCGTGCGCTTGTTACGACGGGTGCGGTAGCCCTTGGTCGGCGTGCCCCACGGGGACACCGGATCACGACCAGCTGCGGTCTTACCTTCACCACCACCGTGCGGGTGATCCACCGGGTTCATCACCACACCGCGAACGGTCGGGCGAATACCGCGCCAACGGGTTGCACCGGCCTTGCCGATCTGGCGCAGGCTGTGTTCTTCGTTGCCGACTTCACCGATGGTCGCGCGGCACTCGATGTGCACGCGGCGGACTTCACCCGAGCGCAGACGCACTTGAGCGTAGATGCCTTCGCGAGCCAGCAGCACGGCGGACGTACCTGCCGAACGGGCAACTTGAGCACCCTTGCCCGGCAGAATTTCCACGCAGTGGATCGTCGTACCGACCGGGATGTTGCGGATCGGCAGGTTGTTACCGGCCTTGATCGGCGCTTCCGAGCCGTTGGCGATGGCTTGGCCAACCACAGCGCCCTTCGGGGCGATGATGTAGCGGCGCTCGCCGTCAGCGAACAGCACCAGCGCGATGTTGGCGCTACGGTTCGGGTCGTATTCCAGGCGTTCGATCTTGGCCGGGATACCGTCCTTATCGTTACGCTTGAAGTCGACGACGCGATAGTGATGCTTATGACCACCGCCCTTATGACGAGTGGTGATGTGGCCGTTGTTGTTACGACCCGACTTCTGGAATTGCTTTTCCAGCAGCGGAGCGAACGGCGCGCCCTTGTGAAGGTCGGGGTTGACGACCTTCACCATCGAGCGGCGGCCCGGCGATGTCGGCTTGGTCTTGACGAGTGCCATGATTACTTGGCCTCCGCTTCAAAATTGATTTCCTGGCCCGGTTTCAGCGAGACATAGGCCATCTTCACGTGGTTACGACGACCCATGAAGCGACCGAAGCGCTTTTGCTTGCCCTTGCGGTTCAGGATCTGGACGGAAGCGACTTCCACCTTGAACAGCAGTTCAACGGCAGCCTTCACCTCGATCTTGTTGGCGTCGGGAGCCACTTCGAACACGACCTGTTCGTTCTTCTCGGCCACCAGCGTTGCCTTTTCAGACACCACGGGCGCCAGCAGCACCTGCATCAGGCGATGGTCGTTCTTGGCAACTTGCGTCATTTCAGCAACTCCTCGATCTGCGCGACGGCACCCTTCGTCACGAGCACCTTCTTGTAGTGCACGAGCGACAGGGGGTCAGCGTGACGCGGCTCAACCACGAGCACGTGCGCCAGGTTGCGCGATGCCAGGAAGAGGTTTTCGTCCAGGTTATCGGTAATCACGAGCACCGAATCCAGGCCCATGGCGCCGAGCTTGTCAGCCAGCAGCTTGGTCTTGGGGGCTTCGACGGACAGGCTGTCAACGACGTTGATGCGACCTTCACGGGCAAGCTGCGAGTAAATCGAGCGCATGCCGGCGCGGTACATCTTCTTGTTGACCTTCTGCGAGAAGTTTTCTTCCGGGCTGTTCGGGAAGATACGACCACCCCCGCGCCACAGCGGGGAGGAGCTCATACCTGCACGGGCGCGGCCCGTACCCTTTTGGCGCCACGGCTTCTTGGTCGTGTGCTTGACCTCTTCACGATCCTTCTGCTTACGGTTACCGCTACGAGCGTTGGCCTGGTAAGCGACGACGATCTGGTGAACGAGGGCTTCGTTGTAGTCACGGCCGAACACTTCCGGCGAGGCAGCAACGCCAGCGCCGAGTTGACCGTTGTCCTGGAGCAGCTTCAGTTCCATGCGTTTGCTCCTTATGCCTTCTTAGCGCGAGCCTTCACGGCCGGCGTGACGATGACTTGACCGTTCTTGGCGCCCGGGATCGCACCCTTGACCAGCAGCAGCTTGCGCTCTGCGTCGATCTTGGCGATTTCCAGATTCTGAACGGTACGGGTGACGTCACCCATGTGGCCGGTCATGCGCTTACCCGGGAACACGCGGCCCGGATCCTGCGCCATACCGATCGAGCCCGGCACGTTGTGCGAGCGCGAGTTACCGTGCGTGGCACGGCCCGACGAGAAGTTGTAACGCTTGATGGTACCGGCGTAGCCCTTACCAATCGTCACACCCTGAACGTCGACCTTCTGGCCAACTTCGAACAGGTCGACGCTGATGTTCGCACCCGGCTGGAATTCAGCGGCACGAGCGGCATCCACTCGGAATTCTTTGATGACTTCGCCCGCTTCCACGCCGGCTTTGGCGAGATGACCCGCCAGCGGCTTGGTGACGCGGCTGGCGCGTCGGGTGCCGAAGGTGACTTGAACCGCGGTATAACCGTCGGTCTCGTCCGTCTTGATTTGCGTCACGCGGTTGTCGCCGACCTCGAGCACGGTGACGGGAATCGAATCGCCGTCGTCCGTGAAAATACGGGTCATGCCAACCTTGCGACCTACAAGGCCAAGGCTCATGGTTTGCTCCATTCCCAGCTGCGATTGGCCGGGGCTGATTGATACTACGAATCTTGAACTGGACTGCGCCTAAAGAGACAGCGCGCGGCCAAAATGGCCAGCCCACTCCCCTTGACTAAAGGGGTAGCCCTACACTATATCCCGGTTGCGGACAATCTGCAAGCACCGCCGTGGAATGTGCGACCGGGCGTGGCGTGCAGCACAACATCCGTCGTCAAAAAGCAAAACGGCGAGCACTTGGCTCGCCGTTTGCCCGTTGCCGAAGTGATTCGGCAGCGTTGTCTTGCTTACTGCAGCTTGATCTCGACGTCCACGCCAGCCGGCAGGTCCAGCTTCATCAGCGCGTCGACGGTCTTGTCCGTCGGATCGACGATGTCCATCAGGCGCTGGTGCGTGCGGATTTCGAACTGGTCGCGGCTGGTCTTGTTGACGTGCGGCGAACGCAGCACGTCGAAACGCTGGATGCGGGTTGGCAGGGGCACCGGGCCCTTGACGATCGCGCCGGTGCGCTTGGCGGTTTCGACGATTTCAGCGGCCGACTGGTCGATCAGGCGATAGTCGAAAGCCTTCAGGCGGATACGGATCTTTTGGTTCTGCATGATGTTTCCTTAAAGAGCATGGCGGCCAGGCCGCCGGGAAATTGAAAGAGCGATGCAACAGGCGATGCGCCACCCCCTTACGAGGAACGGCGCATCGATCCGCCTTTTACTTCAGGATCTTGGCAACGACGCCAGCGCCCACGGTACGGCCGCCTTCGCGGATTGCGAAGCGCAGACCTTCTTCCATGGCGATCGGGGCGATCAGCTTGACGGTGATCGACACGTTGTCACCCGGCATGACCATTTCCTTGCCTTCCGGCAGGGCGATCGAGCCAGTCACGTCCGTCGTACGGAAGTAGAACTGCGGGCGGTAATTGTTGAAGAACGGGGTGTGACGGCCGCCTTCGTCCTTCGACAGGATGTAGACCTCGCCCGTGAATTCCGTGTGCGGCTTGATCGAGCCCGGCTTGGCCAGCACTTGGCCACGCTGAACGTCTTCACGCTTGGTGCCGCGCAGCAGAATACCTACGTTGTCGCCTGCTTGACCTTGGTCGAGCAGCTTGCGGAACATTTCCACGCCCGTGCAGGTGGTCTTGTCGATCTTCGGCTTGTCGCCGTCCATGGCGATACCGACGATTTCGATTTCTTCGCCGACCTTGATCACGCCACGCTCGATACGGCCGGTCACCACGGTGCCGCGACCCGAGATCGAGAACACGTCTTCCACCGGCATCAGGAACGTGCCGTCAACAGCACGCTCCGGCGTCGGGATGTAGGTGTCCAGTGCGTCGGCCAGGTTCATGATGGCCACTTCGCCCAGCTCGCCCTTGTCGCCTTCCAGCGCCAGCTTGGCCGAACCCTTGATGATCGGGGTGTCGTCGCCCGGGAAGTCGTACTTCGACAGAAGTTCGCGCACTTCCATCTCGACCAGTTCCAGCAGCTCAGCGTCGTCCACCATGTCGCACTTGTTCAGGAAGACGATGATGTACGGCACGCCAACCTGGCGGGCCAGCAGGATGTGCTCACGCGTTTGCGGCATCGGGCCGTCAGCGGCCGAGCACACCAGGATGGCGCCGTCCATCTGGGCGGCACCGGTGATCATGTTCTTGACGTAGTCGGCGTGGCCCGGGCAGTCAACGTGTGCGTAGTGGCGGTTGGCCGTTTCGTACTCGATGTGCGCGGTGTTGATCGTGATGCCGCGTGCCTTTTCTTCCGGTGCAGCGTCGATTTCGTCGTACTTCTTCGCTTCGCCACCAAACTTGGCGGACAGCACGGTCGCGATCGCTGCGGTCAGCGTCGTCTTGCCGTGGTCAACGTGACCAATCGTCCCAACGTTCACGTGCGGCTTGGTCCGCTCGAACTTTTCCTTTGCCATGTCAGCTCCTCAATTCGGAATCGGCTAATTACTAGATTTGGATGCGGGCGACACGCACATGCGCGTCGCCCAAACACGTTGATTACTTCGTACCCTTGGCGGCCATCACAGCTTCGGCGATGTTCTTCGGTGCCTCAGCGTATTGCTTGAATTCCATGGTGTACGTGGCGCGGCCTTGCGTTTGCGAGCGCAGCGACGTCGAATAACCGAACATTTCCGACAGCGGGACTTCGGCCTTGATGATCTTGCCGCCGCCCACCATGTCGTCCATGCCCTGCACGATGCCGCGGCGGGACGACAAGTCGCCCATCACGGTACCCGTGTAGTCTTCCGGCGTTTCCACTTCCACAGCCATCATCGGCTCAAGCAGAACCGGCGTGGCTTTGCGCATGGCTTCCTTGAAAGCCATCGAGCCGGCCATGCGGAACGCGTTTTCGTTCGAGTCCACATCGTGGTACGAACCGAACGTCAGCGTGACCTTCACGTCCACCACCGGGAAGCCCGCCAGAATACCGGCCGGCAGCGTGTCGACGATACCCTTCTCGACCGCCGGGATGTATTCGCGAGGAATCACACCGCCCTTGATGGCGTCGACGAATTCGAAGTTCTTGCCAGCCTTCTTCGCCTCGTCGTCTGCCGGTTCCAGCGTGATCACAGCGTGACCGTACTGACCGCGGCCGCCCGACTGCTTGACGAACTTGCCTTCGACGTCTTCAACCTTCTTGCGGATGGTTTCGCGGTAGGCAACTTGCGGCGCGCCGATGTTGGCTTCCACGCCGAATTCGCGCTTCATGCGGTCGACCAGAATTTCGAGGTGGAGCTCGCCCATGCCCGAAATGATGGTCTGGCCCGATTCTTCATCGGTCCGCACGCGGAACGACGGATCTTCAGCGGCTAGGCGGTTCAGGGCGATGCCCATCTTTTCCTGGTCAGCCTTGGTCTTCGGCTCGACAGCCTGCGAGATCACCGGCTCCGGGAACACCATGCGCTCGAGCACGATCGGGGCAGCCGGATCGCACAGCGTGTCGCCCGTGGTGGCGTCCTTCAGGCCCACTGCAGCGGCGATGTCACCGGCCAGCACTTCCTTGATTTCTTCGCGCTGGTTGGCGTGCATCTGCAGAATACGGCCCAGACGCTCCTTCTTCTGCTTCACCGGGTTGTACACGGTGTCGCCCGAATTGATCTTGCCCGAGTAGACGCGGAAGAAGATCAGCTGACCAACGAACGGGTCGGTCATGATCTTGAACGCCAGTGCCGAGAACTTTTCGTTGTCGTCAGCCTTGCGCTCGAGCTTCTTCTCGTTGTCGCTTTCGTCGGTGCCCTGGACCGGGGGAATGTCGACCGGCGACGGCAGGAAGTCGATCACGGCGTCGAGCATGCGCTGCACGCCCTTGTTCTTGAACGCGGTGCCGCACAGCATCGGCTGGATTTCGCAGGCGATGGTACGGTCGCGCAGCGCCTTGACGATCTCAGCACGGGTCAGCTCTTCGCCACCCAGGTACTTTTCCATCAGGGCTTCGCTGGCTTCAGCAGCCGACTCGACCATCTTCTCGCGCCATTCGTTGGCAACGTCCACCAGATTGGCCGGGATGTCCTGGTATTCGAACTTCACGCCCTGGCTGGCTTCGTCCCAAATGATCGCCTTCATTTCCAGCAGATCGACGACGCCTTGGAAGCCGTCTTCAGCGCCGATCGGCACCACGACGGGCACCGGGTTGGCCTTCAGGCGGGTCTTCAACTGGTCGTAGACCTTGAAGAAGTTCGCGCCGGTACGGTCCATCTTGTTGACGAACGCCAGACGCGGCACCTTGTACTTGTTGGCCTGGCGCCAGACGGTTTCCGACTGCGGCTGCACGCCACCCACTGCGCAGTACACCATGCACGCGCCATCCAGCACACGCATGGAACGCTCCACCTCAATGGTGAAGTCCACGTGGCCCGGGGTGTCGATGATGTTGAAGCGGTGCTCGGGGTAGTTGCCGCCCATGCCCTTCCAGAAGGCGGTGGTCGCAGCGGACGTGATGGTGATGCCGCGCTCTTGCTCCTGCTCCATCCAGTCCATGGTGGCGGCGCCATCATGCACTTCACCGATCTTGTGGTTCACACCGGTGTAGAACAGGATCCGCTCGGTCGTGGTGGTCTTGCCGGCGTCGATGTGAGCGGAAATACCGATGTTACGGTAGCGCTCAATGGGGGTCTTACGAGCCACGGTTAATCCTCTGATTCGTCAACGGGGCGCTGCCAAATGGCAAGCGCCCCTAATACAAATGGGCGAGATGTGCGCACACAGCCCGCCCAGCAACCAACAACGTGTCGCGTCGCTTAGAAGCGGAAGTGCGAGAACGCCTTGTTGGCTTCAGCCATGCGGTGCACTTCGTCGCGCTTCTTCATGGCGCCGCCGCGGCCTTCCGAGGCCTCGAGCAGTTCACCAGCCAGACGCAGGGCCATCGACTTCTCGCTGCGCTTCTTCGCAGCTTCCCGCAGCCAACGCATCGCCAATGCCAGACGACGCGACGGCCGGACTTCGACCGGCACCTGATAGTTAGCACCACCAACGCGGCGGCTCTTCACTTCCACCACCGGCTTGATGTTGTTGATGGCAACCGAAAACACCTCGATGGGCGCCTTGCCTGCCTTCTTCTCGATCTGGTCGAACGCACCGTAGACGATACGCTCAGCCACCGACTTCTTGCCGTCCAGCATCAGGACGTTCATGAACTTGGCGACTTCCACATTGCCGAACTTCGGGTCCGGCAGAATTTCCCGCTTGGGGACTTCACGACGACGTGGCATCTTCTTTCCTTCTCTGTTCAGTTGAGAACCGCTTCGGTTCTCCGGCCACCAACTAGCTTGCTTTTCAACAATCTGAGCCGGGTGACCACTTACTCGACGGTGCCAGTGCGGTCAAAAAACGCACCGTTGTACCGCCTGCTCATGACAAGACCGTGACCCCGCATTTGCACAACACGCGCGGACCGATCTCACTGACGACTTAGCTCTTCTTCGGGCGCTTCGCGCCGTACTTCGAACGTGCTTGCTTACGGTCCTTGACGCCTTGCAGGTCAAGGGAGCCGCGCACGATGTGGTAACGCACACCCGGCAAGTCCTTCACACGGCCGCCGCGGATCAGCACGACGCTGTGTTCTTGCAGGTTGTGGCCTTCACCGCCGATGTACGAAATGACTTCGAAACCGTTGGTCAGGCGCACCTTGGCGACCTTACGCAGTGCCGAGTTCGGCTTCTTCGGCGTCGTGGTGTACACACGGGTGCACACGCCGCGACGCTGCGGGCAGTTCTCAAGCGCCGGGCTCTTGCTTTTCAGCTTTTCCGAGACGCGGGGCTTGCGAACCAATTGATTGATAGTTGGCATTGTTCAATCCAGCTTGGTTTTTGAAAAATCGCCGGACCACATGACGTGGCAGCCTCACAAGTGAGGCAATCGGCGCAATCGGGTTTTATGGAAGTGGCGAGCAGAACGCTCTGAAGAGAAGATCTGCGGGAACAGATCGAGACCAAAGAGCGCGAGCCCGTCTGGTTCAGATGCCGCACACGGCGCTTGGCCGAGTATGGACGCGCGAAACCAGAAGCCAAAAACTCGAATCTGGCACTATAGCGGGGTGGCCGGCAAGCGTCAAGCGCGCCGCCACTCTGGCGACGCGCGGTGCAGGTCAGCAGCGGCGCGGTGTGGCGCGGATGGCACGTGAGGTGGCACTTGGCCACAGGAATACGAGTGCGGCGGCCACAACAAACCCAAGCGCAACGACCGATACGCCGACCCAGCCGGCACGGAACCATACTGCCCCAGCCAAGCCGCCTCCCACTGCGGCACCGAAGAAAAACGCCCCGGTGTATAGGCCATTCACACGCCCGCGTATTTCCGGTGCCAGCGTGTTGACCGTGTAACGGCCCAGCGCCTGATCGCCGATCGCGCCGAAGTCGAGCAGCAACGCAGCCACGACCAGCATCGCCAGCATGACGGGGACCGTCAGCCCGGGCAGCCAAGCGGAAGCCAGCGCCAGCAGCAGCCCAATTGCCGCGCTGCCGTGCGCGAGCAGCGTGCCCTGGCGCACCAGGCCCCGATCTGCCAAGCGCCCGGCCACCGGCGCTGCCACCACACCCGCAGCGCCGCACAGCGCAAAGATGCCGATGCCGCTTTGCGACAGATGGAACGGCGCCGCCGCCAGCCGCAGCGCAACCGCCGTCCAGAACAGGGTAAATGCGGCCATCAGCAACGCCTGTGTGGCGGCACGCCGGCGCAGCAGGGGTTCCGTACGGAGCAAGCGGCCGCACGAAGCCAGCAGCGCCGCATACGACAGCGCGCGCGGCGGCACGAAGGTCGGCATGACGCGCGGCAGAACTATCGCCAACACGCCGATCGCCACCGCAGAAGCGCCGTAGAAAGCACGCCACCCCCACTGCGCCGCGATCAGGCTGGCGGCCGGGCGCGACAGCAGGATGCCCAGGTTCAGGCCGATCATGATGTCGCCGAGCACGCGTCCGCGACGGTGGTCGGCAGCCAAGCGTCCGGCCAGCGCGATCAGCATCTGGATGACGGTCGACGTCAGGCCGATGGCGAACGCGGCCAGCATCAGCAGTTGGCCATTACGCGCGACGGTGGTCAGCGCCAGCGACACCACCGCGCCCCACAGCGTGCGCGAGACCAGGCGGCGGTTGTCCTGCAGGTCCGTCAGCGGCATCAAGAGCAACAGGCCGATGCCGTAACCGACGAGTGTGGCGGTCACCAGCAGGCCGGTGGCGGCCGTGGTCCAGCCGATGCTGGCAGCGATCTCCGCGACGAGTGGCTGGATGCCGAACAGGTTGATGACGATGAGCCCGACCGCCGCAGCGAACAGCGGCGTGGCACCTTGCGGCAAGCGGTCGGCGGAGGAGGCAGACAGCACAACAGTGGGGGCTTCGGTAGTCATGATGGACAGTGGACAGGGCTAGAACGTGACGCCCCATCCTAGCCAGCCGATTCGCGCAGATTAAGGTAGCCTTTGGCGCTATATTGTTTCCGCAATCGCGCAAATATGAACCGACTCTCCGATGTGGTCATCTTCGTGCAGGTGGTGGAGCGCGGCAGCCTGTCGGCTGCATCCGACGCCATGGGCGTCTCGCGCGGCGTGATCAGCAAGGCACTGGCGCGGCTGGAGACTCGGCTGGACACGCGCTTGCTGCAGCGGACCACGCGCCGTCTCTCGCTGACCGAAGCGGGCGCCGCCTTCTTCGAGAAAAGCCGCGAGGGCCTGGCGCTGATCGACACGGCCGAGCAAGCCGTCACGGCCCTGCGCGACGAAGCGCGCGGCACGCTGCGGGTGTCGGCACCGGCGTCGTTTGCGGTGACGTTGCTCGCGCCGCTGCTGGGCGCATTCCAGGCGCGCTACCCCGCCGTGCAGATCGATCTGGACATGAATGACCGCTACGCCGATCTCGTCGCCGGCCGCATCGATGTGGCCATCCGCATCGGCGTGCTGGAAGATTCCTCATTGGTAGCGCGGCGGCTGGCGAATTGCGCGCATGCGATTTACGGCGCGCCGTCGTATTTCCGCGCGCGCGGCATTCCACGCACGCCGGATGACCTGCGAAGCCACAACTGCCTCGTCTATGCCAACTACGACGGGCCGTATGACTGGGTGCTGACGGACACCGCGGGTCAGCGCCACGTCGCGCACGTGAATGGATCGATGCTGGCCAACAATAGCCTCGTGCTGCGCGAAGCGGCGCGCTCCGGCCTGGGGGTATCGCTGGGGCCGGCGTATCTGGTGCGCGACGATATTGCCGCGGGGCGCTTGCAGGCTGTGCTGACCGACTACACCGCGCGCGAAGTCCCGCTGCACGCGGTATTCACGCAGCGCGTGCATCTACTGCCGAAGGTACGGGCGTTTGTCGATTTTCTCGGCGACCATCTGGCGCGCACCGGCGTCATGGGGCCGCTGCCGAGTTGAACCGACCTACGCCTGCTCGCGGCACTTCTCCAAGACGTCGAGCAGCGCCTGCCCATAGCGATCCAGCTTGGCCATCCCAATGCCCGGCAACTCACCCAACACGTGGAGCGAGTCCGGATCGGTTTCGGCGATCCGCGCCAGCGTGCTGTCGTGGAAGATCACGTAAGCGGGCACGCTATGCTCCTTCGCCGTCTGCGCACGCCAAGCGCGCAGTGCTTGCCAGCGCGTCTGCGCCTCAACCGACAGATCCGCCGCTGGATCGGCACGGCGCTCCTTCTTGCCCGACGATGATGAGGTGCCACGCACCTTCTCCGCCTGACGACGCAGGATCACCGGTTGCGCGCCCTTGAGCACGGGGCGCGCCGCATCGGTGAGGATCAGCGCCCCATGGCCGCCATGGTCGACGGCGAACAAACCCTGCGCGACCAACTGGCGAAACACGCTTCGCCATGCGGTTTCCGACAGTTCGCTGCCGATGCCGAAGGTCGAGAGCGTTTCGTGATGCCACTGCTTGACGCGTTCGGTGGCATTGCCGCGCAGGATGTCGATCAGTTGCCCGGCGCCAAAGCTCACGCGGCTGGCCTGCTGCACGCGGTAGGCGCAGGAGAGCGCCATCTGCGCCTCGCGCGTGGCGTCCCAGGTTTGCGGGGGTGTGAGGCACGTGTCGCAGTTGCCGCACGGCTCGCTGCTCTCGCCAAAGTAGGCGAGCAACGCCACGCGCCGGCAGCTTGCGGCTTCGCACAGGCCAAGCAGCGCCTCGAGCTTGGCGGTGGAGACGCGCTTGTGCACGTCGTCCGCCTCGGACTCGTCGATCATGCGGCGCTGCTGTACGACGTCGGCCAGGCCGTAGGCCATCCATGCGTTCGCAGGCATGCCGTCGCGGCCGGCGCGGCCGGTTTCCTGGTAGTAGCCCTCCAGGCTCTTCGGCAAATCCAGATGCGCGACGAAGCGCACGTCCGGCTTGTCGATGCCCATGCCGAACGCGATGGTCGCGACCATCACCACGCCCTCCTCCTTGCGGAAGATGGCCTGATGGCGGGCGCGGACCTCGGAATCCATCCCGGCGTGGTACGGCAGCGCACGAATGCCCTGCTCCGCCAGCCACTGCGCGGTCTCCTCCACCTTCTTGCGCGAGAGGCAGTAGACGATGCCCGCGTCACACGCGTCGCCGTCCATGTGTTCAGCGCGGATAAAGCGCAGGAGCTGGTTGCGCGCGCTGTCCTTCTCAACGATGGTGTAGCGGATGTTCGGGCGGTCGAAGCTGGAAAGGAAAACGCGCGAGCCCGTGAGTGCGAGTCGCTCGATGATCTCGTCGCGCGTGACCGCGTCGGCTGTGGCGGTGAGCGCGATGCGCGGCACATCCGGAAAGCGCTCATGCAACACGGAGAGCTGGATGTATTCGGGCCGGAAATCGTGCCCCCACTGCGACACGCAATGCGCCTCGTCGATGGCGAACAGGCCGATGCGCGAGCGCTCCAGCAAATCGAGGAAGCGCGGCGTCATCAGCCGCTCGGGCGCGACGTAGACGAGATCCAGGCGGCCTGCTGCCAGATCGCGCTCGACCTGTGCGGCCTCGGCACCGGTCAGCGCGGAGTTCAGGTAGGCGGCGCGCACGCCGGCTTCTTCCAGCGCAGCGACCTGATCCTGCATCAACGCAATCAGCGGTGACACGACAATGCCCGCGCCCTGCCCGCGACGATGGCGCACCAACGCGGGAATCTGATAGCACAAGGATTTGCCCCCGCCCGTGGGCATCAGCACCAGGCAATCGCCGCCATCAGCCACGTGGGTGACGATCTCCGCCTGCGGGCCACGGAAGGCGCTGTAGCCGAACACGTCGTGCAGCACGGCACGCGTGGCGGCAGCGGTGTCGTCGGGCAGCGCCTGCAGCGCGTGGTCTATGGCGGGGGAGTCGTACATCGGGACGGCAGGTGCGCGCGGTGTCACGCGGGGCTGGGCGAAACCGCTATTGTGACAAACCCCGCCGGACGGTGGGCAGTCGACGGGCTCGGATGGTGCCCGACCATGAGCTCAAGCGCTCGCGGCCGGTCACGCTGTTAATAGAAATATCGCGTTCGCTGCGCCTCAGGACTTTTCGGGTATTGCTGATGGAGCAACTGGAACGCTTGGCGAGACGTAGCCGTGTCCGGCATGCCGTAACGCGACGCATAAACCAACTTTTCGAGAATGGCCGGCCCTTCCGCGAATTTCGGATTGGCGCGCATCCAAGGCAAGATTTGCTTGCCCATCCAGTTGGTCTCGTTGGCAGGCTCAAGCGCGGCCAGATCCGCTGCCTGCTGTTTCTGACGGGCTTCATTGTGGAACGCGGGTGGGGTATCCCAGTGCGATGTCACGCTCGGCTCGGTGACAGCAGCGCTTGCATAGCCGCGGGGCATGCTCGTGTAGTCAAGCTGCCTTAGGCGAGACACCTCGCCGAGCAGGAGCGCTCTCGCCATTTGAAAACGCATCTCTTCAAGCTTGCCGCTGCCGATCGCCTCTGAAGTTGCCCGCTTGCCCGCCAACTCGGCCCACGTCGCTGCCGCCTCACGCTCAAGGGCTGCGTCGGGCCTCCACGCGCCCCAGCGCCACGCTTCGCCTGCAATATCCCGACGCACAAAGGCTGGCAAGCGCAGATCACGAGCCAGCTCCAGCAACTCCTTGCCGTTCAGCTGCGCAACCATCCAGTTGCGCGTTTCCGTGTCCAGCAGATTGTCCCGCTGATCCGGCGGCACGGTCTCCAAGGAGTTGAAGTCGCCGTAGGAAATCATGTCCCGCCCGACCGCAGTGCGAACCAGATGGCGCGACAGCTCATCAAGCGATGGCGCAACGATCATTTCAAGCTGGTCAAATGCCTGACGCGTACCCAGTGCCTCGTCCTTGAGCAACGGCCGCACCGTGGCCAGCTCAGCGCGCGCACCGGCATAGTCGCGGCTCGCAAGCGCAAGGCGAGCACGGTGCTAGGCAAAGTGCATATATAGCGGGGTATCCGGCTTGGTCTTGCGCGTTGCCTCGACCAGCTCACTGAGCCCCGGCGTCTGCGGCGTGACTGTCATCAGTGCGCTGGCCAGCCAGATGGGTCGATTGCGCTGGGCTTTGGTCAGCGCCATGACGCGAGCCACGCCGTCCTGATTCGCGCCGCCCCATGAGAACTGCGCCCGGGTCGCAAACAGCCAATCATCTGCGTAATCACGGGCGGGCAACAGCGCCCACATCCACCGAATATCGGACACCCAATCGGTCATGTCATCCACCGGCTCCTGACTCCGCATGCGCCGCCAAAGCGCGTCATACGTTGCCTTGGGTGAATAGCGTGCCGCCACCGCCATGTAGAGGCCCGCTGCTGCCCGCGCCACCTGCGGGTTCTTGGCAGAGGCTTCCAGTTGCTTGAGGCGTTTTGCGATCGGGTGCTTGGTCCAGTCCGGTGTGTCGGTCGTAAAAGTCGGGTAACCCTCGGGGTCATTGAAATGCCGTCGCCACCAGGCCCGCACAGACAGATACGCAGCCCATTCACGCCAGGGCGACGCCTGATCGGCGGCAATCGCATCGAATGCCTTTGCCGCCTCGTCCAACTTCCCTTGATACAGAAGCGTCGCAGCCGACTGATAAGCGCGGTCTTTCACCAGCCAAGCCGGTGCGTCTTGCCCCAACTCTGGCATGGCAACGCGTTGGTCGCCGGAGGTTTCGCACCACGAGAAGACGCTGTCCTGGGATGCGACCCATTGCTTCACGGCCGCGACATCGTTGCCATGCTCTCGCATGCGGTCGGCGAGCGTTTGTGTAGCCATGGCAAACGCGCCAGGCTGGCAGTTGTCGACGCTGACGTAGCTCCCTAGGGAGCGCCAACCGGTTGACAGCGGATACGGCAGTTCCGCCAAACCCAAAGCCTTGCGCGCCGCTCCCCATGCAGCCAAGGCATTCCCGGAAGGCCCGTAGTAAAACTTTCCGCCCGCAACGCCGTTGATCTTTGGGGCAAGCACGCGCTGGGCATCGGCATCCGACAGCGGGCGCAGGCCCTCCGCTTGGCGGTAAGCCATCATCAGATACGGCCTGTCATATTCGGGCCAGAGGATGCCTAGCTTGCCGTGCAGATACCCCTGGAGCGCTTCCGGCTCGGGCTGAATATGCGAGGTGGGGACCAACCGGGCCGTTCCGGGTTCACCCCCAGACGCATGGGCGGTTAGCACTGTCAGTGTGGCGGCAAGCGTGATGCCTGTCAGCATCACACGTCGAAGGTCACGGCAGAGTTGCATGGAGGAACGCAAGCGCATCAGGGGCTTCATGAATGAGGGGCAAATCGTGCAGCATCGCCGGCCGCCACGGACGCGGCGCAAACATATATAACGGCCGACTGGTCAACGCTTCATGAAATCTCGGTCCGGCGTCGTCTTTCATGGCGGACCACTCATCGATCGAAATCCCGGCGGCATGCCGACACACCGAGGGCAACGTCTCTGCCGCAGCCATGCGGCGGCGCCACAGGGTGCGCTCCGTGGGCCCCATGCGGAAATACATCGGCACGATTTCGTCCACCGGCAAGCTGGCGAGCCATGCAGGATCCCCGCACCAGGAGGCCAACGCAGTCATGGAAAGCGTAATGTCGCTGGAGAGCCTTGCGCGCAGCGCTATCAGCACACGGCGATAGAAATCGCGCTGGCCTGCGCGCGCCTCAAAATCCAGTTGGACGCGACGCACGTTGAGTCGGCGGATCACCTCGGCCAATGTATCGGCCCAGCGGGCAACGGCAGGCCCATCCAACACCGCCGGATAGCGCGGATCAAAGGCTTCGATATGTATGACTGGCAGTAGTCGCGCACCGGGCCGGACGCGCAAGACAGCGCGTCGACCGACCACGGTCAAGGCGTCGTTGCGTACATCAATATGGGCTGCGAACCATGCCACCCCAACCTCGGGCGGCAACCACCGCAAATCTTCGGTGCGATCCCAGGCCCATACCCATGTGCTTGCCTGCGCATGGCAACCTGCAAACAACGTCGTTGCCGCGATGAGCACGCGGGCCAACGTATGAAGCATCCGCCTGCGCTCTACTTCACGGTAAAACTACGCAGCAACGTCAGATCACCAGCCTTGCGCATCGGCACGACAAACGTCTGCTGGCGCTCGGATGGCGTGTTCTCGTCGGTGATGATGCTGACAGTGGCGGTAGTGATGATGCTGTTGTCACTACCGCTGCCGTAGTAGTTGACATAGACGAGGTACGTGCCGGGCACGGGTGCAGGGTTCGAGTAGATCTCGGGGCCGTAGCCGGTGGTGACGTCCACGTCGAGCGCGCCGCCGTTCTGGGCCACGCGGTTGCCGAACCAGGCGTGCTGGCCGTCGGGCGAGATCACGTGCAGGTCGAGGTCGGTGCCGTCGGTGTCCCACGAGAGCACGACGCGCAGGCGCGGACGCTGCTTGCCGGTGTAGCTGTCATAGAACTGCACGCGCTTGGCATCACCGCGCGCGCTGCGCACTTCGACGCTGTTGCTGCCCGCGCCGAATGCGTAGGGGCGCGAGAACGTGCCGTCGGCTTCGATGCGCTGCGGCATCGCCACCCCGTTGACGACCAGCGTGCCGACCGAGGAGCCATCTGCCCCTCGGCGGCGGCGCGGTTTGCTGTCATCTGCGGGGGCCGTCACCTTGGGGGTGTTGCGGATGCGCCCGGCAATCATCGATGTCGTGCGCTGCCCTTGCGGCGTCGAGACCGACACGGCCGGATAGTGCACGTCCTGCGTGTAGCGCGAATCATCGCCCGCGGAGTTGCGCCAGCCGTTGATGGGCGTGGTGAGCTCGATATTGCTGGAATCGGCTTGAGCCAGCGCGCCGCTCACCGCGCCCAGAGCGAGGGGAATGGCAAGCGCGAGGCGGTGGAAAGCGTGCGTCATGGTGTTCAGAAGCGGATCGATTTCATCAACGCCAGCTCGCCGATCTTGCGCAGCGGCACGGTGACGAATTCGCGCCGCTCGTTGGGCGTGTTCTCGTTATAGATCAGCGTCAGTTGCGCGGTGATGAGATCGCGGTCGTGCGCCTTTTCGTCGAAGTTGTAGCCGCCCGCGTTGAAGTTGCCCCAGTAGTTCACGTAGAACAGCCACACACCAGGGCGCGGGGCGGCGGTGGAGAAGATCTCGGGCCCGGCGCCGTCGACGCTGTCCACATCGAGCCCGCCACCGTCAGACAGCAGCGGTTGCGCCCAGAACGCGTGATCGCCGATCGGCGAGATCACGTGCATGTCGACTTCGGCGCGTGGGTCGTCCCACGTGAGGATGGCGCGCAGCTTGGCCGACGTCTTGGTGGTATCCGCCTCGTAGAACTGCAGGCGCTGGCGCGACTGGCCATCGGGGCTGACGATCTCGACGCTGTTCGAGCCGGGGCCGAACGCCCATGGGCGCGCGAATCGGCCTTCGCTGTCGCCATAGAGCGGCATGGCGTTGCCGTTCACCACCAGCACCGGCGGGCGGCGCTGCTTGCCCGCTGCGCGAATGCGTCCGGCGATGAGCGTGCGGTACTTCTGCGCGCCGCGGTCGACCGGCGGCTTTGGGTACGCCGCGGTGTACTGCTCGAGCTCGTTGGTCAGCTTGCTGTTACGCCAGCCGCCGATCGGGCCCTCCAGGTCGGCCACCGGCTCTGCCAGCGCCGAAGCGGCCAGCAGCAACGCAGTGGCGCCCAACCCCAGGCGCGTCATCCCTTTCTTCACAGCAACCCCTCCCCACGGATCAAGCGACGCGCCGTCGCCTCGACAAACTGTTCGTCCTGCCCGCGCGGGTGCCGCGCAAAGGCCAGATGCAGATATTCATGCGTCAGCGCGATGCGGTCTTCCTCGGTGGCGAGGCGGTGGACGTAGAGCCGGTTGCGGCGCGCATCGGCGTACGGCCGGCCTTCGTGTACGACGCACACAGCCGGCAACGGCGGACTCTCAAAACCGGGCTCGGCGCCCAAACGCGCAGACCAGCGCGGCGCTTGCGCCTGCAACCACTGCTGCGCGCCCGCCACCGGCGAGCAATCGCCCGCGACCGCACTCTGGAACGACGTGAGCGTCGCCTGCGGCCACCACTGCGCAAGAATGGCGTCAAAACCCTGGCCGCGCTGGGCGGCGGCGCGCGCAGCCGTCCAGCTCATCTGGCCGCTGGCGCTGATCGTGCCGTGGTATTGCACAGCCGCGCCGGTCAGCACCAGCGTGTCGGTGAATTCGGCCGCGTTGCGTGCGGCAGCGGCCGGTGGGCGCGGCAGCACACGCTGCGTGCGCGAACTGTCGGCGATGCGGTAGCAGCCCTTGTCGCGCGAGGCGTGCTGCACAAGATAGCTGCGTGCCGCCACCGCCAGGGCGCGGGCCGCCTGCGGTTCAGCGAGGTCGCCTTCGCGCTCCACCACGCGGGCCACGTAGTCGTTCATGCCCAGCCGACCGGTGATGACTGCGGCGTTGTTCGTGCGGGCCAGCGTCAATTCGCCTTTGCTCTCGATGGGCAGGGCGTTGCCGTTGACGAAGCGCACGGTATAGCGGCCGTCGAGACGCCCCGGCGCGACCGGCTTGCCGCTGGCGTCGCGCACCTCGCGGATGGGATAGCGCGCGAAAAAGTCGACCGCCACGCAAGCATCATCGTCGGGCACGGGGGTCTGCTCGATCAGCGGGGTCAGGCGCGGCGCGGCGGCGGCCAGCACCTGATTGCTCGAACCAGCGCCGCCCAGCCACACGGGCGAGCCATCCGCCAGCCACCCTGCCGCACCGCCAATCGACGCGCCGGGGCGCTGTGGGTCGGGCATGGTCCAGGTCTTGGCGCGCAGGAGACCACCAAAGTTCGAGACCGTGCCCTCCCCGCGCCCAACGGTCAGTACGGAAATAAGCGTTTGCGCAGCGGTCTCGCGTCCTTCAGTGGGCACGGTGCGCAAAGCGGTCAGCAGATCGGCGACGGGAACACGCTGTGTCGGCTGCATCGCGCGCAGGTCGCGCAGCCAGGTGGGGGAGCCGGCCTGCTGCCAGAAGCGGCGCCAGTCCGCGCGGTCCAGCCCCAGACGTACAGGCTCGAAATAGCGGCCGCACGATTGGATGAGCGCGCGTTCGCGGTCGATGCTGTTGCCGGCGGTGCAGCAGTAGACCTCTTCGGCGTCGTTACCGTGGCACGTGTAATCCGGCGTGTTGATGCGGCGCGAGACGAGGTAGCTGTAGACGAAGAGTTTCCAGACACTGCCCAGCGGTGTTTCGGTGTCGCGTGACAGTGCGATGGCTTGCGGTGTGCCGCCGGCTGAGTCCGCACTGAATTGCCAGAGCCTGGCTTCGTCGCCTTGCAAGATGGCGTAGCGTAGCGGCTCGGTAACCGGCGCGGCGTTGGCCTGCCCCCCCGGCATGAGTGCACCGCCAGCCCAGATCAGGCCGGTCAGCACACTACGGGCAAGCAGGCCGAAGCGCATGGCCGCGTCACTCCACCTTGAACGGATAGCTGGCTGTCTTGCCGTCGCCCTGGAACGCCTTGGCTTCCGGCTGGTACATGCGGAAGTAGCGCACCGGCGGCAGCGCAAAGCGGCCCGGCAGCGAGAAGCGCACCAGTTGGCGCAGCACGGTCGGGCGCTCCAGCGTGGGCACCGGCTGGTTGTACGACAGCTGGCCCATCTCGTAGGCAGCCTTGCGCTCGAACGCCTGCGGGCCGTTGCCTTCGTTCGGCTCACCCTTCAGGCCGTCGATCTGGATACCCCAGGTGGTGGCTTCCACTTCGGCACCTGGCGGCAGCGGCACTTCGACCAGGCCGTAGCGGTACGTGCCTTGGCGCGGCGTCAGCACCACCTCGTCAACATAGAGCGCATTGCTATCCAGGGCGGAGCCCGGCTTGACCAGCTTGGCCGTGAAGGCAATGCCGCTGCTGTTGGTGTCAGCAGCCGCTTGCTTGGGCGCCTTCGGGTCCGGCTTGGCCGGCGTGTCATCGATCGGCTCCAGACGGTACAGCTTGCGCTCCACGGTGATCGGCAGCTTGGACGCTTCCGGCGCACGGCTGCGGTACGACACGATGGCGGACTGTGTGGTCACGTCGGTCGGGGCGGTCGTCAGGTCCAGCGCGGCGGGCACCTGAGCCCCCGTCCAGCGCCACGTCGGCACGCCCACCGGCGAGCGCGTCACCTGCCAGCCGCCCGCGGAAACGGTCGGTTGGATAACCGCAACGCTCGCACCTTGCAGGCCGCCCAGGCCCTTCTGCAGCCAGACCAGCGCAACGGCGCGGTCCATCGTCGGCATGGACGCGCTGGCGCGGGCCAGCAGCGGTGCCGGGTCCGCAGCCGAACGGCCACCGCCCATCAGCAGCAGGCTCTGCACCAGCGGCGAGTTGTCGGCAGCCAGCGCATTGCGTGCAGCGATGTCGGCGGAGACCAGCGCTTCCGGCAACGGCTGGCCGATCTGACGCATCAATTGCGCGGTCAGCACCGTCGCCACCTGGCGGCCGCGCGCGGAATCCGGCGCGACGAAGATCAGGCTATCGCCCGCTGCAGGTTCGGCGTCAGCCGGGGCTTTGGCGTTGCGAGCCAACTCGTTGGCCACGCCCGACAGCGGCGTTGCCACGGGCAAGCCCATCTCGTTGGCAAACCACAGTGCCAGCGCACGGTGCAGCAGCGGCTCGTTCGCGCTGGTGCGTTTGTAGGCTTCAAGCACCTGCTTCCAGTTGTCGGCCGGCAGGCTGATGCCGACCGAGCGGCTGGCAAGCCAATCTGCGTAATAGGCGTACGACGTGATCAGCGCGCTGCTGGTGGTCAACTCGCCCCACCAGCCGAAGGTGCCGTTGGTGCCGGCCAGCAGTGCCAGACGCTGACGCTGCGTGCGCAACAGCGCATCGACGCCTTGCGTGCCGGCCGGGCCGCTATCGCCCAGGCGCGTGCCGGTGGCGGCCAGGCTCTGCTGGGCGAGTGCCAGCGGGATCAGGCGGCTGGCGGTCTGTTCAGCGCAACCGTACGGGTACTCGATCAGGTCATCGGCCACGCGGGCGAACTGGCTGGCCGTGTTACCGACCACGCGCAGGCGCACGTCGCGCGCATCAGCGGGCAGGCCCAGCGGCAGGCGAGTGCCTTGCAACTGCGTGAGCGGGACGACGTTTTCGCGGTCCGCCAACCAGCCGGTGGCGTCCAGCTTGAGCGTGGTCTGCAGTCGGTCCGACACGGCATCGCCCTGCTTCAGCTCGGCATTGACCACACCCGCCTGCAACGCAGTGACCGGCGCACGCAGGTAGTTGGCACCGCGCTTGAGCGTCACGCGCTGGTTGATGTTCAGGCCGGCGCCCGAGACGATCCAGTCGGCGGTGATGTCCTTGTCGGTCTGGTTGAAGGCGACCATGTCCAGACGCGGCTGGTCGGTCTCGCGGAAGCGTTGCGGGCCGGTCCACTTCAAGTACAGCGGCTTGTCCGAACGGATGTTGGCCGTGCGTTGGCCGACGATGCCGTCCGATGCGCCGGTCGTGGACACAGCGCGCACCGTGATGCGCCAGCGCGCCAGCGAATCCGGCATCTTGAACGTCATGCGCGCGCGGCCCTCGGCGCCGGTCTGCAGGTTGGCGACCCAGGCGGCGGTGTCCTTCTCGTCACGACGCGGGCGCTCCAGCACTTTCACGCCGCGCTCGTTGTGGCGGCCATATGTGCCGCCCGGCTTGCCCGGCAGCGACGCGAGCGCCAGGTCATAGCTGATGAAGCTCTGGCTCGACGTGGTGCGCACGCTGTTGCGGCGCGGGTGATAGAAGAAGTCAACGATGCTGGGCGCCACTTCGGGCTGCAGCACGTAGATCATCTCGTCGACCACCGACACGGTCAGGTTGGCCGGCACGGCCTTACCCGCCAGCGCGCTGGTCAGATCCAGCGTGACGGTTTCGCCCGGTGCATAGACGGCTTTGTCGGCATGCACGGTCAGGTCCAGCGTCGGTTGCGTGACGACGATGCCGGCGTTCTGGAACACCATGTCGCCGTCTCGCACGTACAGCACCGAGAACGTCATGTTCGGCGCGAACTCCGCACCGATCTTGATGCGCGCGCGGTATTGCGACGGCGTGACCTTCTGCAGGCTCAGCCATTCGCCGCCATGCGACAGCAGCGCGTGGCGCTCCACCTTGTCGCGCTCCAGCGTGAGCAGCGCGTCGTCCACCGGCTGCGGGAAGGTGATCAGCGCTTCGGCCGTATCACCGATTTGATAGCGGTCACGGTCGAACACCATTTCGATGTTGCCGGGCACGGTCTGCACGCCATCGCCCGCCACCCAGTGGCTCGATGCGGCGAGCAGGTTGCCGGCCGCATCGCGCACCGACAGGGTGTACGAACCGGGCTGGTCAAACTTGACCGGGAACGTGGCGTTGCCCTTGGCATCCGGCGCCAGCGTGCCTTCGGTGCGGGTGCGGGTTTCCAAGCGAACGAGGTCCCACTTGGCCGGCGGTGCCGTCGGCCCGGTCGTACCCGCCACCACCGGCATCGGCGTGAGGGTGAACGACACGTTCTGCCCCGGCGTCGTGAAGTTCGACGTGGTCGACAGCTTGTACGGCGTGGCGCCGCGCGCGATCAGCAGTTCGCGCGTGACCTTCACGCGGTACGCTGCGCCATCGTTGGCGAACACCGTCACCACATAACGGCTCGGTTCCTTGGCGGCGGGCAGTTCCAGCTTGGCGTTGCCGTCGCTGTCGGTGGTCAGTTCCTGCTGCTCCAGCTTGACGGGGAACAGGCCCGCATAACGCAACTCGCCCTCCACCATCGTCACCTGCTGCGCGCGCAGGCTGACCGACACCTTGCCGTCCTTGACCGGCTTGCCGTCCGGATAGCGCAGGCTGATCTTGCCCTTGACCGCCTCGCCCGTGCCGTAGCTGGCCTTGTCGAGCGACAGGTTCACGTCAAAGTGCGGCTTGATGTATTCGGCGACGCGGAAGGCGCCGCCGTACGTGCTGCCGTTGTAATCGAAGCGCAGCGAGTAGCCCCCGGCCGGCGCATTGGCGGGCAGCGTGAAGCGCGTGTCCGCACCGGTCTCACCGGCCAAGCGCGTCGTGGTCGTGGCCACCGGCGCGCCGTTCGGATCGAGCACCTGCAGCTTGATGTCGCCCGCAGCGGGCACCGTCGATTCGGTCGCGTTCTTGAAGTTGCGGCCGATGAACTTGACGTTCACCTCGTCGCCCGGGCGATAGAGCGGGCGATCGGTGAAGGCGTACAGCTTGGTGTTGTAGATCTCGCTGTCGTAATAGAAATTCTCGGAGATGAACACGCCGCCCGCGCGGTCGCTGCCGATCACGTAGCTGCGTTCCGGCGAGACATGGCGCAGATCGGCCGTGCCGTCGCTCTCCGTGGTGCCCGAAGCCAGTACGCCCACGCCGTCGGTCCAGCTCACGGATGCCCCGCTAACCGGCTTACCGCTCTTGCGCTCAGCCGTCCACACCATCATCCCCTGCGAGGTGCCTTTGGTCACGGCCACGGTGTCCGACACAAACAGCAGCGTGTGCGCACGGTACGCACCAATCACGGCTTCCACGATGTACAAACCCGCCGGCAGCTTGCCCACCGGGATCATCACGTTGCCGGCGTTCTGCGGCATCCATTCGCTGCTGCTGCCCTCAAGCTTCACGTCCTTGGGCGGCGCAATCGGCTTGGCATCCCAGATTGGGTAGCGGAAACGGCCGAGCAGCTCATAGCCCTTGAGCGGCGCGTACTGCGGGTTGTTCGAGAAGCGCGTGGGCGCCGTCATCTGATCGCCCATGCTGAATTGCGGCGCCGTCTCCACGGCCTTGCTGCGCGTGGCGAACGACAGCACGCGCTGCCAGGCACGGCGGGCCTGGCGCGTCCAGTTGTCCCACAGATAGGCCAGCGTGTTGGCCAGGCCTTCGCCCGTGTAGTTGGCCTTGACGTCGATACGGTGCAGGTTCTTCTGCGCCTTCAAAAATTCGAGCGGCTGCGGCACGCGGTAGACGAGGATGTCCGCACCGCCATAGCGGGAGAGTTCGTCCTTGTATTCGCGGCCCGGCGCTTCAAGGCGGACCATCGCTTCCTGGTCGGTGCCGTAGCTCGCATCCGACAGCAGGAAGAACGGCTGGCCCTTGAACGGCTCATAGCCACTGGCGGGCACATCGAACAGCGTTGGGTTCGGCGCTTCAGGCGCATCTGCGGCCCGTGCGTGGCCGACCAGCGCCAGCACCGTCAGGCAGACGGCAGCGACCAGATTGAACGAACGCCAGCGGTTGCGCATCATGTTTTTTACCGTGTCAAAAAGGCCAGACGAAACACGCCGATGAAGTTGGGGTTGCCGCTCTGCGGCTGCCAGCGCGAGTCTTTCCATTGCATCAGTTCAGAAACCGGGACCGCGCGCAGGCCGTTGTCGGTGCGGGTGACGGTGCCGGTGTGGTAAGCGATGTAGCGATCCATCCAGATCATCAGATGCTGGTCGTCGCCTTGATCGAAGAAGAGCAGATCGCCCGGGAGCGCCTGGTTGACGTCCTTGGCGATGAAGCGGCTGTTCTGCTGGATGAGCCCGAGCGCAGAGACGTACGCGCCGGTGCTGCCATCAATGCGTGCCCAACGCTGCGTGAGCGTGCGCTGCGCGGGCGTGAGGTTGAGCTCGGGCGGCAATTGGCGTGCGGATTCCGCATCGCGCATGCCGTTGGCGCGCAGCCAGCGGGCATCGTGCGTACGCAGCGCCTCGCCGGCGGCAAAGCGCACGAGGCCTGCGCAATCGCGATGCGTCCAGCGCGGCGTCGGGCCCTGGCGGAGCTGCTCGTTGACGATGCGCACGAACCAGGCGCGGAACACGCTCGATTGATCCGGCGTGAGCGCATCTGCGTCCGCCGGTGCGGCATCGGCCCAGCCCGACAAGGCATAGGCAGACGGCGCGAGCAGGCAAGCGCCGGCCGCCGCCAACCAACGGCGGCGGTTCAGCGCGGCAGCCTGCAAATGCAGCCTCATTGTGTGCTGGTGTTGTCAGCGGGAACCGGAGCAGCGGCCTCGGTAGCCGGCGCAGCCGACGGAGCCGATGCCGCGGCCGTGTCAGCCGGCGGCGGCGAACCGTCACCGCCTGCAGGCAACCCGCGCCCACTCGACAGCCACGTCACCGGCACCCAGCCGCGCGACGATGGCACACCACCATCCAGCGCCAGCGACACCGGCGCATACCGTGCCAGCGCTTTGAGCTTCGGGAACAGGTGCGTCTGCGCGGCATTCAGGAAGACGGCTTCCTGATCGGCGGGCAGTGCTGCGCCGGCTTCGCGACGAACCAGCGGCGCGAGCGATGCGGGCGTCATGGTCAGCACAACGCGGCCGGTCTTGTCACGCGGCAGGTTGTCGGCCACCGCCGGGAAGCGCTTGGCGGGCACGGCCAGCGCGTCGTCAACGAGGCGCGCGTCGGGCGAGAACACCACCACGTCGCCCGCAATCGCCAGCGTGACCGGGAAGTAGCGATCCGACGAGAGTTGCGCCGCGAACGGTGCGCCGGCCGACTGCGCCGTGCCGTAGCGCGCGCTCACCGGGCGCTGCCATAGGGTGGCATTGGCGGGGCCCGACTTCGTCGTCACCGGCAGGCGCTTGTAGGGACCGGCTTTGTCGTCGGCCTGCGCCTTGGCTTCGTACGAACCGACGATCTGACCGAACAGCGCAGCCAGCGCGGGCTTCACCGCTTCGGCTTGCGCAGGCGAGGACAGCTTGGCGACAAACAGCGGGGCCACCAGCGAAGACTTGCCGTACCAGCACGCGGCCGCCGGACCGGCAAACGCATCGCCAACATGCGCGGCGGCTTCGGTCACTTCCTTCGCATCGCCAGCCACATTGCGCAGCAGCGCGCCGGCGGCCTTCCAGTCGATCGGCAACGTGGCGCAGGCAGCGGGGTCCGCAGGCAACGCGTGCCACAACGCGGCGTTATCCCACTTGCCGGACAGGCGCGCCGGGTCGATCAGCGCCGCGCTCTGCCAGCCGTTGCCGGACGCACCTGCACCGAAATCAAAGCGCAACGCCTCGATCCCCGGGAAATACTGCTGATAACCGAACGACAGATAGTTGGCACTCACCACAACGTGATGGCCGGTCGTTTCTGCGGTCGGCAGCGCATACGCATTGCCTTGCACATTGCGCTTGCCGGCATCATCCGACAGCAGTGCAGCCAGGGCGTTTGCCTGCTTGGAAACGGGCTTGCCGTCCTTGTCCAGCAGGATGCCCGGCTCCGACAACGCGATCAGCCGGTCACCCTTGCTGGCAATCAGGATCGAGCGCGTGGCCGACAACCGCAGCGCGTAGACCGGCGCGCCGGAATCCCCCAACGCATCGGCGACCTTGGTGAGTTGCGTGTCGCTCGTGGCCACGGTGGCGACGGCTTCCAGTGCCTTCGCCAGGCCATTGCGCTGCATGGAGAGCACCCAGTAACGCAGCTTGTCGTCGGCGCCGCGCCACAGCATCACGCGGGCCGGCTCGTCGAACACGTGTTTGAGCACGGTCTCGGCGAGGTCCAGCTTCTGCTCGTACGCCAAGCGCCGCAGCGCGCCGGCCACCGAAAGGCGGTCTTCATTGCCCTCGTAGTAGGCGACGAAGTCTTCGGTCAGCACGTCGCGCAGCAACGGCACGCGCAGCACGTCGCGCGGCAGTTGCGACAGGCTCTGGCTGTCGATCAGGGCGTCGGGGTACGTGAGGTCGAGCTGGACCTGGCGGGCGTGCAAGGCACGCGTGCGGCCGAACGGGTGCCAGATCATCTGGACCACCGCCGCGCCGGCAACCGCCAGGGCGACCGCGCCAACGGCGATCTGCTTGCGTGTGAGCTTCATGGAGGAATCGTCGGCAAGACTGGAGAGGGAGCCGGCGATTTGTAGAAATTGCCGGTCTATAACCGCGAGATCATAGCGTTTGGCATGTTAAGACGGGTTAACGTTTGGAGAAAATCAGAACCCGCTGACGTGGGGCATCAATGCTTCCGCGCCAGCGGGCGGACGAAAAAAAACCCGGCACCCCACGAAGGGGGCCGGGTTTTGATGCGGAGAACGCTGCCTAACTTCAGGCGGCGCCGCCTTCCTCTTGATGCGCCACAGGCGTCTCGAAGATCGAAGCGGCTTCTTCCTCGGCAATCGCTGCGGCGCGGTCGCGGTCGGCGGCTTCCTTCGCCTTGCGGGCGCGGTGGTAAGCCAGACCGGTACCCGCCGGGATCAGACGGCCGACGATGACGTTTTCCTTCAGACCACGCAGGTCGTCGACCTTGCCCATGATGGCGGCTTCGGTCAGCACGCGCGTGGTTTCCTGGAACGACGCCGCCGAGATGAAGCTGTCGGTCGACAACGATGCCTTCGTGATACCCAGCAGCAGGTTCTCGTAGGTTGCCGGACGCTTGCCTTCCGCGATCACGCGGTCGTTTTCGTCCAGCAGTTCCGAGCGCTCCACCTGTTCACCCGGGATGAACTTGGTGTCGCCCGTGTCTGCGATCTGCACGCGGCGCAGCATCTGACGAACAATCACTTCGATGTGCTTGTCGTTGATCTTCACGCCTTGCAGACGGTACACGTCCTGCACTTCGTCGACGATGTACGTCGCCAGCTCTTCCACGCCCTTCAGACGCAGGATGTCGTGCGGGTCGGCCGGGCCTTCGACGATCATTTCGCCCTTGTTGACCACTTGGCCGTCGTGCACCAGCACCTGCTTTTCCTTGGCGATCAGGAACTCGTGGGCATTGCCGTCGAGGTCCGTAATCACCAGGCGCTGCTTGCCCTTGGTGTCCTTACCGAACGAAGTCGTACCGGTGACTTCCGCCAGCACGGCGGCGTCCTTCGGCGAACGCGCTTCGAACAGTTCGGCCACACGCGGCAGACCACCGGTAATGTCACGCGTCTTCTGCGATTCGGTCGGGATACGTGCCAGCACTTCACCCACGTGCACTTGCTGACCGTCCTTCACGGTGATCAGCGCGCCCACCTGGAAGCCGATGGTCACGGAGTGGTCCGTGCCCGGGATCTTCACTTCGGCGCCCGACGAGTCGAGCAGCTTCACCTGCGGACGGATGCCCTTCGAAGCCGTGGTACGACGCTTGGCATCGATCACCACCAGCGTCGACAGACCGGTCACTTCGTCCATCTGCTTGGCAACGGTCACGCCTTCTTCGACGTTCTCGAACTTGATGGTGCCCGAGTACTCCGAGATGATCGGACGCGTCAGCGGATCCCACGTGGCGAGCTGCGTGCCGGCCTTGATGGCCTGGCCATCCTTCACCAGCAGCGTTGCACCGTAGACGATCTTGTGGCGCTCGCGCTCGCGGCCGTGGTCGTCGGTGATCAGCGCTTCGCCCGAACGCGAGATGACGATCTGCTCGCCCTTCGCGTTGGTAACGTAACGCATGGTCGCCGTGAAACGCACGGTACCGGTTGCCTTCGCTTCCACGCTCGATGCCACTGCCGCACGCGATGCCGCACCACCGATGTGGAACGTACGCATCGTCAGCTGCGTGCCCGGCTCACCGATCGACTGCGCGGCAATCACACCCACCGCTTCGCCCGAGTTCACCAGCACACCGCGGCCGAGGTCACGGCCGTAGCACTTGGCGCACAGGCCGTAGCGCGTGTCGCAGGTCAGCGGCGTGCGGACCTTGACTTCGTCCACGCCGATCGAATCGATCAGCTCGACCAGGTCTTCGTCCAGCAGCGTGCCGTTTTCGATCGCAGTTTCCTGCGTCTCCGGGTTCACCACGTCGCCAATGACCACGCGGCCCAGGATACGGTCGCGCAGGGCTTCGATCACTTCACCGCCTTCCACCAGCGCCTTCATCAGGACGCCGTTGGTCGTGCCGCAATCGTCTTCCACCACAACCAGATCCTGCGTCACGTCGACCAGACGACGGGTCAGGTAACCCGAGTTCGCGGTCTTCAGTGCCGTATCCGCCAGACCCTTACGTGCACCGTGGGTCGAGATGAAGTACTGCAGAACGTTCAGGCCTTCGCGGAAGTTCGCGGTAATCGGCGTTTCAATAATCGAGCCGTCCGGCTTGGCCATCAGGCCACGCATCCCTGCCAGCTGACGGATCTGCGCGGCGGAACCCCGTGCGCCCGAGTCGGCCATCATGTAGATGGAGTTGAACGACTCTTGCTTGACGGTGTTGCCGTTGCGGTCGACCACGTCTTCGGTCTGGAGCTGCTCCATCATCGCCTTGCCCACCTGGTCACCAGCGGCGCCCCAGATGTCCACGACGTTGTTGTAACGCTCCTGGTCCGTCACCAGACCCGACATGTACTGCTTGTCGTATTCCTTCACCTTGGCGGCGGCCTCGGAGATGATCTTCTCCTTGGCCGGCGGCACCAGCATGTCGTCGATGGCGATCGAGATACCGGCGCGCGTTGCCAAGCGGAAGCCCGACTGCAGCAGCTTGTCAGCAAAGATCACGGTTTCGCGCAGACCGCACTTGCGGAATGCCGTGTTGATCAGGCGCGAGATTTCCTTCTTCTTCAGCGGCTTGTTCAGCACCGAGAACGGCAGACCCTTCGGCAGGATCTCCGACAGGATCGCGCGGCCGACCGTGGTGGCCTGCAGCGTGATCTTCGGGGCAAAACGGGCGTCGCCGTCGGCTTCCGGGTTCACCAGCTCATACTCGGTGATCCGCACGTTCACGCGCGAAGCCAGCTCGACTTCCTTGTTCTCGTAGGCGCGGATGACTTCCGAGATGTCGGCGAACGTCATGCCTTCACCGCGGCCGTTGATCTTGTCGCGGGTCGTGTAGTACAGACCCAGCACCACGTCTTGCGACGGCACGATCGACGGATCGCCGTTGGCCGGGAACAGCACGTTGTTCGACGCCAGCATCAGCGTACGCGCTTCCATCTGCGCTTCGAGCGACAGCGGAACGTGAACAGCCATCTGGTCACCGTCGAAGTCGGCGTTGAACGCCGCGCAGACCAGCGGGTGCAGCTGGATGGCCTTGCCTTCGATCAGCACCGGCTCGAACGCCTGGATACCCAGACGGTGCAGCGTCGGTGCACGGTTCAGCATCACCGGGTGCTCGCGGATCACCTCTTCCAAGATGTCCCACACCACCGGCGTCTGGCTTTCCACTTCCTTCTTCGCCGCCTTGATCGTGGTGGCGATGCCCATCGTTTCCAGCTTGTGGAAGATGAACGGCTTGAACAGCTCGAGCGCCATCAGCTTGGGCAGGCCGCACTGGTGCAGCTTGAGCGTCGGGCCCACCACGATGACCGAACGGCCCGAGTAGTCCACGCGCTTGCCCAACAGGTTCTGACGGAAACGGCCGCCCTTACCCTTGATCATTTCAGCCAGCGACTTCAGCGGACGCTTGTTGGCGCCGGTCATCGCCTTGCCGCGACGGCCGTTGTCCAGCAGCGAGTCCACCGCTTCCTGCAGCATGCGCTTTTCGTTGCGCACGATGATCTCCGGCGCCTTCAGCTCGAGCAGACGCTTCAGACGGTTGTTCCGGTTGATCACGCGGCGATACAGGTCGTTCAGGTCCGACGTGGCGAAACGGCCGCCGTCCAGCGGCACCAGCGGACGCAGCTCGGGCGGCAGCACCGGCAGCACTTCGAGGATCATCCAGTCCGGCTTGATGCCCGAACGCTGGAAGGCCTCGAGCACCTTCAGGCGCTTGGCGAACTTCTTGATCTTGGCTTCCGAACCCGTGGCCTGCAGCTCGGCGCGGATCGTCTCGATCTGCTTCTCGATGTCGATGCCGCGCAGCAGCTCGCGAATGCCTTCGGCGCCCATCATGGCGACGAATTCACCCTCGCCGTACTCGTCGCACTTAGCCAGGTAGTCGTCTTCCGACATGATCTGGCTCTTCTTGAGCGGGGTCATGCCCGGCTCAACCACGACGAATGCTTCGAAGTACAGCACGCGCTCGATGTCGCGCAGCGTCATGTCGAGCACCATGCCCAGACGCGACGGCAGCGACTTCAGGAACCAGATGTGCGCGGTCGGCGCAGCCAGTTCGATGTGGCCCATGCGCTCACGGCGCACCTTGGCCAGCGTCACTTCCACGCCGCACTTCTCGCAGATCACGCCACGGTGCTTCAGGCGCTTGTACTTGCCGCACAGGCACTCGTAGTCCTTGATCGGGCCGAAGATCTTGGCGCAGAACAGACCGTCACGCTCAGGCTTGAACGTGCGGTAGTTGATGGTCTCGGGCTTCTTGACTTCGCCGTACGACCACGAGCGGATTTTCTCCGGCGACGCGAGACCAATCTTGATCGCGTCAAACTGCTCTTCTTGCTGTACCTGACGGAATAGGTCGAGCAATGCTTTCATTCCAAACTCCTTGAGTTTGAGGCTGGCGCCCTGGTGTTACTGACCAAAGACACCGGCCCTAAATCTTCGTCAATGGCTGCTGTTACCGGAGCGTGGCGAGTTGCCGGCCACGCCCCCATCGCACGGGCGCTTAGTTGCGCTCGAGGTCGATGTCGATACCCAGCGAGCGGATTTCCTTCACCAGCACGTTGAACGATTCCGGCATGCCGGCATCGATCGAGTGCTCGCCCTTGACGATGTTCTCGTACACCTTGGTCCGGCCGTTCACGTCATCGGACTTCACGGTCAGCATTTCCTGCAGCACGTAGGACGCGCCGTACGCTTCGAGTGCCCACACTTCCATTTCACCGAAACGCTGGCCACCGAACTGGGCCTTACCGCCCAGCGGCTGCTGCGTCACCAGCGAGTACGGACCGGTCGAACGCGCGTGCATCTTGTCGTCGACCAAGTGGTGCAGCTTCAGCATGTGCATCACGCCCAGCGTGACCGGACGCTCGAAGGCTTCACCGGTGCGGCCGTCGAACAGCGTGACCTGCTGCTTGGAAGCGGTCAGGCCCTTCTCCTTCGCGATGTCTTCCGGATAGGCGAGGTCCAGCATGCGGCGGATTTCGTCCTCATGCGCACCATCGAACACCGGCGTCGCGAACGGCACACCCTTCTTCAGGTTCTCGGCCAGCTCCAGGATCTCGGCGTCGGACAGGCTGTCCAGATCTTCGATCTTGCCGCTCTCGTTGTAGATCTGACCCAGCAGCTTGCGCACTTCGGCTGCCTTGGCTTGCGCCTTGAGCATGTTGCCGATGCGCTCGCCCAGACCGCGCGCGGCCCAGCCCAGGTGGGTTTCGAGAATCTGACCCACGTTCATCCGCGAAGGCACGCCCAGCGGGTTCAGCACGATGTCTGCCGGCGTACCGTCAGCCATGTACGGCATGTCTTCGATCGGGGTGATCTTCGACACGACACCCTTGTTACCGTGACGACCGGCCATCTTGTCGCCAGGCTGCAGGCGACGCTTCACGGCCAGGTACACCTTGACCATCTTGATCACGCCCGGCGGCAGTTCGTCGCCTTGCGTGAGCTTCTTGCGCTTCTCTTCGAACGCGAGGTCGAACTCGTGACGCTTCTGCTCGATGGCTTCCTTCACGGCTTCGAGCTGCGTGGCCACTTCGTCATCCGACGGGCGGATGTCGAACCAGTGCCACTTGTCGAGGTCGTCCAGGTATTCCTTCGTGAGCGCAGTGCCCTTGGCCAGCTTCTTCGGACCGCCGTTGGCCACCTTGCCCACCAGCAGACGCTCCAGACGCTGGAAGGCATCGCCTTCCACGATACGCAGCTGGTCGTTCAGGTCCAGACGGTAGCGCTTCAGTTCTTCGTCGATGATCGACTGGGCGCGCTTGTCGCGCGTCACGCCTTCACGCGTGAAGACCTGCACGTCGATCACGGTACCCGTCATGCCCGAGGGCACGCGTAGCGAGGTGTCCTTCACGTCGGACGCCTTCTCACCGAAGATCGCACGCAGCAGCTTCTCTTCCGGCGTCAGCTGGGTTTCGCCCTTCGGCGTGACCTTGCCGACCAGCACGTCGCCGGCTTCAACTTCTGCGCCGATGTACGTGATGCCCGATTCGTCCAGGCGAGCCAGTTGGGCTTCAGCCAGGTTCGAGATATCGCGCGTGATTTCTTCCGGCCCGAGCTTGGTGTCGCGAGCAACAACCGACAGTTCCTCGATGTGGATCGAGGTGTAGCGGTCTTCCGCAACCACACGCTCTGAGATCAGGATCGAATCCTCGAAGTTGTAGCCGTTCCAGGGCATGAACGCGACCAGCATGTTCTGGCCGAGCGCGAGCTCGCCCATGTCGGTCGAGGCGCCGTCGGCGATCACGTCGCCGCGGGCAACGATATCGCCCACCTTGACCATCGGACGCTGGTTGATGTTCGTGTTCTGGTTCGAACGCGTGTACTTGATCAGGTTGTAGATGTCGACGCCGACTTCACCGGCAACGGCTTCGTCGTCGTTCACGCGGATCACCACGCGGTTCGCGTCAACATAGTCGACCACGCCGCCACGGGTGGCCTGCACAGCCGTACCCGAGTCCACTGCCACGGTGCGCTCGACGCCGGTACCCACCAGCGGCTTGTCTGCACGCAGGCAAGGCACGGCCTGACGCTGCATGTTGGCGCCCATCAGTGCACGGTTTGCATCATCGTGCTCGAGGAACGGCACCAGCGAAGCTGCGGCCGACACGATCTGCGACGGTGCCACGTCGATGTACTGCACGCGGTCCGGCGTGACCATACGCGTTTCACGCTCGCTGCCTTCACGGGCGGAGACCAGTTCGTCAATCAGGTTGCCGTCCTTGTCCACCGTCGCGTTGGCCTGCGCCACCACGTACTTGCCTTCTTCGATGGCCGACAGGTAGTGCACTTCGTCGGTCAGCTTGCTGTTCTCAACCTTGCGGTACGGCGTTTCCAGGAAGCCGTAGTCGTTGAGCTGTGCGTACAGTGCCAGCGAGTTGATCAGACCAATGTTCGGACCTTCCGGCGTTTCGATCGGGCACACACGGCCATAGTGGGTCGGGTGCACGTCGCGGACTTCAAAGCCCGCGCGCTCGCGCGTCAGACCGCCCGGGCCCAGTGCCGAAATACGACGCTTGTGCGTGACTTCCGACAGCGGGTTGGTCTGGTCCATGAACTGCGACAGCTGCGACGAACCGAAGAACTCGCGAATCGCCGACGAAATCGGCTTCGAGTTGATCAGGTCGTGCGGCATCAGGTTTTCCGTCTCGGCTTGGCCCAGACGTTCCTTCACAGCACGCTCAACGCGCGACAGACCCGCACGGAATTGGTTTTCCGCCAGTTCGCCGACGCAACGCACGCGACGGTTGCCGAGGTGGTCGATATCGTCCACTTCGCCCTTGCCGTTACGCAGGTTCACCAGCAGCTTGATCGTGTCGAGGATGTCGTCATCCGTCAGCACCATCGGGCCCGTACCTTCCGAGCGGTTCAGGCGGCTGTTGACCTTCATGCGGCCCACGCGCGACAGGTCGTACGAGTCTTCGCTGTAGAACAGACGCTGGAACAGCGCTTCGACGGCGTCTTCGGTCGGCGGCTCGCCCGGGCGCATCATGCGGTAGATCGCGATACGCGCGGCGGTCTGGTCAGCCGTGTCGTCCGTGCGCAGCGTGGACGAGATGTACGGACCTTGATCCAGATCGTTCGTGTACAGCGTCTGGATTTCCTTCACGTCGGCGTCACGCAGCTTTTCGAGCACGCCTTCGGTCAGTTCCTCGTTGGCGTTGGCCAGGACTTCACCGGTATCCGGGTCGACGATGTTCTTCGCCAGCACGCGGCCCAGCAGGTAGTCTTCCGGCACGCTGATCAACTTGGTGCCAGCCGAGTCCAGGTCGCGGATGTGCTTGGCGTTGATGCGCTTGTCCTTCTCGACGACGACCTTGCCGTTCTTGTCAGCAATGTCGAAGCGAGCGACTTCACCGCGCAGGCGCTCGGGCACGAACTCCATCAGTGCGCCTTCGCTCTTGAGCGTGAAGTTGTCGAACACGAAGAAGTGCGCCAGGATCTGTTCCGGCGTCAGACCGATCGACTTCAGCAGGATCGTCACCGGCATCTTGCGGCGGCGGTCGACGCGGAAGTACAAGATGTCCTTCGGATCGAATTCGAAGTCGAGCCACGAGCCGCGGTACGGAATAATCCGCGCCGAGAACAGCAGCTTGCCCGAGCTGTGCGTCTTGCCCTTGTCGTGCTCGAAGAACACGCCCGGCGAGCGATGCAGCTGGGACACGATCACACGTTCCGTACCGTTGATCACGAACGAACCGGTGGAGGTCATGAGCGGAATTTCGCCCATGTAGACTTCCTGCTCCTTGATCTCCTTGACCTTGGTGGGATTCTCGCGGTCGTTGATGATCAAGCGCACTTTTGCGCGCAGCGCCGAGTGGAAGGTCAGACCACGCTGCTGACATTCCTTGACGTCAAACGGCGGGTGGGACAGGTGGTACGACACGAACTCCATGCGTGCCAGACCGTTGTGCGACACGATGGGGAAAATGGCGTTGAACGCCGCTTGCAGACCTTCGGTCTTGCGTTGTGCCACGGGCACGTTTTCCTGCAAGAACTGGGTATACGATTGAATCTGGGTCGCAAGCAGGAAGGGAACCTGATGAACCGTTGCGCGTTTCGCGAAACTCTTGCGAATACGCTTTTTCTCGGTAAAGCTGTACGCCATGGGATCTCCGAATCATCGCAAGTGCGCGCGACGGGCTGGGCGAAAAGCCACGCCTGACACTTGAGGTGTTCAGCGACTGGTGACGGGATTTGGCGGTTGGCCGCTACCAACCTCTGGCTGACGGTACTGCGCGCGCCGCTCGCACATGAGCCCATGGAGCCCATGCCACGGACGGGGGAGTACCCGACCAAACTTGCCTTCTGCAGTCGGTTCAGAAGACAAACATCAGCGGACTGCGAACTGCTTAGTGTGCCACTGATGTTTGGCCTCTGCTGGCCTTACCTCGGCCGGCTGCCGGAAAAATCCGGCGAAGAGACGACAACGATACTTAATACGTCATCACAGCGTGATTGCGGGATCGCTCAACAACCGGTCCCACAAGCGCAAAAAGGCTGGCGCCGGGAAATCTCCCTTTGCCAGCCTCTATCGCGTACCGAGCACGGCACGCGAGACCTGCACTTACTTGGCTTCGGCTTCCGCGCCGGCTTCCACCAGCTTCTTCACCAGCTCGTCGGCGGTCTTCTTGTCGACGCCTTCCTTCACGGGCTTCGGTGCGCCATCGACCAGGTCCTTGGCTTCCTTCAGGCCCAGGCCGGTGATTTCACGCACGGCCTTGATGACGCCAACCTTGTTCGCGCCGGCGCTCTTCAGCGTCACGGTGAATTCGGTTTGCTCTTCAGCAGCGGCAGCAGCGCCGCCAGCTGCCGGGCCAGCCACTGCCACAGCAGCTGCCGACACGCCAAACTTCTCTTCGAACGCCTTGACCAGGTCGTTCAGTTCCATCACGGACATCGCGCCAACGGCTTCCAGGATGTCGTCTTTGGTGATTGCCATTTGAATAACTCCAGAATGTGATTCGGTATCGATCGTGCGATCTGTACGGGCGCAGGGGGGAGGGACGGCGGCCGATCAGGCTGCAGCGGCCTCGCCTTCGCCTTGCTTGGCAGCCAGAGCACCCAGGGCGCGGGCGAAGCCCGACACCGGTGCCTGCATGACGAACAGCAGCTTGCTGAGCAGTTCTTCGCGGCTCGGGATCGTTGCCAGGGCCTTCACGCCGTTGACATCGAGAACCTTGCCGTCGTACGAACCAGCGCGCAGCACCAGCTTGTCATTGCCCTTGGCGAAATCGTTCAGCACCTTGGCCGAGGCCACTGCATCTTCGGAAATACCGTAGATCAGCGGACCGGTCAGTTGCTCGGCGAGTTCGGCAAACGGCGTGCCTTCCACAGCGCGGCGTGCCAGCGTGTTCTTCAGAACGCGCAGGTAGACGCCTTGCTGGCGCGCTTGCGCGCGCAGCTTGGTCAGATCGCCAACCGTGATACCGCGATATTCAGCAACGACGATGGTCGAGGCCTTGGCGACTTGCGCCGTTACCTCGGCCACGACGGCCTTCTTATCTTCGAGATTGAGTGCCACGGTTAAGCTCCAAAACGACTTTGGCTTGCGCAGATGCTGCGCTCACCTCAGTCAGTCCAAAAGTACGGCGTCCGATTGGCACAAATCACTTCGGCAATACCAAAGTCACTTATTCCCTTCGGGGGCGCCATCTGCGTTGGCCGGCGCGCCCCGTTGCCGGATGGCGCTGCGATTAAGGTGTTGGCTCCGAGGAGCCCTTCACCGCCAACGGTCTTTGATAACCAGCGGCATCGGCATGCTCACGCATCCGTCTGCCACTGCCCAAAGTCTGTCCCTCAAGCTTCAAGGGTTCGCGCGGCCGAGGCCACGCGAGAGAAAACTGCTAACGCCGGGATGGTTATCGGGCCACCCAGCGCAAATGATCGAAAACGATCAGGCAGCCAGGGTCGCCTGGTCCACACGCACGCCAACGCCCATGGTCGACGAAACGGCGACCTTGCGCAGGTACACGCCCTTGCTCGAGGCCGGTTTGGCCTTGGTCAGTGCGTCCAGCAGTGCGGCCAAGTTGCTCTTCAGCGCTGCCGGCTCGAACGAGCGGCGGCCGATGGTGGCGTGGATGATACCGGCCTTGTCGACACGGAATTGCACCTGACCCGCCTTGGCGTTCTTCACAGCCGTGGCGACGTCCGGCGTCACGGTGCCGACCTTCGGGTTCGGCATCAGGCCGCGCGGGCCCAGGATCTGACCCAACGTACCGACCACGCGCATCGTGTCCGGCGAAGCGATCACGACATCGAAGTCCATCTTGCCGGCCTTGATCTGCTCAGCCAGGTCTTCCATGCCGACGATCTCAGCGCCGGCAGCCTTGGCTTGCTCAGCCTTGTCGCCTTGGGCGAACACGGCCACACGGACCGACTTGCCGGTACCGGCAGGCAGCACCACCGAACCACGAACCACTTGGTCCGACTTCTTTGCATCGATGCCCAGTTGCACGGCCACGTCGATGGACTCATCGAACTTGGCGCTGGCGCATTCCTTAACGAGGCTCAGAGCTTCGTCGATCGGGTAGAACTTGGTGCGCTCGACCTTGGCCTTGTTCGCGGCCACGCGCTTCGAAATCTTTGCCATGATTACAGGCCCTCCACCGTGATACCCATCGAACGGGCGCTACCGGCGATCGTACGCACGGCGGCGTCCAGATCGGCTGCGGTCAGGTCAGCGTTCTTTGCCTTGGCGATTTCTTCAGCCTGGGCGCGGGTGATCTTGCCAACCTTGTCGGTATGCGGCTTGGCCGAACCCTTCTGGATACCGGCTGCCTTCTTGATGAGCACGGTCGCCGGCGGCGACTTCATCACGAAGGTGAAGCTCTTGTCGGCGAAGGCGGTGATCACCACCGGCACCGGCAGGCCCGGTTCCATGCCTTGAGTCTGCGCGTTGAACGCCTTGCAGAACTCCATGATGTTCAGACCGCGCTGACCCAGGGCCGGGCCGACGGGCGGGGACGGATTTGCTTTACCAGCCGGAATTTGCAGCTTGATAAAGCCAATAATTTTCTTGGCCATCTTGACTCCAATCCGGATTGCCCAGCTTCAGTAACTAGGGCAATCCTATTGAGTGGTAACGCATCAGCGCGAGGCTGACGCTCCTCTGTTGGCGCGGGCGCGCAATTACTTGCGCCACCGTTGCCCGCCAAGTCCAATGGACAGGGCGACTGGCGCGACGGCTTGCACCGCCACGCCGAATTCCCTACACCTTCTCGACCTGACCGAACTCGAGTTCGACCGGCGTTGCACGCCCGAAGATGGTCACGGAAACGCGCAAGCGCGATTTCTCGTAGTTCACTTCCTCGACGTTGCCATTGAAGTCGGTGAACGGGCCTTCCTTCACACGCACCATTTCGCCCACTTCGAACAGCGTCTTCGGACGCGGTTTCTCGATCCCTTCCTGGATCTGCGCCTTTAGCCCTTCGACTTCGCGGCTGGACATCGGTGCCGGCCGGTTAGCCGTACCACCGATGAACCCGGTCACCTTCGGCGTGTTCTTCACCAAGTGCCAGGTCTCGTCGGTCATCTCCATTTCGACAAAAACGTAACCGGGGTAAAGACGACGCTCGGTCACCTTCTTGGTTCCGTTCTTGCTCTCCATCACTTCCTCCGACGGCACCAGAATTTCGCCGAACAGATGTTGCAGAGCCTCACGCTCAATGCGTTCCTGCAGCGCGCGTTGCACGCTTTTTTCCATGCCCGAGTAGGCATGCACGATATACCAGCGCTTCTTAGAGGCCGGCGCGGACGAATCCGTGGGCGTATCGTTCGCTACGTTATCCGTCATGGCTTCACCCGATTATTTCCAGCCCAGCACGAGCGAGAAAATTACCCACTCGATGAGCTTGTCTGCAGACCACAGGAACAGGGCCATGATCACCACGAACGCAAACACCAGACCGGTCATCTGACCAGCTTCCTTGCGCGTCGGCCACACCACCTTGCGAACTTCGCGGTACGACTCGCGTGCGAACTCGATGAAGCTCTGCCCCGGAGCAGACACCAGTGCGGCACCCGCACCCAGCACCAGCCCGCCGATCAGCGAGGCAGCACGGACGTAGCTCGGCTGTTGCGCCAGCAGGTAAAAACCGATCACCCCGGCGACCACCAGCAGGAACGCCACGACCAGCAGCCACTTGCCGCTGGCGGTGTTGACGGTTTCGACGTTCGGATTGGCCATATTTCCCAAACGAGACTAAGCCGCGTGGCGCGTTTTCCTGCGCGACGCGGCTGATGAATTGGCAGGGGCAGAGGGAATCGAACCCCCAACCTTCGGTTTTGGAGACCGACGCTCTGCCAGTTGAGCTATACCCCTAAAACAGCATTGGGGTTGCCACTTTGGTCAACCCCACTCTGGCACTTCACGTGCGGCCGGTTGGCAGCCGCACGGAAGAGTTACAGCATTTACTTCAGGATCTTGGCAACGACGCCAGCGCCCACGGTACGGCCGCCTTCGCGGATTGCGAAGCGCAGACCTTCTTCCATGGCGATCGGGGCGATCAGCTTGACGGTGATCGACACGTTGTCACCCGGCATGACCATTTCCTTGCCTTCCGGCAGGGCGATCGAGCCAGTCACGTCCGTCGTACGGAAGTAGAACTGCGGGCGGTAATTGTTGAAGAACGGGGTGTGACGGCCGCCTTCGTCCTTCGACAGGATGTAGACCTCGCCCGTGAATTCCGTGTGCGGCTTGATCGAGCCCGGCTTGGCCAGCACTTGGCCACGCTGAACGTCTTCACGCTTGGTGCCGCGCAGCAGAATACCTACGTTGTCGCCTGCTTGACCTTGGTCGAGCAGCTTGCGGAACATTTCCACGCCCGTGCAGGTGGTCTTGTCGATCTTCGGCTTGTCGCCGTCCATGGCGATACCGACGATTTCGATTTCTTCGCCGACCTTGATCACGCCACGCTCGATACGGCCGGTCACCACGGTGCCGCGACCCGAGATCGAGAACACGTCTTCCACCGGCATCAGGAACGTGCCGTCAACAGCACGCTCCGGCGTCGGGATGTAGGTGTCCAGTGCGTCGGCCAGGTTCATGATGGCCACTTCGCCCAGCTCGCCCTTGTCGCCTTCCAGCGCCAGCTTGGCCGAACCCTTGATGATCGGGGTGTCGTCGCCCGGGAAGTCGTACTTCGACAGAAGTTCGCGCACTTCCATCTCGACCAGTTCCAGCAGCTCAGCGTCGTCCACCATGTCGCACTTGTTCAGGAAGACGATGATGTACGGCACGCCAACCTGGCGGGCCAGCAGGATGTGCTCACGCGTTTGCGGCATCGGGCCGTCAGCGGCCGAGCACACCAGGATGGCGCCGTCCATCTGGGCGGCACCGGTGATCATGTTCTTGACGTAGTCGGCGTGGCCCGGGCAGTCAACGTGTGCGTAGTGGCGGTTGGCCGTTTCGTACTCGATGTGCGCGGTGTTGATCGTGATGCCGCGTGCCTTTTCTTCCGGTGCAGCGTCGATTTCGTCGTACTTCTTCGCTTCGCCACCAAACTTGGCGGACAGCACGGTCGCGATCGCTGCGGTCAGCGTCGTCTTGCCGTGGTCAACGTGACCAATCGTCCCAACGTTCACGTGCGGCTTGGTCCGCTCGAACTTTTCCTTTGCCATGTCGCGACTCCTGTCTCGGTAGCGATTTGCGTTGGTGGATGCGTGGTGCCCATGGGCAGGATCGAACTGCCGACCTCTCCCTTACCAAGGGAGTGCTCTACCACTGAGCCACATGGGCAAAACTTGCGAACAGTGAATGGAGCGGGTGAAGGGAATCGAACCCTCGTCGTAAGCTTGGAAGGCTTCTGCTCTACCATTGAGCTACACCCGCCCGGGTTACTTCTTCCCTTGCCGCCGGCCCTGGCTAAGGACCGAACTCACTGCTTAATTCTGGTGGAGAGGGCTGGATTCGAACCAGCGTAGGCGTAAGCCAACAGATTTACAGTCTGCCCCCTTTAGCCACTCGGGCACCTCTCCGAAGAGAACTTGCGATTATGGGACCATCGAGGCACCTTGTCAAGCAGTGCGTGATGAAATCGCTAGATTTTCGAGTGTAGACACTCCCGCTCTTTAGTCGACGCACGCCAAACGGGCCGCCATCAAGCGCTCAGCGACACAGCCAACTTGGGTGGAAGGTAACCACAGGCCGCTAGCAACACACTTGAACGCCGCCCTGCCTTCTTAGAGGCTCATGGGAGCGGAGGATTTCTCTTTCATGCTGATCGAGAAGCCTGGGTGCTTCGCGTTCATCGGCAACGGTGATGGCGACCACCGGGAGCAAGGCCATGGTTTAGGCCCGTGCATGCTGCACAACCCGAGTTACGACTTCAACGACGAGTTGCTGCCATTGGGGGCGACGTACTGGGTACGGCTGGTGGAGAAGTACCTGGCACGGAGTTGAGCCGGGTAGTGTCGCTTGAGGAAGCGTAAAAGCCACCGGGTTCGGTGGCTTTTGTTTTGGAGTGAGCGGAGCTTTGAGGGATTCGTGTTTGCAGCCGCCTAAAAGCAAACACCCCAGCTCGGTGTGGAGCTGGGGTGTTTTATGGGAGAGCCTGGCGATGACCTACTTTCACACGGGAATCCGCACTATCATCGGCGCGGAGTCGTTTCACGGTCCTGTTCGGGATGGGAAGGGGTGGTACCGACTCGCTATGGTCACCAGGCTATGACTTGTCGCGTCGTTGCGTTTGTGGGCAACGTCGCCAATATGGGAATGTAGTTTAGGTTGTGACTTATGTATCAGGCACAAGGCAGACCCAGCCGGAAACATACCGGTTATAGGATCAAGCCGCACGGGCAATTAGTACTGGTTAGCTGAACGCATTACTGCGCTTCCACACCCAGCCTATCAACGTCCTGGTCTCGAACGACCCTTCAGGGAGATCAAGTCTCCAGGGAATCCTCATCTTCAGGCAAGTTTCCCGCTTAGATGCTTTCAGCGGTTATCTCTTCCGTACATAGCTACCCTGCGATGCCTCTGGCGAGACAACAGGTACACCAGCGGTACGTCCACTCCGGTCCTCTCGTACTAGGAGCAGCCCCCGTCAAGATTCCAACGCCCACGGCAGATAGGGACCAAACTGTCTCACGACGTTTTAAACCCAGCTCACGTACCTCTTTAAATGGCGAACAGCCATACCCTTGGGACCGGCTACAGCCCCAGGATGAGATGAGCCGACATCGAGGTGCCAAACACCGCCGTCGATATGAACTCTTGGGCGGTATCAGCCTGTTATCCCCAGAGTACCTTTTATCCGTTGAGCGATGGCCCTTCCATACAGAACCACCGGATCACTATGTCCTGCTTTCGCACCTGCTCGACTTGTCGGTCTCGCAGTTAAGCACGCTTTTGCCATTGCACTTTAGGTACGATGTCCGACCGTACCAAGCGTACCTTCGAACTCCTCCGTTACACTTTGGGAGGAGACCGCCCCAGTCAAACTGCCTACCATGCACTGTCCCCGACCCGGATTCACGGGCCAAGGTTAGAACCTCAAACAAACCAGGGTGGTATTTCAAGGTCGGCTCCACCGAAACTAGCGTCCCGGTTTCAAAGCCTCCCACCTATCCTACACAGATCGGTTCAAAGTCCAATGCAAAGCTACAGTAAAGGTTCATGGGGTCTTTCCGTCTAGCCGCGGGGAGATTGCATCATCACAAACACTTCAACTTCGCTGAGTCTCGGGAGGAGACAGTGTGGCCATCGTTACGCCATTCGTGCAGGTCGGAACTTACCCGACAAGGAATTTCGCTACCTTAGGACCGTTATAGTTACGGCCGCCGTTTACCGGGACTTCAATCAAGAGCTTGCACCCCATCATTTAATCTTCCGGCACCGGGCAGGCGTCACACCCTATACGTCCACTTTCGTGTTTGCAGAGTGCTGTGTTTTTATTAAACAGTCGCAGCCACCATTTTATTGCAACCCCTTCGTCCTTCTGGCGCGAGCCAGTCAAACTACAAGGGCGTACCTTATCCCGAAGTTACGGTACCAATTTGCCGAGTTCCTTCTCCCGAGTTCTCTCAAGCGCCTTAGAATACTCATCTCGCCCACCTGTGTCGGTTTGCGGTACGGTCTCGTATGACTGAAGCTTAGAGGCTTTTCTTGGAACCACTTCCAATTGCTTCGCGACCTAAAGTCGCTCGCCCCACACCCTTGAATCACGCACCCGGATTTGCCTAAGTGCCATCTCCAATGCAGGGACCGGGACATCCAACACCCGGACAACCTTCCGCGATCCGTCCCCCCATCGCATCATACGACGGTGCAGGAATATTAACCTGCTTCCCATCAGCTACGCATCTCTGCCTCGCCTTAGGGGCCGACTCACCCTACGCCGATGAACGTTGCGTAGGAAACCTTGGGCTTACGGCGAGGGGGCCTTTCACCCCCTTTATCGCTACTCATGTCAGCATTCGCACTTCTGATACCTCCAGCATCCTTTACAAGACACCTTCACAGGCTTACAGAACGCTCTCCTACCATGCACTTACGTGCATCCGCAGCTTCGGTATATGGCTTAGCCCCGTTACATCTTCCGCGCAGGACGACTCGATCAGTGAGCTATTACGCTTTCTTTAAAGGGTGGCTGCTTCTAAGCCAACCTCCTGACTGTTTTAGCCTTCCCACTTCGTTTCCCACTTAGCCATATTTAGGGACCTTAGCTGGCGGTCTGGGTTGTTTCCCTCTTGACACCGGACGTTAGCACCCGATGTCTGTCTCCCGTGATTGCACTCTTCGGTATTCGGAGTTTGCTATGGCGGGGTAATCAGCAATAGACCCCCCAACCATGACAGTGCTCTACCCCCGAAGGTGAGACACGAGGCACTACCTAAATAGTTTTCGGAGAGAACCAGCTATTTCCAAGTTTGTTTAGCCTTTCACCCCTATCCACAGCTCATCCCCTAACTTTTCAACGTTAGTGGGTTCGGTCCTCCAGTACGTGTTACCGCACCTTCAACCTGGCCATGGATAGATCACTTGGTTTCGGGTCTACACCCAGCGACTGAACGCCCTATTCGGACTCGCTTTCGCTACGCCTTCCCTAATCGGTTAAGCTTGCCACTGAATGTAAGTCGCTGACCCATTATACAAAAGGTACGCCGTCACCCGTTTCCAGGCTCCGACTGTTTGTATGCATGCGGTTTCAGGATCTATTTCACTCCCCTCCCGGGGTTCTTTTCGCCTTTCCCTCACGGTACTGGTTCACTATCGGTCGATTACGAGTATTTAGCCTTGGAGGATGGTCCCCCCATCTTCAGACAGGATTTCACGTGTCCCGCCCTACTTGTCGTACACCTAGTTCCACAATACTGCTTTCGCATACGGGGCTATCACCCACTATGGCCGGACTTTCCATTCCGTTCTGCTAGCAATACTGCTAAAGAGTACAAGGCTGATCCCATTTCGCTCGCCACTACTTTGGGAATCTCGGTTGATTTCTGTTCCTGCAGCTACTTAGATGTTTCAGTTCACTGCGTTCGCTTCCCTGACCTATGTATTCAGTCAGGGATGACCCATGCGGGCCGGGTTTCCCCATTCGGACATCTGCGGATCAAAGCTTGTTTGCCAGCTCCCCGCAGCTTTTCGCAGGCTACTACGTCCTTCATCGCCTGTAATCGCCAAGGCATCCACCACATGCACTTATTCGCTTGACCCTATAACGAGTATGTCTCGCTATAGGCTGAGTTCTCGCGTTGTGCCGTATTCCAAGACAATCTTTCGATTGCTCTGGTAATACTGGTTGATACAATCACAACCCAGTGTCGCGTTTGAATGTGCGTCTCATCAACGCACCGCGACACCTTTACTACATTCCATATTGTTAAAGAACAGCCGAACTTTTACGCTCGTCTTGGCTAGGCCAAACGCAAACACCATCGACACCGCGTCGATGCTTGCGTTTGGTAACCAAAAGGTATTGGTGGAGGATGACGGGATCGAACCGACGACCCCCTGCTTGCAAAGCAGGTGCTCTCCCAGCTGAGCTAATCCCCCAGTCACGGCAGAGATACTTCCACCGTCCGTAACTTGGTGGGTCTGGTAGGACTTGAACCTACGACCCCCGCCTTATCAAGACGGTGCTCTAACCACCTGAGCTACAGACCCTTGGCTGTAACATCAAACAAACCGATAAGTGTGGACGCCTAACGTCGGATGCACGCTCTTAAAGGAGGTGATCCAGCCGCACCTTCCGATACGGCTACCTTGTTACGACTTCACCCCAGTCATGAACCCTACCGTGGTAATCGCCCTCCTTGCGGTTAGGCTAACTACTTCTGGTAAAGCCCACTCCCATGGTGTGACGGGCGGTGTGTACAAGACCCGGGAACGTATTCACCGCGGCATGCTGATCCGCGATTACTAGCGATTCCAGCTTCACGTAGTCGAGTTGCAGACTACGATCCGGACTACGATGCATTTTCTGGGATTAGCTCCACCTCGCGGCTTGGCAACCCTCTGTATGCACCATTGTATGACGTGTGAAGCCCTACCCATAAGGGCCATGAGGACTTGACGTCATCCCCACCTTCCTCCGGTTTGTCACCGGCAGTCTCTCTAGAGTGCCCTTTCGTAGCAACTAGAGACAAGGGTTGCGCTCGTTGCGGGACTTAACCCAACATCTCACGACACGAGCTGACGACAGCCATGCAGCACCTGTGTCCACTTTCTCTTTCGAGCACCTAATGCATCTCTGCTTCGTTAGTGGCATGTCAAGGGTAGGTAAGGTTTTTCGCGTTGCATCGAATTAATCCACATCATCCACCGCTTGTGCGGGTCCCCGTCAATTCCTTTGAGTTTTAATCTTGCGACCGTACTCCCCAGGCGGTCAACTTCACGCGTTAGCTACGTTACTAAGGAAATGAATCCCCAACAACTAGTTGACATCGTTTAGGGCGTGGACTACCAGGGTATCTAATCCTGTTTGCTCCCCACGCTTTCGTGCATGAGCGTCAGTGTTATCCCAGGGGGCTGCCTTCGCCATCGGTATTCCTCCACATCTCTACGCATTTCACTGCTACACGTGGAATTCTACCCCCCTCTGACACACTCTAGCCGTGCAGTCACCAATGCAATTCCCAGGTTAAGCCCGGGGATTTCACATCGGTCTTGCACAACCGCCTGCGCACGCTTTACGCCCAGTAATTCCGATTAACGCTTGGACCCTACGTATTACCGCGGCTGCTGGCACGTAGTTAGCCGGTCCTTATTCTTCCGGTACCGTCATCGACCCCAGGTATTAACCAGAGCCATTTCTTTCCGGACAAAAGTGCTTTACAACCCGAAGGCCTTCTTCACACACGCGGCATTGCTGGATCAGGCTTTCGCCCATTGTCCAAAATTCCCCACTGCTGCCTCCCGTAGGAGTCTGGGCCGTGTCTCAGTCCCAGTGTGGCTGATCGTCCTCTCAGACCAGCTACTGATCGTCGCCTTGGTGAGCCTTTACCTCACCAACTAGCTAATCAGACATCGGCCGCTCCTATAGCATGAGGCCTTGCGGTCCCCCACTTTCACCCTCAGGTCGTATGCGGTATTAGCTAATCTTTCGACTAGTTATCCCCCACTACAGGGCACGTTCCGATGTATTACTCACCCGTTCGCCACTCGCCATCAATCTAGCAAGCTAGATCATGCTGCCGTTCGACTTGCATGTGTAAGGCATGCCGCCAGCGTTCAATCTGAGCCAGGATCAAACTCTTCAGTTCAATCTGCTGTTTTCGCTCTTTACGAGCGGTCGCTCACTCTCAGAATCTGACTTGAACTTTCGTTCAAACCTTACTTCTGTGCGAGCACTTCATTACTTGTTAGCTAACGAGACGAATCTCGTCGCACCCAGTATTAAGCGCCCACACTTATCGGCTGTTTGCTTGTTAAAGAACTGCGCGATCAACTTTGTTCACCGCGTCGCTGCGTTTGCTGCAGCAGAGAAATGAGATTATGCAGAGCTTTTTCGCCGCTGTCAACAACTTGCTGAAGAATTTTTATCGTTCAACGCGTCGCTAACTTCACTGCAACTTCGAGCCATCGCCAACCACTCAACAACCCGCAAACCCGCACCACTTCTACTTCTCCACCGCCTTAACCACCCCGCCGTCGCTTTCGTTTCGGCGCTGTCGTTTGCAGCGAGGGGCGAACTATAGGCATCTTTGGCGGACTTGGCAAGCCCTTTCTTTTGGTAGGGTCTTTCGCCCCTTTTTATGCGCTCAAACCGCTGCATGGCCGCGCATCCAATGCAGCCCTTTAGCGGTGCGCTTTCTGGCCGCCCGCGCTCGCATGTGAAAGGCATTCACTACGGAGGTGGGCGGAGCCTCGTTCACAAGCGAGACCGCTCGCTCTAATGAGACGGTGGCGTCATGAATCTCGCCCAAGGCGTCCTGGAGCTTGCGGAGGCGCTTCCGATAGCGCTTGGCGGCCCGTGCCCCGAGGGCGGGGTAAAACGCTTCATATAGATAGCGCCACTGCTTGGCCGCAATGCGCGCGCGGTGCAAACGTGCAGCAGAGGCCCGCTTGGGATGGCGCCCGCGGCGCAGCACCTTCTTCCGGAGAGCGGCGGCTCGTGCATGTGCGAAGCGTGCTCGCCGCGAAGGCTTACCGGACAAACGGAACGCAGCCACGGCGCCCTCCAACTCCGTCAGCGCGCTCATGACGCCGGGCGACGCCAACTCCGCACGCAGTGTTTGCCAGGCGCGATGGCGGGCTTGCTTTGCCCGCTCAACTGCGGCGGCGAGCCATGTGCGGCCCGCGTCATCGCCTTCTGTAAGCGCGGCCTGGGCGTCCGGGAGCCAGTCTGTGAGTAAAACGTCCCACTCACGCACGGGGCCGGTCGCGCCCGCCAGCGTGCGCAGGCGTGGCTTCCATTCCGTAGTGAACGCAGGCGGCAGCACTGGAGCGAACGTCACCCACGCGGACCGCAGCCGCCGCAACGTCACGCGGAACTGATGGAGGTCCTCGTTACTGGCATCGGGCCGACCCAGCTTGGCGAGCGCATCGCGCAGTGCCGCAACGTGCTGGATGACGATGTTGGCGAAGACAGAAAGAATTTCGGCATGTGAGTGCTGGCTCACGATGCTCCCCGCTGGATTGATTCGATAGCCAACAGGCACGCAAGGTGCGCGCCCTGCATTTCACTGTAGGCGACGGGGAAGAAACTTTGGCGGGGCCGATCCAGCCTCAGCGCGCTTCGCTTGCGACAACGACGTCGACCTCAGCCGCGCGGAAGACTTCCGTCATGGCCTCGGGCACGGGCACGTCGGTGAAGAATTTGTCGATCTGCGAGATGTGGCCGAGGCGGACGACGGCGCGGCGGCCGAACTTGGAGTGGTCGGCGGCGAGCCAGACTTCGCGCGACTGCTCGACGATGGCTTGCGCCACGCGCACCTCGCGGTAGTCGTAATCGAGCAGTGTGCCGTCTTCGTCGATGCTGGAGACGCCGATGATGCCGATGTCGACGCGGAACTGCTTCATGAAGTCGATCGTGGCCTCGCCGACGATGCCGCGGTCGCGGTTGCGCACCAGGCCGCCGGCGACGATGACTTCGGCATCCGGGCTGCCCGAGAGGATCGACGCCACGTTCAGGTTGTTGGTGATGACGCGCAACCCCTTGCGACCGACGAGCGCCTTGGAGATCTCTTCGGTGGTCGTTCCGATGTTGATGATGAGGGAGCGACCGGGCTCGACGTGGCGGGCGACGACTTCGGCAATGCGGCGCTTGGCGTCGATGTGCAGGACCTGGCGCTGGTCGTAGTCGATGTTCTCCACCGAGGACGGCAAGCCAACACCGCCGTGATAACGCGCAAGCAGCCGCTCGTCTTCGAGCTGGCGGATGTCGCGGCGAATAGTCTGGGTGGTCACGCCGAGCACGCGGGCAAGGGCGTCGACCGAAGCATCGCCGTGCTGGCGAACGTACTCAAGAATTTGGCGGTGTCGCGGAAGCATCAAATGAACATAAACGAACACATATGATCGAATTAGGCGATTCCCTACGTTGCTTTATTTTCGCCTTTCACTACACTATCCGCGAACGCGTTGCAGTTCGCAAGAAAAGGCGCGCAAACCAACAGAATCCAACCCAAACCCATGCAACACACCGATGCGTCGCATCTGGACTGTGATCTGCTGGTGGTCGGAGGCGGCATCAACGGCGTCGGCATTGCGCGCGACGCTGTCGGGCGGGGCCTGTCAGTCGTCCTGTGTGAAAAGGACGACCTGGCCCAGCACACCTCCTCGGCCTCGACCAAGCTGATCCACGGCGGGCTGCGTTACCTCGAATATTACGAATTCAGCCTCGTGCGCAAGGCGCTGCAGGAGCGGGAAGTGCTGCTGCGCATGGCGCCGCACATCATGTGGCCGCTGCGCTTCGTGATGCCGCACGATGCCGCGCAACGTCCAGCCTGGATGATCCGCGCGGGTCTGTTCCTATATGACCATCTGGCGCACCGACGCTTTCTGCCGGGTTCGGAGTCGATCAAACTGGGGCGGCATCCGGCAGGCAAACCGCTCAAGCCTGGCTATACGCGGGGCTTCGTCTATTCCGACGGCTGGGTCGACGACGCTCGCCTGGTGGTGCTCAACGCACGTGACGCGGCCGACCGCGGCGCGCACATCCTCACCCGCACGCGCTGCCTGAACGCCGAGCGCCGCGCCGATGGCTGGCATGCCTCGCTGGCGGGGCCGGACGGCATCCGCTCGGTGCGCGCCAAGGCGGTGGTCAACGCGGCCGGCCCGTGGGCGGCGGAATTCGCCCGTGCGGCACACGCGCTGCCCAGCACGCGCGGCCTGCGCCTGATCAAGGGCAGCCATATTGTTGTGCGGCGGATGTTCGACCACCCGTTCGCCTATATCTTCCAGAACCCGGACGGGCGGATCGTGTTTGCGATCCCGTACCAGAACGATTTCACGCTGATCGGCACGACCGACCTGGAATACAAGGGCTCGGTGGATCAGGTGGCCATCGACGCCGGCGAAATTCAGTACCTGTGCGACATGGCGAGTCGCTATTTCACACAGCAGCTCACGCCAGCCGATGTGGTGTGGACGTACTCGGGCGTGCGCCCCCTGCTGGATGACAGCGCCGCCAACGCCTCGGCCATCACGCGCGACTACCTGGTCGAATGCGAGACCGGCGCCGACGGCAACAGCGCCCCGCTCATCAACGTGTGGGGCGGCAAGATCACGACCTACCGCAAGCTGGCCGAAGAAGCGCTGGACCAACTGGCGCCGCATCTGCCCGCAGCCGGCAAGCCATCGTGGACGGCCACCGCATCGCTGCCGGGGGGCGATCTGGAAGCGCCGGGGCAGCTGGTTGCCGAATACACCTTCGACGATTTTGTGGCGCGCCTGCAAAAACGTTTGCCGTGGCTGCCGACCAAGCTGGCGGTGCGCTATGCGCACCAATACGGCACGCGCGTGAACACGCTGCTGGCCGGCGCGACACGGCTGGAAGAGCTTGGCGCTGAGGTGACGCCTGGCCTGTACGAAGCGGAAATCCGCTACCTGATCGAACACGAATGGGCCCGCACGGCGCAGGACATCCTGTGGCGGCGGACCAAGCTGGGGTTGCATGCGAGCGATGCCGATCGCAGCCGGCTGGAGGGCTGGCTGATGCGGCATCTGCCGGACAACGAAGCCGCCCCGGCTGCAGAACAAGCCCCCTGATCCTCAGAGGTTGGCGACAAAGCAGCACACGGGCCGGGGGGCCCGAAAGATCAAGCTGTAGAGAAGTACAAAGACGGGAGACACAATTGATTCTGGAACTGGACCAGGTTACGGCCGTGGTCGGGGCGCAGACACATCTGTACCCGACCAGCCTGCGGCTGGCGCCCGGCGCGATCAACGTGCTGCTCGGGCCCACGCAGGCCGGCAAGACCACGCTGATGCGCATCATGGCCGGGCTGGACCGGCCGACCACCGGCCGCGTGCTGGTCGATGGCAAGGACGTGACGGGCGTCGGTGTACGCGATCGCAATCTGGCGATGGTGTACCAGCAATTCATCAACTACCCGGCGATGACGGTGTTCGACAACATCGCGTCGCCGCTGCGCTTGCAGGGCACCAACAAGGGCGAGATCGATACGCGCGTTCGCGCGGTCGCTGCCAAGCTGCACATCGAACATCTGCTGCAGCGCCTGCCGGCCGAGCTGTCGGGCGGCCAGCAGCAGCGTTGCGCGCTGGCGCGGGCGCTGGTCAAGCGCGCGCCGCTGGTGCTGCTTGATGAGCCGCTGGTCAACCTCGACTACAAGCTGCGCGAAGAACTGCGCGCCGAGCTGGCCTCGCTCTTCGCCGACGGCGGCACGACGGTGGTGTACGCCACCACCGAACCGCAGGAAGCGCTGCTGCTGGGCGGCCACACCGTCGTCATGCACGAAGGCCGCGTGCTGCAGGACGGCCCAACGCTCGACATGTATGAAGTGCCCGTGTCGGTGAACGCCGCCGCCATCTTCAACGACCCGCCGATGAACGTGCTGGATGCCACCGTGGCCGAAGGCAACCACATCCGCCTTCCGCAAGGGATCGATGTGCCGTGGACGCGCCCGCTGCCGATGGCGGCTGGCACACGCTGCCGCATCGGCCTGCGCCCAAGCCACATCCGCCTGGCACCCCGCAACGGTGGCGCCGTCGCGCTGCCGGGCACGGTGGAACTGGCCGAGCTGTCGGGTTCGGAAACCTATCTGCACGTGCGCGCGCATGCCGCCGGCCAGCCAAGCAGCATCGGCCTGGTCGCGCAGTTGCCGGGCGTGCATGAGTTCGAGCTGGGTGCGGCGCTGGATGTGTTTGTCGATCCGGCCGAGCTGTTCCTGTTCGATGACGCGGGCAAGCTGGTGAGCGCGCCCAAGCAGGGAGACGCCCATGGCGCGCATTGAATTCCGCAACCTGGGGCACAGCTACCGCCCCAATCCGCAATCGCTATCGGATTACGCGCTGCAGCCGATGAACATGACGTGGCGTGACGGCGGTGCCTATGCACTGCTGGGCCCGTCGGGCTGCGGCAAGTCCACGCTGCTGAACATCATCTCGGGGCTGCTGGTGCCGTCTGAGGGCCAGGTGCTGTTTGACGGCCAGGACGTGACGCACGCCAGCCCGCGCGAGCGCAACATCGCGCAGGTGTTCCAGTTCCCGGTCATCTACGACACGATGACCGTGTTCGACAACCTCGCCTTCCCGCTGCGCAACCGCAAGACGCCGGAAGCCGAAGTGAAGAAGCGCGTGGAGGAAGTGGCCGAGATTCTTGAACTGCAGCACGCGCTCAAGCGCCGCGCCTCCGGTCTGGCGGCGGACGCCAAGCAGAAGATCTCGCTCGGTCGCGGCCTGGTGCGCAAGGACGTGGCGGCCATCCTGTTCGATGAGCCGCTCACCGTCATTGATCCGCACCTGAAGTGGCAACTGCGCCGCCAGCTCAAGAAGATTCACCAGCAACTGAAGCTCACGCTGATTTACGTGACGCACGATCAGGTGGAAGCGCTGACCTTTGCCGATGAGGTGGTCGTCATGACCGAAGGCAAGGTGGTGCAGCAAGGTGGGCCGGAAGCGCTGTTCGAGCGGCCGGACCACACCTTCGTCGGCTACTTCATCGGCAGCCCGGGCATGAACCTCTACCCGGTGACGGTGGCTGGCGACGTGATTGCGCTGGGCGACCAGCGCCTGTCCGTGAGCACTGACACGCTGGCCACGCTCAAGAACGCAAACGGTTCGCTCAAGCTGGGCATCCGTCCGGAGTTCGTGCAACTGGCCGCGCCGGGCGAAGTTGGCACCGTGGCGGCTGACGTGCACCAGGTGCAGCAGCTTGGTACGCACCAATTGTTGACGGCCAGTCTTGGTGGCAATGGTGACGGCACGGTTGGCCTGCCAATCAAGGCCAAGCTGCCGAACGAAGTGAGCGTGACCGAATCGCGCGTGTGGCTGCGCCTCGATGCGCCGCAGACGCTGTACTACAGCAATGACGAGAGGATCGGCCGATGAACAAGCCGCTCAACAACAAGGCGTGGTTTCTGATCCTGCCGGTGTTCCTGTGCGTGGCGTTCTCCGCCATCCTGCCGTTGATGACGGTGGTGAACTACTCGGTGCAGGACATCATCAGCCCCGAGCAGCACGTGTTCGTGGGCGTGGACTGGTTCCGCCAGATCCTGCGTGATGGCGATCTGCAGGACGCCCTCACCCGTCAGCTGATCTTCTCGCTGTGCGTGCTGGCGGTGGAGATTCCGCTGGGCATCGGCCTGGCCCTGTCGATGCCGTCCAAGGGCTGGAAGGCCTCGGCGGCGCTGGTGGTGCTCGCCATGCCGTTGCTGATTCCCTGGAACGTGGTCGGCACGATCTGGCAGATCTTCGGGCGCTCGGACATCGGCCTGGCCGGCTACTGGCTCAACCAACTGGGCATCGACTACAACTACACGTCGCATTCGTTCGACGCGTGGATCACCGTGCTGATCATGGACGTGTGGCACTGGACGCCGCTGGTGGCGCTGCTGGCCTATGCCGGCCTGCGCTCGATTCCGGATGCGTTCTACCAGGCGGCAGAGATTGACGGCGCGAGCCGCCTGGCCGTGTTCCGCTACATCCAGTTGCCGAAGATGCGCGGCGTGCTGATGATCGGCGTGCTGCTGCGCTTCATGGACAGCTTCATGATCTACACCGAGCCGTTCGTGCTCACCGGCGGTGGCCCCGGCAATGCGACGACCTTCTTGTCGCAGTACCTGACGCAGAAGGCGGTCGGCCAGTTCGATCTGGGCCCGGCGGCAGCGTTCTCGATCGTGTACTTCCTCATCATCCTGCTGTTCTGCTTCGTCCTCTACAACTGGATGCAGCGCGTGGGCAGCGCCAGCGCGGCCGTGGGAGACGACCATGCGTAATCAAAACAACGAACGCCAGCGCAAGATCGCCCGCGCCATCACACTCGTCGTGTACGTGGCCTTTGCCGTGCTGCCGCTGTATTGGATGTTGAGCATGTCGCTCAAGACCAACGAGGAGACGCTCGCCGGCTTCTCGTTCTGGCCGAAACTCGTCACGTTCGACAACTACAAGATCATCTTCACCGACCCGTCGTGGTACTGGGGTTACATCAACTCCATCATCTACGTGACGATGAACACGGTGCTCTCGACCGTGGTGGCCCTGCCGGCGGCCTACGCCTTCTCGCGCTACCGCTTCCTGGGCGACAAGCACATGTTCTTCTGGCTGCTGACCAACCGCATGACGCCGCCCGCGGTGTTCCTGCTGCCGTTCTTCCAGCTGTATTCGACGGTCGGCCTGATGGACACCCACCTGGGCGTGGCGCTGGCGCACATGCTGTTCAACGTGCCGCTGGCGGTGTGGATTCTCGAAGGCTTCATGTCGGGCATCCCGCGCGAGATCGACGAGACGGCCTACATCGACGGCTACCGCTTCCCCGCGTTCTTCCTGAAGATCTTCCTGCCGCTGATCAAGGCGGGCGTGGGCGTGACCGCGTTCTTCTGCTTCATGTTCAGCTGGGTGGAGCTGCTGCTCGCACGCACGCTCACCTCGGTCGATGCAAAACCCATCACGGCGGTGATGACGCGCACGGTGTCGGCCTCGGGCATGGACTGGGGCGTGCTGGCCGCAGCCGGTGTGCTGACGATCATTCCCGGCGCGCTGGTGATCTGGTTTGTGCGGAACTACATCGCGAAGGGCTTCGCGATGGGCCGCGTCTAAAAGAACGAAAAGAACAGGAGACACAGCCATGTTCAGCTGGATGGCCTGGACGCCCGAAGTGGCGACTTTCTTTGGCTGCATCGCCTTGATGCTGGCCAGCATGACGGTGTGGGAAGTGGCCCGACCGACCGTGGAGCGCAAAGGCTTTCTGCCCATTGCCACCACGCGCGGCGACCGCCTTTTCATTGGGCTGCTAACCGCGGCCTACATCAACCTGGCGTGGGTCGGTTTCACGTCGGAAGAGACCAGCGCCTGGGGTGGGTTCATCGCCTCGATGGTGGTGCTGGTGATTGTGATGTGGCGCGGTTGATGTGGCGCGATTGAGGCGCCGCTGCATTCGCGTTCATATTTGTCTTTGTATTTGCAGGTTCGGAAGCACCAGCACGGGCTGACGCTTCCACGCCCGAATTGACTTACGGGCACACGCATTCCACCACGCTCCCCGCGTCGGAATGTCGGATGTTTTCGCTGCGGGGAGAACAAAAAGCACGAGGAGATACCGATGAAAACATCCTGGCGCATGACGCTTCAGATCAGTGCCATCGCACTGGCAAGCGCCCTGGCTGTCGGCGCAGCACACGCCGGCGAGGCCGAAGCCAAGAAGTGGATCAGCAGCGAATTCCAGCCCAGCACGCTGTCGCAAGACAAGCAGATGGCGGAAATGAAATGGTTCATCGACGCCGCGGCCAAGCTCAAGGCCAAGGGCGTGACCGAGATCCACGTCGTGTCGGAAACGCTCGACACGCACGCGTATGAATCGAAGACGCTGGCCAAGGCCTTCGAAGAAATCACCGGCATCAAGGTCAAGCACGACATCATGCAGGAAGGCGATGTCGTCGAAAAACTGCAGACCTCGATGCAGTCCGGCAAGAGCATCTACGACGGCTGGATCTCCGACTCCGACCTGATCGGCACGCACTACCGCTACGGCGTGATCATGCCGCTGTCGGACTACATGACCGGCGAAGGCAAGGAGTTCACCAACCCGGGCCTGGATCTGAAAGACTTCATCGGCACCAGCTTCACCACCGCATCGGACGGCAAGCTGTACCAGTTGCCCGACCAGCAGTTCGCCAACCTGTACTGGTTCCGCGCCGACTGGTTCGCCCGCAAGGACCTGCAAGACAAGTTCAAGGCCAAGTACGGCTACGACCTGGGCGTGCCCGTCAACTGGACGGCCTATGAAGACATCGCCAACTTCTTCACCAACGACGTGAAGGAACTTGACGGCAAGCGCGTCTACGGCCACATGGACTACGGCAAGAAAGACCCGTCGCTGGGCTGGCGCTTTACCGATGCGTGGCTGTCGATGGCCGGCTCCGCCGACAAGGGCATCCCGAACGGTCTGCCCGTGGACGAATGGGGTATCCGCGTGGCCGACGACAAGTGCACCCCGGTGGGCGCATCGGTCTCGCGCGGCGGTGCCACCAATAGCCCGGCTGCCGTGTACGCCCTCACCAAGTACATCGACTGGATGAAGAAGTTCGCCCCGCCCGAGGCGACCGGCATGACCTTCAACGAAGCTGGCCCGGTGCCCGCACAAGGCCACATCGCCCAGCAGGTGTTCTGGTACAGCGCCTTCACCGCGCCGATGACCAAGCCGGGCCCGGTCGTGAACACCGACGGCTCGCCCAAGTGGCGCATGGCCCCGTCGCCGCACGGCCCGTACTGGAAGGACGGCATGCAGAACGGCTACCAGGACGTCGGCTCGTGGACGTTCTTCAAGTCCACCCCGTTCGAGCGCCGCTCGGCTGCCTGGCTGTACGCCCAGTTCGTCACGTCGAAGACCGTGTCGCTCAAGAAGTCGATCACCGGCCTCACGTTCATTCGTGACTCCGACATCCACAGCGACTACTTCACCAAGAACGCGGCCAAGTACGGCGGCCTGATCGAGTTCTACCGCAGCCCGGCCCGCGTGGCCTGGACGCCAACCGGCAACAACGTGCCCGACTATCCGAAGCTGGCCCAGCTCTGGTGGAAGAACGTCGCCACGGCCGTGACTGCGGAGAAGACCCCGCAAGCCGCCATGGACAACCTGGCCAAGGAAATGGACCAGGTGATGGGCCGCCTGCAGCGCGCCGGCATGAAGAACTGCGCGCCCAAGCTGAACCCGGAAAGCGATCCGAACAAGTGGCTGTCGACCGAACACGCCCCGTGGAAGAAGCTCGACAACGAGCGTCCGAAGGGCGAGACGGTGGCTTACGACAAGCTGCTCGCCGCCTGGAAGGCTGGCAAGGTGCGTTAATTCGCGTGTCTGCCGGTCGACCAACCGTCGGCCGGCGGGCTACCATGCCTGCTTCCGTTTTACCTACCGCCGTGCTGGCTCCGGCCCGGCGGTCACCTGATTCAGTCTTATGGAATACCTCCTCGCACTCGACCAGGGCACGTCCAGTTCACGCGCCATCGTCTTCAACCGCGCCGGCCAGATCGTCGCGAGCGCCCAGCAGGAGTTTCCGCAGCATTTTCCGCAGCCCGGCTGGGTTGAGCACGACCCGTTCGACATCTGGAACAGCCAGCTCGCCACCTGCCGCGCCGCACTCGAACAAGCCAAGTTGACGGCTGCCGACATGGCTGCGCTCGGCATCACCAACCAGCGCGAAACCACCCTGGTGTGGGAACGCGCCACGGGCAAACCCATCTTCAACGCGATCGTGTGGCAGGACCGCCGCACCGAGCGCATCTGCGAGCGCCTGCGCGCCGAAGGCCTGGAAGACGAAGTACGCAAGCGCACCGGCCTGATCATCGACCCGTATTTCTCCGCCACCAAGCTGCGCTGGATTCTCGACCATGTGGACGGCGCCCGCGAGCGCGCCGCGCGTGGCGAACTCGCCTTCGGCACCATCGACAGCTGGCTCGTGTGGCAGCTCACGCGCGGCCGCCTGCACGTGACGGATGTGTCCAACGCCTCGCGCACGATGCTGTGGAACATCCACACTGGCGAGTGGGATGCGGACCTGATGCGCGCGCTCGACATTCACCCGAGCCTGCTGCCGGAGGTGCATCCGTCGGCGTACCAGTTCGGGCAGACCGATGCCGACTGGCTCGGCGCCTCGCTCACCATCGGCGGCATTGCCGGCGACCAGCAATCGGCCCTGTTCGGCCAGGCCTGCTTCAAACCCGGCATGGCCAAGAACACCTACGGCACCGGCTGCTTCATGCTGCTCAATACGGGCGACAAGGCGGTGCAGTCGCACAACGGCCTGATCAGCACGGCCGCCTGCCAGAGCAGCACGAAGCGCAGCTATGCGCTGGAGGGCAGCGTGTTCGTCGGCGGCGCAGTGGTGCAGTGGCTGCGTGACGGCCTGCGCGCCATCCAGCGCTCGGCCGATGTGGAAGGGCTGGCCGCCTCGGTGCCCGATTCCGGCGGCGTGGTGTTCGTGCCGTCGTTCACCGGCCTCGGCGCACCGTACTGGGACCCGACCGCGCAAGGCGCCATCGTCGGCCTGTCGCGCGGCACGACCATCGGCCATATCGCACGGGCGGCGCTGGAGTCGATCGCCTTCCAGAGCACTGCGCTGCTGCAAGCCATGACCCGCGATGCCGTCTCCACCATCTCGGAGCTGCGCGTGGACGGCGGTGCTTCGGCCAACAACCTGCTGCTGCAATTCCAGGCGGACCTGCTGGGCATCCCGGTTGTGCGCCCCGAGATCATCGAGACCACCGCGCTCGGCGCCGCCTACCTGGCTGGCATCGCCACCGGCTTCTACAAAGGCGAGGACGAAGTCGCGCAGCAATGGCGCGCCTCGCGTACGTTCCACCCCGTCATCAGCCGGGATGAGGCCGCGCACCGCATCGCGCAGTGGGAAATGGCCGTCGCGCAGGTCCGCCTGCCGACCACGCGCGGGCACTGACACCCAACGTAGCGGCCCGAAAAAAGGCGACCCCGAGGGTCGCCTTTTTCATGGTGCAGCGAAGGGCTTACTTGCCTTCGCTATTCGGCGTCTGCGCAGGGCCGCCTTGTTCCTTCATGGCTTCCTTGCGCTCGGCCCGGGCCTCCTTCCGCTCGGCCTTGCGGTTGGCCTTCGCGGCCTTCTTTTCTTCCTTGTACGCAGCCTTGGCGTCGGACTTGCGGGCCTTGTATTCATCGCTGGCCGCTTTGTCCTCTATGCGTTTCTGGACCAGCGGGTCGGACGACGAAGTGGCCGGTCCACCTTGCGGTGCGGCCTGCACAGTGCCGGTCGTCTGCGGCGAAGTCTGCGGCGCCGGCGTCATCTGTGCGAAAGCAGCCGACGCAGCAAGCGTGGCGGCCACGGCGAGGGCGGTTTTCAGGCGCAGTTCAATCATGGTTGGGCTCCTTCTTTTACACAGTCACGGGAATGTCTGACCACTAAAGCGGCGCGCAACGCACCACAAAAACGGTCTCGGCGCGCATCAAAGATCACGTGCCGGAGCGTTGCAAGAGACAACACCCTTGGTGGCGCAAGAAGCGCTCCCGGGCCATGCACTACACTGCGCGCTGTTTCTCTCAGGATGCTGCGCCGTGCCTGATTCCACCCCCGATTTCACCCTGCTCGACCCGCCTGCTGATGCACTGCCCCTCAGCCAGGACGCCGCCGCCGACCACCTCACCCGCGTACAGCGCTGGCTCGAAGACGCCGTCATTGGCCTGAACCTGTGCCCCTTTGCCAAGGCCGTGCACGTCAAGCGCCAGGTCCGCTACGTTGTCAGCCGCGCCACCATGGACGGCGACGTGCTCGACCACCTGCGCGCCGAAGCCGACCTGCTGCACACCACCCCCGCCAGCGAAATCGACACCACCCTGCTGATCGTCCCCGCCCTGGCCGACTTCTTCGATTTCCACACCCTCACCGACCGCGCCGAAGCCCTACTCGCCAAAGCCGGCTACGAAGGCGAACTGCAACTGGCGAGCTTCCACCCCGACTTCGTCTTTGCCGATGCCTCGCCAGACGACATCGCCAACGCCACCAACCGCGCCCCCGCCCCCATCCTGCATCTGCTGCGCGAAGACAGCATCGCCCGCGCCGCAGCCGCCGTACCCGATGCAGCGGACATCTACGAACGGAACATCGCAACGATGGAGAAGCTAGGCCCGGAAGGTTGGGCAGCGATGGCAGAGAAGTTCAGCGAGAAGCCGTCTGGCGATTGACCTCGACGCCCCCACTAGCGCCAGCTCACGCATTCCGACGGTGTGGCCATACCCTGCCCTAGATGGCGCCTTGAATTTCTGTTGCAGGGAGGAAAAAGGAAGGGAAACTGTTTGAGCGAAGCGAGTTTTTCCCTTCCCCTCCCTGCGACAGAAATTCAAGGGATGGGTCGCCATCTCGGGCGCGCCTCTCTTTGCTTACTTTCTCTGGCAAGACAGAGAAAGTGAGTCGGCCCCGGCAGGGGACGAAACCCGGGATGCACCACCAGCAAACAACAGCATCAAACCGCCCGATCCCCCGGCGGCGTCCACTGATACACCCAAGTCTCCGAAAGCAACCGCTCCCCCGACTGCAACGTCAGCGACAACTCAATCGGCGCGTTGCTCGCATCCGGCACCACATCAAACATCGCCCGCACGCCATCAATACTGGCCAGCGGCCGCGCCGAAGCAATCTCCACCCGCCCCCGCGAGGCGCGAATGACCGGCTCCACGGTGGACCCAGCGGTACTGCGCCCCAAGCGCGACAGTTCCCCGCCCGCAAAATCCACCACAAACCGCCAGGAAAAGTACTTCCGAGGCTGCCCCACGATGCCGCCAATGCCCGTGCGCGTGGCAACAACACGCGCCAACGGCGAAGCCGCCGCCGGCTGCGCCCCCCACGTCAGCCGATAGCCGAACGCCAGTTCCTGCCCCGCACGCGGCGCAACCACCGGCCGCCAGAACGCCACGATGTTGTCGAAGGTCTCGTCATTGGCCGACAGCTCAACCAACTCAACCGCCCCCTCCCCCCAGTCATGCGTAGGCTCGACCCACACGCTCGGGCGCTTCTCATAGAACACGCCGTCATCCTGATAGTGATCGGGATTGCGATCGCGCTGCAGCAGGCCGAAGCCACGCGGGCTGTCGTCGGCAAAACGCTGGCTGCGCAGCGCTGGCGGGTTAGCCAGCGGCCGCCAGATCCACTCGCCCGAGCCGCGCCAAATGGCGAGCCCATCGGAATCGTGAATTTCCGGGCGCCAGTCCGCCGCGCGCCAGCGGCGGGTGGCGCTGCGGTTTTCACCGGCGCGGTCGGTGCGGTCGTTCTCGCCATAGAGGAACATGCTGGTCAGCGGCGCAATGCCCAGCCGCTCGATCGGCTTGCGCACGTAGAGCGTGGTGCGCACGTCCATCACCAGCATGTCGCCCGGGCGGATGTCAAAGCGGTAGACGCCCGCCACGCTGGGTGAATCGAGCAAGGCATAGACACGCAACACCTCGGCATCCGCCGGTGGGCGCACCAACCAGAATTCGGTGAAATCGGGAAACTCCTCGGCGCGAGGCAAGCCGGTGTCGATGGCCAAGCCCCGCGCCGACATGCCGTATTGCCACTGCCCGCCCACCGCGCGGAAGTAGCTCGCGCCCAGGAACGCGGCCACATCACGCGTCGGATCAGCCCTGGTGGTCAGCCGAAAGCCAGCAAAACCGAGATCGGCCGGCAGCGACTGGTGGTCCAGCCCACTACGGCCGTAATCGAACATGGCTGGGTCGTAGGCGATCAGGCGCGCCTGCCCGTCCACGACTTCGTGCATGCGCACCGGCGATTTGAAGAACAGCCCAAGGTGGAAGAAGCGGGCCTCGAACGGCAGGTGCTGCCCGGCCCACAAGGCGTGATCGGCGCGATAGCCGATGGATTGATAGCCGTCCCAGTCGAGCGCGGCCAGCGGTGGCGGCAACTGCGTGCTGCATCGCCGATATGGCCGATCCGCCAGAGACCGCGCGCGCGCCAGCAGGCGGGTCTCATCAAAGGGTTCCGGCGCGCCGGGCGTGGCGCTGGATGTGGCGCTGGATGTGGCGCTATAGGGGACACCGGGCGCCAGGGCGAGCAGCCCGGCGGCCAACTGCTTGAGCAGGTCGCGACGATGCATGGATCAAGGCGGAGCCAGAGTCCATGCAGTGTGGCACATCCCCCGCCCGGGCAGCATCCGACAGAAAGCTTTCATTGGACCCACAACCCTGCGGCGCAATTGGGATTCCACGCACCCTGCGTGGCGCCTATCCTTCAATTGGCGCACAATCTACGCCCTATCGGGCCCGGGGGGCCCAGATTCCGGCCCATTCCGCCACGATTCTCACGGGGCACATGTTTCCACTGTCTTCCACGCTACCGCTTGCCGGCGTTGCCGAACCGTCTCCCGCGACTGCGGCGGCCACGGCCCTGGAGGCGTTTTCCCGCTATTACAACGACATCCTGCTGCCCATGTGGCTCGGGCCGGGCTGGAACGCGCAGGCGGGTCTCTGCTACGAGGCACTCGTCGTGGAAAACGACGCGCTGGTGCCCGCCTCCACGGCCCGCTACCGCGCCATGGCCTGCGCCCGCCAGCTGTATACATTTGCGCGCGCGACGCAGCTTTCCGCCAAACACCGCGATCTCTGCGCCGAGCGCGCCGCTGCGCTGTGCCATGCGCTGGATACGCGCTTTCGCGACACGCTCCACGGCGGCTGGGTGTTCTCCATCGACAGCGCCCTGGCGCCCCAAGACACCAGCAAAGACCTGTATACGCACGCCTTCGTGCTGTTTGCTGCTGCGCACTGGCTGGCCGTCAGCGACGACCCACGCGCCGCCGCGCTGATGCACGACGCACATGACGTGATCGCGCAGCGCTTTGTCCGCGCCGCTGGTGAATCGGGCACAACACCGCTGCCGGTGGCCGCCATGGACGCCACCTTTACCGAGACCCGGGGCGGTGTCGCACAGAACCCGGTGATGCACCTGACCGAGGCCTACCTGGCCGCCGCCGCGCTGGACGAGGCGCCCATCTGGGCCGAGGCCGGCGTGCGTACCCTGGCCGAGGGCATCCTGGCGCGCTTCATCGACCCGCGCACGGGCAGCATCACCGAGTTGCCGATCGATGAGCCGAACGCGGACAACCGCATCGAGCCCGGCCACCAGTTCGAGTGGTTCTACCTCGTGCGTGCGCATGCCGACGTGTTCACCCGCTCGGAAGCCGGCCGGCAACTGGCCGACACCCTCGGCCGGGCGGTGGATGCCGCCTGCCGCCTGGGCGTGGATGCCGAGACGCAAGGCGTCTGCCTGTCGCTGAACCTGGACGGCACGCCGCGCGATACCACCCAGCGCATCTGGGCCCAGACCGAATACGGCCGGGCACTCGCGCTGTGCACCGAAACGCAGGGCGCCATGGTTGCGCGCCTGCTGCCGGCCTGGTCGGCGCGTTTCCTGCACGCCCACGGCTGGCATGAAGTCATCGACGCCACCGGCCAGCGCCTGCGCACCGACATGCCGTCGAGCACCCCGTACCACATCACCACGTTCTATGAGGCAGCCCGCGCAACGCTGTCCGCCTCATCTTCATGCAATACCCCAAGCTGTTGAGTGAGACACATCATGCATAACCACAACCCCAACGAATCCAAGGCCCGCGCCATCTTCCGGGTGGTCAGCGGTAACTTCCTGGAGATGTACGACTTCATGGTCTACGGCTATTACGCCAAGGCCATTGCCGACACCTTCTTCCCTGCCGGCAACGAGTTCCTCTCGCTGATGCTGTCGCTGGTGACGTTTGGCGCCGGCTTCCTGATGCGGCCGCTGGGCGCGATCTTCCTCGGCGCCTACATCGACCGCCACGGCCGCCGCGTGGGCCTGATCGTGACGCTGGCGCTGATGGCGTGCGGCACCTTGCTGATCGCGCTGGTGCCGGGCTACGCCACCATCGGGCTGGCCGCGCCACTGCTGGTGCTGATCGGCCGGTTGCTGCAGGGCTTCTCGGCCGGCGTGGAACTGGGCGGGGTGTCGGTCTACCTGGCCGAGATTTCCACCCCGGGCAAGAAAGGCTTCTTCGTGAGCTGGCAATCGGCCAGCCAGCAGGTGGCGGTGATGTTTGCCGCGCTGCTGGGCGTGCTGATGTCGTCGCTGCTGCCGCCGTCTGAGATGAGCGCCTGGGGCTGGCGCGTGCCGTTCCTCGTCGGCTGCCTGATCGTGCCGTTCCTGTTCATCATCCGCCGCTCGCTGCAAGAAACGGAAGAGTTCCAGAAGCGCAAGCACCGCCCCGACCTGGCCGCCGTGTTCCGCTCGATGGGCCAGAACTGGCGCCTGGTGGGTGCCGGCACGCTGATGGTGGTGATGACCACGGTGTCGTTCTACCTGATCACCGCCTACACGCCGACCTTCGGCAAGAGCGTGTTGCACCTGTCGGATTTCGACAGCCTGATCGTCACGCTGTGCGTGGGTGCGTCGAACTTCTTCTGGCTGCCGGTGATGGGCGCGGTGTCTGACCGCGTCGGCCGCCGTCCGCTGCTGATTCTCTTTACCGTGCTGATGCTGCTGACCGCCTACCCGGCCATGCAGTGGCTGGTGGCGGCACCGTCGTTCTCCCACATGCTGATCGTGCTGCTGTGGCTGTCGTTCCTGTACGGCAGCTATAACGGAGCGATGGTCGTCACGCTCACCGAGATCATGCCGCCGGAAGTGCGCACCACCGGCTTCTCGCTGGCGTACAGCCTAGCCACGGCCATCTTCGGCGGCTTCACCCCGGCGATTGCCACGTGGCTGATTCACGAGACGGGCAACAAGGCGATGCCGGGCGTGTGGGTGTCGTTTGCCGCGCTGTGCGGTCTGGTGGCCACGCTGGCCATCGTCAAGCCGGCCGGCAAGCACGTGCATGGTGCGGACGCTGCTCGCGCTGCTTAACTAAGCCTCTTGTATGAATGAACGCCTCTCGGAGGGTTTCCTCTGAGGGGCGTTTTGCTTTGGGCTTTCTGGAGGGATTTTCTTGCGGTGGTGCATCCCTTGTTTCATCCCCTGCCGGGGCGGGGCTTGGTGGTGCACTTCCTTTTCACCCCCTGCCGGGGGCGACTCACTTTCTTTGTCTTGCCAAAGAAAGTAAGCAAAGAAAGGCGCGCCCGATGCGGCGACAACCTCCTTGAATTTCTGTCGCAAGGAGGGAGGGGAGGCAAACTCGCTTCGCTCAGACAAGCCTCCCCTCTTTTTCCTCCTTGCAACAGAAATTCAAGGCGCCGCATAGGGCAGGGAAAAGCAAACCGTCTGTGCGCTAGCCAGAACGACAAAGGCCAACCATCACGATGGGTTGGCCTTTTTCTTTTGACGTTGAGCCCTTGATGGCGCCTTGAATTTTCGTAAGCGGGCGGAAAAAAGGCCGGGAACTGTCTGAGCGAAGCGAGTTTTCCCGGCCTCCGCCCGGTTACGCAAATTCAAGGAGGGGGTCGCCATCTCGGGCGCGCCTTTCTTTTGCTTACTTTTCTTTGGCAAGACAAAGAAAAGTGAGTCGGTCCCGGCAGGGGACGATACCGGGGATGGACCAACACCAAAAACAATCCCACCCGGCACACGCAGCGTTACTGAATCACCAGCCCGTTCGGCCCCACCACGCCCAGCTCCACATAGTGCGAGCCCGGCCGCGTCCGATCAGAGAAATCGACCATAAACCCGCCGCCCACATCAAAGTTGCGCAGCCGGGCAAGTTCACGGCGTACCTGTTCGCGCGTGGGCTTGGGACCGGCGCGGCGCACCGCTTCGGCCAGCACCTTGGCGGCGACAAACCCTTCGATCGCGCGGAACGACAACTCCACGTCCCTGGCCCCCACGGCGGTACGCGCCCGGTTGAATTCGCGGATGACGGGGTTGACGCTCTTGCCCGGGTTGGGCATCACCATCGCCAGCGAGTAGCCGCGCACAGCGTCGATGCCGGCCACTTTGAGCAGGATGGTGGGATCGATCGACGACAGCCCAAGCAATTGCGCACCGCCGCCGCGCGCCCGGTATTGCTTGACGAACTGCGCGGCCGGCTCCGCCGTGGCGCCCAGAAAGATCGCCTGCACATCAGCGCCGAGCAGCTTGTCCACCGCCGGCCCGACCGCCGCCGTGTTGCGCGGGTACGAAGCCGTGGCGGCAATCGCCAGCTTGTGCGCCTTGAGCGTGCGGTCCACCCCGCCCAGCGCCTCGTTGCCCAGCGCGTCGTTCTGATACAGCACACCGATGCGCGTCACGCCAATCGTGACCAGCGCGCCGACCATCTTGTCGATCTCCTGCTGGTAGCTGGCCTTGATGGGGAAGACCAGCGGGTCGCTCGTCATGCTGGAGGCGCCCGTGGCGGGGCCGACCAGCGGCAGACCGGCTTCGGCCAGCACGCCATTGCGCATGAGCGCTTCCACGTTGGCAGTGCCGACGACGGTCAGCACGGCCACGGGGTTGTCGATCTTGGCCATGTCGCGCACGTTGCGCAGGGTCTGCTCGACTTTCTGCTCGTCATCGCGGGCGACCAGGCGGATGGTTTCGCCGTTGATGCCGCCGTCGAGGTTGAGCCAGTCGAAGTACAGCCGCGCGCCGGCATTGAGCGCGCGCCCCGTGGCGGCCTGCGAGCCCGTCAGCGGCAATGACTGGATGATGCTGATATCGGCGCGCACGGCCGGCGCTGCGAGCACCGCGCACAGCGTCAATGCGGCGGCCAGCGGCCGACGCCAGCGCGCACCCCGGCAGCGCGCGTGATTTCCCGTTTGCATTTCTGGCACCCTTCACCGCGGCCTCGTGGGCGGCGGCGTTTTGTCGAGCCCACCTGGCCATGCCAATGGCGGCTCACTTTTGTTGTTCTGGTCGCGCGAGACATTGCCCGCGAGGTCGATAGCCTGCCACCGGGCAGGGGCTTCGACAAGTCCTGGCGGGCGCGTTTTAGACTCGCTCGATCGTTCTGTCGCAAACCTCCCACGCCACCCCCCACCACCATGCCGCAGCGCATTCTGCCCACCGATGTCGAAGGCCGCACGCCGCCATCGCTCGCGCACCCCGTGCGGCTGTACACGCGGCAGATGGAGGCCAACACGCGCTTTCCGCGTCACACACACCCGTGGGCGCAGGTGGCGTACAGCCACAACAGCGTGCTGCGCGTGCAGGCGGGCGATACGGCCTGGGTGGTGCCGCCCTCCCGGGCAATCTGGATTCCGCCCGGCATCGAGCACGAGGTGTGGGTGGTGGAGGCGGCGTTCCTGCGCACGCTGTATGCCGACCCGTCCGTGGTGACGGGCACGCTGGCCGAATGCCGCGTCATGGAGGTCTCGCCGCTGCTGCGCGAGTTGATTGCCGCGATGGACGTGCGCCAGCCCCTGCCGCCCGCGCGCGAGCAGGCGCTGGCCGCGCTCATCCTGGATGAGCTGCGCCGCAGCGCCCCGCTGCCGCTCGATCTGCCCATGCCCGCCGACAAACGCCTGCGCACCCTGTGCGAACGCGTAATGGCCGACCCAGGTTCAGCGCTCACGTTCGATGATCTGGCACGCGACGTGGGCGCCAGCACGCGCACGCTGGCGCGGCGTTTTCGAGACGAGTTGGGCGTGAGCTTTTCACAATGGCGCCAGCAGGCCGTGCTGGCCAGCGCCATCCCGATGATGTCGCAGGGGATGCCGCTGGCGCAGGTGGCGCAAACGCTGGGCTACAACAGCCAGAGCGCGTTTTCCGCGATGTTCCGGCGAGCGTTTGGACAAAGCCCCAGCGCGTTCCTGCATCGGCCAGGCGCGGAGCATGCCCAGGCCGCAGCGCCGCTAGATCAGCGGTAGGGACATCGCCGGCAGCGATACGGTAAAGCGGGCGCCGCCGCTGGGCGCGGCATCCAACTGGACGTCGCCGCCATGCACGAGCGCAATGCGCCGCACGATCGCCAGGCCCAGGCCAAACCCACCGGTGTGCCGGTCACGGCTGGCATCCAAGCGCAGGAAGGGTTCGAACACGCGGGCGCGGTCGGGCACCGGGATGCCAGGGCCATCGTCTTCCACCACCACGCACAGCGCGCCTGCTTGGCCGGCTTCAATCCGCAAGGTGATGGTGTTGCGCGCATAGCGCGCGGCATTGCGGATCAGGTTGAGCAGCGCGCGTGCCACCAGGCGTGGGTCGCACACGTGGTGCGCGGGCGCGGCATCCGTATGTACGGTCAGGCTGAGTTGGCGGTCGGCCACGTCGTTGGCCACGCTGGCGACCACGCTGTCGAGCCACTCCCCCACCGCCACGCGCATCAGCACGAGGTGGGTGGCGCCTTGTTCCAGGCGGCTCAGGGCCAACAGTTCGCTCACCAGTTCGTCCAGCTCGCGCACATCGCGACGCAGGGCGTCCAGACGCTGCGTGCGCTGGGCGTCGGGCACGGGCGTCTGCAGCAGCGCGATGCCGAACTCCAGGCGCGCGATCGGCGTTTTGAGCTCGTGCGAGATGCCGTTCATCATCTCGCGCTGGTGCTGGATCGAACCCTGGATGCGCTCAGCCATCTCGTTGAACTGGCGCGCCAGGCCGTACACGTTGGAACGCTTGCTCAGGCGGGCACGCGTGGTGAGCTTGCCCGCGCCAAAGCCGCGTGCGGCGTCTTCCAGCGTGCGCAGATCACGCCAGTGCAGCCACACCCAGAGCAGCAGCGGCAGCAGCGCGGCAATGGCGATCAGCGCATAGGCGATGGCCCGGATGCGGCCGTAGTCGATGTCGGCGCTGTAGGCGTGCAGCACGCTGCCGTCGCGCAGGGGCAGGTAGTAATCGCGCCCGTTGGTCTGCAACACCATCTTGCCGTGGGCCAGGTCGTCACGCTGCCGGGTCGACAGCGTGGGCACCGCAGCCGGATCGACGAAGTCGAACCGCTCCCAGGCGTGCTGGTTCAGCCGCGCGATGGCCGCTGCGCGGTCACCTCCGGGGGCGCGGTCCAGATAGTCCTGCAACACGAAGGCATAGCCCTTGCGCACCTCGCGCTCACCCTGCGTGAGGGTGTCGTGGAACATCCAGACAAAAGATCGGTTGACGGCGAACAGTGCCAGCGCGGCGGCCAGCAGCACCATCGCGTAGAGCTTGATGAGGGAACGGATCATCGTTCATTCCTCCCACGCCGATGGGCTGAAGAGATAGCCGCGTCCCCAGATCGTCTTGATCTTGTGCGGCTCGGGCGAGGCGTCGCCAAAGCGGCGGCGCAGGCGCGAGATGCCGGAATCGACCGTGCGGTCCAGCCCGTCGAACTCGATGCCGCGCAGTTGCTTGAGGATGTCGTCGCGGCTGAGCACGGTGCCGGCGGCACGCGCCAGGATCACCAGCAGGTTGAACTCGGCCGTCTTCAGATCCACCGACTGCCCGCGCCATGTCACGGCGCGGTTCGGCGGCGAGATGGTGAGCTCACCGAAGACGAGCGTGTCGTCTCGCGGCGTGGTGGGCTCCGACGTTGACATGGTCGGCAACGCGCGACGCAACAGCGCCCGGGCGCGCGCCACCAGCAGGCGCGGCTCGATGGGCTTGAGCACGTAATCATCGGCGCCGATCTCCAGCCCCGCCACCTGGTCGTACGTATCCACCCGCGCAGTCAGGATCAGCACCGGCACGCGCGAAAACGCGCGGATGCGCCGGCACACTTCCATGCCGTCCATGTGCGGCAGCATCAGGTCCAGGATCACCAGCGCCGGCTGATGCTCGCGCACGGCCGCCACGGCAATGTCGCCACGGCGCACCACCTCGACTGCAAATTCGTAGTTGCCCAGGTATTCGCTGACGAGCTGCGCCAGGCGGTCGTCGTCTTCGATCAGCAGCACCTTGGTCTTAGGCGGCCCCTCGGTCATCGCCGTCATCGTCCATTCGCCCCGTTGTTTTTCTGATGGCGCGCAGTGTATGCGGACTGGCTTGCCAACGGATGCTGCGCAGAAACTTGAAAACACTCGCGCACACTTACGCACAACTTCCCGGCAATTTGCAGACAGACGTGCGCGGCGGATCTCGCCAGACTGCTGGCTCTCTCTCCAGAGGTCCAACAAGAGGTCCAACGTGCATCTACGTCTCCCCCTGCGTCTGGCGTCACGCCTGACGGTTTCGTCTCTCGCCCTGCTGTCTGCGCTGTGGTGGGCGCCCTCTCCGGTGCATGCCGAGGAGGCTTCGTATACGGTGTCACTCAACGTGGGCGCGCGTCCGCGCTATGCCGGCAGCAGCCAGAGCACCTTGATCGCCGGCCCCGGCGTGCGGGCGGATTTCGGCAACGGCTGGTTCATTGATCCGCTGCAAGGCGGCGCCGGCTATGCGATCCGCTTTCTGAATGGCATGTTCGCGTCGGGGGCGCTGGCCTATGACCCCGGCCGTACCGACCACAACAGCTTCGGCCGCCCCGGCTCCGACCATCTGAAGGGCATGGGCAACGTCAAGGGCTCGCTGCTGGGCGTCTTTACGGTGGGCAGCAAGATCGTCGGCGAAACCACGGCCAGCGCCACGCTGGAGGTGCCGCTGACGCACCGCGAGCGCGGCTGGTCCGGCCACATTGACCTGAACACGCCGGTGGTCAGCTGGGGCTCCAACAAGATCACCGTGAACCCGAGCCTGCAATTCGGTTCGCGCAAGTACATGCAGACGTACTTCGGGGTGACGGCGGAGCAATCGGCCAACAGCGGTTTTGCGGAGTATTCGACCAACGGTGGCTTGCAGGCCGCGTCCGTCACGATGGCGTGGACCCACACCTTCTCCAGCCACTGGGCGTTGCGCACGTCCGTCGGTACGTCGCGCCTGCTCGGCAATGCCGCCAAGAGCCCGATTGTGCAGAACAAGCAGGGCTACTTCGTCGGCACAGGCATCGCCTATACGTTCTGAGCGTTCTGAGTGCGGACGCGGGCATCGAGCCACGCCACGGTTTCGCGCCACCATGGCGCCCCGGATGATGCCCGGAAAAAGCCCATGTGGCCGACACCCTTGCTGCCCAGCGCGGCGCCGCCGATCTGCCGCCGCGTGACGCGCGCGGCAGGAAAGCGCGCCACCAGCGCGTCGATGGCTTGGGCGGGCGCCAGCGGGTCATCGTCAAACCCCCAGGCAAGCAACGGCACATTGAGGCGTGCATAACGACGGGTGTCCAGCCCGGCCCGTGGCGCAAACAGATAGCCGCGCCGGCGAGCCAAGCCGGCCCAGTCGCCGAGGATGGTGGCGGGAATCGACATCGGCCCCATGCCAACGGCCGCCAGCGGCACCATGCCGCCGCGCGCGCGTGCGACCGCCAGGGGAATCCGCACGTGCAGCAGCCACGCAAACGGCAGCCGCCCCAAGGCGCCCTGCCACGGCCAGCCACGGACGTTCGCCAGCGGCGAGGCCACCTGCACCAGCGCATCCGCATGCACGATATGCGGCGCCAGGCCGGCCAGTTGCCCGCCCGCGCTGTGACCGAGCGCCACCAGCTTGCGGCCGTCGCAACCTTCGGGGACGAGCGTGTCGTGGACCCACTTCAGCACCGCGTCGATGTCCTGCCGGCCCCAGTTGGCAAAGCGCGGGGTGCCCGGGCCGCTGGCCTGTGCCTCGCCAATGCCGCGATAGTCGAACGTGACGGTGCGCCAGCCCGCTAGGCACAGCGCCCGCGCAAAGGCGGCGTAGAACTGGCGCGGCACGCCCAGCGCCGAACAGATCACCACCGTGCCGTGCGAGCCCAGGCCAGGGCTGGTGACCGTGACGGGCAGCGTCCAGCCGTCGGCGGTACGGACATGGTCTTCGCGGGTGGGAAGGGCGTCGGCGGGGTAGTCGATCGGCTCGCGCTGCATGAGGCACTCCGCTCCGGTGTCGGGATGGAGGCAGTATTGGCGGCGGCCGGCGGGCTCACAATAACGCCACAGGTAATCGCCGCACCTACCTCGCTCTGCTTCAATAGATGACGTGATCGATGACGTGACGGATGACCATGCTTGATGAAGCCGATACCACCCAGGTGGCAGGTGAACCGCCCGAAGCCGCCGTCCCGCCCATTGCCCGCTTCCCGCAATTGCTGCGCTTCTGGCGCACGCGCCGGGGTTACAGCCAGTTGGCCCTGGCACTGGCAGCGGGCGTGTCGCAGCGGCACGTGAGTTTTCTGGAGTCGGCACGCGCCGCGCCGAGCCGCAACATGATCCTGCAGCTGGCCGAAGAGCTGGGCGTGCCGCTGCGCCACCGCAACCAGATGCTGCTGGCCGCCGGCTTTGCCCCCGCGTACCCCGAGCAGGGCTTGAGTGCGCCGACCGACGAGGGCTCGCCCATGCGGCAGGCCGTGCGCCATGCGGTCAAGCTGATCCTCGACAAGCAGGCGCCCTATCCGGCCATCGTGCTCGATCGCTTCTGGCATGTGCTCGATGCCAATGCCGCGCACCGCCGGCTGATGCGCTGGGCTATCGGCGATGATCGCGCCGAAGGAACGCCAGGCGCCGTCAACATGATGAAGCTGGTGTTCGATCCGACCGGGCTGTGGCCTGCGATCGTCAACCGCGATGCCGTCGGCCGCTACCTGGCCCGGCGCGTACGGCAGGAACTGGCCCTGTACGCCATCGATCCAGCCACGCAGCGGTTGCTGCAGGATATTCGTGCGTTGCAGCCCACGTTGTTCGACACCAGTGAACTGGCCGCGCGCCCCACGTCGGCGCACGAGGCGGACGATCCGCCTCCGTTCCTGCCCGTGACGCTGCAGCGCGATGGCGTGACGATCTCGCTGTTCACCACCATCACCACCTTGGGTACCCCGCGTGATGCCGGGCTGCAGGAGATGCGCATCGAGTGCTTCTATCCGGCGGATGAGGCGTCACGCGCGGCGCTGGAGCGTATTACGTTGTAACGGCCCCTTCGTTGCAACGAGAATTATTCTCATCTATATTGGCCGGTCGATTTGCCCTCCAGCCGCGGCCGCTGCGCCGCCTTGTGCTTCATGACCGACCTGTCCCAGCCCCCACGTTCAGCCGAGCCCGCCACACCCGCTCGCCCTGCGCGAGCCCCTGCCCAGCACCCGGTCAACCGCCGTGCCACAGCAGTGCGGTGGCTGCGCAAGACGCACGGCTGGTTCGGCCTGTGGGGCGCGGTGATGGGGCTGATCTTTGGTGTGTCGGGCATCTGGCTGAACCATCGCGCGGTGCTGAAGCTGCCCGTGGCACAAGAGCGCACCAACACGCAGATCGTCCTGCCCGATCCACTGCCCGCCACGCCCGAGGCCATGAACACCTGGCTGCAGCAGGCGTTGAGCCTGCCCGAACCCGCCAACCGCGTGCGCGTGGAAAAAGCCAAACCGGTCGCGTGGGCCGAACGCCCCGCCAAGGGCGAGGAGAAGAGCAACGAGAAAGGCGAAGCAGGCAACGCCAAGCCCCTGATGCAACCCGAGCAGTGGACCTTCAACTTTGGCGGCCCCACCCGGCAGATCCAGGCCGAGTACTGGGCCGGCAACCGCTCGGTGTCGATCCGGCAAACGGATAGCGGTTTCCTCGGCACGCTGATGAACCTGCACAAGGGCACCGGCATGACGGTGCCGTGGATTCTGCTGGTGGATACGCTGGCCGGCTGTCTGATCTTCCTGTCGCTCTCGGGTCTGGGCCTGTGGGTCATGACCACCAAGCGCCGCACGGTCGGCTGGACGATCTTTGGGCTGGGGAGTCTGCTGGCGATCGGGTTGGCGGTCTCGCGGCTCTGATTTCAGAAACGCGATCAGGGCGAAGCGCAGCGGTTCTGGCGGTTTGGCGGCGCCGCAGACATTACAAGTCGTACGGCAAGGCGTCGCCGGACCGCCAGAATCGTCCTGATCGCGTTTCTATGGGCGGTCGACGCTGCGCTCGGTGAGCAGCCGCTGGATCGCCCGCATGCGCGAGCGCACCATCTCGTCGCGGCGCTGCGCCACGCACGTCATCAGGATCTCGATGACGGTCAGGTGCACCAGGTACGCCTCGGTGCCCACGCGCATCACCGCATCTTCGGGCACATCCACCGTGAGCGCGACATGTGCCCGCTCGGCCAGCGGCGTGCCCGCCTGGGTGATGGCGATCACGCAAGCGCCCTGCTCCGCCGCATAGCCAATCGACTCCAGCAGATACGGCATGCGCCCCACGTGCGAGAACGCCACCACCACGTCCGACGCACCGAGCATCGCCGCCGAGACGAGCTGCAGGTGCGCATCAAAGTAGGCGTTGGACGCCAGCCCGAGCCGCATCAACCGCGCCTGCATGTCGTTCGCCATGAACGAAGAGGCCGCGCCCGCCGCGTAACAATCGACCCGCCGTGCGCGGGCGATGCGCTCGGCGGCCGCATCAACCTGCGTGGTCGACAAGGATTCGCGCAGCTTGGCCAGCGCCCGTGTCGCACCGTCGATAACCTTGCTGGCCACCAGCGCCGGCGGGTCCGCCCGGCCGACATGGCCCGGCAAGGTCGGCTGCGCGTGCGCCAACTCCGCAGCCAGCGTGGCCTTGAACTCACGCAGGCCCTCGAAGCCGAGCGCCTGGCACATCCGCACGATGGTCGGCATCGACACACCGGCACGCACGGCCAGCGTCTCGACCGATTGCTCAAGCGACAACTCCGGCGCCTCCAGGATCAGCCGCGCCACGCCCTGCTGCGCCGGCGAGAGCGCGGGCAACTTGTCACGCAAGGCGTTGAGCACAGGAACGGAAGGCGAAGGCATGGCGGCGACGGATGACAGTCAGGAGCGTCCGCCAGTGTAGCGGCGCCCTCCCGCCGCGCCGGCCGAGGGAAAACCCCCAAGAAACTGTAAGTGCGCGGTTTACGCTTGATGCACCGGCCGCGTGCGCCACCCGGTCCAGCGCGGCGTGCTCGGCGCTTTACCGGTGCACGCGTAACTTCAACCCTTACACGCACGAGTTGATCGACAGTCGCCCCCGAGCCATCCCGGAAACCCATTCCGGCCATTACGACAAGAGGGGAGCCACATGACCACCGTTTCGATCCGTTCCATTCCACCGTCAGTCGCTGCGCTGGCGGCACTGCTTGCCTGCAGCGCGGCCCACGCGCAATCAAGCGTTACGCTATACGGCGTGATGGAAACCGGCCTGCGCTACAGCACCAACAATGACGCCGCCGGCCACGGCAAGGCCGAGATGGCCGGCGGTTACTACAGCGGCAGCCGTTTCGGCCTGCGCGGCTCGGAAGATCTCGGCAACGGGCTGAAGGCCGTGTTTCACCTCGTCAGCGGCTTCGCGCCAGACACCGGGGTGGGCTCTACCAACGACATGGGCCTGGGCGGCTACAAGCCCACCACGGCCGCTTCGTCACGCCTGTTCGGTCGTCAGGCGTACGTTGGCCTGGAAGGCGGCTTCGGCGCGCTGACGTTCGGCCGGCAAGAGAACCTCGTCTTCAACACCGCCGGCCAGTACGACGCGCTTTCCATCGGCAACCTGGGCGCCACCGCCTGGCACGTCACCGCCACCGGCGTGCGCATCGACAACGCGATCAAGTACGTGGGCGATTTCAACGGCTGGCGCCCCGGTGTGATGGTCGGCATGGGCGAACAGGCCGGCGCGTTCTCCGCGGGCAACTACAGTGCGCTATCGCTCAACTACGCCAACGGCCCGTTCACCTTCGGCGGCGCATGGGAACAGCAGAAAGACCTGCAATCCGTCGGCACCCGCACATGGACCACAGGCGGCAGCGTACAACTGGGCCCCGCCAAGCTGATGCTCGGCTACATCAATTACCGCGACGGCACCCCCACCAAAAACGACCTTATCCTCGGCGGCGTGAAGTACGACTTCAGCAGCCAATACAACCTGGTGGTCGGCGGCATGGCCACCCGCCAGCGTGACCCCGATGGCCTGCGCTACACCGGCTACGCGATCATGAATTACGTCGTCAGCAAGCGCACGTGGCTATACGTCGGCATGGACTATACGCACCAGAAAGACGCCGGCACCGTCCTGGCCGCCGCATTGCCGAAATCGTCGCAGACCGGCGTCATGGTCGGCATGCGCCACGGGTTCTGAGCAGGCAATACGGCCACCCCAACACTGGGCGCAAAGACCCGCGCTCAGACGGTGTGGCCGTACCCTGCCCTAGATGGCGCCTTGAATTTCTGTTGCAGAGAGGAAAAAGGAAGGGGAACTGTTTGAGCGCAGCGAGTTTTCCCCTTCCCCTCTCTGCGACAGAAATTCAAGGAGGCTTTCGCCATCTCGGGCGCGCCTCTCTTTGCTTACTTTCTCTGGCGAGACAGAGAAATTGAGTCGGCCCCGGCAGGGGACGAAACATCAGCAAACCATCAACGCTCCTAAGCAGGCGCAGCCCCAGGCGGCTCGCCCGACGGCGATACGTCCTGAGCCTTCTCCCCACCCGGCGAAACCCGCGTCATCCATTCCTCAAACGCCGCAGAAGTCCGCAACACCGTCCCCGGCGTCGCCAGCGGCACACCCGCCTGATCAAACGCATCCTTCAACACAACATTGAACGTCCGCAGCACATCCGCCTGCTTCTGCGGCCGCGTCCGGAACCGCCCCTTGACCACCATCGCCCCACCCTCAAAGCGATCCAGCCCAAACACCTCCGCGCTGCCCAGCAGCGTCGCCATGAAACGCGGCTCGCTGGCAACCTGGTCGGCGGCCGTGCGCACGAGATCAATCGCCCGCTGCGGCTCAGCATCCATCGCCACCCGCACCTCAAAATCGGCAAACGAGTAATCGCGCGAGAGGTTCCGCACCGTCTTGATCTGGCTGAACGGAATCGACAGCACTGCCCCCGTGCCGTCACGCAGCCGCACCGTGCGGATGGTCAGGTTGACCACCGTACCGGTCGCCACACCCACATCCACCGTATCGCCCACGCTGATGGTGTCTTCCATCAGGATGAAGATGCCGGTAATCAGATCCTGCGCCAGCGACTGCGCGCCAAACCCCACCGCCAGGCCCACCACCCCGGCGCCCGCCACCAGCGGGGTCACATTGACGCCCAGATTGGCGAGCACGCCGATGCTGGCCGTCACCACCAGCGTCACCTTCAGGCCATTGCGCAGCAGCGGCAGGATGGTGAGCGCACGCGTGCTCGGCTGCGCGCGCGCCGAGGCCGGCGACAGCGCCCGCAGGATCGCCGTGTCCAGCAGGATCCACACCAGCCACGTGGCAAACACGGTGCTGATCAGGCCGACCAGCGCATCGGCAATGCGCTTGCCGTTGACGGAGCTGTGCGTGACCTCCACCAGCGTATGGCCCCACACGCGTAGCACCAGCTCGACAAAGACGACCCAGATGCCGAGCTGCACCAGCGCCGTGAAGAAATGCTTGAGCCGCTCCACGTACGGCGAGCTGCGCGCGAGCCGCAAATGCCGGCGCCAGCTCTTGCGCGGCCGCACCACCGCCGTCAGAAAGAGCGCCGCCACCAGCAGCAGCGAGGTCATCACCGCGCGGCGCGACACCACGTCGACGTTGTCCGGCATGGTCAATGTGGCCAGCACCGTCACGCCCGCCAATACCAGCACCGGCACCGGCCACAGCGCGGCAATCACATGGCGCACCTGGTTGCCGGCATGCTCACCCTGGCGCGTCTCCAGCGGCCGATTGGCAATCAACTGGCCGACCGGGCGACGCGCCCACAGCGCACCCACCGCCAGCATCATCGACGAGACCGCATTGCACACCGTAGAGAGCAACAGGCTGAGCGAACCGCCAAGCACCAGCGCAACGCGCGGGTCCAGCAGCGCGTCGCCGCACGCGCCGAGTGTGGCGGTCAGGAAGATCGGCCACATGCCGTGCTTGAGCAGGTACTCCACCGCCACACGCCGGTGCGCGCTGCCGGCAAACAACGAGAACAGCATCGCCACCGCCGCGGTGATGATCGCCCCCCACACGATGGCGTAGGCCAGCACCAGCGCCAGCACAAAGCCGGGCGTGGCGTCGTGCGAGACGCGCATGATCACGGCAAACGACACGGCCCACGGGCCGATTTTGCGCAGCGCATCGATAAAGAGCGCACGTGTGGTCGGATGGGGTCCGAGCCCGGCCTTGAGGCCGAACACGCGCCGGAACAACCAGCCGAGGCCGAGCAGCCCGCCGGCAATCGCCGCCCAGATGGCAACAGTGCTCGCAAAATCGGCCGCCAGCGGCATGCGCTTGTCCGGCGCGGTGAGCAGGCTGGCGTTGTCGATGGCGGCATCGAGGCGACGCAGCCAGTAGCGCGGGGCACCGGCTTCCACGTCGGCTTCGACGGAACCGTGCTCGATGAGCGAAGCCACCGCGCCGAGCAAACCGGGCGCCTGCTCGGCTTGCGCGGTTTGCTGCGCGGCCACGCCATCGCGCAACTGCTTGAGTTCGGTGACGAGCGCGGCGCGTTGCTGGTCGTTGTCGAGCAACGTGATGACGGCGTCGAGCGATTGGCGCGTCTGTGCGGGCGTGGCGGCCGGCGCCGATGCGCTGGCAGTGGACGACGGCAGCCCGGCCAGTTTGGCAAACGACACCGGCGCGGCCTCCGCCAGATGGGCGATGCCCAACATCAGCAAGAACCACGCAACCGGCCACAGCCGCCGCATCCAGAAGAAGGAACGAGTACGCATGACGGGAAAGCGATCGTGCAAAAAGCGATCACGGCACGATACGCGAATTCCCGTGGGGGGCGAATTCCCGTGGGGGCGATTTCGTGGAGCGGCCGACCTCAGCGCTTGGCGCCCGCAGGCAGCGGCGCGCGGCGCCACAGCCAGGCCGCCGTACCCAGTGCGCACACCATGCACGCCATCACCAGCGCCACCACGCCGGGCCAGCCCCACGGCGCATAGAGCTTGCCGCCCGTGGTGCCGACCAGGCTGGAGCCCAGGTAGTACGCCAGCAGATACAGCGCCGCGGCTTGCCCCTTGGCACGCTGCGCGCGACGCCCGACCCAGCCGCTGGCCACCGCATGCGCGCCAAAGAACCCGAAGGTCAGCAACGCAATGCCACCAATCACCAGCGCCAGTGGCGCGGCCAGGGTCAACAGCACCCCCGCCGACATCAATGCCGTGCCCAGCAGCAGCATGCGGCCCCGGCCATGGCGATCCGCCAGTCGGCCAAACCATGCGGAAGCGCCAATGCCGACCAGATACACCATGAAGATGCCGCCCACCGCCGTCTGGCTGAGCGCATACGGCGCATCGAGCAGATGAAAGCTGGCGTAGTTGTAGACGGTGACGAAGCCCCCCATCAGCAAGAAGCCCATGGCGAAGAGCGCCCGCAAGCCCGGCTCGCGCAGATGCGCGCCCAGCGTGTCGAACAGATCGCTCAACGCCACGCCCTTGCGCGGCACAAAGCGGCGCGACGGCGGCAGCAGCCACAGAAAGGCCAACGCCGCCAGCAAGCCCAGCGCGCCGGTCACGCCAATGGCCGCTCGCCAGCCAACGTGGTCGGCCACGGCGCCGGTCAGCACCCGCCCCGCCATGCCGCCAAAGGCAGTGCCGCCGATGTACAAACCCATCGCTAGCCCCAAGCCCTGCGGATGCACCTCTTCGGCCAGATACGCCATCGCCACCGCCGGCACCCCACCCAGGACGATGCCCAGCAACGCCCGCGTGGCCAGCAGCCCATGCCAGCCCGGCAGCACCGCCGCCGCCAGCGTGAGCGCTGACGACAACACCAGCGACACGCCCATCAGCGTCTTGCGATGGATCGACTCCGACAGCAGCCCCGCAAACAGAATCGCAAAGGCCAGCAGCAGCGTGGATACCGACAGCACGAGGCTCGTCTGCGCGGGCGTGAGGCCAAAGTCGTGCGCCAGCAGCGGCATCAGGGGCTGCACGCAATACAGCAGCGAGAAGGTGGAAAAGCCGGCCGCAAACAGCGCCAGATTGGCGCGCAGATAGCCCGGAGAGCCGCGCACCAGCCAGTGCGCAGGGTCGGCAGGTTCAATGGAGGCAATGGGTACGGAAGTGGACACAGCGTTCACGGCTGGCGGTTCGGAGGAGGCCGCCTATTATCGTTCGCAGCCGCCGTGCCTGCTGTGGTGCGCCGCGCGGCACCGGTCTTGCGTCGCCGTACACATTCCCCCTCCGCCTCCATCATGCAGACCACGCTCTACTACTGGCCCGAAATCCAAGGGCGCGGCGAGTTCGTCCGCCTCGCGCTTGAGCAGGCCGCCGTGCCCTACACCGACCTCGGCCGCGAAGATGCGGCTGCCATCGAAGCGTTTCTCGACGACGCTGGCATCACCACGCCGCCGTTCGCGCCGCCGTTTCTGATAGCCGGCAAATTGGTGATTCCGCAGACGGCCAACATCCTGCTCTACCTCGGGCAGCACTACGGTCTGGCACCCAGCGACGAAGCCGGCGGGCTGTGGACGCATGGCCTGCAACTCACGATTGCCGATTTCGTGGTGGAGATTCACGACACGCACCACCCCATTGCCTCGGGCGAATACTACGAAGACCAGTTGGCCGAAGCCAAACGGCGCACGCAGGATTTCCTCGCACACCGTGCGCCCAAGTTCCTGCGCTATTTCGAGCGCGTGCTCGATCGCAACCTGGCCGGCCCCACCTGGGCGGTGCGCGATGCGCTGACGTATGTGGACTTATCGCTGTTCCAGATCGTAGCCGGGCTGCGCTATGCGTTTCCGCATCACATGCAGCGTTACGAGCGTGAGCTTCCCCACTTGGCCGCGTTGCATGATCGCGTGGCCGCGCTGCCGAACATCGCCGCGTATCTGCAGTCGCCGCGCCGCATTCCCTTCAACACCATGGGCATCTTCCGACACTATCCAGAACTGGATGCGCTGAAATGACAAACCCGGCGCAAGGCCGGGTCTGGGCAGGATGCAGACGTACGAGTCAGGCGGGAAGTCGTTGCCGGATGTCTTCCAGCGCGGTCGGCCAGCTTTCGATGGCCGCCAAGTCGTGAATGTCCTGCAGGTCGATCAGCAAGTCGACCACACGATCGTCATCGACATTGACGCCGGAGCAGCGCAGCGCACGCGCCAGCGCATCGTCGCCAGGCACGCGCAGCAGGCTCACGCCCAGGCGCTCGATGTCTGCGCTGTAACACGCGTCGTTGATGAGAATACCGACACCGCAGCGGCGGTTGTCCAACCCGCGATAACGCGGCTCGCCGTCGGCGTCTTCGGAGCGGCAGTGCTGCGCAAGCAGGTGCGTGCGCACGCGGTCAAAAATGTCCTCGATGGCGAGGAACGTCCCCTTCCCTTCCATAGCGTCACCTTATCGTTGGTGATCTGTTCAATCGGCGGCTTAGAACGTATCGACAACCGCGCCGTTCAGGCCGAACTGGCGGGCGATCGAGTGCAGACGCTCTTTCCACTCCCAGGTGCCGAATACGTCGTGTGCGTTCTGCAGCTTGGAGAGCAGTTCGACGGTGTCCTGGTCGTCCACGTCGATGCGGGCCTTCTTGAGCGCGCGGCGCAGTGCGATCACGCCGGCATCCATGTAGCGCGGGATCTCGTTGGCGGGCTTGAGGATGTAGCGCACCGGCACGCTTTCCATCGACGTGGTGTAGTCACGCACGCCGATCAGGTTGCCGATCGGGCAGCAGCGGCCGCCCTGGCCGTGGTACGCCGCACCGCCACGCGGCAGGATGGCTGCGCCGCCCTGGTCGAACAGATGGCGAACCGCACCATCGTAGATTTCTTGTTTGCTGAGATATTGCGTTTTCATGTTCTTTCCCCTGACCCCAGGTGTGCACTCGCCGCCGGCTCGCTTGACTCGCCTAACTCGCTTCCAACGTCCGGTCTGACATCCGCTCCAACATCGCGCGACAGGCCTTCCGTACGACCTATCTTGGTTCAGGATGCACCAGAACCATGGGTCGAAAAAGCACGGGAATGTAAGTCATTTTTACCGTTTGCTTTTTGGCAACGAATCGCCCGGAAAGGTGCGCCAATCAACGCTTTGCAGGTGCTGAAGACCTCACGCGGCGAGCATGCTTTTCCTACGTGTGATGCGCCATCGCAACGGTGTGTGCGCTGCCCTGCGCGCAGGTGAATTGCGCGTCGTAGGCGTGGCGCTTACATCCCGATGATCTCGTCTGCGTGGCCCAGGCAGAAGCCGCGTGGGTCGTGATGCCCGCACATCGGCATCACTTCGTAGCCGGCGGCGCGCAGCAGCACCGCGCGCGCGGCCACTTCAACGGGCGGCAAGGCCTGCCCCGTGGCTTGATCACGCACGAGCCGGCCGAGTTCGGCAAACGGCTGGTGCAGCAGATGTTCCAGATCGAGCGAACCGCAGTACCGCATCACATCACCTTCAAAAAAACATTGGCGCGGCACGGGTACTCGCGCACCACACATCGCGCCTTACATGGATTCGTCGGCCAGTTCGGGCGACACCGCCAGCGTCTGACGCACGCGCGCATAGGCAGCGCGCTGCGCCCAGATGGCATCCGTCAGGGCGGCGAGCAGTGCGTCACGCGGCAGGCTTTGCGGTGCCACGCCAAACTGCGCCTCCACGGTACGTAGAGCCTCCGTCACTTCGCTGCGCCATCGGGCGTCGAGTCGCTGGTTCATGTTGTTATCGGTCTGGGTCGGGCACGGAGGGTCGGCAGGCTTGTGCCCGCTCTGGCCGCGCTGGGAAGGGGTTCGGCGGAATGGCTTCCGCTCTTGTTGATGGAGAACGGCACACGGCACCGAAACTTGATTGCCGCGACGGGGGGTAAACCTCTAGGGCCCGTCCCCGGCCTCCACCAAACGGCCTCCCCCATTCGCGTAGCAACTTCAGCGCGCGCATGTGGCCCAATCGGTTCCGGAACTGACACCAAGATGGAGCATTGCGTGGCCCGATCGTCCTTCCTGCGCCCACCCTTTCTGACACTGGCCTGTGCAGTCGTCTACACGCTGGCCGCACCGGCCATCGCCACGGCGGGCGGGCCTGACCCGCGCCAGTACATGCATGGCATCGGTGCGGTGCCCGCCACGGCAGTCAACACGTTCAACGTGTTCTTCAGTGCCTCGGGGCTGCCGCCGAAGGGCGCCGACCGCAGCGGCAGCTGGCCGCACGATGTGTACGTGGCGCAATGGCATGCGGACACCGGCACGCTCGACGCCCCGCGCCTCTTCATCCAGAAGCCCGAGGCCCAGGAGCCGGTGACGGTGGCGCGCAACCGTGCGGGTCAGGTGATGGTGTCGTTTGAAGATGGCTGGAATGCGCCGGAAAACGTCACGCAGCGCTATGGCATCTACGACGCTGCGCTGCGGCCCATCAAGCCGTATCCGCAGCAGGTGGAATCGGGCGGGCACTCCGGCCACATCACGGCCGTGGGCGATCGCTTCGTGGTGTTCTATTCCGATGGCTGGGTCAACGGCGGCGGGGTCGACAACCTGGGCAGCGGCAACGGCGTCTACGTGAAGGTGTACGACGGGCGCGGCAAACTGCTGCGCAGTGTCGACGTAGCGCATGAACGCCGCGAGTGGTGGCCGCTCGTGGCGGGCGGTGCCACGCAGGCGCTGCTCGTCTGGCAGCAGTTCGTGCCGGGGCAGACGGAGGCCAACCTGAAGATCGCCATCTTCGACCCGGTGAGTGGCCGCATCACCGGCGAGCAGGTCCTGCACAAGCATCTGCAGTACTACACCTACAGCGTGGCGTGGCTGCCGGCAGTGGAGCGCTTTCTGCTGGTGGGTGTGGCAAAGGGCAACGGCTTTGCCGACCTAATCGACAGTGCGGGCAACGTGCGCGCGTCCATCCCGTGCATGCCGGCCACCGTGCGTGAGGCGGGTATCGCCGTCAACCAGCGCACGGCCTACACCCCCGCCGCCGATGGCCGCCTGCTGCAACTGCAGGCGGGCCCGGACTCCCTCGCGCTGTCCGGCACGCTGATGAACACCGAGGGGAAACCGGTGCGCTGGCGCCCAGTGGGCAGCGTCGGCTTGCTGCGCACGTCGGGCGCGCTCGATTGGTTGTCGCTGACGGAAAAAGGATTGGAACCGCTACGCTTCGACCCCGAGAAGGCCCAGCCGGCCACTACGGCCGATCAGTGCCGCTAGGGCCTCACGCGCCGGAAGCCAGCACGCGCAGGCGCACCAGGCCATTCCACTTTGCGTGGATGGCGTCGGTAATACGCGCAGGTTCAGCAGCCAGCGCGGCCGGCAGAATCAGGTCCATCTCGACCACGCCGTCCACGTAATGCAGCACGCAGTGGCGTGCATCCAGCGGCGTGCCGGTCGGCAGCAGCGGAGTGAGCACCGCCACCAGCGCATCGCGGTCGGGCAGCGGTAGCGGATCGGTGGCGATCCGCTCGTTTGGGTCCACGTGGATCTGCACGTCGAGCACCGCCATCGCCGTATGCGCGGCCAACGCGTTGGCACGGGCGCGCACCGCAATCGCATGGCCTTCGCTCACGGATACACGCGGGTCCACCTCGATATGCGCATCGACAAGGGCTTGGTCGCCCGTGACGCGCGTGCGCAGGTCATGCACGCTGATCACGCCCGGCGTGCCAGCCAGGCTCGCGCGAATGGCCTGCACCTGCGACGGCGGCAGCGCGCGGTCCATCAAATCGTTGAGCGCCTCCCAGCCGAAGCGCAGGCCCACGCGGCCGATCATCGCGCCCACCACGCAGGCGGCCACCGGGTCCAGCCAGTGATAGCCCATCAGATTGCCGGCCACACCCACGGCCGCCACCAACGATGAAATCGCGTCCGAACGCGCATGCCACGCATTGGCGATCAGCATGCGCGAGCCGATGCGCTTGGCCACCGCCAGCATGTAGCGGAACAGGCCTTCCTTGGCCACCAGCGCGATCAGCGCCACCACCAGTGCCAGGCCGTGCACCGGTGTCGGCCCTTGCGGCGAGCGCAGGCTTTCCACCGCGGCCCAGATCATGCCGGCGCCTGCGCCGATCAGCAGCAGCCCCAGGCCAAGCGACGCGGCGTTCTCATAACGCGCGTGGCCGTACTGGTGATCTTCGTCCGGCCCCTTGTGACTGTTGCGGTTGGCAATGAAGACGATGCCATCGGCAATCAAGTCCGAAAGCGTATGCAGCCCGTCGGCCACCAGACCCTGCGAATGCGACCACACCCCCGCCGCGATCTGCCCCACGGACAACACGCAATTGACGCCCGCGCTCACAAGCGTGGAGCGCTCGGCGCTCTGCTGGCGCGTGGCAACGGAAGAAGCGATGGGCTGGTGGGAGGTCATGGAGATGGGCACGCAGGAAATCGCCAGCATTGTGCCACGCGGTCATGTCGGCCCCGATTTCGGACGCGGCACGACGGGGGCAACATGTTTGGACAAATTTGCACCAGAAGAGCGCAGATAACCGCCTATTAATAAGACTTTTCCGATTTTCGACGCTTGCGGCATCGGCGATTCTCAGCAATGCGGCAAACAGGTTGCCGCACGTTACGCGCTTCCGGAGACCCGTCGACATGCAGCCCCCCATTCAACTCGTCATTGCGGATGATCACCCCGGTGTGGTGGCCGCCGTGCGCCACCTCGTCTCGGCGGTCGACGGCTTTGAAGTGGTGGGCGAGGCCGGTGACGCCGACGAGCTGCTCGCCCTGCTTGGCCGCGTGCGCTGCGACATCGCCATCACCGACTACGCCATGCCCGGCAGCCGCTATGGCGACGGCATCGTCATGCTCGAGTTCCTCATGCGCCGTCACCCTGACCTGCGCGTCATGGTGCTGACCATGCTCGAGACGCGCGCGCTGATGAGCAACATCTTGCGTGCGGGGGTCAAGGTCATCGTCAGCAAGTCGGACGAGCCGCAGCACATTCTGGAGGGCGTGCAGGCGGCGCTGAACAACCGCATCTATCTGTCACCGCAGCTCGACGCCAAGCTGATCCGTCGCATCGAAGCGCCCGAGCCCGATGAAAACGACCCTATCCGCCTGCTCGGCAAGCGTGAGCTCGAAGTCCTGCGCATATACGTCACCGGCAAGACGGTCAGCGAGATCGCGGTGCAGCTCAACCGCAGCGTCAAGACCATCAGCGCGCAAAAGCAAGCCGCCATGCGCAAGCTCAAGCTCGATACCGAAGCCGCGCTGTTCGACTTTGCCGTGCGACACGGGCTGCTCGGCCATAGCGAGGTCTGAGGCGATGAAAGCGCGCGTTACGCTCTCCACCCGGGCCCGCCTGCGCATCGGCATCGGCACAGGCTTGCTGGTCTGCGTGGCGATCCTGGCCTGGCTGGCCGGCACGCGCAACGCCGATGCGGAAGACGCCGCGAGCACCGTCCAGCGCATGACATCGCTGCCGGCCCAACTGACCGTGGGCGTGATCGGCGACGCGATGATGCCGCTCGAAGGCGTGGAGGCCAACCGGCTCAGCGGCTTCTCGGGCGATCTGCTCAGGCACCTGATTCCACAAGACCAAGTGCGCATCGTGCCGCGTGTGTTCACGCGCCGTGATGAACTGCTCAAGGCCGCTTGCCGGGGCGAGGTCGACATCGTGATGAGCGTGGCGCCGCGCTCGCAATACGAGCGCTGCCTTGAATATTCCGCGCCTTACCTCGAGCGCCCCACCGCAGTGGTCGCGCGTAGCGACAACGCGCGGATAGCCCAGAACCCGTTTGCCTCGGGCATGCACATCGCGGTGGAGCAAGGCTCCTCGCTGGAAGAAGAACTGGCGCACCAGTACCCCACCATTCGCGTGGTCAGCTTTCCCACGCCCGCCGATGCACTGGACGCGGTGCTGCAGGACACCGCGGATGCCTACGTGGGCGTGACCTACCCCACACGCGAGTTGCTGGCGCAGTCGCGCTATCTGCGCCTCTCGATCGTGCAACTGGTGAACCAGCAGGTCGACGCGCTGCACTTTGCCGCACCGCGCGATCGCGCCATGCTCATCCGTTACCTCGACCGGCACCTCGCGCAGTTGCCCGACGCCACCATGAGCGAACTGCGCGCGCGCTGGATCACGCAAGGTGGCGCAAGCAGCGTCGGTCTGCAGCTCTCCGCCAAAGAGCGCGCCATGCTGGCATCGCTGCCTCCACTGCGCTACGCTGCCGACCCCGACTACATGCCGTACACCTTCAACGGGACGCGCGGCGAGGTGCTCGGCATCCTGCCGGAGTACCAGAGCTATCTTTCCCGCACGCTGGGCCTGCACTTCGCGCGCGTGAACGTGCACGACTGGTCCGACGCGCTTGCAAAGGCCCGCACTGGTGAACTCGACATCCTGCTCGGCATGTCCGACCAAGATTCGCGGCCGCCTGGTTTCACACTCAGTCAACCGATCGATGCCACGCCCATGGTGATCGTGGGGCGCAGCGATGCGATCACGGTGGCGTCGTTATCCGAGCTTTCCGGCAAGACGGTGGCGCTGGCGACGAGCGATTCGCTCACCAGCCTGCTGCACCAGAACGTACCGAAGATCCGCATCCTGTCGGCCATGTCGGTCAACGAAGCGCTGGCCATGGTGGCGCGCGGAGACGCCGACTTCACCATCACCAACCTGCCGGTGGCCGACGCGCTGATTCGTCATCACTTTCCGGGGGAGTTGAAGGTCACGGGTTCGGCCAATACGGTTGAGAGCATCGGCGTGGGCGTGTCGGCGCAGTATGCCGCGTTGGTGCCCCTCATCAACCGGGCACTCTTCGCCATGCCGGAAGGTGAGCAGGTCAGCATCCGTAACAAGTGGCTGTCGGTCAGCTATCAGTTGGGGCCGACGGCCTCGGCAGTGCTCACGAAGTTTGGGCCGGCGGCGGCGCTGGTGCTGGTGGCGCTGGTGGCGCTGTTCATCAAGCAGATGCAGCTACGTCGCGAGAACCATCAGCGGCGGCTGGCAGAACAAACGCTGGCGCAGCAGTTGAGCTTTCAACGCGCGTTGATGGAGGCCGTGCCGTTCCCGCTGGTCGCCAAGGATGCCGAGCACCGCTACATGGCCGTGAATGCCGCGTTCTGCAATATGTTCGGCCTGTCGCGCAAGTCGCTGCTGGGCCGTACGCCGCAAGAGCTGGGGCTGTTTTCGGCAGACAACGTCGCGCACCTGTCGGAGGTTAACCAGCATGCGGTGGACCTGAGCGAAAGCACGCGGGAAGAGCTGCACATCGTCACGCCCGACGGGCAAGCACGCAACGTGCTGTACTGGATCGAGCCGTTCCACCTGCCCGATGGGCAACCGGCTGGTACCGTGGCATCGCTGGTCGACATCAGCGAGATCCGCGAAGCGCAAGCGCGTGCCGAACGCCTGGAACAACGCCTGCGCCAAGTCACCGAATCGTTGCCGGCGCTGGTCTATCAGTTTGAGCTGCTTCCTGGTCAAGCGCTGGGTCGGATGACCTACGTGGCCGGCAAGGCGCACGAAACCCTGGGCGGGCAACCCGACGATCTGCTGACATATCTATCCACGCCCGAGCGGCTGATCCACGAAGACGACCGCGAACGCGTGCTCGAAGCGGTGCGCGTCTCTGCCGCACAATTGACGCCGTTTGATCAGCAGTTCCGGCATCTGTGCGACGACGGCTCGATCCGCTGGCTGCACGCGCGCTCGATTCCGCAACGCGCATCAGACGGCCGCACCGTCTGGAACGGCTACCTGAGCGACGCCACCGTGGAGCGCGAGCAGGCCGACGCGCTGGAAGCGGCCAAGAACGCGGCGGAATCGGCGCTGCTGGCCAAGGATCGCTTCTTGGCGATGATGAGCCATGAAATCCGCACGCCCATGAACGGCGTGCTGGGCCTGGTTGAACTCCTGCAGCAAACGCGGCTGGAGGGCGAGCAGAAGCAGATGGTGTCGCTGGTGCAGGACTCCGGCCGGGCGCTGCTGCATATCCTCGACGACATCCTGGACTACGCGAAGATCGAAGCCGGGCGCCTGGACATTTCCCCCGTGGATACCGATCTGCGGGAACTGTTCGACGGCACGGTGGGGCTGCTGGCCAGTCGCGCGCATGAAAAGTCGCTCGCGGTGCGCGTGGACGTGGCCGCCGACGTGCCGGCCATCGTGTCGGTGGATAGCGTGCGTGTGCGGCAGATTCTGTTCAACCTGCTCTCCAACGCGATCAAGTTCACCGAGCGTGGCAGCGTGCGCGTCACGGCGGAATGCAGCGCCATCGACGGCGACACAGCTCAGTTGGCCATTGAGGTCAGCGATACGGGCATCGGCATCGCGTCGGATGTGCAGAAGACGCTGTTCGCGCCGTTCGTGCAGGCCGAGCGCTCCACGACGCGCCGCTACGGCGGCACCGGGCTCGGGCTGGCCATCTCGCGCCAGCTCGCCGGCCTGATGGGCGGCACGCTTTCGATGGACAGCGCGCCTGGCATGGGCACGACCATCACGCTGCGGCTGCCTGTACCGATCATCCATGCGCGTTACGCGCTGCCGCAGCTGGCAGGGCGCAGTGTCGCCATCCTGGTGGATGATGCGGCAGACCGGCACAGCCTCACCCAGTTCGCCATGGCAGCCGGGTTGCGCGCGGCTTCGGGGGACGATGCTGACCTGGTCTTCACCACCGCAGCACGCAAACACCCCGGCGCCATCCACGTCACCAGCGAAGTGAGCTACGCCGAGCGCGGCGCCGCGTTGAGCACCAACCCGCTGAGCTGGTACGCCTTCGTGCGCGCCTGCGAGCGTGCCCTGCCGCGGCCGGAAGCCGTCGAGGCACCGAGCGCACCGTCGCGCCCCGTCGTGCCCGCGCCTGCCGGCGAAGCGCTGGGCGCACACATCCTGGTGGCGGAAGACCACCCCATCAACCGCGAGCTGATCGCCAAGCAACTGCGGTTGCTCGGCTACCGCGTCACACTGGCCGAAGACGGTGTCGTCGCGCTCGAACGCCTGCGCGAGGGCCGCTTCGACGCCCTGCTCACCGACTGCCACATGCCGCGCATGGACGGCTTCGACCTGGCTCAGCAGATTCGCCAGCAAGAGCAGACGGGTGGCCGCCGCTTGCCCATCGTTGCCATCACCGCCACCACGCTGGCCGAGGAACACGCCCGCGCCCGGGCCGTCGGCATGGACGCCTGCCTGCTCAAGCCGACCACCCTGGCCACACTCCAAGAAGCGCTGTCGGGGTTGTGGACCATGGCACCGCCGCCCGGCGCGGCTCCCGATATCACTACAACCGATGACAACGCCTTCCCGCTCTCGCTCGAAGACCTGCGCCGCACCCTGGGCACCGGCCCTGCGGCCGCAAGCCTGGCGCAGGTGTTCCTGTCCTCGCTGGACGACGATGCCGACCGGCTGCGCCCGCTGCTCGATAGCCTCGACCGCCCTGCCCTGCGCAAATGGGCACACCGAACCAGCGGCGCCCTGGCGTTGCTGCGCAGCGCTGCTGTGGATGCCGAAACGGAAGCCTTCCGCCATGCCATCCACGGCGGTACGGACAGCGACATCCGCACCGCTGGTGCCCAAGTCGCTCGTCTGCTCGCGCACATCCGGCGGCTGCTGAGTGCCCTCAAAGCGACGTGCGAGAGCGTTGTGCACCGCACGCAAGTCGCGGATTCGTAAGGGAAATCCGTTTCAAGCGGTGCATGCGCCGCTTCTAGAACTTCGACTCCAATCGGGCGATTGACTCGCTCGGGCGGTGCCTCCTACGATGACATTGATCAATGTCACATTAAGAGGCGCCCATCATGTGGTGCCCACGGAGACGCCACGTGAACGCACGGTCCGAGTTCCATCGCCCCGACCCAAGCATCGAGGCCCCCACCCTGATCGATGTCGCCATCATCGGGACGGGCTTTGCCGGCCTGGGCATGGCCATCCAGCTCAAGCAGCACGGCATCGACAACTTCCTCGTCTTCGAGAAGGCCGGTTCGGTGGGCGGCACGTGGCGCGACAACCACTACCCGGGCTGCGCGTGCGACGTGCAATCGCACCTGTACTCGTTTTCGTTCGCGCCCAACCCGGACTGGTCGCGCATGTATTCGCCGCAGCCGGAGATCCGCGCCTATCTGGAGCGCTGCACGGATGAATTTGGCGTGCGCCCGCACGTGCGCTTCCACCATGAGCTCGCGCGGGCGGCGTTCGACGATGCCGCTGGCGTGTGGAACCTCGACATGGTCGACGGCCGCCGCTACCGCGCCCGTGTGCTCATCTCCGGCATGGGCGGCCTGAGCCGCCCGGCGTGGCCCAACATTCCCGGCATCGAAACGTTCGAAGGCAAGGCCTTCCACTCGCAACTGTGGGAACACGACTACGACCTGCGCGGCAAACGCGTCGCCGTGATCGGCACGGGCGCGTCGGCCATCCAGTTCGTCCCGCAGATCGCGCCCAAGGCCGGCCGCGTCGACCTGTACCAGCGCACCCCGCCGTGGATCCTGCCCAAACCCGACCGCAAGGTCTCGCGCGCCGAGCACTGGCTGTTCCGCCATCTGCCCTTCACGCAAAAGCTGATGCGCACCAGCATCTACTGGATGCTCGAATCGCGCGTGCTGGGCTTTGTCGTGCACCCCAAGCTAATGAAGGCCGTCGAGCGCATGGCGCGCAGCCACATCAAGCGCCGCATAGCCGACCCGGTACTGCGCCAGAAGGTCACGCCCGACTACACCATCGGCTGCAAGCGCATCCTGATCTCGAACGACTACTACCCGGCGCTCACGCGCGAGAACGTGGATGTGATCACCACCGGTATCGCACGGGTCGAGCCCAACGCCATCGTCACCACCGACGGCACGCGGCGCGAAGTCGATTGCCTGATCTTCGGCACGGGCTTCCACGCCACCGACCCGTTCCCGCGCGGCGTGCTGCTCGGCGCCCAAGGCGCGGACATCGTCGACGCGTGGGACAAGCGCGGTGCCGAGGCCTATCTCGGCACCACGGTGGCGGGCTTCCCGAACTTCTTCATGGTGGTGGGCCCAAACACGGGGCTCGGCCACTCGTCGATGGTGTTCATGATCGAGTCGCAGGTGGCGTACATCGTTGACGCGCTTAAGTCGATGCGCGCGCATAACGTGGCCGCCATCGACGTGCGCCCCGACGTGCAGCGCCGCTTCAACGACGGCATCCAAAAGCGGCTGTCGAACGCGATCTGGTCCGCCGGCGGCTGCGTGAGCTGGTACCTCGATCCAAAGACCGGCAAGAACACCACGTTGTGGCCGGGATTCACGTGGCAGTTCCGCCGTGCCACCGCGCATTTCCGTCTGGCGGATTACCGTACGCGCCCGATGCCCGTGCCCAAGGGTGTGCCATCGCGGGTGCCCGCGCGCACGGTGCCCGCCCCCGCGCAGAACACCGCCAACGAAGAAGCGCTCGACCGTGTGTAAGACCACGTCCACGCCTCACAGCCAACGCCAGCGCCCAGACGGTGTGGCCGTACCCTGCCCTAGATGGCGCCTTGAATTTCTGTTGCAGGGAGGAAAAAGAAGGGAGGCCTGTTTGAGCGCAGCGAGTTTGCCTCCCTTCCCTCCCTGCGACAGAAATTCAAGGGATGGGTCGCCATCTCGGGCGCGCCTTTCTTTGCTTACTTTCTTTGGCAAGACAAAGAAAGTGAGTCGCCCCCGGCAGGGGGTGAAAGGGGGATGGACCACAAGAGCCCGCCCCGGCAGGGGATGAAACAAGAGATGCACCACCAGCCCATACAAGACAAGCCAGAAAATCAGGAGACCCCGCCATGAAGTCCTTCAACAACCAGGTCGCCGCCATCACCGGCGCCGCATCGGGCATGGGCCGCGCGCTGGCGCTCCAGTTGGCACGCGAAGGCTGCCACCTCGCCCTGGCCGATCGCAACGAAGCCGCCCTCGCGCAGACGCTGCAACTGGTACGTGCACATGAAGGCGACCGCATCCGCGTCACCACCCACGCCGTCGACGTAGCCGACCGCGCCGCCGTCTACCGCTGGGCCGAAGAAGCCGCCGCCGCGCACGGCAAGGTCAACCTGATCTTCAACAACGCCGGCGTGGCGCTCTCCAGCACGATCGAAGGCATGGACGACGACGAACTCGCCTGGATCATGAACATCAACTTCTGGGGCGTCGTGCACGGCACCAAGGCCTTCCTGCCGCTGCTCAAGGCTTCAGGCGATGGGCACATCATCAACACGTCGAGCATCTTCGGCATCTTCGCGCAGCCCGGCATGGGCGCCTACAACGCCAGCAAGTACGCCGTGCGCGGCTACACCGAAGCGCTGCGCCAGGAGCTGGACCTGATGAACTGCGGCGTGTCGGCCACGTGCGTGCACCCCGGCGGCATCAAGACCAACATCGCCAAGTCGAGCCGCGTGTCGCCCAGCATGAACGGCTTCCTGGTCCGCGACGAACAGCAAGGCAAGGCCGAGTTCGAGAAGTTCTTCATCACCAGCGCCGAAAAGGCGGCCGAGGTGATCCTCGACGGCGTGCGCAAGAACAAGCGCCGCGTGCTGATCGGCCCCGACGCCCACGCCGCCGATGTGATGGCCCGCCTGCTGCCCGCCGCCTATCAGGCACTGGTCGTGCGCGAAGCGCGCCGCACGCGCAAGAAGGCCCTGCGCGAAGACACCGCGCCCGCTACCGCCCGCGCCAAGTAGGAGGCCCAGCATGAACCCGGCCACCACCGCTGAACTTGAACCATTCGCCAGCCCCCCGCGCGCGAACCTGCTGAACGTCGCACGCGCCATGCTGCGCCCGGGCCGCCTCGGCCTGCGCAGCATCGGGCGCGACGTGCTGATCGCCCGATACGCCAAGCCGCAATCGCGCTACCTGCCGCTGATGGGCACGCGCGTGCATTACACCGATGAAGGCGCCGCCAACGCGGAAGGCACACTGCTGCTGATCCACGGCTTTGGCGCCTCGCTGCACACGTGGGACGGCGTGCTGCCGCAGCTCACGCGCCGCTACCGCGTGATCCGGCTTGACCTGCCGCCGTTCGGCATCACCGGCCCGCTGCGCGATACGCAAGGCCGCCCGCGCACGATGGAGCTGCCGCTGTACCGCGACTTCATCGACGCGTTTGTCGACACGCTGGGCCTGTCGAAGCTCACGCTGATCGGCAACTCGCTCGGCGGCATGGTGTCGTGGGACTTTGCCGTGCGGCACCCGGGCCGTGTGGAGAAGCTCGTGCTGATCGACTCGGCCGGCTTCCCGATGCAGTTGCCGATCTACATCGATCTGTTCAACCACCTCGCCGTGCGGCTGACATCTCCATGGATGCTGCCCGAAGGCATCATCCGCGCCGCCACGCGCGATGTGTACGGCGACCCGTCGCGCGTGTCCGAACCCACGCTGCGCCGCTACACCGATTTCTTCTACGCCGACGGTGCCCGCCAGGCCATCGGCAAGATGGTGCCGAAGTTCCGATTCGACGATGTCGATACGAGCGGACTGGCCGCCATCCGCGTGCCGACGCTCATTTTGTGGGGCCAGCGCGACCGGTGGATCCCGCCCGTGCATGCCGGTGAGTTTGCCCGCCGCATTCCCGGCGCCACGCTGCGCATGTATCCGGCGCTCGGCCATATCCCGATGGAAGAAGACCCCGTGCGCGTGGGCACGGACCTCTGCGCCTTCCTCGATCACGGGCGTGCCGCGACACGTCTTACAGAAACCACATCCCAGGAGAACCGCCCATGATGCCAGTCCGCCGCGACGTGCATCCTCACCTGCCGGCTGATCGCATCAGCAACTGGCACGAGCGAGGGAACCACGTCACCCACTTCCTGAACGCGCTGTCGATCTTCTTCCCGACCGGCGAGCGCTTCTTCATGGACAGCGTGCGCAACTACCGCCATCTGGTGACCGACCCCGAACTCAAGCAGGCCGTGGCCGGCTTTATCGGCCAGGAAGCCATGCACACGCGCGAGCATGTGCTCTACAACGACCTGCTCGATCGCGCCGGCCTGCCCGCCACGCGCATCGACCGCTTTGTCGGCAAGTTCCTCAACGTGCTGCGCAAGTGGACACCCAAGTCGCACCAGCTGGCGGTGACGGTAGCGCTGGAGCATTACACCGCCATGCTGGCCAACCAGGTGCTGAGCCACGAAGACGGCCTGGGCCGCAACTCCCAACCCGGCTACCGCCAGGTCTGGCTGTGGCACGCGATGGAAGAGACCGAGCACAAGGCGGTGAGCTACGACGTGTGGAATCTCGCCGTCAAACCGGGGCTGCGCCGCTACATCCTGCGCACCTCCGTGATGCTGACCACCACGGTGCTGTTCTGGTCGATGGTGTTCTACGTGCACCTTCGGCTGATCTTTGCCGACCGCACCTGCAAGCGCAAATTCCTGGGGCTGGGCAAGGTGTTCCACTACCTGTGGATCTACCCGGCGCCGCTGCGCAAGATCATTCCGGAGTTCTTCGATTTTTTCCGGCCGTCATTCCATCCGTGGGATGAAGACAACCGCGCGGCGTTGGAGCGCCTGCCCAAGCTGATCTCGGAGATTGAGGCCTACGCAGCCGCCAATGGCGAAGCGCCGTCGCCGTCAATCCGCCGCAAGCTGTCGACGGCAGGCGCGGCCGGTTCCTGAGCGGGTGCTCCAAACACCAGCCGCCGCGGCCGGTTCGGCAGTGCAATAGAGAACGAGAAATCAATGAGGCGCGCCCCACATATGGGTGCGCCAGGAGACATTAGCCTTTGTCCGGCGAGTTCGAAGGATTCGACGGTTCGTGCAGATGCTCGATGACCTGTGCCACGCGGTCGCCCAGGTACTTGTTGGCGGCGATCTCGAGCGCACGCATCAGCTCGGCTTCGACCGCCACCAGCGCCAGCGGGCGGATGCGCCAGATCACGTCAACGAGACGCGGCACGTCCTCGACCGGCGGGAGCTGGCCTTCGCCGTATTTGTCGAGTTCGCGCACGACCATGGAGACCAGATCGTCGGCCACCGCCTGCGTATGCGGCCGGGCACGCTCGAGGATGTCGAGCACTTCCACCAGCGGGAAACCGGCTTTCGCCATCTGCGCGCCGGCCATCAGCGCTTTCGGGCTGCGGGCCAGATAGCCGAGACCATCGGGTTCGAGCAGGCCAAGCGAAATGGCCCGTGCCAGCGCCTGGCGCGACATGGAGCGGCCGAACAGCTTGGCCAGTGCCAGCAGCGAGAAGTGCTTGGGCTGCTCATCCGACCACGGGCTGCTGATGGCGGATTCCAGCCCGAGGATGGAGCGCAGATCGTGGCCTTCGACGATGGCCTTGAGCAGTTCCTGGATGTTGGCGAGCGTGTAGCCGCGCCCCAGCAGATGACTGATGAGCTTGAGCCGGCCGAGATGCGCCTGCGTGTAGATGCCGACGCGACCGCGCCGCTCGGGTGGGTCGATCAGGCCGCGGTCCTGGTAGGAGCGGACGTTGCGGACGGTGGTGTCGGCCGCGCGCGCGAGTTCGTCGATCGTGAACTCGCGGGCGGAAGGAGCGGCAGGCGGACCGGCGTCGCCGGTTGGTTTGCGGGCGGACATGAAAAAATTTTACACGAGCGCGGCAGGCGGGCTGACCGACATGACCGCGCCACTTCCCGGAACCGTTCCGGTACTCACGACGAGGAGACACGTCGATGTGGGAATCGATTTTGGCTTGCGTGCAGGCAATGGCTCGTCACAGGACCAGGGTTTCGTCCCCTGTCGGGGCCGACTTACTTTCTTTGTCTTGCCAAAGAAAGGTAAGCAAAGAAAGGCGCGCCCGAGATGGCGACTTCCCCTTGAATTTATGTCGCAGAGAGGGGAAGGGAAAAACTCGCTTCGCTCAAACAGTTTCCCTTCCTTTTTCCTCTCTGCAACAGAAATTCAAGGCGCCATCTAGGGCAAGGTACGGCCAAACCGTCGGGGTGCGTGCGGGGGCGCTATGGCTTCGCGCCGCTGGAGTATTGACGGCGGCATTGTTGCTGCAAAGCTGTGCCACCGCGGGGGACGGGCACGGTGCCATCGAGGCTGAGAAGGCGAAGCAGCTGGAAGATGCGCGAGCACGGGCGCGTGCGCCGTTCCAGTCGGGCAACCTCTCCACGCGCGAGGTGCGGCCCGCCACGCTGCGCGATTCGGGGCAGGCTGATGCCATCTCATATCTGCGGCATGTCGACTTTCGCTTTGATGGCGGCGTCGGCTTTGTGATCGATCAGTTGGCGCTGCGCATGGTGCCGCGTGCACCGGGCGATCCGGTGTGGCTGGACGATGTGTCGTCGTACACGCTGCAACCGGTGAGCGGCAACGTGCGCGTGACGGCCGAGAGCATGGCCGCGCTGTTCAACACCGTGGTGTTTGCGCGCGGGCCGGGCAACGATCCGCCACTGCGCAACTTCAGCTTTTCGCTCGACGATGGCACGCTCGATATGCGCGCTGAGATGCGGCGGCGCGGGGCGTGGGTGCCGATCGAGCTGCGTGGCCCGCTGGTGCTGCGCGATCCGCAGACGATTGTGTTCCGTCCGAACGTGGTCAAGGTGCAGGGCCAGAACGCCAGTGCGTTGATGGGCGCGGCACATATCGAACTGGCCGACTTGCTGCCCGTGTCCACGCCCGCCGTGCAGTTGGCCGGCAGCGAGATCGTCATGCAGGTGCCCAAGCTGTTTCCACCGCCCGCGCTGGATTTAAAGCTCTCAGCCATCCGGGTCACGCGCGATGGGCTGTTCATGCAGATTGGGGATGGTGCCCCGCAAATGCCGCCGCTGGCCAACGCCGCCGACGCGCAGCGCCCGTACATCCTCTTCCGTGGCGGTGACATCCGCTTCATGCGCTCGATGCCGATGAATGCGCGCATCGATATCGTCGTGGCCGATCCGGCCCGGCCGTTCGTGTTCAACCTCTACCGCTATCGGGATCAGCTCGTGGCGGGGTCGCTACGCTTCTCGCCCGATGGCGGTATCCGCGTGCTGATGCCGTCGTTCAACACGCTGACCGCTGTCAAGACTGCCAAGCCCACCGCGCAACTCGCCAAGAGGACCGCGCCATGATCGCCCCCGCCCTCGCATTTGCCGCGTTCGTGCTTCGCCTCGCGATGGTGGCGCTGGGGTTGGCTGGCCTCATGGCCAGTGCGCTGTCCCGCGCCGCCGAACCGCCGATGGCGGGCGCCCAGCGCAAGGCGTTGAGCACCGTCCGCCAGCAGTGGACGCAACGCTGCGACCCAAGCTCTGGCACCGCCAACGCCAGTGATACCGCCACGCCGCGCAACTCCGGTACCGCGCCGCCTGTGGTGCAGATGCGCGAGGTGGATTTCCGCATCACCGGCAGCATCGGCTTCCACGTTCACCAGCTCACGGCGCAGCTCGTGCCGCATACGCCCGGCCAAGCTGTCGACATGGACGACCCCAGCCAGTTCGACATCCGCATCCTCGGCGGCGAAGTCACCGTACCGAAGGATTCGCTGGATGCGCTCTTCAACACGTATCTGCTGGACTACTCGCCTCGCTCCCTCAATGCGCTGTCGCTCACGCCGGGCGACGGCGTGCTGGATGTGTCGGGCGGGCTCAAGCTGCGCAACCACTTTCCGGGCGTATGGCTGCCGTTCGGCATGCGCGGCACGCTTCAACTCAAGGAGTCGCGCTATCTCGTCTACACCCCCACCGAGGCACGCGTCATGGGCATCCAGACGCTTGCGCTGCTTAAGGCGATGGGGCTGCAGCTCTCGCAGCTCGCGCCGCTGGATCGCCCTGGCGCCAAGCTCGCAGGCAACGACATGGTGCTGGACCAATACACGGTGTTCCCGCCGCCGCGCCTAGTCGGCAACATGAAGACGGCGCGTGTGACGCCCGATGGACTGGTGCTCGGTTTCGGCCCCGCGCCGGCGGCGTGTGCGCCCGCCCCGACCACTGCCGCCAGCCGCATCTGGATCCAGTCGGGCGATCTGAAGATGTACAACGTGCTGGTCACCAACAGCCGCGTGCTCGTGACGGACACATCGACGAACGGGCCGCTGCGTTTCGACCTCTACCACTACCGTGAAGCCGCCGCGCGCGGCACCACGCGCATGGATGTGGACGGCACGCTGCGGGTGGACCTCGCCCCGGCCGCCGCCGTGCAGTAACGCAGCCGCCCTACTTCTGGCAGACCGCGCGCAATACGGCCTCGCCCTCGGAATTCGGCACCACGCCTTCCCAACGCGGGCCGTCGATGTTGCGAGCCAGCAGCGTGGCGTGCTGGCTGTCCTGGATCAGCGCGCTGACCGGCAGGATGCGATCGTTCTTGCAGTCGTAAACCGACGTGCGTGAATCGTATTGATACGCCTTGCCATCGGCGAGTTTGCGGGGCACGTCGTAGGCGTCGCGCGAGGTGGCGCGCACGGTGCCGTCGTTGTTCCGCTCGATGGAATCCTTGTCCAAGTAGAGCGTGCCAGCGTTGTCGGCCAAGGGGGTCAGCTTCACCCAGTTGTCGGCGGCCAGGGCCGCTGCACTGCATGTCATCAGGGCGCATATCACCCCGCCGGCTGCCCAATTGGCCACTGTTGTTCGATTCCTTCGCATGGCTACCTCCGGTTCGCATCATCCTGGGCACGTGCGGGCGAATACAGCACCGCTGCATCGTGTTCCGCACATCAAAAAACGGAGTAGCAATCGGCATGCCGCAGTGGCGACGTTGCGTGAGCAGGCAGCAAAAAGCCCGCACGGGGCGGGCTTCTTCAGGCGGGGCGTGACGACTTACTTGGCGGCAGCTGCCATGTAGTCGACGGCGGCTTTGACATCATCGTCCGAACCGGCGTAGGTGCCCTTGGGCGGCATCGCGCCCTTGCCGTGCAACGCGATGTCGTACATCTTGGCTTTGCCTTCGGCAATGCGTGGCGCCCAGGCGGCCTTGTCGCCAAACTTGGGCGCGCCGGCCACGCCAGCGGCATGACACATCTGGCAAGTCGAGTCATAGACCTTCTTGCCGACATCGCCCGTGGAGGCCTGCGGAGCAGCAGCAGCGGCAGGCGCTGCCGGAGCTGCTGCTGCCGGAGCAGCAGCAGCGGCCGGGGCAGCAGCAGGCGCAGCGGCTTCCGTTGCGGGTGCCGGTGCCGCAGCACCCCCTGCGGGCGTGGCAGGCTCCTGGAACTTGGCGCCGCCAGAGTTCGCCATGTAGACGATGGCACGTTGGATTTCGTAGTCGCTCACGTCATCCGGCGACGTGCCGCCACGCGCGGGCATGCCGCCCTTGCCGGCCAGCGCCACCTTGGTCATGCCGTCCAGACCTTGCGACAGACGCGGGCCCCAGCTTGCCGCGTCGCCAAACTTGGGCGCGCCAGCCACACCGGCCGCGTGGCAGGTTGCGCAGACTTCTTTATAGAGTTGCTCGCCAGTCTTGAAGACGCGCGGCGCATTCGGGTCTTTCAGCTCGAGGTGCGCAACCGGCTTGATACGGTCGTTGGCGGCCTCTTCCGATGTGCTGGAACTGCCGGCGCCTTCCTTGGCGCCCAGGCCAACATAGTTGGCCAGCAAAATGATGACGAGAATCGGAACGGCAAACGCGGCAACCACCGCGATGATCAACTGCTTAGGGGTCTTGATCAGGGGCTCGTGTTCGTCGTGTTGCGCGTCGCTCATGCTCAACTCTCAGGATGGTGGAACCGCTCTCGGAGGCCTCAGAGCGCCACCGGCATGAGTCACGAGCTCTGCCGACAGTGCGTGGGGCCGCGTTGGGTCACGATGAGGGCAGGAAGACCCTGGCAATCGCCGCTTCGCTGATTGCCGATTGGCCCAAACAGACCTGTCCCCGCATTATTTCTTGGCAAATGTCGGGCGATTATAGCCGTATTGCCCAGGCCATTGACACGCGGGAGAGCCCTAGGCAGCGCTTTTCGACCTGGGTCAAAAACCCCTGAAAACGGCGTTGCGCCACGCGCCTTCACCTGGGTGCGATGGACGCCCGCCGCCAAATACGCTATTCTGCGTGGCTGCCTTTCGGCATGTTCTGTGCCGACGTGCGCCCGTAGCTCAATGGATAGAGTACTGCCCTCCGAAGGCAGGGGTTGCTGGTTCGATCCCAGCCGGGCGCGCCAAGTCTGACAACACTTCGCAGCACCCTCCCCTTGTGGAGTCAAGCGACCCTGCAGACCAGTCGTATCGAGAAATGTTGCAGGATCGCTGACTGCCCCGCAGCACTTCTGGCGATCGAATTCCCGCTGCCCCCTCAAGCATCGCCGTATGAGAAAACTGTCTACGTGCGTCCTACTCGTGCTGGCTCTCATGGCCCCGGCAAGTGCGTTTTGTTCGCCTCTGCTCAATCGCGTCTTCGTCGGCTGGTCTGATTACAAGAAGCTCGAAGATGGGGTTTATGTCGACCCAACGCTTTCCGACGTTGAGCGACAGCGCGCCCTGTCGGGGTTGCAGATGGCGCGTGATCGGGTCACCGCGTTATATGGCGCCCCTATCGCAAAACCGGTGACGATCATTGCGGCCAGTGCGGAGGAAGCGGCGAAGTTCGGTGTCACCGATGTCCCTGGAACAGCGTTCGTTTCGCTCACAGCAACCCATGTGGTCTTGAACATGGAACGGTTCAGCCTCGACGTAACGGCCCATGAGTTGATGCATGCCGAATTGGCCGAGAGACTGGGGTACTGGGCAAGGATCAGAAAGCTACCTACATGGTTTGACGAAGGCGTTGCGTTGCAGGTGGATCGACGTCCTCAGTATCTGAATGATTGCACCACCATTGGCCAGGACGAAATACAGCGGGTCAAGTCTCTGGAAAGGCCGCAGGATTTCTGGAGTACCGACAAAGCTCAAAATATCCGGAACTATCAAGCCGCAAAGTGTGCAGTGGCGGAATTGCTTAAGGAGCTTCCGCCAAAGTCGCTCTTTTCCGCATTGTCGAGACTGCGTCAAGCCGACAGTTTCACAGAGGTATTTCGGAAGGACTAAACCGCGTTGATATGGAGTGCCCCAGCCCCTGTCGAGGTACGGTCGACTGTCGCTAGAATTCACCTGGCGTGAACCGGATTCGGGTTGCCCAGCCTTGAACGACCTTGGTCTTGCTCGCTGCGAGTTGCGCGAGACGTTGATTTGTAAAGAGCCTATTTCACGCCCATATACCGCCCCACCGATGCCTCGGTCTCGGCGCGCGAGAAATTCACCCCCTCTGGAGCCAAACCGTGAGCCGTTACTGGAGCGATATCGTTCAGCAACTCGTCCCGTATATCCCGGGCGAACAGCCGGCGCTCGCACACCCCATCAAGCTGAACACCAACGAGAACCCGTATCCCCCGTCGCCGCGCGTGGCCGAGGCGATTACGCATGAATTGGGCACCGCCGGCGACAGCCTGCGCCGCTATCCCGACCCGCTGTCGCGCCGGTTGCGCGAAACGGTGGCCGCTCATCATGGGTTGAAGCCCGAGCAGGTCTTTGCCGGCAATGGCTCCGACGAAGTGCTGGCACACGTGTTCCAGGCGCTGCTCAAGCACGACAAGCCGCTGCGCTTTCCCGACATCTCGTATAGCTTCTATCCAACCTACGCGCGCCTGTACGGCGTGCAGTGTGACGTGGTGCCGCTGGCAGACGACTTCTCCATCCACGCCGACGATTACTTGGGCGATGCGGGCGGCGTGCTGTTTCCCAACCCGAATGCCCCCACCGGGCGCGCCCTGCCCCTGGCGGACATCGAGCGCATCGTCGCGGCCAATCCGTCGTCGGTGGTCGTGATCGACGAGGCGTACGTCGATTTCGGCGCGCAGTCGGCCATCACCCTGATTGACCGCTACCCGAACCTGCTCGTCGTGCACACGACGTCCAAGTCGCGCTCGCTTGCAGGGATGCGGGTGGGCTTTGCGTTTGGTCATGCAGCGCTCATTGAGGCGCTCAACCGGGTGAAGGACAGCTTCAACTCGTATCCGCTGGATCGCCTCGCCCAGGTGGCCGCCCAGGCCGCTTACGAAGACGACGCATACTTCCGTGCCACGTGCCAGCGTGTCGGTGCCACCCGCGAGCGGCTGACGCAAGCCCTCCAGACCCTCGGATTCGACGTCGTGCCATCGGCGGCCAACTTCATCTTCGCCCGACATCCAGCACACGACGCGGCCACGCTGGCGGCACAGATCAAAGCGCAGGAGATCTTCGTGCGCCACTTCAAGCTGCCGCGCATCGACCAGCATTTGCGCATCACCGTCGGGACCGATGACGAATGCGACGCGTTGATTGGGGCGCTGCGCACGCTGCTGGCCTGACCCTGCGGCAAATTGTCATCGGCTGCTAGCGGGATGGGGAGTGGCCAGCGCGACCGCACGCGGCTTGCCTCCACCGAAAGTGAGTGATTGCTGCATCCAGGTATGGGGAACATTGACCGTGCGCAGATGCTGGCGGGCGATTGCTGTGCCAGAATGCACGAGCGGAAAGCGGCGCGCCGACGCCGTCCGCAGTCCCCCAGGGCGAGCCAGTGTTTGGCACGGGCGCGGCACGGGACGCCACACAACACACTCCCACAAAAGGAATCAGCATGTCCAATCGTCGTCAATTCCTGAAGAGCATCCCCATCGTGGCCGCCGCAGGCGCCGTCATGTCGATGTCGGATCTGGCACTGGCAGCTCCGCTGGTTGCTGAAAGCGACCCGCAAGCCAAAGCCCTGGGCTACGTGGCCGACACCGCCAAGGCCGACAAGGCCAAGTTCCCCAAGCACACGCCGGATCAGCACTGCGGCAATTGCGCCCTGTACCAGGGTGGTACGGCAGCACAGGGCGGCTGCCCGCTGTTCGCCGGTAAGGACGTCGCCAACAAGGGCTGGTGCAGCGCCTGGGCGAAGAAGGCCTAAGCGATACTGGGCTTCGCACCAAGCAGAACGGACCCCAAGGGGTCCGTTTTTCATGGGCGCTCGCTCTACAATGCGTGCCATGCCGTTCACATTCACGCCCACCGTCCTCGTCATCGACGACGAGCCGCACATCCGCCGCTTCGTCCGCGCTGCGCTGGAGGCAGAAGGCTGCGAAGTCCATGAAGCCGATCGCGTCGAGCGCGGCCTGATCGAAGCCGGCACGCGCCAGCCCGATGCGGTCATCCTCGACCTTGGCCTGCCCGATGGCGACGGCATGCAGCTGATCCGCGAGTTGCGCACGTGGACGGAGGTGCCGGTGCTGGTGCTCTCCGCCCGCGTGGACGAGCGCGACAAGATCGCCGCCCTCGATGCCGGCGCAGACGATTACCTCACCAAGCCCTTCGGCGTGGGCGAGCTGATTGCGCGCCTGCGCGTCCTGCTGCGGCGACACGCCAAGCGCGGCGAAGACGGCGGCAGCGTCATCCGCTTTGGCGAGGTGGAAGTCGACCTGGCGCGCCGCTTAGTGATGCGCAACGGCGAGGCGGTCCACCTCACGCCCATCGAGTATCGGCTGCTGGCTGTACTGCTCGGCCGACGCGGCACGGTGATGACGCACCGCGAATTGCTGCGCGAAGTCTGGGGCCCCGCGCATTCCGACAGCAGCCACTATCTGCGCATCTACATGGGCCATCTACGCCACAAGCTTGAGCGCGATCCGGCGCGGCCGGAGCATCTGCTGACCGAAGTCGGCGTCGGCTACCGCTTCACTGCTTAAACCAACGCAAGCGCGGCTCACTGCTCCTTGATACCAGCGGCGCGCACGATACGGCCGTTGCTGTCGTATTCCGCGCGGATGGCGGCGGCGAACTGCTGCGGTGTGCCGCCCACCGGCACCACGGCGGCCTGCGTGAGGCGGTCGCGCAAGTCAGGCGCGGACAGCGCCTTGTTGATCTCTGCGTTCAACCGAGCGATGACGGGCGCGGGCGTCTTGGCCGGCGCGAATACACCGAACGTCGACGCCATGTTCGCCTTGGCGTAACCCAGTTCGGTAAAGGTTGGCACATTGGGCAGCGCGTCCAGCTGGTGCGGCGCGCCCACCGCCAGCGGGCGCAGCTTGCCACTGGTGATGTGCTGCATCAGCGTGGGGCCGACGTTGGTCGACATCACCTCCACCTGCCCGCCCAGCGCATCGGTCAGTTGCTGACCACCGCCCTTATACGGGATCAGCGTGATGTCCACACGCGCCTGCGCTTTGACCTGCTCCAGCGCCAGGTGCCCCACCGTGCCAACGCCCGACGTCGACCAGCGGATCGAACCCGGCTTGGTGCGCGACTGGCTCAGCATGTCGGCAAAGCTCTTCCCCGTGAATGACGGTGTACCCAGCAGGATCATCGGCGCGTACATGACGTTGGCCACGGGTGCGATGTCCTTGAGCGGGTCGTATGGCAGCTTGCCGAAATACGGGTTGAGCGTGAGCGGGCTGACGGAAGAAAAGCCCAGCGTGTAGCCATCGGGCGCCGCCTTGGCCACTGCATCCATGCCGATGCTGCCACCGGCACCCGCGCGATTTTCCACCACCACCGGCTGGCCGAGTTGAGCAGAAAGCTTCTCGCCCAGCGCGCGTGCCACGTTGTCGGAAATGCCGCCGGTCGGGTACGCGACGATGATGTGGATCGGCTTGGCAGGGTAGTCCTGCGCCTGGGCAGGGAGGAAACCCACAGTCAGTAGCGCGGCAACGGCAATCAGCGCGCGGCGGGAAGTACGTGCAAAACGCATGGCTCAGCAGTCAGGGAAGACACAGATGCTGACATTGTAGGCGGATGCCCAGGCAAGCTCGCAGACAAAAGAAAAGGCGCCCGAAGGCGCCTTTCCGTTCCCAATCGAGTGACTGCGTCGATTAGAAGATGTGGCGGATACCCACGCCAACGCTGGTCTGGTTCGACTTGCCAGTGCCGGTCGTGTTGCCGCCGCCCGACAGTTCCGGCAGAGCTGCGTCCTTGACCTTGTTGTAGTCGACCGTGCCATACACTTGCGTGCGCTTGGACAGGGCGTACTCGGCCAGCAGAACGCCGGTGTAGCGCTTGCCGTCGTTGCCGGCGGTCAGTGCAGCGTTGCTGATGCTGTCGTAGTAGAACGCGCCCGTCAGAGCCAGTGCCGGCGTAACGTTGTACGTCACACCCAGGATGCCGACGTGGTCACGACGCTTCGTGGCGCCCGGGGTCAGGCCAGCGCCCGTGGTGGCGTTGCCGTAGATGTTCAGGCCGAAGGCGCTGCCACCAACGCAGTTCGACGAGCTGTTCACGCAACCCGTGGCGTCGCTGCTGTCGATGTAGCCTGCGAACAGCTTGGCTGCGGCGATGGTGTAGTTACCGCCGATACCCCACACGGTTTGCTTGTTGCCAGCAACGTCCTTGTGCTGCTGTGCGAAGGCGCCGATGTAGGCCGGGCCGAATTCATAGGCCACCGTGCCGCCAACGTACGAGTTTTGGCTCGTGCTGCCTGCCACTTCGCCGAAGCCATAGGCCAGGCCAACCGACAGACCGCTCCACTTGCCTTCGTACTTCAGCATGTTGGATTCACGCAGGCCGGTCAGGCCGTAGTACATCCACGAGTTGCCGTCGTAGTTGCCCACGCCCAGCGGGTCGAAGTTGCCACCGGTCGTGAAGCCGAAGTTGTATTGACGGCCCAGCGTGATGGTGCCCAGGTCCTTGTTGGACAGGCCCACGAACGACTGACGATTGAACAGCACGCCCGAGCTGCTTTGACGGCCGGTGTCGGAGTTGAAGCCGCTTTCCAGCACGAACAGCGCCTTGTTACCACCGCCCAGGTCTTCCGAGCCCTTCAGGCCCCAGCGGCTGTTCGACACAGCACCGCTTTCCATCTGGGTCACGCTGTTGCCAGCTTGGTTCGCGTTGTTGATGTAGTGAATGCTGGTATCGACAATACCGTACAGCGTCACGCTCGATTGGGCGTAGGCCGAACCTGCGAACAGGGCGCCGACTGCAACCAGAATGGCAGACTTTTTCATGTGGGCTCGTAAATAAAAAGTTGTCTCAAACCGCCCGCCCCCGTGTGCATGAGGTTGGGCTCCTCCGTTCCTTTACTTCCGTGTCGGAAGTGCCGCGCAAATTTAACAAAAGCCCTTATGGCGGGCAAAGCAATTCACAGAATCATTCTGCGAAGTGTGGTAAGCGCGCATCGCTTTTCGTGCACCGCACCAAAGTGGCCTCCGGCAAGGCTTGCCGGCTCGTTGCGCCCTGCTGTGGTGCATCAATACTGGGGGTAGCGCCCCAAACACCCCGCTGATTAAGCAAAAAGGTGGAACGGCGGGCCGCGCCATTACGCCAGTGAAGCGTTTTCTGGCGCGATTCACGCTGGCTCGCATCATTTCGGCGCCCACAACAAACCGTTCGTCGCACCACCGTGGATACGCCATGCCCCCTGACCTAGGCTGTAGACCGTGGCAGGACATCACAAGACCACGCTTAAAAAAACAGCACCGAAAATCAGTTGAAGAAGGAGTTCGCCATGCGACTCAAGCAGATTGGAATGGCCGCGCTTTTGGCGGCAGGCGCTCTGGCGGCGGGCGGCGCTTGGGCGCAGGCCAGCCGCGTGGAAGTGTTCGGCCAGGCGGCACGGGCCGAACGTTTTGACGTGTATAGCGACGGCGCCCGCACCGGACGTTTCGACACGTATACAGAAGGCGCACGCAGCGGGCGGTTTGATCCGTACGCGGAAGGCATGCGCAGTAAGTAACCCAGCCGGCCGCGCGTGAAGGCGGCGGCACGGTCTACCGGGTATCCGGTGCCGAATTGAAGCGCTAACCCAGGCAACCTCGGTTTTCCGCGCAATCTTTCGTGCAGTGTTCCGATTAAGGGCCGGTCTCCAGGCATCCTCCGTTCCCGCCTTTGGCCCCTCAGGCCCCGCTGGTATTGCGCCAGCGGGGCTTTTTCATGCGATCGGCTTTACGGTCAGATGAGCTTGTCGAGCGTGATCGGCAGTTCGCGCACGCGCCGGCCGGTGGCGTGATAGACCGCGTTGGCGATCGCCGCCGGCACACCGGTGATACCGATCTCGCCAATGCCCTTGGCGCCCAGCGGGTTGATATGCGGGTCGACCTCGTCGAGCACGAGGATGTCGATGTCGGGCACATCGGCGTTGACGGGCACGTGGTACTCCGCCAGGTTGTTGTTGACGATGCGCCCGTAGCGCGGGTCGAGCAGGCTGTCTTCGAATAACGCCATGCCCATGCCCCAGACGATGCCGCCCAGGAGCTGGCTACGCCCCGTCTTGGCATTGAGCAGCCGCCCCACCCCATAACTGCCCACGATGCGCGAGACGCGGATCACGCCCAGGTCCGCATCGACATGCACTTCGGCAAACACCGCGCCGAATGAATGCATCGAGAACTTCTGCTTCTCTTCGCCGGGCTGCACCTTGGCGGTGGCTTCAATGGGCCGGCCGTGGCGTGCAACGACCGCCGCCACCGGCTCGCGCGCACCGCTGCGTGCGCTCAAAAAACCTTCGGCAACGGTGATGTCGCCCGCAGCCAGTCCGTGCAGCGGTGAGCTGGTGTCGGCAATGGCCGCGGCAATCAACGCATCGCGCGCCTGGGCGCCGGCGGCCTGCACGGCGGACGACACACTGGCGGCGCTCTGCGAGCCGCCCGAGACCGGCGCCTCCGGCATGCGCGTATCGCCCAGGCTGAAGTGCACGCGCTCGACGGGCACGCCCATGGCGTCGGCCGCCACCTGCGTCATCACCGTGTAGGTGCCGGTGCCCAGGTCTTGCGAGCCGGATTCGACCTGCACAGTGCCGTCGGGCAGATAGCGCGCGGCGGCGGCGGCGGGGCTGCGGTTGGCGGGGTACGTGGCCGTTGCCATGCCCCAGCCGATACGCGTATTGCCCTCGCGCATGCTTCCCGGCTGCGGATTGCGGCGCGCCCAGCCAAAGCGTTCGGCGCCGGTGCGGTAGCACTGGGCCAGCGATTTGCTCGACCAGGGGATGCGCTTTTCCGGGTCTTGCGCGGCGTCGTTGCGCAGGCGCAGCTCCACCGGGTCCATGCCGAGCGCGTAGGCCATCTCATCTAGCGCGACTTCCAGCGCGAAGCTGCCGGTGGCCTCGCCCGGTGCGCGCTGGAACGTTGGCGTGCCCACATTGAGCCGCGCCAGCCGGTGCGTGGTCCGCTGGTTGGGCGTGTCGTAGAGCATGCGCGTGACGATGGCGCAGGGCTCGGTCCAGTCTTCGATCATCGACGTGGTGGTCAGTGAATCGTGCGAGATGGCGGTGAAGCGGCCGTCGCGGGTGACACCCAAGGCGATGCGCTGCTCGGTACGCGGGCGGCCACCGACGGGGCCGAACATCTGCGGGCGCTCCAGCACGAGCTTCACCGGGCGGCCAACCTGCCGCGCTGCCATCGCTGCCAGCACCACGTGCGACCACACCGAGCCCTTGCAGCCAAACCCGCCGCCAACGAACGGGCACACCACGCGCAGCTTGTCGGGCGACATGCCCAGCGTCTTGGCCACCGTGCGGCGCACCCCGGACACGTACTGCGTGCTGTCGTACAGCGTGAGCGCATCGCCATCCCACACGGCGACGGTAGCGTGCGGCTCCATGGGGTTATGCGTTTCCATGGGCGTGCCGTACACAGCCTCGACGCGCTGCGCGGCTTGCGCCATGCCGGCGGCCACATCGCCGCGTGTGGTGTCGGCTGATTGCGTCTGCACCTTGCCGGGCGAATGCGCATCCGCCCGGGCGGTCTCGAAATCGAGCCGTGCCGGCTGCTGCGTGACCTCCAATCGCACCATGCGCGCGGCGGCCTGGGCGTGCTCCAGCGTATCGCCCACCACCAGCGCGACCGGCTGGCCGTTGTAGTGCACCTGATCGTCCTGCAACAACGACAGCGCGCGCCCGGCCGGCGGCTCCAGCGCGGGCTTGCCGCCGTTGGGCAGGCGCGGCGCGTTCTCGTGCGTCATCACCAGCAGCACGCCGGGCATGGCCTGCGCGACATGCGTGTCAACGCGTGTAATGCGTCCAGCGGGCACTGCGCTCTGCACCAGCACGGCGTGCGCCAGATGCGGCACCTGAAACTCGGCCGCATAGCGCGCCTGCCCCGTGACCTTGAGCAGACCATCGGTGCGATCCAACGGTTGACCAACGTTGCTCATGCCACACCTCCTGTCGCTTCCTTTGCCGGTCTGGCGGCCATGGCCAGCGCCCGCGCCACCGCGCGCTGGGCGAGCGGCACTTTGAAACCGTTGTCGCGCAGCGGCTGCGCGCCCTGCACGGCCAGCGCACCGGCCTGGGCAAACAACTGCGCATCCGCCGCCTGCCCCGCCAACATCTGTTCCGCCGCATGCGCGCGCCAAGGTTTGTGCGCCACGCCGCCCAGCGCGATGCGCGCCTCGCGAATCGTCCGGCCATCCGCCTGCAACGCCAGCGCCGCCGCTACCGACACCAACGCAAACGCATAGCTCGCGCGATCACGCACCTTCAGGTAGTGCACGTGCATGCCGAATGCGGGCGGCGGCAAATCAATCGCGACGATCAACTCGCCGGGCGCCAGCGTCGTATCGACATCGGGATGCGCTTCCGGCAGCCGATGAAACGCCTCGATCGGAATGCGCCGCTCGCCATGTGCGCCGTGTACCACCACGGTGGCATCCAGCGCGGCCAGTGCGACGGCCATGTCCGACGGATGCGTCGCCACGCAAGCCTCGCTCGCACCAAGGATGGCGTGCATGCGATTGAACCCCTCGCGCGCCGCGCAGCCGGAGCCGGGCTGCCGCTTATTGCAGGCCGGGTACGCGGTGTCGTAGAAGTAATGACAGCGCGTGCGCTGCATCAGGTTGCCGCCGTTGGTGGCCATGTTGCGCAACTGGCCCGAGGCGCCCGAGACAATCGCCTCCGTCAGTAACGGATAGCGCGAGCGGACCAGCGGATGCGCCGCCGTATCGGCATTGCGCGCCATCGCACCCAGGCGCAGGCCGCCGTCGGGCAACGCGCGGATCTCTGCCAACGGTAGTCGGCTCACATCCACCAACCGCAGAGGCTGTTCGACGCCACCCTTCATCAGGTCCAGCAGGTTCGTCCCGCCGCCGATATAACGCGCGCCCGGCTCGCGGCCCAGGCGCACGGCGACCTCAACGGAAGAGGCACGGTCATAGGCAATCGATTGCATGGCGGCTCCTTAGACGGTGTTGCCCGACTTGGCAGCCACCACACGAATCGCCGCCACGATGTTGGGGTACGCACCGCAACGACAGAGGTTGCCGCTCATGCGTTCGCGGATCTCATCTTCAGTCAGCGCAACCGGGCCATCGTTGCCCAGCGCCGCGGGCGGGGTGACCGTACTCGGCATGCCCCGCCGGGCTTCGTCGAGCACCGCCACCGCAGAGCAGATCTGCCCCGGCGTGCAATACCCGCACTGAAAGGCGTCGTGCTCCAGAAACGCTGCCTGCATCGGGTGCAGCGCGGCGCGGTCGATTACGCCGTCATGCCCGTGGGCCAGCCCTTCCACGGTGGTAATGGCGTCGCCCTCGTGCATGATCGCCAGGGTCAGGCAACTGTTGATACGCCGGCCGTTGACGAGGACAGTGCACGCGCCGCACTGGCCGCGGTCGCACCCTTTCTTGGTGCCCGTCAGGCCCAGCACCTCGCGCAACGCATCGAGCAGCGTCACACGCGGCTCCAGGGACAACGCATACGGCTTGCCATTGATGTTGAGCGACACGGGCCGCGCTGGCGCCACGGCAGCCGGACGCGCGGGTGTGTAGGCGGAAGCCGAGGCACCGGCCGCCTCATGCGGCAGCGCCAATGCCGTCGCCGCCGCCGCTGCGCTCTGCAGAAAACCGCGCCGGCTCGGTCGTGCGGGCGACCCGTCCGATCCATGATCGGAACCACCCGCTGCAGCGGTGAAAGGTTCGGAACGCTCTTCTGACATCACGCATGCTCCACCGGCCACGTGGCCGCAACGGGAAAACGAGGGGACATGCGTCAGGGGAAAGCAAGCGGAATACCCGGCACCCGGGCAGCCGGAAGCCACCGAACGGCGGCCTCGCGTAGGAGATTGGTTGCGGCGCGTGTAAGGCTTACGCGCCGCGTTGCAGTGCGGTTACTTGGCCGTGCCGACGCGGTCGCGCGACACATCCATGACCATGCGCGTGAGCAGATACAGGCGCGGCACGATCGAGTTCAGGTCGACGTACTCCGCATCGTTCGAGTGCGCGCCAAAGCTCGCCAGGCCAAAGCGCTCGAGCACGGGTGCCTTGGTCTTCGACGCAGCAAAGGCGGCATCGGTGCCGCCGCCTTCGGCCTTGTCGTCAATCTCCAGCGTCTTGCCGAGTTCGCCGTAGATCTTCTGGGCGTGTTCGGCCAGCACGCGCGACGCCGGCGTGGCTTCCAGCGGCGGCCGGCGGCGCTCGAACTTGGCCGTGACCTGCGTATCTGGAATCAGCTTGTTCTTGATGCGCTCGTTGATGGTCTCTTCCAGCTTGTCAGCGTCCGTTGCGCGCAGCAGGCGCACATCCGCCTGGGCGCTGGCCACGGCGGGGATCACGTTGCGGTTGGTGCCCGCCTGCGCCACCGTCCAGTTCACCTTCAGGCCGGTTTCCGGCTTGGACAGATCACGCATCTGCAGTACTTGGTGCGACAACTCGTATAGCGCGTTGCGGCCCTGCTCCGGCGCGCCGCCGGCGTGCGACGCCTTGCCCTTCACATCCAGCAGGATCGCGCCGATGCCGCTGGTCGCCAGCGACAGCTTGTCCGACGTCACGCGCGTGCCTTCGCACGAGAACACGGCGTCCTGCTCGGCGCCCAGCTTGGCCTGCATGGCGCGCGCGCCCGGCGAGCTGATCTCTTCATCGCCGTTGATCAGCACCGTGAGCGTGCCGTACTGCTTGAAATTGACGGCCTGCAGAATCGACACCGTGTGCAGAATGACCGCCACACCGTTCTTGTCGTCGGCAATGCCCAGGCCGTAGGCACGGTCCCCGTCGATACGGAACGGCTGCTGCGCGAGCATGCCCTTCAGATAGACGGTGTCCATGTGCGCGATCAGCATGATGTTGCGCTTGCCCTCGCCCTTGAAGCGCGCGAGCACCATCTTGCCGACCTTCTCGGGCGTGTCGGCCATGCGGTAGGCGTGGTCGCTCGGGTCAATCAGCTTGACGTCGCCGCCCAGGGTGCGCAGGCGGTCGGCAATCACGCCGGCAATCTTGTCTAGGCCTTCGATGTCCTTGCTGCCAGACTCGATTGACACCAGCGTCTTCATGGTGTCGATCAGCGCCGGTTTTTCCTGCTGAGCGCGCTTGTAGATTTCCGCGGGCGGCACGGCGGCGGCCTGACCCGCTACCAGCGCGCCAACCATGGCCAGCACGGCCAGCGCTGCCGGTCGTGTTCCCCGGGCAAACGATTGGGCTCTCATACCTGTTTCCTCACCTGTTTTTCGTTATGGCTTGCAGCAAAGCGGCGATTTTCGCATGGGCATCTGAGCATTGCCTGCATCCCATTTCTCCGTCGCGCCGGGCGCCATGACGCAACGCAAAGGAATCCCGACAGAGGTGCGCAAAACGAGAGCACACCGCCGACACTCTCGCTACAATTGCTGCCATGCAATACATCCATGTCGTCAACGGCGATGTTGCCGGCGCCACGCTCAAGCAGGCGCTCGCACAGGCTGGCCGCCCCGATTCCGTAGTCATCCTGCGCGACGATCTCGCCGTCGGGCCGCTGGCCGACGTCGACAGCGTGGCGATGGCGCGCTCGGGCTTCTGGCAGCGTGTCGCCCCGAACAGCAACATCGACTTCGCCGCCGAAATGCGCAACGGCCTGGCCTCGCTGGCCGACCTGCGAGATGCCACAACTGAAGTGGCCATCTGGCACGGCCAGAGCGCATCGGATCAGCTCATGCTGCGCCGGGTCGCCTTTCACCTGCACCAGTCGCCCCAGCGCATCAATGAAGTCGGCATGGATGTGCGTGAACTTGAGGCACCCAACGGCCAGGGCCCGCTCACGACCGTCGGCATGTACTCGGGCGCGCGGCTGGCACGGCGGTTTTCGACCATCGCGCCGGTGTCGGTGTTACGTATCGGTCGCTTGGCGTACGAATGGCAGCAGACCGTGCGCGAGAACGCCGACGTGCGGCTATGGAAGGGCAACACGCTGGTGCCGGTGTCGTACGGCACCGTCGATGAGGTGATCCTCGAGCACGTGCCGACAGATTGGGCCAGCGCCCGCGACGTGGTCGGCAGCATCATGGGCGCCATCGATGGGCTGCTCGCCAGCGACTGGTTCGTGTTCTGGCGCTGCCGCGAGTTGGTTGGCAACGGCCAACTGCTGCTGCGCGGCGAGGCCGATTCGCTCAGTACGTGCGAGCTGCGGCGGAATGTGAGCGTGGCGGTCTAGCGCCGTACTCGCATCCAGCAAAAAGGAGCGCCCGAGCGCTCCTTTTTTATTTCATGCTGCCGCTTCAGCTTTCGCGGCGAATGCCGGCGCGTGCCGGGCAGTCAATAGGCGTGCCGGGTTCCCCACCATCGACTTCGTTGGCGAGACCAGCATCGGGCTGCGCATTTTCGGCGTCGCTGTGCCCGCCGTTGCCCATCTCGCCCTCGCCCCACGGCAGACCGGATTCTCGCAGGCGTTTACGCTGCGTGCGGTCGCGCTGGAACATCTCGGCCAACTCATCCCGACCTTGCTGCGCGAGCGAGACAAGCTTCTTCTGATCGCGGTAGACGGGGTAGACCTGCTCCATGGAGTTGAGCGTATGACGGCGGAACGTCTGGGCGATGCGGTGCGCCTCGTACGGCTCCTTGCCCAGCCCCTCCAGCACACGGCGGCCGAGCATGAGCGAGCCCTCGAACATCTCCCGCTCGATCACCTCCACGCCGCGGTCCCGCAATTGGTACACGTGCGACACGTTGCGCGCCCGCACGTACAGCGTCAGGTGCGGGAAACGCTCGCGCACGCGGTCGACCACTTCCAGGCTGGTTTCCATGTCGTCGATGGCGACGACCATCATGCGGGCCTTGTCGGCGCCGGCCGTTTCCAGCAGATCCATGCGCGTGGCGTCGCCGTAGAAGACCTTGAAGCCGAAGCGGCGCAGCATGTCGATCTGGTCAGGGTCGTGGTCGAGCACCGTGGCGCTGTAGCCCTGGCTGTAGAGCATGCGACCGACGATCTGCCCGAAGCGACCAAAGCCGGCGATGATGACTTGGTTGTCCTGCGGATCAATAGCGTCCGGCGCGCGCTTCTTGCCGTCCATCAGGCGCGGCACGAGCACCTTGTCGTGGAAGAGCAGCAGCAATGGCGTGGCCGCCATCGATAGCGCCACCACCAAGTTCAGCGCGGCGGCCGTTTCTGCGCCGAGCACATCGCCCGCCACGCCGGGGCCGAACACCACAAACGCAAACTCACCGCCCTGCGAGAGCAGGAATGCAAACAGCCAGGCCTGCCCGCGCGCAATGCCAAAGCGCGTCGCCAGCAGGCGCAGCGCGCCGATCTTCACCGCTAGGAACACGGCCACCAGGCCGATCACCGCCAGCGGCTGACGCATCAGCACGCCAAAGTCGATCGACATGCCGACGGCCAGGAAAAACAGCCCGAGCAGCAGGCCCTTGAACGGCTCGATGTCGGTTTCCAGCGCGTGGCGGTATTCGGAATCGGCCAGCAGCACGCCGGCAATGAAGGCGCCCAGCGCCATCGACAGGCCCACGCTGTGCATCAGCAGCGCAATGCCCACCACCAGCAGCAGCGAGAACGAGGTGAACATCTCGCGCATGTTGGTGCGGGCAATGGCGCGCAGCACGGGCCGCAGCAACGTCCGCCCGCCAAAGATGACCCCTGCCACCACGCCCACCGCCTTGGCCGCCGCCATCCAGTGATGGCCACCGGAGGTGTCACTTGCGTCGGTTGCGAGCAGCGGCAGCAGCGCGATCATCGGGATGGCCGCAATGTCCTGGAACAGCAGGATGCCGAAGCTGGCCGTGCCCGCCGGCGTGCGCATCAGGTTGCGCTCCGAGAGCGTGGCCAGCGCGATCGCCGTGGAGGAAAGCGCCAGCCCCAACCCCGCCACAACAGCCGCCCGCCACGGATGGCCCACCGCCATCACCGCCAGCCCGACCATCAGCGCGCACACCACCAGCTGCAGCCCGCCGTAACCGAAGATGCTGCGCCGGAGCGACCATAGCCGCGCCGGTTCCAACTCCAGCCCGATCACGAACATCATCAGCACGACGCCGAACTCCGAGAAATCCAGGATCGACTGCACATTGGTAATGAGCCGCAGCCCCCACGGCCCGACGATCACCCCGGCCAGCAGATAGCCGAGCACCGAACCCAACCCCAGCCGCCGCGCCAGCGGCACCGCCGCCACGGCCGCAGCCAGGTAGATGACGAAATTGACGAGCAGGTCGTGGGATTGCATGAACGAAGGCGGATCAGTCAGGTTCAACCGGCAGCCAAGGCTGCAGAGCAGCGCGGATGCCGTCGATATGGGCAGCGATCATCTCGGGCGTGGCGTCGTCGGCGTCGTGCAGCACGTGCGGCGGCTCCCATTGCATGCCGCACAACGCGGCGGTCTGCTGCAGCGGCAGCAGGAACATGTCGAACGTGTGGCCGTGGGTGCCGTCCTGGCTGTAGGCGTGGGCGCGGCCACCGGTAGTGGCCAGCACCATCATGTGCTTGCCGCGCAGCGCCGTGCCGCCCGGGCCGTACGCCCAGCCCATCTCCAGCACCACGTCGATCCACTCCTTGAGCAGCGACGGCGTGGCGTACCACTGCACCGGAAACTGGAAGACGATCAACTCAGCCGCCTCCACCGCCTCCTGCTCCAAACGCACGTCGATGTCGAAATCCGGGTAATGCCAATACAGATCGTGCATGGCCACGCCGGGCAGGCTGGCCAGCGCACGCGCCAGCGGCTTGTTGGCGCGCGAACGGCGCGGCGCGGGATGCGCGTAGATCACAAGAATGCGCGAAGGCGTCATGGACGAGAAAGGGAAAATCAGGAGGCGGGGCCGCTTGAACGCGCATCTTCGCACGGCTAATGTGGAGCAGCGTTACAGCAGCCGCACCGTTCGTCGTATGCCGCATGCGGCATTTGCGCAAAGCAGGCGATGCCGGCGCCTCTTTTTGCGCAACGCAACAACGTGCGTTGTTGATGTGCCACAAACCCGAAGGGCGCGTCCCACTGCGGTAAATCAATGATTTGACGAGAAATTCCGGCACGACGCTGACGTCAGCCTTACGGGAAATCCCTGATTGCCCTACAATAGCATGGTGCATTGCACAACACCCAGTTGCATCCGACTGTGTGCCTCAGCAGGCGCTATCCGCCTCTGCATCCGATCACTTTTGCCCGCGCATGAACGGGGGCAAACCGCATAGGAAACGTTGTCGTGAACCCGCTCGAACTGAGCAAGGCCATCGGCGTCGTCACTCAGGACGACATTGACAAGACCGAGGCGGCGCAAGGCGCGCCGCGCTCCACCGTGCTGGTGCGCGAGCTTGCCGCGCACCACCGGTCGCGCCTGCTCAAACACTTGTTGGCCCTGGGCCAGGAAGACCGCCTGCTGCGTTTTGGTCAGGTGGTGGGCGATCACGTCATCGAAGCGTACGTCGACAGCATCGACTTCGACCACGACAAGGTCTTCGGCGTCTATAACGATCGCCTGGAGCTGGTCGGCGTCGGCCACCTCGCCTATCTGCGCGACAACCCGCAAGGGCGTGTGGCGGAGTTTGGCGTGTCGGTGTCGGAATCGGCCCGTGGCAAGGGCGTGGGCAGTGCGCTGTTCCAACGCGCCGCCATGCACGGCCAGAACACCAAGGTGCGCACGTTGTACATGCACTGCCTGTCGCGCAACGCGGCCATGATGCACATCGCCAAGAAGGCCGGCATGCGCGTGCAGTACGCCTACGGCGAGGCCGATGCCTACCTCGAACTGCCACCCGCCGACACGATGAGCTTGCTGACCGAAGCCATCGACGAGCAGGTCGCCGATCTCGACTACATGCTCAAGCGCAACCTGCGCGACGTGCGCCGCTTCGGCCAGCGCTTCTGGCGCTCACTGGTGCCGCAAAAGCGCACGGTCTGATCGCACCGCTCACATGAAAACGCCCGGCTCTGACCGGGCGTTTTTGTTTGCGTGACGCGCTCTTATTGCATGCAATTCAATGCAAGTCATTTCAAGAAAATGAACTCTGTAAAAAACGTCGTGATTATCCAATCGACTATTTTGTGACGGTAATTCAACGTACGTTTACGCATTTGCAGTAATTCGATTTAAATCGCTCAAGCTCCTGCCAGCCCGTTCGTTAGAGCAGTCGTTATCGATTAACGACGGGGACGATCATGCGATTTTCGCAAATGAAAGTGGCCACCCAACTTGCGTGGGGGTTCGGTCTGACGATGGGGCTTCTTGTGCTCCTGATGGTATTCAGCCTGCTGCGCATGGCCGATTTTCGGCGGTTGATGGAAGAGACCACGGAAATCAACGCCGTCGAAGCCAAACTGGCCGCCAAAATGTACGCCAGCGTAACGGAGCGCGCCCTCGCCTATCGGAATATCGTGCTGCTGGATCTGCGTGAGGAAATCGACGTCGAGCTTGGCCGCATCGAGAAGCAGGAACGCCTCTACAGCGACGCCGAGCAGCGACTCGGCCGCATGTTCGACACCCTGGGCGACACGACGACCGACGAGAAGGCCCTGTTTGCGCAGATCCGGCAGCAGGCTGAACTGGCCGCGCCGTTCATCTCGCGCGTCAAGGCGCTGATCGCGGCCGGGCATAAGGACGATGCCTACAAGGTGCTGCGCTTCGAGTTCCGCCCGGTGCAGCGCGCCTGGTGGGATCAGCTCGCCAAGCTGCAGGTCTTTGAAGACAAGCTCAACGACGAGAACACCGTCAAGGCCAAGGCGAGCTACACCGACAGCCGCAACTGGCTGCTGACGCTCGGCGGACTGGCGCTGCTGGTCAGCCTGGCCGCCAGCGTGCTCATCACGCGCGGGTTGCTGCGCAAGCTCGGTGGCGAGCCCAGCACGGTGGCCGAGATCGCCGGCCAGATCGCCGGCGGCAACCTGGCCGTGGTTATCCACACGCGCAGCGACAACCAGGCGAGCCTCATGCACGCCATGAAACGCATGCGCGACAGCCTGGCCACGATTGCCGAACAGGTGCACACCAGCACCGACACGCTGGCGACCGCATCGGAGCAGATCGCCACCGGCAACTTCGATCTGTCGACCCGCACGCAGGAGCAGGCCTCCGCCCTGGAGGAATGCGCCGCGTCGATGGAAGAGCTCAACGCCACCGTCAAGCAGAACGCCGACCACGCGCGGCAGGCCAACGAGCTCGCCACCACGGCGGCCGACGTGGCTACGCAAGGCGGCACGGTGGTGGCACGCGTGGTCGACACCATGGCCGCGATCAGCGCATCGGCGCGCAAGGTGAGCGAGATCATCGGCGTGATCGACAGCATTGCGTTCCAGACCAACATCCTCGCGCTCAATGCCGCGGTGGAAGCGGCGCGGGCGGGCGAACAAGGACGCGGCTTTGCCGTGGTCGCCAGCGAGGTGCGCGGGCTGGCGCAGCGCTCGGCATCGGCAGCCAAAGAGATCAAGCTGTTGATCAGTGATTCGGTCAACCACGTGGACGCCGGCAACCTGCTGGTGGAACAGGCCGGCACGACCATGCAGGACGTGGTGACCAGCATTCACCGCGTGACCGCCATCGTGACCGAGATCATGGGCGCAACGGACGAACAGGCTGGCGGCATCGACCAGATCCACCGCGCCATCACGCAGATGGACGAAGTCACGCAGCAGAACGCCGCGTTGGTGGAAGAAGCCGCAGCGGCGGCCGAGTCCATGCGCGAACAGTCGTGCCGACTGGTGGATGTCGTGAGCGTATTCAAGCTGGCGAACCCGACGCTCGCGACCGCACCAGCGCCGCGCATCGGCTATCGCCAGCCCGCACTGCTGCCAGCCTGATGTGGAGGATGCTGCGATGAACACCGCCGCCCTATCCGGCCCCGCCGCCCGCAACGTCTACTGGCACGCTGGCACCGTGGCCGACGAAGCACGCGCGCGCCAGTTCGGCCACGCACCACTCACGCTGTGGCTCACGGGCCTGAGCGGCGCGGGCAAATCCACCCTCGCCTATGCGCTGGAGACACGTTTGTACGACGCGCGGCAGCGCTGCGCCGTGCTCGACGGCGACAACCTGCGCCACCACCTGAACCACGATCTCGGCTTTACCGAGGCCGACCGCACCGAGAACCTGCGCCGCGCCGCCGAAGTCGCGCGGCTCATGAACGACGTCGGCCTGATTGTCATCACCGCGTTCATCTCGCCGCTGCGCGCCGACCGCGACATGGCACGCGAGATCATCGGCGCCGACCGGTTCGTCGAAGTCCATGTCTGTACCGCGCTCGACGTGTGCGAGGCGCGCGATCCGAAAGGCCTCTATGCCCGTGCGCGTGGCGGGCTGATCCCGCAATTCACCGGCGTGTCGTCGCCGTATGAGGCCCCGGCGGCGCCGTCGTTGCGGCTCGACACCGGCGCCATACCGCTGGTGGCCGCCACGGCTGCGCTGCACGCCCACCTGTCTGCCTGGCTGGACAGCCGTCAACCGGAGACCGTTCGATGACCGCCCCTGCACGCCCCGTTTTGATGATTCCGCTGCGCCGCTGCGGCAGCCACGCGCTGCGCCTGCGCCTGAACTTCAACCCCGCGTTCTACGCGCCATATCCACTGCACATTGTCGATTTCATGCCGCTGGTGCCGCTGTACGGCAACCTGCAGGACGATCACGCCTACTTCCGTCTCGTGACCGACGTGATCGGTCTGCAAGCCGCCAGCATGGTGAAGTGGCCCGGTGCGGTGTTTGACCCGGTGGACGTGTTCGAGGCCCTGCGCGATCAGCCCCGCAGCGTGCACCGCGTGGTGTGGGAGCTGTTGCTGCGTGCCGGCGCCCAGCGCGGCGCGCGCGTGGTCATGGACAAATCGCTCGACAGCGTGCACTACGCGGCCGAGCTGATGGCGCTGTTCCCGGACATGCGCTTCCTGAACGTGGTGCGCGACCCGCGCGCGCAGGTCGCGTCGATGAACCGCGCGATCATCCACGATTTCGACACGCTGCTGAACACGCAAACCTGGGTGGCCGCACACCGCGCCGCCAATGCGCTCATCGCGCAGTATCCCGAGCGCACGTTCACGCTCCGCTATGAAGACTTCCTGATCGATCAGGAGACCACGCTGCGCCGCGTGTGCACCTTCCTGGAGATCGACTTCCTGCCGCAGATGCTGGACGTATCGCGCTCGGCCGAGGCGCGGCAGATCTCGCAGCTCTCGGCGCTGTGGACGTCCAACTGCTTTGCGCCCGTCACCGCCAACATCGACAAGTTCCACCAGCAGCTTTCGCTGGACGAAATCACGCTCATCGAAACCTTGGCGCGCGACGACATGGCCCGCTACGGCTATGCGCCGCTGACGGCCGCCGATGCCCACATCGAAACCGATGCACTGGAAGCCGCGCGCACGCGCTCCGAAGCCGGCCGCCAAGCGGCATGGCGTGCGCTGGAAGCCGACAATTACCGAGACTTCGTCCTGCGCCGCCACCGCGCCGACTTCCTGGCCAGCGTGCGCGAGCGCCTCATGTTGCAAGCCACGACGGCCGCCACTAGCGCAAGCGCATCGCCGCATCGGCTGGAGGCACTGCCTGACCCGGCAGCATTTGAAGTCGCGGACTAGCCCGTCTAGAGCAATTGCGCGCTTGTCAGCCGTACGGGTGCCTTCCCTACGATGAGGTTGAGGCACCGCTCGCCTTCCAGTGGCGGCCATCCGCGTCGCCCGCGAGCCCGTGCCGCGGCAAGAAGGAGACCACGATGAAGACACCCTCCGCGCAATGGCCTGTGCTCGCGACCGCCGTGCTGCTGTGCCTGGGCAACCTGCCCGCCAACGCTCAGGACAAACCCCAGGACAGCGCCATGGCCGACATGACGATGGCTAATCCGGCTGATCTCAAATGGGTCGACGCGCCGCCGGGTCTGCCCAAGGGCGTGAAGCTCGCCGTGCTCTACGGCGACCCGGGCAAGGATGGCCCCTACGTCATCCGCCTGAAAGCACCGGGCGGCTACAAGGTGCCGCCGCACTGGCACACGCAAACCGAGAATCTCACGGTGATCTCGGGCACGCTCTACCTGGGCAGCGGCGACACCATGGACATGGGCGCCGCACACGCGCTGAAAACCGGCGGGTTCCACAACCTGCCCGGAGGCATGCACCACTACGCCTTCACGAAGACGGCGACCGTGGTGCAGATTCATGGCACAGGGCCGCTGGATGTGAAGTACGTCGATCCGAAGGATGATCCGACGGCCACGCAGTGAAACCGCCGGCTGGCAAGCTACATCAACAGCCCTTAACACGCCGCTGCCAAGCGCTGGCTACCATGCCCCTCTACAGGTGAAACAACCACGGAGGGGCACATGGTCACCAAAGCCGAATCCGCCCGCACGGCAGCCATGCGAAGGACCATCTCCGGTTGGCGGTCCGTGAGCACACAAGACATGCCGTGTCGTACAAAACTCCGGCAATGCCGCCTACACCCGAAAACTGGACGACATACTCACGCTCATCCCGAACGTCGGAACCGCCGCATGCAAGTCAGCCGCATCGCTATCGTCCTGTCATTGCTCGGCGCTCACTCGGCCATGGCCGCTGACACGCTCATCGGTACCTATCATGGCGATGGCCGTGCCTGCTTTGGTGCGCTCTTTGTCCGCCCCGAGACGATTGAGTGGAACGCCAGCTTCTTCAAATGCGGCCCGGCGCGGTACAAGGTGGTCGAGCAAAACCTTGCAGGCGACAAACCACGCGCAGCCTTCAAGATTGACGACCGCCGCAAGCGCTGCGGCCTAGCGGTCATCGAGGTCTACCGCTACAACGATACGTTCTGGAACGTGAAGGGTTATCCAACCCTAGAGGCATACGAGAAGCGCGAAGAACCCGGCTGGAAGGACGCAGCCGACCCTGCGCGGCAGGTCGCCCTGTGCGGCATGCGCAAGGAATAACCCAGCGCCGCCCCCATTACCGCCATGCAGCCGCTCCAACGCTTCGCCCTGGAGAAACACAGCGGCCCGTATGAACGGTGGCCGGCGCGCACCCGCGTGATCGTCGATGGCGTGCCGCACCCCACGCTCGCCATCCCCGGCTATGGGCTGCTGCGGCAATACCAGACCGACCTCGGCTTCGTGCTCATCACCGAGTACGACTGCCCGTTTGAAGAGGCCGTCTCCATCTCGCTCGTCGCGCCCGACCTGTCACGCGTCATCAGCACCGGCACCATCGGCGCGGCGTACTACACGTTCTGGCTGGACGATGTGGAATGGATCGACGCGAATCAATTTCGCCTCACCTGCAAGGACGCCGCCGGCGACTGGCTGGTGACGCTGCGCGCGCGGCACATTCCCGTGTTGGCTCCCGCCGTCTTCATCAAGCGTCGCGCGACAACGCCGGTCGAACCCGCGTAGCGCGTAGTAGAGTGAACGCCCCCGCTTTCACTGCCTCCCATATCGCCATGACTGACGACGAACGCGCCATCCGCAACGTGGTAGAGACCTGGATCGCTGCCAGCAAGGCGGGCGACCTAGATACCGTGCTGGGCCTGATGAGCGATGACGTGCTCTTCCTCACGCCCGGCCAAGCGCCTTTCGGCAAGGAAGCCTTCGCCAAGATGTCCGATGGCATGAAGGACGTGCACGTCGACGGCACGAGCGATATTCAGGAGGTGCAGGTGTTTGGTGAGATTGCGTATCTGCGCAATCTGCTGCGCATCACGATGACGATGCCGGATGGGAAGGTGACGAGGCGGTCTGGGCAGACGCTCACCATCTTGCGCAAGGAGGCGGATGGGAAGTGGCGGTTGGTGCGGGATGCGAATTTGGTGATGGCTGAGGCTGAGGCATGAGCATGGTCTTCTTAGCCATCACTCCGGAAGGTTTGCAGCGTGCGCTACAACTGGCAGGTGATACCGGTCTGCCGATCTGGTGCGGATCGGATGCCGTATCCGATGCCGACTACAGCAAACTCGCTGGACGCAACGTCTCGCGGTTTGTTTACCCACTGGGCGGCGCATCGACCGAAGCTCTTCAAGATGCAGTCGATACGATTGCGGAACATCATCCAGGCGAACCCGTTTGGGTAGAGCACCTGACGTCGACCTAGACCCATTCCCTCATGCAACTCTCTCTCGAACGACTCTGGCGCGACCCCGATGACGGCATGCTCGAACTACGGCTATCACTCCAGAGCGCTACGCAATCCGTCTCAGTCGACTTCTATGATTACGCGCCCAGCGTGACAGCGTGGGGCGCACGATTGGCGGCGTTCCCGGCCAGCATCAGCGACGAGGCAACGTTCGAAAGAGGCGCCAAGGGCGACAACACCAATCTCTGGCTGGCTATCCGCGCGTTTGTGGTGAACGGCGCTGGCGCAACGGCACTAGAGATCGACTATGAGAAGCGCGGTGATCGGCTGAACCGCGAGGCAGCCCGCTTTGCCGTTTCAGTTGAGGCTGCGGAAATCAACCGCCTGGGCGCAGCGCTTAGGGCGTGAGAACCTCATGAGCGAGAGCCCCTGCGATTCGACGCTCACTCAGTGGAATGCCACCCGGCATAACCCCCCCTCAAACCACCACTGGCAACGCCGTCGTATCCTTAATCCGCTCCAGCGCAAAACTGCTCTTCACATCAATCACCGCCGGATGCGCGAGCAGTTGGTCGCGGATGAAGCGCGCGAAGTGCTCCATGTCTTCCACGAACACCTTGAGCAGGTAGTCCATCTCGCCAGTCATGGCATAGCAGGTGACCACCTCGGGCCACGTCGCCACGGCGGCGCGGAAGATGTCTGACGGCCCCTTGCCCTTGGGCGCCCCGCCCTGCTTTTCCAGCCGCACATTGATGTACGCCGACAACCCCAGCCCGATCTTGGTCGGGTCGAGCAGCGCGGCGTACTGGCGGATCACGCCGCTCTCCTCCAGGCGGCGGATGCGTCGCAAACACGGGCTGGGTGACAGGTTCACCCGCTCGGCGACTTCCAGGTTGGTGAGGCGGCCGTTGTTCTGGAGGACTTCCAGGATCTTGCGGTCGATCTTGTCGAGTTCCACCTTGCTCATTTTGTTGCTCCGCACCAATTAATTCGGCAATTTTCTTGCGCAAATTTAGCAAGACGGGCACAACTTCGCAATTTTTGCTTTGCGTGACACTTCTACACTGCGAGGATCGTCAAAGACCTGAGCGCCCGGACTACTCCACGCGGCGCCCGCCCTGCAGGAGATCGCTATGCAATTCACGCCTTGGGAAAACCCGATGGGCACCGCCGGTTTCGAGTTCATCGAATACGCCGCGCCGGATCCCGTTGCCATGGGCAAGCTGTTCGAGAACATGGGCTTTACCGCCATTGCGAAGCACCGCCACAAGAACGTGACGCTGTATCGCCAGGGCGAGATCAACTTCATCATCAACGCCGAGCCGGATTCGTTCGCGCAGCGTTTTGCACGTCTGCATGGTCCGTCGATCTGCGCGATCGCGTTCCGCGTGCAAGACGCCGCGTTTGCCTACAAGCGCGCGCTGGAGCTGGGCGCCTGGGGTTTCGACACCCACAGCGGCCCGATGGAGCTGAACATTCCGGCCATCAAAGGCATCGGCGATTCGCTGATCTACCTGGTGGACCGCTGGACCGGCAAGAACGACGCCAAGGCCGGCGACATCGGCAACATCAGCATCTACGACGTGGATTTCGTGCCCATCGCGGGCGCCAACCCGAACCCCACCGGGCACGGCCTGACCTACATCGACCACCTGACGCACAACGTCTACCGTGGCCGCATGAAGGAATGGGCTGAGTTTTACGAACGCTTCTTCAACTTCCGTGAAGTGCGCTACTTCGACATCGAAGGCCAGGTCACGGGCGTGAAGAGCAAGGCGATGACGAGCCCGTGCGGCAACATCCGCATCCCCATCAACGAGGAAGGGACGGAGAAGGCCGGCCAGATCCAGGAATACCTGGACATGTACCACGGCGAGGGCATCCAGCACATCGCGCTGGGTTCGACCAATCTGTCCGCCACGGTGGACGCGCTGCGCGCCAGCGGCATCAAGCTGCTCGACACCATCGACACGTATTACGAACTGGTCGACAAGCGCATCCCCGGCCACGGCGAAAACGTGGCGGAACTGAAGAAGCGCAAGATTCTGATCGACGGTGCCCCGGGTGACCTGCTGCTGCAGATCTTCTCCGAGAACCAACTCGGCCCGATCTTCTTCGAGTTCATCCAGCGCAAGGGCAACCAAGGTTTTGGCGAGGGCAACTTCAAGGCGCTGTTCGAGTCGATCGAGCTCGACCAGATGCGCCGTGGCGTGCTCAAGGCCGACGATCAGCCGGCCTGAAGACCCTCAAACTTCAGGCGTGCTGTACCCGCACCCCGGTGGTTCGCCATCGGGGTGTTTTTTTGCGCGCATGAAAAACGGCGCCCGAAGGCGCCGTGCGTTGCAACTGCGGCAGGGCTCTGAGGCTTATTCGCCCTTGGTGGCGGACGGACCGCCCGGCATGGCTGCAGCTGCCGGGGTGTTCTTCTGCGCCTTGCGCGCGTCGTGGCGGGCCTTCATGTAGGCGCGGATCTCGTCTTCCGTAACCTTGCCGTCGTGGTTGGCGTCGATCTGGTCGAACTTCTTGGCCAAGTGCGGCATGCCGGCTTGCGCTTCTTCCTTGGTCAGGGCGCCGTCGCCGTCCTTGTCAGCGGCCTTGAACTTGGCGTCGAAGCGTTCCGCCATCTTTTCGCGCATTTCGCCCTTGTGCGCCTTGTGCCAGGCGGCCAGTTCATCCTTGCTGAGTTGGCCGTCGTGGTTGGTATCAATCTGGTCGAAGTTCTTTTCCAGCCAGGCGTGGCCCTTGGCCTCGTCGCGGGAGATCTGGCCGTCACCGTTGGTATCTAGGGCCTTGAAACCGCCGTGGTGGCCGGGCTTGCCGGCGCGAGGGCCATTCAGCGCGGCGGGCGCTGTCGTGGGCGCCTGGACAGCGGGTGCGCTGGCATCCTGCGCGCGGGCGTTCATGCCCGACATGGCCAGAAACAGGGCCGAGGTGGCGAGGAAGGCGTGGACAGCACGTTTGTTGGTCATGGTCAGCTCCTTTTCACATGGACTCACAGGACTGTGATGCCGATTAGAACCCGACAATGCCGGCATGTTGCCGTGTTTTACACGCTGTTACCCCAATGACATGCTCTGTAATATCGGCCCGCACGTCACAATGGGCGGGGGCTTACTCCTGAGACGGCTGCGGGGCGACGTCGCCCTTGCGTGCGGCCGCAGCGGCCCGATGACGCGGGCCGGCGATACCACCGCCTTGAGCGGGGGCAGCCTCATCTCCCGTGTTGATCTGCGGCGGTGCGATGGGCAGCATGGCGCCCGGCATGGCCGTGTTGGCAGGGTTGTTAGGCACGGCCGGGGGCGGCATCGCCGGGGTGGCCAGCGGGGCTGCTGCACCGGAAGGCGGCAACGGCATGGACGGCGGCGCATTGCGACCGGCTTGGGACACCCCGGCGATGGCACTCGCCGGCAGCGGAATCTCCTGGCGCGCGCCATTGCGTTCGATCACCACCGAGCGCGCCTTGATTTCCACCAGCTTCAAGTTGGACGACAGCGACTTGCCAGCGCGCACAGCCTGCGGCGGGCCACCATCAACGGAAACGATCGCTGCGCCGGAGCCGTCCGTCAGGTCCGCCACTACGCCCATCACCTGCACGTCGCGCGGACCGCTCTGCGGGCCACCGCCAAACAACGTGACGGCGGCGCCGGTTTCCAGCGCATCCGTCTGCGCCACGCGCGCCTCACGCGGCACGCTCAGCGAGCGCAGCGACGACAGCGTCAGCACCCAATGCGTCAACAGCGCACACAGGGCAGCAAACAGTACAAGACTGAGCAGGCGAGACGACTGTTGAGCATTCATGAATATTGGCGATACACCGGAGGAATTCGTCGATTCTATCCGTCCTTCATGCCGTTTCGGTGAAGCGCGTGGACGGCCACATCTATACGCCGAAGCCGCACGACCCCGGCGCGCGTTCTATGGTCATATGTCACAGATATACTGTGTTCCTTCCTCTTATTGCCAACTCTCTCGCCATGATGCAAGGCCAACTCCGCTCATCTTTCCGGCAACGCGCACTGGGTCGCCATGCGGCGCGCGGCTTTACGCTGATCGAAATCATGGTGGTGGTGGTGATCCTGGGCATTCTTGCCGCGCTGGTGGTGCCGAAGATCATGAGCCGCCCCGACGAGGCGCGCATCATCGCCGCGAAGCAGGACATCGCCTCGATCTCGCAGGCGCTCAAGCTCTATCGCCTCGACAACGGCCGCTACCCGACCACGGAGCAGGGCATCGGCGCGCTGGTCGCCAAGCCGACCACCGAGCCCATCCCCAACAACTGGAAGGCCGGCGGCTATCTGGAACGCCTGCCCAAAGACCCGTGGGGCCACCCGTACCAATATCTGAACCCGGGCGTACGCGGTGAAGTGGACATCTTCAGCTTTGGCGCGGATGGCCAAGCCGGCGGCACGGGCAACGACGCCGACATCGGCAACTGGGACAACTAAGCCTCAGGCCACCTGCATCCCGCTCGCCATGCTCGGCCAACCTCGCCATCGCCGGCACCTGCGCGGCTTTACGCTGCTGGAACTGCTCGTGGTGGTGGTCATCATCGGCATCGTGCTGGGCGTGGTGGCTGTGAACGCCACGCCCAACCCGCGCTCGCAACTGGCTGACGATGCGCAAAAGCTGGCCCGCCTGATCGAACTCGCGCAGGAAGAGGCGCAACTGACCTCGCTGCCCGTCGCATGGGAAGGCGACACGCAGGGCTGGCGCTTCTACGAATCGACGCCCAACGGCTGGCGCCTGCTCAACCGTGACGTACTGGCGCCGGGCCACTGGCGCCAGGGCATGGACAACGTGCAGATCGTCGCCGGTGCAGCCGCGGCCCCTGGGGCGCCGCAGCGGCTGATCTTTGGCCGCGAGGCGATCGGACTGCCGTGGCGCGTGGCGCTGTCCTCGCAGGGGTCGCGCGTGGATGTGCTATCCGACGGCGGCCCGCGCGTGCTGACGGAATTGCAATGAGCCCGGCCCGCTCTCTGCCGCGCGCACGCGCCCGAGGGTTCACCCTGCTCGAAGTGCTGGTGGCGCTGACCATCGTGGCCGTGGCGCTCACCGCCACCATGCGCGCCATGGGCGGCATGACCACTGCCAGCGACTCCTTGCAAACCCGCATGATCGCCACCTGGAGTGCCGAGAACCACTTGGCCAACCTCCGGCTCGCACGCACCTTCCCCGACCCGGGCTCGCGTGGCTTTGCGTGTCCGCAGGGCGATACGCAGCTCTGGTGCGAAGAGACCATCGCCAGCACACCCAACCCGGTGTTTCGCCGTGTAGAGGTGGCGGTCTATCCGGACGCCACCAAATCCGTGCGCCTAGCCTGGCTCGTCACCCTGCTCCCCAACGATGCGCGCAATGTCTTCTAAGCACCGCGCGCGCGGCTTCACCCTGCTCGAGCTGCTAGTGGCGATCACGCTGCTGGCCATCCTGGCCGTCATCGCCTGGCGCGGGCTCGACAGCATGACGCGCACGCACGAAGCGCTAGCCCAGCGCGACGAACGCATCGAAGCGCTCAAAACGGCCTACGCCCAGTTCGACGCCGACTGCACCCAACTGGCCGATCCGAACACGCTGTCGCGCTCCCCCGTGGAGGTGGATGCCAACCGCGTGCTGCTGGTGCGCGACCGCCGCGATGATGGCCAACCACCAGCATGGCAAGTGGTGCTGTATCGCACCATCGATGGCCGCCTGGAGCGCCTGCAGAGCCCGCCCATCACCAACCGCAGCGACCTGCGCAACGCGCTGGACAACCTGCGCCAGGGTGGCGGCACTGCAGCGCGCTACCTGCTCGCGAGCAACGTCGACGGCATCAGCGCGCGGGCCTGGATCGAACCGGGCGGATGGATGGACAACGCCGGCGCCCTTTCGGCAGCGCTGTTTCCCGCCGGCAGCAATACGACCACGCTGACGGACCTGCCGGCCGCTGCATCCACACCCGCCGCCTCGGGCGTGGCGGCCAACACTGGCGTAGTGGTGCCGGCGGCCTCGGTGCGCGCGGTGGAACTGGCCCTGCTCGTGCGCATGACGCCGCAGGGCGCGCCGCAGCGCTTCACGCGCATCTGCATGACGGGGCTCTGACATGGCGCGATGCTCCCGTCCCCTCGCTCAACGTACTGCGCGCCAGCGTGGTGCAGCCATCATCATGGCGCTGCTGGTGGTGACCCTGGCGGTGGTGATCGTCTCGGGCATGCTGTGGCGCCAGCAGGTGGAGATTCGCGCGGTGGAAAACCAGCGGCTCAAGGCACAGGCCTCGTGGATCGCGCGCGCCGGCGTCGACTGGGCGCGCCTGATCCTGCGCGATGACCAGCGCCGCACGGGTGCCGTCGACCACCTGGGCGAAATCTGGGCCGTGCCGATCCAAGAGACCAAGCTGTCGGATTTTCTCGGCAGCTCCTTGCGCACGGATGCTGCCGGCGAGGAGTCGTATCTATCAGGCCGGATCTTCGATGCCCAGGCACGCTTCAACCTGATGAACCTGCTGACGATGCAGACCCTGGGCTCGCGCACCATCGTCACCGGCCGCGACAAGGACGGCATCAAGGCCTACGGCCTGCTGCTGCAATCGCTCAACCTCGACCCGAGCCTGGCCAACGTCACGGCCACGTACCTGGCGCAGATGCTGGGCGGGTTCCAGTCAGCCGAGGGTAGCCAAGGCGGCAGCCAAGATACCGGCGGCGCCGGTGGCAGCGCTGGCGGCAGCGGCAACAGCCCTCGCCCGCTGGACGACGTCGACAGCCTGCTCACCGTCCCTGGCTACACCGCCGACACCATCACCAAGCTGCGCCCCTACGTGATCGTGCTGCCCACCCGCACGCAGATCAACGCCAACACCGCCAGCGCCGAGGTGCTGGCCGCCGTCATCCCCAACTTGAGCCTGGACCGCGCCCGCGCGCTGGTGCAGGCGCGCGACCGGGCGTACTTCCGCAACATCGGCGACGTCACCAATCAGTTGCGGGGCATCGCGCCGGGGGCGGATACCACCGCCGCCGCCAACCTGCTGGACGTGCAAACGCACTACTTCCTGGTCTACGGCATGGCCCGCCATGAGCGGGCGCGGATCGGCGAAGTGGCGCTTGTTTCACGTGGCGATCCGGTCAACAATAACGCCACCCGCATCGTCTGGGTCCGCCGCGCGGATGCGATTCCGTCATGACGGCGCCGCAACACCCCTGCCTATGCGGAGGTTCCGCAAGTAGACAGACCCCAGCCTTCGCCGTATTGTCATCCGCATCGTTCAGCATCGCGGGTTTTGCGCAATCCGGCGCTTCCGTTGGCAGCAAGCGCATCCACACTCTGAAGACCTATATCAATAGAGGAGCGGTTTGACGACCTCCCTGTACGTGCGCCTGCCGCACCGGCCCATTCAATCGCCCGAGCGCTGGCAGGCGGGTGCGCTCGCCTCCGTGCCGTTTGCGCTGGTGCGCGAGGAAGGCGCGCAAGGGTCGCAACGCATTCTGCGTGAAGGCACGTCGCGCACTGACGAGCTGCCGGCCGCCGATCGCCTCATCCTCCTGCTGCCCGCCGCCGATGTGCTGCTGGTGCCGGCCAACGTGCCGCCGCTGGCGTTGCCCAAGCTGCGTCTGGCCCTGCCGAACCTGGTGGAAGACCGCCTCGTGCAGGACGCGCAGCAATGCCATATCGCCCTGGGGCCGCGCCTGGGTGCTGCGCCGGCCCGTGGCTGGCGTGCCCCGCGCGAGCCGCAATCGCGCGCGCTGATGATTGCCGACCGCGCGTGGGTCCGCTTCATCCTGGACACCTTTGGCGCGCACAAACACCGCACCTGTCACCTGCTGCCGGCCCAGCTTTGCCTGCCGTTTGAAACGCCAGCGACTGCCGTGCTGCAAGCGGAAGCCGCCAACGACGCGGAGCGTGCCGAGCCCTCACTCGATGCGCCGGCCGAACCTGCGGTGGCAGTGGCAGAAACGGCCGTGGCTGCCGCCACCATCGCACTCGACGCCGCGCCGCCGTCCGACCCGGACGCGCCCGCTGCCGTTGACATCACCGTGCGCACCGGCCCAGCCGATGGCTACGGTCTGCGCCTGATGCCGGCCAACGTCGGCAACTGGCTGGCCATTGCCCCGGCACCGGCCACGCTGATGGTCTCCCCCGCGTTGCGCGAATTGGCGCCACCCCTGTCGACCGACCCAGCCGCTGCCACGCTGGATTGGACCACCTGGGCCGCGGGCGCGCGCACCGCGCTGGCATCCGGCGAAGCCGATCTGTGCCAGTTCGATTTCGCCAACGGCGGCATGGCCGGCGTGGACTGGCGGCGCTGGCGCCTGCCGATCGCACTGGCGGTGCTGATCGTGGTGGTGCAGCTCATCGGCATGAACGCGCGCTGGCTCACGCTGCGTGCCGAGCAGAAGCGGCTCGATGCCGCCATGCGCATGCAACTGCAGACGGCCTTCCCGAACACGCCGGTGATCCTCGACCCGCCCGCGCAGATGCGCCGCCAGGTCGAGCAGCTGCGCCTGGCTGCCGGCAAATCGGCGCCCGAAGATTTCCTGCCGCTGGCCGATCGCTTTGCCCAGGCCGCCACGGGTCTCGCGCCCGATGCGCTGCTCGCGCTCGATTACCACGGCCGCGCGTTGACGATCACGCTCAAGGACGGCACCGACACCGCGGCCCTGCGCACGGCCGCCCGCAACATCGGCCTGAACATGGACACCGCCGAAGCCCCGCGCGGCGCTGAAACCACCGTACCTGGCTCGCGCTGGACGGTCTCCATCGCCCAATAACGCATTCGACATGGCGACTTCTCCCTCCTCCGCTTCGAGCGCATCCGCATCACGCCGCTTGCCGCGCATCGGCGTGCCGGATTCGGTACGCGATGCGGCCACCACGTTCTGGATGCAGCGCGAACCGCGTGAACGGCGCATCCTGGCCGGCGGCGGCGTGATCCTGCTGCTCGTGATCGTGTACCTGCTGCTGTGGGAGCCGGCGTTCGAGGGCCAACGCCGCATCGAAAAAGCCCTGCCCCAGATGCGCACCCAACTGGCCGAAATGGAAACGCTGGGTCAGGAGGCGCGCGGGCTGTCCGCCATTGCGGCCGCCCCCGTGCCGCGCGGCGCCGAACTGCAACAGGCGCTGACCACGAGCCTCACCAACCACGGCCTGAAAGCCACACGGATGGCGATGTCGGGCGAAAGCGTGCAAGTGCAACTGGACAAGGTGCCCTTTGGCGCCGTGGCCGAATGGCTGCAGGAAGTGCGACAAGCCCAGCGCATGAAGGTGATTGACGCGAGCATCAAGTACGTGGGCGCCACCGCCCTGGTCAACGTGACGGCGACGCTGCAAGGCCCCGCCGCCACTGGCCATTGACGGGACCGCGCCGTGCCGATCGGGATTGAATCACTGCCGCCGCTGCGCCTGCGCCGTCGTGCCGATGCCGACGAACGGCCCAGCATCGGCCGGCGTGTGCTGTGGTGTGTTGTAGCGTTGCTGGCGGTGGGCGTGACGGTGGTATCGCAATATCCGGCCGCCTGGGCCGCAGAGCGCATCGCGCAGGCGACGGGACACCGCGTGCTGCTGGCTGATAGCCAGGGCAGTATCTGGCATGGCAGCGCCACGCTGGCACTCACGGCCGGCACGGGCGGGGCCGATGCGACCGTGCTGCCGGGGCGGCTGTCGTGGTCGGTGGATGTCCTGCCGCTGCTGACGGGCACGCTGCGCGCGCACGTCACGCATGACCGCGCGCTCGAACAGCCGGTCACGCTGACGGTGTCGCCGGCGCGCTGGCAAGCCGAGCCCGGTGCGATGACGTTGCCGGCCTCGTTGCTGGAGGGCATTGGCGCGCCGTTCAACACGCTCAAGCTGGACGGCCGGCTGAGCGCGCGGTGGACGCCGCTGTCGGGGGATTTTGGGCACGGCCAGGGCCGTCCGGGCACCGTCCAGGGCGCGCTGACCGTCATGCTTGAGCAGGTATCATCCAGCCTCAGCCGGGTGCGGCCGCTGGGCAGCTATCAGGCCGTCGTGTCGTTTGGCGGTGCGGGTGGCGCGAATGATCGACCAACGGCCCAACTGGCCTTGTCGACGCTGGCCGGGCCGTTGACGCTGCAAGGCCAGGGCACCCTCGGCCAGGGCGCGCATTTTGACGGGGTGGCGAGTGCCACGCCGGAGTCGGAACCACAATTGATTGGCCTGTTGAGCCTGCTGGGCCCGCGTGACGGGTCGCACCATCGACTACGCTTTTGATTTCCAGCCGGTGCGCGAGCCAGCGCGCCGACAACCATGAACGAGACCATGCAAAACGCCGCTTCCCGACTCACCGTTCGCGCCATCGTCCTGGCATGCTGCGCAGCAATGGTGGCCGGCTCGATGTCCGCGACGTCAGCCCTTGCCGCCCCGCCTAGCGCAACGTCCGCCCAGAGCGGTAATCCGGGGGACGAGGTCTCGCTCAATTTCGTCAATGCCGATCTTGAGTCCGTGGTGAAGGCCGTCGGCCAGGCCACCGGCAAGAACTTCATCGTCGACCCGCGCGTGAAGGGCACCGTCAACCTCGTCACCGAGAAGCCGGTCACGCGCTCGCAGGCACTGGAATCGCTGGGTTCGATCCTGCGCATGCAGGGCTATGCGATCGTCGAGGGCAACGGCTTTACCAAGGTGGTGCCGGAAGCCGACGCCAAGCTGCAAGGCTCGCCGACGAGCGTTGGCGCGGCGGGTGCGCGTGGCGGCGAGCAGGTCGTCACGCAGGTCTTCCGCCTGCAGCATGAATCGGCCAACAACCTGGTGCCGGTGTTGCGGCCGATGATTGCGCCCAACAACACCATCACCGCGTACCCTGCCAACAACACGCTGGTCATTACCGACTACGCCGACAACCTGCGCCGCATCGGCCGCATCATCGCGTCGATCGACACCCCGGCAGCGGGTGAGACGGAGTTGATTCCGCTGAAGAACGCTGTGGCCATTGACGTGGCCGCCACGCTGCAAAAACTGATGGACCCGTCGGGCGGCGGTGCGGCAGGCGCGGGTGCCGGGGCGGCGCTGTCGGACCCAAGCCTGCGGACCTCCGTGGTGGCGGAGCCGCGCTCGAACAGTGTGATGGTGCGCGCGTCGAGCGCTGCGCGTCTGGCGCAGGCCAAGCAACTGATCGCCAAGCTGGACGTGCCCAACGCGCGGCCCGGCAACATCTGGGTGGTGCCGCTCAAGAACGCCAACGCTGTGCAGCTGGCCACCACGCTGCGCGCGATCGTGGCGGCGGATGCCACGCTGTCCGCCGCGCAATCTACCGGCCCGGGCGGCCAGAGCGCGGCGCAAGGCGCCACCTCGCAACCGGCGGGCGGTGCAGCGGGCTCGCAGTTCAACCAGAACACGCAGAACACCAATTACGGCAGCGGCTCTGGCTCGGGCAGTGGCTCGGGTAGCGGCAGCTCGTCGTTCCGCGCCTCATTCGGGCAGAACAACACGCCGACGACCGGCGGCATCATCCAGGCCGACCCGGCCACCAACGCGCTCATCATCACCGCCAGCGAGCCGGTCTACCGCAATCTGCGCGCCGTGATCGACGACCTCGACGCACGCCGCGCCCAGGTCTACATCGAATCGATGATCGTGGAAGTGACGGCCACCAAGGCGTCGCAGCTCGGCATCCAGTGGATGGTGGGCGCGGGCGGCCCGAATACGTACGGTGGCGGCGGTACCAACTTCGGCACGGGCTCGGGCAACCTGCTTACGCTGGCCGGCACCATTGCCACCATCACCTCGGGCGGCATCGGCAGCACGGCGGCACAGACGGCGCTGGGCAGCTTGAACGTGGGCCAGCTCAACGGTGGCCAGTTCGGCGTGTTCAACAAGGCCTCTGGCCTGGGCGTGCTGCTCTCGGCGCTGGGGTCGGACGGCTCGGTCAACGTGCTCTCGACACCTAACCTGATCACGCTGGACAACGAAGAAGCCAAGATCCTGATCGGCCAGAACGTGCCGATCACCACCGGCTCGTACGCGCAGACCGGCACGGCAGCTTCCGTCACGCCATTCCAGACGTTCGACCGCAAGGACGTCGGTATCACGCTGCGCGTCAAGCCGCAGATCACCGACGGTGGGCTGGTGAAGCTGCAGATCTTCCAGGAATCGTCGGCGGTGGTGCCTGGCACGCAGAATGCGACGCAAGGCCCGACCACCAACGTGCGATCCATCGAAACGAATGTGCTGGCCAACGACGGCCAAGTCGTCGTGCTGGGGGGCCTGCTGGAAGACAACTATCAGGACGGCGAACAGAAGGTGCCGGGCCTGGGCGACATCCCCATCCTGGGTGCGCTGTTCCGCTCGGAGAACAAGACGCGTGTGAAGACCAACCTGCTGGTGTTCCTGCGCCCGATCATCCTGCGCACGGCCGATGCCACCGGCGCGCTGTCGGACAACCGCTACAACTACATGCGCGATACGCAGCAGGGCTTTGTCTCGCCGAACATGCTGCCGAGCACCTACGACAAGGACACGCCGGTACTGCCGTCGCCGAACACCGTGCGCCCGGCCGACAACTACGGCGACGTGTCGATCGTGCCGAAGGGCCCCGCAGGCGTGCAGGTGCCCCCGGGCGCCCCGATGCCGATGCCCCAATCGACCACGCGCAGCCAGCCGCGCCAGCAAGAGTTCGCGCCGCCCACTTCCGGCGGCTACGACAGCAACGCGCCGCGCAAGGGCGGTTAAAGACCCATGGCCACGACGCAAGCCCCCATCGCCGACGCCCGCACGCTCGAGGCCCCCTCGCAGTCGGCCGTGCGCCTAGTGCCGTACGCGTTCGCGCGCGACGCCAAGCTGCTCGTCGCCCGTCAGGACGTCGATACGCTGGAAGTGTGGGTCTGCCCCGAAACTTCGCGCACGGCGCTGGCCGAACTCGGCCGCGTGTTCGGCGCACTGGAGCTGGTCACGCTCGACACGGCAGCGCTGTCCACCGCCACGCAAACCGCCTACAACGCGCAGGACGGCAGCGCCGCCCAGGTCGTGGGTGAAGTGGAAGGCGAAGTCGATCTCTCGCGCCTGATGCAGGACATTCCCGCCGTGGAAGACCTGCTCGAATCCGAAGACGACGCGCCGATCATCCGCATGATCAACGCGCTGCTCACGCAGGCCGCGCGCGAAGGTGCATCGGATATCCACATCGAGCCGTTTGAGAATGCGTCCGTCGTGCGCTTCCGCGTGGACGGTACGCTGCGCGACGTGGTGCGCCCGAAGAAGGCACTGCACGGCGCCCTGATCTCGCGTATCAAAATCATGGCGCAGCTCGACATCGCCGAGAAACGCCTGCCGCAAGACGGCCGCATCACGCTGCGTGTCGGCGGCCGCCCGGTGGACGTGCGTGTGAGCACGCTGCCCACCGGCCATGGTGAACGCGCGGTGCTGCGTCTGCTCGACAAGGAAGCCGGCCGGCTCGACCTCGGCAAGCTCGGCATGGGCGCCGGCACGCTGGCGCGCTTTGATCACCTGATCAACCAGCCGCACGGCATCGTGCTTGTCACCGGCCCGACGGGTTCCGGTAAGACGACCACGCTGTACGCGGCGCTGTCGCGATTGGATGCGGCGTCCACCAACATCATGACGGTGGAAGACCCGATCGAATATGACCTGGACGGCATCGGCCAGACCCAGGTCAACCCGAAGATCGACATGACCTTCGCCAAGGCCCTGCGCGCCATCCTGCGCCAGGACCCGGACGTGGTGATGATCGGGGAAATCCGCGACCTGGAAACCGCGCAGATTGCCGTGCAGGCCTCGCTGACCGGTCACCTGGTGCTGGCGACGCTGCACACGAACGACTCCGCTTCCGCCGTGACGCGGCTGATCGACATGGGGATCGAGCCGTTCCTGCTGTCGTCGTCGCTGCTGGGGGTGCTGGCGCAGCGGCTGGTACGCCGCCTGTGCGTGCATTGCCGCCGCGAGGAAGTGCTGGAACTCACGCCCGCTGAAGTCGAGGCCGTGGCCGGCATGCCGGCAGCTGCCGAAGGCGTAGCGCCAGCCACCCCGGCACGCAAATCGGTGTGGCATCACGTCGGCTGCGAGCGTTGCAGCAACTCCGGCTATCAAGGCCGCACGGGCGTGTACGAACTGCTGACCGTCACGCCGGAAATCCAAACCATGATCCACCGCCAGGCCGCCGAATCCGAGATCAAGGCGTTCGCCATCGGCCAGGGCATGCAGACCATGCGCATGGATGCACAGCGCTGGATCGACACGGGCGCGACGTCGCTGGAAGAAGTGTTGCGCGTGACGCGCGACTGAGCCGCGACGAATCAAATAACGCATGCCAGCCTTCCGCTACGAAGCCGCCGACGCCACCGGCAAGACCGACAAGGGCGTCATCGAAGCCGACAGCGCACGCCAGGCGCGTACCGTCCTGCGGGCACGTGGGCTGACGCCGCTGATAGTCGACGCGCTCGGGGCGCAGGCCACCAAGCGCGGTGGTTCGAGCTTCAGCAAGCGGCTCTCCGCACAGGAGAACGCGCTCGTTACGCGCCAGCTTGCCAGCTTGTTGGTGGCAGGCCTGCCGCTCGATGAAGCGCTCGCCGCACTGGCTGATCAGGCCGAACGCCCGTACGTGGGCGAACTCCTTGCCGCCATCCGCGCGGAAGTGGTGGGCGGCAGCTCGCTGTCGGTGGCGCTCGCGCAGCATCCGAAGGATTTCCCGGACATCTATCGCGCGCTGGTTTCCGCCGGTGAGCACTCAGGCAATCTTGGCCTCGTGCTCACGCGCCTGGCCGACTACATCGAGAGCCGCAACGCGCTCACCTCCAAGATCAAGCTGGCGTTCACGTACCCCGCCATCGTGACGGTGGTGGCGTTTGCCATCGTGATCTTCCTACTGTCGTACGTGGTGCCGCAGGTGGTGAGCGTGTTTGCCAACACCAAGCAGAAGCTGCCGACGCTCACGATCATCATGCTGTGGCTGTCGGATTTTGTGCGGAACTGGGGGTGGCTGGCGGCGATCGTGCTGGTTGCGTTGGGCTTGCTGATCCGCAATCTGCTCAAGCAGCCGGCGTTGCGGCTATCGTGGCACAAGTGGCTGTTGACGGCGCCGCTGTTTGGCAAGCTCGTGCGCGGCTACAACACCGCACGGTTTGCCAGCACGCTGGCGATTTTGACCAGCGCGGGTGTGCCGATTCTGCGCGGGTTGCAGGCCGCGGGGGAAACCTTGAACAACGTCGCGCTCAAAACCAACGTGGAGGATGCCTCCACACGCGTGCGCGAAGGGACGTCGCTGGCGCGGGCATTGGCGGCGCAGAACCAGTTTCCGCCGGTGCTGGTGCATTTGATTCGCTCTGGCGAGGCGACCGGCAATCTGCCTGCGATGCTGGAACGCGCGGCTCAAGGTGAAGCACAAGAGCTGGAGCGGCGCACGCTGTTTCTGACTGGGCTCTTGGAACCGGCGCTGATTCTGACGATGGGTGTGGTTGTGTTGCTCATCGTGTTGGCTGTGTTGATGCCGATCATCGAGATTAACCAACTCGTGCATTGATTCTGTTCTGGTGGTGCATCCCTTGTTTCATCCCCTGCCGGGGCTGACTCACTTTCTTTGTCTTGCCAAAGAAAGTAAGCAAAGAAAGGCGCGCCCGATGCGGCGACAACCTCCTTGAATTTATGTCGCAAGGAGGGAGGGGAGGCAAACTCGCTTCGCTCAGACAAGCCTCCCCTCTTTTTCCTCCTTGCAACAGAAATTCAAGGCGCCGCATAGGGCAGGAAAGTCAAAAGACAAAGCCAAACCCTCAGGGCACCAGCCCAAACGACAAGGCCAACCTCACGATGGGTTGGCCTTTTTCTTTTGACGTTGAGCCCTTGATGGCGCCTTGGATTTTTGTAAGCGGGCGGAAAAAAGACGGGGAACTGTTTGAGCGCAGCGAGTTTTCCCCGTCTCCGCCCGGTTACGAAAATCCAAGGAGGGTGTCGCCATCTCGGGCGCGCCTTTCTTTTGCTTACTTTTCTTTGGCAAGACAAAGAAAAGTGAGTCGGCCCCGGCAGGGGACGATACGGGGATGGACCAACAACATCAAACAACAGCACCGCTGATACACGTGCTCACAGCGTTACCGCCTCATCGGCGGCAACCCGAACACTATCCCTCCACTCCTGCACATAATCCGGCGTACCAGCAGGCGCAGCTTCAACCACCGGCGCCAGCGGCAACAACGCCATCGGCAGCACCCCAGCCCACACCGGCAGATCGAGATCTTCAGCATCATCCTTCGGCCCACCCACGCGGACCTTGCACGCGGCTTCGTCCAGCGGAATGCGCAGCACCGTCGTCGCAGCGAGCTCCTTGGCGTTGCCTGGGCGCGCCTGCCGCGAACGACCGGGCGCGAGCACTTCCATGAAGGCATCCAACACAGCGGGCTTCTGTTCATCTGGCACCACCTCAAACGCGCCGTAGATGACAGCCGAACGGTAGTTCATCGAATGGTTGAACGCCGAGCGCGCGAGCACCAACCCGTCGAGGTGGGTAACGGTCACGCACACCTGCGCGCCGCTGGCGGCCAGCTTGAGCATGCGACTGCCATTGGAGCCATGGATATACAGGTGATTGCCCTCGCGCCAGCACGCGGTGGGAATGCAGTGCACGCCGTGCTCATCGGCGAAGGCGATGTGGCAGACGTAGGCCTCGTCGAGGATGGCGTGCAGCGTGGTGCGGTCGTAGTGGGCCCGGTGCGCGACGCGGCGGACACGGGTGCGGTCGGTGGACGAGGTGGCGTCAGCGGTGGACATGCAAGGCTCCAGATGGGCGATCAACGTGCCGACGATAGAAAAACCGTGGCACCATGCGTAGACCCACCAATTCACACAATCTTGGAGCCAGGATGGACTATGGCGTCTTGCTATCGAACTACGAGCGCACAGCTGCGCGCGAAGCGGGTGCACGTGCCTCGCAGCAACATCGCCTCTACGCCTGCCTGCGCACGGCCATCCTGAGCGGTCAGATTGAAGAAGGCACACAACTGGCACCGACGCGCTCGCTGGCTGAAGAACTGGGCATCGCGCGCAACTCGGTGCTATACGCCTATGAGCAACTCGCGGCCGAAGGCTTTGTGGTGAGCCGTCGGCAAGGCACGGTGGTGGCGCGTGTCGGCCTGCAGCAAACGCCGGCGCTGGCACCGCAACCCGCGCCGGTGCTATCCCGCCGCGTTACCGGACTGGAGCGACCCAGCGGCGAGATGAGCGACCTGCTGCCCTTCCTGCCCGGCACGCCCGCATTGGATGAGTTTCCGCTGGCGCAATGGCGCCGTTGTGTGGAGCACGGCTGGCGCCGCATCGGCCCGGGCCAGATGGGCTACGGCCCGGTGGAAGGCAACGTGGCGCTGCGTCAGGCGGTGGCCGAGTACCTGCGCGTGTCACGCGGCGTACGTTGTGACGCGGCGCAGGTGTTCATCACTGACGGCACGCAGAACAGCCTCGACCTGTGCGCCCGCGCGCTGGCCGATGCGGGCGACACCGCCTGGATCGAGAACCCCGGCTACTACGGCGCGCGCGCGGCCCTGCAAGCGGCAGATCTGCGCCTCGTGCCAATCGGCGTGGATGCCGATGGCCTCGCCCCAAGCGCAGACGACTGGTGCGAGCGGCCACCGAAACTCATCTACATCACGCCATCACACCAGTACCCGCTCGGTGCGGTGATGAGTCTGGAGCGTCGCCTTGCATTGATTCAGCAAGCACGCACAGCCGGGGCATGGATCATCGAAGACGACTACGACAGCGAATTCCGCCACACCGGTGCGCCGCTATCGGCCGTGCAGGGGCTGACCGAGGATGCGCCCGTCATCTACCTGGGCACGTTCAGCAAGATGCTGTTTCCGGCGCTGCGGCTCGGCTACATGGTCGTGCCGCCAGCCCTGGCGCCCGTGCTGCGCAAGGCAGCCGGCGCGATGATGCTGCGCGGGCGTGTCGCCGAGCAGTTGGCGCTGGCGGAGTTCATCGAGGCGGGGCATTTCACGCGGCACCTGCGGCGCATGCGGCGTCTGTATGGCGAGCGCCGCGACGCACTGCAAGCCGCCATCGAGCGTCACCTGGGTGGGGTGGTGACGGTCTCCGGCGGTGCGGGTGGCATGCACCTCTCCGCACGGCTCGATGCGCCGGTGTCCGACGTGGATGTGAGCACCGCCGCCCGCACGCGCGGGATGGTGCTGCGGCCGCTGTCGCGTTTCTGCCTGCCGGGCACATTCACCCCGCAGTACAACGGCCTCGTGCTCGGCTATGGCAACGTGCCGGCCAGCATGATGGACGAGCTGGTCGTGCGCATCCGCAACGTCATCGAAACCCTGACCGGCTGATCAGATGGCCATCTTGGTGGCGGCGGCCAGTTCGGCCAGGCTCCAGCCCGCTCCCACCAGCACGCGCCGCGTGTGCAAGTCCTCCAGCAGCGCGACATCGCCCACGTGCTCGCCCAGGTAGCGCAAACGCTTGTCACGCACCTCCACATACCCCGATGGGTAGTGCCGGGCGAGCGACTGCCACACGCCATGCACACCAACGGACTGACGCGCGCCGCTCATCAAGCACATCCCACCGTCGAGCGCGCGCCGGAAGACGGTCGAGGCCAACCCGCGCCGCTGGTACGCCAACGCGTACTTCGAGTGCGGCGAACGCAAATAGCAATCTGCGCGCTTGTCCAGCTCGATCAAGCGGTTGAAGACCGTGTAGCCGGCCAGGCGCCGCGCCGCCACGTCTTCGACATAGACGTAGATCTCGCCATCGGCTTCGCGCGTGTGAATGCGAAAGCCCGGCAAGGTGCCGTCGTCCAACGTCATGCCATACAGCGGCGTGCCGGGCGTTTGCATGCGTTCATACAGCGCGTCGAGTTCGCGTTCGATGTCTTCGTTGTTGAAGTCGACATCAGTGCGCAGGCCGAGCGGCGCAACCCACCGACGCAGCGATTGCACCATCGATGCCAACGTTGGCAAGGCCGGTGGCGGCATGTGCAGGGTCAGCGCAGCGCTCATGCTGCCTCCGCCCAGTAGCCGCTGATGAGCCGCGCTGGCGGTTCCGCCGCACGGATGCGCGCACTTGCGGGCCAGTCGTCCATGCGCACGTTCAGGCCAGCGTGGATGCCATAGCCCGGCCCGGCGGCGATGGCACCGCCCGCCTCGACGCCCTCGCCTGCGCGGATGGCGCCACCGGCTTCGATATCGCCCCAGGCCTTGATGCCCCAACCCGCTTCCAGATGCGTTCCCACGCGCAGATCGGCGCCGACCAGGATGCCGTGCCCGGCCACGACGGATGCCTCACCGACGACATCAGCACCCGCACGCAGCCCTTTGCCACAGCGCACGTTGCCGCGCGCAGCCAGCGCTTCGCCGATCAGCAAATCGTCGGCCACATCGATATCGGCATCGCAATGCAGGTCGCGATGCACACGTGCGACGCCGCCGACATGCACCGCGCCAGTGGCAGTCACGCTCCAGCCGACGCGCAAGTCGCCGCCAACATGGACGGGGCCGTCGCAGTAGAGGCCAGCCTTGGCTTCCAGATCGCCGCCAGCGGTAACCGATTCGCCGGCGCGCACGCCACCACCTGCACGGATGGCTTGGCCCGCGCGCAACACGCCATCCACATGGATGCCGCCGCGCACGACGATGGTGCCGGCAAAGACGAGCGCATCGGCCTCGATGGCATCGGCTTCGAGCACGGCATCGGTGGGGCCAAAGTTGTCGAGCAACCAGATCGCGTCGGTGATGCGGCCTTCGCGCACGAGGCTGTCGAGCAGGTGTTGGTAGTCGGTGCCGTTGTGGCGGTTGCGGATGTACCAGCGATAGCCAGCCGCGCAAGGCTGTTTGGCCTTGATGAAGTTCTGTGTGAGTTCCATGGCAGTTCCTGCGCCCGGCAACTTGGCGATCAACGATCAGCGATCAACCAGCAGATGGCGGACGGACTGGTGCCGACACGGGTGGTGCCGAACCAGCGTTAAGAGATGAGACTGAGTGGAAGTGGCCGTACGGGGCAGAGGCGCCAGATGGGCGGCGCCCCGCACGGCTTACGAAAGCCGGGCGAGCAGGAAGTGCCGGAGGGCTACGTGGGCGCCGGGCATGTCATGCGACACCCCGCTGCACACGCGCGTGCAGCCGGCCGGCAGCGGGTGCCGAGGCTGTGCGTGGAGGGAAGTGGTGCCGAACATGATGCGGATCGCGAATGAGGGAAATGCAGACGTAACCGCGGAGGATGGCGGCATGGTGCGGCAATGTCCAGCCGCCGAGTGCTCCAACCTTGGCTTGTTGACGCAAGTTTGCCGATTCGGCCGTCAACGTTGCATGCACCGCACAACTTTCGCCCACAGACACGCCGACGCGACGCACGCGTGCACGAGACGCTACAACCTCGGGAAAACCCACCCCCATTCTTGCTGCGTTGCACGGTGTTCGGAATGTCACGCGATGCTACGATGCCCCGACCCATGGCTGTCTGCCAGTTTCCACAAGAAGCGGCGCGGGCGGCATCAAAAGAGACCTGCTGTCGGTGATCCCGACACACCCCACCCGGAGCACGCATGAATGCCCCTCTGAACGACGCGCTACGCCGCGCGCTCGAAACCGTTTCCCTGGACGACAAGTACACGCTTGAGCGTGGCCGCATCTACATCAGCGGCACGCAGGCACTGGTGCGTCTGCCGATGCTGCAGCAGGAGCGCGACCGCGCCGCTGGGCTCAATACGGCAGGCTTCATCTCCGGCTATCGCGGCTCGCCGCTGGGGGCGCTGGACCAAGCCCTGTGGAAGGCCAAGAAGCATCTGGCGGGGCACAACATCGTCTTCCAGGCGGGGCTCAATGAAGATCTGGCCGCCACGGCGGTCTGGGGCTCGCAGCAGGTCAATCTGTATCCGAACGCCAAGTTCAGCGGCGTGTTCGGCATGTGGTACGGCAAGGGTCCGGGTGTGGACCGCACCATCGACGTGTTCAAGCACGCCAACTCGGCCGGCTCGTCTGCACACGGCGGCGTGCTGGTGCTGGCGGGCGATGACCACGCCGCCAAGTCGTCCACGCTGGCGCACCAGTCGGAGCACGTCTTCAAGGCCGCCGGCATTCCGGTGCTGTATCCGTCCAACGTGCAGGAATACCTCGACTACGGCCTGCACGGCTGGGCGATGAGCCGCTACTCCGGCCTGTGGGTGTCGATGAAATGCGTGACGGACGTGGTGGAATCGTCCGCCTCGGTGGACGTCGATCCGCACCGTGCCGAGATCATCCTGCCGGAAGATTTCATCATGCCGCAGGGCGGCCTGAACATCCGCTGGCCCGATCCGCCGCTGGTGCAGGAAGCCCGGCTGCTCGACTACAAGTGGTACGCCGGCCTGTCGTACGTGCGTGCCAACAAGCTCGACCGCGTGGTGCTCGATTCGCCGCAGGCGCGCTTTGGCATCATGACCGCCGGCAAGGCCTACCTGGACGTGCGTCAGGCGCTGGTCGACCTCGGCCTCGACGAAGACACCTGCCGCCGCATCGGCATCCGCCTGTACAAGGTCGGCTGCGTGTGGCCGCTCGAAGCGCATGGCGCGCGCGCGTTTGCCGAAGGGCTGCAAGAGATTCTGGTGGTGGAAGAGAAGCGCCAGATTCTCGAATACCAACTCAAGGAAGAGCTGTACAACTACCGCGACGACGTCCGCCCGCGCGTGTACGGCAAGTTTGATGAGCGCGACAACGCTGGCGGCGAATGGTCGGTGCCGATGGCCAACTGGCTGCTGCCGGCGCACTACGAGCTCTCGCCCGCGCTGATCGCCCGCGCCATCGCCACGCGGCTGGAGAAGTTCGAGCTGCCGTCGGATGTGCGCTCGCGCATCGAAGCGCGCCTGGCCATCATCGACGCCAAGGAAAAGGCGCTCGCCAAGCCGCGCATCACCGCCGAGCGCAAGCCGTGGTTCTGCTCGGGCTGCCCGCACAACACGTCGACCAACGTGCCGGAAGGCTCGCGTGCGCTGGCCGGCATCGGCTGCCATTACATGACCGTGTGGATGGACCGCCGCACCGACACCTTCAGCCAGATGGGCGGCGAAGGCGTGGCGTGGATCGGCCAGATGCCGTTCTCGGGCGACCAGCACGTGTTCGCCAACCTGGGCGACGGCACGTACTACCACTCGGGCCTGCTGGCGATTCGCGCGTCCATCGCGGCCAAGGTGAACATCACCTACAAGATCCTCTACAACGATGCCGTGGCCATGACTGGCGGCCAGCCGGTGGACGGCCCGCTCTCCGTGCCGCAGATTGCCGCGCAGGTGCATGCCGAAGGTACGTCGCGCATCGTCATCGTTACGGACGAGCCGGAGAAGTACAACGCCGCCATCAAGCTGCCCGAAGGCGTGACCGTGCACCACCGCGATCGCCTGGACGCGATCCAGCGCGAACTGCGCGAGGTGCAAGGCACCAGCGTGCTGATCTACGACCAGACCTGTGCGACCGAAAAGCGCCGCCGCCGCAAGCGCGGCACGATGGCCGATCCGGCACGCCGTGCGTTCATCAACGACGCCGTGTGCGAAGGCTGCGGCGACTGCTCGGTCAAGTCGAACTGCCTGTCGGTCGAGCCGCTGGAAACGGAGCTGGGCACCAAGCGCAAGATCAACCAGTCGTCGTGCAACAAGGATTTCTCGTGCGTGAACGGCTTCTGCCCGAGCTTTGTGACGGCGGAAGGCGCGCAAGTGCGCAAGCCGGAATCGCGCGGCATTGCAATGGACAGCCTGCCGCTGCTGCCGCACCCTGAACTGCCCGCCATCCAGCGCGCGTACGGCGTGCTGGTGACCGGCGTGGGCGGCACGGGCGTGGTGACCATCGGTGGCCTGCTCGGCATGGCCGCGCACATCGAGGGCAAGGGCGTGACCGTGCTCGACATGGCCGGCCTGGCGCAGAAGGGTGGCGCGGTGCTCTCGCACGTGCAGATCGGCGAGCGCCCGGATTCCATCCACGCCACGCGCATCGCCATGGGCGAGGCGGATCTCGTCATCGGCTGCGATGCGATTGTCTCGGCGTCGGACGAAGTGCTGTCGAAGGTGCAGCATGGCCAGACGCGCGCCATCGTCAACAGCACCGCCTCCCCCACGGCGGATTTCATCAAGAACCCGAACTGGCGCTTCCCGGGCAGCTCGGCCGAGGCGGACATCCGTGCGGCCGTCGGCGACGCCTGCGCGTTTGAAGACGCCAACACGCTGGCCGTGCGCCTGCTGGGCGACGCAATCTACACCAACCCGTTGGTGCTGGGCTTTGCGTGGCAAAAGGGCTGGCTGCCGCTGACGTACGACGCCATCCTCCGCGCCATCGAACTCAACGGTGTGGCGGTCGAGAAGAACAAGACCGCGTTCGAATGGGGCCGCCACCTCGCGCAGGATCGTGATGCGGTGCTGAAGCTGGCCGACGATGCACCTCGCGCCAAGGCGGATGTGATCGCCCTGCCCTCGCTGGACACGCTGATCGCCCGCCGCGTCGATCTGCTGACCGCGTACCAGAACGCTGCGTATGCTGCGGAATTCCGCGCCGTTGTTGAGCGTGTGCGTGCAGCAGAAACGGCGGTGGTTGGCGCCGGCCAACCGCTGGCGCTCACGGAAGCCGTGGTGCGCAACCTGTCGAAGCTGATGGCGTACAAGGACGAATATGAAGTCGCCCGCCTGTACACCGATCCAGCCTTCCTCGACAAGCTGCGCGCGCAGTTCGAAGGCGAACCCGGCCGCGACTACCAGCTCAACTTCTGGCTCGCGCCGCCCATGCTGGCCAAGCGCGACGAGAAGGACCATCTGGTGAAGCAGCGCTTCGGCCCGAACACGATGCGCATCTTCAAGGTGCTCGCCAAGCTCAAGGGCCTGCGCGGCACGGCATTCGACGTGTTTGGCAAGACCGAAGAGCGCCGCACCGAGCGCGCGCTGATCGGCGAATACCGTGCGCTGGTGGAGGAACTGGTGAAGGGGCTGTCGGCGCAAAAGCTGGCACAGGCCGTGGAACTGGCGCGCCTGCCGGAAGACATCCGCGGCTTCGGCCACGTGAAGGAGGCCAACCTGGCCGCCGCACGTATCCGCTGGAACAAGCTGCTCGCGCAATGGCGTGATCCGGCAGCGGCGCAGCGCGCGGCCTGATCGCGTCGGCATCGCCATGAAGAAACGGAGGCTTCGGCCTCCGTTTTTCTTTGTGCATGTGGGTCATTAACCCGGCACGATCTGCTGCGCGTAGTCGTACAGGTCTTGCAGGATGTGCTGCGCGCGGGTGTCGCCTTTCTCCGTGGCTTCGGCGCCCAATTGCTGCAGCCGCTCGCCGAAGGCTTCGAAGGTGAGATAGCCGCCGACGCCTTCAAACAGCCGCTCGGCGCGCAACTGCTCCCACTGCTCGTATTCCTCTTCACTCAACGTATCGGGGAAGTTGCGCGCGCGGTAGTGGAACAGCAGCTCGGGCAGGCGCTCGTCTGCGAAATCGGGGTGCAGTTGCGCGAGCTGCTCGCCGCTGAGCGTGCGCAGTTCGTTGAGCGTGCGGCGATCGTCGTTGCTGACGAAGCCGCCGTACAGGTTCTGGTCCACGTCGGCAATCGGCTCCAACTCGCGGGCGTAGACCCGGCGCCACGTTTCGCGCATGTCCGGCGCGCCCTGGGCGATGGCGGCATGGCGTTCGACGGTTGCGAAGTCGATGCCCCAGCGTTCAGCCTGTGCGGGCTGCAGCGTCTTCATGTTGCTGATGACGATGGGCGACTTGTTGATGTGGATCGACTTGATCGGCAGGCGCGTCGTGCCTTCGGCCAGATCGGCGGTGCGCGTGAACATGCGCTCGCGGATGGTGGCGACATCCATGTCGAACAGCTCGGTCGGGTCGAACGCCAGGTCCCACACGATCAGCTCGTTCTTGTTGGTCGGGTGCCCGCCCAGCGGCCAGACGACCGCCATGCAGCCGCGCTCCACGCCGTACATGCCGGAGATATGCAGCAGCGGGCGCGGCGCATTGCCAATCTCGGCGATCACACGGTCCTTCTTGCGTAGTGCCAGGCAGAAGTCGAACAGGCGCGGCTGGGCGTTGCGGATCAGGCGCGCCAGCGCAATCGTCGCGCGCACGTCGGATACGGCATCGTGCGCGGCCTCATGCACCAGGCCGTTGGCTTGCGAGAGGTGCTCCAGCTTGAAGCTCGGCTTGCCATCTTCGTGTTTCGGCCACTGGATGCCCTCGGGGCGCAGCGCCCACGTGGTGCGCACCACGTCGAGCAAATCCCACCGCCCGCACTCGTTCTGCCACTCGCGCGCATACGGGTCGATCAGGTTGCGCCAGAACAGGTGGCGCGTGACCTCGTCGTCAAAGCGGATGGTGTTGTAGCCGACGCCGATGGTGCCGGGCATACCCAGTTCGCGCTCGATGGCCTGCGCGAAGCGGTATTCAGGGATGCCCTGCTTGGCGCACTGCTGCGGCGTGATGCCGGTGATGAGGCACGACACCGGATCGGGCAGCCAGTCGTTGGACGGCTGGCAGAACAGCTCGACGGGCTCGCCGATCTCGTTGAGTTCGGCATCGGTGCGGATGCCCGCGAACTGCGCCGGGCGGTCGCGGCGTGGCACGGCGCCGAAGGTTTCATAGTCGTGCCAGAGGAAAGTTGGGGTGACGGGCAAGGGACTGCTCGCTGAAAAGCCAAAAGATGCCGGCATGCTAACAGCCTTGCCGGCACCGTTGACGCACGTCAACCCGCACCGGCCGCGCGTCGACCAGACTGGTATTTCCCCCAACCAGGAGATGTTCCATGGCCCAGTCGATGAAAGCCGCAGTTGTCCACGCGTTTGGTGAACCCCTGCGCATTGAGGAAGTGCCCGTTCCGACACCTGGGCGCGGCCAGATCCTGGTCAAGGTGGAAGCCTCCGGCGTCTGCCATACCGACCTGCACGCTGCCGACGGCGACTGGCCCGTCAAGCCGCGCCTGCCGTTCATTCCCGGCCACGAGGGCGTCGGCTTCGTGGCGGCAGTGGGCGAAGGCGTGACCGCCGTCAAGGAAGGCGACCGCGTGGGCGTGCCCTGGCTCTACACCGCGTGCGGCCATTGCGAGCACTGCCTCTCCGGCTGGGAAACCCTCTGCCACGAACAGCAGAACACCGGCTACTCCGTCAACGGCGGGTATGCCGAATACGTATTGGCCGACCCGAACTACGTCGGCCATCTGCCGGCGCAAGTCAGTTTTGAAGAGATCGCGCCCATCCTGTGCGCGGGGGTTACGGTCTACAAGGGCATCCGCATGACCGATACGCGGCCCGGCCAGTGGATTGCCATCTCAGGCATTGGCGGGCTGGGGCATGTGGCCGTTCAATACGCGATCGCCATGGGCTTGCATGTGGTGGCCGTGGATGTGGCGCCCGAGAAGCTGGCACTGGCGCGCGACCTGGGCGCCAAGCTCGTCGTGGATGCCACCCAGCAAGACCCGGCCGCTGTCATTCAGAAAGAGATTGGCGGCGTGCACGGCGTGCTGGTGACGGCGGTGTCGCGCAGCGCATTTGCGCAGGCGTTGGGTATGGTGCGGCGTGGCGGCACGATCTCGCTCAATGGGCTGCCGCCGGGGGATTTTCCGCTGCCGATCTTCTCCACGGTGCTCAATGGCATCACGGTGCGCGGCTCCATCGTCGGCACGCGGCGTGATCTGCAGGAATCGCTGCAGTTTGCCGCTGAAGGCCAGGTGCGCGCCCACATCCACCGCGACAAGCTCGACAACATCAACCAGGTCCTGGCTGACCTGAAGGCCGGCAAGGTGGACGGCCGCATCGTCTTGACGCTCTGAGGACCGTGTGCGCCGCCCGGCGGGGCGAGTAAGCTGTCTGCATCCCCTTCTCGCTCCGCCGCCATGCGCATCCTTTTCTTCAGCAGCCACCGTTACGACGAAGACAGCTTCCGCGCCGCCCTGGCGCGTGGCGCACACACGCTGGACCTGGTGTTTCAGCGTGCCCATCTAGACGTGCACACCGCGCCGCTCGCGGCCGGGTTCGAGGTGGTCTGCCCGTTCGTCAACGATTGCCTGGACGCGGATGTGCTGGCCGCCCTGGCGGCCGGCGGTACGCGGCTGATCGCGCTGCGCTCGGCGGGCTTCAACCATGTCGACCTGGCCGCCGCACAGCGCCTGGGGCTGACGGTGGTGCGCGTGCCGGCGTATTCCCCGCACGCTGTGGCGGAACACGCGGTCGGCATGATCCTCACGCTCAACCGGCGCCTGCACCGCGCCTGCAATCGCACACGCGAGGGCGATTTCTCGCTGGATGGGCTGCTCGGCTTCGACCTGCACGGCAAAACCGTCGGCGTGGTCGGCACCGGGCAGATCGGGCAGGTGTTTGCGCGCATCATGGCAGGCTTCGGCTGCCGGGTGCTGGCGTTCGATCCGTTTCCGCAGGCCGCGCTGACGGCCTCTGGGGTGACGTATCTACCGCTGCCAGCGTTGCTGGCGCAGTCCGACATCGTCAGCCTGCATTGCCCCCTCAACGCGGATACGCACCACCTGATCGACGCCGGCGCGATCGCCAGCATGAAGACGGGCGCGATGCTCATCAACACGAGCCGCGGCGGCCTGATCGACAGTCCCGCGCTGATCGATGCGCTCAAGTCCGGCCACCTCGGCCACCTCGGGCTGGATGTGTACGAGGAAGAAGCGGATCTGTTCTTCGAAGACCGCTCCGCCGATGTGCTGCAGGACGACGTGTTCGCGCGGCTGCTGACGTTCCCCAACGTCATCGTCACCGCGCACCAGGCGTTCTTTACGCGCGAGGCGCTGGCGGGCATCGCGGATACGACGCTCGCCAACGTGGCAGCGTGGGCGGCCGGCGCGCCCGTGAACGTGGTAAAGCCCTAGGTCTTTACGCCGCCTCGGCTTTCGGCTTGGACAGTTCGCTCTCGCCTTCCTTCACGTAGATGGAGTTGCGCGGCTTGGCCAGCACGCGGTGCACCATCGGCTCAAAGAAGGCAAGCGGCAGATTGTCGTAATCGGCCATGAAGGCGGCGGCGTCGTACTTGGCGCAGAACTCGGCGGTGCGTTCGAACAGCTCGGGCTGGCTGCGGTATTGCTCGCGCAGGTTGCGGTCCAGGCCCAGGTGGTGGAAGAAGTAGTAGCCCTGAAAGATGCCGTGCTTCTCGACCATCCACAGGTTTTCGGGGCTCACGAACGGCTTGAGGATGGCCGCAGCGATGTCCGGGTGGTTGAAGCTGCCCAGCGTGTCGCCAATGTCGTGCAGCAGCGCGCAGACGACGTATTCCTCGTCGCGGCCGTCGCGGTGGGCCAGCGTGGCGGTCTGCAGGGAATGCGCGAGGCGGTCGATCGGGAAACCGCCGCAATCGCCATCGAGCAACTTCAGATGCGCGAGCACGCGGTCCGGCAACGCGCGGGCATAGGGCATGAATTCGGCCGAAATGGCGGCCCAGTCCTCGCGGGTGCCATGCTCCATGTGGGAAAACGTCGCGCGCGAGGCGGTGTCGTGCGTCATGGGGTGTCTCCTTCGTCGCCTGAACGGGTCTGGAATGCCGCGTCATGGGTGCGCAGCTTGGTGTGGATGACTGCTGTGGATAACCACTGTGGACAACTACTGTGGATAACCATTGTGGATAACGCTGGGCCATTGTCTGCCCGGCCTTGCCGGCAGACTGTCAAGCGTTTGACAATGGTCGGACCGCCCTTGCCGCATCCTGCCGTCATGCCCCCAGACGCCTCCCATACCGCTTCCGCCCCCACGCCGGGGCAACTGGCCCAGGGCTGGCTGCGCGATGCCCCTGCCGCGTTGCTGGCCGAGATTGCCCCCACCGCGCGCCTCATCACCTACCCCGACGGCGAATGCATCCACCCCCACGGCGGCCCCGCGCAGGGCATGTTCCTGATCGTGCGGGGTCGCGTGCGCATCAGCCGGACGACGGACGGCGGCAGCGAACTCGTCTACGGCGTGCTGCGCGCGGGCGAATGGTTTGGTGAGATCGCCCTCATCGACGGCGGCGGCCGCACGCACAGTGCCCACGCCCAAGGGCCGACCACCCTCATCCTGCTGGGCAGTGCGGCATTTGCGCGCGTGGTGTCTGCCTATCCGGCCGGCATGTGGGCGCTGATGCAGCAGCTCTGCCAGCGTATCCGGCTGATCTTCGACGAGTTCGAGCACGCCAGCGAAATGCCCGCCGATGCGCGCCTGGCCCAGCGCCTGCTGCAACTGGCCCGCGCCGGTGACGGCCGCACCGTGGCTGCCAGCAATGAAGAGCTGGGCCGCATGCTGGCGCGCTCGCGGCAAACCATCTCCAAATACTTACAGGCGTGGCAGCGCGCCGGGTGGATTCGCTGCCATTACAGAACGGTGGAAATTGTCGATACGCCGGCGCTGCGCGCGCTGGCGGGCAGCCACTAGCCGAGCCACCCCGTCGATCGGGGCACGCGCGATTCAGTACGCGCCGCTAGAATTTCCCACACGCTACGCAGGCCCATCGCCCCTTCGCTTCCACCTCCATGACCTCCCCGCTCTCGCCAGCCTCGCCCGAAGGTCGGCGCCTTGTGTTGCTGCTTGGCCTCGCGCAAACGGTCTCGTGGGGCACCCTGTATTTCACCTTCACCGTCTTCCTGGCGCCGATGCATGACACGCTCGGCTGGGCGCGGCCGTTTCTGGCGGGCGGGTTCTCGCTGGGGCTGCTGGTGTGGGCACTGTGCTCGTTCTGGGTGGGGCGCGCGCTGGACCGCTGGCCCGCGCGCCGCGTGATGGGCACAGGCACGATGCTGGCGGCGGGGAGCCTGCTGACGTGGTCGCTAGTCTCCAATCAAACCGCGTTCCTATTGCTCTGGCTGCCGATGGGCGTGGCCATGGCCACCACGCTGTACGACCCGGCGTTTGTCGTGCTGCGCCAGGCGTTTGGCGATGCATATCAGCGGCCCATCATCGGGCTCACGCTGATCGCCGGGTTCTCCAGCACGATCTGTATTCCGCTAGCGCAATGGGGCGTGGAGCACATCGGCTGGCGGCATACGCTGCAGGCGTTTGCACTGGTGCAGGTGCTGATCTGCCTGCCAGTGCATCTGCGACTGCGCGTGCGGCCGCCCCAGACAGCGCCGGCGAGCACAGTCGACGACGCCGCGCCGATCCACACCTCGGCATGGCGCATGGTGCTGCGCCTGCCCGTGTTCTGGGCCGTGGTGCTGGCCTTCGTGGCCGTCAGCCTGATCGCCACGGTGCTCGGCGCCCATCTGATCCCGCTGCTCTCCGAAAAGGGCGTACCAACGGGCCGCCAATTGCTCATTGCGGCCCTCATTGGGCCGGCGCAAGTGCTCGGCCGGCTGGCGATGATGCGCTTTCGCCTGGCGCATCCCGTTCGCGTCGCCCCGGCCACGTACGCGGCCATGGCCGTGGCGCTCGTTCTGCTGGCGCTCTCCAGCGGTCCCCTGCTGTTAGCCTTCGCACTCATCTACGGGGCGGCCAACGGCATCAACACCATGCTGCGCGCGATCGCCATGCCAGAACTGGTGTCGCGCAACCAGTACGCCACCCTCAACGGCCTGATGATGACGCCCGTGCTGCTGGCCCAGGCCAGTGCGCCATGGCTCGGCGCGCTGCTGTGGAAAGCGACGGGCGGCTACGCAGCTGTGGAACGGGCGATGGTGGCCTGCGCGCTCGTCGCCCTGTGCGCCTTCACGTATGGGCTCCGGCACGCGCACACGCGTACGGCGCTGGATGGTGCACAGCCCGCCGAAGCGACGCCGACGCCATGACGATGTCGTCACTTAAACCGCAGGAGATTACTGTTAGGAACCTTTGTTGACGCGAATCTGTCATTGAAACACGAGACGTGATGTTTCATTCTCATGTTAGAAGCGGCCCGCTTTTTGCTGCACCGCCAACGGAGGACGCGCCGTGTCACAGGCTCATCAAGCAACATCATCCGCAAGCCAGCCGATGCCGTGGTCGATGCAGGAAATCAACTACGGCGGCATCAACGTCGCGCGCGTGCGCGAGAACCGCACGCTGTTCTACCTGGTGGTCTGTGCTTCGTTTGTGGAAAGCGGCTCCGACCTCTACGCCGGCAACCTCGCCCAGTACTACGCCGACCAGCCCGAAGCCGCACACTGGTTGACGCACCACTGGGAGCGCGAAGAGTTGCAGCATGGCCGCGCGCTGCGCCGCTACGTCGAAACCGTCTGGCCGGAGTTCGATTGGGAACACGGCTACGCCCGCTTCTTCGAGGAATACTCCGTCACCTGTTCGGTCGACCAGTTCGAGCCCACGCAAGCGCTGGAAATGGTGGCGCGCTGCGTGGTCGAGATGGGCACCGCCACCTTCTACCGCGCCATCGCCCAGGCCGCCGCCGAAGCCGACGAACCCGTGCTGCGCGATCTTGCCAGCCGCATCTCCGCCGACGAAGTCCGGCATTACAAACACTTCTTCCGCTTCTTCAACGCCTGCAACGCGCGCGAAGGCGTCGGCCGGATGCGGGTACTCAAGGCACTCGCCTCGCGCCTGCGTGAGATCAAGAACGAAGACTCGATGATCGCCCTGCGCAACGTACTACGGATCGAGCGCGGCGAGGACGACGTGCCCGAAGCCGATGTGCGTGCACTCAATTCCCGCGTGAGCGCCATGGTGCGGGCGCACCTGCCGATCGACATGGCGGCCAAGATGCTGCTCAAGCCGCTGCGGCTGCGCCCGGGGCTGGAGCGGTCGATCCGTCCGCCGCTGGTGGCGCTGGTGCGGCGGGTGATCCTGCACTAGACCGCCGCACGCAATAGCCAATAAAAAACCCGGGCCAAAGCCCGGGTTTCTCATTCAAGCAACCGATCTAGGTCGATCAGAACTTGTGGCGGATACCGACCACAGCGCCCATTTGGTTGTTGGTGCTGCCGTCGGCACTCGTGAACACGTCGCCGATACCATTCACGCCCAGCGGCAGCGCTGCGTTGCTGCTGTTCTTGGCGTAAGCCAAGTTCAAGTATGCATCGGTGCGCTTGGACAGCGCGTAGTCGCTGCCCACCACGAACAGCCACGGGTTACCCGCACCGGTGGTCTTGAAGTTCTGGTAGTAGGCGGTGCCCGTCAGAGTCAGAGCCGGCGTAGCTTGGTAGCCGGCGCCCAGCCAGTACAGGTTGGAACGAGCAGAGTCGACAGGCAGGCCGGTTGCATGGGCCCAACGATAGCCTGCGTACAGCTTGGCAGGACCAAATGCATATGTGCCGGCGACGGTGGCGCGTTGCGTCTTGACGTCCGCCAGGAGACCGGTCGTGTTGCTGTTCATTTGGTCATACACCGCACCAACTGCGAACGGGCCGCTGGCGTAGTTCAGGCCGGCGCTCCATTCACGGCCCAGCTTGTTGTTGCCGGCGACCTCTTGACCATCATTGCGCGTCGAGTACAGCGCCGAAGCCGTCAGGCCACCGAACGTGCCGATGTACTTCACGGCGTTGTCAGCACGGCCAGCCAGGGCGGCGTCTTGCGAGGCGATCGAGTAGCGCGAAGCGATGGCCATCGGATCGTAGTTCAGCGCGAAGTCGTACAGCAGGTTCGTCTGACGGCCCAAGGTCAGCTGGCCCCACTGGCCTTGCAGACCAACGTAAGCGGCACGGCCGAACAGACGACCATTGCCGTTTGCATCCGGTTGGCCCGACGTACCGGTGTCAATGTTGAAACCGCTTTCCAGGTTGAAGATGCCCTTCAGGCCGCCGCCCAGGTCTTCAACACCACGCAGGCCCCAACGCGAACCCGACATGTTGCCCGACTGCATTGCCACGCGCGAGTCGCCATTGCCCGGGGCCTTGTTCACCCACTCAACGCCGGCGTCAGCCACGCCGTACAGGGACACGCTCGATTGTGCAAATGCGCCTGCGGAAACCAGGGCTGCGGCAGCAGCCGCAAACAGCTTGATCTTCATATCGTTTTCCTTGAAAAACACTATCGCAAGGATTTGCGATCGATGGCCATTATGTATGCCGAGACCATTGATCAAACAATGAGTGAAGTCATTCTGTGGTAAATATGAAACCTAATCCACCTCTTATAAATTACCAAAACAAATCAAATACTTACAACGCCGCCCATGATCCACGTAAGCCTGCCCCACGAACTTGAAATCCAATGGATTACAGGTTGTAAGCCACATGCTCATTAAAATAATCCAGATGATGATAAAAATTAAAGACTTGAGGAATCACGGTTTTCGCTTATGATTCTGGCCGAAGCTTGAATGACAGTTTCACAGCTTCATATCGACTTTAAAGGGCCGCCCAACAGCGGTCCTTTTTTTTGCGCAAACGCCTGTCGATCAGGCGGAGTGGCCGATCTTCTTGGTGATGCGGTGCTTGAAGGTGGAGACCGTCTTGGGCGAGATGCCCAGGCGCTTGGCGATCTCGGTGTTCCGATGGCCTTCCGCGACGAGCTGGTTCACGCGCATTTCGCGCTTGGTGAGCGTGGCCAGGCCCGCGCCTTCCGACGCGCCCATCGCGGAAGTCGGGAAGGACAGGTAGCCGCGCGCGGCCAGCAGGAGCGCTGCGGTCAGCACGGACGTCGCTTCGGATTTGGGAACGTAAGCGTTGGCGCCGGCGAGGAAGGCGAGCCGCGCCTCGTTGCCGGTGGTCTCGGCGGAGGTCATCACCAGGCCGATGTCCTGCTGCTGGGCGCGCACGCGGCGCACCAGTTCAAGGCCATCGAGGCCCGGCAGGTTCATGTCGACGATGGCCAGCTTGGGCCGCGCCGAGCGGATCAGTTGCAGGCCCTGCGCGCCATCGGCGGCGGTGGCGACGAGTTGCAGGTGTGGTGAACCCGCAAGCAACGCCTGGATGGATTCCAGAACAATGGGGTGATCGTCAATGGCGACGACGGAATGGAAGGCGTGACCGATGGCTGACATGGACGTTGGCGCTTGGGCTGATGGGTCTGCCGCCACGTTCCGTTGCAAAAAGAACCGGCGGATAGCCTGTTGCGAGCGCCACGGCACCGCTGCGGTTCCGCGCGGTACAGCTTTGCACAGATCGGTCGTCAGATCGGCGCCGATTGCAACAGAGTGTCACCCATCCAGGCCCTTCCGCCACGCTCATGTGAGTCGGAAGACATCCACCGCGCCGCGCAATTCCTGGGCTTGCTGACGCAGGCTCTCTGCGGCAGCAGCCGCTTCTTCGACCAGCGCGGCGTTCTGCTGCGTCACTTCGTCCATCGACGTCACCGCGCGATTGACCTCTTCAATGCCCTGCGACTGCTCGCGCGAGGCGTGACTGATCTCGCCCATCAGGCCGGCGATGCGCTCCACACGCGTGACGATGTCCTGCATGGCGTCGCCCGCGCCGCGTGCGGCTTCGTTGCCGGCCCGCACTTCCTCCACCGAGCGGTTGATCAGTTCCTTGATCTCCTTGGCGGCTGCCGCGCTGCGCTGGGCAAGGCTGCGCACTTCGCCGGCCACGACCGCAAAGCCGCGGCCCTGCTCGCCGGCACGCGCGGCTTCCACCGCGGCATTCAACGCGAGGATGTTGGTCTGGAAGGCGATGCCGTCGATGATGCCGGTGATATCGGCAATTTTCTGCGCTGTGGCGTGGATGCCCGACATGGTGCCGACCAGCCGCTCGACGGTTTGCCCGCCAGCGTTAGCCGCCTCGCTGGCGGACTGCACCATGTCGTGCGCGTGCTGGGCGCTGTCGGCGTTCTGGCGCACGGTGGCGGCCAATTCTTCGATGCTCGATGCGGTGCGCTCCAGGCTGCCGGCCTGGGCTTCCGTGCGGGCAGACAAGTCAGCATTGCCGGCGGCGATCTGGCCGGTGCTCGACGCGATGGTGGAGGCGCTGGCGCGGACCTTGTCGACGATGCCCGTGAGGCCATCGCCGACACCATTCACGGCGCGCATGAGCTGGCCGATTTCGTCGCGGCGGGTGGCAGGCAGGCGATGCGTGAGATCGCCAGCGGCCACGCGCTGGGCCACGTTCACCACTTCGGCCAGCGGCGTGCTCACGGCGCGACGCAGCATCCAGTACAGGCCGCCAGCCAGCAGTGCGCCCAGAGCCAAGCCCAGGAGCAGGAAGCGGTTGCGCGCGGAAACCAGGTCGGCTTCCAGTTCATCCACATAGGCCGTGCCGGCAATCACCAGCTTCCAATCCGGGTATTGCGTGAACACGGTGAAGCGTTCACGCGTGGTACCGCCATCGGTGTCGGCGAGCGTATGGCGCAGCGTGCCGTCCTTGCGGTCGATCATCTCGCGCACCCAGGCCAGGCCATCGGCGTCTTTGGTGTCGAGCAGGTTCTTGCCTTCGCGCGCGGTGTTGCGGTCGATCAGCACCTTGCCCTGGTCCGCGCCCGGCTTGCCGTCGATGACGAAGTAGCCGCCGCTCTGGCCGATGCCGTGCGCGCGGATCTTGTCCTTGAGCAGCGCCAGTTCCGAACGCACATCCACGCCCACGTACAGCGCGCCGATCACCTTGCCGGACGCATCACGTACCGGCTCGTACTTGCTCATGTAGGGCACGCCAAACAGCCACGCCAGGCCGCGGAACGGCTCGCCGGCCATCAGCGCCTTGTAGCTCGGGTGGGCGCGATCGAGCAGCGTGCCGATGGCGCGTTCGCCGTTTTCCTTTTTGAGCGAGGTGGTCACGCGCACGAAATCGTCGCCGGTGCGAGCGAACACGGTGGCGATGGTGCCGCCGGTGCGCGCGAAGAACTTGTCCGGCACGGTGAAGTTGAGGTTCAACACCGTGTCGCCGCTTTTGAACGTGGGCGTGGGCTTGCCGGCCACCTCCACGGTCTGCGCCGGGTCAACCGTGTACGGGCCCGGCGCCGCATCGGCAAAGGCAGTGAGGAAGCGATCGGCTTCGGTGCGCATGGTGCCGTCGAACAGCGCGATCATGTCGCGCATGGCGGCCTCTTGGTCGTGCATGGCCGACTGCATGTTGGCTTCGAGCGTGCGCAGGCTCGATTGCGAAATCGCCAGTGCAAAGAGGCCGAACACGAGCACCAGCGCAGCCAGGCCGATCACGGCCAGCCGCGTGCCCAGACTCGTGGTGCGTTCAGAAGATTGGCGTTGGGGCGCAGACGCTCGCATGCTTGCTCCTCAGGGTCAGTCGGGTTAACAACGGATCGCCTGGGAAAAGCTTGAGCGCAAACGTTTATCTGCGCTTTTTTCTGAGCATTTCGCCGCTGCATCAGCGGCTGCAGCGCAACTCTACGTGCCTGGGTATCGGTTTCGCCGGGTCACCCGGGCCCAGATCGAGGCGCCAATCTGCGCCCGTCGCGGTGCCGGCATCGCGGCCGTCCACGGTGGCCCGGCACCCCTGTGCGTTGGCGAAGCGGATGAACGGGTGCACATAGCCGGCCACTTCCACCGACAGCGAACGGCCATCGCTCGCACGGTGCCAGTTGGACAATCGTCCGCTGGCCTCGCGCACATAGGGCAACGCCTGTGGGGCACTGTCGATCGAGAAGCGTGCGGCGCCGCTCGTCAGGTGGATGTACGTGCCTCCGGGGCCCGGCTGATAACCAGCCACGTCACGCGCGTCGGCCAGGTGTGGCACGCCGTCGGCGCTCCAACGTACGGTACGCAAGTCGCCTGCGCCCCGGACAACCCAGGCGTCACCATCACGGGCGACGGCCACGCTACGGAAGTCGAGCACCTTGCGGATGTAGTCCGACGCGTACACCGGCATGACCGGTTGCGCGAGTGCCCAGTCGTACACCTGCCGCAGCGCCGTCAACGATGCCAGCTTGGTGCCCGAATACATGTGGTAGTAGATGCCGATCGGCTTGAAGCGATAGGGCTTGTCGGTCAGCTCGAAGGTCTCGACGGCACGCCTGAAGCCGTAATACGGGCCCTGCCAGAGGTTGGTGTAGATGTTCTCGTTCTGCGCGGGAGCGAAGACCTGGAACAGGCCACCCCCCTTGTCGACACCCAACGGCGCCACCGCCGTCCAACTGGGGTTGGAACGCGTGATGTACGTGTCGCCGCCGTTCATGCTGAGTACGCCGGCCTGGTTGGCCGCTTGCACGGCAGCCGGCGGCACCTGGCCGTTGCCGCTCCACAGCAGCACCTTCACGCGCTTGTCCGGCGGGGCCAGGCGCGTGTTGATGTAGTCGATCGAGCCGGCCACCTCGCGGTCGAGGTTGAAGCGGTAGTTGGGAATCCTGAGCGAGAAGGAATCGGCGGCGCCGGCCGTGGGCGTGACCGCCTCTTCGGGTGGATTGACCGTCCGCAGCCAGTTGAAGGGGTGCGAGAACGTGTGACTCGCCAGCTCAACATACGGCAGCGCAAAGATGCTGCGCGCAATCGGCTCCAGCTGAGGCGTGAGCTTGGGGTACATACCGTTGGCCGCCACCTCCCCTTCGATGATGGAGACCGTGGTCGGCACCTTGTAGCGCGCAAAGATCTCGCGCTGCAGCGCCTGCCCCGAAAACTCGCCTGGCGGAAACTCCGTGCGCGAGGCAAAACCGTCGCCATCGATATGCACCGTCATCAGGCGGCGGCCGTTTTCGGTGGTGGTGTCGGGGATGGGCATGGCGGGCAATGCCAGCGCCTCGCGCAGAAATGCCAATGGCTGGATCACCCAGCGCGCCTGGTCCACATCGGGCATGCGGAACACGCCAAAGGGCTGCAGCACGTAGCCGCCCCACGGCATGATGGCCGCCGCGTCCACCACATAGCTTCCCGCCGACAAGCGCAACAGCGATTTCGCGCCCGGCGTGCCCCGGCCCACCTTGACGCCCACGGTGCTGCGTCGGTCGGGGTGCGGTTGCAGCTCGAACCCGACCATGGGATCACGCGAGACGATCGACAGCGCCTCCGACGGCGTCCCAGGCACCACCTCCAGGCCCAGCGTCTGCGCCATGGCGGCATCCATGCGCAGACCAAACTGATTGAACATTGCGACGCGCACGCCGGCACCGACCACGCTCCTGAGCCACGCAGCCCAGGCACCAGGGTGCGGTGCATTGGCATCAAACCAGGTGACGACGCCGGCGTAGCGATCCGGCGTGACGGTGGGCAGCGGCTGGTACGCATCGGCCACCTCGACCCGGTAGCCGAGGTAGTTGAGGGGCATGGCCAGGTACAGCACCGAGGGCAGCGTATTGGTGCTGGTGCCCGGCTCTTGCGGCTCGACCAGCAGCACGCGACGCGGCATCACCTCCAGACGGCCGATCCCGATGACATCGACAGCGGGTGTGGTGGCGTAGGCGGTGACGCCCGCTGAGCGCGCCACGTTGGCGGTGTCGCGCAAGCACGCGCGGGTGTAGCTGGCGCAGTAATCGAGCGCGACAGCGGGCAGGTGATACTGCGTGCCGATGCTGCGCAGCGCGGCGACGCGGGCAGCGCGATCGGCCTCGGACACATCCCGCAAACTCGTGTCGCCCACCCGCTCGCGTACGAGCCCCGGGGTGACCACGCCCGCTAGTTGCGGGGCAAGCCGATCCAGCCATGCGGTGCCACCGGCCAGCACCTTCGTCTGAGGCGCGCGACTGTGCAGCGCCTGCAGCAAGGCCGCCACAGCGTTGCCGGCATCGGGGGTAGCACGCTGCAGCGTATCGAGCCCGTCGAGCAGGAAGCCCTGGTAGCCCTGCACCAGCAGCGGAGCAAACACCGCATCGAGCACGTCGGCAGGCCAATTGGCCCTGCGCATTGCATCGGCCTGCTGTGCAAGATCGACCCGCGCGAACCATGCGGTGGGCGATGGCTGCTTCGGGTCAAACGCACCGGCACTGGCCGGGTCCAGCACAACCCAGTCGAACGCTTGCAGTTCGGGAACCGGCACATCTCGCCCGTAGTAGAACCCGATTTGCGGTTCCACCTCGGGGGCGGCTGGCTGAGCCTGCGCAGGTAAGCCCACCAGCGCCAGCGCTGCTGCCGCCAGCCACCACATCGTCCAACGCCGTTGCATCAGGGTCCTCAAAAGCCGTTCAGGCTCGCATTGTGCCGGTCAGGCAGCCAATTGCAATGCCTGGCGGGCACTGAGCCAACCTCGGTGCACCTAGAACGCCGATTTCACCACCCCGCCGTCCACCCGCAGCGCAGCGCCCGTGGTCGCTGACGACAGCGGGCTCGCCACATACGCCACCAGATTGGCCACTTCCTGCGGCGTGGCAAAGCGCTTGATGAGCGAGGTCGGCCGGGCGGTCTCGAAGAAGGTCTTCTCGAAGGCCTCAAAACTCTGGCCACCCGAGAGCTTGCCGACAAACTCATCGACGCCTTCCGAACGCGTTGGCCCCGGCAACACGGCGTTCACTGTGATGGCCGTGCCGGCGGTCACTTCCGCCAGCCCGCGCGAGAGGCCCAGCAGCGCGGTCTTCGTCACGCCGTAATGGATCATCTCGGCCGGGATCTGCACGCCGCTCTCGCTGCTGAGAAACACGATGCGGCCCCAGTTCTGCGCACGCATACCGGGCAGGTACGCGCGGGACAGGCGCACGCCGCTCATTACGTTCACGTTGAAGAAGTGCAGCCACTGCGCATCGTCGATGGCTTCGAACGGTAGCGGGTCAAAGATGCCGAGGTTGTTGATGAGGATGTCGACCTTGGGAAAGCGGCTGACCAGGGCATCGACCTGGGCCGGGTCGGACAAATCGCCGGCAAACGCTTCGACTTGCGCATCGGGCACATCGGCCTGCACGCGTGCGACGGCGTCGCTCACGGACGCTTCGGTGCGCCCATTGACGATGACGCGGGTGCCTTCGGCAGCCAGTGCTACAGCAATGGCATAGCCGATGCCCTTGGTGGACCCGCTGACGAGGGCGAGCTTGTTCTGAAGGTGGAGGTTCATGGCACTGAAAAAGGGAATTTGGAGGAGGAAAGGCACGTCGCGCCACATGGTTCGCACCGCGTGCGGCCGCGACGTTTCAACCATGATACGAAGCCGCCCACCCCTTGGTAACCGCAATCGTTTTGGTGCGGTATCCAATGAAATTTGATGATGCGCGTTGGTGTCGATCCCGGCTTGACGGCCTGGGCAAGCGAAGATTAGTGTGCAATGGAGCACGCCCGCGCAACCGGGGCAGACAGGGAACGCAAGGCGCGCCTGACAAGCCGGATCACCGGCAGAACGGGGAGCACCATCATGAGTATTGACGTACAAGCACCACCTGAAGCCGCCACCGCGAGCACCATTACCGAGGGCGCCTACCAGCTTGACACCATGGATCGCGACACCAACATCGGCCGGCTCGTGCACCGGGTCCGGCATGCGTTGGTGACGAACATCGACAGCGCCCTGGCGTCGTTGGATTTGACCGCCGCGCAGTGGACGGTGGTCATCTACCTGGCCGAAGACCTGGCCACCACACCGGCCGAACTCTCGCGCCTGCTGCACTACGATCCGGGCGCGATGACGCGGCTGATCGATCGGCTCGAGAAGAAGAACATCGTCAAGCGCGCGCCCAGTGATGCGGACCGCCGCTCGGTGGTGGTCTCACTGACCGAGCAAGGGCGTGCGCTGTATCCGGAGATCCGGCCCTTGATCATCGACGTGCTGAACCATTTGCTGCGCGGGTTCTCGCAAGCCGAGGTCAAGCAGTTGGAGAACCTGCTGCTGCGTGTGCTGCACAACGCCTGAGCTGCTCAGGCGTTCAGTGGCGGTCAGCCGGCGGTGCTGCCGGCGTGCAATGCGTCGCGCTGGCGGCGCAGTTCGGCCAGCGTGTCCTGCGCGTCGGCAGGGATGGCGGCGGTCTGCTTCAGCGCCGCCTCCAATGCGGCGGCACGCTGCGCGATCGCGCCTTGCTCTACCGCCAGAGCCGCCCCCTTGAGGCGATGCGCCGCGTGGCGGGTCGCCTCCAGATCGTGCGTGGCCATCGCGCGGGCCAGGCGGTCCAGATCGTCATCGAGCGAATCCAGATAGACGCGCCACAGATCCTGCCCTGCATCGACGGCAACCGGCATCGGTGCGGGCGAGGCATCACCGTTGTCACACCACAGCGCGATCAGGTCGTGCAGCACATCGTCGTGAATCGGCTTGGTCAGCATGCCGTCCATGCCACTGGCCATCACGCGCTGCTGGTGCTCATCGTCTGTGGTGGAGGAAATCGCGAGGATGGGCGTGTGAGCGCCCGTGCCGGATTCACGCGTGCGGATGCGCTCGGCCACGGTGTAGCCGTCAATATCGGGCAATTGGCAGTCCAGCAGGACGAGGTGAAACGACTCCGCCGCCGCTTTCTGCAGTGCCTGGGCCCCATCGGCAGCCAATTCGACATCGCAGTCGAGCGCACGCAGTTGGTATTCGAGGATCAGCAGATTGGCCGGTTGGTCATCGACGACCAACACGCGCGGGCGGGGTCGCGCAGACCCGCTGGCGCTCACTGCCCCTCCAGCTCTTGCTTGATCTTGAAGAGCTCGATATCGTTTTCGATGCCCAGCTTGCGATAGGCCGATCGCTTCTGCGAGCTGATGGTCTTGATGCTGCGTGCAAACTTTTCAGCGATGTCCGTCACCGACATGCCGTCGAGGCAGCAGCGCAGCACCTCGCGCTCGCGCGGGCTCAGTTCGGGGCGGTCAACGAGAGCGGAAAGTTTTGCGGCATCTGTGGCCGGCGCGGCCGCCGGCGTGTCAGCCAGCGCATCGTGCCCCATCTCTGCCGCCAATGCGGCGTTCAGGCGCTTGCCGCCGGCCGCCACGGTCCGGATCGCCCGGACCAGCTCCGACAACTCCTCTTCCTTGCCGACAAACCCACGGGTGCCCGCATGCATCACCATGCCGACCGTCGCCTTGTTGTGGTGTGCCGAGGCCACCAGGATCTTCAAGTCCGGATACCGCACGCGGATCAGACGGATCAGGTTGAGCCCATCGATTTCCGCCGGACCCAGCGAATAGTCCATCAACAGGACATCCACTTCGACCGTGTTGTCCTTGAGGGCCTGCACGATTTCCCGGCCCGACGCGAACATCCCGGTCACCTCGATGTCGGCCTCCTGCTTCAGGCGCGCAGCCAGGCCGTGACGGACGACGGCATGGTCATCGAGCACGACCACGCGGATCGGTCGGGTCGCGGTCCAGTTCATGTTGGCAGGTTCCTATTCGACTTGTTTTGAGACGGCTGCAAATAAAACTGGCTCCAATGTGCCACAACGTCGCCGCAAAAATTAACGTTGCGGCACACATTTTAGGTCAGATAGCGCAGGCACTCCGGTATCACGCCGCTCGTACATTCAGCGCATCGGAAAAGGCCGCATATTAATGGCTTTGTGGACTGTGCTGAACGCAACAAAATAGGTACCGAGTGTTGTGGCCACCCCGGACATAGAGAGGGCCGTGGCCATAACGTTCCGTACCCCACGATGCGGTGCGGGTGTTCGCCGCTATGCGGGGCGGCCCCGGCGACCGAGCCGGTTTAAGCGACGGCGGCGTTGATGCGCGCTTGCGTGCTGCGGCGGGCGCGTTCAAACACCGTCATGTCGTCCATCAAAAATGCGACGTTGGCGTTGGAGCGAAACGACTCGATTTCAAAGATGAGTTGGTCGATATCCAGATCCGCGCGCAATTCGCCCGCGGCCATGCCCGCCGTAATCACGTCACGAAAACGCGCACGCACCGTTTGGCGGTAACTGCGCACGCGATCCTGGATGGCGCCGGGGCGTGCGCGGTATTCGTAGCTGGCCGCGCAGACAAAGCACCCGCCCGGCGACTGCCCGCTGGCCACGTAGTCGAACCAGCCCTCCGTGAGCGCGCGCAGGCGGGCCAGCGGGCTCTCCAGCGCCAACGCCGGTTCTACCACTGTTGTGAAGTAATGCTCGACACCGGCATTGAGCGTGGCGAGCTGCAGCGTTTCCTTGTCGCCGAAGAGCGCCTGGATGTTGCCCTTGCCCACGCCGGCATCCGTGGCCACGCGGCCGATGGTCAACCCCTCTAGCCCGTCGGTGGAGGCGATGGTGGTGGCGTGTTCGAGCACCTGGGCGCGCGCGCGTTCGCCACGCAGGCGCCGGCCGTCGGTTTCATTCATGGCAAATACCCTGTGGACAAGTGGGGCCTCCGCAATCGGTCCTTGACGTAAGCCGATTCACCTTTAGTATACGTACGACCGTATATTAATTATCGAGCCCCGCTATGTCAACGGACTCCCTTGCAGGCGGCCGCGTCGCCGCGCCTGCTGCTACACGGCATTGGCCGGCACTGGCCGCGCTGCTGACTGGCAACTTCGTCACCATCCTCGACCTGTTCATCGTCAACGTGGCGATCCCGGACATCCGCGCGAGCCTGCACGCCAGCTTTGCGCAAATCCAACTCGTGATGGTGGGCTACAGCGCGGCGTATGGGGTGTTCCTGCTCAACGGTGCGCGCCTGGGCGACCTGTTCGGGCGCAAGCGCATGTTCCTGGTGGGCATGGCGCTGTTCACGCTGGCCTCGGCGCTGTGCGGGCTGGCAACGACACCGTGGATCCTGATTGCCATGCGCGTCGGCCAGGGCTTGGGCGCCGCGATCCTGATGCCGCAGGTGATGGCCTCGGTACGCGTGCTGTTTGATGGCGATGCGCGCCGCCGCGCGTTCGGCACCATGGGCGCGGTGCAAGGCGTGGCGGCATCGGTCTCGCAGATTATCGGGGGCTTGCTGATCGCGCATCCGCTGGCCGCGCATGCTGCCGGCTGGCGGGCGGTGTTCCTGGTGAATGTGCCGATCGGTATTGCGGCATTGCTGGCAGCGCGTGCCTTTGTTGCGGAGTCGCGGGCGCCGGTGGCGGCGCGGCTCGATGTGCACGGTGCGGTGGCCGGCGCGGCGGCGCTGGGCATGCTGCTGGTGCCCATCATGCAGGGTCGCGAATCCGGTTGGCCGTGGTGGTCCTGGGCCGTGCCACTGGCCTCGCTGGTGGTGTTCCGGTACTTTGTCCGGGTGGAGCGCGCGCTGTCGGCCGCGGGCGGCGTGCCGATCATTGAGATGGCCTTGTTCCGCAACCGCAGCTTCGTGCTGGGCGTGCTGGCGATCTTTCTGTTCTACACGGCCATCAGCTCGTATTTTCTGGCGCTGACGATCCTGCTGCAGTTTGGGCGTGGGTTGTCGCCGTTGATGGCGGGGCTGGTGTTTACGCCGGCGGCAGTTGCCTATTTTTCCGGCTCGCTGATCGCGCCCCGCCTGGCCGAGCGCATCGGGCAGCGCGCGTTATGGCTCGGGATGGCGCTGTTCGCCGGGGGCCTCGCGCTGCTGGCAACGATGGCACAGGCCGGTGCAAGCCATGCATGGCTGCTCGTGCCACTGGTGATTGGCGGTTTTGGTCAGGGCATGGTGCTGCCGCTGTCGCTCAACACCATCCTGAGCAGTGTGGAAACCGCCCAGGCCGGCATGGGCGCCGGCACGGTCACCACCATGCAGGCGGTCGGCAATGCAGTGGGCGTGACGGTGGTGGGTGTGCTGCTGTTCTCGCTGCTTGGCCATGTGGAGGGCGCGGACGGCATCGACGCTGCCAGCCACGCCGCGCACTACGACCATGCCTTTGCCCTGGCGATGCTGTACAACGTGGCGGCCACGGTGGTCGCCCTCGTGCTGTTCTGGCGCGCCTGGCGCCGGCATGGGTGAACGCCCAACGCTACCGGCGCACCCAGCCGCGCCGCACGCACGGCGCCAGTACCACGCCATGCACTGCCAGCCCGAGGCGATGCAACGGCTCCGACAGCGTATGCGCCACGCGCCCGCTGCACAGCCACGCGCAGAACGCCGACACGGCCGCCGCGCCCACCATGTCGAACGGATAGTGCACGCCCAGGTAGACACGCGCCCACGCCATCGGCAAACCCAGCAGCGCCAGCAATACGCCCACGGGGCGCAGACGCGCGTTCCACATCAGGCTGAACGCCACCGTCCACAACGCCGTCAGGTGATCACTGGGGAAGGATGAGTCCGGCGCGTGCGGCAACAGGTTCGTACCCAGGCCGATCGCGAACGGGCGCGGGTGATACCACAGCAGACCCAGGCCCACGTTGACGAGCAACGCCAGCGCCGCGGCCACCCCGGTCTGCAAGGCTTGCCGGCGCGTGGTCGGCTCGCCCCATAGCCAGCCCGCCACGAGGGTGAGCGGCACCAGCCAGATGGCGTATTCAGCAAACGCCATGGCCAGCCAGACGATGGCGGGCGACGGGTCCGCCGGCGCGTTGATCCAGAGAAACAAGGTGTGATTCAGCGATTCCATACAACGTAGGCCAGCGGCTGGCGTGATTTCATGTGCGGCGTTCATTGACGGCGATTTGTCCGGTGCACCGTACCGGGTGTTCCCTTCAATTGCCTTGGAGCCGGACTGCGCGCAAGCCTATGCCGCCAGACTTAGGCGGGGCACAGCGACCCTGATCCCTGCCTAGGCTTTTCCCCTCGCCAGCGGCTGCCTATGATGGAGACACGTCAACGCGCCGCCAGGGCGCCCAACATGGCGTGACCGGGCGCTGCCGGAGTCACAGCAGCCCCTTGGCGAATCGCACACGCAAGACCACAACGAGCCCCGGGGGGTGGAGATGGAAAGCTTGCTGATCCAGCCGACGACGCGCGCGCAGTTCGTCCTGGCCGGCACCGTCGCGCTTCTGATCCTGCTGACGCTGGGGCTCAGTGCGCCGAATGCCAGTCTGCCCTGGCCCGCCATCCCGCCGTTCATGCCGATGTGCGCGTTGACCGTCTTCACCACGGCCGTCATCGCAGCATTCTTGCTGGGCGCGCAATTCACCGTGACGCGGCAGCCGATGCTGGCGGCGCTCGGCGGGGCCTATGCCTTTACGGCGCTGGCCGTTGCCCTGCAACTGCTGATGTTTCCGGGCCTGTTCTCGCCCACCGGCCTGTTGGGCGCACGGCCTACCAGCGCGGTGTGGATGTGGGTCTTCTGGCACGGCGGCTTTCCGTGGTTCGTGATCGTGGCCGTGCTGGTGCGCGAGCGGGTGTCGCAAGACGCCATTCGCGCAGGCCAGATCTACCAATGGGCCTGGCTGCTGATTGGCGGGCCGGTGGCCGTGGGCGCGTTGCTGTGCGGCGTGGCGTTGGTGGCCAACCTGCCGCCTCCGCTGGGCCAAACCAATGCCGGCAACCCGGTGGCCGCCGCCCTGTGGACAATCAACGTCATCGCCGTGCTGGCCGTCGTGGCCAGCGGCCGCTTGCGCGCCGTGCTTGATGTCTGGCTGGCCATTGCCGCACTCGCCTGCCTCACGGACACCACCCTGAACCTGCTCAGCCCCGACCGCTTTACCGTCGGCTGGTATGTCGCGCGCCTGTTCAGCATGTTCGCGCCCGGGGTGTTGGTCTGCGTGCTGGTGTGGCAAGTCACCATGCTGTACCGGCAGCTGTTCGAGGCGCACGTGTCGTTGCGGCAGACGTCCATGCACGATCCCCTGACCGGCGTGTACAACCGCAGCGTCTTCAACGAGCGGATCGGCACCCACCTGCGTGCCGCGCAACGCAGCGGACGCCCGCTTTCGCTGGTGATGATGGATGTGGACCACTTCAAGCGCTACAACGACGCCTTCGGTCACCTGCGCGGTGATGCCAGCCTCGTGGCGGTGGCCGCTGCGCTGGCTGGCGTGGTGCGTCGGCCGGCGGACTTCATCGCGCGCTACGGCGGTGAAGAGTTCGTCATCGTTCTACCGGAAACCAACGCAACCGACGCGCAGTCGCTCGCCGAACGTGCCCGCGAAGCCGTACTCCGCTTGCGCATCGAAACCGCCGCGCCGTCGCGCTACGTCACCGTCAGCGCCGGCTGTGCCACGGTGATGCCCGGCGTGGAGCCCGTCAGCACCGACATGCTGATCGAAACCGCCGACGCCGCGCTCTACCAAGCCAAGGCCGCCGGACGCAACCTCGTGATCAGCGCCCAAGCGATGGCCGCTGCCGTGACATGACGTGAGATGACATGATGGCGATTCGGCCGTGCTTCAAAATGCGGCGGCCCAAATCTGCCTGCTGCCTGCTGCCTGCTGTCTGTTTCTGTTTACGTCTTTGTATATATAAAGATAGTAGTAGTAGATAACGGTGGATAGTTTCTGTGGATATCCCAAAAAAGCCCTTTAGCGTCAATGGTTTGCAGCACGCACAACCCATCGGACCGAATGTGCGCCGGTGTGGATGAGTGGGGTCACTCGCATCCACGGCCCTCTGCGTGTGGACAAGTTGTTCGCGCACCATCGACATTCCACCCCCGCAAAACCAACACGCTTGTCCGACAAGTTATCCACAAAGGGAGGTGGGGGTTATCCACATCACAACACGGGCGCTGCTTACGTCATCAGCGCGGGCAGTGCCTCGGCAAGCGCATCAACGGCGATGCGGACTTTGCGCGGCAAGTGCGGCGTCTGCAGCCACAGTGCGTAGGCGTCATAGAGAAACGCAGGGCGGTCGGGCAATAGCGCAACCAGCGCGCCTGTCTGGATGCGATCGCTGACCAGCCAGGACGGAAGCCATGCGAGCCCCATGCCGAGGGCCGCGGCATCGGCAATCGCGTCGAGATCATCCATCCGCATCCGATTGAGCGGAATGATCTCCTCCGGTGGATGCCCGTCACTCGGAAAGAGCCAGGGGCTGATGCGGCCAGACCGGCGGTACACGATGGCCTGGTGCTGACCAAGTGTGTCGACGGTCGTGGGATACCCATGCACATTGAGATACGCGGGCGATGCGCAGACGATCATGCGCTGCCGGGCCACACGACGCGCGATCACACCTGCCTTGTCCTCCAGACTGCCGGTGCGGATGGCGATGTCGTAGTCGCCTTCGGCCAGATCGACGAAACGGTCGTTGAACGAGAGATCCAACTCCAGCGCCGGGTATTGCTGCACGAGCCGCAGCAGCACGGGGGCCACGCAACGCCGGCCAAAGTGCACGGGCATGGTGACGCGCAACCTCCCGCGCGGTTCACCAAGTTGATCGGCCGCGAGCGCATCTGCCGTTTCCGCCTCGGCCAGCACGACCTTGCAGCGCTCGTAGTAGGCCTGCCCGAAGTCGGTCAGCCTCTGGCGCCGCGTGGTGCGAATGAGCAAGCGCACACCCAGGCGCGTTTCCAGCGAGAGCACATGCTTGCCGACCATCGGGCCGGATAGGCCGAGCACGTCTGCGGCGGCCGCAAACGAGCCGAGGTCGACGGCTTTCACAAACACGGCCATGCTGGTCAGACGGTCCATATTAAAAACCATTGGTTTCTACTCTCATCGATTATCGACCATTTATCGAAAAAAAGTGCGCAGCTACAGTGGATTAACTTTATTGAGTTTCGACTGGGGGCTATATGGCACGCGTTGTCCGTTTTCATCAGCATGGGGGTCCGGAGGTCTTGCACATTGAACACGTCGATGTGCTGCCGCCGGGCCAGGGCGAGGTGCAGATGCGCGTCAAGGCGCTGGGGCTCAATCGGGCCGAAGCGCTGCTGCGCGCGGGGGCGTATATCGAGAAGCCGACGTTCCCTTCCGGGCTTGGGTTGGAGGCAGCGGGTGTTGTCGAGGCGGTGGGTGCCGGTGTGACGGCGTTTGCGCCGGGCGATGCCGTCAGCATCGTGCCGCCGCAGTCGATGGTCCGCTGGCCTGCATACGGCGAGCTGGTCACGTTTCCTGCCGCGCTGGTCGTCAAGCATCCACCGTTGCTCAGTTGGGAGGCAGCGGCTGCGGTCTGGATGCCGTATCTCACTGCCTACGGTGCGCTGATCGGCATCGCCAAGCTTGGCCCAGGCGACTTTGTGGCTGTGACGGCGGCATCCAGCAGTGTCGGATTGGCTGCAATCCAGATCGCGAACACCGTCGGCGCGACACCCATTGCCATCACCCGGACGTCGGCAAAGGCCCCCGCCCTGCTCGCTGCGGGTGCCGCCCACGTGGTTGCGACCGAGGAGGTGGATCTCGCGGCCCGGCTGCAGCAGATTGCAGGGGCGGCAGGTGTGCGGGTGGTGCTGGACTCGATCGGCGGCCCGATCTTCGAGCCGCTCACGGCAGCCATGTCGCGTGGCGGAATCCTCATCGAATACGGTGGCCTGAGCCCGGAGCCGACGCCTTTCCCCTTGTTTGCTGTGCTGAGCAAGACCCTGACGCTGCGTGGCTATCTCGTGCACGAGATCACCGGCAACCCAGTCAAGCTCGAGGCTGCGAAGGCGTTCATCCTCGATGGACTGGCGTCGGGAGCGCTGCGACCGGTAATCGCCAGGACATTTGCGTTTGACGAGATCGTCGACGCGCACCGCTTTCTTGAATCGAACACGCAGTTCGGCAAGATCGTCGTGACGGTTTGATCGGCTGCGGCACGTTCCATGGCGTGCCGCGCTCTCCTTGCCTTCGCGCCGTCAACGCCAACGCACCGCATGGATTTGAGTCGCAAGAATCGGAGTGTTGGACGGCGCACCGACGCCTACGCTGCCGCTCGGATCATCAAAATGAAATGGACATGGCTCTTCTCACTGACAAGACTGCGATCGTGACGGGCGCCAGCTCAGGCATCGGCCGTGAGGTGGCAAAGATGTTTGCGAAGGAAGGCGCGAGCGTCGTTCTAGTTGCGCGCCGTGCGGCGCTGCTCGACACGCTGGTCGACGAGATTGCCGACTGCGGTGGCAAGGCGGTGGCACTCGCAGGCGACGTGCGGGACGAGCGTTGCGCGAAGAATGCTGTTGAGTTGGCCGTCGGCCGTTTCGGCGGGCTTGACGTGGCGTTCAACAACGCCGCGACGATGGGAGCGCTCGGTAGCGTCACCGACATCACGCTGGACGGCTGGCGCGACACGCTCGAGACCAACCTGACGAGCGCTTTCCTCGGTGCGAAATATCAGATTCCAGCGCTGCTCGCGCGCCAGCACGGCTCGCTGATTTTCACGTCGTCGTTCGTCGGCTACACGGTTGGCTTTCCCGGGATGGCTGCGTATTCCGCAAGCAAGGCTGCCCTCGTGGGCCTGACGCGCACGCTCGCCGCCGAGTACGGTCCGTCCGGTTTGCGCGTCAACGTGCTGATGCCGGGCGGTACCGACACCGAGATGGGGCGTGAGGCAACCAGCACGCCCGAGCAGAAAGCATTTGTCGAAAGCATCCACGCGCTAAAACGGATGGCCCATCCAGAAGAGATCGCCAAGTCGGCGCTGTATCTTGCGTCCGATCTGTCGAGCTTCGTGACGGGTACGACGCTGCTCGTCGAGGGTGGCGTCTCCATGACTCGCACTTGATGTGACACGGTTCTCCGAGCGGGAGGTGCCTCGGGGTCAACGGTAAAACCAGGGCAATGCCGGCAATAAAAAACCCGCGAGGCTTTGCAGCATCGCGGGTTTTTTTGGCATCGCTGGACAAGCTTTGCCGGTAAGTTGGTGGACCGAAGGAGGATCGAACTCCCGACCTCCGCATTGCGAACGCGGCGCTCTCCCAGCTGAGCTATCGGCCCGTGAAAAATAAGTCTACCCGAAGTCCCGGCGCGTCTTCAATCGCGGGTCAACCCGGCCCCAACTCCATGCCGGGGTTGTCCGCCATGCCCACGATGCGCGGGGTATTCAGCGGCCGCGCGGTCACTTCGCGCTGGTCGCGCAGCCAGTCGGCCAGCACATCCCACACCGGGCGGCCGCCGGCCTTGCGTGCCTCGGGCGACACGGCGGCCCAGCCGGCTACCTTGTAGCGTCGATCGGCGTCGATCGGTTTGTCGCCCAGGCGCATGTCGGTGATGCGCTGGCCCATCGGTTTCATCGGGTCGATGGTGTAACGCAGGCCGCCGGTGCGCACCATGTCGCCGCCTTGCTGGTAGTACGGGTCGGGATTGAACAGGTTGTCGGCCACGTCTTCGAGCACGGTCTTGATGGTCGCCCCGGTCATCTCGGTGAGCGTGGTGGCCGGGTACGTGATGGCGGTTTGCGCCATCAGCGCTTCCATGGTGACGGCCTCGCCAGGCAGCAGCGTGGTGCCCCAGCGGAAGCCGGGCGAGAACGCGATCTCGGCGCCCTGCGCCTGCATCAGACCATCGACGATGAGCTGGTCGAACGTGCCGTTGAAGTTGCCGCGCCGGTACAGCAGGCCACGGTTCGTGGCGAGCGCCTCGCCGAGCCTGTCTCTGTACGGCGCGCGCGTACGTTCGATGAGCGCGGTCATGGTCGGGTCAGGCGGCAGCAGATCGGCGAACACGGGCAGCAGCGTGTAGCGGATGTCCTGCACGGTGCCGCCGCGTACGTCCAGGTCCAGCACGCCGACGAACTTGCCGTTGGCGCCCGCGTTGGTGACGAGCGTCACGCCGCCCGGGTTGCTGACCTTGATCGGTGCCGGCACCGCATCGTGCGTGTGGCCGCCGAGGATGGCATCCAACCCGCGCACGCGCGAGGCCAGCTTCAGGTCGACATCCATGCCGTTGTGCGACAGCAGCACGACCACCTTGGCGCCCTTGCCGCGCGCCTCGTCGATCATCTTCTGCAGCCGCTCTTCCTGAATGCCGAAGGTCCAATCCGGCGTGAAGTCCGCCGGGTGCGCGACGGGCGTGTACGGAAACGCCTGGCCGATGATGGCGACCGGCACGCCGTTCAACTCGCGCAGCACGTAAGGGTCGAACACCGGGTCACCGAAATCCGCCGTCTGGATGTTCTGCGCGACGAAGGCGACCTTGTTCTTGAAGTCGTGGTCGACCACGTGACGCACGCGGTCGGCGCCGTAGGTCATCTCCCAGTGCGGGGTCATCACATCGACGCCGAGCGTGAGAGCCGCGTCGACCATGTCCTGCCCGTTGGTCCACAACGATGTGGCCGAGCCCTGCCACGTGTCGCCGCCGTCGAGCAGCAACGCGTTCGGGCGCGTGGCGCGCAGGTGCTTGATGAGTGTGGCCAGATGCGCAAAGCCGCCCATGCGGCCGTAGCGGCGCGCGGCTTCGGTGAAGTCGAGTGAGGTGAACGCGTGCGCCGTGCGCGAGCCCGGTGCGATGCCGTAACGCTTGAGCAGCGCGTTGCCCACCAGATGCGGCGGCTGCCCGGCCCATTGCCCCACGCCCAGGTTGACGTTGGGCTCGCGGTATTCGATGGGCAGCAACTGCGCGTGGCAGTCGGTGAAATGCAGCAGGTGGACGTTGCCGAAATGCGGCACGTTGTAGGCGATGGACTCGGCGTGGGCGTCGGTCAGGCGCAGGCCGGCGGCTGCGGCAATCGCCAGGGCTTGGACGAATTCGCGGCGGTTCATGGTTTGGTGCGGTGGGCCGGGTGGGCGTACTGAGCCAAGTCCGCCACGTCGTCTTCGAGCATTTCGCCGACTTCCTTGCGCACCACACGGCCATTGGCGTCGAGCACGAGCAGTTCCGGCAAACCCTTGCGCGGGCCGGTGGCGGCGCACAGGGCGTCAGATTCCATCGTCACCGGGAAGGTGAAGCCGCGCTTGGCGACGTAGTCGCGGGCGAGCTGCGGGTTGGCGTCGATGCTGATGGTGAGGATGCGCAAGTCGGTGCCGCGCGTGGCGTCGACCAGCTTTTGCAGGCGCGGGTTCTGCAGCGCGCAGAACGGGCACCACGATGCCCACGTCGCGATGATGGCCGGATGCCCGCGCCACGACTCGCCTGGCACGCGGGTGCCGTCGAGCAGTTGCACATCGGGCATTGTCACCACATCGCCGACTTCGACGGCCTGTGCCTGATTGGTGAACTGCGCTGCAGCGAGCACCATCGCCGCTGCTGCCCACATCAGGAACCGTCGAATCGTATGCATGGCGTTATTGATTGACTGGTGAGGCCGGGTCCAACAACAGCGCCATCACATCGCGGATCTGCTGCTCGGTGAGGATGCCCTTGTGCCCAAAGCGCGGCATGTTCGAGCACGCGGCATACGCGTTGGAGTTATAGATCTTGCCCCACGTGTAACGCAGGATCGCCTCGGAATCGCCGCGCAGCTTGCCGTACTGATACAGCGACGGGCCGATGGTGCCGTACGACACCTCGTCTTTCGACAAGCGGTGGCACGCATAGCAATTAGCACCGTTGGCCCCGCCCGCCGGATCGGAGAACTGCATGCCGCGGCCGCTCTGCGCGGTCTTCTCGCCTTCCTTCCAGTCGCCCAACCATTTGCCATCCTGTGGATAACGAATGGTCTTCATCTGCGCATCTTCCAGCGGCTTGGCGATGGCGGCGGGCACGGCGTTGCGGTCGGCGTACTGGCTGCAGGTCTTCTGCACGTCGTCGCGCTCGGTCACACCTTCCACGGTGGCCGGGCCCTTAGAGACGAAGCTCTCGTGAATGACCTTGGCGAGTGCGGCGTCGGCCTTCGCCTCGGGCTTGGGTGCGGTGATGGCCTTGGCGGCATCCGCAGCGTGTGCGGTGCCGGCAATGAGTGCCAACGCAATGAGGGTCAGTCGGATCATGTGTGGCATGGTCGGTTGACCTCAGCGTTTGATCGACGGCGCGTCCATCTTGCCGCCGTTGGCGTTGCGGGCGAGGAACAGCTCCAGCGCGGTGATCACCTCGCTGCCATAGAGCGGTTCCGGAAAGCGTTGCTGGCGCAGGCAGTCGTACAGGCGGTGCTGCATGGTGCGCACCTCGCCTTGCGAAACGCGATAGCCGGGCCACGTGGAATACGCAAAGCGCGCACCGTCGGCCGTCAGCAAGTCGGGCAGTTCCTGCAAGCGGATGCGTTGGCCCGGCTGCGCGTGGCACGTGGCACACGCAAAGTCGTACGCGCCGCCTCGGTAGAAGAACATACGGCGGCCGAGTTCGTACGTGCGCTTTTCTTCGGGATGGGCGAGCGGAATATCAATGGCCGCACCGCGCGATTCCGAGGTGATGTACGCCATCAGCCGTTCAATGTCCGACGGCTTGCCCGGCGACGAGAACGGATTGGCCGAGGCCTGTTCCTTCGTCAGCCCCTGCAGGGTCATACGGCAATACATGAGGCGCTGTTCTGCGTCCATCACGCGGCCGGTGTCTTTGAAGAAGCGCGGCAGCTTGGCGTACGCGCCCTTCACCACGCCGGGGCCGAGGCCCAGGTCGCACGCTTCGAGCGACGCCTGCTTCGGGCCGGCGGGCTTCTTCCAGAGTTCTTCGCCGGCGGCTTCCCAGAGCTCGGCCGGGTTGCCATCGGCCAGCATTTCGCGGTACTGCGCGATACCGGCGGCGGTGCTGTCCTTCTGATCCTTGGCGTCTTGCGCATTGGCTACCAGGGCGACTCCGGCAAGGAGTGCCGAGGCCAGCGCGACGATTCGTTTGGTACGTTTCACCATCCCCTCCGTGGGCCGCTTACGGTTTGAGGTAAGCGAAACCTTCTTCCTGCTGCAAGCGGGTGACTTCCACCACGCCGGCCGGCACCACCTTGGCTTCGAGCAGTAGCTTGTCTTCCGGCACCTTGAAGGCCATCAGCGAGTTGTGGCACACGCGAAACTCCACGCCCATGCTGGCCAGCGCAGCCACCGGCGCATCAAACGTACGGCCCTGCGCGTCCTTGGCCCCTTCGACGAGGAAGTCGATGCCATGCCCGAACGCCACCACCACGATCTTCGTGCCGGGAGCACCGTTGAGGTGGTTGCGCAGGTTGCCGATGGCGCGCACGGCCTGGTCGATGCCCTCGCTCAACTGATAGACGACTTTGTAGCGAGCACCGGCGCCGCCAGCGCGGGGGGCGTTCTGTGCAGCGGCCTTGCCGGCCACGCCCAGTGCCGCCAGCGCGGCGGTCACGCGGAAGAAGCTGCGTCGCATTTCGGCCTCCGGGGCTTATTGAATCGTGGTTTCGTCGGTGCGCTTGTCGCCGTGGTTGTCGACCCAGGTGACGCTCACCTTGTCGCCCTTGGCGGCGCCCTTGAACTTGAAATTGAGGAACGGATCCTTCGACACAGCGGTGCCGAACTGCGCGTCCAACACCGTCTTGCCGTTGTGCTGCACCGTCACGTTGGTGATGTGCCAGGCCGGCACCAGCTTGCCGGACGCATCCTTGCGCTGGCCGGTTTCCATGTCGTGCTTCATCAGGATCTTCACGTCGGTCGTGCCGCCGTTTTCCATTGCGCGAATGCGCATCGGGTCTGCCATGGTGTGCTCCTTATCCGATCCTGATGTTCAACCGCCGCAGCCGCCGAGGGTGACCTTCACTTCCTTGCTCGCCAGCACCCACTTGCCGTTGGCGCGCACGGCCGCGTAGACCACCGAGGTCTCGCCCATCTTCACGCGCGTGCTCACGAAGGGCTCCGTGCCGGCGGGAATGCCGAACGACGCGGCCAGCGTGTTCGGGTTCTTCTCCACCAGGATGGCGATCATGTCGGTGCCCGGCAGCGTGCTGGTCACCACCAACGGCACCACGGCACCGTTCTCGGCGATGTCCGGGGCGGTCAGGTGCACGCCTGCGCCACCCTTGTCGACCGCGCCGCCGCCCAGTTGCTTGAGCACGTCGTTCACGCCCTTGATGCTGAAGGCGGTCTTGTTCCACTCGGCGGCCTGGGCGGGCGTGGCAATGCCGGCGGACACCAGCAGCGCCATCATCGCGCCCGCGCGCAGCACATCCCGGCGGGAAAGGTTCACGGCATCCGTCATCGCATCCCTCACTTGGCCGGGGCGCCCGCGAGCACCCAGTCGATCACGGTTTTCAGATCGGCATCGGCGATCTTCGGGTTGGCCGGCATCGGGATCTGGCCCCAGTTGCCCATGCCGCCTTCGCGCACTTTCTTGATGAGCTTGGCTTGCGCGCCGGCATCGCCCTTGTACTTGGCGGCGACATCCTGGTACGCCGGGCCGACGAGCTTGCGGTCGACGGCGTGACAGCCCATGCAGGCGTTCTGGTTGGCGAGGGATTGCGCGCGGGCGGCATCAACGGCGGCCTGTGCAGGCACGGCGGACAGCGCCAGGCCGGCCAGCACCGCGCCGGCGGCGAGCGTGGGGGCGAACTTCATGGGGTCTCCGGAAAAAGGGGCGGCCCGCATGTCGTTGCGGGCCGCTTGCGCCGATATTGTGCCCGAAGCGCTTCGGCTAGGCGCGCCTGTGCCGGTCAGCCAGTCACGTGCCAAGCAAAAAGCCCCGGCGTTGAGGCAAAAAGCATCAACGCCGAGGCTTGGACAGTCGTGGGTGCATAAAAAAGCGGCATCGCTGCTGAAAAAAGCAGCAGCGTTGAAGCCCGAGGGACTCATCAATGCGTCTTTGTGCTCCGACGTTGATGCTTTTTTCATCAACGATGCCCCTATTTGGGGCATACATGAACCCTGCGAGGGTCAACGTTGCGTGTTTTAGGTCCAACGCCGGAGGTTTTAGGTTCGACGGCGGACCTTTGAGGGACATCGCTGGACCTTTTAGGTCCAACGCTGGCGCTTTGACTCAGGCCATTGCCCGGCGCACCGCCAGCCGGCCGCCGAAGACGTTCAGCAGCAGGCCGGCCATCACCACGACGCCGCCCAGCCACTGCGCGGGTGCCAGCCGCTCGCCCAACAGCACGGCGGCCGACACCAGCCCCACCACGGGCACCAGCAGCGACAGCGGCGCCACCCGGCTGGCCGCATAGCGCGCCAGCAACTTGCTCCACAGGCTGTAGCCGAAGATGGTGGCGCCAAACGACAGGTAGACGATCGCCCCGATACTCGACGCGCTGATGTTCGCCAGGCTATGCGCGATCTGCTCCGGCCCCTCCAGCCAGAGCGACAGCAACGCAAACGGAATCGGCGGGATGACCGCGCCCCACACCACCAGGCTCACCACATTCACCGGCCCCACGCGTTTGGTGACGATGTTGCCGCTGGCCCACGAGAGTGCCGCGCACAGCGTCAGCAGGAAGCCGGCCGTGGTCATGCCCGTGGCCGAAGCATTGCCGGCCATGCCGATGACGCCCAGCCCGCAGGCCGCCACCGCCATGCCCGCCAGGTGGAACCAGCGGATCGGCTCGCGCAGCACGATGGCCGCGATCGCCAGCGTAAAGAACGCCTGCGACTGCAGCACCAGCGACGCCAGCCCCGCCGGCATGCCCACGTACATGGCCGAGAACAGGAACGCGAACTGCCCAAAGCTGATCGTGGCGCCGTAAGCCAGCAGCCACTTGAGCGGAATCTTCGGGCGCGGCACGAACAGCACCGCCGGGAACGCGACCAGCGCAAAGCGCAGCGCACCCAGCAGCATGGGTGGCACGCCATGCAGGCCCACCTTGATGACGACGAAGTTGACGCCCCACACCAGCACGACGGTCAGGGCCAGCAGCAGATCCTTGGGAGACATGATGATTGGCAAAGTCAGGCGGCCGCCCGCGCGGCCTTGTGATGCACTCTAGGCGCGTGCGGGCCGCACGACTTGCACAATCTTGCGCATTGTTCGTGCCGCGCAGGACCGTGTGCCTAGCCCAGCATGTCCGACCAGATCGCCCGGCTCCAGCCCTGTGCCAGCGCGCCCTCGGCCGCGGAAGGCGCATCGGAGAGCCCGCCGGCACCCGGCACGGTCACCATGGTGTGCTCGGCCGCGTCGTAGCGGTGGACGGTCGCTACATGCATCGCCTCGTCGGGCGTGGTGAAGCTGTAGCAGGTGTTGGCGTACAGCGGCGAGGCATCGGGCGCGTGGCCGGCAAGCATCGTCACCACGGCGGCGGCGGCCACCTTGCCGTGCTGGTTGGCCATGTGGCCGGATTTGGGCATCAGCGGCGCGGTCTGGATGGCATCGCCAATCACATGCACGCCGGGCGCCACCTTCGATTCGAATGACAGGAAATCCACCTCGCACCAGCGACCATTGGCCGTCGCCAACCCGGCCTGCACGGCAATGGCCCCGGCGCGCTGCGGCGGAATCAGGTTGACCACATCCGCCTGCACGTCGTCCTGCACGTCGAACTTGAGCACGCGGCCCGTGGCGTCGATATCGACGGCGTTGTATTGCGGGCGATATTCGATGTGCTGTGGATAACGTTCCGCCCACACGCGCTTGAACAGCGCGCCCTTGGAGGTCACGTCGTCATTCGCATCGAGGATCAGCACGCGTGAATCCGGCTTGGCGTGTTGCAGCCAGTGGGCGATCAGGCACGCGCGCTCGTACGGCGCGGGTGGGCAGCGGTACGGCGCCAGCGGAATGCTGATCGCCACCGTGCCGCCATTGGGCATGGCTTCAAGCCGATGGCGCAGCGCGAGCGTCTGTGCGCCGGCCTTCCAGGCGTGCGGCGCCTGCGCGGCGGTGGCCGCGTTGGAGAGACCGGGAATCGCCCCCGGCACAACATCAATGCCGGGCGAGAGGATCAGCCGGTCGTACTCCAGCGTGCCGCCGCCGGCCAGTCGCACCTGCTTGGCGTCGAGGTCGATGGCCGAGGCGCGGTCACGCACCCAGCGCACGCCGTGGCGTTCGACCAGCGCGTCATACGGCACGGTGATCGACGCCATATCACGGTCGCCCGACAGCACGAGATTCGACAGCGGGCACGAGACGAACGCCGCGTTGGGCTCGACCAGCGTCACGTCGACACGGCCGCCGGAAAACACCCGCACGTATTTCGCCGCCGTTGCGCCTCCATAACCACCGCCGACCACCACCACACGCGCATTGCGCACGCCGGAGAGCGATGCGCATGCGGCCAGCGGGCCCACCAGCGCGGTGGCGCCCAGCGCGCGCAGCATCGCGCGCCGATTCGTGTGCAGTTGCGATTCGCTCATGGCGCCTCCTGCGGTTGGCGCGACAGCCAGCCGGCAATGGCGGCGATCTGCGCGTCGTCGTAACCGCGTGCGATCTGCCCCATCACCGTGGAGGGGCGCGTGCCGTTGCGGAAGGCTTGCAGCGTGTCGATCAGCTCCGCCTGGGAGCGGCCCGCGAGCGGGGGCAAGGTCTGCGCAGTGAGCTTGGTGCCGGGCGCCGTGTCTGCGTGGTGGCAGCTCGCGCAGGATGCGGCCCAGGTGCGCGCTTGCGCGTTGGACGGGGGTGCCTCGGCGGCATGCGCCACATGGGCGATGGAGAACGCCGCAAGCCAGGCGGCGGCAATCAAACGATGGACGACGGGCATTGGGGGGCTGCGAAGTCGTGAGAGCGGCATACGCTACCACGCCCGCGCGGCCAACAAAAAACGCAGCGCGGTGGCTGCGTTCTTTGCGTCGTTGTGCCGCTGACTCAGGGCAGTTGCTTGCCCGGCGGTAGCGCCGGCGAGGTCGTCGGCGACACCGTTACGCCTGGCGACGCCGAGGTCACGGGGGCGGGTGCCTGCGTGGCTGTCGGCGTACCTTGTACCGGCGCCGGCGTACCTTGCGATGCATCGGTCGCCGTCGAGGGGTTGGTCGACGTGGCGTTGGTGTCCAGGCGTTTGCGTTCGTCTTCGCTCACGTAGTCGAACACCTTCACCACCTTGTTCACGCCGCCCACGGTACGCACCGCTTCGGTGGCCTTGTTGCCTTCGGCCTCGGTCACCACGCCCATCAGGAAGACGGTCTGCGCTTCGGTCGTCACCTTGATGGAGTTCCAGGGCACGCCCTCCGTGCCGGCCAGCACGCTCTTCACCTTGGTGGTGATGTAGGTGTCGTTGGTGCGCGAGCCGAAGGTGCTCGACATCGGCGTCACCACGATCTCGTTGACGACCTCACGCGCGTTCTGCAGTTTCTGCGCGTACTGGCCGATCTCCTGCTTGGTCTGCTCGGTGCCGGCTTCGCCGGTCAGCAGCACCTTGCGGTTGTAGACCGTCACGTTGACGTGCGCGCGACCGTCGTAGCGCGAGATCAGCGTGTTTTCGGCTTCCATCTGCAAGCCGCGGTCGATGGTCTGCGTGGCGGTCGGGCGGCGGTCGGTGGCCAGTGCCACGCCGCCGGCCACGGCGCCGGCAAACAGCGGGAAGCACGCGGTCAACTGCGTGGCGGTGATGCTAGCCAGGGCGGCCAGCACAACGGTGCGCTTGATACGGGCAGACGTGGGGGACGAGAGTTTCATGCTGTCCTTCAATGAAGTCCGGAAGAGAGAAGAGCGAAGAGCGAGGTTCATGCCGCGCTCATGCCAAGTTCATGCTTCGACACCGAAGGCATCGCGCATCCATTCGATGCGGTTGCCGTCGATGGCGATGACGTCAAAACGGCAGGCAGGCACATCGTCGGCCTGCCGTGCAAGAAAATCTTCGGCCGCGGCAATCAGGCGGCGCTGCTTGGCGGGCGTGACACTGGCGGCGGCACCACCGAAGCGTTGCGTGGAGCGCGCCACGCGGGCACGCACCTCAATGAACACCAGCACGCCGGCGGTGTCGCGCATTACCAGATCGATCTCGCCGCCCTTGCAGCGATAATTGCGGCTGACCAGACCCAACCCCCGTGCCTGCAGATACCGCAGCGCGCGGTCTTCACCGGCCTCGCCAGTGGCGGCGGCGGTGGTGGGCTGGGGAGGTACGGGCTGCGGCGCGTGCATTGGCGGTTTGAACCGACTGACTAAGAGAAGTTCTCGTGAGTGATCCTGACTGGACCCTGCTGGCGCACGACCAGCACTATCCCGCCGGCGCATTATATGTGGTGGCCACCCCCATCGGGAACGCCGCCGACGTGTCCCTGCGCGCGCGCCATGTGCTCGGCCTGGTCGATGCGGTGGCCTGCGAAGACACGCGCAACACCGGGCAGTTGCTCAATCGCCTGGGCCTGTCTCGGCCGATGCTGGCCGCGCACGAACACAACGAGCGCGAAGCTGCCGAGCGCATCGTCGCGCGTCTGGCGCAGGGCGAGCGTATCGCCTATGTGTCTGATGCGGGCACGCCGGGCGTGTCGGACCCGGGCGCGCGCATTGTCGAGGCCGTGCGTGCGGCGGGCCATCGCGTGATCCCGCTGCCGGGGGCGAGCGCGGTGGTGACGGCGCTCTCCGCTGCCGGCGAGCTGCTCGCGACGTCCGATGGGCAATTCACCTTTGTCGGCTTTCTGCCCCCCAAGGCGGGCGCGCGCGATACGGCCATCCGCCAGTGGGCCGCACATGGGCCGGCATGGGTGCTGTACGAAGCGCCGCATCGGATCGATGCCACGCTGGCGGCACTGGCCGAACACTTGCCCGCGCGGCGCATTCTGATCGGCCGCGAGCTGACCAAGCTGTTTGAGCAGATCGTCGTGTTGCCGGCCGCCGAGGCGCCTGCGTGGCTGGCTGCCGATGCAACGCACGCCAAGGGCGAGTTTGTGCTGGTGGTGGAAGGCGCGGGTGCACAGGATGCAGCGCCGACCGCTATGGCGGCTGACCAGGTGTTGCGCCTACTGCTGGCCGAGTTGCCCGCCAAGCGGGCGGCCAAGCTGGCCGGGGCCATTACGGGGGCACCCGTCGACGCGCTGTATCAAAGCGCGCTGGCGCTCAAGAACGAGGGGAAGGATTAGCGGCGGGCTTTGGCGCGGCGCTTGACGGCTTTTTTCTTGACCGGTGCCGGTTCGTCGGCGCCTACGTCGGCGTCGCCGTCATTGCTGGCGAGATCCGTTTGCGTGAGTTCCGGGCGCAGGGCATCGACCTCTGCGCGCGACAGTCGGCGGATCTCCACCTGCGTCGAGCCGCGCTTGACGAAGTCGAGCCGCTTGGCAGCGGCATACGACATATCGAGGATGCGCTTGCCGTGGTACGGGCCGCGATCCGTCACCTTGGCGACGACGACGCGGTCGTTGGACAGATTGCGCACCAGCACCCAGCTCTGCAGCGGCAGCGAGGGGTGCGCCACGGTGAAGGCGTTCATATCGAAGCGCTCGCCGCTGGCGGTGCGGCGGCCATGGAACCCACGGCCGTACCACGAGGCGACGCCGCGCTGCTCGAACGTGCCGAGATCGGCGCGCAGGCCGGGCTCGGTATTGGCGTCTTCCAGCTTCAGGCCGCTGGATTCCGGTACGCCGCGGAACGACAGCGTGCCCCAGGCATCGGGGTTGTCGCGCGGGTCCGCCAGCTTGGCGGTGGGCTTGTTGGCCTGCGGGCCAGTGTGCCCCGTCGTGGGCGGCTCGCCGGGGACGGCGGCACAGCCCGCCAGCACCAGCAGAGCGGTGCCGTGCGCCAGCCAGGCACGCAGCGTGCGGCCAGCCGGCAGGCGGGAGAACGGGTGGGTCAACTTTGGCATGGGCGCGAGTCTACCACGCAAGATTCCGCCGACTATTTACATTTCCTATTAAAACGACCGCATCATGCGGGCATCTGGCGTCATTTTTGTAATATTTTCTTTCTGGTGTAACGGCAAACGCCGCCAGCCCAATGCTGGCGCGGGCTTGGGCCGATACAATTGCCCATCCTCTCTTACGCGATACATGCGCGAAACATCACATGAAAGTCGTCGTCATTCCCGTTACGCCGTTTGAACAGAACTGCACACTGCTGATCGGCGACGATGGCGCGGCCGCCGTCACCGATCCGGGCGGCGATATCGATCGCATCCTGGCGGCTGCCGAGCAACACGGCGCGCGCATCGAAAAAATCCTCCTCACGCATGGCCATGTCGACCACTGCGCCGCCGCCGATGCGCTGCGCACGCAGCTCGGCGTGCCGATCGAGGGCCCGCAGAAGGATGAGGCGTTCTGGATCGACCAACTGCCCACGCAAAGTCAGCGCTTCGGTTTTCCGCCGGCCAAGGCGTTCGTGCCCGACCGTTGGCTGGAAGATGGCGACACCGTGGAGGCTGCCGGCCGTACGCTGCAGGTCTTTCACTGCCCTGGCCACACGCCCGGCCACGTCGTCTTCTTCAGCGCGGAAGACCGCGTGGCGATCGTCGGCGATGTGCTGTTTGCCGGCTCGATTGGCCGCACGGATTTCCCGCGTGGCAACCATGCGGACCTGATCCACGCGATCCGCACCAAGCTGTGGCCGCTCGGCGACGATGTCACGTTTGTGCCGGGGCACGGGCCCGTGTCGACCTTCGGCGATGAGCGCGCGACCAATCCGTACGTTGCCGATCGGCTGTTCGCCAACGAAGGCACATCATGAGCGACACCCCCAGCGATACGAGCGACAGCGACGACCCCTTCGCCGACACCGCACCTACCGCGCCCGCACCGGCAGACAAACCGCGCCGCAAACGCGGTAACCAGCCGCCGGACACACGGCCCGAAATCTACGTCAGCACCGACGTCGAAGCCGACGGCCCCATCCCGGGCCCGCATTCGATGCTGAGCTTTGCGAGCGCGGCGTATCTGGCGGACAAGACCCTCGTCGGCACCTTTGAAGCGAACCTGGAAACGCTGCCCGGCGCAGAGGGCCACCCCGTCCAGATGCAATGGTGGCAAACGCAGCCCGAAGCCTGGGCCGCGTGCCGCAGCAACCTCGAAGCCCCGGAAGTGGCCTTGCCGCGCTACGTGGAGTGGGTTGAGAGCCTGCCGGGCAAGCCGGTGTTCGTGGCATTTCCGGCGGGGTTCGATTTCACGTACATGTTCTGGTACATGATGCGGTTTGCCGGGCGCTCGCCGTTTGGCTGGGCGGCGCTCGACATCAAGACGCTGGCCTTTGCGCTGACGGGCTTGCCGTATCGACGCAACGTCAAGGCGGCCTTCCCTGCGCAATGGCACGACCCGCTGCCCCACACGCACATCGCCCTGGATGACGCGAAGGAGCAGGGCGCCCTCTTCTGCAACATGCTCGCCGAGTTGCATAAACGGGCAACTGAGCGCGAAGCGCAACAGGCCGCCGCGCGCGCCGCGCAAGTGTCCGACCAAACCGCTCAGGATTGAGCGCCGGATTGGACGTCTGGTGGGGCGTCGAAGGCATCACGCATTTCGCGAAGAGCCGCATACCGTTTGCGTCTTGCCCGCGTGATCCGCGCACCATGACGCAACGCAACTTGCGGCACTGCAAACCCGCGTCTACGCTGGGCTTGTGCGAGGCGACCAGACGACTGCGCCACCCGGCGCCGACAAGCAAAGCCACTCGCATACGCCATTTGCTTGCCGTATCGTTTTCGGGCCGCACGTACCCCCGACGCCGGTGCGTGCCGGCGTCGGCTATTCGCTAGCCAACGACGGGAGGTACCGCGATGCGCTTTTCCCGTGACGCGTTTGATACGCAACACTTGCGAGCGATGACGGAGCGCTTGCATTGGCATCGCAAATCGTCCGCGAAGGCCGTTCCGCTGAGCATGCGCGCGCAGTTGCATCGTCCGCACAGCAGCGAGAGCGACGAGGCGGAAGTGATGAAAGTCACCGTGGTGTCGACTGCGGTGGCGCTGGCAGTGGTGCTTGCCGCCCTGCTGGCAATCGGATTCGGGTCAGAAATGGCCCGATTGATGGGCCTGGAATAGACCAGTGCCCGTGCGCGTCTTGACGGACGCAGCCCCGGCCCTCGCGCAAGGCGACACGGCCAACCCTGAACGGCCTGTCCGATGGAAATCGGCAGGCCGTTCAACTTTTGGGGCGCGGGTGTTTGCGTTACTTCAGGAACGCGTCGAGCGCTTCGGGCGACCGGCCGATGGTGGCCTTGCCATCGCGCACGAGCACCGGGCGCTGCAGCAGCTTCGGGTGCTCGGCAATCGCCTTGAGCAGCGCGTCATCCGAGGCGGCGGCCAGGTTGAGTTGCGCGTATTCGTCTTCGTTTTCACGCACCAGACTGCGCAACGGGGTGTCGAGCTGCTTGGCGAGGGTCTTCAACTCGGCCAGCGTGGGCGGCGTCTTCAGGTACTCGATGACTTCGAGCGATTCGCCCTGCTTTGCCGCAAAGGCCTCAGCCTGTTCAAGCGCGGTGCGCGATTTGGAGCAGCGTGGGTTGTGATAGATCTGCATGGTCGAGATGGCTGACGGGTGCTTGGGGGTGCCATCTTAATGGGTTGGTGCGGTGGAGGATTTCGCCTCTCGCTAAGAGGGGATTCGTCGCAATGGCACTGCAACTGCAGACGCAAAAGGGCCGGCAACGCCAGCCCTTTCCCATGCATTGACGACGAGGTTCAAGCGCCGCCGAGCAACTCCGCCACGGCACAACCCACCACCACCGTGGCACCGCGCAGATCGTTCAGGCGCAGGTTCTCATCGGTGTTGTGGCCGCGCGCTTCCATCAACGTGCGCGGGCCGGCCCCGTACAGCACCGTGGGCACGCCCTTCGCCGTGTAATGGCGCGCATCGGTATACAGCGGCACGCCGTGCACGGGCACCTCGCCGCCAAACACGGCCAACGCGTTGCGACGCAGTGCGCCGATCAGCGTCTGCACACCTGGCAACTCGGCCAACGGCTCGGCCAGCAGAATGCGCTCGACCGACACGGCAATGCCCGGCCGTTCGGCGGCAGCGCGTTCGATCACGGCGCGCAGCTCGCCTTCGGCATCACGCCCCGCTTCTTCGGGAATCATCCGGCGGTCGATGCGGAAAGTCGCTAGATCAGGCACCACGTTGGTGTTGATGCCACCCTGGATCAAACCGACGTTCAACGTCGCATGGTCGATGCCCGGCACTGCCGATTTGCGCGTCGCCAGTTCTGCGCGATACGCATACACGGCCTGCAGGATATGCGTGGCCGCTTCAATCGCGTCGATGCCGGTGTGAGGCATCGCAGCGTGCCCCTGCTTACCGCGCACCGTCGCCTGCACGTGCAGACAACCGTTGTGCGCCGAGGTGATGCCGTACGCAAACCCCGCCGAGATGGCGTAATCCGGCTTGCTCAGGCCTTGATCCAGCAGCCACTTCGGGCCGATGTCGCCGCCGGTTTCCTCGTCGTACGTGAAGTGCAGTTCGACCGTGCCGTTGAGCTTGGCGCCGCGCTTTTCAGCGTCGATCAACGCGAGCAGCGCCCACGTGTACGTTGCGAAGTCCGACTTGGAGACCGCCACGCCACGGCCAAACATGGTGGGGCCGTGTTCGGTCTCGACGATCTCGCCGCCGTATGGGTCGTGCGTCCAGCCCAGGCCGGGCGGAACCACATCGCCGTGCGCATTCATGGCCACGGTCGGGCCGCCGCTGCCGAACGTGTGGCGCACGATCAGGTTGGTGGCGCTGATCATGCCGGCAGCACGCACCTGCGCTTCCGGTACGACGTGCGCCTCAACCGTCAGGCCCAGCGCTTCCAGCAGCGCCTTGGCACGTGCCGCATGCGGGGCGCAGTCGCCAGACGGGTTGTCCGACGGCACCTTCACCAGCTCGCGCAGAAACGCGATTTGCTGCGGATGCACGGCCGCGACAAACGCGCGGATGTCTGCGTCGATGCCGGCGGTGGTGAGTTGAGCCTGCGTCATGTCGATGTCTCCCGGGTTGTTGTTGGAAGGGGTTCGAAAGTGACTGAGCCCCCGTTGTGCGGGGGCCCAGGGTTGGCACCGATGAAGTGTCGGGTTACTTGGCGGCTTGCATGGCCTCGTCGGTCAACCACACCGATTCGGGCAAGTCCTGCTCATCGCAGTTATGGCCTTCGCCGCCACGGTCGACGACGATGAAATCGCTCACCTCGCCCAGCGCCAGCAGCGGGTGGTGCCACACGCCGCGCGCGTAGTTCACGCCCTGCCAGCCGCGCGAGACAAATGCGCGCAGCTTGGACGGATCCAACTCACCGGCAGGCGCCACCACCACGAGGTACGGCTTGTCGTTCAGCGGAATGAACGCCTGGCTGCCACGCGGGTGGCGCTCCAGCATCTTCACCTCGAACGGCAGCGCGCGCGGCTGGCCACGAAACAGGTTGATCAGCGCCCGCCCGCCCTCGCCCACATCCACGTTGGCGAGGTCATGAAAGCGCATGGTCGTGCCCTGGTTGATGGGGAACTGCTTCGCCCCCTCCAGCTCGATCACGTCGCCGAACGGCGCGAAGGCTTCACGCGTCAGTGGCTCGATGGTCAGCGCAATACGGGGGGAGGCAACCACTGCGGTGTCTTCACTCATTCAAGCACTCCCCACAGGCGCAGACGCGACACGCCACCGTCCGGGAACATGTTGAAGCGCACGTGCGTGACGAGGCCCAGATCAGCGATTTCGGCTTCGTAGTAGTGCTGCAGGTCCATCTGCAGCTTTTGCTCGGGCAGCAGCGTCTGCCAGAACATCGCCTGCGTCTTCAGCGAGCTGTCCGTGCCGCCCACCACGCGTGCGGCTTGGATGGACACGCGGTCGGCAAAGTTACCTTTGAAGTGCGCGGTGTCGACTTCGATCTTGCGGATGCGGCCCGGGTGCGCCAGCGCGATCACGCACCAGTCGTTGCCCGGCTCGCGGCGGCGGCGCGTTTCCCAGCCGTCGCCCATGTTCACGCCGCGACCCGGCATCAGCATGCGCGAGGCCGGCCCGAAGTGTTCGTTGTTGGCTTCGACCACGTAGGCGCCGTTTTCCATGGCGGCCAAGTCGAACAGCTTGCTGCGGTCCGCGCCCTTCCAGTCGACTTGCGGCTGGCCATATACACGCAAGCGCGCGATGCCGCCGTCCGGGAAGATGTTCACGCGCAGGTGCGTGAAGGCGCCCGGGTGGGTCACGGCGACGTAGGCGTGGCTGTTGCCTTGCAGCGTGGTCGACGGAACGATCTCGGTCCACTGCGTGGCATCGGTCGGCTCGCCGTCCGGCAGGTAGGCGGCTTCGATGGACGCGGCCGGCGGGAAGTTGCCGGTGAAGTGGCTGGTGTCGATGTCCACGCCCTTCACGACGCCCGGGCGGGCCAGCTTGACGATGCAGTGGTCATAACCGCCGTTGCGGCGACGGCGCGTTTCCCAGCCGTCCATCCACTTGCCATGGTCGTCGTACTTGCCCGGGATGAACACCGCCGGCTCGGGATTGAGCATGCGGTCTTTCGGTGCGAAGAATTCGTCGGTCGCGAACAAGGCTTCGGCGCCCAGGCGCGGGTCGGCCAGGTTCGGGTAACGGCGGGTGAATTCTGGGGCGTTCGGATCGAGCGTAGGCAGCGCCATGGGAAAACTCCTTGGTATTTGTCTCTGGATGTTATACGGCAGGCCCATCGAACAAAAACAGCGCGTCAGAACAGTCGAAACTGTGGCGATGGGAGCGCCGGGAAGTGCAGCGTAGAAGGCGGAAGCACAAGGCTTCGCGGGACTGCATGGACCGATCCTAGCACGTGAATTCAAGAATTGCATACAAAAAATGTATCGCCTATGATGCCGTCACCGCTCAACAATTCGCGACAACAATTTGGTGCGATGCAGCGAGCGTGACGGGGCTTTTCCGACAATCGCGACAGACGAACGAGGAGGCTCATGACATCTGAAATCCAAAGGAGGATTCACCATGCAACGCTTTACGCGCCCCTTGTTCGGGCAGGTTTTGATTGCCTTGGCGGTGGGCATCGCGCTGGGCATCTGGGCGCCTGAATTTGCGCAGAAACTGCAGCCGCTCGGCGACGGCTTTCTGAAGCTGATCAAGATGCTGATTGCGCCGATCGTGTTCTCGGTGGTGGTGGTGGGCATCTGCGGTGCCGGTGAGCTGAAGAAGGTCGGGCGCGTGGGCGGCAAGGCCGTCATCTACTTCGAGATCGTCACGACGATTGCGCTGGCGTTGGGCATTGCGCTGGCCTACCTGTTCGGGCCAGGCCACGGCATGAATGTGGACCCAAAATCGCTCGACCCGGCCGCCATGGCCTCGTACATGACGACGGCCAAGCAAGTGGAATCGACCGGCGTGGCCGCGTTCTTCCTCAAGCTGATTCCAGATACCTTCGTCAGCGGCTTTGTGAAGGGCGACATCCTGCAGGTGCTGCTGGTGTCGATCCTTTTTGGCTGCTCGCTGTCGCTGCTGGGTGAGCGCACCAAGCCGCTGGTCTCGTTCATCGACCAGCTCTCGCATGTGCTGTTCCGCATGATGGCCGTGATCATCCGCCTGGCGCCGCTGGGCGTGCTGGGTGCGGTGGCCTTTACCGTGGGCAAGTACGGCGCGGGTTCGCTCAAGCAGCTGGGCTTCCTGGTGCTGCTGTTCTATGCGGCGGTGGTGATCTTCGTGGTGGTGGTGCTGGGCGGCATCCTGAAGCTGGCGGGCTTCAACATCTTCAAACTGATCCGCTTCCTGCGCGCAGAGCTGCTGGTGGTGCTGGGTACGGCATCGTCCGATGCGGTGTTGCCGTCCATCATGAACAAGCTGGAGAAGATGGGCATCAAGCGCTCGGTGGTGGGCCTGGTGATCCCGACCGGCTACTCGTTCAACCTCGATGCCTTCTCGATCTACCTGACGCTGGCGGCCGTCTTCATCGCCCAGGCGACCAACACGCCGCTGGCGTTCCAGGATTTGCTGCTGATCCTGGGCGTGGCGCTGGTGACCTCCAAGGGTGCGCACGGCATTCCGGGTTCGGCCATCGTGATCCTGGCGGCCACGCTGTCGGTCATTCCGGCCATTCCGGCCATCGGGCTGGTGCTGGTGCTCTCCGTCGACTGGTTCATCGGCATTGCCCGCGCATTGGGCAACCTGATCGGCAACTGCGTCGCCACCGTGGTGATCGCGGCGTGGGAGAAGGACATCGATCGCGTGCGTGCCAACGCGGTGCTGGACGGCAAGATCGACATCACCGAAGAAGGCGAAGCGATTGCCCACGGCCAGGGTGTAGCCGCATCGGCCGCCCACACGCTGCCGCATGCCTGAGGCGGCCCTGCTGTCGGACGGCGGTAAAATTGGCGCCATGACCGAAACCACCGCCGCCGACATCTCCTCCGAAGGCATTGCCGACGACATCGCCCAGGCGATCGTCGCGCACCGTCTGCCGCCGGGCACCAAGCTGCGCGAAGAGGCGCTGGCGAAGGTGTACGGCGTCAGCCGCACCAAGATTCGCGCGGCGCTGCTGATGCTGGCCAAGGACAAGCTGATCCGCATGGAGCCGGATCGCGGTGCGTTCGTCGCCAAGCCCGACGAGACCGAGGCGCGCGAGGTGTTTGCCGTGCGCCGCGTGCTGGAGGTGGCGCTGGCGCGCGAGTTCATCGCCAAGGCCACGCCTGCCGACTATGCGCGGCTCGAAAAGCACTTGGCGGAAGAGCACAAGGTGGCCGCCAGTGGCAACGTCGCCGACGTACCGCGCCGCAATCGTCTGATGGCCGATTTTCACCTGCTGATGGCCGATGTGGTCGGCAACAGCGTGCTCAAGGAAATGCTGCGCGAGCTGTCTGCGCGTAGCTCGGTCATCACGATGCTGTATCAGTCCACGTATGACGCGGTGCGCTCCTCCGACGAGCACACCGCGTTTCTGGAAGCCGCCAAGCGCGGTGATGTGGAAGGCGCCATCGCGCTCATGGAAGAACACATGGCGCATACCGAGAGCTCGCTCAAGTTCGAATCGCCGGGTGGCCGTGCGACGGACCTCGTGGCCGCCCTCCTCGCCTGACCGCGCGTGCCGACTTACACGCTGCGTGCGCCAGTCTCTGTCGAGCTGGAAATCAAGAAAAGCCGTTTCATTGGATGGGCTGTACCGGTTGAGGACCGCGCCGCCGCCATGGAGGTCGTGGCGCGTCTGCGCGCCGAGCATCCTGCGGCCACGCACGTCTGCTGGGCGCTGCTGGCCGGCGGACAATCCGGGATGTCCGATGACGGCGAGCCCTCCGGCACCGCCGGTCGCCCGATTCTCGAAGTCCTGCGCCATCACGATCTGGACAGCACGCTGGGCGCCGTCGTGCGCTACTTCGGCGGTGTGAAGCTGGGCGCGGGCGGCCTCGTGCGCGCCTACACCGATGCCATTGCCAGCGCGCTCATGCAAGCCGAACGCGTGGAGCGCATCGCGCGCACCTCGCTCACGCTCGTGACCGACTATGCCGATGAGGCGCGCATCCGGCGGTGGATCGACGACCACGGCTATGCGCTGCTCGATGCGGCCTACGATGCGGGCGTCACGCTGACCGTGCGGTTGCCTGTGACGGACGAAGCCGAAGCACGGGTCACGCTGCGGGATTTGACGCAGGGGCGTGTGGTGATCGACTAGCTTGCGTGCAGCCTCACAAGCGGCGGCTGAGGCTGCATGCAAGCGGACGCTATGTTGCTGGCGCAACGGTCGTTACTGAATCACCCTGCTACGCGGCGTCACGCGAGGATCGTCACAGAGTTTTTGGCATCCGTTGTTGCATAGGGGGGTGAGCTCGATATCAACCTGATAGAGGTCTAGCGTTCCATCGCGCTTCCTCACCATGTCGTCGGTAAACGTCATTTTGTCGACGATTATGTTTTCGCTCTTGATTCCGAGTTGTTGGAGGTACGTCGTAGCAACGTTGGCTCGTGCCTCCTTAAGATACTCACCGTTTCGCTCCTCCGTGTAGGCGCCAGATATGACGACAGCTTGAATATCAACGTCCGGCCATTTCCTTGCCTCGATTACCGCGACGGCAATCTTTAGTCTGTCGGCAGCCGCAATGTTTACGCCATTCAATGGGAGCGGGATACGAACTGACTCCCCCACCGTACATGCATATGCAGGGGCGGCATGGACAATTGCTGATAGCGCAACTGCGACCAATACAGCTCTCATGTTGGTTTTGAAGTGATTGGTCATTTCATAATCTTTATATCGAAGGTGGCAATATAGCCCGCTATATTGTCTGCATTGCGAATCGCCTTATCGGGATGCCTCATTGCGAAGATTCGCAATCCGGGCTCAGTATCCGAATAGGCGATATCTTCCGAGTCAAAAGTATCGACGTAGTGGCTGCATTCATGGATGAGTGTCTTAACCTTTGACGCTGCCCACAGGTCACCATCCGAAATTGTGCAGAATCTCGAATAGATGGCAATGACACGCTTTTTTGAGTCCGGCTTGCACACTGCCGCAGTGTTGTCGCCGTTATCTGGATTAACGCTACAGGTCATCTGTCTACTGGTCTCGTCATCCCATCGCACGATTTTTTCGGGCACAAGCTCTTGCATTGCATTGAGCAGCTTTGGAAGTCCGCTTACCAGCGTGGCGCGGATTTCATTGTCAGCTCGACCGAAAAATTGCTTCGCGCGCGCCTGTTCCGGCGCGTCCCATCTCGCCACACCAGCGATGCGCTGCTGTATCAACGACACCGCCGCATCACGTGCCCTCATCACCAGTTCCCGGAAGTCCTTGTTGCTCATGTTGGAGCAAATTGGTGCGGTACTTATCTCAACAACGTGCTCGGACCCGTCTATCGTGTCCGTTGTAGCCGTAGCGACTTCGGTCCATTCCTTTTCCGCCATCGTTCTTATTCTTCCAAGATTTCGAGGCGCAGCTGTTCCGCCCCGCTGGTTTTCACGCGTTCTGTCTTTCCACGCTCATCCGTCGTGCCTTCATATACCTGCCCCGCACCAGTAGTAATGCGATAGCGCAAGCGGGACAATGGCTCGCCGGTACGCGAGTCGCGCAAGACGAACTGCTGGTCGTACACCAAGGTCGGAGTCGCGGCAGGCATGCCGTAACTCGTGGCGGGGCTTGCCTCACTCGTGTCTACGATCTGCCATCGTGCCTTGGCGTATGTCGCAACAATCCGCGGCGGTGTCGAGCACTTGCACAACACCAGATCGCCGCCCACCGCTTGCTCTCGACCGCCCATGAGCATGCGCCCACCTTTTCGGACTGATACACCGTAGGTAATCACTCCGTCGCTTTTACAAGCGACACACCAGGCGCCATCTCCAATGAAGGCGATTCGATGGGGCTTCCCGCTTTCATCTTCGATGGTCGATGGGCAGAAGGTGGCGTGTACATAGCCTCCTTTCCCGCTGGTCAGTGGATCACCGTCTACGGCTGCATAGAAAATGGCCATGCTCAGACCTGCGGGCCGGCTAGTGCGAATATGCTGGATGACAAGACGCCTTCGCGCTCAGGGCTGTCAGTGATCACGTCGCCGTTGCTGAGTTGGCTGCCGACAATGGCATACGCGGCGTCACTCAAGCGGTCTTCCATTGCAACGCCGCTGACAATGGTGGCAGTCGAGCCATCTGCGTAGTGCACGTGGTCGCCCACCATTGCGACACACCCAAGCCGAGAACGCATGGCTGTTTCGCCTGAGACTTCCTGCACCACGCCACCGCGTGCTGTTGTCGCTCCGCGCACCACTTGGCGATACTCAGGCGGTGGTGGCTCCGGCGCATAAGACGGATCGAATAGCCCATGGATCTACTCTCCTTCGGAGACGCTAATCCCTAGCGTGGAGAACGTGCTCACAATGCGGTCGCCATTGCTCAAGCGACTGCCAACCAACGCACAGGGCTGATTGCCGAACACCATGGCACCGCCCGCGCCATCGATAATCACGGCTTGACCACCATCCTCGTACTGCACGATGTCGCCGACTGCTGCAACGGGCAGGCCAACCATGACGATCTTGCTATCGGTCATCACCCATCCGCCGCGCTCGGTTCTTGCTCCCGCGCTTGCGAACAGATGGGTGGTCGATTTCCGCTCAGACATGACGTATCTCCAGTGATGGAATAAGTCATGAATTGAGAATCGAATCGGCTATCTGTTCAATCAGCGATTTCCGAATTATGCGAAAGCCGAAGCTCGGGAAGTTGCGCCGTGAGCTGGAGCGTCTGCCTCCCTACCACCAACGGAGGACGACAAGAACCCAGCGCCGCAGCCAGTCCCCTCGCCAGAAATTCAACCTGACAGCGGCAGCACATGCGGTTCCATTGGGTTGCCGCAAGGGCCGAGTCGGTGGGCGAGCGTCAAAGCACGGTTGGTCTTCGCGTAGACCGCTATGCGTCCGCTGCGCCGAGAGTCACGCTGCGAGATCTGACGCAGGGGCGGGTAGCGATCACCTAGCTCGGGCGCGCAAGCGGCCTCGCATGGTTCGAGGGCGGTAGCGTGTCGGGCGCCGGGTCGGCGCAACATGGCTGTGGGCAGTCCGGTTGGAAGACCACATAGGCGGCTGTCGCCATCTTTGGGGCAGCGCCGTCGTGTTGCACGGCGCGCAGATGCGCATCGGCTTCGGAGGACTCCACTTTGTCGCCGTCGATCCCGACAGCGTTTAACACAGCCTGGAGGCTCCTGAGGCGCAGAACCGCCAGCTCTGCGTCGGCAGCGGGCTCGGGCCCCTCACGCAAGACCACCCTGTACTTGCCGCCGCGAGGGAAATCCTGTTTGAGCTGCGAATCCCATTCCGCCAGCTTCAGGATTTCGGCGGTGGGCGGCGCGGACTCACCGGGCGGGAACACAATCGGATGCTCCAGCCCGGTCAGCTTGCACGCCAGCGCGGAGGTGCTGAGCATGAGGGCGGCGACAACTGCAATTCTGCGTAGCATCTCCCGCCTCCGGTCGTGAGCACGTCCTTACTATGCGCTTGATGGCGAGTCGAGGCCCATCATCCGTTCGGCGCCGGTCACCCCACCCGCGACCAATACCCCGCCTGCCCATACACCGCTTTCAAGTGCTCGATAAAGAACCGGATCTTCGCCGGCACCGGCCGCTGCTGCGGGTACACGGCGAGGATGTCGTAGTCGGGCAGCGCGTAGTCATCGAGCACCGTCATCAGCGCGCCGGATTCCAGCTCGGGCTGGATCTCCCACGTTGAGCGCCAGCCCAGGCCCAGGCCCTCACCCATCCAGCGGTGCAGCAGTTCGCCGTCGTTGCAGTCGAGGTTGCCGTTGACCTTCACGGTGACGGCTTTGCCGTTCTGCTGGAAGTACCAACCGCGCTGCTGGCCGCCCTGCAGGTTGAACGCCAGGCAGTTGTGCTTGGCCAGGTCATCCAGCGTGCGCGGCACACCGTGCTTGGCGAAGTACGCGGGCGTGCCACATACCACGCGCTTGTTCGATGCCAGGCGGATCGCCACAAAGTTCGGATCGATCGCGCCGCCAATGCGGATGCCCAGGTCGTACCCCTCGCGCACCAGGTCGACCACGCGGTCGGTCAGGTTGAACGAGATGCGCACGTCCGGGTTGGCGCGTAGGAAGTCCGGCGCATGCGGCGCGACGTGCTTGCGCCCGAACGCGGCCGGCGCGGAGACGATCAGGTGGCCCGTCGCCTTGTGGCGGCCTTCAGCCACCAGCAGCTCGGCGCGGTCCAGCTCACCCAGCGCCTTCTTGCACTGCTCCATGAACACCGCGCCCTGCTCTGTCACGGCAATGCGGCGCGTGGACCGATGCAGCAACTTCACGCCCAGTCGCGCCTCCAGCGCGTTGATGCGCCGGCCGATCATGACGGGCGTCACGTCCTGCGTGAGCGCGGCGGCGGCCATGCTGCCGTGCTCCACCACGGCGATGAACGCTTCGATTTGCTTGAGCTTGTCCATTCCATCATTCCAGTCTGCAATGTCCAAACAGTGTAGGGAGGATTCCGTACGCGGATTGCCACTATCCAGCGCATATCACCTATGACGAATGACTGAAATGACAGGCAGTGATGTGATCGATGCTCGGGGGAGTCGCTGAATTTCTGCGCTGCACAAAATCGCGCGGAAACGTTGTGACACCGCGTCTCTTCGGCTGATTGTTGACTCGGGATTGCTGCGGCACGCAAACTCATTCGATATGTGAGGTTCACAATCAACTGACGAAATCGGCGTTTATCGGTATCGGCATGCGGGAATAGGATCAGCTCAACGTGATTCCCACCTTCCCCTTCCTGGAGACACCCCATGCCGAAGATGAGAGCGATCGATGCCGCCGTTGCGGTGCTGGAAAAAGAAGGCATCACCACCGCCTTCGGCGTGCCTGGCGCCGCCATCAACCCGTTGTACTCGGCGCTGCGTCGCGCCGGCAGCATCGACCACGTGCTGGCCCGCCATGTGGAAGGCGCCTCGCACATGGCCGAAGGCTACACGCGTGCCGAACCGGGCAACATCGGCGTGTGTATCGGCACCTCGGGCCCGGCGGGCACCGACATGATCACCGGCCTGTACTCGGCCTGGGCGGATTCGATCCCCATCCTCTGCATCACCGGCCAAGCACCGCGCGCCCGCCTGTACAAGGAAGACTTCCAGGCCGTCGACATCGAGTCGATCGCCAAGCCGGTTACCAAGTGGGCCGTCACCGTGCGCGAGCCGGCGCTGGTGCCGCGCGTGTTCCAGCAAGCGTTCCACCTGATGCGCTCGGGCCGTCCGGGTCCGGTGCTGATCGACCTGCCGTTCGACGTGCAAGTCGCCGAGATCGAATTCGACATCGACACCTACAGCCCGATGCCGGTCTACAAGCCCGCGGCCACGCGTGCCCAGGCTGAGCGCGCCATCGAGATGCTGTGCCGGGCCGAGCGCCCGCTGCTGGTGTGCGGCGGCGGCGTGATCAATGCCGATGCGGCCAAGCTGATGGTCGAGTTTGCCGAGCTGGTGAACGTGCCCGTGGTCCCGACCCTGATGGGCTGGGGCGTGCTGGCCGATGACCACCCGCTCAACGCCGGTATGGTCGGTCTGCAGACCTCGCACCGCTACGGCAACGCCACGCTGCTGGCGTCGGACTTCGTGTTCGGCATCGGCAACCGCTGGGCCAACCGCCACACCGGCAGCGTCGACGTGTACACCAAGGGCCGCAAGTTCATCCACGTCGATATCGAACCGACCCAGATCGGCCGCGTGTTCGGTCCGGACCTGGGCATCGTGTCGGACGCTGGTGCTGCGCTGGAGAAGTTCATTGAAGTCGCCCGCGAACTGAAGGCTGCCGGCAAGCTGCCGTGCCGCAAGGGCTGGTGCGCCGACGTGCAGAAGCGCAAGCGCACGATGCAGCGTCGCTCGGACTTCGACAACGTGCCCATCAAGCCGCAGCGCGTGTACCGCGAGATGAACCAGTACTTCCCCCGCGACGTTCGCTACGTGTCGACGATTGGTCTGTCGCAGATCGCCGCTGCGCAGTTCCTGTCGGTCAACCAGCCGCGCCACTGGATCAACTGCGGCCAGGCCGGCCCGCTGGGCTGGACGATTCCCGCCGCGATCGGCGTGAAGGTGGCTTCGCCCAACAGCGACGTGGTCGCCATCTCGGGTGACTACGACTTCCAGTTCATGATCGAAGAAATGGCGGTGGCCGCGCAGTTCAAGGTGCCGTACATCCACGTGGTGGTGAACAACTCGTACCTGGGCCTGATCCGCCAGGCGCAGCGCAACTTCGACATGGACTACTGCGTCCAGCTCGCCTTCGACAACGTGAACGCCCCTGAGCTGAACGGCTACGGCGTCGACCACGTGAAAGTGGTGGAAGGCCTGGGTTGCAAGGCGATCCGCGTGTTCAAGCCGGAAGACATCGAACCCGCCTTTGCGCAGGCACGCTTGCTCATGGCCGAGTTCTCGGTGCCGGTGATGGTGGAGGTGATTCTCGAGCGTGTGACCAACATCGCGATGGGCACGGAGATCGACAACGTGGTCGAGTTTGAAGACGTGCTCGACCTGGAAGACACCCTCACGGAAGCCGAAGGCGTCACCGCATAAAGACGGCGCGCTTGTCCCTCACCGTCCGCTCATCTTCCGATAAGGAGAAAACATGACAAAGCTGGCAGCCAACCTGACCATGCTCTTCAACGAGCAGGCCTTCCTCGACCGCTTCGAAGCCGCCGCGCGTGCGGGCTTCCGTGGCGTGGAGTTCCTGTTCCCCTACGCGTTCCATGCAGACCAGATCGCCGACAAGCTGAACAGCTACCAACTGGACTTGGTCCTGCACAACCTGCCGGCCGGTAACTGGGACGGCGGCGAGCGCGGCATCGCCGTGCTGCCAGATCGCGTGGGTGAGTTTCAGGAAGGCGTGGGCGAGGCGATCAAGTACGCCAAGGTGCTTGGCGCGCGCCAGCTCAACTGCTTGGTGGGTATCCGCCCCGAAGGCGTGAGCGAAGACGCTGCGCGCAAGACGCTGGTGGAGAACCTGAAGTTTGCGGCAAAGGCGCTGAAGGCCGAGAAGATTGATCTGCTGATCGAGCCGATCAACACGTTTGATATTCCGGGCTTTTACCTGAACCGCACGCAGCAGGCGCTGGATCTGATCAACGACGTGGATGCGTCCAACCTGTACGTGCAGTACGACATCTATCACATGCAACGGATGGAAGGCGAAGTGGCCAACACGCTGAAGCGCCATCTGGACAAGATCAAGCATGTGCAGTTGGCGGATAACCCGGGGCGGAATGAGCCGGGGACTGGGGAGATCAACTACCAGTTTTTGTTTAAGTGGCTGGATGAGATTGGCTACCAGGGCTGGATTGGGTGTGAGTACAAGCCTAAGGCCGGGACTGTGGAAGGTCTTGGCTGGCGTGCGGCTCACAACGTTGCTTGATTTTTTGTTTGCCTTGTTCCGGCGGGGGCGGTGCATCCCTTGTTTCACCCCCTGCCGGGGCTGACTCACTTTCTTTGTCTTGCCAAAGAAAGTAAGCAAAGAAAGGCGCGCCCGAGATGGCGAAAGACTCCTTGAATTTATGTCGCAGGGAGGGAGGAGAGGCAAACTCGCTTCGCTCAGACAAGCCTCCCCTCTTTTTCCTCCCTGCAACAGAAATTCAAGGCGCCATCTAGGGCTCCAACGGCCAACCATCGAAGCACAAACGCAGTAGTAGGTACGCGACAAGACGCGAAGCACCGCGAGCAAACCCAGTAGTGGAGTGCGAGCGAAGCAAAGCAGCACACAGCAACAAACAAGAGCCTGACAGGGCATGCAGACCAACGGTTGGGCCGTTGACGTTCCTGCCCTAGATGGCGCCTTGAATTTGTGTAAGCGGGCGGAAAAAAGACGGGGAACTGTTTGAGCGAAGCGAGTTTTCCCCGTCTCCGCCCGGTTACACAAATTCAAGGAGGGTGTCGCCATCTTGGGCGCGCCTTTCTTTGCTTACTTTCTTTGGCAAGACAAAGAAAGTGAGTCGCCCCCGGCAGGGGGTGAAAGGGAAGTGGACCACCACGGTTCAATCCAACACACACAAACCATTCAACACCAAGGAGATCCCTCACCATGGCAAACGCACTGAATCTCGGTTTCATCGGCCTCGGCATCATGGGCGCCCCCATGGCCGGTCACCTGCGCGCAGCAGGTCACACGCTGTTCGTGCACGACGTGAACCCGGCCCCGGCCGCGCTGGTGGAAGCCGGCGTAACGGTCTGCACGAGCGCGGAAGAAGTCGCCAAGCGCGCCGACATCATCTTCATCATGGTGCCGGACACCCCACACGTTGAAGCCGTGCTGTTCAGCGAAAAGGGCGTGGCCAAGGCACTGAAGGATGCCGGCAAGGACGCCGCCGCCAACAAGATCGTGGTCGACATGAGCTCGATCTCGCCGATCGCGACGAAGGACTTCGCATCGCGCATCAACAAGACCGGCGCGCAATACCTGGACGCTCCGGTGTCGGGTGGTGAAGTGGGCGCGAAGGCCGCCTCGCTGACGATCATGGTTGGCGGCGAGCAAGCTGCGTTCGACCGTGCGCTGCCGCTGTTCCAACTGATGGGCAAGAACATCACGCTGGTCGGCGGCAACGGTGACGGCCAGACCACCAAGGTGGCCAACCAGATCATCGTGGCGCTGAACATCCAGGCTGTGTCGGAAGCGCTGCTGTTTGCATCGAAGGCCGGCGCTGACCCCGCAAAGGTGCGTCAGGCACTGATGGGCGGCTTTGCCAACTCGCGCATTCTGGAAGTGCACGGCGAGCGCATGGTCAAGCGCACGTTCGACCCGGGCTTCCGTATCGAACTGCACCAGAAGGATCTGAACCTGGCTCTGCAAGGCGCCAAGGCACTGGGCGTGGCATTGCCCAACACGGCGACTGCGCAAGAGCTGTTCAACACGTGCGCCGCGAACGGTCTGGGTAAGCAAGATCACTCCGCGCTGTGCCGCGCGATCGAGATCATGTCGAACCACGAGATCGCGTAAATGCGTGCTTAAGTTGTGTGCACTGTCGCGGCCTTCGGGTGGCGGCAGTTCTTTTTGCCGTCTCAATGCTTTCTGCCATGCACAACGACTCCTCCGCCCAGGCCGCCTTGCGTGCCGCTCTGCCGACCCCATCGCCGCGCTCGCTGCTGCACGGCTTGTTTGATACCGCAGTGGCTGCGGTCAGTGCAGCGCAGTGTCTGCCCGCTTTTCTGCCCAAGCCCCCGCGGGGGCGCACCATCGTCATCGGTGCCGGCAAGGGCGCTGCCGCCATGGCGGAAGCCGTTGAACAACATTGGCAAGGCGAGCTGTCTGGCCTGGTCGTCACGCGCTATGAACATGGCCGTGCGCCCGGCACGCAAGGCCGCATTGAAGTCGTTGAAGCCTCGCACCCGGTGCCCGATGCTGCGGGCCAACGTGCCGCGCAACGCATGGTCGAACTGCTTGAGGGTCTGACCGAAGACGACCTCGTGCTGTGCCTGATCTCGGGCGGTGGCTCTGCCCTGCTGGCCGCACCGGCCGAAGGCCTCTCGCTGGCCGACAAGCAGACCGTCAACCGCGCGCTGCTCAAGAGCGGCGCGAGCATCGGCGAGATGAACTGCGTGCGCAAGCACCTGTCGTCGATCAAGGGTGGGCGCCTGGCGCTGGCCTGCGCACCGGCGCGCGTGGAGACGCTGCTCATCTCCGACATTCCCGGCGATGATCCGACGCTCATCGCCAGCGGCCCGACGCTGCCCGACGCGACCACCTGCGCGGATGCCCTGGCCGTGATCAACAAGTACGGCATCGACGTGCCGGAAGCCGTGCGTCGTCATCTGGAAACCGGCGCGGGTGAAACGCCCAAGCCCGGCGATGCGCGCTTCGAAGGCCATCGCAGCCATGTCATCGCGACGGCACAGGACGCGCTGGAAGCGGCGGCCGCACAAGCACGCGCACTCGGTTATGAGGCGCACATCCTGTCGGACAGCATCGAAGGCGAAGCGCGTGATGTGGCCGAAGTGCATGCCGGCATCGTGCGGCAGATCGTGGCGCGCAATCAGCCGTTCACGAAGCCGTGCGTGATTTTGTCGGGTGGTGAAACCACCGTCACCGTGCGTGGCAATGGGCGCGGCGGCCGTAATGCCGAGTTCCTGCTCGCGCTGGGCGTGGCGCTGGATGGCCTGCCGGGCGTGTATGCGATTGCCTGCGATACGGATGGCATCGATGGTTCTGAAGACAACGCTGGGGCGCTGCTCACGCCGGATAGCCTTGCCCGTGCTGAGGCGCTTGGGTTGAAGCCGAAGCAGTTGCTCGACAACAACGATGGGTATGGGTTCTTTGATGCGCTCGGCGATTTGATCGTCACCAAGCCGACTCGGACCAATGTGAATGACTTTCGGGCGATTTTGATTACTGGGTGAGTTTGGATGAGGGGTGGATTGATGTTGTGGGTCCATCCCTGGTTTCATCCCCTGCCGGGGCTGACTCACTTTCTTTGGTCTTGCCCAAAGAAAGTAAGCAAAGAAAGGCGCGCCCGAGATGGCGAAACACTCCTTGAATTTCTGTCGCAGAGAGGGAGGGGAGGCAAACTCGCTTCGCTCAGACAAGCCTCCCCTCTTTTTCCTCCCTGCAACAGAAATTCAAGGCGCCATCTAGGGCAAGGAACGGCCACACCGTCGCGGAACACTCGGTACCGGCTCTTTGAGAGTCAGCATCGACTCTTGGCGTCCCAGCGTTCACGCGTTGGGCTTCGACGTTGGAGCGTCGAGCCTCAACACTGAGGCTTTGAGCTTCGATAGGAGCACGCAACACAGCGCCACAGGGCAGCCCACAGATGGTGTGGCCGTACCCTGCCCTAGATGGCGCCTTGAATTTGTGTAAGCGGGCGGAAAAAGGAAGGAGGCTGTTTGAGCGCAGCGAGTTTGCCTCCTTCCCCGCCCGGTTACACAAATTCAAGGAGGGTGTCGCCATCTCGGGCGCGCCTTTCTTTGCTTACTTTTCTTTGGCAAGACAAAGAAAGTGAGTCGCCCCCGGCAAGGGGGTGAAAGGGAGTGGACCACCAAGGCCCAACCAAACAACCCCACCGGAGCAAAAAAGTGCGCCGCTTCCGCAACACCAAAATCCTAGCCACCCTCGGCCCCGCTAGCAGCGATAAGGAAACCATCCGCGCCCTCTTCGACGCCGGCGCAGACGTCTTCCGCCTGAACTTCAGCCACGGCTCGCACGAAGACCACCGCAAGCGCTACGACACCGTGCGCGCGGTAGAAGCCGAGACCGGCCGCCCCATCGGCATCCTGGCCGACATGCAAGGCCCGAAGCTGCGCATCGGCACGTTTGCCGAAGGCCGCGTCGTGCTCAAGAATGGCGAGCGCTTCGTGCTCGACCGCGACCCCACGCCGGGCGATGTCACGCGCGTACACCTGCCGCACCCCGAGCTGTACGCCGCCGCTGCGCCGGGCCAATCGCTGCTGCTCGACGACGGCAAGATCCGCCTGGCCGTGGAAGCTGCCGACCCGACCGCCATCGTCACCCGCGTGGTCGACGGCGGCGCGCTGTCGGACCGCAAGGGCGTGAACGTGCCCGACGCGGTGATCCCCATCCCCGCGCTCACCGAGAAGGATCTGCGCGATCTGGACTTCGCGTTGTCACTGGGTGTGGACTGGATCGCGCTGTCGTTCGTGCAACGTGCGGAAGACGTGATCGCCGCGCGCGAGATCATCGGCGACCGCGCCGGCTTGCTCTCCAAGATCGAGAAGCCCGCCGCGCTGCTGCATCTGGAAGACATCGTGCAGGCCTCCGACGCGCTGATGGTGGCGCGCGGTGACCTGGGCGTGGAGCTGCCACCCGAGCGCGTGCCCGGCGTGCAGAAGCGCATCCTGCGCATTGCGCGTCAGCACGGCAAGCCGGTGGTCGTGGCCACGCAGATGCTGGAATCGATGATCGAAGCACCAGTGCCGACGCGCGCCGAAGCCTCCGACGTGGCAACGGCTGTGTACGACGGCACCGACGCGGTGATGCTGTCGGCCGAATCGGCCAGCGGCAAGCACCCGGTGGCGGCGGTCAGCATCATGAACCGCATCATCGCCGAGACCGAGCGCGATCCGCTGTACCGCAACCTGATCGACGCACAGCATCAGGCCCCGCTGCCGACACGCCAGGACGCCATCTGCGCGGCCCTGCGCGACGTGACACACATCCTGGGCGCGGTGGCCACCGTCACCTACACGTCCAGCGGCAAGACCAGCCTGCGTGCGTCGCGTGAACGGCCGTTGGCACCCATCGTCAGCATCACGCCGCGTTTGGACACGGCACGCCGTCTCGCAATCGCGTGGGGTGTGCACAGCACCGTCAGCGCGGATGTGACGAGCGTGGATGAGATGGTGGATGCGGCGTGCCGCGCCGCCGCGCGTGAAGGCTTTGCCGTCTCGGGCGATCAGATCGCCATTACGGCGGGCATGCCGTTTGGTCAAGCTGGCTCGACCAACCTGCTGCGCTTGGCTGAGATCTGGCCGCAGACCCTCGCCGCCGCGCAGACGGAAACCGTCGTGCAGCAGCCTGAGCCTGCGACCGTGTAAGTTAAACCACCTTGGAGTAGCGCGGGACGACGGCCACGGGCTTGCCTTCGGCCTCAACCGTGCGCTCGGTGCCGGCGGTTTGCAGATGCGCATCGAACACCATGGCGATGCGTCGCACCAGCAAGCGCCCCTGCGGCGAGATAACGATGCGCTCGTCGCCCACCTTCACCAGCCCGGCAGCTTCCAGCGGCGCGAGCGCCTTCAGCTCACTGGCGAAGGTGCGTTTGAAATCCAAGCCGTGCCGCGCGCCAAACGCGCGCATGTCCAGCTCGAAGCCACACATCAGTTCACCGATCAGTGCGCGGCGCACGTGGTCGTCCGGTGTGAGTGACATCCCGCGCAGGACCGCCAGCTCGCCGGCATCAATGCGCGCGTAGTACGCGTCGAGGTCCTTCTCGTTCTGCGCATACACATCACCCACGCGGCTGATGGCGGACACGCCAAAGGCCAGCATGTCGCAATCGGCATGCGTGGAGTAGCCCTGGAAATTGCGTTGCAACCGGCCTTCGCGCTGCGCAATGGCGAGCGCGTCGTCAGGGCGTGCAAAGTGGTCCATGCCGATGTAGACGTAGCCCTCGGCGACGAGGCGCTCCACCGTCATCGCGAGCAGGTCGAGCTTCTCATCGGCGCTGGGCAGCGCGAGTAGATCGATGCGGCGCTGCGGCTTGAACAGGTGCGGCAGGTGCGCATAGCTGTAGACGGACAGGCGATCCGGCGCCATCTCCAGCACGCTGTCCAGCGTGGCGTTGAAGGTCTCGGTGTGCTGATGCGGCAGGCCATAGATCAAATCAAAGCTGATCGACTCGAAGCCCAGGTGGCGCGCGGTGTCGACCACGCGGCGCGTTTCTTCCACGCTTTGCATGCGGTGGACGGCGCGTTGCACCTCGGGGTCGAAGTCCTGGATGCCAAGGCTCGCGCGGTTGAAACCGATCTCCGCCAGCACGGCCAGCGTGGCGTCATCTGCATGGCGCGGGTCGAGTTCGACGGAGATTTCCGCGTCGCTCGTCAAATCGAAGTGCGCGCGCGTGGCGGCCATGACGGCGCGCATCTCATCATGGGCGAGGAACGTGGGCGTGCCGCCACCCCAGTGCAGTTGCTTGACGCGCCGCAGCGGGCCAATGTGCTCGGCCACCAGAGCCATCTCGCGCGCCAGCGTCTGCACGTACCGTGCGCTGCGCGCGTGATCTTTCGTGATGACCTTGTTGCACCCGCAGTAGTAGCAGAGGTTCGCGCAAAACGGCAGATGCATGTACAGCGACAGCGGCGCATGCAGCGCGGGCGCGATCGCCGCACGCCGGTGCAACGCGTCGAGGTAGTCGGCGTTGTCAAAGCCGTTGTGAAAACGGTCTGCTGTGGGGTACGAGGTGTAGCGCGGGCCGTGCGTATCAAAGCGCTGGGCGAGGTCACGCACTTGCGGCGCAGACCAGCGAAAAGCCGCATCGTTTGCGGCAGACGGAGCGTCAGCCGGCTTGGCAAACGGAAACATGGGTGCGAACGGTATGGGGGCGATGTTTCATCGTAAAACGCCCCCTTAAGCGTCGCGTTGATATGCGTCAACGTTGGTCAACGCGCTAGCGGGTGCGCCGCCCGCGCGGCTACGTCGCCACCGGCTTCTTGGCGGCCAGCAGCCCCTTCAGCGCACCGAGCCGGTCCTTGGGCGACATGGCGGGCATGGTGTCTTCAGGCGTGGGGCCCGCATCGTCGCCCAGCTTCATCTCCGCGATATAACGCGACGGTTCGCACACCACCGTCTCCCGCGCGCGCTTGCGCTTCTTGCACCAGCTGATATGCAGGCTGCGTTGCGCGCGTGTGATGCCCACATACATCAAGCGCCGCTCTTCCTCGATCTTCTCGTCGGTCAGATCGTCGTCTTCACGGCAGTGCGGCAGGATCCCCTCCTCCACGCCCACCAGGAACACGTGCGGATACTCCAGCCCCTTGCTCGCATGCAGCGTGGACAAGCGCACCGCATCCGGGTCCTCTTCCTTGCCTTCGAGCATGCTGATGAGCGCGATGGTCTGCGTGAGTTCCAGCAGGTTCTTGCCTGTGTCCATCAAGCCGTCGGCGTTGTCGAAACCGGTGGCGTCTTCAGCGTCGTCTTTCTCGGGCTTGGTGCCCTTACGCTTGAGCCAGTCGAGAAACTCCAGCACGTTGGTCCATTTGTTCTGGGCCTGGCGCTCGTCGTAGGTGTCGTACAGGTAGGCCTCGTAGTGGATGCCTTCCATCATCTCGTCGAGCAGCGTGGCGGCGGGTTCCTTCGCGGCGCGGTCTGACAGGCGCACGATAAATTCGCAGAACACGCGCAAGGGCTCCAACTGGCGCGGTGCGAGCTGCGCTTCAATGCCGCCCATCATCGCCGCCTCGAACAGCGACACCTTCGCCTGCCCCGCGAATGCCCCCAGCACTTCCAGCGTCGCATTGCCCACACCGCGCTTGGGCGTGGTGATGGCGCGGATGAACGCGGGGTCATCGTCCGCGTTGGCGATCAGGCGCAGGTACGCACACAGGTCCTTGATCTCGGCCTTGTCGAAAAAGCTCTGCCCGCCCGAGAGCACATACGGAATGCGCTCGCGCCGCAGGATCTGCTCGAACAGCCGCGCCTGGAAGTTGCCGCGATACAGGATCGCGTAATCCCGAAACTGCGCGCGGCGCTCGAACTTGTGCGCGGAGAGCTTGAATACGACGCTCTCGGCTTCGTGCTCTTCGTCATTGGCGCTGGTGACGTTGATGGCGTCGCCCATGCCGTGCTCGCTCCACAGCGTCTTCTCGAACAGCTTCGGGTTCTGCGCGATCACCGCGTTGGCGGCATTCAGGATGCGCACCGTGGAGCGGTAGTTCTGCTCCAGCTTGATCACCTTGAGGTTCGGGAAATCCGTCTGCAGCAGCTTGAGGTTGTCGAGCGTGGCACCGCGCCAGCCGTAGATCGCCTGGTCGTCGTCGCCCACGGCCGTGAAGGCTGGCGCACGCAGGTGCGAGCCGCCCGCCAGCAGCTTCAGGAGCTGGTACTGGCAGGCGTTGGTGTCTTGGTATTCGTCGACGAGGAAGTAGCGCAGGCGGTTCTGCCACTTCAGGCGCACTTCCTCATTGCGCGCGAACAGCTCGGCGGGCAGGCGGATCAGATCGTCGAAATCCACCGCCTGATACGCGTGCAGCGTGGCGACGTAGTTGCGGTAGACCAGCGCGGCCTGGTGGTCATCGACGTTGTTGTTGGCAAGCGCCTCGGCAATGGCGGTTTCCGGATCGACGAGGCCGTTCTTCCACAGCGAAATCGTGCTCTGCACGCGGCGGATCAGTTGCTTGTCGGTCGTCGCCAGCTGCTCCTGGATCATGCCGAAGCAGTCGTCCGAATCCATGATCGAGAAGCGTGGCTTCAGGCCCACGTGCTCAGCCTCCGCCCGCAGGATCTGCACGCCCAGCGAGTGGAACGTGCACACCGTCAGCTGCTTGATGGGGATGCGCTTGCCGTCTGCGCGCGTCTGGCCTTCCATCAGCTTGGCCACGCGCTCCTGCATCTCCTTGGCCGCCTTGTTGGTGAACGTGACGGCTGCGATGTGTTTGGGCTCGAAGCCCTTGTCGAGGATCAGGTGCGCAATCTTCTGCGTGATCACGCGCGTCTTGCCCGAGCCCGCTCCGGCCAGCACCAGGCACGGGCCGTCGAGGTAGTGCACACCTTCGGATTGGGCAGCATTGAGCCCGTGGGCGAGTCTGGAAGACATGGGGACAGGCGGAGAAAAGCGGGCGGGAGGGTACAGCGGAAGGCGATGGTAGCACGCACCACCGCCGCCACCGCCCGCCTCCGGGCAACGGGCAAAGTACGTCTGGGCATGGCGAGCAAATGCGTCGATATGCACCTCGAAGTCGATTTATTCGCCGTCGTCAAACAAGAAAATAAGAATTGTCCGACGCTTGAAATTTCTTGTGACGGTGAAAGCCACAAGTTTTCGCCCTAACACACTGAACGTGATTTGTTATTGATGGCAGATCAATGTTCATCGCCCCCTGTTACGTAGGAGCTTTCTGATCCTACGATTTCCACCACTTATTGCGATCTGTACAGAAGCCAACAAAACCCATCGCGCAATTTGGCCAGACTCTGCGACCGCCGAGCATCCGTTTGGATCGGCACCGAATTCCAATTTTTCTCCGCAGGGTGATGACATGAACAAGGCATATCGCGTCGTTTTCAACAAGGCGACTGGGGCATGGACGGCAGTCTCGGAAGTTGCGCGCGGGCGTGGCAAGCAGTGTGTCGCCGCGCGGGCAGCCATCTCGACAGTGACCGCCATCGCGGCGATTGTCGGCGCCACTGGCGCCGTTGCGCAGCCCATTGTGCAGCCCGATCCGACCGGGCCGATCTATGTAGGCAGTAGTACCGGTGGGTCAGAGGTCGCCTTTGCCAACCAGGATGGCGACAATCGCCGTTTGACGGGGGTGTCGAATGGACAATCGCTGACAGACGCCGCCAACGTTGGCCAACTTCAAACCACGGCAAGGCAAATCGCCTCGGCATTGGGGGGCGGCGCCACGGCAAACCTCTCCGGCAGCACGGTCACGTTCACCCAGCCCACGTACACGCTGGGTGCTGACAAGACGGGCACCACAACTTACCGCACCGTGGACGGCGCGTTGGGCAATCTGGATAGCCGCATCAAGGACAACACCGACAACATCACCAACCTGACCACGCAGATCAACGACGGCACGATCGGCCTAGTACAACAAGACCAGACCACGCGAGCCATCACCGTGGCCAAGAGCACGGACGGCACCGAAGTCGACTTCGCGGGTGAGGATGCTTCCGGCAATCCCATCACCCGCAAGCTGCTGAGCGTCACGGCGGGAACCCTGAGCGGCACCAGCACGGATGCCATCAACGGTAGCCAGCTGTATGCGACAAACCAGGCCGTTGCTTCGATGCTGGGCACCACGCTGAACCCGCTCGGCATGATCAACGCGATCACGTTCACGGCGGGCGGCAACGTCTACAGCACTGTGCACGACGCCTTCGAAGGCTTGGGTAATCGCGTGCTGACACTGGAGAACCACATCGGTGGCGGCATCGGCAACCCTGGCGGCGGCGGCGGCGACCAGAACAACCCCATGTTCGCCAGCACGGGCGCGACCCCGACTAGCAAGGAGGCCGCCGTTGCCAGCGGCACCAACTCGACTGCAGCAGGCGCCAATGCTGTCGCCTCGGCGGACAACAGCGTCGCTCTGGGTGCCGGCTCGGTGGCCGATCGCGCCGACACCGTGTCGGTCGGCTCGGCTGGCAATGAGCGCATCGTCGCCAATGTCAAGGAAGGCGTGCAGGAGACCGACGCCGTCAACGTGAAGCAACTCAACCAAGTGCGCGCGCAGGCCGACAGCATGCAGCAGAGCATCGGCAGCCTGCAGAACCAGGTCGGCCAACTCGACAGCCGCATCAACCGCGTCGGCGCCATGAACGCCGCCATGTCAACGATGGTGGCCAGCGCCGCCGGCCTGCAGACCGACAACCGCATGGCCATCGGCACCGGCCTGTACCGCGGTCAGACTGCCCTGGCAATCGGCTATCAGCGCAAGGTCGGTTCGCGCGCCACGGTCACGATCGGTGGTTCGACGGCAGGTGGTAGCGAGTACAACGTCGGCGTGGGCGCCGGTTATGGCTGGTAAGCCGACGGCGTTGACTGCTTGAAATCGACGGACGCGCACCTCACGGGCGCGTCCGTTTTTCTTTCTGGATGCGCAAAGCGGCACCGCACTCGTTTGCGCCCCTCGCTTTACCCGTCGCCGTTACACGGCTTACGCGCGGTTACATGAACGCCGTAGGCGCGCCGCACATGCGGTTCGTTATGGACAGGACAGCGGCGCAATCCACCCGCCGCCCGATCACCACCCGGAGAGAAACCATGAACCGCATCGCCCAAATCCTCGCTGTGTCCGCTGTTGCCCTGTCCGCCACCACTGGCGCCTTCGCGCAGACGCAATGGCAGAAGGATCACCCGCGCCGTGCCGAGGTGAACCACCGCCTCGCCAATCAGAACAAGCGCATCCACAACGAAGTGAAGGAAGGCGAAATCACCAAGGGCCAGGCCAAGGCGCTGCACAAGGAAGACCGCCAGATCCGCCAGGAAGAGCGCGACATGGCCGCCCAGAACGGTGGCCACATCACCAAGCAGGAACAACGCACGCTGAACCAGCAAGAAAACAAGGTGAGCCGCCAGATCGGCAAGTAACGGGCAAGTGAGCGGCAACTGCGCCGCGTTTCCGACGACCCGCGATCGGCCGCACCCTGGGGGCTAGGCGATATCGCCACGCCGCGCGAGGTGCGGCCAGTTTTTTGGGCCGCGTGACCGCCAAAAAGCGCCGCCGATTTGTCCTGATTGACAATCACAGCCCCCTTCCGTACATTCCGCGCATCCATCCGGGAGAGCGCGTCAGCCACATCAGGCCTGTCGCCGCCGAAGGGGTAGCACCCGAAAACTCTCAGGCATCCAGGACCGGGTGGATCGGCCAGACATGCGTCTGACCGCACTCTGGAGAGCTGGCGCTGCACGACCACTGCAGGCGCCCACCGAAGGGGCTCACGAGCCGGCGCACACCGCTATGTGCACCGCGCCTCGCAATCTCTCAGGTACCAAGGACAGAGGGGCCATCTGCGCAGCTTGCATCTTCATGGCGTCACCATGAGGCATCAGGCTGCGCAGGTGGCCTTTTTGCTTTTCTGGTCCCGAATAACGCGCCACGCCGAGGCCACCGGCGGCGCCCAAGCCGAGAGATTCCATGACGCTCCAACACACGCCGCTCAACGCCATCCACCGCTCGCTGGGCGCCCGCATGGTCGACTTTGGCGGCTGGGACATGCCCGTCAACTACGGCTCCCAGATCGAAGAACACCACGCCGTGCGGCAAGACGCCGGCATCTTCGACGTCTCGCACATGTGCGTGGTCGACCTCACCGGTGCGCGCGTGCGCGACTTCCTGCGGGGGCTGCTGGCCAACAACGTCGACAAGCTGCAAACCCCGGGCAAGGCGCTCTACAGCTGCATGCTGAACCCCAAGGGCGGCGTGATCGACGACCTGATCGTCTACTTCTTCCGCGAAGACTGGTTCCGCCTGGTGGTCAACGCCGGCACCGCGCCGACCGACCTCGAGTGGATCGTCGCGCAAAACGAAGCCGCTGGCACCGGCGTGACCATCACCCCGCGTCGCTCCGACAACAATGCTGGCGCCGAGCCGCTGGGCATCCTCGCCGTGCAGGGCCCGAACGCGCGCGCCAAGACCTACGCCGCGCTGCCCGGCACGCAGGCTGTGGGCGACGCGCTCAAGCCGTTCAATGCAGGCTTCGTCACCGTGGAAAACGTGGGCGAGATCATGGTCGCCCGCACCGGCTACACCGGTGAAGACGGCTTCGAGCTGGTGGTGCCCGCCGCGCAGATCGCCGGCGTGTGGGAGCGCCTGCTGCAGGCCGGCGTGCGCCCGGCAGGCCTCGGCGCGCGCGACACGCTGCGCCTGGAAGCGGGCATGAACCTCTATGGCCAAGACATGGATGAGCACGTCTCGCCGCTGGACGCAGGCCTCGCCTGGACGGTCGATCTGCAAAGCGAGCGCGACTTCACCGGCAAGGCTGCACTGCAAGCCGGGGGTCAGCGCGAGCAGTTCGTCGGCCTGATCCTGCGCGACAAGGGCGGCGTGCTGCGCGCCCATCAGAAGGTCATCACCCCCGCCGGTGATGGCGAGATCACCAGCGGCACGTTCAGCCCGAGCCTGTCGCTCTCCATCGCGCTGGCGCGCTTGCCGAAGGATGTGGCCATCGGCACCGACGTACAGGTCGAGATCCGCGACCGCAAGTTGACCGCGACTGTGGTTAAACTGCCGTTCGTGCGCAATGGCAAGGCGCTGGTCAGCTGAACCCGAATTCCAATCATTCCAATCTTCCGGAGAAACCTTTCATGAGCAACTTTCCTGCTGATCTGAAGTACACCGAACACGACGAGTGGGTCCGCGTTGAAGCCGACGGCACGCTGACCATCGGCATCACCGACTTCGCGCAAGATGCGCTCGGCGACATCGTTTTTCTGGATCTGCCGGAAGCCGGCCGCGCCGTGTCCAAGGACGAAGCGATTGCCGTGGTGGAATCGGTGAAGGCCGCTTCCGACATCTACGCACCCGTGTCGGGCGAGATCATCGCCAACAACGAGGCCGCTTCGGGCGCACCCGAATCCGTCAACACCGATGCCTACGCTGCATGGCTGTTCAAGATCAAGCCGGCCAACGCCGACGACGTGAACGCCCTGATGTCGGCCGCGCAGTACGCTGCCACGAAAGGCTAAGCCACACCTCAAGCCGATGCGCCTCACCTGCGCATCGGCTTTTTCTGTTTGATTCGAGCCCTTGCCATGAACGCTCCGCACCCCGCTTCCTCGGCGCTGTCTGCCGAACGCCCTTCCCTGGCTGACCTGGAGGCGCGCGACGCCTTCTCGCACCGCCACATCGGCCCGTCTGCTGAAGAGCAGGCCACCATGCTGGCCGCGCTTGGCTACGACAGCCGTGCCGCGCTGATCGACGCCGTGATCCCCGCCGCCATCCGCCGCCAAGACGTGATGCCGCTGGGTGAATTCACGCAGCCGCTGACGGAAGAAGCGGCGCTGGCCAAGCTGCGCAGCATCGCCGGGCAGAACCGCGTGGTCAAGAGCCTGATCGGCCAGGGTTATTACGGCACGCACACGCCGGGCGTCATCCTGCGCAACATCCTCGAGAACCCCGCCTGGTACACGGCCTACACGCCGTATCAGCCGGAAATCTCGCAGGGCCGCCTGGAAGCGATGCTGAACTTCCAGCAGATGGTGATCGACCTCACCGCCATGGACATCGCCAACGCGTCGATGCTCGACGAGGCCACCGCCGCCGCTGAAGCGATGACGCTGCTGCAGCGCATCGGCAAGTCGAAGTCGACCGTGTTCTTCGTCGCCGACGACGTGCTGCCGCAGACGCTGGAAGTCGTGCGCACGCGTGCCGAGCCGATCGGCGTGCAAGTCGTGACGGGCCCCGCTGCCGATGCCGCCAAGCACGACGCCTTTGGCGTGCTGCTGCAATATCCGGGCGCCAACGGTGCGCTGCTGGGCGATCTGGCAACGTACCAAGCGCTGACCGACGCCGTGCACGCTGCGGGCGGTCTGGTCGTTGCTGCCGCTGACCTGCTGGCACTCACGCTGCTCGCCGCGCCAGGCGAATGGGGTGCCGACGTGGTGATCGGCAACACGCAGCGCTTTGGCGTGCCGTTCGGCTTCGGCGGCCCGCACGCCGGCTACATGGCCGTGCGCGATGCGTTCAAGCGCTCGATGCCCGGTCGCCTCGTTGGCGTGACGATCGATGCGCAAGGCAACTCGGCGTATCGCCTCGCACTGCAAACGCGCGAGCAGCACATCCGCCGCGAGAAGGCCACGTCCAACATCTGTACCGCGCAGGTGCTGCTGGGCGTGATGGCGTCGATGTACGCCGTCTACCATGGCCCGCAAGGTCTGAAGCGCATCGCCCAGCGCGTGCACCGCCTGACCGCCACGTTGGCGGCCGGCCTGCGCGCGATCGGCTACACGCTGGAAGCCGATGCCTTCTTCGACACGCTGACGGTCGCCACCGGCCCGCGCACCGCCAACCTGCACATCGCTGCGCAGGCGCACGGCATCAACCTGCGCCAGATCGACGACGCGCGCCTGGGCATCTCGCTGGACGAGACCGTCACGCGCGCCGATGTGGTCGCCCTGTGGGACGTGTTCGCGCATGCCGCACACGCTGCTGCGCCGGACTTCGACAAGACCGAAACCAGCGTCGCCGATGGCTATCCGGCATCGCTCGTGCGCCAGAGCGCATACCTGACGCACCCGGTGTTCAACGCGCACCACTCCGAGCACGAAATGCTGCGCTACCTGCGCAGCCTCGCCGACAAGGATCTGGCGCTCGATCGCACGATGATCCCGCTGGGCTCGTGCACGATGAAGCTCAACGCCACCGCCGAAATGCTGCCGGTGACGTGGCCCGAGTTCTCGAACATCCACCCGTTCGCACCGGCCGACCAGACCGTGGGCTACCGCGAGATGATCGACCAGCTCGAACAGATGCTGTGTGCCGCCACTGGCTACGCGGCCGTCAGCCTGCAGCCGAACGCCGGCTCGCAGGGTGAATACGCTGGCCTGCTGATCATCCACGCGTACCACGCGAGCCGTGGCGAAGGCCACCGCAACGTGTGCCTGATCCCGTCGTCGGCGCACGGCACGAATCCGGCATCGGCGCAGATGGCCGGCATGCAAGTTGTCGTGGTTGCTTGCGATGAGCGCGGCAACGTCGATCTGGCTGATCTGGAAAAGAAGGCGGCTGAGCACAGCAAGAACCTCGCGGCCATCATGATCACGTACCCGTCCACGCACGGCGTGTTCGAGGAAGGCGTGAAGCGCGTCTGCGAGATCGTGCACAGCCACGGCGGTCAGGTGTACGTGGATGGCGCCAACATGAACGCGATGGTCGGCACCGCCGCACCGGGCCACTTCGGCGGCGACGTCTCGCACTTGAACCTGCACAAGACGTTCTGCATTCCGCACGGCGGTGGCGGCCCGGGTGTTGGTCCGGTAGCCGTGGGCGCGCATCTGGCGCCGTTCCTGCCCGGCCGCGCAGCTTCGGGTGAAGACGCCAGCCAGAACATTGGCAACGTGTCGGCTGCGGCGTTTGGCTCGGCGTCGATCCTGCCGATCTCGTGGATGTACATCGCCATGATGGGCGCGGCCGGCCTGACCGCTGCCACCGAGACGGCCATTCTGTCGGCCAACTACGTGGCCAAGCGGCTCGCCCCGTACTACCCGGTGCTGTACACGGGGGCACACGACCTGGTGGCGCACGAGTGCATTCTCGACATCCGTCCGCTGCAGAAGGAATCGGGCATCAGCAACGAAGACATCGCCAAGCGCCTGATGGACTTCGGCTTCCACGCACCGACGATGAGCTTCCCGGTGCCCGGCACGCTGATGATCGAGCCGACCGAGAGCGAGCCCAAGGTGGAACTCGACCGCTTCATCGACGCGATGATCGCCATCCGTGGCGAAGTCGACAAGGTGATCTCGGGCGAATTCGACCGCGAAGACAACCCGCTCAAGCACGCGCCGCACACCGCCAACGTGGTGATGGCTGACGACTGGTCGCACAAGTACACGCGCGAGCAGGCTGCCTACCCGGTGGCATCGCTGCGCAAGCAGAAGTACTGGCCGCCGGTTGGCCGCGCAGACAACGTCTACGGCGACCGCAACCTGTTCTGCGCCTGCGTGCCGATGAGCGAGTACGCGCAAGACTGACGCGCTTGATGGGATACGGTGGCGTGCAGCGCGCCGCCGTATCACATGTAAGCGTGCGCAACTGCTGTAACCGTTCTCACAATCGACGCTCGCTCGGGTGCCTCGCCGGCTAAGGTGGCTGCAACCCATCCACCGACGAGGCCTTCCATGCCGATGATCTCCCGCGCCCCGCTCCTTCGCCTGTTCGCCTGCGCCGCCGCCATTGGCGCGTGCGCCACATGCGCGCCCACGCAGGCTGAAACTGCGGCGCCCACGTACGCCAATGCGCGTTCCGCCCCGGGTGTGCGCGACTGGTGCAGTGTTTCACCGGCCGAATCGGGCGATCCGGCTGCCGTCAAGCTCATCGCCCGCGCGACACAGCACCTCGCGCAGACGCCTCACCCGCTGCCGCGCCTGCACACCGAAGGCACGCTGCCGCACCAGGGCATCTACGACGAATCCGTCAGCGCCGCGCGCGACTTTCCGCTCATGCGTGACGCAGCACTGGCCTGGCGCCTCACCGGCGACAAGCGCTTTGTCGAGCAGGTCGACGCCTTCCTGCACGCGTGGGTTGGCACTTACATGCCGAGCTTCAACCCGATCGACGAGACCAAGTTTGATGCGCTGATTCAGGCGTACACGCTGGCGCGCGATGGCTTGACGCCCAGCACGCGCGATGAAACGCAGCGCTTTCTGCGCACGCTGGCCGAGGGCTATATCGCGCGAACCAACGCTGCCAAGCAACCGCTGTCGCACACGTGGATCAACAACTGGCAGAGTCACCGCATCAAGCTCATGACGATGTCCGTTGCTGCGCTGGGGGATCGCACGCTGATGGCGCAATCGCGTCGCCTGTTTTTGCAGCAGCTCGCCAACAACGTGCGGCCAGATGGCTCGGTGGAAGATTTTGAAGACCGCGATGCGCTGCACTACGTGGTCTACGACCTGGAGCCGCTCACGCTGGCCGCGATTGCCGTGCAGCCGTACGGCCAGCACTGGCTGCGCGAGCGTGCGAGCAACGGCGCCACACTCGCTGCCGCCATCGATTGGCTGGTGCCGTACGCCGATGGCAGCCGCACGCACGAAGAATACGTTCACTCGCACGTGCCCTTCGACAAGACGCGCGCCGATGCGGGCCTGCCCGGCTTTGCCGGCCCGTGGTCGCCGAAGAACGCCGCCACCCTGTTCTGGCAGGCCGCGCGGCTCGACCCGCAATACCGCCCGCTGGCCGAACGGCTGGTCGCCACCGCGCCCGATTGGCTGGCGCTGTGCGCGGCCCGCTGATCGGCGCATCATTTCAACAGCGGACACGCATCCCCTGGCGCAAGTGGCCACAAGCCGACTTGCGCCTTAACGCTTATCAAGCCCCCGGAGCCTTACCCCATGGCTGTTTCTGTTTTTGACCTCTTCAAGATTGGCATCGGCCCGTCCAGCTCGCACACCGTCGGCCCGATGCGCGCCGCGCTCATGTTTGCCTCCGGCCTCGAAGCCGATGGGCTGATGCCGCAAGTCGCCAGCGTGCGCGTGGAGTTGTATGGCTCGCTCGGCGCCACCGGCAAGGGCCACGGCACCGACCGCGGCGTCATCCTCGGCCTGATGGGCGAGGCGCCGGACACCATCGACCCCGACACCATCGACGCCAAGCTCGCCGAGTTGCGCGCCTCGCAATCGCTGTCGCTGCTGGGCCGTTACCCCGTGCGCTTTACCGAGAAGGAGCACATCGCCTTCTACCGCCGCGAGGCCATGGCCGAGCACCCGAACGGCATGAAGTTCCACGCCTTCGATGCGGCCGGCGAGCGGCTGCGCGAGGCGCGCTACCTGTCGGTGGGCGGTGGTTTTGTCGTCACGGCGGGTGCGCCGAATTCGCAGGTGCTATCGGCGCACGACCAACTGCCGCATCCGTTCCGCAGCGGCAAAGAACTGCTGGCGATGTGCGAATCGACGGGCAAGTCCATCGCGCGTTTGATGCTGGAAAACGAACTGGTCTGGCGCACCGAAGCGGAAGTGCGCACCGGTCTGCTCAACATCTGGCACGTCATGCAGGCGTGCGTGTCGCGCGGCTGCCGCACCGAAGGTGAACTGCCCGGCCCGTTCCACGTCCGCCGCCGCGCGGCTGAGCTGTACGCACGGCTCACCGGTCAGGCGGAACGCACGCTGTCCGATCCGCTGTCGGTGATCGACTGGGTCAACCTGTACGCGATTGCCGTCAACGAAGAGAACGCCGCCGGCGGCCGCGTGGTGACGGCGCCGACCAACGGCGCGGCGGGCATCATCCCGGCCGTGCTGCACTACTACGACCGCTTCGTGCCCGGCGCGAATGACAACGGCGTGGTGGATTTCCTGCTCACCGCCGGCGCCATCGGCATGCTCTACAAGATGAACGCTTCCATTTCTGGTGCGGAAGTCGGCTGCCAAGGCGAAGTGGGCGTCGCGTGCTCGATGGCGGCGGGTGCGCTCGCCGCTGTGCAGGGCGGCACGCCGGCGCAGGTCGAGAATGCGGCGGAGATCGGCATGGAGCACAACCTTGGCCTGACGTGCGACCCCGTTGGCGGCTTGGTGCAGATTCCGTGCATTGAGCGCAATGCGATGGCCTCGGTGAAGGCGGTCAATGCTGCACGCATGGCGTTGCGCGGCGACGGCACGCACTATGTATCGCTCGACTCCGTCATCAAGACGATGCGGGAGACGGGGGCGGATATGAAGACGAAGTACAAGGAAACGGCGCGCGGCGGGTTGGCGGTGAATATTGTGGAGTGCTGAGCCGCGCCACCAAATATCCGGAATTAGAGGGATCTGCAAACTCAAACCCTCCGTCCTGCGGGCCCGTGCGCTTCTATAATCCGCGCCACAAGCCCCCTCTTAGGAGACCCGCAGGATGCAATCCCTCCATCCTCCCAAGCACATTCCGGCCGCAACCCTGCCGGAGCTGACACTGCGCGGCATGGTCCTCGGTGCCCTCATCACCGTCGTCTTTACCGCGTCCAACGTGTACCTCGGCCTGAAAGTCGGCCTGACGTTTTCTTCGGCGATTCCGGCGGCAGTGATCTCGATGGCGGTGCTGCGCATGTTGGGCGGCACGAACATCCTCGAGAACAACATGGTGCAGACGCAGGCGTCTGCGGCGGGGACGCTGTCTTCCATCATCTTCATCCTGCCCGGCCTGGTGATGATCGGGCATTGGCAAGGTTTTCCGTTTTGGCAAACGTTTGGCGTCTGCATGGCCGGCGGCATGCTGGGCGTGGTGTTCACGATCCCGCTGCGCCACGCGATGGTGGTACAGAGTGATCTGCCTTACCCCGAAGGCGTGGCGGCAGCGGAAATCCTGCGCGTGGGCAGTGGCCACGCGGCCGATGGCTCGGATGCCACCAATGACGACACCGTGCCCGCCGCCACCGGCATGCGCGATCTTGCTGCCGGCGGCATCGTCGCGGCCATCGTGGCGTTTGCCACCAGTGGCCTGCGGCTGCTCGGCGAAGGTGCAAGCTGGTGGTTTGCCGCGGGTGCCGCGGTGGTGCGCCTGCCGCTGGGCTTTTCGACGGCGCTGCTCGGCGCGGGCTACCTCATCGGGCTGGTGGCGGGGATTGCCATGCTCGTCGGCCTGGTCATCGCCTGGGGCATCGCCGTGCCGTACCTCACATCGATTACGCCCATGCCGGTGGGTAAGGCGCTGTCGGCGTTCGGTACCGACATCTGGCGTACACAGGTCCGCTTCATCGGCGCAGGCGTGATTGCGGTGGCGGCCGTGTGGACGCTGGCCACGCTGATCAGCCCCGTGGTGCAAGGCGTGAAGCGCTCGTTCGGCAGCTTGCGCCCGCAAGGCGATGCCAAACAGCGCACCGAGCAAGACATGGCGCCGCGCTGGATCTTGCTGGTCACGCTGGCCATGGTGGTGGTGCTGGTGATCACCTTCGCGGCGTTCTTGGCACCGACCATGCTGTCGGCCGGCTCGCGCTGGACGCTGATTACCTGCGCGGTGATCTTCGCGGTGGTGTTCGGCTTTCTGGTGGCAGCGGCGTGTGGCTACATGGCCGGGCTCATCGGGTCGTCGTCGAGTCCGATCTCGGGCATCGGCATCATCGCCATCACCTTGGTGTCGCTGCTGTTGTTGGCCATTGGCGCGAACAACGGCCTGATGGGTTCGCCGGAAGCGAGCAAGCTGGGCATTGCGCTGGCGATCTTCACCACCTCGGCCGTGGTGGCCGTGGCGACCATCTCCAACGACAACCTGCAGGATCTGAAGACCGGCTGGCTGGTCGGGGCCACGCCGTGGCGTCAGCAGGTGGCGCTGCTGATCGGCTGCGTAGCGGGTGCGGCGGTCATCTCCCCGGTGCTGGAACTGCTGTACAACGCGTACGGCTTCCCGGGTGCGCTGCCGCGCGCGGGCATGGATGCCGCACAGGCGCTGTCCGCGCCGCAGGCCACGCTCATGACGGCGATTGCCACCGGCATCTTCACGCACCAGCTCGAATGGAACATGGTGATTGCCGGCATCATCGTCGGCGTGATCCTGATCGCCATCGACTGGGCGCTTAAGCAGCGGGGCGGCGTCGCGCGTCTGCCCGTACTGGCAGTGGGCATCGGTATCTACCTGCCGCCGACGATCAGCACGGTCCTGGTCACCGGTGCCGTGCTGGCGTGGGTCATCGAGAAGATTCTCCGCAAGCGCGCGCAAGCGGCCGGCGTGCCCTACGAGCGCTATGCCGAAGTGCCGAACCGCCACGGCGTGCTGCTGGCGTCGGGCCTGATCGTGGGCGAAAGCCTGGTCGGCGTGCTGATGGCGGCCATCATCGGCGGCACGGGCAAGGATGCGCCGCTGGCGATCGTCGGCGCGTCGTTTGAAGGCACGGCGCAGTGGCTGGGGCTGATCGTGTTTGCGCTGGTGTGCTGGGCGTTCGCGCGCCGCGTGCTGGCGGTGCGCCCCACGTACTAATGCACTAACTAATGAATCGACATCTACGCGGGCTGCACCAAGGCCTGCGTCCAACGCCCGCAACCGCGTCGCACGGTCTCGTGCAGGTTGCGGGTTTCATTTTGGGCGCGGCGGATCCATTCGGCATCCGTATCGCGCGCCTCCACCACCTCGCGCACCATGTCGAGTGCACCTTCGGACGACAGCGCCTCGGCGTGCGTTGACAGCACCTTGCTCGTCTCCAGGATGTGATCGGCCAGCGCGCCACGGTTGCCGGTGGCCGGGTCGACGTATTCGCCCGCCAGCCCAAAGCGGCACGCCTGGAAGCGGTTGAACGTATAGACGAGGTAGTCGTCTTCCACCGGCGTGAATGGGCGATCGAGCAGCAGCCAGCGGCCCAGCGCCTGGATGTAGGCGGCAATGGCGGCGGCGCGCTCAACGGTGAGCGGGGTGTCCATCACGCGGACTTCGATCGTGCCGAATTCGGGCTTGGGGCGGATGTCCCAGTAGAAGTCCTTCATGCTTTCGATCACGCCGGTGGCGTGCATCTTGTCGAAGTACGCGATGAAGGCGTCCCACGTCAGCACGAACGGCGCGCGGCCCGACATCGGGAAGGCGCTGACCGAGTTCATGCGCGCGGAAGCAAACCCGGTATCCACGCCCTGCACGAACGGCGACGATGCCGCGAGTGCAATGAAGTGCGGCACGTAGCGCGACATGGCGTGCAGCAGGTACAGCGCGTCGTCCGGGTTCGGGCAGCCAATGTGCACGTGCTGCCCGAACACGGTGAACTGCTTGGCCAGATAGCCGTACAGATCCGAGATGTACTGATAGCGCGGCGACTGCGAAATCTGGCGCTGGCTCCACTGCTGGAACGGATGCGTGCCGCCGCCGCAGATGCCGATGTTCAGCGCCGTGGCCGCATCGGCCATGCGGTCGCGCATCTCGCGCAGTTGCCACAGCGCCTCGTCGTGGCTGTGGCAGATGCCGGTGGAGATCTCGATCATCGAATCGGTGATCTCCGGCTTGATGTCGCCGGGGTGCTCTTTGCCCTTGAGCATGCGTAGCAGGTCGGGCGACGCCGAAGCCAGGTCATAGTCATGGCGATTGACGAGCTGCAGTTCCAGCTCAACGCCAAATGTCAGGGCTTCGGATTTCGAGAACGGTTCGAGGGACATGGGGCTCAACGCCTCCCTTCGTCTTGTCGCACCTCACCCGCCCAGCGCAGCGAACGCGCGGTCAGGATGGGGGCGACGATTTGCTGGATCGCCAGCGTGCACAGGATGATGGCCGCCAGCGGACCACCGGTTTGCGGGTACAGCGCCGCCGTATCGTGCATCAGCAACCATGACAATCCCGACATCGGCCCAAGCGCCAGGCCCAGCGCCACGCTCTGACGCATCGACAGGCCCGAGAACGAACCCAGCGCGGTGGTGCCGGCCAGCTTGGCGATAAAACGCGCCAGCACCAGTGCCACAGCCGCCACACCGCCGATCATCCAATCCGACGCCTTGAGCGGCAGGCCGAGCGAGACGATCATCACCACGATCAGAATGCTGCCCGCACTGCCGAAGTGCGACGGCCATACGCGCGGGTGGTCGTCCTGATGCTTGAAGACCACGCCGGCCAGCAGCAGCGTGAGCGGCACGGAGAGCTTCAGCAACTTGGCCAGCGCCAAGGCAAACAGCACGAGGCCGACCAGCACCAGGAAGGCATAGTGGTCATCGCCCGCCATGCGGTGGTACAGCGTGTGGCCCACCTTGCCGACCACCCAGGCCAGCGCAACGGAGCCGACCAGCAGATAAAGCGGATGCAGCAGTGCAGCGCCCCAATGCCCGTACTCGCTGTGCAGCCAACCGGCAGTCAAGGGCACCAGCACGCTGGCGTAGATGCTGTTGAGTGCGCCGAGCGAGAGCAGCCGTTCCGTCACCTGGCCTTCGGCGCGCAACTCATTCTTCAGTTGCAGAAGCACGGTGGGCGAGGTGGCCACTGCAATGGCGCCCGCGGCCACCGCCACCGGTACGGCCACGCCAATCGCCTGAAGGATCCAGGTGACGAGGCCCCAGGTCAGCAGACTCTCGAAGCCACTGGTCAGCAACAGCCAACGATTGGCACGCAGCCACTCGAACGAGAGCCGGTGCCCCAGCTCGAACAGCGCCAGCGCGAGCGCCATCTCGATCAGGATGTGGGTCTGGTCGAGCATGTCGGCGTCGATCAGCGGGCGGCCGAGCACGCCCGCCGCCAGGCCCGCCACCGCGTAGCCCACGATGCGTGGCAACTTGAATGCCACGCGCGCAAACTCGCCGCACAGCGCCGCACCCACCAGCGCCAGCCCGATCCAGAACAGGCCGCCAGGAGCGGGCGGCCACGCAGGGAAGAGATCGTGAAGTCCTGTCATGGCCGACATGGTACCCGAAGGCCTCCGCCGGAAAAGTCAGTCAAGCACTGACACGCGATAAGACCGTGTTACACGATATTTAATAATAGATCGAAGATTTTCGATGCAGATGTCAGCAACTCTGTGTTTGGAGGGCGCGTCGCTGCCAAAGAAAAACCGCCCCGGAGGGCGGTTTTCATCCTGCGAATGGAGGAAACCGATCGGCTTACTTGCCGCCGACGCTCTCCAGCGGTGCCCACTTGCCACCGGTGACCTTGTAGACGGTGATGCCGCCGTCCTTCAGGTCGCCCTTTTCGTCGTAGGCGTAGTGCTTGGCGGTCACGCCTTGCGCGTTGGTCGCTGCCAGGATCGGCAGGTACTTGGCCGGATCCGACGAGCCAGCCGCAACCATCGCCTTCATCAGGGCCATCGCGCCGTCGTAGGCGTACGGCGAGTACGTCGCCACCGGCGTGCCGAAGCGCTTCTCATAGCGGGCCTTGTAGCCTGCGCCACCCGGCATCTGCTCCAGCGGCAGGCCAGCCAGCGATGCCACCATGCCTTCGGCCGCTTGCGGGCCGGCCAGCTTGATGAACTCGTCGGTCTTGGACATTTCGCCCGACATCAGCGTGGACTTGATGCCCAGTTCGCGCATCTGCTTGAGCAGCGGCGCGGATTGGCCTTCGGCGCCACCGTAGAACACGGCGTCCGGGTTCTTCGACTTGATCTGCGTCAGGATGGCCTTGAAGTCGCTGGCCTTGTCGTTGGTGTACTCGCGACGCACGATCGTGGCGCCGGAAGCCTTGGCAGCCTTCTCGAACTCGTCAGCCAGACCTTGGCCGTAGGCGGTGCGGTCGTCAATGATGGCGATGTTCTTGTAGCCCAGCTTCTTGACGGCAAACGAGCCGACCACCGAACCCTGCTGGGTGTCGGAGGTCATCATGCGGAAGGTCGTCTTGTAGCCTTGCTTGGTGTATTCCGGGGCCGTTGCCATGGCGATCTGCGCGATGCCGGCCTGGTTGTACACGCGCGATGCCGGGATGCTCGTGCCCGAGTTGAAGTGGCCGAGCATGCCCTTGATGCCGCTATCCACCAGCTTCTGTGCAACGGCAGTGCCCGTCTTCGGATCAGCCTGGTCGTCTTCGGCCAGGAGCTGGAACTTGACTTCCTTACCGGCAATCTTCGGGTGCGTGGCATTGAACTCTTCAACGGCCAGGGTCGCGCCGTTCTTCATGTCCGTGCCGTATTGCGCTTGCGGACCCGACATCGGGGCAGCAAAGCCCAGCTTGATGACTTCCTGGGCCGATGCGGCACCACCCAGCGCGCACAGTGCGGCGGCCAGACACAGTTGCTTCAATTTCATTTGTGCGTCTCCTAGTTCAAACGCAATTTGGATCAATAGCGCGACGGGATCACCATCGCCCTCCTCCCGCTTCGCATTCCACCCGCACCCGTCGTGTGGGTGAAACCGCGAATCCTGCTCGTGCTCCCCGTCAGCCGATGGTCATCAGGCTGGCGTTACCACCCGCCGCGGCCGTATTGACCGACAGCGAACGCTCGATCAGCAGGCGCTCCAGCGCCAGCCCTTCCCCACCATGCGGCAGGCCTTGCACGCCGACGATCGGGCCTGCACGTCGTGCCAGCCCTTCGCAGATAGCGCGCAGATGGTCCGAATCGCCGTGGTGCAGCACCGCATCAAACGCCGCTTCGTCGGTCGACCCGACCACACGGACGCGCGATTGTACTGCCGCCGGCAGGCCCCGCAGTACCGCTTCAATGGCAGGGTTTTCCTGCACAACCGCCGTACTGCCAACCGCCAGCACGGCCGCCAGTTGGCGCAGCCAATCGGCCGGATCGGCGGCCACACACAGCACCGCTTCGCGCGGCAGCAGCGTGTAGGTGTTGCGTTCGCCGGTCGGGCCGGGCAGCGTGGCCGTGGCACCAGCGGCCGAGGCAGCGGCCAGGCGTTCGCACAGCGTTGCCAGCTCGGGCGATTGCTTGCGCGCCCAGTCGGCCAGCGCATCGAACGGCGCCAGCAGCGCGCGGCGCGCATCGGTATCGACTTCAGTGCCGGCGCCCGCCGTGAGCGACAGCGCGGTGCGCATGCCGTCCTGCGGACACGTCGACAGCAAACGCAGCAGATACAGCGGCCCGCCCGCCTTCGGGCCCGTGCCCGACAGGCCTTCGCCGCCGAACGGCTGCACGCCCACCACGGCGCCGACGATATTGCGGTTCACATACAGGTTGCCGACGTGGGCGCGGTCCACCACGTGCGCGATGGTCTCGTCGATGCGCGTGTGGATGCCCAGCGTCAGGCCGTAGCCGGTACCGTTGATCTGCTCGATCAGCTTGGTCAGGCCGGTGTTGTCACCCGAGCGCTTCCAGCGCACCACGTGCAGCACGGGGCCGAAGATCTCGCGCGTCAGGTCCGACAGGCTATCGAGTTCGATCACCGTCGGCGGCACGAAGGTGCCATGTGCGCACGCATCCGGCACCGGCGCCTGATGCACGCGGCGGCCCTTGGCCCGCATGCCTTCGATATGGCCGACGATGTTGTCGCGCGCCTCGGCGTCGATCACCGGGCCGACATCCGTGGCAAGGCGATCCGAATTGCCCATCGCCAGTTCAGCCATGCCGCCCTTGAGCATCGTGAGCACGCGGTCGGCCACGTCGTCCTGCACGCACAGCACGCGCAGTGCCGAGCAACGCTGGCCTGCGGAATCAAACGCGGACGACAGCACGTCCGCCACCACCTGCTCGGCCAGCGCGGACGAATCCACGATCATCGCGTTCTGGCCGCCGGTCTCCGCAATCAGGGGGATCGGTGCGCCGTTAGCATCCAGCCGGCCAGCCAGCGTGCGCTGCAGGATGCGCGCGACTTCGGTCGAGCCCGTGAACATCACGCCCTTGGTGCGCCCATCCTTCACCAGCGCGGCGCCGACGGTCTCGCCGCGGCCCGGCAGCAGCTGCACGGCACCGGCCGGTACGCCGGCTTCGCGCAGGATGCGGACAGCCTGGGCGGCGATCAGCGGCGTCTGCTCGGCGGGCTTGGCGAGCACCGGATTGCCGGCGGCCAGTGCCGCGCTCACTTGGCCGGTGAAGATCGCCAGCGGGAAGTTCCACGGGCTGATACAGACCACCGGACCCAGCGGGCGATGCGTGTCGTTCGAGAAACCACCACGCACTTGCGCTGCGTAGTAGCGCAGGAAGTCCACGGCTTCGCGCACTTCAGCGATGGCGTTGGACAGCGTCTTGCCCGCCTCGCGAATGATGAGCCCCATCAGGTGCTGCATCTCGCCTTCCATCAGGTCTGCTGCGCGATCGAGCAGCGCGGCGCGCGCTTCGGGAGGCGTGGCTTGCCAGATCGGCGCGGCGGCGGCGGCGGCCGTCAGCGCGGCATCGACATCCGCTTCCGTGGCTTCCGTCACGTGGCCAACCACATCGCGCAGGTCCGACGGGTTGCGCACCGGCTGCGGCGTGCCACCTGCGTACGGTGCATCACCGATGGTCGGCTCGGCGGCCCAGACCGTGCTGGTGCCAGCAAGAAGGGCGGACGACAACGACGCCAGGCGCTGCTCGTTCGCCAGGTCAATGCCCGACGAGTTTGCGCGAACGTCACCGTAGAGGTGGCGCGGCAGCGGAATCTTCGGATGCGGCATGCCGAGCGTCCCTTCATCGGCGTGCATCTTTTCCACCACGGCCACCGGATCGGCGACGAGGTCGTCCAGAGGAATCGACTCGTCCGCAATGCGGTTCACGAACGAGGTGTTGGCGCCGTTTTCCAGCAGACGGCGCACGAGGTAGGCCAGCAGCGTTTCATGCGTGCCGACCGGCGCGTAGATGCGGCACGGGCGGTTCAGCTTGCCCGGCTTGTTGCCGACCACCTGCTCGTACAACGGTTCGCCCATACCGTGCAGGCACTGGAATTCGTACTGGCCGGGGTAATAGTTCTGGCCGGCCATCTGGTAGATCGCGGCCAGCGTGTGCGCGTTGTGCGTGGCGAACTGCGGGAAGATCGCCTCCGGCGCGGCCAGCAGCTTGCGCGCGCAGGCCAGGTACGACACGTCGGTGTAGACCTTGCGCGTATAGACCGGGTAGCCCTCCAGGCCGTCCACCTGGGCGCGCTTGACCTCGCTGTCCCAGTAGGCGCCCTTCACCAGGCGGATCATCAGGCGGTGCTTGCTGCGGCGGGCCAGATCGATGATGAAGTCGAGCACGAACGGGCAGCGCTTCTGGTAGCCCTGCACCACGAAGCCGATGCCGTTCCAGCCGGCCAACTCGGGCGCAAAGCACAGGCGTTCCAGCAGGTCGAGCGACAGCTCCAGACGATCGGCTTCTTCCGCATCGATGTTGATGCCGATGTCGTATTCACGCGCCAGCATCGCCAGCGCCTTCACGCGCGGGTACAGCTCATTGATCGTGCGGTCGTACTGCGCGCGGCTGTAGCGCGGGTGCAGCGCCGACAGCTTGATGGAGATGCCCGGCCCTTCATAGATGCCGCGCCCGCCCGAAGCTTGCCCGATCGCGCGGATGGCCTGCTCGTACGACGCGAGGTAGCGCTGCGCGTCTTCCTCCGTCATGGCGGCCTCGCCGAGCATGTCGTAGGAATAGCGGAAGCCTTCGGCTTCAAACTTGCGCGCGTTGGCCAGCGCTTCGGAAATGGTTTCGCCGGTGACGAACTGCTCGCCCATCAAGCGCATCGCCATGTCCACGCCCTTGCGGATCAGCGGCTCGCCGCTCTTGCCGATGATGCGCGTGAGCGCCTTCGACAGGCCGGCTTCGTTGTGTGTGGCGACCAGCTTGCCCGTCAGCAGGAGACCCCAGGTGGCGGCGTTGACGAACAGCGACGGGCTCTGACCCAGGTGCGAGTGCCAGTTGCCGTTGCTGATCTTGTCGCGGATGAGCGCATCGCGCGTGGCCTTGTCGGGGATGCGCAGCAGCGCTTCGGCCAGGCACATCAGCGCCACGCCTTCCTGGCTCGACAAGGAGAACTCTTGAATCAGGCCCTGCACCAGACCTTCGCGGCCGGCGCCCGCCTTCTGTGAGCGGAGCTTGCCCGCGAGGTTGCGGGCGAGCTGCTTGGCTTCTGCAGCGAGCGCGCCCGGCAAGCGGGCCTGCTCCAGCAGCATCGGAATGGCTTCGGTTTCCGGCCGGCGGTACGCGGCCGTGATGGCAGCGCGCAGCACCGATTGCGGTTGCACACTCTGCGCGAATTCGAGGAACGGTTGCACCACGGCATCTTCGCCATCGTGCATGTCAGAGACGGCTGCGGCGGCGGACGGGAGGCCATCCGTCGCCGGGCCGTTTGCATCTGTTGGCAGCTGCCCCCGCTCCACTTGATCCAAATACGTGAAGATCGCCTGCTTGATCAGCCAATGCGGCGTGCGGTCAATGGACTGCGCAACGCGCTTGAGGCGTTCACGCGAAGCATCGTCCAGTTTGACCCCGAGGGTGGTTGTAGCCATGTGGGTTCCTATCCGTAGCTGCCATTGCCAAAGCTTGTGGCCGGCAAATTGGAGCGGATCATACGCCCGGCGGTTTGGAGGGTGCAACCTAGTACAACCCCTTGGTTCGAAAGGGGTAAATTTGGTGCAACCGCACGTGGTGTTGGGGTGGCTTTTTCTGGGTTTTGGTTTGGGGTTGGTGGTCCATCCCCGGTATCGTCCCCTGCCGGGGCCGACTCACTTTTCTTTGTCTTGCCAAAGAAAAGTAAGCAAAAGAAAGGCGCGCCCGAGATGGCGACCCCCTCCTTGAATTTCCGTAACCGGGCGGAGGCCGGGAAAACTCGCTGCGCTCAGACAGTTCCCGGCCTTTTTTCCGCCCGCTTACGAAAATTCAAGGCGCCATCAAGGGCAGGAACGTCAAAGGCCAAACCGACGGGGCACTAATGCAAGCGCCAGGAAGAATTGTTTTAGAGCGCAAAGCCGAAGGCTGCGCTAGAGCCGAAGTAGCGCGGGAGCAATCGATGGTTTGGTTTGGTTTGCTTTGCCCTTGCCCTAGATGGCGCCTTGGATTTTTGTTGCGGGGAGGAAAAAGGAAGGAGCCTTGTCTGAGCGCAGCGAGTTTGGCTCCTTCCCCTCCCCGCGACACAAATCCAAGGGGAAGTCGCCATCTCGGGCGCGCCTCTCTTTGCTTACTTTCTCTGGCAAGACAGAGAAAGTGAGTCGCCCCCGGCAGGGGGTGAAAGGGAGGTGGACCACCAAGGCCCCAAAAAAAAAGCAGTTAAATCCGCAACGGATCAATCTCCAACTGCCACCGCACCCCCTTCACCGTCTTCCCAATCTCCCCAAACCGCTCAGTCCAGGCGGTCAGCAGCTTCTGCAGCGCCGCGCGAGAGGCAGATTCCACCAGCAGTTGCGCCCGTTCGCGGTTGGCCAACCGCACCATCGTCATCGGCACCGGGTCATGCAAAAACACCGGCGCGCCCAGTTCAGCCACCAGTGCTTCCCCCATCTCCCGCGCAGCCTTCAGGAATTCCAGCGCCCGTGCCACCTCCTTGTGCTCGGTGGTCAGCAGCGCCTGGTAAGCGAACGGCGGCAGGCCGGCTTGCTTGCGCTCACGCAGCAGTTGCCGCGCGAACCCGCCGTAGTCATGCCGCACCAGCGCCTGCAGCGCCGGCGCATCCGGATACCGCGTCTGGATCAGCACCTCCCCCGCCAGCCCGGCGCGGCCCGCCCGCCCTGCCACCTGCATCAGCGAGGCAAACAGGTGTTCGCCAGCGCGAAAGTCATGGGAAAACAGCGAGGGGTCCGGCGCCACCACGCCCACCAGCGTCACGCGCTGGAAGTCGTGCCCCTTGGCGACCATCTGCGTGCCGATCAGGATGTCGACGCTGCCTTCGTGCACGGTGTCGAACAACGCTTCGGCGCTGCCCTTGCGGCGCGTGGAATCGGCGTCGATGCGGGCGACGCGGGCTTGCGGAAACAGCTCGCCGAGCGTCTCTTCGATGCGCTGTGTGCCGCGCCCAAGCGGGGCGATATCGACATTGCCGCAGTCGGGGCAGTGATGCGGAATTCGCGATTCATAGCCGCAGTGGTGGCAACGCAGGCGCCGCTCGGGCTTATGCAGCACCAAGTACGCCGAGCAGCGCGGGCAGCCCGACAACCAGCCGCACGCGTCGCACGAAAGCACGGGTGCGTAGCCACGTCGATTGAGAAACAGCAGGCTTTGCTCGCCGCGCGCGAGGCGGTCGGCAATGGCATCCACGAGCGGCTTGGACAACCCATCGCGGATCTCCCGCCCAGCACGCCGCTCCAGATTCAGGTCAATGAGCGACACGCGCGGCAGCACCGCCTCGGCTTGCGCGCGTTGGGACAGCGTCAGACGCACGGTGGCGTTCTGCTCCGCCCGCCACCACGTTTCCAGCGAGGGCGTGGCCGACCCCAGCACGACCGGGATATTGCGCTGCTTGGCCCGCCACAGCGCCAGGTCACGCGCGGAGTAGCGCAAGCCTTCCTGCTGTTTGTACGACGTGTCGTGCTCCTCATCGACGAGGATGAGCGCGAGGTTGGGCAGCGACGCCAGCATCGCCAGCCGCGTGCCGAGCACGATGCGGGCCTCGCCACGGTGCGCGGCCAGCCAGTTCAGCGCGCGCGGCTGTTCGGCGAGCCCGCTGTGCAGCGCAGCCATGGGTACGCCCGGAAAACGCGCCGCAATGCGCGCTTCCAGTTGCGGGGTGAGGTTGATCTCGGGCACCAGCATCAGCACCTGGGCGGCAGGGTCGCGCGCCAGGGCATCGGCGATGGCGTGCAGGTAGACCTCGGTCTTGCCGCTGCCGGTCACGCCGTAGAGCAGGAACGGGCAGAACGCACCGCTCGCCCCACCCTGCGCGATGGCCGCCACGGCGGTGGCCTGCTCGGCATTCAGAGCGGGCGCGACGGACGGCTCGGGCAATTCAAGCGGCTGCGGGAGGAGCGGCTTCGGCCGCAGTTCGGCGCGTAGCCAGCCGACGGCGGCCCAGTCGCGTAGCTTGGCTACCGCCTGCCCATGCAGGGCAACAGCAGCGCTGGTGGAGAGCTCGCCGTCGCCGGTCAACGCTTCGGCCAGACGCATGGCGCCAGTGGCGCGCTTTGGCACGCTGTCCAGCAATGCCGCCCGCGCCGGCTCAACCATCACGTAGACGGTTTCCGTAGCTTGGCGGGCCAGGTTGTCCCAACTGCCGGGCGTGCGCCACAGCGGCGGCAGCGCCGGCAAGGTCACTTCGCCAAGCGCGCGGTGGTAGTAGCCCGCCGCGAATTCGGCCAGCGCGCGCCATTCAGCATCGAGCGGCGGCACCCAATCGAGCACGCGCTCGATATCACGCAGCTTGTTTTGCGGCACCTCGGTGGTCGCTGCGGTTTCCACGACCAGCGCTACCACGCGACGGTTGCCGAACGGCACGACCACGAGTTGCCCGGGCAATACCGGCGGCAAGGTCGGGCCGTACCGGTAATCGAACACCGCATCGAGCGGCGTATCAATCACCACCCGTGCGATGGCGGCCGACGCGTTGGCATCAGGGAACACGGCGTCGACGTGGGTGGTGGTCATGCGGAGCGCAAACGGTTGAATTGCAAAGAGTTTGTTGCGTTGCGGCGATCTATCGTGCACCTGAAAAAAGCGGCTGGCCCGTCGCCCCTTGCCAGCGCAGCGACGCTGCCGCATCGCCAATGCTCAAGTATTACTTGAGGTTTGCGTCTTGGCGCCCTGATCGATGGCGGATTTTTGATCTGTCCACACAGGCTGTGGATAACTTTGTTGAAAAGTCGCTGGTTCTGCTCGTGGAAGGCCGTCAACACAGCGATTTTCTGGCTTGCACGATTTCCGCGCGTTCGCCTTTATCTCAAAAAAATCAAACACTTATGCGATGTGTGCGCGAACCATTCGGTGCTGCGCCGCGAAAAAAACCAGCCGAGACAGCTTTGTGCATAAGTCAAGTCTTGACAGCTTAAGTCTGCACAAAAACGTGCGAAATAAATCGCTTGACAGGGGTTCTGGGCCAGCTTGGGCCACCCGCACGCGAGTGGCCACTCACCCTAGCTGCACCAAAGCGGCGATGATTCCACTCGTGCCGTCGGCTGCACGCACCGTAGCAGGTCGATTCAAACACTATCGCACTGCAACATTGATGTGTTACTTGGCTTTGGCGCGCAACGCGCGGCTGTAGTTGTGCACCTCGTCCACCAGCACCGTCACCGCTTCGGGCGGCGTGAACTGCGAAATGCCGTGGCCGAGGTTGAAGATGTGGCCGTCGCTGCTGCCGCCAGCCGCGTAGTCATCCAGCACACGGCGCACCTGGGTGCGGATCGCTTCGGGCTCGGCAAACAGCACGGTCGGGTCCAGGTTGCCTTGCAGGGCAACGCGGCCGCCGGTGCGCTGACGAGCCAACTGCAGGTTGACCGTCCAGTCCACGCCCAGCGCATCGGCGCCGGTTTGGGCCATGGCTTCAAGCCACAGGCCGCCGCCCTTCGTGAACAGGATGACCGGCACGCGCTGGCCATCGGCCCCGGCGCGGATGCCCTGCACCACACGCTGCATGTAAGCCAGCGAAAACTCTTGGTAAATGCCGTCGGCCAGCGCGCCGCCCCAGGTATCGAACACCTGCACAGCCTGCGCACCGGCTTCGATCTGCGCGTTCAGGTAGTCGATGACGGCCTGCGCGTTGATCTCCAGGATGCGATGCATCAGGTCCGGGCGCGCGTAGAGCATCGACTTGACGGTGCGGAAGTCGTCCGAGCCAGCGCCTTCGACCATGTAGCAGGCCAACGTCCATGGGCTGCCCGAGAAGCCGATCAGCGGCACGCGCTGGCGGCCGTCCTGCACCAGCGCGCGGCGGATTTCCGCCACAGCATCAAACACGTATTGCAATTGCGACATGTCCGGCACCGACAACGCCGCCACGTCAGCCTCCGTGCGGACCGGCTTGGCAAAGCGCGGGCCCTCACCCTGCGCGAACGACAGCCCCAGGCCCATGGCGTCGGGCACGGTCAGGATGTCGGAGAACAGGATTGCGGCGTCCAGCGGATAGCGGTCCAGCGGCTGCAGCGTCACTTCCGTGGCATACGCCGGCGACTTGGCCAGGCCGAGGAAGCTGCCGGCGCGGGCGCGCGTGGCGTTGTACTCGGGCAGGTAACGGCCCGCCTGGCGCATCAGCCACAGCGGCGTGTAGTCGGTCGGCTGGCGGCGCAGAGCGCGCAGGAAGGTGTCGTTGGCGAGCGGTGCGGACATGGCGGAGGACTCTGGATGAGGGCGCCATTGTAAGGGAAGGTGTTTCCGCCCCGGCCTGATCCACGCCAACCTCCGCGCAGGTCAGAACACACTTCAGGGCACCTTGTGCGTATCGCCCGCGCGCTGCGGCGGCAGCTTGATCGCCATGGCCTTGAAGTCCGTGCTGGTGGTCAGCGTGCCGTGCACCACGCCGTGCGGAATGACGAGCAGATCGCCCGCCCGGACCTCGCGCGGGCCGTTGTCGAGCCAGACGGTAGCCGTGCCGGACATGACGTACTGGATCTCGTCCGAATAGGTATGCGTGTGCTTGGCCACGGTGCCCACCTGGATGCCCACCGTGCCGTTGGTGGTGCTCACCAGCGTCTTGGTGCGCAGCGACCCCATCTCGGCGATGACGGGGCCGATTTCGTCCGGCGTCATGCTGCCCATGTTGATGAGTTGCGCCGCAAGCGGAGGTGCAGCCGGTGCAGCCACCGGCGCCGACGCTTGCGCAAACGCACCGGCACATCCGCCAAAGCCGGCGACAAAGCAAGCCGCCCGCAAGACAGCAACAGAACGATGGTGGCGCATGGCATCTCCTCCTGTGTGGCGCAATGGCGGCGATTGTCGCATCGGTGCGCGGGCGCGGAGACTAGGGCGACTCCCAAGGGCGTGTCGTCCGTCGCCCTGCCGTTTGCCTATAGTGGACGGCACCCACCCCCCCCCGAACAGGAGACCGGCATGACACACAAGGGAAGCTGCCACTGCGGACACATCGCCTTCGAGGTCGAGGGCCATCCGGACAGCGCCATGGCATGCAACTGCTCGATCTGCCAGCGCAAGGGGTCGCTGCTGTGGTTCGTGCCGCGCGACAAAGTGAGGCTGCTCACGCCCGAGGACAACGCCCGCACCTACGTCTTCCACAAGCACGTGATCAACCACCGCTTCTGCCCGACTTGCGGCATCCATCCGTATGCCGAGGGCGCCATGCCAGATGGCACGCCGATGATTGCGGTGAACGTGCGCTGCCTGGAAGACATCGATCTGGACAGCGTGCCTGTGACGCACTTCGACGGGCGGTCGCGTTAGGCCGGCTGAGACACAGCGATCAGTTGGCGCGACGCCATCACCATTTGCGCGCACGGCACGGCGCTTTGATTGAGTGTCGCCTACCTTGCGTGAGAGCATCCGGCCCCATCGTTCAGGGCGGGCCCGTCGCGCACCATGCTGCATTTCGACTACTACAGTTGGCTCTTCACGCTTTCCACGCCGGCCCTGCTGGCGGTGTGCTTTGGTTCGCTGGGGGTCGTGTCGGCGGCGGCATCGGCCGGCTCTGCGGGCGTAGCGCGTCTGTGGCCGGCGCGTCCGGGCACCACCGTCATTGGCACGCTGCTGACGGGGCTGTTAGTGCCGACAGCCGTCATCATCGGCTTTATCTCCAGCGATATCTGGACGCAGAATGCCCGTGCGGAGGCCGCCGTGGAACGCGAAGGCATAGCCGCTGCGGAAGCCCAGCGCATCCTCGACGCGCTGCCCGCCCGCCTGGCCACGCCCGTTCAAACCGCGCTGCTGGTGTATGTGCACAGCGCCATCCAGGATGAATGGCCCGCCATGGCACATCGCACCTCCAGCCCGAACACTGGCCGTGCGTTCGCGCAGTTGCGCGAGGCATTGTGGGTGTCGCGCCAAGAAAGCGCTCAGGCCCCGCGCACGACATCGGCGACATTGGCAGACGTCCGCCGTATCGATGCACCCCAGCACATCGCGCATGAGCTGGATGAACTGGAAAAGCGCCTGGATACCATCGACAACGCGCGCGCCACACGCCTGCAACTGGCCAAGCGCCAACTGAGCGGCGTCAAGCTGGCCGCCATGGCTTGGCTGCTGTTCACCAATGCCTTCGTGATTGCCGAATTGCACCGCAGCGCCACCCGCGAACGCCGCATCGCCCTGACGCTCTTCACCGCCGGCTTCGGGATGATCTTCTTTCTGCTCGTGCTGCACGATCGCCCGTTCGCGGGCAGCGTGACGATCGGCGCGGAGGCCCTGTCAGCGCTGGTGGATTGCACGCTGCCATAGGCGGCAGTGGCTCACAGCCACATCTGCACGACCCGCTGCCCCGCCCTCACCGGCTCGCCATTCGGCATCCACACCGCATCGAGCATCGGTCGCACCAGGTCTAGTTCGGTAGAGATGCCATCCTGCCGCCCAAAGCGCACGCTGTTCGCGGCCTGGGCTTCGACCATGCGGCGATCCTGCTCGGCCACGCGATAGAGAAACGGCCACACGAGCCAGCGCACCGCCCAGGCCGGCGCCCAGCGGTTCTCCACATGCAGCGTGGCGAACACGCGCGTGCGCATCTCGTCTTCTGGCGTGAAATGCAGCGTGAAAGCCAGCGCGCTGCCATTGGCATAGCGGTACTCGAGCTGCGCCGTCGCGGGAGCGGCCGTACCGAAATGCGCGCGTTCCATCGTGCGGGGGGATTCGAACAACCGGTACAGCAAACCGCTTTGCTGCGGCTGGCCGGTGTAGTCCACCTGCAGGCCCTCGGCGGATTGCGTGACGGCAACTGTCACAGGCTGGCGTGCACCGTGCCTGCGCACGAGACCCGGATGCACGAGATGCGTGTGCAGCGGGTCGAGAAAGTTCTCCAGCGCGTCAACAGGGCGGGCTTGCCAGAGCGTGCTCCACAGAAAGCGCCGGCTGCCGGACGGTAGGCGACTCAGGAACGCCGGGAGCGCAGCGGGGCCGGCTTCGCCGGGTGGCCGCGCGCTCAACCAGATCAGCCCATCGTGCTCAAAGACGTGCCATGCATGGACCTGCACGGTGGGTACGGCGGCGCTCGGGCACAGGCCGGGTATGGCGGTGCACCGGCCGTCGGCCCCGAACGTCCAGCCGTGGTACTTGCACTGCAGCGTCTCGCCGACGAGCGCGCCATCCGACAGCGGCACCTGCCGATGCGGGCAACGATCGTCCAACGCGAGCAGCTTGCCGGATGGCAGCCGGGCGAATACCACCGCGCGGCCGAACAGCGTCACGCGCATCGGCGTGGCTCGCAGGCGGTGCGCCTCGGCCACGGGATACCAGCCGCGCAGCAGCGTAGGGTTCCAGACAGCGGCCGTCATAGCTGAAAGCGTTGCATGATCGGTACGCCGATCCGGGTGGTGAGGCTGCGCAACACACCGATCGCGCGGCGCGTGGCAGGCGGCAGGTGCTGCGTGTAGACAGCGCTCATCTCGATGGCCGGCACGCCACCGCGCAGGCGCTTGAAGTGGGCGGCGCCGGCGCTGAGGTTCAACTCGGCATCGCGCGCCATCGTCAGGCGCAGCACGTGCGCCATCAGCAGGCGATACAGGCCGGCAGACGGCGGCCACGTCGTGTCGTAACCGACGATGGGCGCCGTCAGCAGCGGCCCCTGCCCGAATACGCCGACCACCGCGCGCAGCACGCCCTGCGCATCACGAAAGCCCGCGCAGTCGAGCAGCTCCGCTGCATGCCACGCCTGCAGGAACGCCGCCGTGTAGCGGGGGTTCAACGCGGAGTACTTGTCGAGATAGAGCTGGGCATACAGCCGCTCGGCTTGCACGAAATCGGCATCGTTAAAGGCGTCGTGCGGCACGAACGTCAGCGGCGTCTTGTCGAGCCAGCGCAGGTCACGCCGCAGGTTCTGGTGCTGGCGTGTGTTGTGCAGATCGCGGAACACGTAGACCTGCCGCGTGGGGATCAGATCGAAGCCCGCAGCCGCAGTAGCACGCAACCAGTCGGCATGCTGCAACGTGTTGAGCGAGCGCAGCCAGATGGCGCGATCCGGCCAGCGCTCGCGGCACATGCGCACCAGCGCCTCGAGGTCGAACGCCGCCGCCGATGGGTACAGGTTCGTGCTCACCAACCAGTTGTTGACGGCGACGGCGCGGTCCAACTGCGCATGCCGCATCCACGCGTCGGCCAAACCAATCGCGCCACGCAAGACCGGCCGGAGCACACGCGGCATCAGCCGCTCGGATTCTTCCGCCGCATAGCGGCCGTAGGTGGTGATGGGCGAGCAGATCCAGGCGTTGTCGGCATGACCGGCGCGATCCTCGCTGCCGTTGACCGTGACCGGCAACGGCAAGCCACCCGCCTCCACCATGTCGATCTGCGTGACGAGATTCGCAACGAAGGGCAGCGACGCCTGCCCGCGATGCACGTGCAAGAACGCAGCCGCCTTGTCGGCAAAACACGCATGCATGGCAACGGTGATGGCGCCCGGCGCGTTCATACCTCGGGCAGCTCCTGGCCGTCCCATTCAATGTCTTGCGTGGCCGCTTCGCGCATGTTGCAGCCCTGGGCGATGGCCAGGCGCGCATATGCAGCGAGATTGCGCACGCCGCCCCACAGTGGACCGCGGTCGCCCGGGGTGCCGAGGACGTCGGTGGCGGCACGCCAGTCGTGGCGCCATTGGCTCAGCTTGCCGCGGCGCAGTGCCTCAAACAGCCCGACCGACGCCATGACCGCCGCCGCCATACGCGGCGCGCCGGGCGAGGGCTCGATGCAGCCATCAAGCGTGCCGGCCAGTGCGGCGGGCAAGGCATCATCGAGACCAAACAAGTGGCTACCGCTGGTCGCGCGTGGGTTGCATTCGAGCGGGCTCACGCGGCCGTCAGCCTGCTGGATCCAGTCGAACGAGAGCTGCCCCGTGAAGTCGAGCTTGCGCGCAAAGTTGGTGACGAAGTCGCGCACTGCATCGATGCGCGCGGGCGCGAAGTAGAAGCTCGCGCTGGTCGACATCCGCCAGTCCGGGCGATACACCGCATGCGCCACCAGCCGGCCGCGATCGGCCACGCTGTACGAGCAGAACTCCTGCCCTGCCACCAGCGTCTGCACCACCCACGCGCCCAAGTCCGCCAGCGGCGGCGCATCGTCGGGGATGCCGTTGCGATACAGGCGCACATGCACGCCAAAGCGCGAGAACTCCGGCTTGAGCACCACGGGCCGACCGGCGGCCCAGGCGCGCGCTTCGTCCAGCGACTGCACGCGCGCGGAGACTGGCACATCGGCGCCGCAATCCTGCGCAAGTTCCAAGAACTGCCATTTGCTGTGCACCGCGCGCAGTTTGCTGAAGTCGTCGGCCAACACGCGCACGCGGCTCGGCAGGTGATGTCGATAGCGCGAGAGGTAGAAGACTTCCTCGCACGTCGGCACCACCAGATCGATACGGTGCTCGCGCACGATGCGCGCAAGGTCCGCCACAAATTGCGCCGGCGCATAGCGCGGTGAAGCCATGCGCAACGTCGCCGTCACCGCCTTGGACGCCCCACTGATCTGGCACGCAATACTGTCAGCAATGCAGACCGTCCACCCCTGGTGGGCAAAACGGCGGGCGTGGTCGAGCGCGACAGGCGCACGGCCACCGAGGATCAGCACATTGGGCATACGGGCGGAGCGTTGAGGTCAGGCAACGTCCGCCGGGGGCGAGAGGCGCGGGGGATGCTGCCGGGGCTCCATTCTAGGCAATGGAACGCCCGGCCCGCGTGTGTTGAAGAGGGGTATTGCGACGGCGTAACAGCGTGCGTTCAGGCGTTGCGCAGCTTGAACAAGCCCACCGTGCGCGCCAGCCCCTGCGCCTGCTCATTGAGCATTGCCGATGCCGCCGTCGACTGCTCCACCAGCGCCGCGTTCTGCTGCGTGGCCTGGTCCATCTCGGCGACGCTGCGGTCGATCTGGCTGATGCCGGCGCTTTGCTCGTGCATCGCACCGTCAATCTCACCGATGATGCGCGCGACGCGCTCGATACCCTGCACAATCTCCTGCATCGTCGCGCCGGCGGCTTGCACGCGTTGCGCGCCGGTCTGCACGCTGGCTTCCGAGGCCTGGATCAAGTCCTTGATCTCGCGTGCGGCCGTCGCGCTGCGCTGGGCGAGCGTGCGCACCTCGCCGGCCACCACGGCAAAGCCGCGGCCGTTCTCGCCAGCGCGAGCAGCTTCCACGGCGGCATTGAGTGCCAGGATGTTGGTCTGGAACGCGATGCTGTCGATCACGCCAATGATCTCGGTAATGCGCGCGGACGACTTGCCGATCTCGTCCATCGTGCTCACGGCGCTCGACACGACCTCGCCGCCGCGCGTGGCGGCATCGCTTGCCTCGCTGGCCAGACGCGTGGCCTGCACGGCCGCGTCGGCGGAGTTCTTCACGCTGGTGGTCAGCTCGGTCAGTGCGGCGGAGGTTTCCTGCAGATTGCTCGCGGACACCTCGGTGCGGTTGGACAGATCGCGGTTGCCCATCTCGATCTCGCCGGTAGCCGACTTCATGCTGTCGACACTGGCGCGCACTTCCAGCAGCACCTCGCCAATCTTGTCGATGAAGGTATTGAACGATGCGCTGATCTGCGCGACTTCATCGTTGCCGACCACCGGCAGGCGGTGCGTGAGGTCACCGCCGCCAGCACCGATGGTGTCCATCGCATCGCGCACCTGCGACAGGCGGCGAAACGATTGCGAGGTGAAGAATGCGGCAATGCCTACGGCGGCCAGTGTCAGCAGCACCATGGCCACGGCCAGCGCCTTGACGACGTTGCGCAAGCCGGCGGTGGCCTCGGCCTTGTCCAACGCGATCACCAGATACCAGTCGGTGCCCTGCACGGCCTGGGCCTTGAGCAGCTTGGGCGCGCCGGCAAGTTCCAGCTCCAGCGGGGCCGTGGCGGTGGCCAGCTTGGCGAGCGCATCGGCGTTGAGCGCGGCCGCCACGTCGGTGGCCGGTTTGAGCATCAGCTTGGCGTCGGGGTGGGCGATCACCTGGCCGTCCTTAGCGACCACGAACGCCAGGCTCGACGGCGTGGGGTGCACGGCGGACACCACTTCGCGCACGCCATCGAGCGGCACGGCGCCCGACAGCGCGCCCGTGGTTTCGCCGTTCTTCACCATCGGCGCGGCAAACGACACATACGGCACGCCGGTCGACACGTCGCCGTAGGGCTTGGTGACGAGCAGCTGGCCTGCGGCAATCGCTTGCTTGTACCAGGGGCGAGCCGTCGGGTCGTAGTCCTTGGGCGTGGTCGCGCTGGTGGAGATGAACGACTTGTCCGTCCACCCGACCGTGATGATCGGGAAGCCGTTGGCATCGCCCATGTGCTTGCCGAAGCCTTGCGGGTCACCATGTTCGATCACGCTGGCGGTGGACTTCACGGCCTGCGCCTTGGCCGCGACCCATTTGTCGATGGCGAGCGTGTTGCCGCTGGCGATGGCGGCGAGGTTCTGGTCAATCGATTCCATCGTGTTGCTGCGCACAATGGAATAGGTGGCAGCGCCGGACAGCGCCAGGGCACCGACCACAGTGGCCGATGAGATCAGGAGGATGCGGGTGCGGAGCGAGGAAATCATGATTCTTCTTAGATGAACGTCCTGCGTGAATCAGTCTGCGTACGGGTATGACCGTAGCGCCCTCCAGATTGATTGCCGGCTGTCGGGGCCACTCAAGCTGCTACGGCAGCGGCTGGGGGAACTTGAGCCGGTGAAACCCGCCCTTCCGAGGGGCAAGCCGTTCGGGGGTGTGCCGCTGGGCCAGACAAAATCCAGTGCATTGCGGTACGCAACGGCATTCGCGGCAGTCCGAGACCCGGTAATGCATAAAAAAGCGGCATGCACGAGCGTCTGCGCGCCGTGAATGCGCAAGAAAGCCGCATGAATGCGGATCTGCGGTTCGTGAATGCATAAAAAAGCAGCACGAACGGAGCATCCAAGGTTCGTGAATGCATAAAAAAGAGGCATGCGCGACAGTCTGAAACCCGTTCATGCTGAAAAAAGCAGCATCAACGGGCGTCTAGGGCACGATGGCGCCGCTTTGAGGTGAATCGGGTCGTGGAGGGCCCCGATTGCCGCCCTGGCACGATTTGCAGTACCGTCGCCGGCATCCCTCCACGGAGCCCAGCGCCATGGCCGTGCTGCTGACCATCCTTAAGATCGCCGTCGTCATCGTGCTGGTGTCGTCACTGGCCGAGGCGATCGTGCTGTCACTGAGAAACGGCTGGGCCGCGTACGACTGGAAGGCCGCCGGCGTCTCGGTGGTCGATTTCCTCGTACGCGAGTACCCACTGCGCTGGCTGCTGCCGCTGGCGTTCTGGACGCAGGGCCTGGAATGGATTTACCAGCACCGCCTCTGGACCCTGCCGATGGACCATTGGACCGGCTGGGCTGCCTGTTTTCTCGGCCAGGAGTTCTGCTATTACTGGTACCACCGCGCAGCGCATCGCGTGCGCTGGTTCTGGTGCACCCACGCCATTCACCATTCGCCGAATGACTTGAACCTATCCGCCGCCTACCGTTTCGGCTGGACGGGCAAGCTGACCGGCACCCTCGCCTTCTTCGCGCTGGCGCCGCTGCTGGGCATGCCGCCGCGCATCGTGCTGATGCTGCTGTCGCTGAACCTGCTGTACCAATTCTGGATTCACGCCACGTGGATTCCACGCCTCGGCCCGCTGGAGTGGGTGCTGAACACGCCGTCGGCGCACCGCGTGCACCATGCCGCCAACCTCGAATACCTCGATGGCAACTACGGCGGCGTGCTGATCCTCTTCGACCGGCTGTTCGGCACCTACATCCCCGAGCGCAAAGACGTGCCCTGCCGCTACGGCCTCGTGCGCCCGATGCGCACATACAACCTGCTGACCATCGAGTTCAGCCACTGGCGCGCGCTGTGGCAAGACCTGAAGACGGCCCGCTCGGCGGGTGATGTGTTCGGTTATCTGCTGCGCCCGCCCGGCTGGCGGCCCGACGGCAATGGCGAAACAACGGAAGACCTGCGCCGCCGTGCAGCGCTCGTCGATACCCGTTTGCGCTTTGACGAACCCACGCCAGAGGAGCGGCCGGTCGCCTCGTCATAACCCCGCACACCTGCAGGTACAGGGAGTCGTCTGCTAAGCGCGGTTACGGCAGGCGCAACGCCTGCGCCAGATGCCCATACACCACCGCCACCCGCCGCAGGTGGCGGGACTCCGGATGGGTCAGCAGCCACAGCTCCGACTGATTGGCGTCGTGCAGATCCCGCAACTGCACCAGGTCGGTATGCGCCTCGGCCATCAGTACGGGCAGGATGCCGACCCCCATGCCCATCGCCACCATCTCGGCCACGATCTGCAGGCTGTTCACGAAATACGTGGGCATGACCTTGGGGAAATGTCGCTTGCGCCAGGCCACGGAAGGGTGCTCGGGAATCGCGTCGTCAATGGCCAGCCACGGCGTGCGGCCCGCTTCCACATCGGCGTAGGTCGTGCCGCTACCGCGCGCCGCATACAGCGCCACGCGGATGGAACCGAGGTGTTTGCCCACCAGATGCTGCGGCGGGCGCCGCGTGGCACGCACGGCGATATCGGCATCGCGCCGTGTGAGACTGGCCAGCTCGTTGCTGGCGCGCAAGTCGTAGGCGAGATTGGGGTGCTCGGCGCGCAGGGCCTGCAGCGCGGGCGCAACCAGGCCCAGGAGGATGGTGTCCGTGGTGGTGATGCGCACCGTGCCCGAGACTTGGTCGGGCGCCGCATTGACCACCGTCCGCGCCGATTCCAGCGCAGCTTCCACCTGCTCCGCGCGTTCGGCCAGCGACAGCGCCAGCTCGTTGGCGAGATAGCCCGTGCGCGAGCGGGCGAACAGCCGTTGCCCGAGCCCGCGCTCGATGCGCTGCACCGCGCGGAACACCGTGGACGCATCCACGCCGAGCCGCTCCCCCGCTGCCGCCAGCGTGCCCGTGCGTGCCATCGCCAGCACCACTTCCAGGTCGGCCGCGCTCAGGCGGTATTGCGTCTGTGCAAGCATGACTTTCCTTGGTGCTTATTCCATTGGCGTGGACGCAATCCTACAGTGTCGCCAATGCCGCTGCTGCCTGCGTGCGCAGTGGCTGTTCCAACCTGGAGATCAAAACGACCATGAAGCTCTACTACTCCGCCGGCGCGTGCTCGCTGGCCGTGCATATCGCCCTGCGTGAAGTCGGTGCGCAGTTTGACCTGACCGCCGTCAATCTCGCCCAGCACCTCACCGCGGACGGCACGGATTACTACACGATCTCGCCGCGTGGCTATGTGCCGCTGCTGGAATTGGCCGACGGCTCCCGCCACACCGAGGCCGCTGCGCTGCTGCAATACGTGGCCGACCTCGACCCGGCACAGGCCTTGATCGGCAAGGCCGGCAGCACGCACCGTCTGTCGGTGATCGAATGGCTGACCTTTGTCAGCACCGAGCTGCACAAGGGTTTTGGGCCGCTCTGGTACAAGGACACGCCCGAAGCCACCCGCCAGGGCGCCAAGGACAAGCTCGCCAAGCGCTTTGCGGAGCTCGACGCGCGCCTCGCCAAGCAGCCCTATCTGGCCGGCGACTACAGCGTGGCGGATGCCTACGCCTTCACCGTGCTGAACTGGGCGACCTTCCTGTCGTTGCCCATGACGGCGTACCCGAACGTGCTGGCCTACATGGACCGCGTGGCTGCGCGCCCGGCCGTGCAAGCTGCGTTGCGTGCGGAAGGCTTGGTGAAGGAAGAAGCCGCCAGCTCAGTCGCCTGAGCGTTCGATGACATTGGGCGGGGCACTGCCGCCATGGCGCGGCAGCAAGGCGAGATGCAGCCCCAGCCCAATGGCCGCGCCAATGCATTCCGCGACAATGAAGCCCGGCACGCTGGCCGGCGCGATGCCGGCAAAGCTATCGCTGAACATGCGCCCGAACGCCGCCGCCGGGTTGGCGAACGACGTGGACGCCGTGAACCAGTACGCCGCCCCGATATAGCTGGCCACCAACGAAGCGGCCCGCCCATTGGGCGCGCGCAGAATCACCAGCAGCAAGCCGGCCGTCGCCACCGCTTCGGCAATCCACTGCCCTGCGCCGCTGCGCACCTTGGTGGAAAACTGCAGCAGCGTCATGTCGAACATGGCGTGCGCCAGCCAGGCACCCAACACCGCACCCACCAGTTGTGCCGTGATGTAGAGCACCAGCGCGCCGCCCGACAACTCCCCTCGCACGGCCATCACTGCCGACACCACGGGGTTGAAATGCGCCCCGCTCACGGGCCCCAACACTTCGATCAGCACATACAGCCCGCCTACCGTGGCGGCCGTATTGGCGATCAGCGCCAACGCCACGTTCCCGCCAGCCAGCCGCTCGGCCATGATCCCCGAGCCGATGACGACTGCCAGCAGCAAGGCCGTACCCAGCGTTTCAGCCAGCCATCGGTTGCGCCAATCCGCCATGGTGTTCAGGTGCGTGCAACGCGTTCGAGATGGGCCTGCAGCTCGGCGTGGCTCAGCGTATCGAGCGGCAGCATCAGCAGTTGCAGCATCCGGTAGCCGATGGCCTGGCGCGTCAGCTCGAAGGCCTGGCGCTTACCCGCATCGCCGCCCAGCGCGTTGGACGGATCGGGGTAGCCCCAATGCACTTTCACCGGACTACCGGGCCAGTAGGGGCAAGCCTCAGCGGCCGCGCTATCGCAGACGGTGATGACGATGCGCATGGGCGGCGCGCCCTCGGCCGCGAATGCGTCCCAGCTTTTGCTGTGATAGCCCGTGGTGTCGACGCCGGCATTGGCGAGCGCCTCCAGCGCGAACGGGTTCAGGCGGCCGCTGGGTGCACTGCCGGCGCTGTAGGCGCGCACGTCTTTGCCCAACTGCTGCGCCCAGTGGTTCAGCATGCCCTCGGCCAGCACGCTGCGCGCGGAGTTGTGGGTGCAGAGGATCAGAACGTTGGTGGTCATGGGTGCACCGTCAGCACGGGCAGGCGGCGCCTTCCACGCCGCACGGCTCGCCCTGGCAACAGTTTTCGGTCAGGAAAGCCAGCACGCCCTGCATGTGATCGAACGCGGCGCGGTAGATGAGGTTGCGGCCATCGCGCTCCTGCGTCACGAGCTGCGCATGCATCAGTTCCTTCAAGTGGAATGAGAGCGTCGCACCGGGCACGTCGAGCTGTTCCGCCATCGCTCCAGGCGTCAGCCCCGCCGGGCCAGCGACGACCAGCATGCGGAACACGCGCAGGCGCAGGTTGTGTGCGAGCGCGGCGAGGGCGCGGATGATGTCGTTTTCTTCCATATTTCCACTATATTGGAAATATTGGCAGCACCCAAGCTGCCCAACGTTTGCGGAACGGATTACAACGCTCACACCCCCGCAATAGAGGGGACGCATAGGCCCACATACGGTGCTGTCACGCATGCATCGCTACAATCGCCGGCTTCGTTCCCACCGCTGTTCGCTGGTCTTTCCATGTTCAAACACCTTGTTATTGCCCTGGCGGTTACCGCTGCGGGCCTGCCCGTTCTCGCCCACGCGCAAGTGCGCGGCGCGGGGTCGACTGCCGCTGCGCCGGTGTATCGCATCTGGTCGACGGGGTATGCCGCATCGTCGGGTGTCACGCTCAGCTATGACGCGGTGGGTTCGGGCGAAGGGCTCAAGCGTATCCGGGCCGGGTCGGTGGATTTCGGTGCGTCTGACGTGCCGCTGTCGAGCGCCGATGCCGCCAAGGCGGGCTTGGTATGTGTGCCGTCGGTGGTGACGGGCGCGGTGCCGTTCATCAACGTGCCGGGCGTGGCGCGCGGCCAGCTCAAGCTGACGGGTGAAGTGCTCACGCACATCTTCCTCGGCAAGGTGGAAAGCTGGGACGCCCCGGAAGTGCGCGCACTTAACCCCGGCGTGACGCTGCCCAAGCTGAAGATCCGCCCCGTGGTGCGTGCGGACGGTTCAGGTACCACGTACCACTTCACCGATTACCTGAGCGCCGTCAGCCCCGAGTGGAAGACCGCCTACGGCACCAAATCGACCATCGCCTGGCCAGCGGATACGCTTGCCGCCAAGGGCAGCGGCGACGTCGTCAAGACCGTGCAGGCCACGCCCGGCGCCATCGGCTATGTCGACTACAACTACGTGCTCGACAACGACCTCAACGCCGTGCAGTTGCGCAACGCGGCAGGCCGCTTCGTCGGCGCGCAGGTGAGCGGCTTCCGCGAAGCCGTGGTCCAGAGCGCGTGGAATCGCAAGGGCGACTTCACCGCACCGCTCATCAACCTGCCCGGTGCGGATACCTGGCCGATCACCATGGGCACCTTCATCCTGGTGCCGGCCGTGAGCCCGTCGGGCCCACGCACGCTGGCCGCGCTGAAGTTTCTGACGTGGGGCTATTTCCACGGTGACGAACTGGCCGCGCGCGCAAAGTTTGTGCCGCTGCCCGAGCGCGTGCAGGCCATTGCGTATCGTGAACTGGCGCGCGTGACGGATACATCCGGTGCCGCCATCGGCTTGCAGAGCATGCCCGCAAACTGGGGCAAATGATGGTTGCCGGCGCAGTCTCTGCACAGGCAGTCGCACCGTTTTGATGCGAGGCAAGTGGTCTGCTGAAAGCTTTGCAACAAGGCTGGATTGTTTCGACCCGTTACCTATAGTGGTCACGCGCCGCGCAAGCCAGCCGTGCGTGTCACTGCCAACGCAACAACGGGAAGCAATCATGGCCGCCGCCATCGCAGACCAGGACGAGCAGATCGACAAAATCGCACACGACACCGGTGCACCTGCCGATCTCGTCCGTGCTCAATATCAGGAAACGCTCCGCATGCTGGCCGCCGATGCTCGCGTGCAGGACTACCTCTCGCTGTTCGTCACACGGCGCGTAATGGCAGCGTTCCGCCCGCGCCGCACACCGCCGCGCTGAGTCTCGGCGCAGTTCGCGCCGCTCTCGCCTACTCCTCGCTGGTCATCCCCACGAAAGCGTGCGCCGCGCGGCGCATCCATTCGCGTGCGCGTTCGGCCTCGAATTGCATGCGCGCAAAGCCGTGCGTCATGCCTGAGGCCTCGATGGTGACGACTTGTGCGCCGTGCTCGACGAGGTAGCCGGCGTAGCGCAGACCGTCATCGCGCAGCACGTCGTGCGCCGCCACGATAACGACCGTATCGGGCGGCGTGTGCGCCGGCGGCTGCGCCATCAGATCGATGCGCGCATCGTGCTCGGACGGCAGCTTGGCCAGCGCTTCGGCGCCGATGAACTGCGTCCAATACCAGCGCATCTCGTCGCGCGTGAGGCCCGGACCCTGCGCGAAGGCGTTATAGCTTTCGCTGCCGAATGCCGGCGTGGTGACGGGATAGACGAGCAACTGCGCGCTGACGAGCCCGGGCCGCACCACCTGCGTAGCCTGCGCAGCAAGATGACCGCCCGCGCTATCGCCACCCACGGCAAGGAATGCTGGATCGAAGCCAAGCTGCTCGCGCTGTTCTGCGAGATAGGCCAACGCATCGCGCGCATCATCGGCCGGAATCGGAAACGGGTGCTCCGGCGCGAGGCGGTAATCCACGCTGACGACCGCGCAACCCGTGTCCTGCGCAAGCAATGCGGCCAGCAGGCGATGCGTGGTACGCGGCGCGCCGACCACCCACCCTCCCCCGTGAAACCACACCAGCAGGCGCGGCTTCACCACGTGCTTGGGCCGGAAGACGATCGCATCGAGCGTGCGACCCGGCAAAGGCAAGCTCAGGTCGGAGGCTTCCACGCCCTCGGGATCAGGATGGTTCGATAGCGCGGCAATGGCCTCGAAGCGCGCACGCTGCGCCGCCGGATCTTCCGGCGGGGGCAAGGCCCCAAAGCGCTCGGCAATACGTTGATAGAACTGCAGGATGTGCGGATCGACGGCCATGATGCGGAGAGGTGTGCGAGATTCAATGACCGCCGAAGTGTAGCGCGCGTCAGCTACCGCGATACGTCGAAAACCCGAACGGACTGAGCAGCAGTGGAATGTGATAGTGCTGCGCGGCGTCCTGCACGTGAAAGACCACCGGCACTTCGGGGAAGAACGTGGGGGTGTTGTGCTTGCTGAAGTAGGCACCCGTGTCGAACGTCACGCGGTAGTCGCCGGTGGCGAGCGCTTGACCGCGAGGCAACAGCGCCTTGATGCGGCCATCATCGTCCGTCGTGCCTTGCGCGATGGTGCGCCAGACGCCGTTCGCGCGGGCATCAAGGGTGACGCGTACTGCCGTAGCCGGCTTACCAGTCTGCTGATCGAGCACGTGAACACTTAGATCGGCTTCAGCGGCACCGGCAAGCGAGGAGGCAGCGGCCAGCGCGGCGGCGGAAATCCAGCGGCGGAATTGCATAGGAAGCTCCAGAAAAGACCGAAACCAAAAAGCCTAGTGCAAACCGCGCCGGCAATCGTCACGTTCCGTTGGGCTGGCCGATGCCGAGGCGCCAGTGCTCGATCTTGGTACAGCGGTCCTGCACGGCCGGGATGCCGGCGTTGCGCGCCACGACCATTGCCTCGTCATTGACGATACCGAGTTGCACCCAGATGCCGCCCACGCCCAGCGTCACGGCTTCCTGCACGACGGGCAACACGTGTTCGGCACGGCGGAAGATGTCGACCAGGTCGATGCGATGGCCGGCGGTAGCGAGCGTGGTGGCGGCTTCGGTCAAAGTCGCATAGCACGGCTCGCCGAGCACATCTTCGCCGGCGTGTTGCGGGTTGACGGGCACGATGCGATAGCCGGCCTGTTGCAGATAGCGCGCCACGTCATAGCTCGGCCGCGTGGGGCGCGGCGACAGCCCAACCACGGCGATGGTCTTGCCCGACAGCAGCCGGCGCATGGTGGCTTGTTCGTCGACGTAGGAAGGATTGGCGGACATGGTCAGCAGTCGATTCAGGTAGTGGGCCGCTTGCACACGGCCCCGAGATCATCCAGACGCACCGCCGCGCGAAATGCGCCCGACGCATACGGGCCCACCTCATACGGCCCGTAGTGCACGACGATGCGGTTGCCTTGCAGCGTAAACGGAAACGTGGCGTTGCGCAGGTCCTTCTCCTTGAGTGCGCCGCGTGCGGCATCGGGTGCGCCTTCGCGCTTGAGCGCATCGACGATCTGCGCGTTGAAGCTTTGCAGGCACGTTGGCGTCGGGTTCAGCACGTCTGCCAGGGTGATGGGCTGAAAGCCCTGCGCAGCGCGTCGCCAGTTGCCGGCGGTGAAGCTGTAGTTGCCGTGTGCGCCCCCGCTATAGGCCCACACCATGCGCAACAGGCTGACGGTGTCACCCACGCCGATGGCGCTGATGCGGACAACGCATTCGGTGTCGTATTGATCGCAGCGGTTGATGCGTAACGATTGCACCAACGCGTCGATGGCCGCATCGCCCGTCACCGGATAGCGCTCAGTGAGGGTGGCCTGCCCTGCCGTGCCGGTGACTTCGCGATAGTGCGCCATGCGCTTGAGCGTGAAGGGTTGGCTGCGGCCACCGTCGCTCCACGTGCCGGTGGCGCTGGTGCCATCCGCCGAGAAGGCACCGGAGAGCGTGCCGCCCTCGCGTGCGACGGGTCGGCCGCTGCCGTCCATGGCGTCCGCGCGTTCGCGCCAGATGAAGCGGTGCTCCGGCACATTGCGACCCTCGATGGCCCACAGGGTGCGGCCTTGGGGGCGATCATCGTAGGCCTCGCCAGTGAGCGTGTCGGCGATGGGGTCCTTATCTTTGTCCTGGTCGGCGGGCGCGGGGTCATACACGTTCAGCCAGACGTTCCAGCGTGGGCTTTCGGCCCCATTGCCGATCGCGCCTTGCCAGAACGTGCCGGCGTGGCGTTCGCGTGGCATCTTGGATTTGGCAAGCGCCGCCGTTGGCGCAGACGCAACAGGTGTGGAGGCGCCGGGTGCACTTGCTGGCGCCTGAGGCGCTGTCGAAGGCGCTTCCGTGGCCGCATGTGCAGCACCCGCCCCGCCAACTGTCGCCATCAAGGTAACAAAAACGCCAGCGCCCATCGACGCCAGCCCGGCCTGACCCGCCGCATGCTGCTGCATGCCTCCCTCCTAGAAACCAACACCCTAGCCTATGTCATGCCCCCGAGCCCCGCTCTCCATGCGGTTTGCCGGCCTTCAGGGCAAAGTGGTGGGACTGAGCAGGTGCAGCAGACGTTCCCGCAGATGTCTCGTTAAGCGTCTTTTGCGTCACGCCAAGAGACCGTTTGCAACACTTGCATTCGATTGCAATCCGACACACTTTGTTACGTCCGCGGCCTACCTCGTCGCCCACAATGCCTTCGCACCTTGCAGTTGTGTCCAATTGTTGTGCGCCAGACGGGCATCCCACCCGACATTCGCGCACGGGCACGACGGCAATGCCAAGTTACCCCTCCTTTCGAATTGACCCCTCGAAGGGATTTCCCGTCCGCGCGGCGCTCCCCGGCCCGCGCGCTTTTTTTTGCCTGCGCAATTTGCGCGCCCGACGTTCTGTCTGCGGCGCTTTCTACCGCGGCCTCCCCGAAACACGCTCTTACAAAGCCAAGTCGGCATGACGCCCGCTGCTGCGTTTAATGGAGACATCCACGCGGCGCATGCCGCCATAAAAAACGAGGGCTCATCATGTCCGCTGCTTCCCGTAGTGCTGTGCGTCTGGCCGGCGTGCGATTGCCGCATGTCTTGCGTGCTGTTGGCGTTGCTGCCGTGTTGTTGGTCTGCGGCTCGCAGGCCGCGCTGGCGGCCGATCCGGCTTCGCGCGTGGCGCGGCTGTCCGATTTCTCTGGCGCGGTCAGTTTCGCGCCTGCCGGCTCCGACGACTGGGCCGGCGCCACGCTGAATCGTCCCTTTACGACCGGCGACCGCCTGTGGTCCGATCAGGGCAGCCGCAGCGAGCTGCACGTTGGCTCCACCGCGCTGCGCCTGGGGCAAAACACCGGCGCCACGCTGGTCGACCTGGATGATCGCAACACGCAGGTCAAGCTGACGCAAGGTGCGTTGTCGGTACGCGTGCGGGCACTGCCGCCCGACCAGACCATCGAGATCGATACGCCCAACCTCGCGTTCAGACCGCAGGCGCCGGGCGAGTACCGCCTCGACGTGGCACCCGACGGTTCCAGCACCACCGTGACCATCTGGCACGGTCAGGGCACGGCCTACGGCGACGATCGCTCGACCCCGCTGGGCGCTGGCCAGCAGATCCGCTTTGGCGGCACCGACCTGGCCGAGGCGGGCGGCATGGACAACCCGGGCCGCGATGGCTTCGATCGCTGGGCCGAATCGCGCGACGCTCGCGAAGATGCCTCCATCTCGGCCCGCTACGTCGGCCGCGAAATGACCGGCTACGAAGCCCTGGACGGCTACGGCTCGTGGCGCGAGGAAGACGGCTACGGCGCCGTATGGGTGCCGAGCGCGGTGCCAACCGGCTGGGCGCCCTATCGCACGGGCCATTGGGCGTGGGTTGCACCGTGGGGCTGGACGTGGGTTGACGATCAACCGTGGGGTTTCGCGCCGTTCCACTATGGCCGCTGGGCCTATGTCGGCGCAACGTGGTGCTGGGTACCGGGGCCCGTAGTACCGCGCCCGGTGTATGCACCCGCGCTGGTCGGTTTTGTGGGCGGCGGCGGTGGCGGCGGGGTCAGCTGGGGGATCCACATCTCGATCGGTTCACCGGGCGTTGCGTGGTTCCCGCTGGCGCCGGGCGAGGCGTATCGCCCCGTGTATGCCGCCAGCCCGACCTACGTCACCAACATCAACAAGACGGTGGTGGTGAACAATGTCACGGTCAACAAGACCATCATCAACAACAACGTGACCAACGTCACCAATGTGAACCGCGTCACGTACGTCAATGCCAACAACCCCGCCGCGCTAACGGCCGTACCCGCCAAGGCGTTCGTGAGCGGCCAGCCGGTCGGCCCCGCGATGACGACGCTGCGCCCCGAGCAGATGCGCGCGCAACTTGCGCACGCGCAGATTGTGTCAACACCCGCGCTGGCACCGGTGAAGGCAAGCCTGGTGGGCGCGGCCGCCGCCAATGGTGCACATCCGCTGCCACCGGCACAGGTGTTCTCGCGTCAGGCCATAGCCGTGCGCGCACCGCAAGCGCCTGCGGGCGCGCATGACGCGTTGGCCGAGCGTTTCCACTCGCAAGGCGGAGCGCTGCCGGGCGCCGGCCCAGCGTGGACCGGCGGTAACGCAGGCGCGCGCGTTGCACCGGTGCGCGGCCAGCCCAACGAAGCAACGCTGCCCGCGCCAGCAGCTGCCCAGGCAGCGGGTCTACGCTTGACGCGTGCTGTGCCCAATGGGCCGGCACGCGCCGGCAACGAACCGGGTCGTCCACCGGAGCAACACGGTCCGAACGGTGGGAATAGTCCGAATGGTCCGCAGGGGCTGATGGGTTCGCCGAACCCGCAAGGTGCGCAGGCACCGCACGGCGCTCAGCCGGGCACCGCTCCGCAGGCGCTGATGGCGCCCGGCGAGATCAATCGCCCACGCCCGCTGCCCGGCGCAGCCGCACCGCAGGAGCGCCCCGGGCAACCGCAAGCCGGACAGGCACCGCAAGGTCCGGCCGGGATGACGACGCGCCCACCGCAACACGAGGGCGCACCGGGTACACCGCGTGACGAACGCCGTGCCTTCGAGCCACGCCTGCAACCGCCGCAGGCCACCACGCCGGCACCCCAAACTCAACCGCAACCGCAGCGCGGAGGCCAGGAGCTGAATCGCTTCACCGGCAATCCAGCCCCGACGATGCAAGAGCGCCCGCGCAACGAGCCGCCGCAGATGCACGCGCGCCCCCAGCCCGAGCAGCGTCCGCCCGAGCCGCGCATGGAAGCCCCGCGTCCGGCGCCGCAGCCACACGTTGTGGAGATGCGCCCATCGCAACCCCAGCCGCGCGCGCCGGAATTCCACCCGCCGCAACCGCAGCCTCAACAGCGTCCGCCAGAAGCCCGGCCGCCCCAACCGCAACCCCAGGCGCAACCGCCGCGGCAGGAGCACCACGAGGGCCAACCGCATCCGCAGGGCGGCAATCGCGGTGAAGAGAAACGCGAAGGCGAGCACCGTTGACACACCCGCCCGCCACCATGGACGGGCGAAAAAAAAAGCAGCCCTTCGGGGCTGCTTTTTCGTCTGGACCGGTCGATGACACCAACCGGTACACACTGCCTTAGCGCTTGCGACGCAGGCGGGCGATTGCTGCCAACTGCGCAGCGGCCACGGCCAGTTCACCTTGTGCACGGGCCAGATCGATGTCGCTGCTTTGATTCTGCAGCGCCTCTTCGGCCGCACGCTTGGCTTCGTTCGCCTTGGCTTCGTCCAGGTCGTGACCGCGGATTGCGGTATCGGCCAGCACGGTCACCTTCTTCGGCTGCACTTCGAGAATGCCACCGGCAACGAACACGAACTCTTCGCCGCCATCTTCCTTCTCGATGCGCACGGCGCCCGGCTTGATGCGCGTGATCAGCGGCGTGTGGCCGGGCAGAATGCCCAGCTCGCCGGATTCACCCGGGAGTGCCACGAACTTGGCATTGCCGGAGAAGATCTCGTGCTCAGCGCTGACGACGTCTACATGAATGGTTGCCATCTCGATTCCTTTGCTCAGAAAAGCGGCTCTCCGAGAATGTCAGAAAGCCAGTACTGGCCCCGGCTTACGCACAAGGCCAGACGTTGCTCTTACTGGAGCTTCTTGGCCTTTTCGAAGGCTTCGTCGATCGAGCCGACCATGTAGAACGCTTGTTCCGGCAGGTGATCGCACTCGCCGTCCACCAGCATCTTGAAGCCGCGGATGGTTTCCTTCAGCGGCACGTACTTGCCCGGCGAACCCGTGAACACTTCGGCCACGTGGAACGGCTGCGACAGGAAACGCTGGATCTTACGGGCGCGGCCCACAGCCAGCTTGTCTTCCGGCGACAGTTCGTCCATGCCCAGAATCGCGATGATGTCGCGCAGTTCCTTGTAGCGCTGCAGCGTCTTCTTCACGCGGTCGGCGACTTCGTAGTGCTCTTGGCCCACGACTTGCGGGTCGAGCTGGCGCGACGTCGAGTCGAGCGGGTCCACTGCGGGGTAGATACCCAGTGCAGCGATGTCACGCGACAACACAACGGTCGAGTCCAGGTGCAGGAAGGTCGTAGCCGGCGACGGGTCGGTCAAGTCATCGGCAGGCACGTACACGGCCTGAATCGACGTGATCGAGCCAGTCTTGGTCGACGTAATACGTTCCTGCAGCTTGCCCATTTCTTCAGCCAGCGTCGGCTGATAGCCCACGGCCGAAGGCATACGGCCCAGCAGTGCCGACACTTCGGTACCGGCCAGCGTGTAGCGGTAGATGTTGTCGACGAAGAACAGGATGTCACGGCCTTCGTCGCGGAAGCGCTCGGCCATCGTCAGGCCGGTCAGCGCCACGCGCAGACGGTTGCCCGGCGGCTCGTTCATCTGGCCGAACACCATGGCCACCTTGTCGAGCACGTTGGAGTCCTTCATTTCGTGGTAGAAGTCGTTGCCCTCACGGGTACGCTCGCCCACGCCAGCAAACACCGACAAGCCCGAGTGCTGCTTGGCGATGTTGTTGATCAGCTCCATCATGTTCACGGTCTTGCCGACGCCGGCGCCACCGAACAGACCCACCTTACCGCCCTTGGCGAACGGGCAGACCAAGTCGATCACCTTGATGCCGGTTTCCAGCAGGTCCACCGACGGCGACAGTTCGTCGAACTTCGGGGCCTTCTGGTGAATCGCGCGCTTTTCGTCGCAGGCGATCGGGCCGGCTTCGTCGATCGGACGACCCAGCACGTCCATGATGCGGCCCAGCGTGCCGTGACCCACCGGCACCGAGATCGGCGCGCCAGAGTTGCTCACGCGCATGCCGCGGCGCAGACCGTCGGACGAACCCAGCGCAATGGTACGCACCACGCCGTCGCCCAGCTGTTGTTGCACTTCGAAGGTCAGGCCCTTCTCGGCGAACGACGTATCGTTGCTGTCGTCCAGCACGAGAGCGTCATAGACCTTCGGCATCGCGTCGCGCGGGAACTGAATGTCCACCACGGCGCCGATGCACTGCACGATATTTCCGTTTGCGATACTCATTTGTATCTCCAATAACTTAATGCTTTGCCGTGGGCGTCAGACCGCTGCCGCGCCGCTGACGATTTCGGACAGTTCCTTCGTGATCGCTGCCTGACGGGTCTTGTTGTAGACCAGTTGCAGTTCGCCGATCACGTTCTTCGCGTTGTCCGAAGCCGCCTTCATTGCCACCATCCGGGCCGATTGCTCGGAGGCCATGTTCTCGGCCACCGCCTGGTACACCAGCGCCTCGACGTAGCGGATCAGCAGCTCGTCGACCACCGTCTGCGCGTCCGGCTCGTAGATGTAATCCCACGAGTAGGCCTGCTTCTCGGCGTCGCTCTGCGTCAGCTTGTCAGCGGTCAGCGGCAGCAGCTGCTCAACCACCGGCTCCTGCTTCATCGTGTTGATGAAGCGGGTGTATGCGAGATACACAGCGTCGATCTCACCAGCGTTGAACGCGTCGAGCTGGACCTTGATCGCGCCGATCAGCTTTTCCAGATGCGGCGTGTCGCCCAGATGCATGACGTTGGACACAACCTTTGCACCGATGCGGCCCAGGAACTGCGTGCCCTTGGTACCGATGGCGGTCGCTTGTGTCTCAACGCCCTTGTTCTGCAGGTCGCGCAACTGGTTGGTCACGGCGCGCAGCACGTTGGTGTTCAAGCCACCGCACAGGCCCTTGTCCGTCGTCACCACGATCAGGCCGGCACGCTTGACTTCGCGCTCCACCATGAACGGGTGCTTGTACTCCGGATTGGCCTGCGCCATGTGCGCAGCCACATTGCGAATCTTCTCGGCATACGGGCGGGCAGCACGCATCCGTTCCTGCGCCTTGCGCATCTTGGATGCGGCGACCATTTCCATCGCCTTGGTGATCTTGCGCGTGTTTTGCACGCTCTTGATCTTGGTGCGGATTTCTTTTGTTCCGGCCATTTCACTCTCTCCGTTCAGATCTGACCGCGCAGGCTAAGCACGGTCAGCTCCAGGAATGACGCGGTTAGAACGCGGCGGACTTCTTGAAATCCTCGATCGCGGCACGCAGAGCGGCCTCATCGTCCTTCGACAGATCCTTCGTATCTTCGATGCGGTTGATGAGATCGGCGTACTTCGTCTTCAGCGTGTCGTGCAGGCCCTTTTCGAAAGCCAGGATGTCCTTCACGTCCACGTTGTCGAGGAAGCCGTTGTTGGCTGCGTACAGCGACGCGGCCAGCTGCCACACTTGCAGCGGCTGGTATTGCGGCTGCTTGAGCAGTTCGGTCACGCGGCGGCCGCGCTCGAGCTGCTTGCGGGTCGCTTCGTCCAGGTCGGAAGCAAACTGCGCGAACGCAGCCAGTTCACGGTACTGGGCCAGGTCGGTACGGATACCACCGGACAGCTTCTTGACGACCTTGGTCTGCGCAGCACCACCCACACGCGACACCGAGATACCGGCGTTGATAGCGGGGCGAACACCAGCGTTGAACAGGTCGGTTTCCAGGAAGATCTGGCCGTCGGTAATCGAGATCACGTTGGTCGGCACGAACGCGGACACGTCGCCGGCCTGCGTTTCGATCACGGGCAGTGCGGTCAGCGAACCGGTCTTGCCCTTGACTTCACCGTTGGTGATCTTTTCGATGTGGTCAGCGTTCACACGGGCAGCACGCTCCAGCAGACGCGAGTGCAGGTAGAACACGTCGCCCGGGTAGGCTTCACGGCCCGGCGGACGGCGCAGCAGCAGCGAAACCTGACGGTACGCCCAAGCTTGCTTGGTCAGATCGTCATACACGATCAGGGCGTCTTCACCGCGGTCGCGGAAGTATTCGCCCATCGTGCAGCCGGCGTAGGCCGACAGGTACTGCATGGCAGCGGAGTCGGAAGCGGCAGCAGCCACCACGATCGTGTATTCCAGCGCGCCGTGCTCTTCCAGCTTGCGCACCACGTTGGCGATCGTCGAAGCCTTCTGGCCGATTGCCACGTACACGCAGAAGATGCCCTTGCCCTTCTGGTTGATGATGGCGTCGACGGCCACGGCGGTCTTGCCGGTCTGGCGGTCGCCAATGATCAGCTCACGCTGGCCGCGGCCGATCGGCACCATTGCGTCGATCGACTTCAGACCGGTCTGCACCGGCTGGCTCACCGACTGACGTGCGATCACGCCAGGGGCGACCTTCTCGATCACGTCCGTCTTCTTGGCGTTGATCGGGCCCTTGCCGTCGATCGGCTGGCCCAGCGCGTTGACCACGCGGCCCAGCAGTTCCGGGCCAACCGGCACTTCCAGAATGCGGCCCGTGCACTTGACTTCCTGGCCTTCGGAAATGTGCTCGTAGTCACCCAGGATCACGGCGCCGACGGAGTCGCGCTCGAGGTTCAGCGCGAGGCCGAACGTGTTGCCCGGGAATTCCAGCATTTCGCCTTGCATCACGCCCGACAGGCCATGAATGCGGCAGATACCGTCCGTCACGGAGATGACCGTGCCGGTGTTCTTTGCGTCAGCGCCAGCCTTCAAGCCCTCGATACGGGTCTTGATCAGGTCGCTGATCTCGGAGGGGTTCAGTTGCATCGAATGCTCCTAATTCTTCAATCTGGTTCGCGGGCGGCGTCTCGTCGATTTAGCCGGCCACACGAAACAGCATTACGCGGCGGTCAGCGCAGACTGCATCTGCGTCAGGCGCGCGCGCACCGAGGTGTCGAGCACTTCGTCGCCAATCTGCACACGCACGCCGCCGATCAACGAAGGATCGACGCTCACGTGAGCCTGCAGCTTCTTGCCGAACTTGCGTTCGAGCGTGGCGACCAGTTCGGTCAGAGGCGCGCCCTCAAGCGGGAACGCACTGGTGATCTCGACGTCGGCGGCGCCTTCGCTGGCATTCCGCAGCACATGGAATTGCGCGGCAATTTCCGGCAGCAGCGACAGGCGCTTGTTGGCCACCAGCAGGCCAACCAGTTCCTTCGCCTCATGCGATGCCGGAGATTTCAACGCCGACAGGAAGATCCCCGCCACATCGGCTTTGGAGAGCTTCGGATCATCGGCGACTGCCTTCATGTCGGGCACGGCGGCAATTTGCCCCATTTCCGACACGAGCTCAGACCATGCACCCAGATTGCCGGCCTTCGCCACGCGGAACAGCGCCTCTGCGTACGGACGGGCAACGGTTGCGAGTTCTGCCATGATTACAGCTCAGCCTTGAGTTGATTGAGCAGATCGGCATGGACCTGCGCATTGACTTCACGCTTGAGGATCTGCTCGGCGCCCTTGACGGCCAGCGTGGCAACCTGGTCACGCAGCGATTCACGCGCGCGCACGGTTTGCTGCTCGGCTTCTGCCTTGGCTTGCGCGATGATGCGCGCGGCTTCGGCTTGGGCGTTTTGCTTGATCTCGTCGGCGCTCATCTGGGCACGCTTTTCAGCGTCCGCGATGCGCTGCGCGCCTTCATTGCGCGCTTCGGTCAGTGCCTGCTCGACCCGCTTGTTGGCCAGCTCCAGCTCAGCCTTGCCCTTATCGGCAGCGGCCAGGCCATCGGCAATTTTCTTCGCGCGTTCGTCGAGCGCCTTCACCAGGGGCGGCCAAATGAATTTGGCAACAACCCACCACAGGATGAAGAACACGACCATCTGCGCGACGAGTGTGGCGTTCAGGTTCATGGTGTGTTCCTTTCGGTATTGAGACTACGGATCAATGCACGAAGCGGCGAGGGTCACGCGTTGCGTTTCACCCTGGCCGCCTCCGGCATCATGCAGACCGAAAAGACTTAGCGGATGACCGACAGCAGCGGGTTGGCGAACGCGAACAGCATGGCCACACCAACGCCGATCAGGAATGCCGCGTCGATCAGGCCAGCCAGCAGGAACATCTTGGTTTGCAGCGGGTTCATCAGTTCAGGCTGACGTGCGCAGGCTTCGATGTACTTGCCACCCATCAGTGCGATGCCGAGGCAGGCGCCGATGGCACCCAGGCCGATGATGATGCCGATACCGATGGCGGTCAGACCTTGGATGTTGGCGAGAAATGCTTGCATGATGACTCCCTTTTACGTGAAAGACTAAGAACTTGAGAACTTGAAAAAATCAAACGGAACCGGAGAACCTGAACCGCAACTACTTAGTGGTGTTCATGTGCCTGGCCGATATACACCAGCGTCAGCATCATGAAGATGAAGGCTTGCAGCAGCACGATCAGGATGTGGAAGATCGCCCACACTGCACCAGCCACCACGTGACCCACGAAACCCAGCGCCGACGTGTCAGCACCGAACGTCCAGACCGAGCCAAGCAGCGCGATCAGCAGGAACACCAGTTCGCCCGCGTACATGTTGCCGAACAACCGCATGCCCAGCGACACAGCCTTGGCGAGGAATTCAATGATGTTGAGGATCAGGTTGAACGGCGCGAGGTACCACTTGGCGCCAAACGGGGCGGAGAGCAGCTCGTGTGCGAAGCCGCCCGCACCCTTGATCTTGAAGCTGTAGTAGATCATCAGGATCAGCACAGCGAACGACATGCCGAAGGTGCCGTTCAGGTCGGCCGTGGCCACCGCGCGGTGGTGCGGCACGTGCATACCGAAGGTGCCGAGAAGGTGGTTGACGCCCGTGACCCAGTCCACCGGGATCAAGTCGACCGCGTTCATCAGCGTGACCCACACGAAGACCATCAGCGCCAGCGGAGCAATCCAGGAACGATCGCCGTGGATGATGCCCTTGGCCTGGTCGTCGACCATCTCGACGACGAGTTCAACGAAGGCTTGGAAACGACCGGGAACGCCAGAGGTGACACGGCGCGCGGCCATGGCGAGGAAGATGATGCCGATGGCGCCCATCAACACGGACCAGAACATCGTGTCCCAGTTGATGACGGAGAAGTCGACGACGGAGGCTTGCTTGCCACCGATGCTATTGAAATTCTGCAAATGCTCCGCGATATACGCGGAAGGCGTGAGAGCGTGCTCGGCGGCGTGGCCGGCGGCTTCTGCGACTTCAGTTGCCATGATGATTCAGTCCAATATTGCGAAACATTCTTCGTGACCTGTTCCAACTCGCGCCCGATGCTCCACAGGTTGCCCCGGAGATCGCGGACTGCACGCGGCCTGAACATGCCACCTTATTCTTGCGGAGTGTCAGCGCAATGAACCGGGGCCTCTCCTGCCGCTCGGTCTTGCCATCTTCCGACACCTCGCTCGCACCTGCTGCATGGCGGCAGGTTTGGGGCCCATCATCACGCCGTCAGCGCAATGCGAGACCAACCCAGTACATCTTGAGCGCCAGGATCAGTGTGATCAGCAAGGGCGGCCAATGCAGCCCCTTGAACATCACCACCACGATCACCAGCAACGCGACCGTGCCGAGCACCTTGATCGCTTCGCCCACCACCAGCCGGGCGATAGATTCGAACCCCTTGGCCGTCGACAGCCGCATCGCGAACCATGCCGAAGGCACTACGCACACGCCGCCACCCAACAGGGCCGACAGCGCAGCCTCATTTGCATCCTTCGCGGCTGACGCAGCGCCCGTGCCTGCGAACCAACTGCCGACATACCAACCGAGCGCGCACAACAGTGTGATGGCCAACTGGCCGAGCACGATGGAAAGCGGCGTGATGCGCGAAGCCCGCAGTGCCTGTTCGCCGAACATGGCCACCGCTTCGTCATGCGAAAGCACATGCACCGGCGGTTCCGCCTTCTCTGCGTCGTCGTCCCAATCAGCAGGCTTCGGAGCCTGCGCCGACTGAGGTCGGGCGGCTTCTAACGAAGCGTAAGAATCGGACCGTCGACGGTTGGCTGGCTGCATGGAAGAATGGTCTTTCATCATGCCGCACCGCTTTGGGTCAGGCGGATTTAAAACCGCACGATTTTACGGGACATGGTGTTCGCCAGTCAACGCGCAAGCGAACGGTCGTGCGGGCGCCTTCGACAGCACTTTCAGTCGTTGCGTTCTTCGCTCGGACTGCAATGACGTGCTGTTGGCGGGGCACCGAATCCGCCTGATTACGGCGGTACCCCGTCGATTCCATGATGGCGTCGACCGCGCACAGCGTCGATGACGTAGAAGGTAATCGCACCAAGTTGGTGCGGCTCAGTGCTTGGAGATGGCGTAGCTAGGCGGCTTAGCTCCCCTGCGGCAAACTGTCGCAGGCCGCGCAGGTTCAAGCTGCCGCTTCGTCGTCGCCGTCCGGGCGCAAACGCGCGAGCAGACCATCGAACTCATCGAGGCTGGCGAACTGCACGGTCAACTGGCCGCGCCCTTTGGCCGCCAGCTTGATCTGCACGCCCAAGCCGAGCGTGTCTGCCAACTCTTCTTCCAAGCGGGCGACATCTCGGCCAGCCTGATGGCCGCCCTTCTGCTTGAGCGATTTCAGCTCGAACGGCTTGAGCGTCAGTGCGACGAGCTTCTCCGTTTCGCGCACCGACAGGCGCTTGTTGACGATCTGGTTGGCCAACAGGATTTGCGTCGCGCTATCCACGGCAAGCAGCGCACGGGCGTGACCCATATCGATATCGCCGGCCATCAGCATAGTCTGCACGGGCTGGGCGAGGTTGAGCAGCCGCAGCAGATTCGACACGGCACTGCGCGAACGCCCCACCGATTCCGCCGCCTGCTCATGCGTGAACTGGAATTCACGCACCAGGCGCGCAATGCCCTGCGCTTCTTCCAGCGGGTTGAGGTCTTCGCGCTGAATGTTTTCGATCAGCGCCATGGCAGCGGCCGACTCGTCCGGCACGTCCTTCACCAGCACCGGCACTTCGGTCAGACCGGCGAGGCGCGAAGCGCGGAAGCGGCGCTCACCCGCAATGATTTCGTACTTGGGCTTGGGGCCGTCGGACTCAATCTTGCGCACCAGGATCGGCTGCATGAGGCCCTGTGCGCGGATGCTCGCGGCCAGCTCCTGCAACGCGCCCTCGTCCATGCGGGTGCGTGGCTGGTACTTGCCCGGCTGCATCTGCTCGAGCTTCAGCACGGTCGGCGTGCCCTCTTGCTTGAGGGTTTCGACAATCTCAGCGGGACTGCCCAGCAGCGCTTCGAGGCCGCGGCCCAATCCCTTTTTCTTCATCGTGCTCATTGTTGTTCCTCTTGCGCTCAGGCTGGCTGCTCGGCCATGTGCCGCACGCGCGCGATCATCTCGGCGCCGAAATCCAGGTAGGCCTTGGCGCCCTTCGACGCAGGGTCGAACGCCACGCCCGGCATGCCATACGACGGCGCCTCGGCCAGGCGTACGTTGCGCGGGATCATCGTCTTGAAGACCTTGTCCCCAAAGTGCGACTCGAGCTGCGCCGACACCTGCTGCTGCAGCGTCACGCGCGGGTCGAACATCACACGCAACAGGCCGATCACCTTGAGATCGCGGTTCAGGTTGGCGTGCACCTGCTTGATCGTGTTGACCAGATCCGACAGCCCTTCGAGCGCGAAGTACTCACATTGCATCGGTACGACCACACCGTGCGCCGCGCACAAGCCGTTCAGCGTCAGCAGCGACAGTGATGGCGGGCAATCGATGAGGACGAAGTCGTATTCGGCATCCACCTCGGCCAGCGCAAGCTTGAGGCGGTTTTCGCGATGCTCCAGGTCGACCAGTTCGACTTCGGCGCCGGCGAGATCACGGTTAGCCGGCAGGACATCGTAGCGGCCCGCTTCCGAGCGTTGACGCGCCTGCGGGATGGTCGCCAAGCCAACCAGCACCTGATAGACGCTGAATTCCAGCGTGTGCTTGTCGATGCCCGAGCCCATCGAGGCATTGCCCTGCGGGTCGAGGTCGACCAGCAGCACGCGCTGGCCTTGCGCAGCCAGGCCTGCGGCGAGGTTCACCGTGGTGGTGGTCTTGCCGACCCCACCCTTCTGGTTGGCGATCACGAAAATATTCGACATGACTCCTCTGCGGTGAATGACTCGCTACAACGTTCACTCACGCCGACGGCGCGAGGATGATCAGGTGACGCTCGGCCGGCAGCCCCGGCACGGTCAGGCGTTCGATGGCTTCGACGGTCCAGCTGGCGGGCAGACGTTCGATTTCAGCATCCGGGCGCACGCCCTTCATGGCGACCATGCGGCCGCCCGCGGCCAACAAATGGCCGGCCAGATTGACGAAATCGACCAGCTCGGCAAAGGCGCGCGACGTGATCACGCCGTAGCCAGTCGCATCGGCCAGCTTTTCCACGTGGCCCCAATGCGATTGGGCATTCGTCAGACCGAGTTCGGCCCGGCATTGCGTCAGGAAGGCGGTCTTCTTCTGAACGATGTCGACCATCGTGACGCTCACATCCGGGAAGGCGATGGCGAGCGGGATACCGGGCAGGCCGCCACCGGAGCCGACGTCCAGCACGCGCGGCGCATCGGGCTGCGCGCGGCGCGCCAGTTCAGCAATGCGCGACACGGCCGACAGCGAATCCAGCAGGTGATGCGTGAGCATGTCGCCCGCATCGCGGATGGCCGTCAGGTTATAGACGCGGTTCCACTTGGCCAGCAGCCCCTGGTACGCCAACAGCCGATCCAGCTGCACATCGTCGAGCGACAGGCCAAGTGCGCGGGCGCCGGCTTCCAGTTCCAATCGGGCGTCGGTCAGTGCATTCGCCATCAAGCGGCCTCGCCTTCTTCCGTCGTACGCGGGCCGACTTGGCCGCGCAGCACACCCTTCTTCAGGTGCACCAGCAGCAGCGACACCGCCGCCGGCGTGATGCCAGAGATACGCGACGCCTGCCCGATGGTCTCGGGCTTGTGCTTGGCCAGCTTCTGCTGCACTTCGATCGACAAGCCGCGCACCTGCGAGTAGTCAAAATCGGCTGGCAAACGAGTGTTCTCGTTCGCGCCCAGGCGCTCCACCTCGTCCGCTTGGCGGGCGATGTAGCCGTGGTATTTGATGCCGATCTCGACTTGTTCGCGGACCAACTCGGCCTCAAGCGGGTCTTCGGCCAATGGTGCTTCGGGCGCGTACTTACCGCCCTGCATGTCCATCAGCGATTCGTACGTCACGTTCGGGCGGCGCAGCAGATCGGCCAGCGCATATTCGCGCTCGATGCCCTTCCCCAGTACTGGCTCGGCGTCCGCCAACGGCAACGTTGCCGGATTCACCCAGGTCGACTTCAGCCGCTCTGTTTCACGTGAAACAGCGTCGCGCTTGCGGTTGAATGCGTCCCAACGTGCATCGTCGACCACACCAAGCTGGCGGCCGGCTTCGGTCAGGCGCATGTCGGCGTTGTCTTCGCGCAGGCTCAGGCGGAATTCGGCGCGGCTGGTGAACATGCGGTACGGCTCGGTCACGCCACGGGTGATGAGGTCGTCGACGAGCACGCCCAGATAGGCTTGGTCGCGGCGCGGCGTCCAGGCATCCTTGCCCTGCACTTGCAGACCGGCGTTGATACCGGCAAGCAGACCTTGGGCAGCGGCCTCTTCGTAGCCGGTCGTGCCGTTGATCTGGCCGGCGAAGAACAGACCGGAAATCGCCTTGGATTCCAGCGAGGCCTTCAGCCCGCGCGGGTCGAAGTAGTCATATTCGATGGCGTAGCCGGGGCGCAGGATGTGCGCATTTTCCAGGCCGCGCATCGAGTGGATCAGGTCCAGCTGCACGTCAAACGGCAAGCTGGTCGACACCCCGTTCGGGTAGAACTCGTTGGTCGCCAGGCCTTCCGGCTCCAGGAAAATCTGGTGGCTGTCCTTGCTGGCGAAGCGGTGGATCTTGTCTTCGATGCTCGGGCAGTAGCGCGGCCCCACCCCTTCGATCACGCCCGTGTACATCGGCGAGCGGTCCAGCCCGGCGCGGATGATGTCGTGCGTACGCTCATTCGTGTGCGTGACCCAGCACGGTACTTGGCGCGGATGCATGTCCGCACGGCCCATGAACGAGAACACCGGCACCGGATCGAGGTCACCCGGCTGTTCTTCCAGCACCGAGAAATCGATGGTCCGGCCATCAATCCGGGGGGGCGTACCGGTCTTCAAGCGCCCTTGCGGCAGCTTCAATTCCTTCAGGCGCGCCGACAGCGACACCGCCGCCGGGTCGCCCGCGCGGCCACCGGTGTAGTTGTTGAGGCCCACGTGGATCTTGCCGTCGAGGAACGTCCCGGCCGTCAGCACCACGGCGCGTGCACGGAACTGCACACCCACCTGCGTCACTGCCCCAACCACGCGATCGCCTTCCACCAGCAAGTCTTCGACGGCCTGCTGGAACAGCATCAGATTCGGTTGGTTTTCCAGGCGATGGCGGATCGCCGCCTTGTACAGCACACGGTCCGCCTGAGCACGGGTGGCGCGCACGGCCGGCCCCTTGCTGGAATTGAGGATGCGGAACTGGATCCCGCCCTCGTCCGTGGCGATGGCCATGGCCCCGCCCAGCGCATCCACTTCCTTGACCAGATGGCCCTTGCCAATGCCCCCGATCGACGGGTTGCAGCTCATCTGCCCCAGCGTCTCGATGTTGTGCGTCAGCAGCAGGGCCTGACAACCCATGCGCGCCGCCGCTAGGGCGGCCTCGGTGCCGGCGTGTCCGCCGCCCACCACGATCACATCGAATTCAATTGGATACAGCATGGCTTCCTCCTCGCGTGGAGGCATCGGAAATTTGGAGAAGCGGAATTATAAGTCGCGCAGCTACCCCACAGTTCGACGATGCGGCAATCGAGGCGAAATTCAGCCGCATTTCGTGTTTCACGTGAAACATGCAGCGCTCGTTCCGCAGTGTTTGTGTTTCACGTGAAACACATCAAAGTGCTGGCGGATCGCCAGCGCGGGTGCGGAGGAAGTCGATGAAGCTGCGCAGCTTGCCCGGCATCTGCGGCGTGCGCGGGAAATAGAGATGAAAGCGGTACATGGTCGGGCACCACGCTTCGAGCACACGGACGAGGCGTCCGGTCGCCAAATCCTCGGCGACGAGGTCTTCCAGCACATGCGCCAGGCCAATGCCCTGCCGCGCTGCGCCGACCATCGCCAGCACGTCGTTGGTCACGAGGCCGCCCGCCACATCCACGGTCTGGATCGCCCCGCCCGGCCCAGGCTCGCCGAACTCCCACGCGTATAGCGCGCCGCTGCTCGGAAAGCGGTAGCGGATACAGCGATGCTCACGCAGCGCGTCGGGCGATTCCGGTGTGCCGTGCGACTGGAGATACGCCGGGCTGCCGACCACCGCAATGCGCCGCGCCGGCCCGATCGGCACACTGACCATGTCGCGCTCCACACGCTCACCAAAGCGGATGCCGACATCGAACCGGTCTGCAACGAGGGCGGACAGACCATCGTCGACCGACACTTCGAGCTCGATACGCGGATAACGCGACAGAAACGCCGCCAGCGCCGGCTCCAGCACGGCTTGGTACGCCACCCGCGACGCCGTCACGCGCAAGGTGCCGCGCGGCTCGGTGGCGCGTTCGCTCACTTCCGCCATGGCGCCGTACAGCGCATCGAGACTCGGCCGCGCCACCGCGAGCAACGCCTCCCCCGCCTCTGTCACGCTCACCTGTCGCGTGGTGCGCGCAAGTAGCTGCGCCCCCAGTGCCGATTCCAACCGCCGGATCGTCTGCGACAACGCCGATGTCGACACGTCCAACGCTGCCGCGGCATGCGTAAAGCTGCCGGCCTCGGCCACGCGCCGCAGCGCGTCGAGCGCTGGCAACAGGTCCGGATCGATTGTGAATGTGGCCTTCATAGTGCTTGCGATTCTATCCACTTAATCCGCCCGGCGACGCTGCCTAGACTGGCGACTCCTCTCCTCACCTCACAAGGACATCGCCATGCAAACACGACAACTTGGCCAATCCGATCTGCACATCTCCCCTTTGGGTTTCGGCACGTGGGCCTCGGGCGGCGGCAACTGGGAATACGGCTGGGGCGGGCAGGATGACGGCGACACCCTCCGCGCCATCGCAGCCGCCGCGCATGCCGGCATCAACTGGATCGACACGGCTGCCGCCTATGGGCTGGGCCACGCAGAAGCGGTGGTCGGGCGCGCGCTGCGCGAACTGCCCGCAGACCTGCGCCCGTACGTGTTCACCAAGGGTTCGCTGGTGTGGGACGCGCAGGGTCGGATTTCGCATTCGCTCGACCCCGCATCGCTTTCACGTGAAATCGACGAGAGCCTGCGCCGCCTGAACGTGGACGCGATCGACATGTACCAGATCCACTGGCCGGCCTTCCCGCCGGGTGCGCCGGCGCAATCGATCGAAGCTGCCATCGCGGCGCTGGACGCGGCGCGCAAGGCGGGCAAGATTCGCCACATCGGCGTGTCGAACTTTGATGCGGCACAGCTGGAACGCGCACGCTCGGTGGCGCCGATTGCGTCCCTGCAGCCGCCCTACTCGCTGCTGATGCGCGGCATTGAAGCGTCGATCCTGCCGTACACGGCGGCCCATGGCATCGGCAACATCGTGTATTCGCCACTGCAATCGGGGCTGCTGTCGGGCCGCATGACGCGCGAGCGCATTGCCGCGCTGCCAGCCAACGACTGGCGCGCACAGCGCAGCCCCGAATTCCAGGAGCCCAACCTGACACGCAATTTGGCGCTGGTGGAAGTGCTGCGTGGCGTGGGCGCACGGTACGGCAAGACGCCGGCGGAAGTCGCCATCGCGTGGACGCTGCGCAAGCCGGTGGTCACGGGCGCCATCGTCGGTGTACGGCGGCCGGATCAGCTCGATGGCCTGCTCGGGGCGGCAGACCTGAAGCTGAGCGACGCCGATCTCGCCGAGATTCAAGCCGCCCTGCCCGAAGGCAACGCGGCGCCTGTACCGCAAAGCGTGGTCGAAGCCTGAGCCCCAAAAGCAAAACGCACGGCGCGAACCGTGCGTTTTGCGTGGGACGATGAAGGCGCAGCGCGATCAGTTCTGCAGCTTCCACTTACCGTCTTTGATCTCCACCATCACGCGCGAGCGTTGGTCCAGGCCGAGGTGGTCCTTCGGATTCATGTTCATCACGCCATGCGAAATTGCCAGATTGGTCGTCGCTTCCAGCGCGTCCCGCAGGCCTTTGCGGAAAGCCGGCGTTCCCGGCTGCCCCTTCTTCAGCGCGGCCGGCATCGCGTTGGCGAGCAACAGACCTGCGTCCCACATGTGACCACCGAAGGTGGAAACCTGTCCGCCATACGTCTTCTCATAGGCGGTCTTATAGGCCAGCGCCGGCTTCTTCACCGGGTTGCTGTCGGGCAATTGCTCGGCCACGAGGATGGGGCCGGCCGGCAGGAACGTGCCTTCGCAGTCCTTGCCGCACACGCGCAGAAAATCCGCATTGGCCACACCGTGCGTCTGGTAGAGCTTGCCCTTGTAGCCGCGCTCCTTCAGCGCGCGTTCCGGCAGCGCGGCCGGCGTACCCGAGCCTGCGATCAGCACGGCATCCGGATTGGCCGACACGATCTTCAGCACCTGCCCCGTCACCGACGTATCGGTGCGTGCAAAGCGCTCGTTGGCAACGATCTTCAGCTTGCGCAGCGTCGCCACCTTGTCGAACTCCTGCGCCCACGATTCGCCGTAGGCATCGGCAAAGCCGATCAGCGCGACGGTCTTCACGCCGTGGTTGGCCATGTGTTCGGCAATGGCGGTGGCCATGTGCGAATCGTTCTGCGGCGTCTTGAAGACCCACGCACGCTTGGCATCCACCGGCTCGACAATGCGCGCGGAGGCGGCCAGCGCAATCATCGGCGTCTCGTTCTCGGCTGCCACATCCACCATCGCCAGCGAGTTGGGCGTGACGGTGGAGCCGATCACCAGGTCGACCTTGTCTTCGGTGATGAGCTTGCGCGTGTTCTTGACGGCGGTGGTGGAATCCGTCGCATCGTCGAGCACGATGTACTCGATCTTCTTGCCCGCGATCTCTTTGGGCAGCAGCGCCACGGTGTTCTTTTCAGGAATCCCCAGCGATGCTGCCGGCCCCGTGGCCGACACCGTGATGCCGACCTTGACCTGGGCGAATGCTGTGCCGGCCAACAGCGCCATCACGGCGAGTGCAATGCGGGTAGCGCGCGAAACCTTCATGCCGTCTCCTAGAGTGCAGCGGGTCTGCGCCCGCCCGCGTCTGAGATTGACCGACCGTCGGGTCGGGGATGAAGGAGTCTAGAAGGAGTCACGCGGCGCGAGCAAGGGGGACATTCCCCGAACCTTGCTCTGCGCGGAATCTGCGCCCGGGTTAGCCCACCCGATACACCCGGCCGCTCTGCACGCCTTCCACGCTGCGTCGGTACGCCAGCGCCGCACGCGCCGCCGGCACGGGCTCAAAGCCGGGGAAGAATGGCCCAAACACATCCATCGATTCGGTCAGCACCGTCGGGCTCACGGCGTTGATGCGGATACCGCGCGGCAGCTCGCAGGCGGCGGCGCGTACGAACCCTTCCACCGCCGAGTTCACTGCAGTTGCGTTGGCGCCCTGCGCGATGGGCTCCTGGCCGACGATGCCGGTGGTGAGCGTGATTGAGCCGCCGTCGTTCAGATAGTGCTGACCAACCAGCGCCAGGCGCACCTGCCCCAGCAGCTTGTCTTGCAGGCCTACATTGAAGTCTGCGGCGGTCATCTCGGTCAGCTTGCCGAAGAACAGGTTGCCTGTGGTGGAGACAATGGCATCCACACGGCCCAGCTTGTCGAACAGCGCGGCCACGCTATCTGCATTGGTGATGTCGACCTGATGCTGACCCTGCGTGCGCCCGACGCGAATGATTTCGTGCGCCCCGCCCTGCTCCAGTTCCGCCACCACGGCGCGGCCAAGCGTGCCGCTGGCGCCAATCACGACGATCTTCATGCTGAACTCCTTTGCTGATTCGGTTGGAATGGTGTGCATTCTTCGCCGAACCCACCGTGCGATAAAGCCGTGATAGATTCAACCATTCCTAATCAGAAGTTCGGAATATGGATAAGCTGCGCAGCATGGAAACCTTCGTCGCCGTGGTCGAAGGCGGCAACTTCACCGAGGCGGCGGCGCGGCTGGAGATGTCGGCGGTGATGGTCGGCAAGTACGTGAACGCGCTGGAAGCGCAACTCGGCGCACGCCTGCTCCAACGCAGCACGCGCCGCCAGAGCCTCACCGATGCCGGCCGCGTGTTCTACGAAGAGGCCAAGCGCGTGCTCGAACAAGTCCGCTGGGCGGAGACCTCTGTCGAGCGGTTACGCGCGTCGCCGTCGGGCACGCTCAAGGTGAGTGCGCCAACCACCTTTGGCGCATGCGTCGTCGCGCCATTGGCGGCGACATTCCAGCAAGCCCATCCGCAAGTGCGCGTCGAGCTGAACCTGAGCAACAGCATGGTCGACCTCGTCGACGAAGGATTCGACCTCGCCATCCGCATCGGGCCGCTGGGCGACGCGGATCTGGTCGCCAAGCCGTTGTGCGTGTATCGGATGGTCATCTGCGCATCGCCGGATTACCTCGCACGGCACGGGCGCCCTGAGACACCGGCTGACCTGCCGCAGCATCGCTGTCTCTCGCACATGGTGTGGAACAACCGCAACGCCTGGCAGCTTGCGGGTTGGGATGGCAGCACGCCATGGCGCGATGATCCGGCCTTCACGTGCAACGACGGACATGGCTTGCGCATGGCAGCGATTGCAGGGGCTGGCCTGCTGTTGCAGCCGGAAGTGCTCGTCGCGGAAGACTTGGCGAATGGCCGGCTCGTGCGCGTGCTGCAAGCCTATGCGCCCGAGCCGCGGCCGATTCATATCGTGTATCGGCAGGATCGCAGTCCGTTGCCGAAGCTCTCCAGTTTTGTGGCGCATTTGCTGGAGCATGTTGGTGCGCGGGTGCCGGCATCGGCGGCACAATAGCGCCCATGCAACCCGAAGACCTCCAACGCCTCGTCACCACGCAAATGCCCTTCGGCAAATACAAGGGGCGGCTCATTGCCGACCTGCCGGGCCACTATCTGAACTGGTTCGCGCGCGAGGGCTTTCCGCCGGGACAGATCGGCCGCTTGCTGGCGCTGATGCAAGAGTTGGATCACAACGGCCTAAAGGGCCTGCTCGACCCGCTGCGCCAGAACCGCTAGCCGCACACGCGATCACTTACCATTGATGTAGCGCAGCAGCCCCGTCGCCAACGCGTCGAACACAACGCGGCAGCGCGGGCTATCACGCAAGTCTTCGTGCATGGCGAGCCACGTATCGAGCGTGATCGACACCTGGCCCGCAAATAGGCGCACGAGATCGGGATTGTGCCGCGCCAAACCGACCTGGCAGAAGCCGATGCCAAAGCCCGCCCGCAACGCGGCAATCGCGGCCAGGTCACTATCGGTACGCAACGCGAAGCGGCTGCACTGAAGCCACGGCAACTGCGCACGCATGCTGCGCAGGAAAGCGTTCTCCTTGTCGTAACCGATGAGCGTGTGGGCGGCGAGGTCTTCCAGCGTGGAGGGCTCGCCGCGCTGCGCCAGATAGCGCTTGTGCGCAAACACCCCCAGCTCGATGCCACCGAGGTGCCGCGCGACGAGCACGCCCTGGCTCGGCGGCTGCATGCGCACGGCGATATCGGCCTCGCGGCGCAGCAAGTCTTCCATGCGATTCGACGGCACCAATTCGAGCGTCAGCTCCGGATAGGCGACGTGCAGATCGGCGAGGATGGGGGGCAGCACTTCCACCGCCACCACCTCGCTGGCGGTGATGCGCACGGTGCCGCGCACGCCCTCGCCCTGGCTGGAGGCAGCGCGCAGCAAGGCGGCACTGGTGGCCTCCAGCGACTCCGCGAACGGCCGTAGCGACAGCGCGGCCTCGGTCGGGCTCAAGCCCTGCTGCGTACGGATGAACAGCGACATGCTCAGCGCCTGTTCCAGCGCATCGACGTGGCGCCCCGCCGTGGGCTGCGTCAACCCCAGCGCGCGGGCGGCACCCGACAGCGATCCTTCTCGCACGACGGCAAGAAAGGTCCGATACAGTTCCCAGCCCGGTTCTGGTTTCACGGTCATACAAATTCGTATAGCTGCACGCTCATCATCAACAATTCCATTGAAGCACAGTCGCCGCCAGAATGCCTTCCATCGCAACGCTCACACAGCTAGGAGCACGAACATGGAACAGGCAAAACGCATCGCATTGGTACTGGGCGCCACGGGCGGCATCGGTGGCGAGGTAGCACGCCGGTTGGTGGCCCGCGGCTGGCATGTGCGCGCGCTGCAGCGCAATCCCGATGCGCTCGCCAACCGCAACGCGGCATTCGAATGGGTGCGCGGCGACGCCATGGTGCGCGAAGACGTGGTCCGCGCGGCGCAGGGCGCGGAACTGATCGTCCACGCCGTCAACCCGCCGGGCTACAAGAACTGGGCCGGGCTGGTGCTGCCGATGATCGACAACACCATCGCTGCGGCCCGGGCTTCGGGCGCGCGCATCGTGCTGCCGGGCACGGTGTACAACTTCGGGCCGGAGACCTTTCCCGTACTGCGTGAAACCACCGCGCAAGCGCCGCTCACCCGCAAGGGCAAGATCCGCGTGGAACTGGAGCGCCGCATGCAGGCCGCTAGCGCAGACGGCGTGCGCAGCCTGATTGTGCGGGCGGGCGATTTCTTCGGGCCGCAGACCGGTAACACCTGGTTTGCCGGCGCACTGGTGAAGCCGGGCAAGCCCGTCCACACCGTCACGCACCCGGGCGCGGCGGGCGTCGGCCACCAGTGGGCCTATCTGCCGGATGTGGCCGAGACGATGCTGCGCCTGATTGGATTGGGCGACCGCCTGCCCGACTTCGCGGTCTACCACATGCGCGGCCACTGGGATGCCGACGGCACACAGATGGCCGCATCGATCGGGCGTGCCGTGGGCCGGCCGGTCAAGACGCGCGCATTCCCGTGGTGGGCGCTGCCGGTGCTGTCACCGTTTTCCGAAATGCTGCGTGAGATGCGCGAGATGCGTTACCTGTGGCAGCACCCGGTGCGCATGGACAACGCCAAGCTCGTGCAAGCGCTGGGCGCCGAGCCGCACACGCCGTGGGACGAAGCCGTGGGCGCGACGCTGCGTAGCCTAGGCTGCCACTGACACCCGCGCCGCCGTGGCGAGGAAGTGCGCAAGATCGGGCGTTGACTGGCCGGCCACTTTGGCGAGGTCATCCCAGCGGCGCAGTTGCAGCGCGTCCGTTGCGTAGGGGCGTTGCATGAAGGCCTCGGCCTCCTCCGCCGAAAACACGCCGCCCTGCAGCGCAAGACTGCGCACGGAATCGGCGGACAGGCGCGCGTAGTAATGCGCGTCCATCGCGCACAGGCAGCGCTTGGCATCCACGTGCAGGCGGATCGGCTCCAGCACCGCATCCGGAAACACCGCGCGCAGGAACGGCAGCGCGAAATACTGATGCTGATCGTCGATGCCATGAGCGGTCGGGGTATCACCCTGCAGGTTCAGCAGGTGGCCGAGATCGTGCAGCAGCGCTGCGGTGATGAGTGCATCCGACGCCCCGGCCGCCTCCGCCAGCGCCGCTGTCTGCAGCGCATGGTCGAGCTGGGTGACCGGCTCGCCGCTGTAGGCAATATCGCCGTGGCGCTCGAATAGCGAGCGGATGTCGTCGAGGCTCAGCGCCATAGGTCTGCGGACAGGGGCAGCGAAACCTTGCAGCGTAGGCCCGCAGTACGTCAAACCAGTGACAACGCCTCGCGCATTAGCGTGCGTGATCGGCCCGATTAGAAAGTTTGGTTGGGCATGCGCGGTGCGCGCCCTTATCTTCGGAGCCTCCCCACACATCGGAGCGCATCATGCTCGCAGGACACACCGTACAGGTCACACAGGCGCTGGAACAGGTAACGGACTACTGGTCACCGCGCATCGTCGGCCAGGTCAACGACCAGTACATCAAGGTCGCCAAGCTCAAGGGCGAATTCGTCTGGCACGACCACCCGAATGAAGACGAGCTGTTCTTCGTCGTCTACGGCCACCTGAAGATCGCCTTCGAAGACCGCGCCGACGTGCACCTCGGCCCCGGCGCATTCTGCGTGGTGCCGCGCGGCGTGCGGCATTTTCCGGTGGCGGAGGAAGAATGCGGAATCATGCTGATCGAGACCGTGACCACGCAGCACACGGGCGATGTCGTCACCGAGCGCACGGTGGCGCTCGAAACCCAGCTCAACGGATAAACGCGTCGTAAGCCGTCTTCAAGATCAGCGCCAGCACCACCACGATGAACACCTTGCGCACGAAGCGGCTGCCGTGCCGCAGCGCGAGGTGGCTGCCGACTTGATTGCCGGCCACGTTGGCCACCGCCATCACGAGGCCGAGTTGCCACCACACGTGCCCTTTCGATGCCAGCAGTAGCAAGGCCGCCACGTTGGTCGCCAGATTCACGATCTTGGTCGACGCGGAGGCGTGCAGGAAGTCGTAGCCGAACACGCGCACGAACACGATCATCAGAAAGCTGCCGGTGCCCGGGCCGAACACACCGTCGTAGAAACCGATGGCCGCGCCGGCTAGCAATGCCGCCGCACGCTCGCGCCAGCCGGTGAGGCTGGGGGCGTGATCGGCGCCCAGGTTCTTCTTGGCCACCGTGTAGATCAGCAGTACCGCCAGCACAAACGGCAGCGCGCGGCGTAACGGCTCAGCCGGGATATGCGTGAGGGCCCACGCGCCCAGCAACGAAAAGGCAAATGCGGTGACCACCGCCGGCGCCGTCGCACCCCAATAGATGCGCACCGTGCGGCCATAGCGCGCCGCCGCGGTGGCCGTGCCCGACATTGATGCAACCTTGTTGGTGCCGATCAGCGTGGCGGGTGCGATGTTCGGGTACGCCGAAAACAGCGCGGGAATCTGCACCAGGCCGCCGCCACCGGCCACGGCATCGATCAGGCCAGCCAGAAAGCCGGCCACGGCGAGCAAAGCGAATTCCATCAGGGAAACAGAAACAGGCGGGTGAGCGGGAAGGACTAGCCCAGCGATTTGGGCGACGGCCGCGCGCTGCGGCGCCAGCAGCCGGACGCATCCGGCGCAAAGCCGAGCGCGGTGGCGTCATACGCGGCAAGCGCCGCGGGCGGCATCAGGACGTGGAGTATGCCATGTGCGCGGGCGTACTCATGGACGGCGGCCAAGGCGGCATCACGCGTGGCTACGTCATCGGAAAACAGCATCACACCGACCGGCAGCCACGCCACCAACCCACCGAGCGCCAAGTGCGGCACCAGCGTGATCGGCGTGACGCCAAGCAATGCCCCCTCCTCCTCGACGAGAAAGCACGGATGCACGCTCGGGTGAGCCAGCAGCGTATCGACGGCATGTGCCAATTGCAGCGGCGAGGCGCTCGATGCGATGGCGGCCAACAGGCGCGGCCGGTCTTCCGGCGTGGCAAGGCGGGTGGACAGGGTCATGGGCGGCTCGAAGCGAAGGCGCCATTGTCATGCACTGGCCGCATAGACGTCGACTCCGAATGCATTTCTCTTGTGGGCCAGCGCCGACGAGACTGTGAATATGTGGATATGTGGATAACCCGAAAACGGAGCCCGCCATGGCCGACCCGACCCGCGCTCTCACCCTGCAATTGCTGCAGTCACTGGCCGAGCGGCCCAGGCCCTATGCGGAGGTCTTGGAGACGTGGCGGACGTCGTGTCCACGCTTGTCGATCTGGGAAGATGCGTGCATTGATGGGCTGGTGGACTGCGCGCCCGATACACATTTGGTGACCGTCAGCGCCCGCGGCCGGACCCTGCTGGCGGCTGGCGCCTGACTGCGCTGGCGAACGCCACAAACAAAAAGGCCCTGCCGGGGATCACCCAGCAGGGCCTCTGTTCTATTTAGCATCTCCACCGTTTCGTGCGGTGTGTGCTGTCGTCTCCTCGCTCCCGCCTCATTTATCTCGTGCGAAAACCGTAACGAGACTGTAAAAGATGCACCGCAATGCAGCAACTAGAGCAAACCCTTACGGTGCATTAAGCACCAAGATCAGCCGTTCGACCGAAACTTGCCGGCATCTTCGGCCATTGTGGCGTCAACGCCGCAGCCACGGCACGCGCGCGGCAATCTCACCCATGATGCCGCGCCGGAAGGTCAGCACACAGATCACGAAGATCGCGCCCGTGACCGTGGTTACCGATTCGCCCAGCACGTTGAAGCCGTCGATGCCGGTTGCGCCCGCCAGGAAGGTGCCGATGTCACCGAGCTTGTTTTCCAGCGCAATCACCAGCGCCGCGCCCAGCAACGGGCCCGACAGGATCCCCAGACCGCCCACCAGCGTCATCAGGATCACCGAGCCGGACATCGACCAATGCACGTCCGTCAGCGTCTCGAAGCCGAGCACCAGCGTCTTGAGTGAACCGGCCAGGCCCGTGAGCGCCGCCGACAGCACGAAGGCCTGCAGTTTGAAGCGGTCGGTATCGTAGCCAAGGGAGATGGCGCGCGGCTCGTTCTCCTTGATGGCCTTGAGGATCTGCCCGAACGGCGAGTGGATCGTGCGCACGATCAGCAGGAAGGCCAGCGCCACCACCGCCAGCACCACGTAGTACAGCGTCATGTCCGACGACAGATCGAGCACGCCGAACAGCTTGCCGCGCGGCACACCTTGCAAGCCATCTTCACCGCCGGTGAACGGCGCCTGCAGGCAGAAGAAGTACAGCATCTGCGCCAGCGCCAGCGTGATCATCGCGAAGTAGATGCCCTGGCGGCGGATGGCCAGCAGGCCCACCACCAGGCCGATGAACGCGCCCGCTGCCGTGCCCGCCAACAGGCCGAGCTCCGGCGTGACGTTCAGGTCGCGCATCATGTAGCCGGCCACGTAGCCCGCGCCGCCAAAGAACGCCGCATGCCCGAACGACAGCAGCCCCGTATAGCCCAGCAGCAGGTTGAAGGCCGACGCAAACAGCGCAAAGCACAGCAGCTTGGCGACGAACACCGGATACGCGCCCACCAGCGGCGCGGCAATCAGCGCCACCAGCAGCAGGCCGTACAGAGCGTATTTGAGGGAAGAGGAAGAGGTGTTTTGCATAGTGCCGCTTATTTCTCTTTACCGAACAGGCCCGCCGGGCGCACCAGCAGCACCAGCACCATGATCACGAACACCACCGTGGACGAGCCCTGTGGATAAAACACCTTGGTCAGCCCCTCGATCACGCCCAGACCGAGGCCGGTGACGATGGAACCGAGGATCGACCCCATCCCGCCGATCACCACCACAGCAAAGACGGTGATGATCATGCTCTGCCCCATCAGCGGCGAGATCTGGATGACCGGTGCGGCCAGCACGCCAGCAAACGCCGCCAGTGCCACGCCAAAGCCGTAGGTGAGCGTGACCATCAACGGCACGTTCACGCCAAAGGCTTCGACGAGCTTCGGGTTCTCGGTGCCGGCGCGCAGATACGCGCCCAGCTTGGTCTTCTCGATCATGAACCACGTGGCGAAGCACACCGCCAACGAGGCCACCACCACCCACGCGCGATAGTTGGGCAGCATCATGAAGCCGAGGTCGGTCGCGCCCTGCAGCAGTTCCGGCGTGTTGTACGGCAGGCCTGACACACCGTAAATGGCGCGGAACACGCCTTCGATCACGAGCGTCACGCCCAAGGTCAGCAGCAAACCGTACAGATGGTCGAGCTTGTAGATGAAGCGCAGCAGCGTACGCTCGATCACCACGCCGAGCAGGCCGATCACCAGCGGCGAGAGCACCAGCATCGCCCAATACGGCACGCCCAGGTACGAGAAGCCCATCCACGTGAGCACCGCGCCCAGCATGAACAGCGCACCGTGCGCAAAGTTGATGACATTGAGCAGCCCGAAGATGACCGCAAGGCCCAGGCTCAACATCGCATAAAAGGAACCGTTGACCAGACCCAGCAGCAGCTGGCTGAGCATGGCCGGTAGCGGAACGCCGAAGATTTCCATCGCGGTCAGAAAGAGAACACCACACCAACACGATTGACGGCGCCGCCTTCCATTGGACAGCGGCGCCGGTGCTTACACGCTTACTTCTTCCACAGCGCGCACTTCGATTCCGCCTGCGTGGCAAAGGCCTGCTCGCCCGGAATCGTCGCAACCACCTTCAGGTAATCCCACGGCTTCTTCGATTCCGCCGGCGTCTTCACCTGCAGCAGGTACATGTCGTGGATGCCACGGCCGTCCTGGCGGATGTAGCCCTTGGTGTAGAAGTCGTCGATCTTCGTCTTCTTGAGCTGCGCAATCACCTTGTCCGGATCATCCGTGCCGGCGGCGGCCACCGCCTTGATGTAGTTCGACACGGCCGAGTAGTCGGCGGCCTGCAAGCTGCTCGGCATCTTCTTCATCTTCATGAAGTAGCGGTTGGCGAACTTGCGCGTGGCGTCGTTCATGTCCCAGTACCAGCTGTCGGTCATCAGCAGACCTTCGGCGGTTTGCAGGCCCAGGCTGTGGACATCGTTGATGAACATCAGCAGGCCCGCAATCTTCATCGACTTGGTGATGCCGAACTCCTTGGCCGCCTTGATCGAGTTGATCGTGTCGCCACCGGCGTTGGCCAGGCCCAGGATCTGCGCCTTGGACGACTGCGCCTGCAGCAGGTACGACGAGAAGTCCGACGCCGACAGCGGATGCTTGACCGAGCCCACCACCGTGCCGCCGTTGGCCTTCACCACGGCCGCGGTGTCGTTCTCCAGCGAGTGGCCGAATGCGTAGTCGGCGGTCAGGAAGAACCACGACTTGCCGCCCTGCTTGACCACCGCGCTGCCGGTGCCCTTGGCCAGGGCCACCGTGTCATACGCATAGTGGATCGTGTACGGCGTGCATTCCTCGTTGGTCAGCCGGGCCGTGCCGGCGCCGATGCCGATGAACACCTTCTTCTTCTCGGCCGCCACCTTGCTCATTGCCAGCGACGTGGCGGAGTTGGTGCCGCCCAGCAGCATGTCGATGCCCTGCTGGTCCATCCACTCACGCGCCTTGGAAGCCGCGATGTCAGCCTTGTTCTGGTGGTCGGCCGTCACGAGTTCGATCGGCTTGCCGAGCACCTTGCCACCCGCATCTTCGATCGCCATCTTCACGGCCTCGACGCCGCCCTGCCCGTCAATGTCGGCATACAGGCCGGACAGATCGGTGATGTAGCCGATCTTCACCTTGTCGCCGCTCACCTGCGCATGCGCGCCGAACGCTGCAACGCCCAGCCCTGCCGCCATCAATGCACCAGCCAGCTTCTTGAGTGTCATGGTCTTGTCTCCTGTGTCGTGCGCGCCGCGGATCGCGCTGGCGCAAGGGTCTTGCAAATCGATTGGGGAAATCGTCTTAAACGCCAAGCAGTTCGTGCAGCACCGGCATCTTGTCCTGCAACTGCGCCGCCTCGAAACGCTCGACGATGCGGCCGTGCTCCATCACATAAAAGCGATCGGCCAGCGGCGCGGCAAAACGGAAGTTCTGCTCCACCATCACCACCGTGTAGCCGCGCTTCTTGAGCATCAGGATCATGCGGGCCAGCGCCTGCACGATCACCGGGGCCAACCCTTCGGAAATCTCATCGAGCAACAGCAGGTTCGCACCCGTACGCAGAATGCGCCCGACCGCCAGCATCTGCTGCTCACCACCTGAGAGGCGCGTGCCCTGGCTCTGGCGGCGCTCCTTCAGGTTGGGAAACATCTCGTAGATCTCGTCGATGCTCATGCCGACATTGCCGGACTTGGCCACCTGGCCCTTGAGCACCGGCGGCAGCATCAGGTTCTCTTCGCACGACAGGCTCGAGAAGATGCCGCGCTCTTCCGGGCAATAGCCGATGCCGCAGTGGGCGATCTTGTGCGTGGGCAGGTCGATGGTCTCCACGCCCTGGCCGCTCGTGTCATGCACGACGATCGAGCCCTTGCGCGAGCCCACCAGGCCCATGATGGCGCGCAGCGTGGTGGTGCGGCCCGCGCCGTTGCGGCCGAGGAGCGTGACGACCTCGCCGCGGTTCACGGTCAGGTCGACACCATGCAGGATGTGCGATTCACCGTACCAGGCGTGCAGGTCCGTGATCTGGAGCGCGGGCGTGCTCATGCAGTGTTCTCGTGTGTTCGGGTCAAGCGTTCGGTGACACGGCTGATCGTCTTACAGCCGCGTCGCATGATCGATCAGCGTCGATCAGTGGCCTTCCAGCGCCGCATCGGCGGTGCCCATATAGGCTTCCATCACCTGCGGGTTCTTCGACACTTCTTCGTACGGGCCTTCCGCCAGGATCTGGCCGCGCTGCAGCACCGTGATCTTGTCGGCGATGGACGAGACCACGTTCATGTTGTGTTCGACCATCAGAATGGTGCGGCCCTGCGCGACGCGCTTGATCAGCTCCGTCACGCGGTCTACATCTTCGTGGCCCATGCCCTGCGTGGGCTCGTCGAGCAGCATCAGCTCGGGCTCCATCGCCAGCGTGGTGGCAATTTCCAGCGCGCGCTTGCGGCCGTACGGCAGCTCCACCGTCACGGTGTGCGCGAACTGTGTCAGGCCCACCTGTTCGAGCAGCTCCATCGCGCGGTCATTCAAGACATTGAGCGATTGCTCGCTTTGCCAGAACGCGTACGCCGTGCCGAGTTGGCGCTGCAGGCCAACGCGAACGTTTTCCATCACCGTCAGATGCGGAAACACAGCGGAGATCTGGAACGAGCGGATCACGCCGCGGCGTGCAATCTGCGCCGGCTTTTCCGCGGTGATGTCGAGGCCGTTGAACAGAATGGTGCCGCGCGTGGGCACCAGGAATTTGGTCAGCAGGTTGAAGCAGGTCGTCTTGCCGGCGCCGTTCGGGCCAATGAGCGCATGGATCGACCCGCGCTGCACGCGCAGGTTGACGTCGGACACGGCGGTAAAGCCCTTGAAGGCTTTCGTCAGTCCGCGCGTTTCGAGAATGATGTCCTGCGCCATGATTCCCTCTGGTCTCCCGCCCTTTTTATGGTGCGGATGATTGTCAACGGCTGTTGCGTTGCAAAACATCGGGGTTTTTACCGAGAGGATGACAATGCCCTTACCGCCCGGAAACCCGCACCGGTATTGGTTTTTCGGCGCACCAAGAAGGGGTTACGTAGAGTTACGTATGGGGGTGATGCGGATTGCGTATCGATATGACACGGGTGGTGTGTCGGGCGGTGTCAATGCCTCGACCACACTCCCTTACGTGACTCCCGAAATCACGGGAAACCCCCTTTTCTTACAGGGATCCGCACCTTTTCGCGTTATCCCGTGAATGCTTCGGCACGATCCGGCATCAACATAATTTGACAGCGATCGATGCTGAGTTCCGGTGATGATTTAAAGCGCCGTTTAACTGAATGGTGTTGTTTAATTCGCAGTATTCAGACAGCGCTTTCATGCCGAACCCGCCCAATCCTCCAGTGGCTCCCGAGCCTCCCCTCCCAACCTTCGCCTTTCCCTTCCGTACCAAGGATGGCAAAGCCCTTGTCGACGAACACATCTTCTATCAGTGGCTTGCCGACGAGAACACCGGCAACTTCGCGGTCAGCAGCTCGGGCATGTGGCACGGCGGCATTCATGTCTCAGCGGATGGCGCGGGGCGGCATCTTGATCTAGTGCACGGCGTACGCTGCATCGCAGCAGGCGAAATCATCGCTTACCGCATAAACCGCGCCCCGCTCATCAGCGAGATCGCAGCGGGAGACGATCAGCCCGGCACGACTCTGACCGGCCACTACAGTTCTGCCTTCACCCTTGTACGGCACACGCTGGAATATCCGGCGGGCAATCGGCTGGCATTCTTCAGCCTGTACATGCACCTGCAAAGCGTTGCCGAGTACGAGCAGAAGAGCATGCAACCTCCGGCCTATTGGGCACGCGCCTACGAGGTCACCGAACATGCCTCGGACAAGCCCAAAGCCAGCGCAAACACCCCTATCCCAGACGAACACATCGGCCTGAACATCCACACCGAACCGGGAAGTCCCACGATGCTGGGCATCCTGCCCCGTGGCGCGCAGGTGCGTATTGGAGAAACGCGCAAGAAAGGCCTCTGGGGAAAAATCGAAGCCATCGAATCCGGCACCATCCTGCCGCCCCAAGTAGCAAGTCTCGTCCCCGAGGGCGCAGACAAGGGTTGGGTATTCCTCGGCAAGGAATATGGGCACCAGTTGCTCAAGCCCATCATCTCGCAAGCGCAAAGCGGTGAAGTCATCGTGGCCGCCACACCCATCCGCATCAACGCGAACGACCTGATCGGGCACCTGGGGCAATACTGGCTGCAAGCTCACCCCGAGCAGGAACACCGGATGGTGCATATCGAGGTGTTCTGTGGAAGTGATCTGCCTGACTTCCTCGCCAAGACTCGCGCGGCTGCCAAGGACGTCATCGATCTAAGCAAACGCCCTCTCCTGCACATCGACAAGGGCGTCAAGCTCTTCCAGGTCAAGAAGGCGGACGCTCAAGGTCATCCCGTTTACGAAGAAGGCGCCGACGCTCCGCAAACAGCCGTCGTTCAAATCTACAGCCAAGCCGCGCTCGATGCGTTCCCTGCTGAACACAAGGGACCGAAGGACAACGGCCCAGGCCCTGGACAACCGTGGTGGTACGTGACCAGCGCCAATAGCCGCCACGAAGATATCAGCGGTTGGGTTCGCAACCGGCAGATGCCACCCAATGGTGGTGTCATGCGGCAATCTCCGCATGCCTGGATCAACTTTGAAACCGTCATAGGTGACGACGGAGGCAACCCCACCATATGCCGCACCGTGGACGGTCATCTGGATTACGCGCTGGATGAGGACAAACCGGCGACGGGCAATATCAACAATCTCAAGCCGCTGGCCTGCAACTTCTACCGTGCGCTATCGCCCATGCGCAACGAAGCACGGGCCGCGGATGAACTGCGTGCACTGAAGGCCAACAAATGGCTGCAGTTCCGGGCGTCACGGTTGATGCCGAAGCATCGCAGTGAATGGGCCAGCCAGCGCGAGTATGAAAGCTTCTTCGAGACGGTGTTGAAGCGCATTGACGAGGAGCCGTATCACGACGCGGAGATTGAGCGGCTCAAGAAGCTTGTGTGGTGGGATGAGGTGAGCGCGAAGGTAGGGCAGCCGTTTCCAAACAGTCCGGAGGTGTTTCATATTCACCCGATTGCTCTGGCGGGGAATTTTCAAAATTCAGGTAGCACGCACGTTTGCGAATGCGGGTGCTGCTTAGAAAATAAGTTCAAGGTGACGCGCTGGAATGGGCAGGTAGTTCACTATGGCCCTCTATATAGAGGTGCTTTGTCATTGAAAAACTCACCTGCCATGCAACGATTCCTTGATAGCGGCCAAATGACAGACCGGGAACATCGCATACTTTCCGCTATGTCTCAAAACGAAGGGAATATTGATGATGTCCAAGCATACGACAGTGAGATCTTTACCGCAGGAGCCTGTCAAAAGACCGTTAGTCCCACAGGTTCAGGTGAATTTCCGATTCAAGTTGCTCAGTTCAGAGCCGGCAACGAAGAAGCATACCAACGTCTCTTTGCACAATGTGGTTGGACTGTTGAAACGGACGGAAGTACAAAAATGTACTACCAAGATCCAGAAATCACTTCTGGGGAGAAAATAACCGGTAGCCAGTTACATGCGAAATTGCGGGAGGGTTGCAATGCAGCAACATTTGGTCAAAGCGTTAGACAAAAGCCGCTAGCCGTTATTGCAAACGCAATAGTGGATAATGCTTTTCAGGAAAAACAGGTGAAGGACTTTGTGGTTCGTCTGCGGCTGGTACGCACCCTCATCCCTGTTGGCTATACCCATTCAATTGCAGAGTACTTTTTAAGCGATCTTGGCCATGCGACCGCACTCGATCAACATGTTAATCGTCCCAACAATGTCGTGAGAGACGTCGGGAAAGCATTGGACAATTTCTTTCACACTCATCCATCCGTGCCAAGAAACCCTTCACTGTGGGGGGCATCTCATGCAGCATACGAGTCAGAGATACTTGCCTTCTATGGGGAAAACAGGAGCATGAACGACCGTCATCCTAGATTCGCGCACCTAAGGAATCAATTGTCATGAAAAACATCTGTTTATTAGGAATAAAAAATTCTGCCATTATATTTGCGTCGTCATGCCTTCTTTTCTCAGTCGCACCCGACATAGCTCTAGGATCGCAAACAGCCCTTCCCGGTGGTCAATCAATCGAATTGAGTGACCCTTTAACTGGCGATATGAAATCTCAATTTGGGAATGGCTGGTCTCGCGCATTTTTTGTAGCCAAGGATGGTCACCGACTTCGGTTGTTTCCCGATGAAGAATTGACCAGGAACGGCGGGATCGTATTCGAAAATTTTGACCAAAGAGGCGTGTCCCCCAGTGGGCGCTATGTTGTTTTACCGTTAGTTCGGCAAGGAATACTAGAGATAGCAGGAAGAAAACCACACATCGAGGGAAGGGAGTATTGCCCGACGATCGAAACAACAACAGGGTGCATTCTCTCCATGCCGACAGGAGAAATATGCGGCGGAGAATGGTCGCCCAAAGAAGACAAATGGCTGGTTGGAAATATCGATCGCACAAATGAAATGACAGAAAAAACCATTCCGAGTGCGGATGATTTATGGAGGAATTTTTCCAATTCTACGGTCCGCCTGAATCTCCGAGATGTCATCATTAGCAGCATGGGAGTATCTAATATGGTGGCATGCGACCCCCCCAGCGATACCAATCGCCACAGTTACTTGGCGATTGCGCGGCAGCTTGAAGATAAGAAAATGGTTTCTGAAGCCGTATACATCAAATCCAAATTTTCCGCGCATGCAGAGGAACCTGGTGCAAATGGCACGCGACTCATGGTTAACCAAAATCGAGCATGGCTTTACGACTCCCCGAGTCTGAAAGCAAAGACAAAAATGTATCTAATTAGAGGGGATTTCGTTACGGTAGTAAACCGATCTCAAACCGGGTGGCTTGAAGTAGATTATTTGAAAAGTAATGGCCAAGTTGTACGAAAGTGGATTAACGAGACGAGTGTCAGGTCTCCAGATGAAACGAGTTCATCGCCCTGACTGGCCCGTCAAATCAGGGCCACCCTAAGACGCGTCACGCCCGCACTTTGCGCGCCGCCCGAATCATCTCGCTCGCCTTCTCCGCGATCATGATCGTCGGCGAGTTGGTGTTGCCCGACGTGATGGTCGGCATGACGGAGGCATCGACCACGCGCAGGCCCTCGATGCCGCGCACACGCAGTTGTGCATCGACTACAGCGTTCGCATCGTCCGCCAGCCCCATGCGGCAAGTGCCGACCGGGTGGAAGATGGTCGTGCCGATCTCGCCAGCGGCGCGGGCGAGTTCTTCATCGGTTTGGAAGGCGGCGCCCGGCAGGTACTCCTCGGGCTTGTATTGCGCCAACGCCGGCTGCGCGACGATGCGGCGCGTGAGGCGCAACGAATCGGCCGCGACCTTGCGGTCTTCCTCTGTCGATAGGTAATTCGGAGCGATGGTCGGCGCGGCAAACGGGTCGGCCGACGTGGCATGCACCGTGCCGCGCGAGGTCGGCCGCAGGTTGCACACACTCGCGGTAAACGCATTGAACGCGTGCAGCGGATCGCCAAACTTGTCGAGCGACAGCGGCTGCACGTGGTACTCCACATCCGGCCGCGCCACTTGCGGGTTCGAGCGCGCGAACACACCCAGCTGCGACGGCGCCATGCTCATCGGCCCACTCTGGTTCAAGGCGTACTGCATGCCGATGAGCGCCTTGCCCCACCAGTTTGCCGCGCGCGTATTGAGTGTCGGCACGCCGTTCACCTTGACCACGCTGCGCAGTTGCAGATGGTCTTGCAGGTTCTCGCCCACGCCCGGCAGCGCCTGGCGCACGGGAATGCCCAGCGCCTGCAGCCGCTCCGGCTGGCCGATGCCCGCCAGCTCCAGCAACTGCGGTGAATTGATGGCGCCCGCCGAGAGGATCACCTCTTCGCGCGCCGCCACGGTGTAATCCTGCCCTGCCCCGCGATACGTCACGCCCGCGCAACGCTTGCCGTCAAAGGTCAGCGCACGCACCTGCGCGCCGGTGATGATGGTCAGATTCGGCCGCCGCGATGCCGGCCGCAGAAAACCCTTGGCCGTGTTCCAGCGGATGCCGCGTTTCTGGTTGACCTCGAAGTAGCCAACGCCAAAGTTATCCCCACGGTTGAAGTCGCTCGTGCGCGGGATGCCGGCCTGCACTGCGGCTTCGATGAAGGTTTCCAGCACTTGCCAGTGCAGGCGCTGTGGCTCCACGCGCCACTCGCCGTTCGCGCCGTGCCATTCGTTCGCGCCGCCGTGGTGGTTCTCACTGGCCTTGAAGAGCGGCAGCACGGCATCCCACCCCCACGAATCATCGCCGGTGATGTTGGCCCAGCCGTCGTAGTCCTCACGCTGGCCGCGCATGTAGATCATCCCGTTGATGGACGAGCAGCCACCCAGCACGCGGCCGCGCGGGTAACCCAGCGAACGGCCGTTGAGCCCCGGCTCTTCACGCGTGCGATACAGCCAGTCGGTGCGCGGGTTGCCGATGCAGTACAGATAACCGACGGGGATGTGGATCCAGTGGTAGTCGTCTTTGCCGCCAGCCTCCAGCAGCAGAACAGACACGTCGGGGTCTTGCGTCAGACGGTTCGCCAGGACGCACCCGGCGGAGCCTGCGCCGATGATGATGTAGTCGTAGGTTTCCATGTCTCCGTGCTTCTCTGCCTTGGTGTTATTGGTTTTTATTCTTGTGGTCCAACCCATTCACTTCAAATCAAATCCGCGAGGAAAGCCACTCCCTCATCTTCCCAAACACCTCGCTGCGCAGCGGTTCGGCTTCATTGAAGATCTCGTGATACCCAGACTCAAACCACGCCAGCGTCCGCAGGTCTTCCGGCGCGTTCGCATAAAAATCGCGGCTGCCTGAAGGGTCGACGATCGAATCGGATCCCCCCGCCATCAGCAGCATGGGCGCTTCCAGTCGCGGTGCATCCTGCTGCGCCTGCGTAATCGCGTTGAGCATGAATTCCAGCACCGACGCACTGATCGTGCTCTGCACCAGCGCATCCGAGCGATACGCTGCCGCAACGCTCGGGTCATGCGACAGCTTGGAAGGATCCACAGGATTGGGCACCGGCAAACGCGGCGCAACAGCAGACAGAATCCCGCGCACGATCCCCGCCCCCGGCGGCAGCTTCACGCGCAGCGCGGGCGATGACAACAGCACGCCGCGTACCGGCCGGATGCGTGCAGTCGTGAACCGCGCGACGATCAGCCCGCCCATGCTGTGCCCCAGCACGAACGGCATCTCGTGCCACTCGGCGACAGCGGCATCGACAATTTCTGCGAGATCGGTGAGGTAGTTGTCTGGCGCGTCGAGCGCCATGCGGGGGCCGCCGCTCTTGCCGTGGCCGCGCAGGTCAAACGCGCGCACGCGCAAGCCCAGATCAGTGAGCACGTTGGCGACGTGGTGATAACGCCCGCAGTGCTCGGCCATGCCATGCACGAGGATGACGCTGCCGCGTGGCTCCCCGGCATCAGGTGCGGGCAACCACGTGCGGACCAGCAATTCCGTGCCGTCTTTCATGCGCTGGCGGGTTTCCAGCGCTTGAACAGGTACGGACTGGGCGGGGGCTTGCGTCATCGGCGTCTCCTCCTTGAATTGCCACAGATTGTGGCATAGACGCCGCCTGCCGTAAGTCAGGGCAATCGCGTGTCCCGTCAGTGACAGCAGGCACCCTTGTCGCTGCCCTCGCCGGCCACACCTTCGAGGATCGGACAGTCGGGCCGGTCATCCCCATGGCACGCATTGGCCAGCGACATCAGCGTGTCGCGCATGCCCTGCAGTTCGCGGATGCGCGCGTCGAGATCAGCCACATGGCGCAGCGTGATGGCTTTCACATCGGCGCTGGCGCGTTCGCGGTCATTCCACAGCGAGAGCAGTGTGCGGATCTCCTCCAGCGCGAACCCCAGCGAGCGCGACCTGTGGATAAAGCGCAGCACATGCACCGCGCGCGCGTCGTACATGCGGTAGTTGCCTTCCGTACGAGGGCTGGGTGGCAGCAGGCCGATGCTCTCGTAGTAGCGGATCATCTTGGCCGACACGCCGCTCGCCTTCGCTGCCTCGCCGATATTGACCGGGCCTTGCGTCATGCTTGCTCTCCAGTCGCGCGCCAGCGGCGCAGCATCAGCGCATTGGTGACGACGCTCACGCTGGAGAACGCCATCGCTGCGCCGGCAAAGGTCGGGTTCAGCAAACCGAATGCGGCCAGCGGAATGCCCACCACGTTGTAGATAAACGCCCAGAACAGGTTCTGCCGGATCTTGGCGACAGTGCGGCGCGAGAGATCCAGCGCATCGCTCACCAAGCGCGGCTCGCCGCGCATGAGGGTGATGCCGGCGGCCTGCATGGCGACATCGGTGCCGGTAGCCATGGCGATGCCAACGTCGGCCGCAGCCAGCGCAGGCGCATCGTTGATGCCATCGCCCACCATCGCCACTACATGGCCGCTCTGCTGCCAGGCTGTCACGCGTGTGGCCTTGTCTTGCGGCAACACCTGCGCGGCCACCTCGTCGATGCCAAGGGCTTCGGCCACGCCGCGCGCGGCGCCCGCGTTGTCGCCCGTGACCAATGCCGTACGGATACCGCGTCGGCGCAGTTCAGCCACCGCGTCCTTGGCGCCGGGCTTGAGCGCATCACCAAAGGCGATGAGGCCGCGCAACTGCGCACCACCCTCCCCGCTTTGCGCCAGCCACGAAACGGTGTTGCCTTGCGCTTCCAGTGCATCGGCGCGTGCCTGGAGCGCATGGCGATCCAGCCCCAGTTCGTCCATCCAACGCGCATTGCCCAGTTGCAGCGATACGCCATCCACCATGCCGCGCGTGCCGCGTCCGGCCAGCACTTCCGGCGATTGCGCGGGCGAAGCCGTGCAGCCCTGCTCGGTGGCGTATTCGCGCGTGGCATGCGCCAGCGGGTGCGTGTTCTCGGCCTGCAGCGCGGCGAGTTGATTGAGCAGCGCATCAGCATCGACACCGGGCGCAGCCTCCACCGCCGTCACGCGTGGCTGGCCAACCGTCAACGTGCCGGTCTTGTCGAACACGACGAAATCCACCTGCTGCGCACGCTCCAGCGCCTGCGCATCCGCAATCAAAATGCCGCGCCGCGCGCCCGCGCCAGTGCCGGCCATGATGGCGGACGGCGTGGCCAGCCCCAGCGCGCACGGACACGCAATCACCAGCACCGCCACGGCGTTGACGATGGCCGTTTCCCATTCCGCTCCGGCAAGCGCCCAGCCGACCAGCGTCAGCAGTGCCGCCACCAGTACCGCCGGTACAAAAATCGCGCTCACCTGATCCACAAGTTGCTGGATCGGCGGCTTGGCGGCCTGGGCGTCTTCAACGAGTCGGATGATGCGCGAGAGCATCGTGTCCGCGCCAATGGCCGTGGTGCGCACCAGCAGCACGCCGTCGGTGGCGATGGCGCCGGCAGTCACGCGGTCACCTTCTCGCTTGGGCACGGGCAGGCTCTCGCCAGTCAGCATGGATTCATCGACATGACTGGCGCCTTCCAGCACGAGTGCATCCACGGGGATGCGCTCACCCGCCCGCACGGACACCACGTCGCCCACCCGTACGCGCGCGATGGGCGTATCGCGCAGCGTGCCATCGGCGGTGCGCACGCGGGCCGTATCGGGACGCAGCGCCTGCAGCGCGCGAATGGCCTGGGCGGTCTGGCGCTTGGCGCGCACCTCCAGCCACTTGCCCAAGCGCACCAGCGTGATGACCACAGCGGCGCTCTCAAAGTAGAGGTGTGGCGCATGGTGCATTCCATCCGCCCCTGCGCGCCACCACAGCCACAACGACAGGCCATACGCCGCCGACGTCCCCAGCGCGACCAGCAGATCCATATTGCCGGCGCCCGCGCGCAGCGCCTTCCAGCCCGCCTTGTAGAAACGCGCCCCGATCACGAACTGCACTGGCGTCGCCAGCAGCCACTGCACCCACGCGGGCAGCATCCATTCGGCACCCAACCAACCGGCGATCATTGGTAGCACCAGCGGCACGGACAACGCGGCGGCAATCCACACCGGTCCGGGGCCCTCCCAGAAATCGGGGGCCGCGGCGGGAGGCGCCATGGTTTCATCGGAAGCGACATACGCCTCATAGCCTGCCGCCGTCACGGCAGCGACCAGTACGTCGCCCGTTGCCTCGCCCTGCACGCGCGCGCGCTCCGTGGCCAGGTTGACGCTGGCTTCCGTCACGCCGGGTACGGCCCGCAAGGCGCGTTCAACACGGCCAGCGCAGGCCGCACACGTCATTCCGCTGATTTCGAGATCAAGTGGTGCTGCAGTCATGAAAGCATTCGCTCTGGAGAAGATGACATCAGCGTAGACCTTCCCATCTTGGCAAGGTCAAGCGCTCATCTTACGCTTGCGATTCCCACGGTGGGAAGGTTCATACTGTTGTGGTGATTCTCTCTTCCCTCTTTCAGGAGCACACCATGACGACGTTTTCCGTTGAAGGCATGAGCTGCGGCCATTGCGTATCGGCTGTCACGCGCGCCGTGCAGCAGGTCGATGCCGCTGCCCATGTGCAGGTCGATCTGTCCAAGCAAACCGTGGCGGTCACGACTGGCGCCCCGACCGATACCGTGAAGGCGGCCATCGAACAGGCTGGCTACCCGGTCAAGGCAGTCGCATAGGGCGTCAATCGCACCAAAGAAAAAAGGCGTGCCGCAATGGCACGCCTTTTTGTTTGCGCAAACGTGGCTTAGAAACGATAGCCGACGTTCAGGTAGGTCACGACCGGGTTGATCTTGATCTTCGCTTCGCTCTGGATGTGCACGCCGTTGATCAGCGTGGTGTCGATCTTGGCAGTGGTCTTCAGCGGCAGGTAGGACACCGACAGGCCAACGAACCAATCCTTGGTGATGGCGTAGGTCGCGCCTACGTTCAGCACCGGGTTGAGCGAGCTGTCGGTGGTCACATTGCTGGTGCTGCCCGGCGTACCGCGGCCCAGAACTTGGTTCTGGAACGCGCTGTTGGTGATCTTCTCGTCGGAGAACCAGGTGTAGTTCAGACCAGCACCCACATACGGACGGAACTTGGTGTCTGCGCTGAAGAAGTACCACTTGGCCAGCACGGCCGGGCTCCATTGCTTGGCCGAACCAATCTCGCCGTAGCCCGAAAACGAACCCGTGCCTTCAATCTTGTGGCGCGGCGGAATACCACCGACCAGTTCCACGGCGATGTTGTCGGTGAAGAAGTGCGTGAAGGCCAGGCCAACGGTGTCGGCTTCCTGGATCTTCGCGCCGGTGTTCGGCACCGATTGATTGACGGGCGCGCCGCCAATGCTCTTGACGAACAGCGGATCGCTCGAGCTGTTCGGCATCACGCGGAACCAGCCGAGGCTGACGACGTTGCTGCCGGCAGCCTGTGCGTGCGCGGCGGTGGCGAGGATCATCCCGGCGGCAGCCGCCAGTGCTTTCTTATAGGCCATCTGTGTATGTGCTCCTGTGTCAGACGCATCCGAAGCAAACGGGGTTGGATCGTTTGCGGTGCGTTCTCAGTCTCCTCCCAGGCGGAAGGGATGGCCATTATCCCGTGTGATTGCTGTGGCTAGTACCCCTTTTCTAGAGGTTTCCTGTTACAAGCGGCAATACAAACGCGCTCAGCAGGCGCGTTTTGAGCACGATGCGGTTTTTTAAACGGCGGGCTGCTTCGACAGGGCCAGCGCGCATGCAGCCAGATCCCACAATGCGCTGCCGACACTCTTGAACACCACCGGCGAGGCCGGTGGCGCCTGCGTGAGCGTGTCGGGCGCCGCATCGACGCACTGTTGCAACGGCCGCACACGTGACCACGGAATGCCGGCCTGCAGCAGGTCGCCAGCTTCGGCTTCCAGATCGACCAAGGTATCGGCATAGAGCCGATCGGCTGTTGCGGCGTGTACACACAGACGTGCCGGCAGTTCCGCCATGTCAGGGCGGAAGGCACCCACCGCCGCGACGAAATGATGGGGGCGCCAGACCTCGCCGCTGGGGTGACCCGGCTCGGTGTGGTCCGGCAACACGGGTTGTGCCGAAGGCGTAGCGGTAATGACCAGCGATGCGTGCGGCAGGACTGCACGGGCCGCTTGCGCAACGCCAGCTGCATCCCCGCCAGCCAGCGCGGTGGCTTCCATGCCCAGCGCGCGGGCGTGAGCCGCCAACCCCTCGGCACTGTCAGCCGTGCGCGCGATGATCGTCACACGCCGTGTGCCAAGCCCAGCGCGGAAAGCCTCGAGATGCGCCCGTGCCTGCGCACCGGCGCCAATCAGCAACAGATCCCCGGCGGGCTCCGGTGCCAGCAAGCGCGCGGCCAAGAGCGATACTGCGGCCGTGCGGTGCGCGGTCACGGTCGGTCCATCCAGCAGCAGACTGCGCACGCCAGTGTGCGCATCCATCACCACGACTTCACCGTGAATCGCTTGCAGACCGCGCCCGGGGTTATGCGGATGCACGGTAATCATCTTGGTGATGGCGATGTCGGCATTGGACGCCGGCATCAGTAGCAGACTGCCTCCGCTTGGCACGGGCATGACCAGGCGGGCCGGGGCCTGCGCACGCCCAGCACGTGCATCACGCAGCACCTGGGCAATGGCATCGGCCAGCGCGGCGTATGGCAGGCGGGCCGCCGTGCTTGCGGCGTCGAGGGTCTGCAGCATCGGGGGCTCCTGCAGCGAAGGGGAGATGGGGATGGAAGCCGCTTATGCTGCCGAAACGATGCGGCGCGGCGGCGGTGCGACACGGCGCGTCAGCAGCCCGGCGCTGATGAGCAGTTGGGCCGCGGCATAACTCCACCAGATGGCCAGCTCGTGGTCAGTAAACGGAAAGACGAACACGCTGATGCCGATCATGGCGTCAGACGCGGCAAACGCCAGCGCGCCCCATGCGGTCAACGGCCCCGGCAGGCGCGCCATGAAGGCCGCGCACACCATCGACGACAGCACGATCATGTAGGCGATGACGGGTCCCTTCAACTCGCCCAGCCCCGGCCAGTACCAGATCAACATACCGATCGACACCCCCATCATCGCCCCCACGCCAAGCATGCGGATGGGCGACGACGCGCCACGCAGGCTCACCAGCACTCGCAGGTAGCACACGTGGGCAAGCAGGAAGCAGCCCAGGCCGGCAATGAACGAGAACGACAGCCACGGCAGCGCCAGCCACAGATCGCCCAGCGCGGAGAACACCATGGCGCCGATCAGCCAGCGGCGTTCACTCGGCACTTCATGCAAGGACGCGGCGCGCGCCAGCAACAGCGCCATCAGCATCTTCCATAGCGGCTGCGCCACGATGCGCCCAGCCAGCGGTGTGCCAGGCGGCACATCCACGGCCACCATGGTCAGCATGCCGCCGTAGGTGACACCCGCCACCGCAGCGGCCACCCACCACGCGCGAACCCGTGCCGGCATGCCGTAGCCGCCAGTACGATGCGCCGGCGCGTGCACCGGGTGCGTGGGGTGTCCTTCAACCATGGTGGTCTCCCGCCCAAGAGGGGTAGAGGGTGTGTGCAACAAAGTCATATCGGTGTGCAGCGTGACACGCCGCGCACCCTGGCGCAAGGCGCTGGCTTACCCACCAAGGTGGGATAGCGGTAGCGCGCCGTCGCGCTTGAGCGCCGTAAGGACGATATTGGAGCGCACATTGTCCACACCTGGCACACGCATCAGCTTACGCATGACGAATTCAGACAGCGCCGGCAGATCCGGCACCACCACGCGCAGCATGTAGTCCGCATCACCTGCCACGGAAAAACATTCCTGCACGGCGTCCAGCAGCAGGATCTCTTCGCGAAAGCGCTCGACGATGGCATCGCCGTGGTGGGCGAGCTTGACGCTGGCGAACACCGTCACGCCCAGCCCCAACCCGGTCGGCGAGAGCATCACCCGGTAGCCCTCGATCACCCCCTCCGATTCCAGCCTCGCGAGGCGCCGCCCCACTTGGCTGGCCGACAGGTGCACCTGCTCCGAAAGCTGCTGATGGGTCGCGCGGCCATCGCGCTGTAGCGCCTCCAGCAAGGCCAGATCGAAGGTATCCAAGGAAATCATGCAAAACTCCTGCGTTGATCCGTAACATTTTGCATGAATTCCGCACACGTCGTAGATTGGGCGACGGTTTTGCGGCCAATCCGCAGAGGCACGTCCATACACTAGGCGGATTCTGATTGCACTCGAGCCCAACCTGACCATGGCCATCGCAACCAACGCCCCCGCTGCCCCCGCAAACGCTGCGCCCGCCGGCTTTACCGGCACCCTGACGGACAAACTGCGCGAGCAATTTGCAGAAGGCCTCGATGGCCAGACGCTGCGCCCGGATTTCACCATTGAACAGCCGGTGCACCGCTACACCGCAGCCGACCATGCCACCTGGCGCACGCTGTACGACCGCCAGGAAGCGTTGCTGCCGGGCCGCGTGTGCGATGAATTCCTGCAAGGCCTGTCGACGCTGGGCATGAGCCGAGACCGCGTGCCCTCGTTTGCTGAACTGAACGAAACGCTGATGCGCGCGACCGGCTGGCAGATCGTTGCCGTGCCGGGTTTGGTGCCGGATGAGGTGTTCTTCGAGCACTTGGCCAATCGTCGCTTTCCCGCCAGCTGGTGGATGCGCCACCCGGATCAGCTCGATTACCTGCAAGAGCCGGACTGCTTTCACGACATCTTCGGCCACGTGCCGCTGCTGATTAACCCGATCTTTGCCGACTACATGGAAGCCTACGGCAAGGGCGGCCTGAAGGCAGCCAAGCTGGGCCAGCTCGACATGCTGGCGCGCTTGTACTGGTACACAGTGGAATTTGGATTGATCCGCACGCCGGCCGGTCTGCGCATCTACGGTGCGGGCATCGTGTCGAGCAAGAGTGAATCGGTGTACGCGCTGGATTCCGCCAGCCCTAACCGCATCGGCTTTGACGTGCGCCGCATCATGCGCACGCGCTATCGCATCGACACCTTCCAGAAAACCTACTTCACCATCGACAGCTTCGAGCAGTTGTTTGATGCCACGCGTCCGGATTTCACGCCGCTGTATGAAGAACTCGCCGCGTTGCCGACGTTCGGTGCCGGTGATGTGGTGGAAGGGGACCTCGTGCTGAACGTCGGCAACCGTGAGGGTTGGGCAGATACGGCGGATATTTGAGCGCTGACTATACTGCGCGCATTCACACCCAACCGCTGCCTGACACCATGATGCCGACCCTGAACGAAGACCAACGCAAGGCCCTGTTTGCCGAAGTGCCCGGCTGGACGCTGCAGAGCGACCGCGACGCCATCCAGAAGACGTTTACCTTTGCCGATTTCAACGCCGCGTTCGGCTTCATGACGCGCGTGGCGATCAAAGCCGAGCAGATGAATCACCACCCCGAGTGGTTCAACGTGTGGAATCGCGTGGACATCACCTTGTCCACGCATGATGCGAACGGGCTCACGCACCGGGATGCTGATCTCGCGCGCTTCATCGAGCAGGCCGCAAAGACCACCGGCGCGAAGTAGCCACCTCAATGCTGGCGCTCAGCCTCCAACGGCTGCGCGCCACGCCTCATACGCCGCCCGCGCGGTGTCGCTCAGTTGCTCAGGAGCGATGCGGGTGGCGCCTTGTACAATCATCAGCGCATACGGCTTGGCCAGCGCCGACGCCTCGGCACACAGCCGCAACTCCTCGCCTTCCGAAGGCGAACGGGCGCGCCAGTAATTGATGGCGGCCTCCAGGTCGGTGATGGTGAGCAGGGCATCGGTCATCGGGGCATTGTAGCGCTGCCAAACTGCACCGATCCCCCTTTCTGCTCCGCATTCCGGACCGCATCGCATGCGCATCCTGCTGATTGAAGACGACCGCGCCATCGCCAGTGGCATCCACGCCGGGCTCACCCAGGCCGGACACCGCGTGCATGTCGTGCACGACGGGGTCTTCGCGACAGAGCAGTTGGCGCGGCAAACGCACGATCTGGTCATCCTGGATCTAGGCTTGCCGGGCATCGACGGCATGACGCTGCTGTCGCAGTTCCGCGCGCGTGATCGCGCTACGCCTGTGTTGATCTTGACCGCGCGCGATGGCCTGCTCGACAAAGTGAACGGCCTGAACGCCGGCGCCGATGACTACCTGCTCAAACCATTTGAGATGCTGGAGCTCGTCGCGCGCGTGGGCGCCCTGCTGCGCCGACGCAGTGATTCGGCAGAACCGGCTGCGCGCCCCGACGTCCTCGTCGGCCGGCTGCGCATGAGTGGTGTCGAGCGCCGCATCTTCGTAGATGCAGCACCGCTGGAATTGTCGCCTCGCGAATTTGCCGTGCTGGAGCTGCTGATGCTGCGTCAGGGGCGCGTGGTCAGCAAGGTGCAATTGCAGGACCACCTCGCCAGTTTCGGCCACGCCATCGGTGAAGCCAGCCACGACGTGGTGGGCGACACGGCCATCGAAGTCTATGTGCACCGCGTGCGCCGCAAGATTGAGCAGTCCGACGCGGAGATCGTCACCGTGCGCGGCTTTGGTTATCTGCTGCAGGCCCGCGCCGCGGCGTAGCCTGCCTTACCTCATGTTCAAGCGCCACCGACCCGCCACCGCCGCGCCCGCCACCGGCGCCGTCAGCCTGCGCCTGCATCTGCTGCGCGCATTGGCCACGCCGCTGTTCGGCCTGATCCTGGGTACGGGTGCGCTGTCGTATTGGCTGGCGGCGCACTACACCGCGCAGGTGTTCGACCGTGCGCTGGTGGGCGTGGCCAATACGTTGGCCGAGCAATTACGCCTGGCCGGCCCCAACGTGCCGGCGGCCAAGCTGTACGACATTGCCCTCACCGCGCAGACGCTGGTGCAGAACAGCGGCGAAGACCGCATCTATTGGCGCATTGCCGGCCCCAGCGGCACGCTGATCGGGCGCGATGTGCCACTGGGCTACGGCTCGGGCCAGGTGCGCATTGGCGAGGCGCGCGTGTTCTATAGCTGGATCGACGGCAAACAGGTGCGCGCCGTGCATCTGCTCTTGCCTGGCATGCGTGCCGAAATGCCGCGGCCGCAATCGCCGCGCCAGCCTGTGCCGCCGCCGCCCCAGGGCGATACCGCGCGCCCTGCCCTCGCACCCACGCAAGCGCAGACCGCGCCCGCAGTCAACCCGCCGACCTTGCCCGATGCCGTGCCGCCCGAAGACGGCCTGGTCGTGGAAGTGGCGGAGCTGCTCGACCACCGCGATTTGGCAGCCAAGGAAGTGCTTCTATCGGTGTCGATTCCGTTGATCGTGCTGCTGGCCGTGGGCGGCTTGATTCTCTCGCTGGTGCTCAAGGAAGAGCTGCAGCCACTGCAGACGCTGGCCGACACGCTCAACAAGCAGAGCGCGCAATCGGTGACGCCATTGCCGGCTGAATCCGCACAGCGTGTGCCGGCAGAATTGCAGCCCCTCATCAACGCCATGAATGCGCTGCTGGCCCGTCTGCGCGATGCACTGGAAGCACAGCGCACCTTCATTGCCGATGCTGCGCATCAACTGCGCACGCCGCTCACGGCACTGAAGCTGCACGCCGATCGCGCCGTCGGAGCCAACACATTGGAAGAGGCCCGGCCCGCGCTGCTGGAGCTTCAATCCGGCGCCAACCGTGCCGTGCGGCTGTCCAACCAATTGCTGACGCTGGCCCGTGCGGAGCCGGGCATGACGCTCGATCAACTCGGTCCGCCAATGCGCGTGGATCTCGTTGCGCTGGCGTTCGATACCGGCGCGGAGTGGGTACCACGCGCACTGGCACGCGGACTGGATCTGGGTTTCGAGGCTTGGCCGCAAGGTGCCACCTCACCGGGTGCCTTGCAAGCCCCTGTGCTGGCCAACGCGCTGCTGCTGCGCGAGGCCATCAACAACCTGCTCGACAACGCCATCAAGTACGTCCCCTCGGGTGGACGCGTGACCTTGCGTGCCGGCATGGAAGCCGACGATGCTGCGCGCTGGTGGGGCGTGGTGAGTGTGGAAGACAACGGCCCGGGGATTCCGGCCGAACGGCGTGCCGAGGTGTTCGAGCGCTTCTTCCGTGGGGATGCGGATCATCAGCCTGGCCAACCACAAGGCAGCGGCCTGGGCCTGGCTATCGTGCACGACATCGTGCGCCTGCATGGCGGCACTGTTGCCATTGACGATGCGAAGGCACGCGACGGCAGCCGCGTGATGCGCTTCGTGTTACGTCTGCCGCTGGCAGATGCCGCGGCTTAAGCGCGGCTCAGGCGAGCTTACTTCTTCTTGGTCTTCTTTTCCGGCGGCGCCAGCATGGTGCCGCGGCACTTCTTGGCGCCGCAGCGGCACGCAAACTGTTCCTTCAACGCCTTGGTCTGGCGGCCCTCGATGACGAGGCCGTAGTCGTAGAACAGCTCTTCACCGGGTTCGATGTCACGCAGCGCGTGGATGAACACGCGGCCATCGGCTTCGCGCGCTTCGCAGTTCGGCTTGCAGGCGTGGTTGATCCAGCGGGCGCGGTTGCCGCCGAACTTGGCATCAATCACGCTGCCGTCTTCCAGGCTGAAATAGAACGTGTGGTTCGGGTCGGACGGATCGTGCGGATGGCGACGCAGCGCCTCTTTCCACGAGATGTGCTCGCCCTTGTATTCGATGATCTTCTTGCCCTTGGCAATGCGCGCCACCGCATATACACCGCGCCCGTGGACGCCCGACTCACGCACCTCGATACGATCACGGCGGCGCAGTTTGGCCGGCGCCTCTTGCTTTATTGGCGACAAGTCGGCCTGAACGGGTTGGGCGTCGGAAGGCAAGCGTGTCATGGGCGGCGGCAACAAAACAGGAACGTCGATCAGCGAAGCCGAGAGCCTACACCAAAAGCATGGCATCTCGACACGTGCGGCACGCCCTCCGCCCTGCCTGTGGATAGCCTTTGTGGATAGTTTCTGTGGATAACTCGACCTGCCGCTGTGGATAACCCCCAGCAAAGCCTGTTGGCTGTCTGTGGCTGCCCTGTCGACGGTGTGGGCACAAGTGCGGCGAGGGTCGACAGACGATGGAACGAAACCGGCAAGCTATCCACGTCGGGACACACACTGTGCTATCGGTTTTGCTTTCGGCAAACCATTGAATCCAAAGCGCTTTTTGTGGTTATCCACAGAAGATATCCACCGTTATCTACTACTACTATCTGTATACATAAAGAAAAAGGTAAACCCATCGATCGACTTGCGTCGTTCCTATCGACGAGCGAACCAGCCATACCCAAGCCACCCTCCAGAAATGCCCTATCGATGTGATGCGGCCATCGCGCCCCCCAGGCTGCGTGCGGCTTTGCGGAACTCGCACGCGATGCGCGGTTACAAAGCTCACACGCCGGCGCTGTTCGCATGCCGGTATCATGTCGCCCTTGGAGCCATCCCCCGGACGCTCTGTTGTGTGTTTTATCTACTCTTGAAGGGAGTCAAGCAATGACGAAAACCGAACTGATCGACGCCATCGCCAGCGGCGTAGACGGTCTGACCAAGGCCAAGGCCGAGCAGGCACTGAACGTGACGCTGCAAGCCATCATGGAATCCGTTGGCAAAGGCGATGCGGTCAGCCTCATCGGCTTTGGTACCTTCAGCCAAGGTGAGCGTGCCGAGCGCATGGCCCGCAACCCGCGCACCGGCGAAGAAATCAAGGTCGAAGCGGCCAAGACGGTCAAGTTCAAGGCCGGCCAGAAGTTCAAGGACGCTGTCAACGCCTAAGGTGATGACGACCCTGGCGTGACCGGATTGCCCGGCCCGCGCCAACGACGTGGCATGCCATTGCATGCGTGACCAGCCCGCTGTGCTGGCGTACCACGTCGGAAGGCCTGTCTCCCCGTCAGGCCATCCCGCCCCTCTTCCCCCATGTCCCGCCCCTTCCAGCGCGTTCTGCGCACGGTTCTCCCGATTGTTCTGATTGCACCAGCCTTCTGGTTTGCAGGCTGTACAACGCCCCCTGCGCGCCCTCAGGCCGAGCCGTTGCCCGACAACGAGGTCGTACAGACCACGCCCGGCGCCACGACGCGCCAGAAGATGATCGAGATCGCACTGACCGAATGGGATCGCTGGGGACGCCAGACCGTGCGCGTGGCGCGCGACGATACGTATTGCGTGGCCGGCGGTGGTTTTCCGGATCAGCCGCAAGGCCGCTGGTTGACGGCCGATGATCCGACCCCCGCCCCTTCCGATGAAGAAGCCGGCGGCGACATGTCGATGCCCAAAGCCAATCCTGCGGCATCGCCCCCCCCAGCAACACCCTGCCTACGCTATCCCGACGGTACCGGTGGCGAGGCCACGGCGCGCGGCTGCAGGCTGGCCAAGCGCTACTGGGGCATCGTCGGCAAGACACCGACCTGCCAGCAATTGACCACCGGCGGTTGGGCGTGGTCAGCGGTGTTCATTTCGTGGGTGATGCGCAAGGCCGGTTTGCAGAACGACCAGTTCCTCACCGGTGCCACACACGCGGAATACGTGACCGATGCGCGTGACCATCTGCTCAAGCACCCGGCGTTCGTGCTCGAGCGCACCCCCGCTGTGCCCCGCCCTGGCGATCTCATCTGCACCGCACGCGGCGCGGATCGCTTCATGTCCGACCCCGCCGAGATTCGCTCTGGCATGACGCCCATGCACTGTGACCTGGTGGTCGAAGTCGATACCGTGCGCCATGAAGCCAAGGCCATCGGCGGTAACGTGCAGCAATCTGCCTCGATGAGTCTTATCGAGCTGAATGACGCCAACCAGATCGACCCGTACACCAACTCGGTCATGCAGTGGCTGGTGGTCCTACGCAATCAACTGCCTTAGTGTGATGACACGACTCTGCATCGTTGGCGCCGGCGCGGTCGGCGGTTACCTTGGCGCGAAGCTGGCGCAAAGCCATTCGTCGATCAACGTGCTGGCGCGTGGCGCTACGCTGCAAGCGTTGCAGACAGACGGCCTGCGGCTGACCGAAGATGGCGTCACGCAATCCGTACCGGTGCACGCGAGCGATGATGCGTATGCGCTCGGGGTGCAGGATGTGGTGATCGTGGCCGTCAAGGCGCCGGCTATGGAAAGCGTCGCGCAAAGCATCGCCCCGCTCGTCGGCCCCGAGACCTGCGTGGTGGTGGCGATGAACGGCGTGCCGTGGTGGTTCTTCGATCGGCCTGGGCCGCTAGAAGGGTTGCGTTTGCAATCCGTCGATCCTTACGGCCATATTGCGCAGTCGATTCCAACGCGCAACGTGCTCGGTTGCGTGGTGCATCTGACGTGCTCAACGTCGGCACCGGGACACGTGCGTCATGGGTTCGGCAAGCGGCTGATCCTGGGTGAGCCGGCAGGTGGTGCATCACCGCGCTTGGATGCGGTCAGCGCCCTCTTCGAACGTGCGGGTTTGCAGATCGAACGCAGCGAAGCCATTCAGCGCGACATCTGGTTCAAGCTGTGGGGCAACATGACGATGAACCCGGTGTCCGTACTCACGGGTGCAACGTGCGATCGCATCCTCGATGATCCGCAGGTGGCGGCGTTTTGCCTCGCCATCATGGAAGAAGCGAAAGCGATTGGCGCGCGCATCGGTTGCCCGATCGACCAGAGCGGCGAAGAGCGCTGTGCAGTGACACGCCAGCTTGGTGCGTTCAAGACATCAATGCTGCAGGATGCAGAGGCCGGACGTGGGCCGCTGGAGATCGACGCGCTCGTGGCATCCGTGCGCGAGATTGGTCAGCACGTCGGTGTGCCGACACCACAGATCGATGCCCTGCTGGGCCTGGTGCGTTTGCACGCCCAGACCCGAGGGCTGTATTGAAAAAAGCCTCGTCGTTATGGCGCGAGCGCAGGGTGCTTCAGCGCATGCGCCGTCTCAATCCACTGCTGGTGATACGCGGCATCGTCACGCTTGAGGCCGAGTTCGCCGTTCTGATACGCCATCGCCAGGGCTTGCACGGCTTCGGGCAATTCGTGCTCGGCAGCATCCTGGTACAACGCCAGCGCGCGGGCTTCATCGCGTGGCACACCATCGCCGTCACGGTACGCATTGGCCAGCATGAACATTGCCGCCGGAATCTCGTGACGCGCTGCGCGATCGAACCAATGCGCAGCCTGTGCTGTGTCGATGGCCGTGCCGTAGCCGCTGCGATACATCAGACCGAGATAGTACGCGGCCGCTGCATCGCCCTTGTCAGCCGACAGACGCAGCAGATGCAGCGCACGCGGATAGTCGCGAGCCACACCGCCAGTACCGAGCAGCAACGCCTTGCCGAGCGACAACTGCGCATGTGCATCGCTCGGCGCAGCGGTCTCCAACCAACGCATCCCCTCGTTGCGCAGTGAGCCATCGTGCGCGCTGAGCAGGGCTTCACCCAACGCAGACTGTGCCGACACCGAGCCGCTGCGTGCGAGTTGACGCAACTGCTGCAGCGCTTCCGGTTCCATCGCCTGCACGACCATCGCGCGCCAGGACTCCAACTGTGTGGCATCCACTGTCGGTGCCTGACGTGCGTGCGACAGCCACCCGCCGACTGTCACGGCGATCGCCAGCGCGGCGGCTACCGTGAGCATCGGCACCGATTGGCGCGGCGATTCAAAGGTCGGCGCACCGGCCCATGCGGAACGAAGAGATGGCATAGCTGACTCCGGCTTACTGCGTCAGATCGATCTGGTACACCGCCACGCCCTTGCCCGAACCGTCATCCGCAGCCACTTGCGTGACGTTGGTGATGCCGGCTGCCGTGGCGCTGGCCAGCTTGTTGGGCGCGGACGTGAACTGCACCTGGGCCACCGAGCTCGCTAGTTTCGTGAAGCGCCAGCTGCGTTGCGAGCCGTTGGTCGCGCGCTGCACGCTGCCGATCTTCTTGATGTACGCGATCAGCACATCGCGGTTGGCATCGGGCGACGCATAGATCGTCTTGCTGCCATCCAGCCCCGGGAAGTTGCCACCACCGCTCGCACGGTAGTTGTTGGTGGCCACGATGAACTGGCCTGCCGGGTCAATCGCCGCGCCCTTGTATTGCAGGTTCTTGATGCGGCTGCCGACCGGTTGCGTGACGTCGATTTCATACGTCAGGTCCGGCGACGTGAACATGTCGAAGTTGTAGCCCGGGAACGTGCTCACCAGCTTCTGCACCGTCGCGCTGGTCGGGTCGATGGTGTTGAAGCGCTTGGCCGCGGTTTCCAGCCAGTTCTTGATGTCGGAGCCTGCCACCTTCACGGCATACACGGTGTTCGGATACAGGTACAGGTCCGCCGCGTTGTTGATGGCCAGCGGGCCTGCAGCTACATCGGTGAAGTCCGTGCCACCACCAAAGCCGCTCTTGAACGGCGCGCTGACCGACAGCACCGGCAGTGACGCGTATTGCGGCAGGTTCGCCTGGATGTACGCCGACACGTAATCCGCCTGCGCCTGGTTGACGATCTCGATCGCACCCGGGTCACCCACATCAGCGAAGTACGTGCTCATGTTGAAGTCGGTGCTGCCCACCGGCGTCTTCACGTAGTTGATCGTGGCCTGGTGTTCGGTGGCGATGGCGGCGGAGACGGTCGGGTCGGCGGCCACGTAGGTCTTGTCGGCGTTCTGGATCGAACGCGCTTCCACCGTCGTTTGCGTCTTGTCGACAGCCCAGTTCGTGCCGTTGAACGTGAGCCCCAACTTGATCACGCCGAGGTGCTTGCCCCAGTAGTTGGCCATCACGGTCGGCACGCCATTCACGGTGCCGGCTACCTTATCCACGCCCGGCAGGTTGAACTGGCTCACGGTGCTCTTCGCATCCGGGAAGAGCTGGTGCGAGTGGCCGATCAACATCGCATCGATGCCCGGCACGGTGGAGAGCCACCAGCTGCCGTTTTCCATCGTCGGCGAGTACGTCGAGTTATCCAGCCCGCCGTGCGAAATGGCAACGATCAGGTCAGCCCCCTTCGCGCGCATCTCGGGGATGTACTTGGCGGCCGTTTCCTTGATGCCAACCGTGTAGACCTTGCCGTCGAGCCAGCGCTTGTCCCAGCTCGTGATGGTCGGCGGCGTAAAGCTGATGATGCCGACCTTGACCGGCGCGCTGACGGTGCTGCCGTCCGGCGCCGTGGCTGTCACCGTCTTGGTGATGATGGTGTACGGCTGGAACAGCGGCGCATTCGTCTTCGCGCTCATCACGTTGGCCAGCACCTGTGGGAAGTTCGGGCCCGCGCATTTGGTTTGCGCAGACGGATCGGGCATGCCCGTCACGTTGAACGTGTTGCCCGTGACTTGCGACAGGTAAGGCAGGCCGTAGTTGAACTCGTGGTTGCCGATGCCACCGCCGTCGTACTTGGCCGCGTTCATCACCTTGTAAATTGCCAGCGTCTGATTGCAAGGGATGGGGCTCACCATCGCCTGGTAATCCGACAGCGCGGTGCCCTGGATGGTGTCGCCGTTGTCCAGCAGCAGCGTGTTCGGGAACTGCGTGCGCGCCTGGTTGATGAGCGTCGCCACGCGCTCGAAACCGAGCGAGTTGTCGGCCGCGAGCTTGAAGTAGTCGTACGACAGCACGTTGGTGTGCAGATCGGTCGTTTCCAGCACGGCCAGCGTGGCCTTGGTGCCGGTGGGTGCGGCCGCGGCCGGCGTGGTGTCGCCCGTCGAGCCGGTGCTGCCGGTGGTGGTGGAATCGTCACCGCCGCCGCAGGCAGCCAGTGACATCGACAAAAACACAGCAAGCGGCAACGCCGCCGAGCACAACGGTCGGACTCGCATGGACTTCTCCCTGAAGATCTTTTTTGGTATGCGAACTGCGGGACTGCAGACAACGAACTACCGAGGCGCGTGTACGCGTGCATGTGTGTGAACACGCGGGTAACCGTTTGCGCAACGCGAGGGAACTGCCGACTGGGCCGGGGGGCTCAGAAGCCGAGAAGTATCAAAAGCGTGCGTGACGACGCTGTGACGGTCGGATGACAGTTGCGCGAGCAGGGCATCGCTTCAGTCGCTATGAACTCGCGCCGACAAACTCGCGGACGATCTGAACGATGGACTGGATCTGCTCAGCAATGGCCGCCGCCAGCGACGGTGGTGGTGGCTGCGTCGCCGCCATCTGCATGACTGGGCGTTGCGCCGGATCGTCACCCGATACCAGGTCGGTCACGAACGCCCCCACATTGATGCCCGTGTTGTCGATTTCCGTGCCGAGGAACGTCACCGCGGTTGCCGTGTGGTTGCTGGCGATGCCGTAGTGATCCCACGGGAAGAAATAGCCCAGGTTGGGGGCCCGTCCGCGCAGAGCTGTGATGAGCGCCTGATTGTCGTGCTCGAACATGGCCATGCGCGCCGCATCGCGTTGCGTGGTCGGTAGCGCATCCACCTCGGGGTAACGGCCGGCGTAACTGAAGCGCGCAATGGTGGCGTCATGCAACGTGTCGGACAGGCCGAATCGGTCCTGTGGGAACGCATGTGCCAGTGCGCCGTACAGCTGTCCGAGCGCACGCAGATTGGCGTTCGAGCCGCCGACAGGCGTATCGCGCCGCAGGCGGTCCAGCAAGCCGTCGGACTCCAGCATGCCCCAGTCCCGGAAGGCGACGGAATACATGCGGTAGGCGTAGCTGTCGCTGCCATCGCCGTCCAGGTTCACCGGGAACAACGGACCGCCGTCATCCAGTAGTGCGCTCTGCTGGGGCTGCAGCGCACTGCGCAGGAAGGCGTAGTTGGCCATGGCGCCGTAGCCGCCGGCGCTCAGGCCCCACGCAAGCATTCTGTCGGGCTTGCCCAGTCCGTTGCTGTTCATCCAGGCCAATGCAGCACGCGTATTGGCCAGCCCCGCGAAGTGCTGCAGCAATGTGTGCGCACCGTCGGCTGAAACGTAGCTGCGGATCGCACTGCCGGCGTGGACGTCGCCCGTGCAATACGGCAGGAAGACCTTGGTCCAGTTGGCGGTGGGTGGCAGCTTGCCGTCGCTGGAGCCGGCCAGCCACGGAATGTTGCCCGTGATGGCGCTCATGACCGGCGAGGCGATCTGGTTGACCCACCCCTGCGACGGAATCGACCACAGATAGCCTGCGGGGATGCCGTCCGGGTTCTTCGCGCTGATGGCACCGCCCTCGCCCGTGCAGCTGCCGTAATCCGTACAAGCGCCGCCGAATTCGTAGGCGATGAGCAGGTTGCGGTCGTTGGGCGCAGGTGCACGGTTGACGTAGAACCGATAGGGCGTGCCGTTGCCGCACGTTGCGCCCGACGCCACCGGCAGCGTGATTTCTTCCCATCGGTACGCCGCCGCTGTTGCCACGCTGCTGACCAGCATGGCCACCGTCCACAAGAGTGCCACCCGCAGATTCATGTGCCATCGCATGATCGTCTCCGTGTCTGCTTGAACGAATGAGGAACGCAAACGGTCGGGCGCTTCAAGGCTCGGCCGGTGCACCGTCGTACAGCTGTGCGCGTAACTGCTGCAGGCGCGTGCTCAACACCGCTTGGCGCTGCGGTGCCGGCACACGCTGTTCGACTTCCGTGGCAATCCGCGCGCTTTCCTGCGCATAGCGCGTGTGGCGTGGGTCGTCTGCTGGAGAGGGCCCGACACGCTGCGCCGCGTATTGCTCGACCTGCGCGCGTATACCGGCGACAAGGGCTTCGCGTGTCGCGGTGTTGGCGCTGGCGTCTTGTGCCAGCACGGCGGTGAGGACCAAGGCTTCCGCAGGCAGGATCTGGTCATCGTGCAAGCGTGCGGGTAGCGCTTGCAGCAGCGCGCGGGCGCGGCGTACCCGCTCGGTGGTGGGTAACGTGCTGCGCGCAGCGGTGTAGCTGGTCAGTTCGGTGCGAAAGCGCTCATAGGCTGCGGCGGTGGGATCAGCGCGGCTGTCGCTCGTCACGCCTGGCTGCGGCTGGGCCGTATCGCTTGGCAATCCTGTGGGCCGATGCGAGGCGGTTGCCGATGGTGTCCGCGCAACCACTTCGGGCACGGCTCGGTCGGCCTTCGCCGTATACACGCCAATGCCGGCAACCAGTGCCGCGCCTGCCACGATCCACCAAGCCGTTTTCATGACGTCTCCGCCCTTGCCCGATGTCCTGCGGCCGTATGCTGATCTGCACGCGGTGCAGGGCAGTGTTGAATCGCATGCGGACCGCCTCGCGCAGGGCGCATGCATCGCCGTCTGCGCCGCAAGATGCGCGCCTGAAGCGCATCTCCATCGGCCAGTCGATTGGCTGGGCCAAAAAATCCAAGGCGTTTCGTCAACAACGTTAGAATGAGCCCATTTTTCCGCGTAGCCGTTCTATGTCTCAGAAGAAAGCGCCGTTGTTCGAGATCCGCAGCGGCACCGTCGATGCCCTGCTGCTGTCGCCGCGCACCGCCGACATGGACGCGCTGGCTGCCGAACTCACGCGACGCTTTGCCGACACGCCGGAGTTCTTCTCCAACGACGTGATCGCCATCGACGTTCGCCGCCTCGCCGAGGATGAGCGCCTGCCCATCGACCGTTTGGTGGAGACCCTGACCGCGCTGCGCGCCCGCGCGATCGGCGTGGTGGCCAGCCCCGAGCAAGCCGAGTGGGCCCAGGCGTTTGGCCTGCCGCTGCTGGATAGCCATGGGAGCCAGGGCCGCCGCCCGCGTGGTGAGAAAGAGGGCAAGGACGCACAGGATGCGCCCGAACACGCCCAAGCCGCAGAAGCCCCTGCCTCTGCCGTTCCTCCCGCTGATGCTGTGGCCATGCAGCCCGGCACGATGATTGTCGATCGCCCCCTGCGTTCCGGCCAGCGTATCTATGCGCGCGGCGACCTGGTGGTGCTCGACATCGTGAGCGACGGCGCCGAGGTGATCGCCGAGGGCAACATCTACGTCTATGCCTCGCTGCGCGGCCGTGCGCTGGCGGGTGTGAAGGGCAATCTGGATGCGCGCATCTTCTGCACGTGCCTGGAGCCCCAACTGATTTCCATCGCCGGCATCTACCGCACCGGCGAAACCCCGTGGCCCGATGCCTACGCCAGCAAGCCTGCGCAGGTCCGGCTCGCGGACAACACGCTGGTTTTCGAACCGTTGCGGATGAAGTAACGCACCCTGTGCGCCGAGCGATTTAACTTTTCGATATACGAGCCATGACCAAGATCATCGTAGTCACCTCCGGCAAGGGCGGAGTCGGCAAGACGACCACCAGTGCGGCGTTTTCCGCCGGCCTTGCGCTGCGCGGTCACAAGACCGCCGTCATCGACTTCGACGTCGGCCTGCGTAACCTCGACCTCATCATGGGTTGTGAGCGCCGCGTGGTGTATGACCTGATCAACGTGATCCATGGTGAGGCCAACCTGAACCAGGCCCTCATCAAGGATAAGAAGTGCGAGAACCTGTTCATCCTCCCCGCCTCGCAAACGCGCGACAAGGATGCACTCACGCGTGACGGCGTCGAGAAGGTGATCGAAGGCCTGAAGGAAATGGGCTTCGAATACATCGTCTGCGATTCGCCCGCCGGTATTGAATCGGGCGCGCTGATGGCGATGTACTTTGCCGACGAGGCCATCGTCGTGACGAACCCGGAAGTGTCTTCCGTGCGCGACTCGGACCGCATCCTGGGCATCCTGTCGTCCAAGTCGCGCCGTGCCGAGCAAAGCAAGGAGCCGATCAAGGAACACCTGCTGCTCACGCGCTACAACCCGAAGCGTGTGTCCGAAGGCGAGATGCTGTCGCTCTCTGACATCCAGGAAATCCTGCGCATCAAGCTGATCGGCGTGATTCCGGAATCGGAAGCTGTGCTGCAAGCGTCCAACCAAGGCCTGCCCGCCATCCACCTGGAAGGCTCCGATGTGGCCAACGCCTACCACGACGTGATCGACCGCTTCCTGGGCAAGGAAAAGGAACTGCGCTACGTCGAATACAACAAGCCGGGCTTCCTGCAACGCCTGTTCGGCGGCGGAAAATAAGGAGACGCACACCCATGTCGATTCTGTCTTTCCTGCTGGGCGAGAAGAAGAAGACTGCCAGCGTCGCCAAGGAACGCCTGCAGATCATCCTCGCCCATGAACGCACCGCCACCGGTGCGCCTGCCGACTACCTGCCCGCGCTGCAGCGTGAGCTGGTCGCCGTGATCTCGAAGTACGTGAAGATCGGCAACGACGACATCAAGGTCAACCTCGAGCGCCAGGACAACCTGGAAGTGCTCGAAGTGAAGATCGAGATCCCGCAGGCCTGATCACCATGCCCACCCTGCCGCCCACAGATGCACTTGCGCATGTCTGGGCGGCACTTGGCCAGCCCGCCGATGCGCTTTCGCGCGTCACATTCACGGGGATGGAGCCTGCGCTGCCGTCGTCGTTTGCGGTGGGCACGCTCGCGCAGAGCACCATTGCCGCCGCCGCCCTGGCCGCCGCGCACGTCGATACGCTGCGCACGGGGCGCCAGCAGACGGTGTCGGTCGACATGCACCACGCCGCGCTGGAATTCCGCTCCGAGCGCTATTTCCGTGTTGATGGCCAACTGCCTCCCGAACCATGGGACAAGATCGCCGGGCTCTACCGCTGCGGCGATGGCCGCTGGGTGCGCCTGCATACCAACTTCCCGCATCACCGCGACGGTGTGCTCAAACTGCTCGGCTGCGCGTATGACCGCGAGTCCGTGGCCGCCGCGCTGAATCAGTGGAAGGCGGAAGCCTTTGAAGACGCTGCCGCGCAGGCCGGCATGGTGGTCACCGCCGCGCGCACGTTCGACGAGTGGGATCGCCACCCGCAAGGCATGGCCGTGGCCAGCCAGCCCTTGATGACGATCGAACGCATTGGCGATGCGCCCGCACTGCCCTTGCCCGCGCATGCCGATGGCCGACCGCTATCGGGTGTGCGCGTGCTGGATCTCACACGCGTGATCGCCGGACCGGTCTGCGGCCGTACGCTGGCTGCGCATGGCGCGGAAGTGTTGCTCGTTACCGCGCCGCATCTGCCAGCCATTCCGCCGCTGGTGATCGACACCGGGCGCGGCAAGCGCTCGGCGCAACTGGATCTGCGCGATGCTGCCGATGCCGAGCAGTTGCGTGCCCTGCTGCGCGACACCGACATCTTCGTACAGGGCTATCGGCCCGGCGGTCTGGCTGCGCTGCAGTTCAGCCCCGAGCAGGTTGCGGCGCTGCGCCCTGGCATCGTCTACGTAAGCCTGTGCGCATACGGCTATGAAGGGCCGTGGGCCAATCGGCGCGGCTTCGATTCGCTCGTGCAGACTGCCAGCGGTTTCAACTGGGCCGAAGCCGACGCGGCGGGCACAGATAAACCGCACCCGCTGCCCGCACAGGCGCTCGACCATGGTGCGGGTTACCTGATGGCCGCCGGCGCGATGTCGGCCCTCAGCCGCCGCATGGTCGAAGGCGGCAGCTGGCACGTGCGTGTGTCGCTCGCGCAGACGGCGCATTGGCTGCGCAGCCTTGGGCGTCTTGAACACGGTTTCGATGCGCCCGACCCACGTTACGAAGACATCGGCGCGACTCTGGAAACTACGCCTTCTGGCTTTGGCGCGCTGACCGCGCTGCGCCACGCGGGCCAGCTTTCCGAGACGCCGCCGCACTGGACGCTGCCCACCGTGCCACTGGGGACCCACCCCGCGCGGTGGTAGCCGCAGTGGTAGGATGCGCGCCTACCGTTTTCTCTGCCCGCGCGTGATGCTTCGGGCGCACATGGTCCGCCGATGCTCAGCTACCGCCACGCCTTCCACGCCGGCAACCACGCCGATGTCCTCAAACACGCCATCGTGGTGCAGTTGCTCGACTACCTGACGCAGAAGGACAAGCCGTTCTGGTACATCGACACGCACGCGGGCGCCGGCCTCTATGCGCTGGACCACGAGTGGTCGCAGAAGAAGTCGGAGTTCGAGACCGGCATCGGCCCCCTGTGGCGCGCAGCCGCAGCCGGTGAAACGCTGCCGCCATTACTCGATGCATACCTCGACCAAGTGCGCGAGCTGAACCCGAACGGCGAACTCAAGCACTACCCCGGATCGCCGTGGCTGGCGTGGCAGATGCTGCGCGACGCCGATCGCCTGCGCCTGTTCGAGCTGCACAGCAGCGAGATCAAGGTGCTGTCGAACAACTTCCGCGGTGCGGGTCGCAAGGTCATGCTGTATGACGGCGATGGCTTTGCCGGCATCAAGGCGATCCTGCCGCCGCCGCCGCGCCGCGCGCTGGTGCTGATCGACCCGTCGTTCGAAGACAAGCACGACTACGCGCGCACCGTGCAGGCGCTGCAAGACAGCCTGCAGCGTTTTGCCACCGGCATGTATGCGATTTGGTATCCGCTGGTGCAGCGGCGCGAAGCCGCGCAGTTTCCCGCACGCCTGAAGCAGTTGCGGCTCACGGACTGGCTGCACGTCACCCTCACCGTCAAGCACCCGGTGGAAGGCGGCCTGGGCCTGCACGGTAGCGGTATGTTCATCGTCAACCCGCCGTGGACGCTGAAGGCGCAACTGCAGGAAGCCATGCCCACGCTGGTGCGCTTGCTCGGCCAGGACGACGGCGCCAAGTTCATGCTGGAAGGCGAGTCGAGCTGAGGCCGTCGTCTTAGCTAAGCCGTGTCTCTAGAGATCGTCCGGCGCGTTCTGCGCGGGGTGCGACGCCAGCGGGTACTTCTCCAAATTCTCTACAACCTGGGTGATGCGTTTGGCCGCTTGCGTGACCTCACGCACGCCACTGGCGCCCAGGTTCCGCGCCGTTTGCGTGGCGTGAATCTGCTGGCGTAACGGCGCCATCAGGCGTTCACCGGCACGTATCCGTTCGGCCGCCTGCCGCGCTGGAGCGCCACGCCGCTTCGGTGCCAACTTGGTGGCGTCCGGCGGTTCGGACATCTGCTGTTGAACGTGCTGCGCAAAGCGGGTGGAGATGACCGGCGTGGCCGCGTAGACCCCAGTGTTTGCGCGCGAGAAATTACGCCCCCAATGTTCCATTGCCGCGTGCAGATTCGTTTGCATCTGTTCGTGCTGATCATGCTGCAACTCGGCCATCTGCGCGTGGGCCTCGGCGCCGGTCCTCCGGTTGTACTGGCGCTCGATCCCGACGTCGTATTCGCCACCGGCAAACGCACCGTCCACGGCGAAGATGGCCGGGCCCTTGCCCCAAGGGTCCATGACGATGTCGTGCTCCGGGTCACGCGCGTTGCTGCTGTGCCATTGCGCCCAGCGGTGGTCCGTCGTTGTGCTACCCACCGCGTAGGCGTATTCGCCGCGGCCCAGTTTGGCCGCGTGCAGGAAGGCGGCCACGTTGGCGTGCTCGCCGCAATTGCCGGCCTGCGCTGCCATGGCGCCCGCCGCGATGCGCAAGCCCTTAGGGTAGTCGGGTGGAAGCTGCCGCTTTACGAAGCGGCCTGCCTGCGCGCGGATCGCGCTCTGTCCGTTGCTGTCATTGATATCGACGACGACATTGCCGCGCCCATAGGCCAATGCCTGGCGGGTTTCCATGACGGTCTCGTTCGCACGCTTGAGCCGATCGAGTTGGGTGCCTTCCACCGGCCGGCCGACGATCTGGCGGCCCTGCACATAGCCGCCCAGTTGGCATTCGCCGTCGGACAGTGCCTTGCGCGTGTCGGGTGCCAAGGCGCTGATCTCGACCTGCCGCTCGCGAATACGTTGGCCCTGAAAAGTCGCCAGGCCTTGCAACGACACGGAAACACGGCGAGGTGCGCGTGCTTCCGCTGTGTCAGCAGCATGGTCCGTTGAAGTGGACGGGGTGGATTCTTCTGCGGGCCGCGTCGGGCGGAAGCAGCCGAGTATCGATCGCAGCGGGGATGGCATGGGCGGCTCCAATGATTGCCTGGCACGCAGGGGCGGAAGCAGCTTAGGGCGCCTTCCGTGGGCAATGAAGGCTGCCGCGCGAAGTTGTGATGCAAGCGGCGAAGTGACGCCATGTCACTCCCCTGCCACACGCTCGTGCTACCTAGTCGGGCATAGACTATGTTTGCGCCACCCGTGCGCAGCGCCCCATCATCAGGATCGGCAGGAGCAACACACCATGAGCGAACGCGACGCAGCGCGGCAGGCACGCCTGCACGAAGATCTCCTCGATACGCTGGATGAGGAGCTGGAGATGGAGATCGACGATCGCTTGCTCGATGGCGAGGCCGGCGTGACCCAGGAGGCGCGCGACACGCGGCGGATGTACTTCCGCGAGCTGTTTCGCCTGCAGGGCGAACTCGTCAAGCTGCAGGACTGGGTGATCGAAACGGGCCACCGGCTCGTCGTCATCTTTGAAGGGCGCGATGCTGCCGGCAAAGGGGGCGCCATCAAGCGCATCACGCAGCGGCTGAACCCGCGCGCATGCCGCGTGGCCGCTCTGCCCGCGCCCACCAGCCGCGAACGCACGCAGTGGTATTTCCAGCGCTACGTGGCACACCTGCCGGCCGCCGGCGAGATCGTGCTGTTCGATCGCAGCTGGTACAACCGCGCCGGTGTGGAACGCGTCATGGGTTTCTGCACCGACGAGGAGTACGAAGAATTCTTCCGCTCGGTACCCGAGTTCGAGAAGATGCTGGTGCGCTCGGGCATCCAGATCGTCAAGTACTGGTTCTCGGTGACGGACGAAGAGCAGGAAGTGCGATTCCAGAGCCGCATCGACGATCCGCTCAAGCAGTGGAAACTCAGCCCGATGGACCTGGAAAGCCGCCGCCGCTGGGAGGATTACACGCGCGCCAAGGAAGTCATGCTGGAGCGCTCGCACATTCCGGAGTCTCCGTGGTGGGTGGTGCTGGCCGATGACAAGAAGCGTGCGCGCTTGAATTGCATCCATCACCTGCTCAACCAGGTGCCGTACCACGCCGTACCGCACCCGACCGTCGTGCTGCCGGAGCGCGTGCACCATGCGGAGTACATCCGCAGCCCGGTGCCAGCCGAGATGATCGTGCCGAACCTGTATTGAGCGCGCCTGAGCGGGGCCGTCTGCGTGGCGGCCCCTCAACATGCTCGACGCCGGCAGCGACAGCACCCACGCCAGCAGCAGGCTGCGCACCGTATTCCACGCCAGCCCTGAGTGCTCGATTCTGGGAATCCGTCTTGCGCGCTTGGTGACGGTTTCGCGTCGAAAGTGAGTTCGTTGATTGCCAGAAATGACAACCATCGGCCGAAGCTCAAGGCCGGCACGGGTGCTCAATCTTCGTCTGAGGAGGGCGCGGCGAGCGACTCGGGGTCGACAATCCGAACCGGCACGGTCTGCCCCTTGGGCAGCGTGACGATCAGCGGGATCGATCTTGCGTCTTCGGACAGCGTGCCGTCGAAGAACGCTTGCCCGCCGTGGGCAGTGTGCAGGTCTCCCAACCGCATTTCAACCAGCACGGGGTCTTTCATCCCGACCCCATATTGCAGCGCGCCGTGCGGAGCTACGGGCCCCCACATCACGTTGAGGGTCGGATGCGGCAGATCCTTGGCCCCGGCTTTGACGGGCTGATAGGGTTGGATGATGTGCGGCGTGTCGTACAGGTAGCTCTCTTGCTCGGCGTCAGGCCGGTATCGAGGGTTCGCCTCAACCGCTTGGTGGTGCAGGATGCGCGCGATGGAATTCGGATTGCCGGAGATGCGGCCGCCTTTCACGCGGCTCGCCTCGGTCAGGCGGTAGAAGCGGGATTCCGGTGTCAGGCCAAGCGCCCGTACGGGGTCATAGGCATTGAGCAGGGCTTCTTTTACCGGCGTATCAATCGCGTCAATCGACGTGTGACGGCGGCCCCCGACCCTTACGGTCTGCCCTGCTGAAGCGGTAGGCCTCGCGGGCAGTGCAGCGCGACGACGCGTAGATACCGGGCTTGCCGCAGATGCGTTTTGCCGTGGCGCCAACGGCTGCAACCCGTCCGTTCTTCCGCGTGGCCGGCTGGTACTTGCAGCGTGCTGCGGCGTAGGCGGCGCGTCGGACTGAGAAGCCGAATAGTTAGCGGAATGGTTTGGTGCAGCAGCTTTGGAAACGAAGCAGCCCATGTCGATCGTCGATTGGTTGAACGACTGGGGATGGTAGAAACGCGGCGCGCGGCGTGCAGGCGCCCAGATGACGATACATCGCGCCAAACGAAGTGTTGCGAAAAATTCGTCAGAAAGTGGCCCTCAGCGGGTAGCAACGCATTGCCTGCGCAGGGGGGGCTGACTGCCGCGGAGGTCTATACGGTCGCCCGGATCTCAAAGCTCGGCGGCACGGCCTCTTGCTCGCCCGGCGCGACCACGAGGTGTGCGACCTGCGCGGTGTCCGGCCCCTCCCACATCCATTCACGCATGCGCAGCACGTTGACTTCCGGCCCGGCCAGATAGGCTTCGACCGCGCCATCGCGCCGGTTGCGCACCCAGCCGCGCAGGCCGAGCAGGCGGGCACGGTCGACACAGGCCGCGCGGTAGCCCACGCCCTGCACCCGGCCCTGTACGGTCACGATCACTTGCGCAATGGTGGACATGGTGGCCTCCAACTCGAATGGCAGCCGATGTGTTGGGCAAAACGTGACAACCCGGCTTTGTCGTATCTCTGTCACATTTCTGGAATGTGACGTTGTCAGACTTGTCACAGTGCGGCGGCATTGGATGTTACGCAAGGTAAACTAGGCGGCTTGCCGCCGGGTGCCAAGCAGCGTTTGCAAAAAGCGCGGCTGCCCAGCCAACGACGCCACGTACCGCGCCACGCCAGACCCGCGCGACTTGTTATTCGCGATTTCCGTCCCGCGCCTTTGGGCTCGGTCTTCCGTCCCGGTATCCAGAATGCAGCAGAACGACAACGAAACCACCTTCCGGGGCCGCTTTGGTACCAACCTGAGCGTCAACTTCAGCAACCTGCTGACCGCGCCGCCCAACCGGTTCGACCTGGCGCTGCTGCCGATCATCCTGGCCGCCATCGTGCTGGTGGCCTATGCCGCCAAGCAGATGAACGTGCCGTACACGCCGGGCGAAACGCAGCTCGACGTGAGCCTGGACGTGGCGCAACTGCCCTACTACCTGCTGCGTACCAGCATCCGCATGCTGCTGGCGCTGGGCGCATCGCTGGCCTTCTCGTTTGCGTTTGCGGCCATTGCATCGAAGAACCGCACGGCCGAGAAGGTGATGGTGCCGGCGCTGGACATCCTGCAATCGATTCCGGTGCTGGGCTTCCTGTCGATTACCGTCACGGGCTTCATCGCGCTGTTCCCGGGCAACCTGGTGGGCGTGGAATGCGCGGCCATCTTCGCCATCTTCACGTCGCAGGCGTGGAACATGGCGTTCTCGCTCTACCAATCGTTTCGCACCATCCCGACCGACCTGGAAGAGGCGGCTACGGTGTTCCGCCTGTCGAAGTGGCAGCGCTTCTGGCGCCTGGAAGTGCCCTTCGCCATGCCGGGCCTGCTGTGGAACATGATGATGTCGATGTCGGGCGGCTGGTTCTTCGTGGTGGCCTCGGAAGCCATCTCGGTGTCGGGCCACGACATCAAGCTGCCGGGCATCGGCTCCTACATCTCGCTGGCGATCCAGCAGCAGAACCTGCCGGCCATCGGCTGGGCGATCCTCGCCATGCTGATCGGCATCCTGCTGTATGACCAGCTGCTGTTCCGCCCGCTGATTGCCTGGGCAGACCGCTTCCGCTTCGATGCGATGTCGTCCGAGCGCGAGCCGCAATCGTGGCTGCTCGACCTGCTGCGCCGCTCCGAGTGGGTCAAGGCGTTGCTCGAGCGCGGCGCCGCGCTGGCCGAGCGCACGCTGGCCTGGGGGGCCGAGCGCACGCGCCCCACGGCTGCCGGCGGCAGCGGGTTCCTCCCGCGCTTCCCGTGGTCGCACCGCGTGGCCGACGTCCTCATCATCTTGGCCGCGCTGGCGGCGATGGCACACGTGCTGCAGTTCGTGCGCTCCGAGGTGGGCTGGGCTGAAGTGGGCCACGTGTTGTGGCTCGGTTTCCTGACCATGACGCGCGTGATCCTGCTGATTGCCCTGGCTGCACTGGTGTGGGTGCCGATTGGCATTCGCATCGGCCTGAACCCGAATGTGGCGCGCATCGCCCAGCCGGTGGCGCAGTTCCTGGCCGCGTTCCCGGCCAACCTGATGTTCCCGTTGGCAGTGATGCTCATCGCGCGCTTTGCGCTCAACCCCGAGATCTGGTTGAGCCCGCTGATGATTTTCGGCACGCAGTGGTACATCCTGTTCAACGTGATTGCTGGCGCGACGGGCATCCCGACCGAGCTGAAGCTGGCCGCGCGCAACTTCGGCCTGCGCGGCTGGTTGATGTGGAAGCGCTTCCTGATCCCGGCCGTGTTCCCCAACCTGCTGACGGGTCTGGTGACGGCCGCCGGCGGTTCGTGGAACGCCAGCATCGTCTCGGAATATGTGACGTGGGGCGACCGCACGCTGGTGGCCACGGGCCTGGGCAGCTACATCGCCGAGATGACATCGAAGGGTGATTTCCCGCGCATCGCGCTGGGCATTGTGGTGATGAGCCTGTTCGTGGTCGGCTTCAACCGGCTGCTGTGGAACCGGCTGTATGACATAGCCCAAGAGCGCACCCGCCTGTAAGAACGTGCTCATGATCCTACTGCGCGCCCCGATCTTGACCCTGCGATGCTCGCCGTACTCATGTACGGCTGCGCTTCTCGGGCCAACCTCGGAGCGCTCGCTACGGATCTTGAGCACGTTCTAAGACGACCTTATTTAGCAGAGAGCATCAACATGGCTACCACTGGCGAATCTGTCATCGAGTTGCGCGGCGTCTCGAAAATCTTCCGCACCGCAGACCATACCGACCGCGCCGTGCTCGAAGGCGTGGACCTCAACCTGCGCCAGGGCGAGATCGTCGCCATGCTGGGCAAATCGGGGTCGGGCAAATCGACCTTGCTGCGCATCATGGCCGGCCTCGTGCGCGCTGACCGCGGCCAGGTGCTGTTTCGCGGCCGCGAGTACACCGGCCCGGTGCAGGGCATTGCGATGGTGTTCCAGTCGTTCGCGCTGTTCCCGTGGCTGACGGTGCAGCAGAACGTCGAGCTGGGTTTGGAAGCGCAAGGCGTGCCCAAGGCCGAGCGCGAAGAACGCGCCGAGCAGGCCATCGACCTGATCGGCCTGTCGGGCTTCAACAGCGCCCTGCCGCGCGAACTGTCGGGCGGCATGCGCCAGCGCGTGGGCATTGCGCGCGCGCTCGTCACCGAGCCCGACCTGCTGCTGATGGACGAAGCGTTTTCCGCGCTCGACGTGCTGACCGGCGAGAACCTGCGCGACGAAATGCTCGACCTGTGGGAAGACCGCCGCACCAACATCAAGAGCATCCTCATCGTCTCGCACAACATTGAAGAGGCGGTGATGATGGCCGACCGCATCGTCATCCTCTCCAGCGACCCGGGGCGTATCCGCGCCGAGGTGCGCGTGCCCTTCCCGCGGCCGCGCAATCGGGATTCGGCTGCCGTGCGCAACCTCATCGACGAGGTGTACGGGCTGATGACCTCGCCGGAGCGCGTGGGCGTGCACGTGGGCGTGGAGCCTGCCGCCGAGCAGCTTGCCTACCGCCTGCCCGACGCCGAGATCGGCCAGATGGAGGCCATTCTCGACCTGCTGGTCGAAGCGCCGTTCAATGGCCGTGCCGACTTGCCGCACCTGGCCGAAGAAGCCGGCGTGACCGACGACGACCTGCTGCCCGCCTGTGAAGCGCTGGCCCTGCTGCAACTGGCCACCATCGAGCGCGGCGACATCATCGTCACCCCATTCGGCAAGACCTACATGGAAACCGAGCCCCCCGAGCGCAAGGTGCTGTTCGGTCAGAAGCTGCTGGAGCGCGTGGCCCTGGCCTCGCATATCCGCGCAGAACTCGAAGCCAATGAGGACGGCGAGATCCGTGAAGAACACGTGCTGCGCGAGCTCGAGGCGTATCTGAAGCCCGAAGAAGCCGAACGCGTGCTCAAGATCGGCATTGAGTGGGGCCGCTACGGCGAGGTGTATGAGTACGTGTACAACACAGGCATGCTGACGCTGCCCCGTGAGGAGCGCGAGGAGCGTGAGGCAGAAGGCGGCGACACCGCAGCCTGAGGATGCCGCCGCCCCGCCCTAGCGCTTGAGCCACGGCGAATCCACCGACCAGAAGATCACGTCCACGCCAAGGTAATCCCTGGCGAAGGCCACGAACGCATCGCGGGTGAACGGCTTGCCGGTCTTGCTGTTGACGTAGCGCAGCGTGGGCTCCTGCACCGCCATTGCCACCAGCGGCAGCTTGCCCTTGTACCGGTGGAAGAACGGGTAGGCGTTCTTCATCTGCGCCTGCTTCCACGGCACGATGTCGGGGCCGCCCAGGCCGATGCCGCCTTGCGCAGCCGCGGCAAACACGCGAGACATGTACCGGTGGTCGTTGTCCCACTCGCAAGGCCAGAAGTTGACGTACTGCACCACCGCCGAGCGCTGAAACTGCTGCCGCGCAAAACGCATGTTGGCCAGCGTGGCATTGAAGTATCCATCGCAGCTGAAGCCTGTCTTGTCGTGTTTGCGATCGATGTCGATGGCGGTTTCGGGCAGGTTGATGCCCATGATGCGTCCGTCGAACTGCTTGGCGAGCGCCGTCAATAGCGCCTGGAACCGCTCGCGCAGCGCTGGGTTCCATTGCTGCGCTACCCACCCGCTGCCACCCGGATTCACCTCTGAGTCGTCGGACTGGCGCACCAGGCCACCCGCGTAGGCAGGGTCGCTCAGCAAGTACGCGGGGATATGGCGTGCCGTCGGCAGGAAGAAGCGGTCCTGCACCTGCACGAACAGCGTCTTGTGCCGCTGCGCCAGATACGCAAGATCGCGTTCGATGGCGGAGAAGTCGTACTGGCCCTGCGCAGGCTCCAACTGCTTCCAGCTGTAGACGATCTGTACGCCTTCGATATCGGGCCGTTCAAGCAAGGGCGCGATCTGCGTGAGTTCATCTGAGCCGGTGTAGAGGAAGTGGCGGGGTGCTCGCCCACTGGCGGCCGCACTGGCGCAGACGAGCGACAGGATCAGCATGGCGAGATGACGTTTTCCGCAGGCAACGAGGTGGCGCATGGTGTTCTCTCCGCAACGGTATAGAGAAGCGAGCCTCAGGCACATCGGCAAGTTCCAGCGAATCGACAGCCTGCGACAATCTGCCTGCGGAATACACAAAGAGCCGCATCAAGCGGCTCTTTTTCGTTCAAACGTTGGACCAGCGACGCCCCATCACCACCCCCAGCGCACCCCAGCCTTGCCGTTCACGCCATGCAAGCGACGATCCGCGCTGACCTGGTACCCCACGCTTGCATAGAACACACCGTTCTTGGCCACCTGCGCGGTCAGCCCGCCCGTGAGTTCCAGCGTCGTACGCGGCAGCTCTGCGGTGAACGGCACGAAGCCACCGTCCGGTGACGACATCTGCGTGCCCGTCTGGCCGCGGAACTCATGCCACACGTTCGCCCGCACCCACGCGGTGTGCTGACGGTCCGGCGACTCGCCCCAGCGCTTGCTCACGCGCACACCCAGGCGGCCCAGCGTCGAGTTCACCGAGTTGAAACGCACTTCGGCGGCGCCATCGTTTGCATCGGCAAACGCGGAACGCTGATACACGAGCTGCGCTTGCGGTTCGACACGCCATTGGTCGGACAGCGCGACCGGGTAGCCGGCTTCCAGCGATGCTGCATAGCCGAGTGCATGCGTCTTCAGGCCGTTCACACCATGCGGCGAGGCATCGGCGTCGTAGCGGGTGCCCTGCACCACGCCATCCAGATACCAACCCGACGGGCCGAAGTGCGTCCAGTACAGGCCGACGGTGTTGGCGTTGACGCTGTCGCGGCCGGCGTCTGCGCCATCGGCGTGCGTGACGTCTGCGGCGATGCGGCCGGTGGCGAAGTAGCCGCCGGCGTGGTCATGGCTGCCATCGTCACGCTGGCGTTGGTACACATCCGCGCCAACCTGCACGCCACCAAAGTCGTAGCTGAACGCCGGGCCCTGGCTGCCGTAGACACCGTTGCCATCCGACATGCGGCTGCCCTTCTGCGCGATCACGCGAGCCCAGCCGGTGCGCAGCACGGGCGATGCACCTGCGGGTGCTGCAGCCTGGTTGCTCTCTTCGCCCACGCGCTCGTGCAGCGTGTCGAGTAGTGCTCGACCGTACAGCAGCGTCAGTTGCGGAATGGCGGTGTAGAGCGACACTTCCGGGCGCAGCGCTGGCTGCGTGGTGCCTGCGTTGTTCGCGTCGGGCGTGCCGCCGTTGGTGCCCTGGGTCGACGTCTGCAAGGTCCGCAGATACCAGCTGTCGGCGCTGGCCGAGCCGCCGCGTTGCAGCGTGTACTCATACGGGCCGGCAACGACGCGGTTGGCGAGTGCGAAGGCGTTGGCCTGCGTGGTCGCGCCATTGACGGCGCTCACGACTTCAATGCCATCGCCGGTGGTACGCGCGCCGGCACCGCCCGCGTTGGTCACACGCACCGACGTATTGCCGCTGGCCGTACCGCCCGAGATGACGAGCTTGTCCGTCGGCGAGTTGTCGGCGCCCAGCTTGGTGTTGATGGCCAGCACGCCGCCATTGCCGACGTAGTTGCCGTTGACCACCAGCTTGTTGCCCACGCCTGCACCGCCAATCTGCACCGTGCCTGCATTGGTGAGGGAACCGTTGATCGTCAGGCTGCCGCTGCCCGTGTTGGCGAATGCGGCCAGCGCATCGGCCACTGCCACCGTACCGTTGTTGGTGACGGCGCCGTTCACGGTGCCGTAGCCACCGAGTGTGGCGTTGGCCGCAATCTGGACATTGGTGCCGCTACCGGCTGCCATCGTGCGCAGGCTCTGCGGCGTGCTGGAGCCCGACACGCCGAGCGTTGCGCCGGCATGCGCCGCGTCGCCGATGGCCAGTGCCCCGCTAGCGATCAGGGTATTGCCCTGGATTGCGTTGTTGGCGGTCAGCACGGTCGTGCCCGTGCCCGCCTGCGTGATGCCGCCCGTACCGGACACCGTGCCGCCAAAGGTGAACACGTCCGATCGGTTGAACACCAGCGTGCCGTTGTCGGCGACGTTGCCGGCGACGCTGCCCGACGTACCGCCGTTGCCCAACTGCAGCGTGCCGGCAGAGATGGTGGTGCCACCCTGGTACGTGTTGTCAGCCATTAGCACCAGCGTGCCGCTGCCCGCCTTGGTAAGCCCGCCTGCGCCCGTTACGCCCTGGTTGACGGTGGACGTAAAGCCTTGCGTATCGATGGTGCCGTTGGCCGCTGTGATGTTGATGGCGCGCGTGGCCGCCACATCCACATTGCCCGTCAGTTGCAGCGTGCCACCGTTGAAGGTGAGCGCACCCGACGTGCCGCCCAAGGCGCTGTCTGCGCCGATGGCCAGCGTGCCCTGCGTGATGGTCGTGCCGCCGGTGTACGTATTGCCGGCGCCCAGCGTGAGCGTGCCGGTGCCGGTTTTTTCCAGCGCACCTGCACCGACGATCTGGCCGGCATAGCTGCCATTCACATCCTGCTGGAAGCGCACCAGGCCGTTGTCTGTCACGGCCTTCGTCATGCTCAGCGCGTCGCCTTGCAGCGTGCCGGCGGCATCTACGAGCATCGTGCCGGTGTACGTGCCGTTGTTGCCCTGCAGGATCAACGTGCCCTGCTGCACCTCGGCGTTGGTCACGCCCATGCTCGCCAGGGTTTTGGAGAGTGTCCACGTGCCGCTGTCCTGCTTCTGCAGGGTCTGGAAGTTCGTGATGGTGCCCAGCGTCGCGCCGCCAGTGCCGTTCAGCGTGATGACGTTGGCACCGCCTCCGCCGTTGATGCTGCCCGTCACGGAAGACCCCGTGAAGAGATGCAGAGAATCATTGCCACCGGCAAAGATCAGGTTGCCGATCACCTGGCCGCGGTTGGTGAAATCCACCGACCCATTGCCCGAGGCGCCCAGCACGTTGCCGTTGGCCACGTCGGTCTGGATGATGCCCGTGGCGTTGTTGACGACCGTGTTGCCGCCCGAAACGTTCTGGAACCAGATCGCCGCGCCATGCGCCGATTTGATCAGGCCGTTGTTGATGATGGTGTTGCCCGTGCCTTCCGGGTTGACCGCCTCGCCGCTGAGCTGCGTGCCGTTGGCCAGCACCTGGGCGCCTTGCTCTACCGTGAGCGTGCTGTTGTTGCGGAAGTCGATCGCGTTGCCGCCCGTACCGTAAAAGCCGGGGGTCGACACCGCGTTGGCGCTGACCGTACCGCCCGTCTGCACCGTAATGTTGGCGTTGTCGCGCACGGCAATGGCGCTGGTGTCGCCCACGGCCAGTGTGCTGCCGTTCTGCACCGTCACCACGCGGTTGTCTTCCGCCGCCACGTTGCCGGTGCCGACGGTGGATGTGGCTGGGTTGGGTGCCGCCGTATCGCAGATCGTGGTCTGCCCGGTGGTGGTGCAATCTGCATGCGCAAGCGCCCCGAACAAAGCCAGAGGCGAAGCAACCAGAGCAATGGAGACAAACTGAAGCCGCCCACGGCGGCGCTGGAACAATAGCGTAGACATACGTATTCGTTCGCGCGCACCGCGATAGAAACCGCTACGTCCATCCTCCCGGATGGACGTAGCGCGAATGGCGCGAACTCCCCCTTTTTCTTTTCAATGGTGTGAGTTCAACTTCCCCGGTGAGCGAATGGCTCGCAACGGCTTGATCGAATTGCGCCAATGGGTTGGCAAAGAACAAGCCGGATTGACCCGTCAATGCGAGCATCCGCCCAGCCCGCGCCGCTGGATGCCGAGGCATGCAAATCGGTGCGAACGGCGTGATTCTAGGAAAGGGATCGACATCTGATTTAAAAAGAATGTAAATCTCACCGAGATTTGAGAATGCGTGTATTCCTTACATCGGGTTTTGTTTTGATTTCTTAAAAAAGGAAATAGCGAGCCGCGATCTCGCCCGCATTTGTAACGCCGTCAACGCCGCTTAAACCCACCGCGTTTTGCATGAGCGCACGCCACCATCGCGCCCTAGCCAGCAGCCTTCTGTTGCCCCCGCCCGGAGGTCCACATGCGTCGTGCTTGCCGTCGAACACTGTCTGCCGTGCTGCTTGCCGTCGGCGCTGGCTTGGGTGGCCTCCATGCGGCCCAGGCCTGCGACATCCCCGCGCCGGTGTCCACCATTGACCCGCCGGGCTTTTATGACGATGCGGCCGGCTACGCGCGTGACGTCAAACCAATGCGCAACTTCATCGCGCACCTCAACGCGGCGGCGGACAAGGGCGATTGGACCTGCGCGCTCAATCAGCTTCAGGCATGGGCCGAGGCCGATGCATTGATGGGCAAGATTTCCGGTTACCAGGGTCACTATGAGCGGTCATGGGCCGGCACGGACTTCGCCATGGTGCTCTTGCGCATGCCGGCCGACATTCGCCAGCGGCACCAGGCGCAGATTGACGCCATCGCACCCTGGCTCGAGCGCATCGCCATCGCCACGCGCAATGCTGAAGCGATCAACCATCTCCACAACAACCTGGTGTACTGGGCCGGCCTCAACCTGATCGCCATCGGTACGGCCATCAACAACGGCGACCTGATCAACTCGGGCTTGTTGCGCGTGCGTGAAGGCATCCGTGACATCGGCCCGGACGGTGCGCTTGAGCGCGAAGTGAAGCGCGGCAACCGCGCACTGCACTACCACACGTTCGCGCTCATTCCGCTGGTGTTTGCCGCAGAACTCGTCAGGCGCCGCAATATCGACCTGTATCAGGAGAATGGTCACGCCATTGGTCGACTGGCCAATCTGGTGATCGACGCCGTCAACGACCCTGAGAGCTTCAAAAAGATCACGCCCATCAAGCAAGACCTGTTTCCGTGGACGTTTCAGGACGAGCTCTGCTGGATGGAGCCCTACTACGCTCACACGCGCGATGCGCGCCTGCCCGCCTTGATCGCACCGCGCCGGCCGTTTTCCGAGTGGCGACTTGGCGGTAACGTGACGCAGGCTTGGGGCGCGACTTTGCCGGAGCACTGATGGGCGGTGCGCTGTGTGAGAATCGCTACCCATCCAGGATTCCAGCGATGGCCCATTCGAAGCCGATGAAAGAACAATCGAGAAGCCGTTTCCTTTCCCGAGACAGGAAAGATTTTTGGCGCATGCCGGCATGGCTTTGGATGCCGATGGTGGCTTGGATGGTTGGCATGCTGGTTCTGGCGGTGGCGCTGCCCGCGCTTGGGCGGGACGGGCAAGCAATCGTCAGTGATCTCTCGTCAACACCGACCGGCCGCGTCCACTTCAACAGCGTCACTCCCAAGAGCAAATGGGAACTGGTGCACCGCAAGTACGACAAGACGCCCACGCCCATCTGGGGAACGCTGTATCTGCCCGAGAACGTGCAGGGCCGCGTGCCGGCCATGGTCATTTCGCACGGCTCGGCGGGGCCGCAGCCCAAAGATGTCGAACGCTGGGTGCGCGTGTTCAACCAGAGGGGCGTTGCCGCCTTCGTGGTGGATTCGTTTGGCCCACGCGGTATTACCAACACGATGGATAACCAGGCGCAGCTCAGCCCCGCCGCCAACGATGCGGATGCCCTGTTCGCGCTGAAGCTGTTGAGCACCGACCCGCGCATCGACCCGAAGCGCATTGGGCAGATCGGCTTCTCGCGCGGTGGCGGCGTGGCGCTGGACATGACGCTCGATGCGTTCCGCAAAGGCGTCATCGATGACGACACGCGGTTTGCCGCACTCATCGGCTTCTATCCGAGCTGCGCGCAACTCTGGTGGGAGGTGCCGCCGCCCCCGCTGACGGGCGCCCCGCTGATGCTCGCACTGGGCGAGAAAGACGACTACACGCCGGCGCAGTTGTGCCTCAACGCGGCGGAGACCATGCGCCGCGATGGCCAGCCCGTCGAGACGCACGTCTACCCCGGCGCGTACCACGACTTCGACAACACGCGCGCCTACTTCAAGTACGCCCCCGGTGCGACCACGGTGCGTGACTGCCCGCAGACCATGCTCGACGTGCAACACGATGCGTACTACCACCTGCAAACCGGCGAGAAGTACGCCAGCCTTCAGGCCATGCAGGCCGAATACACGCGCTGCGTGACCCGGGGCGTATCCACCGGCGCCAATCTGGGGCAGGCCCAACGCGCGGAAGCGGATGTGAAAGCGTTTTTGACGAAGGCGTTGGGGTTGTAGGCTGCGTTGGCCTGCGCTACTTCCACTTCCCCCCAATCTCCCCCAACCCCGCCTTCTGCAGATCTTCCGGGCTCATCACGATGCGGAATTCGCAGTCCGCGTTGAACAGCAGGAACCACGGCTCGGCCAGCGCGGGAATGTGCGAGGCTGATTCCACGTTGACGATCAGCACCGCGCCGCGGTGGCCGTTCTGCTCGGTGAAGTAGACAGCTTCGGGCTTGGTCTCGGCCATCACGCGCGGGATCAGCTCGGCGATGGAGCCGTCGCGCACATAGGTGTTGAAGGGTTCGTGCGGAATCCGTACGTTGACGAGCATGCGCATGGCGTTCTCCTGAGGTGGGCCGGACGGATGCACCGCCGGACACCGTAGGTATAGGACGCGCGATGCGTTTGCGAAATCGGCTTCCGGCTAGGCGAGATGGCGGATGCGCGGGGATGAGGGGCCCGCCTTTTCCGGCATGTCGCCCGCTACAGATGGGCCTCAGCCGAACGCCAGCGGCTCCGCTTGCGCCAGCTTGACCAGCACGTCGGCCAGCGCGCGAATCTTGGGTTGACCTGCACGCTGCGGCGGATAGACGAGAAAGTAGCCCAGGCCACTAAGCGCCCAATGCCGGAACGGGGCAACGAGCGAGCCGTCCTGCAACCGGCTCATGGCCATACGCGGATCACCAACGGCGACCCCGTGCCCCTGCGCTGCAGCGGTGAGCGTGAGTTCGAGCGTATCGAACACGAGTCCCGCGGTGGCATTGAGCTGTGCGGATCCCACGCTGTTCAGCCAGCATCGCCATTCATGATGGCCAGCTCCCGGATGCAGCAACGTGGCCTGTGCAAGGTCAGCCACCGACTGGAGCGATGCAGCGATGGTGGGCGCGCACATCGGCGTCAGCGTTTCTGCAAAGAGCGGCACAGATTCCAGCCCAGGCCACTGCCCCACCCCGCGCACCACCATGGCGTCGATGTCGGGCGCGCCAAACTCCGGCGTGTCGTCGGCTGAGGTCGAAATGCGCAATTCCGTGCCGTTCAGCGCGTCATGAATCTCCGGCAGGTGGGGGAGCAGCCACCGCACGGCAAAGGTGGACGGCAACCGGAGCGTGAGGACCGACTTCGTTCCCGCCAGCGCGTCTGCCTGCTGCACCAACCGCGTGAGCGCATCCACCACCACGGGAAGCAGCGCCTGCCCTTCCGCCGTGAGCGTCAACCCCGATGCATGGCGCACAAACAGCGCGCACCGATAGTGCGCCTCCAACTGCTGGATCTGACGACTGACCGCGCCCTGCGTGCGGCACAGGTGGTCCGCCGCTTTGCTGACGCTGCCCAGCTGCGCCGCCGTCACAAACGCCTGGTACGCCGTGAGCGAGGGCAGCGGGCGCGTCAACTCCGCCAGCGTATATGCATCGGCCGCATACCCTGCTTGCGAAGAATTCGATGGTGTGGTCATGGCTGCATCGCTATCGTGCCGGTATCCCACGCATGGAGAACTCTCATGGACGCATCGGCGCAAGCACTATACACGCGGCAAATCCAGGCTTATCTGCAGGCCCTCGAACGCGGCGACGTGGTCGAAATCTGCGCACTGTTCACCCCCGACGCACAGATCTTCTCGCCATTCCTAGGGTGGATGACGCCAGCCCCGTTCTTCGCAAAAGTGAGCGAAGCATCGGGCACCAGCAAGATCACACCCATCGACATTTGCACCAGCGCGTTGGGCGCCCCGCGTGCCACCGGTTACTTCATCTACGACTGGGGATTCAAAGACGGCTCGTCCGCCCGTTTTGAATGCGTTGACGTGTTCGAGTTTGACGCGGCGGGCCGCATTGAACGGATGGTGATCGTCTATGACACGTATCCAATCCGCAGCGCGGTGGGCGACAAGTACGCATAGCGACGCACGCTGCGCCGCTCACTCCAGCGGCGCCAACGCCTTGGGCACTACGTACTGTTTGCCGTCATACATCAGCCGGTGTGTTGAGCGCCGTTTGGTCTCCTGTGTACCGCACTCACCGTTCTTAGCTAGCGTGCCGGTTGTGGAAATTATTGATTCCGATACTGTGATGTCGACGTAGCTATTGCGTGCAGTCGATGTTGTCGCAAGCGTGCGGTGAGTTTGTTTGGACGTGCCCGCACAGTCACTATCCCATTCGCCCTGATATTGATCGACGACGATGCCGTTCAAAACCGGCTTCAACTGATTGCCATCGAACGTGTAAAGCCACAAGCCGGTCTCGCCGAACGGGATGGCACGCGAGTTGTGTTCCTTCGTGATGCGAAGGCCGAATGCGGTCTGGCCTGGCGCCACCTGATAGCGCGCGGTATCGAACGAGACGGACGTGATGCGCACCGCATCGTCCGACATGCGGCCCGGTAGGCGCAGCCGTTGGCGGATGGTGGTGGCGTTGCTGCTGTCGAGCACGAACAGTTCCAGGTCGCCTTCGTTGGTCCCCTCGTCTTCCTTCTGTATCAGCGGCACGGCCATGAGCGTGAGTTCCGGATGCGCGGGCCACGTGCGGCACACGACCGCGTGCGGGCTGGCCGCCTCTGACAACTGGATGCGCGCGCCATTGATCTTGTAATCGTCGCCCGTTCGCTTTGCCGATGGGTACGCCCGCTTGATCGCGCTTTCCACTTGCGTGGTACATGCATCTTCGGCGGCGTGGGTGGTTTGGGCGGCCAGCAGCAAGCCGGCAATGCACAGCAGTTTGGTGAGGTGGTTGTGCTTCATGGTGTTGGATGAGGTTTCAGGGCGGGGTAGTTGGGTATCGGCTTGTCGTGCACTTTGGTGCGGCATTGTGCTCGGTAACCAAGCCGCGCGGTGCGCTTTATCCACACATGATCACTGTCGTACCCGAGCGCCGGTGCGGCACGGGAAGACTTTTCCTACCATGGCAAGCACCCCCGCTGCGACCACCCTGAGGTAAGCCATGGCCCTGCCAATGCCCAACCACCCCTCCCGCCAACCACGCGCTGCCGCCGCCCAGGATGTGCGCCAAATCGTACGCGCGCTAGCACTCTCACTCGCGGCCGGGCTGCTGCCCTCGGCGGCCTGGGCTGCCGACCCCATCGACATCGCGCTTGAGCAATGCTTGAAGACACCGCGCGGCGAGACGACGGCCGGCATGACCGAGTGCACACACACCGCTTACCAGGCCTACGACCGGCAGATGAACACGCTCTATCAGGCCGTACTGAGCAAGTCCGACCCGGCATCCCGCGAGGCCATCCACAACGCCCAACGTGCCTGGCTGGCCTATCGAAACGCCCAGAAGGCCGCCGACAACGCACCCTGGCGCGCCGATCGTGGCTCCATGGCGAGCCCCGACATTGAAGGGCTGAACGTCGAAGCCATCCGCGCGCGCATTGCCGAGCTGGAGTATTACCCGCACTAGTTGGACCGGGCTCCCAATCGCCCCCGATGTGGATAACCCCACCCGCCCTGTGAATAACTCCTGTGGAAAACGCCCTGGCTCTGCAGGGAGGCTTGTCTACAGCGCTCGAACAGGAGCGCCGCAATCCCTCCGCCTCATCCGCTTAACCGCGCACCCTGCCCGAGAGGTTGTTCGTTCTGCAATCCCTTGATGCAAAAGCGTTTTTTGCACCTATCCACAGGGCTTATCCACAGCTGTCTGTACGTAAGGAAGCCGACCGATCAACCCGCGATGGGGCGAGCCGCCGGGCGGGCCGGATGTATCTCGACTGCCGGCACCCCTCGCCTTCATCCTTGCACCCCGCGTGGCGCGTACTACGCTTGACGAGTCCGTGCAGCGCCCTGTCATACGGCCCGACCAAAGTCAGCGGGCCGCGTCCCATCGGCCCCGGCCGACCCCTCCGCCCCCACCGAGAACACGCCATGCGAAACCTCATTGCCGCCGTTGCGCTCCTGCTGGCCATGACGCCATTTGCGCAAGCCCAGGTGAAACCGTATCCGCCGGGTTTCCGCCATCAGAACATCCAGACCGACGGCGCGACTCTGTATGTGCGCGTGGGCGGCAGCGGGCCTGCCGTGGTGTTGCTGCACGGCTTTGGCGACACGGGCGACATGTGGGCGCCGTTGGCCGCTGAGCTGGCACGCACCCACACCGTGGTGGTGCCGGATCTGCGCGGCATGGGTTTGTCATCGCACCCGGAAGGCGGCTATGACAAGCGCACCCAGACTGCCGACATCCGCGCTGTACTAACGAAGCTGAACATCGACCAGGCCGACGTGGTCGGCCACGACATCGGCACCATGGTCGCGTTCGCGTATGCCGCGCGCTACCCGGACAAGACGACACGCCAGGTCGTGATGGACGCCCCCGTGCCGGGCGTGCCGCCGTGGGAACAGATCGTCCGCTCGCCCAAGCTGTGGCACTTCTCGTTCGGCGGCCCCGATGCCGAGCGGCTCGTCAAAGGCCGCGAGCGCATCTACCTCGACCGGTTCTGGAATGAGTTTGCCGGCAACCCTGCCAAGATCGACGAGGCCACGCGCGTCCACTACGCCCGCCTCTACGCCAAGCCGGGCGCCATGCACTCGGCGTTTGCGCAGTTCCTGTCGATTCCGCAAGACGCGGAGGACAACCAGAAATCCATCGCGACCAAGCTGCCCATGCCGGTGCTGGCCATCGGCGGCGCCAAGTCCTTCGGCGAGAACGAAGCCATCGTCATGCGAAATGCGGCCAGCAACGTGCAGGAACTGGTGATTCCCGATGCGGGGCATTGGTTGATGGAGGAGCAGACGCAGGCTACGGTGGGCGCTGTTGTTAAATTTCTTGCGCAGTAGCGCTGGGTATCAGTCCATCCCTCCACGCCGACATGACAAAACCAGCCACCATCCGCAGAGCAGTGAAAGGTGACGCCGCAACGCTCTGCGCCGCCGAACAAGCCACCGCACGCATTCCGGGGCGACTGATATCACGGCCCGACGAGCTGCAAGTCGATGCCTTCGAACGAAAGATCGAGCTGCTCGAGCAAGACGGGGTCTATCTCATTGCAGAAAGCGGCGGCGTGCCGGTAGGGCACGCGCTTCTGGAGCCGATGACACTCATGGCGCTCGCTCATGTCGTCAGCCTCACGATCGTCGTGCATCCCGGGCACCTGGGGCGCGGCATCGGCACGACGCTCATGACCGCACTCATGGACTGGGCGGAAAGCCAGCCGCATGTCGAAAAGGTGGAGCTTCGCGTCCGGGCCACCAACACTCGCGCGATTGCCTTGTACCAACGCTTTGGATTCGTAGAAGAAGGCCGGTTTGAGCGCCGCATACGGTTGCCGGACGGGTCGTATATCGCCGATGTCTCCATGGCGCGGTTTGTTCGGCAGGCGGAGACCTTGCTTTGACCCACCACATCGTCTCTATGTCGACCGACTCCAGGAAGGCTGAGTGCCCCTATGGGCTCGTCATTGTCGAGGGCATCATGGGCTCGGGTAAGTCGACAACGATGCGGCTGATCGCACAGCGCTTGCACGACGCAGGGCAGCAGGCGCTCGCAATCCACGAGCGAACAGAGCCGCATCCGGTCCGGGCGACGGATGAACTTGAACACTGGTTCGAACCGTGGCGCGATGCGACGCCAGAGCATCTTGCAGGGCGTGCCTTGGCGAAATGGAGCACCTTTGTGCAGGACGTGCAGGCCAAGCGCTGCATTCCGGTGATGGACGGCCAACTGTTTCATGGCGACCTCACACACCTGCTGTTGATGGAGGCAGAGAGCGAGCTGATCGCCAGCTATGTGCAGGCATTGGCGAAGGTCATTACGCCGCTCAACCCCTTTGTTCTGTATCTCTGGCAGGAAGATGTTGATCGTGCCATTCGCACCGTTTGCGCAGAGCGTGGCCAGGAATGGGTCGAATATCAGGTGAACTGGAAGCTCGCCGCGCCCTACTGTGTGAGCAGAAACTTGCGTGGATTGGACGGGCTCATTGCCCTGTATCGCGACTACCGTGCACTGACCGACCAGCTTTTTTGGCAACTGCCTGGTGCCAAACTCGCTATCGAAAATTCAGCGCAAGCTTGGCCAACGTACGAGCGAAATATTCTCGATGCGTTGGGACTTCGAGCGTGGTGCTCATAGGTTCTCCCTCTGCTTTCCAAGCAGGGCACGCCAACGTTCCAAGCACAGCCGCTTTGATTTGTCTTTCAACGCACGTCAACAAGAGGACCTTCCAATGCAGCCAGTCGTCAGAGTCTCGATTCTCCGGTGCCCGCCGGACAAGTTTGCCGAGATGCGGCAGATGATGAACGACCTCGAACCGGTGCTTCGGCCCGGCATCGAGGCGATGCGCGGATTGATCGCCTTCTATGTGGGCGAAGACGAGTCCACCTCGTCGCTATCGAACGTGAGCCTGTGGACCGACCTGGACGCGGCCAAGCAACTGAACACGTTCCAGCCGATGCTGGATTCGGGCAAGCCGTTTATCGACAAGGGCGGCACGTTTGAGCGGCCGATCATGAATTACCTGCCGATGTGGGAGTTGAAACCCGTGTCGAAGGCGTAAGGCTTTGTTGGGTTTTTCCCAGAGCACGTTGACCTGTTGATATGGCAGCCCTGGCCATCTACGAAAATGGCTGGCTACGGGGGAGCGCTACGTATGCGCTCCATTTTGAAATCGACACGTACACGTCAGGAGAAGCGGAACATGGGGTCTTGGATTCGATGCAAGTGCGACCAGCTTGTTCATAAGAACCTATTCTGCGGAACGGGCATATCTTTGCTCGCGACAGAAGAATTCCTCGATGAAGCTCATGAAAGCAAGAGTGTCGATGATTTCATCTCTGATCTTGTTCGTCAGTCCGACCTACTTCTTACATGCGGAAACTGTGGGCGCAAGATCGTGGTGAGGGAAACCAGGGATGTATTCGAGGTCCGCTTTTTTAAACCAGAACAAGAAGAGTGAGCGCATGACATTCCGAGCGCTGATAAGCGTGATGCTAGGCCTGAAACCGCGGGAGCCTTCAGCGGCACCGGTCCAAAAAATCGCCGTCGCTCCCCAGCTGAGCCAGCAGTTCGAACTTCCGGTGCAATGGATATTGCAGCAGGAAGATGAGCGCATCGCGATTTTCCGCAACGAGGCGGGGGACACGCTCACGGTCAATTACTTCATGGCCGTGCCTGACATTCAAGCGCCTATTGATGACGCTGACGCGCTGCGGGTGTTCTATCGCCGTATGGCTGAGGTACACGGTCTCGCCTTGATCGAGGCAGACGTGGCACAACTGGCCTCATTGAGCGCAGTGCGTACCCTGCTCAAGGCGCGGATAGAGCAAATACGCGGTTTTGCCTTTATCGGTTCCTATACCCTGCCCTTTGCGGATCGCTCATACGTCATCAAGGTGGAGAGTATGGAGCGAGGTACTACAGGCATACGGGAAGCCGCCGCCATGATTCTGATGGGGCCGCCGAACATTGATAAAGCAACAGGCGAATTGATCGGTTGGGCGCAGGACCCGTACGACCCAGTCTACCGTGCTGAATTCATGCGCAACCAGGCGGATGATCAGAGGTTCGATGCCCAGTTTCCTGACCATCCTTTGAGCAGGGTTCGGCGCTACCTAGCCGAGCTTGAATCTAGCGTGCGACCTGATCAGGCTATTTATGAGCTGCAACCGTTCCAGTACTCGGCGCAAGGGCGTTAAGTGGCGGCGCAAAGACGAGTGCACTGTGGCGGCGTCATGCGTAAAACAAGTACCGCCTGCAGACGCAGATTTAAGACTAACAAATGGATTCCACACAGTTTGAGCAAATTTGGTCCGCGGTCTATGGGCGACCCGCGTGGTTGGTGAAGAAGGGGCATGGGAGCTTTCTTACCTTCGAGTTTGGGGAGCCTTCGCTTCGGATCAGAGAGCCACGGCCCCCTCTGGGCAATGTCTCTGAACGCGTCCGTGAGCGGCTGAGCCAGAGGCTGGTGATGGTGACCGGAGAGTGGCGCTTGTGGATCTACTGCTGCCATTGGTCGATTGCTCAAAGTGGCAGAGATCTCGCCCACAGCGAATCACCAGACGACCAGATTGCGTTTTCAACGCAAAGCCTCGATGGCCAGAAGTTGCTGTCTGTCGTGCCGGGCACGGCGCCTGGATCCTGGGTGTTCTCGTTCGACCTGGGCGGAGCGCTTAAAACGTGGCCGTACGGTGACGATTCGTCAGATGAGCAGTGGCACCTATTCGAAAGGGCCTCCAGTCGTGTTTTTTCTGCAAGAGCGGATGGCCGCCTCGTTTATGGTGCGGATACCGACTAGGAAGGTCGCCAGCGATCATTCAGAAGAGATCGGACAGATGCCGCTGGCATCCGTGATGACATACGTCCCCGCTCTTGGGCGTCTTCGCCTTTGCAATCGCATCTTCGTTTGGCAAAGAGCAATCCCCCGCCGGGGCAACCAGACTGCGATGGGTGTCAACTTGGTTCAATGTGTCCTGCCACCCCATGCCGCTCAAACTGCCCTGCATCTCGCCCGGTGCTTCCGTCACGCATCCTTCGTCGCCACAGGCGAGTACAGGTGAGACCGCTACGCCGTCCACGCCTGCCAGACAGGCGTCCCGCCAGCGCGGCGAACTTGACGGTTTGAAGAAAGCCCCCCCGGCACCCCCTGCACTGCCAAACGCACCTCAACCCCACGTCGGCATAGCGAAGCGGGTCGGCAAGGCGTTGCGTGCCCAGGTCAAGAGCACCTTCAGTGGCCTGACCAAGGACGGCGCCAGCCGACTCGACTGGAACACCCCATTCAGCGCACATTCGCGGGCCGGCAAACCGACCACGTTGCGTGATTTCGCCCAGGTCACGCAAGTTGCGCAGCGGATTGCGGCCGCGCGCGGCGACGCGCCCCAGACCGGCAGTCCTTCGAGTTCGGCACGTAGAACGGCGCAGGCGCTCAATCATGCAATGACAGGGCTGCGCACGCAGATTTCGGCGATCGCCAATGCCAGCGCCGGTCTCCACGGCGGCAGCTCGCAACCGGCGCAGGCGCTGCAACACGTTGATGACGTCATTGCCTACTGGGCGTCGCCGCAAGGGCAAGCGCTGGCCGCGAAGGTCAGCAGCGAACCCGAGGCGTTCGTGGCGGGGGTCCAGGAGATGGCTGCCGCGCATTCGCCTGCCGTCGCCATGGCGGTCTCGCTGGCGCTCGTGTCTGCCAAGGAACGTCTCGACCCAGGCAACGCCACAACGCTCAATGGCGACATCTTTTCGTATCTGAAGCATGCGGACCTGGGTGCCGAAATCGGTAACGCGAAAACGCATTCCGAGACATCGCGCGACACCCATATCCTTGCCCTGCGCGGCGCGCTGGAGCAGACGCGCAAGGCCTTGATGGCAAACCGGTGCACCACTGCTGCCGATTCGAGTGCGGCCGATGCGGCGGGTGCGTCTTCGTCGGCGCCGTCCCATGTCATCGACGTCAAGGCCCTGCAGGCATTCATCCAGACGGTGCGAGATTTCCCCATCACCATGCGTGGGGCCGCACAACATGCGCCGCAGGCGCTCGCCAATTGGCCGGGGGTGCGCGACAGCCTCGGGCAGTTCGATGCGCACAACGCCGAGGCCGCCGCAACGTGCCTGGCCGCGCTCGAAGCGGTGGCCGATGAAATCGGCCCGCAACAGCCTGCGCACGGGCAAAAGGGGCCGGTGGTGGTTTCTGCGCAGATCGCTGAGACGATCCGCGACGCGCAGGAGGCAATGATTGCGGTTGTGTCCACGCCGACGCACCTGCACACACACGACCAGCAGCTCAAGCATGCCGAATCGGGGCGGGCCGTTGCGTGGGGCGCGTTGCAGCACGCCGCAGCAACCGGCAATTTCGAGGCAATGCTCGCCGCCACCGGCAACCACAGCCTGGGCGCCGCCGATCAGGGCACCCTGCGCATGCATCTGCAGGCCGGCGCCGCCATTGCCACGGCGCTGAAGGCCAAGCCGACGCCCGAGGCGCTGATTGCCGCGCGGCTCGCCCCGCACGAAGCCGTGTCGAGCGCGGTGAACTTCGCCCAGCGCGTGTCCGACGCAAGCGCCAAGCTCATCCACGGCGCAGGACCGGCAACCCTGAGCGCCGCCGACAAGAGTGATCTGGTCGCATGGCGCAACGGCTTCACCGACGACGCACCGGGTTCCGACCTGAGCCAGTTCAAGGCGCGCATGTTCAAGTCGCTTGCCTGGGTCGATCGGATGGAAGATGACCGGCCCGCGACATTGCCAAGCCACCACAAATCGCCGCTCTCCGCTGCGCGCATGGGGATGGCGCAGGGCGATCGCGCCGTCTTGGCGAACGAGCAGAAGGCGCTGATGGCCGAGCTCGCGAAACCGGCGGTCAGCGACGTGGTGCAGGCCGTCGCCGCCGAAATGGAGCGCCTTTACGGTAGCCCCCCGCCGACAGAGGCTGCCTCCGAAGACGGGGCACCTCATCGACCGGATGCGTTGACCGACACCCATTGCCAGTGGATCGCCCTGCGGGTCGCGCTTGACGACTGGATGCCCGAACACAGCGCCGCGCGCCAGGGGCATCAACTGGTGCTAGGCCGCGAATTCTCGCCTGCCGCATTGCCGGAAGCGGTCGAACAGCGCATTCGCAAGTTCACGGAAGCCGCGGCAAACAAGGTGACATCGGGCACCCCCGAGGCACTGGAACAGGCGGTTGCCAACGTCCGGCAGCATCTTGGCAATGTCCGCCTTGGCTTTGAAGACGTGCATGCGCTTGCCAACTTCCTCAATGTCGAGCAGCCCGAGCCGTTCCAACAAGCCATGGAAGCCGCCCGGAAAATTGCCACGGCGCCGCCGCTGGCCCCGGCCGACCGATCGCAGGAGAGCGTGCGCGCCATGGTGGTGGATTACCTGAAGACAATTCCGGGTGGCAACACGGTCCGTTTCAGCCGCGGCACCACCGGCGGGTTCAGCACCAAGGGCATCACCAAGGCACTCGTCAACGCCAAGAAACGGCTGATGGGCGTGCCGGTGGCCGGCAATGCCCGTGTCGATCTGCGTTATGAGAAGGGGCGTGAAGCGGCCGTCTCTATGTCGTACCCCGTGCATGCCGCCGAGCTGTTCATCGGCACGGAAAAGCGGCACCGTGGGCGCATCGGCGCGGGCTGCTTCTTTGGCGCGAAACTATTCAAATGCTGCCGCACCGGCGCCAACGTGGATGTGAATCCGTACGAGCACGAGCGCACGGACGCCACGGGCCTCATGGTCCGAATCCCGCGCCGGACGGCGGCAAAAGATGCGGAAGTCCGCGCGTTGTTCTCGCGCGTGACCGACTTCATGTTTTCGGCGGCGGATGCCCGGCGCCGCTCGCCCGAGGGCATGCCCGACGCCGATGCGCTGTTCCGCGCCTTCGCCAGCGAGTTCTACGCCGAGCACGATCTGTCGATCAGCTGGATCAACCAGAAGACACGCGCCCACCGCAGCGAGATGTCGGTGGGGATCGGTGCTTCCGTCACCAAGCTGCTCAACCCCAGCCAGCACCGCAAAAGCCAGCAAGAAACCGGTGCCCTCGGCACGAGCCTGGGCTACTCGTTCGAGAAGCAATGGCTGTCGACCTTCAAGCAGCTCGACGCCACCGGCACTTACCGGATTGCCAACCTGCGCGAGCAAAAGCTGAGCCGGCACAAGCTCAACCTTGGGCTCACCACCTCGGCTGTGACCGGCACGATCGGCAACACGTCGGCCGATCTGTTCGGTGGGGGGGCGGTGGTCAAAGAGCGCGGCACGAACGTGAAGCTGCGCCTCGCAATCGATCGGGACAACGTGCTGCCGACAAAGTCGGTGGCCGATTTCGAATTCGACAGCTTCCACGACTACGCCCGGTATGTGGAGGCCACCAAGCAGGAGTGGGCGAGATTCTTCGCCTATCCGCACAGGAACGATCCCGATGGCGGGCTGGCGAAGGGGCTCAAGGCCGTCAACGACAATCTGGATACGGCCCGCCTCCTCGACACGCCGTACAACGCCTTTTTTGTGCGGCGGGCCCTCACAACCGACGCTGCGAAAACGCTCAACCATCTGCAGCAGCTTTCGCAGGTGACGCCGCAAAGCGAGACCAAGCTGCACGAGCAGCTGGCGGCGTCTTACACCAAGACCATCAATGCCCCCCACTCCTGGATGCCGATCGGCTTGCGTGCTTATGAAAAATACAGCGAGGCCGATGGTTTCAACGTCAACGCGGGGCTGCGCCTGACGCAGAACACCGGGTTGAAGGTCGAACGCCAGATCGTGTTCGACACCATCGACGCCAAGCTGCTCAAGGCGTACGAAGCCGAGCTGACAGCGGAACAGAACGCGCCGCAGCAACCGACCCAGGGCGAGGGTCCTGCCACCGTGCCGCCATCGCCTCGTCCGCTGCGGCGCGAGGGTTCATCGGACATCCCGCTGTACCAGAGCGTGCAAGGCGCACGACCCGAAATCGAATCGGAGCCCGAGGCGTCAGGCCACGAACAGGCGTCGGCACCATCGCGCGACGCGCAGCGGTCTCCGTCGCTTGCCGACATGTTGGCCATGTCGCCGCCGCGCTCGCGGTCAGAATCACAGCCCGAGTCACAGCCCGAATCGCGGCCCGATTCGCAGCCCGCCGACACGCGCGCGCATCTGGAGCGCTTGAAGCAGCAAATGGATGTGAAGGCCGGCATTGCGCCTGCGCCGAAAAAGTCCGGCGGCCTCTCCAGCAAGCTGTTCGGGCAACGTAAGCGCAAGCCACAACCGAGCACGCCCCCTCTGCAGGCCGATCCGGGCCGGAACACGTCCCCCGCCCCCAAGCCAGAGCGGAAACCGACTGCGCGCCGCGGCGGATGATCTCGAAGACGTGAAGCGGGGAGATTGGGGGCACGGCGCACAACCTCCTCGACTCGCGCGTCTACGGTGAGGCGCGATCCAGCAGCTTCATCCCCGATGTAGACGGCGAGCCGCTAGCCAGCGATTGGCGCAACCGCCACCTGTCGTTGGCCGCAGCGGCTTTTGTTCAATCGGCCGTGAGCGCGCCGGGCGCCGAGCTCTGAACTCTGAGCTCGGGCTGCCGAGAAAAATGGGATTGCATGTGTATCCTGCCGTGAGTGCATCCGGTCAGTCACGACACCCTTTACATGACACACACAGTCCATATTCAAGTGCCTGGCGAGACCATCGCATGTGCTTCGCTGGCCGATATTCAAGACCTCATCCCACGCTATCCGCGCCCTGAAACCCGAAGACAGATTGGGGCCTACGGGCTCGCGCTGGCCGCTTCGTTGGCGGTGAGGCCAACCACCGGCTTTGAAGATGCGATCCACGTGTTGAACGAAATGGCACGGGCAAAAGCGAGCCTTGATATTGCGTCGGGGCACTGCATTGATGTCGTGCAAGCGACGTCTTCGGTGATGCTGGCGACGCAGACATACGCTGATGAACAAACCGTGCCGTGCACCGAATGGCCGTTACCGAAGGAGGTTGCGGACGCTGCACGCCAAGCAGCGGAGCAGGTCGTCGCGAGCCTGCTCTCCACTTAAGGGAAATGTTGTGCGATAACCAGCACAACTGACCCCGCATCAACACCCCTCACCCAATGCGCCTCACCACCCTCCTCGCAGCCCTCGCGCTCAGCGTCGCCCAGCCGGCAATCGCCCAGACCGGCAAGACTGACACCCCCTCGCCGTACGTCAAAGCCGGAATCCCCGCGCCATCGCGCGCCTGGACAGGTGCCGACTACACCCAAGCCGTGAATGTCTTGGAGTCGGGTGCTTCGCCCCTACCCCGTTTCTCGGATAGCAATGGGGCCGCGGTGCTCAACCGTATGACGGCCGTGGAAAACTTGGACTTCTACCGCAATCCCTCGGTGCCGCTGGAGACGCGTTATGGGGACTACCTCGCCCTTTCCATCGGCATCAATACGCTGATGACGCTGTACCTGGATTCGCCTCGCGACAGCGCTGGGAAGACGCAGCTTGAAACCGCCGCGATCGTGGCCTACCGGCTTCGCGTCGCCGTCGCGGGCCTGGACCTGGTGGACGAATTGATATCCACCGTCCCGAAAGATGAGAAGTACGCAACCCGAGTCGCCAACATGAAGACCATGCAAACCGCTTACTCATCAACATTGGGGGATGCCGAAGTCATGCTCACCGCGGAACACGGCTTTTCTGCAGCAGGCAGATCGCTGGTGCTCAAGGCCATGGCCGACACGCTGCCGACCCTCAAACGGGCATTCCAACCGTTCTACAAAGAAGAGCTTCGACAGAGGCTCGAAGCGGATCGCGCGAAACTCAACGACGCAGAAGACCGCAGGCTGCTTGATGACATGATTGGCCAGCTCGACAACCTAGGCCTCTGCCACGGATTGCTGAGAAAAGGGCTCCGCGTGCCGAGCTCCGAACTCGAGCCGCCGAGAAAATAACTCCGCGCGTCGAGCGCAGAGCTCGAGCCGTCGAGAAAAAAGCTCCGCGTGCCGAGCTCGGAACTTGGGCTGCCGAGAAAATAACTCCACGCGCCGAGCTCAGAACTCGGACCGCCGAGAAAAAAGCTTCACGCGTCGAGCTCGGAACTCGGACTGCCGAGAAAATTTCTCCACACGCCGAGCTCAGAACTCGGACCGCCGAGAAAATAACTCCGCGCGCCGAGCTGGGAACTCGGGCCGCCGAGAAAAAAGCTCCACACGCCGAGCTCAGAACTCGGCATAGGACTTTTCGGATTCTTCGCCCAGAACGGCCTTCTGCTATTGCGCGCCTGCGTGGCAGCGGCGAATCTCCCGCCGTCGTGCCCTCCGTGCAGGGCCTTGCCAACCGATCCGTGAGACATCCGATGCCACAGAACTTGATCTCGTTTCAGCTCACCCCCGCCGATCTGGCCGCCGTGGATGGCGCGCTTAAAACCCTCGAAGACCGACTTGCCAGCCTGATCGACCTATCGCCCGAGCAACGCCGGGCACTGGTGAAGATGGGCGACAAGTCCGAAGCGTTCGCCCGCAAGGCCGTGGAGGTGCTGGTCAACAACCCCAACGTGTTGCCCGGCAACTTTGATCTGGCCGAACTGCGCCGCGATCTGGCTGGCTTCGATCAGCTCCGCAGCCGCCTCGTGCGTGTGGCGCGCATCTTCGAGCGTATGTCGGACTCACAGCTCGCCCTGGGCAGCGATGTGATGAGCGGCGCGATGGAGGGGTACGCCTTTCTCAAAGTCGCCGGCCAGGGGGAAGGGTTGGATGCGGCCAGGAAAGCGCTGGCGGTGCGGTTTAGTCGGGGCGCGAAGCGGAAGGAGGATGAGGCTGAGCCGGTGTGACGCGGGATCGCGGAGATCGCCAACATCGGCATCACCGTATGGAGAGGCGATGAATGTTCGCGCTTCGTTGTCGCGCTACCGCCTCCGATCCATCCCGATTTCAGGGCACCCTGCAATGGGCGCATTGGTTTAATCACATCCGACGGGTTGGCCCATCGGGTATATCCCGCCGGCAGAAGCGGGGGCAAACTGCTGGCGGCAACTTGCCAGCGAGACCACCGCAACGGTCTCAACTCAAACCAACCAGCCTCCTCGAACGCCGGGGCGATTCAATCATGAATGCTAGTCAGCTCCTTCAGCACGCACACGAAATCGTTAGCAATTGCAGCTTCTGTTTTGTGTCTTCGATCGACGCTTCCGGTCAGATCAACTCCAGAGTCGTCGAGATCTTGGAGATCGAGCAAGACCTCTCTATTCGGTTCATGACCGATTCGAGAACGCGCAAAGCGTCGGAGATTCGCCAAGGGAAGACGATCAGCCTGTCCTTCCTCAGCATGGCCGACGCGGGATACGTCACCATCGGAACTGCCCCGACAGTCTCTGGGGAGACCGCACTGAAGCAACGCATCTGGAAAGAATCACTGCGCAGGTGGTTCCCCGATGGGCCGGACGACCCCCATGCGGTCACTGTGACCTGCGCACCTGTCTGGATTGAACTGTGGTCGCTCAAGCGAGGGGTCGCCCCAGCACCTCTGGGCCTCAATTCAGTTCGACTGACTCGAAAGGACGACGGCTGGCAAGCACATCAAACGTTTCCCACCGACGGCGAACCCGCGCCGCTCTGATAACCGGCATCGCGGCAGCGAGACCGACGATTCTCCGTGGGAGTGCTCAAGTACAGGGGTGTGAATGTCTTCGAATATAGAAACCCTCGCCAATTTGCTCGATGAAGCGGAAGCGCTACTTCGCTCTTACGAGCAGATTCATTGGGCGGATTGGTTGGCTAAGGACGCGGAGCGAATTCGCTCCCTTGACTGCTACGGCATCGAACACCTGCTCTATGCGTATGGCGGTATGGGCAGCCTGAACGACGTTGTTCTGCCATGGACCAATGGCGCTGGCGTGAAGATGGGTTCCAACGATAACCAGCGCTTCGACAGGCTCCGAAGCGAAATCTACGACCTCGCAAAGATGTGCCGATCGGCGGCGTTTTGATCGGGCTGCACGCGGGTGGCTTCGAGCATTTCCGCGCGATGGATGAGGTGCGGCAGGCGGAGTATCTGGGGACGTGTTTGGAATATGCGGAGGGGGCGTATAGGGCGTTGACGGTTTGGGATGGGATTGATGCGGAAGAAGAAGGCTCTCGCTGATCATATCGCGCAGCACCTTCCTGCCGATTCGGTCTACAAACGACCGATGGAGTGTGTAGGGCCCAGCTACCTCACCAACATTCGTCGAGCTTGTCTTCCCATGAGTCGAATAAACGTGGCTGCCCTCTCATCAACTAGCCCGGCTTGATCTAGCGAGAGCAATCGAACAGTTGTTTCTCCCTTGGGGGCTTGAAGCATATTCATGCCCAGTGCCAAAGCAACTTTCTCTGGCGAGTCGAAATTTGATCGAAGCACGCGGCGAATACCCGAGGCGATCATGTCTGCAACCTGGACGCCGGAGAATTTCTGTGAGTCCACATAGCTGAAGTCTTCGTTGATTACCCGGCCAACGTTCACGCTACCCTTGCTTGGGTCAACGTCCAACCCGTAAGTTTCCTTGAGATAGTTCGGCGCGGTACCGGGTTCGTATTCGAATCGCTTGAAGTAACGGTAGTCCTCGCCTTCAAGAAATATCATTGGGTCTTGTAAAGACTTCGTCTGTAAAAGTGCGGGCAGGATTTTTTTAAATGCCTTTTCATATCGGTTGGGTATTTGATCTTTCTGATCTACGCGCCACCGAAAGTGCGCCAACGCAGCTGGTTGCCGTTGCACATAGTAGAGCGGTGCGTTCTTCAGAACTGTGTGTACAAGTTCAATTTGCAGAGCGAGTTGCGTGTAGAGCTGCGGCGGTAGCGAGCTGACTTCGTCTGCAAGGTCCGAGATCATTCTCCGACCTTCCTCATACTTCATTTTTTCGATGTTCTGCCTGATCTTGTCGACTTGAATCTGCTGATGGCAAAGCATTTCATCACGACGATGCAAGCTAACATCGACAGCTAGCGCGAAAGCTATGCCACCAAGTTTTTCCAAGGCGACTAGAAACTTAACGAAGCTATCTTCTGGAATACCACCAAGCTTGACCTCACGGCCCGCTCCGTACTTGAAGCGTAAGTCTGAAACGAGCGCATCCAACGGACGCCGCTTCGACTCAGGCAGAACAAAGGCCGCGATCGCACACCAGGCATTCTCTTTCTCGGTAAGCGCGAACGTTCCTGATTCGTCAACGAAGATGTACATGTGTCACGTAGCCTAGGAAGAGATAAGTATTGGGTTTGGGCACGACTCGATTGCATTCTTGCACGCTACGGCAACTTGTCGTGGCCCTTGCCTCATCGGATCCAACGTCGAAATAGGCTGTCACGCTGGCAACCTGGTGGGGCCCCAGTGAATAGGCATTCATCACACCGATGGCCTTCATTTTTACACCCCGTTTACACCCCTCCCCCCAACCTTTACCCCGTTTTTACCCCCCTTTCCCTAATGTTGCACTGCACGCAGGCCCTGTGACGGGAGCCCGCCTGCAAGCCGCTTCCGGCCCTGTTGCGCGCACACGCGCCGAGCCGGACGGCACCCAAAACAACAAGGGAAAGGTCCATGCAAGCCAAGGTTTCTTTGCACGCCACCGTCATCGGTGGCGTTGTCTTCTGTGCCGCAGCACTGTCCAGCGCGGCCGCATTTGCGCAATCCACTGACGCCGCTCCGGCGCCCGCCGCTGCCCCCGCGAGCCCGCTGACGGCCAACGTCACGCTCGCCAGCCAGTACCGCTATCGCGGTCTCATGCAGACCAACAACAAGCCCGCCATTCAAGGCGGCGTTGACTACGCATTGCCGAACGGCTTCTACATCGGCAACTGGAACTCGTCGATCAGTTGGCTGGGGGATTCCAACCCCAACGTGTCGGCCCCCATCGAGATGGATTTCTACGGCGGCTACAAGACCGAGTTGATGAAGGACGTGCCCATCGATGTGGGCGTGCTGCAGTACTGGTACCCCGGCAGCTACCCGAGCGACTACACCCGTCCGCATACCACCGAAGGTTATGCACAGATCGGCTATGGCCCGGTCACGTTCAAGTATTCGCACGCATTCTCGAACCTGTTCGGCACGCCCGATTCGCACCACAGCCAGTACTTTGATCTGTCGGGCAACTTCGACACCGGCTTCTGGGGCCTGACGCTGAACCTGCATGCCGGCTACCAACAAGTGCCGCACCAGGCCGTGCGCGCCTCGTATGCCGACTGGAAGGTCGGCGTGACGAAGGACTTCGGCAACGGCTGGGCCGCATCGCTGGCCTACATCGATACGAATGCATCGCGCGCGTTCTATACCAACACGCGCGGCAACTACATGGGCAAGGCCACGGCCCTGCTCGCGGTCACCAAAACGTTTTAACCATCTGACCGACAAGGGGAGCGTTCATGGACCTCGTTTATCTCGCCGGCCTCGCGGTGCTGGCTCTGGCAGTGGGCGGGCTACTCGCCCTCTCCGGCAGGCTCGCCACGAAAGACCAACCCACCACGCATGCGATGGAGAAACAGCAATGACCTGGCTCTACGTGCTGTCCGGGGCCATCACGGTGGTCCTGCTCGTCTATTTGTTCGTGGCCCTGCTGTGGCCCGAACGCTTCTAACAACAACGCGAGGCACACCATGAATGCGTTCCTCCTCCAGCTGGCGATCTATCTGGTCGTGCTGCTGGTTCTGGCCAAACCGCTGGGCGCGTATATGACCGGCGTGTTTGGTGACAAACCTTCGCGCGCACACTGGCTCGGCCCCATCGAGCGGCTGTTCTATCGCGTGGCAGGCGTCAACCCGCAGGCAGAGATGGGCTGGAAGCGCTATGCCGCTGCCGTCATCGTCGTCAACGTGCTGGGCGCGCTGGCGGTGTATGCACTGCAACGCGCGCAGCAGTGGCTGCCGCTCAACCCGCAGAGCTTTGGTGCGGTCACGCCGGATTCGTCGTTCAACACGGCGGTCAGCTTTGTGACCAACACCAACTGGCAGGGCTACTCGGGCGAAAGCACGATGAGCTATCTCACACAGATGCTCGGCCTGGCAGTGCAGAACTTCCTGTCTGCCGCGACGGGCATTGCGGTGGTGATTGCGCTCATCCGCGGTTTCGCGCGCCACTCGGCCAAGACCATCGGCAACTTTTGGGTCGACTTCACGCGTGCCACGGTGTACGTGCTGCTGCCGCTGTCGATCGTCGTGTCGGTGTTCTTCGTGAGCCAGGGCGTGATCCAGAACTTCGATGCGTACAAGGAGGTGACCACCGTCACCGCCACCACGTACGACAACCCGAAGATGGACGCCAGCGGCCAGCCGATCAAGGATGCCCAAGGCAACCCCGTCACCGAGAAAGCCACCACGCAAACGCAGACCCTGCCGATGGGCCCGGTCGCGTCGCAAGAGGCGATCAAGATGATCGGCACCAACGGCGGCGGCTTCTTCAATGCCAACTCGGCGCACCCGTACGAGAACCCCAACGCGCTGACCAACTTCGTGCAGATGCTGGCGATCTTCATCATCCCGGCGGCGCTGTGCTTCACGTTTGGCGGCATGGTGGGGGATGGGCGCCAAGGCTGGGCGGTGCTGGCGGCCATGACGGTGTTGTTTGTGGCGCTGGCGACGTTCCTGGCGTGGGCCGAGCTGCATGCCAACCCGATGCTTGCCAACCTCGGCGTCGATCAAACCATCGGCAACATGGAAGGCAAGGAAACGCGCTTCGGCATCGTGGCGTCGTCGCTGTTTGCCACCATCACCACGGCGGCATCGTGCGGGGCGGTCAACGCCATGCATGACTCGCTCACCGCGCTGGGCGGCTTCGTGCCGATGTTCCTGATGCAACTGGGCGAAGTCGTGTTTGGCGGTGTGGGCTCGGGCCTGTACGGCATGCTGGTGTACGCCATCCTGGCCGTGTTCATCGCGGGCTTGATGATCGGCCGCACGCCGGAATACCTCGGCAAGAAGATCGAGGTGTTCGAGATGAAGATGACGTCCATCGCGATCCTCGTCACGCCGTTGCTGGTGCTGGTCGGCACGGCCATCGCCGTGGTGGTGACGCAGGGCAAGGCGGGCATCTTCAACCCTGGCACGCACGGCTTCTCTGAAGTGCTGTACGCGTTCTCTTCGGCCGCCAACAACAACGGCAGCGCGTTTGCGGGGCTGTCTGTCAACACGCCGTTCTACAACGTCGCGCTGGGCATCGCCATGTGGCTGGGTCGCTTCTGGATCATCGTGCCGGTGCTGGCCATGGCGGGCACCTTTGCTGCCAAGAAGCGCTTGCCTGTGACGGTCGGCACGCTGCCCACGCATGGTCCGCTGTTTGTCGTGCTGCTGATCGGCTCGGTGCTGCTGGTGGGTGCGCTCACCTACATCCCGGCGCTGGCGCTCGGCCCGATTGCAGAACACCTCGCAGAACACCTCGCACGCTAACGCGCGCTGCCAACTCCATCTCAACAGGTGCCTTATGGCGATCCGTTACCCAGAATCCGAACCGGCTGTGCGCACGGTCAAACACAAGCTTGAGTCGAGCGGCGGTGCGGTTGAACAACCGCAGGCCCGCAGCACGTCACACACGCTCTCCGCCAAGGAGGTGCGCAAGCTGTCGATGTTCTCGTCGGCGCTGGTCAAGCCGGCCATTGTCGATAGCTTCCGCAAACTCTCGCCTGCTGCGCAGGCCAAGAACCCGGTGATGTTTGTCGTGTATGTCGGCAGCATCCTCACCACCATCCTGTGGATCATGGCGCTGCGCGGCCAGGCCGAAGCCCCGGCGGGCTTCATCCTCGCCGTGTCGGTGTGGCTGTGGTTCACCGTGCTGTTCGCCAACTTTGCGGAAGCACTGGCCGAAGGCCGCAGCAAGCAGCAGGCCGCATCGCTGCGCGGCATCAAGACGACGGTGCAAGCGAAGGTGCTGGCCGATGCGCGTCGCCGTGATCGCGTGGAGCCCCGCGCCGCCACCGCACTGCGCCGTGGCGACATCGTCCTCATCGAAGCCGGCGACATGGTCCCCGGCGACGGCGAAGTCATCGAAGGCGTCGCCTCGGTGGACGAAAGCGCCATCACGGGCGAATCCGCGCCGGTCATCCGCGAATCGGGTGGCGATTTCTCGTCCGTCACGGGCGGCACGCGCGTGCTGTCGGACTGGATCGTCGTGCGCATCACCGCCAACCCGGGCGAGAGCTTTCTCGATCGGATGATCTCGATGGTGGAAGGCGCCAAGCGCCAGAAGACCCCCAACGAACTCGCGCTGACGATTCTGCTGGTGAGCCTGACCATCATCCTGATGCTGGCCACCGTCACGCTGCTGCCGTACTCGTTGTTCTCGGTGGAAGCCATGAAGGCTGGTTCGCCGATCACGATTACCGTGCTCGTCGCGCTGCTGGTGTGCTTGATCCCGACCACCATCGGTGGCCTGCTCTCGGCGATTGGCGTGGCGGGCATGAGCCGTATGATGCAAGCCAACGTGATCGCCACGTCCGGCCGCGCGGTGGAAGCCGCCGGTGACGTGGATGTGCTGCTGCTCGACAAGACCGGCACGATCACGCACGGCAACCGTCAGGCGTCGCGCTTCATCCCCGCGCCGGGCGTGACAGCCAAGGCGTTGGCCGAAGCGGCATGGCTCTCCTCGCTGGCCGATGAAACGCCGGAAGGCCGCAGCATCGTCACGCTCGCACGCAACCTGGGCGAAGCGTCCATCGATGAAGCCGCGCTGGCGAAGACGCAACCCGTGTACGTCGCCTTCTCTGCGCAAACGCGCATGAGCGGCATCAACGTCGGACAAAACGGCGAGGCTCGCCAGATCCGCAAGGGCGCAGCAGACGCCATCCGCACGCACGTCACGCTGCTGGCCGGCAAGTTTCCGGAAGCCGTATCGACGGCGGTGGATGACGTTGCGCGCCAGGGCGGTACGCCGCTCGTGGTGTCCGACAACGACCGCGTGCTTGGCGTCGTAGAGCTGAAGGACATCGTCAAGGCCGGCATCCGCGAGCGCTTTGCCGAGCTGCGCCAGATGGGCATCAAGACGGTGATGATCACCGGCGACAACCGCCTGACCGCCGCGTCCATCGCAGCAGAAGCGGGTGTCGACGACTTCATCGCCGAGGCCACGCCCGAGACCAAGCTCGCGCTGATCCGTGAGCAGCAGGCACAGGGCCGCCTCGTCGCCATGACCGGTGACGGCACCAACGATGCCCCTGCCCTCGCGCAGGCTGATGTGGCCGTCGCCATGAACAGCGGCACACAGGCCGCCAAAGAGGCCGGCAACATGGTCGACCTGGATTCCAGCCCGACCAAGCTGATCCAGATTGTCGAGATCGGCAAGCAGATGCTGATGACGCGCGGCTCGCTGACCACGTTCTCGATCGCCAATGACGTGGCGAAGTACTTCGCCATCATCCCGGCCGCGTTTGCGACGACGTATCCGCAACTCGCAGCGCTGAACGTCATGCATCTGGCAACGCCCGCATCGGCCGTGATGAGCGCGGTGATCTTCAACGCGCTGATCATCGTGTTTCTGATTCCGCTGGCGCTCAAGGGCGTGAAGTACCGCGCGCTGGGTGCTGCCACGCTGCTGCGCCGCAATCTCTTGATCTACGGCCTGGGCGGCCTGCTGCTGCCCTTCCCGGGCATCAAGATCATCGACATGTTCCTGGCCGCAATGGGCTGGGTGTAAGGAAGGAGTGCATTCATGGCAACCACAACAACTCAATCCGTGCAGGCTGATGTGCCGCAACAAGGTGGTCTGCTGCGCGCAGCGCTGGTGGTCTTCGTTGGCCTGTCGCTGATTACCGGGGTGCTGTATCCGGTGGTGGTGACGGGCATCGGTAAGACGCTGTTTCCGGCGCAGGCCGGGGGCTCGGTCATTGAGCGCAATGGTAAGCCGGTTGGCTCGTCGCTGATCGGGCAGAACTTTGATACGCCGCAGTATTTCTGGGGGCGGATTTCTGCGACTGCGCCGAATCCATATAACGCCGCGGCGTCTGGTGGCTCGAACTTGGGACCGAGTAACCCGGCGTTGACGGAGGCGGCCAAGGCGCGGATTGCGGCGCTCAAGGAAGCGGACCCGACGAATACGGCGTCGATTCCGGCGGATCTGGTGACGGCATCTGCGAGTGGGTTGGACCCGCAGATCAGTCCGGCGGCTGCGGCGTATCAGGTGGAGCGCGTGGCGCGGGCTCGGCACATGTCGCCTGACTTGGTGAAGAAGCTCGTGGCTGAGAACACCAAGGGGCCCATTCTGGGGCTGTTTGGGGAGGCTACGGTGAATGTGCTGGAGCTGAATTTGGCACTGGATGACTTGAAGTGACTGTGTGGACCACCGGTTCTTTTTGCTGGTGGTCCATCCCCCTATCGTTCCCTGCCGGGACCGACTCACTTTTCTTTGTCTTGCCAAAGAAAAGTAAGCAAAAGAAAGGCGCGCCCGAGATGGCGACCCCCTCCTTGGATTTTTGTCGCGAGGAGGGAGAGGAGGCAAACTCGCTACGCTCAAACAGCCTCCCCTCTTTATCCTCCTCGCAACAAAAATCCAAGGCGCCATCAAGGGCAGGAAAGTCAAAGGCCAAACCGACGGCGCGCTGGTGTGAGCGCCGAGGCGAGTGGTTGTAGACCGCAAAGCCTGGGGAACGGGAGTAAGACGAAGTGGCACGCTGGCAAGAGATTGGGTGCTTTACCCTTGCCCTAGATGGCGCCTTGAATTTCTGTTGCAGGGAGGAAAAAGAAAGGGGAACTGTCTGAGCGCAGCGAGTTTTCCCCTTTCCCTCCCTGCGACATAAATTCAAGGAGTCTTTCGCCATCTCGGGCGCGCCTTTCTTTGCTTACTTTCTTTGGCAAGACAAAGAAAGTGAGTCGCCCCCGGCAGGGGGTGAAAAGGAGATGCACCACAAGAACAAAAACAACCAAAATACAACCCATGCCAGCCGACCAGCGCCCCGACCCAGACACGCTCCTAGCCGAACTCCAATCCGGTGAAGAGCACGCCTCACGCGGCAAGCTCCGCATCTACTTCGGCGCATCCGCAGGTGTGGGGAAGACGTTCGCCATGCTCTCCGCAGCAAAGGCGGCCCGCGCAGCCGGCATTGACGCCGTCATCGGCCTGGTCGAAACCCACGGCCGCGCCGAAACCGCCGCCCTGGTCGCAGACCTGGAACACCTCCCCACCCGCCAGATCGAATACAAAGGCCGCAGCCTCCCCGAATTCGACCTCGATGCCGCGCTGGCGCGCAGGCCAGCCCTGATCCTCGTCGACGAGCTTGCACACTCCAACGTTGCAGGCTCACGCCACCCCAAGCGCTGGCAAGACATCGAAGACCTCCTCGCCGCCGGCATCGACGTCTGGACCACCGTCAACGTCCAGCACCTCGACAGCCTGAACGAGGCGGTGGGCAGCATCACCGGCATCCGCGTATGGGAAACCGTGCCCGACGCCGTGTTCGACAGCGCGAATGAAGTCATCCTCGTCGACCTGCCCGCCGACGAACTGCTGCGCCGCCTGGCCGAGGGCAAGGTCTATATGCCCGAGCAGGCCCAGCACGCGGCGCGCAATTTCTTCCGCAAGGGCAACCTCATCGCCCTGCGCGAACTCGCCCTGCGCCGCACGGCAGATCGCGTGGATGACGACGTGCAGGCCTACCGCCGCGCACGCCGCATCGAAAACGTCTGGCGCACGCGCGAGACCATCGTCGCGTGCCTGGACCCGCAGGGCGATAGCGAACAGGTGATCCGCAGTGCCGCGCGTTTGTCTGCGCAGCTTGAGTGCGACTGGCACGCCGTGGCCGTGGTGATGCCGCATCTGCGCGCTGCCGATGCGCGCACCGAGCGCTTGCATGCGCTACTCAAGCTGGCCGAAGACGCCGGCGCGCGGGTGGAAACGCTGGCCGGCACTAACGCGGTCGAGGCCATCACCGGCTACATCCGTCGCCACAACATCACCAAGGCGGTGATCGGGCGGCCGCCGGAAAGGCGCTGGCGTTCAGCGCGGGCGATTGTGGTGGCGCTGCGTTTGGCGATCGGGCTGGAGCGCCGTTTGCCGAGCGGCGATTTTGCGGAAGCGCTGGCGCGACAGTGCCCGGAAGTCGACGTGATTCGTGCGGCGGCGGACCCGGCGCATATCCAGCTCACGCCGAAGGCTGTTGAGATTGGCCGCGCCGACATGCGCAGCGACGCGCAACGTGCCGCAGACGACACCAACTGGCTCAAGCCCGGCTACGTGGCCGCATGCGCGTACGCTGGCATTGCGACTGCCCTGTCCAGCTTGGTGCGCCCGGTCTTTGATCTCGCCAACATCGTCATGGTGTTCTTGGCGGCGGTGGTGGCGGTGGCGATGCGCCACGGGCGCGGGCCGGCGGCGCTGGCATCGGTGCTGTCGGTGGCGCTGTTCGATTTCTTCTTCGTGCCGCCGCGGTTCTCCTTTGCCGTGAGCGACGTGCAGTACCTGCTGACCTTCGCGGTGATGCTGGCGGTGGGCATGCTGGTCGGGCAGCTCACCGCGGGCCTGCGTGAACAGGCCGAAGTGGCCGTGCAGCGCGAGGCCGCCGCGCGGGCACTGTACGAGGCGGCGCGCGAGTTGTCGGCCGCGCTCACGCTGGACCAGATCGTCAGCATTGGCGGGCGCTTCGTCAACGCCACGTTTGGCGGGCGCTGCGCGTTCTTCTTTGTGGGGCTCGATGGCCGGCTCGGCGCGCCGCAGATCGCCAAGCCTGAAGGCGCCGCGAGTGTGTCCAATTCCGCACCCTCGGGGATGCCGAACCTCGACCGCGTGCTGGCCGATTGGACCTATCAGCACGGCCAGCCCGCCGGCACCGGCACGCACACGCTGCCCTCGGGCTCGGTGCTGTACCTGCCGCTGAAGGCGCCGATGGCCATTCGCGGCGTGCTGGCCGTGGAGCCCGAAACCTTCCACGTGCTCACCCAGCCCGACAATCGCCGCCAGATCGACGCCTGCGCCACGCTCATCGCCATCGCCATCGAGCGCGTGCATTACGTGGAAGTCGCCCGCGACGCGCTGGTGCGCATTGAATCGGAGCGGCTGCGCAATTCGTTGCTGGCCGCCGTGTCGCACGATTTGCGCACGCCGCTCACCGGGCTCGTGGGGATGGCCGAGACGCTGCTGCGCACGCAACCGCCATTGCCCGCGCTGCAAGCCGAAGCCGCCGCTGCCATCGGCCAGCAGGCGCAGCGCATGCGCACGATGGTCACCAACCTGCTCGACATGGCGCGCCTGCAGAACCAGGACGTCAAACTTCGGCTGGAGTGGCAGTCGATGGAGGAACTCGTCGGCGCGGCGCTGCAGGCCATTCCGCTGCCTGAGCACCGCGTGGTGGTGGATGATCTCGCCGCCCTGCCGCTCATCCGCTGCGATGGGCCACTCATGGAGCGTGTGCTGTCGAACCTGCTGGAGAACGCCGGCAAGTTCGCGCCGGCTGGCACCGAGGTCCGCATCTCCGGCGAGATCGTCCCGGATGAAACTGGAGGCAACGAACTGCACCTACGGGTCCGCGACCATGGCCCCGGCGTGCCGCCCGGCGCGGTGCGGACGATCTTCGAGAAGTTCACGCGGGGCGAGCAGGAATCGGCGACCACAGGCGTCGGCCTGGGCCTGGCCGTGTGCGAGGCCATCGTCGACGCGCATCGGGGCCGCATTTGGGTGGAGGCGCCCATTGATGGTGGGGCGTGCTTCGTCGTCGCCCTGCCCGCCGCAGAGCCGCCGCGTGTGGAAGATGGCGCGCTCGCGGCTTAACCCCCGCACCGTTGCGGGGCATATGGACATGCCGAAAAAGTCGTTCTGTTACGAGTACCTCGTATGACAGGATTGCGTCACACCGCCCGCTACCCGCGGGCGGAATTCGTTCACGCATCCACGACAAATCCACGAGGTTTCTCCATGTCTTTGTTCTCCCGCCTGGCCCGCCTTGCCGTACCGGCCATCGCCCTTGCCGTTGCGACCGCAGCCAACGCCGACACCAAACAGATCAAGCTCGGCACCATGAGCGGCCCCGACGCGCAAATCTGGGAAGTCGTGCAGAAGGTCGCCAAGAAGGACGGCCTGGACCTCGAGGTCATCGAGTTCAACGACTACGCCCAGCCCAACCCCGCGCTCGATTCGGGTGATCTGGACGCCAACGGCTTCCAGCACCAGCCCTTCCTCGACAGCCAGATCCAGGCACGCCACTACAAGATCGTCAATGTGGGCCTGACCTACGTGGCGCCGATGGGCTTCTACTCGAAGAAGATCAAGTCGCTGGCGCAGCTCAAGGAAGGCGCCAAGGTCGGCATCCAGAATGACCCGTCCAACGGCAACCGCGCGCTGCTCCTGTTGCAGAAGGCCGGCGTGATCAAGCTCAAGGCGGGCGCCGGCACCAACGGCAACAACGCCACCCCGCGCGACGTGGTCGAGAACCCCAAGAAGATCAAGCTGATCGAGCTGGATTCGGCCCAGTTGCCGCGCTCGCTGGATGATCTGGACGCCGCTTCCATCAATACGGACTACGCGGTCAAGAACAACCTGTCGCCCACCAAGGACGCGATTGCGCTGGAAGACCGCCAGGGCCCGTACGCGAACCTGATTGCCGTCCGCGAGAAAGACAAGAACCAGCCGTGGGTGAAGACGCTGGTGCACGCCTACCAGTCGGAAGAGGTGCGCAAGTTCATCGACACGCAGTTCAAGGGCGCGATCCTGCCGGCGTTTTAATGCTGCCTAAAAAGTAAGCGGATACTTTCGTCAGATCTTCGGAAACTGCGCGCGGCGCGCCAAGGGAGTGATGAGCTTCCGGGCGCGCCGCGTTGTTTTGTTGCGTTGCGTCATCCCGTTGCCCTTGCAATCGTTTTCGCGAGCGTGGCGCCCTGGCAACGCTTGTAGCCTCTCGTTACATTAAGTAGTTCTACCTTATTGCATCGCAGCAAACGATTCGCTATAGTGGGAACTGTCTCCTCCACCCTCCTTGGTGGATTGTGGCCCGAGCACCTGGTGCTCGGGCTTTTTTCTTTGGCGCGCCCGATTGCATCTCGATTGCGCAGCCTTGCCTTCTAGCCGATTCCGGCTACGCTGATTTCCTCTGCTCTGACAGATCGCCACGTTGCCGGATCGCAACGTGCATTTTTTTCAAGCATGCGTTTAGGGTGGTTTTTCCATCACACCCGCGCTGGGTGATGGACAACATTCAAAGCGTCGTTTGGATCACGCCTAGGTGGCGGATGTGTGCGCAACCCCATGCTTTATGCCGCTAACATCGCGGATCTGCGTCAGCCTTTGTCCTACAAGCGATTCGGCGAAGCCCGGACAGTCCGACAAACGAACCTTCACTAAACTTCACCTTGCTCTCTCTTTAGAGAGCACTCCCCCCCTTTTGAGCCCGCCCCTGTTGCGGGCTTCATTTTTTTCGGGCACGATTTCTGACATCCCGACGCCGTCGACACCGGCGCCGGAAAGCTCAAAAGGTTGGGGGAAATCTCAAGGCCCGCGCAGTTGAAAAGCTGCGCGGGCTTTGTTTTTTCTGGCGTTGCGTTCGGCGCGCTGCCAGACACCCTGACAACGCCCGCGCACGGTGTTTCAATGTCGGCTCATGGCGGATGTCACGAAACGCAAACGGGATGCGCTCCGCCCCATACCAACAAGAATAAGGACTGGCCGATGGAAGGCTTCGCGCAACTCGCCGTGCTGGTGGTGGACGACCACCCCGTGCAACGGGCCGCTGCCCGGCAACTGCTCCACACGCTGGGTGTCCAGCAGATCCTGACCGCCTGCGATGGCCGCGAGGCGCTCTACCTGCTCCAGCTCTGCCATGTCGACCTCGTGCTGTGCGACATCGACATGCCCGGCATGAACGGCCCCGAACTGATGGAGCAGATGCGGCTGCGCGCTGGCCAGGTCTTTCCGAGACAGGCACCCGTGTGGGCGTGGGTCAGCGCGATGGATGCGCCGATTGTCGAATCGCACGTGAGCCTGGCTGACGCGATCGGCCTGGCGCGCGTCCATGGCATTCACAAGCCGCTGCGCCCCGCGCACGTGCTGCCGCTGCTGGAGGAAGCCGCCGCGCATGCGCGCGAATCGGTGCCCGCCGGCCAAGCCAGCCTGCCGCATTTTTCCGATGACGAACTCGCTGCGTTGATCCGCGATACGCCGGAGCAGATCGAGGTCGTCTTGCAGCCGCAGCATGATCTCGCCAGCAACCAGATCGTTGGCGCCGAGGCGCTGTGCCGGTGGATGCATCCGGTGCACGGGCGCGTATCGCCGGGGGCGTTCGTGCCGCGCCTCGAGGCCCTGGGGCTGGCCGATGGTCTGTTCTTCCATGTGCTGGAACATTGCGTGCGCGTGCAGCATGCCTTGGCTGCGCATGCGCATCCGGTGGCGATTGGCGTGAATGCTTCGGCCGCGACGCTCAGCCGGGCCGGCACCATTGAGCGCATCGAAGCCACCGTGCGCGAGGCGCGCATCTCGCCCACCGCCATCGCCATCGAGCTGACGGAAGATTCACCGGTGCCCGATGCCACGCAGCTCGCCATCGTGCTCAACCGCCTGCGTCTGCTGGGCCATCCGCTGGCCATCGACGACTTCGGCGTGGGCATCGCCACGCTCAAGCTGCTGGCGGACCTGCCCTTCAACATCCTCAAGATCGACCGCTCGTTTACGGCGGCGGTAGATCAGACCAGCCAGCGCGGCGTGATCTGCCGCACCATGATCGAACTGGCGCGCACGCTGCATCTCGAGTGCATTGCCGAAGGCGTGGAGACCGACGCGCAGCGCCAGACCCTGCGCACACTCGGCTGTGCGACGGGACAGGGCTACCTGTGGGCGGCGCCGCTGTCCACAACGGCGTTCTTGGCGCACGTGCAGGCCGCCGCCTAGCAAGCAATGCTGCGGACCCGTTTAGTTTCCCGCAGCACTGATTGAAATAGCTTCTGCCCCGAAAGGTTACGAGACGTCGAAACTAAGAAACGTCTGATGCCCGAGGTGACGTTGGGTGCGTATGGTACGGGCCAACTTTCTGTTGGTCCTTCCCCCTCCCATGTCGGCCCCGATCTATCCCATTCTGTTGATGCTCGCCAAGCTGGATGCGGCGTCCCAGGCGACGTTGCTTTCGCAGATCGATCATTTCGTCTTCGCCTCCCCGAACGAGCGTCGCGCACGCGTCAACGACGGGCGGCGCCTTGCACAAGGCCACCCACAGGCTGCGCTCACGTGAGGGCGCGCGGCATGCCAGCTGTCTTGTCGATCGTGGTGGCTGACGACCATCCGGTGATCCTGATGGGATTGACGTCCGCCATTGCGCAGTTTCCGCAGCAGCGCATCGTCGCGCAGGCGCAGGATGGCCGCGAATTGATGCAGGTGCTCAAGCATGTCGACTGCGATGTCATCGTCACCGACTACAACCTGAACGGCGAGCCTGCCTACGACAGCATGCAATTGCTGGTGCGCTTGCGTAAGCGGTATCCGAAACGCCCGATCGTGGTCTGCACCATGGTCAACAATCCGGCGCTGCTGCGCACCATGCGGCAGATCGGCGTGCTGGGCATCGTGAGCAAGGGCGATGACCTGGCCCATGTTGGCCACGCCATCTCAGCGGCCTCGCGCGGGGTGCAGTACTTCAGCCCGCGCATTCTTGAAGAGGCTGGCTTTCATATCAACGAGCGTGAGGCTATCCAGGCCCTGAGCGCGCGCGAGCGTGAGGTGGTGCGCCTCTACGCGAGCGGCATGGCGGTGTCGGACATCGCGCAGCAGCTCGGCTCCAGCATCAAGACCGTCAGCACGCAGAAGACGACGGCGCTGCGCAAGCTCGGTCTCGTCCGCGAGACAGAGCTGTTCCACTACGCGCGTACCAGCGGGCTGACCTTTCTCCGCTGATCGGGCATTTGCCTTAGCCGGCGCGGCGGCTAATGGGCATGCGCAATGTGGGTCCGGTCGAGGCGGCATGCGAGGTGTTCGACGGTTGCGACGCCTCCGTGCCTATCAGCCAATGAAACAGCGGCGTTGCCAGCAAGGTGCCCGCCAATTGCGCGAGCACATAGCCCGGCACATCCGCCGGGTGAATGCCCGAGGGGCCATCGGTCAATGCACAGGCCAGGGCCAACGCCGGATTGGCCACCGACGACGAAGCGGTGAACCAATACCCCGCCGCGATGTAGGCGGCCACGGCCAGCGGCAGTTGCTTGGGTGCATGCCGCCCGCACGCCATCCCCACACCGATCAGCCCGAACGTGGCCAGCGCTTCGCTCCACCATAGCGCGGACCCCGTGGCGGCATGCGTACCTGCCGCCCACACCGGCATGCCGTACATGGCATGGGCAGCAGCCACACCGAGCGCGGCCCCCACGGCTTGTGCCATCAGATAGGCCAACGCTTCGCGCCCGCACAGGCTGCCTCGCAGTACCGCCGACAGCGTGACCGCCGGGTTCAGATGCGCGCCGGACACCGGGCCGAACATCGTCAGTAGCGCAAACAACCCCGCGCTGCCCGCGAGCGATTGCGCCAGCAGTGTCCACGTGGCATCGCTGCCGGAGAGACGGCTGGCGTGGACACCGGTGCCGATCACCACCGCAATCAGCAATGCTGTCCCCAGCCCTTCCGCGACGAGGCGGCGTGCAAGCGGGACGGTGGACGGTGCATCGGCGGCTAGTGACGTTGAGGGGCGAAGCGGGGAGACAGGGGCCATGCGCAAGCAGAGAGCAGACAGCAGACAGAGATCGATGCCAAGCGCATCACGCGGGCGAGTGTGGAATCTCTGTGCTGGCCGATCAATGCACTGCGGCGCGCTTGTGTCGAGCGCCGCGGTATGGAATGACGGGCCCGGCGTTCAGGCGGCACTCACGGCGCCGGTTGCCACCATGTGCCGCTGCTGCGCGCCCAGCCGCGCAAATCCCACAGCTGCGGCACCCAGCGCGGCCAGCATGGCCAGGCACCCGGCCATCGTGCCGTGCGCCATGCCAGCGGCGCTGCCGTCCCCGGCGAACATGAAATACAGCCCGCCGATGCATGCCACGCCCAGCGCGCCCGCCAATTGCTGCGCCGTGATCAGCAGCCCCGCAGCGGCTCCAGCCTGCGTGCGCGCCACGCCGGTCAGCACCAGGCCAATCAACGGAACGACGACCAGCCCCTGCCCCGCGCCGTACAGCGTGACGGCAATGCCGATGCGCGTCATGTCGGGGGTGGCGGGGTGCACCCAGCTTGTGCCGAAAGGTGCGCCGAAGCCCGACAGCAGCGCCATCAGCCCGAGCGCCATCAGCCCAAGACCGCCCAGCAGCGCACGTACGCCAAACCGCCGCACCAGCGCATTGGCGAGGCGCGAGGTGACAAGGAACGCAACCGCCAGCGGCAGGATCACTACCCCCATGTGCAGCGCCGAGAGATGCCGTCCGTTCTGCAGATACAGCGTCAGTACCAGGAAGAACGCCATCATCCCGATGTAATGCAGCGCCGACGCGGTCAGGCCCGTCATGAAGGCACGATGCTGCAGCAAGGCGGGCGGCAGCAATGGCGTACCGCCTGCGCGGTCAACGCGCGCTTCAAGCTGCTGGAACGTCGCCATGCCGAGCAGGCCCACGGTCAGCAGCGCGAGACTCCACACCGGCCAATGCAGCTCTCGACCGAACAGCAACGGCACGAGCACGGCCGCCACGCTGATGGCCATCCAGGTCACGCCGACCGTGTCGAGGTGGACTTTCGCAGCGTTGGGCGTCGGGCGTGGAATCCAGCGCCAGCCGAGCAGCGCTGCCGTTAGCCCCACCGGCACGTTGATCAGGAAGGCCGAGCGCCAGCCCAGCCCGGCAATGTCTGCGCTGGTGAGTGCGCCGCCCACCAGCAGCCCGGCCGCGCCGCCGGTGCCCATTACTAGCCCGAAGATTGACAGCGCGCGGTCGCGCTCGGTGCCGGCGAAGAGCGCCTGCACGCTCGCCAGCACCTGCGGCACCAGCATCGCGGCGGACAGCCCTTGCGCAAATCGCCAGGCGATGAGCGCCGCCGCACTGCCCGCCAGCCCGCAGCCGGCCGATGTGGCGGTAAAGGCCACCAGCCCGAGCAGGAACACGCGCCGCCGCCCGAACAGATCGCCCAGGCGGCCACCGGTGATCAGCAAAATGGCATAGCCGAGCTGGTACACCGCCAGCACGGCCTCTAGTTGCGCGGGCGTTGCGTGCAGAGTCGCGCGGATGCTCGGGATCGCCACATTGGCGATGAACGCATCCACGATGAACATGAATTGCGCCGTCACCATCACACCAAAGGCGAGCCAGCGGCGCGGTTCAGATGGGGTTGAGGTCGAGGAAACGTGGGTCACGATCGGCTCCGGAAGAGAGAGGTGAACGCAGCGTAGGTACCCGAGCCGATTCGATGCAGAGCTAGGATTAACCTAGGATTGAGTTGTCCCTCCCACCCTTGCGCGCCGTTGTGTGTAATGCACCCATGGACGATTTCACTGCAGACCTGGCCCCCCTCCCCGCCGCGCCCCGTAACGAGCTGGGCGAATTCCTGCGCAGCCGCCGCGGCCAGTTGCGCCCGCAGGATGTCGGCCTGCCCGAGGGCAGCGGGCGCCGCCGCACGGCCGGCCTGCGCCGGGAGGAAGTCGCGCAGCTCGCCAACATCAGCATCGACTGGTATGTGCGCATCGAGCAGGGGCGCGACGTGCGGCCTTCGGTGGCGACCATCGAGGCGATCGGCCGGGCGTTGAAGCTGTCATCGGATGAGCGTGCCCATATGCGGGGTCTGGCGCGTGCAGAAGCGGTTTTCCCGGCGGTGCCGGGGCAGTCCGCCGCTGACGCGGTGCCCGACGTGTTGCGCCGCGCCGTCGCCGGCATGGCCCTGCCTGCGCACGTGCGCAGCTACCGCACCGACCTGCTGTGCTGGAACGATGCCGCTTCGCAGCTCTTCATGGATTTCGGCACGATGCCGCCGGAAGACCGCAACGCGCTGGTCTACATGTTCCTGTATGCCAACGCGCGCGAGCGCTTTGTCGAGTGGGAGAGCGAGGCGCGCCGCATGCTGGCGAAGTTTCGCGCGGTGTACGACCCCCATGCGGACGACCGCGTCCTCGTCGCGCTGGTCGACCGGCTGCGCACCGAGAGCCGCGAGTTCGACACCTGGTGGCGCCAACACGAGGTGCGCGCCGCGCGCGCCGAGCACAAGCTGATCCGCACGCCCGGCGGCAAGATCGTCCGCTACGACTACATCGGTCTGCCGGTGATGGAAGACCCGCGGCTGCGCTTGGTGATGTACGTGCCGATGGACGGCACGTAAGTGGTCAGGGCTTAGGCCGTCAGCGCGGCGAGGATCGTCTCCGTGTCGCGCACGCGGCCCAGGCGCGGGAAGACGTTCTCGACCGATGAGCGGTGCAGCGCTGCATCGTTCGAGCTCATCGCATCCTCGGCCAGCACCAGCGCGTAGCCGTGTTCCCATGCGGCGCGCGCGGTGGATTCCACACCCACGTGCGTCGAGATACCGCCCAGCACGATGGTGGTGATGCCGCGTCGGCGCAATTGCAAGTCCAGTTCCGTGCCGTAGAACGCGCCCCATTGGCGCTTGGTGATCTGGATGTCGGCGGGTGCGACTTCCAGCTCGGCGGGCTGCTCCCACCATTGCGGCGGCAGGCCGCCGGCCGGCATCGGTGCGGGACGATCGACCGGCTGGCGCGGTGCGTCGGCGTAGTCCTGTGCCCAGCCCACGCGCACCAGCACCACGGGTGCGCCCAATGCACGAAAACGTTTCGCCAGCTTGGCCGATGTGCCCAAGACCTGCTCCGCCGAATACGGCCCCTGCGCAAACGGCAGGATGCCGCGTTGCAGGTCAATCAGTACCAAGGCAGTGGTTTTGGCGGACAGGGTTTGCAGCGGTTCAGACATCAAAGACTCCTATAAACGCGACGAGCTTACGGACGACGGATGACACACGTTGCCGTGGCATGGGCCAGCAAGGTGCCGTCCTGCGTTTTGAGCGTCCCCTCCGACACGCCGATCGTGCGCGAGACGTGCAGCACGCGGCCTTCGGCCACCAGCGGTATATCCACTGGCACCGGTTTCACCATCTTCACGTTCAGGTCGACCGTGCCATAGCCCGCGCCCGCTTCGAGCGTGGAATGCACCGCGCAGCCCGTGACGGAATCGAGCACGGTGGCCGCAAAGCCGCCGTGCACGCCGCCCAGCGGATTGAGGTGGCGCTTGTCTGCCGTGGCGATAAAGCGCACAGCGCCCGTGTCGATGGCTTCCATCGTCATCGGGATGGTTTCGCTGATGGACGCGCGTGGCAGCTCACCGCGCGACATGGCCTGCAGCAATTGCAGACCGGTCATTTGGGATGGGTGCATGGTGGGGCGGATGGTGTGGGGTTGGACGACGCGACACTCTACCGCGCGCCGGGTTTCTGCGACTGCAATGCGTTGCAACGGGCCGCGCAATAACGCCCCTCAATAACGCCCCCAATAGCGCCGCCAATGCGGGTCAACCCTCGTTGCGCGTACGCCGACGCGAAAGGCTCCAGAAAGGTGCCCCCTTCTACGCTCGCCCAGCGATTGCATCGAGCGGTCTGACCCACCGCTCTGGCGCGTTACCCAAGCCGGCATCACGACCGGACACCATTACCCACAAGGAAGGAGACTTCAATGTCCCGCATCAAGTTTGCCCTCGCGGCAACTGCAGCTGCCGCGGCCACCCTGGCCACCGGCGCCCACGCCCAGTCGTCGAACGTGACGCTCTACGGCCTGATCGACACCACCATCAGCACCGTCAGCAACGCCAATGCTGCGGGCTCGCGCCTGACCGGCTTCCAGGTGCCCTGGTTCTCGGGCAGCCGCTGGGGCCTGACCGGCAAGGAAGACCTGGGCGGCGGCACGTCGGCCATCTTCAAGCTGGAATCGGAATTTGAGACGCCCACCGGCAACATGGACACCCCGGGGGTGTTGTTCAACCGCGATGCGTGGGTGGGTCTGTCGAGCGAATCGCTCGGTAAGCTGACCTTCGGCCGCCAGAACGCGATTGCGCGCGATGTGTCGGGCATCTACGGCGACCCGTACACCAGCGAGAAGGTGACGCTGGACGAAGGCGGCTACACCAACGTCAACAACTTCAAGCAACTGATTTTCTACGCAGGCAGCGCCACGGGCACGCGCCTGAACAACGGCGTGGTGTGGAAGAAGCTGTGGGATGGCCGCTTCTTCACCGGCCTGGCCTATCAGTTTGGCGAAGTGCCGGGCCAGTTCACGCAAGGCACCACCGAGTCGCTCGCGCTGGGCTACAACGGCGACAACTTCCACCTGGCAGGCTTCGCGCAACAAGCCAAGGTCAACGGCTTCATGGACCGCTCGTACTCGGTGGGCGGCAACGTGATCTTCGGCATGTTCCGCGTGAATGCTGGCTACTTCCACTACACCGGCGAACAACCGGCCGCGCTGGGCAACCGCAAGGACGATGCCTACACCGTGTCGCTGAAGATCGCTCCGCAAGGCGCCTTCGACTACGAAATCGGCTACCAGATCATGAAGGCCGGCAACGCAGCCTTTGGTGCCGACGGCAGCACGCTCAACGCCTACTCCAACGTGGCGAACGCCACGGCATCCGGCAGCGGCCGCAAGAACACGCTGTACGGCTCGGTGTTCTACCACGTGTCCAAGCGCACCGAGTTTTACGTGGCCGCCGACTACATGAAGCTGAAGGATCAGTACATCGTGGGCAGCACCAACGGCCACAACAGCCAGACGGAGTTCGGCCTCGGCATGCGCACGCGTTTCTAAGCTAGCGTTGCTCGCGCGCCTGATCGACAAACTCGTTGGTATAGGTGCGCGAGAGGTCGATGTGCTTGTCGCGCGCGTTGGCATTGCTGGCGGCGAGGACGCGCAGGACGGTGGGTGGGCCGTCGTCCGGCATGCGTCCGTCGGTGCTGAAGGTGGGCAACGCGGCGGCAAGCGTTTTGACGTACAGCTCGGGATGATCGCGCCGGAATTCCGCCGGCATGTGTGCAGCGATCGCGTCCGCCGAGTGTGTGTGCAGGTAGCGCAAGGTCCGCACGAAGGCGCGGGCCAGTTTGGCGGCCACATCCGGATGGGCCTCCAGCCATTCGGTCTGCAGGTACAGGCACGCCGCCGGGTACGGGCCACCGAGCGCGGCGCGCGTGCTCTCCAGGGTGCGCAGATCGAGCAGGATGCGGGCCTCACCATTGCGCACCAGGCGCGAGGCTGTCGGGTCGGTGGTCATGCCGGCGTCGATGCGGCCGCTGCGCAGTGCACTGACAAAGCTCTGTTCCGCGCCGACCGGCAGCATGGTGTAGTCCGCCGCCGACAGACCCTGCTGCGCCATCAGGTAACGCGTCAGAAAACTGGTGGACGACCCCAGCCCCGTCACGCCCAGCGTGCGCCCGCGCAGATCCGGCAGGCTCTGCACCGTGGCGGCCACGCGCGTGGAAACCACCTCCGCCTCGCCGGGTACCTGGCTGAACACCACGATGGCGCGCACCTCCTTGCCCTTGGCCTGCAGGTCGATCGTGTGGTCGTAAAAGCCGACCACACCCTGTGCGAAGCCGGTGAGCAGTTCGCTCTCGGCATCCACGCCGGCGGGTTGCGAGAGCAGCTCCACGTCGAGCCCCTCGTCGCGGAAATACCCCAGGCGCTGTGCCAGCGTGGCTGGCAGGTAGATCATCTTGGCCGTGCCGCTGACCATGAGGGTCAAGCGCGTCGGGTCTTGTGCGAGGGCGTGCGAGGTTGCCACTGCTAGGCAGGCCGCGGCAACCCACTTCGGCAACGCTGTGATCCAGCCCCGGGGGCCGCGTGCGCGCGCGCCCCTGCAGGTAAAAACACCCATTGAGTTGTCTCCGGCTCTTTTGTAGATATCGGTATCGCGTCGTCCGGATGCACGCAGTGATGCATCCGGCGCGCGTAGGCAGCCGCCCCCATTCTAGGAGGCGGCAACCCGCAAATCGCTTTCATTGGGTGACTGGCCCGCCCGGCGTGGCCCTCGTATGAAGCTGCTCCTGATCGAAGACAACGCCCCCCTCGCGCACTGGCTGTCGGAAGCACTGCGCCGCGCGCACTTCACGGTGGATCATGCCACCGATGGGGAATCCGCAGATACGTTGTTGCTCACGCAACACTACGACGTAGTGCTGCTGGACCTGCAATTGCCGACGCTGTCAGGGCAAGGTGTACTGCAACGTTTGCGCGCGCGGCGCAATCCGGTGCCGGTGCTTATTCTCACGGCCAGCGGCGGGATCGACGACAAGGTCGCCTGCCTAGGTGCGGGTGCCGACGACTATCTCGTCAAGCCGTTCGAGATCCGTGAGCTGATTGCGCGCATCCAGGTGTTGATGCGGCGCAGCACGCCTGATCAGTCTGTCGAGCTGCAGTGTGGGGACCTGACCTATCACACCGGCGGCCGTACCTTCACGTTGGCCGGCCAACCGTTGGTATTGCCGGCGCGCGAGCACGCCGTGCTGGAAATCCTCATGCAGAAGCTGGGGCGGACGGTGTCCAAGCCGGCGCTCGTCAATGGCGTGTTCGGGCTGGATGATGAAGCCAGCCCCGAGGCGATCGAAATCTACATCCACCGCCTGCGCAAGAAGCTGGAGCATTCTTCGGCCACCATCGTCACGCTGCGCGGCCTCGGTTACTTGCTGCGCGATGCCTCCGCTGCCCAATCCTGACCCGCCGGGGCAGGCCGTACGGGCGCTAGCGCCCACGCGTGCGCGCAGCTTGCGTGCGCGGCTGGTGCTGTGGCTGGCGCTGCCGCTGGTCGTCTACGTGGCGGCAGATGGCTGGCTTGATCTGGCGGCCGCGCGCCACAACGCCGATCTCGTGCACTTTCACGCGCTGGATACCGCCGCACAGATGATCAACGGCCAGGTGGAGTGGGACGAAGGTCGCCTGCGGGTGTCCGTGCCGCCCGCCGCGCTGGCCGTGTTTGCCGCGCCGGAGACACCCGTGCGCGATCAGGTGGCGTACCAGGTGAGCACCGAGCATGGCCGCCTGCTGGCCGGGCGGCTCGACTTTGGTACGCGCCCCGCGTTTGACGCCACCGGCAAGCCCGACGCCGGTACCTACACCGACACCATGGAAGGCCAGCCCGTGCACGTGGCCGCCGTAGTGCGCACGATGTACGACGCCGGCCGCACCGAACGCGTCGTCACCCGCGTCGCGCAAACCATGAACGGCCGCGACGCGATGATCCGCCAGCTGTGGTGGCCCGCCACCGTGCGGCAGCTCTCACTGGTGGGGCTGGCGCTGGCGATGATCCTCATCGGCCTGACGCTGGAGTTGCGGCCGATCTTGCGGCTGGCCGGCAACGTGTCGGCACGCGAGCCGACGGACCTCGCGCCACTGGACCCCACCGGCCTGCAGCGCGAGCTGCAGCCGATTGCCGGTGCGTTCAACCAGTACCTGCAGCGCATTGCCGACAACGCGCTCACGCAGAAGCGCTTCATTGCCGATGCTGCGCACCAGATGCGCACGCCGTTGGCGATCCTCAACACGCAGATGCAGGTGGCCGCGCAAACCAACGCGGACGCCGCGCTGCATGAAGTCCTGCAAGCGGCGCGCACCAGCACGCGCAATCTGGCCGACCTGATCAACGATCTGCTGCTGCTCTCGCAGGCGGAGGCGTCACCTGCCACGAGCGAGGCGGTGGACCTTGTGCAAGTGGCCCGCACCGTGCTCGAAGACCTCGCGCTGCTGGCCGATGGCCGCCAGATTGATCTGGGCATGGAGCCGGCCGAACGGGCGGTGTGGACATCGGGCAACCGCACGCTGGTTGCTGCGCTGCTGTTCAACCTGGTCGACAACGCCGTGCGCTACACGCACGAAGGCGGCCGCGTGACGGTGCAGGTGTCGGCCGACTACGGCTGGGCCATGCTGACGGTGACTGACAACGGCCCCGGCATTCCGCCCGAGGCCTATGCGCGCGTGTTTGAGCGGTTCACACGCCTGGCGGCCCACACGCAGGGCAGCGGCCTGGGCCTGGCGATCGTGCGGCAGATCGTCGATCGCATGGGCGGGCAGATTGCGCTGGCGCCGGGGCCCGGCGGCGAGGGCCTCGCCGTGACGGTGTGGTTGCGGCGGACGGACGCGCCGGCCGCCGCATGAGCCAGCGCTGTTGCGTTACTGCACCGACACAAACACCGGGTTCGAGTAGAACCACAGGTCGTTGTAGTTGCGGTCATTGATGGCGTTGAAGCGCGCCACGTTTTCCGTCACCACCGTTTTCTGATCGGGCAGCGGGTTGCCGTTGCTGGTCTCGCCCGACACGTTCATGCCGAGGTTGGTGCCGCGCAGTCGGAAGTACTGGTTCTTGCTGGCCGTGGTGGTGAACGTGATGCTGTTGTAGCCATCCGCATCGACTTTCCAGTCGGTCTTGGTGAAGGTGGCGACGACCTTGGTGGAGTCGTTGGTGGCCTTCGCGTATTCCGGCGTGCCCGGCGCGGCCTTGGCCGTCACATCGCCCGCAATCAGATCCACGTGATCGACCACCGGGCGCATGTTGGCCTTCAGGCCGCTGCCCAGCGGGAACTCGTAGTTGTTGTGATCGGGGCTCTTGAAGCGGATGGTGATCGTCACCTTGTCGCCCGCCTTTGCGGTGAGCGTGCCGCCCATGTCGGCCGTGGCGGCGGCGGTGTCGGCGTGGAAGTCCAGCGCGTTGATCAGGTCCCCAAACACGGCGAACGATTTGCCCGAGCGCATGGCGCCCAGCAGCGTTTTCAGGTTGGAGGTGGCACCCGGGGTGCCCGGCAGCCAGATGTAGGTCTTGGCGTATTCGCCGGGGTAGTAGCCGCTGCTGAACTGCTGCGTGGCGTCGACTTCGAAATGGTGATCGGAATCGGCAAAGTTCCAGATGCGGCGGCCTTCACCCAGCAGCGCATCCCACACCCCGCCCACTTGCGCGACCACATAGTCGACGCCGCCGTAGGTGCGGTTCTTGAGGTTGGCGTCGATGTAGGCGCTGGTGTAGCCGCCGCGGTCGGGCTCCATCTGGTTGCCGACCATGCCTTCGATGCCGAACATGATGTCGGGCGCGGTGTCGTTGAACTCGCGGAAATCCGCCACCGTGTACTTGCCCGGGTTACGCGACGGGTGGTTGATCAGCCCGTAGCTGGTGCTCGGGTAGTTCGTCTTGAGCCACTTGAACGCGTTGACCACATCCGCATGCGTGGTGCCAGCGCGCGGGCCTTCCTGCTGCCAGGCGGTCACGTCGTTCGGGTCGAACAGCGAGGCGGACTGCTGCGTGAAGAAGTACTCGAACTTGTTCAGGCCCTTGCCCGAGGTCTGCAGCGTGTCGGTGCCATCGAAGATGCCGACGTTCAGGTGGTCGTGCGTGGGCATGTCCCACTCGGCGGCCGAGAAGATCAGCTTGCCCGTGTATTTGCCGGCGGCCTGTGCGCTGGCGATGGCGGGCATCTCGTATTGCATGATGCCGGCCGATGCCGCAATCGAGCCGCCCGGGAGCGTGGCGCCGGTCGCATCGCGCGGCGAGGGACGCAGGTGGTTCGACACCGCCATCCAGTCCAGGCTGTTGAGGTTGAAAGCGTGGTCGAGCACCGTCGCCAGTGGCGTGACGGCATCGGCGGATTCCGCCGTGTGCACGTGGAGGTCGCCGGTGGTCCACATGCCTTGCGGCTTGGTGGGCGGGGTGGGCGTATTCGGTGTGGTGGGGGCCGGCGTGGTGTCGGTGCTCGTCGTGGTGGTGGCGGGCGCGTCGCTGCCGCCACCGCAGGCGTACAGGCCGAGTGTCAAGCAGGCCGGCACTGCCATCGCGAGCAGCGTCTTCTTGGTTGAAAGCATGGTGGTTTCCTATCAGATGGTGGGTCGAGCAAACGCTCGCCGACCGCCCATGCGTGTGGACGGTTCTTGCGTAGATAAACGTTTGCGCCCGCATCTTGGCGCCCGACGATGACGATCTAGTGAATCTGCGACAGGGAAGGCGAAACAAGAGGCGAAACGATGGCGCGCGCGCCGAACCGTTCGGGTTGCCCGACCGCGCGCAGTGAAACGGCCCCATATCGGGGCCGAATCATGGAAGGTGCTGAGTTACTTGGCCGACTTGAGCTGTTGCGCCATCTGCAGATGCTCGCGCAGCGCTGGCAGGTTGTGTGTAAAGAACGCCTTGATGTCGGGGTCCTTGGCGTGCTTCGAGGCCTGGTCGAACAGCGAGACGGCCTCCTTGTGCGCCTTCACGCCCACCTCATCGGCGTAGGTCTTGTCGAACTTCGCGCCTTCCAGTGTATTGAGCTTGTCGACCTTGGCGCGCTCATCGGCGGGCAGGCTGTCGGGCACGGTGATGCCCTTCTGGCCCGCGAGCGTTTTCAGTTCGTCGCCGACGGCCGTGTGGTCCTTCACCATGCGCTGTGCGAAGGCGCGCACGTCGGGGTTGCTCGCACGCGTGATGGCCACCTGGCTGGCCTCGACTTCCATCATGCCCGCGGCGGCGGCCTTGGTGACGTACGTGGTGTCGGCTTTGTCCGCAGCGGCGGTGGCGGCACTCAACGCGCCAAAAAAGCCCAGTCCGCCAGCCAGGCACAGTGCGGCGACGCGGCGCATGCCGAAACGATGATTGGATCGTTGGTGTTGCATGGGAATCGTCCTCCAGTGCTGGGCGGCCATCACATTTCCTTGCCGACGGCCTTGGACACCGCGGCCGGCGTGTCGTACTCGTTGTCCGGCAGATCGCGCAGGGTCTGCAGGGTGCTGTCGTCGGCACCATTGGCTTGCGCGGTATCGAGCAGGTCCTGCTTCTTGGCCGGATACGACGCGCCCTTCAAGGCCTTCTGGATGCCGATGGGCGAATGCGTCGCATGCTCTTGCCCGCCGCTGTGCGTGCCGCGCTCATGCGACTTGGCACCTGAGCGTTCGGTCGAACCGTGCCCGCCATGCTCGGTGCGTCCGCTGTGTTGCTTCGTCTTGGATGGACTATCGGGCTTGCCGCCACCCGTGGCGTGGCTATGCGACGTCGATTGGGATGGGGCGTGTTTGTGCGCACTGCTGGCGCGCTTGTCGTGAGTCGATTTCATGACACCTCCGCAGGTCGGTTGAACGGACCGCGCCCGGAATTGGCACGGCCCACAACGTGTTCGCAGCAGCGAACATGCCTGCGAAGTGCAATGAAAGGGCAGAGATGCGAGAGACGGTGACGCTACGCGCGCGACGCCGGCTTGGCACGCACGCGCGGCATGGGCAGCGCAGTGGTCTCGCCCAGTGCGCGGTTGACGGCGTTGGGCTTGTCCACCAGATCCTGCAGCGTGTAGGCGTCTAGCACCTCGAAGTACGCCTGCAGCGCGGCGCGCAGCACGCCGCGCAATCCGCACACACGGGTGATGACGCAGTGGTTGTCTTCACCGTGGAAGCACTCGACCAGGCGGAAGTCGGGCTCGGTGGCGCGCACTACGTCGCCCAGGTTGATCTCGATGGCGGGGCGGCCGAGCGTGATGCCCCCTGCCCGCCCGCGCACCGTGTGCAAAAAGCCGTCCTGCCCGAGCTGCTGCACGATCTTGATGAGGTGGTTCTTCGGGATGTCGAACGCGTCCGCAATGCGCTGGATGGTGACCAGTTCGTCCGGGTGCACGGCCACGTAGATGAGCGTGCGCAGGGCGTAGTCGGTGTAGTCGGTCAGTCGCATGGCGAGAACGGTGGTGCCGCAAGAAAAACATTCAAGAGATCTACATCTTATCGGGAAGTTGCGGGGGAGATGCGCTGGTTTGCCGCAGGTCAATTTGTTGCTTCGCAAATGCATGTTTAATAGACTCCGTTGCAAGCGATTGCCTCATTGCCGGGCAATGCAACACAACAAAGCGTGACGGCGCCCCCGTCTTATTTGTTGCATTCATCACGCATATTTGGAGTTCACCATGCTGTCCGAGCGGTCCAAGCCTTTCATTGATGCCAGCGTTCCGGTGCTGCGCGAGCACGGTCTGACGATCACGCAGACCTTCTACCGCAACATGTTCGCCGCCCACCCTGAGCTGACCAACGTGTTCAACATGGGCAACCAGGCCAATGGATCGCAGCAGCAGTCGCTCGCCTCGGCCGTGTTTGCGTATGCCGCCAACTACGGCAACAACGCCGCGCTGGGGCCGGTGGTCAACCGCATCGTGCACAAGCATGCGGCCGTGGGCATCAAGCCGAGTCACTACCCGATCGTCGCGCGCCACCTGCTCGGCGCGATTGGCGACGTGCTGGGCGATGCCGCCACACCTGAGCTGATTGCCGCGTGGGACGAAGCCTATTGGCTGCTCGCGGCTGAACTGATTGCCGCTGAAGCGCGCCTGTACCAAAACGCGGGCAGCGGCCCCGACCACCGCCAGCCGGTGCGCATTGTGGAGCGCCGTCAGCAAGCCGAAGACGTGGTCTCGTTCACGCTCGAAGCCGTGGGGGAGGCACCGCTGGCTGACTTCCTGCCGGGGCAGTACATCTCGGTGCAGGTGGAGCTGTCGCCGGGGGTGTTGCAGCAACGTCAATACAGCCTATCGGATGCCCCCAACGGCCGCACGTGGCGCATCTCCGTCAAGCGCGACGGCGGAGACGCGGACCGCCCTGCCGGCACCGTGTCGAACTGGCTGCATGCCAACGCACGCGAAGGCGCGGTGCTGCTGGTCAGCCAGCCGTATGGCGACTTCGTGCCGCAACTGGCCACCGACAACCCGATCGTGCTGATGTCGGCCGGCGTCGGCATCACGCCGATGATCGCGACGCTCAATGCCCTGGCGCAGGAGAGCAGCGCGCGCAGGATCGTGTTCAGCCATGCGGATCGCGCCGCCGCGCACGTCGCCCATGCCGATGACCTGGCACGCGCCGCACAAGTGCTGCCGGATTTCGAGGCGCATGTGTTCCTGGAGTCAGGTGAGGACGCGGAGTTTGCGGCCCGCCCTGCACAGCCGGGCCGCATGTCGGTCGACGCGTTTGTGGCCGATGACACCGCCGATGCGGACTTCTACCTCTGCGGCCCGCTGCCGTTCATGCAGGCGCAGCGTGCGGCGCTGCTTGCCAACGGCGTGCCGGCCGAACGTATCCACCGCGAGGTGTTCGGCCCCGATCTGCTGGACGACATCCTCTAAACCGTACACCGGAGACTGCCCTGCCCCGCCGCATCCACGGCTTCCGTAGAATGGCGCAGCCCCACCGCTTCCTGCGCCCACGATGGATGTCCACCTGACGATCCACGGCCGGCACGATCTTGCCGGCCAGCTCTACCGACAACTCCGCACTGCCATCCTCGAAGGCCGCCTCGTGCCGGGAGAGCGGCTGCCTTCCACGCGCGATCTGGCCCTGCAGATTGGCGTGTCGCGCAAGACCACGCTTGATGTGTTTGAACGCCTGATCGCCGAGGGTTATCTGCAGTCGCGCGCTGGCTCGGGCACCTTCGTGGCGCAGGCTGCTGAAGGGCTGTGTGGGCGGACGCCTGCAATCTCACCCGCAGAGCAACTCACTGCGCCCACACCGCCTGCGCACGCATTCCCCACCCCGTGGAACGACCTGCCCGACGTGTTGCCGCAGCCGCGAGCGCATGTGGACTACGACTTTGTCGGTGGCGTGACGGAGAAGCGCCTGTTCCCGTTCGATGCCTGGCGCCGCTGCGTGGCCCATGCGCTGCGGCAGCAGGCACGCGGGCGCGGCGGTTATCACGACCCGGCGGGCGATCAGTCGTTGCGGCTGGCCATCGCGCGTTATCTGGCGTTCAGCCGTGCGGTGGTGTGTGGGTGGGCCGATATCGTGGTCACGCAGGGGGCGCAGCAGGCCATCGACCTGCTCGCGCGCGTGGTCGTGCGTCCGGGTGAGACGGTGGCTGTGGAAGACCCGGGCTACCCGCCCGTGCGCATCGCTCTGCAGGCACTCGGCGCCAATGTGGTGCCGGTGCCGGTGGATGCCGAAGGCCTGATCGTCGATGCGCTGCCGCCGCATGCCAAGCTGGTCTACGTAACGCCTTCGCACCAGTTTCCGCTGGGCATGCCGATGAGCCTCGCGCGCCGCGCGCAACTGCTCGACTGGGCCCGGCGCCACGATGCGCTGATCGTCGAAGACGATTACGACAGCGAATTCCGCTTCGATGGCCGCCCGATGGAATCGCTCAAGAGCCTGGACACCGCCGGCTATGTCGCCTACGTGGGCACGTTCTCCAAGACGATCTTCCCAGAGCTGCGCATCGGTTACGTGGTGCCGCCGGCCTCGCTGGCGTTGCCGTTGCGGCGCGCCAAACAGGTGGCGGATTGGCATAGCGAATCGCTCATGCAAGCGGCGCTGGCCAAGTTCATGCTCGATGGCGATTTCGCCAAGTACCTGCGTCGCATGCACAAGGAATACGCCGCGCGCCGCAATGCACTGCTGCAGCATCTGCGTGGGCCGCTTGGCGCGTGGATGGCGCCACTGCCGTCGGCGGCGGGGATCCACATGGCAGCGCAGTTGCGTGCGCCGTTGTCGGAGGCGACGGTCGTGCAGGCGGCGCAGCGCGTTGGCGTGGGCCTCTACGGCACGGGCCGCATGTATGTGGCGCGGCCGCCGCAGCCGGGCCTGCTGCTCGGCTACGGCCACGTGAATGCGGCAGAGATCGACGCCGGCCTCACGCGGCTGGCCGAAGCACTCGGCAATGTGGCTACCTAAAAGTTGCGGGGATTGGCGCTGTTCCGGAGCCACTAGAGGGCCTACGCTGGGGGCATCCGTCACCCCAAACCGTTGGAGCCGCCCGTGGAACCCCGTCTCGATTACAACAAGAGCAATCCCGCTGCCATGCAGGCCGTCCTCGGCCTTGAAAAGGCGCTGAGCAAAAGCACGCTCGAAAAACCGCTGACCGAACTCGCGCGCCTGCGCGCGTCGCAAATCAACGGCTGCGCCTACTGCATCGACCTGCACACCGCCGATGCGCGCAAGGCCGGCGAAGACAACCGGCGCCTGGCCACCGTCTCCGTCTGGCACGAAACGCCGTTCTTTACCGACCGCGAACGCGCCGCGCTGGCGTGGACGGAAGCCGTCACGCTGGTCGGCGAAACCCGCGTGCCGGATAACGTATGGCACGCGGTGCGCGCGCAGTTCTCTGATGCAGAGCTGGTCGACCTGACCCTGCTGGTGTGCACCATCAACACGTGGAACCGGCTGGCGATCAGCTTCCGCAAGCTGCCGGGATAACGGCCACCTATACTCCGCAGCACCGGCGCGTGCCACACACGGAGGCCTCATGCTGCACAACGTCCGCACTCTCAGTATCAATGTGGAACGTCACTTTGACGACGTGGCCGCCTTCCTGGCGGAGCCGCTGAACTTTCCGATCTGGGCGACGGGGTTGTCGGACGGGCTGACGCCGGGCACGCAGGGTTCGGGCTCCGCGCCCGATGAGTGGATTGCCAGCGCACCCGGCAGCGACGAAGGCGCCGTGTTCATCCGCTTCAGCCCACCCAACACCTTTGGCATTGCCGACCACTGGGTGCGCCTGCCCGATGGCAGTGTGGTCTACGTGCCGCTGCGCGTGGTGCGCAACGGCGCGGGCACTACCGTCTCGCTCACGCTGTTTCAGCAGCCCAACATGGACGACGCGCAATTCGACGCCGACGCCGAGTGGGTACAGCGTGACCTGGTGAAACTCAAGACGGTGCTTGAAGCGGAATAGGCGTGCGTGCGCGTTAGACCGCGCGTTATGCCTGATCGCGCTGCGCCGCTTGCGGCACGGCGTGCGGCACCGACTGCGGAGCGTCGGGCGTGGCGAGCGACGGATCACCGCGTTCGTCAGACCCCTTCACCTGGCTCACCCAGAACACGGAGAACAGCCCCGCCGCCACGGCCAGCCAGCCGTTGACCCCGTAGCCTTCAATGTGGCCGCCGGCGCCGTTGCTGAGGAGCAAACCGCCCACCCACGCGCCCACGCCCGTTCCCACTGACATGACGGCACTGTTGGCCGACAGAAACGCGCCGCGCACCTGTGGGTTGGGCACAGTGGTCATCAGCGCTTGCATCGGCACCATGCGGCTGGACAGCACCACCATGAAGCACGGGAAGAACAGCAGCATGCCGATGAACGGCCAGTCGGGCAGATGCGTCATCACCAGCACGGGGATGAACGCCAGCAGCGCGGCCACCACGAACACGCGGCGGCGGCCGTAGCGATCCGCCAGCTTGCCCACCGCACGCGAGCTGAAGAAGGAGGCCGCCCCGCCCGCCACATACAGCCACGCCAAGTCTTGCGGCGCCACGCCGTGGTTGGCCACCAGCACCGGCGAGATGAACGGAATCACCAGCATGTGCGAACCCATCATCACGAAGGTCAGCAGGAAGGCGCGCAGATGGCGCGGGTGGGTCAGCAACTGCCACAGGCCCGTGAGAATCTCGCGCGGCGTCTGGCGGGTACCGGTCAGGTGGGCGGTCAACGGCGGCACCGTCTGGCGTGCGCCCAGCCAGATCAGCACGGTCAATGCCGTCAGCAGGAAGAACGGCGCCGTCCAGCCGAGGTGCGCACCCAGCGCCACGCCCACTGGCACGCCGGCCATGGCCGCCAGCGCAAACGACGACATCACCACACCGGTCGCCGCACCGCGCCGCGCGGGCGGAATCACATCCGACAGCACCGCCATGATGATCGAGCCGAGCACGCCGCCCGTGACGCCCGCAAACGCCCGCGCAAATAGCAGCATGGCGTAGCTGTTGGACAGCGCGCAGGCTAGGTTGGCCAGCGTGAAGAGGCCATAGACGGCCAGCAGCAAGCGGCGCCGGTCGAAGCGGTCGGTGTAGGTGGCGGCCAGTAGGCCCGAGGCGCCGGAGCACAGCGAATACACCGACACCGCCGTGGCAAAGGCCGCCGGACCAATGCCAAACGTGTGCATGATCTGGGGGCCAAGCGGCATCATCACCATGAAATCCATGATGACGGTGAACTGCGTGAGCGCCAGCAGCCAGAGCAGGCGGCGCTCGCGGGTGGGTTCAAGTAGGGGCATGAGGGTGCGAAGAGACCGGGGAGAAGGCGTGCGCAGACTGCCGGGGCGGCTGCGCGGCACACCGTGTTGTGTCTGAAAACATATCTTACGATAGTTGCCGCGGCACAAGAAGTCAAACTCGAATACGCATAACCAGCCTGCAAGGCAGGTCATCGTGCGCTTGTTTGCGCCGGGCATCGAAATTTTTTCGCGGATGCGAATCCGTTTGGCGTGCCGGCGCCTCTTAGGGGGCGAGGACATCCCTCACCTTCGTCTGCCCTCTTTTGGAGAACATCATGTCGTTTCTGAAAACTGCGCTGTATGTGAAAAACGTGCCGAACTGGGAGCGCGCCGTGCGCATCGTGCTGGCCTTGGCCGTGATTGCCGGCGGGCTGGCCTTGGCCACCGCGCCGTGGAACTGGCTGCTGGCCGCGGCCGGTGCCGGGTTTGGCCTGACGGGTGTGGTCGGCTTCTGCCCGGCATGTGCGCTGGTCGGCCGCAAGCTGCAACAACCCCCGCGGAACTGAGCTATGGATCTGGTCCGTCACCAGCCCCTGCTCGATGCCGCCCGCGCGGGTGACGTATCGGCCATCGAGCGCCTGCTGGCCGTCTGCCAGCCCGATATTCGCCGCTATGCGCAGCGCAACTGCCTGATCTCCGACGTGGATGACGCTGTGCAGGAAAGCCTGCTGGTGCTGTCACGCAAGGTGGGCTCGCTGCGCGCGGCGGCGGCGTTCTCCAGCTGGCTATTTGCCGTAGTGCGCCGCGAGTGCCACCGCATGGCGCGCAAGGCGCTTTCCACCGACCCCTGGGATGACGACAAGGTGGAGGCCTGGCTTGCACGCCAACCCGTCGACGACCTGCGTCACGACATCGCCGCCGCGCTGGAATCCTTGCCCGCGCACTATCGAGAGATCATCGTGCTGCGCGACCTGAACGAGATGACGATCGGCGAGATTGCTGACCAACTGCGCGAGACCCGCGCGGCGGTGAAGAGCCGCCTGCACCGGGCACGGCAGCTCACGCGTGAGTACCTGCTCGGCTGAAGGTGGTGGGCCGGGTTACTTCGCCCGCAGTGCCCACAGCGCGTCCAACACGTGCTGCGTCGATCGCTCGACGTGCCCGGCACGGTGCGCGACGCCGAGTTCGCGCCACAAGGCCGGCCGCAGCGGCCGCATGGTGATGCGCGTGTCTGCCGGTGCGGCGGAGGCTTCGTGCGGCAACAGCGTGGCGCCGTAACCAGCGGCCACCAGGCTCTTGATGGCGTCGTTGTAGTTGAGCTGGATGCGCGGCACGGGGTGTTGGCCATCGGCGGCAAACCACTCCATGGTCTGGCGCGAGAGCCGCGTGGTGGTGTCGTTCAGGATCAACGGCTGCGCTGCGAGCCACGCAGGTGTGATGCGGGCGGGGCTTGTCCAATGCGCGGGCAGAAAGGCCATGACGGGATCGCGGCGCCACGGCTTGATGTTGAGCCCCGCCACCTGCGATTGCGGCAATGCCACCAGGCCGACATCCAGCGCACCCTCCGCCAGCTTAGCCAGTGTCTCTTGCGAGGTCAGCACAGCCACCTGCACGTCGATGCCGGGATGGTTTTGTCGCAACGCCTCCAGTGCCTGCGGCAGCAAGTGGGCGATCGCGCCGGTGGAGGCCCCCAGCCGCACGCGCCCACCCAGGCCTTGCACTTGGCGCTGGATGTCGTCCAGGGCCTGTTCGGCATCGGCCAGCAGCTTGCGGGCGCGTTCCACCATCACCTGCCCGATGGCGGTGGGCTGCACCTGCCCGCGCTTGCGCGAGAGCAGCGGCGCGCCCACACGGTCTTCCAGCTCGGCAATGTGCAGGCTGACGGTGGGTGGCGCCAGATGCAGCGCGCGGGCCGCTTCGGCAAAGGAGCTGCGGTCGGCCACTTCCACCAGGGTGCGCAGACGGTCGAGGCTGATGTGTCGCATGGTTCAGAAATGCTGAATGTGAACGTTGGGAAATTCAACTTTTCATATTCTAGGCGGGAGCCGAAGATGGTGGCTTACCCATTCGAATTCATCAAGGACGCTGCCATGTCCAAGCCCCTCATCTTTATCGACGGTGACCAAGGCACCACCGGCTTGCAGATTCACGAACGCCTGCGCGGCCATGTGGATCGGCAGGAGCTGCAACTGCTGACGCTGCCTGCAGACGCCCGCAAAGACCCGCACCGCCGTGCCGAGGCCATCAACGCTTGCGATATCGCTATCTTGTGCCTGCCCGATGCAGCGGCGCGCGAGGCGGTGGCCTCCATCGTCAACCCGAGCGTGCGCGTGATCGATGCCAGCTCCGCGCATCGCACCACGCCGGGTTGGACGTATGGGTTTCCGGAGATGGCGGCCGAACAGGCGCAGCGCGTTGCCACCGCATCGCGCGTGACCAATCCGGGCTGCTACCCGACTGGGGCGATCGGCTTGTTGGGTCCGCTGGTGCAGGCCGGTTTGCTGCCGACGGACTACCCCGTGAGCATTCATGCGGTGTCGGGCTATTCCGGCGGCGGCCGCGCGTCGGTGGAGGCCTACGAGGGGCCCGATGCCAGCAACGCGCTGCCGTTTCAGGTGTATGGGTTGGGTTTGGCGCACAAGCACACGCCGGAGATTCAGCAGCACGCCGGCCTCACGCAGCGCCCGATGTTCGTGCCCGCGTACGGCGCGTATCGCCAGGGCATTGTGTTGACGGTGCCGCTGGAGCAACGCCTGTTGGCGCCCGGCGCCGATGCGGTAACGCTGCACGCGTGCCTGGCCCGCCATTACGCGGACGCCGAGCACGTCGAAGTGATGCCGCTAGCTGCCGCATCGGCGCTGTCGCATCTGGACCCCCAAGCGCTCAACGGCACCAACGACATGCGCCTGAGCGTCTTCGCCAATGACCACGGGCAAGTCCTACTGAGTGCCGTGTTCGACAACCTCGGCAAAGGGGCGTCGGGCGCCGCAGTGCAGAACCTCGGGCTGATGCTTGCGGCGCGCTGACGCGGCTCTCTTCACTTGCGCGTGGCCACGATGAACAAGCGCGGGAACGGCAGCAGCACCGTGCCGTCATCCTGCGCGGGGTAGCCCTGCGCCACGGCATCGCGGTAGCGCGTGAGGAAGGCGTTGCGTTCGGCGTCGTCATCCAACCCAGCGAGGAAGGGCCGCAGCGCACTGCCCTTGAACCACTCGACCACCGCATCGGCGCCGCCGCGCAGCGGATGGTGGTACGTGGTGCGCCAGACATCCACACGCGCGCACAGCGGGGCCAGCAGCCCGTAGTAGTAATGCGCATTAAACCGCTCGGTCCGTTCCACACCCTTGAGCTTGTCTGCCCACGGCCCTGAAGCGCCCACTTCGCGCATCAGGCGGTGTGCGGGCTCGTCCAGGTTGTCCGGCATCTGCACTGCCAAGTGGCCGCCGGGCGTGAGCTTGCTGATGAGCTTCGGAAACAGCGTGTCGTGCGCCGGCAGCCATTGCAGCACCGCATTGGCGAGGATCAGGTCATACGCGCCGGGCTCGTCCCACGTTGCAATGTCGACGATGTCGAACCGCACCTCCGGCAAGCGCTTGCGTGCGGCCTGGATCATGTCGGCGGAAGCGTCGATGCCGCGCACGGCTGCCGCAGGCGCGCGTGCGATCAGGGCTTCGGTGGAATTGCCGGGGCCGCACCCAATGTCGATGGCCACGTGGATGGGCGTGGGCGGCACGGCGGCCAGCAAATCGCGGATGGGCCGTGTGCGTTCGTCTTCAAATTGCACGTATTGCTTGGCGTACCAATCGTGTGGGGTCGTCACGATGTGCTCCTTGTCGTTGTTTGCCTGACGCTGGATTGTGTCGGGCGACAACCGATCAGTAAAATGAATTCAATTTCCGGATTGATTCAAAACACTGATGAAAATCGACACGCTGGGCGTGCAGGCTTTTGTGGCGATTGCGGAGTGCGGCAGCTTTACACAAGCCGCCGATGCGCTGCATGTCACACAGACCGCCATCACGCAGCGCTTGCGCAAGCTGGAAGCCTTTCTGGGCGTGGCGCTGGTGGAGCGCACCACGCGCCGCACGGAACTGACGGAAATCGGCCAGCGTTTTCTGCCGCAGGCGCGGCGGTTGTTGGGCGAGTTGTCCGATGCGTTGACGGAGATCCGCGAGACGGGCCTGAGCCAGCGTGGCGACATCACCATTGCGTGTGTGCCGACGGTGGGCGTGCAATACCTGCCGCGTATCTTGCGTGCATTCTCCGAACATCGGCCGCATGATCGCGTGAAGATTCTCGATCATGCATCCGCGTCGGTACTGCAAGCAGTGCTGCGGCGCGAGGCGGAATTCGGTATCAGCATTGCGGGCGATCAGCACCCGGAACTCGTGAGCGTGCCGTTGACGACCGACCCATATGTGCTGGTCTGCCGCGACGATCACCCGCTCGCCAAGCGGCGGCGCATTCGATGGGCAGCATTGCAACCGCATCCGCTCATCTTTGCCGGCGAGGTGAGCGGCAACCGCAGCCTGCTGGACGGCGCGCTAAAAAACAGCGGCGTGACGCTGCATTCGTTCTACGAAGTGCAGCGCAGTTCCACCGCGTTGGGGCTGGTCGCCGAAGGGCTGGGGGCGGCCGTGGTGCCGAAGCTGGCCATCCAGAAGAATGCGTACCCGATGATCCGCACGATTGAACTGGTGGAGCCGGTGGTCTCGCGCACGCTGGTGTTGGTGACGCGCAAGGCGGCGCAGTTGTCGCCAGCGGCGCGCGCCTTGTATGACCGCATTGCCGAGGGCGCCACGCTCGCGAACTGATGCCGTGGCGAGGAAGCCGGTCCGTGCCTACGTGCCGGCCCTCTCCCCTCGCGCATGACCCGTCAGCCGCGAGCCCCCTCCGCACTGCTCGGATAGCGCGTGTCTCCACGCCATGCAAGCAGGTCATGTGCGCTGGTTTGGCGATCTGCCCCTTGCCCGTACGGGTCAAAACGATCGTACTTCCACGACAGCGTGCCACGGGTGTCGGCCGGGCGATCCGCGCCTTGCGTGAACGGATCCGTCTTGTCGACGGCGCCTTGCGTATAGGTGTCGAACTTGGGTTGTGTGGCCGAGGCTGGAAGCGCTGCGAACAGCGCGGCAGAAGCGGAAAGCGTGGCAAGCCATGCCAGCGAGAGACGGCGGGTGTGCATGATGAACTCCTGGTGCGGTGAACGGGTGCCATCCAACATGGCACGCCATCAGGTCGTTGACGGCGCTTGGCCGTCTCAACCTCACAGGTTGGTCGCGGTGATCATGCAAACCTGACACTGCATCGGTGAAAAACCATTCCGCGCCGGCCTGTACCCACAGATACGCAGCGCATGCGGCAGTGGATGCAACACGAGGAAAATGTGCGCGTGGCGATGCCCGCGCCGGCTGCGCCGTTACACCAGTTGCATCAACCCGTGCACGCCTTGCCACCCTACGTAGAGCCCCACCAGCGAAATCAACGCGCCCGACAGATACGGCGCCTTGCTGGCGAATTCGCCAAAGCCGCTCCAGCGCTTAGACACATGCTTCACGCTCAGCGCAGCCAACGCGCCGGACGCGACCAGCGTCAACGCCAGGCCGATGCTGAAGCACAGCACCAGCGCGGCACCCAATGTCACCTGCTTGAGTTGCAGGCACAGCAGCAGCACGGTGATCGATGCGGGGCACGGAATCAACCCACCCGTCAGCCCGAACACAATGATCTGCCCGGTGGTCACCTCGCGGTTGGCGAAGCGGCGGCGGATGTCGTTGGCGTGCGCGCGTTCATGGGCGTCTTGATAACCATCGGACGACACGTCCAGCCCACTGTGGTCGTGGTCGGCATGCGTGTGATCGTGCTCGGCGAATTCCACATCGTAGTCATGCCGATGGTGTTCATGCCCAAGCGACAGGCGCGCCACGAAGGCATGCGGCTCGGGAATGGTCTGTTCAGATTCCAGAAAGCCATCGCGCTGCACGAACGCAAACGTCTGCCGGCTGCCGTCGGGGCGCTCGATCACCACCTGCACCTGGTCGGCGGTCCATGCGTGGCCGCGTGTGCCTTCGCGCGTGAGCCGGAAGCGTGGTGGCATGCCGTCTTCAAACACCTCAAGCCGGACCGTGCCGTGGCCGGTGTCGATGTGCTTGGCTTCGTCATGGTCGTGCGCGTGATCGTGATCGTGGTCATGCCCGCGCGTGCTGCGCCACGTGCGCCACATCATCCAGGCTGCCACGGCCACGATGAGTACGGCCGATGCCACCTGGAAGTACGGCTCGGTGGTCTCCGCATTCCAGTTGCGGCCGAAGTACAGCCCCGCCATGGCCACCGCCCACACCACCGCCGTATGCGACACCGTGGCCGACAGCCCCAGCAGCACGGCCTGCCCGAGCGTGCCCCTGATGGCGACAATGAACGCCGCCATCATCGTCTTGGAGTGACCGGGCTCGAGGCCGTGCAGGGCGCCCAGCAGGATGGCGCTGGGGACGAACAGCCAGGCATTGCCTTGCTGCAACAGGGTGGTGAACGCGGTCATGGGTGGGCCTGTCCGTGGCGATTTCCGGGTTGGCGCAGTATACTCCCCCCTAGTATCGGCGTGCTACCCTCCGCCGACTCTGCAATCCTCAAACCACCTGAACCCATGGCCCACACCATCCGCGACAAAGCCAAGCTCCTGGCGCGTGTACGGCGCATTCAGGGGCAGACGGTCGCCCTGGAAAAACAACTCGCCGATGAGGGGGATTGCACGGCTGTGCTGCAGCAGATCGCTGCGATTCGCGGTGCGGTGAACGGCCTGATGGCCGCCGTGATCGAAGGCCACCTGACCGATCACGTGGTCAAGGAATCGGCCGAAGCGCAGCGCCAGGAAGACCTGGATGCCGTGATGCAGGTGATCAAGTCGTATTTGAAGTAAGGCGGGTGTCGGCGGAATCTCCCGTCATACCTTCAGGAAATTCCACATCAGTCTGCCCATAGTGGCTCGTTAGCCGCCCAGCTTGTCGAGCAGGCTGTACCACGCCACGCCCGCTGCAATGTAGAAGCGCTGAAGGCTGTGCAGCGGGATCGGCGTGATGGGCGACACGGGATACGGAAACGCCTCGCCAGTATCTGCAAGCCGTGCAGCAATATGCTGGCCCAGGCTGGTGCACAGCGCGATGCCGCGCCCATTGCAGCCAAGCGCCATCGTCAGGCCCGGCGCGGGCTCGTGAATGTGCGGCATGAAATCCCGCGTGATGGCGATGCGGCCGCTCCAGCGGTATTCATATTCCAAGGGCCCCAACTGCGGAAACAGCAACTCCAGTGAGCGTTCGAGGTGTGCAAAATCCTGCGCACTGCGCGGCTCGGTAAAGAAGCCGCGCCCACCCATGAGCAGGCGCCCGGCTGCGTCTTTGCGGAAATACAGCAGCAGCCGTTGCGAGGTGGAAGCCGTCTCGCCGCGTGCCAGGATTGCTTGCGCATCCGCCGTCTTGAGCGGCTTGGTGGCGACGATGAAGCTGTTGGCAGAGAGCACGGTCTGTGCCAGCCCCGGCCACAGCGCACCCGTGTACCCATTGGTGCCGATCACCACGCGTTGTGCGCGCACGCTGGCGCCGGTGCTGGTGGTGGCAATCCACTGCGCGCCCTGCCGTTCCAACGCGGTGACGGCGGTGTGGCCATGCACAGCCGCGCCCGCTTGTTGTGCGGCACGCACCAACCCGCGTGCATACGCCATCGGCTGGATGGCGCCGGCACGGCCGTCGAGCCATGCACCTGCAAATGACTCGGTGCCGACGCGCTTGGCGACCGCCGCGCGATCCAGCACTTCCACCGGCACGCCGCGCTTCTCCCACTGGCGTGCGCGTGCATGCAATGCAGGCACGGCCTTGTCGGAATACGAAAGCTGCAGCCAGCCCGCCCGCACCGGCTGGCAATCGATGCGGTGGCGCTCGATCAAATCGAACACCAGGTCGGCCGAGCGTGAGACGGCATCGATCAACGGTTCGGCACGCGCGGCGCCAAACAGGCTGACGAGTTCATCCGGGTCATGCTTGAGCGTCGGGTTGACCTGCCCACCGTTGCGGCCCGAGGCACCCCAGCCCGGATCGTTCGCTTCGAGCACGGTGACGTTGGTGCCGCGCTCGGCCAAATGCAGCGCGGTCGACAACCCCGTGTAGCCGCCACCGATGACGAGCACGTCCGTCGTGATCGATTCCGTTAACGGCGGCGTGGGCGGCGCGGCGGGTGCGGTGGCGGCCCACAGCGACGGCGGCAGTAGCTCGGCGCCGAAGGCCATGTCGAGTTGCGGTTGCGTCATGGCACCAAGTCTCCGGCCGGTGCATCTGCCGGCTTGTGCAGCACGCGGCGCAAAAAATCTTGCGTGCGCGGCTGGCGCGGTGCGCCCAAGACCTGGGCAGCCGGCCCCTCTTCGACGATGGTGCCGCTGTGCAGAAAGCACACGCGGTCGGCCACCTCACGCGCAAAGCCCATCTCGTGTGTGACGACGATCATCGTCATGCCTTCGCGGGCGAGTGCGCGCATCACCTCCAGCACATCGCCCACGAGTTCGGGGTCGAGCGCGGAAGTCGGCTCATCAAACAGCATCGCCTCGGGCTCCATTGCCAGCGCGCGGGCAATCGCCACGCGCTGCTGCTGGCCGCCTGAGAGTTGCGCCGGGTAAGCCTGTGCCTTGGCAGCGAGCCCCACTTTTTCCAGCAGTGCCATCGCCTTGGCCCGCGCGGCTTCGGGGCGTTCGCCCTTCACGTAGACCGGGCCTTCCATCACGTTTTCCAGCACGCTGCGGTGCGGGAACAGGTTGAAGCGCTGGAACACCATGCCCATGCGGCTGCGCAGGGTGTGGATGGCCTTGCTGTGTTGGTCGACGCGTTCGCCAAAGGCGCGGATCTCCCCGCCGTCATATGACTCCAGCCCGTTGATGCAGCGCAGGACGGTCGACTTGCCCGAGCCCGACGGGCCGATCAGACAGACGACTTCGCCCTTGTCCACGTGCAGGCTTACGCCGCGCAGTACGTGGTGGTCACCAAAGTGCTTCTGCAGATCACGGATCTCGATCATGGCTTTGCTCTCCCCGCGCCCATGCGGCGTTCCAACCGGCGCAGGCCGTACACCAGCGGCAGGCTCATCACCAGATACAGCAGCGCCACCAGCGTGTAGACCGTCATGTTCTGGAACGTGGACGAGGCAATGAGTTGCCCCGCGCGCGTCATCTCCGCCACCGTGATGGTGGACACCAGCGATGAATCCTTGAGCATCATCACCAACGTGTTGCCGTACGGCGGCAGCGCAATGCGAAACGCCTGCGGCAGGATCACGCGCCGCATGATGAGCGCGCCGCGCATGCCCATGGCCTGGGCGGCTTCACGCTGGCCGGGGTCCACGGCCTCGATACCGGCGCGAAAGTTCTCGGCCTGATACGCGGAATACGCAATGCCCAGCCCGATCACGCCCGCCTGGAACGCCGTGAGCTGAATGCCGATGTCCGGCAGCACGAAGTAGATGTAGAAGAGCTGCACGATGATCGGCAGCCCGCGAATGATGTTGACGATGGTCGCCCCAGCCGTCGACACGGCCTTGATGGGCGACAACCGCATCAGCGCCAGCCCCAGGCCGATCACGCTGCTGAGCAGGAACGACAGCACGGTCACTTCCACCGTGACCACCGCCCCTTTCAGCAGAATCGGCAGGAAGTCCTGCGCGTGTTCAATGAACGTTGCAACACTCATGACACATCACCCGCTCAGATGCCCCACTTCTTCACGATGGCATCCAGCGTGCCGTCGGCCTTGATCTTGGCGATGGCCTTGTTGATGCGGGTAAGCGTTTCGGTATCGCCCTTGCGCACCACCAGGCACACGTCGCCCACGTTGGCGGGTTTGTAATTCGGCGCGAGCTTTACGCCTTCAAAGGTTTTCTGACGGATCTGGTACGCGATGATCGGCTGATCGCCCAGGCCGGCCTTGATGCGGCCCAGCGCCAGATCGCGCGTCATGTCGGCCACCGAGTCGTAGCTGCGCACTTCCTTGAAGATGCCCTTCTTGTTGAGCATGTCGAGGAACACCGTGCCCACCTGCGCGCCCACCACCTCGCCTTTCAGGTCATCGAGCGTGGCGTAGTTTTTGGCGTCGTCGGCCTTGACGATCAGGCCCTCGCCGTACGAGTACACCGGGTCGGAAAAGTCCACCACCTGCGCGCGCGCCGGCGTCTTGAGCATCGCCGCCGAGATGATGTCGATCTTGTTGGACGTGAGCGACGGGATGAGCGCCGAGAACACCGTCTGCTGCACGTTCACGTTGAAGCCGCCCGCCTTGCCGACGGCGGTAACGGTGTCGACCATCATCCCCTGGATGGAATTGGTCTTCACATCTAGAAAGGTGAACGGCACGCCCGTGGCGGTAGCGCCTACGTTGTAGGTGGGCGCCCCACCTTGTGCCCACGCGAACGATGCGGTGCCGAGCATGCACAAGACGAGTGCGGCGCGACGGAAAGTGGTGACGACAGACATGGCAAGCCTCCAAGGAACGAAAAGAAGACGCACCCCGAATGTGAATTCCCCGAGGTCCGGACACGCCTATGCAATGCGTATGCCAATATTCGAACGTGTCACATCGATAGATAACTATGGAAAACCACTAATCGACGCGTGTGAATCGATATGCGATTCTTTGGGCGTTGATTTGCCATCAGGACGCCACTCGTCATGACCGTCGCCCCCGATACCGCCGAACCCGCAGACGCGCCCGATCTGCTCTTCAACCAGTCGCTGGAGAAAGGGCTGGCCGTGCTGGGCGCCTTTAACGCGCAGCGCCGCACGATGACGATTGCCGAAGTGGCCGCCGCCACCGGCATCAACAAAAGCTCGGCGCAACGCATGGTCTACACGCTCGAGCAGCTCGGCTACCTGCGCAAGCACCCGCAAACGCGGCGCTACCAACTCACCCCGGCGGTGATGAAGATCGGCTTCAACTACCTGGCCGCCGACACGCTCATCGACGTGGCCAACCCGTTCCTGGCCGAGCTGACCAAGCTGACCACCGAAACCTCGTGCCTGACCGAACCCGACCAGAACGAGATGGTGTACGTCGCCCGCTTTGTGAGCGCGCATTTCGTGCCGGTGCACATGCCCATCGGCAGCCGCATCCCGATGTACTGCACGGCATCGGGCCGTGCCTACCTGAGCGCGCTGCCGATGCCCGAAGCACAGGCCATCGTAGAGGCCTCGCAGCGTGTGGCGCACACCATGCATACGCGCACCGACGTGGCCGACATCATGGAAACGCTGCGCCAGGCGCGCCAGCGTGGTTACGCCGTCAACTGCGAAGAACTGTTCCTCGGCGACATGACCATCGCCGCGCCCATCGTTAGCAGTAACGGGCGCGCGTTGGGCGCGATTCACTTGGTCGCCCCCACCGGGCGATGGACGCCGGAAGACATGGAAACCAAGCTCGGCCCCGCGCTGCTGCAATGTGCGCGGGCGATCAGCACATCGGTGCGGGCGTTGGGGTGAGGCGCCATCTGCGCCAGCCGGCAAAGCCCGGCACAATGCCCACACCCTCGCCTCACCCCACATCGCCATGACGCTCTCGTCGCTCAACGACTTTCCGCTGCTGTCCACCGACAAGCTCCGCTACGGCGACACCGATCGCCAGGGCCATATCAACAACGCTGTCTTCGCCACGTACCTGGAAACGGGCCGCGTCGAGATGCTGTTCACGCCGGACAACCCACTCGCCGCGCCCGGCTGCGAGTTCGTGATCGCGCAGCTCGTGCTCGATTTCCGCAACGAAATCCTGTGGCCCGGCTCGGTGCAGATCGGCACGCGCGTGGCGAACGTGGGGCGCAGCTCCGTCAAGCTCGAACAGGCCATCTTCCAGAACGGCCGCTGCGCCGCCACCTCGCAATCGGTGATCGTGCAGATCGACGTCAGCACGCGCCAATCGGTGCCCATTACGGATAGCGCGCGCCAACGTCTCGCCGCCCTCACCATCGCCCCGGCCGGCGCCGAAGCGGAGTGATGCACGGCGTACGCAAACGAACGCCCTCGGAAATTTTTTTAACTTTGCTTGCACTTCCACCACTTGCCGGTGGGAAGATGGCTCTCCCGTTCAATCACGCGGAGGTGACCATGGGACTGTTGGATGAAGTGGGCAAGATCGCCGGCGCCGTCGCCGCCGTTGAAGCCGCCGAGAAGGTCGATCCGGATGCCGGCCTGCTGACCAAGGCTGTCGCCGCCGTTGCCGGTTTCAAGGGCGCGGGCGCACTGGAAGAGATGCTGGAAAAGAAAGACGAAGCCAAGGCCGAAGGCGCCGAGGCCGCTCCGGAAGATGGGGCCGCGCCGCAGGCTTGATGCGCTTGCAGGCTCGAAAGGATTTGGGGGACCCCGCCGGTTGGCGGGGTTTTTGTTTTTTGGGACTGGAGAAAGAACGACGCCACGTATTCAATCTGCGAGACAGCACTTGACGTGCCCTGTGGCATCCTCCGCTCCTAGGTTTCAGACGCACACCAACGGGAGCCCTCTTGAAGATCGATCACATCGCCTTCGCCGCGCAATCCCTCGACCAGGCCAAGGCGTATGCCTCGCAATTGTTTGGTGTGGAGTTGCCTGCAGGAGGCAAGCATCCTCTGATGGGGACGCACAACCTGGTGACGCGGATCGCGCAGGGCGTCTTCCTTGAGTTCATCGCGATTGATCCCGATGTCCCGCCGCCAAACAGGACCCGCTGGTTTGCACTGGACCGTCTGATGCAGGAAGGCAAGCTGGAAGATGCGCCGAGGTTGTTCGGCTGGGTAGCCAGCCTTCCCGATCTGGCGCGCAACACTGCAATCCAGTCGGCGCAACACGAACTGCTTGAAGTGTCCCGTGGTGACTTGCGATGGCATTTCTTCCACCGCAAAGACGGTGCAGCGGAGGCAGGCGGGTGCTGGCCCGCCATGATCGATTGGGCCGGAGGCCAGAGCCCCGCCGACAAGATGCAGGATGTCGGCCTCCGCCTGAACCGGTTCCAACTCGCGCATCCGGAGATGGCTGCCATCCGAGCAAAGTTTGATGGGCTGGGGTGGGATGCTTCCGCCCCCGAGAACCGCCATGTGGAATTTGCCGATGCGGCGCGGCCGGCATTGACGCTCGTGCTCGATACCCCGAATGGGTCGGTGCAGATCGAGGGCGGCGGCCTGTAACGGCAACAGGTCAGGCGGCGCGCCGTTCTCCCACACGCTGTCGCGTAGAAAACCCGTCCCGCACGCACTGCCCCAACGCCTGCGCCGCCGCACTCGCCCCTTGCGCGGGCAACAGCAGACTAATCGCAAACATCGGCAATTCCGGCAGCCCGGCTTCCGGCCCCAGAATGTCCAGATCCGCTGGCACTGTCGGCGTGAGCCACGCGGTGACGGTCAGGCCAGTGCGCACCGTGGCGGTGGTCGCCTCGATGTTGCCGCTCTCAAACACGGTGCGCCATTCGATGCCATATTCGCCCAGCGCCTTGAGCACGCGGGCGCGGAAGGCGCAGCTCTCGTCCACCATCGACAGCGGCAGCGGGCGCTTCGCATGCACGTTGCCGCCGCGCGCCCCCACCCACACCAGCCGCTCCACGCACAGGCATTCGCCCGTGGCTTCATCCACCGGGGCTTCGACCACGGCGACGTCGAGTTCGCCGCGAGCAATACCTTCCGCCAGTTCGGGCGACGTGCCGCAGACGATGGTCAGCTCCACCGATGGCCACGCTTCGGTAAAGGCTTTGAAGATAGGCGGGAAAACGGTGCCGACCAGGTCATACGGCACACCCAGGCGCACCGGGCCCTGCAGCGGGCGCGCAGCCATATCGGCCCAGATTTCGTCGTTGAGGGCGAGCAGGCGTTTGGCGCGGCCGAGGAAGCGCTCGCCGGCGTGGGTGAGTTCGAGCCGGCGGCCGTCGCGTTCGAACAGGCGGCATTCGAAGGCGTCTTCCAGCCGCTTGATCTGCTGGCTGATGGCGCCTTGCGTGAGGTGCAGCGCGTTGGCCGCGACCGTCATGCTGGCGTTTTCCGCCACGGCAACGAAGGTACGGACGAGGGTGATGTCGAGGTTTTTGGCCATCGCTGCATTCTAGAAGCTAATGCATGGCATCAAAAACCTTCGATTTGCTAATGGTTTCGGGCGCTCTACAGTGGTTTTCCTTTATGTGATCCCGGGGTGCCGCCATGGCTGTCGAGCCGTTGTCTTCCATTGCGCCGTTGGTGTTGTTTGCCGTGGTGTCCACGGTGTCACCCGGTGGGGCGACCACGCTGGCGACGGCTTCGGGTTCGCAGTTCGGCTTTCGGCGCTCGATTCCGCTGATGGTGGGAATTGCCGTGGGGCTGGCGTCGCTGGCGGCGGGTGCTGCGGCTGGCCTGGCGGGTCTGCTGATGGCCGCGCCGGGGCTGATGCTCGTGATGAAAGCGGTGGGCTCCGCCTATCTGCTGTGGCTGGCGTGGAAGGTGGCGCGCAGCGGCCCGCCCAACCTCAGCGCAACCGCCGCGGTGCCGACCACCCTGCTGGGCGGCGCTTGCCTTCTCTGGCTGAACCCGAAAGGCTGGGCGATGGCGCTGGGTGCGGCAGCCTCCTTTGCGATGCTGGCGAGCGGCCCGCTGCAACTGGCGGCGCTGCTGGGCGCCACCTTTGGGCTGGCGGCGCTGGCGTCGCTGTCGCTGTGGTGCGCGGCCGGCATCGTGCTGGCGCAGTTGCTGAAGACGCCGCGCCAGTGGCGTGTGCTGAACGCCGTGCTGGGGGTGCTGCTGGCGGCCTCGATTGTGCCCATGTGGGGCGCCTGAAGCGGCTCGCCTGTTGCGGTGCGGCAATCCGTATCGCGCCTTGGGGTAACGGTCTCCGCCCGGTGCTGGCCGACTTTGCTGCATGACATCGAACGATGCCTCTAATGCCGGGTTACCCCCATCGTTTGAAACAGGCCATGGCGCCTAGGATGCAAGGTCACGCCCAATACAAGACCGCTCCGGAGACACCCATGGCCACGGAATTGAGCACCCCAGCGAGCACCCCCGCGCTCACCTTCGACTACGTCATCGTCGGCGCTGGCTCGGCCGGTTGTGCGCTGGCCGCACGCCTGACGGAAGACCCGGACGTGACCGTCGCGCTGCTGGAAGCGGGGCCGCATGACCATCACCTCTCGGTATGGGTGCCGGCGGGGTGTGCGGCGTCGCTGCCGTTCAAGAACAAGCGCAACTACGGCTTTCTGACCGCGCCGCAGCCGGGGCTGGGCGGGCGCCAGGGTTATCAACCGCGCGGGCGTGGGCTGGGCGGCAGCTCGTCGCTCAACGCGATGATCTATATCCGGGGCACGCCCTCTGACTACAACCACTGGGCGTCGCTCGGCTGCACCGGCTGGGGCTGGAACGACGTACTGCCCTACTTCAAACGCTCCGAAGGCAACACGCGTTTTGCGGGCCGCGATGACGACGCGCTGCACGGCGGCACCGGCCCCCTGCACGTGAGCGACCTGCATGCCGGTACCCCGGGCAACCCCATTGCACAACGTTTTGTCGATGCCGGCGTGGCCGCAGGCTACCGCCGCAACAACGATTTCAACGGCCCCGACCAGGAGGGCGTCGGCCCCTACCAAGTCACGCAATACAACGGCGAACGCTGGAACGCCGCACGCGCGTATCTGCACGGTGGTGATAAGGCCGATGCCACGTTCTGCCGCAACCGCCGTCAGCTCACCGTGCTGCCCGACACGCAGGCGCTGCGCATCGTCTTTGAGGGCAAGCGCGCGACGGGCGTGGTGGTTGATCGCGGCGGCCGCACCGAGACGCTGCAGGTACGCCGCGAGGTCATCGTGTCATCCGGCGCGTTCGGCTCACCGCAACTGCTGATGGCCTCGGGTGTGGGCCCGGCGCAGCATCTGCGCTCGCTCGGCATTCCCGTTGTGCACGACCTGCCCGGCGTCGGCCAGAACCTGCAGGACCACCTCGACATCATCCTGCACAAGAAAGTCTTCAATCTGGATTTGATCGGCTATTCGCTGCGCGGCAGCGTGCACATGCTCGGCGAAATCCTCCGCTATCGGCGTGAGCGGCGCGGCATGCTGGCCACCAACTTTGCCGAGGCCGGCGGCTTCATCAAGAGCCGCCCCGACTTGGCCGACCCCGACCTGCAACTGCACTTCGTAGTCGCCATGGCAGACAACCACAACCGCACGTTCAACTACGGCCACGGCTATTCGTGCCACGTGTGCGTGCTACGCCCGAAGAGCCGCGGTGAAGTGCGACTCGCCTCCGCCGACACACGCGAGGCACCGCTGATCGACCCGCGTTTCCTCTCCGACCCGGACGACATGACCGGCATGCTCGCCGGCTTCCGCGCGGTGAAGCGCATCTTCGCGCAGCGGCCGCTGGCCGACCTGGGCGGGCGTGAACTGTATTCAGGAAACATCCGTGGAGACGGCTCCGACGACGAAGCCGTGCGCGCGCTGATCCGCCAGCATGCAGACACCATCTACCACCCCGTCGGCACCTGCAAGATGGGCAGCGCGGACGATGCAATGGCGGTAGTGGACCCAGAACTACGCGTGCGCGGCGTCACAGGCTTGCGCGTGATCGACGGCTCCGTCATGCCGACGCTGATCGGCGGCAACACCAACGCCCCAATCATCATGATTGCCGAGCGCGCAGCAGACCTGATTCGACAAGGCGCGCGCACGACGCTGAATGAGGTGACAAGCGCCCCAGCGCAGCCGACGCCGGCCGAGGTGCACTAAGCAACAAGAGACGCCTTGGCGCCAACACCCGCACACCAATGGTTCGGCCGTTGATGCCCTAGATGGCGCCTTGAATTTCTGTTGCAGGGAGGAAGAAGAGAGGAGGCTTGTCTGAGCGAAGCGAGTTTGCCTCCTCTCCCTCCCTGCGACATAAATTCAAGGGATCAGTCGCCATCTCGGGCGCGCCTTTCTTTGCTTACTTTCTTTGGCAAGACAAAGAAAGTGAGTCAGCCCCGGCAGGGGATGAAACCAGGGATGGACCACCAGCATCCATCCCGACCCAGCAGCATTAGTTGCCAGCACTATCCGTCGGCGTATTAAACGAATCCCGCAACAAATAGCTCATCGGCACTTCCAAATTCACGCCATTGGGCGGAATCGGCTGCTGGAACCACTTCTTGTAGAGCTTCGGCACCTCGCCATCCACAATCAGCCGCGTTATCGACTGATCGATCAGCTTCTTGAACTCGGGGTCCTGCTTACTCAGCATGATCGCGTACGACGACACCAGCTGCGTCTTGCCCGCCACGCGGTAGTCCGCCGGGTTCTTGCTCGTGGCGCGCATGCCGGCGAGCAGGATGTCGTCGCCGGCAAACGCATTCGCGCGGCCATCCGCCAGCATGGCGAAGGCGCTGCGCAGGTCGTTGGCATCGACCACATTCACGGTCATGCCGGTGTCGTTCAGCTTGCGAGCCACGTCCGCATTGGTCGAGCCGCGTGTGGCCACCACGGTCTTGCCGTTCAGGTCTTCCCACTGCTGGATGGACGAGCTGGCCCTCACCAGCATGCGACCCTTGGTGATGTAGTGCGGCACCGTGAAAGCCACCTTCTGGCGGCGCTCAGGCGAGTTGTTGGTCGAGCCGCATTCCAGGTCGGCCTTGCCCGAGGCGACCACGTCCATACGGGTGACGGCCGTGACCGGTACGTACTGCACCTTCAGGTCGGACCGCTTGAGCGAAGTCTTGATCGAATCGACCAGCCGCGAGCAGATGTCGATGGAGTAGCCGACCGGCTTGCTGCCGTCCAGGTACGAGAACGGAATTGAATCTTCCCGGTAGGCCAGGCGCACCGTGCCGGTGTCGCGGATGCGATCGAGCGTGGGCGAGGCGGCGGTTGCAAGGGAAGCGGAAACAGCGGCGGGAACGGCAAGCGCGGCCAGCAGCCACGTGCGCGCAGGGAACAGCATGGTTGACGATCCTAGAAGAGAACTGGGCTTCTATTGGTAGGTACCGGACCGCGTCGGGTGCCCTCTCGACGCGGCCCTCTGCGCAGCCGATTGCGGAACAGTGTCCGCGGCTGCGCAGCGCTGGCTGGGCGCGCCGTCATCCCCCCCGGGATGCCCGACCTGTAGCAATGTCACGCGCCGCCATGGGCGCGCATTATCCGCGATTTACGGGTATACCCTCAAACGTATTCAGAGAAGGCCTACAAACCGTGCGGAATCCGTCCGCCACCGTATCGGGCCGGGGCCCGCCGCTGGGCCGTCCGCGGGGTTTGGCGTGGCGGTTGCCCCTGCCCTACACCGGCCACGCGCGCTGCAGCATGGCGCCCAACGCCTGCGCATTGCCATCCAGCGTGCCGAACACGCGGCCATGCTGATGGTGAAAACGGCTGGCGATGAAGCGCTCGGCGTCGTCCGGGTGGGCATGGGCGAGCATGAGCGCCGCCTGCGCAGTGAGCGCTAACCCTTGCGCGATGCGGCGTGCGGACGTCTCCTGGATGTCACCTGGCTGATGCAGCATCGCCTGCAGTGCAGCCAGTTCCGCGCGCACGGCCCGGTGGCCCTGCGCACGCTCGCCAATGTCGTGCAGCAGGCGCAGCGCATCGTCCGGCGTGCGGCCGATCGCGCGCAGCACGTCCAGGCACATCACGTTGCCCGAGCCCTCCCAAATGGAATTGACGGGCGCCTCGCGGTACAGGCGCGCCATCGGCCCTTCTTCCACGTAGCCGTTGCCGCCCCAGACTTCCATCGCCTCGCCGGTGGCTTCGATGGCGCGCTTGCAGACCCAGAACTTGGCGGCCGGCGTGACGATGCGCTTCCACGCGGCCGCTAGCGGATCCGTGTCGGCCCGCTCGAAGGCGTCGCCGAGTTCCATCATCAGCAAGGTCGCGGCTTGCGATTCGAGCGCGAGATCGGCCAGCACGTTGCGCATGAGTGGCTGATCGGCCAGCAGCCGCCCGAATGCCATGCGGTGGCGCGCATGGTGCAGCGCCTGCATCAGCGCGTGGCGCAGGATGCCCGCGCTGCCGATCACGCAATCGAGCCGCGTGTGCGTCGCCATCTCGATGATGGTCGGAATGCCGCGCCCCTCCTCGCCGATCAGGATGCCCTCCGCGCCGCGGAACTCCACCTCGCTGCTGGCGTTGGAGCGGTTGCCGAGCTTGTCTTTCAGGCGTTGGATCTGGATGGGGTTCTTGCTGCCATCGTCGCGAAAGCGCGGCACGAAGAAGCACGACAGTGGCCCGTCTTCTGCGCCCATGCGCGCGACGACCAAGTGCGCATCGCACATCGGCGCCGAGAAGAACCACTTGTGCCCGGTGATGGCGTACGTGGCACCGCGTCCCTCGCCACGCAGGGGCATCGCCACCGTGGTGTTGCTGCGCACGTCCGAGCCGCCTTGCTTCTCCGTCATACCCATGCCGATGAGGATGGCAGTCTTCTGCCGCCACGGCAGATCGCGTGCATCGTGTTCGCGAGCGTAGAGCCGCGGCCCCAGGTCGGCAAACAACGCGGTCTCTTTCTGCAGCACGGGGACGCTGGCGAAGGTCATCGTCGCCGGGCACAGCGAGCCGGATTCGATCTGCGCCTGCATGAAGTAGCCGGCGGTGCGGGCGGCCCAAGCGCCTGGGCGCGGTTCGGCAAACGGCAGCGCCTGCAGGCCCTGGCTGCGCATCAGCCCGAGCAGTGCGTGCCAGGCGGGGTCGAAGCGGATGGCGTCGATGCGCTCGCCGGTGCGGCTGTGGGTGTGGAGTTCGGGGTGGTACGTGTTGGCCTCAGCGGCCCACCGCAGGGTTTCGGGGGCGCCGAGTTGGTCACCGAAGGCTTGCAGCGCGCTGGCGTTCCAGCCGCCACCCAGGCGTTCGAGGGCGCCTTGCAGCGTGGTGTCGGACGTGAACGGGTTGAAACCGGTCAGATCCGGAACCTGGTTGAAGACGCGGTGCGTGGCCTCGGTGGGCATTGGAGGTCTCCTGGGGTGTCACGTTTGTTGTGAACCCATGGTAGACCACCGAGGGTTTGCGCGGCTGGAGGCGGGTTTCTATACGGCGGCAGTGGCTTCTGCGTGCGTTTCAGACGCCGTGAATGCCGGCCTCTCCCCCGTCAGCAGGTAGTGCATCAACTCCCGCACCGGCCGGATCGCCTCCCCAAACGGCAGCTTGCCGGCGCCACGGAAGAACAGCCCGCGCTCCACATCCCCCCGCAGGGCCTGCGCGAGCTTCAGGTCGATGCAGAACTGCCCCACTTTGCCGATGCCATCCCGCAGGCCGCACGTCTGCAGGCAATCGAACCCTTGCAGGCAATCCCGCACCTTGGCCTTGGCCTGCAGTGCGCTCTCACGCGATAGGTAACGCGACAGCCAGGGCGTCATCACCGCCCGTGCCGGCAACCCCGCCACGCTGACGAACTCGCCGATATCGCCCTGCTCCGCACCGGTCAGCACGCGCTTGAAACGCTCGTGTGCATCGCCCTCTTCGGTCACGGCAAACGCGGTGCCGAGCTGCACAGCCGCAGCGCCCTTGTCGAGCCAGTGCTTCACCTTGGCATGTGAATCGATGCCGCCGGCCAGGATGATGGGAATCTGCTCTGCCGCCAGTCCGAGCTTCTCGATCAGCTCACGGCATTCATCCAGCACGCGTGCAAACGAAAACCGCTCGTCGCGCAGGTCTTCGATACGCGCCGCGCCCAGGTGCCCGCCCGCGTGCGCCGGATGCTCGATCACCACCGCATCCGGCAGCCGCGCCTTCTTCATCCACCGCTTGAGCACCACGCCCACGCCGCGCGAGTCGGAAAGAATTGGAATGAGTGCCACCTTCGGATACGCCGCCGTCATCTCGGGCAGATCGAGCGGCAACCCGGCACCCATGACGATCGCATCGGCGCCGCTCTCGCATGCTTGCCGCACCAGCGCGGGGTGCGATTCCACCGCCTTCATCACGTTCACGGCGATCAGGCCGTTGCCCTGGCTACCTTCACGCGCGGCGCGAATTTCCCGGTCCAGCGCGACGAGGTTGGCGGCGTTGATGGCGTCTTTGTCGCGCGATTTTTCCGTGGCGGCCACGAGGTCTTCGTGGTGATGCCGCAAGTCGATGCTGGCGATGGTGCCCACGCCACCTTCGCGCGCCACGGCGCCGGCCAGCCGGTGCGCCGAAATACCCACGCCCATCCCGCCCTGCACGATGGGTACGAGGCTGCGCCCCGCGAGTGTGAAACGACGCTCCAGCATGACAACTCCCCTAGCGGCTGTGCCGCAATGCAATCGAAAATGGGTTCGAGCGTCGCATAGGTGAAACGGGGCCGGATTGCGCCAGATCAAGGCAAGCGGGGTCCGTGCGCCCCGATGCACATTGCGCAGGGGTTTGGACTGAAATGACGGGGCAACCGTCACCTAGCGGGAATTCCTGCTGGCAACGCTGGCAGCCCTGTGCTTAAATTCAGCCTCGTTGGATGAAACAGGGGTGCCGTACGGATGGGCCGTGCGGCTGAGAGAGTCCCTTCGCACCCGATCCGGTTCGTACCGGCGTGGGAAGTTTCAGAACACCGCGTAGTCTCTGGCAGCCCGCCCTCAGTTCTTTGGGTTCCGCCACCTCTCCCGGTTTCGTCCACTGCCTGCTCCACCAGGCCACAGAATCCAGGACGAGACCATGCCCCAAGCCAAAAACGCCCCCGCCGCATCGTTCGACTCGCTGCAGTCCGAGCTCGACCAGAAGTTCGCCTATCCGGCCTCCAGCAAGACCTACATCACCGGCAGCCGCCCGGACATCCGCGTGCCGATGCGCACCATCAAGCAGACCGCCACGCGTACCGACAAGGGCGAGATGCTGAACCCGCCGGTGCCGGTGTACGACACCTCGGGCCCGTACTCCGACCCGGACGTGCACATCGACCTGAAGGCCGGCCTGGCCCCGCTGCGCGCCAAGTGGATCGATGAACGCGGCGATACGGAAATCCTCTCCGGCCTGTCGTCCGAATACGGCCAGACGCGTGCCAACGACCCGGCCACCGCACACCTGCGCTTCTCGCACATCTCCAAGCCGCGCCGCGCCAAGGCCGGCGCCAACGTGAGCCAGATGCACTACGCGCGCCGCGGCATCATCACGCCGGAAATGGAATACGTCGCGCTGCGTGAATCGCTGAACCTGCAAGCACTGCAAGACAAGCCCGAGTACCGTCAACTGCTCAAGCAGCATCCGGGCTTCTCGTACGGCGCGAACCTGCCGCAGCGTCCCGAAGACATCACGCCTGAATTCGTGCGCGCAGAAATCGCCGCCGGCCGCGCGATCATCCCCGCCAACATCAACCACACGGAACTGGAGCCGATGGCCATCGGCCGCAACTTCCGCGTGAAGATCAACGGCAACCTCGGCAACTCGGCGGTGACGTCGTCGCTGGCTGAAGAAGTGGAAAAGATGGTGTGGGCGATCCGCTGGGGCGCCGACACGATCATGGACTTGTCCACCGGCAAGCACATCCACGAAACGCGCGAATGGATTCTGCGCAACTCGCCGGTGCCCATCGGCACGGTGCCGATCTACCAGGCGCTGGACAAGACCGGCGGCGTGGCCGAAGACCTGACGTGGGAGATGTTCCGCGACACGCTGATCGAACAAGCCGAGCAAGGCGTCGACTACTTCACCATCCACGCCGGCGTGCTGCTGCGCTACGTGCCGCTCACGGCCGACCGCATCACGGGCATCGTCTCGCGCGGTGGCTCGATCATGGCCAAGTGGTGCCTGGCGCATCACAAGGAAAACTTCCTGTACACGCACTTCGACGAGATCTGCGAAATCATGAAGGCGTACGACGTGTCGTTCAGCCTGGGTGATGGTCTGCGCCCGGGTTGCATTGCCGACTCGAACGACGCCGCGCAGTTCGGCGAGCTGCACACGCTGGGCGAGCTCACCAAGAAGGCGTGGGAGCACGACGTGCAGGTGATGATCGAAGGCCCGGGTCACGTGCCGCTGCAGCGCGTGCAGGCCAACATGGACGAAGAGCTCAAGCACTGCTTCGAAGCCCCGTTCTACACGCTGGGCCCGCTGGTGACGGACATCGCTCCGGGCTACGACCACATCACCAGCGGCATCGGCGCGGCCAACATCGGCTGGTACGGCACGGCCATGCTCTGCTACGTCACGCCCAAGGAACACCTGGGTCTGCCGGACAAGGAAGACGTGCGCGAAGGCATCATCACCTACAAGATTGCTGCCCACGCGGCTGACCTTGCCAAGGGCTGGCCGGGCGCGCAGCTGCGTGACAACGCGCTGTCCAAGGCACGCTTCGAGTTCCGCTGGGAAGACCAGTTCAACCTCGGCCTCGATCCGGAAAAGGCACGTGCCTTCCACGATGAAACGCTGCCGGCCGAAGGCGCCAAGATCGCGCACTTCTGCTCGATGTGCGGCCCGAAGTTCTGCTCGATGAAGATCACGCAGGAAGTGCGCGACTACGCGGCCACGCTCGACGCCAACGCCACCGCCGCAACACAGGGCATGGAAGAGAAGTCGATCGAGTTCCGCAAGACGGGCAGCAAGATCTACAGCTAATGTACTGGGCGACATGCCAACTCCTTTTGACGTAACGATCCTCGGCGGCGGCCTCGCGGGCCGCCTGTGCGCCTGGCAACTCGTGCAGGCGGGTGTGCCGGCTGCGCGCATTGCCGTGGTGGAGCGCGGCGCGCGCGATGGCAGCAGTGCTGCTGCGTACGTGGCTGCGGCCATGCTGGCGCCGCTGGCCGAGGCCGCCGTGGCGGATCGTTTTGTCGTCGATCTGGGGTTGGCCAGCCTGGCGCTGTGGCGCTCGTGGCTGCCCAAGCTGCGTACGCCGGTGTTCTTCCAGGAAGCCGGCACGCTGGTCGTGTGGCACGCGGCAGACCGTGGTGAGGCATCGCTGTTTGCCAACCACGTGCGTGCTGCCGCGCCGGCCGAGCGTGTCGCCGCAGATTTGCGCGCGGTCGACGCGGCAGGCATCGCTGCGTTGGAGCCGCTGCTTGCGCAGCGCTTCACGCAGGGGCTGTATCTGGCGGGCGAAGGTCAACTCGATCCGCGTACCTTGCTCGATGCGCTGGCGACGGAACTGGAAGCACTCGGCGTGCAACTGCGCTGGAACACGGAAGTGACTGATCCGAGCCCTGATGCACTCGCGGCCTATGGCCTCGGCGCACGTCTCGTGCTCGATTGCCGTGGCCTCGGTGCCCAGCCGCAATGGCCGCGCTTGCGCGGTCTGCGTGGCGAGGTGGCGCGCATCCATGCGCCCGATGTGTCGCTCACGCGGCCGGTGCGCATGCTGCATCCGCGCTATCCGCTGTATATCGCGCCCAAGCCGGGCAATGTCTATGTGATTGGCGCGACGGAAATCGAATCCGACGATATGTCGCCCGCCAGCGTGCGCTCCACGCTGGAGTTGCTCTCTGCCGCCTACGCCGTGCACCCCGCCTTTGGTGAGGCGCGCGTGCTGGAACTGAACACGCAGTGCCGCCCGACCCTGCCTGACCATCGCCCGGCGTTGCGCTGGGACAAGGGTGGAACAGGACTGGGCACGCTGTCGGTGAATGGCCTGTACCGGCATGGCTACATGATCGCGCCCGCCGTCACCCAAGCTGCGGTGGCGGTGGCACGTGATCTGTTGGATGGCCGTGCCATTGATGCGCAAGACAGCGAATGGCCCGCGCTGTTCGCTGCAAGCGCATCGCCCGAACCTGTTTTGTCATGACGCTGAACGTCACCCTCAACGACCTGTCGCTCGCGCTGCCTGCGGGCAGCACGCTGGCCGACGCCATTGGTGCGGCCGCGCCGCAACTGCAGATCACGCCGCCGTTTGCGGCCTCCGTGAACGGCGATTTCGTGCCCAAGGCGCGCCACGCTCAGCACGCGCTCAACGCAGGCGATCGCATTGCACTCGTGCAGCCTGTCGTGGGCGGCTAGGAGTTCTTGATGACCACTACGAATCTTTCCGCGCTCGCCGGTCAAGCCGATCCACTGCGCCTGTACGACGAGACCTTCGCCTCGCGTCTGCTGCTCGGCACCGCACGCTATCCGTCGCCGCAATCGCTGGAAGACGCGGTGCGCGTGTCCAACCCGGCCATGCTGACCGTGGCGCTGCGCCGCCAGAGTGCGGGCTCGCCCGAAGGCGGCGCCGGCTTCTGGAAGATGCTGCGCGAACTCGGCGTGCCCGTGCTACCGAACACCGCTGGCTGCTATTCCGCCGACGAGGCCTACACCCTCGCGCAGATGTCGCGCGAAGTGTTCGAGACGGACTGGATCAAGCTCGAAGTCATCGGCGACGATTACACGCTGCAGCCCGATACGCTCGCGCTGCCTGCCGCCGCTGAACGCCTGATCCGCGACGGCTTCAAGGTGCTGCCCTACTGCACCGAAGACCTCGTGCTGTGCCGCCGCCTGCTCGACGTCGGCTGCCAGGCGCTGATGCCGTGGGCCGCACCCATCGGCACCGGTCGCGGCCCCACCAACCCATACGGCCTGCGCCTGCTGCGCGAGCGCCTGCCGAACGTGCCGCTCATCGTCGATGCGGGCCTGGGTGTGCCCTCGCACGCCACGCAAGTGATGGAATGGGGCTACGACGCCGTGCTCCTCAACACCGCCGTCGCGCAAGCCGGCGACCCGGTGGCGATGGCGCAGGCGTTTGCGATGGCCACGCAGGCCGGTCGCTTGGCACGTCTGTCGGGCCCGATGCCTGAGCGTGATGTGGCGCAAGCCAGCACGCCGGTTGTCGGGCTTCCGTTCTGGCACGCGGACGAGAAAAGCGCATGAGCCTGTCGTCCCTGCGTTTTTCCGCTGCGTGGCCGGAAGCGGCTGCGCTTGCCGCACAGATCGTTGATCGCCACCTCGAAGCCTTCGGCAGCGCCCCGCACGCTTGGAGCGTGACCGACCGCGCTGAAGACGCGACGACCACCGCAACGGTTCTGCTAACCACCGACGCCGCACAAGCCGAACGCGCTCGCGCAGCGGGTGCCGCTGTCGTACTCAGCGAGACGCACGGCGATCAACGCATCGACACCGTGCACGACCGCCTTGGCACGTACCGCTTCACCTCTACGGCGAGGGGCGATGCGCTCGACGCACGCTTCGTCGCCATCTTCGGCGCAGCACTCGCGTTGGCCTTCGAACCACGCGATGCACTGTGCGTGGCCCGTGCGTGGATCGCCGAAGGCAACGCCGATGCGCTGGCGTGGCCCACGCGCTTCGACGCCCTGCCCCGTGTACTCGAACCTGCGTTGCCCTGCCCGGCCGGAGCAAACCTCGCCTTCGCACCGTGCCCGACGCAGCTCGGCATCTACGCCGTGGTGCCGGATGCGGAATGGATTGAGCGCCTCGTCGCGCTCAAGGTGCCGACCGTGCAGTTGCGCTTCAAGTCGGACGACGCGCAAGCCGTGGTCGATCAGGTCCGTCGCGCAGAAGCTGCCGCGCGCGGCAGCGAGACGCGCCTGTTCATCAACGACCACTGGCAAGTTGCGCTGGACGTGCATGCGAGCGTGCCCAACAGCGGCATCTACGGCATCCACCTCGGCCAGGAAGACATCGACGATGCGGACCTCGTGGCGATCCGTTCTGCAGGTCTACGCCTGGGCATCAGCACGCACGGCTTTGCCGAGATGCTGCGCGTTGCCCCGTTGAACCCAAGCTACCTCGCGCTGGGCGCCGTGTTTGCCACGCCCACCAAGACCATGCCGACGGTGCCGCAAGGCCTCGGCCGCTTGTTCGCCTATGCGGCGGCCATGCGCACACGCGTGCCGGCCCCCCCGCTGGTGGCCATCGGCGGGATCGACCTCGCTGCAATGCCGCGTGTGCTGGAATCCGGCGTGGGCTGCGTGGCTGTGGTGCGCGCCATCACCCAGGCGGACGATGTGCCCGCCGCCGTCGACGCGCTGCAAGCGACGTTTGCGACGCACGTGCGCGCCTGACGATGTTCTGAGCGCGGCGCGCCGCACCTCCTACGGGTTTCGACACGCGCGCGCCTTCCGGCTGACCTATCCTGTTCGTGCGCCGCTGTGGCTGCTGCCATGGTGGCGAATCCATTCACGCTGCAGGAGACAAGACATGGCGGTCCAGCCCATTCCCGAGGGTTACCACAGCGTCACCCCGTACCTGAGCATCAAAGGCGCCGCAAAGGCGATCGATTTCTACAAGCAGGCCTTCGGCGCCACCGAGATCATGCGCATGCCGGGCCCCAACGGCACCATCGCGCACGCGGAAATCCGCATCGGCAATTCCCCCATCATGATGGCCGACGAAGTGCCGAACATGGCTTGCGCCAGCCCCGACACGCTGCAGAGTACGTCGGTCGGGCTGATGATTTACGTGCCCAACGTCGATACCGTGTTTGCCAACGCGCTCAAGGCCGGCGGCACGGAGGTCCGCCCGGTGGTGGACCAGTTTTACGGCGATCGCTCCGGCACGCTCAAAGACCCGTTCGGCCACGTGTGGACCGTGTCCACACATGTGGAAGACGTCGCGCCCGGTGAGATGGCCAAGCGCATGGAGAAGTGGACCAAGGAGCAGGCCGGCGCATCGGCGTGAGCTGGTGAGCGGAAACGAAAAAGCGCGGATCAACGTCCGCGCTTTTTTGTTGTGGGCGTGGGCTGCCTAACGCGGCTGGCACGTCACCTGCACGTTGTTCACATCGCCGTTGACAGTGCCGCTGCCATTGGCCACCACGCAGTTGGCCGACGCCGGCTGCGTGCTGATCGTCACCACATAGCTGCCGTCGAACGGCACCAGCCCACCAAACACAAACGCGCCATTGGACGCCAGCGTGAGCGAGTCGCGGCCGTTGTTGAGCAACACGATCGACTGACCGCCCGGCAGCCCTGTCAACGTGCCCCCAATCGAAAAGACGCTGCCGATGGGCGAGCCGATGCTGACGTAGCCATTGCAGGCGCCGAGCAGCGCGCACAGCACAGCCACCGCAAGGCGGCGAACCAGCAGGGTCGGCAAGCGCTTCATGGTGGCTCCTGGGCGTTAATCCTCGTCGACGTCCACTTCCAGCGCACGGGGTGCGGCCAGCGGGCGCGGTGCAAAGCCGTGGTTCAGCGGACCGGCGCCGCGCCCGAGTGCGAGGTGGCGACCGGCGCCGATGGCGTGCAGCAGGTAGTCGAGCGATGCTTCGATGGCGGCTTCCAGCGCGTCGCCGCGTGCCAGGTGCGCCGCGATGGCGGCTGACAGCGTGCAGCCAGTGCCGTGCGTATGCGGCGTGTCGATGTACGTGTGGGTGTAGACCCGTTCGATGCCGTCGGCGGTGACGAGCACGTCTTGCAGCACGCCGTCTTCACTGGCGGTAGCCGCGTCCGTCAGGTGCCCACCCTTGATGAGCACCGCGCGCGGGCCGAGTGCCAGCAAGTCGCGCGCGGCGGGCAGCATGTCGTCCGTCGTGCGGATGTCGCGGCCGAGCAGCGCGCTGGCCTCCGGCAGGTTGGGCGTGACCAGCAACGCGCGCGGGAACAGCCATTTCGCCATCGCCTGCATGGTGGCGTCGCTGCCCAGCGCCGCGCCGCTGGTGCTGACCATGACCGGATCGACGACGAGGTTGGCGATCGGGTGGCGGTCTAGCGCCGAGAGGATGGCTTCCACCACCTGCGGCGTGCCTAGCATGCCGGTCTTGGCGGCATCCACGCCGATGTCGCCTGTCACGGCATCGATCTGCGCGGCCACGATGTCCGGCGTGAGCGATTCCACCGCCGTCACGCCCAGCGTGTTCTGCGCGGTGATGGCCGTGATAGCCGACATGCCGTAGCAGCCGAGCGCGGCAAATGTCTTCAGGTCGGCCTGGATGCCCGCCCCGCCGCCGCTGTCCGAACCGGCAATGGTGAGCACGCGCGGTACGTGCGAGGCGGGGGCAGCAAACGCAGCGAGGGTCGGGTCGGTGATCGTCATGGCGAGTGCGAGCGGTGGGGGGTGTTCGCACTATAGCGCTATCGCGGCCGGACGGATGTCGGCGGGGTGGCTGTCAGCCTCTGAGCTTTACGCTGCGCAGATGCTGGCCAAAGGTGCAACCGTGAGGCGTAAACCGTCACGCATGACAATCTGAGCCTCAACGATGAGGGGTAAACCGTCATCGATGGCGGTCTGAGGCCCAACCGTGAGAGGTAGACCGTCATCGATGACAGTCTGAGGCTCAACCGTGAGGGGTAAACCGTCATCGATGACAGTCTGAGGCGCAACCGTGAGGGGTAAACCGCCATCGATGACAGTCTGAGGCGCAACCGTGAGGGGTAAACCGTCATCGATGACAGCCCGAGGCTCAAGTGTGAGGGGTAACCCGTCACCCGTGAGCATCTGAGGGCCGCCCTTGCGGGTTTGCACCTGGGACGCGACGTTCTGTGCGCCGCATCCCGTCTCTGTCGTTCGGCGGTCTCAGTCCATCAGGTCGGTGTAATCCGCCGCAGCGTAGCGCTGGGCACGCGCCCACGGTGCGGCGGCCGGTGCGGGCAGCGGCGTCACGCGCGTCAGCTTGCGCTGGCTGCCGCTGGCGTTGCGCGATTCCACGCGGCGCGGGTATTGGCCGGCGACATCCCACTCCACCGTGACGGTGCGTTCGCCCTGCTTGGCGGTGTAGGTCTGCACGCCGTTACGCACGGGGCCGTCGGCGCGCATGCCCTTGAGCGCGGCCGGGTCGAGCAGATGGTAGGCCGTCGCCCACGAACCGTCGAAGCCGATGTTGGAATACTCGGCCGGCTCCACGGCGTAGTTCTTCTGCTGCGATTCGCTGACGACGCGCACGGTCAGCGCGCCCTTGGCGTCGCGTTCGATCCAGCGCGGGGCGGTGTCGGTATCCGCGTGTTTGTGGCCGGCGTGGGCGTTGGTGGCGTCGCTCGTGTGCTCATCCTTGGCGTGGGCGGACTCAGGTGGCAGTTCGCGCGCAATCCACACGCGGTCACCCTGGCGATAGACGCGCTCGGCAAAGCGGACGTCGCGCTGGATGCCGTCGGTGCCGAGCGACGACATTTGGTGTTCGACGCGCAGTGCGGTCAGCGTGTTCGATGCAGCAGGGCCGGCGGCCTGTGTCGTGACAGCGAGCGCGGCGAAAGCGAGCGAAAACAGGATGCGGGCAGATCGGGTCATACGAAGTCGAAGTCGGGAAAGCCAAAACGAAAAAAGCGCATGCCGATTGCCTCGGCATGCGCGCGAAAGGAAACGCCGGAATCAGAGGCCCATGGCCGTCTTGACCACGCCGAACACTTTCGTGTTGTCCAGCGTGCCCTTCAGCGGTGCGCTGCCCGGACCAGAGGAGAACAGCATCACATCCCCGCCGCCGTGCGTTTCCGAGCCGGGCGTGCCGAGCTGCACGCCCACTTCCTGCAGGTAGTCGTCTGCCGTGGTGTCGACGGCGGCGACGTTGTCACGCGTCGCCTTGCGCGGCGTGCCGCCGTTGCCGAAGACCAGCGTGGTGTACGGCAGGCCGTCGGCGGCCAGTTGCGGCTGACCGGTCTTGATGTCGTTCGATACGCCCAGAATCGGGTTGCCCTTGCGCGGGTAACCGTTGATCGTCATGGTGTGGTCGTGGTCGGCCGTCACGACGATCAGCGTGTTCGACAAGTCGGCCGTGCCCAGCGCGCGCTTGATGGCTTCGTCAAACGCACCGGCGTCTTCCAGTGCGCGCTTGGCGTTGGTGCCGTGCAGCGCGTGGTCGATACGCCCGCCTTCGACCATCAGGAAGTAGCCCTTGCCGTTCTTCTGCAACACGCGGATGGCCTTCTCGGTCATGTCGGCCAGGCTCGGCTCGTCTACGCTGTTCTTCTTGCGGTCCAGCTCGTAGTTCATGTGGTCGAGGTTGAACAGGCCGAGCAGCTTGTTGGTCGTGGCCGGGTTGATGGCCGTCAACTGCGTGCCGGTGGTTACGTAGGTGTAGCCGGCGGTCTGGAACTGCGCGGTCAGGTCGGTGGTGTCGGTGCGCTTGCTGCCGGCGGTGCCCTGCGGCAGGTAGTGACGGCGGCCGCCGCCGAGCAACACGTCCACGCCATCCTTCAGTGCGGCGTTGTACAGCGCGTTGCCCGGCGTGCCTTGTGCGGCGATCTGGTTTTCGCCATCACGGTGGCAGATGTGCGAGTACGTGGCGGCCGGCGTGGCGTGCGTCAGGCGCGTGGTGGTGACGGCGCCCACCGACTTGCCGGCAGCCTTGGCCAGCTCCAGCAGCGTGGTCGCCGGCGTACCGTTGTTGGCGGGGCACGTGCTGTCCGAGCCGGTCACGTAGCCCTTGTTGGCCGCGTCAAACGCCTTGGTGTCCTGCGACATGGAGATGACTTCGTTGTTCATCTTCACGCCGGTCATGTAGGCCGACATCGACGGGGCGCTGTCGGTGGTCTGCGCATCGTTGGAATACGTCTTGATGCGCGCCGTGCGCTTGAGCGTTTCCATCGTCAGCTTGCCGGCCTCGCCCACCTTGTAGATGCGCGTGGCGGTGACGGTGGTCGGGCCCATGCCGTCGCCCAGGAAGAAGATCACGTTCTTGGCTTCACCAGCGGCGTGTGCTTGGGCACAGGCACCGGCTGCCAGCGCCAGCAGCGTGGCGCGGAGGATGCGATTCGATTGCATAGTCATGGTTGCCTTCTCCCTCTTACAGACCCACGGCCTGCTTGATGAGGCCGAAGACCTCGGTGTTGTCCATCGTGCCGGTGAAGCGCTCGGCGCCCAGGCCGCGCGCGCCGATGAAGACATCGGTGCCGCCGTGCGTCTCGCCGCCCGGGGCGACCGGGATTACGGCTTCCTGGTGATAGGTCTTGTCGTACACGGCGGCATCCGTCAGCGCACCGCGCGTGGCCGGGCGGTTCTCACCCGTGCCGAAGCCGATGATGGTGAACGGGTTGCCGGCCGTGTCGGTGGCGTTGTTGCCATTCACGTAGCTCTTGAGCAGACCCAGCACGCCGGGGTTGACGTCGCTGGTCGGGCCGGTGCGCTTGGCGTAGCCGTTGAGCACCAGCGTGTGGTCATGGTCAGCGGTCACGACGATCAGCGTGTTCTTCAGGCCCGGGTCGATCGTGTTGAGCTTGTCGATGGCGCCGCGGATGGCCGAGTCGAATGCCACCGTGTCCTGCAGCGCCTTGCGGGCGGTGGTCTCGTGCAGCGCGTGGTCGATGCGGCCGCCTTCCACCATGAGGAAGAAGCCCTTCTTCTTGGCGGCGAGCACGTCGATGGCCTTGTTGGTCATCTCGCCCAGGCTCGGTTCCTTGGTGGCGTCGCGGTCCAGGTCGTACGACATGTGGCTGCTGGTGAACAGGCCCACGACCTTGCTGTCGGTGGCGGCCAGCGTGTCGAACTCGGCCTTGTTGCTGGCGTAGCGGTAGCCGCCGGCCTTCAGTTCTGCAATCAGGTCGCGGCCGTCGGTGCGCGCGCCGCCTGCGGTGGTCGGCTGGAAGTGCTTGCGGCCGCCGCCGAAGACCACGTCCACGCCATCACCCAGCGCGGCGTTGAAGCCCTTGCCGGCCGGCGTGAGTTGCGCGGCGATGGTGTTCTCGCCGTCGCGGTGGCAGATGTGCGAATACGTGGCGGCCGGCGTGGCGTGCGTGATGCGCGTGGTGGTGACCACGCCCGTGCCGTAGCCTGCGGCCTTCATCAGTTCGAGCAGCGTGGTGGCGGGCTTGCCGTTGCCGCTCGGGCAGGTGCTGTCGGCGCCCGACAGGTAATCCTTGCCGCCCGCGTCATAGGCCATCGTGTCCGCCGACATGGAGATGACCTCGTTGTTCATCTTCACGCCGGTCATGTAGGCCGACATCGATGGCGCGGAATCGGTCACCTGCGCGTTGTTCGAATAGGTGCGCACGAAGCCGGTTTCCGGCAGCGTGTCCATGGTCAGCTCGCCGTCTTCGCCCACCTTGTAGATGCGCGCGGCGGTCATGGTGGTCAGGCCCATGCCATCACCCAGAAAGAACACGACGTTCTTGGTGGGGGTGGTGCTGGGTGTGCCGGCATCGGGTGTGGCGTTGCCGGTGGCGGATGTGCCATCGCTGCCGCAGGCGGCCATGGCCAGCGCGGCTACCGCGGCGGCGGCGTACTTCGTAAGGTTATGGTTGTGCATCGTTGGCTCCCTGAACGATGCCCGGCACTGTGGTGTCGGCGTGTTGCATGTCTGTGATGCGAGAGGGCCGCTTCCTAACCCGATCGCAAGGTTGGCGTGTGACCGCGCATTGACAGTGCGGTGTGCTGCAGGCTACGCGCGATACGATGCGGCATCTCTCATTGACCCCTGCCGACCATGCTCACCCGCCAGTTCGTCAGCCACGTCACGCTGCGGCGCGACACCATCACCACCTTCGACGCGTATCCGTTCAGCCTGCCCGCCGTGCGCGCGCTCGATACGCTGGAGCTGCATCCGAAGGTCACGTTCCTCGTAGGTGAGAACGGTTCGGGCAAATCCACGCTCATGGAGGCGATTGCCGTGGCGATGGGCTTCAACGCCGAGGGCGGCTCGCGCAACTTCCGCTTCAGCACGCACGCCTCGCATTCGGAGCTGCACGCCCATCTGCGCATCGCCCGGGGCTTTCGCAAACCGCGCACCGAGTTCTTCCTGCGCGCGGAGAGCTTCTTCAACGTGGCCACCAACATCCAGCAGATGGACGACGAGCCTGGCATGGGCGGCCGTGTGATCGATTCGTACGGCGGCAAGTCGCTTCATGCGCAATCGCATGGCGAATCGTTCCTCGCGCTGCTGATGAACCGGTTTGGGCCCAATGGCCTGTACCTGCTCGACGAACCGGAGGCGGCGCTCTCGCCGCAGCGGCAACTGGCGGTGCTCACGCGTCTGCACGATCTGGTGAAGGCGGAGAGCCAGTTCGTCATCGCCACGCACTCGCCCATTCTGATGGCGTATCCCGATGCGTGGATTTATCAGTGCGATGGGGACGGCCTCCGGCGTATCGCCTATGAGGAGACCGAGCACTTTCAGGTGACGCGGGATTTTTTGGCGAATCCGCAGCGGATGTTGAACATGCTGCTGGATCCCTGAGGCCCGAATGTTCCGTGATTGGCGTTTGTGTTGATTCAGTAACGTGGTGCCGATTTTGGCCGTGGATAATGCCGCCGAGGCCCGGCGACCCAATGTGCCGGCGGCTATTGAGCACCGCAATTAAACGCGAAGCAATGAAACTCACAAAAATGCGATGGATGTGGGCCAGCCTCATGGCGGCCTTGGGCGTGATGGTTGTGGCCGGATGCGCGCAACAACCCGTGGCGCTGGACAAGCACGCGGATTCCGCGCAACTCGGCACGCAGTGGGGCGAAGGGATTGAATCGCGGCTGCAAACGGTGGATCTCCGGCGTGTGAGCAGCGAGCCGGTGATTCAGCACACGCTGTCTTATTCCGAAGCAAGGGGAGACGGCCGAGCCGTCCGCGAAATCATGCTCGCCAAAGGCCGGATCGGATTGACCGTGCTTCGTGACGGAAACGAGCCGTGGTCGATTTACCTGGATGGCGCGAATGGCCACCTTCAAGGGAAGAAGGGTGAACGCTATGTGCTGCAGTATCAGAACTACTCCAAGCAGACCATCTACGAAATCGTCACCACGGTCGATGGCCTGGATGTCATGAACGGCCGGGCAGGCAGCATCCGAAACAACGGCTATGTTCTGAAGCCGGGTGAAACCCTGCAGGTGGAAGGATTCCGCAAGAGCCGGAAGGAAGTGGCCGCGTTCCGTTTTGCTGAGGTGGACGACGCTTACGCGGCCAACAGCAAGAACGGGGCGGCCAGCAATGTTGGCGTCATCGGTACCGCCGTGTTTGAGCTGACCGACCCGAACAAGAAGCGCAAACCGTCGCCAGCAGAAGGCCCGAGTGCATTCCCGGGCGACGACAAGTCGGGCGACGATCATCGCTTTGCCAGCCCACCCGAGTACAGGAAAGGCTGATCGCCTCACGGGGCCGTCGTTGACGGCCGAGGTGGCGAAATCGCGACGCTGAAAACGAGGCCGGTTGGGGTGAAAGCCTTGACCGGCCTCGTTTTCGTTGATCGGTGGTCTCATGCATCACACGGCAAGCGCGCGTTGACCTGCCGCAGCGGGAATGAATCCGCTACAATCCAGCCCATTCCGAGGAGCGTTGCAACGGTCCAGCACAGTCTGGCCGCCAGGCTCGGAAGTTCAAACGGCGCTCGCAGTATCGTGGCTGACACGATGGCGAGAACGCATCTACACGAGGCAAGGCCTCGGCCCCGTAGTCCTCTCCCCGCGTGCGGTCACCCAATCTTTTCGGAGTGATCCAATGAACGCTGTGACCGATCTCAAGAACGACTACCTCGTCGCCGACATCAAGCTGGCCGACTGGGGCCGCAAGGAAATCGCCATCGCCGAGACCGAAATGCCGGGTCTGATGGCGATCCGCGAAGAGTTTGCCGCCAGCCAGCCGCTCAAGGGCGCGCGCATTGCCGGCTCGCTGCACATGACCATCCAGACCGCCGTGCTGATCGAGACGCTCAAGGCGCTCGGCGCGGACGTGCGCTGGGCCTCGTGCAACATCTTCTCGACGCAGGATCACGCTGCTGCCGCGATCGCCGTGTCGGGCACGCCGGTGTTTGCGTACAAGGGCGAGTCGCTCAAGGAATACTGGGACTTCACCCACCGCATCTTCGAATGGGCCGATGGCGGCACGCCCAACATGATCCTGGACGACGGCGGCGACGCGACGATCCTGCTGCACCTGGGCGCCAAGGCTGAGAAAGATGCCTCCGTCATTTCCAAGCCGACCAGCGAAGAGGAAACCTTCCTGTTTGCGGCCATCAAGGAAAAGCTGGCGAAGGATGCAACCTTCTATAGCCGCAATCTCGACGCCATCAAGGGCGTGACGGAAGAAACCACCACGGGCGTGCACCGCCTGTACCAGATGGCCCAGCGCGGCGAACTGCGGTTCCCGGCCATCAACGTGAACGACTCGGTCACCAAGAGCAAGTTCGACAACCTGTATGGCTGCCGTGAATCGCTGGTCGACGGCATCAAGCGTGCGACCGACGTGATGATCGCCGGCAAGGTGGCGATCGTGGCCGGCTACGGCGACGTGGGCAAGGGCTCGGCACAAGCGCTGCGTGCCCTGTCGGCACAAGTGTGGGTGACCGAAATCGACCCGATCTGCGCGCTGCAAGCCGCGATGGAAGGCTACCGCGTGGTCACCATGGACTACGCCGCCGAGCACGGCGACATCTTCGTCACCTGCACGGGCAACTACCACGTCATCACGCACGACCACATGGCCAAGATGAAGGACCAGGCCATCGTCTGCAACATCGGCCACTTCGACAACGAGATCGATATCGCCTCGGTCGAGAAGTACCAGTGGGAAGAGATCAAACCGCAGGTCGATCACGTGATCTTCCCCGACGGCAAGAAGATCATCATCCTGGCCAAGGGCCGCCTGGTGAACCTGGGCTGCGCCACGGGCCACCCGTCGTACGTGATGAGCAGCTCGTTCGCCAACCAGACCATCGCGCAGATCGAGCTGTGGACGGAAGCGCAGAAGGGCTCGAACAAGTACCCGGTGGGCGTGTACACGCTGCCCAAGCACTTGGACGAGAAGGTCGCGCGCTTGCAACTCAAGAAGCTGAATGCGCAATTGACCGAGCTGACCGATCAGCAGGCTGCGTACATCGGCGTTGCCAAGACCGGCCCGTACAAGGCTGATCACTACCGTTACTAAGCCGTAACTGCCGGCGGCATTCCCCGCCGCCGGCACTCAACTCGAGGACTCCCCATGAGACTGCTCGCTGTCTGGGTCATCAACGCGCTGGCGTTGCTCCTTGTTGCCTATCTGCTCCAAGGCATCCACGTGAACGGCTTTGGCTCCGCGCTGATCGCGGCGCTGGTGCTGGGCCTCGTCAACACGCTGATCCGTCCGATCCTGGTCATCCTCACCCTGCCGGTGACGCTGCTCACGCTCGGGCTGTTCATCTTCATCATCAACGCGCTGCTGTTCCTGTTCGTCGGCAACCTGCTGTCGGGCTTTCAAGTGGCCAGCTTTGGCGCGGCGCTGCTGGGTTCCATCCTGTACAGCGTGATCTCGTGGCTGCTGTCGAGCCTGCTGCTGCGCGAGGCTTAAGGTTTCTGTCATGCAAGACCGTCAATTCAGTTTCGAATTCTTCCCGCCCAAGACGGCGGAAGGCGCCGAGAAGCTGCGCAACACGCGTGCGCAACTCTCGCCGCTCAAGCCGCGCTTTATTTCCGTGACGTTTGGCGCGGGCGGCACCACGCAACAGGGCACGCTCGACGCCGTGGTGGAGATCCAGCGCGAAGGCATCGAGGCCGCGCCGCACCTGTCGTGCGTGGGCTCGTCGCGCGAGAGCATCCGCGGCATCCTCAACACGTATCGCGAGCACGGCATCCGCCGCATCGTGGCGCTGCGCGGCGACATGCCCTCGGGCATGGGCGAGATCGGTGAGTTTCGCTTCGCCAACGAACTCGTTGAGTTCATCCGCCAGGAAACCGGCGACACGTTCCACATCGAGGTGGCCGCGTACCCGGAATACCACCCACAGTCGCGCTCGCCCAAGCACGATCTGGAGAACTTCGCCCGCAAGGTGAAGGCCGGTGCGGATTCCGCCATCACGCAGTACTTCTTCAATGCCGACGCGTACTTCCAGTACGTGAACGACGTGCGCAAGCTCGGCGTGGAGGTGCCCATCGTGCCGGGCATCATGCCGATCACGAATTCGTCGCAACTGATGCGTTTTTCCGAGATGTGTGGTGCCGAGATCCCGCGCTGGGTGGCCAAGCGTCTGGAGAGCTTTGGCGACGATCGCGAATCGATTCGCGCCTTCGGGCTGGATGTGGTGACGGCGCTGTGCGATCGCCTGCTGCAAGGCGGTGCACCGGGCTTGCATTTCTACACGCTCAACGCGGCCGGCGCCACGCGCGCTATCTGGCAGCGTCTGGGCTTGTAAATGGCTGCCGCACTGGATCCGCTGGCTACTTGGTTGCTGGATGAACTCAGGCCGCTCGCCGCGCAGATTGGCGAGATTCGTGCCGGCCGGATGTTTGGCGGCGCGGCGCTGTATTACGACGACATCGTCTTCGCGTTGGTATTCCGCAGCACGTGTTATCTGCGCGTGGACGATCTCACGCGCGAGCGCTTTCTCGCCGAAAAATCCACGCCGTTCAGTTACGACCGCGGCGGCCGTACCATCAGCACGAAGGGCTACCTGAGCACGCCGGCCGAGGCGCTCGACGGCGGCCAGCCGCTGCGTGACTGGGCGCGTCTGGCAATTGAAGCCGCGCTGCGTGATGCGAACGCGAAGGCTGCCAAGCCCAAGCGCGCCGCCACAAAGCCAACGGCGACCAAGAAGGCCGCCGCGAAGAAAGTTACCGCCAAGCGCTGAACGCTCAGTACAGCGTTGTCTTCAGCCGCTCGGGCAATTCGCGATCGTAGGTATCGCCGTCAAACGCGCCGCCGCTGATGCGCTGCAGAATCTTGCCTGCGCTGGGCACGGCGGGCTTTACCTCCTGCGCGCCGCGTTCCCATAGTTTGGAGCGCACCAGCGCCTTCGAGCAGTGGAAGTACACCGTCTGCACATGCACGATGATCACGCTGCGCGGTAGCTTGTCCTGCACCGCAAAGGACGCGAGCAGCGCCGGATCAGCCGAGATCGTGGCCGTGCCGTTCACGCGCAGCGTCTCACCCACGCCCGGCACGATGAAGAGCACCGACACGCGCCCGTCTTCTACGATGTTGCGCAGGTTGTCGATGCGGTTGTTGCCGGGGCGGTCGGGAATCATCAGTGTGCGTTCATCAACAATGCGCACGAAACCCGGTGCGTCCCCTTTCGGCGAAGCATCCGTGCCCTGCGCACCCACCGATGACAGCACGATGAACGGCGACGCCTCCACGAATGCGCGGTAGTCGGCGTTCAGGTGGTCGATCTCCTTGAGTAGCGAGCGCGGGTTCGGCGCGCCGTACACGGCTTCCAGGTCGGCAGCGGTCTTCAGCGTATGGGGCATGAACGTTCCTGAGGCGGGTTAGACGATGCCGCGCTCGGTGACGATGCAGTCAAGCGCGATGTCGTGCGATTGCGGGGCGATGGATTCCAGCCGGTTCACTTCGTAGGCGATGCCGATGGTGCGCGGGCGATGGCCGGCAGCATGCAGCGCAGCGAGCGTGCGGTCATAGAACCCGCCGCCGTAGCCGATGCGATAGCGCTGCGCATCAAAGCCCACGCAAGGAATCAGCAGCGCGTCGGGCGTTTCCATCTCACCCGTGCGGGGGATGGGAATGTTGTAGGCGCCCGGCGTCATTTCACATTCGGGCGTCCATCGCCGAAACTGCAAGGGTGAAAACTTGTCTGTCACCACGGGCAGCAGCGCATGGCGATTGGCATCGGCGGCCAGCCAATGGGCAAGTACGGTCAACGCATCGAACTCGCCCTGCGTTGGCCAGTAGGCCGCCAGGCGTTGTGCGGGTAGCGTGTGCAGCAGATCAGCCAAGTGGCGCGCGAGTGCGGCGTCATGGGCAACACGCTCCGGCAACGTGGCGCGCGCGTCGAGCAGCATGGCGCGCAGCGTGCGGCGCGACTCGATCGGCGTCGTGGGGTTGGCCGGATCGTGCGGGTTGCCTGAGGCTGACATGGGATAATTCAGGGAACAGTGATGATTGGATGGGGCAGGAGATGACATTGAAGGCCAAGGCAGTATATCGCGCGGTCGCGCTGGCTTTTGCAGGGGTGATCGGCATGGGCGTGGCCGGCTCGACGCCCCTGGCGGTGGCCGCCAAGCGGCAGGCGCCGCAAGGCATTCCGGCCAATCCGGACGATGCGTTTGTCGAACTGCGCAACGCCGCACGCCGCAACGATGTGTCGCGTAGCTGGGAGCTGGCTGACAGCCTGTCCGATTACCCGCTCCAATCGTACGTGCAGTATTTCCGCATCAAGCCGCAGCTGTTTGACGCCAGCGGCTACGCGCGCACCGATGCGCCGGAGGATGAAATCCGCTCGTTCCTGCAGCGCTACAAGGGCGAGGCGATTGCCGATCGTTTGCGCAACGACTGGCTGCTCGTGCTCGGCAAGAAGCGCGACTGGGCAACCTTCGATGTCGAGTACCCCAACTTCGTGCTGAAGGACGATACGCAGGTCGAGTGCTATGCCCTGCTCTCCCGTGCGATGAAGGGGCAGAACGTAGCCGCCGACGCGCGCAACACGTTGGTCGATCCGAAGGGCTATGGCGAAGGCTGCGTCGACCTGATCGGCTATCTGGCGCAATCGAAGCAGTTCACGCGGGCCGACGTGGCGTTTGCGGCGCGGCTGTCGCTGGAGCAGAACCTCGTCACGCAGGCGTCGCGTATTGCGGCCGTGCTGCCCGAGGGCGACCGCGTGGACAACGACACGCTGGCCAACGTGACCCGCATGGCGCGCAATGACCCCTCGCAGGCCACGGCCTATCTGCTGTCGCAGAGCGGTGGCTTGTCGCGTGAAGAGCAAGGGGCGGGCTGGGGTGTGATCGGCCAGTACGCCGCCAAGAAGCAGACGCCCGATGCGCTGGATGCGTACCGCCGCCAGATCAGCCTCGGTGGCGATGCGTTGTTATCCGACGAGTCGCAGGAATGGCGCGTGCGCACTGCGCTGCGTGCGGGGGATTGGAAGATGGTGCGCCAGTCCATCGAAAAAATGCGCTCCACCCTGCGTGATCGCGATCCGGCCTGGGCGTACTGGTATGGCCGCGCGCTGAAGGCGGACAACCGCAACGACGAGGCCAAGCAGCAGTTCCAGGCAATCGCCGGGCAGTTCAACTTCTACGGCCAGCTTGCGCAGGAAGAGCTCGGCCAGCGCATCACCGTGCCGCCCAAGACCACGGTGGCCGACGCCGAGATCGACGTCATGGGCCGCAACCATCCGGGCTTCGGCCGTGCCAAGCAGTTGTACGACCTGAACCTGCGCTTCGAGGGCAACCGCGAGTGGAACTGGGAGCTGCGCAACATGAGCGACCGCGAGCTGCTGGCAGCCGCGGAATACGGCCGCAAGCTGGGCCTGCTCGATCGCACAGTCAACTCGGCCGACAAGACCAAGAGCGAGCACGACTTCTCGCTGCGCTTCCCGACGCCGTTCCTGAACGTTGTGCAGCGCAATGCCGATGCCGTGGGCCTGGACATTGCCTGGACGTATGGCCTGATCCGGCAGGAGTCGCGCTTCATCATGGATGCGCGTTCATCGGTGGGGGCCTCCGGGTTGATGCAGGTGATGCCGGAAACCGCCAAGCACATCGCCAAGAAGATCGGCCTGCCGGGGTTCCGCGTTTCGCAGATGAGCAACATCGACACCAATGTGCTGCTGGGCACGGCTTACCTGTCGATGATCCTGACCAACCTGGAAAGCTCGATGACGCTGGCTACAGCCGGTTATAACGCTGGTCCGGGGCGCCCGAAGCGCTGGCGTTCCACGCTGACGCGCCCGGTGGAAGGCGCGATCTTCGCCGAGACGATTCCCTTTAACGAGACGCGCACGTATGTGAAGAACGTGCTGTCGAATGCGACGTACTACGGCGCACTGCTGACCGGCCGCCCGCAGTCGTTGAAGGATCGCCTTGGCAAGGTGGCGCCGGAGGCCGTGACGCCAGACGACTTGCCGTAAGCGATCACACGGTCATACAAGACGCCCGCTGCAACGCGGGCGTTTTGCATTGTTGGGGGCGTCGCCCGCGTCACAGTGGTGGTGCCGGGCGCACGCCAATCGGGCCTGGCCTTGGGGGCAAACGCATTCGGGTTCTATTGTGGTGGAGCCCCCTACCCCGTCTGGAGATGCATCATGCAATCCTCCAATCTGCTCGTCTTTGGCGGTACTGGTTTCATCGGCACACAGTTGCTGTCGCGGCTGGTGACGGAAACCTTTGCCGCGCCCGGCTTACCCGAGGGTCGGGTGATCGTGCCCACGCGCGACGCTGAATCCGCCCGCGCGCACAATCTCACGCTGCTGCCACGTGTCGACGTGATGGACGCCGACATCTACGCCGACGATGCGCTCGACGCGCTGTTCATGGCGCTCACCGAGCGCGGCGGCCAGCACTGCGCGGTCATCAACCTCGTCGGCACGCTGCACGATGCGCGCGAGATGCCGTATGGCCCGAACTTCCAGCGCGTCCATGTCGACCTGCCGCGTCGCATTGTGGCCGCATGCCGCCGCCATGGCGTGAACCGGCTGCTGCACATGAGCGCACTCGGTGCGGACCCGGCGGGCCCGTCGATGTACCAGCGCAGCAAAGGCGATGGCGAGCGCGTGGTCATGAACAGCGAGTTGGACTGGACGGTGTTTCGCCCGTCGGTGGTGTTCGGCCCGCAAGATCATTTCCTGAACCTCTTTGCGCGCATCCAGCGCATGGCGCCATTCTTCGTGCCGCTGGCGTGTGCGGATGCCCGCTTCCAGCCCGTCTATGTCGACGACGTGGCCGCCGCGTTCATCAATGCGCTCGATAACCCGGCCACCATCCGGCACGCGTATCCGCTGGTTGGACCACGGGTGTACACGCTCGCGGAGTTGATGCGCTTTGCCGGCCGCGCCAGCGGTCATCCGCGCTGGATCGTCCCGCTGCCTGAGGGGCTGGGGCGTATGCAGGCGGCGTTGTTCGAGCATCTGCCGGGCGCGCCCATTTCGCGCGACAACCTCGATTCCATGCGTGTGGACAACGTCAGCATGGAGCCGGTGGCTCCGGAACTCGGCATCCACCCTCTCGGCATGGAAGCGGTCATGCTGCCCGCGCTGGCCGGCTTCGGCCCCGACCGCGGCATGCGCGCTGCGCGCATGCGCATGCACCGCTAGCGGAACGCACCTTGCTTGTGCTTGTGAGCCGCCTTAGCAACGGTGGCGAATGGGTTTCATTTTGTCGCGGTGCAGCGCAAGGCTAGAATGATTCGTTCGCCCCGCGCTGCCGCTTGCCGTCTGCTGCCCCCGATACAACAACTAGAGCGCCCCGGCATTCCCGCGCGAAGCAGGCGAGCTCCCACACAACAATGCTGTGCACTCTCCAAGGACGGGAATCATGAAACTGGTCATCGGCAACAAGAACTATTCGTCGTGGTCGCTACGCCCGTGGCTGCTGGCCAAGCAGGCCGGCATTCCGTTCGAAGAGATTCGCGTGCGCCTCTTTGTCGAAGGGTTTTGCACCGAGATTCGCCGCTATTCGCCCGCCGGCCGTGTGCCTGTTCTGGTGGACGGCGACATGACGGTATGGGATTCGCTCGCCATCTGCGAGACGCTGGCCGAGCGCTTTCCGCGCGCCCAACTGTGGCCGGCGGACCCGAAAGCTCGCGCGCACGCGCGCTCCATCTGCGCCGAGATGCACTCCGGCTTTACCAACCTGCGCAACAACATGCCGATGAACGTGACCGCCGTGCTGCCGGGCATGGGCTGGAACGTGGCCGTGCAGCGCGACATCGACCGCATTGCCACGATCTGGACCGAACTGCGCCAGAAGTACGCGGCAGAAGGCCCGTTCCTGTTCGGCCACTTCACGGTGGCGGATGCGTTCTATGCGCCGGTGGTCAGCCGCTTCGCCACCTACGGCGTGCGCCTGCCTGAAGCCGCGAAGGCTTATGCGGACCACATCCTCAATCTGCCCGCGATGCAGGAATGGATTGACGGTGCGCGTGCCGAGCATGACTTCCTCGCCGACGACGAGCCCTATCGCACCGCGCCGGACGAAGACACGTTGGTCGCTGCCAATCAATGACGGAACGCGCAACACAGGCGGAAACCGTCGTTGACCCAGCCACGCACGGGCTGGCTGTGTATGCCGTGGGCGGCGCCATTCGTGACGCGCTGCTCGGGCTGCCCGTGCAGGATCAGGACTACGTCGTTGTCGGTGCCACGCCGGAAGCCATGGAGGCCCGTGGCTTTCGCGCCGTTGGCAAGGACTTCCCGGTCTTCCTGCACCCGGTCACACAGGCCGAATACGCGCTCGCCCGTACCGAGCGCAAGACGGCTGCCGGCTACAAGGGCTTCTCGGTCTATTACGCGCCCGATGTCACGCTCGAAGACGACCTCATCCGCCGTGACCTGACCATCAACGCGATGGCACAGCGCGTGGCGGAAGACGGCGCGCTGGTCGGCCCCGTCATGGATCCGTACGGTGGCCAGGCCGACGTGGCGTCGCGTACGTTCCGCCATGTGTCCGATGCGTTCATGGAAGACCCGGTGCGCATCCTTCGGCTCGCGCGTTTCGCCGCGCGCTTTGCCGATTTCCATGTCGCACCGGAAACCAACGCGCTGATGCAGCGCATGGTGCAGGCCGGCGAGGTGGATGCACTGGTGCCAGAGCGCGTATGGCAGGAGATCGCCCGCGGGCTGATGGAGGCGCATCCGCAGCGCATGTTTGCTGTGCTGCGCGAGTGCGGTGCACTGGCGCGTCTGGTGCCCGAGCTTGATCGCCTGTGGGGCGTGCCGCAGCGTGCGGATTACCACCCCGAAGTCGATACCGGTGTGCACACCATGATGGTCATTGAAACGGCCGCCGCGATGCGGACGTCGCTGCCGGTGCGTTTTGCCGCGCTGGTGCACGACCTGGGCAAAGGCACCACGCCGGATGACGTCCTGCCGCGCCACATCGGCCACGAAGAACGCAGCGTGCCGATGATCGAAGACGTCTGCCAGCGCCTGCGCGTGCCGACCGACTGCCGCGAACTGGCGCTCGTGGTTGCGCGCGAGCACGGCAACATCCATCGCAGTGAGAGCTTTGATGCCGCAGCACTCGTGCGCCTGCTGGAGCGCTGCGACGCGCTGCGCAAGCCCGACCGCTTCCACCAGGCGCTGCAGGCTTGCGAGGCCGATGCACGCGGACGCCAGGGGTTTGAAGACCGCGCGTATCCGCAAGCGGAACGCCTGCTGCGTGCATTGCAAGCTGCGTCATCGATTGACGCGGGTGCCGTCGCCAAGCGCTATGCCGACAACCCGGCGCATATCAAACAGGCTGTACACCAGGCCCGCATCGAGGCCGTCGCGCAGGCCGGCATCTAAGCCGGCCTAGGGCACTTACTCGAACGGCGTATCGTTTGGGTTGGCGTACAGCGCCTTCAACTGATCGTTCATCGGGAAGTTGAAGTTCAGGTTCTTGGGCGGCACGGGTTTCTCGAACCACTTGGCGTAGAGCGTCTTGATCTCGCCGCTCTTCATCACGCCGACCATCGTGTCGTCCACCAGCTTCTTGAACTGCGGATCGTCCTTGCGCAGCATGAAGCCGTACGCTTCGAACGATTGCGGCGTGCCGGTCACGACCCAGTCGTCGGGCTTCTGTGCCAGCGTGCGCGCGCCGGCCAGCAGCACGTCATCCATCATGAACGCCGCCACGCGGCCGCTTTGCAGCGTGAGGAACGATTCCCCGTAGTCCTTGCCGCTGACCACGTTCATGTTCATCTTCTTCTCGTCGTTCATCTTGCGCAGGATGCGCTCCGACGTGGTGCCCGCGTTAGTGATGACGGACTTGCCGGCCAGGTCCGGGAAATCCTTCACGCCCGATTTCACGTTGGTCAGCAGCCGCGTGCCGGCGATGAAGAACGTGGTCGAAAACGCCGTCTGCTGCTCGCGCGACTTCAGGTGCGTGGTCACGCCGCATTCCAAATCCACCGAGCCGTTCTGCACCAGCGACGTCCGGTTCTGCGACGTCACCGGAATTTGCTGGACCTGTAGATCGGGCTTGCCGGTCTTCTTCTTCACCGCGTCGATCACGCGCGAACACAGGTCGGCCGAGAAGCCGATGATCTGGTTCTTGCTGTCGCGGTACGAGAACGGGATCGACGATTCGCGCACGCCGATCAGGATCGTATTGCTGTCCTGAATCTTTTTGAGCGTGCCGTCGAGTGCCTCGGCATGGGTGGTGGTGGCGAACAAGCCGGCCAGCGCCAGCGGGATGCAACGCAGGGTGAAACGCATACTTCCTCCAAGGGTTGTGGTACGCGGCCTGTTGTGTTGCGGCCGTCTGTGTTTTGGCTTCGTGGTGATGAATGCGGAGCGTCCTAGCGGTGGAACCATTTGCGCAAGTCGGCAGCGCTGGCCAGCGGCCGATGCAGTGCATCGAGATGCCGGCGCAGGTTGGTGACGAGCGCTGCGTTGTCGGGCGCAGTGCTGCCGTCGGGCAGCGCCATGTTGTTCTCGAAGCCCAGTCGCGCATGACCACCGAGCAGCGCCGCGCTGAGCGCGCATTCCGCCTCGCGCGGGCCGAATGCGCACATCGCCCACGGCACGTTGGCGGTGGTATCGCCGCCGTCTGCCCACGCCTGCAGGAACGGCAGCAGGTCGGTCGGGTCAGAGCGCTGACCCGCCGAATAGCGGCCGAGCACGAACAGCACCCAGTGCGGGGTGTCGGGCAGCACGCCGCGCGCACGCAGGTCGCGGTAGCGCACCACGTCGTCGGCGGAATAGAGGATGTATTGGATGGCCGTGCGCACCGCAGCGAGTTCGCCGAAGAAACGCGCGGCTTCGACTTCGTGCTGGGCATCGGGCACCAACTCGCGCAGCGCGGCGGAAATCGCCTCCGGCTGCAGCGCACGCACCGAGGCCATCTGCTGCTCGGGCGTATAGATGCCGACGGCTTCGGTGGTGATCTGGATCACCAGCGCATCGCCCACGGCTTGCTGCACGGCGGCGATGGCCGGGCGGTAATCGTCGGGCTCCAGGCTGTGCGTGCCGTCGGGCCGGCGCACATGCAGATGCAGCATCGCGGCACCCGCATCGACGCATTGCCCCGCGCAGGCGGCCAGTTCGTTGGGTGTGATGGGCAGCGCAGGGTGGTCGATGTGCGTCTTGCGCGCGCCGTTCGGTGCAACGGCAATGGCGATGGGCTGAGTTACCACGCGGCCTCCACTGCGTGGGCGGTGGCGGCGTCCACGGCATCGCCCAGGCGCTCGACGATGGCATCGATGTCCTGCGCGGTGGCGATAAACGGCGGGGCGAGCAGGATGTGGTCGCCGCGCTGGCCGTCGATCGTGCCGCCCATCGGATAGACCATCAGGCCGCGCTGCATGGCTTCAGCCTTCACGCGTGCATGTGTCTTGCGCGCCGGCGGCAGCGGCGCCTTGGTGGCACGGTCGGCCACCAGCTCCACGCCGACGAACAGCCCGCGGCCGCGCACGTCGCCCACGTGTGCGTGGTCAGCAAAGCGAGCACGTAGCGCCGCGCGCAGTTGCTCGCCGCGCGCCTGCACATTGGCGAGCAGATTCTCTTCGGCAATCACCTTCTGCACTTCCAGCGCCGCCGCGCATGCTGTGGCATGGCCGATGTACGTGTGGCCGTGCTGGAAGAAGCCGCTGCCGCGCGTGATGGCGTCGTAGATGCGATGGCTCACCAGCGTCGCGCCGATCGGCTGATACCCACCGCCCAGGCCCTTGGCGATGGCGACGAGGTCAGGCACCACGCCGTCTTCCTCGCAGGCAAACAGATAGCCGGTGCGGCCCATGCCGGACATCACCTCATCCAGCAACAGCAGCACGCCGTGGCGGTCGCACACCGCGCGGATCTTGCGAAAGTAGTCGCCCACCGGCGGCACCGCGCCGGCCGTGGCGCCCACCACCGTTTCGGCAACGAAGGCGGCCACGTTGTCCGCGCCGAGTTCAACGATCTTGGCGTCCAGTTCGTCGGCCAGACGCTGCACGTACTGCGCATCGGTTTCGCCATCGTGCCGTTCCCGGTACGCAAAGCACGGCGACACGTGATGCGCGGGCACCAGCAGCGGTAGGAACGGCTTCCGGCGCCATGCGTTGCCGCCGATCGCCAGCGCGCCCAGCGTGTTGCCGTGATAGCTCTGGCGACGCGCAATGAAGTACTGCCGCTGCGGCTGGCCGATCTCGACGAAGTACTGACGCGCGAGTTTCAGCGCGGCCTCAATCGCCTCCGAACCACCGGAGACGAAGTACACGTGATCGAGATCGCCCGGCGCGGCAGCGGTCAGGCGTGCGGCCAGCTCCTCCGCCACGTCGGTCGTGAAGAACGAGGTGTGCGCATACGCCAGCGCGCGCACTTGCTTGCAGATTGCGTCCACCACGCGCGGGTGGCCGTGCCCGAGGCATGAGACGGCAGCACCGCCGCAGGCATCCAGGTAGCGCTTGCCGTCGGAGTCGATGAGGGTCATGCCCTCGCCGCCGACAGCGGTAGGCAGCGTCTTGCGCGGGTCACGATGGAAGACGGCGGTGGTGGACGGTGTCATGGTCAATCCAGCGGGTTCAGCGTTGAGTGGGTGGCACCGCGACCGCCGCTTCACTGCGACGGGCGCTGCGCACGTAGGCGTGTTGTTGCTTGAGCTGGGCGTCGCTGTCGGCCAGGTGCGCGAGCGCGTTGGGGCCGGCGTGGCGGAACCACGTCATCAGCAGCGCATCGAGCAGCGCCAGCGGCGCGGCCAGCGAATGGAAGAACGACGGAATGGCGACGGGCGCGATGAGCTGCTGCCACGCCAGGTCAGCACCCGGAGCGATGGCGCTGTCGGTCACGTAGACTAGGCGCGCGCCGCGCGTGTGCGCGTACTGCATCGCCTCGATGACCTCGCGCGTGTACGGGTCGAATGTCACGGCGATGACGATGTCGTCTGTTCCGCAGAAGCGCAGCGGGTCCGCCAGCGTATTGCCGCTGCCGGTGCACAGCGTGACCTTGTCGTCGAACAGTTGCGCCGCATAGCCGAACGCATGCGTGAGCGCGAGGCAACTGCGCGCGCCCAGCAAGTAGACGCGGCGTGCCTTGCATAGAGCGGCGGCCACCGTATCCAGCGCTGCGAGGTTGGCGGGTGAAAACGCTGCCTGCACATGCATGCCGATGGCCATGCCAATGCGCTGTGCGTCGGATGCCCCCGCAGCGTCGTCGCCTTGTAACGCGCTGGCCCGGCCGGCGAAACCATCGGCCTGTTGGCGCAACTGGTTCACACACACCTCGCGCAGCGCGGCAAAGTCTTCGAAGCCCAATGCCCGCGCCAAGCGCGAGAACGTGGCCGGCGGCAGATCGCAGCGGCGCGCCAGATCGCGCATCGAAAGCAAGGCGATGTCGTGCTGGTGCGTTTCCAGCAACACCGCCGCGCGCTGCAATTGCGGAGACAGATCGCCAGCGCGGTCGCGCAGCGTCTGGATGAGCCCGTCAAACGTCATGAGGTGATCGCGATGATTCAACTGTTTCGTAAACTACTAAACTGAAACGATCGAGTCAATATGGAGTTAGCGGCCCGGCTCGCCAAAGCAAAACGGCCGCGTCCCCAGGGAACGCGACCGTTGCGGCAAACAAAAAACGGAGGCCGAAGCCTCCGTTGTGTACGTGTGACGCGTACGCCTCAGGCGGCGGGTGCGTCGAGCTGTTCCATCCGGAACTGGAAGAATCCGGCGGCGATCAAGCCCAGCAGGCTCAGCGCCATGCAGGTGCACGCCAGGATCATCACCGCGCCCAGTGGCGACACGCCGCTCATCAGCGGTGTATGCATCAGCGCCGACAGGTTGCCGCCGACCCACATGGCGGCGATCAGCGCCATCAGGCACGTTAGCCCCGCAGCATTGCGCAACCACGTCAACCGCGTCTTGCGGCTGATGCCGTCGAAAGCGTGGAAATGGAAGTGGTGGTGACCGGTGCCAACGAGTGCCATGGAGAGTCTCCTTGTGCGTGCCGCTTGATAGCGTTGAGTCACTATACCGAGACCTGCGACAGTTTGGCGCACTTTGCGCCGCTAGGTATACCCTGAGCTGCGGCGCGTCAAGAGGCTTGGGTATATTTTTTGTCTCCGCGACACTTCGCCACAGATTAGCGGCGGACGCGGCAAAGAGGGAAAGGAGCGTGCGTCCGAGCGGGCGCGCAGAAATGAAAAAAGACCTCGCGAGGAGGTCTTTTTGTTGCTCCGCAAAATTGATTGACCTTGCGGAACGAAGAATTTTGGTGGCCTGGGGCGGAATCGAACCACCGACACGCGGATTTTCAATCCGCTGCTCTACCAACTGAGCTACCGGGCCAGAACAGAAAGGCGAGTATGGCAGGGTTGGTCCCCTGTCGTCAAGTGTCTTTGCGTACTTTGATGATCATGCGGCCGGTTCGCCCTTGTTGCGCGACAGCTCGACGCCCAGTTGTTTGAGCTTGCGATACAGGTGCGTGCGCTCCAGGCCGGTTTTCTCGGCAACACGTGTCATGCTGCCGCCTTCGCGCTGCAGGTGGTATTCGAAGTAAGCGCGCTCGAACAAATCACGGGCTTCGCGCAGCGGCATGTCGAACGAAAATTGCATACCGCCACCCTCTGCGGCACGGGCGGGCGCGCCATTGAGTTCAGCGCGATCGGCGGCGACGGCTGCACCCGGTATCGCGGCATTGGGTGCCACGCCGGCGATACCGGTTGCCGGTACGGCGGCCGGTGCGGCCGCACGCGGCTTTTCCTTGCCGCGCGACAAGCCCTGCTCCACGGCAGCCAGCAGCTTTTGCAGCGCGATGGGTTTCTCAAGGAAGTTGAGTGCGCCAATCTTGGTTGCCTCGACGGCAGTGTCGATGGTGGCGTGGCCCGACATCATGATGACCGGCATGGTCAGCAGACCTTGCGATGCCCATTCCTTGAGCAGCGTCACGCCGTCGGTGTCGGGCATCCAGATATCGAGCAGGACGAGGTCGGGCGTTGCGCTCGCGCGGTATTCACGCGCACGCTGCGCGTTCTCGGCGACTTCGACAACGTGCCCTTCGTCTCCGAGGATTTCGGAGAGCAACTCCCGGATACCCATTTCGTCGTCGACAACGAGGATGGTGGCCATGCTTTTCCTCTATGTGCGGCGGGATTGCCCACCAAGCTACGCGAGTTTTACGAACAGGATGGAAACCTGCGCGCCGATGGTGTCGGCGCCTGATGTTGTATCGGATTGGCGGTTGCGCAATTCAATGCGCGCGCCGTGCTCGTCCATGATCTTTTTCACCATGGCCAAGCCCAAACCCGTGCCCTTGGCTTTGGTGGTGACGTACGGCTCGAAGGCGCGGTTGAGGATGCGGGAAGAAAACCCGCCGCCGTTGTCCGCGATTACAAGCCGCACGGCCTGCCGCCGCGCGCCCGAGGCGTCGTCGTATTCTACCGTGTCAGTTTGCAACATGACACGCGGCGCGGGCCGCCCGGCACTTTCGTTCTCGGCCACCGCGTCCTGCGCGTTCTGCAGCAGGTTGTGGATGACCTGGCGCAACTGCGTCGGGTCGCCCTTGATCAACGGCAGTCCTTCGCCCAACTTGACCTCGATGACCGGGTGGTCGTGCCTGCCGGGGTGATCGATGCCGTACAGGTGCAGCACCTCAGCGGCGAGCGCGTTGAGATCCAGCTCCTGGAGCAGGGCCGGCGGCGTGCGGGCGTAGTCGCGGAAGTCATCCACCATGCGTTTCATGGCGGCGACCTGGTTGACGATGGTGGTGGCACCGCGGCGCAGTACTTCGGCATCGGCATCGGTCAGCTTGGGCGAGAGCTTCATCTCCAGGCGTTCGGCGGAGAGCTGGATCGGCGTGAGCGGGTTCTTGATCTCATGCGCCAGTCGCCGCGCGACTTCGCCCCACGCCACCGAGCGCTGCGCGGAGATCACGTCGGAAATGTCGTCGAACACCACCACGTAGCCGCGTTCCGTGCCGTGCGCGCCGACCGATGGCCCCGGCAGGCGCGTGCCGCGCACGAGCAGCGTGAGCGGCTCGTCTTCGTCTTCGAGCGGGATCTCGACCTGCTTTTGCCAGTGCGCCGTGACACCGCCGGCGGCGGTGCTTGCGTCCTGTTCCGCGAATGCCTGCTCGACAACCGGGGCGAAGGCGGCCACCGGCCCGATGCTGGTCAGCGCCTGCCCGACCCACGCCCCAAACGGTTGCTTGAAGATGCGTTCGGCGCCGGGGTTGGCGGTCAGCAGTACGAAGCGATGGTCGAACACGAAGACGCCTGCGGTCAGGTTGGTCAGCACGCTCTCAAGATAGGCCTTGGACTGCTCGAGTGCCGCGCGATTCTGTTCCACCGCGCGGCGGGCGTCGGCCAGTTGACGCGTCATCTGGTTGAACTGCTGGGTGAGCACGCCGAGTTCGTCCCGCGTATGCAGTTCGCGCTTGGGTGAGAGATCGCCCTCGGCCACCTCCCGCGTGCCCTGCAGCAGCATTAGCAGCGGGCGTGCCAGCTGGGCGCCGAGCAGCAGCGCCAGCATCACGGCGATGAACACCGCCAGGAACAGCGTGAGCGTGAGCGTGCCGATGTACATCTTGCGCAAGCCGGTGCGGCCGAGCGCTTTTTCCTGGTACTCCTGATACGCGCGCTGGACGGCGTCGGCATTGCGGGCCAGGGTCTGCGGCACGGGTTGGACGAGCTGCAGGAAGCGCTCTTCGCGGCCGGAGTCGCCGGTCAGGCCGAAGCCGCGCGAGGCGCCGTCGGTGCCGTCGCTGGGGCGATCGAGCAGGCCGGTGCCGGCCCACTTGTGGGTGGGCGTACTCAGGCGCAACCCCGGCAGATCGCGCGCGGCTGTGCCAAGCGCCACCACTACGCGCAATTGATAGAGGTCGTGGTGGCGGTTGTTCGTGCGTGCGCCGGATGCCGGGCCACTGTCGCCTTCGATGTCACCGCCGCCCTCCAGGCTGGCGTAGCCGCCGGGCGTGCGGGCTTGCTCCAGCACTGCTTGGTCCGGCAGGGTCGGCACGAGCGTGTCGTAGGTGTTGGATGCGGTGGCGACCACGCGCCCGCTGGCTGTGAAGACGGTGGCCTCCTGCACGCCAAACTGCTCGCGCAGGCGGTTGAGGGTGATGGCCGTGGCCGACGTGGAGCTATCGCCCAGCTGATCGGCAATCAAACGCCCCTTGTTCTGCAGATCGGCCAGCGCGGCATCCATCGTCGAGCGGCCGAGATTCAGGCCGGCTTCCAGCGCCGATTCCACCTTGATGTCGAACCACGACTCGATACTGCGCGACACGAATTGCAGCGACACGAGGTAGATCAGCACGCCCGGCAGCACGCCCACCACGCCAAAGAACACCGCCAGCTTGGTCATCAGCCGGGTGCCGAATTTGCCGCGCCGCGCGCGCAGCACCAGCGCCAGCATCAGCCCGCCGATGATGACCACCAGCAGCACCCCGATGACGAGGTTGACCTTGTAGAGCAGCGTGAAATACCGGTCGAAGAACTCGGTGTTGGCCGATGCCGCAGCCAGCAGGCCTACCAGCACGATCGCCAGAAAAACGATGGTGCCAGCCACCACCTGATAGAGCAGCCGCTTGTAGCTGCGATCGAAGATCATTTGGCGGGGGCCAGCAGCGAGGCTGCGTTGCCGGGGCCGGCACTCATGCCCCAGCCGGAATTGGATGACGTTCCCGAAGAGGGGGGCGCGGACGCCGGTGCGCTGGCCGGCGGCGCGGCCGGTGCAGGTGCGGGCGGCGGTTCGTTCGGCACCAGCAGGCTGAAGCGCTTCCAGTCGGAGGCGAGGTTCCAGTCGCGCGTGTTGACGGCGTTGATCTGGAATGGCTTGGGCAACTGCGTCACGTCCAGGCGCATGCGCACTTCGGCCTGCACGGTTTCACCGGTCTTGACGGCGCGTTGCTCGAACACGCGCCAGCCGCGCACGTGCTGCATGAAATCGACGGCGTCTTTCAGGCGCGAGAACGGCACCTGCAGGCCGCCGGTCGACACGCGGTACTGCCGCGTGAGCGGGTGGTACGACAGGCGCACCACCCGCGTGGCACTCACAGCCTGTTCGTCAAACCAGTACCAGCGCGGGCGGATCAGCTCGAACTCCACCAGGAAGTAGAGTGCGATGCCCTTGTTGACGGCATCTTCGAGGTTGCTGGGCAGATCGAAGTCGAAATCGGCGGAGAGGTTCCAGCCACCCTCGGCGTATTCCAGCTGGGCGCGGTTGACTTCGATGGTCTGAGCGGAGGACGCCAGCGGCCACAGCAGGCACAGTGCGCCCAGCGCGCTGAGTGTGATCAGCCGATGCAGCATCTGCCGGAACCGGGCGGGCATCAGCCGGAGCGATGGGCGGAGAGTGGCTGTCACAACGGTCGGTGCATCAAGGCCGTTTCTGGAACACTGCGTAAAAGAAGCCGTCGTGATCGAGCGGCAAGGATGAGGTGCCAGGGACGAAACCATCAACCGGCGCCCCATCGGACAACACTGCGGACAAGGCCGCGGGCGAGGCTGGCAGCAACTGGCCGGGCGCGTGCAATCGTATCGCATCTTCCAGATGGCGTTCAAACCATCCGGCCTGCTGTTCGCCTTCCGTCGGGAAAATCGAACAGGTGACATAAACCAACTTGCCACCGGGCGCCAGGCATGCCCATAGCGCGCGCACGATGTCGCGTTGCAGGGCCGCCAGTGCCTTCAGATCAGCCGGGCGGCGCAGCCAGCGGATGTCCGGATGGCGGCGCACGATGCCGGCGGCGGAGCACGGTACGTCGGCCAGGATGCGGTCGAACGGGCGGCCATCCCACCACGTGTCCGGCTGGGCCGCATCGCCCACGCAAACGGTAGCGGTTTGACCTAGGCGGGCGAGGTTTTCGTTGATGCGGACCGCGCGCGCAGGGTCGGATTCGAGTGCAACCACGTCCAGGTTGTCGGCGAGTTCCAACAGGTGGCCGGTCTTGCCGCCGGGCGCGGCGCAGGCGTCCAGCACGCGCTGGCCCGGCGCTACGTCGAGCAAGGACGCCGCCAGCTGGGCGCCGGCATCCTGCACGGAGACATCGCCTTCGGCAAAGCCAGGCAGTTCGCTCACGGGGACGGCGCGCGCAAGGCGCACGGCCTGTTCGCCGATGCGCTGTGCGTCGATACCGGCGTCGGCCAGGCGGGCGAGGTAGGCGTCGACTGCAACGCGACGTGGATTCACGCGCAACACCATTGGCGGGCGACGGTTGCCGGCGGCGAGGATGCCTTGCCACGCGTCGGGATAGGCGCTGCGCACGGCGTCGATCCACCATTGCGGGTAATTGGTGGCGGCGACCGGGTCCGCTTGCATGGCCGCGACGAGTTCGCTCTGCTCACGCAGGAAACGCCGCAGCACGCCGTTGATCATGCCCTTGCCGTGCGCGAGCTTTGGGTCGGCCGAGGCCGCGCGTACGGTCTGGTCGACCACGGTGAAGGGCGCGTACGGCGGCGGGCTGTCGAGCAGTTGGGCGAGCGCGACGCGCAGCAGATTGGCGGCGCCTTCGGCGGGCGGGCGCGGGATCAGTGTGCGGATGAGCCAATCGGTGCTGCCGAGCCAGCGGGTGGCGCGGTAGGCGAGATCTTGCACGGCGCCACGCACCGGTGCGGGTTGGCCTTGGCACACGGCATCGATGGCTTGCGGCAGCGCCGTACCTTGCCGCAACTTGCCCATCGCAATGGCTGCAAGCGACAAGGCATGGGCGAGAGAGTCGGACGGCAGGCGCATCGGTGCGTAAAAAATGGGCAGTGGAAAAGCAACGAGCCCGCGATGGGCGGGCTCGTGCGGACTGCGGAAGTATAAAGGAAGCGCTCCGGCGCCCCGCAGTCAGGCGGGGTATTGCCCGGTCTGCGCCATCTGCATCAGGCGTGCGATACGCTCTTCGGTGGCTGGGTGCGTGCTGAACAGGTTCGCCAGGCCACCGCCGTGCAGCGGGTTCATGATCATCATCTGCGCGGTGGCCGGGTGTGCCTCGGCGGCGGCGAACGGGATGCCGGCGGCATAGCGGTGGATCTTGTCCAGCGCCGAGGCCAGCGCCTGCGGGTCGCCGCTGATGGTGGCACCACCGCGGTCGGCTTCAAATTCACGCGCGCGGGAAATCGCCATCTGGATCATCGCTGCGGCCAGCGGGGCAAGGATCGCCACCGCAATCCCGGCGATCGGGTTGGCCGGGCGGCCTTCGCTGTCGCGCCCACCAAAGAACACCGCAAAGTTGGCCAGTGCCGAAATCGCACCGGCCATGGTGGCCGAGATGGTGGAGATCAGGATGTCGCGGTGCTGCACGTGGGCGAGTTCGTGCGCCATCACGCCGCGCAGTTCGCGCTCGCTCAGGATGTTGAGGATGCCGGTGGTGGCCGCCACGGCAGCGTGCTCCGGGTTGCGGCCGGTAGCAAAGGCGTTGGGCTGGTCCTCTTGGATGAGGTAGACGCGTGGCATCGGCAGGCCGGCGCGGCCCGCCAGCTCCTGCACCAGCCGAAAGAACTGCGGCGCGCTGGTCTCGTTGACTTCCTGCGCGTTGTACATGCGCAGGACCATCTTGTCGGAGAACCAGTACGAGAAGAAATTCATGCCCAGCGCGAACAGCAGCGCCAGCATCATCCCGCTGCGTCCGCCGATCATGCCGCCGATGACGATGAACAGCGCGGTGATCGCTGCCATCAGCATGAAGGTCTTGATCCAGTTGAACATGGGGGCGTGGCTCCTGTGGGTCTTGGGGTTGGTGAGTCTCTTAGATCGCGATAATCGCTGAAAATTCAAGCATGTTGGCGATGCTTGCGCGATATTTCGCCGCAGTTGACGCTTGAGTCCTTAGCGGGTGGTGAACGCCAGCCGCGCGCCCAGCCCAATGAAAGCGGTGCCGACCACGCGGTCCAGCGAGCGCTTGATGCCGGGTTTGCCTGCCACGCGGCGCGTTACGCTGGCCGCCGCCCACGCCACCAGGCTGTTCCACGCCGTCGACATCAGGATGAACACCGCGCCCAGCGCCAGGAACGCCGCGGCCTTGTGGCTGGAGTGCGGATCGACGAACTGCGGGAAGAACGACAGAAAGAACAGCACGACCTTCGGGTTCAGCACATTGGTGAGAAATCCCTGCATAAACAACGACTTGAGCGGCCGCGGGCGCTTGGCGATGGAGGTTTCCGCTTCGCCAACGGGCGCGTCGTCGCGCTCGGGCGGCGCGAGCAGCATGCGTCCGCCGAGGTAGATCAGATACGCCGCGCCCACCACTTTGATGACGGTGAACGCCACCGTGGATGCCGCCAGCAGCGCCGTCAGCCCGAACGCCACGGCCAGGACGTGCACGCAGCACCCGGCCGACACGCCCAACGCAGACAGCAACCCCGCCGCCCGCCCCTGCGAAACGCTGCGCCCGACGATGTATGCCGTGTCTGGCCCCGGTGTCACATTCAGCAGAAACACCGCCAACATGAAGAGCGGCAGATTGACGATGCCCAGCGTAGTCATGGCGAAGTCCTCTCTATATAGCTCGGCGGAGCGAGGGTTATGCGCGCGAGTCGAAGCGCTGGCCAGGCAGGATCGCCAGCCCTTGCAGGAACTCCCGTGCGGGCAGGCGCTTGCCGCCCGGCTTCTGCAGTTGCGTCACACGCAGCGCGCCGGCCCCGCAGGCGATGGTGACGCCGTCGGCATTGGCGGCGAGCACCGTACCGGGTTCAGCGTCGGCCGGCCGATCAGCCAGGGCTTCCGCCTGCCAGAACTTGATCGTCACGCCATCGAGCACGGCTGATGCGCCCGGGAACGGATTGAACGCATGCACCTGGCGCAGCAGCGCGGCGGACTGGCGCGACCAATCGAGCGCGGCTTCGTCCTTGGCGATCTTCTCGGCGTAGGTGACGCCATCGGCCGGCTGCGGCGTGGCGGCGAGCTGGCCGTCCTGTGCCAGCGTGGTCAGCGCATCCACCACCATGCGGCCGCCCAGCGCGGCCAGCGTGTCGTGCAGCGTGCCGGTGGTGTCGGTCAGGCCGATGGGCACGCGCTCCATGGAAATCATGTCGCCGGTATCCAGGCCGGCATCCATCTGCATGAGCGTGATGCCCGATTCGGCATCGCCGGCTTCAATGGCGCGGTGGATGGGCGCGGCGCCACGCCAGCGCGGCAGCAGCGAGGCGTGGATGTTGATGCAGCCAAAGCGCGGCAGGTCCAGCACTTCCTGCGGAAGGATCAGGCCGTAAGCAGCCACGACCATCACGTCGGGGCGTTGCGCGGCCAGCGCGTCGATGGCTTGGGCGGCTTCCTGTGGGTACTTGCCGGCGCGCCGCAGCGACGGCGGCTGCAGGATCGGGCCAAGGTCATGCGACAAGGCGTATTGCTTGACCGGGCTCGCTTGCAACTGCATGCCGCGCCCGGCCGGGCGATCCGGCTGGCTGAGCACGGCAACGATGGGAAAACCGGCCTGGTGGATCGCCGCCAGGGCGATCTGCGCGAATTCAGGCGTGCCGGCAAACGCTACACGAAGGGTGGACGTCATGGAGTGGAGAAGCAGAAAAGCGCCACGGACAAGCGTAGCGCATCGGGCTTAACGGTGGCCGCGTTGGGGGGTGTCGGTCAGCGGGACGATGGGCTCGGGTGTGGGGAGCGCCTCCGTCATGCTGCTGCCGCGCCGCTGGAACAGCGAGAAGGTTTCGTTGGTATCGCCAGGGCGGCTGCCGCGCCACACCATCTCCCAGTCCGGGCCCTTGGGGCTGCGGCGGTGTTCGGCGGATTTGTCCAGCACCAGCATCAGGTCGCAGGTGCGCGCGGCCGGGTTTGGGCGATGCGCTTCACCGGCGCCGCTGTGGCCCAGCAGCCACTTCACAGGGCGCACGCCAGTTTCGTAGTGCATCAGCGCGCGTTCGCTTTCGCCCATGCCGCGCGTGGCCACGCAGATCTGCGCGGATTGGAGCACCGGCTTGATCGCCTGGAACAGCGGGCGGTAGCTGCGTGCATCGTCCACCCACGGCATCAGCAGGGTGCCGAGCAGGCCCCACACCATGCCGAGTCCCGCCGCCCACGCCACGACGCCAGAGCGCGCGGGCCGCAGCCAGACGCAGACGGCCCACAGCATCGTGATGCCCAGGGCCGACAGCACCGCGATGGGGTGGATCAGCATGTCATAGGGCAGCGGCAGCACGCGGCCCAGCATCTTGGCCAGCCAGCCCGGCAGCAAAGCGCCGCCATCTGAGACCAGCGCGGCCCAGACGGCCCAAACCACCAGCCCAAGCACGCTGAAGAGTGCCACCGAGGCGCCCCACGCGCGTGCACGCCACGCCGGCGGCACCAGCAACAGCATCGGCGCGCCCAACAGCGCCAGGGCGGGCTGCAGCGGCATCAGATACACATCGCGCAAGACGGCGGACCGCAGCACCACGGCAGTCGTCACCAGCACGAACAGCGCCACGACCAAGTGCCCCTGATACGGCAGCAGCCACGCCAGGCGCGCACCACGTCCGCGTTGCTGCGCGAGCTTGTAGAGCGACACGCTCAGCACCGCCAGCGCCGGCCACACCGCGGGCGTACCGGTCAGGAAGATCGAGCGGATCGTCGTCGTGATCGAGCCCTTTTCGCCGCCCAGGTGCGAGAAACCAAAGAAGCGGCCCAGGTTATTGACCCAGAACCATTCGATGAACAAGTCCGGCGATTCGTGCCAGAAAATGACCGGCCAGATCAGCAGCCAAGGCAGCGCTACCAGTAGCGAGAGGCCATAGAAGCGCCACGCCTGGCGGCCGCGGAAGTCTGGCAGCAGCGCAATCGCCGCCAACAAGCTCAGGGCGAACAGCCCCGGCACGAGCACCCCTTTGCCTAGAAATGCCACGCCGATGCCGGTGCCGAACCACAGCGCCGGGCGCAGCACGTTCACGCCGCCTGCGCCGCCAGTTTCGCTCTCTTTCACAAAGCGTACGAGGCCATACAGCGCCATCGCCGTGCCTGCCAGTTGCGGCACATCGGCAATGAATTTGTGTACGTGCTCGACCAGCCCGATGCAGCCCGCAAACAGCAGCAGTGCGCCCAGGGCGTAGTCGCGCAGTGCGGCGCCGCCGGCATCCAGACCGGCTTCGCGGCGTGCGGCGAGCGTCAGGCCGGGCCGTCCACGTGCCAGATCCGCGCCAATGCGCAGGCGCCAGTCGCGCGCTTCCATGCGCAGCAGGCGCCCCGTGCGCCAGACCGCCCAGCATGTCAGTGCCATCCAGAACAACACGGCCACGCGCACGGCTTCGTGCGGCGGCATATCCGGTAGGGCCAGAGCGGCCAGCGCGCCGGTCCAGTACATCAATGGCGGCTTTTCGACGAATGGCTCGAAGGCGACGTTCGGAATGACCCAGTCGCCGCGCTCGATGATGTTGAGCACCACGCCGAACGAATACGGCTCATCCGCCTTCCACGGCGCGCGCCAGAACGCGCCCGCCACGAAGTACGCGCACAGCATCAGCACGACGACACTGCGCCAATGTTTTACCAGCAGTGCCGGCAGGCGGCGCGTGCGGGTATTCACGCTGGCGTCGGCGGGAGCGGTTGGCATCAGCAGGATGGGGCCGGCTTGCGCGTCGGCGTCGGCGGACATGGAGGGCGAGTCAACGTTGATGCGCCACGTCCCGCTGATGCTTCTTGAGCTTGGAGCGGATGCGCGTCTGCTTGAGCGGCGAGAGGTATTCGACAAACACCTTGCCCATCAGGTGGTCCATCTCGTGCTGGATGCACACGGCCAGTAGGCCGTCTGCGTCGAGTTCAAAGGTTTCGCCCTTCTCATTCAGTGCACGCACGCGCACCCGGTCCGGGCGCTCCACCTTGTCGTAGATGTCGGGCACCGACAGGCAGCCCTCGTCCCACACCTTGTGCTCATCACTTGCCCAGACAATCTCCGGGTTGATGAACACGAGCAGCGCGTCGCGCGACTCCGAGACGTCAATGGTGATCACGCGCTCATGCACGTCGACCTGCGTGGCGGCCAAGCCCACGCCCGGTGCCTCGTACATGGTCTCGGCCATGTCGGCCACCAGTTTGCGGATGCGGTCGTCCACGACAGCCACCGGTTTGGCCACTTTATGCAGTCGCGGATCAGGGTATTGCAGGATATTCAGTAGGGCCATGATGCTTGGCAACAACGGTTGCGGAAGGCCACGCCAAGGAGGGGTTGCCTTCAATTGCGGTCGTTTGGAATGTCATGCAGAATCGGGGGCGCTATCCGCCACATGGCTTAGGACAAAGCCTGACGAATGTTTGATGCCTTACCCCTCCCGCTACGACGCAGAACGCGTCGCGGCAGCGGCGGCCAGGCGTCGGACAGGCACGCGGACCACTCGCCGATTCTTCAAAGAATAATGCGCCATCGTAACACACCGATGCTCTTCAAGTTCGCCACGCAATCTGCCACGAAAGCGCGCCAGCCTTACGTTTGCGCCCTGTCGGCAGTTGCCGCGGCAGCGCTGTTCTGTGCGGGCGCCGCACACGCCGCCGAGCGGACTGTGTCTCCGGAACAACAGGCGCAGGCAAGCGCGGCTGCGCAGGCGGGGATCCCCGAGTCGGAGCTCGCTGCCAGCGCGCCCGCCCAATACACCGTGCGCCGTGGCGACACGCTGTGGGCGATCTCCGGCAAGTACCTCAAGCGGCCGTACCGCTGGCCCGAGCTGTGGGGCATGAACCGCGAGCAGATCCGCAACCCGCACCTGATCTATCCGGGGCAGATTCTGTATCTACACCACGCGAACGGCCGCGCCTGGCTGTCGAGTTCGCCGGCTTCGGCGGACGGCAGCACGGTGCGCTTATCGCCGCATACCCGTGTGGCAGGGCAGGATGGCGACGCCATCTCCAGCATCCCCGCCGCCGCGATCGAGCCCTTCCTCACGCAGCCCATCGTCGTCGATGAGAAAACGCTGGCCACCCCGGCGCGTATCTTCGAGTTGCCCGAGAGCCGCGTTTATCTGGGCAAGGGCGAAACCGCCTACGCACGTGGCTTGCCGGGTGATGACAGCGGCGCGCCAGGTGCCGAGTGGCAAGCCTATCGTCCGGTCAAACCGCTGAAGGACCCGGTCACCGGCCGCGTGCTGGGCTACGAAGCGGACTTCCTCGGCACGCTGCGCGTGGTGCGCGCTGCCACGGGCCCGCAAGCTGTGACCAAAATGGAGGTGCTCTCCTCCAAGGAAGAGATGGGCGTCGGCACGCAACTGATGCCGTTGCCGCCGCGCGTGCCGGTGCGTTATGTGCCACACGCGCCGGAAGGCAACATGCACGGCGTGGTCGCCAAGGTAACGGGCGGCGTGCGCTTTGGCGGTGCTGATCAGGTGGTCGTACTGAACATCGGCAGCCAACAGGGGCTGGAGCCGGGGCATGTGCTGGCGCTTTCGCGTGCGGGCGGCGTGGTCAAGGACCCGACTGCCGGCAACGAGCGCGTGCAATTGCCGGAAGAACGCTATGGCCTGGCGTTCGTGTTCCGCGTGTTCCCGCACGTGGCCTATGCGCTGGTGACGGACGCCTCGAACACCGTGGAAGTTGGCGATGCCGTCAACAACCCCATGACGCAACCCTGATCGCCCAGATCGTTCATCCTGCAGTCCTGATTTGACCGATGCTTCACAGGTCGCGGCGCACGCCGCGACCGATTCCGCCGATTCCCTCTCTTGCACGCGCGATCCGGCCGAGCTGGCCGCGTGGCTGCGTCTGACTGAAACCCCAGGTGTTGGCCCGGTGGCCGCGCGGCAGTTGCTGGCGGCCTTCGGGTTACCGCAAGACATCTTTGCCCAGCCGTATGCGGCGCTCGCCAAGGTGCTGCCCGAGCGGCAGGCGCGTGCGCTGCTTGCTGAGCCCGACGAGACGCTGGTCGACCTCATCGCCCGCACTGTGGCGTGGGTGAACGAACCCGGCAATGCCATCTTCACGCTGGCTGATCGCGGTTATCCACCCCGGCTGCTCGAACTGCCGGATCCGCCGACGCTGCTCTACGTGAAGGGCGATGCGTCGTTGCTGCGGGCTGCGGCAGTGGGTGTGGTGGGCGCGCGCAGCGCTACGGCGGCCGGTATCGACAATGCGCGGGCGTTTGCACAGGCCCTGTCCGCCGCCAGCGTGACGGTGGTTTCTGGTCTGGCGCTTGGCATCGATGCGGCCGCACACGAGGGCGGCTTGGCCGGGCCGGGCAACACCATCGCTGTCGTCGGCACGGGGCTCGATATTGTTTACCCTGCACGCAACCGCGCGTTGGCGCATCGCATTGCCGAAGCCGGCGTCATCATCTCCGAATACCCGCTGGGCATGGGGGCGCGTGCGGAGAACTTCCCGCGCCGCAATCGACTGATTTCTGGGCTTGCGCGCGGGCTGCTAGTGGTGGAAGCGGCGGCGCAATCCGGTTCGCTCATCACTGCGCGGCTGGCCGCCGAGCAAGGGCGCGATGTGTTTGCGATTCCGGGGTCGATCCATTCGCCGCTGGCCAAGGGCTGCCACCTGCTGATCAAGCAGGGCGCCAAGCTGGTGGAAACCGCGGCCGATATCCTTGACGAGCTGGGCTGGGGGCGTGCAGCCACGCCGGCTAAACGTGCCGCGCGCGTTGCGCCAGCCGGGGCGCCATCCGCAGCTTCTGCACCAGTCCCTCGTTCCGTGCCGAGTGCCGCTGAAACCACGTTGCTGGATGCGCTCGGCTTCGACCCCGTCGATCTGGACACCTTGTGCGAGCGCACCGGCCAGGCAGCCGCCGCGCTCTCAGCCCAGCTTCTGGCGCTGGAGCTGGACGGCCGTATCGAGCGACAGCCCGGCGGACGCTTCCTGCGGCTTCCGTGAAAGCGTGCCTACAATAGGCGCGACCTATCCGTCGCCTATGCCCGCTTCACTCATGCCGCTGCTTTCTCCTGATACCGACGCTGTCACGCTGCATGCGCGCATGCGCGACGGTCAACTGCTGGTGGCATGCTTGTGCGCCGAGTGGTGCGGCACCTGCCGCAGCTACCGCGCGACATTCACCGAACTGGCGGCGCGGCATCCGGAATGCTGCTTCGTGTGGGTGGACGTGGAAGACCATGCAGACGCCCTGGGCGATTTCGATGTCGAAAATTTCCCGACCCTGCTGGTGCAACGCGGGAGCGATGTGTTGTTTTTCGGCCCGGTCTTGCCGCATGCGGGCATTGTTGAGGGATTGCTTTCACGTGACTTGCACGACGCTGGGCCCGTAACGGCGGCGCCAGACTTGCGAAGCTGGCTGTTGGAATTGGCGTGATGGCGGGCCTTGACAGCGCCGTGCGATGCATGCGCCACTCTATTGCGCCTGAAAAGGAACCGCGCTTATGATTGGCGGCCAAATTTGGGGCAGGCGCGTTGCACGACCGCTTCGGCGCGTGTTTTGAATAGCGTCCGCGGGACTTGAAGTCGGCGGGCGTTGCCATAAGACTCTACAAAAACCGCGCGAATGGTCGCTATAGAAAGCGACTTCTTCTTTACCTGATTACTTGCGATCGCCAGGATCCGCTCACATGTCCAAGGCCCTCATCATTGCCGAAAAACCGTCGGTCGCCGCTGATATCGCGCGCGCGCTGGGTGGCTTCACCAAGCACGACGAGTACTTTGAGAGCGACGACTACGTCCTCTCCTCGGCGGTTGGCCACCTGGTCGAAATCGCTGCCCCCGATGAATACGAGGTCAAGCGCGGCAAATGGAGCTTCGCCCATCTGCCGGTGATCCCGCCGCACTTTGACTTGCGCCCGATCGCCAAGTCGGAATCGCGCCTGAAGGTGCTCACGCGCCTGATCAAACGCAAGGACGTGACCAGCCTGATCAACGCATGTGACGCGGGGCGCGAAGGTGAATTGATCTTCCGCCTGATCGCGCAACACGCGAACACCAAGCTGCCGATCCAGCGCCTGTGGCTGCAGTCGATGACGCCGCAGTCCATCCGCGATGGCTTCGGCAAGCTGCGCAGCGACAAAGACATGATGCCGCTGGCCGACGCCGCCCGCTGCCGTTCCGAGGCCGACTGGCTGGTCGGCATCAACGGTACGCGCGCCATGACCGCCTTCAACAGCAAGGGCGGCGGCTTCTTCCTGACCACCGTGGGCCGCGTGCAGACGCCGACGCTGTCGATCGTGGTCGAGCGCGAAGAGAAGATCAAACGCTTCGTGCCGCGCGATTACTGGGAAGTGCGCGCTGAGTTCATCGCCGCCGCGGGCCTGTACGAAGGCCGCTGGTTCGACCCCAAGTTCAAGAAAGACGAGTTCGACCCCGAACGACGCGACTCGCGCCTGTGGAGCGAGGCCGAGGCCAAGAGCATCGTCGCCGCGTGCCGTGAAAAGCCGGGCGTCGTCACCGAAGAGTCGAAGCCGTCGACGCAGATGTCGCCGGCGCTGTTCGACCTGACCAGCCTGCAGCGCGAAGCCAACGGCCGCTTCGGCTTCTCGGCCAAGAACACGCTGGGTCTGGCGCAGGCGCTGTATGAAAAGCACAAGGTGCTGACCTACCCGCGTACCGATTCGCGCGCGCTGCCCGAAGACTACATGGGCACGGTCAAGCAGACGCTGGACATGTTGGGCGAGAGTTCGCCTAATTATCTGACGCACGCGAAGAAGATCCTCGCCAACCAGTGGGTCAAGCCGAACAAGCGGATCTTCGACAACAGCAAGATCAGCGATCACTTCGCCATCATCCCGACGCTGCAGGCGCCGAAGAACCTGTCGGAGCCCGAGCAGAAGCTGTACGACCTGGTGGTGCGCCGCTTCTTGGCGGTGTTCTTCCCGGCGGCGGAATACCAGGTCACCACGCGCGTGACCGAGGTGGCCGGCCATCACTTCAAGACTGAAGGCAAGGTGCTGGTGAACCCGGGCTGGCTGGTCGTGTACGGCCGTGAAGCGCAGGGTGAGGATGCCAACCTCGTACCGGTCGCCAAGGACGAAAAGGTCAAGACCGACAAGGTCGAGCCGGTGGGCCTGACCACCAAGCCGCCCGCACGCTACAACGAAGCGACGCTGCTCTCGGCCATGGAAGGCGCCGGCAAGCTGGTCGACGACGATGCGCTGCGCGAAGCCATGGCCGGCAAGGGCCTGGGCACGCCAGCCACGCGCGCGGCCATCATCGAAGGGCTGCTGACGGAAAAGTACCTCGTGCGCGAAGGCCGCGAGCTGATTCCGACCGCCAAGGCCTTCCAGCTGATGACGCTGCTGCGTGGCCTGGGCGTGGAAGAGCTGACGCAGGCCGAGCTGACCGGTGGCTGGGAGCACAAGCTCTCCCTCATCGAGCGCGGCCAGTTGGAGCGCGACGAGTTCATGCGCGAGATCGCGCAGATGACGCAACAGATCGTCAAGCGTGCCAAGGAATACGACAGCGACACCATCCCCGGCGACTACGCGACGCTGGCCACGCCGTGCCCGCAATGTGGTCACGTGGTCAAGGAGAACTACCGCCGCTTCGCGTGCAGCCACTGCGATTTCTCGATCAGCAAGATCCCGGGCGGCCGCCAGTTCGAGCTGGACGAGGTGGAAGAGCTGCTGATCAACAAGACGATCGGCCCGCTGCAGGGCTTCCGCAGCAAGATGGGCCGGCCGTTCGCGGCCATTCTCAAGCTGGCGCAGGAAGACGGCCACTGGAAGATGGAATTCGACTTCGGCCAGAACGATGAAGACGATGGTGAACCGGTCGATTTCTCTGGCCAGGAAAGCGTCGGCCACTGCCCGAAGTGCAATGGCAACGTCTACGAACACGGCTTGAAGTACGTGTGCGAGAACGCCGTGGCGCAGCCCAAGACCTGCGACTTCACCACCGGCAAGATCATCCTGCAGCAGGAGATCAGCCGCGAGCAGTTGGGCAAGCTGCTGACCGAGGGCAAGACGGATCTGCTGACCGGCTTCAAGTCCGCACGCACGGGCCGCAATTTCAAGGCGTTTTTGGTGAAGCAGCCGGACGGCAAGATCGGCTTCGAATTCGAGCCGCGCGGTGAGGGCAAGGGTAAGCCCGGCGCCAAGACTGCAGCGAAGAAGACGACGGCCGCGGCAAAGACGCCTGCCGCCAAGAAGGCGCCGGCCAAGACGGCGGCTAAAACGGCCACGAAGACTGCGGCCAAGAAAGCCCCGGCACGCAAGAAGGCCGCCGAAGCCGAGACCGACGAGGAAAGCACCAGCGAAACCTGATCACGGTTTCGCCGTCAGCAACGCAAACGGGAGGACACTGTCCTCCCGTTTTGTTTTGGCGTTGCGGTATCGGTGATCGCGGCTTACGCGGCTTCGCTCAGGCCTCGGCCGGCGCGGGCCTCGCTTTGCTTCACTTCCATCGCCTGGGCCAGCATGTAGTCGATGAACGTGCGCACTTTCGTCGGCAGAAACTTGCGGCTCGGATACACCAGCGACAGCGACCGGTGCGGCAACTTGTAGTTAGGCAGCACGCGCACGAGGCGCCCCGATTCCAGATCCGGCCGCGCCATGTATGACGACAGAATCGCGATGCCCATGTCAGCCAGTACCGCACGGTGCATCAGTTCCGCATTGCTGGTGACGAGAGACGGCTGCACCGGCACGGCGATCGACTGGCCATCGGGCGTCGACATTTCCCATTCATGACGCAGTTGCGGGTGCCACATGGCAATCACGCGGTGCTCGGCGATGTCTTCGGCGCGCTGCGGCGTGGAGTGCTGGCGCAGGTAGGCCGGCGTGGCGGCCATGATCATCTCGGCCGAGATCATGCGGCGCGCCACCAGGTGTGAGCCGAGGCCCAGTTCCGACACCATGATGCCGACGTCGCGGCCGTCTTCGACGATGTCGATCGGGCGATCGGACAGCGCCACGTCAAACGTCACCTCGGGGTAGAGCTGCTGGAAACGCGCCAGCAGCATGGGCAGCACGTGCAGCCCGAACATCACCGGCGCGACGATGCGCAAGCCCCCCACCAGCGCCTGGCTGCGCGAGGTGGCCAGCGATTCCGCCTCATCGATGTCGAGCAGGATCTGCGCGCAGCGCTGCAGGTAGGTTTCGCCCACGTCCGTCAGCGACAGGCTGCGCGTGGTGCGGTTGAGCAGGCGCGTGCCGAGATGCGCCTCCAGATCGGCCACATAGCGCGTGACCACGGCATTGCTCATCGACAGATGCTGCGCCGCCCGGGCGAAGCTGCCCAGCTCCACCACCTTGGAAAACACCCGCATCGACTGCAAACGATCCATTCCAGCCTCTCACATGATTTGTTGTCGAAAATAGAACAAATCTGCGGACACGGCAAATATTTAATGGTGGTCTAAGCAACGTACTGTGTCGCTGTTGTGACCGGATGTGAGTACATGCTTATCTAATGAGGTGCTTAAAATCGACACTTTTTGAGCTTTGTCAGCGCAAGGGGGCATCCGACTTCTCACCGATTGACGCAGCAGCGGATTTGCGCCGAGACTCTATACCGACCGGTAGATTTTCGTGGATTCCATCTTGCGTGAGGTCATGTTCTGCTTTGATTTCGGGTGGAACACGGTTTTGCGCAAATCGATGCGGCGGTCGCAGCGGACCCCCGCCATACTCAAACGATGGATGCCACGAAACCCGACCCGCATGAGCGCCCCGGCACGAGGGCTGCCATCACGGCCAAGGCGTCGCCCTGCGATGCCGACCGCCCAGGAGACACCATATGACCGTCCAGAACCGAGACCCGGTCCATTACTTGGCGGGCGAAATGCCGTTGCATCGGTATTGCGCCCTCCATGCGCAGCAGACGCCCGAGCGGATCGCCCTGCTGTGGTACGGCCGCACGATCTGCTGGCGCGAGTTGGATCAGCTCTCGACGCGTCTGGCGGTGCAGTTGCGGCGTCTGGGCGTGACGCGCGGCGATCGCGTGGCGCTGTTTCTGCACAACTGCCCGCAGGCCATCCTGGCGCATCTGGCCACGGCCAAGTTGGGTGGCATCGTTGTGCCGTGCGGGCCGCTGTCGCGGCAACATGAACTGCGCGACCAACTGGCCGATTGCGGTGCGAAAGTGCTGGTGGCCGCCGCGGACCTCATGCCGATCGTCGAGGCCGCGCGGCCCGGCACCGCCGTCACCAACGTGATCACCACGCGCTATGCCGATCTTCAACCCGCACAGCCGGCGTGCCGCAAGGCGCTGGCCGTGCCGCCGGAGTTGATTGCCGCCGATGCCTCGTCGGCGCCGCTGCCCAAGAACAAGCCGGGGGCCCCGCAGCGCGATCTGATGCAACTGCTGGCCGAGCCCGTGGACGTGGCCGAGCGCGATGCCGTGACCGCCATCCCCGTCGACCTCGACGAGGTGGCGCTGATGGTTTACACATCGGGCACCACCGGCCGCGCAAAGGGCGCCATGCTGACGCACCGCAACGCGCTGTACAAGACCGCCGTAACGGTGCAGGTGAGCGGCATCCAGGCGTCGGATGTGATGCTGGCGGTGGCGCCGCTGTCGCACATCGCCGGCATGCTGATGGGCATGAACGTGATGTTGTACGCCGGCGCGCCCACCATCCTGCTCTACCGTTTTGACCCGCTGGCGGTGCTGCAGGCCATCGACCGCTATCGCGTTACGCGCTGGTACAGCATGACGCCGATGAACCTAGCGGTGATGGCCCACCCTGACGCCGCGCAGTACCGCATGGAATCGCTCGTCGCCAACCCGTGCACCAGCTTTGGCGTGACGTTGACCGAGGCGATTGCTGAGCAATGGCGCGCCTTTGCCGGCCCGCAATGCCGCATCTACGAAGCGGCCTACGGTCTGTCGGAGACGCATACCTGTGACGCGATCACCCCTGCTGACGCACCGCGCTGGGGTTGGCACGGCAAGATCGTGCCGCAGACCGAGGTCCGCATCGTGGACCTGCATACCGGCGCGGAACTGCCGCCGGGCCAGTCCGGCGAAATCACGATCCGCAGCCCCGGCGTCTTCCGCGGCTACTGGCAGCGCGACGACGCTACGCGCGCGGCCATCCACAACGGCTTTCTGCGCACTGGCGACATCGGCCAGGTGTCGCCCGACGGCTACCTGCAATGGCAGGGCCGCATCAAAGAGATGATCAAGGTGTCCGGCTACAGCGTGTTTCCCGAAGACGTGGAGGCGCTGCTGTCGCGCCACCCCGGCATCCGCCAGGTGGCCGTCACGCCCATTCCCGATCCGGACAAGGGTGAAGTCGTCTGCGCGCACGTGGTGCCGATGAGCGGCGTGACGCTCTCGGAAGCGGAGCTGATTGCCTGGTCGCGCGACAACATGGCGCCCTACAAGGTGCCGAGGCGCGTGAAGTTTCACGATGCGCTGCCCGCCACCGCCACGGGCAAGGTCCTCAGGCGGCTGCTGCGCGAAGAGGCGCTCGCCGCCTGAAAATAAAACGGCCGCCCAGTTCTGGCGGCCGCTTTGTTGTATGTGGCTAGGTCTGCACGAAGCGCTTCTGTCGGGCAATGCTCATCAGAATCCCGATGCCCATGCCCAGCGTGACCAGCGCCGTCCCCCCGTAACTGATCAGCGGCAAGGGCACCCCCACCACTGGCAGAATCCCGCTGACCATGCCCATGTTGACGAAGGCATAGGTGAAGAAGATCAGAGTGATCGAGCCGGCCAGCAAGCGCCCGAACAGCGTGCCCGCATTGGCCGCGATAAACAGCCCGCGCAGGATCAGCAGCAGATACAGGAACAGCAGGATGCCGTTGCCCACCAGCCCGAACTCTTCTGAGTACACCGCGAAGATGAAGTCGGTGTGCTTCTCGGGGATGAACTCCAGGTGGGTTTGTGTGCCCTTGAGCCAGCCCTTGCCCGTGACCCCGCCCGAGCCGATGGCGATGATCGATTGGATGGTGTGGAAGCCCTTGCCCAGCGGGTCGGTGGTCGGGTCCAGCAGCGTGCACACGCGGTGCTGCTGGTAATCGTGCAGGATCGGCCAGTTCACGCCCGGCGCGCAGATGCGCGATTCGAACGACACCACCAGCGTGATCGCCGTCACCGCAATCACCAGCACCGGCACGATCAGCCGCCACGACAGGCCGGCAAAGTAGATCACGTAGATGCCGGCAGCGAGCACCAGCAATGCCGTGCCCAGGTCCGGCTGCTTGGCGATCAGGCCGACGGGAATCAGCAACAGCAGGGCCGCGGCCAGATAGTCGTACCAGTGGATCACACCCTCGCGCTTCTGGAAGTACCACGCCAGCATGAGCGGCATGGCGATCTTCATGATCTCCGACGGCTGCACCACCACGCCGATGTTCAGCCAGCGCCGCGCGCCCTTGCGGATCAGCCCGAACATCGCCACGCCAATCAGTAGCGCCACGCCCACGGTATAGAGCGGCACGGCAAAGCGCATCAGCGTCTGCTGCGGCAGGTTGGCGATGATCCACATCAGCACGAACGACAGCAGGATGTTGCGGACTTGGTCTTCCACCCGGCCCGGCATGTCGATGGCGGCCGAGTACAGCGCGACCAGCCCCGTGCCCAGCAGCAGAAAGACGATCAGCGCCAACGGCCCGTCAAAGCCGGTGAATAGCGACTTGATGACGTTGAAGATGCGGCGCTTGTCCAGTTTGTTCATGGGGGGTCTCCAAGCGCGTGAATCAGGGCGTGGCCGGCGCCGGCTTGGGCGTCGGCTTCTGCGCAGGCTTTGGTGCGGGTTTGTTGCCCGGCTTGGCCTCTTTCGCGCCCTTGGGCGTGGTGGCCGGCGCCGACGTCGGCGCGGCGGCGTTGCCACGTCCACGCGGCGGCAGTTCGGGGGCGGGTTGCGCGTGCGACAACGCCTGCAGCACCTGGGCATCCAGTGTGGCCGGGGCGACGGCTTCGGCGCTGGTGCCTGCCTCACGCAAGGCGGGCGCGACCAAGTCCGGTGACATGGCCGGTGCGGCACGCGGTGCGCTGGCCGTAGTCGACGATGCAGCGGGCGCCGAAGCGGTTGTCGCGCCACTCGGGGTGGACGCCGTCACTGTCGAAGCCGCCGCCACATCCGACGCTGCCTGTGCCGCCGCTTCCGCCGCCGCTTGCGGGGTCGCTGTGGCGCTGGCAATGGTGGCCGTCTTGCCGGTCGAGAACACGCTCGGCGTGCTCACCGGCGGCTGTGGCTGCGGCTTGGGTGCCGTAGCGGCCAGTTCTGCGGGCCACTTGCCGGTCAGGTAGTAATCCATGACGGCACGTGCGATCGGCGCGGCCGACGCGGCGCCAAAACCAGCGTTTTCCACAATCAGCGCCAGGGCGATCTTCGGATGGTCGGCCGGGGCAAACGCCTCGAACAGCGCATGGTCACGCTTGCTTTCGGGCAGCGCGTGGTGGCTGTATTTCTCGTTCTTGCCCAGCGAGTACACCTGCGCTGTCCCCGTTTTGCCCGCCGACACATACTGCGCACCGATGAACGCCTTGGCAGCCGTACCCGCCTGGTTCACGCCTACCATCGCGTGCTTGATCACGTCGATGTTCGATTGCTTGAGCGGAATGCGGTAGCTCTCGGTCGGCACCGTCAGCGCGCGTGCCTTGGACAGCGAATCCTCCACCGCCTTCACCAGGTGGGGCTTCATCACCACGCCGTTGTTGGCGAGCGTCGACACCGCGTGCGCGAGCTGCAGGATGGTGAAGTTGTTGTAGCCCTGGCCGATGCCCAATGAGATGGTTTCGCCGTCGTACCACTTTTGCTGCTCGGGGCGCTTGTAGGCTTTGCGCTTCCAGTCGGTGGACGGCAGGATGCCGGTGCGCTCGCCTTCAATGTCGATGCCCGTGACTTGCCCGAAGCCCAGCGGCTTCATGAAATCGTGGATGGCATTGACGCCCATGTCGTTGGCGAGCTTGTAGTAGTACGTGTCGCACGACGCCACGATCGAGCGGTACATGTCGACCCAGCCGTGCCCGCCCGGCACGTCATCGCGGAAGGTGTGGTTGCCCAGCGTGAACGAGCCCGGATCGGCCATGCCCCATTGCGGCGTGCGCTTGCCCAGCTCCAGCGCGGCGAGCGCCATGAACGGCTTGTAGGTCGAACCCGGCGGATACGTGCCGCGCAGCGGACGGTTCAGCAGCGGCTTGTCGGGCGAGCCGTTCAGCTCGTTCCAGGTGGCGCTGTCGATGCCTTCGATGAACAGGTTCGGGTCGAACGTCGGCTTGGACACGAAAGCGAGGATGTCGCCCGTCTCCGGCTCGATCGCCACCAGCGCGCCGCGGCGGTTGCCGAACAACTGCTCGGCCAGGCGCTGCAGATTGATGTCGAGCGACAGGATCAGGTTGTTGCCCGGCGTCGCCTGCGAGGTGGAAAGCGTCCGGATCGGGCGGCCGCCCGCGCTCACTTCCACCTCTTCGTAGCCGGTCAGGCCATGCAGCTCGGTCTCGTAGCTCTGCTCGATGCCGACCTTGCCGATGTATTCGGTGCCGCTGTAATTGTTGGCGTCCTTGCGCGGGTCGTACGTGACATTGGGCTGGCTGTTCGCCTCGCTCATGTTGTCGATGCGGTCCAGGTCGCGCTCGGAGATGCGGCCGATGTAGCCGATCACGTGCGACGCCGATTCGCCCAGCGGGTACTGGCGGAACAACCGCGCGTGCACATCCACGCCCGGAAAGCGGAAACGCTGCGCCGAAAAGCGGGCGACTTCCTGATCGGTGAGCTGACTGCGGATCGGCAGGCTTTCAAAGCTGCGCGCATCTTCCATCAGGCGCTTGAAGCGGCGGCGGTCGCGCGGCTGGATGTCGACTACCTGCGCGAGCTGGTCGATGGTGTTGTCCAGCGTGTCCTGCAGCTTGGACGGCGTGATCTCCAGCGTGTACGCGGAGTAGTTGCGCGCCAGCACCACGCCGTTGCGGTCCATGATGATGCCGCGGTTGGGCTCGATGGGCGCCACCGAGATGCGGTTGTCTTCCGCCTTGGCCGAGTACTGCTCGTGCTTGACCTGCTGCAGCCAGAAGAAGCGCGCCAACAGCAGCCCGAAGCAGACCACCACGAACAGCGCAGCCGCCGCCAGCCGCAGGCGAAAGCGCGACAGCTCCTGTTCGACGTTGCGGATTTCAGTCATGCAGAACGACTCAGACGGCGCATCGGATTAGGCGCCTTAAATCGGCCGGGTTTCGTCGACGCTTTCCGGGCGCCGTTGCGGCGCAAGCAGGATCGCGTTGGCGAACGGCCACAGGGCAGCTTCGATCAGCGGCGGCAGGATGACCTGCCAATCCGGCAGGTGCGCACCCATCAGCAGACGGATGACGATCGGCACGGCATGTGCGAGCACCAGCAGCGGCAGCACGTGCAGCGCCTGTGACAGCACCGAGAACCACAGCACGCGCCGGTGGATCGTGATCGCAAAGTACGACAGCAGCGTGTAGGCCATCGCGTGCTCGCCCAGCAGGCGTGCCTCGTGCACGTCCATCAGCAGGCCCAGCAGGAAGGCCACCACCATGCCCACGCGGCGCGGCTGGTGGATATTCCAGAACACCAGCACCAGCGCCACCAGATCGGGAATCCACTGCATGTGGCCCCACGGCATCAGGTTGAACAGGAACGCCAGCACAAAGCTGAGGGCGATGAAGCCCGGGTTGACCGGGCGCAGCAGGTATTGGGGCGAGTTCATGATCGATGGCCTCGCTTAGCGTTTGGCCGCCGGATCTGCGGTATCCAGCGGGTTGCCGTCGGCATCGGTGGGGCGCGGCGGCGTGGTGTTTTCATCGGGGGCCGGCGTGGGCGCGGGCACATTGGCTTCGGCAGCAGCGCGCGCCGCGCGTTCCTTCTCTTCGCGGGCATCACGGGCGGCGTTCTTGCCCTTGGCCACAGGCGGCGGCGCCAGATCCGTCGGCGGCGGGAAGCCCGATTCGTACTTCACGATCAGCAGATGCCGGTTGCTGCGGATGCCAGCCACCGGCTCGCAGATCACGCGCGAGAACGCGGTGTCCGCCTTGCGCTCGATCTGCGAAATGCGCGCTACCGGCAGGCCCGCCGGATAGACACCGTCCAGCCCCGAGGTCACCAGCAGGTCGCCCTGCTGCAAATCGGCCGAGGCGGCCATGAAGCGCAGATCCAGCGCACCCGGCCGGGCACCGCCAAACGCCACGCTGCGCAGGCCATTGCGCACCACTTCCACGGGGATCGCCTGATCCTTGTCCGTCAGCAGCGTGACTTGCGACTCGAACAGCGACACGCGCGTCACCTGCCCCACCACACCGCGGTCATCGATGACCGGGTAGCCGGCGCGCACGCCATCCTTGGAGCCCCGGTCGATCACGATGCGCTGGGTGTACGGGTCGCGTGCTTCGTAGAGGACTTCCGCCGGCACGGTCGGCACGGCCGCATGCTGCTTCAGATTGAGCAGCGTGCGCAGATTGCGGTTTTCGGCCTCGAGCTGCGAGGCGCGCAGCGACTGCTGCGCCTGGGCGACCGCCGATTCGCGCAGAGTGCGGTTGTCGGTGGCGAGCTTGGTGGAGGATTGCGTGTAGTCGAGTGCAGCGCGGACCGTGTCGCGCGGAATCAGCACCACGCGCTCAACGGGGTACAGCACCACCGACACAACCTGCCGGACGACGCCCAGCACCGACATGCGGGCGTCGACCACCAGCAGCATGAGCGCAAGCGCAAGCAGGGCGACCAGCCGCGCGGTGGCGGACGGGCCCTGCTTGAAGAGGGGCGGCGGGGAGTAATCCATGACCCGGACGCTTCAGGTGGACACGGCAGGCGCGCGATTGACGCGATCGGCCTGCCGGTAACAGATTGGGAGTGTCGCTGGTGCGGTGCCGAGGCCCTTGGCGGGCAGAGCACGGCGCACCGGCGCAGAACGCATCGTCAGCGGCTCGCCACAGCCGCGTATGCGGCAACGTACGCGGTAACGTGTGCGAACAACGGCAGACGGGCGTGGCGCATGGTCCCGTTATTCGTACGAGAAGATGCTGCCGAGCTTGTCCATGCGCTCCAGCGCCATGCCCGAGCCGCGCACCACGCAGGTCAGCGGATCTTCGGCCACCAGCACCGGCAGGCCGGTTTCTTCGGCCAGCAGGCGGTCCAGGTCGCGCAGCAGCGCGCCGCCGCCGGTGAGCATCATGCCGCGCTCGGCAATGTCGGCGCCTAGTTCCGGCGGGGTTTGTTCCAGCGCGATCTTCACCGACGACACGATCTGGTTCAGCGGGTCCGTCAGCGCTTCCAGGATTTCGTTGGACGACACCGTGAACGCGCGCGGAATGCCTTCCGACAGGTTGCGGCCCTTCACTTCCATCTCGCGCACTTCGGAGCCCGGGAAGGCCGAGCCGATTTCCTTCTTGATGGCTTCAGCGGTTTGCTCGCCGATCAGCATGCCGTAGTTGCGGCGGATGTAGTTGACGATGGCTTCGTCGAACTTGTCGCCACCCACGCGCACGCTGCCCTTGTAGACCATGCCGCCCAGCGAGATGATGCCCACCTCGGTGGTGCCGCCGCCAATGTCCACCACCATCGAGCCCGACGGCTCCGACACCGGCAGGCCAGCGCCAATTGCGGCGGCCATCGGCTCTTCGATCAGGTAGACCTGCGAGGCACCGGCGCCCAGCGCCGATTCACGGATGGCACGGCGCTCGACCTGGGTCGAACCGCACGGCACGCAGATGATGATGCGCGGGCTCGGACGCAGCAGCTTGCTGTCGTGCACCATCTTGATGAACTGCTTGAGCATCTGCTCGGTGACAGTGAAGTCGGCAATCACGCCGTCCTTCATCGGGCGAATGGCTTCGATATTGCCCGGCACCTTGCCCAGCATCTGCTTGGCTTCCTTGCCGACAGCCTGGATGGTCTTCTTGGCGCTCGGGCCGCCTTCCTGGCGAATGGCCACCACCGACGGCTCATCCAGGACGATGCCCTTGTCGCGGACGTAGATCAGGGTGTTGGCGGTGCCGAGGTCGATCGCGAGATCGTTGGAGAAATAGCTGCGCAGAAAGCCGAACATCGAGTTGAATCCTGTTTTCGAGTCATGGGCGGCCCAGCAGCCGGATCACGGTGCAACGGCTGCACCGATGCGCGGACCTCGCGTGGGCTTATGCCATGCGGTCCGATCCTGCTACTGCGCTCCCGGGAATGTGTCGCGGGCTCCGTGGGGATCGGCGGTGGGGTGCCGTGGCACTGGCCATCCTGCCGGTGAGCCGCCCGGAGGGGGCGGTCCCAAGGAACCTTTGATTAAGTGTCGCCAGATGCTGACGGCGCCGCAGCCGGGAGGTTCCCGGTCACTTAATCAGAGGGTCCGTGGCTGCACGAAGTCGCCTGCTGACTTAGAAATTTAGTCGGCAATCATACCTTATAATTCGTGCTTTCTGCGGGTATTCGGGGGGCATTTACCTCCAAATTTGCAGCCAATCGGCACACTCGGGGCCCACCTGCGCGTGCGTTGCGCGCAGTACCCGTCGCTTGGCCGCTCGAGCATGCTGCCCGCCCGCCGCTGCACTCACTGATCCACTCCGATGGCACTCGAACTCTCCGACGTCAAACGCATCGCCCACCTGGCCCGCATCGAAGTCTCCGACGGCGAAGCCGCGCAGACGCTCACGCAGCTCAACCAGTTCTTTTCGCTGGTCGAGCAGATGCAGGCCGTGGACACCACCGGTATCGAGCCGATGGCTCACCCGATCGAGCAAGTCCAGGTGCAGGCCCAGCGCCTGCGTGACGATGCCGTGACCGAGCCCGACCGCCGCGCCGACTACCAGCAATGCGCCCCGGCCACCGAGGCCGGCCTCTACCTCGTGCCCAAGGTGATCGAGTAACCCGCGGTAATCGCGCGAACCTGCATTAACGGCGCGCTGGCGCCAGTCTTGAGCCCACTCTATTCGACGTCGCCGGCCGCTGCCGGCAGCCTATCCGAACGTATTCGATGACCGCATCCACGATCAAAGCCCTGTCCGCCCAGCTCGCCGCCCGTGAGGTTTCGGCGGTGGAACTGGCGCGCCATTACCTGTCGCGCATCGAGGCCGGCGCGCACCTCAACGCCTTCACGCATGTCGATGCCGAAGCAACGCTTGCCCAGGCGCAGGCTGCCGACGCGCGCATCGCGGCCGGCAACGCGGGGCCGCTTGCCGGCGTGCCGATCGCACACAAGGACGTGTTTGTCACGCGCGGCTGGCGCGCCACGGCGGGCTCCAAGATGCTGGGCAACTACACCAGCCCGTTCGACGCCACCGTCGTCGAGCGCCTGGGTGCCGCCGGCATGGTGACGCTGGGCAAGACGAACATGGATGAGTTCGCCATGGGCTCGTCCAACGAGAACTCGGCGTTTGGCCCAGTCAAGAACCCCTGGAACATCGAATACGTGCCGGGCGGCTCGTCGGGCGGCTCGGCGGCGGCGGTGGCGGGCGATCTGGCCCCCGCTGCAACGGGTACGGACACGGGCGGGTCGATTCGCCAGCCGGCATCGTTCTCGGGCATCACCGGGATCAAGCCGACGTACGGCCGCGTGTCGCGCTACGGCATGATCGCCTTCGCCTCGTCGCTGGACCAAGGCGGCCCGATGGCGCGCACCGCCGAGGATTGCGCGCTGCTGCTGTCTGCCATGGCCGGCTTTGACCCGCGCGATTCCACCAGCCTGGAACCGGGCCGCGGCGGCGACGTGGAAGACTTCAGCCGCCTGCTTGGGCAGCCGCTGCAAGGCGCGGATGCTGCCCGCCCCCTGGCTGGTCTGCGCATCGGTCTGCCCAAGGAGTATTTCGGAGAAGGTCTGGCCGACGATGTGCGCGCCACCGTGCGCGCGGCGCTGGCAGAACTGGAAAAGCTCGGTGCCACGCTGGTCGACATCAGCCTGCCCAAGACCGAACTGTCGATCCCGACGTACTACGTGATCGCCCCGGCCGAGGCGTCGTCCAACCTGTCGCGCTTTGATGGCGTGCGCTATGGCCACCGCGCAGCGGAATACCGCGATCTGGCGGACATGTACAAGAAGAGCCGTGCTGAAGGCTTCGGCTGGGAGGTCAAGCGCCGCATCCTGGTGGGCGCGTATGTGCTCTCGCATGGCTATTACGACGCCTACTACCTGCAGGCGCAGAAGATCCGCCGCATCATCGCGCAGGATTTCCAGAACGTCCTGGCTGGCGACAACCGCCAATGCGACGTGATCATGGGCCCGGTGGCGCCCACCGTTGCCTGGAAATTAGGTGAGAAGAGCGACGATCCGGTGCAGATGTACCTGGAAGACATCTTCACGCTGTCGACCAGCCTGGCCGGCCTGCCGGGCATGAGCGTGCCGGCCGGTTTTGGCGCAAACGGTCTGCCGGTTGGCTTGCAGATCATCGGCAACTATTTTGAAGAGGCACGCATGCTGCAGATTGCGCATGCGTTCCAGCAGGCCACCGACTGGCACACCCGCCAGCCGGCCGCCTGAGGTTCACCCGACCGAAGCACCGATGCGCCCAGCAGCCCGGCAGGAGGCACGCATGAACCACGGCATTCGCAATGCACTGGGGTTGGCACTGGTCGCCAGTACGTTGTCGGCGTGTATCCCCATTCCGCTGCCGTCGCTGCCGGGCATCAGCCGCCGCCCCACTGCGCCGCCGCCGATTTCCGACCGCGGCATCGATATCAACGGTTATTGCAGCCAGACCGAGGAAGACGGCTTCCGCGAGCAGGCGACGCTCACGGTGGCCGACAACAACGTCAACGCGATGCAATGGCAGCTGTGGGTCGGCCGGCGCGGTTCGTGCAGGTTTGACCTGTCGACCTTCGAGCAGACCAAGCGCCGCCCGAGCATCGAGTTGCGTGAGCGTAATGGCAGCTGCAAGTTGATGGTCTGGCAGGACCCGCGCCGCGTAACGCTGGCGCACGCCAACTGTGAAGCGCACTGCACGCCCGGTATCTACGAAGAAGCGTGGCCGGTGATGTTCGATCCGCAAACGGGCCAGTGCGCCCGCAATGCCCGGTGATGCGCGCATCGCTTCGCACGCTGGTTGCCGTGACCTGCGCCATGCTGGCGCTGCACGCGTTTGCCCAGCCAACGCCGGATGCCGAAGGTGGCCTGCCAGATATGCCGGCAGCGCGCGCGCCGTCGTCGGCGGAGCTGGGTGTGCAGACGGTGGAGATTCCGCGCGCGGCCATGAAAGACGCCGAAGATGCGCCGCCCACGCTGACCGCCTACTGGGTAGCCGCGCCAGCCAAGGCTCCAGCGGCTGGTGCGCCGGTCGTGATCGCCCTGCATGGTTGCAGCGGTTTGTACACGCAGGCCGGCGCAGATGCGAAGGCACTGGGCGCGCGGTATCGCGGTTACGCGCAGTGGCTGGGCGCACGCGGTTACGCCGTGGTGTTCCCCGACAGCTTCGGGCCGCGCGGCAAACCGCATGGCATCTGCACCGAGCGCTACGCCGCGCGCGACATCAGCGGGGCCGTGCGGCGCGCCGACGTGCTGGCGACGATCCGCTGGGTGGCCGCGCGACCGGGGGTGGATGCACGCCGCATCGTGCTGCTGGGCTGGTCGAACGGCGCGCAGGCGGTGCTGGACACGGTGGATGGCAGCCGCCCTTGGCCCGCCGATACACCGACGGTAGACCGTGCCGTGGCGTTCTATCCCGGCTGCGCCTCTGCGCAGCAGCGACCGGACTATCGGATGAACACGCCGTTGCTGCTGCTGGCCGGCGCCAACGACGACTGGACGCCCGTTGACCACTGCCAAGCGCTGCAGACCGCCGTGCTGGCACGTCAGCCGCAAGCGCGTTTTGCGCTGGAGTTGTTTGACGGCGCGTACCACGGCTTTGATGGCACCGCGCCGGTGAAGGAGCGCAGCGGCATCCCGAATGGCCGCCGCCATGGCGTTGTGACCGTTGGCGGCGACCCGGCTGCGCGTGAAGCGGCCTTCACGAAGCTGGCCGCGTGGCTGCAAGCGCCGCGCCCCTGATTGCAGCAGGACACGAACATCTGAATACCTGAGTACCTAGACATTCACACCACAACAATCGACAGGACACACGCAACATGCAATGGGAAGTGGTGATCGGCCTCGAAACGCACGCACAGCTCTCGACGGTCTCGAAGATTTTCTCTGGTGCCTCCACCGCATTTGGTGCTGAGCCCAACACGCAGGCCGCGCCGGTCGATCTGGCATTGCCGGGCGTGCTGCCGGTGCTGAACAAGGGCGCCGTTGAGCGCGCCATTACGTTCGGTTTGGCGATTGGCGCCAAGATCGCGCCCAAGAGCATCTTCGCGCGCAAGAATTACTTCTACCCCGATCTGCCCAAGGGCTACCAGATCAGCCAGTTTGAGATTCCGGTGGTGCAGGGCGGCACGCTGACCATCCAGGTGGAAGGCAAGAACGGTCAGCCCGGTTATGAGAAGACCGTGCAACTGACGCGTGCCCACCTGGAAGAAGACGCCGGCAAATCGCTGCACGAAGACTTTGCCGGCATGACCGGCATCGACCTGAACCGCGCCGGCACGCCGCTATTGGAAATCGTGACCGAGCCCGACATGCGCAGCGCCGCCGAAGCCGTGGCGTATGCCAAGGCCCTGCACGCGCTGGTGATGTGGCTGGGCATCTGCGACGGCAACATGCAGGAAGGCAGCTTCCGCTGCGACGCCAACGTGTCGGTGCGCCCGGGCCCGGATGCGCCGTATGGCACGCGCTGCGAGATCAAGAACCTGAACTCGTTCCGCTTCCTGGAAGAAGCGATCAACTACGAAGTGCGCCGCCAGATCGAACTGATCGAAGACGGCGGCACCGTGGTGCAGGAAACCCGCCTGTACGATCCGGACCGCAAGGAAACGCGCTCCATGCGCAGCAAGGAAGACGCGCAGGATTACCGCTACTTCCCGGACCCGGACCTGCTGCCGCTCGTCATCGACGACGACTGGAAAGAGCGCGTGCGCGCCACGCTGCCCGAACTGCCCGCCGCGATGGCTGCGCGCTTCGAGTCGGCCTACGGCCTGCCGAAGTACGACGCGAGCATCCTGACCGCCACCAAGGCAACCGCCGCGTACTTTGAAGCCGTGGTCGCGCAAATCAGCGATGTGAAAGACGCTGGTGTAATGCAGGCAAAGGGAGCGGCCAACTGGATCATGGGTGAGCTGGCCTCGTACTTGAATCGCGAGGATCTGGCGATTGATGCATCGCCCGTCAAGCCTGCGCAACTCGCCAAGCTGCTCGCGCGCATTGCCGACGGCACGATCAGCAACAACACCGCCAAGAAGGACGTCTTCCCCGCCATGTGGGCCGGTGAGAGCAATGGCGACGCCGACGCGATCATCGCCGAGAAGGGCCTGAAGCAGATGTCGGATTCCGGCGAGCTGGAGAAGATCATCGACGACGTGCTGGCGGCCAACGCCAAGTCGGTTGAGGAATTCCGCGCGGGCAAGGAAAAGGCCTTCAACGCACTGGTCGGCCAGGCCATGAAGGCCACGCGCGGCAAGGCCAACCCCGCGCAAGTGAACGATCTGTTGAAGAAGAAACTCGGCGCAGCCTGATGAGCACCTCCACAATGAACGCACAAGACGTCGCCAACTACCTGCAGGCGCATCCGGCCTTTTTTGAAGAGCACGCCGAGCTGCTGGCCGCCATTCAACTGACGAGCCCGCACAGCCACCGCGCGGTGTCGCTGCAGGAGCGCCAGATGGAAATCCTGCGCGACAAGAACAAGCACCTCGAACTCAAGCTGTCGGACCTGGTGCGCCACGGCAACGAGAACGACCGCACGCAGCAGCGCGTGCACGCATGGACAACGCGCCTGCTGGGCGAGGCCGACACGCATGCGCTGCCGTATGCCGTGCAGAACGGTCTGCGCGAGATTTTCGAGGTGCCGGCCGTGGCGCTACGCGTCTGGCAGGTGGGCGAAGAGTTCTCGCATCTGGAAGTGGCGCAGGGCGTGAGCGAAGACGTGCGCGTGTTTGCGTCTGGGCTGCGTGCACCGTATTGCGGCGAGAACGCAGGCTTTGAGGCGGCCGGCTGGCTGGATACCTCGGAGACCGGCGAAGCGATCCAGTCCGTAGCGATCGTCACGCTGCGCGTGCCCGTTCGTTCCACATCTGGCGGCGATGCTGATGCCGCGAGCGCGCCCGCCTTCGGCCTGCTGGTGCTGGGCTCGCCGGATGCCCGCCGCTTCCATGACGGCATGGGCACGACCTACCTGGCGCAGATCGGCGAACTCGCGGCTGCTGCGCTCAACCGCCTGCGCGACTGAGCGCAGCCCCCATGCCGCAATCTGCTCACAACGAGGATCGCGACGCACCCGCGCCGCCGCATCCGCAGATTGCGGCCTACCTCGATGCGCTGAAGTTCGAGCGCCAGCTCTCGCCGCACACGCTGAGCAGCTACGCGCACGAACTGGCCGTGCTGCAGCGCTTGGCGGCGCAGCACGCCGTCGGCATCGACCTCACGCAACTGCAGGCGCATCACATCCGCCGCATGATGGCGCAGCTGCATGGTGACGGCCTGTCGGGCCGCAGCATTGCGCGCGCGCTGTCGGCATGGCGCGGCTGGTACAAGTGGATGGCGCTGCGCGACGCGGCGGTGACCGCCAACCCCGTCGATGGCGTGCGTGCGCCGAAGAGCCCCAAGCGGTTGCCTAAAGCCCTGTCCGTCGAACACGCCGTCGCGCTGATGGAGCATGTGCCTGGTGAGGATGCCGAGACCATTCGTGATCGTGCCGTCAACGAACTGCTGTACTCGTGTGGATTGCGCGTTTCCGAGCTGGTGAGCCTGGACCTGCGCCACGTAAGAACGGGCGAATACGAATCCGCAAGCTGGCTGGACCTGGACGCGCGCGAGGTGGTGGTGCTCGGTAAGGGCAACAAGCGCCGTAGCGTGCCGGTGGGCAGCAAGGCCGCAGAAGCGCTGGCCGCATGGCTGGCGGCGCGGCCCCAACTCGCGCAGCCCGATGCCGCGACGGAGGATGCGCAAGCGCTGTTCATCTCGCCGCGCGGCAAACGGCTCGGACGGCGGCAGATTCATCTGCGTATGAAACGCAACGCCATCGCCGCCGGTGTGCCGGCCGATGTGCACCCGCACGTGCTGCGGCACTCGTTTGCCACGCACATGCTGCAGTCGTCCGGCGATCTGCGTGCGGTGCAGGAACTGCTTGGGCACGCCAGCATCGCCAGCACGCAGGTTTATACTTCGCTCGATTTTCAGCACCTGGCCAAGATCTACGATCAGGCGCATCCCCGCGCAAAAAAGAAGTAGCGCACGGCCCGAGCTTTCGGGCGCACCCACCCCAGTCGTATGCAAACCCTGATTCTTAAGCCCGGCAAGGAGCGCTCGCTGCTGCGTCGGCACCCATGGATTTTCGCCAACGCCATCGATCGCGTGGAAGGCAAACCCGCCTCCGGCGCGACGGTGGTCGTGCGTGCCGCCAACGGCCAGTTTCTGGCGCGCGCGGCGTTCAGCCCGGTCTCGCAGATTCGCGCGCGCGTGTGGTCGTTCGATGAGGCCGAGCCCGTTGATCATGCCTTCTTCAAGCGCCGCATCGCCGCCGCTGTGGCCTACCGCCGCGCGTGGGTGCACGACACCGACGCCGTGCGCCTCGTCATGGGCGAAGCCGACGGCCTGCCGGGCCTGATCGTCGATCAGTACGGCACCGGGGAAACCGGCCAACTGGTTTGCCAGTTCAGCGCTGCGGGCGTGGAACATTGGAAGGAGGCGATCGTTGCCGCGCTCATCAAAGAGACCGGCTGCCCGAACGTGTACGAGCGCTCCGACGTGAGCGTGCGCGAGCGCGAAGGCCTGGAGCAGATGACCGGTGTGCTGGCCGGCGCCGAGCCGCCCGATGACCTCTCCGCCACCGAACATGGCGTGCGCTACTACGTCGATGTGCGCGAAGGCCACAAGACCGGCTTCTACGTTGACCAGCGCGACAACCGCGCACTCGTCGGCGCGCTGGCGAAAGACCGCGATGTGCTCAACTGCTTCTGCTACACCGGCGGTTTCTCGCTGGCGGCGCTCAAGGGCGGAGCGAAGTCCGTCGTGTCGATCGACTCCTCCGGCGAAGCGCTGGCAGTGGCCGAGCGCAACGTCACGCTCAACGGTTTTGATGCATCGCGCGCTGAATGGCTGGATGCGGATGTCTTCAAGTCGCTGCGCAACTTCCGCGCGGAAGGCCGCCAGTTCGACCTGATCGTGCTCGATCCGCCCAAGTTTGCGGCGTCGGCGCAGCAGGTGGATCGCGCGGCACGGGCGTACAAGGAGATCAACCTCGTCGGCATGCAACTGCTGCGGCCGGGCGGTCTGCTGTTCACGTATTCGTGCTCGGGCGCGATCGATGCTGAGTTGTTCCAGAAGATCGTGGCCGGTGCGGCGGCGGATGCCAAGGTGACGGCGCGCATCCAGCGCCGGCTGGCCGGTGGCGTGGACCACCCGCTGCTGACGAGCTTTCCGGAAGGCGAATACCTCAAGGGCCTGCTGCTGCAGATTGACTAGCAATTTGTCGCAATTTTTGGCTTGTCCCGGCAAGCCTCAGTTGCGAAGATGCGGACCCTTTGTTTTCCGCATCACGGCAATGGCTTCGAACGCTGCCCACCATGCGACGGGCTGGGCGGCGGGCGTGATTGCCGCCACCTTCGTCGCGCAGGCTTCCCACACTTCTCTCGAACACCTCGGCCCCATCGCCGCATTTTGCGCGGCGGTGGCCGGCAGCACCGCGCCGGACTGGATGGAGGTCGCGTGGTGGAGCCGCGCGCGACGGCTCTGGATCACGCACCGTACCGCCACGCACTGGGGCATTGGCTGGATTGCGGCGCTGGTGCTGTCGTATCAGGCGCTCGGCCATGGTCACCTGTGGGCGCCGCCGCTGTTCGGCTTTGCCTGCGGCGGCCTGATGCACCTGCTGGCCGATTGGCCCAATCCGCTCGGCGTGCCCTGGATCTGGGGGCGCCATTCGCTGAACCTGTGGAAGAGCGGTCGTTGCGACCTGATCGTCGTGGCCCTTGCGTGGGGCGGCGCTTGCTGGCTGGTGCGTCCGCTGTGGGAGACCACCGCCGCGCGCGTTGTGGCGTGGCTGACCCATTTGATGCGCTGAGGTGGCATTGGCGGGCCCTCTAATGGAAGCCGGGTCCGCGAACGACTAAGTTGGAACCGCCGGACGCCGCGCGTCCGAATCCAACGCGGTTTGCGCAACCCTTGCGCAAACGCCCTCACCGGGAGTCGCCAATGACACTGGATGTGACCCGCCAGGACCCTCGCTACAACACGCTCAAACACGGTTTCAACCTGCGCTGGCCGGCCACCGAGGCGCAGGCCGCCGGCCGCATCGCCCTCGTTGAGAAAGCCGACGACGTGGCGCCCGCCGTGCAACGCATCATCAACGCGGGCCAGCGCCCGACGGTGCGCAGCGGCGGGCATTGCTACGAAGACTTCGTCTCCAACAACCCTGATGGCACGATCGTTGATCTGAGCTTGCTCGCCACGCCCGAGGTGCGGGCCGACGGCTCGGTGCGCATTCCCGCCGGCACGCAAAACTGGAACGGCTATCTCGAGCTGTACAAGCGCCACAATGTAACGCTGCCCGGTGGCTCGTGCTACTCGGTGGGCGCGGGTGGGCATATCTGCGGTGGCGGGTATGGGCTGCTCTCGCGGCTGCAAGGGCTGACGGTGGATTGGCTTTCGGCTGTGGACATCGTCACCGTCGACAAGGCGGGCAAGGCGGCCGCGCGCACGGTGGATGCCACGCACGATCCGGACCTTTTCCGTGCATGCCGTGGTGCGGGCGGCGGCAACTTCGGCGTCATCACCGGCTACACGTTCGCCAAGTTGCCGCAGGCGCCGCAGGAAGTAGCACTTGCCACCGTGGCTTTCGACTGGGCCACCATGACGCCCGAGCGCTTTGCCGAATTGCTGCGCATCTATGGCGACTACTGGGAAACGCGCGGCAAGGAGCCCGACACCTGGGGCATGTTCTCGCTGCTCAAGCTCACGCACAAATCGTCGGGGCAGATCGTGCTGCTCACGCAGTTCTGCAACCCCGATGGCATGTGCCGCGATTTCTCTGTCCTCAACGATTTTCTCAACCGCTTCCAGGCCTGTGCGCCCACGCCCGTCAAGGGCCGCCCGCCCGGCTATGGGCCGGCGCACAAGCAGGGCATGGGGCAACTGCTCTGCTCCAAGCCGCACACCATCGTGCAGTACGACTGGCTGACGGCCACGCAATACCTGAACGGCTCGGGCGCCAACCAGCGCGGCAAGTACAAATCCGCTTACATGAAGCGCGGCTTCACGGCGCGCGAGGCGCAGCGCATCTACACGCATCTCACGCGGACGATGCCCGGTGTGGACTTGAGCCAATCGCTGCTGCAGGTCGATTCGTACGGCGGTGCCGTCAACAAGGCTGAACGCATTGGCGATACCGCGGTGCCGCAGCGGGCGTCCATCATGAAGTTGCAGTATCAGACGTATTGGACGTCCGCCGCGGACGATGCCGGCCACCTGCGCTGGATCAGCGATTTCTACCGCGATGTCTACGGCGCCCCCGACGTACCCGCCCCGCACAGCGGCACGCCCTTCCCCGGTGATCGGTACGAGGGCTGCTACATCAACTACCCCGACGTCGACATGCTCGCCTACCCGTTCTGGCCGCAGCTCTACTACGGCAGTGGTGACCTGGTCGCGTTTCTGCAGGACGTGAAGCGCCGGTATGATCCGAACAACATCTTCCACCACGCGATGTCCGTGCGTGTGTGAGGAGGAGCCATCCAATGACCAACCGCCAATCTCCAACGCGTCGAACCTTTATGCAGTGGACCGGTAGCCTGCCCTTGCTGGGCGCTCTTCCCAAAACCGCGATGGCGCAAGCCAGCGAACAGCCTGCTGCTTCGGGCGCGCAGCCCGCCGCCGCCCCACGCCCACCACGCTTCGCCTACGTCGGCACCTATACGTTCAACGCGCCCGGCGGCACCGCCGGGGGGCCGGCCGCACGCGGCATCTATGTGCTCGCGCCGCGCGGCGATGCATGGACGCAGGTGCAGGTGGTCGCGAGCGCCAATCCGTCGTATCTGGCCGTGCACCCGAATCAGCGCTTCCTGTACGCCATCAACGAGCTTGAGGTCTATGAAGGCCGCCCGAACGGCAGCGCCGAGGCGTATGCCATCGACCCGCACGACGGCAAGCTGACGCTGCTCAACCGGCAGCCGCTGTCGTTGTCGGGCACGAACCCGGCGCATGTGGTGGTGTCGCCGGACGGGCGATACCTGTGCGTGTCGATCTACAGCGGCGGTGCGTACAACGTCCTGCCGATCGGCGCGGACGGCAAGCTGGGCGAGGTGTCCGGCATCTTCAAGGACACCGGCTCCGGCCCGCGCCCCGAACAGGAGGCCCCGCATGCGCACATGATGCTGTTCGACACCACTGGCCGGCACGTGATCGGCACCGACTTGGGCACCGACCGCATCAACGTGTTCGCCATTGAGAACGGCAAGCTCGCCCCGCGTGATCGCGCGCAGCTCAAGCCCGGCAGCGGTCCGCGCCACGTTGCACTGCATCCGCAAGGCACGCTGCTCTACGTCATCAACGAACTGGAGGGCTCAGTTGCCTGCCACGGTTACGACCCGGCCACCGGCCATGTGTCGGAGGAGCGCCAGCGCATTTCCACCACGCCCGCCGACTACACCGGCCAGAAGAGCGGCGCCGAGATCCTGATGCACCCGTCGGGACGCTTCCTCTACGCGAGCAACCGCAAGCTGAAGTCGGATCACCCGCTGGCCGACAGCGTGGCCGCGTTCAGCATCGACAACGCTGGCAAGCTTGCATCCATCCAGTACTGGAGCGAAGGCGTGCGCTTCCCGCGCGCAATGACGATGGCACCCGACGGCAGCCACCTCTACGCGCTCAGCCAGAAGGGCGACACGATCCTGCGGCTGCACATCGACGCGCAGACGGGCAAGCTGGATCAGCCCGTGGTGGTGGCGAAGGTGCCGACGCCGGTGTGTCTGGTGTTTGCGGCGTAGCACGCAGAAAGAAACCCTGGGCGGTGCAAGGCCGCCCAGTTGCAACTCAATTGCAGCAACCCGCGCCCCGTGGGACAATCCCGCCCATGAGCACCCCGGCCCCGCGCGACGATCTCGCCACTCCGCAATCCGATTCGCCCAGTCAGCCTGAAGAGGCCGCCCGCGCGCGTCTGCGTGGCCTCGGCAGCCGTGTGACAGAGCCCCGCGTACGCGTGCTGGCCGCGCTGATGCGGGGCGCCGAGCCGCTTTCGCACCAGGCCGTGTGCGACGCGCTGCCCGACGACTCCGGTATCGACCGCGTGACGGTCTACCGCGTGCTTGACTGGCTGGTGGCCGGCAGCATCGTCCACAAGACGGCGGGCGCCGATCGCGTCTTCCGCTTCAGCCTGGCCGAGCACGACGCCGCGCGCGAAGCGGCGCACCGCTCGCACAGCCACTTTCATTGCATGCAATGCGGGCGCGACTTCTGCCTGGAAGCCGCCGAGCCCCCCGCCATGCCGAAGGCCGCCCTGCCCGCCGGCTTCGCGGCCGATCACGCTGAACTCACCATCAAGGGCTGCTGCGCCGATTGCGCCGCCGGCTCCAGCTAACAACTAGGAAACGCATCATGTCCAAAATGATCCCGGTCACCATCCTGACGGGCTTTCTCGGCAGCGGTAAGACCACGCTGCTCAAGCGCATCCTGACCGAGCAGCACGGCATGAAGATCGCCGTGATCGAAAACGAGTTCGGCGAAGAGAACATCGACAACGACATCCTCGTCCAAGACGGCAACGAGCAGATCGTGCAGATGAGCAACGGCTGCATCTGCTGCACCATCCGGGGCGACCTGGTGGCCGGCCTGTCAGACCTGCTCACGCGCCGTGACAACGGCCAGATCCAGTTCGACCGCGTCGTCATTGAGACCACCGGCGTAGCCAACCCGGGCCCCGTCGCGCAGACCTTCTTCATGGACGACGAGATCGCCAGCCGCTACCTGTTGGACGCCGTCATCACGCTGGTCGATGCCAAGCACGGCAACATGCAGCTCGACAAGCAGGAAGAGGCGCAGCGCCAGGTGGGCTTTGCCGATGCCATCTTCATCACCAAGAGCGATCTGGTGTCGGCCGACGACGTGGATGCCCTGCGCCACCGCCTGCTGCACATGAACCCGCGTGCCCCGATCCGCACCGCCAACTTTGGTGAGACGCCGATCGACACCATCTTCGATCTGCGCGGCTTCAACCTGAACGCCAAGCTGGAGATCGACCCCGACTTCCTGCGCGAAGATGACCATAACCACGATCATGATCACGACCATGCCTGCTCGGCCGATTGCGACCACGATCACGAGCATGACCACCACCATGGTCACGGCCATCACCACCATCACGGCCATGCGCACCATACCGACCGCATCGCCTCGTTCGTCTTCCGCAGCGACCGGCCGTTCAACTACACCAAGCTGGAGGAATTCCTCTCCGGCGTGCTGAACATCTACGGCGAGAAGCTGCTGCGCTACAAGGGCGTGCTCTACATGGAAGGTGTCGACCGCAAGGTCGTCTTCCAGGGCGTGCACCAGCTCATGGGCAGCGATGTGGGCGGCAAATGGGACGGCGAGACCCCTTCCAACCGGATGGTGTTCATCGGCGTAGACTTGCCCCGCGAAACGATTCTGAAAGGATTGGAGAACTGTCTGGCCTGACTTGGCTGCTTTTCCCCTTCTTTCGGGTGGCCTCGCCGGGCGCTTTCAGGCAGAATCCGGGCCGGCTTTTCTGTCCGTGTTTCTCCGATAGTTCGGTTAATATCGTTCAGCTACAATAGGTCGATTCAGAAGCACGTCGTCCGAAGCACGTCCGACAGGAGAGCAGGCGATGGTGACTAAGACCAAGGAAGGGCGCGGCGCCAACGGCGGTGCCGGGCAGTCCAACACGGAGTCGGCAGCAGCCCAGGCTGCGCCAGCCACCCGTAGAAAAGCGGCAGGGGGCGCCGCTGCGGGAGAGGCAAAAGGAGGCGCGCGAGGCGGCAAGTCCGCCGCCGGCCAGAATGAGTCCAACGCATCCCCGCGCAAGGACGACGCGATGCCCAAGACGGCGCGCGATTTACCAGGATCATCTGCAGCAACCATGAGCAGCAAGAAACTACTCACCGAAGCCGAAATCCTGAAGATGAGCGACAAGGATTACATGAACGAGGCGCAGCTCGCCTTCTTCAAGGACCGGCTTGTAAAAATGCGCGACGAAATTCTCGCGAATGCCAACCAGACCGTCAGCGACCTGCGCGAGACCGTCGTGGTGCCGGATCCGGCGGACCGTGCCACCATCGAGGAAGAGCACGCGCTGGAGCTGCGGACGCGCGATCGCGAGCGCAAGCTGCTCAAGAAGGTCGAACAGTCGATCGCCCGCATTGACGCCAACGACTACGGCTACTGCGACGAAACCGGCGAGCCGATCGGCATTCCGCGCTTGCTTGCACGCCCCACCGCCAACCTGTCGCTGGAGGCGCAAGAGCGCCGCGAAAAGCGCCAGAAGTTGATGGGTGACTGACGCACGCGTCGCATCTGTTTGAATCTGCAGCCCGGTTACCCACCGGGCTGTTTGCTTTGTTTGGCCACAAATCAGGGTCACCGATCATGTCCCGTCCGCTTCCCGTTACCGTGCTGTCCGGCTTCCTGGGCGCCGGCAAGACCACGCTGCTCAACCATGTGCTCGCCAACCGCGAGGGCAAGCGCGTGGCCGTGATCGTCAACGACCTGTCGGACGTCAACATCGACGCGCAGCTCGTCGGCGACGGCACAGCCACGAGCGCCCAGCTTTCGCGTACCGACGAGCGCATGGTCGAGCTCTCTAATGGCTGCATCTGCTGCACGCTGCGCGAAGACCTGCTCGACGAGATCGCCCGCCTCGCGCGTGAAGACCGCTTCGACTACCTGCTGATCGAATCGACCGGCGTGGCCGAGCCGCTGCCGATTGCCGAGACCTTCACGTTTGAAGATGCCGAAGGCGACGTGCTGTCCGACCTTGCACGCCTGGACACGATGGTCACGGTGGTCGACGCCCAGCACTTCCTGGCCGATTACGACGCGGCGGATTTCCTGTCCGACCGCGGCCAGGCTCGCGATGAAGATGACGACCGCACCGTGGTCGATCTGCTGATCGAGCAGGTAGAGTTCTGCGACGTGATCGTGCTCAACAAGATCGATCTCGTGAGCGAGGCTGAGCGCGCGCGGCTGGCGGGCATTCTGCATTCGCTGAACCCGCGTGCGCACGTCGTGCCGGCGTCGTTCGGCGAGGTGCCGCTGGACGAGATTCTGAACACGCACCGCTTTGACTTCGACGCCGCATCGGCGGCACCCGCATGGCTGGCCGAACTGCGCGGCGAACACGTGCCCGAGACGGAGGCGCTCGGCATCCGCAGCTTCGTCTATCGCCGCCGCGTGCCGTTCCACCCGCAGCGCCTGTGGGATCTGATGCACACCGAATGGCTGCGCCATCCGGACGGGGGCGGCCGCGTGCTGCGCTCGAAGGGCTATTTCTGGCTGGCGTCGCGCATGGACACGGCCGGCAGTTGGGGCCAGGCCGGCGGCGTGATGCGCCATGGCGGCGCGGGCGCGTGGTGGGCAGCAGTCGATGAGGCCGAATGGCCGGACGAGGAAGAGGCTCGCGCCGACATTGCGGACAAGATGCACGACAACGGTGCGCCCGCGCGCTGGGGCGATCGCCGTCAGGAACTCGTCTTCATTGGCACGGACCTGGACGAAGCCGCGCTCATCGCGCAGCTCGACGCCTGCCTGCTGACCGACGCCGAAATGGCGGCCGGCCCCGAAGCGTGGGCCGCACTGTCCGATCCCTTCCCCGCTTGGGCCTTCGATGACCACGATGACGAAGACTGGGACGGCGACCACGATCACCAACACGGTGACGACTGCGACTGTGGGCACCACCACTGAGCATCGCGACACCCTGCTTCACCGGCGTTGACACCGGCATCCTCCGGTCCGGACAATCCCCGAACGTTTTGTTTTCGTAACGAACCTTCGGGGAGTCGTCATGCCGGTTCTGCGTTTGCTGCGCGCCGCGAGTGTGGCCGCTGTGCTGTCCTTCACGGCCACTGTGCCGGTTGCCGTCCAGGCTCAGGCGCCGACCACGCTGGTCGTGGGGATGTCGGGCGATATCACCTCGCTCGATCCGCACTTCCATAACGTCACGCCCAATTCGAATGTGGCCGAGCACATGTTCGAAACGCTGATCGCCAAGGACGAGAAGATGCGCATGAAGCCCGGCCTTGCCACCTCGTGGAAGGCCGTGAGCGACTCGGCGTGGGAGATCAAGCTGCGCCCCGGCGTGCATTTCCATGACGGCAGCGAGTTCACCTCGGCCGATGTCGTGTATTCGCTGGCGCGGCCGGCCACCATCAAGAACAGTCCATCGCCGTTCACGATCTACACGCGCGGCTTCAAGGAGGTGACGGCGGTCGACAAGCTGACCGTGCGCATCACCACCAACGGCCCGTATCCGCTGCTGCCGAACGATCTGTCGACCATCGACATGGTGTCGAAAAAAGTGGCGGAAAAAGCCGGCCCTGAGGATTTCAACAACGGCCGCGCGCTGGTCGGCACGGGGCCGTACAAGTTCGTCTCTTTCGCCAAGGGCGACCGGGTGGAGCTGGCGCGTTTCGATGGCTACTGGGGCAAGAAGCCGCAGTGGGATCGCGTGACGCTGCGCATCCTGACGGCCGACCCGTCGCGCGTGGCGGCATTGCTGGCCGGCGATGTGCAGGTCATTGAGAACGTGCCGACCTCCGACATCAAGAAGCTGTCGAGTGACCCGGCGGTGTCGGTATTCAAGATGCCGGTGTTCCGATTGATGTATCTGCACCTGGATTCGAACCGCGATGTGTCGCCGTTCGTGACCGACAAGGCGGGTAAGCCGCTGGCGAAGAACCCGCTGAAGGACCCGCGCGTGCGGCAGGCGATCTCGCTGGCGATTTCACGCCAGGCCATCGTGGACCGCGTCATGGAAGGCGCCGCCGAGCCGACCGGCCAGCTCGTCAACAACGCGCTGTTCGGCCACGTGCCGGGCCTCAAGGCGCCAGTGGCGGACGCGGCCGCCGCCAAGAAGCTGCTGGCCCAGGCCGGCTATCCCGACGGTTTCGCCATCACCCTGCACGCGACCAACAACCGCTATGTGAACGACGATCGCGTTGCGCAGGTGGTCGCGTCCATGCTGTCGCGCGTGGGCATTGCGACCAAGGTGGAGGCCATGCCGTCGGCGACGTTCTTTACGCGTGCCAACAAGCTGGAGTTTTCGTTCATGCTGGCAGGTTGGGGCGCGGATACCGGTGAAGCCAGTTCCAGCCTGAAGGCGTTGCTGGCGACCTATGATCCGGCACGTGGCTGGGGTGCATCCAACCGTGGGCGCTATTCCAACCCGGCGCTGGACGCCAAGCTGACCGAAGCGCTGCAGACCATCGACGACGCCAAGCGCGAGAAACTCCTGCAGGAAGCCACGGAGATCGGCATGCGCGACAACGGGGTGATCCCGCTGTACTTCAACATCAACGTGTGGGCGGCGCGCAAGGGGTACACGGTGACGCCGCGTCTGGACGAGCGTACGTACGCTTTCGACGTCACGCACTGACACCGTCAAGCGATTTCCGACGCACAAAAAGAGTGCGCCCGGCCGAAATCGCGCTTGAAATCCTGGGGGCTGGCGCCAAGTATGAAGTTCTTTGGCCGGCCCACGTTGGGTCGGTCGGACCCTAGGAACAAGCGCATGGAACAGTATCACGGCACCACCATCGTCAGCGTGCGGCGCGGCAACCAGGTCGCGCTCGGTGGCGACGGTCAAGTCACGCTGGGCAACATCGTGATGAAGGGCACCGCCCGCAAGGTGCGCGCCATTTACGACGGCAAGGTGCTGGTCGGCTTTGCCGGCGCCACCGCCGACGCCTTCTCCCTGCTCGACCGCTTCGAGGCCAAGCTGCAAAAGCACCAGGGCAACCTGCTGCGCTCCGCCGTCGACCTCGCCAAGGATTGGCGCACCGACCGCGCACTGCGCCACCTGGAAGCCATGCTGATCGTTGCCGACCGCGAAGCCACCCTCATCATCACCGGCAACGGCGATGTGCTCGATCCGGAAGGCGGCATTGCCGCGATCGGCTCGGGCGGTTCGTATGCGCAATCGGCCGCCAAGGCGCTGATGGAGAACACCGATCTCGCTCCGCGCGAGGTGGTGGAAAAGTCGCTGCGCATCGCCGGCGAGTTGTGCATCTACACCAACACCAATTTCGTGATCGAGACGCTCGAATAACCGCGCCGTCTCTCGCAAACTCGCACCGACAGGATTCCCATGTCTGAAACCATGACGCCGTCGGAGATCGTCTCCGAACTCGACAAGCACATCATCGGCCAGCACAAGGCCAAGAAGGCTGTGGCCGTGGCGCTGCGCAACCGCTGGCGCCGCCAGCAGGTGGGTGACCCGCTGCGCCAGGAAATCACGCCCAAGAACATCCTCATGATCGGCCCGACCGGCGTGGGCAAGACCGAGATCGCCCGCCGCCTGGCCAAGCTGGCCGACGCGCCGTTCATCAAGATCGAGGCGACCAAGTTCACTGAAGTCGGCTACGTTGGCCGCGACGTCGACACCATCGTGCGCGACCTGGCCGAGATGGCCGTCAAGCAGACGCGCGAATCCGAGATGAAGAAGGTGCGTGCCAAGGCGGAAGACGCCGCGGAAGATCGCATCCTCGACGTGCTGATCCCGCCGCCGCGCGACATCGGTTTTGCGCAGCCGGAAGAGAAAGACTCCACCGCGCGCCAGACCTTCCGCAAGAAGCTGCGCGAAGGCCAGCTTGACGACAAGGAAATCGAGCTGGAAGTGTCGGCCGGTGTGCCGAGCATGGACATCATGGGCCCGCCCGGCATGGAAGACATGACCGAGCAGATCCGCTCGATGTTCCAGGGCCTGGGCCAGGGCAAGAAGAACCGCCGCAAGATGAAGGTGGCCGAAGCCTTCAAGCTGCTGATCGACGAAGAGGCCGCCAAGCTCGTGAACGAAGACGAGCTCAAGCAGAAGGCGGTGGCCAACGTTGAGCAGAACGGCATCGTGTTCCTGGACGAGATCGACAAGATTGCCAGCCGCAGCGAACACGGTGGCGGCGAGGTGTCGCGCCAGGGCGTGCAGCGTGACCTGCTGCCGTTGGTGGAAGGCACGACCGTCAACACCAAGTACGGGATGATCAAGACCGATCACATCCTCTTCATTGCATCGGGTGCGTTCCACCTGTCCAAGCCGAGCGACCTGATTCCGGAGTTGCAGGGCCGTTTCCCGATCCGGGTGGAATTGGATTCGCTGTCGGTGGAAGACTTCCGCGCAATCCTGACGCAAACGGATGCGAGCCTGACCAAGCAGTACCAGGCGCTGATGAAGACCGAAGGTGTCGACCTCGTGTTTGCGGAAGACGGCATTCACCGCCTGGCCGAGATTGCATGTTCGGTGAACGAGAAGGTCGAGAACATTGGCGCACGTCGTTTGTACACGGTGATGGAGCGCTTGCTGGAAGACCTGTCGTTCCACGCGCACAAATCGTCGGGTGAGACGGTGACCATTGATGCCGCATACGTTGACGAGCGTCTGAACGAGCTGTCAGGCAACGAAGATCTGTCGCGCTACGTGCTGTAATCTCGACAACATCAACGCCCTACGGGCCGCATCGGAGACGATGCGGCCCGTTTTGTTTGGGCGCCCGCCAAGCCAATGGCGACAAGGGTTTGCTCAGACTCCGGCCGGGTCGGGTCCGTTATCTGCTGAAGATCGTGGTGCCGCAAGAGAATGCGCGCCGTGCACCCCGCGTGCGCGACTCCAACACCACGACAAGGAGAAACGCGAATGAAACCGATCCAACGCCTGGCCCTGTGTTGCGTACTCGCCTGCGCCCCGTTGGGGCTGGCGCACGCTCAGCTCACACCTGCGCCCACGGGTGCTTCCACTTCCGCACCGAACGATGCCAAGCGCGCCGCCTATGACAACGCCGTGAAGCAGGCCGATTCCGACTACAAGGTCGCAAAAGACAAATGCGACGCCATGAAGGGCAACGACCGCGACGTCTGCCGCGCGCAGGCCAAGGGCGATTACAACGTCGCCAAGGCCAATGCCAAGGCCGAACGTGATGGCACCGAGGCTGCCCGGGACAAGGCCGCCAAGGAAAAGGCCGAAGCTGACTACGACGTCGCCAAGACCAAGTGCGATGCGCTCAAAGGCAACGACAAAGACACCTGTGTGAAGGACGCCAAGGCCGCCTACACGCGTGCCAAGGGCGGTGAAGAGGTGAGCCATGCCAAGGCCACCGGCAACGCCAAGGACGTGAGCGAAGCGCGCCGTGATGCCGTCAAGGACACCAACGACGCCAACTACAAGGCCGCCAAGGAGCGCTGCGACGCCATGTCGGGCGATGCCAAGACGAAGTGCCAGAACGACGTGGCCGCCAAGTACAAGAAGTAACCCGCACGGAAATTTCCACACGGGCGGCCCGCGGGTCGCCCCACTTTTGTCTCAACCGATACGGAGGATGCGATGAACTGGGACCAGATCGAAGGCAAATGGGATCAGGCCAAGGGCAAGGTCAAGGAGCAGTGGGGCAAGCTCACCGACGATGATCTGACCGTGATCCGCGGCAAGCGCGACCAGCTCGCCGGGAAGATCCAGGAGCGCTACGGCTACACCAAGGAGCGCGCCGAAGACGAACTCAAGGCCTGGGAGCGCGATACGCGCTGGTAAGGCTAAGGATCATTTCGCCACCGGCCGCTTGCCCAGCTTGCGCTGTAGCGTGCGGCGGTGCATGTTCAGCGCGCGTGCTGTGGCAGAGATGTTGCCGCCATGCTCGGCTAGCACGCGCTGAATGTGTTCCCACTCCAACCTCGCGACCGACAGCGGCGCGGGGTTTTCCATCGTTTGTTCCGCGACCGCTTCCGACACACCCACCTGCAGCGCCAGCAGGATCGAATCCACATTGGCCGGCTTGGCCAGATACTCATCCGCGCCCAGCTTGACCGCCTGCACGGCAGTCGCGATGCTCGCGTAGCCCGTCAGGATCAGCATGCGCGCGTCGGGCAGCGCCTGGCGGAGCGGGGCGATCCAGTGCAGGCCGGAGTCCGTGCCGCCATGGGGCATCAGGCCCTTGTCGCTGGTGGCGAGATGCAGGTCGACCGTGACGTAGGCAAAGCGGGTCTGGCGCGCGAGTGCCAGCGCTTCGCCACCGGTATGCGCGATCTGCGGGGCGAAGCCGCGACGTGTGAGCGCGCGTGCCAGCGTCTGCGCAAACACATCGTCGTCGTCGAGGATCAGGAAGGGGGCGGGTTGTTGCATGGTGTTCTCTCCGAGCCGCGGGGTGACATGACCCACGCGGTCGCTTATGTGAAAAGGGTGGGGGCGCCGATGATGGGCGGCGCCGCATGTTCTTTGGGACCGCCAAGCGGCAGCCGGAGTTCGGCAATGGCGCCCTGTGGCGGGTTCGGGCGCAGCACCACGGTGCCGCCCAGGCGGCGCGCCGTGGTGGCGGCAAGGTACACGCCGATGCCGTGACCACCATGCCGGCTGGGCACGGGCGTGCGGCCCAGCGACGCGCGCAAGTCCTCCGGCAACCCAAGGCCTGTGTCGACCACGGACAGCACGATCTGCGGGGGCGTATCGCGCAAAACGTCCTGCGTCGCGTCGATCTTGGCGCTCAGCAGCAGCGGCACCAGATCGCGCCCCGCGTGTTGCTGGCTGCGGGCGGCGTTATCCAGCAGGATGGTCAGGATCTGGCCGACGTTCACGGCGTCCAATTCCACGGCCTGCGCGGCCGGTGACATCTCGGTGTGCAGGCGGATGTCCGGATGGCGCAATTGCCAGGTCTGCGTGAACTCGGGCAACCATTGGCCCAGCGGCTCGGATGCGCCGTCATTGGGCTTGCGCTGCAGGCGGGCGAGTGCGGCGCGGCACAGTTCCAGTTGCTGCTCGATGGCGCGCAAATCGTCGCGGTACGGTGCCAGCGGGGACGACGGTTGCCGTGCATCGTGCTGCAGCTCGCCGGTAATGACGGCCACCGTCGACAACGGCGTGCCCATCTCGTGCGCCACGCTGGCGCCTTGCGACATCAGCGCCTCAATGCGCTGGTCGCGCAGCAGGCGTTCACGCGCTTCGGTCAGTTGGGCATCGCGCTCGCGCAGCGCCGCCGACAAGCGTGCGGTAAAGCCGGCGATCATCGCACTGCTGGCCACAAAGTCGATCCACATCCCGGCCAAGTGATAGGGCACCGCATCCGCCTGGTTCAGCAATTTCAGCGGGATGTAGTTGCCGAGCATCATGCTGTAGGCGGCTAGCGCATACAGCGTCAGGCCAATCACGTGCACGATCGGCAGCATGGCCGCGGCAATCGCCAGGGCGGGCAGGTAGAACGAGACGAACGGGTTGGTCGCGCCGCCCGTGAAATACAGCAGGGCGGACAGCGCGCTCAAGTCCACCAGCAGTTGGATGGTGATCTCGATATGGCGCACCGGCCGTTGGCTGCGCATGCGCAGGCCGGTGGCCACGTTGAACAGGGCGTGCATGCCCATCACGCTCAGCAGCGGCACCACGGGCAATTGCACGCCAAACACCATCGGCGCCAGCAACATCAGCACGAGTTGCGTAGCCAGCAGGCTCCATCGCAGCCAGAACAGGCGGCGTAGACTGGATGCGTCCAGCAACGGAGCGGCAAGAGACAGGGTGGAAAGCATGGCGGACAAGTGTAAACGTGCGCACCGCGTGGTTCTGGCCGGCACGATGCGTCAATCAGCCGCACAATTGTGCACCCAACGACCCTTCAAAAGCCCCCTGTGCTTTAATGCGCAGCACGTTTGTCCCCGATAGTCCTCGATAGGAGCCCTCTCATGACGCAGTCCCGATCGATCCGTACTTCTGTCCGTCTGGCGTTGCTGGGTGCTGGCCTGCTCGCCAGCGCCGCCGCGTTTGCGCAGGTGACGGTGCAAGACGTGTGGGTGCGCGGTACGGTGCCGGGCCAGACGTCCAGTGGCGCGTTCATGACCCTGCAGGCCGCCGACGGTGCCAAGGTGGTGGGCGTGTCGACGCCGGTGGCCGGTACGGCCGAGATCCACGAGATGAAGATGGAAGGCAACGTGATGCGCATGCGCGCCGTCCAGTCGCTCGACCTGCCCAAGGGGCAGACCGTGCAACTGAAGCCGGGCGGCTATCACGTGATGCTGATGGACCTGAAGCAACCGCTGGCCAAAGACACCACCGTGCCGCTCACGCTCAAGGTGGAACTCGCCGACAAGCGCGTCGTCGAGCAGAAGGTGGACGCCAAGGTGCGCGACCTGACCGCCGGCAACATGCCCGCCATGAAGCACGATCATGACCAAAGCGGCGGCGAACACAAACATTGATGGCTGCGGCGGGTGTTGCTGCGAGCCACGTAAGGAACGATTCCATGGCTAACAAAACGCTCGGCACCCGCCAGAAACTCACCTTCCGCATTGAGCCTTCAACGAAGGCTCGAACGGGAACAAGCAGCGCGCGCCCGCGCAATTTCCTCGTGCCGCTGGCCCGGGGCCGTAAGGCCGGTGCCCACACTGAGGGCGGTCATGTTGAACGCCAGCGCGGGCGGGCCGATGTCCGTCGCGCACTGCGTACGCTGGGCGAAGACAAAGACTAGTTAGGCTAGTCAGTCAGATTCGGCGTCGCGTGTCTGCGCAATTACCTCGCGCAGGCAACGCGGGCAGAGGCAACCCTGTCCCGGGCGCAGCGCGCCGGCGGGTAGCTGCGGTTCTTCCATGCACCAGCACGTCGCGTCCGGCTGCTTGCCATCGCCGATGGCGCCACAGTGCAACTTGGCGCCGCAAACCGCACAGACCGTATTCGGCGCTGACCCGCTCACGGGTGGCCGCCTCCGTCATCGTCTTGGCCGAGCTTGTGCATGGCTTGGCGCAACACGCCCATCTGATGAGAGAACCGGGTGCACGCATCGCACGCAAACAGGTGCAGACGCAGGCGCAGGCGTTCTCCCGCCGGCAGTTCGCGGTCCATCTTGGCCACCAGCATGCGGTGGGCTTCTCGGCAGGTGGGCAATCCCCAGCGGTTCGGCATCTTGGTCTCGGTAATGCGACTGTGGCGTCTGCGGTTCAGGCGCTGGCCGGCTGATTGCCGAACCAGTGCAGATCGAGGCACTCGCGCAGGCGCATGCGGGCGCGATAAAGCAGTGCCCAGGCATTGGTCGCGGTGATCTCCAATTCCTTACAGATTTCGTCGGTCTCCAGCTCCAGCCACTCGCGCATCATGAACACGCGGCCCACGCGCGGCGGCAGACGGTCGACGCACATCTGCAGTACGTCAAAGAACTCGCGCCGCGACAGCGCAGCATCGGGGTTGCCCCAGTCGGAAGGCGGGCTGGCGTAATGGCCATCGGCGGCGAACAGACTGTCGAAGACCGCTTCGTCCGAGCGTTGATCGGCGTCATCGGATTCACCACCGGCGAGTAGCGAGACACGCACTTCGCGGCGCCCGGAGCGGATCGCATCGATGATCTTGTGCTTGAGAATGCCGATCACGTAGGTCTTGAGCGACGCGTTGCCGGCAAAGCGCTCGGGGTGTTCCAGCACCGCCAGGATCGTGTCGGCGACGGTGTCTTCGGCCAGCGCGGTGTCGCGCAATTGCAATTGCGCAAAGCGCAGCAGATGCGGACGCAGGGCGTCGAGTTGCTCGGGTGCAATGGCCATGTTTCCCCAGGGTGTTCTTCGCTTGCAACGGTTTGCCGGGCACGCAAGCTGCGGCCAGGACCGGGCGGGCTTTTCTTGTAAAATCGCGCCTGCCGAAAATGGGCTGCTTCGTTTTTGTGTTGCAGGCGACATTCGGCGTTCCATCATACCTGCCCAACCGGATGTCACCGTCATGACCGCTTCTGCTGCCCCCGACCCTGCTGGCCTCGCCCCCGACCTCGCGCATATCGCCCCGGAGCTGAAGGCTGAAATTCTCGCGCAGGCTCTGCCCTACATTCGCAAGTTCCACGGCAAGACCATCGTCGTCAAATACGGCGGCAACGCCATGACGGAAGAGAAGCTCAAGCATGGGTTCGCGCGTGACGTGATCCTGCTCAAGCTGGTCGGCATGAACCCGGTGGTGGTGCACGGCGGCGGTCCGCAGATCGACGAAGCCCTGAAGAAGGTCGGCAAGCAAGGCACCTTCATCCAGGGCATGCGCGTGACGGATGAAGAGACCATGGAAGTGGTCGAGTGGGTGCTCGGCGGCGAAGTCCAGCAGGACATCGTCATGCTGATCAACCAGTACGGCGGCCAGGCAGTCGGCCTGACCGGCAAGGACGGCGGCCTGATCCGCGCCAAGAAGCTGAAGATGCCGGACCGCGAAAAACCGGGCGAATTCATCGACATCGGCTTCGTGGGCGACATTGAGACGATCAACCCGGCCGTGGTCAAGGCGCTGCAGGATGACGCGTTCATTCCGGTCATCTCGCCCATTGGCTTCTCTGACGAAGGCCAGGCCTACAACATCAACGCCGACGTCGTGGCCGGCAAGATGGCCGAGATTCTGAAGGCCGAGAAGCTGGTCATGATGACCAACATCCCGGGCGTGATGGATAAGCAGGGCAACCTGCTGACCGACCTGTCGGCGCGCGAGATCGACGAGCTGTTTGCCGACGGCACGATCTCGGGCGGCATGCTGCCGAAGATTTCGTCCGCGCTGGATGCGGCCAAGAGCGGCGTGAACTCGGTGCACATCGTCGATGGCCGCATCGAGCACTCGCTGCTGCTGGAAATCCTGACCGAACAGGCGTTCGGCACGATGATCCGGTCGCACTGATGCGACATACCCGAGCGGCCCGGGTGCGCCATGCTGCGCGCACTTGGCCGCGCGAGGTGCCGGCGGGCGAATCGTCTGATGCGCCCGCCCGGCAGCCGGTCTGGCTGTTCGACCTCGACAACACCCTCCACCACGCCTCGCACGCGATCTTTCCGCAGATCAATCGGCTGATGACGGCCTACATGGCGCGCGTGCTTGGCACCGATGAAGCCACGGCCAGTCAGGTCCGCGTGGACTATTGGCGCCGCTATGGCGCCACCCTGCTCGGCCTGGTGCGCCACCATGGCGTGGACCCGGCGGACTTCCTTGCCCACGCACATACCTTTGACGATCTGCGGGCCATGGTGCGTGCCGAACGCGGCCTCGCCCAACTGCTGCGTGCCCTGCCGGGGCGCAAGATCCTGCTGACCAACGCGCCCGTCGCCTATGCGCGTGAAGTGTTGCGGCTGATCGGCCTGAAACGCGCGTTTATGCGCGAAATTGCCGTCGAGCACATGTGGGTGCACCGGCGCCTGCGCCCCAAGCCCGATCCGCTGATGCTGCGCCGGCTGCTGGCACGTGAGCGCATTGCGCCTTCGCGCGCGATCCTCGTTGAAGACACGCTTTCTCACCTCAAACGCTATCGGCGGCTGGGGATCCGCACCGTCTGGGTGACGGGGTACCTGCGGAAGGTCGCAACGACAGCCGCGCCCGGCGCGCAGCCGACGTCTGCGGCCGATGCCCTGCACCCCATGCAAGCGACCGCAATGGGCGCGCGTGCAAATTCACCACATCGGCCGGCCGCTACACCGATTTTGTTCGCCAACCGGCCCGGCTATGTGAGCGTGAAAGTAAAATCGGTGCTTCAACTAAAACGAAGGCTTGTTCGACGCGGCTAGGCAAGAATCACTCCGCGTTTGCAACGGGAGAGGGGCCAGGAAGTCATGAGCAACGCGCAAACCGGGTTTTCCACGGCTGAACTGGCCACGGAAGCCGTCATGGAAGCACCGCCACCCGTCCGCAAGCGCCCGCGCCCGGGCGAGCGCCGCGTGCAGATTCTGCAAACGCTGGCGGGCATGCTGGAACATCCGCGTGCCGAAAAGATCACCACAGCAGGACTTGCTGCTAGGCTGGATGTATCGGAGGCGGCGCTCTACCGGCATTTCGCCAGCAAGGCACAGATGTACGAAGGGCTGATCGAGTTCATCGAGCAGACCGTCTTCGGCCTCATCAATCAGATCACCCTGCGCGAAGAACACGGCCTGCGCCAGGCGCACGCCATCGCGCACATGCTGCTGTCGTTCGCCGACAAGAACCCCGGCATGACGCGCGTGCTGGTGGGCGACGCGCTCGTCGGCGAAGACGAGCGCCTGCCCGAGCGCATGGCGCAGTGCCTGGACCGCATCGAGGCGTCGTTCAAACAGAGCTTGCGCGTGGCCGTCACGCAGGGCGCGTGGCCGGCGGATGCAGACATTGCTTCGCGCGCCAACCTGATCGTGTGCGCGGTGCTGGGGCGCTGGCATCGGTATGCCAAGAGCGGCTTCCGCAAGTCGCCGATGGAGGGTGTGGAGGCGCAGTTGCGGGTGTTGCTCGCCGCAATGTGAGGTCATCCAGCCGGGGTGAGCGCTGAACCCCGGGCTGGATCGTCAGCGTCATTTCTTTGCGATGCCGTCTGCGGCATAGGCCCGCACCGCCTTGACGATGGCTTCCACCATGCGCTGCTGGTGACCTTCGTCGCTGACATAGGCTTCATCGCCGGCATCGACGATCACCCCCACCTCTAGCAGGACTGCTGGCATCTCTGTTTTTCGCAGCACCACCAAGTCATCAAAGCGGTAGATGCCGCGTTGGCGGTCGAGCCATTCCCGGTTCTCACCCGGGATCGGCTCAGCGTGATGCTGCGCCGGGGCTCGGCCAAGCGGGTGCAGGGCATCGCCCAGGCGTTCCGCGAAGGCGTAGCTGCGCGAGAACTGGGCATTGCGCCTGGAAACGAACAGCGAGTAGCCGGCGATGGGTTGCCGCGTGCGATAGGCCTCCAGCGCGCCGGCCTGGATTTTCTCCAGATACTGCGGCTGCGCCGAATCGTGGTGGATGGCAAGAAACAGATCGGCGTGCCAGGCGTTGGCCCGCGCCGCGCGCGCATCCAGGGTCATCTCCTGATCGGGCGCGCGCGTCAGCAGCGTTGGGTAGCCGGCGGCCTCCAACGCCGCGCAAAGTCTGGCGGCAAACGCATCGTTGTAGCGCACCTCGCGCAACCCGCGAATACCGAGGGCGCCACCCTGTGCGGGCGTGTGGCCCGGATCGACGGCGATGCGCAACGGCACTGCCGCGCTGGCCTCACCCGCATATGCGGTCGGCAGCCAGGGCAACGCCATCGTGAGCAATAGGCCGCCGAGCTTGGTCAGGTGGCGTAGCGCGCCGCGTCGGCCGTGCACAGCAGAAAGGAAGGATTTCATGGGGATCGGCGACGTTGAACAGAATGAAATGGTCGCGTGAATCTAGCATCGGGTTGCCGGTTGGAGGATGACTTTGATGCAATCCGGCTGTTTGATGGCGTGCGCACGGCATCGACCCAACGGCGTATCAACATGCCGCCCGCAGCCATTGACGCGAGCGGTAAGCCGATCCACTGACATTCCAACCAGAACCGCGTTGTACCGAATAGGCCCGCGTGCGTCAGCGGCAGTGGCCGCCATGGCAGCGTTATCCGATGTTCCGACAACGGCCAGACCAGCGCCGTGCCGATACCATGATCGGTCAACAGATCCAGCAGCGGGTGCGACACGGTACTGGCTGCCACGAACAGGAACGCGATGCCAGCGCGCCAGCCGCAGCGGCGGGCGGCAAGCGCCGCCAGCACGCCGAGCCCAAGCGCGAATCCGATCGAGTGGGTCAGCCCACGGTGGCCCAGCAAGGCGCCGTAGCGTGCGCCGCCGTACCAGACGTTGAGCATGTCCACATCGGGCAGCACGCTGGCGACCACGCCGGTCAACAGCAGGCTCGCCGGCACCCGGCGGTGGCCCAGCGTGACAGCCAGCGCCAGCGGTGGTGCGCAATGGAGGTAAGTGGGCATGATGCGGCTCTCTCGTTTTGTCGATGTCGATGCGGCGTTAGGCTTGCGGTGTTGGCGCCGCCGGTTCTGCTGAGGCTGCGGTTTTGGCTCTGGGCAGCAAGTCGGCGCTCGCCGCATACCAATCGATACGGCGTGTCAGCACCATGATGGCGGCCAGGATCACGAACAGCAGGGCTGAGCCCAGCATCAACGCGTTGTCTTCCGAGAGCAGCAGGCCATAGAGGGCACCGTACAGCGCAGAGAGCAGCGCTGCGAACGTGAGCCCGCGTCGCCAGCTATGCAGCACGGCAGACAGATAAAAGCCCTGCAACCCAATGCACGCGACGCTGGCACCCAGGTACGCCTGCCAGAACGCGATGCGCTCGGACAAACTCAACAGCAACAGGAAGAACAGCGCCAGCGCCAGGCCGACCAGCAGGTACTGGATCGGATGGATGCGCAACTGCTTGATCAGTTCGAACACAAAGAAACCAGCAAAGGTCAGCAGCACGAACAGCAGGCCGTACTTCACCGCGCGATCGGTCTGCAGGTAGACGTTGACCGGATCGATCAGCTTGACGGAAACCGTGTCCATCACGCCGGTGTCCATCGGTGCACTGCCGGCCAGTTGGGACGGGGCCTTTGTGTTGAAGGCCGTGACCTTCCAGTTGGCGCGAAAGCCACTGGCCTCCACGGTACGGGTGTGCGGCAGGAAGCTGCCGTCGAAGCTCGGGTGCGGCCATGGCGAGTGGATCGAAATATCGTTTTCATCGCCGATGGGTGCGAAGGCGAGCGACTGCGCACCCAGCAGCGGCAGCGTGAGCGAGAAAGGCACGGTGCGCTCATCGGCGGGCGACAGGTCGATTGCGGCGTGCAACCCCTGGGGCAGCCTGTCCAGCTGCGAACCCTGTTCTAGCGCGAGCCGCTTGCCATCGAGATCCAGCACCGGAGGCGTGAGGATCCCGCGTGTATCGGCAATGCCCAGCACAACGTAGGGTTTGCCGATCTCGAAGCGCACGTGGCCTGCGGATTTCGTCAGGCCGTTGGGCGAGGGCAACGTGATGGTGCCCGTCCAGTGGCTCTGCATTTCGTAGACGAGCGTCTTGTGAATGCCGCGATAGCGCTCGCTGGGCGTGACCTCGGCGTTGACGTGCAGCGTTTGCGGAAAGATCAGCAGCTTGTTGTCGGTGGTGGTCCACTGGGTGGTGCTGCGTGCCGAACCACCGGCCCCCGCGCTCTTGGCGCTGGCTTCCGCCGCTGTGTCGGCTCCCTCAGAGACCTTCTGCGTGGTGACCTCTTTGTACGGCAGCACGATCACCGGCCCCGTGAGGGTTTGCGGGCCGGCATAGCTCCTCCAGATGCTCTGCTCGGCTTCATCGCGGTAGTTGGCGCGTTCATGCACCAGCCCGCTGACCATCTGCAGCGGGATCAGGATCAGCAGGATCAGGAATCCGGTGATCAGGGACTTGTACAGCAAGGCTCGGTTCATAGCGGCGGGCACGAGAGTGTCGATGCCGCCAGCGTAGGTGCCCGATGTGTGTGGACGACGAAGCGACCGTGTGCCGAATGTGTGCCGGCATCGCGCCTGTGTGAAGCCGGTGTGAAGTGGGGCGTCAGCCGGTGGTCGGCAGCGTCAGCGTGGCGAGCGTGCCGCCGTCGCTGCGGTTGGCGAGCACGATGGCGCCGTGGTGCAGCATCGCCACTTCGCGCACGAAGCACAGGCCGAGCCCCGTGCTCTTGTCGCGGCCCTCGGGGCGCGGTAGCGAGTAGAAGCGCTCGAACAGGCGCGGCATCGCGTAGTCGGGAATGCCCGGGCCGCGATCGGCGACTTCCACGACGAGCGCCCGCGTTTCTGCGTCACCGGCTTGCGTCACCGTCACATCGATCGTGCTGCCCGCCGGGGCGAAGTCGAGCGCGTTCTCGATCAGGTTGGCACAGGCCTGTCGCAGCAGGAACGGATCGCCTTGCACAGACGAGGCATCATCCTCAGGGCGAAGCGAGAACGTCAGCTCGCGTTGCCGCGCGCGCGGTTCCAGCTCGCGCAGCAACTGGCTCAGCAGCGGAACCAGCGCAACAGGCTCGCGTGTTTCGAGGCGCTGGCGTTGCTCCACGCTGGCCAGCGCGAGCAGCTTGCCGATCATCTGTTCGAGCCGCTGCGTCTGGCGTTGAATGTTGGTGACGAAGCGATCGCGGTCGGCGGCTGGCATGTCTTCCTGCAGCAGCTCGGCAGCGCCACCGATGGCGGCCAGCGGGCTCTTCATCTCGTGCGTGAGCGTGTGGATGTAGTGCTCGACATACTGCTTGTCTTCCAGCCGCAGCCGCATGGTTTCCACGGCGCGGCCCAGTTCGGCGAGTTCGCTCCCGCCTTGCAGCGGCATTTCGGCACGCTCGCCGGTCGCGACCGCGCGCGCGTAGCGCTGCAGCTTGCGCAGACCATGCACCAGCCACAGCGTGCAGCCGATGCCGATGGCAAACGCCACGCCCATCAGCAGCAAGCCATGCAGCAGAATCTTGCGCTGGCTGCGCTCGATGAAAGGCGCCATCGCCAGGTTGGGCTTGGCGACGGTCAGGGCGCCGATAATGCGGTCGCCATCGCGGATGGGCGCCGCCACGTGCATGACGGTGCTGCTGTCATCGCCCTCGATAGCCCGTGTGCTGCGGGCGCCGTACTTGCCTTGCAGCGTCAGGTACACATCGTTCCACTTCGAGTAGTCGCTGCCCACCGCGGTGCCGGCCGTGTCGAAACGCACGATCCCTTTGGCGTCGGTGATGTAGACGCGGTAGCCGAGGTCGCGCTTGGTGAGGCCCCAGATGTTGGCCTCGGTGGGGGCCTGGGTGGACGCATCACGCAGCTTGGCGAGCCGGCGCGCGAATGCACCATTGGCGATATGGCCTTGCTTCATGTCCTCGGTGGCGAGCACGGCCAGCACGTTGGCGGTATCGACCAGCGTGTCTTCCATGGCTTGCCGCACGCCGGGTTTGACCTCCTGCACGAACACGCGCAGCGTCAGGAAGGCGGCCAGGCCGACGATCAAAAAGAAGCCGAAGAAGATGCGCAGACCGATGTGCATGGCGCGGGGCTCAGGTCTCGAGCGAGTAGCCCATGCCGCGATGCGTGCGGATGGGGTCGGCTTGCGCATCGATGGCGCGCAGCTTGGCGCGCACGGTCTTGATGTGCGTGTCGACGGTGCGGTCGATGGTGTCGGCCGCGTCGTGCCAGACCAGCTCCATCAGCTGCGCGCGCGAGTAGATGCGCCCCGGATGCCGCAGCAGCAGCGCGAGCAACTGGTATTCGTAGCGCGTGAGATCGAGCCACTGGCCGAGGTACGCGAGGCGAGCGCCTTCCGCATCGTGCGTGAAGGTGGCCGGGGTGACCGAGGTGGGCGACGGCGCTGCTGCGGGTGCCGAGCTACGCGCGCCGGCGCGGCGCAGGATCACCCGCACGCGGGCGGCCAACTCGCGCGGCGAGAACGGCTTGATGACGTAGTCGTCCGCACCGATCTCCAGGCCGACGATGCGATCGATTTCTTCGTGCCGCGCGGTGAGGAAGATGACCGGCACATCGCTGAACGTGCGCAGGTTTCGGCAGACTTCGAAGCCGTTGATGTCGGGCAGCCCCACATCGAGGATCACCAGATCGAACGCCGCCGCGCGCAGGCGGGCGAGGCCGTCTCCGCCGAGGGCGCAATGCTCGGCCGTCATGCCGTCGGTCGACAGCGCGTAGAGCAGGGTGTCTGCGATGGCGGATTCGTCTTCAATGACGAGGATGCGCGGTGTGGTCATGCGGGGGCTTGCGGGTGCTGTCTCAGCGGTTGCACATCATAAAGGTGCCGCGCCGGTGTCGGGGCGGCACTGCGTGCGGATGGCTTCCGCCAGCGTATGAAAGCGCGCGGCAATGGTGTCGGTTTCCACATGGCCATAGCCGAGCAAGAGGCCGGGCTGGCGGCGCGCATCGTCCTGGTAATAGCGCGAGAGCGGGCGCGTGACGACGTCGTTGGCCAGCGCCTGCTCCACCACTGCCACATCGTTGGTGCCGGCCGGCAGACCCAGCACGAGATGCAGGCCCGATGCGCCGTCATGCACGGGCAGCGCATCGCCGAACTCCTTGGCGATGGAGGCGAGCAGCGTTTCGCGCCGCTCCGCATACACGCCGCGCATGCGCCGGATGTGCGAGACGAAATGGCCCTCGGCAATGAAATCCGCCAGCACTGCCTGCGTGAGGATCTGCCCGCCGCGGAACATCTCTGACAGCCCGGTCGCAAACGCATCGGCCAGCGCGGGTGGCACCACCAGGTAGCCGATCCGCAGGCTCGGGAACAGCACCTTGGAGAACGTGCCCATGTAGAGCACGCGGCCGCCTTCGTCCAGGCCTTGCAGCGAAGGCAACGGGCGGCTGCCGTAGCGGAACTCGCTGTCGTAGTCGTCTTCGACGATCCAGGCGTCGGTGGCGTGTGCGGTGGCCAGGAGCGCCCGGCGCCGTGCGAGGCTCATCACCGAACCCAGTGGGTATTGGTGCGACGGCGAGACCACCATCAGCTTCGGTGGTTTGCTGCGCTGGCGGCCGCGTGTGGTGGGCACGTCGAAGCGCATGCCTTCGTCGTCCACTGGTAGCGGTACGGTGCGTACGCCCGCAGCGGTGAGCACGCTGCGCACGCCCCAATAGCCGGGGTCTTCGATCCACGCGCTGTCGCCCGCGTCGCACAGGAGTTGCGCGATGAGCTGGAGCGACGGGTGAATGCCCGCCGTGATGATGATCTGCTCCGGCTCGCAGCGCACGCCGCGCGCGGTGCGCAGGTAGTCGGCCAGCGCGGTGCGCAGCGGCAGGTAACCCGCGCCCACGGGATATGTCAGCAGTGCGGGCGAGGGCTTACGCAGCAGCCGGTTGTGCAGCCGTGACCAGATCCGCGCGGGAAACATCCGCACCTCGGGCACGCCCGGCATGAAGGCGCCCCACTGGCGTGAACTCGCCCCGGCATCACGCACCAGCGCACGGCCGCGCGTGGAGAGCATCGGCGCGGAGGGCACGGCGGCTTCGGTGATCGGCGCAGCAACGGGTGCGCTTGGCGGTGGCGCTGTGTCGAGCCGGTCCGGTGCGGTATCGGCGACGAAGGTGCCGCTGCCCACGCCTGCGGAGACGTAGCCCTCCACGCCCAACTGTTCGTACACGTGGATGACCGTGTTGCGGGCGATGCCCAGTTCACTTGCCAGTTGCCGGGAAGACGGCAGGCGCGTGCCGGGCTGCAGTTCATCGCGCAGGATGCCCTCTTGCAGCACGCGGTACAGGCGGCGGTGGTCGGGCTCGTTGCCTGGGCCGGAACCGTCAAAGCGGTCAAACCGGCGCTGCAGGTAGTCCACCAGCATGCTGGCGCGGTGGGCGGGGGAATGGTCGGCCATGGCAGGTAATGGAGTCAAAGTGGCTCCATTAGAAAAACACGATTGGGTCTCATTGTACGGGGCCAATGACTGCCACACTGCCTCGCATCGCACATTTCTTTGACCCAGCACACCCCACCGCCATGAACGCCCGAGATCCGCAGCAAGCGCAGCAACAGAATGCCCAATGGAACGCCCGCCGCCTGGCCGCGATGCCGCGCGGCGTTGGTGTGATGACCGACCGCTACGCCGAGCGTGCCGAGAACGCCTTGTTCTGGGACGTGGAGGGCCGTCGCTACATCGACTTCGCGGCCGGTATTGCCGTGGTCAATACGGGGCACCGTCATCCGCGTCTGGTGCAGGCTGTGCGCGAGCAGCTCGACCACTTCACGCACACCGCCTTCCAGATCGTGCCGTACGGTTCAGCGGTGGACTTGGCCGAGCGCCTGAACGCGATCACACCGGGTGCGCATGCCAAGAAGACCGCGTTCTTCACCACCGGCGCCGAGGCGGTCGAGAACGCCATCAAGATCGCGCGGGCGCACACGGGCCGCCCGGGCGTGATTGCGCTGACGGGCGCGTTCCACGGCCGCACGTTCATGGGCATGTCGCTCACGGGCAAGGTGGTGCCGTACAAGACGGGCTTCGGGCCGTTCCCGGGCAGCATCTATCACGTGCCGGCGCCGGTGGCGCTGCATGGTGTGAGCACGCAGGATTCGCTGGATGCCATCCAACGCCTGTTCAAGGCTGACATCGACCCGCGCCAAGTCGCAGCCATCATCTTCGAACCGGTGCAGGGCGAAGGCGGCTTCTACCAGATGCCCGCTGATTTCGTGCGCGCCGTGCGTGCGCTGTGCGATGAGCACGGCATCGTCATGATCGCCGACGAAGTGCAGACCGGCTTCGCCCGCACCGGCAAGCTGTTCGCCATGGAGCACACCGGCGTGCTGCCTGATCTGATGACGATGGCCAAGGGCCTGGCCGGCGGCTTGCCGCTGTCCGCCGTCACCGGCCGCGCGGAAATCATGGATGCACCGGCGCCGGGCGGCCTGGGCGGCACCTACGCCGGCAACCCGCTGGCCGTGGCGTCGGCGCATGCGGTGCTCGACATCATTGCCGACGAGAAGCTGTGTGAGCGTTCCGCTGCGCTGGGCGCACGCCTCGTCGATGCATTGAATGCGGCCAAGGCCAAGCAGCCGCGCATCGCCGAAGTGCGCGGCGTGGGCGCGATGGTTGCTGTGGAGTTCAATACGCCGGACGGCAAGCCCGACGCCGACTTCACCAAGCTCGTGCAGCAGCGCGCGCTCGAAGCCGGCCTGCTCCTGCTGTCGTGCGGCGTGTACGGCAACGTGATCCGCTTCCTGTTCCCGCTCACGATTGAAGACGCGATCTTCGAAGAGGGCCTTGCCATCCTGCAACGCGCACTGGAGGGCTGACACCATGACCCGCACCGATTTGCCGAGCGCACCGATTGCATTGAAAGACCCCGGCTTGTGGCGCACGCAGGCCTTCCTCGCTGGCACATGGGCCGATGCCGATGACGGCGCCACACGCGATGTCACTGACCCCGCCACGGGCCGCAAGATCGGCACCGTGCCCGGCATGGGCGCCGCTGAAACGCGCCGCGCCATTGACGCCGCACAGGTTGCACAGCGTGCGTGGCGTAAGGTGCCGGCACGTGATCGCGCCAAGATCCTGCGCAAGCTGGCCGATCTGATGATGGATCACCAGCAAGACCTTGCCGCCATCCTCACGGCCGAACAAGGCAAGCCGCTGCCCGAAGCGGCGGGCGAAATCGCCTACGCTGCGTCGTTCATCGAATGGTTTGCCGAAGAGGCACGCCGCATCTACGGCGACACGATCCCGTCGCCGCAGGGCGATCGCCGCATCGTCGTGCAGAAGGAGCCGATTGGGGTGACCGCCGCCATCACGCCGTGGAATTTCCCGATCGCGATGATGACGCGCAAGGTTGGCCCGGCGCTGGCTGCCGGCTGCTCGATGGTCGTCAAGCCGGCGCTTGAGACGCCCTATTCCGCGCTGGCGTTCGCCGAACTGGCCGCGCGCGCTGGCGTGCCGGCGGGGCTGCTCTCCGTCATCACCGGAGATTCGCAACCCATTGGCGGCGAGCTGACCTCCAACCCGATCGTGCGCAAGCTCAGCTTCACGGGGTCGACCGCTGTTGGCCGTCTGCTGATGCGCCAGTGCGCTGACGACATCAAGAAGCTTTCGCTCGAACTCGGCGGCAACGCGCCCTTCATCGTGTTCGACGATGCGGATGTCGATGCCGCCGTGGAAGGCGCGATGATCGCCAAGTACCGCAATGCCGGCCAGACCTGTGTCTGCGCCAACCGCTTCTACGTACAGCGCGGCATCTACGATGCGTTTGCCGGCAAGCTGGCCGATGCGGTGCGCGCGCTGCGCGTGGGCAACGGTACCGAGCCCGGCGTACAGCAGGGCCCGCTGATTCACCTGCGTGCGATGGAAAAAGTGCAGCAGCACCTGGACGATGCTGTCTCCCAGGGCGCGCGCGTGCTGGTGGGCGGCAAGCCGCACGCGCTATCTGCGCAAGGGGGCGCCTTCTTCGAGCCGACGGTCGTGGTCGATGCCAAGCCGGGCATGCTGCTCACGCACGAAGAAACCTTCGGCCCGCTGGCGGCACTCATCCCGTTCGATACGGAAGACGAAGCCGTCGCCGCCGCCAACGATACCGAGTTCGGCCTGGCCGCGTACTTCTACACCCGTGACCTGGGCCGCGCGTGGCGCGTGTCGGAGGCGCTGGAGTCCGGCATGGTCGGCGTCAACACGGGGCTGATCTCGACGGCGGAAGCGCCATTTGGTGGCGTCAAGCAATCGGGCCTGGGCCGCGAAGGTTCCAAGTACGGCATCGACGAATACCTGGAGATCAAGTACATCAACATGGCCGGACTCGGCTAAAGCCTTGTAGGCTGTACCCCCTCACGACAGGCCGGACGCGAGAATCCGGCCGTCGTTTTTTCCAGCACCCGACGGGGGGCGGGAAACACCAAGACAGGAACAAGGAAGAGACATGACAGGATCAAAGACAGGCCTGAGTTCGGGCCTGAAGCCGCGCCACGTGACTATGTTGTCGATCGCGGGCGTGATCGGCGCGGGGTTGTTTGTGGGCTCCGGCCATGCCATTGCCAAGGCCGGGCCGGCCGCGCTCATCGCCTACGGCATCGCCGGTTTGCTGGTGGTGCTGGTGATGCGCATGCTGGGCGAGATGGCCGTGGCGCATCCGGACACCGGTTCATTTTCCACCTACGCGGACCGCGCCATCGGGCACTGGGCAGGCTTCACCATCGGCTGGCTGTACTGGTGGTTCTGGGTGCTGGTGATTCCCATCGAGGCGACCGCCGCGGCGTTGATCCTGAACACGTGGTTTCCGGGTGTCGCCACGTGGGTGTTTGCGTTGGGCGTGACGTTTGTGCTCACGCTCACCAACCTGTTCTCCGTCAAGAACTACGGTGAGTTCGAATTCTGGTTTGCGCTCATCAAGGTGGTGGCCATCGTCATCTTTCTGGGCGTGGCCGGTGCGGCTGTGCTGGGCCTGCTGCCGGGCTCCGGCGTGTCGGGCGCCGCACGCTTGATGGATACGGGCGGCTTCATGCCCAATGGCTTTGGCGCCGTGCTGGCTGCGCTGCTGACGACCATGTTCACCTTCCTTGGCACCGAGATCGTCACCATCGCGGCGGCGGAGTCGGCGGACCCGGCCAAGCAGATCGTGCGTGCCACCAACTCCGTCATCTGGCGCATCTGCCTGTTCTACCTGGGTTCGATCTTCGTGGTGACGGCGCTGGTGCCGTGGAACGATCCGCTGCTGGCCGCGCACGGCTCGTACCAGCGCACGCTGGAACTGATTGGCGTGCCGCATGCCAAGGCCATCGTCGATGTGATCGTGCTGGTGTCGGTGGCGAGTTGCCTGAACTCGGCGCTGTACACGGCGTCGCGCATGCTGTTCTCGCTGTCGGTGCGCGGCGATGCGCCGGCCGCCCTGCGCCGCACCGATGCCAGCGGCACGCCGCGCGCGGCCGTGCTGGCGTCCACCGCGTTCGGCTTTGTGACCGTCATCGCCAACTACGTGATGCCCGAGCAGGTGTTTGCGTTCCTGCTGGCCACCTCGGGCGCGATTGCGCTGCTGGTCTACCTGGTGATCGCGATTTCGCAGCTGCGCATGCGCGCCACGCTGGGCGCGTCGCGTACCGACCTGCCGTTGCGCATGTGGCTGTTTCCGTGGCTGACCTGGGCCGTCATCCTGTTTATCTGCGGCGTGCTGACGGCCATGCTGATGCTGCCGGGCCACCGATCAGAAGTGGGTGCCACGGCGTTGCTGGCGCTGCTGATCGTGTTGGCGGCATGGCTGAACCGGCGGGCGCGGATGGCTATGCCCCAGCCTGCCGGGGCCCGCGCCTAGGCTGGCATCACAGTGGCCGCCGTCTGATCTATAATCCCCAATCTCTGGCGCGCCGATTTGACGACTGGCTTGCGGGCGCGCGGGAGTCCTTGCTACACGAATGCGGCGCCGGGCTCTCATTACAAATGCGGCTAAAGAGGTTCGGTCAGAACGGTGGGCATCCGCCCGACGTGCGCCACAAGAGAACCCGATTGGTTGCGTGAACAGCGTTGCCGGTCGGGTTTTTTCTTTGGCGCCATGACAGACATTCAGGCGGCCCCCGCAGTTGCTGCGGCCACGGTCAGTACCGATATCCAGCCTCCTCCTCAGGCACAGAAAGACAAGCCAGCCAACACCCTCGGCCTGGTCGTGCCAGAGCGCATGCACTTTGCCGAACCGCTGCAATTGCGCAACGGCTCACAAATCAGCGGCTACGACCTGATGGTCGAGACCTACGGCACGCTCAATGCCGATCGCTCCAACGCTGTGCTGATCTGCCACGCGCTCAACGCCTCGCACCACGTGGCCGGGGTGCATGCCGAGGGTGAAGTTGGCTGGTGGGACAACATGGTCGGCCCGGGCAAGCCGGTGGATACCAACCGCTTCTTCGTCATCGGGGTGAACAATCTCGGCTCGTGCTTCGGCTCGACCGGCCCGATGAGCCCGCACCCGGAGACGGGCGCCCCGTACGGCGCGCGCTTCCCCGTGGTGACGGTGGAGGATTGGGTGAACGCCCAGGCGCGCGTGGCCGATCGCTTCGGCATCCAGCAATTCGCAGCGGTGATGGGCGGCAGCCTCGGCGGCATGCAGGCGCTGGCCTGGAGCTTGATGTATCCCGATCGCTTGCGGCACTGCGTGGTGGTGGCGTCCACGCCCAAGCTGTCCGCGCAGAACATCGCGTTCAACGAAGTGGCGCGCAGCGCGATCCTGTCTGACCCCGACTTCCACGGCGGCGATTACTACGCGCACAACGTCAAGCCCAAGCGCGGCCTGCGCGTGGCGCGCATGATCGGCCACATCACGTATCTGTCGGACGAGGACATGGCCGAGAAATTCGGCCGTGAGCTGAAGGCGGAAGACATCCGCTTCTCGTTCGACGTCGAGTTTCAGGTGGAAAGCTACCTGCGCTACCAGGGCGACAAGTTTGCGGAGTACTTCGACGCGAACACCTATCTGCTCATCACGCGTGCGCTCGATTACTTCGACCCGGCGCTGGCTTACGGTGGCGACCTCACCAAGGCGGTTGCACACACCAAGGCCAACTACCTTGTCGTCAGCTTCATGACCGACTGGCGCTTCGCCCCGGCACGCAGCCGCGAGCTGGTCAAGGCGCTGCTCGACAACAAGCGGCCCGTCACCTACGGCGAGATCGACGCGCCGCACGGCCACGACGCCTTCCTGCTGGAAGACCCGCGCTACCACGCGCTGGTACGAGCCTATTACGAACGCATCGCCCAGGAGATCGGCGTATGACCACGCAAACGCTGAACGCCATCGCCGCCCCCGCCGCCGCATCGGCGGTGCCCAACATTCTGGCGGACCGAGCGGACTTCCGCGCCATCGCCCGCTGGATCGAACCGCGCTCCACGGTGCTCGACCTCGGCTGCGGCGACGGCAGCCTGCTGCGCGTGCTGCAGGATGAACTCGACGTGCTGGCCTATGGCATCGAGATCGACGATGCGGGTGTGCTCGCTTCCGCGCAAAAGGGCGTGCACGTTATCCAGCAGAACATGGAAGGCGGCCTGGCGCTGTTCGAAGATAAGAGCTTCGATACCGTCATCCTCTCGCAGACCTTGCAGACCATCCACAACACCGCGCAAGTGCTGCGCGAGATGCTGCGCGTGGGCCGCGAGTGCATCGTGTCGTTCCCGAACTTTGGTTATTGGCCGCACCGGTTGTCGATCTTCCGCGGGCGCATGCCGGTGTCCAAATCGCTGCCGTACGAGTGGTACAACACGCCCAACGTGCGCGTGCTCACCATCCGCGACTTTGAAGCGCTGGCGCCCAAGGTGGGGCTGGTGATTCTGGATCGCGTGGTGCTGCACGATGGCGATGTGGTGCGCTGGGGTGCCAATTGGCGCGGCAGTGTGGCGGTGTATCGGGTGCGCGCGGGCTGATTGCCTCGGCATCCATGCGCGGCTAAGGTGTGGCGGTTTGAGCGCACCCACGCGCAGCAGGTGGGCGCGCTACACTGGACCATCTTCCGATGAGGAGCGCGCGATGAGCAGAGTGACCAAGCGCAGGGTTCCGCGCATGCTGCGGGCAATGTTGGCGGTTGCGATGAGCGCGGCTACCGCGTTAGCGCTCGCCGCACCGTCGCCAAAGGATGCGCAGGGCGATGCCGCCGCTCTCACCCAGATCGCCATCGCGCACTACGAGCACAACGACTTCGGCCACGCCCTCGACGAATTTGCCGAAGCTGCGCAGCGTGGCAACCGCCTCGCGCAATTCAACTACGCGATGATGCTGATGCGCGGCGAAGGCACCGTCGCCCGGCCTGAAGAGGCCGTCAAATGGCTGCGCCGCGCCGCCGACAATCAGATGACCCACGCGCAGTTTGCCTACGGCGAATTGTTCGAACGCGGCGAGCTGGTGCCGCGCTCCTTGGAAGACGCCAACAAGTGGTACGAGCGCGCCGCCGCTGGCGGGCACGTCGAGGCGCAGCGCGCGCTGGCTACCAACTACTTCACCGGTCGTGGCGTGCCGCGCGATTACAAGCGCGCCTTCGCTTGGTACAAGAAAGCAGCTGAGGGCGGCGATGGGCCGTCGCAGTACATCGTGGGCAGCTACTACGAGCGTGGCGAGTCCGGCGTGGTGCCGCAGGATATCGAGCAGGCCAAGACCTGGTACGGCAAGGCGGCAGCGCAGGGCGATGCGGGGGCGCTGGCCAAGCTGCGCGAGCTGGTGGAGAAAACGTACCGCGCCAAGCATGGCGACCCGCCCTCGACGGCACGGCAGTCCATGTAGCGCTCCACATGCACATAAACAAAAACCGCCGGGCATGGCGCATGCACCGGCGGTTTTGTTTTGTAGCGCGCTCAGCCGTGCATCAACAGCAGCGGCCGACGCGTCCGGCGTAGCGCGCGTCCTGGCGTTCGCGGAAGAAGTCTTCGTACGTCATGACGGGCCGGTCCGGGTGCGTCTCCTGCATGTGGCGCACGTAGGTGTCGTAGTCCGGCACGCCGACCATCAGGCGCAGGGTCTGGCCCAGGTAGCGGCCGAAGGTTTCGAGTTCTTCGCGCATGGTGGTGCTCAGGCGCCCAGCGCTTCGTACGGTGTTTCATTGGCGGTCGGGCGGCTCGCGGCGCGCGCCTTGAGCACTGTACGCACGCCGTACCAGGCGATGCTGACCACGACGAGGATGAACAGGCCGCACAGGAAGGCGTCGATACGGTCGTTCAGCACCACCTGCTGCATCTGCGCCATCGACTTGGCTGGGGCCAGCAGTTTGCCGTCAGCGATTGCCCCGGCGTACTTGTTGGCGTGCGCCAGGAAGCCGATCTTCGGGTCCGGATCGAACAGCTTCTGCCAGCCGGCGGTGAGCGTGCAGATCAGCAGCCATGCGGTCGGCAGCAGCGTCACCCACACGTAGCGGTCGCGCTTCATCTTGACCAGCACGCAGGTGCCGAGCGTCAGCGCGATCGCGGCCAGCATCTGGTTGGAGATGCCGAACAGCGGCCACAGCGTGTTGATGCCGCCCAGAGGATCGACCACGCCCTGATACAGGAAGTAGCCCCACAGGGCGACCGTCGCGGCCGTGGCGATCAGGTTGGCCGCCAGCGAATCCGTGCGCTTGAGTGCCGGCACAAACGTGCCCAGCAGATCCTGCAGCATGAAGCGGCCGGCACGCGTGCCCGCGTCCACGGCGGTGAGGATGAACAGCGCCTCGAACAGAATCGCGAAGTGGTACCAGAAGGCCATCATGGCCTGGCCACCCACCACCTGGTGCAGGATGTGCGCCATGCCCACGGCCAGCGTCGGGGCGCCGCCTGCGCGGGCCAGGATGGTGTTCTCGCCGACGTCCTTGGCGGTCTGGATCAGCACGTCCGGCGTGATGACGAAGCCCCAGGTGGACAGCGTCTGCGCCACCGCATCCGGCGTGGCGCCGACAAGTGCCGCCGGGCTGTTCATCGCAAAGTACACGCCCGGGTTGATGACCGACGCAGCCACCAGCGCCATGATGGCGACGAACGATTCCATCAGCATCGCGCCGTAGCCGATAAAGCGCGCCTGCGTTTCGTTTTCCAGCAGCTTGGGCGTGGTGCCCGACGAGATGAGCGAGTGGAAGCCCGACACCGCGCCGCACGCAATCGTGATGAACAGGAACGGGAACAGGTTGCCCGACCACACCGGGCCACCGCCCGCAGCAAACTGCGTGAGCTGCGGCATCTGCATCTGCGGCGCGACGATCAGGATGCCGATGGCCAGCGCGAGAATGGTGCCGATCTTCAGGAACGTCGACAGGTAATCGCGCGGGGCCAGCAGCAGCCACACCGGCAGTACAGAGGCAACGAAGCCGTAACCGATCAGCATCCACGTGAGCGCCTTGCCGTCGAACGTGAACAGCGGCGCCAGGGCAGCGTTCTCGTGCACGGCCTGGCCACCGATGATGGCGAGCATCAGCAGGACGAAGCCGATGATGGAGATCTCACCGATACGGCCCGGGCGGATGTAGCGCACGTAGATGCCCATGAACAGCGCGATGGGAATCGTCGCGGCCACCGTGAACGTGCCCCACGGTGAGCCCACCAGCGCCTTCACCACGATCAGCGCCAGCACGGCCAGGATGATGATCATGATGAGGAAGGCGCCAAACAGCGCGATCACGCCGGGCACCGTGCCCATCTCGCTCTTCACCAGGTCGCCCAGCGAGCGGCCGTCGCGGCGGGTGGAGATGAACAGCACGACGAAGTCCTGCACCGCGCCGGCAAACACCACGCCGGCCAGGATCCACAGCATGCCGGGCAGATAGCCCATCTGCGCGGCCAGCACGGGGCCCACCAGCGGGCCGGCACCGGCAATGGCCGCGAAGTGGTGGCCGAACAGCACGTTCTTGTTGGTCGGGACGTAGTCGAGCCCGTCGTTGTGCACCCAGGCGGGTGTCTTGCGGGTGCCGTCCAAGCCGAGCACCTTGTCGGCAATGAAGCGGCTGTAGTAGCGGTATGCGATCAGATAGATGCACACGGCGGCCACCACCACCCACAGCGCGCTGACTGCCTCGCCGCGCGCAAGCGCAACGGTGGCAAAGGCAGACGCGCCAAGAATGGCGACGACCAGCCAGATCAGGTGTTGCCTGACGAAGCTCATGTCGGTCTCCTCGAACCTTGGTCGAAGTTATGTGCTGAATGCGGGATGTGGATTCATCCCTGTTGTAAGAGCCGCTAACCAAACCGCCCTGGCGTCGTTGCGCCGACTTGCCGTACCACTTGTACTGTCTGCGTCGGCACGCCTAGCCAGGACAGTTTGGTTAGCGGCTCTACGTCCTGCCCCGTGACAGGGGCGTGTAGTATTTGCCAGCCCTGCCCGCGCCACAAGCGGAGGACTACGCAGCACATGTCCGTAGTACTACGCAGTTGATGCGACTTCCAATCGAAATTGCGTCCCACCTTGCGATGTTGCAACGCAAGATGCCGCGCTCCGCCATGAAGCTCCGCCAGAAGATCCTGCTGCTCGCCGTCGCACCGCTGACCATCGCCATGCTGGCGATCATGCTGACTGTGCGGCACCAGTCGATCGCGCTGGCCAAGCACGAGCGGCAGTTGGTGGAATCCGCCTATCTGCAAGCCAAGGAGACGGAGCTGCGCGCCTACGTCCAGCTCGCGCAGAGCGCCATCGCTCCACTGCTGGCATCCGAAAAAAATGATGCGGCGACGCGCGACGAAGCCATGCGCACCCTCGCCCGCCTCGACTTCGGCACCGACGGCTACTTCTTCCTCTACGACCTGCGCGGGCGCAATCTCATGCATCCGCGCCAGCCGGAACTTGTCGGTCGTGACTTGTGGGACCTCACCGATGCCCGCGGCCAGCCCACCATCCAGAAGCTGGTAGCTGCGGCCCAGAATGGCGGCGGCTTCGTGCGCTACATGTGGGACAAGCCCTCCACGCACCAGAGCGTGCCCAAGCTCGGCTATGTGGAGCCGATTCCGCAATGGGGCTGGATGGTCGGCACCGGGCTCTACCTGGACGACATCGAGCAGACCCTGCGCGAGATCGACCAACGCGCGCAAGCCAACATCGACCAGACGCTGGCCTGGGTGGTAGGCATTGCCGCGATCAGCATCCTGCTGGTGGCCGGCAGCGGCCTGGCGCTGAACGTGAGCGACCACCGCGAGGCCGACGCCAAGCTGCGGCAGCTTGCGCAGCAGGTGGTGCGGTCTCAGGAAGACGAGCGGGCGCGCGTCTCACGTGAGTTGCACGACGGGATCAGCCAGGTGCTGGTGTCGACCAAGCTGCTGCTCGAGACGGCGCACGGCCATCTCGAAACACCATCCGCGCCGACGGTGTCGATCGAACGGGCGGCCAGCATGCTGCGCCGCGCGCTGGATCGCCTGAACAGCGCGCTGGGTGAAGTGCGGCGCGTGTCGCACAACCTGCGCCCTGCACTGCTCGATGATCTGGGTTTGGCTGCGGCACTGGAGTTGCTCGTGCGCGAAACACGCGAGGCGCACGAAGACCGTCAGCCCAGTTTTGCCATTGCACTCGAACGTGTCGGCCCGCCGGTGCAGTTGCCGGATGCCTGCAACACGGCGCTGTTCCGCATCGCGCAGGAGGCCATCTCCAACATCGAGCGCCATGCCACGCAAGCCACGCGTATCAGCGTGCTGTTGGAGAACAATGTCGATGCCGTGCGGCTATCCATTCGCGACAACGGCCCCGGTTTCGACGTCGAGTCCGTGCAGGTGGACCCCGAACACGGCATCGGCCTGCGCAACATGCGCGAACGCATGGCCGCGCTGGGCGGCACCTGTACCATCGTCTCCAGCATGGACGACACGCGGCACGGCACTGAAGTGTGTGTCGTGCTGCCCCACGCTGTCATCGCTCAACTGGCTTCGGCCGCCACGTCTTCACTTGTATGAACGCGCCCGTCAAATTGCTGCTTGTTGATGATCACCCGCTGGTGCGCGATGGCGTGCGCGTGCGGCTGGAGGCCGTGCCGCATTTCGAAGTCGTCGGCGAGGCGGGCGATGCGGCCGCCGCGCTCGAAGCCGCACGCACGCTGTCGCCCGACCTGGCGCTGATGGATATCGGCATGCGCGGCATGAACGGCATCGCGCTCACCGAAAAGTTTGCGGAAGAATTTCCGGAGATCGCCGTGCTGGTGCTCTCGATGCACGACAACCTGGAATACGTGCGCCAGGTGATCCGCGCCGGCGCGCGCGGCTACGTGCTCAAGGACGCGCCCGCCAGCGAACTGGTCGAAGCCATTGATGCCGTGCTGGCCGGCCGCCCGTTCTACAGCGCCCAACTCGCGATGCGCATGGCCGAACAGGCCGTCATGCCCACACCGGTGGAAGCCCTCACGCCGCGCGAGCGCGACATCCTCGACGGCATTGCCAAGGGCTACGCCAACAAGCGCATTGCGGATGAACTCGGCTTGTCGGTGCGCACGGTGGAATCGCACCGCCTGAACCTCAAGCGCAAGCTCGGCATCGAGGGGCAGGCGGAACTGGTGAAGTTTGCGGTGGAGTTGGGGAAGGGACGCTAGGCGCTGAGCCTTCAGCGCGCCTTCACGCTTTCCACGTACTCGCGCACCATCGTCTCGAACGAGGTGTCGCGCCCGAATCCCATCGCATCCGCGCGTGCGGTATCGAAGCGTGCGGGCCAGCTTTGCACGATGGCCTTGATGCGCGCGTCCGGCTCCCAGCGGATGCGTTCGACCGGTGCATCGCCCGCGACCTTGCGCAGCGCCTCCACCATCTCCCCCACACGCACCGTGATGCCCGGCAAGTTCAGCGAACGGCGGTTGCCCCACGCCGATGCCGGCAGCGTGAACGCATGCAACAGCGAAGCCACCACTTGGCGTGGGGATGCCAGCCACAGTTCGGTCTCCGCCTCCACCGGGCAGATGGCTTCTTCGCCCGCCAGCGGCTCGCGGATGATCCCGCTGGCAAAGCTCGACGCTGCGCCATTCGGCTTGCCCGGCCGCACAGATACGGTCGGGATGCGCACCGCGCGGCCATCGATGTAGCCCTTGCGCGAATACTCGCCGACCAGGAATTCGCCCATCAGCTTCTGTACGCCGTACGACGCCTGCGGCGTGGCCGCCGTGTCATCGGTCACAACCGCCGGCAGTTGGCCGCCGAACACCGCCACCGAACTGGCGAACAGCACACGCGGCGCGCGGCCCGTCTTGGCCTGCTGCGCACGCAAGGCATCCAGCAACGCACGCGTGCCGTCCAAGTTCACGCGCATGCCGAGGTCGAAATCGGCCTCGGCCGTGCCGCTCACCACTGCGGCGAGGTGGAATACGCCGCCCACGTTTTCATCGATCACCTGGGCGATGAGGGCGGGGTCCGATGCATCGCCCGTCACATAGCGCACGCGCGGGTCGGTAATCTGGCCGGCCACCTGATCCAGCACGATGAAGGTGTCGACAGGCTGGACCGTGCCATCCGCGCCTGGCAGGCCGGGTTGCTGGAGCAATGCCGCCAGCACGCGCTGGCCCAAAAAACCGGCGCCGCCGGTGATGACGATGTTCATGGTGTCTCCTTGTGCCGAACGTGGATCGCCCGGCGATCTAATCGATGCCTAGGGTAAACAGGGATGAAGCTCTGCGACTCAACTTGTATGATGACACGACGAATTTACGCTTGCCAAGCGACACACCATGTTTGAAAAACTCGACGCCGCGCCCTCCCTATCCGACCGCGTGGCCCAAACCCTGATGGACAAGATCGACGCCGGTGAACTGCGCCGCGGCGAACGCATGCCGTCGGAAACCGTGCTCGGCCAGGAATTTGGCGTCAGCCGCACCGTGATCCGCGAGGCGATTTCGCGCCTGCGCCATGAGGGCGTGGTCGAAGCGCGCCAGGGAAGCGGCGTGTACGTCACGCAGCAGGCCGGCCTGAAGCCGCTCCGTATCGACGCAGCGCAGGCCGGGTCGATCGATGCCGTGCTGCACATCATCGAACTGCGCCGCGCGCTGGAAGCCGAAGGCGCGGCGATGGCCGCCCAGCGCCGCACCGACGCCCAGATGGTCGAGATCGACGCCGCGCTCGACGGCATCGACGCCGCCGTGGCGGCCGGCGGCGACGGCGTGGCCGAAGACCTGCGCTTTCACCACGCCATTGCGGCGGCCAGCGGCAATCCGTTCCTCGTGCAGGCGCTGGGCTTCTTCAGCCAGTACCTGGAAGAAGCGATTGGCGTGACGCGCAGCAACGAAGCGCGCCGCGAAGACTTCGCCCGCCAGGTGCGCGACGAGCACCGCGCGATGGTTGAGGCCATCCGCGCCCGCGACGCACTCGCTGCGCGCAATGCCGCGCAGACCCACATGTTCAATGCCGCACGTCGCCTGGCCGAGGGCCGGGACGTTGCGCAAGACTGATTTCAGGAGCACTTCATGACGCAATCGACGGCTGACCGGAAGGTTGGCGTGATCGGACTCGGCGCCATGGGTTTGGGCATTGCCAAGACCCTGCGTCACAACGGCTACACCGTTTTCGCATGCGACGCGCGCCCCGGCGCCGCCGCAGATTTCGCCAAGGAAGACGGCGTGGCCTGTGCAACGCCAGCCGAGGTAGCTGCTGGAGCGGACGTGATCGTCTCTGTGGTGGTCAACGCCGCGCAGACGGAATCCGTGCTGTTTGGCGAGAACGGCGCGGCCGCTGCAATGAAGCCGGGCAGCACCTTCGTCATGTGTTCGACCGTGGACCCGAACTGGTCGATCGCGCTGGAGGCGCGCTTGGCGCAGCAGGGCATCCTATACGTGGACGGCCCCATTTCCGGCGGCGCCGCCAAGGCTGCCTCGGGCCAGATGACGATGATGACCTCGGCCACGCCCGCCGCTTATGCCGCTGCGGGCCAGGTGCTCGACGCCATGGCCGGCAAGGTCTATCGCCTGGGCGACAAAGCGGGCGCGGGCAGCAAGGTCAAGATCATCAACCAGTTGCTGGCCGGCGTGCACATCGCTGCCGCTGCTGAAGCCATGGCCCTCGGCCTGCGCGAAGGCGTGGCAGCCGACGCGCTGTACGAAGTCATCACCCACAGCGCGGGCAACAGCTGGATGTTCGAAAACCGCATGGCCCATGTGCTGGCCGGTGACTACACGCCGCTGTCCGCCGTCGATATCTTCGTCAAGGATTTGGGGCTGGTGCTCGATACCGCGCGCGCGACCAAGTTTCCGCTGCCGCTGGCGGCCACCGCGCATCAGATGTTCATGCAGGCGTCCACCGCCGGTTATGCGAAGGAAGACGATTCGGCCGTCATCAAGATCTTCCCGGGCATCACGCTGCCGGAGGGTCAATCGAAATGAGCGCAGCGCAGACCTCCCGCCCCGTGCTCGGTTGTATCGCCGATGACTTCACCGGCGCAACCGACCTCGCCAACATGCTCGTGCGCGCCGGCATGCGCACGGTGCAGACCATCGGCGTCCCACAAGCGGGCGATGAAGCCATCGCTGCTGATGCAGACGCCATCGTCGTCGCACTCAAGTCGCGCACGATTCCGGCGGCCGATGCCGTGCAGCAGTCGCTCGCCGCGCTGCGCTGGCTGCGTGCGCAAGGCTGCTCGCGCTTCTTCTTCAAATACTGCTCGACCTTCGATTCGACCGACGACGGCAACATCGGCCCCGTGGCCGAGGCGCTGATGGCAGAACTCGGCACCGACTTCACGCTCGCGTGCCCGGCGTTTCCCGAGAACGGTCGCACGATCTTCCGTGGCCACCTCTTCGTTGGCGATGTGCTGCTCAACGCGTCGGGCATGGAACACCATCCGCTCACGCCGATGCGCGACCCGAACCTCGTGCCGGTGCTCGCGCGCCAGAGCGAGGGCAAGGTGGGTTTGCTGCGTTACGACACGGTAATGCGCGGTGCGCAAGCCGCGCGCGATCAGGCGCAGCAACTGCGCGCCGACGGCGTGAAGCTGGCGATTGCCGATGCGATCTCCAACGACGATCTGATCGTGCTGGGCGAAGCGTTTGCCGATCTGCCGCTGCTCACGGGCGGCTCGGGCTTGGCGCTTGGCTTGCCGGCGCAATACCGACGCGCAGGCCTCATCACCGAGCATGGTGACGCGGCGCAATTGCCCGCCGTGGCTGACTCGGCCATCGTGCTGTCGGGTAGCTGCTCGCGCGCAACGAACGCGCAGGTGGCGCACTGGCGCGCGTCGCGCCCGGCATTTCAGATTGATCCGCTCGCGCTGGCTGAAGGCCAGTCGGTGGTGGTCGAGGCGCTCGATTTCGTGCAGCGCCACGCCGGTCAAACTGTGCTGGTCTACGCGACCAGCGCGCCAGAGCAAGTCGCCCAGGTGCAGAAGACGCTGGGTGTGGAGCGCGCCGGCAAGCTGGTCGAAGAGGCGCTCGGCCGCATCGCCCGTGCGCTGCATGCCGATGGCGTGCGCCGCTTCGTGGTGGCTGGCGGCGAGACCTCGGGCGCGGTTGTGCAGGCGCTCGATGTGCGCGCGTTGCGCATCGGCCCGCAGATTGATCCGGGCGTGCCCTGGACGGCCACCATTGGCGATGACCCCATTGCGCTGGCGTTGAAGTCGGGCAACTTCGGTACGGTCGATTTCTTCGAGAAAGCGCTGGCGCAATTGGCGCAAGCCACGACGGAGCCGGTCGCATGACCACCGCCAATGAAAATGCGCTGCGCGAAGAAGTCGCGCGCGCGGGCCAGAGCCTGTATGCGCGCGGTTACACGGTCGGCACCGCCGGCAACATCAGCGCGCGTTTGCCGGACGGCTGGCTCATCACGCCCACCGACGCATGCCTCGGCACGCTGGACCCTGCGCGCATCGCCAAGGTCAGCACGGCGGGCGAGTGGGTCAGCGGCGACAAGCCATCGAAGACGCTCGCCCTGCATCGCGGCATCTACGACCGCAATGCCGACGCGCACGCCGTGGTGCACACGCACTCGACGCACCTGGTGGCGCTCACGCTAGCCGGTGTCTGGCGCGAGGCCGATGTGCTGCCGCCGATCACGCCGTACTACGTGATGAAGGTCGGCCACGTACCGCTCATCCAATACCAACGTCCGGGGCACCCGGATGTGGCTGCGCAGATCGCCGCACTGGCGACTGATGTGCGCGCCGTGCTGCTTGATCGCCTGGGCCCCGTTGTGTGGCACGGCTCGGTATCGAACGCGGCCTACGCCCTGGAAGAACTGGAAGAAACCGCCAAGCTTTGGCTGATGACGGAGCCGAAGCCCGCACCGCTGTCCGATGCGCAAATCGACGAATTGCGCCAGACGTTCGGGGCCCGCTGGTAAGCCACCACGGCCCCTATAAAACCTAGATTGGAGACCACATGAACACCTCCACCGCCACCACGGCGGCGCTGCCTTCGCACGCCGTTTCAAAAGAGGACAGCGTCTACGCACGCGTGTCGCGCCGCATCGTTCCGCTCATCATGCTGTGTTACGTGGTCGCGTATCTCGACCGCGTGAACGTGGGCTTCGCCAAGCTGCAGATGTCGCAGGCGCTGAATTTTTCCGAGACGGTGTACGGGCTGGGCGCCGGCATCTTCTTCATCGGCTACTTCCTCTTCGAGGTGCCGAGCAACCTGCTGATGAACAAGATCGGCGCGCGCATCTGGATCGCGCGGATCATGATCACGTGGGGGCTGATCTCGGGCGCGTTCGCCTTCGTGCAGACGCCCACGCAGTTCTACGTGATGCGTTTCCTGCTGGGCCTGGCGGAGGCCGGTTTTTACCCCGGCATCATCCTGTACCTGACGTACTGGTATCCGTCGCACCGCCGCGCGCGCATCGTGGCGATGTTCATGGCGGCAATTCCTATCTCGGGCATCTTCGGCAATCCGCTGTCGGGCTGGATCATGAGCGCGTTCCATGACCACAGCGGCTGGCAGGGCTGGCAGTGGATGTTCGTGATCGAAGCGATTCCTGCTGTGCTGGTCGGCCTGCTGGTGCTGTGGAAGTTTGACGACAGCATCCGCAAAGCCAAGTGGCTGAGCGAAGACGAGAAGCAGATCCTCGAAGCCAACATCGCTGCGGACAATAAGGGCAAGACCGAGCACCCCGGCATCGGCAAGGTGTTCTCGGACTTGCGCGTGTGGGGCATGAGCCTGATCTACTTTGCCTTCGTCATGGGCCAGTATGGGTTGACGTTCTGGATGCCGACGCTGGTGAAGAACGCGGGCGTGAAGGACACCTTCATGGTGGGCGTGCTCTCCGCCATTCCGTACCTCTGCGCGGCGATCACCATGGTGCTGATCGGCCGCAGCGCCGATGCGCGCCGCGAGCGCCGCTGGCATCTGGTTGTGCCGGCGCTGATGGGGGCGGTTGGTTTTGCAGTGGTGGCCACGGCGGGCAACAACGTGGCGTTGTCGATCGTGTTCCTGTCGCTGGCGGCGGCTGGTGTGCTGACCTGCGCGCCGCTGTTCTGGTCGCTGCCGACCGCGTTCCTGCAAGGCACTGCGGCGGCTGCGGGCATCGCCGCCATCAACTCGGTGGGCAACCTGGCCGGTTTCGTGAGCCCCTATATGATCGGGGCGCTCAAGGACATGACCGGCAGCACCGCAACGGGCATGTACGCGCTGGCCGGCGTGCTGGTGCTCGGCTGCATCGCCGTGTTGCGCACGCCTGCCAAGCTGGTCAATAAATAAGCAACCAAGCAATTGTTTCCAGAGGGTTTGATATGCCGCGCTTTGCCGCCAACCTGTCCATGATGTACCAGGAGCACGCCTTCCTCGACCGCTTTGCCGCTGCGGCAAAGGATGGCTTTGAGGGCGTGGAGTTTCTCTTCCCCTATGACTTTGACAAGGCCGAGATCCGCGCGCGTCTCGACGATGCCGGGCTCAAGCAGGCGCTGTTCAACGCGCCTCCGGGCGACTGGGCCGCCGGCGAGCGCGGCATCGCGTCATTGCCGGGACGTGAAGAGGAATTCAAGCGCGGCATTGCGACGGCCCTGGAGTATGCGCAAGTGCTCGGCAACACGCGCCTGCATGTGATGGCCGGTCTGATACCAGCCGATGCCGACCGCGCACGCCATCACGCCACCTACGTAAGCAATGTTGCCTACGCCGCGCGCGAGGCGGCCGGCGCGGGCATCACCGTCGTGTTGGAGCCGATCAACACGCGCGACATGCCGGGCTTCTTCCTGACGCATCAGGCGCAGGCGCATGCCGTGTGCAAGGAGGTGGGCGCGTCTAACGTGAAGGTGCAATTCGACCTGTACCACGCGCAGATCATGGAAGGCGATCTGTCGGTCAAGCTCAAGCGGTATGTGGGTGAGGGCGGCGTCGGCCACGTGCAGATTGCCGGCGTGCCCGATCGCCATGAGCCGGACGCAGGTGAGCTGAACTATCCGCACCTCTTCGCGCTGATGGATACGCTCGGCTACGACGGCTGGGTCGGCTGCGAGTACCGCCCGCGTGCAGGTACAAGTGAAGGGTTGGGCTGGCTCAAGCGCTGGCGCGAAAGCCAGCGCTGATCGGCGTTGCTCCAAAGCAAAAACGGCCGGCACTGCATCTGCAGTCCGGCCGTTTTTGCTTGATGCGCCGCTTACGACTTGCACGCGCCGAGGTAGCGCCCCTGGTAGTGGAAGCCGCTCTTCATCGGCCCGTACTGCGGGTGCTGGTACTGGCCATTGCCCGTGATGTTGAACGTGGTGGGTGTGAGCGGGCCGCTGGCTTCGAGTACGCCCTTGCCGCCCTGCGGGTCTGTACACGACAGCGAGACCTTCAGCGTGCCCACGGCGTAGTTCCAGCGCGTGAGCGAGCAGCTTCCGTGGTCTCTGCGGATATTGCGCTCGAACGTGGCCCGGATATCGCTGGCGTCGTTCGCACTCAGGCAGCCGCGCTCGGGCCGGCTGGGTACTTGGCGGCCTTGCTCGTCAACGTGCGGCAACGGCTTGCCGTTCAGCGTCAGGCTGGTTGTGCTTTCCCACAGGCCCGGCGTGACTTCCTGCGCGTATGCGCCCAGGGAGAGTGCGGCCAGAGCAGCCAGCAGTACACCGCTGCACCACAGCTTCATGTTCGATTCCTTGATGGCTTGAGATGGCACGACCATCCGATCGCCGCGCAATGCGGGCGACAGGATGGTCGTCAGGTGGAGAATGCGATGAGGCCGGATCGACCCGGGGCTCAGGCGCCCAGATGTACCGGCCCTGTGCCCAGCGAGCGGCCCGTTGGGATAGGCCCGTACGACGGCAGTTCGGCTTTGCGGGTGGCGGCTTCGAGCTGCATGCTGATGGCGTCGGCAGTGTGCGCGGCGGTCGCCCCACTGGCACCCACGACGAGGCGATAGCCGCCGCCGCGTACTGTCTGGATCAGGCCATCGCACGGCGTGCCTGCCAGCGCCACGCGCAGCTTGCGCACGTGCACGTCAACAGTGCGTTCCCCAACGAACACGTGATTGCCCCACACGCGATCGAGCAGTTGGGTACGCGAATGCACGCGTTGCGGATGCGCCACCAGGAAGTGCAGCAGGCGGAATTCCAGCGGGCTGAGCGGAATGGCGCGCGGCCCCGTGTCGGTTTGCGCCATCACGCCCAAGGTGAGCGGATCCAGGCGCAGGCCGTTGACTTGCAGCACGTCATCGCCATGCTGCTGCGGCGCCCGGCGGCGCAGCACCGCGCGGATGCGCGCATGCAGTTCGCCCGTGTCGCACGGCTTGACGACGTAGTCATCGGCACCGGCGTCAAGCGCGGCAATCTTGGCGCGCGCATCGCCATGGCGAGATAGCACGATGACCGGCAGGCCGCGCGTCTGCATGTTGGCGCGCAAGGCCAGCAGCATGTCGATCGACTCGCGCTCGGGCCACGTCCACTCCATGAGCAGCAGTTCCGGCATGGCGACCTGGATGGCCGCCTGCGCCTGCCCTGGATTGCCGACACGTTGAACGTCGTGTCCACCGTCACGCAGGGAAAACGACAGACGCTCCCCCTCTGCCTGGTCCTGTTCGACCAGCATGATCTGAATACCCACTTTGTGATACCTCCCGTCTAACCAGCCGACACACTCCGGCGAGCAGCCTTGCGGCCGCGCTCTTCTGTCTGCGGTGCGCGTTGTTATGAGTGGCATGCGAGCGCTGCGCGTTTGCTCGCATGTCGTTCTTGCGGGCGCTGCCGCCCGGCCGGACAGGCCTGGCGCTGATCGTCGTGTACTGCCGTTCCCGGTCGGACGATCCCCAGCGGAGCCCCCCGGATCACTCCAGGGTGTGTGGTGTTGAGATGGGTTCACAAGCCTCGGCGCTGCGATTCGGTGCCTCATTTATGCAATCGTTTGCACAAAGTTCGACACCACATGCACGCAAAACCGAGCCGACGCCCCCCCGAGCGCCGTGGAGAAGAGGGGGTACCCTCCCTGTTGCATTGGCTTGTTGCCTTTCTCGTTTCCTCTAGTGAATCCCCCTCCGGCTCAAGGAAAAGGAATTCTGTTTTGCCGGATTATAAGAATCCCGCCGGAATTCGTCACGCGGGATTTTTAAAATTTGGAAATTTAGACGACACCGAACTTTGCGTACGCATTCGATTGACATGCATGCTTCACAAAGCTATGCCAGACAAGGGGTTGGCGTGGTGCCGCGCCCCCGACGATTCGCTGTTGGCATAATTCAGCATTCATTATGTTATTGCTGGCATAATGAAACGCGGGCCTCCGATGGTTGTATTTTTTACAGCTGAATATTGCGGAATTTAAATCAAGCGACCGTTTTGTGGATAGGGGTAAATCGCGCGATTTAAAACTTTAGGATTACTGCTCATTGTTTAGGCAGTGACCGGGCGTGCGAACAAAAAAAAGCCCGCACTAGGCGGGCTTTTTGCGGCCGGTGGGGGGATCACCCTGCCAAGCGCCCCTCCAGGCGCGCCTTCGCCTCCGGCAGCGCCTGCGGCAGGCCATGCGCCAACTGCGTGAACAGCTGATCGTGCAGCGCCAGTTCCTGCTGCCACGCGGCAGCGTCGACCGAGATCACCTTGGCGAACTGCTCCGCCGTGAAGTTCAGCCCATCCCAGCGCAGTTCTTCATAGCGCGGCGACACACCAAAGGCATGCGCATCGCCCTGCGCCTGGCCTTCGAGGCGGTCGATCATCCACTTCAGCACGCGCATGTTCTCGCCAAAGCCCGGCCACACGAACTTGCCGTTCTCGTCCTTGCGGAACCAGTTCACGCAGAAGATCTTCGGCAGCGTGGCGCCGCTCTTGGCGAGCTGGTCGCCCAGCTTGAGCCAGTGCGCGAAGTAGTCGGCCATGTTGTAGCCGCAGAACGGCAGCATGGCGAACGGGTCGCGGCGCACCACGCCTTGCTGACCGGCAGCGGCGGCGGTGGTTTCCGAGCCCATTGTGGCGGCCATGTACACGCCTTCGGTCCAGTCGCGCGCTTCGGTAACGAGCGGCACGGTGGTCGAGCGGCGGCCACCAAAGATGAACGCATCAATGGGTACGCCGGCCGGGTTGTCCCATTCCGGATCGATCGACGGGCATTGCGCCGCCGGTGCCGTGAAACGGGCGTTCGGATGCGCGGCCTTGCGGCCGGTTTCCTTGCCAATCTCCGGCGTCCAGCTTTGGCCCTGCCAGTCGGTCAGGTGCGCGGGCACGGCGTCGGTCATGCCTTCCCACCACACGTCGCCGTCGTCCGTCAGCGCCACGTTGGTGAAGATGACGTTTTCCTTGAGCGTGGCCATTGCATTGGGGTTGGTCTTTTCGCCCGTGCCCGGTGCCACGCCAAAGAAGCCCGATTCCGGGTTGATGGCGTACAGGCGGGTCTGGCCGTCGGCGTCCTGGCGCGGCTTGATCCAGGCGATGTCGTCGCCGATGGTCGTGACCTTCCACCCGTTGAAGCCGGCGGGCGGAATCAGCATCGCAAAGTTGGTCTTGCCGCAGGCCGACGGGAAGGCGGCCGCCACGTGGTACGTCTTGCCCTCGGGCGAGGTCACGCCCAGGATCAGCATGTGTTCGGCGAGCCACCCTTGGTCGCGGCCCATGGTGGAGGCGATCCGCAGCGCGAAGCACTTCTTGCCCAGCAGCGCGTTGCCGCCGTAGCCCGAGCCGAACGACCAGATTTCGCGCGTTTCCGGGAAGTGCACGATGTACTTGGTCGGGTTGCACGGCCATGGCACGTCTTTCTCGCCAGCGGCCAGCGGTTTGCCGACGGTGTGCACGCACGGCACGAAATCGCCGTCGGTGCCGAGCACGTCATACACCGCACGACCCATGCGGGTCATGATGCGCATGTTGACGGCCACGTACGGGCTGTCCGACAGTTCCACGCCAATGTGCGCGATCGGCGAACCCAGCGGGCCCATCGAGAACGGCACCACGTACAGCGTGCGGCCGCGCATGCTGCCGTCAAACAGGCCGTTCAGCGTCTGGCGCATCTCGGCCGGGGCCGTCCAGTTGTTGGTGGGGCCGGCGTCTTCCTTCTTTTGCGAGCAGATGAAGGTGCGGTCTTCCACGCGCGCCACGTCCGACGGGTCCGACAGTGCCAGGAACGAGTTCTTGCGTTTGGCCGGGTTGAGCTGCTTCATCGTGCCGGCGCCGACCATCTCGGCGCACAAGCGGTCGTACTCTTCTTGCGAACCATCGCACCAGACCACGCGCTCCGGCTTGGTGAGCGCGGCAATCTCGCCCACCCACGCAATCAGGCGCGGGTGTTTGACGTACTCGGGCACGTTCAATGCAGGTACGCCCTGCATCACGGGTTGATTCATGACCAAAACTCCAATGGAAGTGAAAAAGAAATCGGCGATTGATCAGCACGGCAGGCTCGGCGAGTGCGCCCAGCGGCGGGATGGAAAGCGATCGACGGCGCGTCATAAGCAGGCCGGATCAGCGATTTCCAGAGAGAGGGGCAACGCAGGCGGAAGGACAGTAGCCGTGCTGATTTCACATTCAGTTACAAAGCGGTGCGCCCCCGGAAGGTGGGTTTTTCCGGGCGGCGGGGGCCGCGTGCGCTAAAGTGGCGGGACCGAAGTAACAAACCAAGAACAAGGACTCGTCACCAGCGTGGCTGCGCAATTTGCGTGCCCGCGGCGGGCAATTCCAAACGTCGACACCGATTGTTGCCAACAATGGTCGGACGACGAGGGATGGGAAGAATACCACCGCGAGGGATCGCTGTTTTTTGCTGCGCACCATTGTCCGAAGTGAGATGTCGATGAAGATTGCCGTACTGGACGACTACCAAGACGCCGTTCGCAAGCTGGATTGCTTCAGCCTGCTCCAAGACCACGAAGTCAAAGTGTTCAACAACACCGTCAAAGGCGTGGGGCAATTGGCCGCACGTGTGGCGGACGTTGAAGCCATTGTGCTGATCCGGGAGCGCACGCGTGTGACGCGTCAGTTGCTGGATCGCCTGCCCAAACTCAAGATCATCAGCCAGACCGGTCGCGTATCGCGCGATTCCGGCAGCCATATCGATCTGGATGCCTGTACCGACAAGGGGGTCGTCGTGCTGGAGGGCAAGGGCTCACCAGTGGCACCGGCCGAACTGACCTGGGCGCTGGTGATGGCCGCACAGCGCCGCATCCCGCAATACGTGGCGAGCCTCAAGCACGGCGCGTGGCAGCAGTCGGGGCTGAAGTCGACCACGATGCCGCCCAACTTCGGCATCGGCCGCGTGTTGAAGGGCCAGACGCTCGGCATCTTCGGCTACGGCAAGATCGGCCAGCTCGTGGCCAGCTACGGCCGGGCGTTCGGCATGAATGTGCTGGTGTGGGGCCGCGAAGGTTCGCAAGAGCGCGCCCGTGCTGACGGCCACGCTGTGGCCGAATCGAAGGAGGCGCTGTTCGAGCAGTCCGATGTGCTGTCCGTCCATCTGCGCCTGAATGACGAGACACGCGGCATCGTGACGGTGGCCGACCTCACGCGCATGAAGCCGACCGCCCTCTTCGTCAACACCAGCCGTGCTGAGCTGGTGGAAGAAAACGGCCTAGTGACCTCGCTGAATCGGGGGCGCCCCGGCATGGCCGCCATCGACGTGTTTGAAACGGAACCCATCCTGCAGGGCCACACCCTGCTGCGCATGGAGAACTGCATCTGCACGCCGCACATCGGCTATGTCGAGCGCGATAGCTATGAGATGTACTTCCGCGTCGCGTTTCAGAACATCCTTGATGTCCTGCAGGGCAATGTCGACAGCGTGGTCAACCCGACGGCACTGGCGCCAGCGTTGATTCGCGCGTAGCGCCAGTCTCGATCAATCAAGCCGCAGCGCGTAGCTGCGGTTCGCGGTTGGCCACATTGGCACCTGCGCCGTCAAAGCGGAAGCTGTCCATCGCCAGCGAGCCGTACGTGACCGTATCGACTACATGCTGAGCCTGCACGCCGCCTGGCGTGGCCTGGCTCGGCTGGCCCATGGCGGCACCGAGGGCCACGTACAGCGGCATCAGGTGCTCATCGGTTGGGTGGGCGTGGGCGGCGTTTGGCGCCTGAGCGCGGTAGTCGCAGAAGGCAGCGAAGTCGCCCGTGCGGATGCCCTCGGTCATCGCCTCGATCATCCATTCGCGGAACGCCGTTACCCACGGTTCGACCGGCACGCCGTGCTGGGCCATGCCGGGGCCACGCATCAGCGCGCGCAGGTTATGCGTGAAGCTGCCTGAGCCGACGATGAGCACGCCCTCGTCGCGCAACGGCGCCAGCGTGCGGCCCATCCCCATCTGGCAGGCGGGCGACAGGCCCGGCATGAGCGACACCTGCACCACGGGGATCTTCGCCTCGGGAAACATCATCATCAGCGGAATCCATGCGCCATGGTCCAGCGGCTGGCGCGGGTCGAGCGCCGTGGAGGCTTGCTCTTCCAGGCCGGGCACGACGCGGCCGTCGATCAGCGCGCGAATGCGCTCGGCCAGTTCCGGCGCGCCGGGCGGGGCATATTCCAAGGCGTAAAGCTGTGGCGGGAAGCCGCCAAAGTCATGCCACGCCTCCTGCTGCGCGCGGGCTGTCACGGCTGGGCGGCGCGTCATCCAATGCGGTGACACCACGACAATCGCGCGGGGTGCCAGCGCAGACATTTCTTGCCCAAGCGCGGCAAAGGCCTGCCCAACGGGGCCCGGGTCAACCGCCAGCATGGGCGAGCCATGAGAAAGATAGAGCACGGGAAGCATGTCAAATTTCCTGAAGAATATGCATGCCATTCTGCGCCCGTGGCGTTCAGGCAGCGTGCATGGATTTGCCGATGGGCGTCAGGAAAGTTGAATGAGTGCGCCCAGGTGCTCAAACACCCAGCAGTTCTTCGGCCACGGTCGGGTGCAGGCCGACCGTCGTGCGCAAATGCTTGAGCCGCACGCCCATGCGCACGGCCACGGCCAACGTCTGGATGATTTCGGGCGCGGCGTTGTCGACGATGTGCGCGCCCAGCACCCGTCCACTGCGCGCGTTGCACACTAATTTGATCAGCGATTCCATGCCGGTGCCCGCAAACCGCTGCTCCAGCGAGACGAAGCGGCGGACCACTACGTCGATGCGCTCGGCGGTGGCGCGTTTGTCGGTGTCGGCGGTGCGTTTGCCCAGCTCGGGCCAGCGCGTACGGGCTTCGGCCTCGGTCAGGCCCACGGCGGCGATGGCCGGATCGCAGAACACTGCCATCGGTACGGCATCCATGTCGGGCAGCTTGGCGCCCTTGCCGAACAGGCGTTCGGCGACGTAGTGGCCTTGCGCGGCCGCCACGGGCGTGAGTTGGATGGCGCTGCTGGCATCGCCCACGGCATGGACGCCGCGCACCCGCGTGCGGAAGTGGCGATCCACGGCGATGTGTCCGCGCGCATCGAGCGAAACGCCGGCTGCGCCCAGCCCGAGTCCAGCGGTGTTGGGCGTGCGACCGATGGCACGCAGCACACGCTGCGCGCGCAGCACGCGGGGCATGTCATGGCCGAGTTCGCTTACATAGACCGCGACACCATCGCCATGGATGGCATCGCGCTCAACGCGTACCACCTCGACATTAGCGAGGTGTTCGACACCGCAGTTGGCCAGTGCCAGCATGGCCGCTTCCGATACTGCCGCATCGAAGTTCGGCAGCAGCCGCGCTTCGCGCATCACCATGGTGACGCGCACGCCGAAGCGCGCCAGCGTCGAGGCCAACTCCACCGCCTCCGTGCCCCCGCCGATGATGATGAGCGAAGCGGGTAGCGTGTCCCAGCCCAATACGTCGTCGGGTGTGCCGGCGAGTTCGCCGCCGGGCACCGATAGCGGCGTGGCATGCGCGCCGGTGGCCAGCACGATCTGCCGGCCGCGCAACGTGGTTTTGCCGTGCTCGCCGTGCACGCGAAGGATGCCGCGCCCGCGCAATGACGCTATGCCGCTCAACCATTGCACGCCCGCCGTGGCCAGATAGGCGAGATGGGTTTCCCGCAGTCGCGCCACCTCGGCACGCGTGCGGGCGATGGCGTCGGCCCATGCATCGGATGGCGACACCACACGCAGGCAGCGTGCAACCGCTTGCGACCAGGTTGCGCCGTAGCCGAGCAGTCGCTTGGGCACACAACCATGGTTGACGCGCGTGCCACCCAGCTGGGCGCGATCGACCAGCAATGTGCGCGCGCCCAATTGCGCGGCGCGATGCGCGGCAGCCAGGCCGGCCGAGCCGGCGCCGATCACGATCAGGTCAAAGGGGGATGTCGCGCGTGCGGGCATGGCGGTGTCCGTCGAACAAGCGTTGGCCGGACGGCCATGGTGGCGCACCGGCGGGCTCGTCGCCCCCGCAGTGGCGATGGTTATGCCGCCGCCGGCGTGGCGAACCCGCGTGGAAGTTCGCGCAAGAAGGTTTCGCCGTCATGACGGCCGAGCGCATAGGCGTCGCGCATGGCGCCCGGGCGGGTGTAGTCCCAGCTTGAAATCGGCACTTTGCGCGAAGGCTGCACGTAGAAGCGGCGCTGCAGGCCTTCCGGCACGGGGGTGTCCAGGCGGAAATAGGTTGGACGCGGATACAGCCGCGTGACCAGCACCAGCACATCGCCCGGCGTGGGGTCGAGCGCATGCACCGGCACGTTGTCGACCATGCCGCCATCCAGCACCGGCCGCCCCGCGCGGCGCAGCACCGGCGTGAACGGTGGCGTGGAGGCCGATTGCAGCAGCAAATCGGCCAGCGCTTCCGGCGAGGCGCAATCCTGCGCGCGCACGAACTCGGGCGTAAAGCCCAGGCGCCGGCCCAACGTGGGGTGCAGCGTCTTGCGGACGTGCTTTTCGATGTTGTACGCAATCAGCCCGGCTGCCACGGCGGTCCGCGCACCCATCCAGCGCGGAATGTGCGCCACTCCGACGCGGATCTCGGGCGCCTGCGCCAGCCGCGCGAAGCGGCCTTCCCCGAACACGGTCAACAACGCCGTGCGATACATGCCGTAGTGCGGAAACACGCGCTCACCGCGCAGCAGGTTGCCCCAGTGGGCGTTGCGGGTGTTGTGGCGCAGGGCTTCGCCGTAGTAGTCCATCAGGTCGGCGGAATTCCAGGCGTGCAGCATGCACGCCGTCGATGCGCCCGCCGAGATGCCGGCAATCACGCGCGGCGCCAGGCTCAATTCCGGCTGCACGACATCCCACCAGCCGGCTTGCCACCAGCACCGGTTGCCGCCGCCGGCAAACACCATCTGGTCGAACACGGGTGCGGTCATGCGTTGACCGCCGCGCGCTCGGGTTGCGCGTGACGCAGGGCGGGCGAGTACTTGAGCGTATCGATGCACGCATCGACAAAGCGCTCGCGCTTGGTGGCGAGGCTGGAGGCATCCGGGTAGAACAGGTAGTCGCCCATGATGCCGCCAAACGATGCGTGGAAATGCGCCACCGCCAGTGGTACGTCCAAGTCAGCCGGCAGTTGGCCGCGCCGTGCGGCCTGGCCGATCATGTTGTTCAGCCGACCCAGGCCTTCTTCAAACGATTCTTGCTGGCGCTTGAGAATCGGGCTCGTGTCCTCCACGAACTCACACTTGTTGAACATGATGTCGAAGACCTTGCGCCAGTGCGCGTCTTCCACCAGTTGCTGGAGCACGAAGTTGGCCACCATGCGCAGTTCGCCCAGCGGGTCGTCCGATTCCACGTCCGGCGGCGAGCACAGCGTCTCCATCGGCAATTTCACGCGCTCGCACATGGCGGCGAACACGTCGGCCTTGTTACGGAAATGCCAGTAGATGGCGCCGCGCGTGACTCCCGCAGCCTGGGCAATATCGGATAGTGATGTGCGCGCTACCCCACGCGCATAGAACACGTCTTCGGCCGCATCAAGAATGCGGTTGCGTGTTTCAAGGGCTTCTTCCTTGGTTCGTCTGACCATGATGTTCCAGAGGAACGCCCGCACACCCCGCTGGCGTTCTTTCGATTTGCTTTTGTGCGGCGCACAAATATACGCAACGCAGTGTTTCATACTGCACAACGCTGCACCTGCCCGTTACGGTGACAGGCCCCGGGAATTGTTGTGCAGTGCCGCGACCCCGCGCCGTTCCGCCATTGCAACGAAGTGCGCAAAAGTTGCAATAAAGGCCCTTCGCTCGCGAAGGACCCTTTTTACATACATGCGTGAACGTATCTATAATAGCGCGCACTCCGTCGCTTGCCCATGGCCGTATGCACCACATCCGGGCTGGGCTTGCGCTTTGGGGCCGACACCGTGTCGTTGGTGCCCAGAGCGTCGGAGACTGTTCGCCGATCGCTCCTGTTTCTCAGCCTTCTGGCCTGCGTTGTTGCGACTTCGTCGCACAGGCCATATCGCATGCCGCCAGATGCGGCTAGCATCGGACGTTTTCGTTTTTGTGTTTTTTTTGGTTTCGCTGACGGTTTGCCGGCGCCGCATTCGTTTGCGTGGCGCCAGGTCTCTGGTATCCGCCGGCATCCGCTTATCGCCACATGGGGTCATCTATGACGAACACCCGCCGTTATCACCAACTCGCTGCCGCCGCATTCATGGTGGCGGCACTTGCAGCCTGCGGTAACAAGCAGGCACAAGGGCCGGGCGGCGCCGGCATGCCTCCGACCGAAGTCGGCGTCGTCACCGTGCAGCCGCACGCCGTTGGCCTGACCAGCGAGTTGCCGGGCCGCCTGGAAGCTACGCGTGTAGCGCAGGTGCGGGCGCGGGTTGCGGGCATCGTGCTCAAGCGTACGTATGCCGAAGGCAGCGACGTGAAGGCCGGCCAGCAGCTGTTCCAGATCGACCCGGCGCAGTATCAGGCGTCGCTCGACAGCGCGAAGGCGCAACTGGCGCGTTCGGAAGCCACGCAGAGCCAGGCGAAGATCAAGGCCGAGCGCTACAAGCCGCTGGTGGCCACCAACGCCATCAGCAAGCAGGACTACGACGATGCCGTGGCCGCCGCCAAGCAGGCCACCGCCGATGTGGCCGCCGCGCGTGCCGCCGTGGAAACCGCCAAGCTGAATGTCGGCTACGCCAGCGTGACCTCGCCGATCGCAGGCCGTGCCGGCCTGGCGCAGATCACCGAAGGCGCGCTGGTCGGCCAGGGTGAAGCGACGCTGCTGACGACCGTGCAGCAGATCGACCCGATCTACCTGACCTTCACGCAGTCGAGCACCGAGGTGATGCGCCTGCAGGAAGCGCTGAAGGCCGGCAAGCTGGCCAAGGCCGGCGGCGATGCCGCCAAGGTCACGCTCGTCACGGAAGACGGCCGCGCCTATGCGCAGCCCGGCAAGCTGTACTTCTCTGACCTGACGGTCGACCCGGCCACCGGCACGATCACGCTGCGCGCGATTGTTCCGAACGCCGACCGCACGCTGCTGCCGGGCATGTACGTGCGTGCCCGTCTGGAGCAGGCTGTGGACGAGCAGGCCATCACGGTGCCGCAGCAGGCTGTGACGCGCAGCCCGGATGGCGCCACGGTCATGATCGTGGATGCCGACGGCAAGGTGGCAGTGCGCCCGGTTCAGGCAGATCGCTCGACCGGTACGGAGTGGATCGTCTCCAGCGGTCTGAAGGCGGGCGACAAGGTCATCGTCGACGGTCTGCAGAAGGTTCGCCCGGGCGCACCGGTGAAGGCCGTGCCGTGGCAACCGGGCGCGGCGCCGGGCCAAGGCCAAGCCAAGCAAGGTCAGGGTGCAGCACCTGCTGCCAGCGCCCCAGCAGCAAGCGCCCCCGCTGCCAGCTCGCCGGCAGCCAAGCAGTAAACAAGGAGCCATCGCATGGCAAAGTTTTTTATCGATCGCCCAGTCTTTGCCTGGGTGCTCGCGTTGTTCATCATCCTGGCTGGGGCGATTTCGATCACCCAGCTACCGATCTCGCAGTACCCGACCATTGCGCCGCCGTCGGTCATCATCACGGCAACGTACCCGGGTGCGAACGCGAAGACGCTGGACGAATCCGTCACCAGCATCATCGAGCAGGAAATGAACGGCGCGGATGGCCTGCTCTATATGGAGTCGGTCAGCCAGGGCGGTAACGGCCAGGCCACCATCACTGTGACGTTCAAGGCCGGTACGGACCCTGCGCTGGCGCAGGTGGACGTGCAGAACCGCCTCAAGCGCGTGGAAGCGCGTCTGCCTTCGCAGGTGACGCAGCAGGGCGTGCAGGTCGACAAGGCCCGCTCGAACTTCCTGCTGTTTGCGACGCTGGCTTCCACCGACGGCAAGATGGACCCGGTGGCGCTGGGCGACTACATCTCGCGCAACGTGCTGAACGAAATCAAGCGCGTGCCGGGGGTCGGTCAGGCCATCCTGTTCGGTACGGAACGCGCCATGCGCGTCTGGATCGATCCGGCCAAGCTGGTCGGCTACAAGCTGACGCCCACGGATGTCTACAACGCGATCCGCGCGCAGAACGCGCTGGTCTCGGCCGGTACGATCGGCGATCTGCCGTCCGTCTCCGACCAGCCCCTCGCGGCAACGGTCGTGGTGGAAGGCCAGCTCACGACCACCGAGCAGTTCGGCAACATCGTGCTGGTGTCCAAGCCGGACGGCTCGCTGGTGCGCGTGAAGGATGTGGCGCGCCTGGAACTGGGCGGCCAGACCTACTCGACGTCGGCCCGCATCAACGGCCAGCCGATCTCGGCCATTGGTGTGCAGCTCTCGCCCACGGGTAACGCGCTGGGCACCGCCAAGGCCGTGAAGGCCAAGCTGGAAGAGCTGTCGAAGTACTTCCCGGCCGGCGTGGAATATAAGGTGCCCTACGACACCTCGAAGTTCGTCCAGATCTCGATCGAAGAAGTGGTCAAGACGCTGTTCGAGGCCATGGTGCTGGTGTTCCTGGTGATGCTGCTGTTCCTGCAGAACATTCGCTACACCCTGGTGCCGTCGATCGTGGTGCCGATCTCGCTGCTGGGCGCGTTTGCCGTCATGAATGCGCTGGGCTTCTCCATCAACGTGCTGACGATGTTTGGCCTCGTGCTGGCGATCGGTATCCTGGTTGACGATGCCATCGTGGTGGTCGAAAACGTCGAGCGGATCATGAGCGAGGAGGGCCTGCCCCCGCGCGAAGCTACGCGCAAGGCCATGGGCCAGATCACAGGCGCCATCATCGGGATTACGCTGGTGCTGATGGCCGTGTTCATCCCGATGGCGTTTTTCTCGGGCTCGGTGGGCGCGATCTATCGCCAGTTCTCGCTGTCGATGGTGTCGTCGATCTTCTTCTCGGCACTGATGGCGCTGACGCTCACGCCGGCACTGTGCTCGACGCTGCTCAAGCCGATCGAGAAGGGTTCGCACCACGAGAAGACGGGCTTCTTCGGCTGGTTCAACCGTATGTTCTCGAGCACCACGAACCGCTATCAAAGCTTCGTGGAGCGCATGCTGAAGAAGACCTTCCGCTACATGGTCATCTATGTTGCGCTGATCGCGGCGGTGGTGCTTCTGTTCATGCGCTTGCCGTCTTCGTTCCTGCCGACCGAAGACCAGGGCTACATCGTGACCAACATCCAGTTGCCGCCGGGTGCATCGGCCAACCGCACGTTGGAAGTGATCAAGCAGGTCGAGGCCTACTACAAGCAGGAAAAGGCGGTCGAGAACATCGTGGCCGTGCAGGGTTTCAGCTTCTCGGGCAACGGTCCGAACGCCGGTATCGTGTTCACCCCGTTCAAGGACTGGAGCGAACGCAAGGGCAAGGATCAGACCGCCGATGCGGTGGCCGGCCGTGCCTTTGGCGCGCTGTTCGGTGGCATTCGCGATGCGATCGTGTTCCCGCTGAACCCGCCGCCGATTCCGGAGTTGGGTAACGCGACCGGCTTTACCTTCCGCTTGCAGGATCGCGGTGGCCTGGGGCACGACGCCCTGATGGCAGCCCGCAATCAACTGATGGGGATGGCGTCGCAAAGCAAGATCATCACGGGTATGCGCCCGGAAGGTCTGGAAGATTCGCCGCAGTACCAGGTGGATATCGACCGCGAGAAGGCCAATGCGCTGGGTGTGTCGTTCACCGACATCAACGCCGTGCTGTCGACGGCGCTGGGTTCGGCGTATGCGAACGACTTCCCGAACTATGGTCGTCAGCAGCGTGTGATCGTGCAAGCGGACAAGATCAACCGCATGCAGCCCGAAGACATCATGAACCTGTACGTGCGCAACGGGCAGGGCAACATGGTGCCGATGTCGACCTTCGCGAAGGGCCATTGGATCGTCGGCCCGGTGCAGCTCGTGCGCTACAACGGCTATCCGGCGGTTCGCCTGTCGGGTGCGGCCGCGCCGGGTGCCAGCTCGGGTGACGCCATGGCCGAGATGGAACGCCTGGCCGCCAAGCTGCCGGCAGGTATCGGCTACGAGTGGACGGGCCAGTCGCTGCAGGAAAAGGCCTCCGGCTCGCAGGCGCCGGCGCTGTACGCGCTGTCGCTGCTGGCGGTGTTCCTGGTGCTGGCTGCGTTGTACGAGAGCTGGTCGATCCCGGCTGCGGTGATTCTGGTGGTGCCGCTGGGTGTGCTCGGCGCATTGCTGGGCGTGACGCTGCGCGCGATGCCCGATGACGTGTACTTCAAGGTCGGCCTGATTGCCGTGGTGGGCCTATCCGCCAAGAACGCGATTCTGATCATCGAGTTCGCGAAGGACTTGCAGGCGCAAGGCAAGGGCCTCATCGAGGCCACACTGGAAGCCGTGCACCTGCGGTTCCGCCCGATCATCATGACGTCGTTCGCCTTCATCCTGGGTGTGCTGCCGCTGGCGATCGCTACCGGCGCCAGCTCCGCCAGCCAGCGCGCCATCGGTACCGGCGTGATGGGCGGGATGATTACCGCGACAGTGCTGGCCGTGGTGCTGGTGCCCGTGTTCTTCGTGGTGGTCCGCCGCATCTTCAAGGGCAGCGAGCGTCAACGCCGCCTGGATGCCGCACATCGCCCGCTGGACGAGGAAATCTGAACATGCAGAACAAGATGACTTTCAGAACCCCCGCGCTGTTGCCGGCGCTCTTGCTGGCGGCCGGCGTGTTGTCCGGCTGCTCGCTGGCGCCGACTTACGAGCGTCCGGATGCGCCGCTCACGAGTACGTATCCGCAGGCACCGGCCGGCTATGCCGTGCCGGCTGACAGCGCCAAGCCGGGCGAGAACGCACCCCGTGCCGTCGACCTCGGCTGGCGCGAGTTCTTCCCCGATGCGCGCCTGCAGAAGCTGATCGGCCTGGCGCTGGAAAACAACCGCGATCTGCGAGTTGCCATGCTCAACGTCGAGGCCGCGCGTGCGCAGTACCGTCTGCAGATTGCCGACCTGCTGCCGCCGGTCAACGCATCGGCCACGTACACGCGTAGCCACACGCCGCCGTCGATTTCGCAAACCGGCGGTGACGTCTACACCAAGCAGTACCAATTGGGCGTGGGCGTCAGCAACTACCAAGTCAACCTGTTTAGCGTGGGCGACGTCACCGCGTCGGCGCGCGCCAGCTACCTGGCAACCGACGAAGGCCGCCGCGCCGCGCAGATCAGCCTGATCTCGCAAGTCGCCAAGGCCTATCTGAACGAGCGCGCCTACGCCGAGCAACTCGACTTGGCCCAGCAGACGCTGAAGGGCCGCGAGGACTACTACAAGCTCGCCAAGCAGCGCTTTGACGTGGGCGCCTCGTCGGCGCTGGACCTGCGCCAGACCGAGACGCTGGTCGAATCGGCCCGCGTGTCGGTGGCGCAGCTCACGCGCCAGTACGCCCAGGCGACCAACGCCCTGGTGCTGCTGGTGGGTGCGCCGCTGCCGGCCGACCTGCCTGCGCCGACCACGGTGTCGTCGGAAAAGATCGTGGCCGACATTCCGCCGGGTCTGCCGTCAGACCTGCTGGAACAGCGTCCCGACATCCGTCAGGCGGAGCAGCAGCTGATCGCTCGCAACGCCAACATCGGTGTGGCGCGCGCGGCGTTCTTCCCGAGCATCGGGCTGACGTCGAACGTGGGCACGGCCAGCACGGCGCTGCATGATCTGTTCAAAAGCGGCACGGGCCTGTGGTCGTTTGTGCCGAATCTGACGCTGCCCATCTTCAACTGGGGCACCAACATCTTCAATCTGGACTTGACCAAGACCAACCAGAAGATCGCGGTCGCTAACTACGAGAAGACGATCCAGACGGCCTTCCGCGAAGTGTCGGACGCCCTCGTGGCGCGCGGCACGCTGGAAGAGCAGGTGGCTGCGCAGAAGCGCTTCCGTGATGCCACGGCCGATCGCCTGACGCTGTCGGACCAGCGCTACCGCAACGGCGTGTCGAGCTTCCTCGACGTGCTCGATGCGCAGCGTGACCTGTTCAGCGCCGATCAGTCCTTGGTGCAGACGCGCCTGGCACGCCTGACCAACGCCATCGATCTGTACACGGCGCTGGGCGGCGGCATGCAGGAGCGCAGCACCACGGTGGCCGCACAACAAGCTCAGCCGACGGCCGCACCGGGCGTTGCGCCCGCCACGCCGGACATGACGCCGCAGAGCAAGTAAGAGTAAGCGCGCGTTTGCCGTACCCCGAGCCCGCCACTCAGGCGGGCTTTTTTTCGCCCGCAGTCTGGGCCGCGCGTTCGAGAAAGCGCAGCAAGGCGGCCTCCTCGCGCCGCAGTCCCTTGCGGGCGCGAGCGGGCGGCAGCGCAGTTAACTCGCCCGCCAGAAACGCGTCGATCACCGCGGGATGCACGTAGCACTTGCGGCACACCGCCGGCGTGTTGCCTAAGCGCTGAGCAACCGCGGCAATCGCTTCCACCACCTGCCGGCGCGCATCGGTCGCGCTGCTCGACGTGCGACCGCGCAGCAGATCCAATGCCAGCACACTGCCGGCCCACGTGCGGTAGTCCTTGGCGGTGAAGTCCGCCCCGGTGATCGTCTGCAAGTACGCATTCACATCGGCGGAGTCGACCGCGCGTCGCTCACCGGCTTCGTCGATGTACTGGAAGAGTTCCTGCCCCGGTAGATCCACACAGCGCCGGATGATGCGCGCCAGGCGCGGGTCTGATACCGACACGTCATGCTCCACGCCGCTCTTGCCGCGGAAATGAAAGCGCACCGTATTGCCGCGGACCTCCACGTGCCGATTGCGCAGCGTCGTCAGTCCATACGAGCGGTTCTCGCGCGCATACGCTGCGTTGCCGACACGCACCAACGTGACGTCCAGCAGGTAGATCACGGTCGCCAGCATCTTCTTGCGCGAGAGGCCTGGTGCCGCCAACTGCGCGGTGATGGCCTCCCGCACACGCGGCAATACCGCGCCAAAGGCCAGCAGCCGGCTGTACTTGTCCGCATCGCGAAAGGCGCGCCAATGTGCGTGATACCGATACTGCTTGCGCCCGCGCGCATCGCGCCCCGTGGCTTGCAGATGGCCGCTCGCATGCGGGCAGATCCACACGTCGGTGTACGCGGGCGGAATCGCCAACTTGTTGATGCGCGCGATGACAGCCGGATCGCGGATGCGCTCGCCACGCGTGTCGAAGTAGACGAAACGTCCGCGTAATCGGCGGCGGGTGTAGCCGGGGCGTGTGTCGTCTACGTAGCGCAGCGCCTCGGGCAGCGCATCAAGGGCGGCGGGTAAGCAGGTGGCAGCGGGCGCAGGGGCGGGTTCGGGAGCGCGTTCCACGGCAGAGGTCCAGGGATATGCCGGCCAACAGCAAGCGATGTTCCTCACCCCGCCGACGTCGCATCAAGGCCACGCTGCACCGTAGAAAAGTGGCAGAGAATGCGCTTTTCGCCACGGCAACCAATGGTCTTGCATCGGTAAACCAATTCAACTACACTGCACGCCCTCTGGGCGGTATATAATCCGCTGTTTCGCCGTCCACCCGAATACTGAGCAAGGGACCCGATGACCACCATCCGTCTGAAAGAAAACGAGCCGGTCGAAGTTGCACTGCGCCGCTTCCGCCGTGAAATCGAGCGCACTGGCCTGATCAAGGAACTGCGCGCCCGTACCGCCTACGAAAAGCCGACGACCGAGCGCAAGCGCAAGAAGGCTGCTGCTGTGTCGCGTACGCGTAAACGCCTGCGCTCGCAAATGCTGCCGAAGAAGCTCTACTAAGATCGCGCGATTGTTGCGGTAGCACCAACTGGGTGCTGCCGTTGGCGGTAGAAGTGAGTCGATTCCTGTCAATCGACCTCCGTTCCGCCGAGCTTGGCTTGTCGCGCCTTCAGGCGCACCCGGAAGCCCTTTCCGGATTCAGCCAATGCTCCACTCTCCGATACAGAAGCTAGCAAGACGTGGTTGATGGCCTGAGCGCCATTCTCCGCTGCTTCGGCGCGCCTGCGTGCGCCATCTCTGTTGCAAACGACTTCCGCCAGCGGTGATTGACCGGCTGGCTGTTGGCGTTTGCCGTCCGAGTTTGGTTGGCCTTCTCCATCCTATGCACGGCCATGGGGTGCCAGCGATTGGCGTTGTCGCCATCTCTTTACGCCATTTTGACGGGCGGTGCCCTACGCTGCAGGTATCTTAGCTGCGGCCGTACTGGGCCTTTCACGCCATGCCTACTGATTCCAAGGACTACTGGTTTCCCGCCAAACGTTATGGCTGGGGATGGGGCTTGCCTGCGCGCTGGCAGGGCTGGGTGGTGCTGGCCATCTACGCTGTGCTGCTGGCGGCGGGCATCGTCGGGCTGCGCCCCGGGCAGGCGTCGTCGATCGGGTTTGTGGTGTACGTCGTCGGCGTGAGCGCGTTGCTGGTGCTGGTGTGCTGGTGGAAGGGCGAGCCGCCGCGCTGGCGGTGGGGGAAGGGCTGATTGATTCAGTCACCCACGCTAGCTAGGACGCGGCATGGACGGTGTACAGATGCACTTCCGATGGCGAGAACAATCGAATCGGCACATCGCTCATGCCGACCCCTCGGCTAGTGAGCAACTGGCCACCGTCCGGCAGGGCAAAGAAACCACTGGCTAACCGTGGATCGCCGGAACCTGATGGCAGCACGATGGGGCGTCCGTCCGGGCGCGCGATCTGTCCGCCGTGCGTATGGCCGCAGAACGCCAGATCGAACGGGTGGGCCGTTACGTGCCGCAGCCCCAGCGGCGAATGCATGAGTAGAAGCCGGCGAGGGCCGGCGTCGGCAAATGTCCGGTCGGCATCCGGTTGCCCGACGCCGGGTTCGTCGAGCCCGCAGACGTGGAACGCGTCGTAGGGCGCGGGCAGGCGCACCGCTTCGTTGACCAGTATGCGCACGCCAGCGGCTTCCATCTGCGTCCGGATGAACCCGTCATCTACCCACAGATCGTGATTGCCGAAGACGCCGAACTTGCCTGCGGGCGCGTCCACCTCGCGCAGGCGTGCCGCGAGCCCTGTGATGTGACGGTGATGCAGCGAGACGAAGTCGCCGCCGAGCAGCAGGAGGTGCGGTGCAAAGTCCGCGATCGCATCGCGCACGGCATCCAGCAAGCGTGGGTCGGTGAGCGGGCCCGCATGAAAGTCGGAGGCGAACGCGATTTTCAGCGGCTGCGCCCATGACGTGCCCAGAGGCAGCATGACGTCACGGCGATCGACGTGGAGTCGACCTTGCAGCCGCAGTGCATGTGCGATGCGGGCGGCCCAGCCGTTTGCATAGAAGAGCGCCTCGGCAGATTCGCCTGCCTTGCGCCACCAGGTGTAGTACCGGCCTCGGCCCATGGTTGGAGATGGAACGAAAGGATTCGCGCGGACTGCCGATGGGCGCTTGCACTCACAACACGCGCCGCGCCTGTCCATCGCCAGAGTGGCCAGATTATCGACCCCGCCACCGGAGTCCGCCATGTTGTGCAAGCTCTGACGGGCGTGACCGAAGACCGCGTTTCGCGCTGGTGGCCTATCGGTGTCGCTCGACTTGCTGCGCCCTTTTCAAGTGCGGGCCGGCGCGCCGCTCCAGCAGCGTAACGAGCTCCGGCTGCATGAACGCATAGTCATCGGGAATATCGAGGCACACGATACGCTTGCCGCGCAGTTGCCGGCCGAACCGTTGAGTCAGGCGGCGCTGATGGCTGCGCTCCATCACGAAAACGATGTCGGCCCAGTCGAGCTGCTCGGCGTCGAGCGGTACGTCGGCGTCCGGGGCGAGGCCCGATGAATCCGTTTCCACGCCCGGCCACTGCGCGAATACGGTCTCCGCCGTGGGGCTGCGTAGCCGGTTGCGGCTACAGATAAACAGGGCGTTCATGGCGTCAGGTGCTGCGGGATGCTGCGGCGATCGATGCACGGTAGCCCGCCGGCAGGTTGTCCGGTAGCGCATCTGGCGGGAACAGCCCCAGCCGCTTGTGCTCATGACTGAGCACCGGCTCGAACGCGCTGATCAGCGTGCAGCGATATGTGGCAATAAACACATGCTTGCCTGGTACGACCTCGAACAGGTACGTATCGAGTGGTGCGCCGACCTGCACGGCCAGGTGCAATTCTTCTGCAATCTCGCGGGCAAGACATTCGGTGGAGGACTCGCCCAGCTCGATGCGCCCGCCGGGCAGCTCCCACTCTTCGCGTTCATTGAGCAGCAGGACGACTTCCCCGCTGGGGGCGCGCAGCACGCCTTTGACCGAGACGGGATAGGTAGACATGGTGCCGATGCAGAACCTAGTGACGGGTTGGGGATGGCTTATCTAAGCCATTTCAATGTGTGGCGGCTTCTGGTGTGTACTAACTTGTGTACTAAAAACATCATCCGCCGCCGGACTGCCTCCGGTTCAACTGGGACTTCTCTGGGCTGATTACAGGCCGCTGCCTTTTTCTCGCTGGTAGATTTCTGTGATGTCTGCCAAGCGCTGAATTTGTGCTGCCACAGATTCCGCGAATCCCTTTGCGGCCGCATTGGTAGCGGCCGCAGTGTCACTTCCGGTCTCGGTCGCAATGTTTGCGACTAGTTCCAGAAGTGCGACAGTAGGGATGACAACCGAAAGTTTTGCGACGCGCTGCTCCGGCTTGTCTTGCTCGCCGTCGGCGGTGGTCGCATGAAACATAATTCGCGAGATTGGCATGCCCACCTGCAGGCTGGAGACGCCATCTGCGTATAGCTCCGGTAAGTTGTCAGGTACCAAGCAGTCGAAACCACTTTCTTCGGAGCGATGCTCAATCTTGCGGGGCATGGTAAGGCACCTGTTCAATTTGGCTGAAACGGGAAATAAACACTGCGCCCGACGTGCTTCGAAAGGGCAAGCTGATGACCTTTGTTGGGGCTTCGATGGCTGATTGCCTGGCGGGCCAAGCGCGAATACGCTGTGTGATGCCATGCCCAGAACTGGCTGCGCTACGAATCAACTGAAATTCAGGCGCATTCTCAATCGCGCCAGCAGCATCTTCCGACTCGAACGATTCGGCGACCAGAGCTTTTGGGGAGACATCTCGCGTTTCGGCTAAGAAACGGGAGTACGGAACCATCTTTGTTATGAGCGCCACATCAAAGAAGGCAGCCACTTTGAGAAGTGTGTTCAACGACATCCTGCCGTAGCTCGGGTCTTCCAGGCGCGCGACTGCCGACTGCCCCCCAAGCTTCAATGCCTTCGCGAGCTGGCTCTGCGTCAGCTTACGGTCAAGGCGCATTTCCTTAATTTGAAACGCCAAACCCTGTTGGAGATGTGCCTTAACGTAGGCGTCCCGGTACGGTTTGCGGCGAAGCTTTGCGAGCTGTGTCGTTTTCATCATTTTCATCCTTGTCCCACACCACAGCTGAGGCGACGCCAGCGTCGATTGCTTCGCGACGCTTTTCGCATGTCTGCACCGCGTCGGGGGGGACAAACTTACTACCCTTCTCGATGGCCCATATCAGAAGCGTGAAGCGTCTGGCTGAGGGGCCAAAGTACCCCAAAGGCCGTTGTTCCGTGTTTTCAGCTTTGAATCTGAACTCGAAGAAATCTCGATACGCGTTCTTGTGCTCTGGCCGCAACTTGTGTGCAGCAGGCCGGACCCACTGCTCTCTGGGCCGTACGGAAAGAAATTCCCAATGCACATCAAACGCCGCCTGCAAGTCGTCAGATGCACGTTCGTAGTGTTTGCGAACCTCTCGGCGCCCCCCGGGCGCTTGGTGGTCTCGTAGCCACCATAGCTTCTCAGTCATCAGACTATATCACTTATTTGTGATTATCCAGGTGTGGCTCGCTGGCTCCGGCGGAGGGCAATACTCTTTCACTTTGCAGCACACTGAATACGTGCCAACGACGTGCTCTCAACGATCCGAGCGCCTTTCTCACCATCGGCCACCATCACTACAGCGTCTTTGGTCAGTAGAGCCGTGAGCTTATCGCTGCGCTCGATGACATTGCCCCTCAGCGTTGAACCGTCCGCCAGCGTGATGCTGGTTGGTGCAACTCCGGCGCGAACCTGACAGGCCTGTGTCTCGAACAGAGACTTGCCTTGGTAGTGGCTGCCCAGAATCCACAGCACTGCAGGCGAGATCAATATGGCGTAGTAGCAGAACGCCGTACCCAGCAGCAACACGCCTGGCACTGCCGAAGTGCGGTCAAGCTCGAAGTTTTCGGACCACCAGTTCCGTATGCTGGCGGCCATTCTCCGGAGCCAATGGGGCTCGCGCGTCGCCTCGTTCTTCCTGCGGATGGCCGTCAGCACGATCAACGCCCCGCACAGAACTGCCGCTCCTATGCCCCACATCCAGCATCTGTAGGCGCCGTAGAAACCAAGCAGTGCAAGGCTCTGCAGCGACATCGCGGAGAGGTTCCTTGGGTAGTGGGCAGCTCCCCAGTACCCGAGCATGTAGGCCTCTCCTGCGACCCACGCAGCGATGCCCGTCAGCGTCATAAACAACGCCACGAGCTTGAACGGATCAATGGAGGCGGGCCACTTCGATGGCGGCACCTCGCGTGGTGACCCTACAGCTTGCGCGGCGCTATCGGATGGAACGTCTCTCATTTGCGAGCCGCTGGCCAGTCGGACAGGGCGAACACCCAGATGGTGATGACGTTGACGAGCGGGACGAGCATCAGAAGCGCCCACCCGGATGAATAGCCCGCTTTTCTGGCAATCAATCCGGCCGGCAACAAATAGACAAACAAAAGCACCAGCAGCACGATGAGCCAGTGCCAAATGCTGAACGAACCCATATACCTCTCCCTCTAGTTGTTTGTGTGTCGGCATCTGTCTGTGCCTGCGATAGCCTGCGAAGACTAACGCAACCAGGCCACCCCACGATAGAAGGGGGCTGCGCTCACACTACGACGCGAGATGTTGATGCGACGCAGTTTCGCGGGTTTGGCTCAGATCAGATATAAAAAACTCTTCGCACGAAACTTCCACTGCATCCGGCAGGATTGCCCCTAGGCCACACGGCCACATAAAAACGTCCTGGGAGGAGTTCAATATGCGAGCCATCGCAGCAATCGTTGCCTGCGCGTTCATCGCTTTCGCGCTACCGGCAGAAGCTAAAGGCAAAGGCGGTAGCCGACCTTCCTATTCAGGCAGCAAGCACACCAGCAGCCACGGCGGCTCCTATGCCGGTGGCAGTGGCTCATCGCATAAGGGCGGGTCGTATCGGAATAGCCAATCCGGCGATCGGTATGGGAAGCATGGTGGATAGCTAACTTTTCACTCTTACCCAGCGCCACACTTTCGTTTGAATGGCGCTCCCAATCGTGCAATCCTGACCACCTACTGCGAGAAACGAATGGCCGCACGACGACCGGCAGCAAAAAGGGCAGCTCGTAAGCAACCAGCCGTTAAGCGGCGTCGGACCCAAGCGCAGATGTTCATGGACGAGCTTCGCCGTCTTTCAGGTGAAGAGCAAGCGCTAGTGCCCAACCTGCGTCTGCGCGATAGCCTTGGTTGGGACGAGGTTCGTTACAAGTCCGTCAAGTCTCGCTTGAATGCGGAAGGATTGCTTGTTGTTGATTTGCACCGAATCCTGACCCAGGATTTGCATCGAAAACTGACCCACCCCAAAGGCTGTTAGGTGTCGCTTTGTGCGGGTTGTTTGGCGGTGCGTTTCTCCTTCTTGGGCTGGGTGGTGCTGTGCTTGAAACGATAGCTATCGTTGCCGGTTTCAACAATGTGGCAGTGGTGCGTGAGGCGATCCAATAGCGCGGTGGTCATCTTGGCGTCCCCGAAGACGCTGGACCATTCGCCGAAGCTCAGGTTGGTGGTGATGACGAGGCTGGTGCGCTCGTAGAGCTTGCTGATCAGGTGGAACAGCAATGCGCCGCCGGTCTGGCTGAACGGCAGATAGCCCAGCTCATCGAGGATCACCAGGTCGGCATACATGAGTCGCGTGGCCAGGTGTCCCGGCTTGCCTGAGACCTTCTCCAGTTCCAACGCGTTGACGAGCTCCACGGTCGAGAAGAAGCGCACTCGACGGTGATGGTGCTCCACGGCCTGCACGCCGATGGCGGTGCCGAGATGGGTCTTGCCCGTACCTGGGCCGCCGACCAGCACGATGTTGTGCGCCGACTCGAGGAACTCGCAGCGGTGAAGCTGCCGCACCAGTGCTTCGTTGGCCCCGCTGCAACTGAAGTCGAAGCCGGTCAGGTCTCGGTAGGCTGGGAAGCGCGCCACCTTCATCTGATAGGCCAGCGAGCGCACCTCGCGCTCGGTGAGCTCGGCCTTGAGCAGACGCGACAGGATGGCCACGGCCGACTGGTAGGCCGGCGAGTCCTGCGCCGCCAGGTCGCCCAGCGCTTGTGCCATGCCGTGCAGCTTCAACGACTTGAGCATCTCCAACATGACTTCATGCTGCATGATGCACCTCCCGATCTCGCAAGCTGTCGTAGCGGCCGACGTTGGCCTGCGGTTCGACGTGCAGCGCCAGTGCCTGTGGTGAGGTGATCGGTGCCACGGGCTCGCCTTCCAGGAGGCGGCTGAGGATGTTCAGGATGGTTTGCTTGGACGGGGCACCCGCCTCCAGTGCGAGCTCCACCGCAGTGAGTACGGCCTGTTCGTCGTGCAACAGCACCAGCGCCAGGATCTCGACCATCTCGCGATCGCCACCAGGGCGTTTGAGCAGTGTGGATTGCAGGCGTCGGAAGCCCTCTGGCAGTTCGGCGAACGGTGCGCCGTTACGCAGCGCACCGGGCTTACGCTGCAGCACCGCGAGGTAGTGGTGCCAGTCATAGATTGTGCGCCCCGGAAGATGGCTACGGTCGATGTGCCGCACGTGCTCGGCAATCACCTGGCCTTCGGCCACGAACACGAGCCGATTGGCATAGACGCGCAGACTGATGGGCCGGTTGGCAAACGACGCCGGTACGCTGTAGCGGTTGCGCTCGAAGGTCACCAGGCAGGTTGGTGAGACGCGCTTGGTGTGCTCCACAAAGCCATCGAACGGCTGCCCCACGGGCATCAGGTGTGGCCGCTCCAGCGACCAGGCCTCCCAGAGGGTCATGTCCAGCTCAGGATGGCGGGTCTGCTGCCACAGCCGTACGCACTGGTCGGCCAGCCAGTCATTAAGTGCCGCCAGAGAGCCGAATGCAGGGATGCGTTGCCAGATGCGGTGACGGCTGTCCTGCACGTTCTTCTCTATCTGCCCCTTCTCCCAGCCCGAGGCCGGGTTACAGAACTCGGCGTCGAACAGGTAGTGGCTGACCATGGTGCTGAAGCGCAAGTTGACGTCACGCAACTTGCCCAGGCGCACGCGATCCACGGCGGTCTTCATGTTGTCGTAGATGCCGCGACGCGGGATACCGCCCCAGGCCACAAAGGCGTGGTGATGGGCATCGAACAGCATCTCGTGGGTCTGCAGCAGATACGCGCGCAGGAAGAATGCGCGGCTGTGGCTGAGCTTGAACTGAGCCACTTGCAGCTTGGTGCGCTCGCCGGCGATGACCGCCCAGTCCTCGCTCCAGTCGAACTGGAAGGCCTCACCCTCTGCGAAGCGCAGTGGGATAAAGGTGCCTCGCCCCGACGTGCGGGCTTGCTCCTGTTGCTCCTGGCGCCAGCGGCGAGCGAATGCGGCAACGCGATCGTAGGAGCCGGTGAAGCCCAAGGCACACAGATCAGTGTGGATCTGCTTGAGTGTGCGCCGTTGCTTGCGTGGCTTGTTGGCCTCGGTCTTGAGCCAAGCGGAGAGCTTGGCGGCATGGCCGTCGAGCTTGCTCGGACTCTGCCGTGCAGGATAGGCCGGTGCCGTGGTGTCAGCGCGCAGATAGCGCCTGACCGTGTTCCTGGAGATGCCCAGGCGTCTGGCGATCTCGCGCAGCGGGATCTGGTCGCGAAGATGCCAGCGTCGAATGATGCTCAGTATGGCCACGTCGATCACTCCGATCTCCCGCTCGTTGCCGAGCGGGACAGTGTTCTATACGTGGGTCAACATTCGATGCAAAAACCTACCTCGGGTGGGTCAGGATTCGGTGCAAATCAACACCTAGGCCGCCTTGGCCGAGCTTTGCGATGATCTGGTTGCTATATTTGTCCAACAAGTCAGTGGCTGTTTTCGCGTTCTCAGCGCTCGGCAGCCCAGCAAGAGAAAGCAGCCCGTTTGCATATGCACGACGATCCGCCTCCGCACCTGTAATCGCAGCCGGAGCGAGTTGCGAGATGTTCTGCAACTGAGAGATGACCGTTTGGGCCGATGTGTTCTGATCGCGCAGTTGCCCCCACCGATCCTGCATCTGCTTAACTGCGCCTGCAGCAAAGCCCTCAGATCCAAATGGCGCCTGCGCAGCCATGGGGCGCGGACCATTTTGCTGTGGTGCCTTGCCGCCATAGTTCTGCTGCTGGGTCATAACTTGACCAACATAGGACTTGGTTTCATCTGGCAGCATCTTCCACGGGCGACCCGCAGCAATCCACTTGTCGGCGTTATCAGGACCCCAGTTGTATGCAACTGCAGCGTCGGCATCATTGCCGTAGCGCGTCTGCATTGCCGTGGCGTAGTCAGCTCCAACGCGTTGCAATTCTTCCGGCGTGTTGTTGGCGGCTGGCCGCACCCCAAAGCCCGGGCTAGCGGCAGTAGTCGGCATCGTCTGCATGCTCCCCACGGCTCCCTTTGGACTTACAGCGCCCATGTTGCCGTTGCTCTCCGTTTGGCGTACAGCGTTTTGGAATGGCGTGAAGCCCGGAATACCTTGACCGCCCGGAGCACCGCCACGCGCAGCATCAGCAGCTTGCGTAGTGGTTTGATAGACGTAACCGCCTTGGCCGTTGTTGGCACTCGGGTCCCAAACTTGATTTAGCTGATAGTCGCCCTTGGCGCGAGACTCGGCGCGGTATTGCGCGCCATAGCCCTGTTCAAGCTGATCGGCGGGGACAACTTCCGTGCTTCCGGTTTGCGGGTTGAAGAAGATAGGGGTCCGCAGAGCCGTAGGCGCGATGTAGTTTTCTTTCTTCGCATAACTACGCATCGCATCAAGATACTCTGGCGTACCGTAACCGTACGTAGCAGCAAAGTTCTTCTGCACGTCGGTTGGCATTGCGAACGCCAGCGACGGGTCGTACTTTGCCGCCATGTCCATTAGCTGCGTTCCACCTGGCCGCCCAGTCAAATTCATTGCCAATCCAAGCTTTGCCCACTGGCTCGGAGACCGTCCAAAGATCAATGGCGCGCTTCCCTGTGTTGCCGGAGCTTGCATTGATTGCGGCACGCTGTTTGGCAATACAGGCGAGAGTAAGCCGGCAGACGGATTTGCCTGGAGCCCAAGTAGGCCAGTCGGCTGGGATGGAGCCGATTGGGGTTGCTGACCGTCGCTCATGGCGTCCTGCATCAGCTTCATGCCCAACATGCTTTGTTGCATCTGGACGCCATTGCCGATGCCTTGTTGCAGCCCCTGTAGACCCATGCCCAGCGCTTGGCCATTGCTAACCGGCATACGAGAGGGGCCAGATGCTGCAAGCATGCCTTGAGCAAGCCCAAGCATGCCTGCTGTTTTGGGGTTGGCAAGCATCCCCATCAGACCGCTGCTGAAGTCGCTGCCAGCGTTGGGGTCGCTGCTACCTGTACCGCCGAAATCAAAGAATCCCATGGTTGTGTCCTGTAGTTAATGAATGGAGAGGCCTTTTCGGTCGTCCTCAGCGGCATCAGGTGTTGCGCTATCGAGCTTTGTTTGCGCCTCGATCTGATCGACGCACCCTTGGGCGCCAGCCATCACCGCTTGAGCGGCTGCCACCGGGTCTCTGATTCCCGTAGTCAACTGATTGAGGCAGTTGGTCAGGTAGAGGTGCAGGTTCTGCAGTTCCTCGATGCCAGCCATCAGGTGTTTTCGTTCAACAGCTGCTTCATCAAGGCTTTTCGCAACCGGCACCACGTGGGCATGTATCAACCGCAGCCACGACAGAGTTGCGTTTAGGGTCAGATCGAAGCTGGCCGTTTGCACCTGTAGATCGATGTCTTCCATTGCAATCTCCTCAGGGCAACGGTGTTGCAGCTGCGCTGCAGCTCTCCGCGTAGATGAAAGGAAGCCCCCTTGGGTCGTCTATGCGCAGATGGTCCGGGACTAGGTGGAAAGGACCGGGATCTCCCATCTTGCAAATGAGATGCGGTCCATTGCCGCTGTCGTCGCCGAGGGGTGAAATGACGATGAAGTCCACTGCTTGCGCGAGCGGGCGCCTGCCTTCAAGTCGCTCAATTCGCGACCGGATGTTGGTTGCCATCTTTCATTGCCTCCAGCGCAGCGATGCGCTTTTCAAGTTCATCGACCTCAACAACGCGCATTTGCGCCGTGAGGACCGCCATTACGGAGTTCGCTTCGTCCGGCGTCAGCGCACCCGTGGTTAGTGCATTCACCACTGCCTGAGCCTGTTCGGTAGGCGAGCCAGTCAAACCCTCCAGGCTGATAGGCGCGTCCTTGGCTTTCGCAGCCGGGATAATTCGGTCAATGCAGATACGCAGCGCTGTGGTGTCGCCGTCCAGCGCCAACTTCACGGCCTTCTGCACGAGTTGCTCGGCGTGCGGCTGCAGCAATTCCCGCAGCGCCGTGCGTTTGTCCTTGGCGCCCTTGGGTTTGCCTGCCGGATTGCCGCTTTGCCCTTTCTGAAATGCCATTTGCGTTGCTATTCCTCTGATAAAAACAGGTGTTACGCCTGAATCGCAGCCGATGGGGTTGTGATGGCCGGGAAGTCGAAAGCGGGCCGCGCGTGCCAATTCACCCGTTGGCTGAATTGCAGGCTGCCGGTGTCAAACCAGAGCCGTAACGCACCCTCGTAGCCGATGGCGCGCTGCTTGTGGCAGTACAGACGGGCGTCCTCTACGTCCCCGTCCGCCTCGTTACCGGCCAGCTCCTTGCGCTTGTTGCGCCAGACAGTGAACACGTTGTCGGCCAAGTCGGTAATCGCGCCAGCACCGCGCACATCCAGCTTGCCCGGTGCCTTGTCCTCGCTTTCGCCTTTGCGGGCATGGGCTACTAGATGAACATGCGCGTTGAACTCGTTCTTGAAGTCGCACAGGCGGTCTAGGAATGCTTTCTGTGCCTTGTAGTCGTCTTCCGCGATGCCGCACTTCAGGAGCGAATCCACAACGAAATGCGTGACGCGGTAGCGCTTGGCTGCGTAGCGGAAAGCCTCCAGCAGACTGTCTTGGCTGATCGTGCCGACGTGGGCATAGAGCCAGAGAGCGCCGCACATCCAGTCATTTGCGGCACGCACAAACCTCTCGGTCGGCGTTGACGTAGCGCAAGCCTGAATGGTCAGATGGCGTAGCACCGTGGCGGGCTTCATCTCGCCGGAGAAAACACAAACTCGCTCGCCTTGGCGGATCAGATCCACGCAGACCTGCCCCAACAGGTCGCTCTTACCGTGGCCATTGATGCCGGTCCAAACCGACAGCTCAGCGGGGCGGAGCCGTACCTTGTCGGACCATGCCGGCCACGGAAGCGCCGCGCCAACGGTGTTGACGGGACCATCCCGGAACATCGCCAGCACGTCATCTAGATACGCGGCAGGCGTACGGAGGTCGGTCGGCTCAATACGCTCCGCAGCATCCAGCGCTTCGCCGATTTCTTCTGCCGTCACGCCTTGTTGCAATGCCTCGTTGGCATCCTTCAGGCGGAATTTGACGATCCGGCAGCGATCCAGGCCCAATCGTTGCGCCACTTCGCGCGCGCCCTTCTGCCCGGCATCGTCGTTGTCGAACCAGAGGAAGATCTCCGGGAAGCGCTCGAGGCGATCAAAGTCGCTGTCGATCCATTGGTGATTCCCGGCGCCCTGATTGACTGACAGAGCCGCGATGCCGTACTCATAGAGGCTCATGGCGTCCAGTTCGCCCTCTACGATCAACACGGCCTTGGCGCTGTCGGGAACCAGATCCCACCCGAACAGGCACGGCTCAGCGCCAGCCGATTGCCAAGTGCGCTTCTTGCCTTTGCTGTCTCGCTCGAGTGCGAGATGCTTTAGGTTGATCAGCTCGGCATCCCGCAGGTACGGAAAGACAATCGCATCGTCCTCCTTGCTCGCGGCAACCTTGAACGCGCGGATCGTCTCCAGGGACAACTTCCGCTCTTCGGTCAGATATTTGAGCACTCGACCGGCAGGGCTCACCACTGCAGGGCGGCTGGGGCGCGAATAGACCCGGGTGGGAGCCACGAAAGACGGTTCGGGTATACCGAGGTAGCGGCGTGCTTCGAAAAACGCTTCCTTGAGCGTTATCTGCTTTGCGGCTGCCCACAGGTCTACGAGGTCGCCCGAATCGCCGGTGGCGAAGTCCTTCCAAACCCCAGCCTTGTTGCCGGTGATGCGCACCTTGAGCGATTCACCAGCTTCGCCCTCCACGCTGCCAGCAACCCATTCGGGGCCTTGGCGCTTTCCGTTGGGCAGCAGCATCCCGGCAACAGCTTCGGCTTCCAGGGCGAGACGGTTCGAAACTTCGTTCCAGTTCATGCCGTCACCTCAGTTCTCGAAGCGAGCCGCAGCGTCGGCATACCGGCCGCTGTACCGGCGATTGAGACCGGCCCAGTCCTTTGCTATCGCCTTCTTGAACGCGGCATCCCAGTTGGCATAGACGTTCCCGTTCGCCTGCACGGTGTCGATGAAGTACTCGAAGTGCGCTTCGAGGTTCTGGTGACCGTTCGCCTTCGCCCACTTGCGGACGCCTTCCGAGATTGCGAAACCTTCCGGCAATGGAATTTTTCCGTTCGCAGATTTCGCACGATTTTTCGACGTGTGCGTTCTCTTGACGGTTATTGACGGTTCAATGACGGTTTGGGTCGCACCCATGCGGCCCGTCTCTGCGCATCCATGCGACCCGTCTTGTGCATCGGTGCGACCCGTCGCATGCACGCTACCCGTAGCATCGGTGCGGCCCGTAGGGGTAGCGTCAGTGCTACCCGTCAGCTTGGTCAGAACGATTCGATATTGGCGGGTTGCACCGGGTGCCCCTCCCAACTCGTTGCCGATGACCTGGACAAACCCGGAGTCGATCAGACCATGGACAACACGCTGAGCCTGCGAACGGGACAGGCGCGTCTTTGTCGCGATGGAGGACATGGAGGGATAGCAGCGACCGTTGTCGTCGCTCCAATCTGCGAGCGCCAACATAGCCAGGAGATCCGAGCCGCCACCCGGATAGCCTTCCCAAACAAGAGACATGATCTTGATGGCCATCACACCCCCGACAAACGTGCAAAACGCACCATGGCCGCTTCATAGTCGGCAGGAGATGCATCGGGGTTGGCGGAGAGCCAGGCCGCTTTCAGCGTCTCGTATAGGGTGATACCGCCGTGGGGAATTCGGCGAAGGTGCCGCGACGCCATTGGCGCTGTAGCAGGGCGGGTGAGTACGGTGCTCATGCGCGCACCTCCGGCGTCAGGACATACCGGGCGACGCGATGGGGGAATCCAGATGCACTGAAATCCCATGCCCACACAGTAGTGATGAGGTGCCCCTCTGCACGAAGTTCCTGAACGCGGGCGGCCGGATGCAACGTGTCCAATTCGCTGCGCGCTTGGAGCGTCGTTAGTGGGCCATTTCGGAGAGCCGTAAGGATGCGTTCCCGCTGCGCTGCGGCGGAATTTGGGCTAGACTCAGTTTGCTTTTGAGATTTAGCCGCTTCCTCGTTGGGAGCGGCTTTTTTGTTGGTGTCCATCGCAGCCCCTTACTCGACCCGGTAGCCGAGGGGATCTTCGATGAACCGCCGCACCTCGCTGTTCAGATAGACGGTGCAACGCTCACCCATGCGAATGGGTTTTGGCGCCCTGCCTTCAATGGTGAGTTGGCGCCATTTTTCCCGGCTGATGGCCAGGAACGGCTTGATCTGACTCCAGCGGGAGTGGCCGATCTGAGGAAGAGTCGGCGCGGTTTCGAGTCCGGCGGACAGTGCCATGCTTGCCTCCTTGAGTGGATTGAGGCGTTACACGGCGCGTTTTGCTATGGTTGCCGTGCGTCACCCACCACTGCATTGAAGGCGTGACAAAACTGATCCGAATAATTTCACGCTCTTGGAAACATCAATTCCTGTGATTTTTCAAGGAAAAGGATTATTCACAACGTCAGCAACAAGGGCGTCCCACTCCGCCAAAGTTCCGTTGTGCTCATGCAGGGCAAAGCATCCCTTGGCCGTTTCTACCCACTTGTCCCATTCTGTTCCCTCCTTAATGCTGGCGTAGTACGTTCTTCTGAGTGCTTCCGCTGGGTCGGGTGACGAGTCAAGTGAGTCGGTAGCTTCAACGAAGGACGCCCATGGCTCACGCTTTGATAATTGCTGGCACGCCCATGCTACGCCTCGTGTGGCGTCTCCAGGGTGCTTAAGTCGATCGACTTCAACGACAAGTGCGCCGCGATTCAGACCCGTCCATTTCTGGGGTTTTCCCGCTTTCTTATCCTGGGGATAGAGCTGACGCGCAAGAGTCAGCGCCAACTGGTAGAACATGTTTGGGCCAGACTGAATTCCAAAGTGCTCGCAGAGTAATAGCAGCTTGGCATGGTCTTCAGTTGCTTGCTCGCCGACGAACTCGCGCAACTGGTCCTCATTGAGCAATAAGCCGGGCTTTCTTATCTGGAATGAAATGCCGACGCCGTTCTTCTTCATGGCACAACCCTTATGTGCAACCCTAGCTAGGGAAGCCGCGCCAGCCAGGTAGGGAGCCCGGTTTTCGATTGGCCGATCTAGGCGCGGCTTGAACTGGTGCTACGTTCGCTTGACGGCGAAACCGCTGATGATCCATCCAAGCGTCCACAGGATTCCGCTGCCAATGAAGACGGCAAATGCGCAAGTTCCTGCGGCTGCCCAATCCCTCTTGCGAACAACAGCAGGGTGCCCGGAGAAGTACTCTTGCATGAGTCGATCCTCCTCGGCAGCAAGTGCAAACGTGTCAGCGAGTGACCCCGTCGTACCACTGCGCTGCTTGATGTTCGCCTCGGCTTCGGCGGTGGCATTTCTGCCTGTCCCATCGCGATAGGCTATTACCTTCTCGTCATATGTCATTGGCACATCAGTCCCAATCACATCCACTATAGCTATCCCCAGTAAGGCCACTGCCCACAATACAGCGAGCCCTTTCAAGGCTAAGCCAATACGTCGGATGCCCTCCATCTTCGTCTCCCCCGAGCAACAGACCGCTTCTTGATTTGCAGCGCACGAGGCAACGGAACTGTAGACGCCTCTGCACCTTCAGGTAACGCATAGGCGTTACGCTATCGCCCTCATCGTCTACTGGAGGGTGCTAGCCCACTTTCGCCATGCTGCTGCATCGGTTGAGCACAGGTAACCATGCTTGTACGCAAAGCTTGCAGCTGACGTAATACGCTGCAAGCCGTATGGATCGATTTCCAAGGCTCTATCAAGAGCCTGCGCCAAGCTGACGTAAAGATGCTTCCCGTGCGGGTTTGCAAGCGTGATGAGCGCCGGATTCTCCCAATCCAAGGCGATGTCATCGCCGATCCAGCGGAGCGGGTCTGCCTTCACTGCTTCCAGAATGCCTGTGCGTTCCATGTTGCCTCCTAGTATCGACCGTCGTTAGCCGCTTCTCGATTTGCAAAGCGGTGCAATTGCCAACTGCGGATCTGCACGAGCGCCTCCGCCCATTGCGCAGGGGTAAGCATCCGCCAACGGCTCTCAGGACGAGGCCATAGGCGCTGTACCCGGAACGCCTCAATGTCACACCAGTTTGGGTTTGTCGGATTGGCGTGTGGGGATGGCGTGTAGAGAGCGACGAATGCGGGGACATCTGCCATCTCCGCCAGCTTACGTAGTACGCCAGCGGGCTTGTCTTGGCCGATGTCGCGTGCGACCTCAACTAACGCCAAAGGCAATTTGCTGCCGTTGTCGTACTCGGTGAAAAGCACCGAGTCCAAGTCCGCCATGGTCAGTGACTCAGCCTGTGCGCCCTTCAGGTAACGACCGATGGACGGCGCTCGGTGCCATGCACCATAGGATCGGTCTCGCGTTTCATATTGTTCGAGCCTCATTTGGAGTCCCCGCGTTGTCTCGCGACAGATGTCAAATGCGAAGGAGGGTTTTGAAGTGTTGGAACGCTTCATCGTCCGCCGCACGGCAGTGAGCCTTGCGCACGGCAGAAGGCTGAATGTGACTGGCCGACGATTGGCGATAGCTCTCGCCATCCAGCCTATTCGCTTGCATGACCGAGCATTGCCCAAAACCGTGTCGCATCGGTCTCCGAGAAAGAAGCCAGTTATCCCCCTCTAGCCACAGTCTCATTGGACCCTTCATGCCTGCAGGGCGATGACGGCCCAGGTAGAAATCGAAGCCGTCAGCCTGCCAAGAACTTTTGCGCCCTCTAACTGGCCACTCAAAATCCAGAGGTACTAGCCCCTCAGCCTCCAGTTGCGATCGAGTGCCTTCGAAATAGGTGGGGGAGTAGCTGTCCGGCGCAACCTTGATGCGCAGTTCCTGCTTTACATCGGCGATGGCGGCGGCGAGCGAGCCGCGCGCAGTACCGTTGTTACAATCGGCCTTAGCCATGGTACGAACCTCCTATTTAGGTCGTGTTGTGGTCAGGCGGGTTCGATGCGCCAACATCGTTCCTGCCGCTTGCCTGATGCCGTCAGGCGCGGTCATGCAAACCCTAGGCAGCGTTGCCGAAGCGGCCAATCACCACCTTCTTTTCCTCTGAGATCTGCGCATCTACAAAGTCAGCCCAAAGCTGAAGGATGCGACGCCGCTCCTCTCCGTATTCCGCACGGTTGTAGACGCCTTTGATCCCCTTGATGCTGTGAGCGAGCGCCTTCTCGATGGCGTCTGACGACTGGCCCATTTCGTGAAGATGCGTCGAAGCGGTGCGGCGGAAGTCATGCAGCACGAAATGCTGAACCTCCATATCAAGCGCACGCACTGCAGTGTTGAGCGTGCTCTTGGCAATCGGAACGTCCTTGCCGCCACGACTGGTCGGGAACAGGAACGCGCTGCCCTCTGTGAGCGCGAAGATCTCACGCAGCATGGCAACAGCCTGGGCCGATAGGTACACCCAATGCTCTTTGTCCTTCTTCATGCGCTCGGCTGGGATGCGCCAGATTGCGGCATCCAAATCGAATTCCGATTTGCGCGCCTCGATCAGTTCCGACTTGCGTACCATCGTCAGGATGAGCAGGTGCAAGGCCAGCTTGTGCAGGCGTCGAATGTCAGAGGCGTAGATGCTCCGCAGAACGTTGCCGATCTCGTCGGGCGTCAGAACGCGGGTGCGGCTCTCTTGTGTGGCGATAAAGCGGGCAACGAGAGCTTGAGCGGGGTTTGTCGTGGCGACGTGGCGGGCGACAGCGTACTCATACATGCGCTTGAGCACGTTGCGCGTGAAGAGGGCCATCTTGGGCGCACCGCGAGCCTTGATCTTGTCGCAGACCTCCAGCACTTCCCCAGGCGTGACTTCCGTGAGCGGCTTCGAGCCGATGACTGGCAGGATGTCCTTGTCCAGGGCGCGCCGCACGCCTCGACGGTATTCCTCTGACTTGTCGGCAATCGTGGCCTCGAACCACTGTGCAGAGAACTCGCGAACGGTGGTCGGAGCGGTATCGGCACCGCGATCCTTCTTGGATTGGGCAATGGGCGAGGAGCCAGCTGCAACGATCTCGGAATACCTGCGAGCTCGCTCACGCGCGGCAGTCAGGCTGACGGACGGATAGTCGCCGATCGTCACAAGGGGCTGCTGCTTGCCGTGCAGCGAGTAGCGGTATCGCCAGACCTTCGATCCCGACACCATGATCTCCAGCACCAAGCCGCCGCCATCCGCCACCTGGTAACGGGCGGTCTTCGGCTTGAGGGCCTTGATGCGTGTGTCGGTGAGGGGAGGGACTGTCCGAGGCATCTTTAGTACACAGAAAATAACCAAGCAGGGCTTGTGTACTTAACTGTGTACTATAGATCGCTGGGTGTCAATGGGAATCGTTGGGCAACGTGAGTCGATAATTCCTTGTAAAACAACGGCTTGTTGGGATGTTCTTGGCAACCTTGGGCATCCCTAGGCAGCCAATTATTTTCCGATGCAGAACCGGCTAAAAATCACCCCCAGCAAGTCATCACTCGAAAACGCCCCCGTAATGCTGTTCAACGCCTCCTGCGCGAGCCGCAGTTCCTCGGCAAACAGGTCCAGCGATTGCGCTTGCTGCTCCGCATGCTCGGCTGCAAGCGCCAGGTGTTCCTTGGCCGAGCGCAAGGCAGCAAGATGGCGTTCACGCGCCAGGTACAGTCCCTCGCCGCCGCCCTGCCAGCCGGCAATCTCCAGCAGGGCCGCGCGCAGCAACTCAACGCCCACACCGTCGCGTGCCGACAGCCAGACTTCGGGCGGCTCGGTGTCCACGCGGCCCGCGACGCCCACACTCGTCAGATCGATCTTGTTGATGACGCGCAGCGTCGGCACGCCCGCCGGTACGTGACTGGCAATACGTGCGTCGATGGCGGAGTCTTCGGCTGATAGGCCGTTGGTGCGATAGTCTGCGGCGTCCAGCAGATGCAGCACCACGTCCGCGCGCGCGATGGCCGCCCAGGTGCGCTCGATGCCGATGCGTTCCACCTCGTCTTCCGTATCGCGCAGACCGGCTGTGTCGACAATGTTCAGCGGGATGCCTTCGATCTGGATGGTCTGTTGCACCTTGTCGCGCGTGGTGCCGGCGATGGGCGTGACGATGGCCAGTTCCGCGCCGGCCAATGCATTGAGCAACGACGATTTGCCGACGTTCGGCTGCCCGGCCAACACCACATGCAGCCCCTCGCGCAGCAACGCCCCCTGGCGCGCCTGCGCCAGCACGCCATCCACGGCCGAGCGAATGCCGGCCAACTGGCCGCGCGCGTCGGACGCTTCCAGAAAATCGATCTCTTCCTCGGGAAAATCTAGCGTCGCTTCCACCAGCATGCGCAGATGGATGACCCGCTCGACCAGCGCGTGCACGGCTTGAGAGAACGCGCCATCCAGCGAGCGTGCCGCCGAGCGTGCAGCGGCCTCTGTACTGGCTTCGATCAAATCCGCCACGGCTTCGGCCTGTGCCAGATCCATCTTGTCGTTCAGAAACGCGCGACGCGTGAACTCGCCGGGTTCGGCCACGCGCAGGCCGATGTCGCGACCGGCCGCCAGGCAGCGCTGCAGCAGCAGTTGCATCACGACGGGGCCGCCGTGGCCCTGCAGCTCGAGCACGTCTTCACCGGTGTACGAATGCGGCGCCGGAAACCATAGCGCGATGCCGCGATCGATGGCGTTTCCGTCGGCATCGAGAAAGGGCAGATACGTCGCCTGGCGCGGCGTCAGCATCCGGCCGCAGACAGCCTGCATGACGGCGCGCACATCGGGGCCCGATACGCGCACCACGCCGATGCCGCCCCGCCCGGGCGCGGTGGCAATCGCCGCAATCGGGATGGTGCGGATGGGCGCGCGCGGCGTGTCGGAATGGTTGGGCAAGCTTGTGGGGTGGTCAGCGGCGGTCATGGGCGGTATTGTGCGGCACCCGCGCAGTTGCGCGCCAGTTCTAACCAGGGAGATTCGGATGATCGATCACACCGGCGTTATCGTCAGCGATTTCGCCAATAGCAAGCGGTTCTACGAGCAGGCGCTGGGCGCCATCGGCCTCGCCAAGGTGCTGGAGTTTCCCGCCGCGGTGACAGGCCACACCGATGTGGCCGGCTTCGGCCCACCGGGCAAGGCGGAGTTCTGGATTTCGGCGGCGATGGCCGGGCAGACGCCGAACAAGCCGCCGCTGCATGTGGCGTTTCGAGTGGACTCGCGCGCCGAGGTGGATGCGTTCTACGCGGCGGCCATGGCGGTGGGCGGCACTGACAACGGCAAGCCGGGCCTGCGCGAGCACTATCACCCGAACTACTACGGTGCCTTTGTGCGCGATCCGGATGGCCACAACATCGAAGCCGTCTGTCACGCACCCGCTTGATGCGTTTCGAGCCGGCATGAAAAAGGGCACCCGAAGGTGCCCTTTTCGCTGAAGCGCGTTCGCCTTACTTGGCGGGTGCCGCCTTGTTGGTGCCCAACATGCGGTTGATCGACCATTGCTGCGCGATCGACAGGCAGTTGTTCACCACCCAGTACAGCACCAGGCCAGCCGGGAAGAAGAAGAACATCACCGAGAACGCGATCGGCATGAACATCATCACCTTGGCCTGCACCGGGTCCGGCGGCGTCGGGTTCAGCTTGGTCTGCACGAACATCGACACGGCCATCAGCACCGGCAGGATGTAGAACGGGTCCGGTGCCGACAGATCGTGCACCCAGCCAATCCACGGCGCGCCGCGCATTTCCACCGACGACAGCAGCGCCCAGTACAACGCCATGAACACCGGAATCTGGATCACGATCGGCAGACAGCCGCCGAGCGGATTGACCTTCTCGGTGCGGTACAGCGTCATCATTTCCTGGTTCATCTTCTGCGGATCGCCCTTGTGGCGTTCGCGGATGGCCGTCATGCGCGGCTGCAGGTCCTTCATCTTGGCCATCGAACGGTAGCTCGTGGCCGACAGCGGGAAGAACACCAACTTGATCAGCACCGTGAGCGCCACGATCGACCAGCCCCAGTTGCCCAGCAGCGCGTGGATCTTCTCGAGCAGCCAGAACAGCGGCTTGGCGACGATGGTCAGCCAGCCGTAGTCCTTCACCAGGTCCAGGCCCGGGGTGATGGCTTCGAGCATGCGTGCTTGCTGCGGGCCGGCGAACAGGCGTGCCGTGGCTGACACGCTCGCGCCCGGTGCGATCGTGCCCAGCGGCTCTTGAATGCCGATGCGGTAGAAGTTGGTATCGACGCGGTTGACGTAGTACTCGCGCTTCACGTTGTTCGCCGGAATCCAGGCCGAGGCGAAGTAGTGCTGCACCATTGCCACCCAGCCGCTGTCGGTCGGGGCCGGCACTTGTGCCTTGCCCTTGTCGATGTCGGCGAACGTGATCTTGTGGAACTTGTCACCGTCGGTGTACACGGCCGGGCCGGTGAACGTGCTGTAGAAGCGCGATTGCTCAATCGCGCCACCGTCGCGGGCCAGTTCCAGATACAGCGTCGGGTTGATCGGCGCGGTGCCGTCGTTGGTCACGTCAAAGCGCGTGTCGATCACGTAGCTGCCGCGCTTGAAGACGTAGGTCTTGGCCAGCTTGGCGCCGCCCTTGTCGGCGGTCAGCGTGATGGAGACGTCGTTGCCCGTGCCCAGGTCACGCGGGCCGGCTGATGCCGCAAACACCGTCGTGTGGTTCGGGAAATCGCCGCCGATGATGCCCGAGCGCGCCAGGTAGGTGCGCTCCATGCTGCGGTCGAACAGTACCATCGGGTTGCCGTCGTGGTCCTTCTGGTCGAGCAGTTCCAGCTTGGTGACGATGGCGCCGTCGGTATCGATGGTGGCGCGCAGTACATCGGTCGAGATGACGATCTTTTCCGAAGCCGGTGCCTGCGAAGCGGCGCCCGTAGCCGGAGCGGCGCCCGGCGCAGTTGCGGCAGCCGTCGTGGCCGCGCTCTGCGGCACATCGCCTGCGGGCGTGCTACCCGGGGCGCTGCTGGCGGTGGTAGCCGTCTGCGGCGTCGGGAAGAACATCGACTGGTGGCCATTCGCGCGTTGCCAGTTGTCGAACAGCAGGACAACCGCCAGCGAGAAGATCACCCAGAGAATGGTGCGTTTGATATCCATGTCGGATTACGGTCTGGGAAGGTGAATCGACGGCCGCGCAGCCTGAGCGTCAGCTGCGGTCGCGTCGGTCGATGCGGGATCGGTGGAGCGGGGCGCTGCGCTGCCAGCGGCGGGCGGCACAGGATCATACCCGCCTTGTGCGAACGGATGGCAGCGGCATAGACGTTTTGCCGCAAGATAACTGCCGACAGCCGGCCCGTGGGTGAGCACGGCGTCGCGCGCGTAGTCGGAGCAGGTGGGCAGGAAACGGCATTGCGCGCCCACGAAGGGGCTGAATGCCACTTTGTAGATGCGCAGCAGAAACAGCAGCACGCGCGTCATGGCTCGCTCCCGGCAGCGGGCGCAGGAGGTGTCGTAACGGGCGCTGGTTTTGGCGTTGTTGGCAGCGGACGCGTCGCAATCTCAAACAAATGAGACAGCTCTTCACGGCAGATACGCTTGAACGCGGCCACGGTGGGCACGTCCTGGCGCGGAAACTTGCTGTGCAGGCGGATCAGCACATCGCGGCCACCCAGCACGGGTTGCCGCAGGCGGAACAGCTCGCGGCACTGGCGCTTGATGAGGTTGCGCTCGACGGCGCGCTTGGCGAATTTCTTGCCGATCACCACGCCCAGACGCGCCTGCGGGTGTCCGTTGGCGCGTACATACAGCACGAAGTGACGACTACGCCGGACTGGCCGCAAAGCAAAAACGGATGAAAACTCATCCGTTTTTGTCAGCCTTGCGGCCTTGGGGTAGGCGTGCAGGCCCATCGCCAGCGTGCCGCTAACGCCGTGGGCAACGGCCGGAGCCGCCACCCGGCGCGGCACTCTTAGATGGCCAGGCGCTTGCGGCCCTTGGCGCGGCGTGCGTTCAGCACGGCACGGCCACCGCGGGTCTTCATGCGGACACGGAAACCGTGGGTGCGCTTGCGACGGGTAACGGAAGGTTGATAGGTACGCTTCATGATGCACTCTCTTGTTAATGGGTGGTGCGGACGCTGCCGCACGCGCCGGGCCTAGGGCTGCCCCGGGGCCTAGTGTCGATTCAGTAGGAGAAATCGCCCACGCAGACCGCCGTGCGCTGTGTTGTTCAGGTCTTGGGCATCAAGCCGGTTGACTCGCGCCGGGATGGCTCCCGGCGCCGCGTCTGACGCGAACCAGCGTGCGCTCCCCTGCCGCGCATCGCAGAACCCGCCATTTAAACGATATTTGCCGAATCTGTCAAGCCTCCTTGGCTGGGGATAAAACGCGCTCGGCAGCAATAATCCACCCCGCCGCAAGTTGTCCCCAGCGCGTTGTGCGGCTTGAGTCGCTCGGCGGAAAAGCTTGTCAGCGCTGGGTTTGTGGGAGGTGGGTAAACGTAGTTGTCCACCGCTACTCACAGCAGGTCCACAGGTTATCCACAGACTTATCCTTTGTGGATAACTTTCGGTCGGGGGTACAATCCCGGTCCAATAACGAATGCCACCCGGTTTCTGGCTTGTGTCAGAGGCTGTGGCGGCCGGCCCGCCCGGGGACGTCGTCCATGACGTGTGCGTGGTGCCGGTCATACACCTAACGATAACGATGCAGGATTTCTGGCATGCGGCATCAGCTCAGCTCGAGAGTGAGTTGACGCCGCAACAATTCAAGACGTGGATCAAGCCGCTGACGCCGCTGTCGTTTGACGAGCAGGCGTGCACGCTGCGGATTGCCGCGCCCAATCGCTTCAAGCTCGACTGGGTCAAGAGCCAGTTCTCGGGCCGCATCCAGTCGCTCGCGTGCGACTACTGGGAGATGCAGGTCGACGTGCAGTTCGTGCTCGACCCGGCCGCCGGTCAGCGTCAGACGGCCCAGCAGCCGGCATTTGCTCCGGCGCAGATGCAAGCACCTGCATCTCAATCGATTCAGCCCCGCCCGGCCATGCCGGTGGCTATGCCAGCCGCCGGCGGCGTCACGCACGATGCGTCGGCGATGCGCCCGGCGCCTGCGGTGTACCGCGAAACCGCGCTCGCCGCAGCCGGCCATGGGGCTGGGGTGGGCCATGCTGTGGTCGATATCGATGTGCCCGTGATGGATGCCGCCGAGGTGCGCGCCCAGTCGTATCGCATGGCGCCGCAGGCGCCTGCTGTGGCAGCCGGCTTGGCGACGCCGCCGCAAGCGCCCGTGGACGACTCC